>JAKVNF010000002.1 GCA_022483465.1 Lachnospiraceae bacterium | reverse complement strand
TCTTGGATTCTGAGGGTGTTCAGCCGGGAAGATATGACATTTTTGGAATGAAGTTTGGGACAAATCCGGAAGACCCCAGGGCGGAAGGGATGACAGATTTGGAACGGGAGGGCGGGGGTGCGCCTGGGAGATCGCCCGAACCGGTGTCGTCCATCCCTGCACTTTTTGGAATCCGGGGCGACAAGTTATGGCAAAAATTGGAATAAACCGGTTGCAACCCTGCTCCCCAAAAGCTATAATACGGTTCGAAATCAAGTTATGGCATTTTTTGGAATTGCCCTGCACTTTTTGGAACGGAGAGGGCAGGGGAAACGGGCGCAGAAAACCAATGGCAGCAGCAAAGACAAAGAAGAACACCACACCGGACAGCAGTCCGATGATCTTTTACAAAAAGAGCAACTCCCTGATCAATGCAAAGGGAAAGAGTACCGCGATGGGCATGAAGCTCTTTGCCGCGGGGCTGACCCACGCAAAGGCCCAGCCCGACGGCACCGTGGTGGCCCGGTTTTCCGGCCAGGAGCTCCGGCGCATGTTCAAGAGATCCAACGGTTCCTTCTATGACCAGATCAAGGAGCTGATCAAGCCCGTGGATGAGTCCAAGCCCAGCATCCTGGACTGGAGAATCTACATCGAGGACGAGGAGAACCAGCACATCGAGGGCATCAACGTCATCACCCACGCGAAGTTCCAGGACGGGGAGATGTCGCTGACCTACAACTCCCAGCTCAAGGACAAGCTGGTGAACCTGAAGACCAACTTCTCCACGCTCTCCTGGGATCAGATGAATACGCTGACCTCCAGTTATGCGATCAAGCTCTATGAGTCCCTCTCCTCGGATCTGTCCCTGGAGGTGGCCCGCAGGAAGAAGATGCGCGATCCGTCGATCCCCACCACCTTCACGGCGGCCCATCCCTTCGCCAGAAGATGGGACTACCAGGAGCTGCGCCAGTTCCTTGGCGTCTCCGCCGTGGTGGAGAACGGAAAGAAGGCCAGCCGCAAGGGGGAGATCCTCTCCGCCTTCGGCGACTTCAAGCGCCGTGCCCTGGAGAAGTCCAAGACCGAGATCAATGAGAAGACCTCCCTCCACATGGACTACGACGTGGAGCGGGCCGGTGTCGGCGGCAAGGTCGTTGGCGTGATCTTTTACGTGTACAAGCAGATCCCGGGCATCCTGCAGGACGATGTGGTCATGAACGTGGCCGACGTGGATGCGATCAGCCCGGAGGAGCAGAAGAAGATCAAGAAGCAGGTCATGGGGCTTTTGATGGATGCCGCAGACGACGCGGACAACATCACGACCAAGGGGGTCACGGCGATCTGCAAGGCGGCAGGCTATGACTACGAGTGCATCGAGCGGGCCGTCAAGATGGCACAGCGCTCCGCCACCCCGATCCACAACCTGATTGGCTGGGTGAAGAAGGCCATCGAGGACGAGTACGTCGATGTCTCCTGCACCGAGGTGAGTGTGGACCGGGAGGCACCGGCACCCAAAACCAGAAAAAGCAGCTTTGACAGCTACGAGCAGCGGGTCTATGACGACGACATCGAGGACCAGATCCTGCAGGCGCAGGACCGGAAGGCGGATCTTGCAGAGATGGACGAAGAGAACCTGTAAGACAGGGGACAGAACAGGATCCGAATAGGATGAGATCCCGCTGTATGCCAAGCGGCATCGCCTGCGGGAAAAGAGAAAGCGAATCGCGGTATTCCCCAAATAAGATCATTATTTGGGGATAAAGTCTCCGAATAAGAGAATGAAATGCTGTGTTCTCACGGAGGGAAATACGATACGGTAAGCGCCTCCCTGAAAGGAGGCGCTTATTTTATGCTCATTTCGATATCGGTTGAGAATGATAAATCGTTTGATCAAATAGAACTGGAAAGTTGATAGTTCTCCATTTGAGTGGATAAAACAATTTGGCGTTAGTTAAGAAACGGGTTGATAAGCGATCGCCTAGCATGAGACCACTAATACCTCACTTTGAGCTCGAGCTGGGTACACTCCTATCCGTGCTGTGTTGCATCATGTAACAAAGCATCACCTAGATTGCCTAAACACATACACTCACTTGCCGAGTATGTGACTATAAATAACAAGATAGGCATTATGCGGAGAAGAAAAGAGCTCCAAATGGGGATTCTATATCTTCATCGGACATTATCGCGTCGAGAGTTCACCATGGAGGTTGTGGTATGGAACCCATCAACCCGGTTCTTTACTAACGCCAACAATTTGGCGTTAGTTAAGAAACGGGTTGATAAGCGATCGCCTAGCATGAGACCACTAATACCTCACTTTGAGCTCGAGCTGGGTACACTCCTATCCGTGCTGTGTTGCATCATGTAACAAAGCATCACCTAGATTGCCTAAACACATACACTCACTTGCCGAGTATGTGACTATAAATAACAAGATAGGCATTATGCGGAGAAGAAAAGAGCTCCAAATGGGGATTCTATATCTTCATCGGACATTATCGCGTCGAGAGTTCACCATGGAGGTTGTGGTATGGAACCCATCAACCCGGTTCTTTACTAACGCCAACAATTTTATTGTTCATTCAAAGAGAAATAACTCAAACTTCCCACTTGAAAAATGCTGTAACAGCCGATGGTTTCTTGCTCAACAGGTGATTTTTTGAAACTTGACAGCATTATGCGGCTTTATCGCTTGTTAGAAACAAATTTAGGAAGTCGTGGAACAGGTTCTGTATAAACTCGGGCTGTGTCGAAAACCAGTTCTCCAGGTCGCTACGCATCTTTTCAGAGATCTGAATGGAGACATCACCTGTTCTGACCCCCTCGATCAGCATTGCAGTAAGATGGTCAATCGACTGCTTCAGGGAAATATCCTGAATGTCATCACAGCAGACGAAGAACAGCTCGCAGATGGTCTTGGGATCATTCTTCCTGCGACGGATATACTCGAGAATGAGAAATCGTGTGAGCACGAGTGCAGTTGTGCTGTCGGTTACGTCGTAGCTGAGTCCTTGAAACTCCTTGCCAAGCTTGAGAAGGGACTTACATGCCCTGAAGCATACCTCGATGCCCCACCTGTAGCCATAGATTCTGACTGCCTCACTGTCGGGCAGAGTCACCGCAGTGGTTAGAAGGATGATGTACTCGTCCTTCTTGTTGCGATTGCGGACAAAGACCAGCTTGACAGGAAGCTGCTGATACTTCGTTTTGACAACAATGGACCCGAACAGCTTCCCCTGCGGGCAATGACGGATGGCAATCTTCGCGAGGCCTTTCAGGTTATACAGCCTGCCTTTGTACCAATACTGCTGCTTGGTATCTTTGAGCATGCCGATCACCTCAAGGCCGAGGTCCTTGATGCTGCAGATGAACGGTTCTGTCGTGAACCAGGTATCCATGAGCACGTATTCGGCTTTGATATCAGCGTCAATGGCGGAGCGAAGCAACTGAAGTGCAATCTTGGGCTTTTGCGTAATTGCATCCACCCGTCTCTTATACGCGTTGGTGTTATGACGCAGGTGCTTGTCGTATACGTCGCAGATGCGGCTCTTAGCCTTGGCCGAAGCAAGCATGATGTACTGGACCGGAAGGAAGCTGTATCCATCGGTCCACCCAAGAAGAAGGAGATTAAATCCCCTCTCGGTTCTGTGGATCACGTGATTGTAGACATTGGAGAGCAGCTCCACCTTTTTGGAACGGTTACGGGCGATGACAGAGTCATCGAGCACGAAGCATCGTGCCCTGTTCTCGCGGGTAAGAGTAGTGAAATAGGCGGCAATCCTGGCGGAGAGGAGCAGGATGAACTTTCTCCAGTTGTAGCGTCCTTCATTCAGGAAGCGGTAGTAGGTGTTATCGTCATAGGCAGTATCCTTCTTCTTGGAGTTGAGGAAGTGATACAGGTTGCACTTCTGGAACACGAGGATTACAAGAAACTGAAACAGCTCATATGCAGAGGCGCCCTTCGCCTTGGTGATATTGGAGGCCTTCAGGAGAGCACTTACGCCAAGCTCTTTCATGGCGTTTCCAAACGCACATTCGTCCTCGAAATTAGTAGTTGCAATTGGCTTGTTTTGATGTATACTCAATGTGAGCACCTGTACCTTCCTTTGATTTTGGACGATCTTATTATAGAAGGCACAGAGTGCTTTTTCAATTGTCAAGAAGCCGAAAAACTCATAGTAGAAAGCTCAATTTTGGGCGTATTTTCAACGTTTTTTGAGGGTCGGACCAAGTGGGAAGTTTGAGGAAATAATAATGGATCTTGAAAATCCGGAAAAATCCGGTCAAAAGAGCAGAAGAGAGACATCCGTCTTCCTTCTGCTCTTTTTCTTCTCTTCCTTTGGCTAAAAAGATCCGCAGGCTGGAGGGAGCCCCTTCAAACTCGCGATGCGCACCGGTACAGGTCATCCATGGTGATGAGCCGAATGCGGTCCTCCCGGGAAGCCGCATCCTGGAGATCCTCTGTGAAGCCACCCAGCGAGAAGAGCAATTCCCTGACCGTCCGATAGGGATGGATCAGTCTTTCCCGGTCGGAGAGCAGCCTGTATTCCGCCAATCCGACCGGCTGGTTTTGGAACTTACATGCCCCGATGACTGCAGTATGGTCAAAGTCGTTGATCCCTACGATGTCGATAGCAGCCGGCTGCTTTTTGGCAGGATCTGTACCCCGCCATTTTCCGACCTTGGTCAGGAAGACGCCCAATCCGTTTCCGAGGCCCTGCGCCAGGGTGTACTGTCTGCAGATATCCTCAAACGGCAGGCTCATAATGTCATGAAGCTGAGGCTTGATCATCCGCTCGTAAAACGCTGCACCATGTCCCTGTTCAATGGCGCTGATTCCCCTGGAAACGCAGCGGAACCAAAAGCGGACCATTCCATCACAGATGACATACTGGGAGAGCTTTTTATTGGTCTCATTCAGGATGGGGACGTCTCTGCGGACAATTCGGACCGAAGAAAGCCGCTGGACCGCCTGTACAACCCTTGCCGTGTCGAATCCTGTCTTTCCGGCAATTTCTCCAATCTGATTTCTTCCGCTGGCAATCGCGCTCAAAACAGCATAATACAGCGAGATATCGCGGAATTCCTCGCGCAGCAGATTCTGTGGCTCCTCGTAGAAAAATCCGGATGTCGAGAAAAACTGTTCTTCAAGATTTTGATCCAGGGAGATGGCGGGATCGAAGAGGGATAGATATTTTGCGACTCCGCCCGTCACACCGAATACAATGGCCTTCTCCTCCGGCGAATAATCCGGGACGAATTCAGCTGCTGCTTTGTAGTCGAATGCGCGAAGATCCAGCTGCGCCGTGCGTCTTCCATATAGGGGGGACTTTTCGCCAAGAACCTCTTCTTCCATGAATGAGATTGATGAGCCGCAGAGGATCAGCATGATATTGAGATTCGCCCATTCACAATCGATTTCACGCTGCAGGAGCGAGGGAAATGCAGGTTCGCTCTGCGCAAGATAGGGGTACTCATCGAGCACAAGCAGGAGTCTCTCCTCCGGACGCGCTTTTGCGTGCTCTGTGATATACGCCAGGATATCCGCGTACGATGAAAAGTTTACCTCCACACCGCTCTCGCCGAAGTGCTGAAATACCGTACTGCCAAAGAGAATCCGGTTCTGGGAATCCTTGCTCTCAATCCCGGTGTAGAAGATGGCATCCTTGCCTTCCAGGAAATGATTCAGCAGCGTGGTTTTCCCGATCCTTCTGCGCCCGTACAGGATCAGCATGACAAAATCCTTCTTGTCGTACTGTGCCTGGAGCATTTTCATTTCGCGATCTCTTCCAATAAATTTCATATGGGGTCTCCACACGTGCAGCAGACAGAGATTTTACTTATCTGCATATTACTAATCTATACATTACTAATCTATATATTAGTATAAATGAAGAGAACCAAAAGCACAAGTGCAATCCAGCAGCCGAAAGGGGGCTGACAGGAGCCAGAGACTTCTGGAGATCGCCTTGATCATCGCGGACACATCGGATGCAACTCTGGAAATCCGTCTTTGATCGGATCTTTCCCTATATGGTCCGACAGACAGCTGCCACGAGGTATCGAATTCGCGGAAATCAGCGGAAGAGGGGACGTCGGTCTTTCGCAGGTTTCGAACGAGAAATCAATACCGCTCCGGGTCAGCTGCGTCAATTGCACAATTATTCTGTTTGTCAAAGCAGCGTCTCTTTGTTTCTTCCATCCGCTTTCCTGGCTGGGAAACGGCATAGAGAAAGAGCACCGGGAAGACCGGATGGACGAAAGAGCAGAGGGAGGATCTCCCCCTGCTTTTTTGCTGTCTCCGGCCGGGGAAGGAGGAGCAAAACCAAGAACCTGCGGCGGGATTTTGCCAAGTCTGAACCTGTTCCACACGGGAACTTAACAGGGCGGTTCTATTCTCAGCAAAGTGGGGTCGTCTGCGCGCTCCTCCTGCGCTCCTCCAAAATCCGAAATTTGGGTTTTCTGACAGTTGACTTTGTGTTTAGCTTTGGTACAATCTCTTCCGGCCTGAAAGTTTAGCCATGCAATACCTGGTGTTTAGCAAGAAAGCAGGGGACAGCAGATGGATACGGCTAAGATCAACGAGATGATAGGAAGCAGGATCCGGGACCTTCGGAACCGGAACGGTCTGACCCAGCAGGAGCTGGCAGACAGGACCGAGCTGACAAAGGGGTTTATCTCCCAGCTCGAGCGGGGGCAGGTGACGCCATCGGTGGAGACCCTCCTCGATCTCATCGAGTGCCTTGGCACCTCTCCCGCAGAGTTCTTCAAGGAGGAGAAGGAGGAGCAGGTCGTCTTTCACGAGGCGGAGTACTTCGAGAAGGTGGATGAGGGCGGAAACAGGACCCTGTGGCTCGTCCCGCCCGCCCAGAAGTTCGAGATGGAGCCGATCCTCGTGGAGCTTACGCCCCACGGGAGTCTGGAGATGGACAAGCCCCATGCGGGCGAGGAGTTCGGATACTGCCTCGCGGGAAAGCTTGCCGTGTACCTCGGGGACAACGTCTACCACGTCAGGGCGGGGGAGAGCTTCTACTACCGGACCACCGTGAACCACCGCGTCGCCAACCCCGGCTCCCGGCCGGCAAAGTTTCTTTGGATCAGCACCCCGCCGCAGTTCTGAGAGAGCGGCCAGCGGCCAATACGAGAGGAAGAAAGAGACAATGGAGAGAGAAAATATCATTGAACTGAAGTCGGTGACCAAGTCCTTTTCCGACAACGGCTTTGTCGCCGTGAAGGACTTCAACCTCGAGGTAAAGCGCGGGGAGTTCGTCACGTTCCTGGGACCCTCGGGCTGCGGCAAGACGACCACGCTGCGCATGATTGCGGGGTTTGAGATGCCCACCTCCGGGGAGATTCTGTTAAACGGAAAGCCCATCCAGAACCTGCCGCCCTACGAGCGGCCCATCAACACGGTGTTTCAGCGCTACGCACTGTTTCCCCACATGAACATCTTCGACAACATCGCCTTCGGCCTTCGGCAGAAGAAGACCCCGAAGGACGAGATCACCAAGAAGGTGAAGAAGGTCCTCTCCCTGGTGGACCTGGAGGGCTTCGAGGAGCGGCGGGTTTCCACGCTCTCCGGCGGCCAGCAGCAGCGGATTGCCATCGCAAGGGCCCTGGTCAATGAGCCGGAGATCCTGCTTCTGGACGAGCCCCTGGGAGCCCTGGATTTAAAGATGCGGCAGGAGATGCAGCTCGAGCTCAAGGAGATGCATGACCGTCTGGGAATCACCTTCATCTATGTCACCCACGATCAGGAGGAGGCGCTCACCATGTCCGACAAGATCGTCGTCATGAGTGAGGGCCGCATCCAGCAAATCGGGACGCCGGAGGACATCTACAACGAGCCCAAGAACGCCTTTGTCGCCGACTTCATCGGGGAGAGCAACATCTTCTCCGGCATCATGACGGGGAAGAAGAAGGTGCGCTTCTGCGGCGGCGAATTCGACTGCGTGGATGACGTGCCGGAGGGCACCCACATCACGGCCGTCGTGCGGCCGGAGGATGTCAGGCTCACGCCGCCCTCCGAGGGCATGATCACCGGCGAGGTGACCAGCGTCATCTTCAAGGGCATCCACTACGAGATCGCGGTCCAGTCCGGCAAGAACGAGATGGAGGTCAAGTCCATCCAGGCGCCGAAGATCGGCGAGAAGGTCGGCATGTCGGTGGATCCGGACGGAATCCACATCATGATCGCCGAGGACCACACGAACCGGTTCCTCGTGGACATCAACAGCGACTACCGCCTCGAGTACAACGGAAAACTCCTGCACGCCTCCCTGACCAAGCTGATCCGGGGCGGGAAGCGCCTGGACGACGGCACCATCGTCGACGAGAACGGAGATACCCTGGACCTTGCCAAGACCAAGATCGAGGCCTCAATCCAGCCCCAGGACATCGACATGACAGACGATGCCGAGGAGGGTCTTGTGGAGGGCAACATCTCGAACCTGATCTACCAGGGCGACCACTACAGCTATGTCATTCACACGGATCTGGGACAGGACTTTGTCGTCTACGACGAGGATCTCTGGAACATGGGCGACCGCGTCGGCCTGGTCATGCCCACCGAAAAGATGTCGTTTGCGCTGAAGAAGCAGGGGAGGTAAAACATGAAGTTTACGAGAAAGAGCCTTTGCATCCCCTATGCACTGTGGCTCTGTCTGTTTGTGGTGGCACCCCTTTTCGTGCTGTTCTACTACGCCTTTACCGACGGCACCGGTGCGTTCACGCTGTCGAACCTCACCGGGTTCTTCACGGATCCCAATGCGCTCGGCACGCTCGTCTACAGCTTTGCCATCGCCATTGTGACGACGGCAGTGTGCCTGCTGCTCGCCTATCCCACGGCCTATATCCTGGCGACGGGAAAGCTCAAGGAGCGGCAGGGCGTCATCCTGATCTTCGTGATGCCGATGTGGATCAATTTTTCCCTGCGCATCACAGCCCTGAAGGAGCTCCTCGACGTCATCGAGGGGAACCTCGCGATGTACCCGTTCCTCAATGCCGTGATCGGCATGACCTACGATTTCCTGCCGTTCATGATCCTGCCGATCTACACGACAATCATGCGGCTTGATCCGGCCTACATCGAGGCCGCAAATGATCTCGGGGCGAATAACCGGGACGCGTTCTTCAAGGTCACGCTTCCCCTGTCGATGCCCGGAATCATGAGCGGCGTGTCCATGGTGTTTCTGCCCGCGATGACCAACTACGTGGTCCTGGATATGCTGTACAACTCGACCTACATCATGGGCTCTCTCATCGGATCCTATTTCTCCGCCTATAACTGGAACGGCGGATCCATGATTGCCCTGATCCTCCTCGGCATCATCTGCCTGTTCACGCTCCTTGGCGGGAGTGATGAGGAGGAGACCAAAGCAAGAGGAGGTGCTCTGCTGTGAAAAAGATTGTACGTCCGCTGTTTCTTGGCATCATGCTGCTGTTTATGTACCTGCCGATCCTGATTCTTGCGGTCTACAGCTTTACGGACTCCACGCAGATCGGCGCCATTCACGGGTTTTCCTTCCACAACTACGTGACGCTGTTTACAACGCCCGAGCTACTGCACATGATCCTGGGGACGCTCCTTCTTGCCTTTGGCTCCGCTGTGATTGCCACGCTCCTTGGGACGCTCGGTGCCATCGGCTCGTTCTACTCCAAGGAGCGGACCGGGAAGGTGATCGGCATCCTCAACGAGGTGCCGGTCGTCAACGCCGATGTCGTCACCGGCTTTTCGATCTGCATCCTGCTTGTCGTGGTGTTCCAGATCAGCAAGGACACGTTCATCCCGCTTGTCGTGGGGCATGTGACGCTGTCCGCACCGTTTGTCTACCTTGCGGTCATGCCCAAGATCAAGCAGATGGACCCCTCGCTCTATGAGGCAGCTCTCGACCTTGGGGCAAAGCCCTCAACTGCCATGCAGAAGGTGGTGATCCCGCAGATCGTCCCGGGCATCGTCTCGGGCTTTGGCCTTGCCATCACCCTCTCTCTGGATGACTACTTCATTGCAACCTATACCAAGCCCGCGACCTTCGACACGATCAGCACCTATGTCGTCAATGCGACGAGGGGCTCCCAGACAACCATCAAGACGGCGCTCTGGGCCCTGTCCACGGTGATCTTCCTCGTCGTCGTGCTGGTGGTGATCCTGATGAACCTGCAGAACAGAAGGCAGGGAAAGGAGGTGTCCGTTGAAAAGACCGCATAAGCTGACTGCCCTTGCGCTGGGTGCCTTTGCGCTCTCCCTCCTGACTTCTCCTGTGATGCCGGCCTTTGCCGCAGAGGGAACTTCTGCAGATACCGGAAAGACCGTGACGCTTCGCGTCTGCAACTGGGAGGAGTACATCGACACCGGGGACTGGGGAGAGGATGAGACCATCGACCTTCCCAGTGGCGATATTCGCGGCGACAACTCCATGGTGGAGGATTTTGAGCAGTGGTACTACGAGACCTATGGCGTCCGGGTAAAGGTGGAGTACTCCACCTTCGGCACGAATGAGGACCTCTACAACATGCTGACGCTCGGGGACACCTATGATCTTGTCTGTCCCTCGGAGTACATGTTCATGAAGCTGATGGACGAGGGCCAGCTGGTGCCTTTGTCCGATCACTTCTTTGACACGTCGGATGAGAACAACTACTACATCCGCAGCGTCTCCCCCTACCTCGAGAACATCTTTCAGACCCAGGAGAGAAACGGAGAGCCCTGGGCAAAGTACGCGGCGGGCTACATGTGGGGCGTGACGGGCATCGTCTACAACCCGAATGTGGTGACGAAGGAGGAAGCCTCTACCTGGAACATCTTCGACAATCCGAAGTTCTACCGGCAGGTCACGATCAAGGATAACGTCAGGGACAGCTACTTTGCGGCTGTTGGCGCGATCAAGAGCAGCCTCCTGACCTCCCAGGATTTCCTTGCCGATCCCAATTACCACGAGAACCTCGAGGAGGAGATGAATGACACCTCCCCGGAGATGGTGGGAGAGGTTCAGGACTGGCTCCAGGGCGTGAAGGACAACGTCTACTCCTTTGAGACGGACTCCGGCAAGGCGGACATGATCACCGGGAAGGTGGTTGCCAACTACCAGTGGTCCGGCGACGCGGTCTACACGATGGACCAGGCCGATGAGGATGACTACACCCTGAATTTTGCGGTGCCGGAAGAGAGCACCAACATCTACTTCGACGGCTGGGTGATGCTAAAGCGCGGCATCGGAGGCGATGCGGCAAAGCAGCAGGCGGCAGAGGCCTTCATCAACTTCCTCTCCAGGCCTGACAATGCCATCCGGAACATGTATTACATCGGCTATACCTCCTTCATCTCCGGCGGGGATGACGACCGGATCTTTGAGTACCTCAAGTGGAACTACGCAGCCGATGAGGACGAGACCGACACGGTGGACTACAACCTCGACTACTTCTTTGAGGGCGAGGGAAAGGACGACGGAAAGTATGTCTTTTCAGCACCGGCAGATGCTGTCGACCGGCAGCTCTCCGCGCAGTACCCCAGCACGGACGTAATCCAGCGATCCAGCATCATGCGCTGCTTTACCCCGGAGGAGAGCAAGCTCACCAACCAGATGTGGGTGAATGTGCGCTGCTACAACCTGAGCAAGATCACCCCTGCGGGGTGGGTCCTGATCGCGCTGTTTGTCACAGCAGTGGTCTTCGCAGCCGTCCAGAAGGGACGCCGCCGCCATCACCAGAGTGAAGCGGGCAAGCGGCAGATGGAGAGACGGAAGAAGGACTGAGAGCGCAGAGCAAACAATATCAGAATAGTAAAAGAAATCCCACGGCCGGAGCTTGATCCGGTCGCGGGATTTTTATAGGTTCTATGGGGGCAGGGAGTGGATTCAGTCTGAAATCTGAGAGAGTTTAACTTCCTGCAGGTCGGAAATTTCCTGTGTGACGCCTACATATCCCTGATCAAATGCGTAATAGTGCAGTTTGGAAGCGTAGGTTTGCATCAACGCTCCGTCGCCCTGTTCCTTGAAAATGTAGATGGTATCGTCCCGGGGACCATTTTCCAGCTCTTCCAGGACCATATCAATGGCATCATTGAGACGGGCATCATGTGCCACGTAAAACATGTTTAATGTGAGATCATGATGCAGGCTGTACTCGGCCATGGTGTACATCAGGTTGAGATTTTCGGTTCGGTTAGAGGTGAAACTGATATGAGCATACCTTCCTGTTTCCATCAGCGCATCCAGGGTGGCATCGTCATAGTCAGTGTGTTCCATCCTGGTAGTAAATCTATTGTGACGCTCCTCAATTGGTCCGGAGATATCGGTGACCTGTACTGCAAGGAGCAGGGCAAGAAAGAGTACAGCCCAGCGCTTTTGCCGGATATTGTGAAAGAAGACAGTCATTGCAGCAAACATCAGAATGTAGATCACAGTCCAGATGAAACGTTCGGTGTCTCGGACGATGCTCCAGGCTTTGGTGAGCCACTCCGGCAGAGAAAGGGTTAGATAGTGCGTTCCATCAAACGCGATGACGGGGGACTGGGACAGCAGGAAGGAGAAGATCCCCGTTAGAAAGAGAAAGGTAAAGGACATCCTGTCGAGCTGATTTTCTTTCTGCTCCTTTAACGCACCATCTGGGTGATGTCCTCGGAGAGCTCCTATGATGCCAAGGACAATGGCCGCCGCAAAGAGTAGCAGAACTCCCAGCCCTACATAGTTGA
The DNA here is from genome assembly GCA_022483465.1 of Lachnospiraceae bacterium. Taxonomy (GTDB): domain Bacteria; phylum Bacillota; class Clostridia; order Lachnospirales; family Lachnospiraceae; genus CAG-791. Next base: position 918,286 of record JAKVNF010000002.1, on the reverse strand, counting down.
CGGCACCTGCACCGTAGTAGGAGAGATTCGGAAGAAACCGTGACCATCCCATCGGATTGAAAAAGCCGTTGAGATTGAAGGTGTAATTGCCGAGACCCGGTGCCATCAGGGAGTCTCGGTTCGTGTAAAAAGCGCCGAACAGGTAGATTGTGGTAACACAGACAAACAGGTACAATATCCACCAGAGCAAAATGCGAAGGCGCTGCATGATGCCGCTGCCTCTTAGAAAGAGAAGGAGCATCGCGGAAAACACCGAGAGGGTCACCATCACAAGAAGATAGATATGGATTGAGGAGGCAAAGAAACCAAGAAACAGTGTTTCCACCAGTCGCTTTCTGAGCGCCTTGGGGTCTCTGCGTGCAGCCATGCAGTCGAGGCCCAGGCAAAGCCCCCATAGGATCAGCCACTCGCTGGAGAGAGCGGTGTGCATGAAGAGGCGATAGAGATAGACTGGTGCCAGCACAAAGAAAACGCTTCCAATGAGGACGAACCATTCATTGGAGATGGTGTGGCGAAGGAGTCTTGCGGCAAAGTATCCCATCAGGCAGAAGCTGACAAAACCGAAGATCCCGAAGAGCTGGAAGTGATCTGGAAGAAACTGGCGAAAGAGTTTTAAAATAAACGATACAAGGGGAATGGAGTCTGTGTACGTTACGGAAACGCCCCTAGGCCAGAAGATCCGATCGGTCTTTCCGATGATGGGAAAGCTCCAATCGCTGCTTTTGTACAGAAGATAGCCCAGATAGTGCTGGGTGAGATCATTCCCGGAATAGAGCCAGGCATCATAGAGTGGATTTAAAATCTGGATACCGTAGATCAAAAGGAAGAGAACCGCAGCCGTGATGACCGGAAGCGATCGAATACATTTCTTTTTCAATGGACACCTCCTCGAAACCGTGTCCATCATAACATAAGGGTTATTATTGTGCCATCTGCGCCGGATCTGAAGACCAACGCAGTGGGAGAGGTGAGTGTGTGAATCAGAAGAAAGAAACGAGGGAGTGGAGAAAAAAAGTATGGATGACAGTCGGATTTTTACTGTTTGTCCTGATTGTTGGACTGATCAGCGGTTACTGGGTAGAACAGCACTGGGTGAATAAGGAAACCATTCGGGACAACGGTAAGGTTCACTATGTTGCCGACGCGAAGGATCCCGACAGTGTGATTGAGGGCAATGACCGGGATACTGGCATCCTGCCGCTGGAGGACTGGGAAGATCAAGTGATCATCTCTGATTCTGATCATTCCCTCACGGTAACGAACCAGAGTGCGGCGGGGCAGCAGGGCACTGCTATGGAGACGGTGGGGCACAATCTTGCCAGAGGGACCTATACTGTCACCATTTCGTATCAGGCATCCGAGGATGGAAATGAAGCGGTGGTGTACCTTCCGCAGGAGATGGATACGGATGCAGAAGCAGGGGAGAGCGGTGCGGTGGTAGCAAGGATTGCACTTCCTGCGGGGCAGGAAACTGCCCGGGCCACTTTTAGTTTACGTTCTGCCCAGCAGGGCGTGAAGATTCAGGTTCGATATCAGGCAGGGGATCTCACCATCAACGAAATTACGACGCAGGATACGGGATTTCACACGGATCAGCTCTGGAATCTGATGCTGCTCCTGATCTTTCTTGCCATTCTGATCTATCTTTTGGGATTCCGATATGCAGGCGAGGAACATCTGGAGAGCAAAGCTGTTGTCTTTTTACTGATGATTGCAATGCTCTACAGTTGCCTTCCACTTATGAATGATTTCCTCTTTGATGGGCACGACATCGAGTTCCATCTGGGAAGACTTGATGGTATTGCCCAAGCCATGGAAAATGGTCAGTTTCCAATGTATCTGAACATGGCTCAGCACAACGGCTACGGAGAGGCAACACCAGTGATGTATCCGCAGGTGTTTCTGGTTTTGCCAGCCTTTCTCATGTGCGCCGGAATGTCCCTGATGAATGCCTACAAGCTGATGCTTGCCAGCATCAGTGTTATGGGCCTTCTGATCGCATATTTTTCTTTCGAAGGAGTGTTTCGGAGCAGAGGTACAGCGGTGACAGCCGCGCTTGCCTATCATCTGTGTATTTATCGGCTGGCGGACATCTACACCAGAGAGGCATTGGGAGAAGCTCTTGCAATGTGTTTCCTTCCACTGGTGTTCTTCGGCTTTTACGAGATCTATGTGGGCGAAAAAAATCGATGGAGTTACCTGGCACTGGGTCTTACTGGCGTAATCTCCAGCCATGTGCTGACCACCGTGATGGTAGGATTTTTGGCGGGTATCTTTTTCATTCTGCTCCTTCCCTACCTTTGGAAAAATCACCGACTTCGGCGCATTGTGTCACTGATCAAGGCTGGAATTCTCACTCTAGTGCTGAATCTCTATCTTTTGATTCCTCTTGCGGATTACTATCTGCACGAGAATTTCAACTTACTGAAAGATCAAGATGAAGGACTGGTGGTCAATGCGACCGGCGCGTACATCTCTCAGATCTTCGGCATTTTTTATTCCGGAAATTCGAAAGCATACAGCAAGGCGTACGGTCAGACCAGCGGAGAGATGGTCCTTTCCATAGGACTCCTCCTAGTGGCAACGCTCTTTGCCTTTCTTTGGATTCGCTGCGCTTATCGGACAAAGCCGGAGCAGAAAAAGCTCCTGAATCTTGGAAACGTTGCGATGACAGGCGCGTTGCTTTCGATCTTTCTGAGCCTCTGGATTGCCCCCTGGCAGGGAATTGCTCAGATCCCGATTCTGAACAAGTTGAAGAGTGTGCAGATGATTTGGCGCTTTCTGACGTTAGCGACCATGTTTTGCAGTGTGGTGCTGGGCTGCGTGCTTCTGTTTCTGGCAGACAGGAAGCCAAAGTGGAAGAAGGCCATATATGGCATCACAATCTGTGCCGCCTTTGCCTGCTCTTTCTACTACATGGACAGTCTCTCAGAGAATATTAGTTATTATGACAGAACGCTGGTCAATGAGTGCGGAGACGACAAGCTGTATTTGCGGATGAAAGCGGATTATGGTATGGAAGAGGCACGAACCGTACGATCCAGTGTGGAAGGTACGATGATTTCCGGCTATCAGCGCAATGAGACTGCGGTGAGCTTTTCTTATTCGCTCCCGGAAGGAACGGATGAGGCAGTCCTGTCTGCACCGTTATATTACTTTACCGGCTATACAGCGACGCTGGATGGTGCGCCGATTCAGGTTATGGAGAGTGATCATGGCCTTGCCAGTGTAACGGTGACTAAGAGCACCGGAACTATATCTTTTGTTTTTACACCCAAACGTTCCTGGATCGTTGCCGGATGGCTTTCTCTGGCAGCTTGGATCTTATGTGCCGGATATGTGGCGCGGATCGGTATACAGAGAAGGAGAAAAAATGGAATCGCAGCATAAGAAGGGAACACCGCTGCATTGGCTGAGGACATTGATGGCAGCGGGATTTGTCCTGGAGATCGGATCTCTTCTTGCGACCAGAGGGGCTTTCCTGAATCGGATGGTCTATGAGCTCGGACGATTTCCGGACTTTTTTAACCACGTGCGGCGCTTCTATCTGGGCCTGCCCACCATCTATATGGCAGACCAGGATGCCTGCTTTCCTCCGCTTGCTTATTGCTTTTATTACCTGATCTCGCGCATTCTGTCCCAGGATCAGTCGACAGATATGGCAGTGCTTGCCACCAGCGGTTACGGAATGCTTGTCATCGCGGTTGTCACTGCGGGATTTGCTGTGCTGTTTGTATTTGCAGCGCAGAGGCTCTGCAGGATGCAGCCGGGATGGCGGAAAAACAGCTTTCTCTTGCTTGTTCTTCTGTCCTATCCGTTTTGGATGGCAGTGGAGCGCGGTAACATGGCCTGCGGCGTCCTGCTTCTGATTTTGGCGGCTATTCCTCTTTCTGAGAGCAAAAGTCCCGCAAAGCAGGAGGCAGGCCTGTTTCTCTTTGCTATAGCGGCAGCGCTCAAGCTTTATCCTGCCATATTTTTTCTCTACTATGCAGCAAAAAAAAGGTGGCGGGAGGCATTTCGGTTTGTACTCTACAGTCTGCTTCTGTTTGTGGTGCCCTTTGTCTTTTTCGGAGGGATAGAGGGATTTCGATATTTTTGGAAAAATATCACCGCGGTGGGCGGTGGTGCAACCGGTGTGACCATTGCCGGCATTGTCGGAATGGTGGGAGAGAAGCTTGGTTTGTCTCTGCAGTTGGGGCACCAGGTTGGAAAGATTATTGCTCTTGCATATGCTGCACTGGTTGTGTGGTTTGTATTCCGTAACATTGGAAAGTGTCTGTGGCAGACCATGGCACTTTTGGTCAGCATGATGATTATCTTTGTCCCAGCAAGCGGGAGCTACTGTCTGCTGTACTTTTCTGTTCCGCTGTTTCTGTTTGTGAATGACCTTCTTGGCCGCACTTTCTGGGGCCGGAGGGATTACCTCTATGCGGTGCTGTTTGCTCTGGTGTTTTATGGCTATCCGGTTGCCGGCGCAAGCGTCACCCCTCTGCTCTATGGGGCTCTGTATCTTCTCCTTGGATGCATTCTGCTCGATCAGTTTCGGCTGCTCAAGAGTGCTGGAAGGTTGGCATCCTGATATCGCACTGCTTTCAATGAACCGCTGCTTTGCTGGCAGAGAAGGATGAAATTGTATGAACATCAAGACTAGAAAACTTACCTTTGGAGCCATGGTAGTGGCCATCTTCGGCGTCATGCTTTTGTTAAACCGGCAGAGCGGGGGACTCTTCAGTGATCTGTTTCTCTTTATCCTGCCGATCCCGATGACCGCGTATGCTGCGCTTTACGGTGGAAAATCAGGCCTTCCTGTATTTGTCTGCATGGCCTTAATGTCCTTTTTCTGCGGGGATTACAGCTCGTTCTTCTATGCGATCTGTGAGGCTTTTACGGGCTGGGCTTTCGGCACATGCCTGAACCAGAAGAAAGACCCCGGCAAGACCATGCTGCTTCTGATGGCCATCCAGGCCGCAGTCGAGGTGGTGAGCGGTGTGGTCCTGGCAGGGCTGTTTGGCATCAACCTGGACACGACCATTCAGGAGATGCAGAATCAGGTCGTGGATGCCGTGAGCAAATCTGCCGCCCTTCAGGGGCAGGACGCGGACCAGATGGTACAGGCGGTGACCACAATGTTCTCCACAGCGTTTCTGTTCCGCCTGTACGTGATCTCCATGATCTTTCTGGGGGTGCTGCAGGGCTTTGTGATCTATGAGCTGTCCCTGATCATCCTGCGCCGCCTCCGCTTTCCGGTGCAGAAGCCGAAGCCGGTCAGCACCTTTTACCCCGCAAAGTGGACCGGGTACCTGGGGCTGGGGCTCTTTGTCCTGTACATGGCCACCTCATCCGCAGCCGCCTCGGGCACCAGCGCGCTGGTGAGCGCTGCCCAGACCGCCGGAATCTGCGGCTACCTGTATCTGGTGGTCTTCGGCTTTGTGGGGTCACAGCAGTATCTGACCCGGGTCCTGGGGTGGGCCAAGCTGCCGGGAATTCTGATCCCGCTTGTTCTGGTCTTCATCTTTCCGTTCCTCTTGGTCTTTGTGGGCTGTGACTACATCTGTCTGTCTCTGCACAGCCGCATCGATCAGGCGTATGAGGCGAGGCAGAAGCACACGCCGGCAAAGAATTAGCGAATAGGGCAGGCGGCAGCCTGCTTTGGAGAAAACATATGAGTGAGACAAAAATCCGCATTCTTTTCATCGGGAATTCTCATACGTACTACAACGACATGCCGGAGCTGTTCCGGGAGCGGGCAGAGGAAGACGGCTATGCCTGCGAGGTCACGATGCTGGCGCATGGGGGCTGGCGTCTGTCCCAGCATGTGCAGGAGCCGGAGGTGCGCTTCAACATCCGCTGGGGAAATTATGACTACGTGGTCCTGCAGGAACATGCCCATCCCTTCGTGCCCTTTGCGGAGTACGAGGAAAGCATCACGACCCTGACGGACTGGATCCGGGCAGCTGGTGCGGTGCCGGTGCTGTACCTCACCTGGGCCAAGAAGAATGAGCCGGAGAAGCAGCAGGAGATGACGGACGCGGCCGAAAAGATGGCCGAAAAGACATCCGCCCTGCTTGCTCCGGTGGGAAAACTCTGGTGGGGCTATCGGAAAGCCCATCCGGATGTGGAGTTTTACCAGAAGGACGATGCCCATGCGACCAAGGCGGGATCCTGCTTTGCCGCAGGACAGCTTTGGACCACCATTCGGGAGGACATTGAGAGAAGACAGCGCAAATCTCAGGGATAGGAGAGAAAGAGAGGATCATATGAAACGGGAAAAGATTGCCTGCAACTGTCACAACGTATCCTACGGGAAGATCATCGATGCGGTGCACGCCGGGGCGGACACCGTGGAGAAGATCGGAGAGGCAACCGGTGCCGGCACCGGCTGCGGCGGATGTCGTCCGTTCCTTGCCTCCTTCCTGGAGGACATGAAGCGGTTCCCGGAGGACTACCAGTAGGAACCGTCTAAGGCAGAAAACGAATATTGCAGCGCATACAAAAGGCATGCAGACAGGGAAAAAACCTGTCCGCATGCCTTGTTTTTGCGTGGGTCCTGAAGGTTCCCTCACCCGGCGATCGGGGAGGCGCCTGCCTTGGAGGAGTTTCGGGAAAGGGTACTCGGTGTGGAATCCCTTCCGTCCTGGGAGAGCGGTGCAAATTCGCTGACGTGGTCCTCATCCTCCTCGGTGCGAAGCGGTACCGCCCGCTGCTCCACGGAGGTGGAGAATACGATCAGAGTCTTGGTTCTGCCAAACTGCTGCAGTTCGTTGATGAAGTGATCGAGCTGCGGTGTGCTCTCAAAGAAGACCTCGATCAGCATGGAGTAATCCCCAGTCACGCAGTTGCATTCCACCACGTTGGGAACAGATTTGATAAAGGGATAAAACACCGGCTTGTCCGTGGGATCCAGCTCCAGACAGATAAAAGCCTTGATGCGGTAATTCAGCACCATGGGGTTGATCTGGGCGTGGTAGCCGGTGATGACGCCCTCCCGTTCGAGGCGCTCGATTCTGGCTGCGACAGAGGGGGAGGAGAGAAAGACCTCCTTGGCGATCTCCTTCAGGGATGCCCTGGCGTTCTTCTGCAGCATACCGATGATGATCCGGTCGATCTTGTCCAGCTTTTTCATTGATGTCTACCTCTTTTTTGAAGATCCTCTGTAAAACGACAAAAAAGGCACAGGTGTCGATCAAGACGCCTGTGCCTTTGATAAAAGAAATTTTAACTATGTTTGGTCGAAATGTCAACGGCTTTAAAAAATTAAGATTGAAGGGGAATCGGATTTTTAAATTAGGAGTTAAATGCTGATTTTGTTCGGAAATTTACAATAGACCGGTAATTACCGAACAAGCGGTAAAGCGTTTTTTCGATGAAAGCCTTGTGTTTACTGGGTTGTGATCGATATAAACACACTGTTTATTGCGTTACCGGTCGGCAATGTTCTAAATAGTGAATTTTATCTTGAACAACTGCCGTGGTTACAGGCTTTCTCATGTGGTGCAACACGTCGTATTGCCGGTTTAAGCAAAATTTCCGTTTGTTGCCTTTTTCGTTTTTCACCTAACATTATTTACTTCCCCTGAGGGCGGTGCTATTCTGCGTGCATCGACAAGAACGAAATCGCTCCCGGGCACGGAGCAGGACACCTAAGGAGGCAACAAAGATGATGAAGGAAGCAGAGATGAAAGCACTGAAGACAGCAGAGACGAGAAGAGAGTCCGATTCGATTGGAACCCTGGAGGTTCCGAAGAATGCGTACTACGGCGTCCAGTCTCTTCGTGCCCAGCGAAACTTCCAGATCACCGGCAACAAACTCCACCCGGCATTTATTGAGAACCTTGCAAGAATCAAGAGAGCAGCAGCCGAGGCAAACAAAAAGTCCGGCAAGCTGTCGAAGACCAAGGCAGCAGCTATCGAAAAGGCCTGCGACGAGATCCTCGATGGAAAGCTTCATGACAGCTTTATCGTGGATGGCATTCAGGGCGGTGCCGGCACCAGCGCAAACATGAATGCAAACGAGGTCATTGCAAACCGCGCCATCGAGATCCTCGGCGGCACCAAGGGAGACTACACAGTGGTTCACCCGAACGATGACGTCAACATGTGCCAGTCCACCAACGATGTGATTCCCACCGCCGGCAAGCTCACCGCACTGGATCTGTTAGAGCCCCTGGAGGAGAACTTAAAGGGTCTCTCCAATCAGCTCGTGGCAAAGTCCCACGAGTTTGACTCCATCCTGAAGATGGGACGCACACAGCTGGAGGATGCCGTCCCGATGCGTCTGGGACAGAGCTTCCACGCATATGCTTCCATGGTGGAGCGGGACAGAATCCGCATCAGCACGCTCAAGAACGAGCTTTACACCGTCAACATGGGTGCCACGGCAATCGGCACCGGCATCAACACCACCGCCTATTATTTCTCCCACATCGTACCGGAGCTGGTTCGCGAGACCGGATATCCGTTAAAGCAGGCGGATGACCTCTTTGATGCCACCGAGAACCTGGATGCCTTCGTGACGATCTCCGCAGCACTCAAGACCTGCGCACTGGATCTGTCCAAGATGTGCAACGACCTGCGGCTTCTGGCCTCCGGTCCCCGCTGCGGCTTTGGCGAGATCAACCTGCCCGCCATGCAGAACGGCTCCTCGATCATGCCTGGCAAGGTCAACCCGGTCATTCCGGAAGTGGTGACACAGGTCGCCTTCGAGGTGGCAGGAAATGACACCACCATCATGATGGCAGCTGAGGCTGGACAGATGGAGCTCAACGCATTTGAGCCCGTGCTGTTCTACAACCTCTTTGATTCCATCAGCACCCTGACCGGTGCGGTGGACACCCTGACCAGAAACTGCATCAGCGGCATCACCGCAAACCGCGAGCGCTGCGAGGAGCTGATGGATGCCAGCGTTGGCATTGTCACGGCTCTGAACCCCTACATCGGCTATCAGAAGGCCGCTGCGATTGCGAAGGAGTCCTTAAAGACCAAGGTTCCGGTCAAGGAGCTGGTGGTCCGGAAAGGTTATCTGACCAGAGAGCAGCTCGATACCGTCCTGGATCCCTACAAGCTGACCCAGCCCCACGGTGTTGTCAATGTCCGTGCTGCAATGTGAGCCGCTCTGCCGCATGTTCTTCGAAGAAAAACAATATATCATCAGGTAAGAGACGATACAGCGAGGTGAAGTCCGCGGGGGCTTTGCCTCGCTTTGTACTGCGGGAAAAGGCTCCGTGACAGGGGCACGGTGCTGGCTTATAATGGGACCATTGCGGAAAAGTACAGAAATGTCCGGTGCGGATGGACCGGAAGGATCAAATGGAAAGGACGGATGGCAATGAACATTTTTGACGTGGTGGGACCGGTGATGGTTGGTCCGTCCAGTTCCCACACCGCAGGTGCGGTGCGGATCGGCAATGTCAGTCGAAAACTGCTCGGAGAGGAGCCGGCGGAGGCGAAAATCGGCCTGCACGGTTCTTTTCTGGCGACCGGTGCGGGACACGGCACAGACCGCGCCCTGATTGCGGGGCTTTTGGGGCTCTCGGTGGATGACTACCGGATTCCGGATAGCTTTTCACTTGCCCGGGAGCGCGGCCTGCACTTTTCGTTCCATCCGGTGGACCTGGGGGAGAATGCCCATCCCAACTCCGCAAAGCTGGAGCTTAAGTCCCGCTCCGGGCGGGAGCTGGAGGTGGTGGGTGCCTCGGTTGGGGGCGGCAGGATCTCCATCCGGGAGCTGGATGGTCTGGAGGCAAACTTCTCCGGGGATTATCCCACGCTGATCGTCCACAACCTGGACCAGCCCGGACACGTGGCGGAGGTCACCTCCATGCTGTCCCACAAGGGCGTCAACATCGCCACCATGCAGCTGTACCGCTCCGGACGGGGCGGATATGCGGTGATGATTCTGGAGTGCGACCAGGAGATCCCGGAAGAGGGGGTCAAGTGGCTGGAGCACCTGGAGGGCGTGGTTAAGGTCACCTACTACAGCCTGCTGTAATGCGGAAGGGGAAAACAGATGTACAAGACACTCAGAGAGATCGAAGAGGACTGCAGGAAGGAGAACCTCCCCTTTTGGAAGCTGGTGCAGCGGGATGACTGCCACGAGGAGGCGATGTCGGAGGAGGACTCCTTTGAGAAGATGCGCGGCATCTATCGCGCCATGCGGGAGTCCGACGAGCGATATGACAAGAACCTGGTCTCCCACAGCGGCCTCGTGGGAACGGATGCGGAGAAGGTCCGCCTCCGGAGGGAGGCGGGGAAACTCCTCTGTGATGATTTCACCGGCCATGTGATGGAGCGGGCGCTGCGGGTTGCAGAATCCAACGCCTGCATGAAGCGCATTGTGGCAGCACCCACGGCCGGATCCTGCGGGGTGATGCCGGCGGTGCTCCTGACCATGCAGGACCGGTTTCAGTTCGATGAGGACAGAATGGTGGAAGCCCTGTATGTGGCCGGCGGCATCGGCGGCGTGATTGCGCAGCGGGCCAGTCTTGCCGGAGCGGAAGGCGGCTGCCAGGCGGAGATCGGCTCCGCCTCCGGCATGGCAGCAGGTGCCGCCGTCTATCTGCTCGGCGGCTCGGCGGATGCCATCACCCATGCCTGTGCCATAGCACTGGCCTCCATCCTGGGTCTGGTCTGTGACCCGGTGGCAGGACTGGTGGAGGTTCCATGCGTCAAGCGGAATGTCATCGGTGCCATGAACGCCGTGACAAGCTGTGATATGGCCATGTCCGGAATCCGGAGCAGAATTCCCCCGGATGAGGTGATCGATGCCATGAAATCCGTTGGCAGGGCCCTCCCGGAGGAGCTTCGGGAGACCGGAAGGGGTGGCCTTGCAGGGACGCCGACGGGCGTCGAGATTCAAAAGAAAATGCACGGCAGACAGGAGAAATCCTAAGGCGGGGAGAGAAATTTCTCAATCCATACGAAGATCCAGATCGTAACTCTTCAATTCGATGAGCAGATTGGAGTCATCACCACGAATGGTCTCATAGACGTTATCGATCAGAACGGGGAGATTCTTCTCTGTCAGATCGACATCGGAATTACGCTGGATGGGTAGATCACAGTAATAATACAAGATGAAATCAGTAAAAATAGAATCGGAGTTGGACAGATATTCCATGATCATCAGCCGCTGTATGAGATTTGCATCCGCGCGGCTGGTCCGGAGCAGGCCGGAATAGGCTTGCCCTTCTCTCCTGGAGATCTGATCGCTTCCATTCCTTAGAACAGGGGCATATCCTATGGAGCCCGTTATCTGCACGGTGATGGTCTTTCCGCTGTTCAGTTGCTCGCAGTCTTTCAAATCATCGAGCAGCGCATTTAGCCGCGTGTTCATGTAGTAATTTTCTTCGTACAGGGCATTCCCATACGAAGCGGCAAAGACAACACAGCTCCAGGAAAGCAGCACCGTGGCAAGGGAACCGACCGCGCGCAACGGCATTTTCAGGTAAGTACGGATTTCTGGATGGTGCGTGATGCCGAGGTTGACCATAGAGAGGAAGATCCCCAGACCGTACATACTGCGCGGAGAGTAGATGTTCTCGCTGGCCAAAAAGGGATACAGGCCGAACGCGAAGATAAAGGTGAGAAACAGGTAAGCAAGAGGAAGGAGAAAGCAGAGAAAACGCTTTTCTTTTAATGCCATTACATAAATAATGTAAAAGATCAGGATGTTCAGGCAGGCGAGAAAGAGCCATGTGCTCGGGATGTCACTCCGGATCAGCTTCCAATAGGCCTGATAATTCGAGAGGCTCCTCGAAAAGGGACTGCCCTGTGACAGACCCTCGGTCTGCGTAAAGGGATTGTTTCCCAGGACGATGAGGGCGGCAACATAGAGAATGAGCGCTGCTGTAAACGAGATCACGGCCTTGGCAAACAGATGCAGTAGTTCTCTTGAATTCCTGTGATCGCAGAAAGCATGGAGCAGGAACGCTGATACCAGAATCGGATAGATGCCAAGGGATGCCTGGTAAGTGCAGGCACTGATCAGCAGGCAGAGAACCGTAATTGGAAGCTGAACTTTCGGCTCTCTTTCCAGATAGAGTATGGCCAGGCAGGAGAACAGAACCGAGATCCCCATGTAGGGAGAATCAAATTTATAGGACAGGCAGCCGAGAAAATATGGGGAGAGTCCTACCGGAATCAGGGAGATCACATCGAGAAGGGAAAGCGTGTGCGTCTTCAGTATGGCACAGGAGGACAGTATGGCACCGGCGGCACAGAATACGAGCGCAAGGATCTGCGATACAGGAGAGATATCCGTCAAATAGCTGCTCATATTCAAGATCGGTGCAAGAATGGCGGAGACATAGCGCCCATCGGTTCTCCAGCCAATGTATCCAAAGGCAATTCGCCCTTGATCATCTCCATATCGAAAATTCGAGCGAAACAGGGCAAGACATCCAATGATATAAATGGATGTCAGAAGGAGAAATGCCCTTTTTCGACCGAGCGGTGTCAGGAAAAAACTCTTGATTTTTGACATATTAGATCTGCTCATAAGAAATACCAAACATCAGGCAGAAATCTGCCTGACGGAACCGGGGTGAATATGTTGTCTTTATATGATATGATTAGAATAATATCAGAAATATGCTCTTCTACAACTCCCAATAAGAGCTTACAAGAGGAAATTTACTGGAACAGCAGGCAGGGAGAATAAGCTGCTGCGGCGGCATGAAACATGGATAAATACAACAAGCGAAAAAAGAGAAGGCATGCGGTTGAAATTAACGCAGCGGCATATTTGGCGTCCTTCCTGACCGCACTCCTGATTCGGTTCGGCGGCGATATTGAGACCTGGCAGGTACAGCTGTACACATCTATTTTTATCAGTGCACTTCTGCTCGCAGCGGCTCTTCACTTTTATCGGGTATCCACAAAGCGTTACAAATATGTTGAGGAGATGGATCCCCTGGAGACCCTCTCTTATGTCATCAGGAACCAGATTCTGTTGTTCTTGGCAATGGTGGTCTACCTGTTTGCAACCCAGCAGGCGGAGCGGGTCTCCCGGGTGGTGATTGTTCTCTTCCCCCTGCTCAACGTCTGCTATGAATACGTGCTGCGATTGCTGTACCGCAGGAGGATTCTCCGAAAGGAGGCTAATCTCCCGGTCGATAGAACGGTTGCTGTTATTACCTATAAGAAATATATCGAAACGATCGAGAATACCCTGAAAAAGTCCCTGCCTTCGAACGTCGCAGTGGAGGGTTCCTATGTCTGGGAGGAGAAGCTGACCTGGCAGGAAAAACTGAATGCGGTACCTCCTCTCAAGGAGGTCTATCTCTATCTTCCGGATCTGGGTAGAGTAGAGGAGTGGAAGCTGGTAAGGGAACTGGAAGAAAAGGGGTTTGTTGTCCAGGTTATTTTGTCCTGCTTCGGGAACATCCTGACAGAGGATATGATCGGAAAAGAGAGTGCTTACCAGACAGTGTATGTTGACAATCTCCGGTATCGGGCTGATGTGCTGGGGATTCACTATACGGTGTCCTCACCGGACAAGGCAGCGATGTATGTGAAGATGCATCTTGAGGAACTCAAGGGAAAGTACATCTGTTTTTCCAATGTCCACACCACGGTGACCGCCTACAGGGATCCCACCTATCTTGCGGTGCAGAACGGATCCGCCTTTACCTTTCCGGATGGCTCGCCGATCGCAAAGGAACAGATTCGGCTGGGATACAACAATGCCAAGCGTGTGGCGGGACCTGACTTCATGGAGGCCATGTTCCGGTTTACCCAGAACACTGGCATCCGGCACTATTTCTATGGCTCCACCCAGGAGACGCTGGATCTTCTGACAAAGAACCTGCAGAAGCAGTATCCTGGTCTGCAGATCGCGGGCATCTATTCTCCGCCGTTTCGTGATCTGACACAAGATGAGAACCGTGAGATCCTGGATATGATGCGCAGTGCAAAGGCGGATATCTACTGGATTGGTCTTGGGGCCCCCAAGCAGGAGATCTGGATGGCAAATCACAGGGATCAGCTTCCGGGGGTGATGGTCGGTGTCGGTGCTGGCTTCAACTTCTATGCCGGCAACATAAAGCGCGCACCAAAGTGGATGCAGAAGGCAGGATTGGAGTGGCTGTACCGGCTGACGCAGGATCCCAAGAGACTGTTAAAACGATATTTCTTTACGAATATTGAATTCACATGGCTGATTGTTACCCACAGCAAGAGATATCAGGCTCATGAACATGGTACGAAAGATCAATAAGGCATAGTAAGGGAGGCTCTTGCGGCCTGAACGAACCGCGTTCTGACCGGATATGAAAGCTTATGAAAAATGTCCCTAAATTGGGCGGCAGAGAGACCGGCAAATCTGAATATCTCTTTTTTATTTTGCTGCTCCCTGTTGCATTGATGCCAGTGGTGCCGCAGACACTGGTCCTGATCACCCTGGCAGTATATCTTTTGGTTCGTAAGAAACCGAAATTGGACAGATTCTTTGTCCTCATGCTGGCTTGGTGCCTGATCTATCTGGTTTCGATTCTGGCTAACATGCGGAAGCCTGGCCATGAAACGGCAAACATTGTTAGTGCTTTCTTTACACTGATATTGAATGTAGCGGCACTCTTACTTTACATCCATTATCGAAATGTAAATATCAACCTGACGAGAGTAGGGAGATATGCTTTCTGGAATCTTTTGATTATCATAGCACTTGCTGTAATTTTCCTGATATTTCCGGAAGCGAGTAAATGGGAATTGTTTGGAAGACAAATGGCCGTAATCGATGTAATTCGTAATTATGTTTACGGTTATCGATTTAGCGGCTTCCTCGGCACGACATATCTGGTAATTTTTTTCATTTTTTTCAATTTTCCATTATCTATTTACTATATAGAAAAGCGGATGAGAAAACGGTATCAAATTCTGTACGCTTTTCTGATTTTTCTGGCAGTCAGGGCAACAGGCTCGAGAATCGGACTTCTGTTGTACAGTCTGCTGTTTGTCTTTTTTCTGTTTGTTGAGTTCCGGGAGAATATCCAGCAGCTCTATCAGGCACATCGCAAGACAACCGTTGCTGTGCTGGCAACTCTGACGGCGGTGCTGCTCGTGGCCATAGCGATTTTCACGAGGCATCTTTTGCTCTCCAGAATCGGGAGCAACGGGGGAAGAGCTGCCCTGTATCGCTCGAGCGTGAACGCTGTTATGACAAGATCATGGGCGCTCGGGCTCGGAATCAATGAAAAAGAAACGCCCAGATCGGTTGACCTACTGGGAACGCATTCGACTTATATCAATGTCCTGTATCGGACCGGTGTCATCGGCGCCCTGGTATATGCTCTTGCTATTGGGTTCCGGCTGTACGATCTCTTTAAAGATAAGGTAATTAACAAACAGAGAATTGTTTTCATCGCGGCAATTCTCGAAACCCTTGTACTGATGACCGTGGAAGATGTGGATGCCAATCCCTGGACCATCTGCTTTTTCTATATCATGGTGGCCATCTTTGATCGGATTTCTCAGCCGGTCGAGACACTTGCCATTAAACCATCCCTGAAGATTGCAATGCTGGGTCAAAAACACATCCGCTATCGCGAGGGCGGTGTTGAAGTGGTCGTGGCAGAGCTTGCCACACGAATGGTGAAATTGGGACATCAGGTGACCTGTTACGACCGTGGCGGACATCATGTCAGCGGAAAGGGATACGACAGTAGGAAGGAGAGTGTCTATCAGGGTGTCGTTGTAAAGCAGGTCTTTACGGTAAATCGAAGAGGCCTAGCAGCCTTCTCCTCTTCCTTTTCAGCAGCAATTCAGGCTTCCTTCAGCAATGCAGACGTCATCCACTTTCATGCAGAAGGCCCTTGCGTGATGATGTGGCTGCCGAAGCTCTTTGGCAAGTGCTGTGTGTGCACCATTCACGGCATCGACTGGCAGCGGGCAAAGTGGACTGGGATGGCAAGGAAGGTCATCCACCTTGGCGAGAAAGTGGCTGCAAGAGAGGCGGATGAGATCATCGTTCTCAGCAAGTCGACGCAGGGGTATTTCTGGAATACATACAATAGAAAGACAGTACTGATCCCGAATGGAATCGAAGCCGCGGATCCTGTCCCTGTCAAAGAAATTCGGGAACGCTATGGGCTTGAGAAAGATCGGTACATTCTTTTTTTGGGAAGGATTGTTCCGGAAAAAGGTGTCCATTATTTGATTCAGGCATTCCGCAAGATCAATACGGATTTGAAGCTGGTGATTGCGGGAGGTGCTTCTGATACCGCTGCATATTTCGATGAAGTTAAGAAGCTCGCAGAAGGCGACGACAGGATTCTCTTTACGGGCTTTATCAGCGGAAGACCTCTCCAGGAACTCTACAGCAATGCAGAGCTGTATGTGCTGCCCTCTGATTTGGAGGGAATGCCGCTGACGATTTTGGAGGCAATGAGCTATGGAAACTGTTGCGTTGTCTCTGATATTCCGGAGTGTGCGGACGTGGTAGGCGATGCAGGTGTCATCTTTCCACATGGCAATGTGAAAGAACTGCAGCATGTCATGGAGGATATGCTTGCGAACCCGCAAATGGTAGATCGATATCGGAAAATGGCACGTGAAAGGGCTCTGTCTTGCTACAGCTGGGATGAGGTGACAAAACGCACCCTGCAGGTGTATCGGGGAACGCTGGATATCACTTCTGAAAAAGACGCGATCAGAAGGATGGAGACGGGTTCGTGATACTGAGATTTAAATCGGATCAAGGACTGCGTTTTTGGAAGAGGTCACAGGGTTTGGCGATAAAGTTGCACTGCGTTAGAGAAGGATGCAATACCAGGCAGATTTTGTCGCAATCTGATCCAGGGGTGCTGAAGCGTAATGTTGGATGTGAAATACTGGACGCCTTCTTTGTGAGGCCCAGCATTTTGGTTGATATGCTCTATTCTCACTGACATATTGTTTGATCACTATTCATCAGAGGGAGAATGAGCAGTCATGGGCAATAGGCAACCGAGAAGTAAATGGGTGGATGTTGTCCGATTTTGGGCAATGCTCGGTGTATTTTTCTCTCACTGCAGATTTCCGGGATGGACGGGGGAGTATAACCGGAGATTCTCGACCCTTGCTGTTCCTTTGTTCTTCGCTTCCTCTGGCTACTTCAGCGTCAAGACCGAAAAGAAACATTGTCAAAGGCGATTCCTGCATATGTGCCGCATTGTGATCCTGGCGAACGTATTTTATTTTTGGGTCTTTCATTTTTCTTGTGTGATGCACCAGAAGGAGATAATCCATAGAGGATTTCTTCTACTAAGTACTTCCACTTCAAGTGGCAGTCTGGACTGGCAGAGACAGCTCCGAGACCGTGGGCCCCTCGGCGATGCTCCCACGGTCCGGCAAAGGTTACAATAACCCAAAAGGCTTATTGGGCACCAGAGGAGAAGCCGGATCCAGGGCTCTGAGCGGAGGTCAGGAGGGGCTCATCCCACAAAAAAAGTGAAAGGGCCTTATTTTATTGAGAATTTTCTGTCACAGGTGGACAGAGCGCCATTCGGGGTGGGTAAACAGAGTGAGTCTTTGGTGGATCATCCTGATCAGCCTGTTTCTGTTCACTCTCGTTTTTGCTCCGTACCATCCATTGTTGATCTATTTGCTGACCGTTCCGGTAATCTGGTGTGTTTTATTTCTATGCGGTACAGAAAGGGAGCGGACGCCTTCTCATTTTCTTAGGATGCAGGCAGCATATTATCGACAGAGCGGCCTTCTCTTTTATGTTTTGCAGATTGCCATGATCCGAGTTGTTGATCTGTCTGTGAAGGGAATGGGCATCGATTCCTCCCTCATCTGGCAGTGGTACAGGCCTCTTTTGATTTACAGAATACTCTCTTTACTGTCGGGAAGAATTGCGAAAATACGTTATTGTCTAGTAAAAAGATCGGCATCCGTATGAAGAAGTACGCGGTTTGAAAACATGTTGCAAGGGGAAACATTTCACAAATGAGAATACTCATTGTCAATAAATTCTTATATCCCAATGGCGGGTCAGAGACCTATATTTTTGAAATCGGCAATATGCTGCGTAAAATGGGCCATGAAGTGCAGTACTTCGGGATGGAACATGAGGGGCGTATTGTTGGAAACCGCATTGACTGTTATACCTCCAATATGGACTTCCACCATGCGGGTGTAATGGATAAATTGAAGTATCCATTCCAGATCATCTGGTCCAGGGAAGCGGAAGAGAAGATGACTGCGGTGCTGAGAGATTTCCAGCCGGATGTGGTTCACTTTAACAACATCAATTTTCAGCTGACACCTTCTGTCATCGAGGCAGTGCACCGGTTTAATCCACAGATCAGAATGGTCTATACCGCACATGACTATCAGTGGGTGTGCCCCAATCACATGCTGAAAATTCCGGAAACAGGGGAACTCTGTGAGCGGTGTATCGATGGCGATTATTCTGCATGCACGCAAAATCGCTGTGTTCATGGTTCCTATCTGCGAAGCCTGCTGGGGGCAAGAGAGGGAAAATACTATAGGAAGAGAGAGACCTATCAACTGGTCGATACGGTGATCTGCCCCAGCAGATTTATGGAACAGGTGCTGCAGCATCATCCGGCAGTGCATGGAAGAACAGTGATTATTCATAATTTCATTCCAGAGGATTCCGTAGAGACCGCTGTTCTATCTGAACGCACACGCAATTATGTACTCTACTTTGGCCGCTATGATCAGGAGAAGGGAATCCGAACGGCACTGTCGGCTGCCAGGGCGCTTCCTGAGATTCCCTTTGTATTTGCCGGCAAGGGGGAACTAGAACAAGAGGTGAAAGAAGCAGCGGACAGTTGCAGCAATATCACGAATATGGGATTCCTGAGGGGGGAGAAACTAAGAACCACGATTCAGAATGCGGCGTTTTCCATTTTCCCTTCCGAATGGTACGAAAACTGTCCTTTTTCTGTCGTGGAGAGTCAGCTGAATGGGACGCCGATCCTTGCTTCCGATCTGGGTGGAACACCAGAGCTTGTCCTCTCGGGCAAGACGGGAGAGACATTTCGCCCCGGAAATGCAGAAATCCTGAAAGACAGGATTCACGCCCTGTGGAAAGACCCGAAAAGGTTAAAGCAGTATCAGGACAACTGCCTGATGTTTCGAGAGGAGGCAGCCAAGGAACTAGGGCTGCATTCCCTCAGAGAGTACTGTGAAAAATTGGAGTTGATTTATTCCGGAAAATCAGGAGGGGAGATTTCCAATGAATAAAAAAGTCAAGCAGATGATTGCGGACACGGTCTATGAAATGTATGAAGTGTCCAGAAAGACAAGGGGACCAAAAATTCATGTGCTTTCTGTGGATGATACAATTAAGGCTATCTCAAACCCAAAGATGAGCATGATACGCTTTGGGGACGGAGAAATTCAAATGATTCGTGGAAAGGCGCTTGCCTTTCAAAAAAGTAATCAGGAACTGGCAGAGGGGCTGTGTGAGGCTTTGCGGGCTCATGATGAGAACCTGATAATCACGATTCCGGATATCTTCAATGGACTTGATCAATACGAAAAGCCTTCTCAGGAATTCTGGAAAGATCATTTGCTATTTTGCAGAAAAATATATTATGAAAATTGCGATCCCAAGACAGCCTATGGAAGCACTTCTGTGTCCAGATGCTATTCCACACTGCGGGATCAGTCGAAGAGCGGCGCATGGTTTGCATCGATGCGGTCGATCTGGAATGGGAAAAAGGTGACTGTGGTGGAAGGCGCGGGATCTCATACCGGGGTTACCAATGACCTTCTGGATTCTGCTGCAGAAGTGGAGAGAATTCTCTGCCCGCCGTCTCAGGCATATGCAGCCTATCAGGAAATCCTGAATACCTGTGAAAAGATCGATCCGGAGCGCTTGGTCCTGCTATCGATTGGACCCAGTGCAAAACCGTTAGGATTGGCCCTCTTCAGAAAGGGATATCGGATACTGGATATCGGGAACCTTGACACCGAGTACGAGTGGTATCGGGCAGGAGCAAAGACGAAGACCGATATACCCAAACACCATATCCTTACCGAAGAGGAGAACATCAAGGCAGGATATACAAAATACCTGTATGAAGTCGTAACAAGAATTGGGTGCTGAAGCGGACAGAAGTGAGGAATCAAAATTGGCGGAGAGAGAACAGGGACCTTTGATCACCATATTGACACCGACGTATAATCGTGCGGAATATCTGCCAAAGTTGTACCAATCCCTGCTGGCACAGGATTCCGATCGCTGGTCATGGCTGATCGTGGACGATGGCAGTACGGATCACACCCCAGATCTTGTACAGAAGTGGAAAGAAGAGAATCCGCAAAAGGTCCGCTATCTCAAAAAGACCAATGGCGGAAAGCACACTGCGCTCAACTTGGGAATCGCAAACATCAGCACGCCGTTGACATTCATCGTGGACAGCGATGACACGCTGCTGCCGTGTGCGGTGCGTACTGTTGAACAGTATTATTGGGAATATGAGCCCAGAAGAACAAAAGAGAACCTCTGCGGATTCAGTTTTCTCCGAATCAATGACAGGGGTGAGGTGAATGCTGGAGAATACGCAGAGGACAATACCATCAGCACCTATGCGGAGCTGAGAATCAATGCAGGAGATACGGGAGATAAAGCGGAAGTATTCTATACGTCTGTTTTAAAAAAATTCCTATTTCCTGTCTTTTACCAGGAAAGATTCCTCCCGGAGGACGCCGTATGGATGGCAATGTCCGGGGAATATCGATTGGTATTTGCAAATCGAAAGATCTATGTCTGCGATTACCATGACGGAGGGCTCACAAAGACTGGAAGGTACATGAAAGTCTATTCTCCTCTGGGAATGATGTATCGGTCAGCGGTATATCTGAATAGTCCACAGCTGAAAAATACAAAGGTGAAATTGAAGATGCTGGCCTTGTATCAAATCTATATGAGATTTGCCAAAAGAAGGTATGGGCTGAAGAATAAAGGGAATTTCGAGCAAGCCGGCATCCCTTCCTTGCACCCTTCGATCTTATGGAATATCCTATACATTCCAACTTACTTTGTCTTCCTGAAGTGGTCAGGTCGGTATGAGAATGAGCGAAAATGAACATACTATTCTTTACACATCATCTGAATCAGGGCGGAGCTGAGAAGACAGTACGGACTCTCTCGGAGTACTTTAATACACATGCGCTAGGGGTAAAGAGCTACTTGTGTGTGATATATGACGATCCTGATCTGAAGCCTTATCCGCAAAATGTGATCGTGATGCAGCATAGATCGGATTCGCAGGACAGCCGCTTTTCCAAGGGCTGGAATGTTCTCGCCCAGATACGGGAGATGAGACAGATCAAGAAAAGTCATGCGATTGATGTCTGTATCAGTTTCCTTCCTGGTGCGGATATTATTAATGTACTGTCAGGAGTGGGCGAAAAGGAAATAGTTTCCGTAAGAAATATTGAATCACTATTCGTACATAGCGTCTTCAAAAAATGGTATGTAAAGGTAGCGTATCTCAAATGCGATTATATTATCGCTTGTTCTGAAACCGTTCGTAGAGACTGTATTGATTTCTTTAAAGTTCCGGAACAAAAGATCGCGACGATATACAACGCTGCAACGCAGATGCAGCTCACGGGTCATACGCTTACAGAATTTCAGGATTTTGAAAAAAATCATTTTGTTTTTATTAATGTGGGGAGACTTGCCCCTGAGAAGGGGCAACTGCATCTGCTGAGAGCGTTCGCTGACTTCTGTAAAGAGGCGGAATTTGCGAGAGGCAATAGGAAACCGGGACTGGTGTTGGTGGGGGATGGCGAACTTTTCGAGCCATTACGCCAGATGTCGATGGACCTCGGAATTTCGGATCATGTACTATTTTGTGGAAGGCAAGCCAATCCTGCTGATTATATGAGAGCATCGGATGTCTTTGTACTCTCTTCAAATATGGAGGGAATGCCGAATGTATTGGTCGAGGCATTACAAAACGGACTTCCGTGCATTGCAACAGAATGTGGAGCCCGGGAAATTTTGGCTCCTGAAACAGATCCTATCTCGGACAGGACAGAACGGGTGGATCTCGCAGAGTATGGTATCCTGGTTCCAGTTTGCGGCACAGAAAGCAATGATGACTTGAATTGGAGAACGGATATACCATTAAGTGGACGAGAGAAGACTCTGTCTGAAGCAATGAGAATACTATACACAGATAAAAAAATGCTTGAAAAGTATCGAAATCAAGCAAGGTGTGCTATTAATAGCATTTCTGTCGAAGCTATCTCAAATCTGTGGCTTAATGTAATACGAAAGATAGTTCATGGGTAAAGCGATATGAGGATTATGTATCTGGCACCGCGGTTCCATACGAACCAGGCGGCGGTGATAAAGGGGTGGCATGAGCATGGTGATGAGACCATGTTCGTTGTCAGAAGGATGGGCAAGCTTGAAGATCATTCAGTTGAAAAGCCTGTCCTTCTCCCATATTCCAGCTTATTTCAAATATTATATAATATTCACACTGCGTTGCATAGGAACAATGAGTATGCACATGATTTTGATCTTAGATATGGGATACCCTCTAAAGCAAAATTCAAAAAGCTAGTGAACGAATTCAAACCGGATTTAGTAATACTTCGAGAGAAATCTTTATATTCATTGAAATGTTATCAAATATTGCGCAAAATCGGGATATGTACCATAGTTTACAACCAGAGTCCTCTCTATGTAGATGATAAAGAACTTCATCGCAATTGGATTCATCGTCTTGTTGACAGCAATTTACCGACATGCAGAATCACTCCTGTGTTAAGAAAAGAAATCAACCCTGATAAGAATCTTATCAAAACAGAAAATAGCTATTTTGTCCCATTTATAGCTGAGCCGATATGCCCACCTGAGAAAAAACATTGGTTTTCAAATGGAAAAATCAGAATACTAGAAGTGGGGAAATTTGAGAAGAGAAAAAACCATTTACTCATGCTCAATGCTTTTGAAAAGCTCTTGCAAGAAATACCAGATGCCACATTACTAATCGTAGGAGAGGTATCTAATAGTTTTCATGAAGAATATTTAAAACAAGTACTGGAGCGCATCAATGAAAGCAAATGCTTAAAGAATCATGTATCGATAAAAACAAATGTTCCGCATAATGAGATGAATGCTATTTATCAGAGTAGTGATTTATATGTTCTCCCGAGTACAGGAGAGCCCGCTGCATACTCTATCCTTGAGGCGATGGCAAATAGTGTTGCAGCAGTATGCAGCACGGGCAATGGGACAGCCAGTTATATTGAACCTGGAATCAATGGGGATATATTTCGTGACGAAGATGAGAAGAACCTCACGGAAACAATGTTCAAATGCGTTCAAGACCGTAGAAAATTAGTAAATATGGGAGAAAATGCTTACAAAACAGTTTGTGATAAGTATGTTTTCCACAATTATTATAATTCACTAAATAGCATACCGATAATTAAAAATCTTATAAAGCGGTAGAGTAAGGAGATAATAAGATGATGCAAAAACGCTGCAATCAGAGCATCCAACATGTGCATATGAAGAATAACCTACATGTTATAAAATAATATCAGTACAGTAATGGGAAGACTTTAACAGGGGATGCGATTTTCGTGAACAAGGTAGATAAGGTATTTATGTTGTTGATTAGAATTATATTCACTGTTATGGCACTGTATCTGTTTTGGATAAGCATAGTAGGTACGACAGTTTCTTACCCGGTTCAGATAGACGACAATCTAACAAATGTAACGGTACAGAGATTCTATCTACCGGATACTGCTTTGACACTGCTGCTGACATGCTTGATCACAGCTTCTATTTCACTAATATATGCCAAACTACACAAGAACAGTATCAAGACAAGACAAGTAAAATTAGAATATATTTACCTGGTATATTTTGCTATTGGACTCTTTTTCACTTTATCAACGCAATACAAACCAATTAGCGACCCTGGAAAAGTCATGAAGGTTGCAGAACAAATACTGGAGGGAAACTTTGCGGAGTTTTCCTCTCAGGAAGGGTATATGTATCGGTGCCCTTATCAAAACGGACTGGTTTTAATCGATGCTTTTCTTCTGATTTTGTTTGGCGAGAAAGCATTCGTTGCTTATCAAATCCTTAATCTCATATCCTGTGTTGTAAACATCGAGATGATAGGAAGAATAGCGACACTTTCTTTCTCTAATGAAAAGATTGGATATTACACTCGAATCTTATTATTACTGTTTCCTGGGCTGTTCTTCTACATTACATATAATTATGGGACGCTTCCTTCAATGGCATGTATCACAATTGCTATAGACCAAGTCATTCACTTTGAAAAAGACTATAGAAAGAGAAGAATTGTATTTGCAGCATGCCTCACGGGATTGGCATATGTCCTAAAGATGAATTCCGTGATTATTCTTACTGCAATGATTATTTTTCTTTTTAGAGATTTGCTGTTTCGGAAGGGTAAAAAAGCCTACACTGCAGTTATGATATTCTCCTTATTGCTTGGTCTTGTGGTGTTTAGAAAGGGAGTGGATTTCATTACAGAGAGCATTACGCATATCCCGACCGCGGAGGGAATGCCGATGTTGAATTATATTCTGATGACTACCGCAGGCGACGGAACCTATAATGGCACCACAGTAAATGTCTTTCGGGAAGCTGGTTTTGATACCCCAAAATCCAAAGAGATGGCCATAGCTGGTCTGCGACAGACCTACCAATATTATCGGGACAATAAGGGAACTTTTACACACTGGTTATTGCATAAGATTGTATTGCAGTGGAATGATCCATCGTTTGAATCCTTTATGATTAACACGGGAAGAGGCAATGCAGTACAATTTGAATCATTCTATTACAGCCTGTTTTATGGAGGATTGCGTCAGATTCTTACCTTTTTATTGAATATTGCCCATAGCACGATCTTGTTAGGTGCGGTATTTATGGGATTGCTTTACAATAGAAATAATAAAGAAGAGTTTCTGCACCCGGCGTTGATCGCAGTGGGAGGCTTTGCATTTCACATCATCTGGGAAGCAGCAGCCCATTATGTTGTGGTGTATTATTGGTTTCTCATTCCTTGCGCGATTGCGGGATACAGAGCATTTGCAAAGAGCATCATGAAGCTGCAGACGGCGGTGCATATGCACCGGAGCGTCGACAAATTCGCACTTGGAAAAATAATTTGTCTGATCGCTGCAACGATGTGTATTACGCTGGGATCAGGGACAGATTTTGTTCGGAACCATTTCAGTTTTGCAGATTCTGCGGAAACCATCAGCGCTTATCACGAGTCCGTAGAACAAAATTTATCCTCAAATTAATATTACTGCTATAACCTGAAACAAGCAGAATTCCGCTACCTACTATACAAGCTATAAACATTTCTTGAAATATTGGATAATTGAGCACCATGAACATAGTAATTGCCAACAATCAGGGCAAGAGCACAAACAAGCATAGCACCACCATTGAAATGATCGCTTTTGATGCGTATTTCATCATCATGCTTGCACTAAAAGGGCTAGGTTTTACAAGCGGTATCGTGTACCAGACTGCCATTGCAGTGGCGTTTTTATGTCTTGCATGCAAGATAGCAATTGGAAAATACAATAATATTCAGAAAGTAGTTATTCTTGCCGTAACAATGTTGTCAGTTTTTTGCTGGCGCAGGTCTGGCGACTTGGGAGTACTTTTCTGCATTTCTCTGATTATTTCGATGAAGAATATCGAGAAAGAGCATGCGTTCCGCGTCGGTGCAATTGTCTGGACGGCATCCTTTATTGCTTTGACTTTGTCACAGCTACTAAACCTTGGAACAAGGGATTTTGTAATCCATTCGAAATTTGGACTGGGTTATATCATTCGCTGGGCATTGGGCTACTCCCATCCGAATGTATTGCAGATTGCATATACCACATTAGTGTTTTATTGGATGTATCTTGTTCATCCGGATTCCAATAAACTATTGCATAAAGACAAGAAGACAATTCTCCCTGTTCTCTTTTCAGCGGTGGGAACCGTATATATCTTTCTCTATTCCTTCAGCACAACGGGATTGCTCATGTATCTGATCTATATTTTCACTCTTGTGTTGCTTGAGAAGAGAAGGAGAGATGGAGCGGAGAGAAGAGGAGCTGAGAGATTACTGATTGTATTGATCTTTCCCGTCTGCGTAATCCTTTCCACACTTGGGCCGGTGATTCTGAAGGGACCGGCATTTGATGTGATCAATCAACTCATGAATACCAGGCCAGCACTGTCGCGCTACTATCTGACGACGTATGGCGTCAGTCTGCTGGGACGGGACTTTTCATCGCTCTCAGCGAACATCACCTTGGATTGCTCCTATATGTATCTTCTTATGCGCGGAGGACTTTTAATGTTCCTCATATTGATCATTGCGTACTTCTGCATGATCAAATGGACAGCTGATCAAAAGACAACCTGGAAGAATAACAATGAAATTGCAATGCTGGTCAGTTTTTCTTTCACGGCAATCTCAGAGCCATTTGCATTTAATACTTCTTTTAAAAATGCAACATTGGTTCTGCTGGGTTATTACCTTTATCAAGTATCAGCTCCATACGGTGCCGAAAAGGCCTGGATTCCGATTTTTTCACAGATCGGGGAGAAAAAAGTCAGCATCCCGAATACATGGGTGTGGTTTGTACAGTTTAAAGAGAGGATATGCCATGCGGCAAAAAAACACAGGGTTACCGTAGCTGGGATCGGAACGGCGGCTGCAGTGATCGGTACGGCGGCAGTCCTGATTGGCGGTTACAGTGCCACGAGGGCAATTGCCCGGAGAATATCCTGTGAAACGGATCAATCTTCCACGAGTGTCTATTTTACGGAAAAGGAGATAGAGGCT
The DNA here is from genome assembly GCA_022483465.1 of Lachnospiraceae bacterium. Classification (GTDB taxonomy): domain Bacteria; phylum Bacillota; class Clostridia; order Lachnospirales; family Lachnospiraceae; genus CAG-791. The sequence continues at coordinate 891,464 of JAKVNF010000002.1, read as the reverse complement.
TTTAGAAAGGATCCTGAGGTTCTTGTTCTTAATTACAAGGACGAAGATGACCCAATGCTATCGTTTGACAACCGCAATATGTTCACACTGGAAAAAATACGAGGCGGCATCTCTGCTGCGCTGTGGATTGGAACAGGCAGTGCCTTCCTTCTGTGCAGCGCAATGATCTTGGTTGACAGTGCGAAGGAAAAGAATTGACTACCCGAACCACTTATTATTCTGAGCACATATAGATGAAGAAAAACAAATCACTTGGTGTAAACGCTGCTATTAATGCACTGCGTGCAGGCTTATCAATCATTTTTCCGCTTATAACCTATCCATATGCAATTCGTGTATTGCATGCGGAGGGCATTGGAAAAGTTAATTTCGCATCTTCTATAGTAAGCTATTTTTCGCTTTTTGCATCACTTGGGTTCTCAAATTATGCGGTTCGGGAAGGTGCAAAGGTACGAGATGACAAAGAAAAGTTCAGCAGGTTTGCAAGCGAAATTTTGTTATTGAACATTATTTCTACGGTGATCTCCGTAATAGGATTGATTATTTGCGCGTTTTTGGTTCCGAAATTTGAGCCTTACGAGAAACTGATCTTACTTCTCGGCACAACGATCGTATTTACCACGTTTGGAGTGGACTGGATCAATACGGTATACGAGGATTTCCTATATATTACACTTCGTACAATTGTAACAGAAATAATATCGATGATACTTCTGTTCTGCATTGTCCGAACTGAGAATGATGTATATCAATACGCATTGCTGACGGCAATTTCGCAAGCGGTGGTATGTGTCTCGAATTTCTTTTCGTGCAGAAAGTATGTGACCTTCCGGTTCCATAGGGGTATGCATTTGAAAAAGCACTTGCAGCCCACATTGATATTTTTGGCAAACAAAATCGCGACAACCATCTATGTTAATTCCGATACAACGATGCTTGGCTGGATGGAAGGTGATTACTATGTTGGTATTTATGCAATCAGTGTCAAAGTATATTCTGTAATTAAGACAATGCTTGCAGCACTCTATCTGGTTGTTGTTCCTAGAATTTCATACAACATTGGAAAAGATGATTATGATAGCGTGAAAAGGACATATACAAATGTGTTCTGCGATGTCCTTGTGCTGCTATTACCAGCTTCAGTGGGACTTACATGTGTCTCGAAAGAAATTATTACTTTTATGGTTGGCGAGAATAATTCGGATGGAATATTGACACTTCAGATCCTTTCCATTGCACTGGTGGGTGCAATCCTAAATGGTCTGATTCTGTATTGCATCAATATTCCGACCGGAAATGAAAAAATAAACGCCAGTGCTGCGATATATAGCACAGCGATGAATGTAATATTAAATCTGTTCCTTATTCCAATATTCAAGCAGAACGGCGCAGCAGCTACAACCGTGATCTCAGAGTATTTTGTTTTACTATATTGCCTTAAAAAGGATGATGGAAATATCAAGATGTTCTTGTCATTCCATGAGGCTTTTCACAGCCTGCTTCAGGCACTGTGCGGTGTGCTCACGGTGATCGTCACGACAGTTTTAATCAAACAGCTTGATTTCAATTACTTACTTTGCCTTGCGCTGATCGTCATCATTTCTGTGGTGGTATACGGCATAGAATTGCTCTTACTAGGGAATACCTTAGTAATTGACATACTACAAAGGCGTTAGTAAGAAAACGGGTTGATAAGCTCCAAAGCATTTTAGCAGAAGTATAAAATATGCCGTTTTGTACATTCTGCTGTACAACGGCCTTCTCTAACTTGAACTACAATAGTCTTGCCAGGAGGGCAAGACTATGAGCTGCATTGAGCGCATACTGACCGAAGCCAGAGATCTTTCCAGGGACGACCTGATTCTTCTTGTTAACAAGCTCATGGAGGGCTTCTCCCATGAGAGTGCAACCTCTTCTCCGAAGAAGATGATTGCTCCCCGTTTGGATTGTCCGATCTGCCATTCCAATGCTCATGTTGTTAGGAATGGACACAAACATGGAAAACAGGCATACATCTGCAGGCAATGTGGAACGTCATTTGTTACAACGAGCAACACTTTGCTCTCAGGCTCACACTTTGGTACTGAGATCTGGACCAAGGTTCTGGAAGAGACGCTCAGGGGGACCTCTCTGGATAAGACGGTCAAGTCACTTGCCAGCCATGGATGCAAGATCAGCCATAGCAGTCTGTTCTTCATGCGGCATAAGATCATGCTTGCTCTCGAGGACATGCAGGTGGAGCAGCCAGCCACGGTGGAAGATGTCGTGGAAGCGGATGAAACCTACGTTCCGGAGTCCAAAAAAGGTACGAAATTTGGCCCTGATGCCAGTCGAAAGCCCCGCAAGCGTGGCACTCCCGCATCCAAACGCGGCCTTTCAGACGAGCAGATCTGTATCTGCACCGCAGTACAGCGCAAGACTGGCGATCTGATCGTGAAATCCGAGAACCGGGCAAGGCCTTCCAGTGCAAATGTTGTTGATATCTATACTGGTCATGTCCAGAAGGGCACACTTTTCCTGACGGACGGCATGAATGTGTATCCGAGGCTGGGCAAGATCCTGGGAATCACGGTCATGAATGTGAAGAAGGAGTCGGCAGGTTTCTTCAATCTGAACACTGTGAACAACCTTCACTCTTTTATCAAGCGCCGATATACCGAATATCGCGGTGTCGCCACCAAGTATTTGAACCGTTACAACCTCGTATTCAGGGCAGCGTACAGGCAGAGGACAACGATTGGGGAACTTGCGGAAACTCTCTTTGCATCCAGGAATCCCAAGAAGGTACACCATTATGGAGATGTTAAGGAGCTCAATCTGCTTGCAATTTGATGACTACAAGATGCACTTATTGCTTATCAACCCGTTTTCTTACTAACGCCTACTACAAAAAATCCGGGCGCGCATTCATCACGTTTGAGAAATATCAGAATTACATAACGAAGATTGATGGCTATTAGTGATGAGAATGGTACCTGGCAGGGGAGGAGAACGATGCGAAAAACATTTGACTTTGGGGAATCATCCGGAGACAGCGGAAATCACAAGAAGCGTAAAATGAGATGGGTACTTCTTGTCATAGAATTGGCGATTTTGGCGTTTGTTGTAATTCTCTTATATGTTGAACTCAAAGTGGAAAGAATCCAAAAGGCCGATATCTCCACTGAGAACCTGCAGGTCACGGAAGAGGATCCATCTGATTCTGCTGGCGTGACGATGGACAGTGCTGAGAAAAGTCGAAGCGACAGGACAGATTCGGACGTTCCAACAGCGAGTCAGGATCAGTACCGCGAGATCGCTCTGTTTGGCGTGGACTCTCTGGAAGGGGAATTGTCTCAGAAGACGAGAAGTGATTCCATAATGATTCTCTGCATCAATGAGACGAAGAATGAGGCAAAGCTTGTCTCAGTCTATCGAGATACCCTGCTCAATCTGGGAGACAGTACTTACAACAAATGCAACGCTGCGTATGCGCGCGGGGGCCCGGAGCAGGCAATCCGCATGCTGAACTCCAACTTTGATCTCAGTATTACTGACTTTGTGACGATCGGATTCTCCGGTCTCACAGATGTCATCAACGCTTTAGGCGGTGTCGAGATCGATATTGATGAGAGGGAACTCTCTCACATCAACGATTATCAGCTCACCATGTCGCAGGAGCTCGGGTGCGACTACACGGAGGTGACCAAGACAGGCCTTCAGACTCTGGATGGTCTTCAGGCAACGGCATACTGTCGGATCCGATATACCTATGGCTGGGATTATCGAAGAGCAGCAAGACAGCGCGAGGTTATGTATCAGATCATCGACAAGGCGAAGCAGGCATCTCCCTCTACGCTGGCTAAGGTAGCAAATGACCTGTTCCCGGAGGTCTATACCTCCTATGACCTCACCAATCTGACATCTGATATCAGCAAGGTCTACGATATCACGGTGCAGGAAGAGGATGATCCTTCCAGCATGAAGAACGGTGTTCCACGGGAGGAATATCGGATTCAGGCAGAGCTTGGAAATTCTCTGGGAGACTGTGTCATTCCCAGAAGCCTCACCGATAACGCCAAGTGGCTCCATTCCTACCTGTTTGGGGAGGAAAACTACACACCCTCTGACACCGTACAGGAGTACAGCGATTATATTGATGCGTTCACCAAGGATGCCGTTCCGGAAGAGATGACGGAGGCAGACCATACATAAACAACTGGGTGGAGACAATGCTTGTAAATATTTTATATCGTGTCTTGATTGCCTTGGCACTGCTTTTTACAGCTATCCTCGCCATCTTAGGCTTCCGTGTTCATATGGAGGTCGAATTTGCTTCGATGGCGGAGGGATTAACTAATATACTCACAAGCCCGGCGACAACAATTCCATTGGCATTAATCCTTACGGCCATTAACGTAACTGTGACAACCTTGTTCTATAGAAACGCAACAAATAAAAAATGCAGAAGATTTAACATTTCCATTCTGTGTGTTGTTGTTATTTGTATTGTGTTAGGTGTGTCTTGGTTGATAGGAAATTCATATGACCCTGTTGGCGATCAAAAAAATGTTTGGGAGACAGCAAGCCTGATTTTGCAAAACCGAGGCAAGGAGGTGAACCTTTCATATTACAAGATGTATTCACAACAAAAAGTCATATGCCTGATGATGGCGCTTTTCATTAACATATTCCAAAACAATGGGCTGCTCGCATATCGGATATTTTGTTTGATCTGCGCTGCATTGATCGTATTTTTGGGCGCAAAACAGGCATATCACCTGACCGGAAGAGAAGAGGCAGGAACGGCTTCTGCCATCATGCTGGTAGAGTTTATTCCGATTGTTCTTTATTCTACTTATGTATATGGTACACTGCCATCGCTCTGCTTTACCTTGCTGGCATTCTATGCAGCTACGCGCCTAATTCAGACACAGAGATCGTATTGGCTAGTCGTTGAGCTGGTTGCCATACCGTTGATGTATGCATTCTACACAGCAACCATGATTGCCATGATTGCAATCAGTGTTGTTCTCATCCTGTACGCGGTGGTGTCATTTCAAAAGAGGAATAGCCTGGTTGCCATTGCTGCGTTATTCGGAGCGTTGCTTCCCTTCCTCCTTGTTTTTGGTATTCGTGTTGCGACTGGAAATATATTTTGCCAATATACTGGACTTAATCCAAACGAAGACACTCTTCCAGCAACTGCTTGGATTCGAATGGGGCTAACCAGTGACTCCGATCTCGGCCCTGGTGGCTATGATGCAAGCAATGTGGAGCTGTTCCGGGACAATGACAGTGATACGGAAAAAACAGATGCAGCGGCAAGAAAAGAGATTCATAGAGCGCTGGAGGACTATCTAAATGGCAGCCGTTCGATGGCGTTTTTCTGGAAGAAGACCGAAACACAATGGCTTGATCCGTGGTTCAATGGACTGACGATGACTGTGTATTCTCCGGATCCAGAGAAAATGGGAATTTTAGCGCCGTTCTTTGTCCCGCTTACCTTGGAAAGGATACAGAGATGCCTTCTGGCACTGATGAATGTGTGCTATTGCCTGGCATCCCTCTATCTGGTATTACAGATCCGGAACAAAAAGCCGCGGCTGGAGACTCTGTTGTTACGCTATACTTTGTGGGAGGCTTTGTGTTTCAGCTGATTTGGGAGACAAAGGGCCGCTACTGCTTTCCTTATTATGTCTGCCTCCTGATCCTGGCGGGCATTGCAACCGCTTCGCTGGAGCAGTTCCTGGAGAGAAGATACAGGGCGATGAGAGGCAGGAAAAAGTTGGAAGAGAAGGCCTCTGCGCAGCCGGCAGAATAGACAAAACGGATTGATGTAAACGCTTACATCTGATGAACAAATTATAAACTGATATGACAGGATCCCATACATCTCCGCTGCAGGGTATGACACTTTGCTGAAGATGGGTGGGATTTTTTCTTGTTTCTCCTGTTAAATTTCCCGCTGATGTGTTATATAATGACTCCAAAGCGTGCAGGGTGAAAAAATAAAAAGTTTATAAAGTGCAATGTAAACATTTTCACTCAGGCCCCTGGAAAGGATCATAAACTGTACGGAACAGGGGCGGGTGCGCAAAACCAGATTGGAGGTATTGTTATGATATTCCGCAAGAAACATCTGACCAGTATCGATGCCGGACACTATAAGAATACCGCCGATCAGCAGACCGAGGTCATGCCGGTTCCTGCCGTGGTGAAGATTTCCATGTCAGAGAATATCGGTGCTCCCTGTAAGCCTTTGGTAAAAAAGGGGGATTATGTCAAAAAGGGTCAGCTGATTGGCGATACGGACGCGTTCCTGAGCGTTCCGATCCATTCTTCTGTCTCCGGTACCGTGCTGGGCATTGAAACCATGCGCAGTGCGATGGGTGGAAACGACACGTACGTGGTGATCGAATCCGACGGAAAGCAGGAGGAAGAGGAGACCACCGCCCCGGTGATCGAGGATCAGCCTGCCTTTATCAAGGCCATGCGCGCGTCAGGTCTTGTCGGCCTCGGTGGAGCATCCTTCCCGTCTTGGGTTAAGTTCAATCCCAAGAACCTTGTGGATATCGACACGCTGATCGTCAACGGCGCAGAGTGCGAGCCCTTTATCACCTCCGATCACAGAACGATGCTGGAGGATGCCCAGGATGTGCTCGATGGTGCCCAGGCCATGATGAAGTGGCTTCAGGCAGAAAACGGCTACATTGCCATCGAGAACAACAAGCAGAACGCCATCGACAAGTTCAACAAGATGATCGTGGAGCAGGGTATCAAGAACCTTCACGTCTTCCCGCTGCAGGCAAGATACCCCAAGGGTGCAGAGCGTGTCCTGATCTATGAGGTGACCGGCAAGCAGTGTGATGCCGGCGTCCTGCCTGCTGCACTGGGCGTGATTGTCTCCAACATCACCTCCACCGCCTTCATGGGTAAGTACCTGAAGACCGGCAAGCCCCTCACCTGGAAGCGGCTCACGGTGGACGGCGACGCAGTCGCCAACCCCAAGAACGTGCTGGTACCGATCGGCGCCTCGGTGCACGATGTCATCGAGTTCTGCGGCGGCTACAAGAAGGAGCCCCGCAAGATCCTGATGGGCGGCCCCATGATGGGACGTGCCATCTACTCTGATGAGCAGACCATTCTGAAAGCCAACAACGCGATCCTCGCCTTTTCGGCAGAGCAGGCGGCGATCCCCGAGGAGACTGCCTGCATCAACTGCGGCAGATGCCATGAGGCCTGCCCGTTTGACCTTCTGCCGACCAAGTTTGCGGATGCCTACCAGCACAAGGATGTACAGGCGCTGCGCGACCTGCAGGTGATGCAGTGCATGGAGTGCGGATCCTGTTCCTATGTATGTCCTGCACACAGACCGCTTGCCTTCATGAACAAGCTGGGCAAAGCCATGGTAAAGGAGGCTGATAAGAATGCCAGAAAATAAGACCACTCCGGTAGAAAAAGCAGCCGTAAAGTACAAGACCGGACTTCTTGTGAGCAACAGCCCGCACATGGTCACCAAGCTGGACACGAAGAGGACCATGCTGTACGTGCTGATTGCCCTGGTGCCCTGTGCGGTAGCCGCCACGATCTTCTTCGGACCCGGCGCCCTGGCGCGGATCCTGTTCGGCGCGATCTTCGCCTTCCTTGCAGAGTTCTGCTATGACAAGATCATGAAGAAGCCGGATACGACAGGAGATCTGTCCTGCCTGGTGACCGGTACCATTCTTGCGATGAATGTCCCCGCAGACTTCCCGATCTGGATGCTCTGCATCGGCTGCTGCGTTGCCATCATCATTGTGAAGTGCCTGTACGGTGGCATCGGACGGAACATCGCCAACCCTGCCATCGTCGGCAGAATCGTTCTTCTGCTGTCCTGGACATCCTATATGACCACCTGGCCGGTGACCAACTTCCAGAAGGCCACTGTGGATGCCACCACGGGTGCTACTCCGCTGGGCCTTTTGTCCGACGGAACCATCGCCACCACCCCGGTCTCCTTGGGACAGATGTTCCTTGGCAATATCGGCGGTGCCCTGGGTGAGACCTGCACCCTCGCCATCCTGATCGGCGGTGCTTTCCTGATCTGGAAGAAGATCATCAGCCCGATCATCCCCTGCGCCTTCATCGGCACGGTGTTCCTGTTTGCTCTTCTGTACTATGGCTTTGCAGGAGCACCGGCAGGATACAATGCCTTCACCATGGCTCTGTTCCATGTCCTGGCAGGCGGCGTTTGCTTCGGCGCTTTCTTCTGCGCAACGGATTACGTGACCAGCCCCATCATGAAGCGGGGCAAGTGGATCTACGGCATCGGCTGCGGTGCGATGACCATGATCATCCGTCTGTTCTGCAGCTATCCGGAGGGCGTCTCCTTTGCCATCCTGTTCATGAACATCATGACTCCGCTCATTGATCGGTATGTCGAGAGAAGTTTCTACGGCATCGCCAAGAAGGAGAAGCAGGAGAAGGCTGCCGCCAAAGCGGAAGCAAAGGCAGCGGAGAGCTCTGGGAAAGAAGGTGCGAAGGCATGAGCGAGAAAGCTAAGACACAGGAAAACTCCACCTTTAAGGAGTACATCTATCCCGTCGTGATCCTGACGGTGATTGCACTGGTCACAACGCTTCTTCTTGCAATCACTAACAATGTCACTACCGGCGTCATTGCCGCCAAGGCACTGGCGGAGGCCAATGCAACAAGACAGGAGCTCCTTCCGGATGCGGACAGCTTCACGCAGGCAACGCTCTCCGGATCGTTCACTTCCAGTGACGGCAAGGCGAATGTCACCGAATACTGGACTGCAGACAACGGCTCCGGCGCTGTTGCTACGGTGGTGACCTCCTCCTTCGGCGGAGATCTCACCATGATGGTTGGCATCAGCTCGGATGGCTCGATTTCGGGCGTCTCCGTCACGAGTTCCTCTGATACCCCCGGCGTTGGCTCCAAGGATGCGGATCCGGATTACCTGGCGCAGTACAAGGGATTGACCGCCCTGAAATCGGAGAATGTCAAGGGCGGCGATGTGCAGTACATCTCAGGTGCTTCCGTATCCGGTCAGGCAATTCATGACGGCGTGTACGCAGCACTGCAGGCCTTTGCAGCAATGGGAGGTGGTCAGTAATGGCACAGGAAAAGAAAAAATCAAAGTTTCAGATCTTTACCAACGGTCTGATCAAGGAGAACCCGGTACTGGTTCTCGTCATCGGTACCTGCCCGACCCTTGCAACTTCAACTTCGGTTGAGACCGGCTTCGGCATGGGCATTGCGGCAACGGCAGTCCTGATCTGCTCCAACATTGTGATTTCTGCCCTGCACAAGCTGATTCCGGATAAGGTCAGAATCCCCTGCTTCATCACTGTCATTGCAGGCTTCGTGACCATCGTGCAGATGCTTCTGCAGGCATTTGTCCCGAGTCTGTACTCGGCACTGGGCCTGTACCTGCCGCTCATCGTTGTCAACTGCATCATCCTCGGTCGTGCCGAGATGTTTGCCTCCAAGAATGGGATCTTGGATTCCGCACTGGATGGCGCCGGCATGGGACTTGGCTTTACGCTGACCCTGTGCATCATGGGCTCCATACGTGAGATCCTTGGCTCCGGCACCTGGCTTGCAGGAGACTGGTTTGGCCTTGCCACCGGATTCAAGGGAATCCAACTGCAGGCAGCACTGGGTGTCCCCGGAATGGGCATCATGACCATGGTTCCCGGCGGATTCTTCGTATTCGCCTGCGTCATGGCAGCAGTCCACTACTTCACGAGAGACAAGTCCAAGATCCGCAACAGCTTTGGCTGCGACGGCTGCTCGATGCAGAGTGTCTGCTCCGATGATAAGAAGGCAGCAGAGAAGAAACAGGAGGGCGCAGCATGATCGCGAAAATCATTATCATCCTCATCAGCATGGTGACGGTGGATAACTTCCCGCTGTCCCAGTTCCTCGGCATCTGCCCTTTCCTGGGCGTCTCTACGGACCTGGACAGTGCGAAGGGCATGGGCATCGCCGTGACCTTTGTTATGACCCTTGCCACGATCGTGACCTGGCCGGTACAGCAGCTGCTCGATAAGCTCGGTATTGGTTATCTCCAGACGGTTGCCTTCATTCTGATCATCGCTGCACTGGTGCAGTTCATCGAGATGTTCATGAAGAAGAATATGCCTGCTCTGTACAAGGGCATGGGCATCTACCTTCCCCTGATCACCACCAACTGCGCCGTGCTGGGCGTCTGCATCGACAACATCAATAACGGGTACAACTTTGCAGAGTCCATCGCCCAGGCATTCGGCGGCGGCCTTGGCTTCTGGTTTGCCCTGACCATCATGGCAGGCGTCCGCTCCAAGCTGCAGGACCAGTCCCGGATCCCCAAGAGCTTCCAGGGCGTCCCGATCGTTCTGACAACAGCATCCATTCTGTCCCTTGCCTTCCTTGGCTTCCAGGGACTGTTCGGCTGATGGGAAAGGAGAGTAAATCATGAGTATCGCTACAGCAGTTATTCTGGTAACTGTCATCGGCCTCGTGGCCGGCATCCTTCTTTCCTATGCATCCAAGATCTTCAAGGTGGAGGAGGACCAGCTCTTTATCGATCTGCGCGCAGAACTCCCCGGCGCAAACTGCGGCGGCTGCGGATTTGCAGGCTGCGATGACTATGCACACGCTATGGCGGCCGGTAACGGTACGCCCTGCAACAAGTGTGTGGTTGGCGGACCGGACGTTGCCGCAAAGCTTGCCAAGGTCCTCGGCACCGATGCCGGGACCATGGAGAAGCAGGTCTCTTTCGTTGCCTGCAACGGCACAAAGGAGAATGCAAAGGCTCTTTACGATTACAATGGGGTAGAGTCCTGTGCAGCAGCAAAGACCCTGTTCGGCGGCATCAAGAGCTGCGCATATGGCTGCCAGGGCTTGGGAGACTGCGTCAAGGTCTGTGAGTTTGATGCGATCCATGTCTGCGACGGAGTTGCCACAGTGGACAGGGACAAGTGCACGGCCTGCGGTGCGTGCGTGGCAGCCTGCCCGAATCACCTGATCAGCTTAAAGCCTGCCAAGGAGCTCGTGATCGTCCAGTGTTCCAACAAGGACGATGCAAAGACCGCAATGGCAGTCTGCAAGGCTTCCTGCATCGGCTGCCGGATGTGCGAGCGGACCTGTCAGCATGATGCGGTGCATGTGACTGACAACCTGGCATACATTGATCCTGAGAAATGCGTGAACTGCGGTGACTGCGCAGAGAAGTGCCCGAAGCACTGCATCCTGAACCTGGGCCTCAAAGAGAAGTTCAAGGCAAAGGAAGCAACCGCGTAAGAAACGTCAAAGAGGAGATTGAAAAGGGATGCGGCAGAACGTAGAATGCCGCATCCCTTTTTGTGTGGGTATGGTGTATGATGAACAGGCGGATAAAAACTATGAAGCTGGATAGTAGGTGGTGATCTGTGGATAGGACGAAAACACTAAGACAAAAGTGGGGAAATCTTAATGCACTGCAAAAAGAGCTCGTTCGCTGGGGAATCCTTGTTGCGGTATTCGCAGTGATATATGTGGTGCTTCGTCCTGCCTATACAAGATACCGGGAAAGTGACTGGGCGGACTCCTGCTTTACGGCAAGAATGCATGGTGCAGAGGTGTATATGGACAGTGTCAATGACCTGATTCAGGCAGGTACTGATCCGGAAAGCATTGATTATGTCGGTCTGATTCAGAAGGCGTTTCAGGACACCTACGGGGCAAAAGTAAGTGATGATCTGACCATAACTGGTCTGTGCCCGGCAGACGGCACCATGACGATTTCAATCGATCCTGAGACGCATGAGTTGACGATTGCCTGTGATGCTGAGAAACATGATGTATTTGTTCAATCAGAATGGTATCTTTATTCGAAAGATTGAGAGACTTCTTTCTTTGAATTTATGAGTCCTTATTGCAGGGAAATCAAATGCATTGTGGATTGTTCCTTAATAGTATGAGCTGGATTTTTGCTTTCACGTCCTAAAACAAAAATATGCCATATCGTTACTTATAATACCGCGAGATACGGATACTGCAATGATTATAAAACTTTATTCGCGAATTGCTGATTGCCCCCTTCGGGAGCTATTGACGTAACGATCTCTCGCAAATACTATAGTTGGGATAAAATATTCAGATAGTTGGAACGGGATGAAAACACGTAAAATGATGGACAAATTCTGTGAATGGTGGACCCTTGAGAGAGTGAGAAATCTGCTCTTCGTGGTTATGATCATCTCCCTGGTTCCGATTCTTTACTGTTCTTTTTTTGACTATGCAACGGGAGACGATTTGGGTTACAGCGCCGGCGCACATCAGCTGCTTACTCAGCATGCATCATTGGCGGCAATACTGAAGGAGATGTTTGGCGAGATCAAACAAAGCTACTTCTCCTACCAGGGTACATGGTCTTCTCTGTTCCTCTTTCAGTTACAGCCAGGCATTTGGGGAGAAAGGATATACTTCATTACTGTCTGGATTGCGTTGTTCTTCCTTTTGGTTGGAACCGGATGTTTTTTAAAATGTCTTCTCTGGGATATTATGCACATCTCGATAAGCGGGTTTTGGTGCATCTATATTGTCATGTCTGTTCTGACCGTTCAATATATGCCGAAGATGAGAGGAGGGCTTTTTTGGTACACCAGCGTTGTTCACTATGTCGTTCCCTATGGGGTGGCGCTTCTCTGCAGCGCCTGGGCAATGCGCTGGATTGATACTGGAAAAAAGAGATACTATTTACCAATTCTGTTTTGCATGGCATATCTGGGAGGCGCTGGATATCCGCCGGTTGTATTGGCAGCGGTACTGTTTTGCCTTCTGATTCTGGGAACATTGACAGGAATGATTCGAATCTTCAGCGGAACGATTCCCAGAAAACGTGCCCGATATCTATTGATCCCTCTATTGTTCGAAATAGCAGGCTTTGTTGTCAGTGCCGTTGCCCCGGGTAACAAGGGACGGGGAGGAGAGGACTTCGGCTTTAGTATCTCACAAGTGGGCACCACCATTCTTTCCGCATTAAAACGGGGAATAGTGGATGGGGGTTCCTATATTCTGCATGCAAGGCTCGTCTTACCGGCAATGATCCTGATCGCGGTATTTGCATTTGAGGCATATCGTGTTCGGGATAACCGTGTTGAAGCAAAACATCCGATTATTTTTATTGTCCTGGCATATCTGGTAACCTGTGCGGTGCGCACTCCGGCGATCTATGCGGCGGTTGAAGTGTCAGGCGGTGTTCCTGATACAGAATTCTTTACCACCATACTATGCATGACAGCATCAATCGGCTATTTGATGGTATGGCTGAAAAATCGTCTGTATGATAATCAACGGATAATTGCGCAGAATGCAATGGAGTTTAACAGAAAAATCAGGACCCCTACCGTAATACTCTTTATTGCATTTTGCCTTTTATTTTCACGTCACCTCATTGGACCGACAGTGGACTATACATGCATCTCTTTTTATACAAGCGGCGGACTGAATGATTTCCAGAATCAGATGCAGGAGCGGCTTGCAATATTGCAGAACGATGAAATCAAAGATGCTGTTCTGCCGGAAATGAACGAAGAACAGGGACCGTTTATGCATATGCCGCTAGTTGATGATCCCACTGCATTTACAAACAGTTCTACAGCAGCATATTATGGTAAAAATTCGGTTATTGCCGTTCCTCGGGATGAGTTTGAAACGCACTATCAGGATAAAGAAAAATAAAGACACTAAAAGAAATTAAAAATGGGCATATAGCAGCAATGTGCCGATTGATGCCGTGATGCTAATTCTTGCAGAATAATAGAAGGCGTTAGTAAAGAACCGGGTTGATGGGTTCCATACCACAACCTCCATGGTGAACTCTCGACGCGATAATGTCCGATGAAGATATAGAATCCCCATTTGGAGCTCTTTTCTTCTCCGCATAATGCCTATCTTGTTATTTATAGTCACATACTCGGCAAGTGAGTGTATGTGTTTAGGCAATCTAGGTGATGCTTTGTTACATGATGCAACACAGCACGGATAGGAGTGTACCCAGCTCGAGCTCAAAGTGAGGTATTAGTGGTCTCATGCTAGGCGATCGCTTATCAACCCGTTTCTTAACTAACGCCTAATAGAAATTCCTTAATGAATCATAGCAAATACCGCAAACTGCATATAGACCTGCTTATTGCCTTCCTGTTATTTGCGCTAATTATTGCATGCCTGTTTCCAATCCTAAAAGTTTCACAGTCTGCCCGGCCGGTCAATGACGATTATTCTTTCTGTTACCTGACGCATCAGGCGCTTGTAGGTCACACAGGTGTCCTTGCAGCAGCGCTTTGGGAGGTGGAGCAGATCTATTTCTCCTGGCAGGGGACATATTCGGCGATTTTTCTGTTCTCCCTTCAGCCTGGGATATATGGCGGTTATCAGGCAACCGCCTGGCTCCTTGTTTTCTCTGCTGTTTGGTATCCTGTTTTTCTATGTGTGTGTTTTCGCTCTTGTGAATAATCCGAATCGGAGGGAGGAGAATCTGCGTCATGGCGGCATCATCGCTATTCTGACCTTTCTCCTGATGATCGAGGGGGATGCCCAGCATCCCGGAGGGGCTCTACTGGTATAATGGGGCAGTGTACTATACCTTTTTCTTTTCCCTCTCCCTTATTCTTCTGGGACTATTGGCAGGTGTATTTACCGGAAAGACGAAACTTGCCGGAAAAATCGTGGCACTGTTTCTCGGTGCTGTAATCAGTGGAGGAAACTACACCACCGCACTGGTGACGCTGGAATTGATCTTCCTTGCCCTGATTTGCTCGGCATGGGAGAGGAGAGGACATTCTGCTGCCTATGATCCTGAGAAGCCCCGATCTGCAAAGAGCCCGGCAGCTTTTCTGCTCCTGCTCTTTGCAATCTCGGTCGTTCGTTTTGCAATCAGCATGGCTGCACCGGGTAATCAGAAGCGCGCAGACGCAGTTGGCGGACTCTCCGCCGCTTCGGCAATCGGGGAGGCCTTTCGTCAGGCTGTGATTCTGATCCGGCAGTATACAGAGCTGTTGCAGATTCTGTTTGCGCTCTGCCTGATTTTGTTCTTTTTATTTTCTTCAGAATCCATGAGTAGGATGAGACATCCTGTACGGGTAATGCTGTTGGGATCATTGCTGCTGTTTTTACTCTTTGTATCAGGCCGGGTACCCCCGATCTATGGCGTGGAGAACATCGGTACCGGCAGGCAGCAGAACATTTACTATTACACCTATCTGATATTCTTGTCGGCAGAATGCTGGCTGATGGTGAATTGTCTCATGAGTCTGGTCCGGGAAGAGAAGTGGAAATCAGTACGAAAATGTCTGCTCCTTGCAGATGCTGGCCTGCTTGCGGCAATGGCGATTTTTACAGCGGTAAAGTTTGATTTCGGGCAGACAACTTCCGGAAGGGCAGCTGCATCACTGCAGGATGGCTCTCTGGCAGCGTATGGGGCAGCTTACGATATCATGCTGGAACAGCTTGAACAGGCACAGGGGGGCGGATGTTGTTGTGGACCGCATTCCCTCTACCCCTGAAATTTTCGAGACCCTGCAGTTGGAAGAGGATGCAAACGGATGGGTTAATATGGCAATCGCGCGTTACTATGGGCTCAGCTCCATCCGGACAGGAAACGAGATTGCGCAGTGAGCTGTGCCGGTATCCCTTGGGAAGAGGATGCAGACGAAGCAGCACGATACGGAGGAAATCATCGAATGAATGAAAAAGACTACATGATCCGCGCGGTGGCCGCGGATGAACAGATCAGAGCATTTGCCGTGACTTCCAGAAATCTGGTGGAAGAGGCAAGAAAGGCACATAACACCTCTCAAGTTGCCACAGCGGCATTGGGGAGGACACTCTCCGGGGCCCTGATGATGACGAGCCTTCTCAAGAATCCGGATGATCTTATCACGCTGCAGTACGACTGCGACGGCCCGATCGGCGGGATTACCGTTACCGCAAACAACCGCGGTGAGGTAAAGGGATATGTGAAGAATGGAAATGTCGTTCTGCCGCCCAAGGCCAACGGGCATCTGGATGTGGGCCAGGCAGTGGGAAAAGGCACCCTGACGGTGATCCGGGATCTGGATCTCAAGAATACCTACAACGGTCAGGTCGCCATCTACAACGGGGAGATCGCGGAAGACCTTACCCACTACTACGCAGAGTCTGAGCAGGTCCCGACCACCATCGGGCTGGGAGTGCTGACCGATCACACGGATGGACATGTGAAGGAAGCCGGGGGCTTTTTGGTGCAGCTGATGCCCTTTGCAGCCGATAAGGTGATCAGCCGCATTGAGGAGAACATGAAACACGTCCAGGATGTCACCGTCATGCTCAGTGAGGGAATGACGCCGGAGGATATGCTGAAGAAAGTTCTGGACGGGTTGGATGTCACGGTGACAGAGACCATCCCGGTCCGTTTTCACTGCAACTGCAGCAGAGAGCGGGTAGAGAATGCCCTGATGCTGGTGGGGACAGACGAGCTGGATGACATGATTCGAGAGGGAAAGGATGTCACCCTGAACTGCCGGTTCTGCGGCAAGGCCTACACCTTTGATGTAGAGGATCTGAAGAAGATCCGGGAACGGGCAGTAAAGAGCAGAGGATAATTTCCACGAAGATATACAGCGCGGGAAATGCCAAGAAACGCAATAACGACGCAGGGATGAATTTCTGCTGCACCGCAAGGCAGAACATACAGTGAAATGCTGATGAGAACGAAAAACAATAAAAGAGTATTATATGTTGCTTGTATGCTTGAACTTGTGGTGATTGCCTTTTTGGCTTCACAGCTGTTTCGGCCTCTTCAGAGTTATCATTTTCAAGCCAATGATTTTGAACGCAACGGAAATCAGGGAATAGTAATGGATTCCTTCCCATATTCCGACCAGTCGGGATTGTATGTTGACAATTCCATGATGGAGGACGGGACAGAGAGTGTTGATGTATCTTCACCTTCCTTGGATTTGCCAGCGGGAAGTTATACCATTGAGATTCAATATTCGGGTAACGGCACTTCAAATCAGTATTCCTGCGATTATTATTACCATAATAAATGGAATGCATTTGAAAATGAGAATGTTGGCCTGACTGATGGACAGAATATGACAGCCAGGACAGAAGTCAGCTCTCTGACCAAGCTGAACGATTTCCAAGTGCAGATCAGCTACAACGGAAATGGATACCTCTATATTTCTGAGATCAATGTACGGGAATCACATGCGCTTGTAATAAAATATCTTGTTTACTTCGTGCTGCTGTTTCTTGGACTGGATTTGATTATCAGATTTTATCATTCTATTAAGGATCCCAAAGACGTCTGTGCGAAGCTGCTATTGATATTTATCACTTGCCTTCCGATATTTGGAAATGATTTACCGCTGGGAAATGATATCAATTTCCATTTTGAGAGAATAGAGGCGCTGGCCACGGGGATAAGGGAAGGACAGCTTCCAGTGCGAATATCCTCATATTGGAATAATGGTTATGGCTATGCATCTTCACTTTATTATAACGACCTATTTTTGCTGATTCCGGCGCTGTTTCGTCTGATTGGGACGTCTGTCCAGAATGCTTATAAGGTTTACATCTTTGCCGCAAATGTCTTGACCACATATGTGACATGGTATGCATTTCGTAAGATGTTTTCCCATAGGGCTTCCTTGGTGGGTACCGTGCTGTATGTACTGTCTCCCTATCGGTTGATGTGTATTTATCGGAGAGCAGCGGTGGGAGAGTACACCGCCATGGCGTTCTTCCCGCTTGTGATTCTTGGACTCTTTCAGATCTATACAGTTGCTCAAAGCAAAGAGAATACTCGTAAAAAATGTTTTGAAAATGAACTGCACATTATCCTTCCTGCTGTTATCGGGTATAGTGGGATTATTTCGTCGCACATTATTAGCACTTTTCTTGTAGTGCTCCTGACCGTAATATTCTTCTTTGCGAATATTAAAAAGACGTTCTCGAAGAGGGTAATCGGGAGACTGGCTGCTTTGGCCTTTACTGTCTTTTGCCTAAATGCCTGGTTTTTGATTCCTCTTTTTGATTCCTTCCGGAATGGAATTCAGGCCATTGGAAAAGCACAAAAAGCGGATCTTGAGGCAAACTCCCTCTCACTGCTGCAACTATTCAATCTGTTCCCGGACGCACGCAAAGTAAAAATGGATTACTCTGTGGGAGTGTGCCTTATTGGTGCGGCTGTATGGATAGCCCTAGCGATTACAAAAAGGGAGAGAAAAGATCAGAAACTGGGAAACATCTGCACGGGTATGGGGCTGCTCTGCTTATTCCTCTCAACCTATCTTTTCCCCTGGAATGCGATCACTGCGATTGGCACTGGAATCTCTGGAATTCTTGGAAATATTCAATTTCCGTGGCGATTTCTGGGAGCAGGTACGGCGCTGCTTACAATCACCTGCATGTGCACGGTGGAGTCCATGCCGGATGCTGTCTGTAATGGTGTATCAAAGAAAAAGGTGAGTGGGATTCTGTGTGTCCTCTCATTTCTTGCGGCGCTGTTCATGAATTACAATTTGGGAAACAGCGATTATTGGGGAACAGTAACTGGACCAAATGCCCTGAACTCAACAGATCTCTCAGGTGCGGAATACCTTCCCAATCAAACGGATCCATCCATCTTCCAATCTGTTGATCCGGTGGCAGGAGATGGTGTCGTCATTGATCATTACCATAAAGATGGCGGCACACTTGAAATTGCATTGGAGAACTCCGGGGCAGAGGAATCCTATGTGGATATTCCTTTTCTCTACTATCCAGGGTATATCGGCACCGATGCGAAGACGGATGAGAAATTCATCGGCATCTCCGGTGAAAGCGGCAGGACGAGACTCCTTCTTCCGTCAGGTTACTCCGGAACGATTGTTGTGCGGTATTCCGAGAGAAAGCTTTGGAGAGCGGCGGATCTTTTGAGCCTGCTTACGGCGGCTGTACTGGCAGTGGTGATCGGACGGAGAAAACTTCAACCGAGACAACTTCGGAGCTAATGATTGCGTACTGCGCGGCTGTCAAATCGGCAGATGTCCGTTGCGATCCACAGGGAGGACAGCCTCGCAAAAATGCAAAAGATTTCGGCGTAGCGGATTTGCATAAACAGATACAACAAAAGCTATAACTATAGCAAATATAGAAAATTGATTCTGGTGAAATCACCACTTGTCAATTGCATCAGGACGTTGTAACATATGCGTGTTGCGGATGACAAATTCCGGAATATGGTGCCTTAGCTCAGCTGGGAGAGCGCTTGCTTCACGTGCAGGATGTCGAGGGTTCGAGTCCCCCAGGTACCATGATGAGAGGAAACAGAAGCGATGCGAAAAACATTGCTTCTGTTTTTTTAGGCGTTAGTAAAGAACCGGGTTGATGGGTTCCATACCACAACCTCCATGGTGAACTCTCGACGCGATAATGTCCGATGAAGATATAGAATCCCCATTTGGAGCTCTTTTCTTCTCCGCATAATGCCTATCTTGTTATTTATAGTCACATACTCGGCAAGTGAGTGTATGTGTTTAGGCAATCTAGGTGATGCTTTGTTACATGATGCAACACAGCACGGATAGGAGTGTACCCAGCTCGAGCTCAAAGTGAGGTATTAGTGGTCTCATGCTAGGCGATCGCTTATCAACCCGTTTCTTAACTAACGCCTTTTTTTATATTGTGAGGACAAAATGAGCAATCAGGATGTAGATCAGAAGGCTAACCGCACGGACGTAATTTTATATTTGTGGAAAAAAATAGGAAAACCGGAAAAGGCGGCCATGCTGTCCGCTCTGCTTATCGGGATCCTGACACATCTCTTTATGATCACCAACAAGCTCCCAAACTGGGATGATGTGGCGGTGATTCCCACAACAGGCCTTGGCCCATACATCGGAAGATGGCTGGGAGATGCCTCAGCACACTGGTTTTCCCAGTGGAGTGCACCGGGACTCAATGGAGTGATGGCAGTGGTTCTCTTGGCCATTGCAGCTCCCTTTATCGTGAATCTGTGTCATATCCGCAGTGTCACGGGAGCTGTGCTTGCCGGAGCGGCACTGGTGACGTTTCCGTCGATTGCCAGCAACATGACTTTCATGTATGCGGCGCCGACCTATTCCCTTTCAATTCTGATGATGGTGCTCTCTGTGTGGTGCACCAGGAGATGGAAGTTTGGCTGGGCTTTGGCAATTCCGCTCCAGGTCCTGAGCATGGCGATCTACCAGGCCTATCTTGCCCTGGAGGCAGCACTGTTTCTGTTGGTGCTGCTTTTGGACCAAGCAGATCACGCGGACCGGGAGGTGCGCAAGAGCCTGCGGAATGGCCTGCAGGCACTTCTGGTGATGGCGGGCGGCGTTGCATGCTACCTTCTCTCCGTCAGGCTTTCGGGTTATGAGCTCGTCACGTATCGCGGAACCAATGCGATGCAGGCTGCTGGATTTGGTACCTACGTAGAGGCTGCAGCAAGGGCCTACCATCGCGTTTTGCAATACTTTGTCACAGCGCCGGAGAGTTTTGGCGGCGGTGCCCTGCATGTCTTCCATGTCGGAATTGTAGTTCTGTCCGTGGCCCTCTGTGTGTTGCTGTTCTGCCAGAGCGGACTTTGGAAAAAGTCGGGCAATGCCATTCTGTATCTCATTTACCTGGCACTCTTTCCCCTGGGAATGGGCCTGGTCTACCTGATCGCAGTGGGGGAGCAGCATGCTTCCACCGTCATGATCTTTGCCTACTGCATGCAGTATGTCCTTTTGATTGCACTGGCGGAGCGGATCGACAGGAAAACGGTGGTGGCTCGAGGACTTTCCTTGTTGTGCTCCTTTGCGGTTCTGGGGGCCGTGTTCTGCAACTATGAGAACATCAACAAGGCATATTATCGGACCTATCTCTCCAATCAGAGGGTTTATGCCTTTTACAACCGGATCCTGACAAGACTGGAGGAGCAGGAGGGCTTTTCCTATGACCAGGATGTGATGATCTCTGGGGATTATGACCCCGAGCTGTTGTCACAAAGAGATATTGATGGCGCGCTGATCGATGACTGGGAGGGCATGACTCGTGAAAACGGCCTTACCACAGAGGGAGTGCGGAGACTGTATATCTATCAGTTTCTTGGCGTCAATCTGATTTCACCCGACAATGACACCTCAGAGAGCATTCTAAATTCTACAGAGTACCAGGCTATGCCATTGTACCCGGCAGCAGGCTCCATCCGAAAGATTTCCGGGTGCTGGGTTGTAAAGCTGGCTGACTGAGGTACTGCGAGTCAGAACTGGGAAAAGCGAGCGGCGGCAGTAAAAGCGTATGGCAAAAGCAAAATCAGGCACTACACTTTTGCAGGAATTTGTGCTAAGGTATCCCACATAAAATATATCCCCCTGAGGAAGGAGATATATTAGCGCCAGGACCTTATCCAATGGTTGACGAGGACTGCAGCGATCGAAAGACTCGGCGGATGCTGCAGCGGCTTTGGTGAAGCCGTGAGAGAAAAGCAAAAAGCAGAATAAAAACTGTAACAGATCTTTTCCCACTCACCAAACGACGCAGAACAGATGAGATGTGCGACTCCTTTCTGGAGCCTTGTTTCCTGTGGGATTGTATTCCGCAGGGGACAGGGAAACGGTCCCATCTGTTCAAGACAGTTTGGTGATTGGAATTTCATGGGGAAAGATCGCAGAACCCTGCCGGATCATCTGGCGGAGTCCTTGGGCAGGTGCGTGGTGATCTCCTTATGAAATTCAAAAATAAGGAGATTTTTCTATCATGTGTGGAATTACCGGATACATTGGACACAAGCAGGCAGCACCGATCCTTCTGGATGGACTCACAAAGCTGGAGTACAGGGGATATGATTCCGCAGGACTTGCGGTCCGGAATGATGCCGGAGAGATTGAGATTGTCAAGGCAAAGGGCAGGCTCAAGGCGCTGAAGGAGAAGACCAACGACGGCTTATCTCTGCAGGGCACCGTCGGCATTGGCCACACCAGATGGGCTACCCACGGAGAGCCCTCTGAGAACAATGCACACCCTCACGTCTCTATGGATCATGAGGTTGTGGGTGTTCACAACGGTATCATTGAGAACTATCAGGAACTGAAGGATAAGCTGATCCGGCACAACTACCATTTCTATTCGGATACGGATACAGAAGTCGCGATCAACCTGATCGACTACTACCTGAAAAAGTATCAGCAGGGACCGGTAGATGCCCTGTCCCGTTCCATGATGCGTATTCGTGGCTCCTATGCCCTGGCCGTCATGTTTAAGGCCTACCCGGACGCCCTGTATGTCGCGAGAAAAGACTCCCCGATGATCATCGGAGTAGACGGAGAGGATACCTTTGTCGCATCGGATGTGCCGGCAATCCTGAAGTACACGAGAAGTGTGTACTATATCGGCAACAACGAGATCGGAAAGCTCGAGCGCGGAAAGGTCACCTTCTACAACATCGATCAGGAGGAGATCGAGAAGGAGCTCGTCAAGGTCAAGATGGATGCCAAGGCTGCGGAAAAGGGCGGCTTTGAGCACTTCATGATGAAGGAGATCCACGAACAGCCCAAGGCGGTTCGGGATACGATCAACTCCGTTGTCAAGGATGGAAAGATTGATCTGTCTGCGGTGAACCTCACCGATGCAGATATTCAGAAAATCAGCCAGATCTACATCGTGGGCTGCGGCAGCGCCTACCATGTAGGAGTCGCCCTGCAGTACCTGTTTGAGGACCTGGTGGAGGTTCCCGTCCGAGTGGAGCTCGCCTCAGAGTTTCGCTATCGGAAAGTCCTGATGGATGCGAATACTCTGGTCGTGATCATCAGCCAGTCTGGAGAGACAGCAGATACCCTGGCGGCACTGCGCAAGTCAAAGGAGGCAGGGGTTCGCACCCTCGGCATTGTCAACGTAGTGGGCTCTACGATCGCAAGAGAGGCGGACAACGTGTTTTACACGCTGGCCGGCCCAGAGATCGCAGTTGCCACGACCAAGGCCTACAGCACCCAACTGGCAGCAGGTTACCTGCTGGCAGTGCAGTTTGCAAAGGCACGGGGCAAGATCGATGATGCCAAGTATGCAGAACTCATCGAGGAGATCTGCAGCCTGCCGGACAAGATCACAAAGGCATTGGAGGACAAAGAGAGAATCCAGTGGTTTGCAGCCAAGTATGCAAACGCAAAGGATGTCTTTTTCATCGGCCGCGGCATTGATTATGCCATCTCTCTGGAGGGAAGCCTGAAACTCAAGGAAATCAGCTACATCCACTCCGAAGCTTATGCGGCAGGAGAGTTAAAGCACGGCACCATCAGCCTGATTGAAAACGGAACCCTTGTGGTCGGCATCCTGACCCAGCCGGAACTCTATGAGAAGACCCTCAGCAACATGGTGGAGGTCAAGTCCCGGGGAGGTTATCTCATGGGACTGACCACTTACGGAAACTACAACATTGAGGATACGGCTGACTTCACGGTTTACATTCCCAAGACCAACCACTATTTTGCCACTAGTGTGGCCATCGTACCGCTGCAGCTGTTTGCCTATTATCTGTCCGTGGCGAAGGGCCTGGATGTTGATAAGCCGAGGAATCTGGCAAAGAGTGTCACAGTAGAATAACAACCTTTTGGAAGATTTGCCGTATCTCCAACTGTAATTGCGATTTTTGAGGATGAGGTAGAGAAAGCAATTATATTTTTGAATCTTTATGAGGCCTGATACACTGCTATCAGCCTCAATTTTTAATAAAAGTGTATTCCACAAGTGATATCTGACTGTTGGAGAATACATTTGACAACTGGATGAGTTTACGCGATGAATAACGGAAACAGGACAAAGCAATCAAGCCATTGGACGGAATCTGCGATTGGAATACTGATCCTCTTCACCCTACTGAGCAGCAGCTTCACACAGGGGGGGATTTTGTATCGAATCCAAACGGGTATTGTATACCCGGCAATTTTTGTCTTGTCTGGCTACTCCATGCGTTTGGCGAAGAACTGGAGACAACTGAAGGACCGCGCCATACATAATACCCTGTATCTATTTGTTCCTTCATATGTGTTTTTCTTCTTGTCAAGACTGTATGATTTTGCAGCTCAGTATTGGGGGAACGCAGAAAAATGGAATGAATATGTGGTTAATATGCGCCAAACGATTTACTATAGTGTCCCACGAGATTTAAGCGGAATTCTTCCGTTTGGAGTAGTTTGGCTCTTGTGTGCACTATTTTTCTCCAGATTGCTAATCGACCTATTTTCTGTCATATCTACCAGAGTATTCCTGACTCGTAGAAACGAAAAAATCAATCATGAATTCTGCCTGCTTATGATTCTTTGCTTGGCGAGCGGAATAGTAGGCATTGCCTTATTCAAGCACTTTATCTTCCTACCGTTGAATCTGGGAACTGCGCTTGTTGCCACGCTATTTTCTGGTATGGGACTCTTGTTGAAACATTTTGAGCACTGTATCACGGGTATCAGACTATACAGTAGTCTGGCAGTTTGCTCGGTGATCGGAATTTATGGAGTTGCTACCAACAGGTTGGTTGACATGTTTGGCCTGAGCTATCCAGGAATACTCGGTGGCTTTGTCATTACCTGTTGCAGTATTTATG
Source organism: Lachnospiraceae bacterium (assembly GCA_022483465.1). Classification (GTDB taxonomy): domain Bacteria; phylum Bacillota; class Clostridia; order Lachnospirales; family Lachnospiraceae; genus CAG-791. Next base: position 866,890 of record JAKVNF010000002.1, on the reverse strand, counting down.
CACTGAGCTTTGCACTTCGATATGTGCATCAGGTCAGCTTTTTGGGTGACTTTTGTGCTCTGACAGCGCGGCGTACCGTTATACTCCTACTCATTGCAGAAAATAATGCGATATTTTCAATTCTATGGAGCGGAAAACTGTTAGTTCCCTCTGCGATAGCCAGGGTAAGCCTGGAACTTGCTCTCAGTGAGACCATCCTTCAGTCCTGGAATGTAATCAGCAGACGAAATAGGATCGGAATTGCTGACCGAATTTTTGCAGAGCGCTATCACAGAGTATTTCAGGCAGTATATTATGTCGCTATGGCCGTGGCATACTGTTCTTCCATGTTGGATGCGACACTGATCCCCGATTTATTATCGCAATTTTATCCCGAATATGAATTAAGAACTGAAATTTCACTGATCTCAGGAGCCATATTGCTGTTTGTATTTGCCATGAAGGCTACACGGTGCATCAAACGATGGGCGCCGCTGATGATGTCCACGTTTATTGGATTTACTATTGCGTTCTCCGTCATTCGTCAAGATAATTCCTTGTATGTTTATTTTGTGCTCATTGCTGCATCAATCGGGGCTGATATCTTTATCATAGGTAAAATTGCCTGGATTGCGGGACTTGTGTTGATTGTATCAGCTTATCTTCTGAGCATGAATGGATATATTCCATATAATGTTGTCTATAGCAGCAACTTGACTGGACATGCATTCGGATTTAATCACAAAAACACATTAGCGAGTTTCATCATCGCAAACCTGACAGCTTATTGCTTGTCAAGAAAGAGCAAGGAGAGAATATGGATAATCGCAGATATATTGCTCATGGGATTTGCAATTTTTGCTAATCAAAGATATATTGGCGGAAAATCCGATCTTGTAATGACAATCATTTTGCTTGTTGGAACAATTGCATATCGATTCGCCGAGGATGAAAGACTTCACAACAAAGTATTCCGAACGCTTGAAAAATGGATACATTATATTGTGGGCGTACCGATATATCTTGTGATACTTTTGCTTTCTGTCGTACTTTCCTGGAATTACGATGGGATACATGCACCATTGGAGAATACTATTGGGAAATATTTTGATACAAGTACATATGCCGCGAGAATACTGCTCCAAAAGACAGCGTTGATGGTATATAAACCAATGGCATGGGGACAATATATCTATCAGAATACAGATTTGAATGCCGGAGCTTATTTCTACATCGATTCTTCATATACCAGGTTGCTACTACGCGAAGGCATCATTGTTTCTGCTATTTTCTTTACCATTTCTACTATCATGCAATTTCTTAATGTAAAGAGAAAACGTTATTACTTTGTATTCCTTGGCGTTATGTCTGCACTTGTAGGAATCATGGGGGAACGAATGTACACACTCACCTATAATGTAGTGCCACTTTGCATATTTGCGTCCTCGGATATGATCTGCAACGAGACTGAATCTAGGCAAAAGTTGCTTATTTCTCGCAGATCCACGTGATATTGTTGAATTACACCAAATGGAAAAACTGGAGAATAGACATTGCGCCAGTTTGGCAAGTCTGTTGATCAACCTCATATTTTATGTTACTTTCATCTTTCGCGACGGACCCATCCTTTGTGAGGATTCCCCCTCTTACATTGGAATGGAATACTCTCGGGAACCGATCTATCCTCTGCTACTGGCGTTGTTCCGGAAGATCTTTGGCACGGAAACTTCCGTTTACGGATCTCCCAGGTATCTGATCCCTGTGGTGATCCTGCAGGCAGTGGTGATGGCGGTCTGTGTGTGGTATACCGCCAGGGTGATCGCCGGGATCCTGCCGGGAAGGGGAAAGGTCCTCCCTGAATCCTGTCGGATTGTCATTCGGTCGACAGGAAAAGAGAAGAGCAGCGAAGAGACTCCTGTCTATGCCAGTGAAATTTTCTGGGATATTGTGGCGACGCTGGTCTTCTGGGGCGTGGATCTGTTAAATCGCTTCTTTGCAGCAAGAGGTTCCATGTACGTGGAATGCATCATGACAGAGAGCCTGTGCATTCCGCTCTTTTACCTGTTCCTGGCACGTACCTATCTCTATCTCAAGGGGCATCAGAAGAAGGATCTCCTCTTTCTCTTTGTGCTCATGTTTATCATGATGAGCATCCGAAAGCAGGAGATGATCACCTGCGCCATCCTGTGCGGTTTCTCCTTCTTTTACGATCTTGTCGGACACCGCAGGTGGAAGACCTTTCTCTCTCTGGTGGTGACCTCTGTTGCCGCTTTATTGTGTATGACGCTGCTGGATTACAGCTATAACTATGCGATGCATGGTGTCTGGATGCACCATACCCATAATTACAAGGGCGGTGCCTGCACTCTGCTCTACACGGGAACCAGAGAGGATTCGGATCTGTTCACCAATAAGGAGGATCGGGAGCTCTTCCTGGATATTTATCAGCAGATGGAAGACCAGGGACTGACCTATGACAGCATTCCTGCAGACTCTGACTGGATTGCAAGAACAGATCACTATGCGGAGTCCTACGACATCATCGGATTCAATGTCATGATTCCGACAATCAAGGAATATGTTGATGCGGCGGAGCCTAACCTTGATGAGCCACACCGGGAGCTGGCAGTGGATGAGAAACAGAAGATCATTCAGGACACGCTCCTTGGACAGAACAAGGCAAACCTTCTGCAGCTCTGGAGGGGAAGTTTTGCAGAGGGTTTTGTCAACACAGTGCTCCGGAAGTCCAGGAGCCTTGCAGGCGCAGCACTTGTCCTGTATATGCTCTATCTTGCAGAGCTAGTTTTGCTTGTTCGAAAGCGGCATCAAGGCAAAAAGGCGGGAGATTCAGACCCGGCAGATGGACTGGTCCTGCTGTTTTGCCTTCTCGTGCTGTTTGCCATCGTTGTCAATGTTCTTGTGGTTGGCAGCATGATCTTTGCCCAGACCAGATACATGGTCTACAACATGCCCTTCTTTTACATCTCGTTCTTCCTCATGGCCGCGCAGCTGTTTCAAGGCCGAAGGCAGGGAAAGAGCGCATGAGAAGGGGACAGCCAGAGGGAAAATCTGGATATACAGTAGCTTAGGCATGGACAACGCGGATTGTGGATCGTCATGGCCTGTCCATCAAAGACGGCTTATTCAGGGCAGCGCATACAGGACCTGTACAAATGAAAATCATGATGGATTTTCTTCCGGAAAGGTCCTACAATCTTCCGTGTATCTGTGGAGCGTGAATCCGCAGGAAGAGGAGGCAGTATGTTGAAAAGAGCAGCATCTATGATTCTGGCCGCAGGGCTTGCCCTTGCGGCGGCGTTTACGTCCATGCCGGTACAGGCAGCGGGAAAGACCTATTCCTCAGAGCTTACGGGGGAGCAAATCAGCACATCTATTCAGAACCAGCGCCCCATCGCAGTGATGATTGACAATGACAAGAGAGCGTATCCCCACTATGGATTGGCCGACGCGGATATCGTGTACGAGCTCATCAATTCCACGGCAAACAGCCGGGTTACCAGGCTGATGGCCATCTATAAGGATTGGAATAATGTCTCTATGATTGGAAACACCCGGTCTACGAGACCCACCAACATCATGACTGCAGCAGAGTATAACGCTGTGCTTGTCCATGATGGCGGACCGTATCACAACAACGCCTATTTCAAGAGCACTGGGATTGATCACCTCTCCGGCGGCTTTGCCAGGGTTAAAAATGGAAAGCCCACGGAGTTCACGGAATACATCAAGTCCGGCCAGGTGAAATCGAGGCTGAAGTCAGCCGGTATCTCCGCCAGCTATACCAAGAACGTGGGAAATCACTTCAACTTTGCCTCTTCAGAGGTGGATCTGAAGGATGCATACGGCTCAGGTGTGGTTTCCTGCACCAGTGTGTCACTTCCCTATGCCCACAATAAGTCCACACTGAAGTACAACAGCAAGACAAAGACCTATGACTACTATGAGTTTGGCAAGGTCTGTGTGGATGCCCTGAATAAGAAGACTCCATCCTTCAAGAACGTGATCATTCAGGAGGTGGATCTGGTCCAACTGGACAAGAATGGCTACATGCTGTTCAACTGCCAGGGGCAGGGAATCGGCTATTACATCACGGATGGTGAGATGATCCCGGTCACTTGGATTAAGTCCACGCAAACTGGTAAGACCAGATATTTCGATGGTGCGGGGAAAGAAATTGAGGTTAACTGCGGAAAGACCTATATCACCATGTGCCCGTCCGATACTTGGAGTAAGCTTGTAATAGAGTAGAAGAAATGCGTAAGGAAATTGAATAAGCCTACCATGATTACATTATTATTTTCCAAGTTAACACATAATTGAACTACATATTATAAAATTGAGGGCAACCTTGCAACACTGCAGCCTGTGGCTGCAGTGTTTTTAATAAAGTGGTACGTTGAGAGAACTTTTGATTACTTGCATAATAGATATCTCAAATAATGAAAGAAAGATTCGAGAAAGATACATTCTTGACGAAGAATGCCAGCAATTATTTAAAGGCAATCGCTATCGCTATGATGATAGTTCACCATTTTTGGGGATTTCCGAGCTGGGTATTACCGAAGTATACTAAATATACATATCTTATTGGTGGACAAGATCTAGAGGCGACAATAGGTTTGTGGAATAGATTTTGCGTATCGATCTTTGCTTTTATCACTGGATATGCGGTATTTATTAACAAAGAATACATAAAACTCAAATATAGGTTATGCAAATTAGCAGAATTTTATCTAACTTATTGGACTGCACTTGCGTTTATTTATATTGCCGGGGCCATTGCTGGAGAACCGATGCCAAATAAAAAACAATTGATTCTTGACTTGGCTGGAATCATGAATTTTGGACCGGGAATTCACTGCAATTTTGCCTGGTATGTGTTTTTTTATGCAGAGGTAATGCTAATTACGGTTCCTCTTCTCCAGCATATTTTTCAAAACGGACACATCGTCATTAAATTCTTACTTTCTTTGGCAACGATGACGGGAATAACGACTGCTTTTAAACAGACAGGGATAACAGGCTCATGGGCGGAACATTTCATGTTTTGGTCACAGGTTGTTATGACGGGATATATTATTGCAAAAGAAGGGACGTTCTCTAGACTGCAAGAGCACTGCTTAAAAATATTTAGAAAACATACATATATTTTACTAAATGCTATTGTATTGACTACATGCATACCGGCGCATTACTACATCAATACAGAAATGCTGAACTTAGATTTTATTTATGCTCCAGCATTTATCTACAGCGCAGTGAATATTGGAAGAACTTTGAAGAACAAGCTGACATTTATCGGCCCGACGATTGATGCTATTGCAGCAAACAGTTCGAACATTTGGTTCCTACAGGCGCTCTTTTTTACGCCAAATAAAACATTCCAAGGGATTGCGTTTGCGCCACATTTGGGAATACCAATTGTGATATGGGTATTGCTAATTTGTACTGGACTGTCACTTGCCATAAAACCATTGCAAGGATTGGTCATAAGAACGGCAAAAATGATTGCTTCTAATATGCACAAAGGCACACGACAGACGAAATAGTATTGAAGATTAACCTTCCTGGCACTCCGCACAATTTATTAAGATAGCCATGAAATAGTGCGTTAGGAACATTCAATACAAATAGCAGCGCACATATTCAAATTTGCCGGACATATTCACATTACAATGGGTAATTGGCTATGCTGATATCATAATGACTTTCGAAAATAAAGAAATAACTGCAATAATTAATGATGATGGAAAATAAAATAATGCGGTCAATTTATCTTTTTTTACTATCAATTGCAGGATCTTTTGTAATCACCTATCTGGTATCTGCGTATCAAAACGTTTCTGCTTCATTTCTTGGCATATTTTCCATCATAATTTTGGCTGGCCTGTTTTATCTGTATAAGATCGTCTTGGTAAGGAAAACCCACTGGAAGAGATATTTCACGCTCTCTGTATTGTTGAGCGTTTCTACAGTGGGAGGAATATATCTGGACGCGAACACGGTACTTGAAAATTCGGGCATCATGCAGGCGGGAAAGTTTGTGATTTTGTGTATCTTTCTGACACCTGCATTTTACTGCCTGCTTCGGGTAATACTAAAGACAATTGCATGGATAGCAGCCAATGGTGAGAGAGTGAAGGTATTCAAAATGCCTTCGAATGGGTTGCTCTATTGTCTGATTATAACAGCTGTTATTTTACTCTGCTGGACGCCGGTATGGCTCGCTTATTATCCCGGACTATGGAATTATGATCCTGGGCAAGTCTGGCAGGTAATCAATCATGAGTACTACACGAAGCATCCACTCATTCATACAATATTTATGGGGATGTGTTTTGAATTTGGCTATGTGAGAGGAAATTCAAATCTGGGCGTAGCAATCTATGACTGGGCGCAAATGGTACTGATGTCCTCCATATTTGCATACTCTGTTTTGTTTCTAAAACGAAGGACTGAGAACCATCTGCTGTGTTTGCTTATGGTCATTTTTTATGCATTATTCCCAGTTCATTCGATCCTCACAATCAGCTCCACAAAAGATGTTCTGTTTTCTGCTCTGGTACTGCTTGATACGGTGCTTGCCATCCAATATTCAGACTGCGTCAGATATAAAAGCAACGGGAAACAGAGAACTCGGCTTTCCATTGGCTTACTGATAACGACAACAGTAATGCTCCTGTTCCGAAACAACGCTTCTTATGCGTTTGCGGGATTCCTGTGTATAGCATTGATATTTATACTGCTTCGAAAAGTTTCATGGAGAACTTTCGCGCTGCTTTTGGCCTGTATGATCCTGTACTTTGGGTGCAACACGGCACTGGTTGTTGGCTTGCATGCGAAAAAGAGCAGTATCACGGAGGCACTCAGCGTTCCAGCACAGCAATTTGGAAGAATCTATTATTCGGAAGAGACAGATGAAGAGACAAAGGAACTGATTGAAGAGTACTGTAATTCTCAAAATATGTCATATGATCCACATCTTGCTGATTATATGAAATCCAGTAAATCGTTGGACCGCATTCACACTTGGAAAGATGTGATTCCGTTCTTTAAAACCTCTATGCAACTCTTTGCTCGGTATCCAGCGATCAGTACAGATTCCTTTTTGTACCTGACGGAGGGATGGTGGTATTTAGGCGATACCTCCTGCGCAGTTATCTATGGGGATGAAAATCCAGGGGATCGTTTGGGGTACCTTGAGACAAGCGTTTTAAATGGTTTTGGCATAACGCATGAAAGCAAATTGCCAAGCTTGGAAGCACTCTATGAGCGAGCATTTACATACAACGACTATCAGAAGATTCCGCTTCTATCACAAATATTTGCCCCTGCTTTATATATTTGGCTCTTTGTATTCTTTTATTCAGAGATGAAGAGGACCCATCGATTTCTCTTCATTTTCCACTGGTTTCTGCTTTTTACTGTTCTCATGGGTCCTTGTTGCCTGGTGCGGTATGCATATCCTTTTATCCTGGTTGTTCCCATTATGCTAGGAGTGATCATATCCGAAAGAAAACAAATGGAGACATTTAGCCTTGTGTAAAATAAATAAGATTTCGGTGTGTAGTAGACAACAAAGACCTTTTTAGTACACGTCTGTGGTAAGATGACTCTGGCTTAAAATCTGTGAGAAGAGGCGGCTGTTCTGAAATAATCTTGATCTCCGGGACAGCCAGTTTGGATATGAACCTGATTTCCCTGACATTTGCAGTGTTTTTTCTCCTTGTCCTGGTGGCATACCGACTGGTGAAAAACCCCGATCATAAGTACCTGGTGATGGCAGCTGCAGGCTGCGTCTTCTACGGCTGGGGGAGCCCGCTCCGAGTGGTGCTCCTTTTTCTTGCGACCGGAATCATCTACCTCGGAGGATTGCTGATCGAGCGGGCGAAAAGCCCGAAGCAGAAGAGGGGCTTCTTTACCCTGTTCTTTGCCCTGACGGTTGCTATCCTGGTCGGATATAAGATCTTCAACTACCGCGGCATCTCCCTCCCGGTGGGGCTTTCCTTTTACATCTTTCAGGCCGCTTACTATCTGCGGGATGTCTACCGGGACAGGATCCCGGCTGAGCACAACTTTCTTCGCCTCTTCGCCTTTGTCTCCTTTTTCCCCTCTGTCCTCTCCGGACCGATCCAGAAGGCGAGATACCTTCTTCCGCAGCTTGCATCGCCGAAGAATCCGGATCAGGAGCAGCTGATTCACGGGTTTCTCCTGTTCGTCTGGGGCATGTTTGTCAAGACCTGCGTGGCGGACCGCCTCTCCGGGGCAGTTGCCTATGTCTTTGATGCTCCGGGCTACTACAACGGCCTCTATCATCTTGCTGCGGCGATGTTGTTCTCCATCGAGCTCTATGCGGATTTTGCCGGCTATTCCGACATGGCCATCGGGACCTCTGCAATGCTCGGTTTTTCCGTGGAGCGGAACTTTGACAATCCCTTCCTTTCCGTCAACCTCAAAGAGCTCTGGAACCGCTGGCATGTCAGCCTGAATGATTGGTTTGTCGAGAACGTCTACTTTCCCCTGGGAGGCTCCCGAAAGGGAACTGTGAGGAAGTACTGCAACATCATGGTGGTTTTTCTGATCAGTGGCCTCTGGCACGGTCAGGGACTGCACTTTGTGATCTGGGGTGTCGTAAACGGGATCCTCCTGGTCATCGGCGAGCTGACGGATGGCTTTCGAAGAGGCCTGCGAAGCAGGCTTCACATCCGAGAGGATGCGGGATGGCTCCTGTGGATCCGAAGACTGATCGTATTTCTCCTGTTTTCCCTTGCCTTTATCTTTTTCCGTGCCGGAACCGTGGAGGCGGCGCTGGTCATGCTGAAGGGCATCTTTACGATCCGCCCCTGGATGTTTTCAGGATTCTATCCCCAGCAGATGTTTGACAAGGACAATGTCCTGTTTGCCACAGCCCTCCTGTCGGTGCTGTTTTTCCTGCTTGTCCAGTATCTGCGGCGGGGAGAAATCCACCGAGAGGAAAACGGCTTCAAGCAGCACGTGCTGCGCTCCGGCGCATACCGAAGATTTCGAAGTGCCCCGGCCCTTGTGCAGATGCTGTGCCTTGCCCTGCTTCTTGTGCTGTCTGTCTTTGCGGTCTGCTCCGGAGATACGGCAACCAATACGAAGTTCATCTACTTTGCGTTCTGAGAAGGCGGGCAGCATCCGCCGGGTACCGGCTCTTGTTTTAACGGATTTCCTTTTCGGCCGCATTTGCGGCCAGGGAGGTGGAATTGAAAAAGTTTGCGGGATATGTGATAGGTACACTGGCCATTGCGGTGCTTCTGATTGCTGTGACCTTCTGTGCCATCGTGCTGTACCCCCGGGGCGTCTTCTCCAATACCTACCAGAGTGCGATCCAGGACAAAGTCCGGTATTATCAGAGCCTGACCGGAAAAAAGATTGTCATCACCGGCGGCTCCAACTGTGCCTATGGCATTGATGAGGAGGCACTGGAAGCGGCAACTGGGATGCAGGTGGCAAATCTGGGGCTCTATGCCGGCTTTGGAGATCTGTTTCAGACAGAGCTGGTCAAGGCGAATCTCGGCGAGGGTGACATTGTCCTGCTTGCCTATGAGTACAACTGGATGGAGGAGAGTGCCTTTACAGACATCCTGTCGGATACGGTGATGTCCGGCATTGATGACGACATCGGCCTCTACCGGTATGTGCCGGCGAAAAACTGGAATCAGATTCTGGGCTATCTCTTTTCCTATGCGGAGGACAAGCGGGCGCATGAGGCGAATCCCGGGGAGGATCACCACTACACCATCTTTGATACAGACGGCAGGATGATTCTGGACCGCCCGGACTGCATCATGGGGGAATTTACCGAGGGAGAGGATTACTACAACCCGGTGGACCTGACGGGGGTGTCTATCTCCGAGGAGAGTGTGCAGTACTTGAAATGTTTCAAACAGTATGTGGAGTCCAAAGGTGCCAGCGTGTACTTTATCGCACCTCCCCTCTGGGAGGAGGCGGTGGACTGTGACACCGCAGAGTTTCAGCGCCTGAAGGAGGAAGAGGAGAAGGAGATCGGCATCCCCTATCTCTCCAATCCAGAGGATTACTTCTTTCCAAGGGACGATATGTATGATACGGTTTACCACTGTAACAATAAGGGGGAGGCGCTTCGCACCACGCTCCTTCTGCAGGATCTGAAACAGGCGGGAGTGATTGAGAGATCTGGTTCATGATCACAGGTGAAGGATACGCCCTGCTCGGTGTATATAGCGCAAAAGACTGACGGAATTACGGATAGGAGATTGTCTTGGAACTCTTTTCCTTTCTATATCTGTTATTGATTGTCCTGCTGGCGATTAGCTACTATGCGATCCCACGCATCTGCAAAGCAGCAGATCGATATCAGTGGACAATCCTGCTGGCGGGAAGCCTCTTGTTTTATCTGATTCAAGGTCAGGTTCACATCCTGTTCCTGATGGTTACTGCTGCGACGGTATATGCGGGAGGAATCCTGCTCTCAAGCCTGGAACTGCAGTATCGGCAGAAGAAAAAGGAAGCACCGGACCGCGCTTCCCGAGCAAGATGGAAGGCGGCAACCCTGCGCAAGAAGCGGATTGTCCTGATTCTGGTGATGGTATTAAACTTCGGCATTCTCGCCTGGTTTAAGTACTTCCGTGTTCTGCTCCATGCAAAGAGTATCTTTCTGCCCATTGGAATCTCGTTCTACACGTTTCAGGCGGTGGGGTATCTGATCGATCAGTACGGTGGGAAGTATCCGCCGGAGCGCAATTTTGCCCGTTTCCTGCTCTTTGTCTCCTGGTTTCCCCAGATGCTGCAGGGACCGATCGGAAGGTATGACCGCCTTTCCGCTTCTCTGTATGCGCCGCATGCAATCGATCGGGAGAGGACAGAACGGGCACTGCTTCTGATGCTGTTCGGACTGGTGAAGAAGTATGCCGTCGCCGACATGCTGAATCCCGCAATCGCTGCAATCTTTGATTCCGGGGACATGGCAGGCCGGCCTGGCTGCATGGTGGTATTCGGAATCCTCCTGTATTCCGTCTGGCAGTATGCCGATTTTTCCGGGGGCATTGACATCATCCGGGGGATTTCCGCCCTCTTTGGCGTGGAGCTGGACCAGAACTTCCGCCAGCCCTACTTTTCGGTCTCCCTGGGGGATTTCTGGCGCAGATGGCACATCACGCTGGGCGCCTGGATGCGGGACTATGTGTTTTATCCGCTGGCGCTGACCCGGGGAATGCAGAAACTTGGGAAATGGTGCACCAGGCACTTTGGGAAACATGCCGGCAGGACGATCCCTGCGGGTATTGCCAACATCGCGGTGTTCTTTCTTGTAGGACTCTGGCACGGAGCGCAGAGCCACTATCTTCTCTGGGGCCTCTACAACGGCATTGTGATCGCCTTAAGCGATCTTACGGCACCATTCTGGCAGTGGCTTGCGGGGAAACTCCGGATGAATACCGCATCAAGGGGCTTTCATGTGTTCCGGGTCCTCCGGACATTTGTGATCGTGAACATCGGCTGGTACTTTGATCGGATTTATGACTTCCATGACTGCATGCTGGCATTCCGCCAGACCTTCACGGCCTTTGATGGTGCGCATTTTGGTTTCCACTTCCGGAACATCATCCTGGAGGGCCTTGGTGGGATGACCAACACGCTGGGCAGCTTTGGCCTTGCCCTGATCGGGACGGGAATGGTTCTTGCGGTCAGCCTGCAGAAGGAGAGAGGAATCGACTGCGAGGGAAGGCTTCTGAAGAGGGCAGCAGGCTGGACCTATGTCTTCAGCGGAATGTGCCTCCTTTTGGTCTTTGCGTCCTTTGTCTTTACTACCACAGCGGGAGGATTTCTCTATGCAAACTTCTAAGACGCAGGAGAGAACAGGAACACCGCAGGGAAGGACAAGGACAGGGAGGGCGGCAGGCTTTCTTCTTTTCCTTGCGATCCTGCTTGGCCTCAATCAGCTCCTGTGCTTTTTGATGGAACCCTACCGGAGCTCTTCCGAGGAGATGTGGTATGGTTATGAGGCAAGGGCGGAAGAGAATCCGCCGGATACGATTATTGTCGGCACCTCTCAGGGCCTGAAGGGCATCAATCCGGAGTACCTGGATCCTGCTCTCGGGTCCTCCTCCTACAACATGTCCACCAACATGCAGTCTCTGGCATCCTCACGGGAGATCATCCGGGAAGCGGCAGAAACAAAAGCCATCAAGCGGGTGCTGCTGGTAATCGACCACGAGGTGCTGTCACTGAGACGGGCAGACAGCCGGAGGGCAGAACAGGCTCTGTGGATGGCGCGGGCAAGGAGTGAATCCTTTCCGGACAATCTGAAGACGATCGGGTCCTTCGTCACCAATCCGGTTTGGATCAAGACCTCGGCAAGTTTGACGTTCCTCACGCCCTGGGTCTATAACCGGAGCACAGATCTAAAGCGGAATGTCAGGGAAAAGCTTGCGGGGAAAGTACTGGACGATACGGGACACCGCCTTTCCAATGGATACGAGCCGGGAGAAGGTGTGGTGGACCAGAGCATTCACTTCGTGACGCTAGAGGAGGCGGCAGCGTGGGACGAAAAGCAGCGGAATTCGACCTTCCACGAGCTGGACCTGAATCGGGAAAATGAGACAAATCTGAAGGAAATCTGTGCCTTCTGCAGGGAGAATGGAATCGAACTCACCGCGGTGGTTGTCCCGTATCCCAACTACCTGAATATCTATCGCCTTGCAGATTATGCGGCCATCACGGATGAGCTGAAGGACCTGTTTTCCTCTTACGGCTTTTCCTTTCTGGATTTCAATCTGACCCGGGAGAGTGCGTTTGCGCTCTCCGGTACGGATTATCATGATGTGGGGCATCTGAACAGCTCCGGTGCTGCGAAGTTCTCCCGGTTTCTCGGAACCACGCTGAAGAGGCTGGATGCGGGCGAAGAGGTCACAGATCTGTTTTATGATCCGTGGGAGTTTGCACACGACTGACAACATAAAATCATAGTGGGGGAAAATATGAACACCATTCTTGACTGGCTGGAACATACGGCTGCAGCAGATCCAAACAGAGCCGCCTTTGAGGACCCGATGGGCAGCATCACCTGGGGTGCACTTCGGGAACAGGCGGAGGGCATCGGTACCACTCTTGCCGGCATCGGCGTCGCAAATCGGCCCGTGGCATTTTTTATGGAAAAGAGCGTTGCTGCGGTGATCGGCATGATGGGCACGGTCTATGCGAGAGGATTCTATTCCTTTATCGACCTTCGTCAGCCAAAGACGAGGCTGCAGACGGTGATCACCAAGCTGGATCCCGCGGTGATCTTTGCAGATCATGAGAACCTGGAGACGGCAAGAGAGCTCTTTGCACCGCAGTACCGGGTAATCGATCTGGAAGAGCTGGAAGAACAGAGACCAAAGGCGGATCCTGCCGTTTTGTCCCGCATCCGCAGCACCTGCCTCGACACGGATCCCCTGTACGTGAACTTTACCTCCGGCAGCACCGGCATCCCGAAGGGGGTGGTAGTCTGCCACCGCTCCGTGATCGACTTCATTCCGATCTTTGACAAGACGTTCGGCATCACCAGAGATGATGTGATGGGAAACCAGGCGCCGTTTGACTTTGATGTCTCCGTCAAGGACATCTACAGCGGCCTGTACACCGGTGCCAGGACGGTTCTGATTCCAAGGAGCTACTTTGTGAATCCGACGGCACTGATGGATTACCTTGCTGATCATGCAGTCACCACCCTGGTCTGGGCAGTGAGCGCCATGTGCTTTGTGTCTATCATGAACGGATTTTCGTACCGGACCCCGGAGAGCGTGAACAAGGTTCTCTTCAGCGGCGAGGTGATGCCGGTGAAACAGCTGAACATCTGGAGAAAGTACCTGCCGGATGCGGCATATGTCAATCTCTACGGTCCCACGGAGATCACCTGCAACTGCACCTATTTTGTGTTGGATCCGGCAAAGACCTATGCCCTGGATGAGGTGATCCCGGCGGGAAAGCCCTTCCCGAATGAAAAGGTATTCCTTCTGGATGAACAGGATCAGGAAGTAACCGGTGAGGGAGAGGTCGGTGAGATTTGTGTCGGCGGCACCTGCGTTGCGGCCGGGTATTACCGGGAGCGGGAAAAGACGGAGGCCGTCTTTGTGCAGAATCCCCTGAATGAGGCCTGGCCGGAGCGGATCTATCGCACCGGGGATCTGGGCAAATATGATGCGCAGGGAAATCTCATCTATGTGTCCCGGAAGGACTTTCAGATCAAGCATCTGGGACACCGGATCGAGCTCGGTGAGATTGAGACCGATGCGATGGCCTGCGACGGGGTCACCAGGGCCTGCTGCATCTATGACAGTGAGAAGAAGAAACTGGTTCTGTTCTACACGGGAGACCGGGATAAAAAGGAACTGGAAAAAGACCTGCGCACCAGACTGCCGGACTTTATGGTGCCGAATCGGACCATTCAGATTGACAGGATGCCGCTCAACAAGAACGGCAAGATTGACCGGCATGCACTGATGGATCAGTATCATGGCGGAAAGTAAATGAAGGGAAAGTGAAGATGGAAGATCATACGCTGATCGGCATCCTGCAGAAGTACGGGACACCGACATACGTGTTTGATGCAGGTGCATTTCAAAGGCGGATCCGGGAAGTACGCGACATTCTGGGGGAGCACATTTTCCTGTGCTATTCGGTAAAAGCAAATCCGTTCCTGATCCCGGCAGCGGCAGAGGCGGCAGACCGGCTGGAGGTATGCAGCCCGGGAGAGCTGGAGATCTGTGAGAGTCTGTCTGTCCCGATGGAGAAGGTGGTGTATTCCGGTGTCAACAAGGAACCCGGGGATGTGCGGCAGGCCATCGGGGATGCAGTGGGATGCTGTACCGCAGAGTCCCTTCGCCACGTGAAGATTCTGAATGCCGAGGCCCTGCGGGCGGGCAAAATCATCCCGGTGCTGCTTCGGTTAAATCACGGATCGCAGTTTGGCATGTCGAAGGAGGATCTGCTGTCGGTCATCGATCACAGACAGGATTACCCCGGCATCGACATCGTGGGCATTCACTACTTTGTGGGCACGCAACGGAAGAACCGGGATCTGCATCAGCAGAAGGATGAGCTCCGGATGCTGGAGGACCTGTTCCGGGAGGTGAGAGAGCAGCACGGCTTTGTCCTGCAGAAACTGGAATACGGCCCGGGACTTCCGGTCCCTCTGTTTGCGGGAGATGACTTTTCGGATACCCTGGCTCCTGCCAGAGAACTGGCCCCTGCGCTGCAGCACGTGGCGAAGTTCGCAGAACTCACGGTGGAGGCGGGACGCTTTTTGGCCACAGAGTGCGGATTCTACCTGACCCGGGTCATGGATCTAAAGACAGCAGGCGACAAGCACTACTGCATCGCGGATGGGGGGATTCATCATGTCAACTATCTGGGCCAGCTGATGGGGATGAAGCTGCCGGTGATTCGGCACTATCAGGGAAACGGAGATCCGGATCAGAGCCCTGCCGAGGTATCATATCGCCGCATACAGGACGATGAGAATCACGAGTACGCCCTGTGCGGGAGCCTCTGCACGACGAACGATGATCTGGTGCGCTCGGTCAGGATGGCAGAGCTTTGTCCTGGGGATGTGCTTGCATTTGAGAACATCGGCGCTTATTCTGTTACGGAGGCGATGTACCTGTTCTTGAGCAGGAATCTGCCCAAAATTGTCCTGGTACAGCCGGATGGAAGCTGGCTCCTTGCGAGGGATGCAAAGAAGACCAGTCCCATCAATACGGTCTGCGGCACCATGGACAGAATGTGATAGAATGCGGCCTGGGAATGCAGGCATAGCCTTCTGATAATGGCAGCAGGAGTAAAGAGAGAATACACGGAAACGAAAGGAAAAATCTCATGGATGAACTGATTCAGATTTTATCAGATGTGAAGGACGATGTGGACTTTGCAAACTGCACCACACTGATCGACGATGGAATTCTCAACTCGTTTGATATCCTCCAGATCATCAGCGAGCTGAACGATGCCTATGACATCTCAATTCCCGCATCAGAGATTGTGCCGGCAAATTTCAACAGTGCAAAGGCACTCTATGCTATGGTAAAGAGACTCCAGGATGCCTGAGGAAAGAGAACAACAATTGAAGAATAGAAAAGTTTTCAGGGTGATCGCAGCGGGGTTACTTGCCGCTGCGATCACTGCCTGTGGAGAGAAACAGACAGACCAGGCAGCAGAAACCGCAAGCATACAGCAGACAACAGCGGCAGAAACAACCGCTGCCACGGAGGCCAGCACGGAAGCGGTTTCAGAGATTGCCGCGGAGGCTTCCACCACAGCGGAAACGGCAGCAGCGGAAGCTTCCACGGAGGCTTCGACCGAGGCTGTAACGGAGACGGTGGAGAGGGATCCGAATAATCCGTATGATCTTGGCATCCAATATACCGATGACTGTGTCAACACACTGATTGGCGCAGACGCCACCATGCAGATCGTGGTCATCGGAGACTCCCAATTTGGAAACTACAAGGGATATGATGGCCTGGCCTACCAGATCTCCCAGTACTGCGATGCAAATGTGTATAATCTCGCCATCGGCGGCACCACGGCAGCTGTTCCTCTCACCCAGGGACAGGATCTGCAGTCCTGGGAGTCCGACGGCGGTCTGGGCATGACCTATGCGATTGTGGGGGATGTCTCACCGGATTTCCTGCAGCAGTATTCCGAGATTGATTATCAGAGAAAGGTCTTTGCTGGCTGTGACTTCTCCAAGACCGATGTCTTTGTTGTGGAGTATGGCGTCAACGATTTCCTGTCCAAGATTCCGATTGATGATTCCACCAATCCGTCCAAGGCATACCGCTCTGCGCTGCAGACCATTATCTATCGCCTGCGCAGCACCTTCCCAGATTCGGCGATTGTCATCTGCGGGCCAGGTTATGCCCAGTTCTTTAATAATGGAACATATACCGGAGATTCCAATACCTTGAATTACGGATATGGCACTCTTTACGACTATGCCTGTGCAGCTCAAAATGTGGTCTCTTCGATTAACCAGGGAAATGTCAGTTATATGAATCCTTATGACTGCCTTAATATCAATGCCTCTAATGCAAAGGACAACTTGTTGGAGGACGGCATCCACATGTCACCGGAGAACCGGAAAAAGTATGCGCAGATGCTCTCGCGCGTTATCATCCGTTCTCAGGGTTACTCGATCGATGAGGGGGTAGATCCCAGCACGGTTGATTGGAAGTCCACAAAGACTGCACAGTAGACCATTTGTCGTACCTGGAAACGAATCATAGTCAGGTCTGGCCTTCATATCGTGAGGTCCTTGATTTCACGCAATAGATGACGTACTGCATTTCCCAATGTAGCTCATCATAAGGGCCGTAGCGTGGCAGCAATTGAGAACTCAGCAGAGTCAAAGAGAAATTCTACGAGGGAGTTATGTCATTTACATCCATTGCCTACCTGCTGTTCACAGCAGGCTGTGCTGTGATTTATTACCTGATACCGAGGCGTGCCGCCCGGTATCAGTATTTTGTGCTACTCATTTTCAGCTATGTCTTTTATTTACTGAATGGCCCGGCACTCATCTTTTTCCTGCTCTTCACCACGTTCTCCACGTTTTTTGCTGCACGCCTTCTGGATCGCCTGGAAGATGGGCTGAAGCAGCTTGGGAGAGGGGCAGAGAACAAAGCGAGACGCAAGGAAATCCGGAAGAAAAAGAAAGCAGTCTTCATTCTTTGCCTTGTCCTGAATTTCGGCGTGCTGTTTTTCCTCAAGTATCTTGATGTCTGGACCTGGGCACTGCCCCTCGGCATCTCGTTCTACACGTTTCAGTCGATGGGATATCTGATTGACGTCTATTGGGGAAGGACCCGCGCGGAGCAGCATCCGACAAGGTTTATGCTCTTTGTGTCTTTCTTTCCGCAGATTCTGCAGGGACCCATTGGGAGATATGAGCGGCTGATGCTCCAGCTTGCAGGCGAGACGGAAGTCGATGGAAAAATGGTCTGCACAGGACATCGGCTGGATCTCGTTCAGGTGGAGCATGGCGCGCAGCGCATGCTTTGGGGATATTTCCTGAAGTTCGTGATTGCAGACCGTGCAGGTGCTGCTGTCAGCCTGGTCAACAGCAATTACCTCGAGTACTCAGGAACTTATTACGCAGTTACCGCCCTTCTCTATGCGGCACAGCTCTATGGAGATTTTGCAGGCGGTATGGATGTGGTGATCGGCACGGCGGAGATCTTCGGGATCCATCTGGATGAGAACTTCAAGCGTCCTTACTTTTCCTGCTCCATCACTGACTTCTGGCATCGCTGGCACATCACCCTGGGAACCTGGATGAAGGATTATGTCTTTTATCCCATGACGGTCTCCAGCTGGATGCGGAAACTGACCAAAGGAGCAAAGAAGCACATCGGCAGAAAAGGCGCGGCCATCCTCCAGGCGACCATTGCCAACATTCTGGTCTTCCTTCTGGTCGGAATCTGGCATGGAAAGGGCGGAAAGTATCTCGTCTATGGTCTGTACAACGGTGTAATCATCTCCCTGGAGGCGCTGCTTGGAACGGCGCATCCATCCCAAAACCGGGTTCTGCACCTCCTGCAGGTTCTGGTTACCTTTATTCTGGTCACCATCAGCTGGTACTGGGATTTTCCCACAACGCTGTCTCAATCCAACTACATGCTGACCCATGCCTTCACAGACTTTCATCTGAACGAGATCACAGGACAGATCTTTGTCGATCTTCACTTCACGCCGGGGATCCTTGCCTTTGGCTGTCTTGTGCTGATGGTCAAAAGTCTGCTGGAGGAGATCCGGCAAAAGAGCATTTTTGAGCAGATGGATGCGCTGCCGCGTCCTGCGAGATGGGCAGTCTACTACGGGGTGATGTTTTCCGTCTTGATCTTCCAGAACAACGGACTTGCTTCCGGCTTTATTTATGCGCAGTTCTGATGGAGGGAAAATGGAAGAGAAGATAACAACAAGCGCAGGAGCTGCTGATTCGGCAGAGACGAAGGGAAAAAGAGTTCACACCGGATGGCGGTTTGTGATTCTGTTTCTCCTGATCTTTGCAGTGATCAACGGCTTTCTGACGCTCGCCCTCTGCGATGATGTTCAGATGCGCGTATTGATCAAGAAGGCGGCAAAGAACACTGCAGAGGATGTGATCATAGGCACATCGATGGCACGGGCAGGTGTGGATCCGGACACGGTCTCAAAGGTCACTGGAAAATCCTGTGCAAACTACAGCATTCCCATGTCCGGCCCGATGGATCAGTACTACCTGATCCGGCTCATGGCAGAGCATGGCCAGGCGCCAAAGCGTGTGATTTACGACGTGGATCCCACATACTGTGACCGCGATGATGGAATCAATCACTATTATGCCTATCCACTGGGAGCTGTCAGGCTGCAGTATTACTGTGCAGGTCTGAAGTACAACTGGCATGTGACCATCAGCCCCTGGTCCCTGAAGACGGACAACCTGAGCAGGATGGGGGAGATTCTGTCCAAGAAGCTGGAGTATTTGAGAAATCCTGATGCCTATCAGGACTACAGGGGGTTCGATCCAGTTACGGGGAGCTATGTTTACATTGCACAGGACAACTCCGACTTTTCTGTGACGAAGGAGGCGGATTACTGGCTCCGGAAGATGGCCTCTTACTGCAAGGAGCATGGGATCGAACTGATCCTGATGGAGATGCCGGTTGGAAGACAGGTCTATTACGACTACAACGCCAACTATCGGCAGAGTGCAGAAGCCTACTTACAATCCCTTGCAGAGGACTGCGGTGTCACCCTCTGGAACATGAATGAATTGCCCACATCTGTCTTCAACAGTGATACATCGCAGTATGCCGATGGCTTCGGACATCTCAGCGAGCAGGCGGCAGAAGAATTCAGTCATGTGCTTGGAAATATGTTGAGCCAGGAAGACTGATATGCTGATCAAAAATACACTGCAATGGGCAACGTTCATAATGCATGAATGCTGTAATCAAAGAACTTTGTTTTAGGGACTAAAAAGATGGCTTTCAATTCCTACCCATTTTTACTGGTATTTTTGCCGGTCTCACTGGTGGGAGAGTATTTCCTGCAGCACTTGCACCGGGATTGCAGATGGTGGCTTCTTGCCACATCTGCAATCTTTTATGCACTTTGTGGGGTAAAATACCTTCCATTTGGCACGGCAGAAATCCTTGTCAACTATCTGCTTTACAGGCTAATCCGTAGCAAGCCGCAGCAGGCAAGAAAGATCCTTCACCTTTCCGTTTTCTGCAATGTACTTGTCCTTTTTTGCTTTAAGTACCTGGGCTTTGCATTATCGATTAGCAATGCACTGCATCTCACAGATCTCGAAATTCCGCAGATGCTCTTGCCAACAGGAATCAGTTTCATTACTTTTCAACAAATAGCCTTTCTTGTTGATGCATATCATAATCCGAATGATAAATATTCCCTCTTGGATTACAGCGTATTTTCATCTTTCTTTCCACATATCACATCCGGCCCGATTGTGTTATCAAAACAGTTTTTTCCATTGCTTCAAAACTTTGAAAGTGATTGGGGCCGAGTTTCCTCCGGACTTATATTATTCGCTATTGGCCTGAGCAAAAAAGTGCTGATTGCAGATGCTTTGGGAGGTGGAGTTGACTATGCTTATGCCAATCTGGATCAGATCAATGCTTCCAGCATGTTGTTTGCATCGGTCCTGTACACTCTGCAGATCTATTTTGATTTTAGCGGGTATAGCGACATGGCCATCGGTATTGCCAGAATGCTCGGGTTGGATTTGCCAATCAATTTCAATTCTCCTTACCGTGCTAATAATATCTCGGAGTTTTGGGATCGTTGGCATATCACGCTAACCCGTTTTCTGACGCATTATGTCTACATTCCGCTTGGAGGAAATCGAAAAGGAAAGCTTCGGACCTATCTCAATATCATGATTGTTTTCCTTGTCAGCGGTATATGGCACGGAGCATCGTTTACTTTTGTACTTTGGGGAATGACCCACGGAATCCTAACGGTGATCCATAAGGCGTTCAGCAAAAGATTCAGACTTCCCTCCGGTATTGGAAGAGTGATTACGCTCCTGTGTGTGAATTTTGCATGGATTTTGTTCCGCGCCGGGGATCTTCATACTCTGAGAAGTGTCCTCTCCCTGTTTCGGAGCGGAAACTGGGGCGCCCTGGATCAGAGCATGTGTGCAGCATCTCTGCCGAGGATTCTGGTCAATCTCGTTCCGAATTCTGTCCCTGTCGCAGTGACTGCGATTCTCTTTGCAACATTGGCCGGTCTCCTGACACAGCTTCCGGTGAACAGTCAGGCCATTGCTGGTAAAAAAAAGCATGTACTTTTAGATCGGATGATTGTCGCGCTGCTTTTTGTCGTTAGCCTGTTTTCACTTTCCGGAGTGACCCATTTCATTTATGCTTATTTTTGAGGAGAAAAAGTGAACGAAAAGAAATGGTTTCGTGGGACGGTTATTCTTTTGGCGGTCTTGATTATTGCAATGGGCGTAGCCGTTATCGTGGTTGATCCATATTATCATTTTCATAAACCATTAAAAGGAATCGAATATCGAGGACAAAATGCGCTGTATAACAATAATGGTATGTTGCGCAATTTTGACTATGATGCGCTGATTATCGGAACATCCATGACCAGCGGGTTTTCGGAAGAAGAGGCTTCCCAATTGTTCGGCGAAAATTTTATCCGAACCACATTTCTTGGGGAGGGCTTCTACATTTTGAATGAGAATATGAAGACCGCACTCGTACATCAACATGATTTGAAGCATGTCATCAGAAGTGTTGATACACTTTGGTTTGTGACACCTCCTGACTGGACGAGTACTGCGGAATATCCGGATTATCTGTATGACGAGAATCCATTCAATGATGTTCGATATTTATACAATATTGATGTTTGGGATGAGGCCATGATTCCGACCGTTGTGGCGTCAATTTCTCATAGTGGGGATGAGCATGAGGATGACAGCAGCGAGGATGCCAAAGCCGATGCTTATCTGAATCATGAAGAAGCTCTTAATCATTATGAGAGGCCAGAGAAATCCGATGACCCGATTGATCCAAGTGAAACAGAGGAATGGTATCAACACATGCAGACTAACCTCACCCAGAACCTAACAGATACCATTGCGCAGTATCCTGATGTGCGCTTTGATTTATTTTTTCCACCTTACAGCATCCTTTGGTGGGATTCGGCTAATCAGGCAGGACCTGGTAGGGTCGACAGACGCGTGGATATGGAGGAGTATGCCATTGATGTAATATTGAAATACCCAAATGTTCATCTGTATTCTCTCAATGATGACTTCAATCTGATCACAGACCTCTCCAACTATGCAGATGACATTCATTATCATCCAAATGTGAACAGTATTATTCTGCAGAGTATTCATGATGGAGAACATGAGATTACTAAGGAGAATGCTACAGAATATATAGACTCCATCAGAAAGTTTTATAATACATATGACTATGATGCAATCTTCACACAAAATCAGACTGATTGATCTATTGATGGAAAGTTAAAAACGTTGAACTTCTCTCTTTGCGTACCCGTCCTGGCGTGCTATACTACATGCGAATGTTAAATGCATTTAACGACTGCGACAGAAAGAGTCAGGCGGAGTGAGGTTGAAAGATGACACTGAAGGATTTGACAATCGGACAGAATGCGGTGATCCGCACCGTGGGCGGAGACGGCGCCCTGCGACAGCACTTTTTGGATATGGGCGTCATCCCGGGAGCAGAGCTCACGGTCGTCAAGTTTGCCCCGATGGGAGATCCCATGGAGATTCAGGTACACGGCTATGAGCTGACCCTGCGCCTGTCGGATGCAGAGCAGATCGGCGTGGATCTGATCAAAGAGCGCACCAACAAACACAGGAGAGTGCAGGAGATCCCGCTCTCGGATCACCCGGGCCTCGGCGAGGATGGAAAGTACCACAGCAAGACCGATGGAGATCCGCTCCCGGAGGGGACGCTTCTGACCTTCGCCCTGGTGGGCAATCAGAACTGCGGCAAGACCACACTGTTCAATCAGCTGACCGGTGCCAACCAGCACGTGGGCAACTTTCCGGGTGTCACGGTGGACCGGAAGGACGGCCCGATCCGGGGATATTCCAACACCCGCGTGACTGACCTGCCCGGCATCTATTCGATGTCCCCCTACAGCAGTGAGGAGATCGTGTCCCGAAACTTCGTGCTGGAGGAGAAGCCGAAAGCCATCATCAACATCGTGGATGCCACCAACGTGGAGCGAAATCTCTACCTGACCATGCAGCTGCTGGAGATGGATGTTCCGATGGTGGTCGCCCTGAACATGATGGACGAGCTTCGGGAGAACAACGGCTCCATCGATATCAACGGAATGGAGAAGATGCTGGGGGTTCCGGTGGTGCCGATCTCCGCAGCCAAGAACGAGGGCGTGGAGGAATTGATCCGCCATGCAGTTCATGTGGCCCACTACCAGGAAAAGCCCAAGGTCCAGGATTTCTGTTCCCCCGACGACCATGGCGGTGCCATCCACCGGGCGCACCACGCGGTGGAGGCCATCATCGAAGACCATGCCGCACGGGCGGGACTTCCGCTTCGTTTCGCGGCCAGCAAGGTCATTGAGGGAGATCAGCTGGTCATGGATCAGCTGGGCCTCGAGGAGAACGAGAAGGAGATGCTCGGGCATGTCGTGGTCCAGATGGAAGAGGAAGGCGGCATGGACCGGGCAGCAGCCATCGCAGACATGCGGTATGACTTTATTGAGCGTGTCTGCGAGGCCACGGTGGTCAAGCCGAAGGAGAGCCGGGAGCGGCTCCGCTCCGAGAAGATTGATAGGATCCTGACCGGCAAGTACACTGCGATCCCCTGCTTCGTCCTGATCATGCTGGTGGTGTTCTATCTGACCTTCAATGTCATCGGCCTGGCGCTGCAGAATCTCATCGCTTTTGGACTGGACAAACTCTCCGGTGTGGTGGATCAGGGCCTGACGGCAGCAGGCGTCAACGAGGGGCTGCACAGCCTCATTATCGATGGCATCTTCAACGGCGTCGGGTCAGTGCTGAGCTTCCTGCCGATCGTCGTGGTGCTGTTCTTCTTCCTGTCCCTGATGGAGGACTCCGGCTACATTGCGAGAGTTGCCTTTTTTATGGACAAGCTTCTTCGAAGAATCGGCCTCTCTGGGCGCAGTATTGTGCCGCTTCTCATCGGCTTTGGCTGCACGGTGCCGGCAGTGATGTCCACCAGAACCCTGCCGAGCCGCAGAGACCGCAGGATGACCATCCTGCTGACCCCGTTCATGAGCTGCTCTGCGAAGATCCCGCTGTACGGTTTCTTCGTGGCGGCGTTCTTCCCGGGAAAGGGCGGGCTGATCATGACCGGCCTTTACTTCCTCGGCATTGTGCTGGCCATCCTGGTAGCACTCATCATGAAGCGGACGATCTTCAAGGGCGAGGCTGTTCCCTTTGTCATGGAGCTGCCGAACTACCGTATGCCCAGCCCCAAAAACGTGGGACAGCTCCTCTGGGAGAAGTCAAAGGATTTCATCCAGAAGGCCTTCAGTGTGATTCTGATCGCCACGCTGGTGGTGTGGTTCCTGCAGAGCTTTGATCCCCACTTCAACTTTGTCACCGATTCCTCCAACAGCATGATGGCGATCGTGGCAGGAGCCATCGCACCGATCTTCCGCCCGCTGGATATGGGAGACTGGCGGATCGTGACTTCCCTGATCTCCGGCTTTATGGCCAAGGAGAGCCTGGTTTCCACGATGCAGATCCTGTTTGGCGGCACCATTGCCACAGCCATTGCGCCGATCACTGCGGCGACCATGCTGGTGTTCTGCCTGCTCTACACACCCTGCGTGGCGGCGATCGCCTCTATCCGCAGGGAGCTTGGCGGCAAGTGGGCACTCGGCGTGGTGTTCTTCCAGTGTGCCATCGCCTGGGTGGTTGCCTTTATCGCCCATGCGATCTTCCTGGCAGTGGGCATATGACCAACTGCTTCCATGACTGACTTTTGCAGCTCCGGCAGATGCCGGAGCTGTTTTATTGTATTCGACTTTAGTCGGCTGAGCTTGCGATTCGCTTACGAAGTAAGCGAATCCTTGCGAAGCAGTAAACCACCCGCTGTGCGGGTGAGAGTAAGAGGTTATACAAATAAATCACCTTTCCTTACAATAGAGGTGCTCAAGCCACCATTGATGAAAGGAAAGGTGATTTAGATGCCGAAGGCTAATAGTGCAGCACACACAAAATGGTTGTGCAAATACCATATCGTCTTCACTCCGAAGTATAAGCGAAAAATAATTTACAATCAATACAGGAAGGACCTTGCGGAGATACTGCATGATCTATGCGCATACAAAGGAGTTGAAATCATAGAAGGGCATCTCATGCCAGATCATGTGCATATGCTGGTAAGCATTCCGCCAAAGATCAGCGTAGCCTCGTTTATGGGTTACTTGAAGGGGAAAAGTTCGCTCATGATGTTTGACCGGCACGCAAATCTGAAATACAAGTTTGGGAACCGGCACTTTTGGTCTGAGGGGTATTATGTCAGCACGGTGGGATTAAACGATGCGACGGTAAAGAAGTATATCCGGGATCAGGAGAGAGCAGACATCCTGCAGGATAAGATGAGTGTGAAGGAGTACGAGGATCCTTTCGGGGCGAAGCCTGGAAAGGATCCACAAGAAAGGACGTAAAAAACCGCCCCTTTAGGGGCGGCCAGGTGATAAAAGCAAAAGAGGCTTGAGCGGAGCCCGAGGGAGCGAAAGCTCCCAAGGGCCTTTAAAGCGAAAGCCAGCGTCTTTAGGCGCTGGCTAGTAAAGCGGGCTTATAGCCCGCATCCCGAACCACCCGTTTTACGGGTGGAGGCGATTACACGGATTGATACTTCAGAAGAGGAGAGAGGAGCTGCTTCAAAAGTTAAGAGAAGAACAGACCTGTGGTGACAAAAAGAGAAATTTTCCGGAGCGGCGCACCCGGATGCCAAATTCAGACAAAAGAAAAACCGAAGTGATCAGATGATCACTTCGGCAATCCTGCGGAAGATGGGACTTGAACCCACACGGCATAACTGTCACAAGAACCTTAATCTTGCTCGTCTACCAATTCCGACACTTCCGCATTCAATTTAAAACTTGCTTAAAAAAAGCAATGCAGAAGAAGGGACTTGAACCCTCACCCTGTTGCCAGGACAGGCACCTGAAGCCTGCGCGTCTACCAATTCCGCCACTTCTGCAAGCGATTTATCTCTCGCAAGCAAGACATATCTTAACGCGCGGATATGGGTTCGTCAACCGCAAAATTGTTTTCGTAACATTCAGATATCTGTGTAAATATATTGGCAACCGCCGCGCATTTTCGCGCCCGCTCTTGCGGCGGCCTGGCATGCGTTTCTACAGCCGAAGGGAACGACAGCAGAGCTGTGTTCCTGCCGCCCTGGCCTATGACATCAGCCCTTTTCCGGTCCCTGTGTTCAAACCGTTATACCCCTATGATATAATCAAAACCAAATTGGGGCGGAAACGGATTTTTTCGAACGTTCCCGCTTGGCAGGGATTCGGTTTCTTATTGCGGCGTCTGACAACTTTGCATGAGGGTGCAGGGGGTAGAGGAGATGCTGATCAGAGAGCAGCTTGAACAGCGAGAGGAGGAGATCCTGGCTCCGTGGGCCAGCTTCTCGGTCAAGACAAAGGGAAGACTCCATGAGGAGCCGCAGGATGATCTGCGGCCGGTGTTTCAGCGGGACCGGGACCGAATTGTCCACAGCAAGTCTTTTCGCAGGCTCAAGGACAAGACGCAGGTGTTCATCACCCCGGACGGGGATCACTACCGGACCCGTATGACCCACACGCTGGAGGTCTCCCAGAATGCCAGGACCATCGCCAAGGCACTGCGCCTGAACGAGGACCTGACGGAGGCGATCGCCCTGGGACATGACCTGGGGCACACGCCCTTCGGACATGCCGGAGAGCGGGTGCTGAACAAGCTCTGCGGCGAGGGCTTTGACCACGCGAAGCAGAGCGTGCGCATCGTGGACTACCTGGAGAAGGACGGGAAGGGGATGAACCTGACCTATGAGGTGCGGGACGGAATTCTGAATCACCAGACCGCCGGCACACCCCACACCCTGGAGGGAAAGGTCATTCAGTTCTCGGACAAGATCGCCTACCTCCACCACGACATGGATGACGCTATCCGCGGAAAAATCCTGACGGATGACGACGTGCCGGATGAGATTGCCAATGTCCTTGGCAGAACGCTCGATGAGCGGCTGGACACCTTTGTGCACGACATCATCACCACCTCCTACGGCAGGCCTGTCGTGGAGATGAGCCCACGTATCTATGATGCCTTTCAGAAGTTTCGGAAATTCATGTTTGAAAACGTCTACACCAATCCCAGGGCAAAAGGGGAAGAGAAAAAGGCGATGGGTGTGGTGGAGCAGCTCTATCGCTACTACATCGGACACATCGAGCTGCTGCCGAAGTACCTGATAGATCGGCTGGATCTGGGGGACTCCAAGGAGCGGATCGTCTGTGACTACATCAGCTCCATGACAGACCGCTTTGCCATCGCAAGGTATGAGGAGATCTATGTGCCCAAGTGCTGGCAGTAAGCAGACAGGACAGAGAAGGAAGAGCAGTGTATTATTCGGATGAAGTAATCAGTGAGGTCTGTGCGGCGAATGATATCGTCGACGTGATCGGACAGTATATCACTCTCAAAAAATCTGGCTCGGAGTACAAGGGGGTCTGCCCCTTCCATGCAGACCGCTCTCCGAGCTTTTACGTCTCGCCGCAGAAGCAACTGTACCACTGCTTTGGCTGCGGTGAGAGCGGAACGGTGATCACGTTCCTGATGAAATACGAGAACTACAGTTTTCAGGAGGCCCTGAAGGTCCTTGCGAAGCGGGCCGGCATCACGCTCCCGGAGGCAAACTATTCCGAGGAGGCCAAAAAGAAGGCACAGCAGCGGGAGATTCTGCTGGCCATCAACAAGGAGGCGGCAACCTATTACTTCAAGCTTCTGCGCTCCCCCAAGGGAAAGCGGGGCATGGAGTACTTCCAGTCCAGAAAACTCTCCCTGGAGACGATGAACCGGTTCGGTCTGGGGTTTGCGGACGGCGCCAACAACGACTGCGTGGCAATGCTGCGCAAAAAGGGATTTGCGGATGATGACATCCTGGCCTCCGGCGTTGCGGCCTTTGATGAGAAGCGGGGCCTGCACGACAAGTTCTGGAACCGGGTCATGTACCCCATCATGGACACCACCAACCGGGTGATCGGCTTTGGCGGCCGCGTCATGGGGGATGGAAAGCCGAAGTACCTGAATTCCCCGGAGACACCGATCTTCGACAAGTCGCGGAACCTCTACGGCCTGAACATCGCCAGAAAGAGCAAGGCGGATTACTTTGTGCTGTGTGAGGGATACATGGATGTCATCGCCCAGCACCAGGCGGGGTTTGACATGGCGATTGCCTCCCTGGGCACGGCCTTTACGCCGGGTCAGGCACAGGTGATCAAGCGCTACACCAAACACGTCCTGCTGTCCTACGACAGCGATGGTCCGGGCGTGAAGGCGGCCCTGCGCAACATCGGCATCCTGCAGGATGCCGGGATGACCGGCAGGTGTGTGAACCTGGAGCCGTACAAGGATCCGGACGAGTTCATCAAGGGTGAGGGGCACGACGCCTTCCAGAAACGCCTGGATGAGGCGGAGGACTCGTTCTTCTACGAGCTGCGCCAGGAGGAGAAGAAGTACGACCTGTCAGATCCCGCCCAGAAGACGGAATTCTATCACTTCATCGCAAAGAAGCTCTGCGGCTTTACCGATGACTTCGCCCGCAGCAACTACATGAGCGCGACTGCCCAGAAATACTACATTCCGCTGGACCTCCTGAAGAAGGAGGTCGCCTCCTACGACCTGGCAGGCGTGGGGGACAGCAGAAGGCCTGAGCGGGAGGAAGAGGACGAAGCGCTTCCCAGGATGCAGAAGCCGGAGAGCGGACCTGCCGCAAAGGAGCGAAAGCTCTCCAAGGTGGAGCGGGCCCAGAGAAAGAACGAGCGGCTTCTGCTCACCTGGCTCTCCGACAGTCCGGAGGTGTATCCCCAGATTCGGGAGTACATCTCGGCGGAGGACTTCACAGAGGGGATTCCCCGGCAGACCGCGGAGAAGTACCTGAAGCTCCTGGGGCGGTACTACGGGGATGCCCTGAGCGAGGCGAGCGGCGATGCCCTCTCCAAGCCGGTAAACCCTGGAAGTGTCATTGCCTCCTTTGAGGAGCAGGCGGATCAGCAGGAGGCAGCGCAGATGTTTGAGGAGCATCTCCTCGGCATCTCGGACACTCGGGAGCGGGAGAAGGCGCTGAAGGATGTGCTGGTTGCCATTAAGCGCCAGGAGCTGGATCGGCTGATGGAGAACACCGCCGACCCCGCCGCCCTCAAGGCGATGATTCAGGCGAGAAAACAGCTTGCCCAGCTGCAGCAGAAGACCTTCCACCTCAAGAGCTGAGAACAAGGACAAAATGGAATCGAGCATGAGCATACATTTGAGCAAACGCCTGGAGACGATCTGTCTGATGGTGACGCCGGGAAACCGGGTCCTGGACGTGGGAACGGACCATGCCCACGTGCCGATCCGGCTCCTGCAGGACGGAATCTGTGAAAGGGCTCTTGGATTTGACGTGGCCGACGGACCGCTGGAGATCGCAAAGACCAATCTGGAGCTGGCCGGGCTGACCGGCCGGTGCGAGATCCGGAAGTCGGACGGTCTTACAAAGTACCAGAAGGGAGAGGCGGATACCCTGATCATCGCCGGCATGGGCGGGATGCTGCTGCGCTCCCTCCTGGAGCGGGACATCGACAAGGTGCTGGACTTTCGGGAACTCATCCTGAGCCCGCACCGGGAGCCCTGGCAGGTGCGGGAGTTTTTATACCAGGAGAACATTGGAATCCGCAGGGAGTGTCTGGTGGAGGAGGATGGGAAGTTCTATCCTGTGATCCGCGCGGTCCCGGGCGAGCAGATGGTCTGCCCCGACTGGGAACAGCTGTCACAGCAGCTGCAGGGCACCGATCTTGCCGGGGAGGCCGCGGCCAACCGGGAGCGGGTGCTGCCGCTTTTGCGGGATCAGAATTTTCGCCGCTATGCGGAGACGACCTACGGGCCGGCCCTCCTTGCGGATTACTTTGCAGGAGGAGCAGATGCCCTGGACCGGTACCTGATGCAGACCCTGGCAAAGGACATTGGAGTGTATGAGTCGCTTCTTCAGAAGGAGGCGCAGAGCAGTCACGCCGGAAACCGGATGGAGGAGCTTCGCGGAGAGATTGGAATGGTGCAGGCACTGGTGTTTTTGCATCACGAGCTGGTTTCAAAGGAGAGGTAATCGATATGATCTTACGGGATTTGATTGCACAGCTGGATGAGTTCTGCCCGCCCTCTTTTGCAGAGAGCTGGGACAATCCCGGCCTGCAGGCAGGCCGGACCGACAAGGAGATCGGAACCGTCTACATCGCTTTGGATGCCACGTCAGCGGTCATTGAGGACGCCGTCCGCGTCGGGGCGGACTTGGTGCTGACCCATCATCCGCTCCTGTTTGGCGGCATCAAACACGTGACCGATACCGACTTCATTGGCAAGCGGATTGTCAAGCTGCTGACAAACGACATGGCCTGCTTTGCGATGCACACGAATTTCGATGTCTCCGCCATGGCGGCGGAGGCGGCAGACCGCCTGCGGCTGATCGAGCCGGATGTTCTGGATGTCACCTACCAGGACTCGATCTCCCATGAGGGCCTGGGACGCATCGGAGAGCTTCCGGAGCACATGACACTGCAGGAGTGCGCGGTCTATGTCAAGGAGAACTTCGGTATCCCGCACGTTCGCTATTACGGGGATCCGGAGACCCCGATTGTGGTGACCGCAATCATGCCCGGCTCCGGGAAGGATGAGATCGATCTTGCCCTGCAGAAGGGTGCAGACGTGATGATCACCGGGGATATCACCCACCATGTGGGACTGGATGCCGTGGAAAAGGGAATCGCCGTGATCGATGCGGGCCACTACGGTGTGGAGAAGCTCTTTGTCCCCTACATGAAGGAGTACCTGCAGCGGGAAATCCCGTCGCTCCAGGTGGTGACGGCGCGGGATGAGGAGCCGTTCCACGAGGTGTAATCAAATTCGGAGCAGATGTCAGCAGGCAGCAGACAGGAGAATATACAGACGGAAGGAGAATGGCATGCCGGCAGTATTCGTGAACGGACAGGAGAGATCCTATCCCAGGGGAACCACCTATGAGAACATCGTGGCGGAGTTTCAGCCTGAGTACGAAAACCACATTGCGCTTGTCTACTTCAACGGCAAGATGCGGGAGCTGTCCAAGAAACTCGAGCGGGATGGGGCGATCAATCTGATCACCACTAAGGATCCCGCAGGACATGCGGCCTATGCGCGCACGGCCATCATGATGCTGGTCCGCGCCTGGCAGGAAGTGACACAGGATATGCCGGCCCCGCATGCCTCCCTGAAGGTGGAGTTCACGCTGGGAAATGCCTATTTTATCTCGGTCATCGGACAGACCAAAGTGACCGATGAACTGATCCAAAAACTGAACGAGGCCATGCATGCCCTGCAGGAGAAAAACCTTCCGATCGTCAAGAAGACCTATCCCCTTGACGATGCGATTGCGCTTTTTCATCACCAGGGGATGACGGACAAGGAAAAGCTCTTCCGATACCGCAACAGCTCCACGATCAACGTCTACTGCCTGGACGGCTATTATGACTATTACTACGGATACATGCTGCCCTCCACCGGGTACGTCAAGCATTTTGAGGTAACCGCCTACAAGGAGGGAATGCTGTTAAATCTCCCGGAGGAAGACCGGCCGGATGAACTCCAGCCGCTCCAGAACGAGGAAAAGATCTACGACCAGCTGATGCTCTCCACCAGATGGGGAGAGCTGGTGAACATCTCCACCGTTGGCGATCTGAACGACCGGATCTGTGAGGGCAATATCTCCGACATGATCCTGGTGCAGGAGGCTCTGCAGGAGCGCCGGATTGGAAACATCGCGGAGGAGATCCACAGCCGGAAGGATGTGCGCTTTGTGCTGATCGCAGGCCCCTCGTCCTCCGGGAAGACCACCTTTGCCCATCGGCTCTCCATTCAGCTTCGGTCTTTTGGCATGCATCCCCACATCATGTCCATGGACAACTGGTTTGTGAACCGCGACAAGACCCCGGTGGATATCGACGGAAACTATAACTATGACGTGCTGGAAGCTGTGGATCTGGACCTGTTCAACGAGAACCTGACGGATCTGCTTGCTGGGGAGGAGGTGGAACTTCCCACCTTCGACTTTAAGGTCGGACACCGCAAGTATGACGGCAACAAGATGAAGCTTGGCCCGGACGACATCCTGATCATTGAGGGCATCCATGGACTGAATCCCAAGTCCACTGTCGCAATCCCCAATGAAAACAAGTATCGGATCTACACCAGTGCTCTGACCAGCCTCAACATCGATGCACACAACCGGATTCCCACCAGCGATACCAGACTCCTCCGCCGGATCGTGCGGGATTACCGCACCCGGGCGAAGACGGCAAAGATGACGATTCGGGAGTGGGCCAAGGTCCGGGACGGAGAGGAGAAGTATATCTTCCCGTTCCAGAACAACGTGGACGCAGTGTTCAACTCGGTTCTGATCTATGAGCAGGCAGTGCTCAAACAATTTGCAGAACCACTCCTGTACAGTATCACCAAAGATGACCCGGAATACTATGAGGCAAAGCGCCTCCTGAAGTTCCTGGACTACTTTGTGGGTGTGGATACGGCCATGGTTCCTGCAAATTCTATCTGCAGGGAGTTTGTGGGAGGCGGGTGCTTCCCGGTCTGAGACGGTCTGCGGGAGAGAGATTGGAATTTGAAAGGCGTTAGTAAAGAACCGGGTTGATGGGTTCCATACCACAACCTCCATGGTGAACTCTCGACGCGATAATGTCTGATGAAGATATAGAATCCCCATTTGGAGCTCTTTTCTTCTCTGCATAATGCCTATCTTGTTATTTATAGTCACATGCTCGGCAAGTAGGTGTATGCTTTTAGGCAATCTAGGTGATACTTTGTTACATGATGCAACACAGCACGGATAGAAGTGTACCCAGCTCGAGCTCAAAGTGAGGGATTAGTGGTCTCATGCTAGGCGATCGCTTATCAACCCGTTTCTTAACTAACGCCATTTGAAATAATCAGGATGTGAAATGTTCTGGAATTTCAAACAGCTCGCGTGATTTGATAATACGGCGGAGCATCAGAATTTCGCCGGATCGCAGCATCGCTGGGACAGTAGCAAACCAGCGAAAAAATCTTGCGTTATTCACAGATGGATTTGCGGTGCCATGCGGGAATCGCTATAATGGGATTCTAAGCCAAGCCATTTGCCAGGTCGAATCAGGACCTGTCCGGAGGGATTTATGAGAAGAGGAACATGGAAAATCATCCTCGCTGCCGCGGCAGCAGGATTCCTTTCTGTCACAATACCGGCTTTCCCCGCCCATGCGGAGGAGATCAAGCTCACCAGCGGGAGCACGGTGAACACCGTCACGGTCAAGGGAACCATTGCGAAGGGAACTACATCCTCCCTTCTTTTGCTGTCCTCCAGCGAGGGAACCTATCAGTGCAAGATGGATTCCGACACCAATTTTAACGGAATCACCACGCTGGTGATCGGATATACCGCGGAGATCGAGGTTTACAACGGCTCCGACGGTTACCTGCATGTGGCAAGGTTTAATTCCTCCTCGGCATCCTCCGGGAGTTCGAGCTCCTCGAGCTCTTCCACGTCCACGACGTCAACCAGCTCCAGCGCTTCGAAGCAGACGACGGACGTGACAGGAACCATCAAGCAGGATACCTCAAACAGCACGCTGTATCTCTCCACCAGTTCCGGAGACATGGTGATCAAGATCGATTCCGACTGCGATCTCTCGAAGTGCGGCACCCTGGTTGCCGGAAACTCCGCGATCGCCAGCGTCTACCGCGGGGATGACGCCTACATGCACGCAACCAAGATCATCAGCGGCGCCTCCGGCGTGGATCTGACCAGCCTGCTCACTGTGAGTGGAACGGTGACGTCTGCCACCACCAACAGCGTGATCTATCTGAGCACATCCAGCGGCACCTATCAGCTCAAGTGGGATACCGCAACCGATGTGTCGATCTCGGGTGTTCTGTATTCCGGAAAGACGGTTACGGCGGTTATCGGCAGAGGAAATGACGCCTACTACCATGCAATCAAGATCACGGACGGGACGCAGAGCCCTTCTTCGTCCTCATCCAGCTCTTCCAGCAGCACCAGCAGTTCCACGGACAACGTGAATACCGTGACGATCAGCGGCGGTGTGACGACGAGTTCTGACGAGACCAAGATCATCATTCAGACATCCAACGGCACCTATGATGTCTATCTGGATGACTCGACGGATTACTCCGCCTGCCCGGTGATCGTGGCCAATTACTCGGTGAAGGCGGAGATCTACATCGGCTCCGATTCCCAGTATCACGCCAAGAAGCTCACGGATCTCTCCTCCAATGCCCAGGGCAGTGCGGACGGCGTGGATTCCTCGAGTGCCGTTGAAGTGACGGGCACCGTCGAGGACAGCACCAACCAGAACCTCCTGTACCTGAACGTCGGCGGCAACACCATGAAGATCAAGATCGATCAGAAGACCGACTGCAGCAAGTGCCGCGTCCTGAAGCAGGGCATCACGGTGACGGCAAAGGTGGCAAGAGGCAGTGATGCCTACCTGCATGCCACCAGTCTGGTGGACAACTCCTCCGGCTCCGGCAGCAGCGGTGCGGCCACCCTCGGAGACAGCGGCATGCTGACCGGACAGACCACGACTGTGGTCACTGGGACCATTCAGAGCTCCTCCAGTGAGGACTTCCTGATTCTGCGGGTTTCGGATCAGGACTACAAGATCCGCCTGGATTCCGGTTCCAATATGACGGACTGCAAGGTTCTGGTGGCTGGACAGAGCTGCAAGGTTGCCGTGTACAAGGGATCGGATGCTTATCTGCACGCAGCAAAACTGATTGACCTCTCTCCGAATTATCCTGGCAATGCGGGCACTCTGGATGCCTCCACCAAGACCACCGTGGAGGGAACCGTTGCCTCCGGCAGTGCGATCAACATGCTCAACCTGGATGTGAACGGCGGCGTCATGAAGATCAAGATCGATGGCACCACAGATACCACCAGCTGCCGTATCCTCAAAGAAGGCAAGAAGGTCAAGGTCGAAATTGAGCGCGGCAGTGATGCTTACCTGCACGCGATCAGCATCACGACAGAGTAATAGGATTTTTCGCAAAGGCTCTCCGGATCCGGAGAGCCTTTGTTTGGTTCAGGGCATGAAATTATAGAGTAACGGCTGTTACATCCTGAAATGCCGGGAAACCGGTAAGATGAGCAGAGAAGTCAATTGAATTGCACACAATTATTCCCTTCACAATTTTTTTATTTGAATCTCAAAACGCCCTGTGTTATCTTATACCACTGTGAGCAGAGCAGGCGATCGCGGCTGCCGCAAGGCAGGTGAGGAAAGTCCGGGCTTCACAGGGCAGGATACCGGCTAACGGCCGGCGGAGGCGACTCCCGGGAAAGTGCAACAGAGATATACTTCTCCGCCTTGGCGGAGTAAAGGTGAAAAGGCAGTGTAAGAGACTACCGTCCCTGCAGTAATGCAGAGAGCCATGTAAACCCTATCCGAAGCAAGGCCAAGAAACCGGGGATATCCCCGGTACGAACGCGTTTGAATCCGGCCCGGAGAGCGTTCGGGTTGGCCGCTTGAGGCCTGCGGTAACGCAGGTCCTGGAAAGATGATCGTCCAACGACAGAACCCGGCTTATCGCTCTGCTCACATTTATAGCGCACAAAGCTGCCCATGGGGCAGCTCTTTGGGAGACCGGATGCCGCATGTTTGAGGGAAAGAAGACAACAAAGAAGCAAAAGCGAATCCGCCTGTTTTTGACGGTGGTGATTGTGAGCTCCATGTTTGTCGTCCGCCTGATTCTGATTCAGACCGGTGTGATCCAGGGGGCACAGGATCTCACGGATGCGGAGCTGGTTTCCCGGATCACCCCCTGGGAGGTGACCATCCAGACCCCCTCCGGAACCGGCAGGGGAACAGTCATGCTGGTCTCCACGGGCAGGAAGAATGCTTCGGATACGGTGTATCTCATCTCCACCGAAGGGGTGGTACGGGATTTCGATGACAGCTCTGAGGTGACTTTTTCCGACGGCAGTTCCTACAGCGGAACCCTGGGCAGTACCGACGAGGAGAAGGATATCGGAATCGTGAGTGTCCAGGCAGACGGAAAGAGCGACAGCACTTACTCCGAGGACATATTTTATCAGAAAGAGGCTGGTTCTGAGGTCGTCTGGCTCGATGATGCGGGCAATCTGCAGAAGGGAACCTTCACCTCGCGCAGCGCGGTGGTGGATGGATATGACATCGCCCTTCTGACGGCAGGGGGCAGCATGGATGGCACCTCCGAGGGAGCGGGTCTTTATGACACCACCGGAAACTACCTTGGCACCCTGATCACCGAGGAGAATGGCACCCTGCTCGCCATTCCGGCGGACGCCATGTACAGCTATTTCAAGGTCAATCACTGAGCACACAGATCTCCGGCAATGCAGCATCACGCCGGAGAACCGATAGATAGATTGGGAGGTAATACACATATGGCAGAGACAAAAGTAGATATCATATCCGGCTTTCTCGGAGCCGGCAAGACAACCCTGATCCGCAAGCTGATCAAGGATGCACTGGCAGGAACCAAGGTGGTTCTGATCGAGAATGAGTTCGGCGAGATCGGCATCGACGGCGGCTTTCTCAAGGAGTCCGGCATCCAGATCCGGGAAATGAATTCCGGCTGCATCTGCTGCTCCCTGGTGGGAGACTTCAACGCCTCCCTCAAGCAGGTCTGCGCAACCTATGCACCGGAGCGCATTCTGATCGAGCCCTCCGGTGTCGGCAAGCTCGACGACGTGATGCGCGCCATCGAGAAGACGGCAGAAGAGGTTCCCGGCATGAAGCTCAACAGCGCCGTGACTGTGGTGGACTGCACCAAGGCAAAGCTCTATCTCAAGAACTTTGGTGAGTTCTTCACCAACCAGATCGAGAACGCCGGCACCATCGTGCTGACCAGAACCGACAAGGCCTCCCAGGAGAAGATCGATGAGGCGGTTGCCCTGATCCGCGAGCACAACAAGAAGGCCACCATCATCACCACCCCTGTTGCAGAACTCGACGGAAAGGAAATCCTCGATACCATCGAGGGAAGATCTGATCTGCAGGCAGAGATCCTCAAGGAGGTTATGGCGGCAGATGAGGAGCACCATCACCATCATCACCACCACGATGAGCACGGCGAGCATGTGACGGATGAGGACGGCAACACCGTCTATCACGTCCACCATGACGACGATGATGACGAGGACGAAGAGCACGAGCATCATCACGATCATGACCACGACCATGATCACGAGGAGCATCACCACGATCACGACCATGAGGGACATGATCATGACCATGATCACGATGCAGACGAGGTCTTTGAGAGCTGGGGCATGGAGACACCCAACAAGTACTCCATGGACGAGGTCAAGGGCCTTCTGGAGAAGCTCGATGACAGCGACACCTACGGTGTGATCCTGCGCTCCAAGGGCATGCTTCCGCAGACGGATGGCACCTGGGTGCACTTCGACTATGTGCCCGGTGAGCCGCAGGTCAGAACCGGCGCTGCGGATGTGACCGGAAAGATCTGCGTCATCGGTTCCCATCTGAATGAGGAGAACCTGGAGAAGCTCTTCAAGAAGGCAAAGAACTGATTCTGCAGGAATCAGAAATATCATAGCAACAGAAAAGTACATCGAATGGAAGGGCATCTGAATCGGTCAGGTGCCCTTTTGCTGAAGAGGAGAAGAAATACGATGTTCGGAAAACAGGAAACGAATCCGATCCCGGTATACATGATCAACGGCTTTCTCGAGAGCGGAAAGTCCAGCTTTTACATCTACACCATTGGCCAGCCCTATTTCCAGACAGAGGGAAAGACGCTGCTGATCCTGTGCGAGGACGGCGAGGTGGAGTACAGCGACAAGCTCCTGAAGGAGACCAATACTGATCTGGAGCGGATCGAGGACGAGAAGGACTTTACGCCGGCGATGCTCACGGAGCTTGCCAACAAGCACAAGCCGGAGCGCATCCTCATCGAGTGGAACGGCATGTGGAATTACAAAAACATGACCCTGCCCGCGGGAATGTCGATGGAGCAGCAGATCACCTGCATCGATGCCTCCACGTTTGGCATGTACTACTCCAACCTTGCCATGCGCTCCCTTCTGTTTGAGGAGCTCAAGAACTCGGAGCTGGTCATGTTCAACCGTTGCGATGACGTGGATGAGGACACGCTGATCAAGTACAAGCGGAACGTGAAGGCAATCTGCCCCCAGGCAGATCTGGTCTTCGAGGACAAGGAGGGAGAGATCGATCTCACCACCGAGGAGGACCTTCCCTTCGATGTCAATGCTCCGGTCATCGATCTGACCAAGGGCATGGATTACGGCATCTGGTACCTGGATGCGATGGAGCACCCGGACCGGTACGAGGGCAAGAAGGTGAAGTTTGTCGGCATGTGTGCCATTCCGGATGATCTGCCGAAGGACATCTATGTTCCCGGCAGAATGTGCATGACCTGCTGCGCGCAGGACATGCAGTTCATCGGTTATCCCTGCCGGTATGACAAGAAGGATGAGCTGAAGGAGCGCAACTGGTATGAGGTCACGGCGACCGTCGCCTCCGAGCCTTTCCAGGGATATGACGGCGGAGAGGGCATTGTGCTCCACGGTGAGAGTGCAGATCCGGTGAAAGAGCCGGAAGATGCCGTGGTCAACTTTGCAGGACCGCAGTAAAACCCAGACAGCAGGGCATGAATCCGGCCCATGCTACCCGGATGGGCAGGATTCCAATAAGTTGTCGTCAAATCACCTGTACGAACTGCACAATTTCCCTTTCTCACAGTGCACCGGATTTGTGATTCGAGATCGGATGCCGTATGATGACGATACAGCACCTTATCTTTCACACAATGGGAGGTACCTATGAGAAAAGGAATTCAAAGGGCAGTGACGATGGCAATCTGCCTGGCGGCAGTGCTGTTGACAGCAGTGATGCCGGCAAGGGCGGAGGAGACGGCAGATTTTGACTTTGGCGTAACCTATCTGACCATCGGCGCAGGAGAGACGAAGCAGTTGAGTGTCTTCTGCACCAACCGCTACAGCGTCTTTGTCACGGGCAACACCAGCAAGGACACCAAGATCGGATACACCGGACTCGCCGGCAATCAGACCGTGACGCTGTACGTGGGGGCGGATGAGGAATCCACCACCGTCTATTTCTGGTTTTATCCGAGGGACAATAACTATGAATTCCTCGATGATTCCTACAAGAGATGCGTGACCGTCCGTGTCAACCCGAAAGGGAAGACAGAAGAGAAGATGGCAGTGCAGACGACCTCCATTTCGGTCGCACTGGCGGACGGCACCATCGGGACGGCAAAGACGCTGAATGATGCGACGGTAGGCCTTCTGTCGGATGCAGAGGGAACCCCGCTTGCGGCGTTTGCCGTGACGGCAGACAATGCGCACCAGGCATTTACGCTGGAGAGCACAGCCAAGGGCTTTTTATACGTGACGGTGGACTCCAGTGACGCAGTGAAGCCGGAGATCTCCGATGCCGACAAGGCAGCGGCAGAGCAGGTGGGAATCTACGGGCTGGTCATCAACGGAACACCATATTTCTTCTGAAAGAGATGACAGACTGAGAGTCTGAAGCAGATGCCGGCGCGGGGGCGGAGAGAGTGCCTGCCGCAACGGCAGAGTAAGGACGCAACCAAGAATCAGTAAGGTGCTCGATAAGGGGAGCAAGGAGTTAGTACAGTGGCATGAGACCGATTGATGCAGACAGACTGATGCAGGAACTTGCACAATTGAAGACGGATGGCGGCATCCTCACGGAAGAGGAGTACTACGCGGAGGATGTGGAGGAGCTGATCCGGAAGGCACCGACGGTCCGCATGCGGCCAAATGTCCGGACGGGGCGTTGGGCGCCCTCGGACTACCAGGATGGCACCGGGACTCAGTTCCTGGAGTGCACGAACTGCCGGGAGATCATCGCGGCGGAGGATCTGGACTACTATAAATTCTGCCCGAACTGCGGCGCAGACATGCGCCCGCGGGTCCGCCGGGACCGCCACTGAAGAGGCCCGTGGAGCCATTCTTAAAACGAGTCATTCTCGACAACAAAAAGCCCATCGCTGTAAGAGGGTACAGCGATGGGCTCTTCTTGTTGTTATGAAATCAGCAGTCCGATCAACTCAGGCGAGCTTGCTGACCTTCTCGGAAAGGCGGGAAACCTTGCGGGAAGCGGTGTTCTTGTGAAGCACACCCTTGGATGCAGCTCTGTTGATGGTGGAGGAAGCAGCCTTGAGTGCCTCCTGAGCAGCAGCCTTGTCGCCGCTCTCCACTGCAACATTAACCTTCTTAACGGCAGTCTTGACGCCAGTCTTCACAGCCTTGTTGGCTTCCGCCTTCTTGTTGCTAGTCAGAATTCTCTTCTTGGCAGATTTGATGTTTGCCATATTTCGTAATTACCTCCATGAAACACACGTATTGAATCATTCGAATGATGTCCAGAGTGTTGACACGGACGAACCCTGGCGCATACATCGCTATGATACAGGCACCAAACCGGGATGTCAAACACTTTTCGGGGTTTTCACGGTATGGTAGAATCGGGTGTGAATTGCTAAACGAAGTTCCGCCAGCAAATTTTAAAACCGGAAGTTAATCCTTCTGAAGGATGGCTGGAACTTAATCCTTCCGAAAAGTCTATAATAGCCCACGTTGGTCTCCACCTGTTGCTCCGACCAGAACAGGAGGACCATATGGACAAGTATAAGCATATGAGCAGTGAAGACCGGTTCAGCATAGAGGCCGGGCTTAACAACGGGCAGAAATTCAAAGAGATCGGTGAAGCTCTTGGCAAGGACTGCACCACTATCTCCAAAGAGGTACGCTCTCACCTGGTATATAAAAAGACCGGTGCTTACGGGCGCCCCTTCAATGACTGTGCCAAACGCAGGAGCTGTCAGTTGTCCGCGGTGTGTGACAGCTGCCCGCAGACCAGACAGCGCTTCCGTTTCTGCTCGGTCTGCAGCAGATGTGTTGATCACTGCATCATGTACGAAAAAGAAACATGCCCCAGGCTTTCCAAACCGCCTTACGTCTGCAACGGCTGTAAGGACAAGCGTACCTGTACACTGGAAAAGCGCCTTTACGACGCTGCCGCAGCCCAGACAGAATACACCAGTGTTCTGCAGGAAGCCCGCCAGGGTATTGCTCTTTCTGACGATGAGAAGAAGCGGCTGGATGACATCATTTCGCCGCTGCTGAGGCAGGGACAGTCACTCCACCATATCTGCCTGAATCACAAGGCAGAGCTCATGGTCAGTGAAAGGACGCTCTACACATACATGGATGCCGGGATTTTCTCTGCCAGAAACATTGATATGCCCCGTAAAGTGAGGATGAGGCCCCGCCGTAAACGTCCGGATACCATCAAGGTCGATCCGAAATGCCGTCAGGGACGCACTCTGGAGGATTACAAGCGGTACCTGGCAGAACACCCGGATACTCCTGTGGTCCAGCTTGATTCTGTAGAAGGCGTTAAAGGCGGAGCTGTGCTGCTCACCATTACCTTCACAGCATGCGGCCTTCAGCTGGCCATTCGCCGTGACCACAACGATGCCCAATCAGTAGACGATATCTTCGACAAGCTCTATCTCGAGCTGCTGCCGGAGACCTTTATGAAACTGTTTCCCATACTGCTGGCAGATAACGGAAGCGAGTTCTCGGACCCTCATCATATCGAGTTTGATGCCAACGGGAACCAGCGCACGCATATGTTTTACTGTAATGCTTCTGCACCCTATCAGAAAGGAAGCTGTGAGGTGCGTCACGAAATGATCCGCCGCGTTATCCATAAGGGAGTCGATATAACTCCTTATACGCAGGAACAGATCTCGATGATGATGTCACACATCAATTCTTACAAGAGACTGACTTTGGGGAACAAAAGTCCCTACGAAGTCTTTGAATTCATGTATGGGAAAGATGTACTGAACAAACTCGGGCTCAGGCAGATTCCTTCTGATGAAATCAACCTGAGCCCTGAGCTGTTGAAGTAATACGTATCGGTCGGAGCATCAGCCTGAAAGACCACTCCATGCACCAGAAGCAGGGGTGGAACTTAAAAGTTCCGAATTTCGGATTTCAGGTTCGACCTCTTTGGAAGATACGCATTTTTTTAGAAACGGTCGTTTCTATGCCCCAGTTATAGCCGTTTTCAGGTTTGCTGTACAGGGGCAGGCAGCAAAAATCTGAGGTTCCGGCTGCAAATCAGGAAAAAGCGGAAGTTACCTCTTCAAACTGGAACATCGGATTTCAATCGACCTGGTAGAATCGGGAACGCAGACATGGGTATAGGATTTTGTGGATCCCGGAGGCAGGCACACTGGGACAGTAAGGAATACATGGACAAGAGTATCACAAAAAAGAGTGCAGCAGTGTTTCTCATCCTGCTGATTGGGATATTGTTTTTGTTTGCGGTGTACCCGCTGCGGCTGTTCACCACCACCGCCACGCTGACAGGGGAGGGGACCATCCTTGCCGCCTCGGATCCGGTCGATGCCGACAACGACGCCGGGGACTACTTCACAGCGCAGTACAGCCATCTGGACACCCTGGAGACTTGGGTGGAAGAGGTGGACCAGGACGGGACCGTTACCCTGCGGCTCTTCCATGTCAAGTCGGACGGCTCCCTGGAGAACCTGGCAGAGGAGGAGCAGGCACTGCCCGGAGAGAAGGGCTTTGTGTCCTTCCCCATCGATGTGGACACCGTGCCCGGGGACACCTATATCTACATTCTCTATGCCAACGAGGATGCGGTGTTCCGGTCGGGATATGAGTCCGTTTCCATTCCGGACCGGGAGGATGCGATCTGGTACCAGTCGGGCTTTTATCACGACACCGGCGTGGATGGATACGCGGTGGCCACCCGGCTGCACTACAGGATTCCGCTCCCGAAGAGAACTTCCCTTCTTCTGATGTGCGGCATCGCCCTTGCCACGCTGGCGGCACTGTTCCTGACCCTCTGGTACTACAAAAAGCCCGGAAGAAACCGGGAGACCACGGTATTTCATGCCCTCCGCGCGGTGGTCACGCCGCCGGCTACGGTTCTTACCGTGCTGGGGATGATTGCGGTTTTCCCTCTGCGGATCTATGACGACCGGCCGCTGGACTGCATTGCCTATGAGATCGGTCTTGCCCTGTCCTGGGTGCTTCTGATGTACGGATTCTGGCACAAAAGGAGTGACCAGGAGCGCGGAAAGAACATCTCGCTTTCCCACCTTCTGATCATCCTATTCCTCGCCATGGCCCTGGCCGCATCCTGCGACTACATGAATGCGGTGAATGACCTGATCCACGCCTACGCCGAGTACCGGATGCTGCTGTTTTTGTTCCTGGTGATCCTGCTGATGGGACGGCTCTCCGGCATTGCCAGGA
The DNA here is from genome assembly GCA_022483465.1 of Lachnospiraceae bacterium. GTDB lineage: Bacteria > Bacillota > Clostridia > Lachnospirales > Lachnospiraceae > CAG-791. The sequence continues at coordinate 823,193 of JAKVNF010000002.1, read as the reverse complement.
TCCTGGTCCCGGTGTCGGGTGGGTGCGGCGCCGTATACGCCATCTGGTACGGCCTCTCCCATGCGGTGGACTCGACGGACCCGGAACAGGGCTTTAAAAACCTGATTCTGTTTGTCCTCGGGGCGGCCGTCACGGCGGGCGTCATGGCGGTCACCGCCACGGTGACAGCCCTTTTCCGGACCCTTGTGGGGGCACGAAAGCACCCGGATGATCCGAAGACGCGCGTTCCTTGGAATCGTCCCCTCGTGGTGATATTTGCGGTGTTTGCCGTGTTGCTGCTTTTCTTCCGAAACGGCAGAACCTGGATGGGGATCCTGGTCCTGGTGTCCGCACTGCTTGTGCTGCGCTTCCTGCTCTGGGAGGAGAAGAACCGATGGGCGGATGACCTGAAGGCGGCCATCGCCCTCCAGTTTGCCCTGACGGCAGCCTTTTCCCTGGTCCACCGCTATTACTTTGCCTGGGTCTACTCGCGGTTTTCCATGACGTTCCACACGGTCACGGTGACCAGCTACTACCTGCTGGCGGTGTCGGCACTCTCGGCAGCGCTCCTTGTCAGCAAACTCCCCGCGCTGTACCGGATGAAGGGCAGGCCGTTTTCCGAAAAGCTGTCCCTGATCTGGAAGGAGACCCTGTTCTTTGGCACAACCTCCTCCTACATGCTGATGACGGTCACCCGGGCAGGCATCGGGGGACTGGTCCTTCTCGTGCTCCTTGCCTGCCTGGTAGGGCTCTGGGACAGGAGGCGGGTGCTCCGGCCCCTGCGGGGCCTGTTGACCCTCGCACTGGTCTTTCTGATCACCTTCCCCTGTGTCTTTACCCTACAGCGCATTGTGCCTGTCACAGTGCGGGATCCGCAGCACTTTGAGGAGGTGGAGCCCTATCCGGATGAGGTGAACCGCCACATGCGCCCGGACTCCCGGTGGTTTATGTCTGTGGAGGTCCTGGTGCGGGACATCGGGGACCGGATCCTGGGAGGGGAGCTGGGAACCCGAATCTTCCAGCACTTTGACTGGGATCAGACGGTGCTCCATTACGACACGCGGCTCTTTGCGATGAATGATGCGCCTGCACCGGTCCCAAGTTTTGTCAGGAGTACCTCCCCGCTTCTGGCTGAGGCGGGGCAGATCAACACCGCCTCCACCAGCGACTTGGAGAACGGCGACTACTCCAACGGCCGGATTGCGATCTGGAAGGCCTATCTGTCCCAACTGAATCTGACAGGATACGAGAGCATGAACGCGGTGCTGCCGGACGGGAGCCTGGCGATCCATGCCCACAACACGGCACTGCAGCTGGCCTATGACTGCGGCATTCCCACCGGAATCGTGGGCCTTGCGGCCCTGATCCTGCTGTTTGCCTTTGCCATCCGGACCTATCGGAAGAGGGGAGGCTGGTATGCCCTGTTTGTGCTGCTGGCCCTTTCCGGGTACCTGCTGACCGGACTGGTGGAGTGGATCTTCCAGCTGTGCAACCCCTATACCGTGATTTTGCTGCTCGCGGTTTTGCCACTGTTTTCAGAAAATCCTTGCGGGAAGCGGCAAAGTATTGTATGATAACGTCCGTATGTGAAAGAGAAACTGTGCCCTTGTGGATTTTCTCCCTGTCACAGGATACGGCAGAGTGGAAGGAAAGAGACTAAGATGAGCGTAATCCGTACGATCCTGACCATTGTTTTGATCATTGTGAGCGTCGTTCTGACGATCATTGTCCTCATGCAGGAAGGCAAGCAGGACGGCCTTGGCGCCATTGCCGGAACCGCAGAGACCTATTGGGGGAAGAATAAGGGCCGTTCCATGGAGGGACGACTGGTGAAGTTCACTACACTGCTTGTGGTGCTTCTCTTTGCCCTGTGCATTCTTCTCGACATGAGTCTGTTCTGACAAGGAACCTTATATCTGTAAGTGCGGCGCTCCCTCGATTCTGAACGGAGCGCCTTTTTTTGCCCTGGAAACGAAAAGCAGAGGAAAGACGGAGAAGATACGATATAATAGCGTCGACATATGACGGGAGAACATCAGAGAATGCCGGAGAGGACTGCCGGCAGAGGAGAAGGTTTGAATAACAACAGCAGCAAAGACGTATATCTAGAGGGTGTATTTGAGTCCAACGCAAGAGGCTTTGGATTTGTAAGCGTGGACGGGATGGACCGGGATCTGTTCATTCCCCCGGACCGGACAGGCGGCGCCTTCTATCATGATACGGTACAGGTCAGGCTCCTGCCGGAGCGGGAGAGGAACTCCGCACCCATCGGAAAAGGGGAGCGGCGCCAGGAGGCGGAGGTCACCCGGATTCTGGAGCGGGGAACCAAGTCCCTGGTCGGAACCTATACGAGAGAGAACAAGGCGGGTTATGTGACCCCGGACAACGGCAAGATCCATGCGGATATCTTTGTCAGCCGCCAGGACTCCATGGGAGCCGTGAACGGCCACAAGGTCGTGGTGAAGATCACGGACTACGGCAGCCCGAATAAGCCGGTACAGGGCAGAATCACCGAGATCCTGGGACACATGGATGACCCGGGGGTGGATATCCTGTCCATCATCCGCGCCTATGATCTGCCCGGGGAGTTCCCGGACGACGTGAAGGAGGAGGTCTCCCACATCCCGGATTACGTGGATGTGAAGGCGGATCAGGATACCGCCGCCAAGGGGAGAGAGGACTGGAGAAAAGTTCCCACGGTCACGGTCGACGGACCGGACACGAAGGACATCGACGACGCAATCTCGGTCGAAAAGACGAAGACCGGCTATCGCCTGGGCGTGCACATCGCAGACGTGGCGCAGTACGTGAAGGAAGGCTCCCCTCTGGACAAGGAGGCCCTCAACCGTGCCACCAGTATCTATCTGGTGGACCGGGTGATTCCGATGCTGCCTCACGAGCTCTCCAACGGCATCTGCTCCCTGAATCAGGGTGAGGACCGCTATGCGCTCTCCTGCATCATGGACTTTGATGAGAAGGCAAATCTGGTGGACTCCCGCGTGGTGGAGACCATCGTCAAGAGCGATGCCAAGCTGTCCTATCCCGGCGTGATGAAGCTCTTTGAGGAAAAGGACGACAGTGAGATCGAGAATGCCCTGAAGATGCAGGGCTACACCGCCACCAAGACCCGGGCACTGGAACTCTGCCGGATGCTCAGAAGGGGCCTGAAGCTGGCGAAGATGCTGGAGCAGAAGCGCGCCGAGCGCGGCTCCATCGACTTTGACTTCCAGGAGTCGGAGATCATTCTGGACGAGAATGGAAAGCCCCTGGACATCCGCCTGCACGAGAGCAACGATGCGACCCAGATGATCGAGAACTTCATGATCGCGGCCAACGAGACCGTGGCCAAGACCTTCTGTGAGCGAAAGATCCCCTTTGTGTACCGCACCCATGGCCAGCCCCTGGAGGAGAAGATCCAGGGCCTGCGCACCTTCATCGGCAACTATGGCTATAAGCTGGAGGGAAGCGATTCCGAGGTGACTCCGCTGGAGATCCGCAACCTTCTGGAGAAGGTCAAGGGAACCCCGGAAGAGGCCATGCTCAGCACCATGACACTGCGGTCCATGCAGCGGGCAGAATATACGACGGAGTGCGGCGGCCACTACGGCCTGGCACTGAAGTACTACTGCCACTTCACCTCCCCGATCCGCCGGTATCCCGATACCCAGATTCACCGGATCATCAAGGAGTATCTGCACGGAAAGCTGGATGAGAAGCGGATCGAGCACTACAACGAGATCCTGCCCTTTGTCTGCAAGCAGTCCAGCACTATGGAGCGCAGAGCGGATGAGGCAGAGCGGGAGACCGACAAGCAGAAGAAGGCCGAGTACATGAAGGAGCGCCTCGGCGAGGTCTACGAGGGCAAGGTCTCCGGCCTCACCGGCTGGGGCATGTATGTGGAGCTTCCCAACACGGTGGAGGGCATGGTGCCTGTTGCCGAGATGGGAGACGACTACTACGAGTTTGATGACCAGAATTACATCCTGAAGGGAGAGCACACCGGCAAGACCTTTGAGCTGGGACAGACGGTGAAGGTCAAGTGCGCAGCCTGCGACATCATTGCCCGTACCATCGACTTTGCCATCGACGGCATGGAGCCTGCAGCAAACGGCGGGCGCAGAGACCGTGGCGGCAGGAAATTTGATAAGAACAGCAGGAAGCCGTTCCGTCAGGACGGCGGAAAGCCGAAGAAGGGAAATCAGGGCGGAAAATCCTTCTTCCCGATGAAGAATGGCGGGAACGGGAACAACAGGAACAATGGTTCCCGCTCTGGAAAAGGAAAGAACAATGGCAGGGGAAAGCATTAAGCTGGTTGCCAACAACAAGAAGGCATACCACGACTACTTTATAGAGAAGAAATATGAGTGCGGCATCGCCCTGGCCGGGACGGAGGTCAAGTCCATCCGGCAGGGGAAGGTCTCCGTCAAGGAGGCCTATGTGGAGATCGATCAGGGTGAAGCCTGGATTGAGGGGATGAATATCTCCCCCTATGATCACGGGAACCTCTTCAACCGGGACCCGGTGCGCAAACGGAAGCTCCTTCTGCACAAGACGGAGATCCGCGTGCTCGCCCAAGCGGTGCAGCAGGACGGATACACCATTGTGCCGCTCTCCGTCTACTTTAAGCGCGGCAAGGTGAAGATCGAGATCGGCCTTGCAAAAGGTAAGCACAGCTATGACAAGCGCCAGGACATCCGCAAGCGCGACATCACGAGAGAGATGGAGCGCAATTATCGGGATGTCATGAAGTACTGATCTACTGATCACGCAGAGCAAGCACAGAGCGAGAACAGCAGCTGAATGCTATATGAATGATCCAATGCAGTACGATAACAAGAGACGTATTACTACAGAGTGAAAAAAGTCGAAACCTGAATACATTCAAATGGCAATATTAATTGGTTATAGGGGGGAGAGTACCCATGAATCGGCCCAAAGCATTATTTGAGGAGAATCATCGTTTTGGAGGGAACTTGAACCACAAAATAGAGGGAGAACAGGTTAAAGAGACGGTAATTTCATTTTTGCTGTTCTGTGCGATTGTTTTTGCAATTTTGATTGGCAAGGGAACATTATTTTCTGGCTTTCATTACGTGGATGATCATGAATTCGCGGAAATGGAATTTTTACTGAAAGATCAGCATTGGAGTATTCCCAAAACGATTGGATCTTGGCTGGCATATGATTTCACAAGGCGGTTCCGCCCACTTTATTACATACTTCGGGTATTGACAGTGGCGGTATTTGGTATCGATACCATAGCTATCTCCGTATGCAGAGGTTTCATTGCTGCAAGCACAATGACAGTTCTTTATCACCTCGGTCGAAGAACGGGAAATGGTAGATTTCTGAGTTTCCTCTTTTCTTTTATTTCAATAATCGGCTACCAAATGGCCGCAGTATGGAAGATGGGTCCGCAGGAGAATTTCGGAACTCTGCTTCTGGCACTTACATTATTGTTTTTACTTCGCTACCTAGATTGGTATCGGATATCGGACCTTATTTTGACACTCGTTCTTGCGACATGCATGAGTCTGTACAAAGAGTCCTATATCATGACCGTGCCGTTTCTAGTCTGTTTAACAATATACAGGGGGAGACCAGAATCAATTGGGTTTTCAAAGGCATTGACCACCGAACATAAGACCGGGAGACGGATTCTTTGTGCGTCCCTTACGGTACTTTTTATCACGATGCTCGTGCTGATCTGGGCAGTGGTTTACAACCGAAATGTATCCGCCTCATCGGACATTTCAATTGTAAATGGCGTTATTCATTCGGTGACAACGGATCTTCGTTGGTATGCCTTATTTTCACTTCTACTATTATTTATATTCTTTTCCTTCTGGGATCGGGCAAGAGCATACTGGCGGGAGGGACTCCTATTTTTGAGCTTTATTCTGCCGCAGATGGTTCTGTATATCCGCGATATGACAGAACGTTATATCCTGCCTTGGGCAGTAGGATATGCAGCGATATTTGTATTGTTCATTCCACACCGGGTACTCTCTCATGGTAGGAGAGAGAAGCTGTATTATATTCTGCTGATCGGACTTCTGCTTGCAAATCTTCGGGGGGCATTGGTTGAGGCAGACTACTTTCGATTCAGCGGTAAAAGCCTCACTACAGCGATGGAAACAGTTGAGGAGATATCAAAGGAACATGGTGGGGATGACAGCATTCGTATCATGACCTGTTTTAGTCCGGACGAAGAAGGGAATTTGATGATCAAGTACTGGCTTCGTCTTCACGGAGTGGATAATGTCTGGTACTGGCATCAGGATGCAAAGACGATAAATCAAGCGTTCAACTATGATTCATACGGATATCTGTCAGGCTACAGGGAGCAGAGTACAGATCTGGATTCCATTGATGTAATTGTAACTGCAAACAGAAGGGATAGACATTTTTTATTTGATCCGGATCTGGATTTAACAGATTTCACGAAAGTTCCTTGCGGATCCATGACCCTGTATATTAGAAACAGCACCTGCATTGACATACCTGCCATCGAGGAACCTGTAGCCCGGTACTACTGATTGCATAGAGACGGGCACATATTAGCCCAGTTAATATTCATCATAGCGCAAGCGGTTTATATTAAATTGCATTATAATGTATTACTCAATAAAATATCCTAAAGCATGAATATACCTATGGAATAAAATAATACTGTTGTGCTAAATCACCGAATAATGCGAAAAAAGCCACTTGCGTTATTGGCGCGTTCTGCTATGATAATCGCACAGGAAACATTCTCATGGGTCTGATCTGGTTTCGACAGGGTGAGGAAACATCGAGAAGCATGCCGCAGATGGTCAAGCCTGCGTTATCACGGGACCAAACAATAACCGCTAACAACGATTATGCAATGGCTGCCTAATCGCAGCAAGCTCCTGTAAAGGAACGACAAGCCTTAGCAGATATCGCCGCTGTATTCTGTAAGGTTAAAAGGTAGTGGCTGCAGACTGTAAGACAAGCTGTCAGAAAGCAGTCCCAAGATTTATGCCAGCCCGAATTGGAACAGTTCGTTCGCTTGCTCCCGGTTCAGATACGAAGGCGGAATAAGCATGTAGAAGGCGTTGCGACGTCATTTTGGACAGGGGTTCGATCCCCCTCAGATCCACGAAAATCCCGCTTCGGAGCAGTCTGAGGCGGGATTTATTTTGCATTATTTCCTGACATTTTGCTGACCCAAATTGTAAACATAGTAACTGTGTCGATAAAATTCTTCGGGGTATTTACAAGCGGAATTTGTGGGAATGCCCAGTTAAGGATAGATAAGTAGATATCGACAGCTTGGAACTATTATGAAAGTTAATAAACTGATAGTACTTGATATCTCTTCGTGCTTCTTCATTCTGCTGTTTGTTCCTGATAATGTGAGAGGGTACAGTCTTGCTGCTGTAATGACAGCATTATCATTACTGACAGGAGTGCTAATAGCTAAAGGATATCATGGACTGACTGATATTAAGACGAAGCTATGTGCGTCTATTTCTCTTATTGTTGGAGGAACGTATTTCTACATTCAACATCTTGGAGACGGGAAAATACAGAAAGTAGCAGATCGTTTGGATATTGATCGCACCTTCTTTTTGATTGCCCTGACATGCTTACTTTGCATACTCTCTTTTCCGTTTACGTTAAAGCTTTTTTCATTTCGATACTCGACTATCTCGACGAAGAATGAAAATATATTACATGTATCGCTTAAAATAATATTATTCGCTGCCACAATGGCATCACTTGTCATGAAGGCACTAGAATGCACGGTTCCGAGCATTTGGAACGATGAAGCTTTTTCTTTGAGCCTTGTTGAGCATCCTTTTCACGATGTGGTTCTGCTAACGTCAAGAGATGTTCATCCGCCTCTTTACTACATTATTTTAAAATTCTTTATGAAGCTGTTATACACAGAACATTCTATTGCTGTAGCAGCATTCACCTCGTTCATACCAGAAATAATGCTTGTTATTCTTTCATATACCTATATTGCTAAGCGCTTCTCAGACTTAACAGGAGAAATGTTTGCATTCTGTATGACCAGCATGCCATTGATTTCCGATTATTATTCGGAGATTCGTATGTACAGCTGGGCGTTGCTATTTGTCACGCTCGCAGTGCTGGCTGCAATTGAAATTGCAAACAGCAATAGTAGAACAGCTTGGACTCTCTTGTCTTTGTTCTCAATTGCTGCATCCTATACTCATTATTTTGCATGTATAGCGGTATTTTCATTATATTTGATTCTTCTTTTCGCACCATTCGTTGATCACAGAAAACAAATTAGTACTACGGAAAAAGGAGAGATTCAGAAGAAGTATTATAAGAGATGGACACTATCTGCCTTGCTTAGCGTTGTACTCTATCTGCCGTGGCTATCTGTGCTAGAAAAGCAAGTTACACAAGTGTCAGACAATTATTGGATTTCAAAACTTGGTGTCAACGATTATATTGGCTTTATAATTGCAATATTTGGCGCTTTTAGCATGTTCCCTATATTTCTTTATGTGTTTCAAAGCGGGCCGCTGAATAAAGAAAGAAGCATTTCGCTATTCCCGATTCTTTTTGTATTTGCATTTGGCGTAATAACATCTGCCGTCATGAGACCAATTATGGAAACACGGTATCTTCTCCCTGCACTTGGTGGCCTATGGCTGTGTTTCTGCTTCGGCGTGAATAATCTTAAAGACGCGTCTATTAAAGCTGTTGCGGTAATTATTACTATAATTATTGGCTTGTATACAGAAGGAACGAATACTTTCCATACAATTCGCGATAGAAACAATGCTGTTGCATTGCAGAAAGAATTCGGACAATTGCAGGAAGAAATCCCTGTTATCATTGAATCTGGACATACAGGAAGCAGCATTTCGTATTTAACTAATAATCCTTGCTATGTCATTATTTATGAAGACAAAGAGAAATATATAGAGGACCCGCGCAATAAGCTGACAGAAGACGTCTATGGCAACTTATCTTTTGTGGAATACGACGACATTTCACACTTACTAGATGAGTATCAAGAAATCTATTGCTGTACCGATGTATCCGATGGGGAATCCCCTAAGCTGGAGGAAATTATTCGCGACACCGCGGCTTCAGAAAAGGAAAATCTTGGAATTTATCATTCGGATACAGATTTTCAATTAACTGTTTTAAGAAAAAACGATTAAATTTACAATCTTAAGATGGTGGCTTTCATTATGATACTTTTAACTGACTGGTAACGTTATCAGGGAATTGGTCCTGAACATCAATGATTAGAAGTTGATGATAATCGCCACAATAAAAACTGATATATCCTATGATTAATCATGCATCCAAGAACGACAATTTGCAATCTGTTTGAAGAACGGCATCTCTCGGGAGAGTTTGCTAGAAGGATTGGGGTTACTCCTGCATATGTCAGCTGTGTAATATCCGGAAAGAAAGATATCTCTGAAAATTTCGTGCAGAGTCCAGAATATCCACTTGGAGTATCGAAGACATTTTTGCGTAACCTTCGGACAGAGTAAGTCACGGAGTTACTGAAATCTCCAAAATAGCATAACCGAGGAGAAGAGGGATAAAGATTCCATGAAGCAGATTGCGTGAAACATGGTTCCTATTTTTATATTGATAGAATTGCTCAATACGGAGCAGAGAGATTCCGAACCAAGAGCAGATTGACATCAATACCTTTTGCGGTTTTTCAAAGAACAGACAGTGCTGTCCTATGTTGTGAGCAGACATCTGCAGAAAGAAGAAAAGATACCACATTTGCAATCAGCAAAGTACAAGGTACGCTATCAGTGGTCGGATGCACAATACCCGTTGTGGCCGGGACAATTCGGACATATAATTCCGGAGGAGGCGGTGCAAAGAAGAGAATCTCTGAGATTGAAAAGATACATGGTTTTTCCACAGATTGTTCGGCCCATCCCTTACAGAGCTCAGCACATGCTGCAGTGTCAATGCTGTGGCACATATCTGAAAGTTTCAGCTCATTGAAGTGTAAGACGAAATTTGACCTGATGAGAAGCTATACGTAAATTATGACCCTGTTTCATAGAGCTCTCCTCCGATTTTTCGGGCGGAGAGCTTTTTTCCGTCTGTGTGAAAAATCACCTCTCCGCTGTAGCGGGTGTCATACCAAGGAATTCCTGCGGCCTGCAGCCGCTCCAGGGTGGCCTTGTGAGGGTGACCGTACTCGTTGTCCACACCGCAGGAAATGACGCCAAGGTCTGCGGTGACTTTCTGCAGAAAGGCCTCGCTGGTGGCGCCGCTGCTGCCATGGTGGGCAACCTTGAGGAGGGTGACATGGAGCCGACCGGAGGCGTCAAACCGCCCGCCGTGGGAGATGACCTCTGCCTGGTGAGAGAAGAGGTACTTGAGCATGTCGGTCTCCCCATCGCCCTCCAGGTCCCCGGTGAGGAGGGCGCTGAAGTTCCCGTAGTGCAGTAGGAGGGTCGTGCTGTACTCGTTGGGATCCTCGCAGGTATAGCCGGCCTCCGGGTGAAGGCAGTACAGGGAGAGCGCTCCGCTGCTGAGTGTCATGCCTGCACGAAGGTAGGAGATGGGGACCCCGGCGGCTGCCGCATCTTTTTCAATCGTCCGGTAGTTGTCGGACTTCGTCTCTTCTGCGATGTCCGGCAAGAGGATCTGCTTGATTCGGATGCCGCTTCGCCCATTGTCCTCCAGAATCTCCACGAGACCCGAGCAGTGATCTGTGTCGTCGTGGGTGAGTATCCAGGCGTCGATGGTGCCGGCACCGTCGTGGCAGAGGAGCGGATCCAGCCGGTACCTTGCGAGATCCGTCTGGGAGGTGCTGCCGCCGTCGATCACGATCACCCGGCCATCTGCCTCGATGAGGATTCCGTCCCCCTGTCCCACATCGGCGGCCTTGACGGTGCAGCCGGCGGGATTCCGGATCAGAAGCAGCCCCACGCAGCCAAGAAGCCAGAGCAGTTTCCCTGCGGAGGGAATCCGGTCATGCAGAAGGACCAGCACGCCCAGGAGTGCATAGAACAGAATTACAAGGAAGAGAGCGGGGGCTCCGGGAATGCGCAGATGCCCCGGAATCGACTGTGCCAGGGTGCAGAGCTTTTCGCAGAACAGAAGAAGAGCTTCCGGCAAAAGACCGGCAGCTCTCCCTGCGGACAGAGAAAAGCTTCCGATGAGGAGCACCAGAAAGCCCGCCGGCAACAGCACTGACATCAGGGGCAGGATGATGGGATTCAGAATCAGGCTCACCCAGGGCCAGTAGCCGTAGGTGACCAGGTAGACCGGAAAGGTGCCGGCGCTCACGGATAGTGCCTGCCCGGCACGCTCAAAAAGATCCGGCTTTCCCCGCTCCGGAGTGAAAGCGGGAAGCAGGATGCAGAGGGAGAGGACGGCCGCAAAGGAAAACTGGAAGCCGGACTGGCAGAAGAGATAGGGCTCCGAGACGAGGAGGAGTGCGCCTGTCAGGGTGACGGCAGTCACCATATCATAGGTGCGGTGCAGAAGGAGCGCCGCCATGTGCAGGCAGAACATAAAGACCGCCCGAAAGGCGGAGACGGAAAAGCCGGTCATCAGGCAGTAGAGGACGATCACCAGACAGGAGGCAAGACAGGAGAGGGTGCGGCCGGCACCCAGCCTCTTTCGCAGCAGCCGGTACAGGCTCATGCCGACAAAGGAGATGTGGAGCCCTGAGATGGCCAGCACGTGGATGATCCCGCCGCCCTGGTAGAGGTCCTTTGTGGACTGGGAGAGGTAGCCCTTCTCCCCCAGGAGCATGGCCTTCATCACCGCAGCGCTGTCTGCGGACAGGCAGGCATCCAGCACCTCGGAGAGGCGCAGGCGCAGGCGGTACAGAAGATCCCGCAGGACATCCCGGTTTCCGTCAGAGGAAAGAAGGCTTGCCCCGGAGAGGGAGAAGTCGCCAAGTCCCAGGGAGCGGTAGTAGGAGAGCGCATCAAAGCAGCCCTCATTGGTGGCAGGACTGTAGCAGCGAAGCGTTCCCGATGCGGTGATCCGGCTTCCGATGGGGGCCTGAATGTCCTCCCGGGCGCGGCCGGTCTCCGGTGCCGTGATGCGAAGAAGAACCGAGAAGCGAGGATCCTGGGCAGCGTCATTGCCGGACACAAAGCGCACCGAGCGGATCGTGACAAGGAGCCTGCGGCTTCCATCCTCCTGACACTTGTATTCCTTGGAGGAGACGGTGCCCGAGAGGATGACTGTCTGCCCCCGGAGAGTCTGGTAGCGGTTTCCCTCCGGGACCCAGAGGGAGAGACAAAGACAGATCGCTGCGGCAAAGAGTGCGCAGGCAAAGGCGAGGGGACGGCGCATGGAAAAGCCTCCTGAGATGGGAGAGGTGGGATGGGAAATGATGTGCAGAAGAGGGAGCGCGCAGAAAGACAGCCCTCGGAAAGAAGAATACTCCAGGAAGCGCCATGCTGCCACCAGCCCTTCTTTCCGCGCCGCTTTTTTGTAAGTCTATGACAATTACGAGGGCTCAGTTTTGTGCAGCAAAAAACGGCTGCCGCCCAGATGGGCAGCAGCCGCAGCAGTGCTGAGAGATTTCTGTTGTGATGGGAGTTGATCCGGCCTCAGTCGAGGTGATCCACCAGCTCCAGGCTGTGCTCCCGGTTCATCTTCTTACACAGCTCCAGGAACTGATCCAGCGGCACGCCGTTGAGCTGCTTGTTGCCGCGGATGTTGATGGAGACGGTGTTCTCCGCCGCTTCCTTGTCGCCAAGGACCAGAACATAGGGATCCTTGTAGCCACGGAAGGTCTTGATCTTGGTCTTCATGTTGTTGTCGCTGTAGTCAGCCTCCACGCGGATGCCGTTGTCACGCAGAAGATCCTCGACCTTCTTGGCATAGGCGTTGTGCTCCGTGCGGATCGGGACAATGCCGACCTGGTAAGGAGAGAGCCAGAACGGGAAGTTGCCCTTGAAGTTCTCGGTGATGATGCCGATGAACCGCTCCAGGGAGCCGTAGATGGCGCGGTGGATGACGACGGGCATCTGCTGGGTGCCGTCCTCAGCGGTATAGGTCAGGCCGAAGTTGTGAGGCAGCTGGAAGTCGAGCTGGATCGTGCCGCACTGCCACTCTCTGCCGATGGCATCCTTGATCTGCAGGTCGATCTTGGGGCCGTAGAAGGCGCCGTCGCCCTCATTGATCTCATAGCCGCCCTCGCCGTACTTCTCGTCGAGGATCTCCTTCAGATCTTTCTCTGCCTGGTTCCAGACATTGATATCGCCCATGTAGTCATCGGGACGGGTGGAGAGCTCAGCGCGGTAGGTCACGCCGAAGGTCTTGTAGACCTCGTCTGCGATGGAGATGATGTCTGCGATCTCGCTCTTGATCTGGGACTCCATGACGAAGGTGTGGTCATCGTCCTGACGGAACTCCTGCACACGGAACAGGCCGTTCATCTGACCGGACTTCTCCTTGCGGTGCAGCACGTCGTACTCGCTGTAGCGGATCGGGAGCTCCTTGTAAGAGCGGTTCTTTCTCTTGTAGGTCAGCATGGCGTTGGGGCAGTTCATGGGCTTAGCCGCCATGGTGTCGATGTTCTCGCGGTTGTAGATCAGGGAGCCAGCCTGAATCTTGACGGTCTTGGGCTCCTCGGTCTCATCCTTGGGGTTTTCCACCACATCTGCGATGTTCACATCGGCCTTGGTGTAGCCATCAAAGCCGGGGACGATGAACATGTTGTTGAGGTAGTGTGCCCAGTGGCCGGAGACCAGCCAGAGCTTCTTGTTGTTGATGAGCGGCGCTGCGATCTCCGTGTAGCCGTGGCGCTCCTGAACCTCACGGGAGTAGGCGAGCAGTGCCTTGTACATCTTCCATCCTCTGGGAAGCCAGTAGGGCATGCCCGGAGCGGTCTCGTTGAACATGAACAGCTCGAGCTGGGCGCCGATCTTCTTGTGATCGCGCTCCTTTGCCTCCTCGATCATCTTGATGTGCTGCTTGAGCTCATCCTTGGAGGGAAAAGCGTACATATAGACACGGGTCATGTGGTCCCGCTTCTCATCGCCGCGCCAGTAAGCCATGGAGACGCTGTGGATCTTAAAGGCAGCGCCCAGGAGCTCCTGGGAGTTCTCGACGTGAGGTCCTCTGCACAGATCGACGTAGTCATCTCCGGTGTAGTACACCGTGATCTTCTCATCTGCCGGCAGGTCCTGAATGAGCTCGGTCTTGAACTTCTGATCCTTGAAGATCGAGAGGGCCTCTTCCCTTGTGACTTCCTTTCTGGTCCAGGGCTCTTTGCGCTTGATGATCTCGTGCATGCGGTCCTCAATGGCCTTGAAGTCCGACTCGGAGATCGTCTTGCCTTCCGGCAGGACGAAATCGTAGTAGGCGCCGTCCTCGATCTGCGGTCCGATTGCGTACTGCACATCCTTCCCGTAGAGCTCAATGACAGCCTTTGCCAGGATGTGTGCCAGAGAGTGGCGGTACAGCTTCAGGTATTCTTCGTGTTCCATAGGTTCTTCTCCTTCCGGGTCCTACCCGGGGACTGCCGCGACCGGCGGTGTCCAGATTGATTTTGGTGCCGGGTCCGCAGGGGCGGCGCCGGTACCGACTGCACATGTATGGGGTAACAAAAAATCCCTGCCGGAGGAAGCTCCTCCGGCAGGGGCGTAAGTTCTGTTACGCGGTTCCACCCTGCTTATCCTGTGCAGTGCACAGGACCACTTGATTGGATGATAACGGAATCACCGGGCCGGATTGGGGCCGCTCGGAGATGGTCTTCAGAGGATCTTTCGCAGGGGCACTCTCAGCAAACTGTACCCGTCTCTGTTGCAGCGGATCGACCTACTCTTCTCGTCAACGCTTTGTGTGATGCAGTGTTGCGGAATCTCTCCCGCAACAAGGGCATTGTATGCCCCGGAATCGGAAAAGTAAAGCGTCGTTTTTTGCGCAAAACCGGGCAGATCCGGCATCCTTTTCCGCATGCACCCGGCCGCATGTTGTGGCAGGGCAGCCCCTTCTTTCCGAAATTTCACACACTCTGTGCTGAATTTTACAGATTGCGCATGTGCTCTTTCTGTGGTTCATGATACAATGGTGCAAGCTGTGAAAGATAGCGGAAGGAAGGATATGGCGAAGAAACAGGAGTCCGGCCTGCGCGAAGCGCAGGAGGAACTGAACAGACAGATCAAAGAGCAGGCCTTCCAGCGGGTGTACCTGCTCTGTGGGGAGCAGGCCTACCTTCGCACCCAGAACCGGGACAAGCTCCGGGAGGCGGTGCTTGCCGGCGGTGACAAGATGAATGCCGCCTACTACACCGGGGACGGCTTCACTGCCCACGATGTGATCGGCCTTGCGGAGACCATGCCCTTCTTTGCCGAGCGGCGGGTGATTGTCCTGGAAAACACCTTCCTCTGGGGAAACCGGGGCGGGTCCGAGGCGGAGCACCTGGCCGAGTACATCAAGGACATTCCCGAGACCACGGTGCTGATCTTTGTGGAGGAGAAGCCCAAGGGGACCACAAAGCTCTACAAGCAGATCAAAAAGTACGGCTTTATTCTGAACTGTGAGACCCCCAGCGACCGCGACATGGCGGCCTGGACCGCAGGGCGCTTCCGCCGGGAGGGACACCGGATTGCCCCGCAGACCCTGGCCTTTTTCCTTTCCTACGTGGGAACGGACATGCTGACCGTGGAGAATGAGGTCCGGAAGCTGGTGAGCTATGCCGGAGAGCGGGAGGAGATCACAAAAGAGGACATCCTGACGATCTCCTCCCCGCTGGTGCGGGATCAGATCTTCGACATGATCTCGGCGATCGGGGAGAAGAACCCGGACCGGGCGATGAAGATCTACATGGATCTTTTGAAACTCCAGACCCCGCCGCCTGTCATCCTGTCCCTGATGACAAGGCAGTACGGGCAGCTCCTGCAGGCGCAGGAGCTTTTGCGGTCCCACCCGGAGCGGGAGGCGGCGCAGCTGATGGGGGCGAATCCCTGGGTCTTCTCCCACAGGATCTGTCCCATGCTCCGCTACTATCAGGAAGAGAGCCTGGTGCAGGCACTGGATGCCTGCATCCAGGCAGGCATGGACTTTCGAAGCGGCAAGGCGGACCCGCAGATCGCGGTGGAGCGCCTGATCGCCGCAAATTCCCAGAATACCGCCTGAGTGCGGTGACATAAAATGCGGGCGGCGGGTTCAAGCCCCGGGGCTTGCCCCGGTAAGCCGCCCGCAAAATGAAGAAATTTTGAAGAGGCGTTAGTAAAGAAACGGGTTGATAAGTAGCGATCCCAAAAGTTTTTCCGGATTTGTACATTTGAATGTACGACGCCCTTTTAGGACTTGACCTATAATAGTCGTGTCAGGAGGACACGACTATGGGTAACATCGAATGCATACTGGCTGTAGTAAACAACCTCTCCGATTCGGATCTTAAGATTCTCTTAACTTCAAAATAATCCGACACATTTGTAATGCAACAAGCAAGACAACTCCTTTCTATCAGGAGGACGGCATATGGGATTCAAGCGTTTCAGACTGGAAAATGAGAATCGTACTGCTTATCGGTTTTTATGCCCTCGCCATGTTATCGCATTTGAGGCAGACATAGATGAAGACAACAAACGGCATACTTTCTCCAAAAACGATACCCTGCGCAGAGCTGATAATGAAACGATAGCCATCATGCGCAAACGGATTGATCAGCTCAAGCGTACGCGGAAATATCGTGCTCTTCAGAAAGACTATCTGTGGAAGAAGCAGCATCTTGCCAAGCTGAATCCCAAATCCGATGCGTATCAGCAGCTGGATGAGGCAAGAAAACATACTGCCAATCAGATGGCTGCAATGCAGCGTAAATTTCAGGTCTCAAAATCTGAGGTTCAAAAATTAATGCAGGAAGCGGCAAAAGGCCACAAGATTCCTTCTGTTCTTGCTGCTACCAGTGCGGATAATATCTGGCAGGGCATTCAAAAAGTCCTGTACTCCAATGGGAAGAATATCCACTTCTATAAGCGAGGCGATCTGCCTGTAATGCGGGCGAAAGAAATCAATCGTATTATCGTTCTCAAAGTCGATAAGGAAACGGAGCGTCTTGTGGTTCATATGGATGGACTTGACCCGATGCCATTGCTGGTTCCGAAAGATGATCAATATCTGATCGACGAATACAACGCACTGCTGGATTATATGGAACACCCAGAGGTGGAAGATACGGCAGTGCGTACATACAGCGAAACCAATAATGTTGTTCCTGTTTTCCGCCCCTGCTATTGCTCTATTCGGTGCAAGAAAATCCGTGGAAAACTCCGCTGTTTTGTGCTGATCACCATTGCCGCTCCCCCTATGCCAAAGAAGGATAAGTATGGCAGACCGAGAGTCGTCCGTGGAAACGGACGGGTTGGCTGCGATATCGGAACGCAGTCAGCTGCTGTTGTGTCTCAAAACTCTGTAGAACTCTTCAATCTGGGAGAACGCAATCAGGGTGCATATCAGAAAAACGATAAGCGGAAAAAGTTCCTGCTGCGTAAGATGGATGCCAGCCGCAGAGCTATGAATCCGGAACGGTTCAATAAAGACGGTACTTATAAGAAAGGCACACATGGCAAGTGGAAAGTGTCGCGATCCAATCGCAAGAGACTGTATAAATATCGGGAACTCTGCAGAAAGGAAGCCGCAACCAGACTGTATGCCAACCAGGAAGCTGCCCATCATCTGCTTTCGCTAGGCAATGTCCTGATCACGGAGCCTTCGAATACAGTAGCACTTGCACACAGGTCGAAGAAAAAGGCACAGCGATCTGACAAAGCATCGCAGATCCCGCAAAAAGACGGAACAACGAAAACGGTCCACAAGTTCAAGAAAAAGAAACGGTTTGGCGCTTCCGTATTAAGACGAAGTCCTGCTGGTTTTCAGGCAGAGCTTCGTAAGAAATTTGGAACTGGCTACCATGAAGTACCACGTATGACTTATCGAGCGAGTCAGTACGATTTTATGCTTGACGCATACATCAAAAAGAAGCTCGACGAACGATGGCATTCTCTTCCGGATGGACGGCAAGTCCAGCGGGATATTATGTCAGCTTTCCTGTTATCGTGTGCAGACGACGAATTCCAAGCCATTAACCGAAACCGCTGTCTGCAAGCATTTGATCACTTTTGGCAGATGCACCAGCAATGTATCAACACCATCATCCAGAATCACTTAACAATTTGTAATTCCGGCATTAAGTTGGATAAAGCAGTGTAATCTCTCTGCTTTTACCATAGCAGGGCGTTTGACTTAGCGCCCGGTTCTTGAAACAGAGAACGAATTGAACCCAGTAAAGTACCGTCAGCTCTGAGCTGACCGGTCAGAGGTTTAGATGGCTGGCTCCGGAGTAAATACCTGTCCCAAAGCGGCTTGTCTGTGAGTACGACACGAAATACCTCCGTGTGGAAGACCAACATCTTCCCCAATCAGAATCCCTCGCGTGCGAACCCCCGTGGCTCGCCACGGGGTAAGTCAGAGAAGGATACAACCAGATGAAACCATTGGATACATTTGCGGACAGCGAAGGGAAAACCTGCCAGCTGCTGTGCCGTGCGGTAAGTGATGAAACGGGAGAGCCGCTCCTGATCTATCAGCGGCTCGAGGAACCGGGGGTGATCCGGGCCATGCAGGCCGCTGCCCTGGAGGACGCCGGGGAGGCGCAGAGCACCCCGGAGGAAGAAGACGGGGAAGCCGCCCGCGAGGGCGGCGCGGTCCCGGAGGAGGAAGCGGCGGACGCCGCAGAACCTGCCCCGGAGGATGCCGCTCCGGAGGAAACCGCCGGGGAGGAAGAGGCCGAGCTGGATCCCGACGTGGCACGGTTTCTCGATGCCACCAGCATGGAGGAGAAGATGGATGTCCTCCTGTCCATGCGGGATCACATCCGGAACGACCAGATCGACACACTGGCGATGTCCCTGGGCATCTCCATCGACGAGGGGAGCCCCGAGGAGCGCTTTGACGATCTGCGGGAGTGCCTGAATACCATTGCACGGTATGAGCTGGAGAACGCCCGGCTCCGGTAAGCGGGACGTGAATAGGAAAGGAAGAGGAAAACAGGCGAAATGAAACTGCTCAGCATTTGTGTACCCTGTTACAATTCGGAAGCCTACATGGAGAGCTGCATCGACTCCCTCTTAAAGGGGGGAGAAGAGGTGGAGATTCTGATCGTGGATGACGGATCCAAGGATCGGACCGCGGAGATCGCAGACCGCTATCAGGTGCTGAATCCGAACATCGTCCGCGTGATCCACAAGGAGAACGGGGGCCACGGCTCCGCCGTGAACACCGGCCTTGCCAATGCGACCGGTATGTTCTTCAAGGTGGTGGACTCGGATGACCACCTGAAGGAGAGCTCCTACATGAAGGTGCTGGAGAAGCTCAAGGAGTTCTCCGGCGCCGACACGCCGCTGGACATGCTGATCTGCAACTACGTGTACGACAAGGTGGGAGAGAAGAAGCACAAGGTCATGCAGTACCGCAGCGCTCTTCCGGTGGACCAGATGTTTACCTGGGACGATGTGGGACACATCTTCAAGGGCCACTACATCCTGATGCACAGCGTGATCTTCCGGACCAAGCTCCTGATCGAGTGCGGCCTGAAGCTGCCGGAACACTGCTTCTATGTCGACAACATCTACGTGTTTGACCCGCTTCCCTATGTCAAGCACATGTACTACATGGACATCAACCTCTATTACTATTTCATCGGCCGCTCCGACCAGTCGGTCAACCAGCAGGTCATGATCTCCCGGATTGATCAGCAGATCCGGGTCAACAAGCTGATGGTGGACTACTTCACCGACCGGGAGAACGCCCAGCGGATCAATGCCCACGCAAAGCTGCGGGAGTACATGTACAACTACCTGGAGATCATCACCACGATCTCCTCGGTCCTCGCCATCCTCTCGGGCACGGAGGAGGATCTGCAGAAGAAGGCGGATCTCTGGAAGTACATCCGGGAGAAGGACTACTTCCTCTATGCCAAGCTCAAGAACGGAATCTTCGGTCTTGCCACCAGACTTCCCGGCAAGGGAGGACGTGCCCTGACCGCACGGGCCTACAAGATCGCAAGGCACTTCTTCAAGTTCAACTGAACCGGAACCATGCGATTCTGCAAAAACTTCAGAGCATGAAAAAAGCCTGCCGCTGGCAGGCTTTTTTGTATCTTTCAGGATGCTGTCTCGATCATACCAGGCAGCGGCTCTGCGCCTTACTCCTCGGTGCGCAGGAGCTTCTTGGAGCTGTCCCGTCCCGGGAGCAGATCCGGCCGGTAGATCGGGATGTAAAACAGGGAGAACATCAGGAAGGCCGCTGCCACGTCGTACACCGAGTGCTGCTTGATGAACATCGTGGAGAGGATGATCAGGATGCCGTCCAGATAGAAGATGGCGCGCACCCATTTCTTCCTCGCGTACTTGCACTGGCTGTGGGCGATGCCGTTCACGACCGTCAGCGTGTTGAACACGTGGATGCTGGGCGTCACGTTGGTCGGGGTGTCGGTGCGGTAGAGCTGTGCCACCATGCGGGTGAAGATGTTGTCCCGGGGCATGACCTCCGGACGAAGGTAGAGGATGTTGGGGAAGAGGGCGGAGATCACAATGAAAGCGCCCATTCCCAGGTAGAGCATGAAGGAGAGCCTGCGGTACTCCGGCTTGTCGAAGAACAGGAGAAGTCCTGCTCCCACCACCATGTACGGGAACCAGGAGAGATAGGGGAGGATGAAGGCCTCACAGAAGGGGATCACCCGATCCAGCGGGGACTCAATCACGTAGTAGTGAAGCCGGGTCATGTGCTCCAGAATGTAAAAACTGATGAAGTAGACGGTGATGAAGATCAGCATCGGTCCGGCTTCCCGCAGATTGGTCAGAGCGAACTGCTTGACCTCGGCCTTTCCAATCGTCCTCTTGTTTTTGGTATTGCTCTGCAACATGAACCCTTCCCTTTCCCGGCGGCTGCCGGTAAGTCATAAAATCTCCTCTTACATTGCCCCATCCTACGACTTTTCCAATTTTCCCGCAATCGGCAACCTATGAAAACAAAGTTAAAATTGCGTGCAAAAGTTCGTAAAAATGTCTTACATTCCGCTGATTCCGGGGCGGTTCGCGGCGGCAGCTGCGGGAATCGGGGTGAAAAACCCTTTCAAATGAAAGTTGACCGACTTTGCTGGTATGGTATACTGAGCCCAATGACACTTTAGCGAGTTACTGTAAAGGTGCATTGCACACCGTAAGGAGGATGGCGTATGTATTCACTGGAGGAAGTGAGAAGGGAAGACCCCGAGATTGCCCAGGCGATTGAGCAGGAGATGCAGCGGCAGAATGACCACATCGAGCTGATTGCCTCGGAGAACTGGGTCAGTAAGGCAGTGATGGCGGCCATGGGAAGCCCTCTGACCAACAAGTACGCAGAAGGATATCCGGGACACCGCTACTACGGCGGCTGCCAGTACGTGGATGTGGTGGAGTCGATCGCCATCGAGCGCGCTAAGGAGCTGTTCCACTGCGAGTACGCCAACGTACAGCCCCACTCCGGCGCCCAGGCAAACCTTGCGGTGGAGTTTGCAGTCTTAAAGCCCGGCGACACCCTGATGGGCATGAACTTAAACCAGGGCGGTCACCTGACTCACGGTTCACCGGCCAACATCTCCGGCACCTACTACAACGTGGTTCCCTACGGCGTGGATGAGAATGGCTTCATCGACTATGACGAATTGAAGCGCCTGGCCGTGGAGACCAAGCCCAAGCTCATCATCGCCGGCGCCTCCGCCTATGCGAGAAAGATCGACTTTTCCAAATTCCGGGAAGCAGCTGATGCCTGCGGTGCCGTCCTGATGGCGGATATCGCCCACATCGCGGGCCTGGTGGCAGCAGGTCTGCACATGAGTCCGTTCCCATACTGCGACATCGTGACCACCACGACCCACAAGACGCTGCGCGGACCCAGAGGCGGCCTGATCCTCGCCACCAAGGAGGCAGCGGACAAGTATAAGCTCAACAAGGCAGTCTTCCCCGGCATTCAGGGCGGTCCTCTGGAGCATGTGATCGCCGCCAAGGCGGTCTGTTTCAAGGAGGCCCTGGATCCCTCCTTCAGGGTCTATGCCCAGAACATCCTGGACAACGCCAAGGCCCTCGCCGAGGGACTGATGAAGCGGGACATCCAGATCGTCTCCGGCGGCACGGATAACCATCTGATGCTGATCGACCTGACGAACTACGATCTGACCGGCAAGGAAGTGGAGAAGTGGCTGGATGAAGCGCACATCACCGCCAACAAGAACACGATCCCGAATGAGAAGAGAAGCCCCTTCGTCACCTCCGGCATCCGTCTGGGAACTCCGGCGGTCACCACGAGAGGTCTGAACACGGAGGATATGGACCGGATCGCAGAGGCCATCTCCCTGGTCATCAAGAACCGGGAGGAGGGCATTGAACCGGCGAAGGCCATCATCTCCGAGCTGACCGCAAAGTATCCGCTGGTCATGTGATCTGAACGGAAGGTAGGGGAGCAGGAGAGCAAAAAACGCTTTCCTGCTCCTTTTTGGTGCCCGCAATTGAGGTTTTCCATTATTGGGCTTCGGTTGTATGATGGTGGGGCAAACTACGCCGGGAGGATGATGATGAACAACAACATGGTCAAAAGACGGGCATTCCTTGTCGGAAAGGGCATCCTGCTCCTTCTGCTTCTCAATGCGCTGTACCTGCTCTTTATGACGCTTGCCTACTGCATCCCGCGGGAGGGCAGGGTCAAAATGCACATCGAGGAGTCCCTGGGGACCTGGCAGAATGAATCCACCTCCCCGGTCTTTGACAACATGAAGGCCTATTGGCCGGATGTGCACTCGGATCTGATCTGGGTGAACTGTGCCCTCTCGGAGACCAACGGGCATCCCCTCTGGAGCGCTGTCGCGCTCCCCTATCAGACCAATCCCAATGTGGACAGCCAGGAAGACGACTACCAGTGGAAGAACATTGTGACCGCTCTGTACTATTCGCAGGACCCGACCACAGTTAACCAGACCTACAGCCGGTACTGGATGCTGTGCGTGGGCGTTTTGCGGATCCTGTTCGTATTTTTGAATGCCGGGGAGATGCGCTTTCTGTTCTGGATGATCGTGGCAACGCTCTTTTTCTATGTCGCCTACCGGATCACCACACGCCTTGGCTGGCGGGGGCTGGTGCCCTTTGGCCTCGCCTTTTTGATGCGAAGTCTCCTGCTGCAGACTGCTTCCATCAGCACCGGATCGGACGTTTTGATCCTGCTTCTTGCGACGGCGGTGGTGGCCACTGGGTATCAGAAAGACTGGTTTCAGAAGTACCGCGGCCTGTTTTACCTTGCGGTGGGCTCTCTCTCCTTTGCCCTGGGGCCGCTCGTGGCGCCGCTTCTGACGGTCACAATGCCGATGATCCTGGAGATCTCGCTGAATGAGGCGCGCGTCCGGCCGCAGAGCGACCGGCAGCTCTTTGGCACGGCGCTGTCCGGCGGCCTCTTCTGGCTTTTCGGATACGTGGGCTCCATGCTGATCAAGGGCTTTCTCTCGGAGCTCATCGTGGGGAGCACGGGAGACGGACAGGGGATGTTTGTCTACTACCTGGGACCCGGCCAGGGAATTGGCGCCCGGCTCTCCCGGGTGCTCTACTGCTTCCAGGGACTATTTGCCCCGGGCAACGTGAAGGGACCTTATGTGTTTTTGGTTCTTGTCTTCTTTGCCGTGCTCTTTGCCACGAGAAAGCATCTGCCGCCCCGGCATGTGGCCCTCTATCTTCTGATCGCCGCGCTGCCGGTGATCTGGTCGTTTATTGTGGTGGAGCACAGCAAGCACTATTTCGTCGCCAACATCTATGCGGCACTGGTCTATGCGCTCTGCTCCCTGGTTCTCTCGGCAGTGGGAGAGCGCAAGCCGTCAAAAGCCGCCGCGCGCCGCTGAAGGGGGCCGTCTATGGTCTTTACCTCCACAGCCTTTTTCCTCTTTTTCCCCGTCGCAGCCCTTCTGTACTACGTGCTGCCGATGCGGGCCAAAAAGCCCTGGCTTCTGGCAGTCAGTTATTTTTACTACATGTACCGGGCCCCGTGGTACGGGATCCTGCTGGCATACTGCACCCTGGTGACCTATCTTGCGGGCCTGGCTCTGGCAAAGCAGACGACAGAGAAAAGGACGCGCCGCAGGGCGCTCGTACTTGGCCTTGTCCTGGCGCTCGGCATGCTCGCGGTCTTCAAGTACACGGACTTTGCGGTGCAGATCCTGAATCAGATCCTCTCTTTGTTTTCACCGGACCATCTGCTGAAGGAGCCGGGCATCGCCCTGCCCGTTGGCATCTCCTTCTTCACACTTCAGGCGGTGGGGTATCTGATCGACGTGTACCGGGGCACGGTACCGGCAGAGCACAGCCTCCTGGACTACGCCCTCTTTGTGAGCTTTTTCCCGCAGCTCCTCGCGGGCCCCATCGGAAGGGCAAAGGCGCTTCTGCCGCAGCTCAGGCATCCCAGGGTGCCAGCCTTTGCTGAGGCGGAGCAGGGCCTTCTGTACTTTCTCTGGGGCGCCTTCCTGAAGCTTGTAATCGCGGACCGGGCCAGCACCTTTGTGGACACGGTCTATGGCGGTTTTGCGGCCAATGGGTATGCGGGCTCGGTGATCGTTCTGGCGGTGATCCTCTTTGGCCTGCAGCTCTACTGCGACTTCTACGGCTACACCATGATGGCAGCAGGCTGCGCAAAGATGCTGGGCATTGAACTGGCTGAGAACTTCCGCGCACCGTATCTTTCCGGTTCCGTTCAGGCATTCTGGCGGGACTGGCACATCTCCCTCTCCAGCTGGTTTCGGGATTACCTGTACTTCCCCCTGGGCGGCAGCCGCTGCAGCAGGGCGAGAACCTATGCAAATCTTCTCCTCGTGTTC
The DNA here is from genome assembly GCA_022483465.1 of Lachnospiraceae bacterium. GTDB lineage: Bacteria > Bacillota > Clostridia > Lachnospirales > Lachnospiraceae > CAG-791. The sequence continues at coordinate 798,349 of JAKVNF010000002.1, read as the reverse complement.
CTTGTCAGCGGTCTCTGGCACGGGGCCAGCTGGTCCTTTGTGTTCTGGGGCGGACTGAACGGCCTGTTCCTCGTCCTGGAAAAAATCCTGACTCCGGCCTTCCGGCGTCTGACAAACGCCCTTGCCATCAATACGAAGGCCGCCTCCTTCCGGGTTCTTCGAATCCTGGTCAGCTGCGCCTTCATCAATTTCACCTGGATCTTTTTCCGTGCGGACTCCCTGTCCGCGGGCATTCTGATGATTCAAAGAATCTTTGCCTGCTTCGGCCCCGGTGAGATTGCCGGCGCCTCTCTGACGTCCTACGGGCTGGATCTGCCGAATCTGGCGGTGCTGTTTTTGGGCCTTTTGATTCTGCTTGCGTCGGACCTCTGCAAGCTTCGGGGAAAACGCATCTCGTCGTGGCTCCTTGCCCAGAACCGCCTGTTCCGGGAGCTTGTGATCGCCGGAACGGTGGTGCTGCTTGCCGTTGTCGGTGTCTGGGGCGGAACCTACAGCGCCTCGGGCTTTATCTACTTTCAGTTCTAGGAGGGGACGGAAGATGAGAAGAAAAATCGGAATCCGGATCCTCTCGGTCCTGTTCACCGCGGCGCTCGCCATCGCCGGCATCCTGATCGCCGCCCGGGTGACCATGCGCACGGACAGCGACTACAAGACGGATCCCTTTCTGCAGGAGGATACCGACGTGGACGTCCTGTTTCTCGGGACCAGCCATGTGATCAACGGGATCTTCCCGATGCAGCTCTGGGAGGACTACGGAATCACCTCCTACAACCTGGGCGGCCACGGCATCACGATTGCCACCTCCTACTGGATTCTCCGGAATGCCGTCGAGGTCCACAAGCCGAAGGTGGCGGTACTGGATGTGAGCCTGGCGGAGAGTGAATACCTGGCCCCGAGTTCCGAGTGGGCCCATGACTCGTTGGATGCCTTCCCCCTGACAAAGACGAAGATCCAGGCGGTGCAGGACCTGTACCCGGATGACAAAGACACACAGAATGAGCTCCTGTTCCCCTTTGTGCTCTATCACAGCCGCTGGACGGAGCTCTCGGGAAAGAGCATCGTCCAGGCCTTTACCGGGATCGAGACAACCACCGAAAAGGGAGCGGAGTCGCGAATCGCGGTGTCCGCCCCGGGTGAGGGGCGGGACACCCTGATCCCGGAAAGTCAGAAGACGCAGCTCTCCACCCCCGGGATGAGCTACATTCAAAAGCTTGTGGAGTACTGCCGGCAGGAGGACATCACGCCGGTTCTCATCAACGTGCCCTATCCCGCCACCGAGGAGGAACAGGAGGCAGCCAACGGGATCGCAGACCTCGCAAAAAAGCTCGATGTCCCCTATCTGAACCTCCAGTATGCCTCCCTGGTCGACTTTGACACGGATCTCTATGACGCGGACGCCCACTTAAATCCCTCCGGGGCACGGAAGGTGACGGCATATCTGGGGGAGTGGCTGACAGAGCACACGGACCTGCAAGACCACCGGGATGATCCCGCCTATACCTCCTGGGACACGGACTACGAGGCCTACCGGGCCTTCCTGACGGACAACATCACCCAGTACGCGGGCTTTGCGATCAACCTGATGCTGCTGAACAACGAGAATTTTACCGGGGAGCTGACGCTCTCCGGCTACGAGCCGGGCACGGTTGAGCAAAAGCTCATCGACCAGCTGGGGGAGAACCTGACGGTGACCCGGGAGGACGCCGGGGAAGACTGGAACGCCAAACTGGTCATCCGCTCGGCAAGGGACGGGAGCATCATCGCACAGAAGACCTATGGATCCCTCTCCTTTGTGGAGAGCGAGACGCCCTGAAGGACGTGCCTAAAATCTCAGTATTGAAGTACAAATTCTAAAAATACAGATAATAAAAGGATAACGAAAAAGATGATTGACAAAGGCAGGGGCCAATGTTAAGATCATGTTAGAAAAAAGAAGAGGAGATGCAACAAAAGCCTGGAAATCTCCTCACTCTGGTCATCAGTGACAGCCCGACAAGGAGCCCCGTACAGGCCGATTGGGAGGCAGCCGGAAAAGCACCGGTGGGACGCAAGCTGATGTTTATATAGAGATATATAAAGGACGAAACTGGAGGCTCAAGGCAGAAGAGGAGGTACAATCCGCCGGACACGATAGGTAGAAAGCTCCATAACAAGAACAGGCAGACAAACACCAAAGCAGTCGAGTACAGATCATAAGGCGATGTTTCGCTGAGGCTGGATCTTCAAAAATGTCCGATTTGAAACATTCGGAAGGTGAATACGACACCGGTGAAAACCGGATGCAACAGCCGGAGGGATGATAACAGAAGGAAACAGAAGAGCAGATGCCCAGGACACCGCGGTACAAGCAGAGTACAAGGTTGGATGTGGAAAGAGTGCAGAAGGTCATAGGTTCGCTGTCGAGTTCCTCGTAGGAAAGAGAGAGGTTCCGGGAACAGGTTCGATACAATGACGCTGCAAATGTCGGCCAGGAAGTACGCCGCCTAGGGAATCAGAATAGAAGAGGACAACAAGAAGACAGCACGGAGGTTCTCAGTCCATTGGAGAACGCAGAGCAGAAGCCCTGAGATCGAAGAGTATTGTGATTCGATTTCAGGGCTTCTTTTTTGCGCGCGCAAAAAAAGGACACCGCCGGTTTCCCGGCGGTGTCCCACACGCGCATCTTGCTCATGCGGTGCGCTTTTCCTCGTTCTTTTCTTCCCCTGCCTCGGGCAGTTCGGCCTCTTCCTTCGGCAGCAGGTCCTTCTGGCGCTCCATCGCCTTCTGGGCGGAAGCGAGCATCAGTTTGATGCGGTTTAACTGGTTGACCTCGGAAGCACCCGGATCGTAGTCGATCGCAGCCAGGTTTGCCTGGGGATAGAGCTTGCGCACCTTCTTCTGCACGCCCTTGCCCACCACGTGGTTCGGCAGGCATCCGAAGGGCTGGATGCATACAATGTTGGGCACGCCGGTGCGGATCAGCTCCACCATCTCGCCGGCGAGAAACCAGCCCTCTCCGGTCTGGTTGCCGATGGAGACCAGCTCCTTCGCATATTCCACAATCGTGTAGATCGAGGCGGAGGGCTCGAAGTGCTTTGACGCCTCATAGGCACGGTTGATGGGCTTTAAGAAGTCCTCAATCGCCTTGATCGAGACCTGCATGATGACCTTGGTCTTCTTGCTGGTGCCAAGGTAGTCCGCCTTGTAGATCTGGTTGTAGAAGCAGTAGAGCATGAAGCCCATGAGGTCGGGCACCACGGCCTCGGCCCCCTCTGCCTCCAGGGTGTCCACCAGGTGGTTGTTGGCGGCCGGCGCGTACTTGACCAGAATCTCACCGACGATGCCGACCCGGGGCTTCTTCCAATCCTCGTGGATCGGGATGCGGTCGAAGTCCTCGATGATCTCTTTGCACATCTTCTGAACCTTGCGGATCGGGACGCCCTTGGTGTTCTCGAGGAACTCGGTGCAGCGCTTCAGCCACTTCTGGTGGCAGGCCTCCACGGAGCCCTTCTCGATCTCATAGGGCCGCATCCGGTAGATGCACTTCATGAACACGTCTCCGAAGACGCAGCCGAAGGCCATGCGCACCAGGAGCTTTAAGTTGATCTTGAAGCCCGGGTTCGACTCGAGGCCTGCGAGGTTTGCACTGATGACCGGCACCTGCTCCATGCCGGCCTTCTTCAGGGCCCTGCGGATGAAGCCGATGTAGTTGGAGGCACGGCATCCGCCGCCCGTCTGACTCATGATGATGGCCGTGCGGTTGACGTCGTACTTGCCGGACTCCAGCGCCTCCATGATCTGTCCCACGACGAACAGGGACGGGTAGCAGGCGTCGTTGTTGACATACTTGAGGCCGTAGTCCACGGCCTTCTTGTTGTCGTTGGGCAGGACCACGAAGTTGTAGCCGCAGGAGCGGGCCGCTGCCTGAATCAGGTCGAAGTGGACCGGGGACATCTGCGGGCAGATGATCGTGTACTTCTCCCTCTGCATCTCCTCGGTGTAGGGGACTTTCTTCTGCTCCGTGGAGCGGATGATGCGCTTTGCCTTCTTCTTGTCCCGGATCCGGACCGCGGCGATCAGGGAACGCACGCGGATTCTTGCGGCGCCGAGGCTGTTGACCTCATCGATCTTCAGGCAGGTATAGATCTTGTCCGAGCCCTCGAGAATCTCATTCACCTCATCGGTGGTGACGGCGTCCACGCCGCAGCCGAAGGAGTTGAGCTGGATGAGCTCCAGGTCATCCCTGGTGCGGACAAAGGAGGCCGCCTCGTAGAGCCGTGAGTGGTACATCCACTGGTCCAGCACACGGAGCGGGCGCTCCAGAGTGCCCAGCTGAGAGATGCCGTCCTCGGAGAGGACCGCGATGCCGTAGCTGGTGATCATCTCCGGGATGCCGTGGTTGATCTCCGGATCGATATGGTAAGGGCGTCCTGCGAGGACGATGCCCTTCATGTTGTGCTCCTCGATGTACTTGAGGACGCGCTCGCCCTCTGCCTGGATGTCCTTGCGGCAGTTGGCCAGTTCTTCCCAACCGGCAAGGGCCGCCTTGGAGACCTCCTCCCGGGGGATCTCGTGGAACTCCCGCACCAGGGCGTTGGTCACCGTGGCGATGTCCGTGAAGGCCATGAACGGGTGGCGGAAGACCACGGAGCCGTCGGCGATGGACTCCACGTTGTTGGCGATGTTCTCCGGATAGGAGGAGACCACCGGGCAGTTGTAGTGGTTGTCCGCGCCCTTGAACTCCTGCCGCTCATAGAACAGAGACGGATAGAAGATGAAGTCGACACCCTTCTGGATCAGCCACTCCACATGGCCGTGGGTCAGCTTCGCGGGATAGCACTCGGACTCCGAAGGGATGGACTCGATGCCCATCTCGTAGATCTTGTGGGTGGACGGCGGGGAGAGCACGACCCGGTAGCCCAGCTTCTTGAAGAAGGTCGCCCAGAACGGATAGTCCTCATACATGTTCAGGACACGGGGAATGCCCACGGTACCGCGGGTCGCCTCCTTCTCGGAGAGCGGGCGGTAGCCGAAGATCCGGCCCATCTTGTACTTGTACATGTTCGGAACGCCGTTGTCGGTGCGCTCCAGGCCGAGGCCTCTCTCGCAGCGGTTGCCGGAGATGAACTGCCGGCCGTCGGAGAAGTGGTTCACGGTCAGGCGGCAGTTGTTCTGGCACTTGCCGCAGTTGGTCAGGGTGGTCGCAAAGGTCAGGGCCTCGATCTCGTCGAAGGAGAGCATAGTGGTGGGAACGCTCTCGTCATAGCGCTCTCTTGCGATCAGGGCTGCGCCGAAGGCGCCCATGATGCCCGCGATATCCGGCCGGATCACCTGGCCGTCTGCGATCTTCTCGAGGGCGCGCAGCACCGCGTCATTGTAGAAGGTGCCGCCCTGGACCACGATGTTCTGGCCCAGCTCTGCCGCGGAGGAGACCTTCATGACCTTGAACAGGGCGTTCTTGATGACCGAGTAGGCAAGGCCTGCGGAGATATCCGGGACCTCTGCGCCCTCCTTCTGGGCCTGCTTCACGCGGCTGTTCATGAACACGGTGCAGCGGGTGCCCAGGTCAATCGGGTGCTTGGCAAACAGGGCCGCCTTGGCGAAGTCCTGCACGGTGTAGGAGAGGGACTTGGCAAAGGTCTCGATGAAGGAACCGCAGCCCGAGGAACATGCCTCGTTCAGGGCGACGGAATCCACCGCGCCGTTCTTGATGCGGATGCACTTCATGTCCTGACCGCCGATGTCCAGGATACAGTCGACCTTCGGGTCAAAGTAGGAGGCGCCGTAGTAGTGGGCGATGGTCTCCACCTCGCCGTGATCGAGCTTGAAGGCACTCTTTAAGAGCGCCTCGCCGTAGCCCGTGGAGCAGGAGCCCGCAATCGTGACGCCCTCGGGCATCAGGTGGTGGAGCTCGGTGATGGAGCGGATCGCGGTCTTGATGGGAGAGCCGTTGTTGCTGGAGTAGAACGAGTACAGAAGCTCTCCGTTCTCACCCACCAGGGCGAGCTTGGTCGTCGTGGAGCCCGCATCGATTCCGAGGAAGGCCTTTCCGCGATAGCTCTTGAGGTCGCCCTTTTTCACCTGGTACTGATCATGCCGCGCGCGGAAGGTGTTGTACTCCTCTTTCGAGGCAAAGAGCGGCTCCATGCGGGAGACCTCGAACTCCATCTGGAGCTTGTGGCTGGTCTTCTCCAGGAGCTCCTCCAGCGGAAGGGAGACATCCTCCTTGGCGTTGAAGGCAGAGCCCATCGCCGGGAAGAGGTGAGAGTTCTCCGGCTCGATCGTGTGCTCAGCGTCGAGCTTTAAGGTCCGCACAAACGCGGCCTTCAGCTCTGTCAAAAAGTGGAGCGGGCCGCCTAAAAAGGCAACATGCCCCCGGATCGGTTTGCCCTGAGCAAGGCCGGAGATCGTCTGGATGACCACAGCCTGAAAGATGGACGCCGCCAGGTCTTCCTTGGTGGCGCCCTCATTGATCAGGGGCTGGATATCCGACTTGGCGAACACGCCGCAGCGGGCAGCAATCGTGTAGAGGGACTGGTAGTGTTTGGCATACTCGTTGAGCCCGGACGCGTCGGTCTGCAGGAGGGATGCCATCTGGTCGATGAAGGAACCGGTGCCGCCGGCACAGGTTCCGTTCATGCGCTCCTCCACGTTTCCGTTGTTGAAGTAGATGATCTTGGCGTCCTCGCCGCCCAGCTCGATGGCAACATCCGTCTTGGGAGCGAGCTTCTCGATGGCGCTTGCTTCCGCCACCACCTCCTGTACGAAGGGGATCTTCAGATAGTTGGCCAGCGAGAGTCCGCCGGAGCCGGTGATCACCGGGTGCACGGTGACATTCCCCACCTTGTCATGTGCCTCCAGGAGGAGGTTGTAGAGGGTCTGCCGAATCTCTGCGTGATGGCGCTTGTAGTCGCCGAAGATCAGATTTTTGTCGCGGTCCATCAGCGCCACTTTGACGGTGGTGGAACCGATATCAATGCCGAGGGTATAATCTCTTGAAATCATGAAAACTCCTGTTGAATTGGGCTGTTTACTTATTAAAAAGGGAAAGCCCGACCATAGACGATGGAATTTTAAGGCGCTCCTTGGCACCCTGTCAACGCGGCCAAGGGCCACAAATTCTGAAATTTGTCGAACCTGTTTGGGAAAGATTTGGGAAGAGGCCCGAAAAGCCCGCAGATGCGGCCCTGCGGACCCTCCCTCAGTTTGCACTTTCGAGAGGGCGATGGTATCCTAACTCTTCGAAAGAAGATGGAAATCAACCGATTTTCCTGCACGCATCAGAAACGGAGATACCTGCCTTGCGCAAAATTGACCGGTTTTTCTACAAGCACAATATCCGGAACCTTTCCCTCTACATCGTGATCTGCTATGCCTTCGGCTACCTGCTGTACGCGATCAACCCGGCCTTCTTAAATGTGCTGACGCTCAACCCCGAGCGGATTGCACACGGCCAGATCTGGCGGCTTCTGACCTGGGTGCTGGTGCCCCCGGACACGAGCAACCTGTTCTTTGTGCTGATCGCCTGCCTGTTTTACTACTCCATCGGCACCGCCCTGGAGCGCGTCTGGGGACCCGCCCAGTACACGAAGTACATCACGGCCGGCCTGCTCTTCACGGTGGCGGGGGCATTTCTGGCGGCCCTCCTTGCGATGCCGCTCTACGGCATGACCTTTGCGTCGTCGGGGAGCTATGCGGCCTATTACTTCTCCACGAACTACGTGATGATGTCGATCTTCCTCGCCTACGCGGCGACCTTCCCGGAGGCTCAGGTCCTTCTGTTTTTCCTGATCCCGATCAAGGTCAAGTGGCTGGGCATTCTGTATGCGGTGCTCGTGGGATATGAGGCGATCACCTACTTCGTCCCCTCATTCAACCTCTTCGGCATCCTGGCGATTGTGGCATCGCTTTTGAACTTTGCCCTGTTCTACTTCACGGGCCGGGACTTCAAGCGCTTTTCCCCGAAGGAGGTCAAGCGCAGGGCCGCCTTCCGGAAGGCGGTGCGCCAGGGAACCAAGGAGCGGGAGAAGGAGAATCCCAAGATGACTCCCTACCGCCACAAGTGCGCGATCTGCGGCAGGACCGAGATCTCGAATCCGGAGCTGGAGTTCCGGTACTGCTCCAAGTGCGAGGGGAATTACGAGTTCTGCCAGGACCACCTGTTTACCCATGTGCATGCGGTGAACGGCAATGCACCCTATATCATCCCCACGAATTCCAACGGAGGAACACCCAGTGGACAGCAATGAAAAATGGTTTCTGGAGGCCCTGCAGGGCCTCCTTTTGAAGGCACAGAAGCAGCAGGACATGGTGACGAGCGACCAGATCGACGACACCTTTGCCGGCCTGAACCTGACGGATGAGCAGGTGCAGACGATCCGGGACTACCTGACCACCAATCACATCGGGATCGATGCACCGCCGGAGGACGAGATGGCGCTCACCGAGGTGGATCACGACTACCTGACGGACTACGAGCAGATGATCGCCGCCCTGGACCAGCCGGATCCGGACGTGATGGATGCGGTCAAGCTCAACGCGATGGCGGGGCAGAAGGACGCCCAGGACCAGCTCGCCGTCTACATGCTGCCGAAGGTCGCGGACATCGCAAAGCTCTACCGCAACCAGGGCGTATACATGGAGGACCTGATCGGCACCGGCAATGAGGCCCTGATGCGGGGCGTCAAGCTCCTGGGACCTCTGGACAAACCCGAGGAGGTTGAGCCGGATCTTGCCCAGCGCATCATGGATGCGATGGAGAACCTGATCGCTCAGAACGTGGAGCAGAAGGGCGCCGAGAGCGAGGCTGCCGAGCAGGCCAACAAGGTCAAGGAGAAGGCAGACGAGCTGGCGGATGCCCTGGGAAGAAAGGTCACGCCCTTAGAGCTTGCCGCCGAGGGGGAGCTCACCCTCGATGAGATCATGGAGGCTGTGCGCAACACTGGAAACAAGATCGATTCCATCGACTATCAGGAGTAGTTATGGCATACGAGGAATACAAATATGTGATCGACCAGATGTCGTCGATCGAGATCGGGGCGAAGTGGACCTACGATGAGCTCATTGACAACGTGGACCTCTCGCACAAGTTCCGGCAGGTCTGCCGGAGCCTGTTTGAGCAGGAGGTGGACGGGGGTACCACGATCGAGAGCCACCTCTACTACCTGGAGAAGGACACGGAGAGCTTCCGGGCCTACAAAAAGCTCAAGACCAAGGTCACCTGCATGGTGCCGGACATGAAGCGCGCGCCGAAGGAGGACGGCACCCCCTACTTTCGTCAGGAGGTCTTCCCGGTGGAGGAGCTGGTGAAGGTGCCGGCCGCGCTCAAGGAGCAGCTCGGGGTGCGCATTCAGGAGATCGTGATCTCGAAGGTGGGTCTGGCCTCCCTGGTGGTGTGACAAAACACTGCAGGGGACTTGTCACCTGATGGGCCTCGTTGTATGGTAGTGGCACGGGGAAGAGAAGCGCACAGGCGCGTTCTCCCGATCCGATCCCCGTTTCTTTCCCTTCCCCGCACCCAGCGGGAAGGGAATCCCCCTTCGCAGGGCACAGCGCCGCGCCGGCATCCGTCCGGCAGGCCGTCGCCGATCTTCCCATTTGATCCAGAACTGGAACAGCCAAGGCAAAAATAAAGTCCGTTTGGTACATTCGGAGGTACAACGCGTCTGCGCGCATGGGGGTATAATGAGTTTCCAGAAAGACCGCGACCGGTAAGGGACCGGGCGCACAAAGAAGGAGAGTAGTCTATGGCAAACCTGAATCACGATGAAAAACTGAAGGCACTGGATGCCGCGATCTCCCAGATCGAGAAGGAATACGGGAAGGGATCGGTCATGCGGCTGGGAGATCCCTCCAACAAGCTCGACGTGGAGACCACGCCGACGGGCTCCCTGAGCCTGGATATCGCCCTGGGCCTTGGCGGCATCCCCAAGGGGAGAGTCGTGGAGGTGTACGGTCCCGAGTCCTCCGGTAAGACGACCCTGACCCTGCACATGATCGCAGAGATCCAGCGCCGCGGCGGCATTGCGGGCTTTATCGATGCGGAGCATGCCCTGGATCCGGTCTATGCGCGGAACATCGGCGTGGATATCGACAACCTCTACATCTCCCAGCCTGACTCCGGCGAGCAGGCCCTGGAGATCACCGAGACCATGGTCCGCTCCGGCGCCATCGACATCGTGGTGGTGGACTCCGTGGCAGCCCTTGTCCCCAAGGCCGAGATCGACGGCGAGATGGGCGATTCCCACGTGGGCCTGCAGGCCAGACTGATGAGCCAGGCGCTGCGCAAGCTGACGGCGGTCATCTCCCGCACCAACTGCACCGTGGTCTTCATCAACCAGCTGCGTGAGAAAGTGGGCGTGATGTTCGGCAACCCCGAGACCACCACCGGCGGCCGGGCGCTGAAGTTCTACAGCTCCGTCCGCCTGGACGTGAGAAGAATCGAGTCCATCAAGGCCAACGGTGAGATCATCGGAAACCGCACCCGCGTCAAGGTCGTCAAGAACAAGATCGCCCCGCCCTTCAAGGAGGCGGAGTTCGACATTATGTTCGGTAAGGGCATCTCCTATGCGGGAGATGTGCTGGATCTGGCGGCGAACAGCGATATCGTGAACAAGAGCGGCGCCTGGTATCAGTACCAGGGCGAGAAGATCGGCCAGGGCAGAGAGAACGCGAAGAAGTTCCTGGAGACCCATCCGGAGACCCTCTACGAGATCGATAGAGCGGTGCGCGAGCACTACGGCCTCGATCCCGAGGGCGCAAGAAAGCCTGCTCCTTTGCCGGAGGAGGAAGCAGCTGCCCCCGCACCGGAGGCGGTGCCGGAGCAGCCTGCAGAGAAGAGCTAAGGTCCGGAGGTTGACATCATGGTGGTGACAGGGGTGGAGCGGATCTCCACGTACCGGGTGAAGATCACCTTGGATGAAGAGCGGACACTCATCCTCTCGGCCCGGGAGGCGGCCTCCTTCGGCATGGAGGAGGGAAGAGAGATCGATCCCGCCTCCTGGGAGGCACTTCTGGCCCAGCAGAGGAGCGCCGCCATTGCCAAGTGCGGAAAGCTCCTGCAGGGCATGGACTACTCGGCGGCGGGCCTCAAGGACAAACTCCTTCGAAGCGGTTTTCTGGAAGAGGCGGCGCAGGAGGCAGTGGAAAAGATGCAGGAAGCCCACTACGTGGACGATGCCAGATACGCCGCCACCTACCTGAAGTATCACCTGCACGACAGGAGCCTTTCCAGAATCCGGATGGATCTGCGGGCCAAGGGAGTCCCGGGGGAGATCGTGGAGCAGGAGATCCGGCGCCTCGAGGAGGAAGATGAGGGGACGGTAAAGAGCCGCGAGGTGGAGCAGGCAAAGAAGCTCCTGACCAAGCGGCACTTTGATCCGGACAATCCGGACCCCGCCATCGTCCGCAAGCAGATGGCCTACCTCTACGGCAAGGGCTACGGGATGGAAGTCATCCGGCAGGCCATGGAGGAGCTGGCGGAGGCGTCAGAGGACCCGGAATAGAGAACAGAATTCAAGAACAGATGTGCGACAGGGCGCCCCGGACAGCCGGGACGCCCTGTTTGGTATCTTGACAGCTGCGTTAAAAATGGGTAAGATCTATTTGTTGTGAATAGTCAATCAGAATGTGTCATCAGAATCTTTTCTTCAATCGTCTGAAAGATTCGTGCATTCGGTTGTTATTGTACAATAAAAACTGAATAAGGAGGTGCTCCTGTACATGCTGGCCACAATCATTGCAGTGATTGTAACCCTTGTGATTGCCATCCCGGTTTCCAGTATCGTGACGACCAAACGCCGCGAGAAACAGGAACAGGAAACCATCGGATCCGCCGAGAAAAAGGCGCGGGCGATCATTGACGATGCACTTTCCAAAGCGGAGGACGCCAAGCGCGAGAAGCTGCTCGAGGCCCAGGAGGAGAACATCAAGACCAGAAATGATCTTGAGAAGGAAATCCGGGACAGAAGAGCCGAGGCACAGCGCAACGAGCGGCGTCTGCAGCAGAAGGAAGAGGCACTCGACAGGAAGTCGGACGGTCTGGAACGAAAGGAACAGAGTCTGGCATCCAAGGAAGATGCACTGCGCAAAAAGCAGGAAGAAGTCGATGCTTTGGGCGACAAGCGTACACAGGAACTCGAACGAATTTCAGGTCTGACCTCCGACCAGGCAAGAGAATACCTTTTAAAAACTGTTGAAGATGAAACAAGACACGATGCTGCTCTGAAAATCAAGGAGATCGAGACAGAGGCAAAGGACGAAGCCGACAAGAAAGCCCGCGAATATGTGGTCAACGCCATCCAGAGATGTGCGGCGGATCACGTGGCCGAGGCGACGATTTCGGTGGTCCAGCTTCCCAACGATGAGATGAAGGGCAGAATCATCGGGCGTGAGGGCCGGAACATCCGCACGCTCGAGCAGATGACCGGCGTCGATCTGATCATCGACGATACGCCGGAAGCAGTCGTCATTTCCGGATTCGATCCGATCCGCCGCGAGGTGGCGAGGATCGCCCTGGAAAAGCTGATTGTGGATGGGAGAATCCATCCGGCGAGAATCGAGGAAACGGTCGAAAAGGCGAAGAAGGAAGTCGAGAACACGATCAAGGAGGAGGGCGAGGCGGCAACCCTGGAGGTTGGCGTCCATGGTCTTCATCCCGAACTGGTGCGGCTTCTGGGCAAGCTGAAATACCGCACTTCCTACGGGCAGAATGCGCTGAAGCATTCCATCGAGGTGGCGCAGCTCACAGGCCTTCTGGCCGGCGAGCTTGGTCTCGATGTGCGCATGGCAAAGAGAGCGGGACTGCTCCACGATATCGGCAAGGCCGTGGATCACGAGCAGGAAGGCTCCCATGTACAGCTGGGTGCAGAACTTGCACGCAAGTACAAGGAACCCGCCGTCGTGATCAATGCCATCGAATCCCATCACGGAGATGTGGAGCCCACATCCCTGATCGCCTGCCTTGTGCAGGCAGCAGATACCATATCTGCAGCAAGACCGGGTGCAAGACGAGAGACACTCGAGACATATACCACCAGGCTCAAGCAGCTTGAGGACATCACAAACAGTTTTAAAGGGGTCAGTAATTCTTATGCCATCCAGGCGGGCAGAGAAGTTCGTGTAATGGTAGTTCCTGAGAAGATCAGCGACACCGATATGGTGCTGCTTGCCCACGATATCTCCAAGAAGATAGAAGACGAGATGGAGTATCCGGGACAGATCAAGATCAACGTGATTCGAGAGTCCAGAGTGACGGATTACGCAAAGTAAGCCGTGCGGACCACCAGAGCAAAATTTCGGAAGGCAACAAAAACTTAACGAAGAAGATGCAGTGGGGCGGAAGAAAGAGAAATCTTTCTTCCGCCCTTGGCGTTGTTCTGGTAGACTCGAGGCAAAAAGGAGGCCGTTATGGCAGAGGGGAAGTACGAGAGAATTGACAGGAAGATTGTGCGGACAGGCCGGGTGATCACGGACTGCATTGACACGGTGTCCCTCCCGGACGGGCGGCAGGCGCCCTGGGACTGCATCGTGACCAAGGGCGCTGCCGCGGTGGTGGCAGTCGAGGAGACGGGAAAGCTCCTTCTGGTCCGGCAGTGGCGGGATCCCGAGGAGGAGGAGACCCTGGAGCTCCCCTCAGGGAGCCGGCTCACCGCGGAGGAGCCCACGGAGGTCACCGCCGCAAGGGAGCTTCGGGAGGAGACCGGATACCGGGCGGGATCGCTCCGGAAACTCCTGTCCGTGCGCACGACGCCCGCCTTTTCCAATGAGCGGATTGACATCTACCTGGCGGAGCAGCTTGTCCCGGGCGCGCAGCACCTGGACCCGGACGAGGAGCTTTTGGTGGAGCGGGTCACGCCGGAGCGGGCACGGGAGATGATCTTTGATGGGAGCATTCAGGACGGCAAGACCATCGCCGGGATTCTGGCCTATCTGGAGATGAAGCGGTGATTGCGGACGACATCACCTGGTATCTGGAGACGGTCTCAGGGTCCGGCAGCAAAAAGCCCGCCACGATCAGCGCCTATGCGGCGGACCTCGAGAAGCTTGCGGTCTTTGCGGATGATACCGGGGTGGCGGATGCCGCGGAGATGGATGAGACCTTTCTGTCGGATTTTCTGCTGAACCTGAAAAACACCGGGGCATCCCAAAGCGGCATCCGGCGGATGGTTGCCTGCCTCCACGGCTTCTTCGGTGCCTTAGTCCTTGCGGGACGGCTGAAGGAGGATCCATCGGAGAATCTCTCCGGCACCCGGGATGCCAAAGGTGCGGCAAAAGAGCAGGATCTGCCGGCACTTTCAGAGCGCGAGCAGCGCGCGCTCCTTGATGCCACGCGCGGAGAGGATCTTCTTTCTCTGCGGGATCGGGCGCTTTTGTCCCTCCTTCTGTCCACCGGCCTTCGCACCTCGGAGGCGCTCCCTGTCCGCATCCGGGACCTCGACTTTCTCCTGGACTGCGTCCGGGCGGGGCAGGAGGGGGAGACGCGCATCGTTCCCTTTTCCGAGGAAGCAGAGCGGGATCTTCGCGCCTACATCGATGCGTGGCGGGAATACCTGCCGGACCGGGAGAGTCTTTTGTTTGTCAATCGGAACGGAGAGCCCTTTTCCCGCCAGGGCCTCTGGAAGATCGTCCGGCGGGCAGGAGAGCGGGCCGGAATTTCAGGTGCCGTGACCCCCGGCAGGATACGAAAGAGCGTTGCGGCAGGGCTCCTTGCGCGCGGCGCATCCCGGGAGAAGATCGCGCAGATCCTGGGATGGAGAGAGGAGACCAGGACCAGCAAGTGACGGCAAAAGGCCGAGCATATTTGCGAATCCGGCGGTGGCCGGATCGCGGTAAGGAGAAGAAAACAATGTCATTTACATTTGTGCAGGAGCTGCCGACACCGGCGGAGATCCGGGAGGAGTATCCGCTCCCGAAGGCGTTTCAGGAGCTGAAAAAAAGCGGGATCAGGAGATCACGGACGTCCTGACCGGAAAGTCAAACAAGTTTCTGGTCATCATCGGCCCCTGTTCTGCGGACAACGAGTCCGCAGTCTGTGAGTACGCGGAGCGCCTGGCAAAGGTCAACGAGAAGGTGAAGGACAAGCTGATCCTGATCCCCCGGGTCTATACGAACAAGCCCCGGACGACCGGCGAGGGATACAAGGGCATCGCCGCACAGCCGGATCCGGAGAAAAAGCCGGACTTTCGCGCGGGGCTTGTGGCGGTCCGGAAGATGCACCTGCATGCGCTGGAGGTCTCCGGCCTCACCGCGGCGGATGAGATGCTCTATCCCGACAACTGGGGCTATGTGCAGGACATCCTCTCCTACGTGGCAATCGGTGCCCGGTCCGTGGAGGACCAGCAGCACCGGCTCACCTGCTCGGGATTTGACGTCGCCACCGGCATGAAGAATCCGACCAGCGGGGATTTTCAGGTCATGCTGAACTCGGTCTTTGCGGCCCAGCATCCCCACTCCTTCGTCTACCGGGGGTATGAGGTCAAGACCGACGGGAACCCTCTGGCCCACTGCGTGCTCCGGGGCGGCCAGAACAAGCACGGCCGCAATACGGCCAACTATCACTACGAGGATCTGATGCTCCTGTACGAGCTGTACCAGAAGATGGACCTTGCCAACCACGCGGTCGTCATCGACACCAACCACGCCAACAGTGACAAGAAGTGCCGCCAGCAGATCCGGATCGCAAAGGAAGTCCTGCACAACCGGCAGGAGTCCCAGGAGATTCGGGGACTCGTGAAGGGCCTGATGATCGAGAGCTACCTGGTGGAGGGCTGCCAGCGGATCGGAGAGGGCGTCTACGGCAAGTCCATCACCGACCCGTGTCTTGGCTGGGAGGACTCGGAAAGACTCATCCTGGAGATTGCGGATCGGTGCTGATTTCCGGTTTCCGAAACATCTGGGATACGGTATAATGACTTTACAGAAGGTATTTTTTTCAGCACAGTACTGGGGGCATTCGTATGAAAAATATATTGTTTGTGGCGTCTGAGGGGGTACCGTTCATCAAGACCGGAGGACTCGCGGATGTGGTGGGTTCCCTTCCGAAGGAGCTGGACAAGGAGTACTATGACGTGCGGGTTATCCTGCCCAAGTACACCTGTATGCGGCAGGAGATGAAGGACAAGATGGAGTTTGTCACCTCCTTCTACATGGACTTTGACTGGAAGTCCATGTACGTCGGCATTCTGAAGGCCGAGGCGGATGGCATCACCTACTACTTCATCGACAACGAGGAACTGTTCAACACCTGGAAGCCCTACACCGATGATGCGCTCTTTGAGATCAAGCGCTTCTCCTTCTTCTGCAAGGCAGCTCTGTCTGCCCTGCCGACCATCGGCTTCCGCCCGGATCTGATCCACTGTCATGACTGGCAGACCGGCCTCATTCCCGTCTACCTGAAGGAGCGGTTCCAGGAGAATGAGTTCTACCGCGGCATCAAGACCGTGATGACGATTCACAACCTGCGCTTCCAGGGCAAGTGGAATGTCCGCGATGTGGAGAACATCACCGGCCTCTCGGGGTACTACTTCACCCCGGACAAGCTGGAAGCCTACAAGGATGCCAACCTGTTAAAGGGCGGCATCGTCTATGCCGATGCCATCACCACGGTCTCCCCGACCTATGCGGAGGAGATCAAGACCCAGTATTACGGCGAGGGGCTTGACGGCATCCTGAATGCGAGAAGTCACGACCTGCGCGGCATCCTGAATGGCATCGACTACGAGGTCTTCAACCCCGAGACCGATACCCGGATTCCGAACCGCTACAACGTCTCCAACTTCCGGACGGTCAAGCCCAAGAACAAGACGGCGCTCCAGAAGGAACTGGGCCTCAAGGAGGATCCGGACACCTTCCTGATCGGCATCGTCTCCCGGCTGACGGACCAGAAGGGCTTCGACCTCATCGCCTACGTGATGGAGGAGATGCTCTCCCTGGATGCCATCCAGGTGGTGGTTCTGGGCACCGGCGAGGAGAGATACGAAAACATGTTCCGGTACTTCGATGCGAAGTACAGCGACAAGCTCGCGGCGAACATCTACTACAGCGAGGATCTCTCTCACAAGATCTACGCGGCATCCGATGCGTTCCTGATGCCGTCCCTGTTCGAGCCCTGCGGCCTGTCCCAGCTGATGGCTCTGCGCTACGGCACAGTGCCGATCGTGCGGGAGACCGGCGGCCTCAAGGACACGGTGCAGCCCTACAACGAGTATGACGGCACCGGCACCGGGTTCTCCTTTGCCAACTACAACGCCCACGAGATGATGCACACCGTGCGCTACGCTGAGAAGGTCTACTACGACGACCGGAAGGCCTGGAACAAGATCGTACAGCGGGGCATGGAAGCCGATTTTTCGTGGAAGAAGAGTGCCGCCAAGTACCAGGAGATGTACGACTGGCTGATCGGCGACAAGCAGTAATCCCATCTGACAACACCACGCAGGGCCTGGACAGCATCCGCTGTCCGGGCTCTGTTTCGGTTCGGTTTACAGGGACTGACTTTGTGTGCTATAAGTAGGGGTTCCTACAGCCGCAGACGATCACAGAAAGAGAAAAGTACATGGCAGAGACAGACAAGAAGAAATCCGGCGGCGTGCTGGTGCAGGCGGGAATTCTCGCCGTGGCGAGCATGCTGGTGCGTATCATAGGACTCCTGTACCGGGGCCCTCTGACCGCCATCATCGGCGATGAGGGCAACGGCTATTACGGCACCGCTTACAACATCTACACCATCATCCTGATGGTGTCCTCCTACAGCGTTCCCTCCGCAATCTCCAAGCTGATGGCACAGAAGCTCGCGGTGGGAGAGTACAAAAACGCGCAGAAGATCTTCCGCTGCGCTTTGATCTATGGCATCTGCGTCGGTGCCCTGGCCTCGGCCCTCCTGTTCTTCGGTGCAGAGGTCCTGGTCCCGAAGGTCGCAGCGGGCGTGCTGCGGGTGTTTGCCCCGACGGTCTTCCTCTTTGGCCTCCTGGGTGCCCTTCGCGGATATTTTCAGGCGTCGGGCTCCATGGTGCAGACCTCCATCTCGCAGATTCTGGAGCAGCTCGCCAACGCGGTGGTCTCCATCGGCGCCGCCTGGGTGCTGATGCACTACTTTGCTTCTTCTGATCCCACGAGCCAGGCGCAGCACGGCGCCATGGGCTCTGCCCTGGGCACCGGTGCCGGCGTTGCCATCGCCCTGCTGTTTGTGTGGGGGTGCTATCTGCGCCACAGGAAGGCGGACCTTGCCCTGGTCGCCTCCGATCACACCGGGAAAGAGGACAGTTATTGGGCCACGATGAAGGAGACGATCCTGGTCATCACGCCCTTCATGCTCTCCGGGTTCATTCTGAACCTGACCACCTCCCTGAACCAGACGATCTACTACCGGCTGATCATCCGTGTCCGGGGGCTTGCAGACGTAGAGGCCACCACCCTCTACGGCATCTTCTCCAACAAGGCGGTGGTCATCTCCAACATCCCGATCTCCATCGCCACGGCGGTGGCCAGCGCCATCATCCCCGGGATCTCCGCTGCCTATGCCAGACGGGATCTGGCGGCAACCCGGGTCCGGGCCGGGAATGCGATCCGCGCCACCGCGGTCATTGCGATTCCCTCCGCCGTCGGTCTTGCCTTTCTCGCAAAGCCCATCACGATGATCCTGTTTCCGCAGCAGCAGTCCCTGGACATGGCATCCCAGCTCCTGGCCTTGCTTGCGGTGACGGTGATCTTTTACTCCGTCGCGACGATCTCCAACGCGGTGCTTCAGTCCATCGGAAAGATGAACATGCCCCTGGTCTCCGCGGGCATTGCCCTGGCGATTCAGACTGCGGTCCTGGCGGTGCTCCTTCTGTACACGAACCTGGGCATCTACGCCCTGGCCGTCGTGAGCGTGATCTATTCGCTCCTCATCTTTGCCGTCAACAACGCGTTCCTCAAAAAATATCTGGGGTACACCCAGAATGCCGGGCGCGTCTACCTGCGTCCCCTGATTTTCTCCCTGATCATGGGCGCTGCGGCGAGAATCCTGTATGCCCTCCTTGCCCGGGCACTTGCCTTCCTTGGCAGGGACTACTTTGTCAACCTGATTGCGGCGCTGGTCGCTCTGATCTTTGCGGTGGTCCTCTACTTCTTCCTGATGTTCCGCAGCGGAACCCTGACCAGGAAAGCCCTGCTCTCGGTCCCCAAGGGGGAGAAGATTGCGGACATCCTCACAAAACTCCACTGGCTCCGCTGAGAAAGAAGCTCCGGATCATCCAAAAGAGAAACACAAAAAGCCCGGCCGTTCGGCCGGGCTTTTGCGTGGAATCGGGGATGATTCTCAGTCCTCCACCGGCGCCGAGGGCAGCACGGCGTCCACGAGGATCGAGTAGTTGTTGTGGTAGATGACAAAGCCGGGGCGGGCGCCGGAGGGCTTCTTGATGCCCTTTCGCTCGAGGTAGTCGATCTCGACCCGGCCGGCGGCCCGGCCCTGGGAGTAGTAGGCGGCGCAGCGGGCGGCCTCCTCAAAGGCCCGGTCCGGGACCTGATCGAAGGCCTCCCCCCTGGTGCGCAGGATCACGTGGGAGCCCGGCACGTCGTTTGCGTGGAACCAGATGTCGGTGGGCAGGGCGAAGTGGAAGGTCAGGGCATCGTTCTGCAGGTTGTTCTTGCCCACATAGATGTCGTAGCCGTCGGAGGAGACAAAGTGCAGGGGCTTGGATTCCGGAACGCGCTGGTGCTTGCCCCGCTGCTCCTGGTGCTTTTTCACAAAGCCCGCCTGCTCCATCTCCTGCCGGATCTGGGCGAGGTCACCCTCGGTCCGGGCCAGATCCAGGGCGGTCTGGATGCCCCGGAGCTCCTCGATCTCCTCCTTTACCTCCTTTGTGAGCCCGGTCAGGGCCTCCTCGGTGCGCTTTAACTTCGTGTACCGGTCAAAGCAGCGCGCCGCGTTCTGCTGGGGGGTCTTGGTGGGATCGAGGGGAACCTTCACGGTCTCCCCGGTGTAGTAGTTCTCGAGCTCCGCGGAGGAGGCTCCCTCCGGGATGCTGTAGCCGTAGGCGTGGAGGAGCTCCCCGTAGAGACGATACTTGTCCCGCTTCTTGGTATCCTGGAGCTGCTTGACCTGCAGGTCGTACTTGTGCACGTCCCGCTCGAGGATCGTGGTCACCACGTGGCGCAGATCCTGGGACTTCTGCCGGATCCGCGTCACCGCGTTCTTCTGGGCATAGAAGTCATACAGAAGGGCGGAGACGTCCGTGTACTCCTTTTTGGGCAGATCCCGGTACATGGTCAGCTCCATGCAGGCAAAGTCCACCGGCTCCCCCTGGGAGAGCACATCCGCCTGCCCCAGCTGGTAGTAGATGGCGGGGTGGAACACGCCGGCGCGAAGATCGGAGAGGAGCGCCGCAAAGCTGTTCCAGAAGGCCGCCTTTTCATCCTCTGTTAAAGCCTGGGCGGACCGGTCCTGGGAGATGCGGCTCCGGAAGGTCACCTCCTCCGAGGCCAGGGTGGAAAAGCCCGTGAAGGTCTTCACAAGAAACGAGGCCGCCGGCACATTGGCAGAGGAGAGAAGAGAAAAGAACGACTCCCGGGTGACCGCAAAGGGATCCTGCTTGTTCTGGACCGCCGGCACAAAGTAGGGCCGCCCCGGCAGCACCTCCCGCACCGAGGAGATCATCTGGGAGACATGGCGGATCGAGTCGAGGATCACCTCCTTGTCGTCGAGCAGCATGATGTTGGAGTGCTTTCCCATGAGCTCGATGACCAGGGTATAGGTCAGAAGGTCCCCCATTTCGCTCCGGTGGGTGATCTCAAAGCGCAGAATCCGCTCGAGGCCGGGCTGCCAGATCTTCGTGATCTTGCCGTTCTGCAGGTACTTGCGGAGCAGCATGCAGAAGGATGGCGCCTGGGCCGGGGCGAGGGGGCTCTCCCCGGTCAGGTAGACCAGGGGAAGGGAGGGGTCGGCGGAGAGATAGAGCTTTGCCTGCCCGCCGCCCCGCTCGATCTCGGGCTTGATGGTCAGAAGCAGCGCATCGTTCTCCGGCTGGATGATCCGGAAGACCCTGCCGCCGGTCAGCTGATCGGAGAGCTCTTTTGCCAGTGCCGCTGTGGTGATGCCGTCAAATGCCATACCCATACCTCCTCGTTTCGTCCTGATGGAAACAGTGCAGAGTATACGAAAAATCTGGTCATTGCACAAGAATCGCGGGGACGGTATACTTGGCACAAACAAAAAATGGCGGTCTATCGGCCGCTGCAGACCGCAAAAGGAGAATGGCGATGGCATGCAGCATGACAGGATATGGCAGGGCAGAGCGGGAAGAGGACGGCAGGAAGTTCACGGTGGAGATCAAGTCCGTGAACAACCGCTATCTTGACCTTGCGATCCGGATGCCCCGGATCTTCAATCCCCTGGAGTCGCAGATCCGCGCCGAGCTGAGAAATTACATGGAGCGCGGCAAGGTGGATGTGTTCATCAGCTATGAGGACAGAAACGGCGCAGGCGGCCGGGTCCTCTACAACAAGGCCCTCGCGGGCGAGTACCTGGCGCACATCAAAGAGATGGCAGAGGACTTTGGCCTTCCGCAGACCATGACCGCGGAGCGGCTCTCCCAGTATCCGGACGTGCTCACCATCGAGGAGGAGAACCAGGACGGGAGCGCCCTCTGGGAGCCGCTCAAAAAGACCATCGATGAGGCCGCTGAGACCTTCCGGGCGGCAAGACGCCGGGAGGGCGAGTTCTTAAAGGAAGATCTCCTGAAAAAGCTCTCCGGCATGGAGGAGGGCGTCGATTTCCTGACCGAGCGTGCCCCCGAGACCGTGGCCGCCTACCAGAAGGAGCTGGAGGAGAAGGTGAAGGAGCTTCTTGGCGATGCCCAGATCGACGAGTCGAGAATCCTGCAGGAGGTCGCGATCTACAGCGACAAGGTCTGCATCGACGAGGAGCTGGTGCGCCTTAAGAGCCACATCGAGGCGACGCGGCAGGAGATGGAGAAGTCCGGCTCCATCGGACGCAAGCTCGACTTTCTCGCCCAGGAGCTCAACCGGGAGGCGAACACGATCCTCTCGAAGACCATCGATGCGCCCTCCTCGAACCGGGCGATCGGTCTGAAGACCGAGATCGAGAAGATCCGGGAACAGATCCAGAACATCGAGTGAGCGGGAAGGAGGCTGTATGGAACTGCTGCATGTGGGCTTTGGAAACATGGTGAATGCCGACAAGATCGTCGCCGTCGTCAGTCCCGACGGTGCCCCCATCAAGCGCCTGGTCTCCCGGGCGAAGGAGGAGGGCAGGACGATCGATGCCAGCGCCGGCCGAAAGACCAAAGCGGTGATTGTGATGGAGAACGGAAGTGTGGTGCTCTCGGCGCTTCTGCCGGAGACCATCAAGGGAAGGACAGGTGCGGACGAGGATGCGTAAGCAGAGAGGAAGTCTCACGGTGGTGAGCGGCTTTTCCGGAGCAGGCAAGGGAACGATCATGAAGGCACTCCTTGCACGGTATGACAACTATTGCCTGTCGGTCTCCTGCACGACCCGGCAGCCCCGCCCCGGTGAGCAGGACGGCAGGGAGTACTTCTTCAAGACCCAGGAGGAGTTCGACCGGATGGTCGAGGAGGACGCCCTCCTCGAGCACGCGGGATATGTGGGCCACTCCTACGGAACGCCCCGGGCCTTTGTGGAGCAGAAGATCCAGGAGGGAAAGGACGTCATCCTCGAGATCGAGGTGCAGGGCGCGAAGATCATCAAGCAGAAGGTGCCGGAGGCGATCCTTCTGTTTGTCTCCACCCCCAGCGCAAAGGTGTTGGAGGAGCGGCTTCGTGGCCGCGGCACCGAGTCCGATGACACCGTGAGAGAGCGCCTGGCCCAGACCCTTCGGGAGTCCGGCGAGATCGCCCACTACGACTGCCTCATCGTCAATGACGATCTGGACGAGGCCGTGGAGGAGGTTCACCACGCGATCCAGACGCTGAAGCACACCCCGGACCGGGAGCGGGCGTTCATCGAGACGCTCCAGGAAGAGCTCCGGGCGATGAATGCGCCCAAGAAAAGTTGACCAATTTTGACAAATCCTGCTATAGTAGGGAAGTTGTTCCGCTGACAGCAGCAAAAGGAGGAAATCAGCATGATACATCCGTCATATGTGGATCTGATGAATGTCGTAAATAAGGACGTGGAAGAGGGGGAGACCCCGGTCATCAACAGCCGCTACTCCATCGTGATGGCCACCGCAAAGCGCGCAAGACAGATCGTGGACGGCGATGAGCCGATGATCGAGGGCGCCGAGGGCATGAAGCCCCTCTCCATTGCCGTCAAGGAGCTCGAGCAGGGCAAGCTCCAGATCATCCCCCAGGATGAGGACACCATCGAGGAGATGGAGAACGAGGACCTTCGGGCAGCAAAGGCCATGGAGCAGGAGCTGACCGACGCAGACCTTGCACTGGACACCGACGAGGATGCCAAGGAGGCACCGGACGCCGAGGCGCAGGAAGAGGGAAGCGACTATTCCAATGGAGACGAAGAGTAACCTGTGAAAGTAATGTTTGTGTCACTTGGATGTGACAAGAACCTGGTGGACTCCCAGAAGATGATGGGAGTCCTTCGGGGCAGAGAGGGCGCCTATACCTTCACCGACGAGCCCGGGGAGGCCGAGGCGGCAGTGGTGAACACCTGCTGCTTCATCGACAGCGCCAAAGAGGAGTCGATTGGCGAGATCCTGGACACCGCAAAGCTCAAGGCGACCGGGAAGTTAAAGTACCTGGTGGTGACCGGGTGTCTCGCCCAGCGCTACCAGGAGGAGATCCGCAAGGAGATCCCCGAGGTGGACGCGGTGGTGGGCACCACGGCGGAGAAGAGCCTGGCGGACATCTTGGATGCGGTACAGGCAGGGAACCTGAAAGAGGATGCGGTCACTGCAGACCTGGATGAGACGCCGGATACGGATACCCCGCAGGTTCTCTCGCTGGGCAGCACCACCGGATATCTGAAGATCGCCGAGGGCTGCAACAAGTGCTGCACCTACTGCGTGATCCCCAGCGTCCGGGGCCACTACCGGAGCGTTCCCATGGAGGAAGTGCTGGAGGAGGCAAAGCGCCTGGCAGACGGCGGTGTCACCGAGCTCATCCTGGTCGCCCAGGAGACCACGCTCTACGGGACGGATCTCTACGGCAAAAAGATGCTGCCGGAGCTTCTGCGGCGGCTGTGCCTGATTCGCGGTTTCCACTGGATCCGGATCCTGTACTGCTACCCGGAGGAGATCACGAAGGAGCTGGTGCAGGTCGTCAAAGAGGAGGAGAAGGTTCTCCCCTACTTCGACATGCCGATTCAGCACTGCAATGACCGGATCTTAAAGCTCATGGGCCGGCACACGAACCGGAAGGAGCTCGAGGAGATCATTGCCTACATCCGCAGCGAGATCCCGGATGCCTGTCTTCGGACGAGCCTGATCACCGGATTCCCCACAGAGACCGAGGAGGAGCACAAGGAGCTCCTCGATTTTGTGCGCCGCATGAAATTTGACCGGCTCGGCGTGTTTGCCTACTCCCGGGAGGATGGAACCCCGGCGTCCAAGATGAAGCCCCAGGTGCACCCCTCCACGAAGAAGCGCCGCAGAAAGGAACTGATGCTGGCGCAGCAGGAGAACGCGTTTGCCGCAGCCAAGGCCCTGGTGGGGACGCTCCAGGAGACCGTGATCGAGGGCCGGCTTGTGGGAGAGACCGCAGACGACGGCGCCGATGTCTATGTGGGCCGCACGAAAAAGGACATCCCGGGCGTCGACTCCAACATCTACGTGGAGACGCGGCGGAGCCTTCTGTCCGGCGACTTTGTGCCGGTGCGGGTGCGCGCCGCGGACGGCTATGATCTCATAGGAGGGATAGAAGATGAATCTGCCGAATAAACTGACCATGCTCAGGGTCATCCTGATTCCGTTCTTTGTGGTCTTCCTTCTGGCGCAGCCCGTCGGGGCGGCCAGTGACTGGGTGGCCCTGGTGATCTTTGTGGCCGCGAGCCTCACCGATATGCTGGACGGCAAGATCGCGAGAAAGTACAACCTGATCACAAACTTCGGAAAGTTCATGGATCCCCTGGCAGATAAGCTTTTGGTTTGCTGCGCGATGATCTGCCTGGTGCAGCTGGGAAGAATCCCCGCCTGGGTGGTCTGCATCATCGTCGCAAGAGAGTTCACGATCTCGGGCTTTCGCCTGATCGCCGCAGAGCGCGGCCGGGTCATTGCCGCCAACTACTGGGGCAAGTTTAAGACCGTGTTCCAGATGATCATGGTCATCCTGATGATCGCCAACATTCCGGCGCTCCAGATCCTGACCACGATCATCATGTGGATCGCCACCGCCCTCACCGTCATCTCCCTGGTCACCTATCTGCATGCGAACTGGGAAGTGATGAAGGATGCGGACTAAGGAGCAGACGAACATGGCGCAGGAAACGTCGGGACAGGCGGCGGGAACCCCCGCTGAGCGGCTGGCACATCTTTTGATGGATCGGAGCATGACCCTCTCCACGGCGGAGTCCTGCACCGGGGGCCTGATTGCGGCAAAGCTCACCTCGGTGCCTGGGGTGTCCGCTGTCTACGCCGGGGGCTTTGTGACCTATGCCACCAAGGAGAAGGCCAAAATGCTGGGCGTGCCCGGCAAGGTCCTGAAGGAGCAGGGGGCGGTGGCCAAGAAGACCGCCCGGCTGATGGCGGAGGGAGCGGCCAAAAAGACCGGTACCGACTGCGCCGTCTCCGTGACGGGCAACGCCGGCCCCGAGCCCATGGAGGACAAGCCGGTGGGGCTTGTCTACATCGGCTGCTGCATCGACGGAAAAGCCACCGCAAGGAAGTTTCTGTTTTCGGGATCCCGGAATGAGATTCGGGAGCAGGCGGCGGATGCCGCACTGGACCTTTTGTACCACAAGCTCCGCAAGAAGACTGAGAAAACGGCAATAGAGGACACTGCCCATGAGCAACGAGATGCCGGAAAGAGAGCCTGATCTCTTTGACCGTCTGATGCACCTGCCGGGACTGCGGGTGTTTGAACCCTTTTACAAAAAACACAAGGAAGTGCTGATGTACCTGCTGTTCGGCGGGCTCGCCTTCTTTCTGAACATGTTTCTGTTCTGGCTCTTCACGGGCCCGGCGGCGATGAATGAACTGGTCGCCAACGTGATCTGCTGGATCATCTGCGTGACCTTCCAGTACATCACCAACAAGACCTGGGTGTTTGACGGCCGGACCTACAGCCGGAAGGATTTCTGGCGGCAGTTCTTTGCGTTCTACGCGGCAAGGCTCGGCACCCTGGCGATGGAGGAGGCAATCCTGCTTGTCTTCATCACCCTGCTGCACCTGCCCGACATGCCGGTGAAGCTCTTTGCCCAGGTGGTGGTCATCGTCTTCAATTACGTCTTCAGCAAGCTCTTTGTCTTCAAGGGCAAGGACCAGAAGAGCCGTGAAAAGAGGGAGGGCGCATGAGCGACATTCTGTACTTTGTCATCCCCTGCTACAACGAGGAGGAGGTGCTTCCGGAGACCGCAAAGCGCCTCGCCAAAAAGATGCAGGACCTGATTGCGGCGGAAAAGATCGCACCCAACAGCCGCGTGGTCTTTGTCAACGACGGCTCGAAGGATCGGACCTGGGAGCTCATCCAGAAGCTCCACGGGGAGAACCCTTTGTTTTCCGGGATCTGCCTCTCCCGCAACCGGGGCCATCAGAACGCCCTGCTGGCGGGACTTCTCACCGTGCGGCAGTACGCGGACATGGTGATCTCCATGGACGCGGACCTGCAGGACGACATCAATGCCTGCGACCAGATGATCGAGAAGTACTACGAGGGCTGTGACATCGTCTACGGGGTCCGGAGCGCCCGGACCACCGACACCTTTTTCAAGCGCATCACCGCGGAGGGCTTTTACAGCCTGATGAAGCATTTGGGGGCCAACACGGTCTCGAACCACGCGGATTACCGCCTGATGTCGAAGCGGGCGCTGGATGGCCTCTCCCAGTTCAAGGAGGTCAACCTGTTCCTTCGGGGCATCGTCCCGATGATCGGCTATCCCAGCGACGTGGTGTACTACGAGCGGGCAGAGCGCTTTGCGGGCGAGAGCAAGTACCCGCTGAAGAAGATGGTGAGTTTTGCCCTGGAGGGTATCACGAGCCTCTCCACCAAGCCTCTGCAGCTCATCACCGACATGGGCGGCATCATCTTCTGCCTCTCCATCGTGATCCTGATCTACTCGCTGGTGCGGCACGCGATGGGCGAGACGATCGTGGGCTGGACGTTCCTGGCGGTCTCGATCTGGGCGATCGGCGGCCTGATCCTGCTCTCCCTGGGAATCCTGGGGGAGTACATCGGCAAGATCTACCTGGAGACCAAGGACCGGCCGCGGTTTTTGATCGCGGAGTACCTGGACGAGGAGCATGGCTTTACGACAAGAAAAGAGCGCCGGAGCACCTCCCCGGACCAAAGCCAAACCTGAGACACTGCCGGAGCCGAAAGGTTCCGGCATTTTTTGCAACAACTGTCCAAAATCAGACATGTGTCTGATGCTTACATAAATCCCGCAAATGTGCTATAATATCCCTAATTGACAGACAGTAGTGCAATTCAGAGAGAAAGGAGAACGGCACATGTGGAAAGTCGGAGACTATGTACAGCATGGAACGGACGGCGTCTGCAGGATTTCGGATCGGAAGCGGATGAACCTCACCGGGGAGGGAGAGGAAGAGTACTTCCTGCTCACTCCGCTGTACAGCAGGGACACGACGATCTATCTGGAGACTGCAAACGCGGACAAGGAGCTGCGGCAGCCGATGAGCCGGGAGGAGATTGACGGGGTGATCCGCCAGATCCCGGGACACCGGATGCGCTGGATCCCCAACGAGAAGGACCGGCAGAACCGCTTCGGTGCGATCCTGCGGGACGGCTCTCTCGTGGAGCTGCTCTGTGCGGCGTCGGTTCTGCGCGACAAGAAGCGGGAGCAGACCAGGGCCGGACGGAAGTTTAGGCGCTCGGATGAGCTGTGCCTGGCCCGCGCCGAGAAGATCATCGGAAGGGAGATCGCCTACGGCATCGGAAAGAGCCCGGAGGAGGTGCCCGACTACATCGGAAAGGTCCTGGAAGAGGCCTGACAGGCAGAAGAAAGCGACAGGGAAAGCCCCTACCGCTTTTTTGTGCCCGGGGCCCTGCCCGTTTTCGATTTCCTTTACCCGCATTTCTCCCCCTCCATTGCGACCCTGCGCTTTGACGGCGAGAAGGAGTGCACGAGATCTCCCCTGGCGCGGGATGCGGCGGCGCGGCTTGCGTCGATCCTGGCGAAGGAGTAAAGACCAAAACAGAGGAGAGGAGGCAGACGGCAGTCCCGTCTGCCTCCTTTGTGGTACACTCAGCTCCAGAAGAACAAGAGGGAGGAATGGCTATGGCAAAAACTTGCATCATCGTCTGCGCGGGACGATTTTTGGGGGAGGCGATCGAAAAGAAGGAGGGGGATCTTCTGATTGCCGCGGATAACGGCCTGACCTATCTCTCCCGGCAGGGCCTTGTCCCGGACCTTGTGATCGGGGACTATGACTCCCTGGAGGAAGCGGGAAAGCGGGTCCTTGCGGCGATGCAAAAGGACCACCCGGAGCAGGTCATCACCCTCCCCGTGGAGAAGGATGACACGGACACTCTGGCCGCCGTGCGGGAGGGGCTTTCCCGCGGATACCGATCCTTTGTGCTCTACGGCGCCCTCGGGGGGCGGCTCGACCACACGATGGCAAACCTGCAGACCCTCAACTTCATCAAGGACGCCGGGGGAAACGGGGAGATCCGGGAGGGGGACCTGTCGGTCTTTCTCGTCCGGAACGAGACCGTGGAGATCCCCGCGGGCCCCGCGGGAAACTTTGCCCTCTTTGCGGTGGACCCCGAGATCCACGGCGTCACCGAGCGGGGCATGAAGTATGAGGCAAACGGGTTGACCATCACGAACCGCTTTCCCATCGGCTGCAGCAACCACCTCTTTGCCGAAAAAAAGGCAAGCGTCACCGTCGAAGACGGCACGGCGCTTGCCATGCTGAGAAGATCCGTGCGCGGCTGACTCAGGCGTTCTTGTCGTAGCGGTCCAGCGTGATGATCGGCCGATAGATCGGATCCTGTCCCTTGATGAAGTGCTGCACCCGCTCCTCCAGAATCTCCGGGTCCTCCTTCCAGCGGTAGGGAACCGCCAGGTCGAAGATGACCTTCTTGTGGCTCTTCTCCGACACGATCCGGAAGTCGTGGAAGCGGATGTCCGGGGAGATGTCCCGCAGAAAGTCCGCCAGGGCGCTGCGCAGGGCCGCGGTCTCCGGGTCGTGCACGTCGATGGGATCGATGTGGACCACCGTGGGGATGTTAAATTCGGAATTCATCCGCAGCTCCATGCTCTCTGCGATCTCATGGGCGTGCACCAGCGTCATGTCTGCGGGCACCTCCGCGTGCAGGCTCATCATCCGCCGGCCCGGGCCGTAGTCGTGGATCAGAAGGTCGTGGACGCCGATGACCTCCCGGTTGGAGAGGACGGCATCCTCGATTTTGTGCACGAGTTCCGGATCCTGCTGCTGACCAAGAAGCGGGGACGCGGTCTCCGCCAGGGCGCGAAAGCCCGAGATCAGGATGAACACCGACACCGCAAGGCCGCACCAGCCGTCGATCCGAAGCCCCGTGTAGTAGGTGATGAGGGACGAGATCAGGACCGCGCCGGTGGTGATGCAGTCGTTTCGCGCATCGCTGGCGGTGGACGCCAGGGCCACCGAGGACAGATGCCGGGAGAGCTTCGTGTTGTAGGAGTACATGTAGAGCTTGACCAGGATCGAGGCGGCCAGGATGAGGAGGGTCACCGGGGTGAAGGAAGTCACCTCGGGGGCCTTGATCTTCTCGATGGACTGGCGGGCCAGCTCAAACCCGACGACCAGGATCACCTCGTTGATGACAAGGCCGGTCAGGTACTCCATCCGCCCGTGGCCGAAGGGGTGCTCCGCGTCGGGCTTTTGGCCCGCCAGGCGAAAGCCGATCATCGACAGGACCGAGGAGCCCGCGTCGGAGAGGTTGTTCACGGCATCTGCCACCACGGCGATGGAGGAGGACAGAAGACCGACGGCGAGCTTGAAGACAAACAGCAGGAGATTGAGGGCGATGCCGAGGACCCCCGCCAGAACCCCGCACCGGGTTCGAACCTGCGGGTCTTTGGCATTTTGGTAATCCGGCACGAAGTGCCGGATGAGAAAGTTCAGCATGGCAAAATTGCCTCCTTTGAGAGCAGATGGTAGCAAGGCAAAAATTCAGAGTCAACGTTAACAAAAGATAAAGACCTGTTCCGCCAAAGAGGGGAGACGTCTTGCGGCGTTACTATTCACAGGGGTGAAACCCAAATCTGAATAACATCATTACCATTGACACAGAGCGGAGAATGCCTGATTTTACGGCGTTCTCCGCTCTATTTTGTATTGTGTGAAAACTCAAGACTGAAGTAGGTATATTCGTAATATAATATATACATTTTCTCTTGACATTGCACCATATAAGTTATATACTAAGGTATACCTACTAAGGAGGTGCGCAATGTCAAGTATCGTTTAGGCGTTAGTTAAGAAACGGGTTGATAAGCGATCGCCTAGCATGAGACCACTAATACCTCACTTTGAGCTCGAGCTGGGTACACTCCTATCCGTGCTGTGTTGCATCATGTAACAAAGCATCACCTAGATTGCCTAAACACATACACTCACTTGCCGAGTATGTGACTATAAATAACAAGATAGGCATTATGCGGAGAAGAAAAGAGCTCCAAATGGGGATTCTATATCTTCATCGGACATTATCGCGTCGAGAGTTCACCATGGAGGTTGTGGTATGGAACCCATCAACCCGGTTCTTTACTAACGCCATCGTTTATCTCACAAACAAGACGACCGGCATAAAATACGCGTATGAATCTGAATCGTTCAGAGATCCGGTCACGCACAAGCCGAAGAACAAACGAAAACTCATTGGAAAAGTGGATGCCAATGGGAACATCATCCCGACGGAGCCTCATGGCCCACGGCGGAGGAAGACAACACAGACTTGCACATCAGAGACAGCAAAACCGCCTGTGGATGAAGCGTCAGAACTGCGTCAGGAGATCATTCAACTAAGGCTCCAGATCAAGGATTTGACGGATCAAAACAAACAGCAGGAAAGACAGCTCGAACGACTGAAAGCACTGATTGCTTCTATGTCGGAAGTCTTTACCATGAGGGAATAACAGCCGACGGACACGGAGATGGCAGCGATGTATTCATTCAACGGAACACTCACGCGTAACAGCGAAATCGCAAAACTGAAACAGACCATTGCGATGTATGAGTCCGAAGACCCGCACGCTGCCTTCCGGGCTGACTGCAACCGAAAGGTCAAACTCGCAAACAGCCGACAGGAAAAAGCCGAGACCAACTGGCGGAAAGCACTGGAAACAGCAAAGAATCTGCAGAGCAGGTTAAGTCAGTCATTACGGGAAAACCGCAAGCTCTCAGAGCAGTTGAGAACAATCGGGATGAAGCGGGAATCCGCGGAAAGAAAGGCCGCAAACCTGCAGGAACTTCTGAGCAGACGAGGTCAGAAAATTGAAGAGCTTCAGGCGCACAACAATGAACTGAAAAAGGTCATTGCGGACAAGGACAGACAGCTGAGAGAAAAGCAGGACACAATCGATGAGCTGCGGGCTATGGTCAGGCATCTCGAGGACAAAATCAATCGGGATGGAACGGACAGCGGAACGCCGACATCACAGACGCCCAGGAACAAGAAAAAAGTAATTCCCAACCTGCGCCCGACAACAGGGAATCACAAAGGAGGACAGCCGGGGCACGCAAAATCAGAGATGCCGGCTTTTGATCCAGAACAGGCTACCGATACCACAACACATGAGCTGAAAGAAGATGAGAAAAAGTGCAGCGTATGTGGCGGAGATCTCATAGATACCGGAAGGTATGAGGAACATCAGGAGGTCGATTTCAAAATCGTCCGGACTTACCACCGGCATCTGTACAAGATCTACCAGTGTGCGAACTGCGGTACTCAGGTCAAGGTTCCAGTGGATGCAAGGCACACCGCAAAAAATCAGTACGGCAGCAATACCCGGGATCTGATTCTGTCCCTTGCTGTCTCCGAGAATGTACCGATCAACAAGATCCGCCAGTTTCTCTGCGGCCTTTTCGACGGCAGGTTTGTACCATGCGAGGGATATATCGCCAAGCAGATCAAAAGGGCGGCAAAGGATCTTCAGAATTTCAAAGAAGATCTTCGGAATGAGATGCTGAAGAAGGACCTGCTTTACTGGGATGATACGGTGATTTTTGTGAATACCAAGCGCGCATGCCTTCGCTTTTATGGTGATGACAGGATCGCTTATTACACGGCTCACGAGAAGAAGAATCTTGACGGTGTAAGGGAGGATGGCATCCTGTCAGAACTGAACGAAAGCCAAAAGGTAATGCATGATCACTACACCGGCAACTACAACAGGGAGTTCCGATTCCGAAACGTTGAATGCAATCAGCATCTGGAGCGTGACGCACAGCGGAATACGAATGATACCGGGCATACCTGGTCTGCAGATCTGAAAGATCTGATCGGGAAGACCATTCATGATCGGAACAAAGCGAAGAGAGAGGGAAGCACATCATTTCCGCCGGAGAGAATCAGGCAGTTCAATGCCTCATTGGATCAATGCCTGGCAAAGGGAGACAAGGAACACGCAGAACTGTACAAAAAGGTCAGGAATATGAAGGGAGCGGACTATGGATATGCGTTTGAGGGAGCACTGCTCAATCGTCTCCGCAAGTATCGCAGGAACTATTTCCATTGGATTGAGGACTTCAGCATACCCACAACGAACTCGTTATCCGAGAGATCTCTCAGAGGCGTAAAGAGCAAGATGAAGGTATCCGGTCAGTTTGAAAGCGTTGAGTATGCGCAGTACTACGCAACACTGCGGAGCTACGTGGAGACATGCAGGAGGAATGGATGGAACGAGATGAATGCATTGAAACGGCTGACGGATGGGAATCCGGTAACGGTAAAGGAACTGTTCCACGGGACCGAGTCAGGGTGAGATAAAATAGACGCAGAAAGTGCAGGCGCGCTGGCCGAAAGGCCGCGCACCTCTCATGATCATCTTGATAAGAGCTGGGGGATTGTTGCAATCTCCCGGCATGGAGGTCGTGACTTTGCAGCACGAGGCACTTTACCCCGTGAATAGTAACCTTGCGGCGGGATTTCAGCTTTTTTGCCAGTTTTTCCGTTTTGCAATCTATGTTACACTAGTTGTTGTTTTTTCGGTTGGTCACACCAAGGAAAGGACATGTCCACATGCAGAAAATCGGAGAAGAGTGCGGCGTATTCGGCATCTACTCGGACACCAGAGAAAAACTGGCGCCCCTGGTCTACTACGGGCTGTTTGCGCTGCAGCACCGGGGACAGGAATCCGCCGGCATCGCGGTGAATGACGACGGCGTTTTCCATGCCTACAAGCAACTGGGTCTGGTGCACGACATCTTTGATAAGGAGAAGCTCGACGCCCTCGGGGAGGGCCACATCGCGGTGGGACACTGCCGCTACTCCACCAGCGGCGAGCCCAACGTCCACAACGCCCAGCCCATCGTGGTGCGCCACATCAAGGGCTCCATGGCCCTGTGCCACAACGGAAACCTCGTGAATTCCTACGAGCTGCGCACGGCCCTGGAGAATGAGGGCTGCATCTTTCACTCCACCTCGGACACCGAGGTGATCTCCTACCTGATCACGAGACAGCGGCTGAAGACCCGCTCCATTGAGGAGGCGGTGGACCGGACCATGGACCAGATCCACGGCGCCTACTCGCTGATCATCATGTCGCCCACCAAGCTCATCGCCTGTCGCGATGAGCACGGGTTTCGGCCCCTGTGCTATGGCAGAACCCCGGACGGGGCCTATGTCTTCGCCTCGGAGAGCTGCGCCCTGGACGCGGTGGATGCCAAGTTTGAGCGGGACCTTCTGCCCGGCGAAATCGTCGTCGTGGACCACAACGGCCTGCGCACGATCCGCAACCACTGCGGCCGGTGCACGCCGTCCCTGTGCGTGTTTGAGTACATCTACTTCGCCCGCCCCGACTCGGTGATCGATGGCTCCTCCGTGCACGGTGCGAGAGTCCGGGCCGGAGAGTACCTCTGGAAGGAGCACCCGGTGGATGCGGATGTGGTCATCGGCGTCCCGGATTCGGGCCTGGATGCGGCCACGGGCTTCTCGCGGGCGTCCGGCATCCCGATGGAGCTGGGCATGCTCAAGAACAAGTACATCGGCAGAACCTTCATCTCGCCCGGACAGGAGAACCGCAGGGATCTGGTCCGGATCAAGCTGAACCCGATCGCGGACGTGATCCGGGGCAAGCGCGTCGTCCTCATCGACGACTCCATCGTGCGCGGCACCACCTCCGAGCGGATCGTGCGGCTCGTGCGGGAGGCCGGGGCAAAAGAAGTGCACTTCCGTGTCTCCGCGCCGCCGTTTTTGAACCCCTGCTACTACGGCACGGATATCGACTCCAGGGAGAACCTGATTGCCTGCCAGCACACCGTGGAGGAGACCTGCAGGATCATCGGCGCGGATTCCCTGGGGTACCTCTCCGTGGAGAGCGCCAAGAAGCTTGCCACCGGCACCACCGGGAACTACTGCGCCGCCTGCTTTGACGGCATCTATCCCACCGAGGTCCCGGCCGAGGGGAAGGACCGGTTTGAACAGAAGATTCCGAAGGAGTGGCTCCTTCGGCACACCAACAGGAAGGACGCCCGGGACGAGAGCGGCATCGACTGAGGGCGCCCGAACGGGAAAGAAAAAGGAACGGTATGTCTGAACTTTCGCAGCAGGAGAGAATCCGAAATTTCTGCATCGTGGCCCACATCGACCACGGCAAGTCCACGCTGGCGGACCGGATGATTGAGAAGACCGGCGTGCTGACTAAGCGGGAGATGCAGGACCAGGTCCTGGACAACATCGACGTGGAGCGGGAGCGGGGCATCACGATCAAGAGCCAGGCGGTGCGGCTCATCTACCACGCCAAGGACGGAAACGAGTACACCTTCAACCTGATCGACACCCCCGGACACGTGGACTTCAACTATGAGGTGTCCCGGTCCCTGGCCGCCTGCGACGGGGCGATCCTGGTGGTGGATGCCACCCAGGGAATCCAGGCCCAGACGCTGGCCAACTGCTACCTCGCCATGGAGCATGACCTGGAGGTGTTCCCGGTCATCAACAAGATCGACTTGCCCAGCGCCCATCCGGCAGAGGTCAAGAAGGAGATCGAGGACGTCATCGGCATCGAGGCCGAGGATGCCCCGGAGATCTCCGCCAAGAACGGCATCGGCATCGATGACGTGCTCGAGGAGGTGGTGCACCGGATCCCGGCCCCCAAGGGGGACGCTTCTGCGCCGCTGAAGGCCCTGATCTTTGACTCCCTCTACGACAACTACAAGGGCGTCGTGGTGTTCATCCGCCTCCGGGACGGAAAGGTGAAAAGGGGCACGAAGGTCCGCTTCATGTCCACTGGCGCCGTCGAGGAGGTGGTGGAGGTCGGGTACTTCGGACCCGGCCGGTTCATCCCCTGCGACGAGCTCTCCGCCGGCATGGTCGGCTACTTCACGGCATCCATCAAAAATATCCGCGATGCCCGGGTGGGCGACACGGTGACCGAGGACGAGAATCCCTGCGCCGAGGCGCTCCCCGGCTACAAGCCGGCGCAGCCCATGGTCTTTGCGGGCCTCTATCCCCAGGACACCGCCCGCTACCCAGAGCTCAAGGATGCGCTGGAGAAGTTCCAGCTCTCGGATGCGGCGCTCTCCTATGAGCCGGAGACGAGCCAGGCCCTGGGCTTTGGCTTTCGCTGCGGGTTCCTGGGCCTGCTCCACATGGAGGTGGTCCTGGAGCGCCTCGAGCGGGAGTACGACCTGGACATCATCGCCACGGCGCCGGGCGTTGTCTACAAGGTCTACAAGACCGACGGCACGATGATGGAGCTCACGAACCCGGCAAACCTGCCGGATCCCTCCGAGATCGACCACATGGAGGAGCCGATCGTCTCCGCGGAGATCATGGTGACCTCCGAGTTCATCGGCCCGATTATGCAGCTGTGCCAGGAGCGGCGCGGTGTGTACCTCTCCACCGAGTACATCGAGAAGACCCGGGCGGTGCTCCACTACGAGCTGCCGCTCAATGAGATCATCTACGACTTCTTCGATGCGCTCAAGTCCCGGTCCAAGGGCTATGCCTCCTTCGACTACGAGCTCAAGGGCTATGTCCCCTCCAAGCTCGTGAAGCTGGACATCCTGGTCAACAAGGAGCCGGTGGACGCGCTCTCCTTCATCGTCCACGAGGACGGTGCCTACGAGCGGGGCAGGAGAATGTGCGAGAAGTTAAAGGACGAGATCCCGAGACAGCTCTTTGAGGTGCCGATCCAGGCCGCCGTGGGCGGCAGGATCATTGCCCGGGAGACCATCAAGCCCCTGCGCAAGGACGTGCTGGCCAAGTGCTACGGCGGCGACATCTCCAGAAAGAAAAAGCTCCTGGAGAAGCAGAAAGAGGGCAAAAAGCGCATGCAGATGGTCGGCAACGTGGAGGTCCCCAAGGAGGCCTTCATCAACGTGCTCAAGCTCGGCGACACAAAGTGATTTGGCAGGGGGATCCGCAGCAGGCTGCGGGTCCCTTGCTTTTGGAGGAGTGTATGGAAGAGGAACGGGAAAAGCACCCCGTATCGATCTATCTCCACATCCCGTTCTGCAGGAGAAAGTGCCGGTACTGCGACTTTCTGTCGGGCCCGGCGGGAGAGGAGGAGAGAAGTGCCTACCTTGCCGCCCTCGGCCGGGAGATCGAGGATGCCGGCAGGATCCTGCGGGCGGATGGCAGGTGGGTGGACACGGTCTTTTTCGGCGGGGGCACCCCGACGATCCTCTCTGTCTCCGAGATCGAGCATCTTCTCTTTCTGCTCTCCCTCCACGTTTCGATCGAGAGCGATGCGGAGATCACGATGGAGTGCAACCCGGGGACTGTGGACTACGAAAAGCTCTGCGCCCTGCGGGAGATGGGGGTGAACCGCCTCTCCATCGGCGTGCAGTCCTTTCGCGATGAGGAGCTTCGGCTCCTCGGCAGAATCCACGACAGGGAGACCGCTGAGGCCTGCATTCGGGATGCCCGGCGGGCGGGCTTTGCCAACCTCAACCTGGATCTCATGTCGGCCCTGCCGGGACAGACCTACGACCACTGGATCGAAAACCTGAACACTGCGGTCTTTTTTGACCCGGAGCACCTGTCCTGCTACAGCCTGATTCTGGAGGAGGGGACCGAGTTTTACCGGATGCAGCAAAAGGAAGAGCTTCCGCCCCTTCCCTCCGATGAGGAGGACCGGCGGATGTACCACGACACCGGCTCGTTTCTCGAAGAGCACGGGTACCGGCGGTATGAGATCTCCAACTACGCAAAGCCCGGCTTTTCCTGCCGCCACAACGAAGGCTACTGGACGGGACATGACTACCTTGGCCTTGGCGCCGGGGCGGCGAGCCTCTACCGGCACGTGCGCTTTACCAACACGAGGGATCTTGCAGCCTACACGGCGTATTTTTCCGGGGGCGGAACGGCCTTTGACCTGGAGCACCTTACAGGCGGCACCAAGACCTACGAGAAGCTCTCCCGGGAGGACGAGATGTCGGAGTTCATGTTTCTGGGGCTTCGGCGGATGGAGGGCGTCTCCTTCCAGGATTTTCAGCGGCGCTTTGGCGTGTCCCTTTCCTCCGTCTTCGGGGAGCCGGTCCGCCGGCACCTGCAGGAGGGACTCCTCCAGGAGCGCGGAGACCGCCTGTCTCTCACAGAGCGTGGGATCGATATCAGCAATTTTGTACTGTGTGATTTTTTGTTGACGTAAGTCACCCCGGCCCCTACAATAAGTTCTTGTCACACGAGGGTTGGATTTCAGGAGAAAAAAAGTGAAAAAGGGAATCAGATTTCTTGCTGCCGTGGTGGTGGGCGCTGCCGCGGCGATCGCGCTGATGCTTGCAGTGCCGAAGCAGAAGGCGGAGGCGGCGACGCTTCCCGTCGCTTATCTCGGCGTGGATGTGTCCTCCTACCAGGGCAACATCGACTGGACGCAGGTGGCATCCTCCGGCGTGACCTTTGCGATGGTCCGGATCGGCAACACCAAGTACGGACTGGACACGAAGTTCGCCCAGAACGTGGTCAACGCCACGAACGCGGGACTCCGGGTCGGTGCCTACGTCTACACCTACGCCACCACCCCCGAGGAGGCGGCAGCGGATGCGGCCCTGGCGGTGGACACGATGTCGGGCTACCCCATCACCTTCCCGGTGGCGCTGGACATCGAGGACAAGTCCCAGAAGAACCTGCCCGCCTCCACCCAGGCGGCGATCGTGAACACCTTCTGCGAGATCCTGGAGAACGCGGGCTACACCTGCGTGGTGTACACCAACAAGAACTGGTTTGAGACGAAGCTCGCCCCGGTGGCCTGGGACCACTGGGTGGCCCAGTACGGCTCCGCCTGCACCTACACCCAGCCCTACTCCATGTGGCAGTACTCCTGCACCGCCACGATCCCGG
The DNA here is from genome assembly GCA_022483465.1 of Lachnospiraceae bacterium. Lineage (GTDB taxonomy): Bacteria > Bacillota > Clostridia > Lachnospirales > Lachnospiraceae > CAG-791. The sequence goes on along the minus strand of JAKVNF010000002.1, from coordinate 759,787 downwards.
GCATCTCGGGCAAGGTGGATGTGAACTACCTCTATGAGGACTACTTCAACGAGATCATCCCCAACGGCCAGGTGACGATCGACGGGCTGACCTACAACTACAGCAACTGGCTGCGCACCAACGGCTTCCGCACGGAGAACGGGGTGACCTACTTCTACGACGTGAACGGAAACAAGGTGAAGGACAAGACCGTGACGACGGATGACGGGACCATCCTCCGCATGTGCAAGGACGGCCACGTGGTGAAGTCCACCGCGGAGATCCGCAGCTATGCGGCGACCGCCCGGGCGAACCTCCAGAGCGCGGTGAACGCCCTGTCCACGGCCCAGAATGCCCTGGCGGCAGCCCAGGCGGCCTATGACAGCGCCCTTGCGGCCTATCAGCCGGTGCAGGCCCAGATCGACCAGGCGGCCCAGGCGGCAACCCAGGCTGCGGCGGCCTACCAGGCAAGCCCCACCGATGCGAACCTGCAGGCCACAGCCACGGCGGCGGTGGCACAGTACCAGGCCCTGCTCCAGCAGGATGTGGTGACGAATTACACCACGGCCCAGACGAACCTGACGAACTGCCAGAACGACGTGAACACCAGGGCGGTTGCCGTGCAGGCAGCCCAGGCCGAGGCCACGGCGGCAGCCGAGGCGGCCAACATCCCGGATTGAGCCCCCGGAATTTCGATCCCCGAAGAGGGAGAAGATGCACTATAATGAGACATGGACGGAACACTTTCCGCCCATGTCTTTTTTCATGTCCCAATCACACATCTTTTTTGATCATCCCATCGGAGGCATCCAATCACATGAACCAGGTCTCAAACCAACCCGCAAACCAGACAACCTGTGCACTGCTCTGGGCAGACCGCATCCCCGGCATCGGGAGCAGAACCCTGACGCGCCTTGTCAGCGCCCACGGCCAGGAGGTCTTCCTGCGCCTCTACCGGGCATCGCCTGACGAGATCGGAGATCTGCTGGAACAGGCGGGTCTTCCCCGGGATCCCTATGCGGGAAGGATCCTCCGGGGACAGCAGCAGGATCCCGAAAAGGCCCTGGCGGACCTTCGAAACAGCGGTCTTACGGCGGTCTTTTACGGGGACCCTGCCTACCCGGAAAAGCTCGGCAAGATCCCGGACCCGCCCTTTGCGCTCTATGTGAAGGGCACTCTTCCGGACCCCGATGCCCCGGCGGTCGCCGTGGTGGGCTCCCGGGAGAGCACGCCCCACGGGCGGGAGACGGCGCGGCGCTTCTCGCTGGAGCTTGCGGCAAGGGGCGTGCAGATCATCAGCGGCATGGCCCGGGGGATCGACTGCGTCGCCGGGACCGCCGCTCTGGATGCGGGCGGCAGGAGCTTTGCCGTCCTCGGCTGCGGGGCGGATGTCTGCTATCCAAGAAGCAGCATGGAGCTCTACCAGAGGCTCCCCGCCTGCGGCGGCGTCCTCTCCGAGTACCCGCCGGGGACGGCCCCCGCGGCGGGGCTCTTTCCGCGGCGAAACCGCATCATCGCAGGCCTCTCGGACGCCCTGCTCGTCGTGGAGGCGGGCCGGCACAGCGGCACGATGATCACCGCCGGGGCGGCCCTGGAGCAGGGAAAGGACGTCTATGCCATCCCCGGGCGGCCGGAGGATGAGGCGAGCGTTGGCTGCAACGACCTGATCCGACAGGGGGCGGGGCTTGTGACGGACCCGGCGGAGCTTGTGGAGGCGCTCTACGGGGCAGGGGATGCCTCCGACGCCCTCTGGTGCCTTGCGGACCTTCGGCGGGAGCGGGCGCGGATTCTTGGCAGGGAGCGGGCAGAGGAGAAGACGGGCCGCGCAAGGAGCGCCTTTATGCAGGAGGAACTCTTTGCAGACCACGCGAAAGCCCTGCCCCCGGACCGGACGCTCTGGTCCTTTGTGCTCCTTGCCCTTACTGGGACCCCGAAGACGCAGGAAGAACTTCTGCCCCAGGTCGCGGCGCGGGCGGGGAGAAACGTCTCCCGGACCGAGCTTGCCAGGACCCTCTCGCGGCTGGTGCGGCAGGGCCTTGTGCGGGAGCAGTTCGGGCGCTATCGGAGCATGCTCCAGGGGGAAGCCAAAGAGCAAGATTAACAGATTCCACTCGAATTGAATTTGTGCATGTTCTATAGATTTCGCAGGAAGTTTTGGACATTGTGTGCCCTTGCAGCTAAAAATGTCTGAGATTAAAATAATCGGGTATGCAAACGGCTGCCGTTTTGCCCAATCCGGGCAAGATGGCGGCGGAGAAGGAGGCCCACTTTGGAATTTTCCATTGCGATATTTCTGATTTTCTTCCCCTTTGTGGCGGCCCTCGTCCTGTACCTTCTGGGAAACGGGGAGCGGGTCTACAAGGCGAGAAAGGTGATCGTCAAGGGCTCTGCCCTTCTGATCATGGCAGCTGCCATCCTGATGGCAGTGCTGATTCTGGGCCGGGGCACTCCCTATCCCTTTGCCGAGCACACGAAGGCGGTGGACGTTCTGATGGCCTGCGGCGAAGCCTTTCTGATGATTCTCGTCTTTTACTATTCCATCCGGTATAAGAAAATCTACACGGCCGTCCTCTCGGCCTGCGGCACCCTTCCCATCCTGTGGCTGACCTTCTCCGGCGCGGCCGGAGAGAGCACCGCGCCCCACATGCAGATCGACAACCTGACGGTCCTGATGATTCTGGTGGTCGGCATCGTCGGCGGCCTGATCGCGGTGTACGCGGTGGGCTACATCAAGGACTACCACAACCACCACAAGAACTATAAGGACCGCTCCAACTGGTTCCTGGCCATGCTCTTTGTGTTCCTGGGCGCCATGTTCGGGCTTTTGCTCTCCGACTGCATGGACTGGATGTACTTCTTCTGGGAGATCACCTCGGTTTGTTCCTTCCTGCTGATCGGCTACAACTACGAAAAGGAGTCGATCAAGAACTCCTTCACCGCCCTGTGGATGAACCTCCTTGGCGGTGTCGGCTTTGCGGCGGCCATCCTCTACAGCGAGCTCTCGCTCCACGTCTTTACGCTCTCGGAGCTTCTGCAGGTGGACCGGACCGTGGCCCCCGGCGTCATGATCGTCGTCTCACTCCTTGCCTTTGCGGCGATGACCAAGAGCGCCCAGATGCCCTTCAACCTCTGGCTCCTCGGCGCCATGGTGGCGCCCACCCCGACCTCGGCTCTGCTCCACTCGGCCACGATGGTCAAGGCGGGTGTGTACCTTCTGATCCGCATTGCACCGCTCCTCTCGAGAACCACAGCCGGCGTCATGGTGACGCTGATCGGCGGCTTCACGTTCTTTGCCGCCTCCCTGATGGCGATTGCCACCTCTGACGGAAAGCGTGTCCTGGCCCACTCCACGGTCTCGAACTTAGGGCTTATCGTCGCCTGCGCGGGCGTCGGCATGCCCGAGTCCGTCTGGGCCGGCACGATGCTGATTCTGTTCCACGCGGTCTCCAAGTCGCTGATGTTCCTGTGCGTGGGCGCCGTGGAGAACGTCACCGGCTCCCGCAACATCGAGGACATGCACGGCCTGGTGGTCAAGCTTCCCCGCCTCGCCATGGTGATGATCATCGGTATCTGCGGCATGTTCCTGGCACCCTTTGGCATGCTGGTCGCCAAGTGGGCGGCCCTGCGCTCTTACATCGACTCCGCCTCGGTTTGGCTGGTGCTGTTCCTGGTCTTCGGCGCCGCCAGCACGACCTTCTACTGGGCAAAGTGGCTGGGCAAGCTCCTGGCCGTGATCCACGGCTCCCAGGCGACGAAGGACACGACCCACACGGGAGAGTGGGAGTCCATCTACCCGCTGGCGGGCCTTGTGGTGGCGATGTGCTTCCTGTTCCCGCTGATCTCCAGCGGCCTCATCCAGCCGGTGTTAAACCAGCTCTTCCATGAGGAGGTGCCGCCGGTCATCGGTCAGTCGGATATGATCATCATGATCCTGATGTTCGTCCTGATCGCGCTGCTGCCCATCTCCGCGGTGCTCACCTCCAAAAAGCGGGTGGGCCTTACGGACCAGAACACCCGCTCCTACATGTCGGGTGTGAACTCCGGGGATGACCGGCATTTCATGAACTCCTACGGCGACCCCCAGAGCGTCTACATGGCCAACTGGTACATGACCGACCTCATCGGCGAGCTCAAGATCATGAAGCCCTGCCTTCTGATCTCCGCCGGCATTCTGGTCACGATGATGCTGATTATCATTGGAGGTGCGATCTGATGCTGTACGTACTCGGATTTATCTTTGTGATCCTGGGGCCCTTCCTGGGCGGGCTCCTCTCCGGCGTCGACCGGGTCTTCTCCGCGAGAATGCAGCGGCGCCAGGGACCGCCCCTTCTGCAGCCCTTCGCGGACTACGCGAAGTTCATGCAGAAGAAGGCCTACATCATCAACGGCCTGCAGACCTTCCTGATCACCGGGCATCTGATCTTCGTGATCCTGGCGGGTTGGATCCTCTATGCGGGGCAGGACATCCTGCTGTCGATCTTCTCGCTGACCCTCTCGGAGATGTTTCTGTGCATGGCGGCCTTCTCCGCCAGCGCTCCCTACTCCAACATGTCCGCCCAGCGTGAGCTTTTACAGATGGCATGTACGGAGCCGATGCTCCTCATGATCGCCATCGGGTTCTACCTCTCCTCCGGGAGCTTCATGGTGACGGACATCGTCGCCCAGAAGACCCCCGCCATCATCCACGTGCCCGGGTTCTTCCTGGGATTTCTCGTGATCCTGGTGGTGGAGCTGCGCAAGTCCCCCTTTGACGTGTCCACCAGCCACCACGCCCACCAGGAGATGGTCAAGGGCGTCACCACCGACATCACCGGAAGCCTGATGGGCATCGTGGAGCTGTCGGAGTGGTACGAGTACTTCCTGATGTTCTCCTACGTGGCACTCTACTTTGTCTCGAGCAATCCCCTCTCGCTCCTTGTGGGCATCCTGATGGGATGTTTGGTCATGTTTCTGATGACGCTGATCGACAACACCTTCCCCCGCGTCAGGTGGGAGAGAATGCTCTCCGTCTGCTGGGCCACAACCCTGATCTTCGCCGGCGGAAACCTCCTGCTTCTGACACTGCTGAAGATGTTTTAAGGGGAAAGGAAAAGACTATGAAAATCTCAAAATCGCCCTGGATCCTGCACTATGACGGATCCAGCTGCAACGGCTGCGACATCGAGGTGCTGGCCTCAACCACGCCCCGGTATGACCTGGAGCGCTTTGGCATCATCAACACCGGAGATCCCAAGCACGCGGATGTGTTTCTAATCACCGGCGGGGTGAACTACCAGAACCGGGATGTGGTGCAGCAGCTCTACTCCCAGATGCCCGACCCGAAGGTGGTCGTGGCGGTGGGAATCTGCGCCTGCGACGGCGGCGTCTTCAAGGACTGCTATAACATCATCGGCGGCGTGGACAAGGTGATCCCGGTGGACGTGTACGTGCCGGGCTGCGCCGCCCGCCCCGAGTCCATCATCGACGGCGTCGTGAAGGCGCTGGCAATCCTCGACAAGAAGCGGGAGCGCATGGCGCAGGGTCTTGTCCCGGATGAGAAGGTCTGGACGAACACGATTGTGCGCCCCGGCTCACAGGAAAAGCAGGAGGATTAGGATGTCGGAACAGGAGAAGAAAGCACAGGGGGGGGAGAAAAAAGAACCCCTCATGGACATCAAGGAGATTGAAAAGGATACCCTGCTCGACGAGGTGACCAGGATCAGCTTTGACAACTGGCGCCTGATCCAGATCTGTGCGACCAAGGTGGGAGAGGAAAAGTACGAGATCCTCTACACCTTCGGCAAGGGATACCAGTGGAAAAACCTGAGGATTCATCTCTCCAAGGGGGAGAGCGTCTCCTCCATCACGAGCATCTATGAGGTCGCCTACCTGTACGAGAACGAGATCCACGATCTCTACGGCATCGGCATCGACATGCTCAACTACGACTTCGGCGGCAAGCTCTTCCGCACCGGCGTCCAGTATCCGTTTGCCTAGCATCTGCTGGGAATTGAGGGTTTAACATGGCAGTCAACAATAATGCAAAGAAAATCAGTGTGGTCCCCTTCGGCCCGCAGCACCCGGTGCTGCCCGAGCCGATCCACCTGGACCTGGTGCTCAAGGACGAGAAGGTGGTCTACGCCCTCCCGTCCATCGGCTTCGTGCACCGGGGCCTGGAGAAGCTCGTCGAGAAGCGGGACTATGAGCAGTTCGTCCTGATCGCAGAGCGCACCTGCGGCATCTGTTCCTTCGGCCACGGCATGGGCTATGTGGAGGCGATCGAGAAGATCATGAACCTCGACATCCCGCCGAGGGCCAAGTTTCTGCGCACCATGTGGGCAGAGCTCGCGAGAATGCACAACCACCTGATGTGGCTTGGCCTGCAGGCGGATGCCTTCGGCTTCGAGTCCCTGTTCATGGAGTGCTGGCGCCTTCGGGAGAAGGTCCTGGACATGCTGGAGCTGACGACAGGCGGAAGAGTCATCTTCTCGGTCAACAAGGTCGGGGGCCTTCGCAAGGACGTGACCCCGGAGATGCTCGAGCAGATTTTAAAGACGCTGGACGGGCTCGAGAAGGAGTGCCGCGTGGTGACGGACACCTTCCTCGGAGACCCGGACGTGCTCTCCCGTATGAAGGGCGTCGGCGTTCTCACCCCCGGACGTGCCGAGGAGCTTGGCTGCTGCGGGCCGTTCCTGCGCGCCTCCGGCGTCAAGCGGGACTGCCGGCAGCTGGGATATGAGGCCTACGGAGAGCTCAAGTTTGAGCCCATTGTCTCCTATGATGGCGACTGCTACGCGAGATGCCTGGTTCGAATCGAGGAGCTCTACCAGTCCATGGATCTGGTGCGGCAGTGTATCGCCAAGATGCCCGGCGGCGACATCGCCGTCAAGGTCACCGGCAACCCCAACGGCGAATACATGGTCCGAATCGAGCAGCCTCGCGGCGAGGCACTCTACTACGTGAAGGCCAACGGCACGCGGTACCTGACCCGGTACCGGAACCGCACCCCCACCTATGCGAACATCCCGGGCCTGATTGAGACCATCAAGGGAGCGGAGCTGGCGGATGTCGCCATGATGATCCTGACGATCGATCCCTGCATCAGCTGCACAGAGCGGTAAGGAGGTTGCGATGGCATTTTTACCCTATGTGGGCAGGACACTGAAAAACCTGTTCTCCAAGCCTGCGACGGAATCCTTCCCCGCAGGGGAGAGAATCTATCCGGACCGCTACCGGGGCCACATCGAGAACGACATCGACAAGTGTATCCTGTGCGGGAGCTGCCAGCGGAACTGTCCCTCCAGCGCCATCAAGGTGAACAAGGCGGACTTTTCCTGGGAGATCCATCCGTTCTCCTGCGTGCAGTGCTCCAAGTGCGTGGAGGTCTGCCCGGTCAAGTGCCTCTCCATGGTGAACTCCTTCACCGAGCCCGGCGCGGAGAAGACGAGCATCGTGAACCGCTTCAGCCAGGAGCGAATCGAGAAGGAAAAGGAGAAGCAGCGCCTGATGGCGGAGAAGATTGCAGCCGCCAAGAAGGCTGCGGCAGAGAAGGCCGCAGCGGCAAAAGCTCCCGCACAGACGCCTGCGGGAACGTGACAAGCGCAGCGCGGGGCAGCGATGCCCCGCTTTTGTTTTGGAGGTGAAAGGTATGTGTGTTGCCTACCCGGGCACGGTCCTTGCCCTGAAGGACGGCGGTAAGGTCTGCAGTGTGGACTTTGGCGGAACGAGAGTGGATGCCAGGACCGGATTCATCCCCGTGAAGGAGGGGGATCACGTCCTGATCCACGCGGGGTGCGTCCTGCAGGTGCTGCAGGAGGAAGACGCGGCGGCGATGGAGGAGATCTTCAACGACATCGCGGAGATCGAGAACGAGGAAAAGCCCTATGAAAAGGACCTCGGACGGTCTGGAAAGGGAGAGACATCCCATGACGCGCCGTGACGAAATCCTGGATTTTCTTGGCCACTACGACGGACCCGAAGTCCGGATCATGGAGGTCTGCGGCACCCACACGGCCCAGATCGTCAGGACCGGGATTCCGAGCCTCCTCTCCCCGAAGATCCACCTGATCTCCGGGCCCGGGTGTCCGGTGTGCGTGACGGTGACCGATTACATCGACCGGCTGGTGGAGCTCTCCCTTGCGCCCGGCAGCACCGTATACGCCTTCGGAGACCTTCTGCGGGTCCGGGGGAGTAGGTACTCCCTCTCCGAGGCAAAGTCCCTGGGCGGACAGGTCCGGATGGTCTATGCGCCGGCGGACCTTTTGATGTACGCGGAGCGGGAGCCGGATGTCTGCCACATCTTTGCCGCCGTCGGCTTTGAGACGACCGTTCCCGTCTATGCAGATCTCATTCAGGAGGCAAAGCGCCGGGGCCTTGCCAACGTGAAGCTCCTGACAAGTCTCAAGACGATGCCGGGCATTGTCCGGTGGCTCTGCAGGGAGAATGAAAAGGCGGCGCCGGACAAAAAGGTGACGGGGTTTCTCGCCCCGGGGCACGTCTGTGCCGCCGCAGGGTACCGGGACTATGAGCCGATCGCGGAGGCGTTTCAGCTCCCCTTTATCGTGGCGGGCTTTTCGGCAGATCTGCTCCTTGCGGCAATCTACGGCCTTGTGCGGGAGCAGGGAAGAGGGGTTGTCCGAAACTTCTATCCCCAGGCGGTCACAAGAGACGGAAATCCCGCGGTGAGAGCGGCAGTGCAGGAGATGTTTTCCCCCTGCGATGCCGCCTGGCGCGGCTTTGGCACGGTGCCGGGGACGGGCCTTTGCCTTCGGCCCGCCTTTGCGTCCTTTGATGCGGGATCGGAGGGCCTTACCAGGGATCACGTGGCCGGCGGCTGCCGCTGCGCGGATGTCCTCATGGGGCGGATCTCCTCGAGGGAGTGTCCGCTCTTTGGAAAGATCTGCACGCCGGAGAATCCCCAGGGTGCCTGCATGGTGTCCCAGGAGGGGAGCTGCTTCAACCACTTTCAGGAAGGAGTGCCATATTGATGGACAGAGTGACGATGGCAGACGGCGCAGGCGGCGTCTCGACACAGCGCCTGATCGACAGCCTGTTTGCAAAGTACCTCGGCAATGATTACCTCTCCCAGATGGAGGATGCCACCAGGGTCCCCGGCGGGGCAGAACTTGCCCTGACGACGGACTCCTTTGTCGTGACGCCCATCGAATTTCCCGGCGGCAACATCGGAAGACTCTCTGTCTGCGGGACGGTCAATGATGTTCTGATGAGCGGGGCAAAGCCCCGGTATCTCACGGCGGGGTGGATCCTGGAGGAGGGACTTGCGCTCTCGGTCCTGGAATCCTGCGTCCGCGCGATGGCAGAGACCGCCAAGGAGGCGGGTGTTTTTGTCGTTGCCGGCGACACGAAGGTGATCGAGAACCGCTCCGGAAAGGAGCCCGGGATAATGATCAACACCGCAGGGTGCGGCGTCTTTGATGAAAAGCACCGCCCGGTGTCTGCGGACCTTGTGAAAGAGGGGGATGTGATCCTCCTCTCCGGGAACCTCGGAGACCACCATGCGGCGCTCCTTGGAAAGCGCATGGGGATCGAAAATGACATTGTGAGCGACAACGCGCCGCTCTCACAGATGGTGGAGGCCCTGGAGCAGGCGGGCGTTGCCCTCCACGAGATGCGGGATGTGACAAGGGGCGGCCTTGCCACGGTGCTAAACGAGTTTGCAGAAAGCACAGGGAAGACCTTTGTCCTTTCTGAAGAGGCCCTTCCCGTCTCCCCCGCGGTGCGAAGCTTTGCGGGGATTCTGGGCCTCGATCCCCTGTACATGGGAAATGAGGGCAAGATGGTCTGCATTGTCGATGCAAAGGACGGGGACCGGGCCCTGCAGATCCTGCAGGGCAGCCGCTACGGGGAGAATGCGGCGGCCATCGGCACGGTGACAAAGGCCGAGGGCGGACGCCCCGGCGTGGTCCTTGCGACGAAGGTCGGCGGCAGGCGGATTCTGGGCCCGTTGTATGGAGAGGGACTTCCCAGAATCTGCTGAGATCAGAATGGGAGAGATGTAAAGAGAAAAGCCCGGAAACCACCTTGTTGCCGCAGCGCTCCCACAGACCCGCAGGGCCTGGAACACTCTGCCGGACGGAAGGGAATCCTCAAAAACATTGAAAAGACGGGGAAATCATTGTATCCTTACTACTTGTGTAAGTGACAGAACAACAGCATCAGGAAGGTGAAATACCATGGCATTAATTACAAAACCGGTCACCGGCATGAAGGACATCATGCCCGAGGAGATGGAGATCCGCGACTACTGCATCTCCGTCATCAAGAAGACCTACGCCTCCTTCGGATTCCAGAGCATCGAGACACCCTGCGTGGAGTCCATTCAGAACCTGACCTCCAAGAGCGGCGGAGACAACGAGAAGCTGATCTTCCGCATCTTAAAGCGCGGCGAGAAGCTCCGCCTCGATGAGGCAAAGAGCGAGGCCGATCTGACGGACGAGGGCCTTCGCTACGACCTGACGGTCCCGCTGGTCCGGTACTATTCCAAGCATCAGAATGAGCTGCAGCAGCCTTTCAAGGCCCTGCAGATGGGCAATGTCTGGCGCGCCGACCGCCCCCAGAAGGGCCGGTACCGCCAGTTCATGCAGTGCGACATCGACATCATCGGAGAGCCCACGAATCTGGCCGAGATCGAGCTGATCCTGGCCACCACCACGACCCTCGGTAAGCTGGGCTTTTCCGGCTTCCAGATCCGCATCAATGAGCGGCGGATCTTAAAGGCGATGGCGGTGTACTCGGGCTTCCCCACAGAGCGCTTCGACGAGGTCTGCATCACCCTCGACAAGATGGACAAGATCGGCATCGACGGCGTGAAGGCAGAGCTTCTGGAGAATGGCTTCGAGGCGGGCGCCGTGGAGAAGTACGTGGCCCTGTTCACCGGCATGGAGCAGGCACAGGACAAGCTCTCGTTCCTCGAGAAGGAGCTTGCAGGCTCCATTGAGGAGGACGTCATCCCGAATCTGCGGGAGACCATCGAGACCGTGGAGGCCACCAAGCAGGCCGACTTTGCCATGGTCTTTGATCCCACGATTGTCCGCGGTATGTCCTACTACACCGGGACGATCTTCGAGATCGCGATGCCCCAGCTGGGCATCTCCTGCGGCGGCGGCGGACGCTACGACGGCATGGTCGGGAAGTTCACCGGCACCGATGTCCCCGCCTGCGGCTTCTCCATCGGCTTTGAGCGCATCATCCTGATCCTGATGGAGCAGGGCTTCAAGGTGCCGAACCGCCCGGAGAAGATCTGCTACCTGCTGGAGAAGAACCTTCCCTCGGACCGCCTGCGGGAGGCCATCGAGTCCGCCCAGAAGGCAAGAGCAGAGGGCAAGGATGTGCTCGTGGTCCGCATGAACAAGAACAAGAAGCACCAGAAGCAGCAGCTGACGGATGCGGGATACACGAGCTTCCAAGAGTTTTATGCCAATCCGATCCAGTGAGCAGCATGCTGGAGCGATGAGGAGAAGAAGAGCAAAAGAGAGGTAAGAAACCTATGATGCAGTCTAGAACGCATACCTGCGGGGAGCTACGCATCGGCGATGTGGGAAAGAGCGTGGTCATCGCCGGCTGGCTCGAAAACATGCGCATTGTCTCCGCAAACCTCGCCTTTGTCGTCGTCCGCGATTTCTACGGCACCACCCAGGTGGTGGCCGAGACCGAGGAGATGATGAAGGCATTCCGGGAGATCACAAAGGAGTCCACCATTCAGGTGGCCGGCACGGTCCGCGAGCGCTCCTCCAAGAATCCCAAGCAGGCGACCGGCGAGATCGAGATCGTCCCGACGTCTGTGAAGGTCCTCGGCAGATGCCGCTATGACGCCCTGCCCTTCGAGATTAACCACTCGAGAGAGGCTGATGAGGCGGTCCGTCTCAAGTACCGGTACCTGGATCTGCGCAATCCCGAGGTGAAGAAGAACATCATCCTGCGCTGCAACGTGGTTGCCGCCCTGCGCAAGGCCATGACCGATCACGGCTTCCTGGAGATCACCACCCCGATCCTGACGGCCTCGAGCCCCGAGGGCGCGCGGGACTATCTGGTTCCCTCCAGAAAGCATCCGGGCAAGTTTTACGCCCTGCCCCAGGCACCCCAGCAGTTCAAGCAGCTGCTCATGACCGCGGGCTTTGACCGCTACTTCCAGATCGCACCCTGCTTCCGCGATGAGGATGCAAGAGGAGACCGCTCCCCGGGAGAGTTCTACCAGCTGGATATGGAGATGGCCTTTGCCACCCAGGAGGACGTGTTTGCCGTCCTCGAGGATGTGCTGCCGCCGATCTTCGCAAAGTTCGGCACCTATGACCGCGCCTCCTCGGCGCCGTTTGTGCGCATCCCCTACACCGAGGCGCTGGAGAAGTACGGCTCCGACAAGCCGGATCTGCGCATCGACCTCATTGCCCAGGATGTGACCGATGTCCTGGCGGACACCGGCTTCGGACCCTTTGCCACGACGGCAGAGGTGAAGGACGAGAACGGCAACGTCACCGGCACCGAGAAGACCAATGTCGCCATCAAGGCGGTGGTGGTCTCCGGCTTCACCGGGACGAGAAAGTTCATCGACAAGACCCTGGCCGACGTGGAGGTTCAGGCAGGCGCAAAGCCCTACTGGTTCCGCGTGGACGAGAACGGCGAGCTGGTCGGCGGCATTTCCAAGTTTGTGGCGCCGGTGAAGGAGAAGATCTTTACAAAGCTTGGCCTGAAGCCCGGCGATTTTGTCGCCCTGGGCTCCGGCAAGCTCTCCCAGGCCCAGAAGACCGCAGGTGTTCTGATCAAGACCCTGGGCGCCGCCGTGCCGGGACACATGGACAAGGAGCAGTACGCATTCTGCTGGATCGTCGACTTCCCGATGTACGAGATCGGCGAGGAGTCCGGCGAGCTGGAGTTCTGCCACAACCCCTTCTCCATGCCTGCAGGCGGACTGGAAACCCTGCTTGCCGCAGAGCGCGGCGAGATTGATCCGCTCTCCATCACGGCAGACCAGTACGACCTGGTGGTCAACGGCATTGAGCTCTCCTCCGGCGCTGTGCGAAATCACGACCCGGAGATCATGGTCAAGGCCTTTGAGCTCGTGCGTCTGGGCGAGGAGGATGTGAAGAAGCGCTTCCCCGCCATGTACAACGCCTTCTGCTACGGCGCACCGCCGCACGCCGGCATCGCGCCCGGCATCGACCGCATGGTGATGCTGCTGGCAGGAGAGGACTCCATCCGCGAGATCATCCCGTTCCCGATGAACAAGAACGCCCAGGATGTCATGATGGGCGCTCCCTCCGAGGTCACGCAGCAGCAGCTGGACGAGCTCCACATCAAGTGCACCGCGACCAAGGAAGAGATCGAGGAAGACAAGTAAGACAGGATTGCATTGTAAAAGACAGAGATTCGGAGAAATCCGGATCCCTGTCCTTTTCTATGCTGGAAAGAAGAGATGCCAAGATATGGTGCATGGCAACAAGGTCAGGGCGAACACCGGAAACCCGCTGCAGGTTGAATCAGGAAGCAGAATGCCGGATCTGGAATCAACTGTGCGGAATTGCCAAGCCGGGAGACAGGAAAGCGGAAGACGGCGTATGACAGCCTGGATTTGAGACTCCCGCTCGGATATGATGCTGTGGTAATTTGGATCAGAATCCGGCTGCGGCGATGCGGGGATGGGACCGCCGCGGACCGGGAATACAGGAGGGGTTATGCAGCAGAAAACGGTGAATTTGTGGACCAAAGAGGAGTATACATATCCGGTGATCGGGGATTTCCTGCCGACGCTGACCAGCTACGTGCATGAGGAATGAAAGATCCATCCGGCCTTTGTTGTGGTTCCGGGCGGCGGATATCGCATGGTGTCGGCAGCAGAAGGCGAGCTGGTGGCGCTGAAGTTCTACCACAAGGGCTTCAATGCCTTTGTGGTGGCGTATACCACCTGCATGCCGGGGCCGGAGCCGGTGCGGCTTCAGCCGCTGAAGGACCTGTCCAAGGCTGTGGTGTATCTTCGGCGGCATCGGGAGGGGTACGGCATTGACGAGCACCGCGTGACCATCTGCGGCTTCTCGGCAGGCGCGCATCTTTGCGGCTCTCTTGCGGTGCACGGCGACGGGCCCCAGATTCAGCTGGGAGGAGAGTATGCGGTCATCAGCAACCGGCCGGACGCCGTGGTTTTGTCGTATCCTGTGATCACCTCGGGTGAGTACGCACATCGGGATTCCTTCGCTGCCCTGTTGGGAGAGGATGCCTCGAAGGAGGACCTGGAGTATATGTCGCTGGAGCTGCATGTCACAAAGAACACGCCGCCGGTCTTTCTGTGGCAGACCGCGACGGATGAGGCCGTCCCGGTGGAGAACAGCTACCTGTTTGCACAGAGCTGCAAAAAGGCGGGCGTTCCGTTCGAGCACCACGTATTCCGCAGGGGAATGCACGGCCTCTCCCTCGCCAATGAGGACTGGGCCAATGGCAATTTCGGCGGGCTGTACTGCATGAAGCAGCTGACGGAGTACATCGCCTATTGCATTGCACATGACACCGGTGGAGCCGTTTTCCGGAATGGCTGCGCTGCCAAAGGGAACGGACGTGGCAGCGGCATATGTACAGGGCGTCAGGCGATACTGCCACTACCAGCCGGAGCCGAGTGTGCAGATCTGGCCGGAGCTCGTGGAGAACTGGCTGACGGATATGTGGAGTGAGAAAAACTGAAAATTCCCGCGAGTCCTTCCGAACAGGGAAGAATTCGCGGGGATTTTGCATGCCGCAATGAAGAAAACGATCCGGCGAAATTTGCCGATCATCATCCCTTTCAAGAGACAGAATCAAAACAGACGCTCTGCAGAATGTTTCAGCGTGATTCCTGCAGGGCGGCGTTCGTTTCCTCCTTCGCACGCTGCAGATAGAACGCGCGAACCACGTCAAAAGCAAGTTTCCTGGTTTTATGGTCTTCCGCCACCAGGCCCTTTCGGTTATACCCGCCCTGTTTGGGATGGAGCCGCTGTCCCGAGCGAAAATCAAAGAGAATCCAGGGGAACATGCCGTTTACGCGATTCCCTGCAATGCGGATCTGCTCCTGCAGGACTTTTTTCTGGTGGTTTTCTGTAAAGAGATCCTCATCCCCGCCAAAATCCCCGGCGTCGGCTGCTGCGCCGGTCTCGGAAATTACGAGCGGCTTTTGCAGAACGGGAAGCGTCCTGTCCAGAATCTCCTGCAGAATGTCATAATCGCGGTAGTACCAGCCGTAGTATTCATTCATCCCCACGACATCGATGCAGTCAGCAAGCCGGTCCTTTACGCGCTTTTCATCAATATCGACCAGGCATGCGGCAGTGACAAGGCGGGTGGGATCCTGCTTCCGGCACACGGCTGCAAGCCGCGACATAAACCGGTAGCGCGCATCGGTGTCGGGGTTTTCGTTTCCGATGCCCCAGAGGATGACACTGGGGTGATTGTAATCCCGCGCGATCAACTCTCGCAGCTGATTTTCAGCGTTTTCGTACGTCTCTTTCTGTTCAAAGCGCAGTGCCCAGTAAACCGGAATCTCTTCCCAGAGCAGCATGCCCATGTGATCTGCAAGACGAACGGAAGCTTCATCATGTGGATAGTGGGTCAGGCGCATCACGTTGCAGCCCAGTTCTTTGGCGGTGCGCATCATCTCTTCCCGCTCGGTGGGAGAGAGTGTTCTTCCGTTCAGATTGCTTTCCTCATGGCAGCAGACGCCGCGAAGAAAAATTTCCTTCCCGTTCAGAAGAATCCGGTCTCCTTCTGCGCGGATTTCCCGAAATCCGGTTTCCTCACTGACACGATCTTTTCCCGCGCTGGCAAGGATGCGATAGCACTTGGGATGCTCCGGACTCCAGAGATCCGGTCTGGCGGAAAAATCCACGGAGGCAGTTCCGTCTGTCCCGATCGGAATATCCAGCTCCACGGAAAGCTTAGGAATGGAAAAATGCAGGGATGGAAGCGCTGCATCGGGGCGGTTCAGGGCAAAGTCTGCATGAATGTTTCCTCCTGTGCCGTCTGGGACAAGATGGCAGTGCATCGTCTTCAGATAGGTATCTGGAAGGGGGAGGAGAAAGACAGACCGGAAGATGCCGCCGTAATTCCACCAGTCATAGTTTCTGTCGGGAACGCCTCCCATTTTCCGCTCATTGTTGACGGTCACCACCAGCCGGTTTCCCTTTGGAAGAATCTCGTCCGTGATGTCCGCTGCAAATGGCGTGAACCCTCCGACATGCCGGCCGATGTATTTTCCATTCAGAAACAGCCGGCACTCATCGGCTGCCCCCTCAAAGCAGAGCAGAACCCGTCCGTTTTGCTCCGTCCGCGGATCATCGAAGGTCCGGAAGTAAATCCCGGTTCCCTCGAAGTAGGTGTACTCTGGTCGGACAGTATTCCAACAGGAGGGAACGGGGATCTTCTCCCAGTTGGAAAAGTCATAGTCAGTCGGAACCTCGCGGCCATGGTCATCCGTGCGCACTTCCTGGAAGATCTTTTTGCGGAAGCACATGTCGAATACATCCGGTGCAAAGTTCCATTCGCCATCGAGAGAAACGGTTTTTCTCCCCATCGGCCGGACCAGTGCAGACGCCGTGATGGGAGAAATGCGGAATGCGCTGTCGTAGTCCGCTTCCAGAATGTTTGCATAATCTTCTTTCATGGTTCCAGCCATCGCTGTATCCTCCTGCGTGGTCAAATCGTGAGTCTTGCCTCAATCCCTGTGTAGTCGATCCGGTGAATCAACCCATCCCGCATATGCAGGGTCACGGCGCCGTACACGCCGCTCTGCCAGGGATCTTCCCAGTCGATCTTTTCGATGGGAAAGAGCTCCTCTTCGGTAAAGTCTTTTCCATCCTCTCTGGTGAGCACCTGGGAGAGCAGCACATGGGGCTCTGCCGCATCATAGTGGTGCTGATAGCGGACAGAGGCTGCGAGGATCAGAGACTTTGCCGAGTCCGGGTTGGAGCCGGTTCCCTGCATCAGGGACAGGTCCTGCCAACCGGCAAAGATGGTCATGGCAAGCTGCCTTGGCTGTCCCATGGCATCCGTCCCTTTCAGGATCATGGCCTTTTCGCCGTTTGGTCCCTCTTTTGTCTGCACAGTGGTTTCGTTGTCCGGGAAACCGAAGGAGCCGAGCGTGAGCCTTGAAGGACGGTGGCAGAGGCGGATCCTGTCACAGCGAAGAATTCCCTCCGCCACCGGGAAGTCCGCAAGATCCATCGCATCGAGCCAGTGCATCTCCGTGCCTGTGGAGAGGGAAAAGAACGCCCTGCGGTAGAGGACTTCCTTCTTGGGTCCGCAGTAGAAGAGGGCATTGGGGATCCGGGAGCATTCCCTTCCGGACTCCTCATAGGTGAGCTCGTACTGCTCGGAGACGCTGACCGCCTCCCAGGGATATTTGGTGCTGTAGCAGAGCTTCCCGTAGGCCCACATGCCCCGGGTGTCCGAGGCATCCTTTACCACCTTGCCGGTGCGAAGCAGGGTCTCACCGTTGGCCGGGTGGTTGGAAGTGCAAAGGCCCGGGCCGTCCAGAACGGTGACCTTCACCGGGCCGGTTTTGTCGGAAAAGGTGCCCGCCTGCTCAGCGGCACTCCAGAAAGGGTGATCCTCCGGAAAGTACAGGCACAGGAAGGCCTTCCCCAGCCAGTAGACCGACTCTGCGCAGGAGTAGGGCTGCACCAGCGGGGAGAAGGGACCGTAAAAGCCGATGGAGGGAACCCCGTCCACCAGAAAGTCATCCCGGGAGAGAAACTGCAGGAGGGATCCGGAGGCGATGCGGCGCGCAAGTCCCGGATTTGCCGCGGGGTGGGAGAGGAAGAAGTTGGCCTCCAAGGGGCTCACCGCGCCGCAGCGGTAGATGCCGCTTCGTCCCCACATGTTCGTCCAGCCGTCTGCGTCGAAGAAGTCCGGATAGGTCTGCATCAGGAGATTTGACTGCTTCTCGAATGCGGCGGCCAGTTCCGGCATTTTTTCATATCCGTACCAGGCGCACCAGAGCGGGGTATAGGTGTTGAAAGCCCAGGCGCTGTAGTAGTCAAAACTCTGGCCATCCCGGTACCACCCGTCCCCCACCGAGTAGTGGAGGATGGCGGCAGCATGTTCTGCCATGAGGGAGGATTCGATGGGGTAGCCGTTCTGATACAGGAAGGCGAGGTCAAGCATGTTGAAGAGACGCCAGTTCTGGGGGACGGTGGCATGTATCGCCCAATCCTGCAAAAACGCGGCGATCTGGTCCTGGTCCTTTTTGGAGTACCGTTCCCAGATCTGTTCCCGGCAGGCCCAGAGCCCGATGACCAGGGCACAGGTCTCCACGGTCTGCTGAAAGCAGATATCGTTCCGGTGTTCCCCGGAGAGGGCCTGCATCTGTTCGTAGCTTCCCACAAAGAGGGGATCGTCAGGATCCGTGGCCCGCAGGATCTGCCTTGCATAGTAGTCTGTGATCCGGATTCCGTGGATCAGGGTGTCCGGATCGTTTCGGATCAGCATGCATCCGATAAAAAAGGTCCTTGTCAGTCCCTCAAATTCTTCCGCCCGCTTCTCCCGCTCCAGCTGGGAGCTGGGAATCCCCTGGTGGGGGTAGGTGATGGCAAATTCACTGCGCGGCACGATCATCGGCTCTTCAATGCTGGTGATCTTCGAAAAGGCGCCCTCCAGCAGATACTTCCCCGCCTCGATCCAGCTCTGCCGCGTCATGCTCGTGATTGGACTCTTTTGCCAGTCTTTGGTAGCTGCTTCAAAATGCATCTTATTTCCCTCTTTATGAATATTTTCCTGTCGTCACGCAAAGACAGGAAAACGCATCTTGCTTTGAAAAAACTCAGAAAAAGGGCACCATTCCGGATTTCTTTGATCTTCCGAAATGGTGCCCGGTATGTTACCAGTAGACGCACCAGTCCGGATTGGTGACGCGGGTCAGTGCCTCAAGCAGGAAGTAGTCTCCCCAGATGACGCACTCCTCGGTGCCCTCCGGGGTGCAGGTATTGAACGGACTCCTGTGCGAGTAGGTGCTGTGCAGCAAAAGACCGTTTGTGGGGGTATCCGGGCGGGCAAGGCAGGTGTCGGTGCAGGCCTTCAGAAGGCGCTTTGCAGTTAGGACAAGAGACGCTGCCTCGTCTTGCGCAAGGTATCTGCTCATCTCCAGCATGCCGCAGACCGCGATCGCTGCGGAGGAGGCATCCCTTGGCTGGAAGATGCCGCCGTTTTCATTTGTCCCGGCGCTCTCGGTAAACGGCGCTTCCCCGTGGATGGAAGGATCCAGAGCATACCCGTCCCCGTCTCCGAAGGAGAGATCCCAGTAGGGGATCAGGTCCTTGGGAAGGTGGGAGAGAAAGTACGAGGTGACCTTTCGAAAAGCTGCCAGATATGCCTCCTCTTTCGTTTCGCGAAAGGCAAGCGCGGTTCCGTATACGGCCCAGGCCTGTCCCCTTGCCCATGCGGAGCCATCCCGGTAGCCCTGGCAGGTGGCACCGTGGTCAAAAAGACCGGTTTGGGGGTTCATGAAGACGGTGTGCCAGGTGGAACCGTCCTCCCGAATCACGTTTGCGAGAGCTGTGTGGATGTGGGAGAGGGCAACCTCCCGGTACTTCGGATCCTCTGTGACGGAGGAAGCCCAGAAGAGCAGGGGAACATTCAGCAGGCAGTCCACAATAAACCGGTAATTCTCCGGTGCGCCCATCTTTCCCCAGGCCTGCAGGAACTTTCCCACGGGCTGATACCTTGCAAGGAGCTGATCGGCCGCAAGGATCGCTGCGCGTTTTGCGTCATCATCGGACAGGAGCCGCCAGGCAGCAACGCAGGAGGGCGTGTAGAGAAAGCCCATGTCGTGGTGATCCACATCCTCTTTGTTCTCGATTCTTCGAAGGAAATCCGCAGCCTGTGTCTTTCCCGCGTGAAGCAGAGCCGCCTTTTTGGAGGGATCTTCCTGCGCCTCATAGGAGAGCCACACAAGTCCCGTCCAGAATCCGGTGGTCCAGCCAAGGTTGGGTCCTGGCTGGTAATAGAGATCCTTTGAGGCGGCACCGGGGAAGGCCGTCGTGAAGGTAGAGAGATTTTCCTGCGTCCTTTGAACGCAGAACTTTCGTGCCGCCCTTGCCTCTGCTTCGGTGATGGAAGGGCTGTTTTCCAGATTTTCTTTTGTAATCCAACGCTTCATTTCAATACTCCTCCTTTGTCTTGCCAGATGCATTAGAGTTTAGCACCGGATTACCCCTTGACACCGCTGGATGCAACTCCCTCAACGAAGTACTTCTGCAGAGAGAGGAACACGATCAGAACCGGGATCAGGGACAGAACGGACGCCGCCATGATCAGTCCGTATTCGGCGGAGTACTGGGAGATGAACATCTTCAGTCCAAGCTGCAGGGTCTTTTTCTTTTCCGAAGTCAGGTAGATCAAAGGTCCAAGGAAGTCGTTCCAGGTGTTCACGAAGGTAAAGATGATCAGGGTGGAGATGGCCGGCTTGGAGAGCGGGAGCATGATTTTCAGGTAGATCCCGTACTCGCTCATGCCGTCAATTCTGGCCGCTTCGCAGAGGGAATCGGGGATTCCCTGGTAGAACTGGCGCATCATGAATACACCGAAAGCGGAGAAGGCCTGCAGAATGATGATGGCAAGGTGGGTATCTGCCAGACCCAGCCTTCTCATAAAGATGAACTGGGGAACCATGTATACCTGCCACGGCACGGCAATCGTGGCAACGTAGCAGAGAAACAGGGTATTGCGTCCCTTGAAGTGAAGCTTGGAGAAGGCGTATGCGGCAAAGCTGGAGGTCAGGATCTGCAGGAATGTCACGATCAGGGTCAGTTTGACGGTGTTGAGCGTGAATGTGGCGAGCGGGATCTTTTTCCAGATGTCGACGTAGTTCTGCCAGCGGGGACTGCTGGTAAACCACTCATAGGGAATCACGAAGATATCCTTATTCTGCTTGAGTGATGCCGAGATCATCCAGACAAAGGGAACCAGCATGATCACAGCGAGCAGGATCAGCAGCGCATATGTGATCACCTGCGCAGCGGTGCGATTTTTGGATTTACTTTTCATCATTGCCTCCCTTATTCGTTTTCACTGCGGCTCTGACCGCGGAACTGGATCAGCGTGATCGCCAGCACGATCAGGAACAGAACCATCGAAGCAGCAGATGCCTTGCCGAGCTTCCAGTTGCGGAATGCCTCTTCGTAGATGTAGTACACCAGGACGATGGCACTCTTGTTGACAACGCCGTTGGAACCGCCGGCCAGCATGTAGACGATGTCATAGACCTTGAAGCAGTTGATGGTGAGAATAATGGTGACGAAGAAGGTAGTGGGCCGAAGCTGTGGGAGCGTGACGTGGAGAAATTTCTGCCAGGCGCCGGCACCGTCAAGGCTTGCCGCCTCGTACAGTTCCGTGTTGACGCCCTGCAGTCCTGCGAGATAGATGACCATGTAATAACCCATGTTTTTCCAGATCGAGAACATGATGATGGTCAGCATGACCGTAGAGGGAGCGGCGGCCCACTTGCTTGCTTCCATGTGGAGTATGTTGACCAGAAACTGGTTCGCAATGCTGCCCTTGGCAGGAGAGAAGATCATGTTCCAGACGGCGGCAACAGCAACCAGGGAGGCAACATAGGGGAAGAAGACGACGGTTCGGAAGAAATTGCGTCCACGGATCGGTCGGTTCAGCAGCATGGCCAGGCCCAATGCAATGATCAGCGTAAAGGGAACGGTGAAGACACTGTAGACCAGGGTGTTCTTCAGAGCGGAGAGAAACCGGTCGTCGGAGAAGATGTCCCGGAAGTTGGCAAGGCCGATGAAATTCATGGCATTGTTTCCGTCCCAGTCCGTGAACGCCATGATAAAGGCCATGACAATGGGACCCAGGGTGAAGACGGCAAAACCGATGAAATTTGGTGCGATAAAAGAGTAGGCGACCAGGGTGCGCCTGCGGTCCCGCTTTTTCCGCGAAAGAAGCGCCGCTGATTCGGCGGCCTGAACTTGCTGACTCATAGACATTCCTCCCATTTCCTTTTCTGTTTTGGGTATAAAAAGTGCAGAGGCCAGTCTGCCAAAGGAGCCGGCTTGCATTTGCCTCTGCACATCTTTCTGTTTCCCGGTGAATAGATTCCCGGTGGCGTTAGTTAAGAAACGGGTTGATAAGCGATCGCCTAGCATGAGACCACTAATACCTCACTTTGAGCTCGAGCTGGGTACACTCCTATCCGTGCTGTGTTGCATCATGTAACAAAGCATCACCTAGATTGCCTAAACACATACACTCACTTGCCGAGTATGTGACTATAAATAACAAGATAGGCATTATGCGGAGAAGAAAAGAGCTCCAAATGGGGATTCTATATCTTCATCGGACATTATCGCGTCGAGAGTTCACCATGGAGGTTGTGGTATGGAACCCATCAACCCGGTTCTTTACTAACGCCTTCCCGGTTTACTGGTTCAGGATTTCCTGTACGCCTTCATTCATGGCAGCAATACCGTCATCCACGGAAGTGGACTCTGTCATGATCAGGTCATGCTGCTCGTTCAGGACTGTCTCGATCTCGGATGCCTTGTCATTGGCGGGCATCTCCAGGTATGCGTTGGTTGCCACCAGTGCCTGCTTGGAATTTTCGTCGGTCGGGAAACCATCCATCGAGGAGATCAGATCCACGATCTGGTCGTTGGTCATAGCGGGGATATTTCCGGTGCCGGCAAGAACCTCAGCGCCTTCCTCACCGCAGACGAACTTGACGAACTCCCAGGCAGCGTCCTTGTTCGGTGCGCTGGTCGGAATGCCCAGGCAGGTGATTGTGGAGAGAGTGGATCCGGGCTCTACGCCATCTGCGTGGGGATACTTGACGATGCCCCAGTTCGTGCAGTCGGTGTACTCACCGGACTGGATCTTGCTGATCAGCGTGGAGATGAACCAGCTTCCCATGTTCATCATGCCGATGTTGCCCTGGGCGAATGCGTCGGAGTAGTGAAGGCCCTGGGTCTTTAAGGTTGCATAGTCCATGCAGACGCCGTCCTCCTGCTCCTTCAGTGCCATCTCGTAGTAGGGCTTCGCAAATTCGTAATCCCCGTCTGCTGCGGTGTGCTTTCCGTCGAGAATGCCATCCAGCATGATCGTGGATCTCCAGGTGTGATAGTGGGCACCATAGACTTCAGAGCCGGGCGTGGTATCGGTAATGCTGCGTGCAAGTGCGTCGTACTCATCCCAGGTCATATCATTGGTGGGATAGTCGACACCTGCCTTGTCGAAAACGTCCTTGTTGTAGTAAAGAACCCAGATGTCGGAGCGGAAGGGAAGCTCATAGAGCTGATCGTCGACCTTCAGCTGATCGGTGATGCCGCTGTATTTGGTCAGGTCGATTCCGTCACTGGAGATCTTGTCATCGAGGGGCTCGAGAACACCCTTGTTGACGAGCGTCACATAGCCGGGAGTATCCTTGATGGACACCACATCGAAGTTGCTGTCCGAACCGGAGAGCTGCGTGCCAAGAACGGTAGAGTAGTCGGTGGATCCGAGATCGACCATCTCCACGTTGATGTCCGGATGCTCCGCCTCGAAGGCATCGATCAGAGGCTGATAGTAGACGGTGCTGCTTTCATCCCAGAGCGCCCAGGTCAGCGTGGTTTTGCCGGAGCTGTCACCGGAATCCGAGGCTGCGGCCTCTGTGCTGCCCTGCGTGGTGGCTGCAGCGGTGTCCGTGGAACCGGTGGAAGAGCTGCTGCTTCCGCAGCCTGCCAGCATCGATCCTGCCATGATGGCGGTCAGTGCGATACAAAGTGTTTTCCTTTTCATATTCCCTCCTTACGGTAACCTGTGCGGTGATTCCCCTCAAAACGCCTTCCCGAATGGCGGTACCCGGCCGCTTTGTTCTCTTGAACCCACCGCTTTTTCGTGATAGCTTTATTCTATTCGCGTTTTTCTTATGCATAAATGCGGAAATTTTATCGAAACGTGCTGTTTTGTTGTGCTTACTCAACAAAAAATATATTTTTTTTAGATTTCCCTGTACTTTTTTTATCGGCCATGAAGAAGAAAAAACATGCTCATTCTCTGCGAACGCAGATCGTAATCGTCTCCATGATGTTTGCCGTGGTGCTCGCACTTGCAGCATCTGCAGAAACCTATCTGGTGTCCTACCGGTACCTGCGCAGTGCGCAGAAACAGTCCCTTCGGAACAATCTGCAGGTCCTTGCCGGGGAGATCGACACGGATCTGGATCATACCATGACATTTCTGAACTGGCTCAGCTTTGACAGCTCTGTGAACAATTATCTCATGCTCGCCTCCCGCGATGATCTCTCATTTTCTTCCTACAAGAGCCAGGCGGTGACGACCTATGACCGCATGCTGGATGAATTCTACAGCTGTGAATTGCGCGGCATTGTAGATCGGGCCGTCATCGCGCCGGCAGACGGAAACACCTTTATCCAGATTATGACCACGACAGGCAACAGCAGATTTGAGACCAGCACACTGATGGCGTCAGATTACTTCCAGAAACTCATGCAGGAGAACGATGTCTGGACCGGAATCGTGGAAAGCAGTGTGGGGGGAGACAGTCAGAAGGTGATTCCCATCGTCCGGCCGATTTTCAGCAGTTCCTCTTCTAAAACTCTCGGCTGGGTGTATATTGAACTCTCCCCGGATATCGTGTCCAACCAGTTCTCCCACTATACGCTGGCGGATGGAGAGACACTCTATGTCACCATCGGGGACGGACACTCCTATGTCTGGCAGGACGGCGTCTTTCAGGAGGCGAAGATCCCGGACAATGTGATTTCCTGCAGCCTGCAGGAAAACGGCTGGTCCATTCATCTTGCCACACAGACCTGGATGGTTCCTCCGGCGGGAGAGCTGGTCCATATCGTGGTGCTTTTGTTTGTGTTTATGGTGCTGTTTGGCCTGCTTCTCTCGGTGCTTTTGCAGTACCGCATCACGCGTCCGGTCAACCGGCTTCTGGTGAAAATCGGAAGGACGGCAAACGGAGATTTTACGCGGGATCCCTCCATCGAGTGGGATGACGAGCTCGGGACGATCGGGAAGGGAATCAACGATCTGTCGGAGAACGTGGACCGGATGATGAAAAAGCAGGTGCAGGATGAGCGGACAAAGCAGGAACTCAACTATGAGATTCTGCAGTCTCAGATCAACCCGCACTTCATGTACAACACACTGAATACGATCAAGTGGATGGCGGTCATCCAGGGAGCGGACGGCATCGCAGATGTCTCCACGGCGCTCTCCAGGCTTCTGAAGAACGTGGCAAAGGGAAAGGGGAGCCTGATCCCGCTTTCGGAGGAGATTCACCTCGTGGATGACTATTTTACCATCATGAAGTACCGCTACTGCGGCACGATCGAGCTCGAGTACGATATTGCGGACCAGGGACTTCTCTCCTGTATGGTCAACCGGTTTTCCCTGCAGCCGATTGTGGAGAATGCCATTTTTCATGGCATCGAGCCAAACGGCGGCGCGGGGAAGATCCGGATTCATATCTATCCGGGAGAAAGTAAAGTGGAGACGCCGCTTGCAGACCATCCGGTTCCGGACTGGTTTATGGATGTCACGGACAATGGTGTGGGAATGAGTCAGGAGGCGATTCAAAAGACACTCTCCGGACAGTCCACGGATGACACCGACTTTTTCCGGCACGTCGGGGTGTCAAACGTGCAGCAGCGCATTCGGTTTCACTTCGGGAAGACATTTGGAATTACCATAGACAGCGTGCAGGGGAAGTACACGACCATGCACTTCCACCTGCCGCAGGTAAGAGAGGGGGATAAGACAGTTGTACAGAATTCTGATCGTGGATGATGAACCGTTGGTGCAGGTTGGACTTCGGTCTATGCTGACCAAGAGCGATCCGGACCGCGTGCAGGTGGTCGGCGCAGCAGCAAATGGAAAAGAGGCATTGGATCTCATTCGGAGCGAAAAGCCGGATATTGTGATTACGGATATCAAGATGCCGGTGATGAATGGCATTGAGCTCATGAAACAGGCCCACCTGATCTCGGGGAGCCTTCCGGTCTTTATCATGCTGACCGCCTATGAGGAATTCGATCTCGCCCGGCAGGCCATGGCACAGGAAGCGGTGGACTATCTTGTGAAGATTGAGCTCTCGGAGGAGACGCTGGGCGCTGCACTGTCGCGGGCCATGGAGCGCGTGGACCGATACCGGAAGCAGCATCCCTCCCAGAAAGAAGGGGAACAGAAAAATCTGGAGGAGTACCGGCAGAAGTTCTTTTTGAAGCTGCTGCACCGGGAATACGAGGCGGACGCCCTGCAGCAGGAGGGAAAGGACCTGGGCATCAACCTGAATTACGACCGGTACATTGCGGCATACTGCGTTATTCAGACCGAAAAAGCAGGGGCTTCCGCTGCGGGGGCCGGGGAGACTTCGGACAACCCGCACATGGTTACCCTGTGTGCTTCCTGCTATTCGATGGTAAAGGAGATCGTATCCAGATACCTGTCCGGAGAGTTCATCGTGGATGATCTGCACCACTTTACGTTCCTGTATGGTTTTGGAGAGCAGCAGCCGGTTGCGGAGCTGATGAATATCATGGAGGAGGCCATTCTGAACGCACAGACCATGATCCAGAACTACTTCAATGTGTCGGTCTTCTTCGGAATCGGCACGGCAGTGAACGAGTTATCGCTTGTTCCGGATACCTATGAAGAGGCGATGACCGCAGCAGGCAGGACATCGCCCGCTGAGCCGGTTCTCAGGTTTTCCCATGTGGTAGGGGCGAACCGCAGGTCCGGCAAAGACAAACTGATTGCCTCCATTCAGGATTACATTGACGAGAACCTGAATGGCAAGCTCCAGCTCAACGAGGTTGCCGAAAAGTTCGGCCTCTCTGCGGCCTATCTCTCCGTGATCTTCAAGAAAAATACCGAGGTCGGCTTCTCCGAATACGTCAACACCAAGAAGATCGAGCGGGCAAAGCAGATGCTCCTGCAGGGCGACATGAAGATCTATGAGGTGGCGGACGCGCTGGGATTTGAGTCCGCCTACTATTTCAGCAAGGTGTTCAAGAAGGTTGACGGGCATAGTCCCCGGGAGTACATCCAGAGCAAGACCGAAGAAGAGTAAGCGCTGCTCAGGTAAATTTCAGGGTCAGCTGTTTCGCCGCTGTCTCAAGGAGGATGCGGAAGCAGTCATGTTTCCATGCCTTCTGCAGCCGGGGATCCTGAATCGGCAGGCGTTCGGCGCGGACATGGGAAGCGCCAGAGACACAAACCGTTGCAAGGTCTCCGATGCGGATCACAAAATCTCCGGACGCATCCTTCTGAATGGCGGGTTCGTCTGCGGTGATAAGAGACAGGACGCAGGCAAGGTCGGTGTCATACTGATCCTCGATGACCGCATAGCAGGGCGCGTTCTTATAGAGCGTTGCTTTCCGCAGCACATGGCGGATTCGCGGATCTCCATAGGCCCCCGAAAGGTCACAGGAGAGACTTGCGGATTCTTCTCCCAGAGAGCAGACTACGCCGCTTGCATGAAAGGCAGCCCCGGGCTTTTGTTCGATCACCGTCTCGTGATCATAAAAGGCGGGGAGATTGTGATAGAGGGAACGCATCGTCCAGATCTCATACCGCCTCTCCGAGAAGGTCTTCTGTGTGTAGGTCTCCACGCCAAGATCAATGAGCACCGGCCTGCCGTCGTGAAAGAGGATGACACTCCCCACATCGTTGTGATTGTGTGCGTCGGCATTGCTGCCAGCTTTTGCAGCAAGCACCGTCCGTGCGTCTCTTGCGATCATCAGTCCCGTACTTTCATACCAGACATCCCGTCCGTCTGCATGCTCTGGCTCTTCTGCCATCATCCTCTCATGGGCCTCAATCTGAAGAAGATGATAAAAGAGATTCTCTTCAGATAAGAGGAGCCGCCCGTCATCTTCCTCGGTGGCAAAAGCGCGTTCCACCGCCTGATCCGCATCTTTTTCCAGCATGCCGGCACCAAACCAGACATTCTGCCGGTAATCGGCAGCGGCGAATCGGGCCAGATCCTCATTTCCCGTGTACTTTCCAAAGAGATATTCCCGGGCACTGCGATGACCTGCAAGCAGAGAGCAGTCGGCAAAGTTCAGATAGTAAGATCCGTCAGCGTGTACCGCCCGGATGTAGTCCGCGATCGCGGCGATCAGGGGGTGCCGGAATACGGTATCCATGGAATGCGGCAGGATGCGGTCAGTCAGTGCAAGGCAGCCAAACAGGCAGAGCCCCGCATGACTGTAATACTGCGCCCCTTCACTGCAGCAGCCGTCATCACCGTACTCATCCAGAAAGTAGTCCAGAGACAGTGCCGTCTGCTGTAATACCGCAGTCTTTTCCTGCAGGGTAAGGTCTGGATCCGTGAAGACACTGAGCAGGACGTTCTGGGTGATCCATGGCGTCCAGTTGAGCATCTGGCTTTGGCCGTCTCCCATCCACCAAAAGTGATAGGAGAGATAGGGCACGAGGATACGCTCCCGGATTTCTTTCCGGATCGCGCGGGGAAGATAGGGACTGATTTTTTCAAAGGGAGAATGCAAAAGCTGTTCTTCCACACCCAAAAGGGCTGCGGTCTCTGCCGCAAAGAGATCCACGATCGGGAAGTCCGGATCAGGGAGACTGTCCTGCTTATGATCGCGCAGTTTTGAATTGTGGGCGGGAAGGCACCAGGTGGATTCTCCGAGGATCAGGCCGGTGCCGTCTAAAATGTCATCCAGAAAACTGCCGCGGTCTGCAAAGCACTCTCCGAGAATGAGCGTGGTGAGTTTGCGCCTGCGGAAAAAGTATTTTTCCTCAAATGCAGCGCGGTTCCCGTCTCTGGAAAACCGCAGATAGTCCGTCATGACAAGCGGCGGCCAGGGGAGTTTCGCGGCACTGTCCGCAGCCAGAAGCTCCTGCTTTTTCAACGCACTGTCTTTTTCGTCCCAGAAGGTTCGGTCAGTAATGGCGTGAAAGTGGAGCGCGCCGGGCGTACCTGCCTGCAGAGCGGTCTGCACAGCGTCCTCAATCAGCGTGACATGGGTTGTTCGGATTGGCATGGTGATCCACCACCTTTCTGTGATCGATGTACTGTGGATGGTAGGGCAGCAGGCAGGAAAAGGCCATGCCAGTTCTTTGGGAAAACCTGCACAATTTTCACCAGGTACGGGAAAGACTCTGCCGCTTCTTTGGAGAATCTAAAAAAAGTGCAGGAACTTCCAGAGAAGATGCCTTTTTCGGCCGGAGGAGATCAGATAAGATGCTGATTACAAAAAGTTGGGAGGTGGAAGATGAAAATTCAGGTGCTGAATGAGTTGGGACAGGAGCTGGCAAAAGCGGAGGGAGAGGAGAGAGTATCCCTCTTTTTCGAGGGCACATATCAGGAAGGGGCAAGCATCGAATTTTCCGGGCTGGCTCCGGAGCATTTTTACGTGTTCTCCCCGGATGCGGCCATCGCACCTTCCCTGGTCTTTGTCAAAACCGAGGCATTTGCCTATGAAATTCCATTTGGAGAAAAGAAAACCGGAATTGCGGAAAATGCATTTTCCGGGAGCCGGCATCTGGCATTCATCCGCAGAGCAGAAGCGTTTGAGTGGTCCGGAATCCGGAACCTTGCGCTCAACCCGGCAGACCAGCATGGTAAGGTGGAAGTGTATCCCCATGCCTCAGCAAACGTGGAGACCCGGGGAGAGGCGGTTTTTGCAGCCAGAAATGCGATCGATGGCGTGATCTGTCAGAACTCCCATGGGGAGTGGCCGTTCGAGTCCTGGGGAATCAACCGGGATCCCAACGCAGAGCTTTCGCTTGATTTTGGAAGACAAGTGGATATCTTTGAGATCCGGCTCTATACCAGAGCGGATTTCCCGCACGACAACTGGTGGATTCAGGGGACGCTTTCCTTTTCCGACGGGGGATCCCGCACGTTCCCGATGGAAAAGCGGACGGATTCCCCGCATGTCCTTCGGTTTGGAACAGAAAAGACGCCGGGGCTTCGCGCCATTTCCTGGCTGAAGCTGGGAAAGCTGATCCCGTCACAGGATCCCAGCCCCTTCCCGGCGCTGACGCAGATCGAGGTCATAGGGAACGAGCATCGTCCCCTGTGATCTCTTCGATGGTGGGACACAAGCAGTGCCGCCATGCAGGGAGCACAGCAGATCGAAGAAGCAGACGGGGGAATCCCCGTCTGCTTCTTCCTGTTGACGCGAAGTCAATCGAAAGAATATTGACAAATAATTAACAATCTGGAAAGACGTTCACAGACACTATAGACACAATAGATCATCTGGAACGGAAAATAATACCAGATGATAGGGAAATAATGCATTTTCTCATATTTGCTACACATGATCAGGAAACTGCGCTAATATTTAACAATCATAAACAGTTGAGTGCAGCGCCCGGTTGGAAACTGTGCATGGAGGGGAGAACCCTGCCGTACCTCGCGGGCAGGGCTTTTTGTGACACGCCGCCTGCTGTGGGGCGATGTGGAACAGCAGATGGCCGGGGCCTGGAAACGGGCACCGGAAGGAAGAGATCCCCAGGGAAAGTCGGGAATCCGCACCGGGATGGGGTAGGACCATGACAGATTGGGAGATCCTGAACGCCGGGATCGAGCATGCAGAGCATGCGATCGCGGTGTACCAGTTTGAGGGGAAAAGGAAGCGGGTTGTCTGTGTTTCAGACGGCATGTTTTGCATGATGCGCGGTGCGGATGAGGCCGACAAACCGGCCTTCCTTCGCCGCCTGGAGTCAGATCGATATCGAAATGTACCGACAGAGGATGCCAGGATTCTCACCGAAGAGGTTCGGCGCTTTGCATCCGGAGGCGGTCTTGACATTGTCTACCGGGAAACGCTTGGCAGGAATTCAGGCAGCACCCTGATCCATGCCGTGGGGCATCACCATGTCCTCGATGACGGCGAGAGGGTCTTGATCGTGGAATACGCCGACCTGACAGCAGCGGCATGGACACAAGTACAGCCGCGAAAACCCTGTGAGCAATCGCTGCAAAGCTTCCTGGACCAGAGCGACCTTGCGCTTCTGGCTGTCACGAAGGACCGTGGGGAGCTTCGCTACTGCAATGCGCGCATGAAAAGCCTCCTGAAACCCGCCCGGGATTTCTGTGTGGGAGAGTCCGTCTCCCAGTGGCTTCTTGGATGGGAGGATGCCGACATTCTGGAGAGGATTGCCGCTATGGACGGCCGCGGAAACCAGCTCTTTTGTGCAAGAGAAGGGGAGGATCTGGCTGTCCGGGTGAATTCCGGAACCTGGGGGGACGAGGCGGTCTACTGCATACAATCCGATCCCTGGAGTGAGCTGTTCTTCGATGCCCTTACCGGTCTTCCGAACCTGTCGACCTTTTATCGAAAAGCCCCGGGGGAGATCGGCCGCATCCGGAAGCGGGGAAAGAGTCCTGCCTTCGTATACGTCAACTTCTTTGGCATGAAGGCCTACAACGCCCGGTTCGGCATGGAGGAGGGGGATCGGATCCTGAAGGCGGCAGCGGGAGAGCTGCGGCATCTCTTTCCAAACGCCCTCTGCTGCCGGATCTCGGATGACCACTTCCTCGTTCTTGCAGAGGATCGGGATCTGGAGGAAAGGCTTGCAGACCTGGCCCGGCAGGTGCAGAGGAGAGCCTCCGGGAGCGTACTGCAGTTGAAAGCCGGTGTTTATGACGGGGCGCTGTCGAACAAGCCATCCCAGGAGGAGATCTCCCGCGCCTGTGATGGGGCGCGGCTTGCCTGCGGACAGATCCGGGAGAACGCGCGGCGGTCCTGGTGCCGGTACGACACGGACGTCCAGGAACAGTTCCAGAAGAAAACATACGTGCTGGCAAACTACAGGACGGCACTGAAGGAGCACTGGATCCGGGTGTACTACCAGCCTCTGTACGACACGCAGACCGGAAAACTTGCGGGCTTTGAGTGCCTCGCCCGCTGGCAGGATCCCAATCGCGGGCTGCTCTCGCCTGCGGATTTCATTCCTGTGCTGGAGCAGCACCATCTGATTGGCCTGTTGGATCAGTACATCGTGGAACAGGCATGCCGGGAGGCGCCGCTCCGGGCGCAGAAGGGACTGGGGCAGGTCCCGGTGTCCTTCAACATCAGCCGGGATGATTTCGATTACGGGGATGTCTATGAAAACGTGAAGAGTACCGCGGATCGATACCATATCCCCCACGAGCTGCTCATCGCGGAGATCACGGAGAGCGCCTTTTCCCGGGATTCGGATGGAATCCGGGAACAGATCCGGCGCTTTCATGAGGGCGGTTTCCAGGTCTGGATGGATGACTTCGGCAGCGAGTATTCCTCCCTGGGAAATCTCCAGAACCTGGATGTGAACCTGATCAAGCTCGACATCCGGTTTCTGCACGCCTATGCGCAGGAGCGCAGGAACGGGGACGGCACGCGCTCTGCAGCGCTCCTGCAGGCTGTGGTCGGGATGGCGAGAGCCCTGCACCTCAACACGCTATGTGAGGGCGTGGAGACCAGGGAGCAGCTGGAACTTCTGCGGCAGGTGGGCTGCCGGGGAGCCCAGGGGTACTTTCTGGGGAGGCCGGCGCCCCTGGAACAGATCCAGGTTGAGTGATCAGCCTGCTCGGAACCGGAAAGTTTTGGGTCATCTGCAGACGATCTCATCTGGGCCTACTGCGCAGACGGCATGGGGGAGATCTGCACCAAAAATCTCCACTGCGGGCGGTGCATCATTCGGGAGTGCTGCAACCTCCCGGGAAAGGAGAACAAAACAGGAAGGTGATTGGCATTCTGCTCATTGTTCTGGGAATTGTCGGGATCCTGATGGGGTGCGTGATGTTCGGCGACATCGGCATTGCGTGTCTGGTGGGGGCGTTTGCCGCGCTCCTGTCGGGGATCGGCTTTCTGCAGGCGGCAAAAAGACTATGAGAAAGAGCAGGACGGAACAAAAGGGCTCCCGGAGAATCTCCCGGGAGCTCTTGATTATGCATAGTCAAAGCGGTCAAGCACTGCTTCTGTGTTGGCGGCGGCGGTCAGAACATACCCCGGCTCCGGGAAGGAAAGCGCCCGGACAAAGGCGCTTTGGGGCGGGATGCCCGGACGGATATTGGTCACCGGGCAGATGGTATCCGCTCCTGAAAGAAAGGCAGGGGAGGTGCAGCCTGCAATCCCGTGAAAGATCCCCTCTCCGGTCAGCTTGAAATAGGCCTCCTTCATCGACCAGAGGCGGAAAAAGAGAAGCCGTCCCTCCGCCTCCGGTAGAGCGGCGAGGGCCGCGGCCTCCTCTTCGGCAAAGTAGCGGCGGGCAAGGGCCAGGTACCTGGGGGAGGAAGCCGTCTCCTGCAGATCGATCCCAAGGGGCGCTGTCCCTGCGGCGAGGATCAGAAAGGAGCCGGAGTCGGAGAAGTTGAAGAAAAAGTCCGGGACATCCAGAAAATACGGCTTTCCCCCGGGAAGATGGGAGAGTGCGGGGAGCTTCTCGTAGGTGCGCCCCGTGACCTTGGGAAGGAGCGAGAGAAGGAGCGACCGCTGCATGGTGCGGACAAGCGCTTTCCTCTCTGGCCCGGCCGGCTGCTCCGGGAGCTTCCTGCAGGAGAGCAGGATCATGACTTTTCCGCCTCCCCCTTTGTCTCGGGAGCGCGGCCCTTCTCACCTTTTTCGGGCTCTTCCTTTTCCTCCTCCTTTTCCGGCAGGCGGATCAAAACCCGGACAATCCGGTTCTTGCGAAGCCCTTTGGTCTGGAGGGTGGTGCCGTCGGCGAGCTTGACGATCTCGTCGTTTCGCGGCAGGCGCTCCAGGGCCTCGATGATGAGACCGCCGATGGAGTCGTAGTCCTCACTCTCGAAGTCGCTTCCGATCGCGTCGTTTAAGTCGGCCAGCTTCATGGAGCCGTCCACCAGATAGGTGCGGTCGTCGTACTTGCGGATCTGCTCCTTCTCATCCTCGTCGTACTCATCCCGGATGTCTCCGATGATCTCCTCCACGAGGTCCTCCACGGTGATCATGCCCACGGTGGAACCGTACTCGTCCAGCACGAAGGTGATGCCGACGGAATTCTGCTGCATCTCCCGCAAAAGGTCTGCGGTCTTCTTGTACTCATAGGTGTAGTAGGACTGCCGGATGAAGTCCTGCAGCCGGAAATTGTCGCTGTTGCGGATTGCGATGAAATCCTTGATGTTCAGGTGCCCGATGATGTTGTCGGGGTGATCCTTCTCGTAGACCGGGAGTCTTGTGAACATCTCCCGGCGGAATACCGTCATCACATCGGCATAGGTGGCCTCCTCGGAGACGCAGGTCATGTCGATTCTAGGCACCATGATGTCCTTGGCCACGGTGTCGCCGAAGTCAAAGACGTTGTAGATGAGCTTCTTCTCGCCGCCCTCGATGGCGCCGTCCTCGTGGCCCGCCTCCACATAGGTCTTGAGCTCATTCTCGGTGATCTGGTGCTTCTCATCCGGATCGATCCCCCGGATCTTCAGGATGAGACGGGAGAGGAAGTCGGTGGCGGCGATGAG
Organism: Lachnospiraceae bacterium; assembly: GCA_022483465.1. Lineage (GTDB taxonomy): Bacteria > Bacillota > Clostridia > Lachnospirales > Lachnospiraceae > CAG-791. The sequence goes on along the minus strand of JAKVNF010000002.1, from coordinate 725,400 downwards.
CGGGGTCAGGATGGTCATGAGAAACCGGATGGCGCCGGCGTCCCGCTTTGCGATCTCCTCCGACTGGATCTTGGAGATGTTCTTGGGGGTGATCTCACCGAAGAGGATGATGAGCACGGAGAGGATCGCCGTGCCGATGGAGACAGCGCCCTCGCCGAAGAGCTTGATCACAAGGGAGGTCGCGATCGCAGAGGCGGAGAGATTCAGGACGTTGTTCATGATCAGGATTGCGGAGAGCATCTTGGAGTACTGGGACAGGACCAGGAGCACCTGCGCCGCCTTCTTGTCTCCCTCATCGGCCTCGGCCTTCAGGGCCATCTGGTTCACCGTGGTCAGGGCGGTTTCTGCACCGGAAAAATAGGAGGAGAGGGCGATCAGCACAAGCAGGACGATAAGCTGAAAGACAGCGGTTTGGTTCATTGGGATCCTTTCGAAATTATTTGTGGCCGCGACACCATGTTAGGGTCGGGTTAAAAGGGCCAGTCCAGAGTCGGGAGAAAAGGGCCATTTTTAGTCGGATTAAAAGGGCCATTCAATAAGTAAGAGGTTATTGTTTCATTTTGCTCATACCTTCCTATACTTGATGTTGACCATTTCATCAATGCCGGAAGGAGGATTATGAGTACCAATGAAATCAATAACCTCAACGAAACTATAGCACAAGCACTACAGCAGATGAAGACTGAGCAGGGTGACAGGTTCTCTCTGGAGAAGGTCAACCTCTCTGATCTCTGTCGCAGGACCGGCATTAGCCGTAAAAAGCTGCGTAATGCCCAAAAGCATGGATTCAAGATTCCTGCCCATGGGAACAGCGGCCGCAAGAAGGATAAAACTGTCCTCACCGGCTACACCGCGATCATAGACAACCAGCTTGGCAAGGGTGTAAAGAATTCCAATGTCATATTCGAGCGCCTGCAGGAGAACGGTTACAAAGGCGGTCTTACACAGGTCAAGGAGTATATCAAGAACCACAAGTACCTCGTACCAGCCAAACGCGAAACAGTCGCCCCACAGGGCTCCCGGGGACAGAGATATTCATCTGATCCTGGAGAGCAGTTCCAAATGGACTGGGGATTTGTGAACGTTGACAGCAGCGACGGCGGACACTACAGGGCTGCATGCTTTGCTATGATGTGCCATCATTGTGGAGCACGATACGTTGAGTTCTTCCCGAATGCCAAACAGGAAAATCTGTTCATCGGCATGATCCATGCCTTTCAGAGACTTGGTGTCCCGAAGACGGTCCTGACTGACAACATGAAGAGCGTAGTCAATGGCCGTAATTCAGATGGTCATCCTCTGTGGAACAAGAACTACGAAGCGTTCATGGATACGATTGGCTTCTTCACAAAGCTGTGCAAGCCTCGTCATCCTTTCACAAAAGGCAGCGTTGAGAGATTAGTTCGCTTCGTGAAGCAGAACTTTATGGCAGGCAGGACGTTCGGTAACATCACAGATCTCAATGCCGAGGCAATTCGATGGTGCAATAAGCAGGACAACGTTTACCACCGTTGTGTTGACTGTGTGCCTGCAAAGGTGCATGCCGAACACTGCATGCAGGCAGCTTCTAACCTCGTCATGAATGATGAGATCAACCGGTATCTTTGCCCGGAGCGCAGGATCTCATTCGATGGCTTTGTAAACTTTGAAGGCCGCCGTTTTGGGGTCCCCTACGGCTATACGAACAGTGTCTGTCGTGTGCAGCGTAAAGATTTCTACCTGTACATCTATTCGGATGACCTGAAGCATTTGCTGGTGAAGCATGACGTCACATGGAGCCGCAAGGACAGTTTCTGTAAGGACCAGTATGTTAATCAGCCGGAAGAATTCCCAACGATGCCGGTTCAGGTCACAATGATCCAGCAGACGCCTGCGTACAATGGCGCGTTTGACCGCTTCAACTTCGACAAGGAGGTGAAGCATCATGCCTGAGACCAACATTTACGAGAAGATCGAAGCTTGTGCCGGAAACTTAAAGCTGGATTTCAGCGCCAGGGAACTGGCAGCAATCGCTTCGAATCATCACTACACCGAAGACCAGCTGCAGGCAGTTTCGGAAGTATTTGACTATCTCAGTAGGCGTTAGTAAGAAAACGGGTTGATAAGCAATAAGTGCATCTTGTAGTCATCAAATTGCAAGCAGATTGAGCTCCTTAACATCTCCATAATGGTGTACCTTCTTGGGATTCCTGGATGCAAAGAGAGTTTCCGCAAGTTCCCCAATCGTTGTCCTCTGCCTGTACGCTGCCCTGAATACGAGGTTGTAACGGTTCAAATACTTGGTGGCGACACCGCGATATTCGGTATATCGGCGCTTGATAAAAGAGTGAAGGTTGTTCACAGTGTTCAGATTGAAGAAACCTGCCGACTCCTTCTTCACATTCATGACCGTGATTCCCAGGATCTTGCCCAGCCTCGGATACACATTCATGCCGTCCGTCAGGAAAAGTGTGCCCTTCTGGACATGACCAGTATAGATATCAACAACATTTGCACTGGAAGGCCTTGCCCGGTTCTCGGATTTCACGATCAGATCGCCAGTCTTGCGCTGTACTGCGGTGCAGATACAGATCTGCTCGTCTGAAAGGCCGCGTTTGGATGCGGGAGTGCCACGCTTGCGGGGCTTTCGACTGGCATCAGGGCCAAATTTCGTACCTTTTTTGGACTCCGGAACGTAGGTTTCATCCGCTTCCACGACATCTTCCACCGTGGCTGGCTGCTCCACCTGCATGTCCTCGAGAGCAAGCATGATCTTATGCCGCATGAAGAACAGACTGCTATGGCTGATCTTGCATCCATGGCTGGCAAGTGACTTGACCGTCTTATCCAGAGAGGTCCCCCTGAGCGTCTCTTCCAGAACCTTGGTCCAGATCTCAGTACCAAAGTGTGAGCCTGAGAGCAAAGTGTTGCTCGTTGTAACAAATGACGTTCCACATTGCCTGCAGATGTATGCCTGTTTTCCATGTTTGTGTCCATTCCTAACAACATGAGCATTGGAATGGCAGATCGGACAATCCAAACGGGGAGCAATCATCTTCTTCGGAGAAGAGGTTGCACTCTCATGGGAGAAGCCCTCCATGAGCTTGTTAACAAGAAGAATCAGGTCGTCCCTGGAAAGATCTCTGGCTTCGGTCAGTATGCGCTCAATGCAGCTCATAGTCTTGCCCTCCTGGCAAGACTATTGTAGTTCAAGTTAGAGAAGGCCGTTGTACAGCAGAATGTACAAAACGGCATATTTTATACTTCTGCTAAAATGCTTTGGAGCTTATCAACCCGTTTTCTTACTAACGCCTCTCAGTAACAAAAAGCACGAGACAGTAATAGATACGCTTCTCCGGTTGAGCCGTCTTCCAACGAAGGAACCAAAGACCTTTGAAGACTATGACTTCAGCAGGCTTCATGGTGACGATATACAGGCACTAAAAAGCCTTCCATCATTATCAGATGTCAATGCTGGGAGAAATATAGCTTTTGTTGGCCCAGCCGGGGTTGGAAAGACGCATTTGGCAGAGGCATACGGACGGAAATGCTGTGAGCAGGGAATGAAGGTCTACTTCCTGAAAGCATCAGAGCTTAATGATAAGTTTACAGCGGCAAGAAAGTTTGGTCGGGAAGCACATACAATCCAGTCTCTTGTAAAACCGACATGTCTGATCATTGATGAAGTCGGGCGCTGCCGGTTCTGTAAGGAAAACACAGCCATGTTTTTTGACCTTGTCGACCGCAGGTATGAGAAGGAAGGACCGCACACGATCATCTTTACCAGTAATAAGCAGCCTAATGAATGGGCCCAGTACTTCGATGGCAATGACGATCTGATATGCTCCCTGGACCGCATCTTTGACAGAGCATCGATCTTCGATATCAAAGGAGAAAGCTACCGCGGAAGAGCATGCATTACTTACGCAGTAGAAGCCGGAAACACTTCAGCACCGGCAACCGAAGCACAGAATTAATAGCCGAAGCAAAAGTTGACATTGATGAAATGGCCCTTTTAATCCGACTCATTTTTGGCCCTTTTCACCCGGCTCAAAATGGCCCAAATCACCCGACGCTAACAACCATCGCCGCGGCAGGAAAATTGTATCGTTTCCAAACTGGTTTATCAAGGTCCGGTTTTAAACACTTTAAAATGCCAAGGAGGCAGAAAACGTTGGAAAATCAACGCTTTCTGCCTCCTTATCTGTCCTTCAAAATGTTGTATGTGGAGGGCTTTTGAATTTTCGCAATTTAAAAACTTCTCGACAGTTTATTTAATGTTTTCGGATAATATCGCTTGTGATTTAGCCCACCATTGAACGTTTCCTCCAACGCTGTCAGCGTGGTACAGCCTCCGTATAATGAAATGTAATATTGATCCTCTACATTTCCGACGATCATATGGTTTAATGTCTCTATAATATCCTGCGTCGTGCAATGATAGCGGCTTTGATTAACTTTGATCTCAAGAAGCCTATAGATGAGAAGCGCGGTGTAACATATCATAAAATGTGAAATTATATGCTCGTGCTTTCTATGATAAATCGGTCGAGCTTCAAAATTTGTTTTCATGATCCTAAAGCATTCTTCAATTTTGTTGCGTGTTTCGCTGATAGAGACTATTTCAAGTACATCTGTAAGATCAGGCTTCGATTTTAGCGGATTATCCGGTGCACTTATCATATCTATTTGCAAATTTGTGGCGAGAGCATAAAACCCATCATACTTTTCTTCCTCCGCGATGCGGTCTGTATCAATAGAGTATGACACCTGCACTTCCCCACCATCTTTTGCGGTAGTTGTTTTCTTTATGAATCGCTTTGCGTCATTCTGGCTTTTCTTCAGTTCATCCGGATCACATTTTCTGATGAGATTCTTGGCACGTTCTACCTGACGATTCCGGATATACCTTTGGTATTCCATATATTTTCGTGAGAATCTGATTATTATTTTCTGCTTAAGAGTACCTTTAACTTTTACACTCCTTGCTTTTCTGTTCTTGCATATCTTTGTTTCTGTGAGCCCAAGATCAATAAGATTATCAGCGTCAATTACTTTATACGCCATCGAATTATAATATCTAAGATTATCTTTATCATTCTTATCAAATGTTTTTAGAAATTCTATTGATATGGGATCACTTTGAACAATTGTCCTTCCATCTTTATCCTTCTTACCATCGTTATCGGATGTTGGAATCCAATAATCGCAATCATTGAATACAGAATTCTGCATAACTTCTGACATTTTCTTAATTGACTGAGTGACAATAAAGCACCTTCCGCCCATGGAATTGAACTGTCTAATCCATGTCGACCCAAGTCCACCATCTGCAACATATATGAAAGAACCGTTATTATCATGATCAGCATCTCTGAACATTTTGATCAGTTCTTTTTCCAAAGGAATAGCGGTAACCTGTTCATTTGTATTTCCTGGATGAATGCACATTGACATTGGTATGCCTTGATTATCCATAAATAATCCCATTTCTACAATCGGGTTGGGACGGTTTTCTTTCGACTTTCCGTACTCGCGCAGTCCTTTTATTTCCTCTCCGGTCACTTCATCAACATAATTATCATCATTTGTTTCAGTCTCGCAGTAATAATTTGTACAGTCGTAATAGCAACGAGATGTATCTCTCTTAACGATGTTGTTACTGTACTTAAAAAGCCAACTGATGTATTCGGCGTAATTGTCCTCAAGGATATCCATGGTCCGCATAATATGCTGATACTCGAAATCTGGCTCCTCGTAATACCAGTCCTTATTTTGCCATGTATGGAGCTTGGATCCAGGCCTCAATATACGGTCATAAACAAGGAATCTGTTAACACGGTCGATATCAAATGTGATCTTATTGCCGCTGCAAGCATTTTTGAAGAATTCATTGATGCTTAGCTGGCGATATATATGCTGAAGATAAAAATAGCCGACATTTCTCGTGTATAAAGGTGCAATCGATTTTTCTGCGTTGTTTTGAATCAATTCATTGAAATCAAGATGAAGGTCTATGCTTTGCAGACCGCTCTTCTCCTTTTCATTCATTAGACGGACTTGCTCTTTTGCATAGGATAATGGATCATCTGTGATTTTTAGTAATTCTGAATGCTTTCCAATAATCTTTACATTTTTACAGGTTACTTTAGAACCATTCCGGTAACCTTTTTGAATATAGTAGGTAGGATCTTTCAGTCTCTTGTCAAAGTATAGTTTCATAAACGAAGTATAACACATGCGCCCTAGACATACAACACATACAACATAATAATCGCAGAAATTTGACAGCCAAGAATGGCTCAACCACAACAAAAAAGAGAGGCCGAAGCCTCCCAAAAATGTGCCCAACTGTTTAAGACCCGGGCAGGAAAATTGTATCGTTTCCAAACTGGTTTATCAAGGTGACAGGCTGTGCTATAATGGCAAAGTTACGGGGAAAGGGAATCTGCATTCTTTTGCCCAGGACTCAGAAAGGAGGGGAATCCGCTCCGGCGGATTCCGCGTCAGATGAAAAAGAAAAAGAGAAATTCCGTGATCGGGCTCATCCTGCTCCTTGCCATGATGTGCTTCCTGCTCTACACCGCCGTCTTCGGCTTGGGGGAGGACCAGGATGGCTCGATGGAGAACATTCGTCTCGGCCTGGACCTGGCAGGCGGCGTGAGCATCACCTATCAGGCCGTCGGCGACGAGACGCCCTCGGATGAGGACATGGACGATACAGTCTACAAGCTGCAGCGCCGTGTCGAGCAGTACTCCACCGAGGCGCAGGCCTACCGGGAGGGCTCGGACCGGATCACGGTCGAGATCCCCGGCGTCACGGATGCCAACGCCATCCTGGAGCAGTTGGGCCGCCCCGGATCCCTCTACTTCATCCGGCAGAAGGATGCGGACGGAAACGACAACTACACGCTGAATACCTCTACCTATCAGTATGAGCTGGCCAGCGGCAAGACAATCGCCTCCCTGGAGGAGAGCGGCGACATCGTGCTCGAGGGCACGGATGTGGCCAGCGCCCAGGCGGGCTATCAGACCGACTCCATGAACAACCAGGAGGTGGTCGTGGAGCTGACCTTTACCGATGAGGGCAAGACCAAGTTCGCAGAGGCCACCAAGGAGGCCTATGCCAACGGCGAGTCCATCGGTATCTACTACGACGGCTCCTTCATCAGCGTGCCCACCGTGCAGGCGGAGATCACCAACGGACAGGCAGTCATCACCGGTGAGTCCTCCCTCGAGGATGCCGAGAACCTGGCTTCCACGATCCGCATCGGCGGCCTGAAGGTCGAGCTCGAGGAGCTGCGCTCCAACGTGGTCGGCGCCCAGCTGGGGCAGAGTGCCATCACCACTTCCCTGCGGGCCGGTGCCATCGGCCTTGCGCTGGTCATCATCTTCATGATTGCGGTCTACTTCCTGCCGGGCGTCGCTGCCAGCCTTGCCCTTTTGACCTATGTGGGACTCTTGGTCATGGTTCTGGTGGGCTTTGACGTCACCCTGACCCTGCCCGGTATCGCCGGCATCCTGCTCTCCGTCGGTATGGCCGTGGATGCCAACGTCATCGTCTTTGCGAGAATCCGTGAGGAGCTGGGCGCCGGCAAGAGCGTGCGCCAGGCTATCGACGCAGGCTACAGCAAGGCCCTCTCCGCCATCATCGACGGCAACGTGACCACCCTGATCGCCGCGGCGGTCCTGGGCGTGCTGGGCTCCGGCTCCGTCAGGGGCTTTGCCCAGACGCTTGCCATCGGTATCATCCTCTCGATGTTCACCGCCCTGTTTGTCACCAAGTGGTACATGAACTGCTTCTACAACCTCTTCGCCAAGGACGCGAAGTGGTACGGCAAGGGAAAGAAGAGAAAGCCGGTGAAGTTTGTCGAGCACCGCAGAATCTTCTTTACAGTCTCCATCTGCGCGATCGCTCTTGGCTGGGTGGTCATGGGCGTCAACGCCCACCGCGGCATCGGCGCACTGAACTACAGCCTTGACTTCGTGGGCGGCACTTCCACCACGGTCACCTTCGACAAGAACTACACGCTGGATGAGCTGGATCAGGACGTGGTCCCGATCTTCGAGAGCGTCACCGGTGACGCCAATGTCCAGGTGCAGAAGGTCTCCGGCGGCAACTCGGTCATCTTCAAGACGAGAACCCTCACGGTCGACGAGCGGGAGACCCTGAACACAGACCTGGAGGACACCTTCGGCATCTCCGAGGATAACATCACCGCGGAGACGATCTCCGCGACGGTCTCGGATGAGATGAAGGCCGACTGCGTCCAGGCAGTGCTGGTGGCCCTGGCCCTGATGCTGGTCTACATCTGGTTCCGGTTCAAGGACATGCGCTTCGGTGCTTCGGCCATCCTGGCCCTGGCGCACGACTGCCTGGTGGTTCTGACGGTGTACGCGGTCATGCGGATCTCCGTCGGCTCCACGTTCATCGCCTGCATGCTGACCATCGTCGGCTACTCGGTCAACGCGACCATCGTCATCTTCGACCGTGTCCGCGAGAACCTGGCAAGGCGCAAGAAGGATACGGATCTCATGACCCTGGTGGATACCTCCATCACCGACACGCTGTCCCGCTCCATCTTCACCTCCCTGACCACCTTCTTCATGGTGTTCGTGCTGTTTGTGATGGGCGTGTCCTCGATCCGTGAGTTCGCCCTGCCCATCATGGCAGGTATCATCTGCGGCACCTATTCCTCCGTCTGCGTCACCGGATCTCTCTGGTTCGTGCTGCGCAAGAAGTTCCCGCCGAAGTACGACGACTCCGGCCGGTATCACCAGCAGAAGGCCTCGGCAGACAAGGCAGAGCGCAAGAAGAAGTATGAGGATGAGGTCAGAAAGAAGACCGTCATCTGAGATAACGCAGCAAAACGGAAAGGTCAGAGGGTTGCTCCTCTGGCCTTTTTCGATCAAAGGAGAAGACGTTGGCAAAGTGGATCGTGCTCAACAAGGGCGGAAACTTTCAGGAGATCGGGCAGCACCTTCGGATCTCCCCGATTCTCGCGCGGATCGTGCGCAACCGCGGCGCGGTGGGAGAGGAGGCCGCAAGGGCCTACCTCTACGGGACCATGCAGGAGCTGCACGACCCCTACCTGCTCCACGGCATGGACAATGCGGTGGAGCTTTTGGGGGACAAGATCGCGGAGAAACGCAAAATCCGCGTCATCGGGGACTATGACGCCGACGGCGTCTGCTCCTCCTACATCCTCTGGCGGCTGATCACCTACCTGGGGGGCGATGCGAGTGTGCGGCTCCCGGACCGGGTGAAGGACGGCTACGGGCTGAATGAGACCATGGTGGAGGAGGCGGTGCGCGACGGGGTGGACACGATCATCACCTGCGACAACGGCATCGCCGCAGCCGGCGCCCTCGACAAGGCAAAGGAGGCGGGCCTTAGTGTGATCGTCACCGACCACCACGAGATCCCCTTCCACGTGGAGGACGGGGCTGCGTACTACGACCTCCCCGGGGCGGACGTCATCCTGGAGCCGAAGATGGCAAGGGAGCGCATTCGCCGGGAGGATGCCGGCCCGGAGGATTTCTACTATCCGTTCCGGGACATCTGCGGGGCGGAGGTCACCTACAAGCTGGCCGCCGCGATGCTGGGAAATCCGGATCTGTCGGACCCTGCCCAGTCCGGGCAGGAGGCGGCGCTTCTTCGCGAGCTCCTCGCCTTTGCGGCGATCGCCACGGTCTGCGACGTCATGCCGCTGCAGGATGAGAACCGGATCCTGGTGCGGGAGGGCCTAAAGGAGGCCTCCCGCACGGAAAACGTGGGGCTCAAGGCCCTGCTTCTTGCCACCGGCATCTACGGCACGCCCCTCACCGGGTACCACGCGGGCTTTGTCATCGGCCCCTGCATCAATGCCTGCGGCCGGATGGAGAACGCCCAGAAGGCTCTGGACCTGTTCATGGAGAGCAATCCCGTGAAGGCTTCGGCCCGGGCGGAGGAGCTCCGGGACCTCAACGAGGAGCGAAAGAGCCTGACGGAGCAGGGCGTGCAGGAGGCCTGTGCCATGGTGGAGGCCCAGAGGGCGGCGGGCGGAGCCGTCGACAAGGTGTTTCTTCTCTACCTGCCGGACACCAGGGAGTCGATCGCGGGGATCATCGCGGGAAAGGTGCGGGAGAAGTACGCGCACCCCACCTTTGTGCTGACCGACGCCGAGGGGCGGCCTGGGATGCTCAAGGGTTCCGGCCGCTCCATCGACGCCTACGACATGTTTTCGGAGATGAACGGCGCAAAGGACCTGATGGAGAAGTTCGGCGGCCACAAGCTTGCGGCGGGGCTCTCCGTGAAAAAGGAGAACCTGGAGGCCCTCCGGGCGCGGCTCAACGAGCAGTGCAGCCTCGAAGAGGACGCTTTCCGGAACGTGATCTACGCGGACATGGTCCTCTCCCCGGCCTACGCCTCGGCGGAGCTGGTGCAGCAGATGAAACTTCTGGAGCCCTGCGGCCAGGGCAATGCCAAGCCCCTGTTTATCGCGGCGGGGCTGACGGTGCAGGGCGGCCGGATCCTTGGAAAGAAGCGGAACGTGGTGCGGTTTACGGCGCAGGATGCGCACGGCAGCGGCTATCCGTTCCTTCTCTTTGCCGCGGGGGAGGGAGCGGAGGCGCTCCTTGTCCCCGGGACGAGAATCGATGCGGTGTACTACCCGGATCTCAACGAGTACAATGGAACGACCACGCTCCAGTTCGTGATCCGGGACTGGCAGCACTCGAAGCGCTGACCCCTGCCATGGGGAGCAAAACTCTGCTAAAATAGTCCTGCATCTAGAGAGCAGGAAGTAGGGCATAGAAGACTTCGGCGCCCTGCAGTGAGGGAACAATACCGGAAACGGATGGAGGCAGGAAAATGAGTGAACAGGATCAGGTCAGGAGAATGGGGAAGCGGGCCCTTGTGGAGTACTGTGCCCGCCTGCAGGAGCTGCAGAAGGCGAAGGAGGCCGATCTTCTGGCCCAGAAGGAGGCGGCGCTGACCGCCCTGTCCAAGGACTACGAGGACAAGATCGGAAAGCAGAAGGAACAGCACGAGAAGGAGCTCCTCTCCCTCCAGAGCGCGTTCCAGGACAAGATGAACGCCCGGGAGGCGGAGATCACCAAGAAGGAGCAGGACGAGGCGGAGAAGCGCAGGCAGGATGCCCAGCACGCGGAGGAGGCCGCCAGCGCCCTGCAGGCCAAGGTGGCGGATCTCACCGCCCAGAACCAGGCGCTGCAGAAGGAGCTGGCTGAGAAGGAGGCAAAGTACCAGGAGGCCGAGAAGGCCCTCTCGGACCGGACCATCCGCCTCGAGCAGGCGGGCACCATTGCGGAGGCCGCCTTTGACCTCAACAACGTGCTGACCGATGCCCAGAACGCGGCAAAGCAGTACCTGGACAGCATCCAGGCCCTGGAGCAGAAAAAGAAGGAGGAGCTGGACCGGGTGAACCAGGACGCAAAGGCCGAGCTGGATCGGCAGCGGGAGGAGACCAAGGCCGCCTGCGACGCCCTGGTGGCCAAGACGAACGCTGAGTGCGAGGCAAAGCGGCAGGAGACGGAGACCGCCTGCAGGGCAAGGGAGGAGCAGGCCGAGAAGACCCTGGCAGAGCTCAAGGAGAAAGTCCAGGAGGTGTTAAACGCAAGAAGCGGCCTCGATTCCTTCCTGAGCGGCATTGACGCCGGGAAGTGATGGGCAGTTCACAAATCCTTTAGACTTTTTTCGAGAATCGTTATTTGCAGGACATGATTTCGAAAGACCCATCGTGTACAGTATAGAAGGATCAAGGAATTGATCCACTCTCTCTCCCCCTCATTTAAATGACAGACGAATGGGCTCCGCGAAAGCGGAGCCCATTTGTCGTCTGCAGATTTTTGATCCGCCTGTCTGTTTTCACGGAATCAGATTTCCTGTTTCCTTATGAATAAACTTCCTGTGACAGGAATATCGTAAGCGTAACAACGGACGTACCATGACCCGGATCAACCTCTTCTGTAGAATGAGGCTAGGAAACTACTAGCTGCGTTCTACAGAGGAGGCTTTTTTATGGACAAGAGACAGCAGATGGTTCGTGAGGAGAAGCTTCGCTATTGGAGGCCGATCATCAATGCGTACGAGAACAGAGAAACGAAGCTGATGTCGATTGCACAATGGTGCAGGGAGCATGAGATCAACGCCTCACTCTTCTACTACTGGAAAAACGTGATCAGGGAGACGGACGCCAGTAACAGGAAGGCATCCTCTGGTTCAGTGCCAGAGACAGAGAACTTCGTAGACATCACCGACATCGTAAACGGACAGGCACGCCCTGATGTCAATACAATAGGCTCGGAACCGGGTACTGCTGATGACTCGGGTTCCCGCAGCCGGTCGAACCACTCTGATCTTCCGCGGATCACCGGTACACCGGAAGAAGGAAATGCCGGATCTGTTCCAGGCAGGCCGGGAGGGCCTGCCGTGTCTCCGGAAGTTATCCTGGAGACACGGTCCTGTCGGCTCTATCTCTACTCTTCTGTCCGGCGCGAGACCCTCTCCATGCTTAAGGAGGCTTTTCATGTTTGTTGACGGCATCGGCTTCAGGAAGATCATTCTCTGCACGAAGAGGGTGGATATGCGCCGCGGCGTTGATGGACTCTCCGCTTATGTCATGCTGAACTATCACCTGGATCCAACGGACCGTGGAGTTCTCTATCTTTTTCGTGGCAGATCTGCCAGAACGATCAAGGGGATCTGCTTCGAGGGAATCGGCACTGTGCTCTATACGCTTCGCCTTGCGCCGGGAAACTCATTCCAGTATCCCAGGAATGCGGACGAAGCCAGATCTCTTTCTCCGGAGCAGTACCGTCAGCTCATGAGCGGAATCGCACTTGACGGTACCATCCGCGAAGTATACCCGCACATCGACATGCCTGATCAGGTGGCCGCAGAATCCCAGAGATCCTGAAAACACGCGGTTTTTGAACTTTCAGGCTACTTCAGTGGGGAGTATAAATATTCAGATATCTATACCCTTATTTTCGGTTGACAAGAGGGTATAGATATGTTACTATACTCCTGAGAACTGATAAGCAGCTCTCAGGAGGTCTGACATGGGTACCATTCATCTGAGACAGGGGGATACGGTATACGTTTATTCTTCACACAGCTATTGGGACAAGGAGGCTAAACAGCACAAGACAGACCGGAAGCTGATCGGGAAGCTTGATCCCGTTACAGGGGAGGTTGTGCCCACCAGGAAGTACGTTCGAAAGCAGGCATCGGCCTCCGACGCACCAGCAGAGCAGGCAAACTCTGTTCGGGCTGAAGGTTCGACGAAAACTTTGATTTCCAGAATAACAGAGCTGGAGGAGGCAAATGCATCTCTGCGGAATGAGAATACACAGCTGAGGAAGGCTCTCCGCGCCTATCAGGATGCCGTTCAGAAGGCCAGCGCAAGCCTTGCTTCCGTAGACAAAGAGGCCCGGTGATGGAAACCGAGATCCCTGTCCAGAGACTTCATAAGTACAACCTCCTGTACCAGTGTGGCGCTTTCAGTCCGAGCGACATCTCGAACATCTTTAGTGAGGTTATCGTGGATGACATCGTCAAGACGAACCGCATTGCAGCGCTGATAAAGGCAGCTGAAAAAGCAGCTGAAGATTATAAAGCGCTGCAAAAGGAAAATGAGGAACTCAAACAGAAGGAGCAGAATAAGGACGAGAACAACAAACTCGGACGTAGGAGAGCCTTTGGGGAAAAGGACGAGCAGCTCTCTGGGAAAGAACTCGAAACCGGGATTCCACAAGGCGGCAGCGAGGATGTGGAGACAGATCCGCTCACCGAAGAGTCTGACGCTGATGGAGAGCAGGCCAAAGACACGACAGGGACAGAAGAACCTGCAGAGCCAGCCAATGCAGACGAAAATGGGAAAGACAGTGACGGAAAAACTCAGGATGAGAATCCGTCCAGGAAAGGCGGAGCTGGCGAAAAAGGCAGGAAACCCAGGCGGAGCAGCCGTCCCCCGAGAAAACCGATACCCGATGAATCAAAGGAAAAACAGAAGCGCAAGCCGGGCATCTGGGAGCGTGATACGCAGAATCTCCCGCACAGAATCAGCTATGATGTGGATGATCTGACTCCGGAAATGATCGAAAAAGCAAAGTCTTTATCTAAGCTGGGATTCGAAGCAAGCGAAAAACTCAGTATAGAGGAGGCTCATGTCGTCGTGCTGACAATCATGAAACCAATCATCGCATACTCAGAGGATGTCAGCGACGAAGAAAAATCCGATTCTGACAGTCATGAGGTGAATCGTACGCTATACCGGCCCTACAGCGAGGGATATATCATGCCGGGATCCCGGGCAACCCCGGAGATCGTCGCCTTCATGTACTACATGCTGACCAGCATGAGCATCCCGTACAAGCGCATCGCTGCTCTGATCTGTCACATGGGCTATCCCATGAAAACACAGAAAACGGTTTACTGGTGCAATACCTGTGCCGCAAGATATCTGCTTCCCGTCTTCGATTATCTCGTCAGCTTCATCATAACAGGCAAGTACATTCAGATGGATGAAACCACCTGGAGATCTATCTATGATGCTGAGAAGCCGGGAGAAAAGTCCTATATCTGGCTGCTGATTACAAGTGAGCTGCGGGAAGGCCCCAAGGCTGCCGCATATTTCTTCAATCCCTCCAGGGCTGAGTCATTTCTGGATGGACTGTTTGCAGACTTTCTTCCGGATAAGGACGCGGATCGTTCGGATACCGCAGGCCAGACAACTCCGCCGGAACAGGAAACGGAGCCCGATCCTACGACAGTGACAGGAAATGCATCTGTCGTATGCAAGAACGACAAGTATGCTGCATATCCGGAACTGGAGCGCAAGTCTGAAGGAAAGATCGTGGTCTCATTCTGCCTTGCGCATCTGAGAAGGCCGTTCTTTCTTGCCTGGCTTATTGTGAAGATGGCCTCAAAAGACCTCATGAAAACGGAGGAGGGCAGAAAACAGCTGGCACAGACCTGGGAATGGAAAATCCTGCGCGAGATCAGCCTTGCCGAGAGCGAGGATACGAAGCTCAAGCGCCTGTCCGGAGAGGAGCGGGTTGCTGGAAGAATCAAAAACGTAAAGCCGCACCTGGATCTGGCCTGGCAGTACGTCTGTGAGTATGAGGAGGCCTATCAGGCCTCGCTGCATGGTACTTCCTCTGATCCATCAAAACGAGTAACGATGACCGCGACGATGCGCAAGGCGATGAACTACTTTGAGGATTGCAAGAAAGGCGGTCACATCGACAGCTTCCTCTACGATTCTAACGTACCTGCGGACAACACTTACTGCGAAAGAAACATCCGTAGGATTGCTTTGCAAAGAAACAGCAGTCTCTTTTCGTATTCAGATGAAGGTGCCACCGACCGCATGATTGCGAACTCCATCGCAACAACAGCGGAATTGAATGATGCCGATCCGGAGTACTACTTCCAGTATCTCCTCATCGAGATACCCAAGCATCAGAGGCGGGGAGACAACCCAGATGAATATCTTCCAAAGATGATGTGCTGGTCTGAAGAATACAGGGCGTACGAAGCGAAGCAGCGAGAAGCCACACAGGCCGGGAAAGGTATCAGTTTTCAATCTGAGACAGAGCCCATCCTGGTAAATGGCCGGTGGATGCGAGATGGAAAGGTGGTCGGCCCATACCCGGCAGCATGATAACCTCCTGACAAACAGAACAACCCGAGTAGCCGACGTCTGCCGAACAGGCAGGCATCGGCCACTTGCAGTCGCATAAGTGAAACTGCAGAATTGACCGTCCGGCATGGTATTGTTCCCACCTGAG
The DNA here is from genome assembly GCA_022483465.1 of Lachnospiraceae bacterium. Taxonomy (GTDB): domain Bacteria; phylum Bacillota; class Clostridia; order Lachnospirales; family Lachnospiraceae; genus CAG-791. Next base: position 709,626 of record JAKVNF010000002.1, on the reverse strand, counting down.
GAATCGCCATGCCGGACTTTCTTGTGTCTGGATCCATCGCTTCAGGGTGACAGGAGACTGGGACCCGGATGCCCAACCTATCCAGGTACACGGAGACGCCCCATCACAACCGACGTACCTGCAGTCCAGATCCGAACCTGCGCAGTTCATTCCCAGGAGATGCGTAGGCCGAAAGCAATACATCTGCAAAGAGATTCACCTCCACTGTCAACCGCGAATCTCTGAAGTATTTGCGGTTTCAACTGGAACCCTCCCCCTTAATGATAACGCCTCACGCAGGTTTCGTCAGCGTACGCTGGTTGTTATGCTTACGGAATATCAGCCCCATCGAATGTAACGGCAGGCTCAGACCGCCGGAAGGAACTAACACGGCCGCAAGCGGAGCGGTCCGAAATCTTCCCGGGAAGTTCATGGATAATTTATGAATTTTCGAAACATCTAAGACGGATGACACATTTTGAACACAATTCAACCGTATCATCCTAATATAGATAGTTGCTACAGACTATCTCCCCCCCCTCATAAGAAAACAGGCAGAGAGCTTCTCGAAAGAGAAGCTCTTTTGCCGTCCGGAAATATCGGATTCCGTCTTCCTTGCCCGTCTTTGGGATTTCCCCACTTCCCCGGCGATGTTATAATCCTCTTCACGGGGCCAAACATGCCCCGGCCAAACGAGCAGAAAGGGAATTGCAATGATACTGAAGAGCCTTTTGGAGGGATTGGAATACCACCTGGTGGCAGAGGACGGGTCGCTGATCACGGACCCGGGACTGGTGACGGCAAGAGAGAGCCGGGAAGTGACCGGAATTCAGAATGACTCCCGGAAGGTAAAGCCCGGGGATCTCTTCTTCTGCATCAGTGGGGCCAACAGCGACGGCCACGCCTTTGCCGGGAAGGCTGCCCAGGCCGGCGCCGACGTGCTGGTGGTGGAGCACGCGGTGCAGGTGCAGAATCCGGGCGTGGTGCAGGTGCTGGTGGACAGCTCCCGCCACGCGATGGCGGTGATCTCCGCCAACTGGTACGGGAACCCGTCCCGCCGCATGAAGATGATCGGCGTCACGGGCACCAAGGGAAAGACCACCACCACCTATCTCGTCCGGTCGATTTTGGCGGCAGCAGGCGTTGACGTGGGCCTTGTGGGGACGATCGAGTCCACCTATCATGATGTCCACGTGCCCAGCGCCAACACTACCCCCGAGTCCATCGTCCTGCAGAAGACCCTGCGGGAGATGGCGGATGCGGGCGTCCAGGCGGTCGTGATGGAGGTCTCCTCCCAGGCCCTGATGCAGGAGCGGGTGGGCGCCATCGTCTACGACATCGGCGTCTTTACGAACATCTCCCCGGACCACATCGGCCCCAACGAGCACGCCTCCTTCGAGGACTACCTGCACTGCAAGGGCATGCTGTTTCGCCAGTGCAGGGTGGGCATCGTCAACGGGGACGACGAGCACGTGCAGCAGGTGCTCGAGGGCCACACCTGCAGCGTGGAGACCTTCGGCCTTGGCAAGACCAACGACCTCTATGCCGACAACTTTGCCCTGATCGAAAAGCCCGGCGAGCTGGGCATCAGCTTTGACACCGAGGGACTCCTCAAGCTCCACGCCGAGGTCCCGACCCCGGGGCGCTTCTCCGTCTACAACGCGCTGTGCGCGATCGCGATCTGCCGGCACTTTGCTGTGCCCGAGCAGGACATCGAGCAGGCCCTGAAGCAGGCCCACGTCAAGGGCAGAATCGAGCTCATGAAGGTCTCGGACAAGTTCACGCTGATGATCGACTACGCCCACAACGCGGTGGCTCTGGAGAGCCTTCTCGCCGCCCTGAAGGAGTACCGGCACAACCGGATCGTGACGCTCTTTGGCTGCGGCGGAAACCGCTCCAAGCTGCGCCGCTTTGAGATGGGAGAGGTCTCCGGCAGGATGTCGGACTTCACGATCATCACCTCCGACAATCCCCGGTTCGAGGAGCCCCTGGACATCATCGCGGACATCGAGACCGGCATCAAGAAGACCGACGGAAAGTACGTCGTGATTCCGGACCGGAAGGAGGCGATCGCCTACGCGATCCACCACGGAGAGCCCGGGGACATCATCGTCCTGGCCGGCAAGGGCCACGAGGACTACCAGGAGATCCGGGGGGTCAAGTACCCGATGGACGAGCGGGTGATCATCCGCGAGATCCTGGAGGAAGACAAAAAGGCAGCAAACTGACAAGGAGCGTGGGAGGTAGGATGCCGGCCGGTGGGCCGGCATTTTCAATCGGAATGCAGAAACAGGAACGATATGCCAGCGTGATTGTGGACATCTCGGCCGGCGCCCTGGACCGGCCCTTTACCTACCGCATCCCGGCGGAGCTCTCGGACAAAATCGTTCTGGGGAGCCTGGTGGAGATTCCCTTTGGGCGGGCCAACCGAAAGGTGACGGGCTTTGTCGTCGGCTTTTGCGACACCTGCGATTACCCGGCGGAGAAGATCAAGGCGATCCTGGGAATCGGCAGAAAGGGGACGGATGAGACCGGGGAGAAGGCGGTGGAGCTCGCCGCCTGGATGCGGGAGCGCTACGGGTCCACGATGATCACGGCCCTCAAGACCGTGCTCACCGCAAGAAAGGAGAAAAAGCCCGTCGAGACCAAGGAGATCCGCCTTGTGCTCTCCCGGGAGCAGGCCCTGGAGAAGCTGGACTTTTACCAGAGAAAGCACCAGGTGGCGCGGGAGCGCCTCCTGCAGGCTTTGATCGACGTCCCGGCCCAGCCCTACACCCTGGTGACGGGAAAGCTCCACGTGCCGGCAAGGACCATCGCCGCCATGCAGGCCCAGGGGGTTTTGGAGGTGAAGACCGAGACCTCCCTGCGAAACCCGGTGTCCCTGGGGGAGGTGGCCAAAAAGAACCTCGCCCTCTCCCCCGAGCAGGAGAACGTGGTGGAGGAAATCTTCCGGGATTTTACCGGCCTGCAGGCCGGGGACCCGGACGCGAAGCGGATTTCCCTCCTCCACGGGATCACGGGCTCTGGAAAGACCGAGGTCTACATTAGGATCATCGAGAAAATCGTAGCTTCGGGCCGACAGGCCATCATGCTGATCCCCGAGATCTCCCTGACCTACCAGACGCTCCTTCGGTTCTACCGCCACTTCGGGGACCGGGTGTCGGTGATGAACAGCACCCTCTCCGAGGGGGAAAAGAGCGATCAGTTCGAGCGGGCGCGCCGGGGGGAGATCGACGTCATCATCGGCCCCAGGTCCGCCCTCTTTACGCCTTTTCCCCACATCGGCATCATCGTGATTGACGAGGAGCACGAGGAGTCCTACAAGAACGAGCACATGCCGAAGTACCACGCAAGGGATATCGCGGCGCAGATCGCAAAGATGCACCAGGCGGTGGTGGTGCTTGGCTCTGCAACGCCCTCTCTGGAGTCCATGTACCGGGCGGAGAGCGGCGAGTACCGCTACTACACCCTGACAAGGCGCCTGACGGGCGGGACCCTTCCGTCCGTGCAGATCGTGGACATGCGGGAGGAGCTCCGGCAGGGAAACCGGAGCATCCTCTCCAAGCCCCTCCTTACTCTCATGGAGGAGAAGCTCTCCCGGGGCGAGCAGGTGATGCTCTTTTTGAATCGCCGGGGGTTTTCGGGCTTTGTGTCCTGCCGCTCCTGCGGCGCCGTCATCAAGTGCCCCCACTGCGACGTCTCCCTCTCCCTCCACAAAAACGGGAAGCTGGTCTGCCACTACTGCGGCTATGAGACCCCGATGGTACACCAGTGCCCCTCCTGCGGCTCGAAGCTCGTCTCGGGGTTCCGTGCGGGCACGGAGCAGATCGAGGAGCAGGTGACGAAGATGTTCCCCCGGGCCCGGGTTCTTCGGATGGACGCGGACACCACGGCGAAAAAGGGCGCCTACGAAAAGATCCTGACGGCCTTTGCCAATGAGGAGGCGGACATTCTCCTCGGCACCCAGATGATTGTCAAGGGACACGACTTCCCGAACGTCACCCTCATGGGGATTCTCCTCGCGGACATGTCTTTGGGGGCGGACGACTACATGGCCTCCGAGCGCACCTTCTCCCTCCTCACCCAGGCCGCCGGCCGGGCGGGCCGGGGGACCAAGGCGGGGGATGTTATCATCCAGACCTACCAGCCGGACAACTACGCGGTCCGGTACGCGGCAGATCAGGACTACGGCGGGTTCTACCGGGAGGAGATCCAGTATCGGCGCCTTTTGCTCTACCCGCCGGTCTGGCACATGCTGGCGGTGGAGGTGTCCTCCAAGGACGAGGACACGGCGCTCCTCTTTGCCGGGCGGTGCAAGGAGCTCCTGGACAGGATCTGTGCTGGCCTCAACCGGAACCAGACGCCGCCCCGGGTCCTCATCATCGGCCCCGCTCCGGCCTCCTATGCGCGCCTTCGGGACGCGTACCGCTTCGCGGTCTATGTAAAATGTCAGAAATATGGTACACTTGTGACTTGTAAAGACAGAATCGAACTTCTGTGCGCCGCGGTCAACCCGGACGGAAAGCTTCCGCTCTCCCTCCAGTTTGATTTTGACCCGGTGAACGCATGGTAGACAGAAAGGAATACAAGATATGGCACTGTTGACGATCAGAGAGATTGGAGACCCCATCCTGGAGAAGCGGGCGAAGGAAGTCAAGGAGATGACCCCGCGCCTCAAGGAGCTGATTCAGGATATGCTCGAGACCATGTATGATGCCAACGGCGTGGGCCTTGCGGCCCCGCAGGTCGGCATCTTAAAGCGCATTGTGGTGATCGATGTCTCCCCGGAGCAGAACGATCCCCACGTGTTTGTCAACCCGGAGATCATCGAGCAGGACGGGGAGCAGGACGGCATGGAGGGGTGCCTCTCCGTCCCCGGCAAGGTGGGAGAGGTGATCCGCCCCGCCCACGTGGTGACGAAGGCCCTGGACGAGAACATGCAGCCCTTCACGATTGAGGGCACGGAGCTCTTTGCCCGCTGCATGTGCCACGAGTTTGACCATCTCGACGGCATCCTCTACACCACCAAGACCATCGGCGGGCTCGTCGACACCGACGCCCCGGAGGACGAGGAAGAGGACGAAGAGGAGAGCGGAGAGGAGCGGGAATGAGAATCATCTTTATGGGAACCCCGGACTTTGCGGTCCCGGCGCTTTCAGCGCTTGCCGCCTCCCGGCATGAGGTGACCCTGGTGGTCACCCAGCCGGACCGGCAGAAGGGGCGCGGCAAGGCGCTGGAGGAGTCCGACGTCAAGGCAAAGGCAAAAGAGCTGGGCATTCCGGTCTTTCAGCCGGCCAAGGTCAAGGAAGCGGCAGCGGTGGAGGTGCTGCGGGAGCAGCACCCGGATGCCATCGTGGTGGCGGCCTACGGCCAGATCCTCTCCCAGGAGATCCTGGACCTGCCCCGGTACGGCTGCCTGAACATCCACGGCTCCCTTCTTCCCCGCTGGCGCGGGGCGGCGCCGATCCAGTGGGCTGTCATCGAGGGGGACGAGGAGACCGGCATCACCATCATGCAGATGGACAAGGGCCTCGACACCGGCGACATCCTGCTGCAGGAGCGCACGAAGATCGGGACCAAGGAAACGGCAGAGCACCTCTATGAGCGGCTGGCCGCGATGGGCGGCCCCCTGCTTTTGAAGGCCCTGGATGAGATCGAAAACGGCACCATCACGCGGACAAAGCAGGACGATGCCCGCTCCTGCTACGCCAAGATGCTGAACAAGCGCCAGGGCGAGATCAGCTGGACCATGCCCGCGGCGCGCATCGAGCGCCTGGTGCGGGGCCTCAACTCCTGGCCGAGCGCCTACACCTACTACCGCGGAAAAATCCTGAAGATCTGGGACGCGGACGCAGAGCCCCAGAAGAAGATGGAGGCGGCTCCCGGCACGATCCTCTCCGCTGCAAAGGACGCGATCCGCGTCCAGACGGGCGATGGGGTTTTGGTGCTGCGGGAAGTGCAGCCTGAGGGGAAGCGCCGCATGGCAGTGAAAGACTTTCTTCTGGGATACCCGGCAGAGGGAATCCTGGGACAGCATCCGGAGAAGGGAGCACAGTGATGTACGGCTACGGCTATTACTACTTTGACTGGACCTACGTGCTGGTGATCATCGGTGCCGTGATCTGCATGGCGGCTTCCGCCCAGGTGCAGTCCGTATACCGCAGATATGCCACGGTCCGCTCCTCCTGCGGCATGACCGGCGCCATGACGGCGCAGGAGATTTTAAACCGCAACGGCGTGACCGACGTGCACGTGGAGCACATATCCGGCGAGCTGACGGACCACTATGACCCGCGGGCCGGGGCGGTGCGCCTCTCGGATGCGGTCTACGGCAGCACCTCGGTGGCGGCGATCGGCGTCGCCGCCCACGAGTGCGGACACGTGATGCAGCATGAGCAGGGCTATGTGCCGCTCCAGATTCGGACGGCCCTGGTGCCGGTTGCCAACTTCGGCTCCAACGCGGGCATCTGGATCGTGATCCTGGGCCTGGTGCTGGGCCTGTCCGACACCTTTGTGAACATCGGCATCGCGCTGTTCTGCTTTGGCGTTTTGTTTCAGCTGGTGACCCTGCCCGTGGAGATCAACGCGAGCCGCAGGGCGCTCCGCATGCTGACCGACTACCGGATTCTCTCCCCGGAAGAGGAGAAGGGGTCCCGGGCGGTCCTTCGCGCGGCGGCCATGACCTACGTCGCGGCCGCGGCTTCGAGCATCCTGCAGCTTCTGCGTCTTGTGATCCTCGCAGGGGGAAGGAGGCGGGACGATCGATGAGAGAAGAGAATGAGCGGGAGATTGTCCTCCACATCCTCCAGGAGCGGGAGCACAAGAAGACCTTTTCGAACGTGCTGATCCGGCGCGCCCTGGATGCGCACGATGACATGGAGCAGTCCGAGAAGGCCTTCATCAAGCGCTTCGCGGAGGGCGTCATCGAACGGGAGGGCGAGCTGGACCACACCATCCGGCAGCACCTCAAAAACCCGAGTACCCAGGTCAAGGGCACGGTCCGGATCCTCCTTCGGATGGGAATCTACCAGATCCGATACATGGATGCGGTGCCGGATTTTGCCGCTGTCAACGAGACCTTAAACCTGGCCAAAGCCCACCACCTGCAGGACAAGGTGGGCTTTTTGAACGCGATTTTGCGGAGCGTCTGCCGGGAGAAGGAGGCGGGAGCTGTCCCCGGAAAGAAGACGATCTTCATCGCCGGGGAGAGCGGCGCTGTCAGGGCGCAGCGCGCCCTCACCACCTCCGAGGAGGCCGCCCTCTCGATGCCGGAGGAGATCCGGGCGATCTGGGAGGAGGACTACGGGAAGGAGACCGCGGGCGCCCTGGCAAAGGCCATGATGGCGGTGCGGCCTGTCTGCATCCGCTTTGACCCGCGGATCCCGGAGGAAAAGCGGCAGGAGACGATCGAAAAGATCCGGGCTCTTGGCGCCACGGCAGAAAGGGCAAAGTGGGTTCCCGACTGCTGGTACCTCACCAAGATCCCCGCGGTCACCAAGCTCCCCGGTTTTTCGGAGGGAATCTTCACCGTGCAGGATGAGAGCAGCGCCCTCATCGGCATGGCGGCGGGGCTATCCGGCGATGAGACCGTGCTGGATCTCTGTGCGGCGCCCGGGGGAAAGAGCGTGCTGCTTGCCTCCCTCCTTCCCAGGGGAAAGGTCCTTGCCTTTGACCTCTCCCGGGAGAAGACGGACCGGATCGCAGCAAACGCAGCGAGAATGCGCATCGATAACATCACGATCCGTGAGGGGGATGCCACCCAGGAGAACCCCGAGCTTTTTTCGTCCGCAGACTTTGTGCTCTGCGACGTCCCCTGTTCGGGACTCGGGGTGATCACGAGGAAGCGGGACATCAAGTACCACGTGGATGCGGAGAAGATCCGCTCTCTGGTGCGGCTGCAGAGAAAGATCCTCGCAAACGCGGTCCGCTATGTGCGGCCCGGCGGGATCCTTCTGTACTCCACCTGTACCATCGACCTGGCGGAGAACGACCGCCAGGCGGCCTATCTGGAAAAGCAGCTGGGGCTGGTCCCCACAGACCTTGCGCCCCTTCTTCCCAAGGACATGCCGGGAATTCGGGGCAACTGTCTGCAGCTCTTCCCCCACATCCACCACACGGACGGCTTTTTCCTCGCGCGGTTTCAGAAGCCGGAAAAGGAGGCAGAACGTGGCTGATTCGGCAGCAAAGACGGACCTTCGCTCCCTCCCCCTGGACCGGCTCCAGGCGGTGCTGGTGGAGGCCGGATACCCGAAATTCCGGGCAAAACAGCTCTATCAGTGGATGCACGTCAAGGGCGTGGACCGCTATGAGGAGATGACAAACCTCCCGAAGGCGATGAAGGAGGACCTGGCTTCGCGCTTTGCGCTGTGTAAGGTCCGCATGGTGGACCGGCAGATCTCCAAGCTCGACGGCACGCAGAAGTTCCTGTTTGCGATGGACGACGACGCGCTGGTCGAGGCGGTGTTCATGAAGTACCAGTTCGGGAACAGCGTCTGCATCTCCTCCCAGGTGGGCTGCCGCATGGGGTGCCGCTTCTGCGCCTCCACCCTGGACGGCCTGCAGCGGAACCTCCTTGCCGGCGAGATGCTGGGGGAGGTCTACGGGGTCGAGAAGATCACCGGGGAGAAGATCTCCCACGTGGTGGTCATGGGCACCGGGGAGCCGCTGGACAACTACGACAACCTGGTCGCCTTCCTGCACATGCTGACGGATGAGAACGGGCGCAACCTCTCCATGCGAAACGTCACGGTCTCGACCTGCGGCATCGTGCCGCGCATCTACGACCTGGCGAAGGAGAATCTCTCCATCACCCTGGCCCTGTCCCTCCATGCGACCACCGACGAAAAGCGCCGGGAGATCATGCCGATCGCAAATCACTACACGATCGCACAGCTCATGGAAGCCGTGGAGGCCTACTTCCAGACGACGGGCCGGCGGGTCACCTTTGAGTACAGCCTGATCGCCGGCGTCAACGACTCGAAGGAGGAGGCAGACGCTCTGGGGGAGCTTGCGAGAAAGGCGTCCGCCCATGTGAACCTCATTCCGGTGAATCCGGTGAAGGAGCGGGGCTATCAGCACCCGGACCGCCAAGCGGTGGAGGCCTTCCAGGTTCAGCTTGAAAAACACGGGATCAATGTTAGTATAAGGAGAGTGCTGGGGCGGGACATTGACGGCGCATGCGGCCAGCTCCGGCACAGAGTCCTTCGCGAAAATCAGGGTTAGAAATCATCGAGCAGAGCAGATCCCCTGCTCGATTTTGGCGCTTGCCAGGGCGCAGAAAGACAACAGTGGTATGGCACAGTCTTTTTCTGTTACGGACATTGGACGAAAAAGGACCATGAATCAGGACTACCTCTTCGCCAGCGATGCACCGGTGGGGCTGCTCCCCAACCTCTACATCGTGGCGGACGGCATGGGCGGACACCGGGCCGGGGATTACGCCTCCCGGTACGCGGTGACGCAGATGGTGGAGCAGGTGAAGCAGCAGAAGTCCGGGAACCTTCGGGATATCCTGGACGTCTCCCTGCACAACGTCAACGCCGGACTCCACCGCACGAGCCGTATGGTGGAGGCCTACCGCGGCTGCGGCACCACGATGGTGCTGTGCGTCGTGGAGGGGAGTGTTCTGCATGCCGCCAACGTGGGAGACTCGAGGCTCTACCTCGTGGGAAAGGACATCACCCAGATCACCGTCGATCACTCTCTGGTGGAGGAGATGGTGCTCTCGGGAACCCTGGATGAGAAGCGGGCCAGGTTCCATCCGGAAAAGAACGTGATCACAAGGGCGGTCGGCGTGGAGGACTACATCGACGTCGACTTCTTTACCAGCGACCTGCACCGGGGGGATCGGATCCTTCTGTGCACGGATGGCCTGACCAATATGCTGGAAAACGAGGAAATTCGGAAGATCCTGGAGAGCGACACACCGCTCTCGGGGAAGCCGCAGGAACTTGTTGACGAAGCGAACAAACGGGGCGGCCTCGACAACATCTCTGCTATGATCATTGACCCGTTTGCAGATCGAGCGTAATACCAGGGAGAAACTTGAATGGTTAAGATCGGCATGCTGATTGCAGACAGATACGAGGTGCTCGAGAAGATCGGCACCGGCGGAATGTCTGTGGTATACAAGGCAAAAGACCACAAACTGAACAGATTTGTCGCAGTCAAGATCCTCAAGCAGGAGTTCTCGGACAATGCCAACTTTGTCTCGAAGTTCCGCGTGGAGGCCCAGGCGGCGGCAGGGCTGATGCACCCCAACATCGTGAACGTCTACGACGTGGGCGATGAGCACGGCATGTACTACATCGTGATGGAGCTGGTGGACGGCATCACCCTCAAGAAGTACATCGAGAAGAAGTCCCGTCTCTCCGCCAAGGAGGCGGTCAGCATCGCCATTCAGGTCGCCATGGGCCTGGAGGCGGCCCACCGGAATCACATCATCCACCGGGACATCAAGCCCCAGAACATCATCATCTCCAAGGACGGCAAGGTGAAGGTCACGGATTTTGGCATCGCCAAGGCCGCTACCTCCAACACGATCACCTCCAACGTGATGGGCTCCGTGCACTACACGAGCCCTGAGCAGGCCCGGGGCGGCTACTCGGATGAGCGCTCCGACATCTACTCCCTGGGCATCACGATCTTCGAGATGCTTACCGGGCGCGTCCCCTTCAACGGGGAGACCACCGTCGCCATCGCCATCAAGCACATCCAGGAGCCGATGCCCTCCCCGAGGGATTTCGTGCCGGACATCCCGGTCTCGGTGGAGCGGATTGTCTTGAAGTGCTGTGAGAAGAGCCCGGACCGGCGCTATCAGAACATCACGGAGCTCATCGACGATCTCAAGCTGTCCCTGATCCACCCGGACGACGACTTTGTCAAGATGATCAACCCGGACGAGGAGTCTGCCACCCGCATGGCGCCCGACCGGGAGAACCAGACCATGCAGGAGAACTACCGCCAGCGCGACTTCGACACCGGGGAGGGTTACCGGGACGAGGAGGGATACGCGGCGGAGCCGGACTACGGCACCCAGGACCCCGGCGGCTACCAGGAGGGTGGCTATGCGGACCAGGGCTACCGGGAGGAGAACTACCAGGAGCCGCCGAGGAACGAGCGGCCCTACCGGGAGGAGGGGTACCGGGGACGGCGCCCCGCCGACCGGCTCGACGAGCCCCTTCGCAAGAACACCAGAAAACCCCAGCACTACGACCAGGACGACTACAGCCAGGACTTTGATGACGGGAATGAGGATGACCCGGGACGGGAGAAGCGCATCACCGCGCTCTCGATCGCCGCGGCGGTCATCATCGGCCTGCTCATCATCTTTCTTGCGGCCTCCCGCCTGGGACTGATCGGCGGCTCCTCCAGCGGGAACGCCACCGAGTCCGTCAGCGAGGAGAGTGTGATGCCGGCCGTCATCGGCAAGGATCTCGACACCGCCAAGCAGGCCCTGAATGACCTGGGGGTCACCGTGGAGGTGACCTACGGCGAGTCCTCTGCGTACGACGAGGGTATCGTCATCGCCTCCAGCGTGGAGGAGGGCACGGCGATCCGGTCCGGCCAGAGCGTGGTGCTGACCGTCAGCACCGGCCAGAGCGGCATCGAGGTGCCGGATGTGACCGGAAAGAGCAAGGCCGAGGCCGTTGCCACCTTAAAGAGCAAGGGCTTCCAGGTCGAGGAGAAGGACGAGAGCTCGGACGATGTCGATGAGGGGAATGTCATCTCCCAGGATCCCGAGGGCGGAAAGACCGCGGCCTCCGATGCCACGATCACAATCACCGTCTCCGCGGGACCGCAGCAGGTCTCGGTTCCGAACCTGGTGGGCATGACCCAGTCCTCCGCGACAACAAAGCTCTCTGACAGCGGCCTGCGCGTCGGAAACGTGACCCAGCAGGAGAGTGACCAGTCCGAGGGCACCGTCATCGCCCAGAGCGTCGATGCGGGCACCGATGTGGACCCGGACACCGCCGTGGACATCACGGTCTCCTCCGGCAAGAAGCAGGTCACCTACAGCTACAACACGCCGATCCAGGCGCCGACCCAGGAGGAGGATCCCAACTATGTCAGCGGGACCCAGGTGTACGTGGTGCTGATTGCTGCGGACGGGACCGTCCTCATTAACGACACGGTAACGAACTTCCCGATCCCCGTGGGCTTTACGGGCCTCACCTCCGGGACCGGCACGCTGAAGATGAGCTACACCGACACGATCACCGTGACCGATGAGAGCGGCAACCAGACCGTGACCACCGACGACAAGGTGATCACCCGGGAACTCAACTTCACGCAGGACAGCTGATGGCCATGCAGGGAAAAATCATCAAGAGCATCGCCGGCTTCTATGAGGTCTACACGGGCGGGGAGATCTACCGCTGCCGCGCCAAGGGGGTATTCCGCGCTCTGGGCGAGAAGCCCCTGGTGGGGGACGACGTGCTCATGGAGCCCACGGACCTGGTCTCCGACCCCAAAGAGGGAAATGTGACAAAGCTTCTGCCGCGCCGGAACGATCTGATCCGCCCGAACGTGGCAAACGTGGACCAAGCGCTTCTTCTGTTTGCGATCACCCACCCCGCGCCGAGCTTTGCGCTGGTGGACCGGTTTCTGATCATCCTGCAGCAAAAACACCTCCCGGCGGTTCTGTGCTTCAACAAGCAGGACCTGGCAACCCGGGAGGAGATCGCAGAGCTTCGGCAGGTCTATGAGGCCTGCGGCTGCCGGGTGCTGTTTTTGTCCGCCCGGGGAGAGGGCGAGGAGCTGGACGCCGTGCGGGCAGCGGTCCGCGGCAAGACCACCGTGATCACCGGCCCCTCCGGGGCGGGCAAGTCCACCCTGATCAATGCGCTCTGTCCCGGCGCTTCCATGGAGACCGGGGAGCTCTCAAAGAAGATCGCCCGGGGAAAGAACACCACGCGGCACGTGGAGCTTCTGCCCGCCGGGGAGGCGGACACCTTCCTTGTGGACACGCCGGGCTTTACCTCGCTGTACCTGTTTGACACGAAGGCGGAGGACCTCAAGGCCTACTACCCGGAGTTTGCCCCCTATGCCGCCTCCTGCCGCTTCCACGGCTGCAACCACCTCTCGGAGCCGGGGTGTGCCGTGAAGGAGGCCTGCCGGGCGGGGAAGATCCCCCGGATCCGGTACGAGAACTACGTCTCCCTCTTTGCCGAGCTCAAGAACCAAAAGCCCGACTACACCAAAAAGCGGGAGGGGAGAAGCTCGAGGGGCGAGTGAGCGCTCTAAAAAACCGAAGAACCCAAAAGACGCGTGCGGAATTTCTTCCGCACGCGCCTTTTTTTGACCTCTGCCGTGCTGCCTTTCGGCGGCGCGGTCTGTGTTTAGATCCTGCCCTGGCTCTTCCAGTCCTCCTCCATCTCAAGGAGGGTCTGCCGGACCTTCGCCTTGATCGGGACCAGCTTGCCCCACTGGTTTGTCTCAAACATCACCCCGCCGTGGGCGGTCAACCACTCGTAGCAGAAGACGAGGTAGGCCTGCTGGGTCTCGTTCGGCTCCCCGATCCGCTCCGACATGCTCTTCAGATAGGTTCTGGCAAACACTTCCGTCACTTCCTGTACCCGTTCATCCTGCTCCATCAAGGTACCTCCTGTGCAGACCATTCTAGTCTTTGCGGCGCCAAAAGGAAAGCAGGGGACAAAAGGGGGACTTCACCCAGCAGGTGCAGGTTGCCACCCACGACGAGGTGGGAGAGGTGGCGGAGTGCTTCAACCGGATGGTCTCGGACATCCGGGAGCTCATCAATCGGAACGATATCTGCGAGATCCGGGAGAAGGAGAGCGAGCTCTCCGCGCTTCAGGCGCAGATCAATCCCCACTTTCTGTACAACACCCTGGACTCCCTGTACTGGCAGGCCATGAACAGCGGAAACGAGGACCTGGCGGAGACGATCTTTGCTCTCTCCCAGCTCTTCCGCCTGGTGCTGAACCAGGGGCGCAAGGAGGTCGCGGCGGCGCAGGAGGTGGAGCTTGTCACACGCTGCCTGCAGATCGAGAAGTTCCGCTTCGGGGAGCGCCTTTGCTACGACATCGAGGTGGAGGAGGACGTCAAAAAGGCCGTCATCCCGGAGCTCATCCTGCAGCCCTTTGCGGAGTACGCGGTGGTGCACGGCCTGGAGAATGTGGAGCACCCCTGCAAGATCACGGTCACGGGATCGCGGGAGCAGGAGAACGTCCTCTTTGTCATCGCCGACAACGGCGCGGGCATGACGAAGGAACAGGTGCAGGCCCTGTTTGAGAAGGAGACCGAGAAGAAGTACGCAAAGCAGCGGGGCGTGCGGTTTGCGATCCGGAACATCCGGGAGCGCCTGCAGCTGCGGTACGGGGACCGGTTTTCGCTGGAGATTGAGAGTCAGAAAGGGGAGGGAACCCGGGTGATGCTGCGGGTGCCCTTTGAGACGGGGGAGGAGAAAGAGGAAGCTTCTGATTGCGGATGGCGAGGGCAATATCCGGCGGGGAACCGCAAAGTACATCGCCCTGCACACGGATCGCTTTGAGAAGATCTGCGAGGCGGCCAACGGCCAGGAGGCCATCGACTGCATCCTGCAGCACCTGCCGGACCTGGTGCTCTTGGATGTGCAGATGCCGGGAAAGAACGGAATCGACGTGATGCGGGAGGCAGAGGAGGCCGGCGCAGCGCCCGTGTTTGCGATCCTGAGCGGATACGACGAGTTTGCCTATGCCCAGCAGGCACTCCGGTACGGAGCAAAGGAGTACCTGTTAAAACCCGTGCGGGCAGCGGACATCCTCGCGTGCCCGAACCGGCTCGCAGATCTGTACTGTGAGGAGGAGAAAAAGCCGCCGGCGCCGGACGGGGGAACCACGGCAGAGCGCCTTACGGCAAGGGCTAAGGAGGTGGTCTCCGAGCACTACATGGAGCGGCTGTCCCTGTCCGTGGTGGCGGAGAAGATCGGCTGCTCAGACAACTATCTCTCGACGATCTTCTCCCAGGAGGCGGGCTGCGGCTTTGTCGACTACCTGAACCGCTTCCGGGTGGAGCGGGCCTGCCTGTACCTGCAGCAGAGAACCCTGAAGACCTACGAGATCGCCTACCGGGTGGGCTTTCAGGACGAGAAGTACTTTGCCCGGGTGTTTCGAAAGGTCATGGGCGTCTCCCCGAAGCAGTACGCGGAGGGGAAGACCGGGGAGCCCTCAGGAGGCGTTCCGGCGGAGTCTTCGTGATCCCAGAAAGTGGAAGACCCGCTGGGGGATGAGGGTCACGAGGACGATCCCCAGGACGATGGCCGCGGCGGTCTTGACCGCGCTGTACCCGGTCTTGGTGGCGAGGTTCTGCATCCCGACCACCAGGTAGTAGGTGGTCCAGTAGATACCGCCGCCGGGGATCAGCGGAAAGATCCCGGCGATCAGAAAGACCGTGGCGGGACACTCCATAAGGACCGCGGCGTAGCGGGAGAGGAACACCACGATCACCGTGGCAAAGACCGTGGAGAAGGTGGGGCCCATCCAGAGGTGGAAGAGCAGGTATGCGCCCCAGCCGATCATGCCGATGAGGCCGCAGGAGGCGTAGTACTTCTTCGGAATGCCAAAGAGGAGCGAGAAGGCAACCGTTCCCACCAGGGAGGCGGCAAGCTGGGCGATGACGGAGGAGATTCTCATAGCATTTTTCCTCCCAGGAGCGAGAAGGCGACCACCGTGACGACGCCGACCCCGATGGAGATCGAGAGGAAGACGAGGATCGCATCGAGAATCCGGACGGACCCGGAGAGGTAGTCGCCGCCCGCCATGTCCCGCAGGCCGCTGATGAAGGTGACGCCGGGGATGAGGGGCATCACGGAGCCGATAACCATGTAGTGGAGGTTCTCCCCGGGACCAAAGCTTCGAAGAAGATAGCAGATCGTGGTGACGAGCATCCCGCCGAGGATGTTCGTCACCATTTTTGATTTCTTTGCGGTCCGGGACTTTAAGACAAAGACGTAGAGGACAAAGCCGGCGACAAAGGCGCAGAGGGCATCCCGAAGGCTTCCGCCGAAGAGGACGCAGAAGGCGGCGCTGCCGATGCCGGAGGCGAGGATCTGGGAGCGGTCCGACTTGCCGGGGGAGGTCTCGATCCGCTTTAGGATCTTCTCCGCCTCGGCGATGGTGTACTTTCCCCGCACCACCTCTCGGGAGAACTGGTTGACCGCAATCAGCCGGTCAAACCGGGAGCCCTGCATCGGGATGTAGCGCACGGAGGCATAGGACTTCTCCCGGTCGTTCCCCGCCGTGAGAAAGATGCCGTTCGAGAGGACATAGGCCTGCTCCGACTCGACGCCGTAGTGGCTGCAGATCCGGTCAATCGTCTCCTCGACCCGGGAGATCTCCGCACCGCTGGCAAGGAGCAGGTATCCGGTCCTTGCCGCGACGTTTAAGACCCTGCTGCTGAAGCTGGAATCCTGCGCGCTCTGTCTGTACTCTGTGACTTTTCTCTGTTCCATGATCGGTCCTCACTCCGGGATATTATAGCGGAGGAAGAAGGAAAAGCCAAAGTGATTGCAGAGGGCTTCCCCCGCGGCGCCATGGGGGTTCCGCTGATAGAATCCCCCTTTTTCACAGGACATGGGAATACCCAAAGTCCTGTGGAGGGGGATATTTCATGTCTGGAAAAAGAAAGCCCTTTGCGCTGCGCCTTTTTCCGGCGTCTGATAGACCAAAGTTTGTCACTGCAGCTTGCAAAGCTTCAGCCCCATGTACAGAGCCGCCGCATCCCGGAATTTCCGCGGGTTGTACCCCGTGTCCTTTGCGATCTTATCGAGCTGATACTGCATGGTGTTCTTGTGAATGAAGAGGGCCTCTGCGGACTCCTTCAGTGACATTTCGTGCTCGAAATACACGCGGAGCACGTGCTTTTCTTTCTTGTCCATGTCCTGTACGGTCTTCTCCAGGTAGCTCTCTGCCAGCTCTTTTGGAATGCCGCCGAGCAGGATTTCAATGTCCAGCCGGTCATAGAGCGCAAAGGGACCGACACCCGCGCGGATGGCAAGCTTGGCATGTTCATAGGACAGATTCTGCCGCTCCAGGATCTGCGCGGATCCCACGCCGACGTTCAGAATCTCCCCATAGGAGGCAGCCAGCTTCTCGTAGGCGTAAGACCATTTCTGCCACTTCTTCTCCTCCAGAATCTGCAGGTATTCTGCCGGATAGACAAAGGTATGGAGCGGGGAGTCGGTGATGCGGATGCACTGCAGGATTTTCTGCTCGATCATTCCGCTGTTTGCCGGGTGATACCGGGAATTCAGCCGGATGCTGATCGTGCGGTATTTTGCGGTCTTCGGCAGGCCGTATTTTTCCAGGAAATCGACAAGAAAATCGTGGTTGATCTCCTGGCCCTGACAGAGCGAGCGCACGACATAGCCGATCTGTGCCAGCTTGTCGTGGCTTTGTGTGTCCAGCTCCCGCTCGCGCAGGAGCAGCTGGATGATGCGCTGCGCCAGGAGTGCAAAGCGGCGCACCTCGTCCGGCTCTCCGGAGATCCCGATGACCGCGACCGTCTCGCCGTGATGGGAAAAAGGCATATTGATCCCCTTCCTGCTTCCGTAGAAACTGTCGTCCTCGGTCACCTCGATCGTCTGTCCCGTCCGGGCGGCCTGCTGCCCGATTTCGTGATAGGTCCCCACCCGCTCCGGATCGGTGCTGGCCGTGATGATGCCGTCCGGCCGGATGAAATTGATGTTGTGGCCGCAGACCTCCTTCACCGTATCCACGATCTGCTGCGCGGTTTTTTGATCAATCTGTTCCGCCATTTTGCTCCTCCAGGATCCTGTCCTGCGCACCGGACCTGCTGCGGCGGAAAGCCCGTCTTTCCGCCGCCTTCTGTGCCGGGCAGGCCTATGTTACGTATAACATAGTAATCGGCAATATTCCAGAACATTCAATTATCTGTAACATATACCTTTCCCGCTCGGCCGCGTATGATATGACCATGTTGAACGTGTTCCGTAAATCTGATTCATGCACTTGCTGCAGGGAGGATAAAACATTGAAAGTTGTGATTGCCATTGATTCTCTGAAGGGGAGCCTCACTTCCCTGGAGGCCGGCGACGCCATCCGCGCCGGCGTCTGCAAGGCGGATCCCGGGGCGCAGATCATCGTCCGGCCCCTGGCCGATGGCGGCGAGGGCACCGTGGAAGCCCTGACGCTCGGCATGGGCGGCACCCTGCAGAGCGCTGAGGTCACCGGCCCTTTGGGGGAGCGGGTGACAGCGCAGTACGGCATCTTGGACGACGGCCAGACCGCCGTCATGGAGATGTCCGCCGCGGCCGGCATCACCCTCGTCCCCGAAAAGAAGCGCAATCCGCTGCACACCACCACCTACGGTGTTGGCGAGATGATCCGGGATGCCATCGGGAAAGGGTGCCGTCACTTCATTGTCGGCATCGGCGGCAGCGCAACGAATGACGGGGGCATCGGCATGCTGCAGGCCCTGGGCTATGGCTTCCTGGACAGAGAGGGCCGGCAGGTCCCCTTCGGCGCAAAAGGGCTCGAGGTGCTGGAGTCCATCACGGATGACGAGGTTCTCCCGGAGCTTGCCGAATGCTCCTTCCGGATCGCCTGCGATGTCACCAATTCCCTCTGCGGTGAGCAGGGGTGCTCGGCGGTCTTCGGCCCGCAGAAGGGCGCCGACCCCACCATGATCATGCAGATGGACAAGTGGCTCGCCTATTATGCCATGCTCGCCAGGGACAAATATCCGAAGGCCAACGCAAGGGCAGCAGGCACCGGCGCTGCCGGCGGGCTCGGCTTTGCCTTTCTCACCTTCACCAACGCCGTTCTCGAGTCCGGCATCAAGATTGTTCTGGAGGAGACGAAGCTGGAGGATTACGTGAAGGATGCCGATGTGGTGGTCACCGGCGAGGGACGCCTCGACCGCCAGACCGTCATGGGCAAGGCGCCCGTCGGCGTTGCCTCCATCGCAAAAAAGTACGGAAAAACCGTCATTGCCTTTGCCGGCTGCGTGACCCCTGACGCAAAGGTCTGCAATGCGCACGGCATCGACGCCTATTTCCCGATTCTGCAGCGCGTCGTCACGAGCGCTGAGGCCATGGATAAAGAGAACGCGTGCCGGAACATGACAGATACCGCAGAGCAGGCCTTCCGCCTCTATCTGGCGGCACGGAAATGAAACAGAACAACACAGATCATCATAGAGGGAGAGTATTGAGATGAATGTCACATTTACTACACTTGGCGCGCTGATTGGTCTTGCCATCGCCATCATCCTGATCATCCGAAAGATATCGCCCGCCTACAGCCTGATCATCGGCGCACTCATCGGCGGAATTTTGGGAGGCGGCGGTCTGCAGGGAACGATCGACACCATGGTGAGCGGAGCGGGTTCCATGATGTCCTCCGTCCTCCGGATTCTCACCAGCGGCATACTTGCCGGGGCCCTGATCAAGACGAACTCCGCACAGAAGATTGCGGAGACCATCGTGGAGAAGCTCGGCGAGAAGCGCGCGGTGGCTGCCATCGCCATCGCAACCATGATCATCTGCGCGGTCGGTGTCTTTATCGATATTTCCGTCATCACGGTGGCACCCATCGCCCTGGCCATCGGGGAAGAGGCCGGCCTCTCAAAGAGCGGAGTTCTTCTTGCCATGGTCGGCGGCGGAAAGGCCGGAAATATCATCTCCCCGAATCCCAATACCATCGCCGTCTCGGAGGCGTTCCAAGTCGATTTGACCTCCGTCATGCTCAAGAACATCATCCCGGCACTCTGCGCCCTTGTCGTGACCATTCTGCTTGCCTCGATGCTGACGAAGAAGCAGGGCGATGCGATTACCTCCGCGGATCTGGAAACCGGGAGCGAGGCAGAGCTCCCGTCCTTTATCCAGGCCTTTGTTGGGCCTCTGGCGGTCATCCTGCTCCTGGCGCTTCGTCCTCTGTGCGGGATCTCCATTGATCCCTTGATCGCACTGCCCATCGGCGGTCTGGTCTGCGTGCTTGCAACCGGCAGGGGAAAGGAGCTCATCCCCATCACGGAGTTCGGCCTCTCCAAGGTCATCGGCGTCGCCATCCTGCTGATCGGCACGGGCACCATCGCCGGCATCATCAAGGCATCTGCGCTGCAGACCGATGTGACGAGTCTTCTGGAGGCCATGAATATGCCCGCCTTTGTGCTGGCGCCGCTCTCCGGCATCCTGATGGCAGGCGCAACCGCTTCCACGACCGCAGGCTCTACCGTTGCTGCACAGACCTTTTCCTCGACGCTGCTGGACGCCGGTGTTCCCGCGCTCTCTGCCGCGGCGATGATTCATGCGGGCGCCACCGTGATCGACTCGCTCCCCCACGGCTCCTTCTTCCACGCCACCGGCGGCTCTGTCTACATGAGCATTGAGAAGCGCATGAAGCTGATCCCCTATGAGGCGCTTGTCGGGCTCACCAGCACCATCGTGGCGACCATCCTGTATCTTCTGGGCTTCTGATCGTCGGATCAGAAGAAAGAAGCGTTGGATCTGCAACAGAACGTGTCGTCACTTCCGGTGAAAAAACCAAAAGGACGCGACATCCGCACAGTCAGAATCCGAGTGCAAAAAAAATCAATACAGCTGCGCCGTAGCGGCTTATGGGGCACAAGTGGTGCACTTTCCTGCGGCAGGAAAAGAGCGGAACAGAAGATCAGCCGATCTGTGAAAACCAGAGGGACCGCCCCAGCTCCATCCGGATGGAAAGACCCGGGGGAACACAGGAGCGGCAACCTATATTTCAAAGGCGTTAGTAAGAAAACGGGTTGATAAGCAATAAGTGCATCTTGTAGTCATCAAATTGCAAGCAGATTGAGCTCCTTAACATCTCCATAATGGTGTACCTTCTTGGGATTCCTGGATGCAAAGAGAGCGTCCGCAAGTTCCCCAATCGTGGTCCTCTGCCTGTACGCTGCCCGGAATACGAGGTTGTAACGGTTCAAATACTTGGTAGCCACGCCGCGATATTCGATATAGCGGTGCTTGATAAAGGAGTGAAGGTTGTTCACAGTGTTCAGATTGAAGAAACTTGCCGACTCCTTCTTCACATTCATGACCGTGATTCCCAGGATCTTGCCCAGTCTTGGATACACATTCATGCCGTCCGTCAGGAAAAGTGTTCCCTTCTGGACATGACCAGTATAGATATCAACAACATCCGCACTGGAAGGCCTTGCCCGGTTCTCGGATTTCACGATCAGATCGCCAGTCTTGCGCTGTACTGCGGTGCAGATACAGATCTGCTCGTCTGAAAGGCCGCGTTTGGATGCGGGAGTGCCACGCTTGCGGGGCTTTCGACTGGCATCAGGGCCAAATTTCGTACCTTTTTTGGACTCCGGAACGTAGGTTTCATCCGCTTCCACGACATCTTCCACCGTGGCTGGCTGCTCCACCTGCATGTCCTCGAGAGCAAGCATGATCTTATGCCGCATGAAGAACAGACTGCTATGGCTGATCTTGCATCCATGGCTGGCAAGTGACTTGACCGTCTTATCCAGAGAGGTCCCCCTGAGCGTCTCTTCCAGAACCTTGGTCCAGATCTCAGTACCAAAGTGTGAGCCTGAGAGCAAAGTGTTGCTCGTTGTAACAAATGACGTTCCACATTGCCTGCAGATGTATGCCTGTTTTCCATGTTTGTGTCCATTCCTAACAACATGAGCATTGGAATGGCAGATCGGACAATCCAAACGGGGAGCAATCATCTTCTTCGGAGAAGAGGTTGCACTCTCATGGGAGAAGCCCTCCATGAGCTTGTTAACAAGAAGAATCAGGTCGTCCCTGGAAAGATCTCTGGCTTCGGTCAGTATGCGCTCAATGCAGCTCATAGTCTTGCCCTCCTGGCAAGACTATTGTAGTTCAAGTTAGAGAAGGCCGTTGTACAGCAGAATGTACAAAACGGCATATTTTATACTTCTGCTAAAATGCTTTGGAGCTTATCAACCCGTTTTCTTACTAACGCCATTTCAAAAACTGCGCCAAGGATTCCCGTGGTTTTAACCATGGGAGGAATTGGCGCTCAGCCGTTTCGCCTGCCAGAGGCAAAAAAATATTGAAAAACTTTGCTTTCTCCCCAAAAATCTGACATATTTGGTGTGTGGCAGATCACGGTACAGGTAAGCGGCCAAGTCGAAAGGAAGCTGTTATGCGTGCTTGCTCTGAAATGCCATATCATATCGGCGTATTGCTAAAACTTCATTTATCTGAGGCGGGGAAGCGGCTTGTTGCTGTCAATGATGGTGCGCAGCGTTCTGCCTACAATCATCTGGTAGCATGCAATAATGAGATCTACCACTTGAAGAAAACCGCTGATTTTGTTCCTGCTGACAGAGATCGCATCGCTTATCTGAAGAGTGTTTCCTGCAATGCGGCTGCAATTAAGAATGCACTGCCATATCTTTATGGAAAAGATGTGGACTGCCAGACTGTAGAAAATGGTATCCGCAATTATCGGACTGCATGGAAAAACATGAAAGAACGCCATACAGGTGTACCGGCACTGCATAAAAAGTCAGCCGAGCAGACATGGCAGACAAACTGCCACTACAACGCACAAAGTACAGGCTTTTCGGATGGCACTGTTCGCTTTGTGGACAGGCATCACATTATGCTGCCGAAGCTCGGGAAAGTGCGCTGCGATGGTTCTCCAAAAATCATTGACATGCTGTTATCGCATAACGAGGACACCAGAATCGGGACAGTTACCATTCGCCGCGATGCTGCCGGTGAATACTGGGTATCGCTTCAGATATCGTCTGAAACACCGTTTAAGCAGGCTCTTCCAAAAACCGGCAGGCAATGCGGCATTGATCTTAACCTTCTGGATCTTGCCAACGATTCCGACGGCAACGCCATCGAAAACAAGCGCTTTCGTAAAGTATCAGAACACAGAATTGAAAAGCAGCAGCGTTCCCTGTCCCGTAAGGCGGAAGCCGCCAGGCAAAACGGGAAAAAACTGGCAGATGCCAAAAACTATCAGAAACAGCGCAGGAAGCTAGCCAAACACAGCGTCATATTGCAAGGCAGAGGGACGAGTATCTAAATGTGATCTCCAAGCGTATGGTCGAAAACCAAGACCTTATCGCCGCAGAAAACTTAAAGGTACGCAACCTTCTTAAAAATCACTGCCTTGCAAAAAGCATCAGCGATGCAGGATGGCGCACACTGCTTTCGTTATTGCAGCAGAAAGCAGACATGTACGGCAAAACCGTTATTCTGGTTTCCCCGCAATATACAACACAGACATGCAGCCACTGCGGGCATGTGCTGAAAGACAAGTACATGCTGCCGCTTTCTGCCAGAGAATGGACGTGCCCTGTATGCGGTACGCACCACATGCGTGATCAGAACGCGGCGCAGAATATCCTTGCCAAAGCATTGATTGTTACGGCCAAAACAGCCTTAACATAGTAACTGTTGACATGTGACCCTAGCATGGCAACTCGCTAGGATAACCGCCCCCTAATTGGCTGACCTCCACACAGGCTCCTGCGGGACTTGTGCGAGCCGGCTGTATCCGGGTAAGTTGTTGAAGGGGCAACCTGTTCTTCGGAATAGGAAGCCTTTTCTACAAGCTCGCGACTTTAGTCGTGAGTAGTTGACACGCATTGTTGAAGGAATGTCATAATGAGGGCCATCGGTCGAAAGATCGGCGGCTTTTTGGCTATAAGCTGAAATGGCCTCAAAAAGAGAACTGGCCATATCTTTTGTAATGTCGCGGCACTTCTTCGTTTACATAATGGGATGGTCAAATCAAGGCGATGTGATGTGAAAGGATTATGGGGAAGGCGGCTGATAGGTTGATAGAAGAGGAGAACGATCCGGTGTTGGCGTTGGGGCTGAAACAGCCCCCCTTGGGAATCTTATTGCCCGCCCCTAACAATGAGCATCTGAAACGGTGAAGAAATGTAAACCTGGCGTATTCAGCCAGAAGGCTTATTGAGCATTCTGAAATGACATGGATGCTGGGGCTTTTGTTTGAGAGACTGACCATTGCTCCGTGTACTCCTTGGATTGTTTGGCAGCAGCCATTGTACACGAGAAGCAGTGGCTTTTCTATACCCTGTGCAACAGAGACAGGGAGATCAGCTGGAGCAACGACCCAGGGGGAGATCTACGTTCAAGGCAGAGAATCACCCACCCAGGGTACACAAGACTCGTTTGAACCGGAAAAAACGCACACGAGAGGGGGCGCCGGTCTTTTGCGATTAAAGCGTTAGGGATTTATCCCGCTCCTCCCGGTCAGTTACTCCGATATGTATTGCGATCTGCAAAACAATGCATTACAATCTAATCAAAGGAGGTGCTTACCATGAAAGATTCAACAGTCAGCGCTCGCGTTGAAACGAATATCAAGATTGAAGCAGAAGACATTCTGCAGAAGTTGGGAATTCCATCGTCTGTCGTAATCAATTCGCTGTATCGCCAGATCATCTATCACAGAGGCATCCCGTTTTCTTTGACGGTGCCAGCGGAACTGGAAACAATGGACAGCATGTCTAAAGACCGGCTTGATGCGAAATTATCCCATAGCTATGCTCAATCTGTTGCCGGTGAGGGCAGACCTATGAACGATGTATTTGATGATCTGGAAAGGAGTCTGAAGTAAGTGGATTCCTTTGACATTATCATCACTCCTGATGCTGAAGCGGATCTTCTGGAGATCAGAGATTACATCGCTTATACACTTCTTGTACCAGATATTGCATTGGATTACATCCGTGCAATTCGCAAAGAGATCGAGAAGCTGTCTTTTATGGCTGTAAGTATCGCTCCGGTAGATAAGGAGCCTTGGCATAGCCGAGGCGTCCGAAAGATCATCGCCAAAAATTTTTAGGCGTTAGTAAGAAAACGGGTTGATAAGCAATAAGTGCATCTTGTAGTCATCAAATTGCAAGCAGATTGAGCTCCTTAACATCTCCATAATGGTGTACCTTCTTGGGATTCCTGGATGCAAAGAGAGCGTCCGCAAGTTCCCCAATCGTGGTCCTCTGCCTGTACGCTGCCCGGAATACGAGGTTGTAACGGTTCAAATACTTGGTAGCCACGCCGCGATATTCGATATAGCGGTGCTTGATAAAGGAGTGAAGGTTGTTCACAGTGTTCAGATTGAAGAAACTTGCCGACTCCTTCTTCACATTCATGACCGTGATTCCCAGGATCTTGCCCAGTCTTGGATACACATTCATGCCGTCCGTCAGGAAAAGTGTTCCCTTCTGGACATGACCAGTATAGATATCAACAACATCCGCACTGGAAGGCCTTGCCCGGTTCTCGGATTTCACGATCAGATCGCCAGTCTTGCGCTGTACTGCGGTGCAGATACAGATCTGCTCGTCTGAAAGGCCGCGTTTGGATGCGGGAGTGCCACGCTTGCGGGGCTTTCGACTGGCCTCAGGGCCAAATTTCGTACCTTTTTTGGACTCCGGAACGTAGGTTTCATCCGCTTCCACGACATCTTCCACCGTGGCTGGCTGCTCCACCTGCATGTCCTCGAGAGCAAGCATGATCTTATGCCGCATGAAGAACAGACTGCTATGGCTGATCTTGCATCCATGGCTGGCAAGTGACTTGACCGTCTTATCCAGAGAGGTCCCCCTGAGCGTCTCTTCCAGAACCTTGGTCCAGATCTCAGTACCAAAGTGTGAGCCTGAGAGCAAAGTGTTGCTCGTTGTAACAAATGACGTTCCACATTGCCTGCAGATGTATGCCTGTTTTCCATGTTTGTGTCCATTCCTAACAACATGAGCATTGGAATGGCAGATCGGACAATCCAAACGGGGAGCAATCATCTTCTTCGGAGAAGAGGTTGCACTCTCATGGGAGAAGCCCTCCATGAGCTTGTTAACAAGAAGAATCAGGTCGTCCCTGGAAAGATCTCTGGCTTCGGTCAGTATGCGCTCAATGCAGCTCATAGTCTTGCCCTCCTGGCAAGACTATTGTAGTTCAAGTTAGAGAAGGCCGTTGTACAGCAGAATGTACAAAACGGCATATTTTATACTTCTGCTAAAATGCTTTGGAGCTTATCAACCCGTTTTCTTACTAACGCCAATTTTTATATCTACTACAGGCCGGATGAAACATCAGGAAGAGTCTATGTCATGAACGTAATTTACGCGAAAAGAGACCAGCTTAAGGCACTAAAAAATGCATATTGATCATTGAAGTAAAGGCAGTTCCTTTTGAGAGAAGGGAACTGCCTTTATCTGTCGCCTCGCTTTTCGTGAATTTTTTCATGACAGCTTCGGCAGAGACTCATGAGGTTGCTCTCGTCATTGGTTTCTCCTGCAACAGCCCATCCTTAGATTCGGGGCTGGTCAAACTTAGTCTAAATTATAAAATGTAATTACACGATATGATATTTGTCTTCGCAGAGCCTGATAAATGATTGGCGAATTTTCTGTGCCGGTATCGTTTTACAAAACAGGCCTGTTCCCTTGATGCCCGGAAGCAATTGAGCTGCTCCCCGTTTGGCGGTATAATGCGTTTCGTCACCTGCGCGGATGATCCCGGCGCAGCGGACAATCCTGATTAATGTTGGACGGCGTGCCCTGGCACAACCCGTCTGGAAAGAGGCAAGAAGAGATGAAATTAGGAATCGTCGGACTCCCGAATGTCGGAAAGAGCACCCTGTTTAATTCCCTCACCAAGGCCGGTGCGGATGTGGCAAACTATCCGTTCTGCACCATCGACCCCAACGTCGGTGTGGTTGCAGTGCCGGATGAGCGGATCAAGAAGCTCGGTGCCATGTACCAGTCCAAGAAGGTCACCCCTGCGGTCATCGAGTTTGTTGATATCGCAGGTCTGGTGAAGGGCGCCTCCAAGGGCGAGGGCCTGGGCAACCAGTTCCTCGCAAACATCCGCGAGTGCGATGCCATCGTGCACGTGGTGCGCTGCTTTGAGGATCCCAATGTCACCCACGTGGACGGCTCGGTGGATCCGATGCGGGATATCGACACGATCAACCTGGAGCTGATCTTTGCGGATCTGGAGGTGCTGGAGCGCCGCATCTCCAAGGTGGCCAAGACCGCCCGCATGGACAAGGATGCCGCGAGGGAGCTGGACTTCTTAAAGCGCATCAAGGAGACGCTGGAGGCGAACAAGCCCGCTTCCTCCCTGGAAGTCACCGATGAGGACGAGATCCGCTGGATGAAGGAGTACAGCCTCCTGACCTGGAAGCCGGTGATCTATGCCTGCAACGTGTCGGAGGATGACATCCCGGATGACGGCGCTTCCAACCCCGGCGTGCAGAAGGTCCGGGAGTACGCCAAGGAGAACGGCTCCGAGGTCTTTGTCCTCTGCGCCAAGATGGAGGCGGAGATCTCCGAGCTCGAGGACGACGAGAAGCAGGTCTTCCTTCAGGATCTGGGAATCACCGAGTCCGGCCTGGACAAGCTGATCAAGGCATCCTACCGGACGCTCGGCCTCATGTCGTTCCTGACAGCAGGCCCCGATGAGACCAGAGCCTGGACGATCAAGATCGGCACCAAGGCACCGCAGGCTGCCGGCAAGATTCACACCGACTTCGAGCGCGGCTTCATCAAGGCCGAGGTGGTCAACTGGAAGACCCTCCTGGAGGAGGGCTCCCTTGCCAACGCGCGGGAGAAGGGCCTGGTCCGCATGGAGGGCAAGGACTACGTGGTACAGGACGGCGATGTGATCCTGTTCCGCTTCAACGTATGAGAGAAGAAGCATATAGGGAGAGCGCATGCAGGATATGATGGACACGATGGATATCGCGTTCCCGCACCTGGGGATCTACCTTCGGAACGTGCCGAAGACGATCACCATCGGGAACTTCTCCATCGCACTGTATGGAATCGTGATTGCGATCGGCATGCTCTGCGGCATCGCGCTGGCGGCGCACATCGCAAAGAAGACAAACCAAAACCCGGATACCTACTGGGACATCTCGATCTGGCTGATCATCTTTTCCATCATCGGCGCCCGGGTCTACTACGTGATCTTTTTCTGGGATGCCTACCGGAATGATCCGATCCAGATCTTCAACCTTCGGGGCGGCGGCCTCGCCATCTACGGCGGCGTCATCGCCGGCGTCATCACGGCAGTGGTGTACTGCCACGTGAAGAAGATTCGACCGCGGGTGGTGCTGGACACTGCCGCCTACGGCCTGATTCTGGGCCAGATCATCGGCAGATGGGCCAACTTCTTCAACCGGGAGGTCTTCGGCGGCTACACCGACAACCTCTTTGCGATGCGCCTTCCGATTGCGATGGTGCGGGAGCGGGACATCACGGCGGACCTTGCCTCCCACATCCAGGCGGGCACCAACTACATCCAGGTTCACCCCACGTTTCTGTACGAGAGCCTCTGGAACCTGATGATCCTGTGTATCATGTTCTGGTACCGCAAGCGGAAGAAGTTCGACGGGGAGATGATGCTCCTGTACTTCGGCGGGTACGGCCTGGGCCGCGCCTGGATCGAGTACATCCGCACCGACCAGCTCTACATCACGGGGACCACAATCCCGGTGTCCATGGTGCTGGCGATCGTGATGCTGGCAGTCTCCATTGTGCTGGACATCTACGGCAGGAGCCGGGTGAAGAAGCTGGAGCAGGCGGGCATTGCCCGCATCCCGCTCTGGACTCTGCAGATCCCGGGCAGCGGCAGCGATGCCGCCGGGAAGGGCAGCAGGAAGGAAAGGGAACCGGATCCGGAGGATCCCAACGCCTTTGACACCCTGGAGGAATACCAAAAGAGCGTGCAGAAAGCGGATGCGGCATCTGCCCCGGCAAAGGAGAAGACATCATCCCCGGTGGGAGATACCCCCACTACGGCACCGAAAGAGAGCGGAAAAGAAGAGAGCAGACCGCAGAATGAAGAGGATGCTCCCACAGCAGTGGGAGAGGATCCCACCGGCGCATCAAACGAGAAGGAGCAGCCGGAGAACAAATCAGAATAATGGATGGCATGTTCCGTCAGGGTGGGAAATCCTCCCACCTTCGGGCTTCTACAGAGGGCAGCAGTCCTCTGTAGAGGCTCTTTTTTTGTGCTCATAAAAGCGAAAACGGACATCTTGGGGCACAAAATTTCAAGGCAACAAGATATGGGATGGATCGTCAAAAAACTTGAAAAGACAGGCAATTTCGCCCTTTTCGGGGGTATTGATTTCAAACAAATCATACGCTATGATTTATGCCACAAGGTGGGAGGAAATCCCAATCCGGTTTTAAACACTTTAAAATGCCAAGGAGGCAGAAAACGTTGGAAAATCAACGCTTTCTGCCTCCTTATCTGTCCTTCAAAATGTTGTATGTGGAGGGCTTTTGAATTTTCACAATTTAAAAACTTCTCGACAGTTTATTTAATGTTTTCGGATAATATCGCTTGTGATTTAGCCCACCATTGAACGTTTCCTCCAACGCTGTCAGCGTGGTACAGCCTCCGTATAATGAAATGTAATATTGATCCTCTACATTTCCGACGATCATATGGTTTAATGTCTCTATAATATCCTGCGTCGTGCAATGATAGCGGCTTTGATTAACTTTGATCTCAAGAAGCCTATAGATGAGAAGCGCGGTGTAACATATCATAAAATGTGAAATTATATGCTCGTGCTTTCTATGATAAATCGGTCGAGCTTCAAAATTTGTTTTCATGATCCTAAAGCATTCTTCAATTTTGTTGCGTGTTTCGCTGATAGAGACTATTTCAAGTACATCTGTAAGATCAGGCTTCGATTTTAGCGGATTATCCGGTGCACTTATCATATCTATTTGCAAATTTGTGGCGAGAGCATAAAACCCATCATACTTTTCTTCCTCCGCGATGCGGTCTGTATCAATAGAGTATGACACCTGCACTTCCCCACCATCTTTTGCGGTAGTTGTTTTCTTTATGAATCGCTTTGCGTCATTCTGGCTTTTCTTCAGTTCATCCGGATCACATTTTCTGATGAGATTCTTGGCACGTTCTACCTGACGATTCCGGATATACCTTTGGTATTCCATATATTTTCGTGAGAATCTGATTATTATTTTCTGCTTAAGAGTACCTTTAACTTTTACACTCCTTGCTTTTCTGTTCTTGCATATCTTTGTTTCTGTGAGCCCAAGATCAATAAGATTATCAGCGTCAATTACTTTATACGCCATCGAATTATAATATCTAAGATTATCTTTATCATTCTTATCAAATGTTTTTAGAAATTCTATTGATATGGGATCACTTTGAACAATTGTCCTTCCATCTTTATCCTTCTTACCATCGTTATCGGATGTTGGAATCCAATAATCGCAATCATTGAATACAGAATTCTGCATAACTTCTGACATTTTCTTAATTGACTGAGTGACAATAAAGCACCTTCCGCCCATGGAATTGAACTGTCTAATCCATGTCGACCCAAGTCCACCATCTGCAACATATATGAAAGAACCGTTATTATCATGATCAGCATCTCTGAACATTTTGATCAGTTCTTTTTCCAAAGGAATAGCGGTAACCTGTTCATTTGTATTTCCTGGATGAATGCACATTGACATTGGTATGCCTTGATTATCCATAAATAATCCCATTTCTACAATCGGGTTGGGACGGTTTTCTTTCGACTTTCCGTACTCGCGCAGTCCTTTTATTTCCTCTCCGGTCACTTCATCAACATAATTATCATCATTTGTTTCAGTCTCGCAGTAATAATTTGTACAGTCGTAATAGCAACGAGATGTATCTCTCTTAACGATGTTGTTACTGTACTTAAAAAGCCAACTGATGTATTCGGCGTAATTGTCCTCAAGGATATCCATGGTCCGCATAATATGCTGATACTCGAAATCTGGCTCCTCGTAATACCAGTCCTTATTTTGCCATGTATGGAGCTTGGATCCAGGCCTTAATATACGGTCATAAACAAGGAATCTGTTAACACGGTCGATATCAAATGTGATCTTATTGCCGCTGCAAGCATTTTTGAAGAATTCATTGATGCTTAGCTGGCGATATATATGCTGAAGATAAAAATAGCCGACATTTCTCGTGTATAAAGGTGCAATCGATTTTTCTGCGTTGTTTTGAATCAATTCATTGAAATCAAGATGAAGGTCTATGCTTTGCAGACCGCTCTTCTCCTTTTCATTCATTAGACGGACTTGCTCTTTTGCATAGGATAATGGATCATCTGTGATTTTTAGTAATTCTGAATGCTTTCCAATAATCTTTACATTTTTACAGGTTACTTTAGAACCATTCCGGTAACCTTTTTGAATATAGTAGGTAGGATCTTTCAGTCTCTTGTCAAAGTATAGTTTCATAAACGAAGTATAACACATGCGCCCTAGACATACAACACATACAACATAATAATCGCAGAAATTTGACAGCCAAGAATGGCTCAACCACAACAAAAAAGAGAGGCCGAAGCCTCCCAAAAATGTGCCCAACTGTTTAAGACCCGACTTGAAAAGACAGGCAATTTCGCCCTTTTCGGGGGTATTGATTTCAAACAAATCATACGCTATGATTTATGCCACAAGGTGGGAGGAAATCCCAATTCTGCCCAAAAAGTGGGAGAGAGTGGGAAATTTCCCGGAACGGACGAGAGGCGCACACAGGTGAACAGAGGGTTTACGGGAGAATATCATCACTCGCTTGATGCCAAAGGGCGCCTTATTGTGCCCGCACGCTTCCGGGATCTTCTGGGGAGCACCTTCCGCATCGGCGTCTCCCTGGATAACTGCCTCACCGTCTACTCCGATGAGGGGTGGGAGTCCTTCTACGAAAAACTCAGCGCCCTGCCCCAAAATCGCCCGGATACGAGAAAGCTGGTGCGCTACTTCACCTCCGGCACCTTCGATGTGGAGGTGGACCGGCAGGGACGAATTCTGCTTCCCCAGAAGGCCAGGGAGAAGGTGGGCATCGACAAGGACGTGGTCTGGATCGGCTGCGGCACGAAGGCGGAGATCTGGAGCGAGGAGGCCTACGGCGACTACATGAACGAGGATTCCCGCGAGGAGATCAGCGCCATCGCGGCCAACCTTTTGGACGAACACTTCGTGATCTAGCAGGGAGGTGCCATGGAATTTCATCACATCCCGGTTCTGCTTACGCAGACCGTGGAAGAACTGCACATCCGGCCCTCCGGCATCTATTTCGACGGGACGCTGGGCGGCGCGGGCCACTCCTTCGAGATCGCAAAGCGGCTGGAGGAGGGCGGAAGACTCATCGGCATTGATCAGGATGAGGAGGCCATCGAGGCCGCCAAAAAACACCTTGCCCCCTACGCGGACCGGGTCACCATTGTCCACGACAACTACGAACACATCCCGGAGATCGCACAGCGCCTCGGCATTTCCCAGGCGGACGGCATTCTCCTCGACATCGGCGTCTCCTCCTACCAGATCGACAACCCCGCGCGGGGCTTCTCCTACAACGAGGATGAGCCTCTAGACATGCGGATGGATCAGGAGAATCCGGTCTCGGCAAAGACCATCGTCAACACCTGGTCCGAGGAGGACCTTACCAGAATCCTGCGGGACTACGGCGAGGAGCGCTACGCCCAGCGGATTGCCGCCAACATCGCCAAAGAGCGGGAGGAGCACCCCCTGGAGACCACTGGAGAGCTGGTGAAGATCATCCGCGCCTCCATTCCGATGAAGATGCAGGAGAAGTACGGAAACCCCTGCAAGCGGACCTTCCAGGCGATCCGGATCGCCTGCAACCGGGAGCTGGACGTGCTCCAGGATTCCATCGACGGTCTGATCGATCTGCTCGCCCCGGGCGGGCGCCTCTGCATCATCACCTTCCATTCGCTGGAGGACCGGATCGTCAAGAACGCCTTTCGGAGAAATGAAAATCCCTGCACCTGCCCACCGGAGTTCCCGGTGTGCGTGTGCGGGAAGAAGTCAAAGGGAACCGTCATCACGAAAAAACCCATCACCGCCTCGGAGGAGGAGCTCGGATCCAACAGTCGGGCGGCCAGCGCAAAACTTCGGGTGTTTGAGAAAATCGGCGGTACGCCGTAAGCGGCAAGAGGAAGAAACCATGGCACAGCGCAGACAGTCAAGAGCATACGGAAGAGGATACGGATATGGCAGGAGTGCTGCGGCAGCCTATACCTACGGAAGTGAGGCCCCGGAGCTCTATCCCCAGGTCCCCGCAAGGAGACGCCGGGAGCCGGCACCGGTGCGCACCCGTCCCTCCGGGGAGGAACTGCGCCGCAGTCGGGAGGCCATCGCGAGAAACCGCGAGCGCGCAAGCCGTTTAAATCCCGCCCTCATCACCTTTATGGTGACCATGGTGGTCATCATGGGTGTCTTTCTTGTGCAGTACATCTCCCTGCAGAGCAGGGTGAGTTCCACCCTCAGCGAGATCTCCACGATGGAGACCCAGCTGCAGACCTTAAAGGCCAGCAATGACGAGACCCTGAATCAGATCGAGGCCAGCGTCAACCTGGACGAGATCAAGTACAAGGCCATCACGGAGCTGGGCATGAGCTATGCCACGGATGACCAGATTGTGCCGTTTGCCAATGACAGCAGTGATTACGTACACCAGGTGACAGAGGTGGGCAAGTAAGGAAGACGGGCATTTCATGGCGGACAGAAGGAAAAGAAGAACACAGAGCCGGGGGCTGACCCCCGGCATGCAAAAAAAGCTGGTAGTACTGTTTATCGTCGTACTGCTGGCTTTTGGCTTTCTCATCTATCGGCTATATCACATCAGCCGGGACAACGGGGCGGAGTACGAGAAGACCGTGCTCTCCCAGCAGTCCTATGACTCCCGGGAACTCCCCTATAAGCGGGGCACCATCACAGACGCCAAGGGAACCGTGCTGGCAACCTCGGAGCTCGTCTACAACGTGATCATCGACGCCTATCAGATGAACAGCGGTACCATCGACGAGACGACGGGGGAGAGCATCTACGTGGAGCCCACCCTGAACGCCTGCGAGAGCCTTGGCATCGACAAGGAGAAGATCCGCACCTACATCACAGACAACCCGGACTCCCGCTACTATGTCGCCTTAAAGAACCTTTCCTACTCCCAGTACACCGCCTACCAACAGGCAATCACCGACGCCTCCGACAAGGTCAAGAACATCCAGGCCTCCCTAGACGAGGAGAATGCCAAGTCCAATCTCGACGAGAACACGGTCAAGCAGCTCGAGGACCAGCTGGCCGAGGCCAAGAAGGACAACGAGGAGTACCAGAACATCCAGGGCATCTGGTTTGAGCCGGCCTACATCCGCTCTTATCCCAACGGGAGCCTGGCCTGTGATGTCATCGGCTTTGCCAATGATCAGAACCAGGGTTCCTTTGGCCTGGAGGAGTACTACAACGACACCTTAAACGGCACCCCCGGCAGAGAGTACGGATACCTCTCCGGCCAGTCAACCCTGCAGCGCACCACGATTGAGGCCACCGACGGCAACAACCTGGTCCTGACCCTGGATGCCAACATCCAGTCGATCTGCGAGAAGTACCTCCTGCAGTACAACGAGGAGAAGCAGAACAAGGTCCGGCAGGGGTATGGTGCCAACAATGTCGGCGTCATCATCGAGGACGTGACAAACGGCGACATCCTGGCCATGGCCTCGTATCCGAATTATGACCTGTCCAATCCCTATGATCTCTCAAGGATCGTGGGGATGCCAAAGCTCGACGACAAGGACAATCCCACCGACGAGTACATGACCCAGGCGGATGTGGACGCCCTCGACACCTTCGAGGAGCAGTCCCGGTACCTGAACGCGCTCTGGACCAACTTCTGCATCTCGACGCCCTATGAGCCGGGATCCACGGCAAAGCCCTTCACCTATGCAGCGGGCCTGGAGTCCGGAAAGATGACAGGAGATGAGACCTACTACTGTGGCGGTTCCCTCAACGTGGGCGGCTGGGACATCTACTGCCACAACCGCAGCGGCGACGGAATTCTGACCGACAACGAGGCCATCGAGCGCTCCTGCAACGTGGCCCTGATGCAGATGGCAGAGCAGATCGGCGTGGAGGACTTCACCAAGTTCCAGAGAATCTTCGGCTTTGGCCTGCGGACCAACATCGACCTGGCCGGCGAGGCGAGAACCGACTCCATGGTGATCTCCGCCGATGACATGTCCGTCTCCGACCTTGCGACCAACAGTTTCGGTCAGAACTTCGATGTGACGATGATCCAGATGATCTCCGCCTTCTCGAGTCTGATCAACGGCGGCTACTACTGGCAGCCCCACCTGGTGTCCCGGATCGCCAGCGCCTCCGGCGCCACGGTCCAGAACATTGAGCCCCGGCTTGTGAAGCAGACCGTCTCCGAGACCACCTCCGAGAAGATCCGGGAGGCAACCCTCCAGGTCGTGGAGGGCGCCAACGGCACCGGCAAGAAGGCAAGACCCGCCGGCTACCGCATCGGCGGCAAGACCGGCACCGCAGAGACCCTTCCCCGTGGCAACAACGAGTACATCGTCTCCTTCGAGGCCTATGCGCCCTACGAGGATCCGAAGATTGCGATCTATGTGGTCATCGACCGCATGAACGATGCTCCGGAGGATCAGACCTCCGATGCCTGCCTGCTGGTGCGGGAGATCCTGACCGAGGTTCTTCCCTACCTGAACATCAGCATGACGGTGCCGCTCACCTCCGAGGAGGAGGCAGAGCTAGAGGCGCTGAACCTGCAGAACACCTACGCCTACGGCTCCTCCAACACGCCGATCGCGATCAAGAACAACTTTGACTCCGACGGCGACGGCGTCAACGACGCCGTGGATGCGAACGGAGACGGCGCGGCGGACACCGCCCTGGATACCAATGGCGACGGCGTGACGGATGCGGTGGACACCGACGGGGACGGCAAAGCCGATATGTGGGATACGGACAACGACGGCGTTGCGGATTCCACCACCGACCCGAATGCGGGAAGCTCGGGCAGCGAGTCCTCCGATACCGCCTCCAGCGGCGACACGCAGGACAAGCCCTGGCTCTCCTATGAGTACGACGAGACCACCGGGTACTACATCGATCCGGAGACCGGCGGCTACATTGACCCGGAGACCGGATACAGCGTGGGAAGCAGTCTCATGCAGGGCAGCACGGCGGCCAGCAGCGGCTCCTCGGACAGCACCGATGCGGCGAGCACCACGGCTTCTTCCGGCTCGTCGGATGCCGCGGCGGCGGCTTCCTCAGGAACCTCCGCGGCGGATGCCACGGCGGACACCGGGACGCAGCAGACGCAGGATGCCACGGCGGATACGGCGGCCAGCTCGACAGCCTCTTCCACGGGCACCGGAACCTCGACATCGGACACCGGTGTCGTGGTGACCGACTCCACTTCAGCGGCACAGTGACGGGATTGACTGTACAAAGGGGGACCTCCTGTCGTAAGATAGGCGGATGCGTAGAACGAGACAGGAGGATATAGCATGACTCTGAAATCGATTGACTTTGTGAATGTGGTGGTGCCCATGCTGCTCGCCTTTCTGGTGAGCAGCATCTCGGGGCACTTTCTGATCCCCGCCCTCATCCGCATGAAGGCGGAGCAGACGGAGCGGGACGACGGCCCCAAGTCCCATCTCGCCAAGACCGGCACCCCGAACATGGGCGGCCTCATGATCCTGGCGGGCTTTGCGGTGGCATGCCTTGTGTTTGCCGCCAGGGATCCGGAGTGCATCCCGATCCTGTTTCTGACCCTGGGCTTTGGCCTGGTGGGCTTTACCGATGACTTCATCAAGGTGAAGAAAAAGCGCTCCGAGGGCCTGACGGTGAAGCAGAAGATGATCTTCCAGATCATCATCGAGGTGATCTTCGGCCTGATCCTGACGATGCACAACGAGATCTCCCTGGACATGAATGTCCCCTTTGCAAAGGGACTGGTCCTGAACCTGGGGATCCTGTCCTTCCCGGCCCTCGTGTTCATCGCGGTGGCCACGGTCAACGGCACCAACTTCACCGACGGCGTGGACGGGCTCTCCTCCTGCGTCACGATTGCGGTGGCACTGTTCTTTACGATCGCCGCGGTGCTGCAGGAGAGCGGAAGCGCCGCAGCCGGCGCTGCCATGATCGGGGCGCTTTTGGGCTTTCTTCTCTACAACGCCCATCCCGCAAAGGTCTTCATGGGAGACACCGGATCCCTGGCCCTGGGCGGCTTTGTGGTGGGCATTGCCTACTCGATGCACCTGGCGCTCTTTATCCCGATCGTCGGCTTCATCTATCTGCTGGAGGTGGTCTCCGTCATCATCCAGGTGACCTACTTCAAGGCGACCCACGGCAAGCGGTTCTTCCGCATGGCGCCGATCCACCACCACTTTGAGCTGGGCGGCTGGAGCGAGGTCCAGGTCGTGGCGCTGTTTACGATTATCACGGTCCTGCTCTCTTCTGTGGCACTTCTGGGCCTCTGGTGAGCTCGTTTTTCGGAAAGGACTGACGCATGGCAGCAAGGTCAGGGTATGCGGGACCTCCCGCAAAGCGAAAAAAGAATCCGCCGGCAGGGCGCAGCGCGTCCCGCCGTGCACCGGTCCGGCAGATTCCGGTGCAGCAGGAGACGAGGCACAAAAAGCCGAAGGCCCTGGCACGCTATTCTGACTACAGCCTGATCCTGGTGGTGCTGTTTCTGCTGGCCATCGGCCTCATCATGCTCTACTCCACGAGCTCCTATGAGGCGGGCATCGAGTACGGGGACGGCGCCTACTATCTGAAGCGGCAGCTCCTGTTCACGCTTCTTGGCCTGGTGGCGATGGTGATCTGCAACTTTCTCCCCTACCAGTTCTGGAAGAAGAGCTCGTTCCTTCTGTACGGCTTTTCCATCATGCTGATTCTGCTCATCATCCCCTTCGGCCGGGAGGTCAACGGCGCCAAGCGCTGGCTCTACTTCGGCCCGATCTCCGTGCAGCCTGCGGAGATCTCCAAGCTGGCGGTCATCGTGGTCACCGCCAGAATCCTGACGGAAATCCCGAAGAAAAAGCTCAAGAAGTGGAGAACCCTGTTCCTGGTGATGATCCCTGCTGTCGTCCAGGCAGCCATGATCTACTTCATCACCGACAACATGTCCTCCGCCATCATCGTGGCCGCCATCGGCGCCTGCGTGCTGTTTGTGGTGATCCGGGACTTCTGGCGCTACTTCCTTCTGGCGGGCTTTGTCGGGGCAGGCGGCTTCGGTTGGCTCTACTACGTCACCCACTCGAGCTCGGACCTGGGCTTCCGCTCCCAGCGCCTGCTTGTCTGGCTGGATCCCGAGAAGTACGCGGACGGCAAGGGCTTCCAGGTTCTGCAGGGCCTCTACGGCATCGGCTCCGGGGGGATGTTCGGCAAGGGCCTGGGCAACTCGATGCAGAAGCTCGGCTACATCCCTGAGGCCCAGAACGATATGATCTTCTCGATCATCTGTGAGGAGCTGGGGGTCTTCGGCGCGGTCTCCATCATCATACTGTTTGTGATCCTGTGCTGGCGGCTGATGCTAATCGCGAACAACTCCGAGGACCTGTTCGGGAGCCTTCTGACCGTGGGCGTCATGGTCCAGATCGCGGTGCAGGTGATTCTGAACATCGCGGTCGTCACCAACACGATCCCCAACACCGGCGTGTCCCTGCCCTTTATCAGTTACGGCGGTTCCTCGGTGATCATCCTGCTGGCGGAGATCGGCATCACGATGAATGTGGCCCGGAACATCCGGCTCAGGGAACTGAGATGATTTACCGGGAGGACTACGAGAGCGCGAGCGACTACATCGAGGCGGTCCTCGCGGCGAGAAAGCGCAGAATCCGCATCACGGTCCTGACCGTCATCCTGGCCATCGCCGCGGTGCTCCTGTTTCTGTATGAGTACTACAAAGTCCGGAACGTGACCGTGGAGGGCAGCACCCGGTACACCGACGAGGAGATCGTCGGGTACGTCTGCCAGGGATTTCTCGGGGACAACTCCCTGGCCCTGTCCATCCGGTACCGGAACCGGGAGATGCCCCAGATCCCCTTCGTGGAGACGATGTCGGTGGACATCGTCAACCACGACACGATCAAGATCACGGTCTACGAGAAGGCCATCGCGGGCTATGTTGACTACCTCGGACAGTATATGTACTTCTCCCGGGACGGCACCGTGATCGAGAGCTCCTCCGAGCGGCTCTCGGATGTGCCGGAGGTGGTGGGTCTTACCTTTTCCCACGTGCTGCTGTATCAGAAGCTCCCCGTGGAGGACGACTCGATCTTCCAGAGGATTCTGAACTGCACCCAGCTTCTGACAAAGTACCAGATCCAGGCGGACAAGATCTACTTTGATCACGCCGGAAACATGACCGTATTCTTCGGAAACGTCCGGGCGGTCCTGGGCGCAGATGAATATATGGATGAAAAGCTCTCCACGATCTCCAGGATCCTGCCGGAGCTTTCCGGCCGCTCCGGGACCCTGGAGATGTCCCAGTACACCCCCAACACCGACTTTGTGACCTTCGTGGCGTCGAAGGACGATACGGGGGCAACAAGCGATGCGGCGGGCACCGACACCGGCACGGAGGAAAAGGTTCCGGTGGTGGTCCCCGAGGGAGCAGATGCGGCCGCCCAGGCTGCGGCAGCCTCCACCGAGGAGGGGGCGGAAACCGCACCCAGCGGCATCTCGATCACGGACGGCGATTCCACACCCTCCGGGAGTCTCGTGGAGGACATCCCGGGCAGCACCGAGTCCGCCGAGGCAGCGGAGGAGGCCTCCAGTGACGCGTCGAGCGCGTCGAGTGCATCCACCGGCGCCACCTGGGAGAGCGTCCCCGCGGGCGATGCCGCGTCCACTGCCGCCAGCGCGCAGCAGGGGACTGAGGCAGTCACTCCTTAGCGGACATAACCTTTCTTGTGAAAAATTGGTTGACCGGAATCGGCAAAAGCCTTGCGAAAACCCGAATTCAATAGTATGATTACCCAGTATGTAAAGATATGACAGGGATTCTGCGCATACTACTTCCGATGCGCAGGAGCTCTACGAGCGGCGTATCGCGTTCAATTATCAGGTTTAAGGAGGCACCAAAGTGCTGGAGATTAAAACAGACGAAAATGAAACAGCATGCAAGATTATCGTCGTGGGAGTCGGCGGCGGCGGAAATAACGCAGTCAACCGAATGGTGGAGCAGGAGATCAGCGGCGTTGACTTTATCGGAGTGAACACCGATGTGCAGGCCCTGCACCGCTGCAAGGCCCCGAAGCTGATCCAGATTGGTGCCAAGCTGACAAGAGGTCTGGGCGCAGGCGCCAACCCCGAGGTCGGCAAGAAGGCCGCGGAGGAGTCCACCGAGGAGCTCTCCCAGGCACTCAAGGGCGCGGACATGGTGTTCGTGACCTGCGGTATGGGCGGCGGCACCGGCACCGGCGCAGCTCCCGTCATTGCCAAGATTGCAAAGGATCAGGGCATTCTGACCGTCGGCGTCGTGACCAAGCCCTTCAGCTTTGAGGCTAAGCAGCGTGCAACCCGCGCCGCTTCCGGCATTGAGGAGTTAAAGCCCAACGTTGACACCCTGATCGTCATCCCCAACGACAAGCTGCTGGAGATCATGGACCGCCACACCAACCTCCCGGATGCCCTCAAGAAGGCAGATGAGGTGCTGCAGCAGGCAGTGCAGGGAATCACCGATCTGATCAACCTGCCGGCCATCATCAACCTCGACTTCGCAGATGTCCAGACCGTCATGCGCAACAAGGGCATTGCTCATGTGGGTATCGGTACCGGCAAGGGCGATGACAAGGCAACGGATGCCGTCAAGATGGCTGTTGAGTCTCCTCTTCTTGAGACCAGCATCCAGGGCGCAACCGATGTCATCCTGAACATCTCCGGTGATATCTCCCTGTTCGATGCCAACGATGCGGCATCCTACATCCAGGATCAGACCGGCTCCGACGTCAACGTCATCTTCGGCGCCAAGTACGATGAGAGCGATGCGGACGCCTGCACGGTCACCGTCATTGCCACCGGCATCGGCACCAAGGAGCCCCCGAAGAACGAGAAGGCAGGTGGCTTTGCGAGAAGCGCCTGGAATCAGCAGACGGCCAACACGGCATCCTATGCCCAGCCGCCGTTCCGCACGGCTCCGACCTATCAGCAGCCGCAGTACACGCAGCCTCAGTACAGCCAGCCGCAGTATACACAGCAGCCGCAGTACACCCAGCCGCAGTATCAGCAGCCCCAGTACACGCAGCAGCCGCAGTACACGCAGCCTCAGCAGCCGCAGTATCAGCAGCAGCCCCAGTACACCCAGCAGCCTCAGCAG
Organism: Lachnospiraceae bacterium; assembly: GCA_022483465.1. Classification (GTDB taxonomy): domain Bacteria; phylum Bacillota; class Clostridia; order Lachnospirales; family Lachnospiraceae; genus CAG-791. The sequence goes on along the minus strand of JAKVNF010000002.1, from coordinate 668,489 downwards.
GCCACACCGCAGCAGACCCAGCAGCCGCAGCAGGCGACCCGCCCGAGCTACAACTTCAATCCCGGAAGCATCCACACCGGTGACCCCCAGAACATTGTGATCCCTTCCTTCCTGACCAGGAATGGAAACGGAAACAATGCACCGGCCAGCAAGGACGACGAGGATACCCTCGACTGAGGACAGAACTACACGTAAACCCCAAAAGCCGCAGCAGCCGCTGCGGCTTTTGTTGACCGAAAAAACGGAGGGAGAACAGGATGACCTTTACCGACCGCCAGTACGACTTTTTGGAGAAGGAGTTTCGCCTCACCAGGCAGGACGTCGATGCCATGACGGACGACGAGCTGCTGGAGCTCGGGGACCGCTGCTTTGACATCGAGCTCGAGGGGGACCTGCAGGACGGAAACAAGATGCCGGACCGGTGTGGGATCGCCGCTGAGATCGTCGACCGAATCGGAACCCTGTAACGCATCCGTCAGCTTTTGCGCAGACTGCACAAACCGTCGGGGCTGGAATAGGGAAAATTTTATAAAGCGCAGATAAAAGGTAGACACTTTCAACAAATATGATGTTCCGTAATCGGGCCTGCTATGATTTAATTTGTTTCTGACGTCCCAGCCTAGCGCGGGACTTGGAAAAGGAGGAAACATTCATGAAAAAGAAAGCACTTGTAATCGGCACTGCCCTTGTGATGGCACTTCAGGTTGCAGCCTGTGGAAGCTCCAGCAGCTCCACTGCATCCAGCACCACTGCTGCCACCGAGGCTGCAACCACTGCTGCTACGGAGGCCGCTGCAGCTGACGCTTCTACCGAAGCCGCTGCCGCTACCACTGAGGCTGCTGCAGAGGCAACCACGGAGGAGGCAATCGCCACCACCGGTTCTTACACGATCTACAACGAGACCGGCGAGAAGGTCACTGAGCTGACTGTGACCCGTAACGATGCCACCGAGGATGCAGAGAACTATGCCGGCGATGCTGGCCTTGCAGACGGCGAGTCCGTCACCGTGGACAAGGATTATCCGGATGCCACCGCTGACACCACCCTGACCCTGACCTTCACCACCGAGAGCGGCTACACCGCTTCCTTCACCACCCTCGGCCTCGAGGAGGCTCCGATCACTCTGCTCGCTGCAGATGCTATGACCGGCGCAACCCCGATCAACTTCTCCATCCCTCAGTAATCGTTCGGACAAAACCGAATCCAAGTCAACAGAAAGCGCTCCGGGACAACCCGGAGCGCTTTCTTTGTGTTGTATTCGACTTTAGTCGGCTGAGCTTGTGATTCGCTTACGAAGTAAGCGAATCCTTGCGAAGCAGTAAACCACCCGCTGTGCGGGTGAGAGTAAGAGGTTATACAAATAAATCACCTTTCCTTACAATAGAGGTGCTCAAGCCACCATTGATGAAAGGAAAGGTGATTTAGATGCCGAAGGCTAATAGTGCAGCACACACAAAATGGTTGTGCAAATACCATATCGTCTTCACTCCGAAGTATAGGCGAAAAATAATTTACAATCAATACAGGAAGGACCTTGCGGAGATACTGCATGATCTATGCGCATACAAAGGAGTGGAAATCATAGAGGGGCATCTCATGCCAGATCATGTGCATATGCTGGTAAGCATTCCGCCAAAGATCAGCGTAGCCTCGTTTATGGGTTACTTGAAGGGGAAAAGTTCGCTCATGATGTTTGACCGGCACGCAAATCTGAAATACAAGTTTGGGAACCGGCACTTTTGGTCTGAGGGGTATTATGTCAGCACGGTGGGATTAAACGATGCGACGGTAAAGAAGTATATCCGGGATCAGGAGAGAGCAGACATCCTGCAGGATAAGATGAGTGTGAAGGAGTACGAGGATCCTTTCGGGGCGAAGCCTGGAAAGGATCCACAAGAAAGGACGTAAAAAACCGCCCCTTTAGGGGCGGCCAGGTGATAAAAGCAAAAGAGGCTTGAGCGGAGCCCGAGGGAGCGAAAGCTCCCAAGGGCCTTTAAAGCGAAAGCCAGCGTCTTTAGGCGCTGGCTAGTAAAGCGGGCTTATAGCCCGCATCCCGAACCACCCGTTTTACGGGTGGAGGCGATTTGCCATCTAATACAGAAGTGTTCACTTCTTCAGTGCCATGCCCACATGGAAGGCCTTGCCGACCACCGGGCCAACGCTCCGGTAGCTCCCGGTGGCGCTGTCGAAGATGATCGGGTGGAGCTTGTCCAGGTCCACCTTCCCATCGGTCAGAACGCTCTCATCGGCCAGCATGCTCTCGATCTTTCCGGTGAGAAAGCCGCTCTCCTCGTCCCAGCTGACGAGGCTGCACTCGAGGGTCACGGGATAGGACTCGATGACCGGGGCATTCACATGGGGTGCCTTGTGGACGTGCACGCCCGCCTTCTCGATCTTGTTCACCCGGCTTCCGGTCTCACAGCCGAAGTAGTCGGAGATGACCATGGTGTCCTCGGTGGCAAAGGCGACGGTGAAGGCGTGGGTCTTCTCGATGTTCTCGGTGGTCTTGTGGTGGCCCAGGAACAGGGTGATCTGGCCGTAGTCGCTCTGCTGTCCCCAGGCGGCGTTCATGGCGTTGGGCACGCCGTTCTCGTCGTAGCTCCCGATGATGAATACCCCCTCCGGGGTGATGACGGCATCCTTGGATGCAAATTCTTTTGTCATGTGTTCCTCCTTTTGAACCGGTATTGCGTTCTGATCAGATCTATTATCCGGCCGGGCAGGCGGGATTGTCCACCGGGGAGATATGAAGAATTGGTAAACTTGCCAAAGCGCCCGGCATTCTGTGCTAAGATGGGGAAACAGACACAAGGAGGAAGGTATGAGTCAAACATCCAGAGAACACAACGAGGCGGCCTTTGCAAGGCTCCGGAAGAGAACCTATCGAAAGGCATCGGTCCCGGACCTTCTGCGGAACTGGCCCCGGGAGGATGTGGAATATGTGGCAAAAAATGCGGGGCTCTCCCCGGAGGGAATCCCGGACGCGGATCTGCCGGAGCTGGTGGCGGCCCAGGTCCTGTCCAAGGCGGGCATGCAGTCGCTCCTTTTGACCGCAACGGACGAGGAGATGCAGGCCTTTGAAAAGCTCATTGACGGGGCGGAGCTGTCCCCGGAGGAGGAAAAACACCTGGAGCTGTTCAACGACCTCGGCCTGACCGCGGTCTACGAGGGCGGCAAAATCGAGGTGCTGCCGGATGCGGTGCGGAGCTTTCTTCTCTACTGCGCGGAGGACCCTGATTTTGCGCTCGCCCGCAGGCAGTGCAGCTGGCTTGGCATCTGCATCGACATGGTGTTTGAGCTCTACGGCGCCTGCCCGAAGAAGACCCTGTACCTGATGTACAAGCGGCGCTTTCCGGACGCGGACCAGGACGCGTTCTGGGAGGTCTACTACCGGATTCCCGAGGCGCAGCGCTATGTCCGGATCCGGGAGGGGCGCTTGATCTACGACACTCTGATCGGACAGAAGTTCTTTGAGGCGCTTGGCTTTTCCAAGGAGCCCTACTGCATCCCGGAGGAGGCGGAGATTCTGGACTGGACGGCCCACGGCTATCCGTCACAGCGCGCCTCCTGGAAAAAGCTCGGGGAGGCCCTTGCAGAGAGCGGCGCCTTCCCGGAGCAGAGCGCCCGGGAGGAGGCCCTGCAGCACCTCTGCGAGGTGCTGCGGCTCGAGGATCCGCCGGAGCACGCCCTGGAGGCCCTGATCCGGCACACACCGGCCCTTGCGGGAAGGGAGAAGACGCTTCTCCCCCTTGTCCGGGAGGCCGCGGGGGACACCCGCTGCCCGGCCCTTCGGGGCTTTACGCCTCTGGAAATGCAGAGCAACCGGGAGCACGCCTCGCGCTGAGGGGAGAAAGGAGACAGAATGAAATTTCTTCTTTCATTATGGAACAACCGGGTCTTGATCTCCGCGGCGGGCGGCTGGCTCTTTGCCCAGGTGATCAAGCTCTCCATCGAGATCGCAAAGGGGGAGTTCACGATGGCACGGCTCTCCGAAGGCGGCGGCATGCCCAGCGGCCATTCCGCGACGGTGACGGCACTGGCCCTTGCCTGCGGCATCCGGGAGGGGGTCAGCTCTTCCGTCTTTGCGGTGGCGGTCTTTTTTGCTGTGGTGGTCATCTTTGATGCGACCCACGTGCGGCATGCGGCGGGGGAGAACGGAAAGGCTCTGAACCAGCTGAACAAGAGGCTACAGGAGGCGGGAAAGCCCGCCCTCTATTCCGGCACCATGCCGGAAAAGCTCGGCCACACGGTGCCGGAGGTGGTGGCTGGGATGGCGGTCGGCGCCTTTGCTGCGGTGCTGTTCTGCTGCTGGATTCCGTGAGAAGCGGATGAAAACGAATATCAACATTTGGAGGAGAAGATGAGCGGACACTACGAAGATCCCTATCTGGAGAAGAACCGGGAGATTGAGGCGGCGATTGCGGCCTTTGATGACAACAAAAACCAGGAGACCCTGGCGGCGGTGCTGGCCGCCTTCATGAAGGCGATGTCCGAGGACGGCCACCTCCTCCTTGCGGTGGACATGCGGGATAACGAGGGCATCGGGATCCCCGGCACCGCGGCGGACCCGGTGCCCCTGGATCGGGATGCCTCCTACGTCTGCCAGACCCTGCGGACCGGGGATGGCAGGACCTTCCTTGCGGGCTTTACCTCCCACGAGGAGCTCCACAAGGGGGCGGACACCGACATGATCTCGGACTTCATGAAGCCCATCTTCACGGAGCTTTTGACCAGAGAGGAGCTTGCCGGGATTCTGATCAATCCCTGGGGCGAGCACGCCTTTGTCCTGACCCGGGACATGATCGCGGTCATGCTCGGCGCAATGGAGGGAGAGAACGATGCGACTTGACCGTTTCCTCTCGGACATGAACCTGGGGACTCGGAAGGAGCTCAAGAAGGCCATCCGGGACGGGAGAGTCCTGGTGGACGGCAGGGCCGCAAAGGATCCGGGGATGACCCTCTCCGGGACCGAGCGCGTCACCTATGACGGGAACCCGGTCGCCTACCACGACCTGGAGTACTGGATGCTGCACAAGCCCGCCGGGATCCTCACGGCGACCATGGATAAAAAGCAGAAGACCGTGCTGGATCTTATGGGAGAGACAAGGCGCAAGGACCTCTTCCCCGTGGGGCGGCTCGACCGGGACACCACGGGGCTGCTTCTTATCACCAACGACGGGGCGCTCGCCCATAAGCTCCTCGCCCCCAAGAGCCACGTGGACAAGGTCTATCGGGTGCTGGTGCGGGGGATCCTGACGAAAAAGGACGTGGACGCCTTCGCCGCCGGGATCCGGATCGGCGAGGACCTTGTCACCCTCCCCGCGGTGCTGGACATTCAAAAGACCGACCCTGTGGCCGGGACCACCGAGGCGCTCGTCACGATCCGGGAGGGGAAGTTCCACCAGATCAAGAAGATGATCGCCGCCTGCGGGGGCGAGGTGCTGGCGCTGGAGCGCCTGCAGATGGGACCGCTCAGGCTCGATCCCGCACTCGCGCCCGGCGCGTACCGGCCCCTGACCGATGCGGAGAAGGCGGCGCTCCTTGCCGCCGCAGCGGGCGGAGAATCGTGATAAAATTTTAACAATTACGCAAAAGTGTCGCAGAATAGATTCGAATAGAGCGGTTTTGTCTGTTTGAACAAAACGGGCGCCGATCGAGGAACAAATTTCGGACAAATGCATGTTTGGGACATCTTGCCGAAACTGTCCAAATCCGGTATCATAGGGAACGGTGAGAAGTGGATCAAATCCAAGGTACATCGTTGGCAAACCGAAAGGTTTATGATTGACCGGGGGTTTCCCTGCAAGAGGTGACAATGTCCAAAGAAGAAGTAGACCGCTACATCTATGAAGTCGGTTCCGGCGTGATCGATGCCTCCGTCTTCCAGGCAGGATATTTCCAAAAGCACCACATGAGAACCAGCGTCGCGGCGCACACCTTGAACGTTGCCCAGTCGTCCGTCTATCTGGGACGGTTTCTGGAGCACCTGGGGGTCCGCGTCAACATGCACGATCTGGTCCTCGCCAGCCTCTGCCATGATCTTGGCATCGTAGGTCGGTACGCAAAGTATGCAAACAACCGGGAGTGCTGCAACCGGCACCCGCTGGACTCTGAGGCACTCGCGAAAAAGCTCATTCCCGATGCGGATGACGTGGTGCTCAACTCCATCGCGTGCCACATGTGGCCCATCGGACCCACCGGGCATCCGAGCCACATCGAGGGTTTCATCGTGACCTTGGCGGACAAGTACAGCTCCGTGAAGGATCTGGTTAAGCCCAACGGCTGGGATCGCTGGAGAAAGCCCGTGACGGGCAGCTCCACCACGCGGCAGAACGCAGGCGCAACCGCCTGAATCGAAAAAGACAATCTCATAGAATGGCAAAGCGCAGCAGAGGAACATTTCCCCTGCTGCGTTTTTCTGTCCCCGGGCCAAAGGAAGTCCTGGTGAGAATCACTCTTTACAGCGCATCGGCTAGATGCTAGAGTGTACTAGGACAGATAATACAGTTGCAGTTCAAGGCATGTTATGAGTGTGATCGATTACCGGGACGCGCGGCCGATCTATGAACAGATCACGGAGCGCTACAAAACATTGATCCTGAAGGGGGCCCTTCTGCCGGACGAACAGATGCCCTCCGTGCGCTCCCTCGCCATGGAGCTTGCCACCAATCCCAACACGGTGCAGAAGGCCTATGCGGAGCTGGAGCGGCAGGGGTTCATCTACACGGTGCGGGGCCGGGGAAACTTTGTCAGCGGCGGAAGTCAGCTCCTGGAGCAGAAGACGAAAGAGCTTGCCGAGTCCCTCCATGCCCTGCAGAAGGAGGCGGCGGATTTGGGCATCGACTGGAGCCGGGTGGAGGAGAAAGCGGGGGAATGTCATGATTGAGACCATGCATCTGGAAAAATCCTTCGGGCACATCCGGGCGGTGAACGACGTCACCCTGACCATGGCGGACGGCGAGATCTTCGGCCTGGTGGGCACCAACGGCGCCGGCAAGTCGACCTTCCTGCGCCTTCTTGCCGGCGTTCTGCGGCCGGACGGCGGGGAGATTCTGGTGGACCAGGAGAAGATTTGGGACAACCCGGCGCGCAAGGCGGACCTCTTCTTTGTGCCCTCGGATTTCTACTTCTTCCCCAACGCGACGCCGCAGGAGATGGGCGCCTACTTTGCCGCTTTGTACCCGAAGTTTGACAGGGCGCGGTATGAAAAGCTGCTGCGGGAGTTCGGCATTGACCGGACCCGGCGCATCCAGGAGTTCTCCAAGGGCATGAAGCGGCAGACCGCGATCCTGCTGGGCATTTCCAGCGGGACGAAGTACCTCCTCCTGGACGAGACCTTTGACGGCCTCGATCCTCTGATGCGGCAGCAGGTGCGGACCCTGTTTGCGGGCGACATGGCGGAGCGGGGTCTCACCCCGATCCTCACCTCCCACGACCTGCGGGACATCGAGGATCTGTGCGACCGGATCGGCCTGCTCCACGCGGGCGGAATCCTGCTCTCCGAGGACCTGGCGGGTCTTCGGGAGGGGATGCAGAAGGTGCAGGTGGTCTTTGCCTCGGAGGCGGATCGGGCGGCGCTTCTTTCGAAGGTATCGGTGAAATCGGACAAAAAGCGCGGGAAGCTCGAGACCATCCTCGTGGAGGCAAACCGGGAGCAGACGGAGGCGGCCTTCCGAGCAGTCGGTACGGTGTATTTTGAGATCCTCCCGCTGACGCTGGAGGAGGTCTTTATCAGCAAGACAGAAGGGATGAAGAGCGATGGCGATGTCAGAACGGACAGCCTTGATTAGCAGCCGGGCGCTGCAAAAGCAGATCACGAGAAGGCGTCTGTGGCTGGTGGCAGTCACCTGGCTTTTCTGCCTCCTCTGGTATCCGGGGGCGCTGGCAACGCTCCTTGCGGGAACCACGCAGAGCGCGGCGGTGGAAAAGCTCTCCCACGAGCAGCTGGTCAGGCAGTGCCTCTATCTTGTGAGCAGGCGCCTGGGCCTTCGGCAGTCCCTGCCGGTTTTTGCCGTGGTTTTTGGCGCGGTCATTGCGATCCAGGGCTTTTCCTACCTGTTCTCCCGGGAGAAGCTGGACTTCTATGAGAGCCAGCCTGTGAGCAGGATGCGGCGGTTCTGGGCCATTTTTTGGAACGGGTTTGCGCTGTTTGAGATCCCGCTCCTCGTGAGCTTTCTCCTGTCGGCCCTGGTGGCCCGGGCGATGGGCGCGATGAACGGGATGCTCCTTCGGGAGGTGGGCTTCTCCTTCCTGCAGCTCTCCCTCCTGTTTGTCTCCTCCTATGCGCTTGGGCTTCTTGCGGTCATGCTGACCGGGCAGCTGATCACCGCGATCCTGATGGCGGCGGTCCTGCTCTCGGCGGACTGGATCTTTTTCCGCATCGCGGACAGATATGCGTCCCTGTTTTTCCGGACGTATTACTACGGGGCGCGTCCAAACATGCTGCTCTCGCCCCTCTACAACAGCGATTTTGTCAACCGGCTGTACCCGGTGAACACTGCCGAAAACGGCGGGATGACAGAAGACCTTCTGCGGGAGCTTGTGTCTGCGCTCAAAGTGCCGGACCTCGTCCTCCTCGGGGTGATGGCGGGGGCGCTGGTTCTTGCCGTTCTTCTCTACCGCGTCCGCAGAGCCGAGGGCGCCGGCACGGCGGTTTTGTACGCGCCGGCCAGGTTCCTGGTCCGGGTGGGCGCCGGAGCGGCCGCGGGACTCTATGCCGGGCAGCTGGTGTACAGCGCCTTCGGCTCCGTCAGCAGCCTCTCGGATGTGGTGATGATCTTTGCGATCCTCGCCGGGGCCGTGCTCGCCGCGGGAATCGCCGAGGTGATCTTTGCCTCGGACTTTCGGAAGTTCTTCCAGGGCACCTGGCAGATCGCCCTGGCGGGGGTGCTGGCGGTGCTGGTGTTTGCGGTCTTTCGCTATGACCTCACAGGATATGACCGGCTGGTGCCTGCAAGGCAGAGCGTGAAGAGCTGTGCCCTCTATGTCTACAGCGAGAACTACCCGTCGGTGACGACCTATGACGCAAGGCAGCTCGATTCGGAAGAGCTGGTGCTGGAGACCATGTCGCTGGAGGACACCGAGGCCTTTGACCAGATGGCAAGGGATGCGATGGCAGCCAAGCGCGAGGATGCCTCCGGCATCGGGGACGGGTACGAGGCGGTGATCCGCTACCGGCTCTGGAGCGGAAGGACCATCACTAGGAGCGTCCTGATCCCGAAGGGGGAGGACCCCGCGGTCATGGACGCCGTGGTGGGAACCAAGGCCTACCGGAAGGTCCTGTTCCCGGACAACTGGGAGGCACAGGTGCCCGCCGACGCCCGCCTGGTCTCCTCCAACGGCGCAGAGGAGCGCTACGGAAATCGGAGCCTTGCGGAGGGCTTTGCCGAGAACTATCGGAAGGACCTTGTAAAATACACCTATTCCCTGGCATCCGGGACGCATCCGATCCTCACCGTGGGGGCGACCGGAGAGGACGGCGATCTCGATGAGTCGTTCCCGGTCTATGCGGAATACACCAATACCATCGCCTTTTTGAAGCAGAACGATCTGTACCTGGAGCCGATCACCGGAGAGGACGTCCGGGCGGCAGCTGTGTCCTACAGCGGCGATGATGCCTACCAGAGCACGACCTATGATGATCCGGACCAGGTTCAGCAGATCACGGCGGCCGGGGTGCCGATGACGCTCCTCGGGAGCTGGAAGGACTATGCCGACTACGACTTCTCCTATTCCGCGGACTTGTACCTGAAGAATGGCGCTGGGACCTGCTCCCTGTACTTTCTGCGGGACCGCGTGCCGGATTTTGTGAAGGAGGACCTCGCTGGGACACAATCCTGACACAGATCCTGTGTACACTTTTGGTATCCAACAGAATCAAAAACAGATCGGAGGGTGCCAGATGAGTCAGGAAAAGGTAGATGCCTACAAGCGGGAGAAGGCGGGGCGCAGACAGCGCCTGCTGCAGGAGAAAAAGCGCAAAAAGAGAATCCGGGTGATCGTCCTCTTGGCGGCGGTCGTCCTGGTGCTGGCGGTGGTTTTTGCAAGCCGCGCGGGCCAGCGTGCGGGATCCTCCGACAGCGGGACCGATGAGGCCTCTTCCCTGATCTCCACAGTGCTCCCCAGTGGCGCGGCGGGTACCGAGGGGAGCACGGAGGAATAGCAGGAAGAGGGCACTGCGGCAGAAACCTTGACACACACCGATTCGCGCAGGGACGGAAAAAAGTTCTGGACGAATCGGAATCCTGTGATATACTAATCAAGGTTAGGGGATGTAGCTCAGCTGGGAGAGCGCAAGGTTCGCAATCTTGAGGTCGCGGGTTCGATCCCCGTCATCTCCATTCTCCATTTTTCATTAGTGCCAAGAAATGTTGATATTTCAACATTTCTTGGCATTTTCCTTGTATTGTGATGAGACTTCAATGTGGCCACGCAGCGAGCCGTAGTCAAACACTACGACTCGTTTTTTGTTGTTCTGAAATCATCGCGATGAAATCATTCCCGGCGTTGGCAATGAAAGTCCACACACCAGCGATTTCGAACTTCGTGATTGTACAAATCGTGCTGCATGATTTGCTGAAGCTCATCGGCAATGTACATCAGGAAGAACTTGCGCACCAGATCCGTCTGCCGATCGTGTTTGCATACGAGAAGCGGTATATTTTAAGTGCTTCCGGTTGCACCATAATATCCAGCTTCACGCAACTTTTGAAAACAGAATAGCGTGGTCTTCACGTCAGACAAAGAATCATGCTGCGTATCTTTACCCCAATCATAGCCAAAGTGACTTGCACAAGGAGAGAGTAATTGCGGCATCTGGCAGCTCGGTTTTTCGGAGGAATCAGGGAAAATGGACTTCATGTATTTCCCTTTCTTCTCCCTGTCAGGGAGCTTTGACCAGGAGGTGCAAAAGCCGGAAGGAAAGAGCAGAGGTACCGGATGCACGGTGAAATTTTTCCGACAGACTGGTGCCTACGCTGGGGGGTGAGCTCACCAGTTGACCTGCTGACTTTGCTTGCCTACAATAAGCAGGCGGCTGGAATCCGGCCCTGCAAAGGCAGGGCAAGAGGGCAGCGTCGCCACGATTTGGGGGGCAGCCGCTAAAGGAGAATTGACTTGACCATTTCGTTTTCAGAACTGATGTCACACTACATGGTGCCGCGGGATGCCGGGATTTTCTTCCTGGTGTCTTTTGCGGCGTTGGTGGCGGTGCTCTCGCTCATCGCCCTGTACTGCAGGGGGAGAATGGCGGGAAAAGAGCACACCCAGGCGGCCCTGCGGGAGAGAACCCAGTGGACGGTGGAGCGCTTTGCCGAGATCCTCTTCTCGGACACCTCCATGCTGGCCTTTATCAGCGCCTATGTGATGCTGGACTGGTTTGTGGTGGACCCGGCGGCGCGGAGCTTCTGGACCAGCTACAGCGATTTCATTCTGCTGGGGCTCATCATCCTCTCCTGCGTGCTGAACTCCTTCCTGGACCGGGTGTTTCTGCCGCTGAAGCGGATCCGCCCGGAGGAGAAGGCGAGCCTGCGCCTTGTCTCCATGCTGTACATGTTTGTGATCTTTCTCTACATTAAGTTTATCTACGTGGACGACAACTACGACAGCATCATTGTCTACTTCATCGGCATGATGATCGGACGCTTTGTCTTCTTTGGGGCCTCCCTGAAGGAGTTCCTCGACGCCATCTCCCATGCCGCCCGCGATCTGGGGATGCTGGTACTGGCCCTGCTTCTGACCGCCTTCATGGCATGGTACGGCTTCGGCACCGGATATCTGCTCCGCATCAACGGTGTGGTGGTGAGCCTTCTCATCGCCCATCTGTACCTGATCGTGGCCCTCTTTATTCTGGTGCGCTTTGGCTTTGTCAAGCTCTTGGTGCCGGTCCCGAAGGGCGAGGAAGCGCCCAGGGATGCGGAGCGGGATGCCCGCCTGCAGGCAAAGAGGACCAGGGCGCGGGAGCGGAAGATGGAGGACGAGTGGGAGGAGCACGACCCCTTCCACCAGAGCCCTGCCCCTTCCAGAAATGCCGGCAGGCACGCCGCCCGCCCGGAAGAGCAGGAATATCACGGCGAAAATCCCGCACCGGAGGATGTCCGCCAGCGGTCTGGCAGAGCGCCCCTTCGGGACGGCCCTTCCCGGCAGGCGCCGGAGGCGCAGGCGAGGCGGCAGAGAAGACAGGGCGCCCCGGCCCGCCGCTCCCGGAATTTTGTCGACCTGGAGGAGGAGCCGGATGAGATCGTCTTTTCCCAGATGCCGGACGAATCAGACGACTGGGAAGAGGAACCGGATCCCAGAGCGAAGAGGAGCCGGCGGGAGGATACGGATTCCGATGACTTTTTCGATGCGTGAACAGGAAAATAGGAGGAGTGTATGAAGATCTGCGTCTATCTGGGGGCGAGCATGGGAGAGGATCCCTTGTATGCCAAGGCCGCGGAGCAGCTTGGCACCATGATTGCCAGGACCGGAAATGAGCTGGTCTACGGCGGGAGCCGGGTGGGCCTTATGGGCATCCTTGCGGAGAGCGTCCTGCGGGCAGGGGGCGCGGTCACCGGTGTGGAGCCGCAGTTTTTCATCGACAGCTGCGTGCAGCACGAGGGGCTGACGAAACTCATCGCAACGAAGGACATGGCGGAGCGCAAGCAGACGATGATCGCCCTCTCGGATGCCTTCATCGCCTTCCCCGGCGGCACGGGGACGCTGGAGGAGATCTCGGAGGTCATCTCCCTCAATGCCCTGGGGCGGATACAAAAGCCCTATGTCTTCTACAACCTGAACCACTACTACGACCCGCTCTTTGCGATGTTTGACAGGATGCAGGAGCAGGGCTTTGTGACAAGAGAAAACCGCAGCAGGATCCGGCAGGCACAGGACCTCGACGGAATCCGGGCGGCACTGGGGATCGCGTGATGCAGACTGTTAAGATTCGGGACCTCTCCCTGCCAGAGACGGCCCTGTACAACGAACACCGGGAGAGTGCCCTGATGCACTGCAATGAGCCGGAGCCCGGGATTTTTATCGCAGAGAGCCCCAAGGTGATCCTGCGGGCCCTCTCGGCCGGATATGAGCCCATCAGCGTCCTGATGGAGGAAAAACAGCAAAACCTGGAGGGGCGGCTGGTCCTGGAGGCTCTGGAAAAGAGAAAGTCCGACATTCCGGTCTATGTGGGAGATCGGGAGCTCCTCATCGCCATCACGGGCTTTGCCCTGAACCGGGGCGTCCTGTGCGCGATGCGGCGAAGAAAGGAGAAGAGTCCCCGGGAACTTCTGGAGGAGACCGGCGCAGAGCGGATCTGCATCCTGGAGGAGGTGGAAAACCCCACCAACGTGGGTGCAATCTTCCGCTCGGCCGCGGCCCTCTCCATGGACGCGGTGCTCCTGTCCCCCGGCTGCAGCGATCCCCTCTACCGGCGGGCGGCAAGGGTCTCCATGGGCACCGTGTTTCAGGTGCCCTGGACCTATCTGCCGGAGGGGTCCTGGCCAGAGGAGACGCTTCGGACCCTGCATGAGCTCTCCTTTACCACGGTGGCCATGGCCCTTCGGGATCACTCGATGGCGGTGGATGACCCAGTTCTGCGGGCAAAGCCAAAGCTCGCCGTGATCCTCGGCACCGAGGGAGACGGCCTGCGGGATGTCACCATCGAGGGAGCGGACGCCACCGTCTGCATCCCGATGGCCCACGGCGTGGATTCACTCAACGTCGCCGCCGCGGCCTCGGTCGCGTTCTGGGAGCTGGGACACCGGGACGGCAAAGAAGAGGAAGGAGAGCACATCCATGGATGAGCATAGCCGCTGCGATCTAAGGACGCAGCTTTTAGACTTTGTCCCGTTCAACGAACAGGAGGAAAAAGACCGGGAAAAACTTCTCGCCTGGATGGACACCGGGCTGGATCTCTACACGCGGGACAACGGCTTTGCCCACTGGACGGCATCCGCCTGGGTGACGGATCCTGCGGGGCAGAAGATCCTGATGGCCTGGCACAACATCTACCGCAGTTGGTCATGGCTCGGCGGGCATGCGGACGGGGAGCGGGACCTTCTGTCTGTCGCCATGCGGGAGGTGCGGGAGGAGTCGGGACTTCTGACCGTGACCCCGGTGTCGGAGAAGATCTTCTCCCTGGAGATCCTGACGGTGGACGGCCACGAGAAGCGGGGCGTCTACGTCCCCTCCCACCTGCACTTAAATGTCACCTACCTTCTGGAAGCGGACCCGGCGGCACCGGTCCGCAAAAAGGCGGACGAGAACAGCGGCGTCGCCTGGTTCTCGAAGGAGGGTGCGGTCCGCGCCTCCACGGAGCCCTGGTTCCGGGAGCGGATCTATTCGAAACTCAACGAAAAGATGTCTGCGTACTTTTCCGGGTGACAAACCGGGAAAAAAGGTGGCAATAGACGGGAAAATTCCCGGAAAAAACGTCATCCGCAGTATGCACTTTGGAAATTCGATGATAAAATATCTTTCAGGTTCGTAAGAGAGCGAACCGCGTATTCTTTGCTGTATGAGGAGACTGGGAGACATGAGCTTTGTGACAATGCCGGAGTGGAACAACGAGAATAAGGTGATCACCGTGGTGGAGCCGCATCTGTACGGCTGCCGCGTGGTCCGGGTGGAGGATCAGGGGGCCGAAGCACCTTCTTCCGTCCTTGCTCTGGAGCTGGATGGACAGTACGAGGTGATCACATCCCTCGACGAACTGACTGCGGCCGTCGAGAAGAAGATCGGCCTGGAAAAGCAGATCCATGAACTCGCCAAGAGCTGCCGGGACGCCTCCGGCAGGTCTGAATATGAAAAACTCCGGGCAGATTGGGATGAACTGACCGACTATGAGACCCCCAAGGAGAAGGAGCTCCTTGCCCAGGTGGAGGAATCCGCCGGCAGGCTCCTGTCCCGGGTGGAGGGCTATGAGCGCAACCGCAAGGAGAAGGAAGCCCTGATCGCGCGGGCGAAGGAGCTTGCTCCCTCCACGGAGTGGAAGAAGACCAGCGCTGCCATGAAGGACCTGATGACCCAGTGGAAGACCCTGGGCTCTGCCGGAGATGACTGCAACGATGCCCTGTGGGACACCTTCCGCGCGGCACGGCAGTCCTTCTACGATGCACAGGACGCCCACTTCAAGGAGATGGGCGAGAAGCGCGAGAGCGCCAAGGCGGCAAAGACCCAGATCATCGCCGAGGCGACCGAGCTGATGGCAAACGTGCGCAACTGGAAGCAGACCGGAGAGAAGCTCTCCGTCCTGATGGACCGCTGGAAGATGGCGGGCTCCGCCGGGAAGGAGGACGACGATGCCCTCTGGGAGCAGTTCAATGCGCTGCGGAGCAGCTACTACACCGGCCGCAAGAAGTTCATCAAGGGCCAGGAGGCCCAGTGGAACGCGGCGGCGGAGAAGAAGCGCGCCCTGATCGAGGAGGCAAAGTCCATCTCTGCGCTGCACGACACCTCTGCGGAGAACACGGAGCGCATGAAGGCTCTCGTTACCGAGTGGAAGCAGGCGGGCTTTGCCGGCAGAGAGCAGGATGATGCCCTGTGGAACGAGTTCTGCGCGGCCAAGGATGTGTTCTGGAATGAGAAGCACGCCCAGTACGATGCCCGGCACAACGAGTGGCTCTCCAAGCGCCAGGATATTGTGGGGCGCAGAAAGGATCGGATTGCCGATCTGCAGGAGCTGAACCGCAAGCTCCATGACCGGGTGGAGGAGAGCTCCAACATCGGCCAGGTGGCAAAGCTCAGCGGCTACATCGCAGAGAACAACGCGGAGATCAAGAAGCTCCAGGAGGAGATCCGCGACATCGAGAAGAAAAATTAAAGAAATCGTCCGGAAAGGAAAACGGACGTCAGAGCCTCTCTGCGTGATGCGCCTTCGGCGGCATCACCGGGGAGGTTTTTGCATGGCTGCGGGCAGTAATGCTGCCTCGAGGTCCAAAACAGGTATGGAGGGAGACGAACATGCTTGGAAAAAGTGTAAGATGACAGCGGCATGGACGGTGACAGCAGCGTTTCTTGGTTTGGCAGCAGGCGGGTGCCCGGTCCAGGCCAAAGGGTGGTGAATGATCCTGCCTATACGGCAAAGGTCAACCGGGCGATCATCGAAACCGACAAGGGAAATTCGCTTGGTTTTACGGAAGCGCTTGCCAATGCGGTGAGCTGCGCCTTTGTCGCGGGTCAGACCAGCCAGTATGGGTCCACTGATTCAGAGGCAGGAAGTTATCCCGACTTCCCGGAGTCAAACAGCCTCACCCAGTACCAGCCGACACGAGATGCCGCAGGAAACCTCATCCAGGTGGTCGCCGTCACCACCATGGCGGACGGCACGGTGGATGGCCCAAAGACCACAACTTACACCTACGACGAAAAGGGCAGAATCTCCTCGATCGTGGATTCCTGGCCCGGCAGCGATTGCGTCGAAGAGACCCTGCTGGAGTACAACAGCAAGAATCAGCTGACCAAGTCGACCCTGTCCGTCGGGGCACCGGGCCAGCAGGAGGTTCCATCGGGCAGTATACCCTCAAGTTTACCTATCAGCAGGACGGCAGGCTGAAAAATGCACGGTCTCCTATGATGAGATGGTGTATGACAGTTACACGATGATGTACACATACTGACCCGGTCCGCATTCTGATGCGGCAGGTCCAAAAAAGAGCGGTCCCGCCTTTCCGGATTGTTCCGGGCGGGTGGGACCGCTCTTTCTGCTCAGCCGAGGGCGGGCGGCGCCTTCTTTGTCTTGACCGGGGGCAGAAGCACCGTGAAGCGTATGGCGTTCTCCCTGACCCGCTCTGCGGTGATCGTGCCGCCGTGACCCTGGCAGATCGCCCGGGCGGCGGAGAGCCCGATCCCGAAGGAGCCGGTGCTGGTGCGGGAGGCATCGCCCCGGTAGAAACGGTCAAAGAGCCGGTCCAGGTTTCCCTGGGGGAGCGTCTCCTGCGTACAGGTGTTTTCCACGGTGAGGCGGATCTTCTTGTCCTGGGAGAGGGTAAAGAGAACCTGGCTCTCCGGCGCCGAGTACTTCATGGCATTGTCCAGGAGAAGCCCCATCAGCTGCTCCAGGGAGCGGAGCTCCCCGAAGACGTGGATGCCGGGCGAAATCCTGGTCTCCAGGGTCTTGTGGCTGGCTGCGGCGACGGCCTCGTAGTTGCGCGCCGCCTCCTCCGCGATCTCGGAGAGGCTGCAGACGGCGTAGAGCTCCCGGGAGGCTTCTTCCTCCATTCTGGTCAGGGTCAGCATGTTTGTGATGAGGGCGGTCATGCGCCGGACCTGATTCCGGATGCTTCCCGTCCACTCGTTTTTCATGCCGGTCATCTCCAGGACGTCCACGTTGGCGGAGATGATGGTGAGGGGGGTCTTGAGCTCATGGCCCGCATCGGAGATGAAGCGCTTCTGCTTTTCCAGGGACTCCACCACCGGAGCGGTGGCGATGCCCGCCAGAATTCGCACCAGCACATACATCAGGACCAGGGCGGCAAGGCCGATGAAGAGGGAGGTCTTCAAGAGGATCCCCGCCCCGGCAAGATCTGAGTTGCAGTCCACGAAGATGACCTGCATCCCGCCGTCCTCTTTGGTGTAGATTCGGTAGCGGTAGCCGCCAAGAAACGCCTTGCTCCTGCTGGAATCCCGCGCCCTGGCTGCGTACTCCGTTGCGGTCTCCTCGGTGATCGCGGCGACATGGTCGGTGTTGAGCTGGGTCAGGGTTCCGTCCGCATCGAAATCCGCATAGAAGTAGCGGGTCTCAAAGGGCATCTCCCGGTCCCGGTTGATGGAGAAGTCGTTTTTCAGGAGCAGGAGCCAGGAGGTGATCTGCGGCTCCCTGGGAACCTGAGGCCGGGTGTCGTTCTCCTCCGGGGGCGGGAAGGACCCGTCGTTCTCGTACAGGACCTCGATCAGCCGGTCTGCCCGGCTCCGGATCTGGACGAAGTTCAGGATGTTCAAAAAGGCGATGATCAGGACCACGATGATGAACAGGGACAGGAGCGCAGTCAGGACAAACTTGTTGCGCAGGCGCTGCTCCATCGAGGGGGACATGCGCCGAAAGAGCAGGCCAAGACGCCGCTTTCCGGCTTTGGAGTTCGACTTTGGTTTTCCCATATCAGACCTTTTCGATAAAGTAGCCAAGGCCCCTGGTGGAGCGGACCTCGATGTCGGCGCCAAGCCCCTTGAGACGCTTTCGAAGGTTCGAGATGTAGACGCGGATCGTGTTCACGTCCGCCTCCCCGTCGGGCCAGATGCTGTTCAAAAAGCCGTCTGCGGAGATCACCCGGCCGGGGGACTCCAAAAGAAGCTCCATCATCTGGAACTCCTTTGCGGTCAGGCGCACGGGTTCCTGTCCTGCGGTCTCCAGCTCGCAGGTGGCCCGGTTCAGGGACACGTTCCCGCAGGCCAGCACCGGCTGGGTGAAGTCCTCCCGGCGCCTTGTCATCGCCCGGATCCTCGCCAGGAGCTTCCCCATGTCAAAGGGCTTGGGCAGGTAGTCATCCGCCCCGAGGTCGAGGCCCCGGATCCGGTCCCCGATCTCCCCCTTGGCGGTGAGAAAGAGCACCGGCACGGAGTTCTTGTCCTTGCGCAGGCGCTGGAGCACCTCCATCCCGTCGAGTCCCGGCATCATGATATCCAGGATGATCCCGTCATAGCTGCCCGAGCGGGCATAGGCCAGGGCATCCTTGCCGTTGTTCACCGCATCCACCGTGTATCCGCTGCGGGTCAGGATCGCGGTCAGCGCGTTGGTCAGTTCCACCTCATCATCAGCAAGAAGTAGTTTCATTGATCCCTCCATGGCCCCGGGCGGGCAATCCGGCCCGGGGCGGTTCTGGTTCCATCTTATCATGGCAGAGTCAAAGGATGGTGAAGCAACTGTGTTTCCCCCGCTGTGCGGCACTTGCGATTGGTGCTTTTTTGCTCTCCCTGTTTGTGTTATGATACTTCACAGTGCAGAAAGTGTTTACAGACCTTTGCAGACCGGAGGATAGAGAACGAATATGGTCAGACATATCATCTTGTGGCAGCTCAAGGATGAATACTCAGAGGAGCAGAAGGAAGAGATCCGCGGAAAGATCAAGGCGGGACTCGAGGGACTTGCGGGAAAGATCCCGGGCCTGATTTCCATCCATGTGCAGACCACGCGTCTGCCCTCTTCCAATGCGGATCTGATGCTGGATTGCAGCTTTACGGATGCGGCATCCCTGAAGGGGTATTCGGTGCATCCGGATCATCTGGCGGTGGCGAACGGCGTCGTCCGCCCCAACATCAAGACCAGAACCTGCATCGATTTTGAGGCATAACCGGTCTACAAATTTCGGAAATTCACGAGGATTGCGATATGGGATTATTTGACAAATTCGGCAGCCGGAAGAAGGCCGCCGAGGAGCGGGCGGCGAAGGAGGCCGAGGAGCAGAAACAGCGCGAGGTGGAGGAGCTCGCAGCCCAGCAGAAGCATGCCCACGAGGGCATGAGCTGGCCGGGAGTCATGCGGATGAATCTGCTGAAGATCAACACCCCCGGGGTCCAGGCACCCAAGATCGAGGACCCGATCTCGCCGGAGCGCAAGGAGGAGATCGGAAACCTGATCTATCAGCCGGTGCTCACACCGGCAGACGTGGAGTCCTTTACCCTCCAGGAGCTGATCTTCCTGCTGGACACCCATGAGATCTTCAACCGGAAGGCGGCTCTGGAGAACTACGAGGCCAACCACCGGGTGATCTACAACGACCTGCTGCGGCGCATCCACGAGGCGGAGAAGTTCTACATCCTCTACGATCGGCTGACCGGGTATCCCCTGATCGATGGGGGCTTTGCCCTGATCTACCTGGAGAAGGAGCACGCGGAGATCGCGGCCAAGGTCTATGAGACCCAGTTCCGCAAGACCGCGGTGGTGGAGCGCCCCGGAGAGGGTGCCCCGGTGCCGGAGGAGGGACCCAAGCCGGTCCTGCTCTTCGACTACCTCTACTACCTGGGCATGGAGAACATCATCATCGACAACGGCTGGTACAAGGCCGCGATCAAGCGCTCCGAGATCTCGGCACCGCCTGCCAGTTGGGCACCGGATCCCGCCAAGATTCCGCCGGCGGCACCGGAGCTCGCCTTTGCCATGATCGACTTTGTGGGCGAGGCCAAGTGGCCGGTCCGGTATGAGAAGCGGGATGAGCGGATCCGCCGCAAGATGGATCGGATCAACACCCTGATCCCCACCCAGACCTTTGTGATCCCCGTCTATGTGGAGGGGAGCGAGCAGACTCCCGAGGGCCAGAAGCCCAAGGTCAAGTTCCCGCTGCTCAAGCTCAAGGCCAAGACCAAGGACTCGGAGATCGAGCAGAACGTGATCCCGATCTTCACGGACCTGTTCGAGTACGCAAAGAACTTCAACGGCAAGAACCAGTTCCGCCCGGTGAAGTTCCAGTACCGCAACGCGGTGCAGTTTTTGCGTGAGACCGACGGCTTCGTGATCAACCCCAGAGGCGAGAGCATTGTGCTCCCGAGGGCTCGTGCGATGGAGCTCATCGCCAGGTCCATGAACATCAAGGTTGTCAAGAACGGCGCACCTGCCCCTGCTCCGAAGGCTCCGGCTGGACAGCAGGAGGCACCGGCGGCTCCTACTACAGACGAGGAGCCAAAGCCCGAGGCATAACCATCAGGCGCATATCCAGACACAAAGAAGCGGCACCCGCAGGTGCCGCTTCTTCTATGCAGTCTGAACAGAACAAAAGGAGCAGAGCCAAGACGCTTTCCCTGCCCACTGTCCCGGTGCTGGCTCTACCTTTACGGCAGGACCAGCACTTTCTTTTTGTAGGCGTTGATCTCGGTGTCGGTGTCTTTTCGCTTTGCTGCCTCGATGTGGTCGTAGAGGAGGGAGGCGGAGAGGTCCAGGTGATAGGAACAAAGCGCTTCTTCGGGGAGTGCGCGCTCTCCGTCCGCCACCCGCAGAATCACCGGGATCCTGGCGGAGTCCGCAAGGAGGGAGATCAGGCGGGCGCTTTCTTTCCGGTATCCGAGAACCCTGGCATACTGGGGGCCGGCCGTGAAATACGCTGTGACGGCATCCTTCCGAATCCCCAGCAGGATGTGCAGAAGGCAGCGGGAGAGCCTGGTCCAGGTGACCTCCTTGGTCTTGCAGCGCGCAAGAAAGCCGGTGATGGTGCGGTAGTATCCCAAGTTGTTGCAAAACCGGTCGGAGAGGTCCGGGGTGACATCCGAGAAGTCGGTGTAGTCCCTGTTGGCTAGGAGCGCGCCCAAAAGGACCTGGGAGAAGTCGTCGAGAAACACGGGGACGCGCTGCGGGTGGCTCTGATTGGCGGCAGGATCCTGCTGAAGCTTCTCCCTAAGGGAGGAGGCGCTGTCGGTCGAGATCCTGGGGATGGCATGGGGCGTGACCCTGCTGTGAATGTCCGAGAGAGCACACAGATAGGAGACCGCCAGGAGGTCATTCGGGGCATTGCGGCAGGTGGCAATTCCGAGGATCTCCTCCATAGCAGCCGCCTGGGCTGCGGGATAGGAGAGCCCTTCCGCCACCTTCTGCCGGAGGACCTGCTGCATGCGCGGATCCGCCTGGCGGGAGGCTTCTGCCTCTTTCTGCAGCGCCGCAAGGTCCCCGGACTCCGAGCCAAAGTAGAGGTCGGTCACACACCCCAGCGCATCGACAAGGCGCACCGCACCCCTTGCAAAGCGGTCGCTGCTGGCCGTTGCCGCAAAAACCGGAAGCTCAATGACCGCATCGGCGCAGGAGAGCACATCCCGGGTACGATCCTCCTTGGAAAAGACCGCGGGGATGCCCCGCTGACAGAAGTCGCCGCTCATCACGGCGATCAAAAGGTCGCACTCCCTGCGCGCCGCCTCCATGAGGGCACGATGCCCGGAATGAAAGGGATTGCACTCACAGATCACTGCCCCGATCCGCATCCTGTCCTCCTCAAACGCCAAAAATCAGTGTAAAATTCATGTAAGGACTTACAATTCAGAATGAATTCAGCCAAACTGCAGGCCGCAAACATGGTATCAGTGCCGCAGACAATGCGCAAGCAAAAGCCAGGAAAAGGCCTATTTTCGTTAAAAAACTAACGAACATTTCCTATTGATGTCGTCAAAAAGTTGCGGTATATTCACAAGTGTCGTGTGAATGTGTAAACGCTTACAATACTCCCCTCAGAGCGACGGTGCAGTCACGAGCAGTGAATAAATAGGAGGGAACTGCAGAAATGTCATTTATTGACGGAATTAAGGAAAAAGCAAAAAAAGATCTGAAGACCATCATCCTGCCGGAGTCTGAGGATGAGAGAACCATCCGGGCGGCAGCGGCCATTCTGAGTGAGAAGATTGCAAACGTCATTCTCCTGGGCAATCCGGAGAAGATCAACGAGGATGCCGCCAAGTACGGTGTTCATGTTCAGGGTGCCAAGATCGTGGATCCCGAGAACTGCGACAAGTTTGAGGAGTACGCAAACCTGTTCTATGAGCTCCGCAAGAAGAAGGGCATGACCCCGGAGAAGGCAAGAGAGACGCTGCACAGCGACAAGACCACCTTCGGTGTCATGATGCTCAAGGAGGGTGAGGCAGACGGACTGGTCTCCGGCGCCTGCCACTCCACCGCCAACACTCTGCGCCCGGCCCTGCAGATCCTGCGTACCAAGCCCGGCTGCAAGATGGTCTCCGGCTTCTTCATCCTGGACGTGCCCAACTGCGAGTACGGCGACCACGGCACCTTCATCTTCGCGGATGCGGGCCTGAATCAGGATCCCACCTCCGAGGAGCTGGCAGCCATCGCCGATGCTTCTGCCAAGAGCTTCAAGGAGCTGGTGGGAGATGACGCCTACGTCGCCTTCCTTTCCCACTCCACCAAGGGCTCCGCAAAGCACCCGCTGGTCGACAAGGTGGTCAAGGCTGTGGAGATCGCCCACGCCGAGTATCCGGATCTGGTCTGCGACGGAGAGCTCCAGGCCGATGCCGCCATCGTTCCTTCCGTGGCAGCATCCAAGGCACCGGGAAGCCCGGTTGCCGGCAAGGCAAACGTCCTGATCTTCCCGAACCTCGATGGCGGAAACAACGCCTACAAGCTGGTCCAGAGACTGGCCAAGGCCGATGCCTACGGCCCGATGCTGCAGGGCATTGCAAAGCCCGTCAACGACCTCTCGAGAGGCTGCAGCTGGCAGGACATCGTCGGTGTCGTCGCCCTCACGGCGGTTCAGGCACAGGACAGCAACGAATAAACCTTCAGAGTGGACAGGAGTGGAGAGCGGTGAGAAGCCCTCGGCTCCTGGCCGCTTTTCGTGTGCTAAAATTCAGAAGAACCATCACCGGGAGTCCTGCGGGCCATCCGGTGCAATGAGAATAGGAGAGAAAGATACATGAATATCCTGGTTATCAACTGCGGCAGCTCTTCTTTGAAGTTCCAGGTCATCGATTCCGACAACGGGAGCGTCCTGGCAAAGGGACTTTGCGAGCGAATCGGCATTGACGGCGCCATCACCTATGAGAACGTCCGCGACCACCTGGGAAAGGAGAAGACCAACACCCAGATCGAGGACCACAAGAAGGCCATCAGCCTGGTGCTGGATGCCCTGACCGATGTGAAGGGCGGCGTCATCCGCAACCTCAACGAGATCGGCGCGGTGGGACACCGCATCGTCCACGGCGGCGAGCGCTTCACCAAGTCCGTCATCATCGATGACAGCGTGCTGCAGGCGATCCGGGAGGTCTCCGACCTGGCACCGCTCCACAACCCCGCCAACCTGACCGGCATTCTGGCCTGCCAGGCCCTGATGCCCAACACCCCCATGGTGGCGGTGTTCGACACGGCCTTCCATCAGACCATGCCCCCCAAGGCATATCGGTACGCCCTGCCCAAGAAGTACTATGAGCAGTACAAGATCCGCCGCTATGGCTTCCACGGCACGAGCCACAAGTACGTGTCCCAGAAGGTCGCCGAGTATTACGGAAAGAAGCCCGAGGAGCTCAAGACCATCGTCTGCCACCTCGGAAACGGCGCGTCCGTGTCTGCCGTGAAGTACGGCAAGTGCATCGACACCTCCATGGGCCTCACCCCGCTGGAAGGCCTGGTGATGGGCACCAGATCCGGCGACCTCGATCCGGCCGTTGTCTCCTACATCGCGGACAAGGAGAACAAGTCCGCCTATGAAGTGGTGCAGATGCTGAACAAGGACTCCGGCGTGCTGGGTCTCTCCAACGGCCTCTCCTCCGACTTCCGTGATCTCTGGAAGGCGAGAAAAGAGGGCAACCAGGATGCAACCCTTGCCCTGGATGCCTGGGCTTACCGGGTGGCCAAGTACATCGGCGCCTATGCGGCAGCCATGAACGGCGTAGACGTCATCGCCTTCACCGCAGGTGTCGGCGAGAACGACTGCGATTCCCGCAAGCTCATCTACGATTACCTCGGGTACCTCGGCATCACCATCGACGATGCAGTGAACGCCGCAACAAGAGGCAAGGTCCAGGAGATCTCCACCCCCGACTCGAAGGTCAAGGTCATTGTCTACCCCACCAACGAGGAGCTTGCCATCGCCCAGGAGACCTACGCCCTGGTCAAAGATCTGGCAAAGTGAGAAGAAATCGTGAGCACTTTTCAGAAAATTGTGGCTGAAGTGAAAAGTTGATTTCCACTTTTAAGCACTCTCCGGCGACAGTGGAAATTACACCTGCGATGAGGGCAGTAAAGGGGTGGATTGAGGCTGATTTCGTGGACCAGAGTCTTACAAAGGCCCTGAATTCATGGAAGATATTCACTTCGGAGTATAAAAACCAGAGGTGAATTCAACGAACAGGATGTTTCCTGAAGATTGATTTCTGCCTCTGGATTTTTTCTTTGTAGTGAAGGCCCTGCAGGCGTTTTCTGTAGTTCAGATTTCTCAGCTTTGCGGTGCCGTTTTAATTCTGTGGTTTCCGTTTTCCGACTCTTGCATGCCAGATCCAGTCGGTAATGATCTGGCTCACGCTGGAGTGTTTTTCCTCCGCGTAAGCCTTCAGGCGTTTGGATGTATCCTCGGAGATGTAGATGTTAACCCGTTTCTTCATGGAGCATCTCGTCTGACCTCCTTTCTCCGTGTGTGTATACTCTACACACGGTAATCGTTGATCTCAGAAGGCTTCCCACCCCTGCTTGTCAGCGGCTGCTTTCTTCCTTCTGAAATAGGTGGATCGGCTGATCCGGATCAGATCCGTGATGACGGAAGTGGTCATACCGGTGCTCTCCATCTTCCGGACATCATCGACGGTACAGATGCGTTTTCCGATCCTGGAGGAGGTATCCGGCAGGTAGATATCCTGCCTGCGCTTGCCTGCATGCCGCTTCAGCGTTCCGGGATTCACCATGACCAGGAGCTTTCGATATCCTTCCTTGTCGTGCAGGAGATTGAACCAGACGCCATGCCGATTGAGAATCGTGTTCAGAAACCGGATTCGGTCCTCTAGATCTGCTTCCAGTTCGGAGCTGTCAAGATTAAAAAAGGCTTTTTCGTTCATGCCTGACTCCCTTCTCCTGGATTCTTTTTAAACCTTTCCAGGCAGTGCTTCGTGAGATCGATGTCATCTCTGGGAATCTCCTGGATTCCGAAAGTCTGAAGCTTTTCCCATAGCTCCGGTTTCATGAATCGGGTGTACTCGATGGGAGACTTCCCGCCTATCGCCGGATGAGCGGAGCTTGCGATATTGGAGATCGCAAAGTTCAATGCGGTCTGGTTCACAAGGCCGAGGTCTCTTAAGTTGTCCCTGTGCGGGCAGATGTAGCGAAGCTCTTCGTGATTGACTTCCAGCGAACCTTTTTGTCCTGACTGCATGGGATCGCAGTAAAAAACGTGACACCGCTGACTGCCGTCTGCGCCGGTTTCCATTGCCCTGGCGAGGGTGAATTCATCGCCGCGGTCTGTCAGCAGTACTTCAAAGAGCTCTTTGAAGAGAGCATCACCAAGGACCTGATTCAGCAGGCTGACACCGTCCAGCATGTCCTGGGCGGTCTTGGTATCGTGATAAACAGCGACCATCAGGTAATAGTTGAGAAACTTGAAGGTCTGCATGAAAGGCCCGTGTGACACGTCGTTGTAGACGGTGTCCATTTCAACAACGGAAGCGTTTGGGAAGTTCTCTATGTACGCTTTGTAGTCCGCATAACTGCGGCCACGCAGATATGATCGTTCCTGCCGCTTCCGGTAGTTGTGCGCAAGCTTCCTGGGAATCTTTCTGGAGACCTTGCGGCGAAGGTCGATGTTGGCAATGCCGACGACACTGAAGACCTTTTCGTCGATGTAGTTGTAGAGGGTCTTCTCTGAGATGTTCAGCTCCGGATGATCCTGCAGAATCCGATAGGGAGAGTGACCTTTCTGAAGTGCAGGTTTAATGATGGCAGCCATCCGTTTTGCTTCCTCCTCCGTGAGGTTGGCCCCGGTCCTGGAATTAACAAGGAGCTCCCGGTATTCCATATCTGCCTTTGCAGCGGAGTAGTAGTACTTTGAAAAACGGCACCTTGCGTAATTCTCACAGCCATTGCAGGCACCCGGGGAGCGATCCCTCCTGCCGCAGGTGAACTGGACAAAGTCCGGACAGTCATCCGGGCATTCACGCCCCCAGCTGCAGCTCTTATAGGCCCCACACTCTCGCCTCAGCCGGCACTTGTACTTCAGGGTTCTGTGCAGCTTGATCTCTTTGCCGATGGTAGACTTGTCCCTGCCCAGAGCGGAAGCAATCGCTGCCTTGGAGGATCCGCTGCCGATCCCCTGCTCAATGAACCTCCGCTCGTCCAGTGAGAGTGCCTTATTCTTGTTCAAACCTGCCATGATCACGCCTCCTTGGGCATTTTTGCCCTTATGGGGCCAGTATGAATCGTCCGGAGGGGGAGGAGGTAGCGTTCATCTATGCTCCCAGGAAATCGGCTGAAACACGGACCTTTTCGGGGACGCTGACGAAGGAGGCCCAGCGCTTTTCCACGTCCCGGGAGAGGTTGGCAGGCCGGCTGCCGATCCACTTCCTGAGGAGGTGGAAGGCGTAATGCGTGCGGCGCAGAAGGAGCGTCCCGTAGAAGGTGAAGGTTTGGGAAGTGTGCGCGTAGACAAAACGGACCACCTGGATCACAACGGAGACATCCTCTGACTCGTACAGGACGGTGATCCTTCGTTTGGCGATGATGTGACGCCAGATGTGCTGCAAGGGGTGCTTCTCATTGTAGCTGCGCTGGAACTGACTGACCTCGGCATCGTAACGCTCTTGTGCTTCTTCCGTAGCTCTCTGGATAAAGTTCAATTGACTCTTGTCTGATGTACTCTTCATGGCTATCATTACAGGCAGACGGGTAGCAATACTCGCCTGCCTATAGTGGTGAGACGGAAGGTACTTTCTTGCAGGGATGTTGGCCTTCTGTCTCTTTTTTTAATTCGCAACGGGAAACAGTATAGTACAGTCAGGGAAAAGTAGGGCAGCTTTTAGTGGAGATAGTGTAAGACTTATATCAATGTAGAACCAAGTGAAAGATTAATATCCACTTCAGTGGAGTTTTGAATTACACTTCAGGGCTTTCGATATCCTTCCTTGTCGTGCAGGAGATTGAACCAGACGCCATGCCGATTGAGAATCGTGTTCAGAAACCGGATTCGGTCCTCTAGATCTGCTTCCAGTTCGGAGCTGTCAAGATTAAAAAAGGCTTTTTCGTTCATGCCTGACTCCCTTCTCCTGGATTCTTTTTAAACCTTTCCAGGCAGTGCTTCGTGAGATCGATGTCATCTCTGGGAATCTCCTGGATTCCGAAAGTCTGAAGCTTTTCCCATAGCTCCGGTTTCATGAATCGGGTGTACTCGATGGGAGACTTCCCGCCTATCGCCGGATGAGCGGAGCTTGCGATATTGGAGATCGCAAAGTTCAATGCGGTCTGGTTCACAAGGCCGAGGTCTCTTAAGTTGTCCCTGTGCGGGCAGATGTAGCGAAGCTCTTCGTGATTGACTTCCAGCGAACCTTTTTGTCCTGACTGCATGGGATCGCAGTAAAAAACGTGACACCGCTGACTGCCGTCTGCGCCGGTTTCCATTGCCCTGGCGAGGGTGAATTCATCGCCGCGGTCTGTCAGCAGTACTTCAAAGAGCTCTTTGAAGAGAGCATCACCAAGGACCTGATTCAGCAGGCTGACACCGTCCAGCATGTCCTGGGCGGTCTTGGTATCGTGATAAACAGCGACCATCAGGTAATAGTTGAGAAACTTGAAGGTCTGCATGAAAGGCCCGTGTGACACGTCGTTGTAGACGGTGTCCATTTCAACAACGGAAGCGTTTGGGAAGTTCTCTATGTACGCTTTGTAGTCCGCATAACTGCGGCCACGCAGATATGATCGTTCCTGCCGCTTCCGGTAGTTGTGCGCAAGCTTCCTGGGAATCTTTCTGGAGACCTTGCGGCGAAGGTCGATGTTGGCAATGCCGACGACACTGAAGACCTTTTCGTCGATGTAGTTGTAGAGGGTCTTCTCTGAGATGTTCAGCTCCGGATGATCCTGCAGAATCCGATAGGGAGAGTGACCTTTCTGAAGTGCAGGTTTAATGATGGCAGCCATCCGTTTTGCTTCCTCCTCCGTGAGGTTGGCCCCGGTCCTGGAATTAACAAGGAGCTCCCGGTATTCCATATCTGCCTTTGCAGCGGAGTAGTAGTACTTTGAAAAACGGCACCTTGCGTAATTCTCACAGCCATTGCAGGCACCCGGGGAGCGATCCCTCCTGCCGCAGGTGAACTGGACAAAGTCCGGACAGTCATCCGGGCATTCACGCCCCCAGCTGCAGCTCTTATAGGCCCCACACTCTCGCCTCAGCCGGCACTTGTACTTCAGGGTTCTGTGCAGCTTGATCTCTTTGCCGATGGTAGACTTGTCCCTGCCCAGAGCGGAAGCAATCGCTGCCTTGGAGGATCCGCTGCCGATCCCCTGCTCAATGAACCTCCGCTCGTCCAGTGAGAGTGCCTTATTCTTGTTCAAACCTGCCATGATCACGCCTCCTTGGGCATTTTTGCCCTTATGGGGCCAGTATGAATCGTCCGGAGGGGGAGGAGGTAGCGTTCATCTATGCTCCCAGGAAATCGGCTGAAACACGGACCTTTTCGGGGACGCTGACGAAGGAGGCCCAGCGCTTTTCCACGTCCCGGGAGAGGTTGGCAGGCCGGCTGCCGATCCACTTCCTGAGGAGGTGGAAGGCGTAATGCGTGCGGCGCAGAAGGAGCGTCCCGTAGAAGGTGAAGGTTTGGGAAGTGTGCGCGTAGACAAAACGGACCACCTGGATCACAACGGAGACATCCTCTGACTCGTACAGGACGGTGATCCTTCGTTTGGCGATGATGTGACGCCAGATGTGCTGCAAGGGGTGCTTCTCATTGTAGCTGCGCTGGAACTGACTGACCTCGGCATCGTAACGCTCTTGTGCTTCTTCCGTAGCTCTCTGGATAAAGTTCAATTGACTCTTGTCTGATGTACTCTTCATGGCTATCATTACAGGCAGACGGGTAGCAATACTCGCCTGCCTATAGTGGTGAGACGGAAGGTACTTTCTTGCAGGGATGTTGGCCTTCTGTCTCTTTTTTTAATTCGCAACGGGAAACAGTATAGTACAGTCAGGGAAAAGTAGGGCAGCTTTTAGTGGAGATAGTGTAAGACTTATATCAATGTAGAACCAAGTGAAAGATTAATATCCACTTCAGTGGAGTTTTGAATTACACTTCAGGTCAGAAAATTGTGGGCAGAAAAGTGCTTGACGAAGGCAGGGGTCCGACCTATAATGATCGTTGTCTGTGAGCTGAAAGATACGACCCTTGACGTCAGCGAACATGATGTACCATACAGAGTAAGGAGGTGTAACTGATGTCTATTTGCCCTAAGAATAAAAATTCCAGAAGTCATAGAGATAAGAGAAGAGCTAATTGGAAAATGAGCGCTCCGACACTCGTTAAGTGCAGCAAGTGTGGTGCATTGATGATGCCTCACAGGGTCTGCAAGAACTGCGGTTCTTATAACAAGAAGGAGATCATCAAGGTCGAGGCCTGAAATCTCTCCGCAAATATGACCTTCGCTCCCATGCATGCCCCGTCGCGTGCGTGGGAGTTTTTTGTTGATTTTGCGGGATTTCGCGGGCTTTTGCGAACCTTGCAAATGCAGATGCCGTCTAGTATAGTCCGGTTTTAAACACTTTAAAATGCCAAGGAGGCAGAAAACGTTGGAAAATCAACGCTTTCTGCCTCCTTATCTGTCCTTCAAAATGTTGTATGTGGAGGGCTTTTGAATTTTCACAATTTAAAAACTTTTCGACAGTTTATTTAATGTTTTCGGATAATATCGCTTGTGATTTAGCCCACCATTGAACGTTTCCTCCAACGCTGTCAGCGTGGTACAGCCTCCGTATAATGAAATGTAATATTGATCCTCTACATTTCCGACGATCATATGGTTTAATGTCTCTATAATATCCTGCGTCGTGCAATGATAGCGGCTTTGATTAACTTTGATCTCAAGAAGCCTATAGATGAGAAGCGCGGTGTAACATATCATAAAATGTGAAATTATGTGCTCGTGCTTTCTATGATAAATCGGTCGAGCTTCAAAATTTGTTTTCATGATCCTAAAGCATTCTTCAATTTTGTTGCGTGTTTCGCTGATAGAGACTATTTCAAGTACATCTGTAAGATCAGGCTTCGATTTTAGCGGATTATCCGGTGCACTTATCATATCTATTTGCAAATTTGTGGCGAGAGCATAAAACCCATCATACTTTTCTTCCTCCGCGATGCGGTCTGTATCAATAGAGTATGACACCTGCACTTCCCCACCATCTTTTGCGGTAGTTGTTTTCTTTATGAATCGCTTTGCGTCATTCTGGCTTTTCTTCAGTTCATCCGGATCACATTTTCTGATGAGATTCTTGGCACGTTCCACCTGACGATTCCGGATATACCTTTGGTATTCCATATATTTTCGTGAGAATCTGATTATTATTTTCTGCTTAAGAGTGCCCTTAACTTTTACACTCTTTGTTTTTCCGTTCTTGCATATCTTTGTTTCTGTGAGTCCAAGATCAATAAGGTTATCAGCGTCAATTACTTTATACGCCATCGAATTATAATATCTAAGATTATCTTTATCATTCTTATCAAATGTTTTTAGAAATTCTATTGATATGGGATCACTTTGAACAATTGTCCTTCCATCTTTATCCTTCTTACCATCGTTATCGGATGTTGGAATCCAATAATCGCAATCATTGAATACAGAATTCTGCATAACTTCTGACATTTTCTTAATTGACTGAGTGACAATAAAGCACCTTCCGCCCATGGAATTGAACTGTCTAATCCATGTCGACCCAAGTCCACCATCTGCAACATATATGAAAGAACCGTTATTATCATGATCAGCATCTCTGAACATTTTGATCAGTTCTTTTTCCAAAGGAATAGCGGTAACCTGTTCATTTGTATTTCCTGGATGAATGCACATTGACATTGGTATGCCTTGATTATCCATAAATAATCCCATTTCTACAATCGGGTTGGGACGGTTTTCTTTCGACTTTCCGTACTCGCGCAGTCCTTTTATTTCCTCTCCGGTTACTTCATCAACATAATTATCATCATTTGTCTCAGTCTCACAGTAATAATTTGTACAGTCGTAATAGCAACGAGATGTATCTCTCTTAACGATGTTGTTACTGTACTTAAAAAGCCAACTGATGTATTCGGCGTAATTGTCCTCAAGGATATCCATGGTCCGCATAATATGCTGATACTCGAAATCTGGCTCCTCGTAATACCAGTCCTTATTTTGCCATGTATAGAGCTTGGATCCAGGCCTCAATATACGGTCATAAACAAGGAATCTGTTAACACGGTCGATATCAAATGTGATCTTATTGCCGTTGCAAGCATTTTTGAAGAATTCATTGATGCTTAGCTGGCGATATATATGCTGAAGATAAAAATAGCCGACATTTCTTGTGTATAAAGGTGCAATCGATTTTTCTGTGTTGTTTTGAATCAATTCATTTAAATCAAGATGAAGGTCTATGCTTTGCAGACCGCTCTTCTCCTTTTCGTTCATTAGACGGACTTGCTCTTTTGCATAGGATAATGGATCATCTGTGATTTTTAGTAATTCTGAATGCTTTCCAATAATCTTTACATTTTTACAGGTTACTTTGGAACCATTCCGGTAACCTTTTTGAATATAGTAGGTAGGATCTTTCAGTCTCTTGTCAAAGTATAGTTTCATAAACGAAGTATAACACATGCACCCTAGACATACAACACATACAACATAATAATCACAGAAATTTGACAGCCAAGAATGGCTCAACCACAACAAAAAAGAGAGGCCGAAGCCTCCCAAAAATGTGCCCAACTGTTTAAGACCCGAGTTTTTTGTTGATTTTGCGGGATTTCGCGGGCTTTTGCGAACCTTGCAAATGCAGATGCCGTCTAGTATAGTCCGGTTTTAAACACTTCAAGAATGCCAAAAGGGCAGAAAACGTTGGAAAATCAACGTTTTCTGCCCTTTAATCAATTTATCAAAATGTTGTATGTGGGGGGACCTTGAATTTCCGCAATTTAAAAACTTCTTGCCAGTTTATTTAGTGTTTTCGGATAATAACGTTTATGATTCAGCCCACAATTGAACACTTCCTCCAGCGCTGCCAAAGTGGTACATCCTCCGTATAATGAAAGATAATACTGATCTTCTACGTTTCCGACTATCATATGATTTAATGTCTCTACAATATCTTGTGTCGTGCAATGATAGCGGCTTTGATTAACCTGGATCTCAAGAAGCCTATAAATGAGAAGAGCAGTGTAACATATCATGAAGTGTGAAATTATGTGTTCGTGTTTTCTGTGATAAATCGGGCGTGCCTCAAAATTTGTTTTCATGATTCTGAAGCATTCCTCAATTTTATTGCGTGTTTCGCTTATAGACACAATATCAAGCACGTCTGTGAGATCCGGCTTTAGTTTTAATGGATCATCGGGAATACTCACCATATCTATCTGCAGATTTGTTGCAATCGCATAAAATCCATCATATTTTTCTTCTTCTGCGATGCGATCTGTATCGAGAGAGTATGACACCTGCACTTCTCCACCATCTTTTGCAGCTGTTGTTTTCTTTATGAATCGCTTTGCGTCATTCTGACTTTTCTTCAGTTCATCTGGATCACACTTCCTGATAAGGCTCTTGGCACGCTCTATCTGGCGGTTTCGGACGGACCTTTGGTACTCCATGTATTTCCGCGAGAATCTGATTATGATCTTCTGCTTAAGAGTGGCCCTAACTTTTGCGGTTTTGGTTTTTCCGTTCTTACATATCTTTGCCTCTGATATTCCAAGGTCAATAACACTGTCAGCATCAATAACCTTATATGCCATAGCATTGTAATATTTAAGATATTTTGCGTCATTTTTATTAAATTTCTTTAGAAAATCTATAGATATTGGCTCGCTTTTGATAATAGTCCTTCCATCCTTATCTTTACTGTGCTCTTTTTCACTGACTGGAATCCAATAATCAAAGTCATTGAACACAGAATTTTGCATAACTTCAGACATTTTCTTGATTGACTGCGTGACTATAAAGCACCTTCCGCCCATTGAGTTGAACTGTCTAATCCACGAAGAACCAAGGCCTCCATCCGCAACATATATGAAAGATCCGTCATTATCATGATCAGCCTCTTTAAGCATTTTGATCAGTTCTTTTTCTAATGGAATAGCGGTAACTTGCTCATTTGTATTTCCGGGATGAATGCACATAGACATAGGAATGCCTTGACTATCCATAAACAATCCCATTTCTACAATTGGGTTAGGCCGATTTTCTTTCGACTTTCCGTATTCACGGAGGCCTTTTATTTCTTCTCCGGTCACTTCATCAATGTAATTATCGTCACTTGTTTCAACTTCACAGTAATAATTCGTACAATCGTAGTAGCATCGGGAGGTATCTCTCTTAACAATATCGTTACTGTATTTGTATAGCCAGCTTATATACTCGGTATAATTGTCCTCGAGGATATCGAGTGTTCGCATAATGTGCTGATACTCGAAATCCGGGTTCTCATAATACCACTCCTTACTTTGGCAGGAATGAAGTTTGGAGCCCGGCCTTAATATGCGGTCATACACAAGAAATCTATTAACTCTGTCTATATCAAATGTGATTTTCTTGCCTTCACACGAACATTTGAAGAAATCACCAATTTTTAGTTGACGATATATGTGCTGAAGATAAAGATATCCAATATTCCTTGTGAATAGAGGCGCGACAGACCTATCTGAGTTATTCTGAATCAATTCATTGAAATCAAGATGAAGATCTATGCTTTGCAGACCGGCCTTCTCCTCCTCATTCATAAGGCGAACTTGCTCTTTAGCATAGGATAATGGATCATCTGTGATTTTTAGTAACTCAGAATGCTTTCCTATAATCTTCACATTTTTACATGTCACTTTATGGCCATTTCTGTAGCCTTTTTGGACATAGTAAGTTGGATCACTCAGCCTTTTGTCAAAATAAAGTTTCATGATTCAAGTATATCACATGACTCTTGAACATGCAACACATACAACACATAAAATAACTAGATTTGACAGTGAAGAATGGCTCAACTACAACAAAAAAGAGAGGTCAAAGCCTCTCAAAAATGAACCCAACTGTTTAAAACCCGGCTCAACCACAACAAAAAAGAGAGGCCGAAGCCTCCCAAAAATGTGCCCAACTGTTTAAGACCCGAGTTTTTTGTTGATTTTGCGGGATTTCGCGGGCTTTTGCGAACCTTGCAAATGCAGATGCCGTCTAGTATAGTAATACCTTGAGAATGGGAAAGAGGGTCCAGAAAGAGGTGCAGGGATGTCGGAACTGGTGAGAGTAGCAGTCGATGCCATGGGCGGGGACAACGCCCCCGGGGAGATTCTCCGGGGCGCGGTGGATGCCCTGAAGGCCAATGCGGACCTGGACCTGACCCTGGTGGGGAAGGAGGAGGTCATCCGGGCGGAGCTCGCAAAGTATGAGGGCGTCCCGGAGGACCGCTGCCATGTGCTGAACGCCACCGAGGTCATCGAGATGGCAGAGCCCCCTGTGGCCGCCATCACGAAGAAGCGGGACTCCTCGATCGTCAAGGGCATGAAGCTCGTGCACGACGGGACCTGCGATGCCTTCTTCACCGCGGGGAGCTCCGGTGCGACCCTGGTGGGCGGCCAGATCATCGTGGGACGGATCAAGGGCATTGAGCGCCCGCCCTTTGCCCCGGTGATGCCCACCCAGAAGGGGCCCTGCCTGCTGCTCGACTGCGGCGCCAACGTGGACCCCAAGCCCTCGATGCTGGTGCAGTTCGCCCAGATGGGCTCCATCTACATGGAGCGGATCATCGGGGTGAAGAACCCGCGGGTCGCCCTGTACAACATCGGGGCCGAGGAGGACAAGGGCAACGCCCTTGCCAAGGAGACCTATCCGCTCCTCAAAGCCCTTCCCGACATCAACTTCATCGGCAACATCGAGTCCAGGGACATCCCCTTTGGTGCGGCGGATGTGGTCGTCTGCGACGCCTTCACCGGGAACGCGATCCTGAAGATGTACGAGGGCACTGCCAAGATGCTCCTCGGAGAGGTGAAGGGTGCCATCATGAGGACGACGGTCTCCAAGATCGGCGGACTCCTCATCAAAAATTCCCTCAAGAGCACCATGCAGAAGTTCAACATCAAGACCTACGGCGGCGCGCCGCTGCTTGGCCTGACCGGTCTTGTGGTCAAGGCCCACGGCAACGCCAAGGCCATCGAGGTGCAGCACGCCCTGGAGCAGTGCATCCAGTGGAAGCATGAGGACATCAACGGGGCATTCAAGGCGAGAATGCACCTGGTGGATCGGACGAAAACCAAGCAGGACGCCCAGTGAGGCGCCGGCTCAGGATATAAGGAGGATTGTGTGATGGACAGCGAGTTTGATCGCATCAAGAAGATTGTGGCGGATGTCTTAAACGTGGATCCCAATGAGATCACGGAGCAGACCACCTTCGAGGAGGACCTGGGAGCAGATTCCCTCGACATGTATCAGATTCTCCTGGGACTCGAGGAGGAGTTCGGCGTTGAGGTGGACCTGGAGAAGGTCAAGGACATCAAGACCGCCGGAGAGGCCCTGCAGGTGGTTCGGCAGGCCGTCGGGGAGAATGCATGATCAACGCGCCGGGAACGGATCTGGAGGAGCGGATCGGCTACCACTTTCAGAACCGATACCTTCTGGAGTGTGCCCTGACCCACACGAGCTATGCGAACGAGCAGAAGATCCGCAAATACGAAGACTATGAGCGGCTGGAATTTCTCGGGGACGCGGTCCTCGAGATGATTTCCAGTGCTTTTCTGTACCAAAGATATCCCAAGAAGCACGAGGGGGATCTGACCAAGATCCGCGCCTCCCTGGTGTGCGAGCCCGCCCTTGCGTACTGCGCAAGGGATTTTGAGCTGGAGAAGTACATCCGCCTCGGAAAGGGCGAGGAGGCAGGCGGCGGCAGGGAGAAGGACTCCATCATCTCCGACGTCTGTGAGGCCGTGATCGGCGCCATGTACCTGGACAGCGGGGACATCAAGGCACCCCGGAAATTCATCATGCGCTTCATCCTGTCGGATCTGGAGGGGAAGCTCCTGTTCTACGACGCCAAGTCGATCCTGCAGGAGCGGACCCAGAAGAAGGGCCAG
Organism: Lachnospiraceae bacterium; assembly: GCA_022483465.1. Lineage (GTDB taxonomy): Bacteria > Bacillota > Clostridia > Lachnospirales > Lachnospiraceae > CAG-791. The sequence goes on along the minus strand of JAKVNF010000002.1, from coordinate 631,820 downwards.
ACCCTGGAGTACCGGATCCTGGAGGAGAGCGGCCCCTGCCACCAGCGCACCTACACCGCAGCGGTGCTGATCGATGGGACGGAAGTGCAGCGCGGGAGCGGGAAGTCCAAGAAGGCGGCGGAACAGCAGGCCGCCTATGAGGTGCTGCTTGAGGAGAGAAAGTAAGCCGGATGTATTTAAAGAGTATTGAGATTCAGGGCTTCAAGTCCTTTGCCAACAAGACCAGGCTCGAGTTCCACCAGGGCTTTACCGCCATCGTGGGGCCCAACGGCTCCGGAAAGAGCAACATCGGCGATGCGGTCCGGTGGGTGCTGGGCGAGCAGCGGGTCAAGCAGCTGCGCGGCGGCGCCATGTCGGACGTCATTTTTGCGGGCACGGAACTGCGCAAGCCCATGAGCTACGCCTACGTGGCGATCACCATGGACAATTCCGACCACGCCCTGCCGGTGGACTTCGCCGAGGTCACCGTGGCAAGAAAACTCTATCGGAGCGGCGAATCCGAATACCTCCTGAACGGCACGCAGGTCCGCCTCCGTGATGTGCAGGAGCTTTTCTATGATACGGGTGTCGGCAAGGAGGGCTATTCCATCATCGGCCAGGGCCAGATCGACAAGATCCTCTCCGACAAGCCCGAGGACCGGCGTGAGCTCTTCGACGAGGCCGCCGGCATCGTCAAGTTCAAGCGCCGCAAAGAGCAGGCCCTCAAAAAGCTCGAGAGCGAGCAGTCGAACCTGGTCCGGGTGTCGGACCTTCTGACCGAGCTGGAAAAGCAGGTCGGCCCCCTGGAGCAGCAGGCCAAGACCGCCCAGATCTACCTGAAGGCGCGCCAGGAGCAGAAGACCCTGGACGTCAACGCCTTCCTGCTCGAGAACGAGAAGACCGAACAGGATCTGGAGAACGTCCAGAAGAACCTGAACACCGCCAGCGCCCACCTCTTCGACACCACGGTCCGCTACGAGAAGTCCAAGTCCGAGTACGACGTGCTGGAGCAGAGGATTGGCGAGCTGGACACGAAGATCGAGGAAGAGCGGGACTTTGTGGTCAAGGCGGGGATTGCCAGGAAGGAGCTGGAGAACAGCATCGCACTCTACGAGGAGCAGATCCGCTCGGCAAAGTCCAACGAGGAGCACTTCGGCGCAAGAAAAGAGGCCCTGACCTCGGAAATTGAGGCGCACGAGAAGGAGCGGGATTCCATTGAGAGCGGCAAGGGGAGCGTGGACCGAATCCTGCAGGATCTGCAGGACAAGAAGCTCGCCGCTGAGGCGCTGCAGGAGCAGGCTCTCTCCCGCCTTCGGGAGAAGGAAGCCGAGGTGGAGGACCTGCGCAGCGGGATCCTGAACCTCCTCTCCGCCCGGGCGGAGATCAAGGCAAAGCAGGCCGCCCACGACACGAGAAGAGAGCAGTTTGACATCCGGAAGGCGGAGCTCACCTCCCGCCTCGTCGCGGCCTCCTCGGATGAGGCGCAGCACGAGCAAAACCTCACGGAGCTGCGGGCTGCCTTTGAGCAGATCTGCGGCGAACTCTCGGACCTGCAGGCCCAGCAGAAGGACCTGGAGGGGAAGATCGCTTCCTGCCGCGAGGAGATCGAAAAGAAGGACCAGCTCTTTCGCAATACGGAGCTTGCCTACCACCAGCAAAAGTCCCGGCTCGACGCTTTGATCAACCTGACTGAGCGCTACGAGGGCTTTGGCGGCGCGGTCCGGGCGGTCATGGAGAAGAAGGACCAGGAGCCCGGCGTCATCGGCGTCGTGGCGGACCTGGTCAAGACGGATCCCCAGTACGAGACGGCCATCGAGACCGCCCTCGGCGGGCAGATCCAGAACATCGTCACAAGAGACAACGCGACGACCCGCAAGATGATCGGCTACCTAAAGCAGGCTAAGGCCGGCCGGGCGACGTTTCTGCCCCTGGATGCGATCCGGGGCGGCGCGTCCTTCAACCTCCCCCAGGTTCTTCGGGAGAAGGGGGTCATCGGCCTTGGGGACACCCTGGTACGGGTGGACCCGGCCTACAAAGATGTGGCGTCCAACCTCCTCGGCAGAACCGTGGTGGTTGACACCTACGACAACGCCCATGCGATCACCGTCAAGTACGGTCCCAAGGTCCGCATGGTGACGCTCCAGGGCGAGATGTTCAACGTGGGCGGCTCGGTCTCGGGCGGCGCCTTCAAGAACAAGTCAAACCTTTTGGGACGGCGCCGGGAGATCGAGGGCCTGCAGAAGGACGTGGCGGCGTCCAGGGCCGCGATGGAGAAGACCCAGGCCGAGATCGAGGAGGCGAAAAAGGAGCGGAATCTCCTGCGCGCAAAGCTCGACACGGTCACGGTCACCATGCAGGGGAAATTCCTGGAGCAGAACACCGCCAAGATGAACCTCGCCCAGGAGGAGGAGAAAAAGAAGGAGTCCGAGAAGGGCTTTGCCAGCCTCCAGAGCGAGAGCAGCTCCATCGACAAGACGAAGAAAGACCTCGAGCAGGAGGCCTCCCGCCTTGCCGCGGAACTTGCCGATTCCCAGAAAAAGGAGGAGGAGGCAAACGCCGCAATCCTCGAGAAGCAGCAGGGGATCGCGGACCTTCGCGCCGACGAGGAGGAGAAGGCAAAGGCCGTGCAGAGCTGGGATCTGGAGATCTCCAAGACCCGGCAGAAGCAGGACTTCTCCGCCCAGGAGCTCGCCCGGATCGATGCGGAACTAGAGAACCTTCGCCACGAGCTGGAGGAGGTGGAGAGCCGCATCGCCCTCGGAAACGAGAGCATCGAGGAGCGCCGGGACAGCATCGAGAAGACGAAACAGACGCTGGAAGCGGGGAGCGAGCAGACCAGGGAAAAGGAGGCGTCCCTTTCCAAGGACCAGGAGGAGAAGGCAGGGCTCGAGGCCCGGCAGAAGTCCCTCCTCTCCGAACGGGACAGCCTCTCCCAGGAGAAGGCAGACCTCGACAAGGAGGTCTTCCGCCTCGGGGAGCAGAAGAAAAAGCTGGAGGCTGCCCTGGAGGAAGCCGTCAGCTACATGTGGGCGGAGTACGAGATCACGCTCACCGATGCCAAGGCCCTGCGGGATCCCTCCTATACTAACCTGGAGGAGATGAAAAAGCGCATCCGCGCCCTGAAGGGCCAGATCAAGGCCCTGGGCCCCGTCAACGTCAACGCCATCGAGGAGTATGCGGACGTGTCGCAGCGCTGCACCTTCATGCGCACCCAGCACGATGACCTGGTGGCGGCGGCCGAGTCCCTGCGCAAAATCATCGACGAGCTGGACACCAACATGCGCCGCCAGTTCAAGACGCAGTTCGCGAGGATCCAGCAGGAGTTCGACAAGGTCTTCAAGGAGCTCTTTGGCGGCGGTTCCGGCCAGCTCGAGCTCATGGAGGACGAGGACATCCTGGAGGCCGGCGTGCGGGTCATCGCACAGCCGCCGGGAAAGAAACTCCAGAACATGATGCAGATGTCGGGCGGCGAGAAGGCCCTGACGGCGATTTCCCTCCTGTTTGCCATCCAGAACTTAAAGCCCTCTCCGTTCTGCCTGCTCGACGAGATCGAGGCGGCACTGGACGAGAGCAACGTGGTGCGCTTCGCCCAGTACATCCACAAGCTGACCGAGCACACCCAGTTCATCGTGGTCACCCACCGGCGCGGCACCATGGACGAGGCGGACCGGCTCTACGGCATCACGATGCAGGAGAAGGGGGTTTCCACCCTGGTCTCGGTGAGTCTGATCGACGACAAGGACCTGGTTGGCTGATCCACAAGAATAGGAAGTTATGGCTGAAGAAGAGAAAAAGGAAAAGAAGGGCTTTTTCCGGCGCCTCTGGTCGGGCCTTTCCAAGACGAGAAACAGCATCGTCTCGGGGCTCGAGAACGTCTTCACGAGCTCCTCGAAGATCGACGAGGACTTCTATGAGGAGCTCGAGGAGATCCTGATCATGGGAGACCTGGGGGTCTCCGCGACGGACGAGATCCTGGAGAAGCTCCGCACCGAGGTGAAGGAGCAGCACATCAAGGAGCCCGCCCAGTGCCGGGACATCCTCATCCGGGGCATCCGGGAGCAGATGACCGTGGACGAGCACGCCTATGACTTTGAGGAGCACCCCTCGGTGGTCCTGGTCATCGGCGTCAACGGCGTGGGCAAGACCACCAGCATCGGAAAGCTCGCCGGCATCTATCAGCAGCGGGGCAAGAAGGTCCTGATCGCCGCGGCGGACACCTTCCGCGCGGCGGCGGTGGACCAGCTCAAGATCTGGGCGGACCGGGCCGGGGTGGACCTGATTACCGGCGCCGAGGGCGCGGACCCCGCCAGCGTTGTCTTTGACGCCCTACAGGCGGCAAAGGCGCGGCACACGGATATTCTCCTGGTGGACACCGCCGGGCGCCTGCACAACAAGAAAAACCTGATGCAGGAGCTCGCAAAGATCGATCGGGTCATCACGCGGGAGTACCCGGACTGCATCCGGGAGAACCTGGTGGTCCTCGACGGCACCACGGGGCAGAACGCCCTCTCCCAGGCGCGGGAGTTTGCCGGCGTCACCAACCTGACCGGCATCATCCTGACCAAGATGGACGGCACCGCCAAGGGCGGCATCGCCATCGCCGTGCAGTCGGAGCTGAAGATCCCGGTCAAGTTCATCGGCATCGGCGAGCAGATCGACGATCTGCAGCGCTTTGAGCCGGACGCCTTTGTGGACGCCCTCTTTGACGTAACGCCCCAGGAGGCGGAGGAGGAGAGCACAGCGGAAGAAAGCAAAGAGGAAACTTCCCCTGCCAAAGAGGCACCGAAGGAGGAAGAGAGCCAAACCACCGAGTCCGGGGAGACCCCCTCTTCGGAGGAAAAACCCAAGAACTGGTGGGACGACATCGACGACACACCGATCTTCCGGGAGCACGGAGACTACTACTAAGCTGCGGGGGTGGAATTTCTGCCTATGGACCGTGAAAAAGCAAACAACGAAAAGCACAGTGGGGGTGCCGGTGCGAATCCGAACCGGCGGCGCTCCTGGTACCTGGTCAACCTGATCATCCTAAGCCTCATCGCGATCGCGGGGGTGGTTCTGGCGGGCCTTTTGTTCTTCCGGGAGCGGAGCGCTGCCAGTGAGCTTGCCGACACGAAGAAGCAGCTCGCCGCCCTCGAGGGGGACGACAAGACCCTCTACACCGAGGAGGAGGTGGAGAAGCGGGAGGAGGCCGCGCGCATGACCGGAGAGCGGGAGGAGCAGAACGCCATCCAGACCCAGATCCAGTCCTCCCTGGAGTCCGGCAACAGCGTGACCACCATGCTCCGGGACCTCTTCTCCGATGACCTGGTGGTGGTGAGCGACGGGCGGTACTACTTCTACCCCGTCATCAGCAGCGTGGAGAAGAACGGCTTCGGGGATGGGGACTTTGCCTTCGCCGACGACGGAACCATGACCTACCAGGGGAGCAATGACCAGATCGTGACAAGGCAGGGCATCGACGTCTCCTCCGCCAACGGCACCATCGACTGGGATGCCGTTGCCGAGTCGGGGATCGAGTTTGCGATGATCTGCGCCGGGGGCCGCAATGACAGCGGCGACCTCTACGTCGATTCGAAGTTTGCCGAAAACGTGGACGGCGCCCTGGCTGCCGGCGTGGAGGTCGGCGTCTACTGGAGCCTGGGGGCAAAGAACGGGGCTGAGGCCTCCGAGGAGGAGGACTACCTGCTGACTTTGCTCTCCCCCTACCGGGACAAGATCACCTATCCGGTGGCGGCCCTGATTCGGAGCGTCTCGGCGGACTCGAGGATCTACTCCCTGACGAGGGCCGAGTGGACCTCCAACCTGGACACCTTCTGCAGCGGCGTGGACGCGGGCGGGTATGACGCCATGATCTACGGGAGCCTTGCGGGCTTTGTCATGAAGACCGACCTGACCGCCATCGACGGGTACGACCGCTGGATCCAGGAGTTCTCGGACGACCTCTACTTCCCCTACTCCTTCCGCCTGTGGCAGTACGAGAGCGAAGGGAGCGTGGCGGGCATTGACACCGCGGTGCACCTGGACCTTGCGGTCAGCACCTCGGGGTGAGACGACCACAATTTCATCTGATCAGATCTGCCGGGTGTCAATCTTTTTTCTTGACACCCGGCAGTTTGGCAAGTATGATGTTCTTCGCTGCACGGGAAGGAAACGCGATGGAACCAATCGTACGCCAGGGAATTCTATATGATTTCTATGGGAGCCTCCTCTCGGACCGGCAGAGAAAGGTCTACGAGGAGCTCGTCTACAACGACATGTCCCTCACCGAGATCTCCGGTGAGGAGGGCATCTCCCGGCAGGCGGCGTCGAGCCTGATCCGCCGGGCCACGGAGCAGCTGGAGGAGTACGAGCAAAAACTCGGCCTCATCGAGCGCTTCGACAAGATCCGGGCCGTCTGCGACGAGATGTCCCGCGGCGGCACCGACCGGGAAAAGGCCTGGGCGGACGAAATCCGAAAGGTCCTGTAAAGAGGTATCTGCACGTATGGCATTTGAGAGTCTCTCCGAAAAATTAAGCCGCGTCTTCCGCAAGCTCTCCGGCAAGGGGAAGCTCTCGGAGGAGGACGTCAAGTCCGCCCTGAAGGAGGTCAAGATCGCCCTCCTGGAGGCAGACGTCAACTTCAAGGTGGTCAAGCAGTTCATCGCCTCCATCCAGGAGCGGGCGGTGGGCGAGGAGGTCATGAACGGCCTCAATCCCGCCCAGCAGGTCATCAAGATCGTCAATGAGGAGATGATCAAGCTCATGGGCCCCGAGGGCGCAGAGCTTTCCTTCCAGCCCGGCAAGGCCATCACCGTCATCATGATGGTGGGTCTCCAGGGCTCGGGCAAGACGACCACCGCCTCGAAGCTGGCCGGGAAGCTTTTGAAGAAGGGAAAGCGGCCGCTCCTCGCGGCGCTGGACGTCTACCGCCCCGGCGCCATCAAACAGTTGCAGGTCAACGGCGAGAAGGTCGGGGTCCCTGTGTTCACCCTTGAGGGCTCGAAGGAACCGGTGAAGATCGCCGAGGCGGCCCTTGCCCACGCCGAGCAGTACCACAACGACGTGCTCTTCCTCGATACCGCAGGACGTCTGCAGATCGATGAGGACATGATGCAGGAGCTCGAGGACATCAAGAAGGCGGTCACCGTCCACCAGACGCTCCTCGTGGTCGATGCCATGACCGGCCAGGAGGCCGTCAACGTGGCCCAGACCTTCAACGACCGCATCGGCGTGGACGGCGTCATCCTCTCCAAGATGGACGGCGACACGAGAGGCGGTGCGGCGCTCTCCGTCAAGGCGGTCACCGGTAAGCCGATCCTCTACGTCGGCATGGGCGAGAAGCTCTCCGACCTGGAGCAGTTCTATCCGGACCGCATGGCTTCCCGGATCCTTGGCATGGGCGATGTGCTGACCCTGATCGACAAGGTCCAGGAAAACATGGACGAGGAGGACGAGAAGGCAAACGCCGAGATGTCCGCCAAGATCAAGAAGGGCAAGTTCGACTTCAACGACTACCTGGAGTCCATGAAGCAGATGCGCAAGATGGGCGGCATGGGCTCCGTCCTGAAGATGATGCCGAACTTAGGGCTCTCCGCGGATGAGATCGAAAGCGCCGTCGACGAGAAGAAGATGGCGCGGATGGAGGCAATCGTCCTCTCCATGACCCCCGCCGAGCGGGCAAATCCCAAGCTCTTAACCCCGCAGCGCAAGTACCGGATCGCCAAGGGCTCCGGCAACGACATCGCCGATGTGAACCGCTTCATCAAGCAGTTCAAGCAGATGCAGGAGATGGTCAAAAAGATGCCCGGCATGATGGGAAAGCGCCGCCACGGCAACCCCTTCGGGATGATGGGCATGGGCAAGCGCGGCAACGGCAATCCCTTTGCCGGCGGACGGGGCGGGTTCCCGTTCTGACAAGCAGATAGATCTGGGGCGGGTTCCGCCCTTCTCTATAAATATCATTTCAACAGCTGAAAGAAAATTGGAGGAAAACAATGGTTAAGATCAGACTCACCAGAATCGGACAGAAAAAGGTTCCTTTCTATCGTATTGTTGTGCAGGAGGCTTCCAAGCCCAGGGACGGCGTTGCCATCGACCAGATCGGCACCTATGATCCCAACACCAATCCTGCTACCATCAAGATCGACCTGGAGAAGGCCGATGCCTGGATGGCAAAGGGCGCACAGCCGACCACCGTTGTCAACAAGCTCATCAAGGCTGCCAGAAAGGCGAACTGATTCCTGAGGTCTTTTGCATTGGACCTGCATGGCAGGCGAAGGAGACACGATGAAGGAATTGGTTGAAGTTATTGCAAAAAACCTGGTGGAGCACCCGGAGGAAGTCGTCGTCACGGAACAGAAGGACGGCAGGGTCACCAAGGTAAATCTCCAGGTCGCTGCCTCTGACATGGGCAAGGTCATCGGAAGACAGGGACGGATCGCCAAGGCAATCCGGGCAGTGGTGAAGGCGGCTGCCTCCCGCGAGGAGGAGATCGTCGATGTCAACATCGAGTCCCGGGACGAGGCAGCTGCCCCGAAAGACGAACCGTGACCATGGTAAAACAGTTTGTGATCGGAACCATCGCGGGCACCCACGGCGTGAAAGGCGATGTCAAGGTCTTTGCCGAGTGCGATGACCCGGAGCGGTTCCGGATACTGAAGACCGTTTACATCCGGCACCGTGGCAAGGTCACAAAGACCACCGCGTCCAACTGCCGCTTTGCCGGGAAGTTTGTGGTGATCCACCTGGAGGGCATCGAGGACATGGATGCGGCCAGGCTCCTGCACGGAGCAGAACTCCTGGTGGACCGGGAGGATGCCCCGAAGCTCCCCGAGGGGCGGTTCTACATCCCGGACCTCATCGGAATCCGGGTCGAGGAGGAGGACGGAAGGGTGCTGGGCACCTTTTCCGACGTCATCCGCACCGGCGCCAACGACGTGTACGTGGTCCGTCGGGAGGACGGCACCGAGCTTCTCATCCCGGCGACGAAGGAGTGCATCCTCGAGACCAGGCCCGAGGAGGGGTACATGAAGGTACACCTTCTGCCGGGGCTGGAGGATCTGTGATGAATTTTCACGTGCTGACGCTCTTTCCGGAGATGGTGGAGAGCGGACTCCATACGAGCATCCTAAAGCGCGCCATGGACCGGGATCTGATCCACCTCTCCTGTATCAATATCCGGGACTACACGGAAAACCGCCACGGCCGGGTGGATGACTACACCTATGGCGGCGGGGCCGGCATGCTGATGCAGGCGCAGCCCGTGTTCGATGCCTGTGAGGCGGTGCAGAAGTCGCTCCCCGCACCCGCAAGGGTCGTCTACCTGACGCCCCAGGGCGCCCTCTTTACCCAGGAGATGGCGGCGGACTTTGCAAAGGAGGAGGATCTGATCCTTCTCTGCGGCCACTACGAGGGCATCGATGAGCGGGCCCTGGAGGCGATCCACGCGGAGGTGGTCTCCGTCGGGGACTATGTCCTGACGGGGGGCGAGCTCCCCGCGATGATCGTGGTGGACGCGGTCTCCCGGCTGGTGCCGGGGGTTTTGGGAAATGATGAGAGCGCCGAGACCGACTCCTTCCAGAACGGCCTTTTGGAGTACCCCCAGTACTCCCGGCCGGAGAGCTGGCAGGGAAGAGACGTCCCGGAGGTGCTCCTGTCCGGGGACCACAAAAAGGTCTCGGAGTGGCGGCTCGCCCAGAGCCTTGCCCGCACAAGAGAGCGGCGCCCGGACCTGTACGAGGCGTATCTGGAAAAGATGAGACAGACGCCGATGACCCCAGCCGAGAAGCGGCGCTTTGCGCGCATCCTGCGGGAGAGCGAGGAATAATTCCTTGCATGCGCGAAAGGGCTGTGGTACATTAGAAAAGCTGTGTTGAGTTAGGAGATGGTCCTCTGCCAGAATCACCGGCAAGAACATCCACAAGTAAAGGAGAACATCATGAGCATTATCAGTGAGATCGAGGCTTCCCAGTGCAAGGCGGAAGCACCCGCGTTCGGTGTCGGTGATACCGTCCGCGTTTACAACCGGATCAAAGAGGGCGACCGCGAGAGAGTTCAGATCTTCGAGGGCACCGTTCTGAAGGTCCAGGGCGGTTCCAACCGGACCACCTTCACGGTCCGCAAGGAGTCCAGCGGAATCGGCGTCGAGAAGACCTGGCCGCTGCACAGCCCCAACGTCCAGAAGGTCGAAGTGGTCAGAAAAGGTAAGGTCAGAAGAGCAAAGCTCAACTACCTGCGCGGACTCTCCGGCAAGAAGGCAAAGGTCAAGGAGGCCTGAATACAGGATCTTGTCCTATGAACGGCGGCGCTTTCCCGTGGCGGGAGGGTGCGGCCGTTTTTGTTTGACAAAGGAGCCGGCACATGGGGTTTCACTTTGGAAAAAACCGCAGCAATGACCTGTCCTGGCTCAACGATCGGGAGCCGGTCAGCTTCAAGAAGCTGCAGGCGGTGGGGAGCTGGGTGCTGCTTGTCACGGTTTCGGTTTTTCTGGCGGCGGTTCTGTGTTTCTCCCTGGGATACCGGGCGACGGCACAGGACGCCTCCATGGAACCGCAGATTCTGGAGGGACAGCAGGTTCTGGTCAACCGCCTCGCCTACCGGCTCTCCTCCCCGGAGCGGGGGGATGTGGTGGCCCTCTACCCCGGCGGGGATGACACGCTGGACCCGCTGTTTCTGCGGGTCGTGGCCATCCCCGGGGAGACCGTCGAGATCATGGACGGGGAGCTCCTCATCAACGGGGTGCCCTCCGGCACCTCCGCCGGGTACGATGCGATGGAGGATGCGGGCATTGCGGCGCGGCAGATCACCCTGGGAAACGACGAGTACTTTCTCCTGGGGGACAACCGCAACGACAGCCTCGACTCCCGGGACCCCTACCTGGGGGTCGTCAGGGAGAGCAACATCTTCGGGCGGGTGTGGCTTGCGCTCCCCTCAGGGGGCGGCACCCTGCACCGGGTGCGCTCTTCCACGCGCCGATAGGCAGTTTGCGGCCAAAAGGGCCGGAGCATGGTATAATGGAACGGACCGGGGATGCCCCGGTCTGTGATGGTTCGAGAAAGGCAGGCAGGACATGCAGAAGATTGAAGATCAGTTTAATTATGAGCCCGGGACCCGGGTACAGCTCGCAACCGATCACGACATCGAGAACGGTGTGGTGGTGAAGAGCTATCCCTACATGGTTCTGGTGCGGACCGACAGCGGCCTCCACGGCGTGCCCAAGGGAAGCTTCGTGTGCGGCGCAGCCACCGGCCCGGCACTCAAGTCCTAACGAGAGCAGAGCCCAAGAAGAGTACATCTGCATTTTTATGCAGATGTATTTCTTTTTGTGGAGAGAAGGAGACAGCATGCAGGAGCTGCAGTGGTATCCCGGGCACATGACCAAGGCCCGGCGGATGATGGAGGAGAACAAGAAGCTCGTGGACCTCGTGATCGAGATCCTCGATGCCAGAATCCCGATCTCCTCCCGCAATCCCGACATTGACACCCTGACGGCGGGCAAGTCAAGGATCGTCATCCTGGCAAAGACGGACCTGGCGGACCCCGCGGCGACGGCGAAGTTTCTGTCCTGGTTTGCCGCCCAGGGGGTAACCCCGATCGCGGTGGACGCCAGGCAGAAGAAGTCCCTGGAGAAGATCCGGGCGGCCATCCAGACCGCCTGCCGGGAGAAGATGGAGCGGGACAGAAAGCGCGGCATCCAGAACCGCCCGGTGCGGGCGATGGTTCTGGGGATCCCGAACGTCGGCAAGAGCACCTTCATCAACTCGATGGCGGGCCGGGCCAGCGCAAAGACCGGGAACAAGCCCGGGGTCACCAAGGGCAAGCAGTGGATCTCCGTCACCTTCCGGCAGGGAAGGGAGACGCTGAACCTGGAGCTTCTCGACACCCCCGGCATCCTCTGGCCCAAGTTTGCGGACCGGAGCGTGGGCGAAAAGCTCGCTCTGTGCGGGTCCATCCGGGAGGAGATCCTGGATGAGAAGGACCTGGCCTGCTGCCTTCTCTCGATCCTCCTTGCCGACTACCCGGAGGAACTGAACGCGCGGTACGCGGCAGAGGGAGAGGACTTCCGGCTTGTCACCGGGGAGGCGCTCCCGGAGGCCGACCACACCGTGGTGGATGAAAAGGAGGCAGCCCTCCACCGGATTCTGGAGCGGATTGCGAAGAACCGGAATTTCCTGGCCAAAGGACAGACCTATGATGCGGGGCGGGCAGCACATCTTGTGCTGGACGAGTTCCGCAGCGGCGCGATCGGACGGATCACGCTGGACCACGTGCCGGCACCGGCGGAAAAGGCAAAGGAGCAGTAGAGAAATGTCAGAAGAACAGCAGAAGCAGGACCCGAACAAGTCGACAAAGAGCACGGTGCTGAGCTACGTGATCTGGGTGGGAGCCGTGGTGCTTCTCGCCTGGTTCCTCATCACCTTTGTGGCCCAGCGCACCGATGTGAACGGCACCTCCATGGTGCCCACCCTGGAGGACGGCGACCAGCTGATCTGCGACAAGATCTCCTACCGCTTCCACGACCCGGAGCGCTTTGACATCATCATCTTCCCGTACAAGTACCAGAAGAACACCTACTTCATCAAGCGGGTGATCGGCCTGCCCGGGGAGACCGTGCGGATCGACTACGACGGCAGCATCTACATCAATGGGGAGATCCTGGACGAGAAGTACGGCCTGGAGAAGATGACCTATCCCGGCATCGCGGAGCAGGAGATCACCCTGGGGGACGACGAGTACTTTGTCCTGGGTGACAACCGGAACGTGTCCGAGGACTCCAGGTACCCGGATGTCGGCCTGATCAAGCGGGAGGACATCATCGGCAGGGCCTGGCTTCGGATCTATCCGTTCTCGAAGTTCGGCCTCATCACCCATGACCTGGGCGCCGACAACCTGGACGTCTACAGCGGCCTGACCACGGACACCTCGGGGACGCTCTCCACCGAGTCCGACTGACAGGAGGCAGGAGATGACCCAAAAAGAAGAAGCGGCAAAGCGCAGGGAGGAGAAGCTCCTTGCCGAGAAGGCCCGGATTGCGGGCATGCGCGCCTTTGAGCGGGACGCCCTGCGGGAGAAGTTCGGACCGGACTTTTTCCCGGAGTGGTCGGAGGGGAAGAATATTCTGATCTGCGGCATCGATGAGGCGGGGCGGGGGCCCCTCGCGGGGCCCGTCGCGGCCGGCGCCTGCATCCTGCCCCTGGATCACGACATCCTCTACCTCAACGACTCCAAAAAGTTAACGCCCAAGAAGCGGGATGCCCTCTACGACGTCATCACGAAGGAGGCCCTTGCCTGGAAGGTCGCGCTGGTGGAGCCCACGGTGATCGACCGAATCAACATCCTGCAGGCGACCTACGAGGCCATGCGGCAGGCGGTGGCGGGACTCTCCTCGGCGCCCGATGCCTGCGTCGTGGACGCCGTGACGATCCCGGACCTTGGGATTCCCCAGTGCGGTATCGTCAAGGGGGATGCCCAGTGCGCCTCGATCGCGGCGGCCAGCATCCTGGCCAAGGTCACCAGGGACCGGCTCATGCTGGAGTACGACCGGCAGTACCCGGAGTATGGCTTTGCCAAAAACAAGGGCTACGGCACCGCCGATCACATCAAAGCCCTGCAGGCGTATGGGCCCTGCCCCATCCATAGAAGGAGCTTCATCGGGCACTTCGTGGAGGTGTAGGAAAAGCCTGCTGTTTCATTTCACGAAAGCATACAAAAAGAGTCAGCCGTTTGGCTGACTCTTTTCGTATGGGCTTTAGAATTCGGTCTGCTCCAGCTCCCTAGAGACGATGTCCAGGGCTTCCCGCTGGTTGTACTTGCGCAGCAGCTCGTGGATCTTGCTGGTCGGAGTGGAGAGGTTGTTGATGGAGGAGTCGTGGTTCATGAACTCGATGATGTCCGCCAGGAACTTGCTCATGTCCGCGACGCAGAACCACTTGCGCTGCTCCAGCTCTGCCGGCTGGTAGGTCAGGTTGGTGGTGATGCACATGTCGAAGTCGCCGTTGGCGTAGGCCTTGTCGAAGACCTCCAGGCCGTCGGTGAACAGGCCGAAGGTGGTGCACAGGAACACGTGGTTGGCGTGCATGGCCTTGAGCTGCCGGGCTGTGTCGAGGATGGAGCCGCCGGAGGAGATCATGTCATCCATGACGATGACGTCCTTGCCGTTTAGGTCGCTCCCCAGGAATTCGTGGGCGACGATCGGGTTCTTGCCGTTGACGATCTTCGAGTAGTCCCGGCGCTTGTAGAACATGCCGGTGTCGGCGCCGATGACGTTGGCGAAGTACACCGCCCGGTCCAGGGCGCCCTCATCGGGGCTGATGACCACGAAGTGCTCCTTGTCGAGCACCACGTCCGGGAAGCTCTTCATGATCGCCTTCAGGAACTGGTAGGGCGAGATGTAGTTGTCGAAGTTGGTGAGCGGCGCCACGTTCTGGATGCGGGGATCGTGGGCGTCAAAGGTGATGAAATTGGCGATGCCCAGATCGCACAGCTCCTTGAGCATGATGGCGGCGTCGAGGGACTCCCGTCCGGCGCGCTTATGCTGTCTGCCCTCGTAGAGGAAGGGCATGATCACGGAGATGCGGGCCGCCTTGCCGTTGATGGCGGCGATGATGCGCTTCAAGTCCTGAAAGTGGTCATCCGGGGACATGTGGTTCGTGAAGCCGTCCATCTGGTAGGTGAGGGAGTAGTTCATCACATCCGTCAGGATGTAGATGTCCCGGCCCCGGGCGGAGTCGTTGACCACGCCCTTGCCCTCGCCGGTGCCGAAGCGCACGCAGTCGGTGGACATGCGGTAGTCCGAGCGGACGTAGTCGTAAAAGCCCGGATCCTGCCGGACAAGGTCTTCGCAGCCCGACCGAAACTGCACCAGGTAGTCGTTGACCCGGCTGCCCAGCTTCTGTGCCGAGGGCATGACGATCAGGGAAAGGGGTGCCACCGGGATCTTCCGGTCCAGCTGCTCGTGAAGTTCTAGTTCTGACATGTTTTCCTCCATGGCCGCAGGTGCGGTCAAGATGTGGTCCTGGATTCGCGGCAGGAGCGCAAAAAGGCTCTCCTCCGCAGAACAAGAATCATTGTAGCCTGTGGAGGCCCGGCAGGCAAGACGCTTTTGGTTTCCGTCCTCAGCCGTTTATGCTACAATGGCAAACTGACGGGAGTTTCGCAGTCAGAAAATCGAATGCCAAGCAGCACGGCCGGGCAGCCGGCCATGGAGAAGTTTTATGTCAAAGAGAAAGAACAAACCCATCGTTGCCATCGTCGGACGTCCCAATGTGGGAAAGTCCACGCTGTTCAACGCCATTGCCGGGGAGAAGATCTCCATTGTGGAGGACACCCCCGGTGTCACCAGGGACCGGGTCTATGCGGACTGCACCTGGCTGGACAATGAATTCACGCTGATCGACACCGGCGGCATTGAGCCGGAGTCCTCGGACATCATCCTCTCCCAGATGCGGGAGCAGGCCCAGATCGCCATCGAGATGGCGGACGTCATCGTGTTTCTGGTGGACCTGAAGTCGGGCGTGCAGGACGCGGACCAGAAGGTCGCGGACATGCTGCGCAGAAGCCACAAGCCGGTGGTGCTGTGCGTCAACAAGGTGGATGCCCCGGTGCGGGATGAGCCCTATGTCTACGAGTTCTACACCCTGGGCATCGGGGATCCCATCGCGGTCTCCTCCGTCAACAAGACGGGCCTCGGCGATCTCCTGGAGGCAGTGGCCGCCCATTTCCCGGAAGGGTCCCAGAAGGAGGAGGACGACGATGCGGTCCGCGTCGCCATCATCGGAAAGCCCAACGTCGGCAAGAGCTCCATCGTAAACCGCCTGATCGGCGAGAACCGGGTCATCGTGTCCGACATCGCGGGCACCACCCGGGATGCGATCGACACGAGGGTCACCCACAACGGCCGGGAGTACGTCTTTATCGACACCGCGGGTCTTCGCAGAAAGAGCAAGGTCTCGGACCAGCTGGAGCGGTTCATGATCATCCGCGCCGTGGCCGCCGTGGAGCGCTCCGACATTGCGATCCTTGTCATCAATGCCGAGGACGGCGTCACCGAGCAGGACGCGAAGATCGCGGGCATCGCCCATGACCGGGGCAAGGCCATCATCGTCGCCGTGAACAAGTGGGATGCGATCAACAAGACCGACAAGTCCACCAAGGAGTTCACCGACAAGATCCACCAGGTCCTGTCCTTCATCCCCTATGCGGAGATCATCTTCATCTCCGCCAAGACCGGCCAGCGCATGAACAAGCTCTACGAGGCGGTGGACCTGGTGTCCGCCAACCAGAACATGCGCGTGCAGACCGGTGTCCTGAACGAGATCATCACCGAGGCCGCGGTCATGCAGCAGCCGCCCCAGGACAAGGGCAAGATGCTGAAGATCTACTACGCCACCCAGGCAGGGGTCAAGCCGCCCACCTTTGTGCTGTTTGTGAACTACAAGTACCTGATGCACTTCTCCTACCAGAGGTACATCGAGAACCAGATCCGGCAGACCTTCGGCTTCCGGGGCACCCCGCTGAAGTTCATCATCCGGGAACGGAGCGAGCAGCAGAAGGTATAACGCGCAGGAGGGCAGAGGGAAATGGAACGGTTATGGTGTCTTGTGATCGGCTACTTTCTGGGGACGATCAACACGGCGTATCTGTTGGGAAAGGCAAAGCACATCGACATCCGCAATTACGGGAGCGGCAATGCGGGCATGACCAATGCCTCCCGGGTACTGGGCGTCAAGGCGGGCTACCTGGTCCTTCTGGTGGACGGCGTCAAGTGCTGGGCGGCGATCATGATCTGCACGGCACTCTTTGCGCCGGCCCATCCGGAGATGCGGTACCTGTGCAAGGTCTGGGCCCTTGCCGGCGTCATCCTGGGACATGACTACCCCTTCTACATGCAGTTCAAGGGCGGCAAGGGCGTTGCTGTGATGGCGGGCTTTGGCTACTCGTTCCACTGGTCCTTCATCATCATCGAGAACGTGGCCTTCTTCGTCCCGTACCTGGCCACCCACTATGTCTCCCTGGGGTCTCTGTGCCTGTATGCCAGCGCCTTCGTGGCGATGGTGATCGAGGGGCAGCTGGGCGTCTTTGCGCCTGCCACCCAGGCAAACCTGATCGAGATGTACATCCTGCAGGGAATCCTGACGTTCATGGCTTTCTACCGGCACCGCAGCAACATCGGGCGCCTTGTGCACGGCAATGAGCGGAAAACCTATTTATTCCATAAGAAGAAAGACCAGGGAACCGCGAACTGATATAACTAAAGGAGCAAGCAATGGCAAAGATCGGCATGATCGGTGCAGGAAGCTGGGGCACCGCACTCACCTATGAACTGACACAGAAGGGACAGGAGGTCTCCGTCTGGTCCATCGACCCCAAGGAGGTCGAGATGATCAACACGGAGCACGAGCAGAAGGTCAAGCTCCCCGGCACGATGCTGCCGGAATCGGTGCACGCCACCACCGACCTGGAGTCGGTCGTGGAGAACAAGGACCTTCTGGTTCTGGCGGTCCCCTCCCCGTTTACGCGGAGCACGGCGAGGTCCATGAAGCCCTTCGTGCGGCACGGACAGCTCATCGTCTCCGTGGCCAAGGGCATCGAGGAGGACACCCTCTGCACGCTGACCCAGATCATCCGCCAGGAGATCCCGGAGTGCCAGACCGCAGTGCTGTGCGGCCCCACCCACGCGGAGGAGGTCGGAAAGGGCCTTCCCACGGCGATCGTCGCGGGGGCAAAGGATGAGGAGACGGCAAAGTACGTGCAGGACGTCTTCATGAGCCCGGTGTTCCGCGTGTACACAAGCCCGGACACCCTGGGCATGGAGATCGGGGCGGCGCTCAAGAACGTGGTCGCCCTGGCCGCCGGCATGGCGGACGGCCTCGGGTACGGCGACAACACCAAGGCTGCTCTGATCACCCGGGGCATCGCGGAGATCTCGCGCCTTGGCATCGCGGCCGGCGGGAAGCGGGAGACCTTCCAGGGCCTGACCGGCATCGGCGACCTCATCGTGACCTGCGCCTCCATGCACTCGAGAAACCGCAGGGCCGGCATCCTGATCGGCCAGGGCAAGAGCGCGGACGAGGCCATGAAGGAGGTCAAGCAGGTGGTGGAGGGCGTCTACTCCGCCAAGGCCGCCAAGCAGATGGCCGAGAAGTACGGCGTGGAGACCCCGATCATTGACCAGGTCTGCGCGATCCTGTTCGACGGGAAGCCCGCAAAGGATGCGGTGTCCGATCTCATGCTGCGCGACAAGAAGATGGAGAGCCACTCCCAGGACTGGGAGAGATAGGGATAAGGATAGGAGAGAACAGATGGAACCTGGAATGACACTGTATGATGAGCTGGTGGCAAGAGGGCTGATCGCCCAGGTCACCGATGAGCAAGAGATTAAGGACCTGATCAACAACGGCAAGGCCACGTTTTACATCGGCTTTGATCCCACTGCGGACTCCCTGCACGTGGGCCACTTCATGGCACTGCTTCTGATGAAGCGCCTGCAGGAGGCGGGAAACCGCCCCATCGCCCTGGTGGGCGGCGGCACGGCGATGATCGGCGACCCCTCCGGCCGCTCTGACATGCGCCGGATGATGAGCGTCGAGGAGATCGACGCCAACTGCGAGAAGTTCAAGAAGCAGATGAGCCGCTTCATCGATTTCGGTGAGGGTAAGGCGCTGATGGTCAACAACGGGGACTGGCTCCGGAACCTGAACTTCATGGAGTTCATGCGGGACATCGGACCCTGCTTTTCCGTCAACGACATGCTGCGGGCAAGATGCTATGTGAACCGCCTGGAGAAGGGCCTCTCGTTCCTCGAGTTCTCCTACATGCTGATGCAGAGCTACGACTTCTACCAGCTGTACCAGAACTACGGCTGCCAGATGCAGTTCGGCGGCGATGACCAGTGGTCGAACATGCTCGGCGGCATCAACCTGATCCGCAAGAAGACCGGGAAGGACGCCTACGCGATGACGATCTCGCTCCTTTTGAAGCACGACGGCACCAAGATGGGCAAGACCTCCGGCGGCGCCGTGTGGCTCGATCCCGACAAGACCAGCCCCTACGACTTCTACCAGTACTGGAGAAACGTGGACGATGCGGATGTCCTGAAGTTCCTGCGGATGATGACCTTCCTGCCGCTCGCCCAGATCGACGAGATGGACACCTGGGAGGGCGCCCAGCTCAACGAGGCAAAGCGGATCCTGGCCTATGAGCTCACCTCTCTGGTCCACGGCGAGGACGAGGCAAAGAAGGCCGAGGCAGGTGCCCAGGCGCTCTTTGGCGGTGCCGGTGCCACCGGCGCACAGGTGCCGGAGCTGGTCCTGTCCGATGCGGACTTTGAGGAGGACGGCACCATCGGCGTCCGGAATATCTGCGTGAAGGCGGGCTTTGAGAAGTCCCTCGGCCAGGCGGGCAAGACCATCGACGGCGGCGGCCTGACCGTGGACGACGTCAAGGTCACGGACAAGTTTGCAAAGTACACGAAGGAGGACCTGAAGGACGGAAAGCTCTTCAGAAAGGGCAAGAAGAACTTCAAGAAGGTGCTCTACAAGGCATAAGATTTCACCGGAGCTCCGGGGCCGCAAGGCTCCGGGGCTCTTGTCAAAAGGAAAGCGCGAGGGCACGAATGGAGCAGGCAGAAGAGATCCGGGATCTTGTCGAGATCCAAAGGAAGGGGCGCACCGTGCAGATCGCCCCCGTCTCCTACGAGGATCCGATGCACCCGGGGCAGGCAAAGGCGATGCCGATCCGCAAGACCAGGCAGGGCGGGAAGATCATTTTTGACAACGGATATACGAGGGAGGAGGTCACGGAGGCGGAGCTCTCCTCCGGACAGGTGAAGATTGTCCGCCATCCCTTTGTGCCGGTATTGCCGAAACAGAAGGGGCACTCCTGCACCGTCTGCACCGGCTGCGGGCGCTGCAGCTGGTAGACCGGCGTTGAAGATCGCTCTTCCCCGTGTTAGACTTTGGGTACTGCGGCGGCAAAGAAGGAGCAGACAACGCGGCGCGGTCCCACAGGACGCTGCGCATTCTGGTCATCGTGCTCCCATGTAGGGGAGACACAAAGACACCGCAGCCAGGTTCATGATCGAAAGGAGGAGGCGCTCCTCCCCGCTGCAAGCGGCGGGGGTTCCGCGCCTGTATGAGTGATGAACGGAGCAGACGCAATCGTCAAGTGTCTACAGGAAGAAAAAGTTGAGGTGGTGTTCGGCTACCCGGGCGTTGCCATTGCCCCGGTGTTCGACAGCATCCTCTCGAGCGGCATCCGCACCATCCTGGTGCGGCAGGAGCAGAACGCGGGCCATGCGGCCTCCGGCTATGCCCGGATCACCGGCAAGGTGGGCGTTGCCATCGCCACCTCAGGCCCCGGCGCCGAGAACCTGATCACCGGCATCGCCACCGCCTTTGCGGACAGCATTCCGCTGGTGTGCATCACCGGGCAGGTGGACTCCAGGCTCATGGGTTCTGACGTCTTCCAGGAGGCGGACATCTCCGGCGCCGTGGAGTCCTTTGTGAAGTACAGCTACATCATCCGCAATCCCGAGGACATCCCCAGAATCTTCCGGGAGGCCTTCTACCTGGCCTCCACCGGCCGCAAGGGTCCGGTCCTCATCGACATTCCCCAGGACATCCAGCACGCGAAGATGGAGTCCTTTGTCTGGCCCAAGCAGGTCAAAATGCGCACCTACAAGCCCACGATGCAGGGCCACGCGATGCAGATCGCGAAGGTCCTGACCCAGCTCCAGAAGGCAAAGCGGCCGATTCTGTGCGTGGGCGGCGGCGTCCTTCTGGCCGATGCCAAGAAGGAGGTCCGGGACTTTGCGGAGCGCTACGGGATCCCGGTCGTCTGCACGATGATGGGCCTCGGGGTTCTGCCCACCGGGCACCCTCTGTTCTTTGGCATGGTGGGAAACAACGGCCAGCTCTACGGGAACCGGGCGATGAATGAGGCGGACATGATCATCATGGCGGGCTGCCGGGTGGCGGACCGCTCGATCTCCCAGCCGGATCTCATCACCAGCGGCAAGGTCCTGGTGCACATCGATGTGGATCCTGCGGAGATCGGAAAGAACGCGGGCCCCACGATTCCCCTTGTGGGAGACGTCAAGTGCGTCTTTCACGACTTCCTCACCCACGACGATCTCTCCATTGACTGCGGTGACTGGGTGGAGACCTTAAACGGCTACCGCCGGCAGGGCGAGAAGCGCCGAGAGGCCACAATGAAGCTGGCCCTTGCGGAGAAGACCCGGATGAAGTGGGTGGACCCCAGAGCCTTTGTGCGGGGCCTCTCCCTGGCCATGGAGGACAACGCGGTCTACGTGGCGGATGTCGGGCAGAACCAGCTCTGGAGCTGCGCCAATGCGGTGATCCGGGACGGGAGCTTTCTCACCTCCGGCGGCATGGGCACCATGGGCTATGCGGTGCCGGCCGCCATGGGCGTCAAGATCGCAAGGCCGGATCTGCAGGTGGTGGCGGTCTGCGGCGACGGCGGCTTCCAGATGACGATGATGGAGCTCGCCACCATGAAGTACTACGGCGTTGCGGCCAAGATCGTGGTGCTGAAGAACGGCTGGCTCGGCCTGGTGCGGCAGTATCAGCACTTTTCCTATCATGACCGCTTCTCGGTCACGGATCTGGGCGAGTATCCGCACCTGGACATGCTGACGAAGGCCTACGACATGGACTTCATCCGCCTGACGGACAACGACGACATCGACAAGGCGGTGCAGCAGTTCCTTGCGGATGAGAAGCCGGTACTGATGGAAGTGGATGTGGACCCGAACGTCCTGGCATAAGGAGCTTTGAACCATGAAGAGAATCTATTCGGTCCTGGTGGAGAACCGCGCGGGCGTTCTCTGCAAGGTAGCAGGCCTGTTCTGGAGACGGTGCTTCAACATCGACTCCCTGGCCGTGGGAGAGACGGACGATCCCGGCATCTCCCACATGGTGATCGTCTCCAGCGGGGACCAGCGGACGCTGGAGCAGATCGAGAAACAGCTGAACAAGAAGGTGGACGTGATCCGGGTGCGGACCTTTGACGAGGCGGAGGCCACGGCCCGGGAGCTGATGCTGATCAAGGTCCGCTACAACCGGGAGAACCGGGGGGACATCATCGAGAACTGCCAGATCATGGGGGCCTCCATCGTGGACATGTCTCCCAGCATGATGACGATCCAGATCTGCGACACCCCGGAGCGGGTGCAGATGTTCCTGGACACCTTTAAGACCGTCAGCATCGTGGAGGTGACCAGGACCGGGACCCTGGCCGTCACCAAGTGCCGGGAGCAGGGTCAATGATCCAGCCGGATGAGAGACTCCTGTCCCTGCTCGACTACGCCAAGGAACACGGCGCCTCCGATCTGCACCTGTCCGTGGGAACGGTCCCCCGGATCCGGGTGCGCAACGAGCTGCTTTGTGTGGAGGGACAGGACAAGCTCCTGCCCGATGACACGAAGCGGATGATCTACTCCGTCATGGAGGAGAAGGAGCGGGCAGTCTTCGAGGAGAACGGGGAGGCGGACTTTGCCTTCGGCATCGAGGGCAAGGGGCGGTACCGGGCAAACGCCTACCGCCAGCGCAACACCTGCTGCTGCGCCCTGCGCCTCATGAGCGGAAAGATCCAGAACCCGGAGGAGCTGGGCATCCCGGATGCGGTGATGGAGCTCTCAAAGATGAGAAGCGGCCTGGTCCTGGTCACCGGTCCCACGGGCTGTGGCAAGTCGACGACCCTGGCCGCCATCATCCAGGCGATCAACGAGACGCGGCACTGCCATGTGATCACCCTGGAGGACCCCATCGAGTACCTCTACCACCACGACCAGGCGATCGTGGACCAGCGGGAGATCGGTGTGGACTCCAAGAGCTTCTCCGGCGCGCTGCGGGCGGCCCTTCGGGAGGACCCGGACGTCCTCCTTGTGGGGGAGATGCGGGACCTCGACACGATCTCCACGGCGATCACCGCCGCGGAGACCGGGCACCTCGTCTTTTCCACGCTCCACACGCTGAATGCGGCCACCACGGTGGACCGGATCATCGACGTGTTCCCCGACGCCCAGCAGGCGCAGATTCGAACCCAGCTCGCCTCGGTGCTCGAGGCGGTGATCTCCCAGCGGCTGATCCCGGCGGCCCAGGGCACGCGGCGCGTGGCGGTCTTTGAGATCCTGCGGGCCAACAGCGCGATTCGGAACCTGATCCGCACCGGCCGCTCCAATATGATCGCCGGGCAGCTGGCCCAGGGCCAGCGGGAGGGCATGAACACTCTGGACCAGGCCCTGGCAGACGCCTGCCGGGCCGGCCGGATCACGCAGGAGTCGGCGATGCTCTTTGCCGAGGACCTGGATGCGATGAAGCGGAATCTGGGAATCCGGTGAAAATTTGCAGTATTTCGGCCTTTGATACGGAAAACGTATGAAACAGCCTTATGATAGGGCAGAAGAAGGGGCAGCCAAATCTTGTCGTTGCTTTTTCAAAATCGCGCGCTATAATAAGAGCAATTTGCGAAAGTTATAGGTTTTTCATATAGGATTCGCAAGGGATCGGATATAAAGGAATATTAACAATGGAGACCAAAAAGAAGGTTTTTCAGCTCCTTGTGGACAACACCTCCGGTGTGCTCTCCCGCATCGCGGGACTGTTCTCGAGGCGCGGCTACAACATCGAGTCCATCACGGCCGGTGTGACGGCGGATCCCCGCTTCACGCGGATCACGATCGTCGCCAGCGGCGATGACGACATTCTGGAGCAGATCGAGAAGCAGGTCCGCAAGCTCGCGGATGTGCGGCACGTGCGGGAGTTAAAGCCCGGCGAGTCGGTGTACCGGGAACTGGCAATGATCAAAGTCCGGTGCGATGCGAGCCAGCGGCAGGACATCATCTCCGTGGCCAACATCTTCCGCGGCAAGATCATTGATGTCAGCCCCGAATCGCTGATGATCGAGATCACCGGCGGGCAGGACAAGATCGATGCGATCTTAAAGCTCCTCTCCGGTTACGAAATCCTGGAGCTCGCCCGGACGGGCATCGCAGGCCTGGGCCGCGGCACGGATCACATCGTGACGCTCTCTTAATCAGCTTGTCATAGCTGCCCGGGGCAGCAGTGCCCCGGCGGCTTTGCAAATATTTTCATGGAGGAAAATATATCATGGCAGAAGCAAGAATTTTCTATCAGGAAGACTGCAACATGTCCCTTCTCGAGGGCAAGAAGATCTGCGTCATTGGCTACGGCAGCCAGGGACACGCTCACGCTCTCAACCTCAAGGACTCCGGAATGGACGTCGTTGTCGGCCTGTATGAGGGCTCCAAGTCCAAGGCAAAGGCTGAGGCCCAGGGTCTGACCGTCCTGCCCACCGCAGAGGCTGTCAAGCGCTCCGATATCATCATGATCCTCATCAATGATGAGCTTCAGGCTGACATGTACAAGAAGGATGTTGCTCCTAACTTAAAGCCCGGCGACATGCTGATGTTCGCACACGGCTTCAACATCAACTACAAGCTGATTGTCCCTCCCAAGGATGTCGATGTCACCATGATCGCTCCCAAGGCTCCCGGACACACCGTCCGTTCCGAGTATCAGGCTGGCAAGGGCACTCCGATGCTGGTCGCTGTCGAGCAGGACGCTACCGGCAAGGCACTGGATCTGGCACTCGCTTATGGCGCAGCCATCGGCGGATCCAGAGCTGGTATCCTGGAGACCACGTTCAAGACTGAGACCGAGACTGACCTCTTCGGTGAGCAGGCAGTCCTCTGCGGCGGTGTCTGTGCTCTGATGCAGACCGGCTTCGAGGTTCTCTGCGAGGCAGGTTACGATCCGAGAAACGCTTACTTCGAGTGCATCCACGAGATGAAGCTCATCGTCGACCTGATCTATCAGTCCGGTTTCGCTGGAATGAGATACTCCATCTCCAACACCGCTGAGTACGGCGACTATGTGACCGGACCCAAGATCGTCACCCCTGAGGTGAAGGAAGCCATGAAGAAGGTTCTCTCCGATATCCAGGATGGCACCTTCGCTTCCGAGTTCATCCAGGATATGCACAACGGCCAGATCCACTTCCAGGCTATGCGCAAGAAGGCAGCTGCTCATCCGTCCGAGAAGGTCGGTGCTGAGATCAGAAAGCTGTACAGCTGGAACAACGAGTCCGACAAGCTGATCAACAACTGATAGCAAACGTCAAGGAAAGCAGACGGGGAACAGGACAACTCTCCTGCTCCCCGTTTTTGTACAGAAAGGATGGAATACTGTCATGGGCATGACGATGACACAGAAGATCCTGGCGGCGGGAGCGGGACTCCCCAAGGTGGAGCCGGGACAGCTCATCGAGGCAAAGCTCGACCTGGTTCTGGGCAATGACATCACCGCCCCGGTCGCTATCAAGGAGATGGACCGCTTCCGCAAGAAGGGGGTGTTTGACAAGGACAAGATCGCCCTGGTGCCGGACCACTTCGTCCCCGCCAAGGACATCAAGTCCGCCGAGAACTGCAAGTGCGTGCGGGAATTCGCACACCGCAACAAGATCACCAATTACTTTGAGGTGGGGCAGATGGGCATCGAGCACGCGCTGCTCCCGGAGCAGGGTCTGGTCTCCCCCGGTGATGTGATCATCGGCGCGGACTCCCACACCTGCACCTACGGTGCCCTGGGCGCCTTCTCCACCGGTGTCGGCTCCACCGACATGGCAGCGGGCATGCCGACCGGCAAGGCCTGGTTCAAGGTTCCCCAGGCCATCCGCTTCAACCTGACGGGGAAGCTCTCCAAATGGGTCTCCGGCAAGGACGTGATCCTGCACATCATCGGCATGATCGGCGTCGACGGCGCTCTGTACCAGTCGATGGAGTTCACGGGAGAGGGCGTTGCCTCCCTCTCCATGGATGACCGCTTCACGATCGCAAACATGGCCATCGAGGCCGGCGGCAAGAACGGCATCTTCCCGGTGGATGAGAAGACGATCGAGTACGAAAAGGCCCACGGCGCCGAGCCCGGAACGGTGTTCACCGCGGACGAGGATGCCTCCTATGTGGCAACCTATGACATCGATCTGTCCCAGATCAAGCCCACGGTCTCGTTCCCGCACCTGCCGGAGAACGCAAAGACCTTCGACGAGATCCCCGAGATCCCGATCGACCAGGTGGTCATCGGCTCCTGCACCAACGGGCGCATCAGCGACCTGCGCATCGCGGCATCGATCCTGAAGGGCCGCCACATCGCAGAGGGCATCCGCTGTATCGTGATCCCGGCCACCCAGAAGATCTACCTGAAGGCCCTGGAGGAGGGTCTGATCCAGACCTTCATCGAGGCGGGCGCGGTGGTCTCCACCCCGACCTGCGGACCGTGTCTTGGCGGGTACATGGGAATCCTGGCGGCGGGAGAGCGTTGCGTCTCCACGACGAACCGGAACTTTGTCGGCCGCATGGGCGATGTCACCAGTGAGATCTATCTTGCCAGCCCGGCCACGGCAGCGGCCAGCGCCATCGCGGGCAGGATCGCAGATCCCACGGAGTATTAAAGGAGGCAGGCAGTGAAAGAAGCAAGAGGAACGGTATTCAGATACGGCGACAACGTCGACACGGATGTGATCATTCCCGCAAGATATCTCGCCACCTCCGAGCCGGCAGAGCTGGCAAAGCACTGCATGGAGGACATCGACCGGGACTTCGTCAAGAAGGTGAAGCCCGGGGACATCATCGTGGCCAGCAAGAACTTCGGCTGCGGCTCCTCCCGTGAACACGCCCCGATCGCCATCAAGGCAGCCGGCGTGTCCGTCGTCATCGCAGAGACCTTTGCGCGGATTTTCTACCGCAATGCCATCAACATCGGCCTGCCGATCGTGGAGTGCAAAGAGGCGGCAGAGGAGATCAAGGCGGGAGACACGGTGTCCGTCAACTTTGACACCGGCATCATCACCGACGAGACCACGGGCAAGACCTATCAGGGCCAGAGCTTCCCGCCGTTCATGCAGCAGCTCATCGACGCAGGCGGCCTGATCCCCTACATCAACAGCAGGGAATAAGCATGGCGGACGAAGAAAAGAGCGGACAGGAGAGCACCGGGGCGGAGGAGAAAAAGACCGCAAAAAGCGGCAAACCTTCTCTTCCCCCGGAGGAGCGCAAAAAGCTCATGAAGTCGATGCTGGTCACCTTCCTGGCGGCAGCAGGTGTCGGCATCCTGCTTGCCCTGGTGACCTTCTTTGCCATCCGAAGGCACATGTGAGGGCGAGAGCAATGCGATGGCAGTTGGAGAGATCGGAGAAATCCGGTCTCTCTTTTTCATAAGGCGTTAGTTAAGAAACGGGTTGATAAGCGATCGCCTAGCATGAGACCACTAATACCTCACTTTGAGCTCGAGCTGGGTACACTCCTATCCGTGCTGTGTTGCATCATGTAACAAAGCATCACCTAGATTGCCTAAACACATACACTCACTTGCCGAGTATGTGACTATAAATAACAAGATAGGCATTATGCGGAGAAGAAAAGAGCTCCAAATGGGGATTCTATATCTTCATCGGACATTATCGCGTCGAGAGTTCACCATGGAGGTTGTGGTATGGAACCCATCAACCCGGTTCTTTACTAACGCCTTTTCATAATAGCGAAAAAAACCGCTTAGTACATGCCGGTGTACAACATCCGCTGACGGGTCATGGTATACTTCTGTCAGAAAGCCGGACAGAATCAAAAAAAGTCTGACCGAAATGGATGCATGTTCCCCGCGTGTGCGGGGGTGATTGTCCTTTTCCCTTCCGCCCTGATCTGGTAGAATACTTTCATGCGCGGAAAATCCGCGGAGAGGATATTCGCTTATGATTTCATTTCTGAATGGCACGATCGCAGAGATCGGAGACGGGTTCTGCGTGATCGATGTGGGCGGTGTGGGATACGAGGTGCTGATCCCCGGGTCCACCCAGGAGGAGCTGGTCCGCACCGGCATCGGGGAGACGGTGAAGCTCTTCACCTATCTCTACCTGCGGGAGGATGCCCTGTGTCTGTACGGGTTCACCTCCCGGGATGACCTGGCCCTGTTCAAAAAGCTGATCACAGTCAGCGGCATCGGCCCCCGGGGCGGGCTCTCCCTGCTGACAGCCCTGTCCTCCGATGAGCTGATCTTTGCGATCCTGACCGGGGACTCCAAGACGATTTCGAAGGCTCCCGGCATCGGCAAGAAGACCGCAGAGCGGATCTGCATCGACCTTCGGGACAAGCTCTCCATGGGAACCGCGGAGGACTTTGCCAGCGGGGTGCAGCAGGCCCAGACTCCGGATACGGCCGGCTTTTCCGGCGCGGAGGGCGAGGCCATCGAGGCCCTCGAGGCGCTGGGATACTCCAGGGCGGAGGCGGCTAAGGCTGTCCGGAAGGCGCAGGCAGAGGACAGGGATGCGGACACAGAGACGCTCTTAAAGGGCGCGCTCCGGTACCTGTAAACGCAGCCGCAGCTGCGGCACGGAGGATATGATGGTAGACAAGAGCAGAATCATCTGGCACGACAGGAAGCGCAACGGTCTGGGGCTTCCCTGGAGCTTCACGGTATACGATCTTGCGGAGGACCGGCTGTTTGTCACGACCGGCATCCTGAATAAGAGGGAGGATGAGGTCCGCCTCTACCGGGTGGTGGACACGACGCTGACGAGATCCCTGTGGCAGCGGATCATCGGCACCGGCACGATCCACCTCGACACTGCAGACAAGACGATGAAGAACTTTGACATCATCAACGTCAAGAGCGCAAACGATGTGAAGGAGGAGCTCGCCCAGCTCGTCGAGAAGGCAAGACAGGCGGGCAGGGTCTATGCGCGGGAGAGCGTGGATGATGATCACGACCATCCGGGAGACGGGCCCGATTTTGACGGTCCCTTGGATGATGATAACCATTGAGAAGGGCACATGGATAAGGACAAGAGACTGATTACTACCAACCTGACCAAGGAGGACGAGGCCGTTGAGACCTCGCTCCGCCCGAAAAAGCTGGATACCTATATCGGACAGGAGAAGATCAAGGAGAGTGTGCGGATCGCCATTCAGGCGGCCAAGCAGAGAAAGGAGCCCCTGGACCACATCCTGTTCTACGGGCCGCCGGGACTGGGCAAGACAACCCTGGCCCAGATCCTGGCAAACGAGATGGGCGTGCACATCAAGATCACCACAGGCCCTGCCATCGAAAAGCCGGGCGAGATGGCGTCCATCTTAAACGGCCTCAAGGAGGGAGACATCCTGTTTGTGGATGAGATCCACCGCCTGAACAAGCAGGTGGAGGAGGTGCTCTACCCCGCCATGGAGGACTTTGTGATCGACATCATGATCGGCAAGGGCGCCACGGCAAAGTCGGTGCGGCTCGAGCTCCCGCACTTCACGCTGGTGGGTGCAACCACTAGGGCAGGACTGCTGTCTGCACCGCTCCGGGATCGCTTCGGCATGATCCAGCGCATGGAGTACTACACCGTGCCGGAACTCAAGCAGATCATCTTGAACTCCGCCGCTGTTTTGAAGGTGGAGGTCGATGAGACCGGTGCGGAGGAGATGGCAAAGCGCTCCCGGGGAACGCCCCGGCTTGCCAACCGGATTCTAAAGCGCGTGCGCGACTTTGCGCAGGTGCGCTATGACGGAAGAATCACCGAGGAGGTGGCACGGACGGCCCTTGACCTGATGGACATCGACAGGATGGGACTGGACCGGAACGACCAGCGATTTCTGCGGACCCTGATCGGGACCTTTGGCGGGGGCCCGGCGGGACTGGACACCATTGCCGCCGCCATCGGCGAGGATGCCGGCACGGTGGAGGATGTGATCGAACCATATCTTCTGCAGCACGGGCTGATCATGCGCACTCCCAGAGGGCGCGTCGCGACGAAGGCGGCTTACGAACATTTTGGACTTGAAATGCCTGTGGACGGGTCTTAAAATAATCCGTGCACACTTGAAAAAAGACAGGGGAATTTGCCATGGCTTCGAACAAAACAGACACAGCAGTCATTATCGACGGCAAGGTATATACACTGAGCGGCTACGAGAGCCCGGACTATGTCCAGAAGATCGCAACCTATCTGAACGGGAAGACGGCAGAGTTCTCCAAGATGAAGGGCTATGACAGGCTGACCCAGGACTACAAGAACGTCCTGATGCAGATCAACATCGCCGACGACTACTTCCGCACCCTGGAGGAGGCCAACAAGGCCAGGGAGGACATTGAGGCCCGCGAGAAGGAGTTGTACGACCTGAAGCACGAGCTGGTGGGAACCCAGATGAAGCTCCAGGGAAGCGAGGCGAGGGTCAAAGAGTTGGAGAAGAAGGCCCAGGAGGATGAGAAGAAGATCATCGCCCTGGAGACCGAGAAGAAGACCCGGGAAGAGGATCAGAAGAAGCTGCACTGAGAAAACGGTGCAGGATACGTGGTGAGATTTGGCAGCGCGAGAAGGAATTCCCGCGCTGTTTTCCGTGCGGGAAACAGGAGAGCGGGATGGAACGGAAGTTGCGTGGGCCGGAGCTTTTGGCACCGGCGGGAAGCTTTGCATCGTTTTTGGGCTGCATCGCAGCCGGGGCGGACGCGGTGTACCTGGGAGGACCCAAATTTGGTGCCAGGGCCTATGCCCAGAACCTCTCGGAGGAGGAGTTCGGCGAGGCGATTCGCATCGCCCACCTCTTTGGCAGAAAGCTCTACATGACCGTCAACGTCTTGACCAGACAGGAAGAGCTCTCCGCCTGCGTGGAGATGGTGCAGCGGCTCTGGGAGCAGGGGCTTGACGGCGTCATCGTGCAGGACCTCGGCGTTCTGACCGCGCTCCACGACGCCTGTCCGGGACTTTTGCTCCACGCGAGCACCCAGATGTCCGTCACCTCCCCGGAGGAGGCGAGGCTGTTGAAATCCCGCGGGGTATCCCGCATCGTGCCGGCAAGAGAGCTCTCCCTGCCCGAGATGGAGGCCATCCGGGCTGAGGGGGTGGAGATCGAGTGCTTCATCCACGGGGCCATGTGCTACTGCTACTCGGGCCGGTGTCTGATGTCGAGCTTTTTGGGCGGCCGCTCCGGCAACCGGGGGCGCTGCGCCGGGACCTGCCGGCTCCCCTACGGGGTCATCGATCCCGCGGGCGGGCAGGAACTTGCCGACGGCTCCTATCCCCTCTCCATGAAGGACATGTGCGTGCTGGACATTCTGCCGCAGCTGATGGATGCGGGAATCGACTCCTTCAAGATTGAGGGCAGGATGAAGCGGCCGGAGTACGCGGCCGGCACCACCGCGATCTACCGCAGGTACATCGACCGGTACCTGGAAAAGAAGCGGACCGGTGACACCTCCCCCTGGAAGATCGATCCGGAAGATCGACGCAGCCTTCTGAGTTTGTACATCCGGACTGATCTCTCCACGGGCTATTATGAGAGAAGGAATGGGAGAGAGCTGGTGACGCTTACGCAGCCGGGCTACGCCGGCGCAGAGGAGCCGCTCCTTGAAAAGATCCGGAAAGCTTATCTTGACGAGAAGCCCCGGATTCCGGTGACGGGCCGGGCGGTGGTTCTTCCCGGGAAAAGGGCCTCGCTCTCCCTGACGTTTGGGGAGACGACGGTGACCACAACGAGCGCCCAGGAGGTCTCCCCCGCAAAGAGCCGCCCCCTCACGGAGGAAAACATTCGGGAGAAGCTCGGGCAGACCGGGGACTCGGACTTTGTCCTGCAAGACCTGTCCGTGACAACGGACGGCACCGCCTTCTTCCCAGTGGGCGCGCTCAAGGAGCTTCGAAGGGATGCGGTGGAGGCTCTCTCGAAGGAGCTCTTTGAAAAGACTAGACCCGCCCGGGAAAAGAGCCTGCCGCTTCCCGTCCGCAATAAGAAAGAGGCTCCTGCCTTTTCCGCGCAGCATACCTACCTCCTGGTCAGCACAAAAGAGCAGCTCCTGGCGGCAAAGCCCTACCTGAGCCCTGCCTGCACCCTGATCCTGGACGGCCCCCTTCTGGAGGCGGCAGAGGACGGGAGATGCCAGGTGGAGCCGGACTGGATCCTTGCCCTGCCCCAGATTTACCGGCAGAGCGATGCAGCCTGGCTGCGGGAATTTTATAAAAAATTCACAGGAAAATGTTCCGGATTCCTGGCCAGGACTCTCGGGGAAATTGAATTTCTTGACGAAACAGGTTATGATGGCTTGGTTATGGGTGATTCCTGCCTGTATGCCTGGAACCGGACGGCGGCAGATCTTCTGGAAACCTACACCAGTCTCGAGGTACTGCCCCTGGAACTCTCCGGCAGAGAGCTGGCAGAAACCTACCGCGGGCGGATGTCGCGGAAGGTCCTCCCGGTGTACGGCCGCGTCCCGATGATGGTGACCGCCGGCTGTGTGAAGAAGACCTGCGGGCGCTGCACCGGAAAAGAGGACGGAATCTGGTTTCTGGAGGACCGCAAGGGGGTCCGGTTCCCCGTGCGCACCGTGTGCCGGCACTGTCACAACATCCTCTACAACAGCGTGCCGCTCTCGCTCCACCGCCACCTCGATGACCCGGCGGTGCAGGATGCCGGCGCCCTGCTTCTTTCCTTTACGACCGAAGACCAAACAATGACGGAGGGGGTTCTCTCCCTCTTTCTGGGACCTGCTGCCGATGCGCAAAGCTCCGGAACCGCAAACCAATGCGCGCTGCGGGACGGGGCATTCACAACAGGCCACTTCAGAAAAGGCGCGCTCTGATCTATGCGAACATATATCCTGGCTCTAACGAAATATGCCCTGACCGCAGTGGTGGTGGGATACACGATTCTCTCCTACATTCTCCTGATCAGCCGCAAAAAAAATGTCCACGGCGTACTCGCCTACATGCAGTCCGTGCTGATGCTGATCTTCCAGCTGATCGCCTACGTAACGCTCTCGGTGGCGATGAACGATCCGACCTACATCTTTTTCTCGATCGTGCAGCTGGTGACGTTCTTCATCGCGACGGCACTGTTTCGCAACCTATACCGGAAGGCCTATCTTCCCCTCTTCAACAACATGTGCTTTCTGCTCTCGATTGGACTGGTCATCATCTCGCGCCTGTCCTTCTCGAGCGCCTGGCGGCAGTTCGTCATCGCCGTCGGCGGCCTTGCCCTGGCGATCATCCTGCCCCTGTTTCGGAAGTACTTCCACCTCTTAAAGCTCCCCAAGTTCTACTGGGGACTTGCGGGCATCGTGATCCTGTCGGTGGTCATGCTCCTTGGCTCCTCCACCCTGGGCGCCAACATCACCTGGACCATCGGCGGCCTGACCTTCCAGCCCTCGGAGTTTGTGAAGATCCTCTACATGCTTTTCCTCGCCTGTACCTTAAAGGATGTGAAGACCTTAAAGGACATCCTGATCGTCGCGGTCTTTGCCGGCGCCCATGTGCTGGTGCTGGTGGGCTCCAATGATCTGGGATCCGGCCTGATCTACTACGTGGTCTTCTTCTTTATGCTCTACCTCGCAACCGACAGCATTCTGTTCCTTTTGGGCGGCACGGGCATGCTGGCCGTGGGCTCTGTGGTGCTCTACCACTTTTTCTCCCACGTGCAGCTGCGTGTGGCGGCATTCCTCGATCCCTGGAGCTACATCGACTCCATCGGCTACCAGATCACCCAGGCCCTGTTTGCCATCGGCGCCGGCGGCGCCTTCGGTTCCGGCCTCGGGCAGGGCACACCGGACAAGATCCCCTTTGCCACCACCGACTTCATCTTTGCCTCCTGCTGTGAGGAGTACGGCCTGATCATCGGCGTCTGCATCATCCTGATCTCCCTGAACTGCTTCTTTGTCATGCTCAAGCTCGCCATGGGCTTTGCGGACAAGTTCTATCAGCTGCTTTCCTACGGCATCGCGGTGGCCTACGGCTTCCAGGCCTTCCTGACGATCGGCGGACAGACGAAGTTCATCCCGCTGACCGGTGTGACGCTTCCGCTGATCAGTTACGGCGGCAGCTCGATCCTGACCACGATGATCATGTTCACGCTGGTGGAGATCATGTACATCCTGCGCAGCGAGAAGATCGACGAGTACCGAAGGCAGCAGCAGCGCTACCAGCAGGCAGCCTATCGGAGCACCCCGCCCGTGGGGCAGGGGGGCTACCGCTACCCCCAGAGCCGCTATCAGAATCCCGGCAATGCGAGAAATTACACCAGCGGCAGCAGACGGTATCAGTAACCAGCGCTAAGAGAGGACAGTAAACCATATGTCAGCATATCAAGATGAGGAGGGGAGAGGGAGAAATTCATATCCCTCGAGGAAGTCGAACCTTCCCGCGCGCGGCACTTCGCCCCGCTCCCGGAAAAAGAGCAGCATGCAGCGGGAGAAGAAGAAAGTCCATCGGGACGTCTTCCTCACCGGCACGGTGGTGCTCGCACTTTTCATCTCTCTGATCATTTACACCTGCGTCTACTCGGCAACCCAGGAGGAGACGCTCTTTGAGAACGACTACAACGGCCGTGAGGCAGCCCTGCTTGCCAAGAACACAAGAGGCAAGATCTACGCCGACGACGGCACCACGGAGCTTGCCCTGAGCACGGACACCAAGGTGGACACCGCATCGACCGAGTCCTCCACGGACACCTCCACCGCCACCGAGTCGAGCTCCGAGGGTGACTCCGAGGAGGCGGCAGCCCAGCTCTCCGACGACGCGGCCACCCGGGAGTACCCCTACAACAACCTGTTCTCCCATGTGGTGGGCTATGCGGCCGAGGGCGGAAGCGGCATTGAGCTCGCCTACAACTACCAGCTGGTCCACTCGGATCTGACCCTGGCGGAGAAGGCATCCTACGACAGCGCCGGGGAGAAGTACCCCTCCGACGACGTGTACACGACCCTGAACGTGGCCCTGCAGCAGGCGGCCTCCGATGCCCTGGGGGACAACAAGGGCGCAGTCATCGTCTCAGATGTGAAGACCGGCGCCATCCTGTGCATGGTCTCCAAGCCCGATTTCGATCCCAACACCATCGTCGACAACTGGGACTCCCTGCTGTCGGACTCCACCAGCGGTACGCTGGTGAACCGCGTGAGCCAGGGCCTCTACGCCCCGGGCTCCACCTTCAAGATCTTTGACTCCATCGCCTTCATGGATCAGAACATGTCCGGGTCGGAGAGCTACACCTTCCCCTGCCAGGGCTACATCACGATCGACGGGGAGACCATCACCGACTACCACTACGAGGTGCACGGCACCCTGGACTTTGCGGGATCCTTCGCCGAGTCCTGCAACTCCTCCTTCGCCAACATCGTGGTGAATGAGCTGAACCGGACCGACTTCATCGATCTGCTCAACAACTGCATGTTTGGAGAGGACCTGCCGTTTGCGCTGCCCTCCAACCAGAGCTCCTACGTGCTCGACTCCGGCACCTCCACCAAGGAGGTCATGCAGCTGGCCATCGGACAGGGCCAGACTCTGATGACCCCGCTCCATCTGAACATGATCACCGCGGCCATCGCCAACGGCGGCACGGTGTACACACCCTACGTGGTCGACAGCATCCGCACCGCCAAGACCACCCAGAACCCGGACGGCCGGGTCCTGACCCAGACACAGCCCACGGCCTACCGCACCATCATGACCGAGGATGTTGCCTCCAAGATGCGGGAGATGATGCGGGCGGTCGTCGAGTACGGCACCGGCACCAAGATCCGGGAGCGCAGCTACGATGCTGCCGGCAAGACCGGTTCTGCGGAGTTCTTGAGCAACGAGACCACCTCCCACGCGTGGTTCACGGGCTTTGCCCCCTATAACGATCCCCAGGTCGCCATCACGGTCATCGTCGAGGGCGGCGGCACCGGCGGCACCGCAGCCGTCCCGATCGCACGGGATGTGCTGGACGAGTACTTCGGCTACACCGGCTCCACCGCGGACCAGCAGGTCACCTGGTACACCACGGACAACACGATCGCGCCGGCCTCCACTTCGGACGACGAGGATCTGAGCTCCTCCAACACGATCTCCCTGAACATGGACACCAACGGGGACGGCGTGCTCGATGCGGTCGACATCGACGGAGATGGCGTGGCAGATGTATATGACACCGACGGCGACGGCATCCCGGATACCCAGGCCATCAACGGCCAGGCACCGGCGATTGTGACGTCGGATGAGGCCTCCAGTGCGGCGTCCTCCGATGCGGAGGCGGCCTCCACTGCAGACACGTCGAATTGGGTCGACACCGACGGCGATGGCGTGCCGGATACGCCTGCCGATGAGGCAGCGGCGGTACAGGCGGCGGAAGCGGCAGCGGCGGCAAGCAGTACGACCACCGATGCGGCCGCGGCAGCAAGCAGCACGACCACCGATGCGGCAGCAGCGGCAAGCAGCACAACCACCGACGCGGCAGCGGCAGCAAGCAGTGCGGCCGATGCCTCCCAGACGCCGGCCGCCACGGATCAGACCCAGACGCAGACCACAAACCAGGCGCCGGCGGTGACGGATCCGAACCAGGCGCCGGCAGCCGGTGACGGCACGGCACAGGATGCGGCAGCCGCCGCCCAGGCGGAGGCGCTGCCCACCCAGTGACGGGAAGAAGAACAAAGGAATTGACACATAATAAATTAATCAGTTGGCACGTAATAAATCGACTGCTATAATAGCCTTAGGCGTTAGTAAGAAAACGGGTTGATAAGCTCCAAAGCATTTTAGCAGAAGTATAAAATATGCCGTTTTGTACATTCTGCTGTACAACGGCCTTCTCTAACTTGAACTACAATAGTCTTGCCAGGAGGGCAAGACTATGAGCTGCATTGAGCGCATACTGACCGAAGCCAGAGATCTTTCCAGGGACGACCTGATTCTTCTTGTTAACAAGCTCATGGAGGGCTTCTCCCATGAGAGTGCAACCTCTTCTCCGAAGAAGATGATTGCTCCCCGTTTGGATTGTCCGATCTGCCATTCCAATGCTCATGTTGTTAGGAATGGACACAAACATGGAAAACAGGCATACATCTGCAGGCAATGTGGAACGTCATTTGTTACAACGAGCAACACTTTGCTCTCAGGCTCACACTTTGGTACTGAGATCTGGACCAAGGTTCTGGAAGAGACGCTCAGGGGGACCTCTCTGGATAAGACGGTCAAGTCACTTGCCAGCCATGGATGCAAGATCAGCCATAGCAGTCTGTTCTTCATGCGGCATAAGATCATGCTTGCTCTCGAGGACATGCAGGTGGAGCAGCCAGCCACGGTGGAAGATGTCGTGGAAGCGGATGAAACCTACGTTCCGGAGTCCAAAAAAGGTACGAAATTTGGCCCTGATGCCAGTCGAAAGCCCCGCAAGCGTGGCACTCCCGCATCCAAACGCGGCCTTTCAGACGAGCAGATCTGTATCTGCACCGCAGTACAGCGCAAGACTGGCGATCTGATCGTGAAATCCGAGAACCGGGCAAGGCCTTCCAGTGCAAATGTTGTTGATATCTATACTGGTCATGTCCAGAAGGGCACACTTTTCCTGACGGACGGCATGAATGTGTATCCGAGGCTGGGCAAGATCCTGGGAATCACGGTCATGAATGTGAAGAAGGAGTCGGCAGGTTTCTTCAATCTGAACACTGTGAACAACCTTCACTCTTTTATCAAGCGCCGATATACCGAATATCGCGGTGTCGCCACCAAGTATTTGAACCGTTACAACCTCGTATTCAGGGCAGCGTACAGGCAGAGGACAACGATTGGGGAACTTGCGGAAACTCTCTTTGCATCCAGGAATCCCAAGAAGGTACACCATTATGGAGATGTTAAGGAGCTCAATCTGCTTGCAATTTGATGACTACAAGATGCACTTATTGCTTATCAACCCGTTTTCTTACTAACGCCTAGCCTTATATCTCGGATCGGAGGCAGTCGATTCATGGCTTCACCAATATATGATAGCGACCACGTTGATCATATTTTATCCAATATTTCCGTCATTTTGCCCTATGTCAATGAGCACCAGAGACGGCTGATTATAGGAGCTCTTTCTGATGCACTGGGTTATGGCGGCAAGTCTGCGATCAGTGAAAAATGCGGTGTGGCACGTAATACCGTGCGCAAGTCCGACGAAGAGTTCAAGCTCATTATCGCTGATGCTGCCGGCGAGACTTCTACTTCCACAGAGACAGAAACCAAAAGTGACGAAGCAGAAGACTCTGGCACTACGGATACCTATAAGGATTCTGAAATGTTGCTGGAAGCAACTCCAGAGCAGATTGTCGGGCTTTATGATGGCTCCGTCAGCCTTTCTTCACTTGAAAGCAGACAGCGCCGCGCGGGTGGTGGCAGAAAAAGTGAAGCTGCGAAAAATCCGGAACTGATTCCGGCATTGATGGAGATCCTTGACGACTACACCTATGGTAATCCGGAATCCGTGCTGCTTTATACAAACCTGAGTGATCGCAAGCTCTCAGCTATGCTCGCTGAGAAGGGCTATTCAGTTGGGAGAAATGTCGTCAACCGAATGCTGAAGGCACTCGGTTGGAGCAAACAACAGAACAAGAAGCTGAAGCAGGTCGGTAAGGAACATCCAGACAGAAATGTGCAGTTTGAATTCATCAATGCAACGGGTAAAGAGGTTTTAGCTGCAGGGAATCCCATGATTTCCATCGATTGCAAAAAGAAGGAAAACATAGGAGACTATGCCAACAAAGGCAAGGAGTACAGACATAGCAAAGATCCTCGAGCGGTGCTTGACCACGATTTTCTGGATAAGGAACTTGGTCAGGTTGCACCATATGGTGTTTACGTCGTCAACAATAATACCGGGTTTGTAAATCTTGGAACCACACATGACACCTCCCAGTTCGCAGTCGCCAGTATACGTGCCTGGTGGTACACCGTTGGCAAGAACACGTTTCCTGACGCGACCATGATTTATATCACGTGTGATGGAGGCGGAAGCAATTCCAGCCGTGTGCAAATGTTCAAGACGGAACTGGCAAAGCTGGTTGAGGAAATCGGGATTCCGATTCAGATCTCTCATTTCCCGCCGGGAACATCAAAGTGGAACAAGGTGGAGCATCGCCTTTTCTCTGAGATATCAAAAAGTTGGGCAGGTAAACCGCTAATCAGTGTTGAAACTGTAGTTCAGTTGATCGGATCAACAACTACAACAACTGGTCTGAAGGTAACCTGTCAGCCTGATTACAATGACTATAAAACAGGTCTGAAGGCTTCTGAGGAAGAGTACGATAAAGTTGATATTGAATGGATCAATATCGGGACATCTAACAAATGGAACTACATCATTCATGGGCTGAAAAAGGACTCGTGAATTGATTAACAGTTTCCCAAGCCTTCGTACTATAAAACTGGGTTCAAACGCCATGCTGACAGGTACGAAGATCGGATTTTCGAGCAAAACATGATGCGGGATGCCTTGAAACAGGTTCATTTTTGCGATTATCGCTCGTTTTGCCTTCAAATATATTTCAAATTGCTCCTCTTGAGCCTTCAATTATAGTACTAAATAAAGTATAATAGTACTATAAATAAGGAGGCTGTTATGGCTGTTCCAGAGGAGATTCGCAAGGTCACAAGACCTGTTAATACCATCGTTGAAGACAGCGGCAGCGACGGCATGTACCGCTATGCTGTACGCAGTCGGAATGGCGCCCGATATCATGGTGGCAATCCGATGCCGCGAAACGGCAGAGTCATCGGACACATCATCAACGGGCAGTACGTTCCTATCGTTGACAAGACTGCGGAAGCAGGCCCTGACATGCTCTCTTACGGTTCAGCCGCTCTCTTTCATTCTGTCAGTGGTGACCTGCTCCAGAGCCTGCTGGAGGTTTATCCGGCAAAGGACGCATACGACATCATCGCCATCGCATGCCTGAAAGTGATCCGGCCGAACATCACCTGCAATCGGATGCAGACGCACTATGATCGGACCTTTACCCGGGTCTTTTATCCAGACTGCTCTCTGTCGAAAAACAAGGTCTGTGATCTCCTTCAACGGATCGGCCAGGATGGAAGCAAACGACGCAGCTACTACAATAAGTGCCTGAGCAAGGTAGCAGTGGAACATCATGTCGCGATCGATGGAATGCTCAAACAGGATAACAGTGAGGTCAATGATCTCTCCAAGTTTTCATACAAAGGGAGAGTAAAAGGAACCAGGGATGTCTCTGTCCTCTACGCCTACGATATCGATAAGATGGAGCCTGTCTGCGCGGAGGTGTTCCCTGGAAACAGCATTGATGCAGCCTCTTACAGGAGTTTCATCGTGGACAATGATATCCAGAAGGGACTCATTGTCGATGATAAGGGCTTCCCGGTAAAAACAATCCGCAGAGATCTTGCAGACCGACCAGGTCTCCACTACCTGACGCCCCTTAAGAGAAACGACAAACGGATTGCGGACAATGACGCTCTCCGTTTTGATGGAGTTCTGGAAGGTGCTGGCGAGGATATCCTGTACAGCAAACGCACCATAAAGAATGGAACCTGGCTGTATTCCTTCCGGAAAATTTCCACAGCATCCCGCGAGGAGCACAGTTTTGTGGAACACGCCCTGCAAAAAGACTTTGATGCGGATAAGTATTTTAAGAAGAAAGACTCCTTTGGAACGATTGTCTTTGAGTCTGATGAGGATATGTCTCCGCTTACCGCCTATCGAAGCTATAGCGATCGATGGCTGCTGGAACTGGTCTTCGATCGGTATAAGAATGACGAGTGCCTTGATCACACCAATGTACAGAACGATTTCTCCGTGATCGGCTCCGAGTTCATCAACTTCATTGCCACGATAGTGACATGCAGGATTCTGAACAAAGCCAGGGACGCAAAAGTTCTGGAAGACGAAAACTATGGTGACATGATGGAGGATCTGTCTGAGGCATGGCGAAAGGTAAATGGACCTGCCGAGCCGTCTTCGGATGATGGATACTGGATTCACACATTGAAGAACAGCTTTCAGCTCATGGAAGCACTTGGCCTATCGAAGCCAGTCCCGGAGCCGCCGAAAAGGAAACGTGGCAGGCCGCGGAAGAATGTGTCCACGGGTTGATCAGCGCCTTATAGTACCACCCTAACTTATTGCAATAATATAGGCTCTCCCCTCTGGCAAACCGTCGAATAGGGCGAGCAAACAGCAATAGCCGACTGAATCAGATCCCTTGGAAACGCCGTAAATTGGGCATTCCTGAGGTTTTGGTGATAACTGAATATGCGGCATTCTGACCAGATGAAAATGTCAGGTTGACATCCTCAATACGAGCCCATAATATAGGCTCTAAGGAGGAACCTCTATGGCCAGGATTAAGAAGGTACCAGGTAACCTGTTTCCGCTGC
Organism: Lachnospiraceae bacterium; assembly: GCA_022483465.1. GTDB lineage: Bacteria > Bacillota > Clostridia > Lachnospirales > Lachnospiraceae > CAG-791. The sequence goes on along the minus strand of JAKVNF010000002.1, from coordinate 590,657 downwards.
CCACAGGTGCGTACATTGTCGGCAAAGGGTATGTTTACGTGAACACCAGCTCGAAGTACATCAGTGCTTCAGAGCGAAAATCCGACGGTAAAGGTTACACCACTCACACCGGCGAGTGTATTGGCGTCCTGGAAAAACCAGAGGACAAAAAATGCCGCATGTTCTATGCAAACGATAAGTATCGTTCCAATCATCAGCTTGAAGAACTTCCTGATCCTCCGGATATCGCCGACAGTATTGCTGTTGGGCTGCTTGCTGTTGTCCGCGAATTCAGTGAAAGTTCCGGACTCGCCGAGGATCTCACAACAGCTTTCGGCTCAACAGATGCTGCTCTTGTGCTCGATCTTGCTGCTTATATGGTCTCAAGGGAATCCGCCGTCATGCAGCATTTCCCCGCATGGGCACGTGAACATGCCCACTTTTCGGGGGACATACGCAGTGACAGCTATATCGGTACGTTCCTGAAAGAGCATCTGACAATTCCGAAGATCAAAATGTTCCGCAGACTATGGCTTTCCAGGAACATCGGCACCGGATATGTCTACCTCTGCTATGACTCTACGAATGTCAACTCGCAGGCCGAGGGTGTTGCCATCGTACAGCGGGGACATGCCAAGGATGACCCTACACTGGGTCAGGTAAACACCGATTATGTCATCCGGCAGGAAGATGGACTGCCACTGACATATCTCCATTCTCCGGGATCGGTAACCGACATCGTACAGGCCGGGGAGATGATCCGGTTCATTGATGATACAAAGAAGCTCACCCAGATTGATGTGACGCTGTGTCTCATCTGCGACCGGGGCTACATTTCCGTCGCCAATCTGAAGAAGATGGATCAGGCAGGCATCAGCTATCTGATGATGCTCAGGTCGGATCTGCGCCTTTTTCAGGATCTTGCCGATTCGTACATTGACACAATCCGTTCCTATAAGAACGTCATTGTAACGGCTGACGATGATGAGCGGTACGGTATCACGGTGCCGCGCCAGATGTACGAGGATGGTCCTCTGTGCTATGCCCACTTATACTGGAGTGCCAGTTACTATAGCAAAAAGCGCAAGGCAGCGATGGCAGCGATTGAATGCAAACGTGCTGAACTGGAGCAATTCATCCAGTCTCAGGGCACCGGAACAGATCCGAAGGAACTCGAGAACAGGTTTCCTGCTTACTTCAGGCTGAAGACAGCTCCCGGTAAGCCCAGGGTTGTTATACAGAAAAAGCGCGGCCGCGGTGAAGGAACCAAGGAGGTTGAGAAACCAACCGTCCTAATCACCGGATATGAAGATGACGAAGCCGCAATCAACCGTGAGATCATGAAGGCTGGCATCATCGTGATGCTGTCGCGTGATGAGATGACTGCACAGGAAGCTGAGATACGGTACCACAAACGCGACTGCGTAGAGAAAGCGTTCGAGGCTCTGAAGAGTCATCTCGGGATGGACAAGATCGGCGTCACAACTGAAGAGGCGATTCATGGCAAGGGGCTGGTCTGGTTCACTGCGTCCATCATGCACGCGCTGTTGTTCAACCTCACAGATAAGCTTCGTGCAACAGACAGAAAGAGCTACACAACAGAGTCCATGGTAGACCAACTGGAGGCAATCAAGGCTGACCGGGAACTGCCAGGCCATACATACAAACGACGGTACAAGCTCACCCGAAAGCAAAACAGCATTTTGGGATGCTTTGGGCTGAGCGAAACAGACATCGATGAGCAATGCAAGCAACTTTCACAGTAACTGTGCTCAGCATTGGAAGTAAGCCGAGAGGCCTACGAGCCTATATTTTTTCAAGAAGTTAGGGGTACCAATATTGGGGAAACCATTAATTGATCAATTTAAAGGATGACACACCCAAAGCGGGAGAGATCGCCCAGAAACGGGCGGTCTCTCTTTCTCTTTTGGCCTTCCGGGGGTAAAATGATTCCGATGCAGGCGGAGGGATATGAAAATTACCTATTATAAAAATCTGTATACCAGCCCGAACCTGCGCCATCTGCGGGGGCTGAAGTGGCGCCTCTCCCACAACGCGGGGAACCTGGCGCTGTGGGTCATCACGCCCTGCGGCGGGAAACAGTCGGAGCCCGGTGCCAATCAGCTGGAGTTTTTTCACTGCATGATGCTGCACCAGCCCTGGTACAAAAAGCGGGACCTGTTCGTGGTGGGTCTTGCGGAGGGGCGGGCCGAGGCGATTGAGCTGATCGCGAGGATCACAAGGGACTGCATTGCCGCGACCGGTGGTACGGATCTGAAGGCGTTCCTGTTTCCGGAGGAACAGGGCGGAAGGGCGCCGCAAAAGCCAAGGCCTCTTCCCACCGTCCGGATCGTGGATGCGGGAAAGGAGTCGCCATGAGCGTGCTCTTTGTCATCGGGCGGGGCCTTCTGATCCTGCTTGTCGTGATCCTGATCCTTCTGGCGCTTCTTTTGTTTGTGCCCTTCTCCTATGAGATCCGGGGCGCGCTCCGGGACCCGGAGGGAGGAGAGGCGTTCTCCTTTGACAGGGTGCGGGAAGGCCTCTCCGGGAGCGTTCGCATCTCGTTTCTGGGGCCGCTTGTCCGCGGTTTCATCGCCTATCCCGACGCGACGGACTTTGTCCTTCGGATCGGGCCCGTCCGGATCAATCTCTCCGAGAAGATCCGGGGAAAGCGGGACAAAAAGGAGACGGACGAGGCACCGGACAACGAGGCCCAGCGGCAGCTGGACCGGGACCTGGAAGAAAAAAAGAAAAAAGAAAAAGAGAAGAAGGACGGGAGCGGGAAAAAGAAGGGGAGCGCAAAGAAAACCGCCCGCCGCCAAAAGCTCGAAAAATTTCTGGAGACCCTGGAGGGCCTGCCGGATGCCGCGCAGGATAAGATCGAGGCGTGGGAGAAAAAGGCGGACCGGGTCCTTCGAAACATCGGGTTTTACCTGCGCCTTCTGGATGACCCGGACACCGCCACCGCCCTGGAAAAGGCGCTGCGGGCGGTGGGAAAGCTCGGAAAGCACCTTGTTCCAAAGCGCTGGTCCCTTGTGGGGACGGCAGGCCTCGGGGACCCGGCGGCGACGGGAGAGCTCTTGGCCGTCACGTCCCTTCTGTATCCCCTCACCTGCGGGCATGTCCTTCTCACCCCGGACTTTACCCTGTGGCGGGCGGATCTGAAATTGGAGGCAAAGGGGAGAATTCCCCTGGTGGTGGTCCTTGCCGCGGCCCTTCGGATCCTGACGGATCGGGACATCCGGCGGCTTGTCGGAAGGATCAAGCATCACGAGAAGAAGCGCAGGCAGCAGGCGGCATAAACAGCGAAGAAGGAAAGCAAAGGAAAGCAGTCATGGCAGATACGAACAGCTTTGAAAAGATCATGAGCTCCCTGATGAGCGGGGCAGAGGGCATTCTCACCAGCAAGACGGTGGTGGGGAGCGCGGTGCGCGTGGGGGACACGATTCTCATCCCCCTATCGGACGTGACCGTGGGAGCTGGCGCGGGCTCCAACAGCGCGGACAAGCGGGATCTGGGGGCCGGCGGCTTCTCCGCCAAGATGTCCCCCACCGCGGTCCTGGTGATCAAGGGCGGCAACACCAAGGTGGTCTCCATCAAGGACCAGAACAGCCTCTCTCGGCTGATCGACCTGATCCCCGAGGTGGTGGACAAGGTGACCGCAAAGAAGAACGAGAAGGATATGATGGACGATGACGACGCCGTGGAGGGTGCCTTCCCGGACGGGACGGACCCCAAGGACGCCTGAAAAACAGCCGCCATACCGGGAAACCGGCATGGCGGCTGTTTGATACCTGTCTGGAGACAGACAACAAAAAACTGTCCCAGGAGCTTCCGATTTCTCCGGGACAGTTCATCTATTATCCTGAGTAAGCAGAGAACGCATCTTCCGAATTATGCGTGCTCTACCTTGCCGGCGCGAAGGCATTTCGTGCAGACATTCATCTTCTTGGTCTGGCCATTCACTTTGACAGAGACCTTCTGGACGTTGGAATTCCAAATCCGGTTGGATCTTCTGTGAGAGTGGCTGACGTTATTTCCGAAATGAGCGCCCTTGCCGCAAATTTCACACTTTGCCATGGATCACACCTCCTTACGCTTTATTACTCGGGGTCAACAACATGAGAATCATACCATCCGGACTTCCGAATTGCAAGAAATTTTTATAGTCTGAATTTCGCCCCTGAAGTGTAATTCAAAACTCCACTGAAGTGGATATTAATCTTTCACTTGGTTCTACATTGATATAAGTCTTACACTATCTCCACTAAAAGCTGCCCTACTTTTCCCTGACTGTACTATACTGTTTCCCGTTGCGAATTAAAAAAAGAGACAGAAGGCCAACATCCCTGCAAGAAAGTACCTTCCGTCTCACCACTATAGGCAGGCGAGTATTGCTACCCGTCTGCCTGTAATGATAGCCATGAAGAGTACATCAGACAAGAGTCAATTGAACTTTATCCAGAGAGCTACGGAAGAAGCACAAGAGCGTTACGATGCCGAGGTCAGTCAGTTCCAGCGCAGCTACAATGAGAAGCACCCCTTGCAGCACATCTGGCGTCACATCATCGCCAAACGAAGGATCACCGTCCTGTACGAGTCAGAGGATGTCTCCGTTGTGATCCAGGTGGTCCGTTTTGTCTACGCGCACACTTCCCAAACCTTCACCTTCTACGGGACGCTCCTTCTGCGCCGCACGCATTACGCCTTCCACCTCCTCAGGAAGTGGATCGGCAGCCGGCCTGCCAACCTCTCCCGGGACGTGGAAAAGCGCTGGGCCTCCTTCGTCAGCGTCCCCGAAAAGGTCCGTGTTTCAGCCGATTTCCTGGGAGCATAGATGAACGCTACCTCCTCCCCCTCCGGACGATTCATACTGGCCCCATAAGGGCAAAAATGCCCAAGGAGGCGTGATCATGGCAGGTTTGAACAAGAATAAGGCACTCTCACTGGACGAGCGGAGGTTCATTGAGCAGGGGATCGGCAGCGGATCCTCCAAGGCAGCGATTGCTTCCGCTCTGGGCAGGGACAAGTCTACCATCGGCAAAGAGATCAAGCTGCACAGAACCCTGAAGTACAAGTGCCGGCTGAGGCGAGAGTGTGGGGCCTATAAGAGCTGCAGCTGGGGGCGTGAATGCCCGGATGACTGTCCGGACTTTGTCCAGTTCACCTGCGGCAGGAGGGATCGCTCCCCGGGTGCCTGCAATGGCTGTGAGAATTACGCAAGGTGCCGTTTTTCAAAGTACTACTACTCCGCTGCAAAGGCAGATATGGAATACCGGGAGCTCCTTGTTAATTCCAGGACCGGGGCCAACCTCACGGAGGAGGAAGCAAAACGGATGGCTGCCATCATTAAACCTGCACTTCAGAAAGGTCACTCTCCCTATCGGATTCTGCAGGATCATCCGGAGCTGAACATCTCAGAGAAGACCCTCTACAACTACATCGACGAAAAGGTCTTCAGTGTCGTCGGCATTGCCAACATCGACCTTCGCCGCAAGGTCTCCAGAAAGATTCCCAGGAAGCTTGCGCACAACTACCGGAAGCGGCAGGAACGATCATATCTGCGTGGCCGCAGTTATGCGGACTACAAAGCGTACATAGAGAACTTCCCAAACGCTTCCGTTGTTGAAATGGACACCGTCTACAACGACGTGTCACACGGGCCTTTCATGCAGACCTTCAAGTTTCTCAACTATTACCTGATGGTCGCTGTTTATCACGATACCAAGACCGCCCAGGACATGCTGGACGGTGTCAGCCTGCTGAATCAGGTCCTTGGTGATGCTCTCTTCAAAGAGCTCTTTGAAGTACTGCTGACAGACCGCGGCGATGAATTCACCCTCGCCAGGGCAATGGAAACCGGCGCAGACGGCAGTCAGCGGTGTCACGTTTTTTACTGCGATCCCATGCAGTCAGGACAAAAAGGTTCGCTGGAAGTCAATCACGAAGAGCTTCGCTACATCTGCCCGCACAGGGACAACTTAAGAGACCTCGGCCTTGTGAACCAGACCGCATTGAACTTTGCGATCTCCAATATCGCAAGCTCCGCTCATCCGGCGATAGGCGGGAAGTCTCCCATCGAGTACACCCGATTCATGAAACCGGAGCTATGGGAAAAGCTTCAGACTTTCGGAATCCAGGAGATTCCCAGAGATGACATCGATCTCACGAAGCACTGCCTGGAAAGGTTTAAAAAGAATCCAGGAGAAGGGAGTCAGGCATGAACGAAAAAGCCTTTTTTAATCTTGACAGCTCCGAACTGGAAGCAGATCTAGAGGACCGAATCCGGTTTCTGAACACGATTCTCAATCGGCATGGCGTCTGGTTCAATCTCCTGCACGACAAGGAAGGATATCGAAAGCCCTGAAGTGTAATTCAAAACTCCACTGAAGTGGATATTAATCTTTCACTTGGTTCTACATTGATATAAGTCTTACACTATCTCCACTAAAAGCTGCCCTACTTTTCCCTGACTGTACTATACTGTTTCCCGTTGCGAATTAAAAAAAGAGACAGAAGGCCAACATCCCTGCAAGAAAGTACCTTCCGTCTCACCACTATAGGCAGGCGAGTATTGCTACCCGTCTGCCTGTAATGATAGCCATGAAGAGTACATCAGACAAGAGTCAATTGAACTTTATCCAGAGAGCTACGGAAGAAGCACAAGAGCGTTACGATGCCGAGGTCAGTCAGTTCCAGCGCAGCTACAATGAGAAGCACCCCTTGCAGCACATCTGGCGTCACATCATCGCCAAACGAAGGATCACCGTCCTGTACGAGTCAGAGGATGTCTCCGTTGTGATCCAGGTGGTCCGTTTTGTCTACGCGCACACTTCCCAAACCTTCACCTTCTACGGGACGCTCCTTCTGCGCCGCACGCATTACGCCTTCCACCTCCTCAGGAAGTGGATCGGCAGCCGGCCTGCCAACCTCTCCCGGGACGTGGAAAAGCGCTGGGCCTCCTTCGTCAGCGTCCCCGAAAAGGTCCGTGTTTCAGCCGATTTCCTGGGAGCATAGATGAACGCTACCTCCTCCCCCTCCGGACGATTCATACTGGCCCCATAAGGGCAAAAATGCCCAAGGAGGCGTGATCATGGCAGGTTTGAACAAGAATAAGGCACTCTCACTGGACGAGCGGAGGTTCATTGAGCAGGGGATCGGCAGCGGATCCTCCAAGGCAGCGATTGCTTCCGCTCTGGGCAGGGACAAGTCTACCATCGGCAAAGAGATCAAGCTGCACAGAACCCTGAAGTACAAGTGCCGGCTGAGGCGAGAGTGTGGGGCCTATAAGAGCTGCAGCTGGGGGCGTGAATGCCCGGATGACTGTCCGGACTTTGTCCAGTTCACCTGCGGCAGGAGGGATCGCTCCCCGGGTGCCTGCAATGGCTGTGAGAATTACGCAAGGTGCCGTTTTTCAAAGTACTACTACTCCGCTGCAAAGGCAGATATGGAATACCGGGAGCTCCTTGTTAATTCCAGGACCGGGGCCAACCTCACGGAGGAGGAAGCAAAACGGATGGCTGCCATCATTAAACCTGCACTTCAGAAAGGTCACTCTCCCTATCGGATTCTGCAGGATCATCCGGAGCTGAACATCTCAGAGAAGACCCTCTACAACTACATCGACGAAAAGGTCTTCAGTGTCGTCGGCATTGCCAACATCGACCTTCGCCGCAAGGTCTCCAGAAAGATTCCCAGGAAGCTTGCGCACAACTACCGGAAGCGGCAGGAACGATCATATCTGCGTGGCCGCAGTTATGCGGACTACAAAGCGTACATAGAGAACTTCCCAAACGCTTCCGTTGTTGAAATGGACACCGTCTACAACGACGTGTCACACGGGCCTTTCATGCAGACCTTCAAGTTTCTCAACTATTACCTGATGGTCGCTGTTTATCACGATACCAAGACCGCCCAGGACATGCTGGACGGTGTCAGCCTGCTGAATCAGGTCCTTGGTGATGCTCTCTTCAAAGAGCTCTTTGAAGTACTGCTGACAGACCGCGGCGATGAATTCACCCTCGCCAGGGCAATGGAAACCGGCGCAGACGGCAGTCAGCGGTGTCACGTTTTTTACTGCGATCCCATGCAGTCAGGACAAAAAGGTTCGCTGGAAGTCAATCACGAAGAGCTTCGCTACATCTGCCCGCACAGGGACAACTTAAGAGACCTCGGCCTTGTGAACCAGACCGCATTGAACTTTGCGATCTCCAATATCGCAAGCTCCGCTCATCCGGCGATAGGCGGGAAGTCTCCCATCGAGTACACCCGATTCATGAAACCGGAGCTATGGGAAAAGCTTCAGACTTTCGGAATCCAGGAGATTCCCAGAGATGACATCGATCTCACGAAGCACTGCCTGGAAAGGTTTAAAAAGAATCCAGGAGAAGGGAGTCAGGCATGAACGAAAAAGCCTTTTTTAATCTTGACAGCTCCGAACTGGAAGCAGATCTAGAGGACCGAATCCGGTTTCTGAACACGATTCTCAATCGGCATGGCGTCTGGTTCAATCTCCTGCACGACAAGGAAGGATATCGAAAGCTCCTGGTCATGGTGAATCCCGGAACGCTGAAGCGGCATGCAGGCAAGCGCAGGCAGGATATCTACCTGCCGGATACCTCCTCCAGGATCGGAAAACGCATCTGTACCGTCGATGATGTCCGGAAGATGGAGAGCACCGGTATGACCACTTCCGTCATCACGGATCTGATCCGGATCAGCCGATCCACCTATTTCAGAAGGAAGAAAGCAGCCGCTGACAAGCAGGGGTGGGAAGCCTTCTGAGATCAACGATTACCGTGTGTAGAGTATACACACACGGAGAAAGGAGGTCAGACGAGATGCTCCATGAAGAAACGGGTTAACATCTACATCTCCGAGGATACATCCAAACGCCTGAAGGCTTACGCGGAGGAAAAACACTCCAGCGTGAGCCAGATCATTACCGACTGGATCTGGCATGCAAGAGTCGGAAAACGGAAACCACAGAATTAAAACGGCACCGCAAAGCTGAGAAATCTGAACTACAGAAAACGCCTGCAGGGCCTTCACTACAAAGAAAAAATCCAGAGGCAGAAATCAATCTTCAGGAAACATCCTGTTCGTTGAATTCACCTCTGGTTTTTATACTCCGAAGTGAATATCTTCCATGAATTCAGGGCCTTTGTAAGACTCTGGTCCACGAAATCAGCCTCAATCCACCCCTTTACTGCCCTCATCGCAGGTGTAATTTCCACTGTCGCCGGAGAGTGCTTAAAAGTGGAAATCAACTTTTCACTTCAGCTCTGAATTTCGCCCCTGAAGTGTAATTCAAAACTCCACTGAAGTGGATATTAATCTTTCACTTGGTTCTACATTGATATAAGTCTTACACTATCTCCACTAAAAGCTGCCCTACTTTTCCCTGACTGTACTATACTGTTTCCCGTTGCGAATTAAAAAAAGAGACAGAAGGCCAACATCCCTGCAAGAAAGTACCTTCCGTCTCACCACTATAGGCAGGCGAGTATTGCTACCCGTCTGCCTGTAATGATAGCCATGAAGAGTACATCAGACAAGAGTCAATTGAACTTTATCCAGAGAGCTACGGAAGAAGCACAAGAGCGTTACGATGCCGAGGTCAGTCAGTTCCAGCGCAGCTACAATGAGAAGCACCCCTTGCAGCACATCTGGCGTCACATCATCGCCAAACGAAGGATCACCGTCCTGTACGAGTCAGAGGATGTCTCCGTTGTGATCCAGGTGGTCCGTTTTGTCTACGCGCACACTTCCCAAACCTTCACCTTCTACGGGACGCTCCTTCTGCGCCGCACGCATTACGCCTTCCACCTCCTCAGGAAGTGGATCGGCAGCCGGCCTGCCAACCTCTCCCGGGACGTGGAAAAGCGCTGGGCCTCCTTCGTCAGCGTCCCCGAAAAGGTCCGTGTTTCAGCCGATTTCCTGGGAGCATAGATGAACGCTACCTCCTCCCCCTCCGGACGATTCATACTGGCCCCATAAGGGCAAAAATGCCCAAGGAGGCGTGATCATGGCAGGTTTGAACAAGAATAAGGCACTCTCACTGGACGAGCGGAGGTTCATTGAGCAGGGGATCGGCAGCGGATCCTCCAAGGCAGCGATTGCTTCCGCTCTGGGCAGGGACAAGTCTACCATCGGCAAAGAGATCAAGCTGCACAGAACCCTGAAGTACAAGTGCCGGCTGAGGCGAGAGTGTGGGGCCTATAAGAGCTGCAGCTGGGGGCGTGAATGCCCGGATGACTGTCCGGACTTTGTCCAGTTCACCTGCGGCAGGAGGGATCGCTCCCCGGGTGCCTGCAATGGCTGTGAGAATTACGCAAGGTGCCGTTTTTCAAAGTACTACTACTCCGCTGCAAAGGCAGATATGGAATACCGGGAGCTCCTTGTTAATTCCAGGACCGGGGCCAACCTCACGGAGGAGGAAGCAAAACGGATGGCTGCCATCATTAAACCTGCACTTCAGAAAGGTCACTCTCCCTATCGGATTCTGCAGGATCATCCGGAGCTGAACATCTCAGAGAAGACCCTCTACAACTACATCGACGAAAAGGTCTTCAGTGTCGTCGGCATTGCCAACATCGACCTTCGCCGCAAGGTCTCCAGAAAGATTCCCAGGAAGCTTGCGCACAACTACCGGAAGCGGCAGGAACGATCATATCTGCGTGGCCGCAGTTATGCGGACTACAAAGCGTACATAGAGAACTTCCCAAACGCTTCCGTTGTTGAAATGGACACCGTCTACAACGACGTGTCACACGGGCCTTTCATGCAGACCTTCAAGTTTCTCAACTATTACCTGATGGTCGCTGTTTATCACGATACCAAGACCGCCCAGGACATGCTGGACGGTGTCAGCCTGCTGAATCAGGTCCTTGGTGATGCTCTCTTCAAAGAGCTCTTTGAAGTACTGCTGACAGACCGCGGCGATGAATTCACCCTCGCCAGGGCAATGGAAACCGGCGCAGACGGCAGTCAGCGGTGTCACGTTTTTTACTGCGATCCCATGCAGTCAGGACAAAAAGGTTCGCTGGAAGTCAATCACGAAGAGCTTCGCTACATCTGCCCGCACAGGGACAACTTAAGAGACCTCGGCCTTGTGAACCAGACCGCATTGAACTTTGCGATCTCCAATATCGCAAGCTCCGCTCATCCGGCGATAGGCGGGAAGTCTCCCATCGAGTACACCCGATTCATGAAACCGGAGCTATGGGAAAAGCTTCAGACTTTCGGAATCCAGGAGATTCCCAGAGATGACATCGATCTCACGAAGCACTGCCTGGAAAGGTTTAAAAAGAATCCAGGAGAAGGGAGTCAGGCATGAACGAAAAAGCCTTTTTTAATCTTGACAGCTCCGAACTGGAAGCAGATCTAGAGGACCGAATCCGGTTTCTGAACACGATTCTCAATCGGCATGGCGTCTGGTTCAATCTCCTGCACGACAAGGAAGGATATCGAAAGCTCCTGGTCATGGTGAATCCCGGAACGCTGAAGCGGCATGCAGGCAAGCGCAGGCAGGATATCTACCTGCCGGATACCTCCTCCAGGATCGGAAAACGCATCTGTACCGTCGATGATGTCCGGAAGATGGAGAGCACCGGTATGACCACTTCCGTCATCACGGATCTGATCCGGATCAGCCGATCCACCTATTTCAGAAGGAAGAAAGCAGCCGCTGACAAGCAGGGGTGGGAAGCCTTCTGAGATCAACGATTACCGTGTGTAGAGTATACACACACGGAGAAAGGAGGTCAGACGAGATGCTCCATGAAGAAACGGGTTAACATCTACATCTCCGAGGATACATCCAAACGCCTGAAGGCTTACGCGGAGGAAAAACACTCCAGCGTGAGCCAGATCATTACCGACTGGATCTGGCATGCAAGAGTCGGAAAACGGAAACCACAGAATTAAAACGGCACCGCAAAGCTGAGAAATCTGAACTACAGAAAACGCCTGCAGGGCCTTCACTACAAAGAAAAAATCCAGAGGCAGAAATCAATCTTCAGGAAACATCCTGTTCGTTGAATTCACCTCTGGTTTTTATACTCCGAAGTGAATATCTTCCATGAATTCAGGGCCTTTGTAAGACTCTGGTCCACGAAATCAGCCTCAATCCACCCCTTTACTGCCCTCATCGCAGGTGTAATTTCCACTGTCGCCGGAGAGTGCTTAAAAGTGGAAATCAACTTTTCACTTCAGCTCTGAATTTCGCCAAATTTTCGGCCGCCCGCGCCCGGACTTTTGGCACTCACAGGCGGCATCACGGCCCGCTTTTCCCGTCTGCCGTTTTCGTTTTCTCCTGATTTTTTACAGATCTGCGGCAAAAATCAGCTGAAGTGAAAAGTTGATTTCCACTTTTAAGCACTCTCCGGCGACAGTGGAAATTACTCCTGCGATGAGGGCAGTAAAGGGGTGGATTGAGGCTGATTTCGTGGACCAGAGTCTTACAAAGGCCCTGAATTCATGGAAGATATTCACTTCGGAGTATAAAAACCAGAGGTGAATTCAACGAACAGGATGTTTCCTGAAGATTGATTTCTGCCTCTGGATTTTTTCTTTGTAGTGAAGGCCCTGCAGGCGTTTTCTGTAGTTCAGATTTCTCAGCTTTGCGGTGCCGTTTTAATTCTGTGGTTTCCGTTTTCCGACTCTTGCATGCCAGATCCAGTCGGTAATGATCTGGCTCACGCTGGAGTGTTTTTCCTCCGCGTAAGCCTTCAGGCGTTTGGATGTATCCTCGGAGATGTAGATGTTAACCCGTTTCTTCATGGAGCATCTCGTCTGACCTCCTTTCTCCGTGTGTGTATACTCTACACACGGTAATCGTTGATCTCAGAAGGCTTCCCACCCCTGCTTGTCAGCGGCTGCTTTCTTCCTTCTGAAATAGGTGGATCGGCTGATCCGGATCAGATCCGTGATGACGGAAGTGGTCATACCGGTGCTCTCCATCTTCCGGACATCATCGACGGTACAGATGCGTTTTCCGATCCTGGAGGAGGTATCCGGCAGGTAGATATCCTGCCTGCGCTTGCCTGCATGCCGCTTCAGCGTTCCGGGATTCACCATGACCAGGAGCTTTCGATATCCTTCCTTGTCGTGCAGGAGATTGAACCAGACGCCATGCCGATTGAGAATCGTGTTCAGAAACCGGATTCGGTCCTCTAGATCTGCTTCCAGTTCGGAGCTGTCAAGATTAAAAAAGGCTTTTTCGTTCATGCCTGACTCCCTTCTCCTGGATTCTTTTTAAACCTTTCCAGGCAGTGCTTCGTGAGATCGATGTCATCTCTGGGAATCTCCTGGATTCCGAAAGTCTGAAGCTTTTCCCATAGCTCCGGTTTCATGAATCGGGTGTACTCGATGGGAGACTTCCCGCCTATCGCCGGATGAGCGGAGCTTGCGATATTGGAGATCGCAAAGTTCAATGCGGTCTGGTTCACAAGGCCGAGGTCTCTTAAGTTGTCCCTGTGCGGGCAGATGTAGCGAAGCTCTTCGTGATTGACTTCCAGCGAACCTTTTTGTCCTGACTGCATGGGATCGCAGTAAAAAACGTGACACCGCTGACTGCCGTCTGCGCCGGTTTCCATTGCCCTGGCGAGGGTGAATTCATCGCCGCGGTCTGTCAGCAGTACTTCAAAGAGCTCTTTGAAGAGAGCATCACCAAGGACCTGATTCAGCAGGCTGACACCGTCCAGCATGTCCTGGGCGGTCTTGGTATCGTGATAAACAGCGACCATCAGGTAATAGTTGAGAAACTTGAAGGTCTGCATGAAAGGCCCGTGTGACACGTCGTTGTAGACGGTGTCCATTTCAACAACGGAAGCGTTTGGGAAGTTCTCTATGTACGCTTTGTAGTCCGCATAACTGCGGCCACGCAGATATGATCGTTCCTGCCGCTTCCGGTAGTTGTGCGCAAGCTTCCTGGGAATCTTTCTGGAGACCTTGCGGCGAAGGTCGATGTTGGCAATGCCGACGACACTGAAGACCTTTTCGTCGATGTAGTTGTAGAGGGTCTTCTCTGAGATGTTCAGCTCCGGATGATCCTGCAGAATCCGATAGGGAGAGTGACCTTTCTGAAGTGCAGGTTTAATGATGGCAGCCATCCGTTTTGCTTCCTCCTCCGTGAGGTTGGCCCCGGTCCTGGAATTAACAAGGAGCTCCCGGTATTCCATATCTGCCTTTGCAGCGGAGTAGTAGTACTTTGAAAAACGGCACCTTGCGTAATTCTCACAGCCATTGCAGGCACCCGGGGAGCGATCCCTCCTGCCGCAGGTGAACTGGACAAAGTCCGGACAGTCATCCGGGCATTCACGCCCCCAGCTGCAGCTCTTATAGGCCCCACACTCTCGCCTCAGCCGGCACTTGTACTTCAGGGTTCTGTGCAGCTTGATCTCTTTGCCGATGGTAGACTTGTCCCTGCCCAGAGCGGAAGCAATCGCTGCCTTGGAGGATCCGCTGCCGATCCCCTGCTCAATGAACCTCCGCTCGTCCAGTGAGAGTGCCTTATTCTTGTTCAAACCTGCCATGATCACGCCTCCTTGGGCATTTTTGCCCTTATGGGGCCAGTATGAATCGTCCGGAGGGGGAGGAGGTAGCGTTCATCTATGCTCCCAGGAAATCGGCTGAAACACGGACCTTTTCGGGGACGCTGACGAAGGAGGCCCAGCGCTTTTCCACGTCCCGGGAGAGGTTGGCAGGCCGGCTGCCGATCCACTTCCTGAGGAGGTGGAAGGCGTAATGCGTGCGGCGCAGAAGGAGCGTCCCGTAGAAGGTGAAGGTTTGGGAAGTGTGCGCGTAGACAAAACGGACCACCTGGATCACAACGGAGACATCCTCTGACTCGTACAGGACGGTGATCCTTCGTTTGGCGATGATGTGACGCCAGATGTGCTGCAAGGGGTGCTTCTCATTGTAGCTGCGCTGGAACTGACTGACCTCGGCATCGTAACGCTCTTGTGCTTCTTCCGTAGCTCTCTGGATAAAGTTCAATTGACTCTTGTCTGATGTACTCTTCATGGCTATCATTACAGGCAGACGGGTAGCAATACTCGCCTGCCTATAGTGGTGAGACGGAAGGTACTTTCTTGCAGGGATGTTGGCCTTCTGTCTCTTTTTTTAATTCGCAACGGGAAACAGTATAGTACAGTCAGGGAAAAGTAGGGCAGCTTTTAGTGGAGATAGTGTAAGACTTATATCAATGTAGAACCAAGTGAAAGATTAATATCCACTTCAGTGGAGTTTTGAATTACACTTCAGGGGCGGCAAAAATCAAGATCAGTGTTTCTTTACTTAAAAAATGGAAACTAGTATAATCACTTCGGCATGACCCGGGGACAGAATCCTTCCGGGGAAAACCAGGGGAGCATACCAAGACAAAAGGGATGGAAAGGAGTTTGTCATGAAGACATCGTCCATGAATACCCATATGGGCAGCATTTCGATCGACAATGAGGTGATCGCCCAGTACGCCGGCTCCGTTGCGACGGAGTGCTTTGGCATTGTCGGCATGGCCGGCATCAACATGAAGGATGGCGTCTTCAGCCTGCTGAAGAAGGAATCCATGACCAGGGGCATCAATGTCTCCCTGACGGACAACAACAAGCTCGTCATTGACTTCCACGTCATCGTGTCCTACGGGGTCAACATCCCCGCCGTGGCGGACAACCTGATCGACAGCGTCCGGTACAAGGTGGAGGAATTCACGGGACTGGAGATTGAGAAGATCAACATCTATGTCGAGGGAGTCAAGGTAATCGACTAATGCCGGGCGCGGTTTTCCGGATACAGGAGGATTTTTAGGTGAGTACAGAATCAATTAACGCAGAGCTTCTGACGAGGATGTTTCTTTGCGGTGCCCAGAACCTGGAGGCCAACAAGGCCTGGATCAATGAGCTGAACGTCTTTCCGGTTCCCGACGGCGATACCGGCACCAACATGACCATGACGGTGGTCTCCGCCGTCCGCGAGGTGACGGGCCTGTCCGAGCACCCGGAGATGAAGGCGATCTGCAAGGCCATCTCCTCCGGCTCCCTGCGGGGCGCCAGGGGAAATTCCGGCGTCATCCTCTCCCAGCTCTTCCGCGGGTTCTGCAAGGTGGCAAGGGACAACAGCGAGGTGGATGTCAAGCTCACCGCCGATGCCTTTGACAAGGCGGTGGAGACCGCCTACAAGGCCGTCATGAAGCCCAAGGAGGGCACCATCCTGACCGTCGCCAAGGGCGCCGCCGAGAAGGCGAGAGAGCTCGCAGACGGCGGGGTCACGGACTTCGCCGAGTTTCTCCCCCAGGTCATCCAGTACGCCGATGACGTCCTGGCCAAGACCCCGGAGATGCTCCCCGTCTTAAAGCAGGCGGGCGTGGTGGACTCCGGCGGACAGGGCCTTGTGCAGTTCCTCAAGGGCGCCCTGCAGGGCTTTGAGGGGAAGGAGCCGGATCTGGAGCGGATCCTGAACCCGGATGCCGCCGCCGAAGAGGAGCAGGCCCCGGAGGCCGCGCAGCCCGAGCTTCGCTACGGGTATGAGGCGGACTTTGTCATCCTCCTGGACAAGACCTTCAACCAGAAACTCGAGAACGACTTCCGCAACTATCTGAATTCCATCGGGGACCATGTGACGGTCCAGACCCGGCCCACCGCGGTGAAGGTCGAGATTCAGACCAACGACCCCGGCCTGATCCTGCAGCGCGGCCTGATGTACGGCCAGGTGGCGGGCATCCGGATCGAAAACCTGCGCATGAAGGACAAGGAACTGCCCAGCTTCACCGAGGAGAGCGGCGAGAAGAAGCAAGAGCAGGAGGAGGCACCTGCCCCCGCACCGGATGCGCCCAGAAAGAGCATCGGCATCATCGCCGTCTGCGCCGGCGACGGCCTGGCAGAGATCTTCCGCGGCCTCGGCGTCGACATGGTGATCCAGGGCGGCCAGACCATGAACCCCTCCACGGCGGATATTCTGGATGCGGTGGACAAGGTCAATGCGGACACGGTCTTCATTCTGCCCAACAACAAGAACATCATCCTGGCAGCCAACCAGGCGGCCGCGATGGACGGCGACAAGTCCGTCGTGGTGATCCCCACCAAGACGGTGCCCCAGGGCATCACGGCGGTGATCAACTTCATGCCGGACCAGGATGCGGAGGCGAACCGCCAGAACATGGTGGAGGAGATCAGCCGCGTCAAGAGCGCCGAGGTCACCTATGCGGTGCGCGATACCGTCATCGATGACGTGGAGATCCACCAGGGCAACATGATGGCCATCGGGGATGAGGGCATCCTGGAGGTGGGAGAGGATCTGAACGAGACCGCCGCCAAGGCGCTCGGCCGGATGATCACCGACGACACGGAGCTTGTCTCCATCTACTACGGCGCCCAGACCTCCAAGGAGGACGCCGAGGCCCTGCGCAGCCGCGTCTGCGAGGAGCATCCCAGCTGCGAGGTGGAGCTGCAGGAGGGCGGCCAGCCGGTCTACTACTACATCCTCTCTGCGGAGTAAACACGCGAATCAGGAAGCCGAACAAGGGCAGGCCGCGCGCCTGCCCTTTTCTGTTCCCGTCTGAAAGGAAGGGCCATGGCATACACACAGGATACGCCCCTTCTTGCCGTGAAGGGGATCGGAGAAAAGACAGCGGCGCTCTATGAGAAGGTGGGCCTTGCCACCTGCGGGGACCTGATCCGGTACCTGCCCCGCTCCTATGACTACTATGCGGATCCCATCACGGCCTCCCAGGCCGAGGCGGGAAAGATCCAGGCCTTTTCCCTGATCGTGGTGGGGCGGCCGAGCGTCATCACGGCGGGCCGCTACAAGCTGACCACCTGCAAGGCGGCGGATGCGACGGGACAGCTCGAGCTCGTCTTTTTCAACATGCCCTTTCTCGCAAAGACCCTCCGGCCAAGGTCCGTGCACCTGTTTCGGGGCATGGTGCAGCAAAAGAAAAACGGCGCCCTCCAGCTGATGCAGCCGGAGATCAAGACCCCGGCGGAGTACGACGCCCTGCGCCGCAGCTACCAGCCCCGCTATGCCCTCACGAAGGGCCTTAAAAACAGCGCGGTGATCCGGGCGGTGGAGAAGGTCCTGCCGGACTACGTGTTCCCGGAGGACTACCTCTTAGCCAAAGAGCGGGAGGCTCTTGGCCTTCCTGCCGAGGAGGAGGCCCTTCGAAAGATCCACTTCCCGAAGACGGCGGAGGAGATCGGGGCTGCGCGGGACCGCCTCGTCTTTGACGAGTTCTTCTCCTTCGTCGCGGCGATCAAGTGCCGGAAGAAGGAGGCGGGAGAGGAGAAAAACGAGCGGCCCATGCACCGGGTGCCGGACACGAAGCGCCTGGTGGACGCCCTCCCCTATGCCCTCACGGCCTCCCAGAAAAAGGCCTTCTCCGAGATCGAGGCGGACCTCTGCGGGAACACGGTCATGAACCGGCTCCTCCAGGGGGATGTGGGCTCGGGAAAGACGATTCTCGCCTTCCTCGCCCTGCTTCTGTGTGCCGCCAACGGGCGGCAGGGGGCTTTGATGGCGCCCACGGAGGTCCTGGCAAGGCAGCACTACGAGGACCTTCTTGCGATGACGAAAGAGTACGCGCTTCCCCTGTACCCGGTGCTGTTGACCGGCGCCGTGAAGGGAAAGGAGAGGACGCGGGTCCTCTCCGACATCGAGGATGGCACCGCCAACGTCATCATCGGCACCCATGCGCTGATCCAGGAGAAGGTCGCCTACCACGACCTCTCCCTGGTCATCACCGACGAGCAGCACCGCTTCGGGGTGCGGCAGCGGGAGGCCCTTGCGGGGAAGGGGCAGTCTGTCCCGGTCCTTGTCATGAGCGCAACGCCGATCCCCCGGACGCTGGCCATCATCCTGTACGCGGACCTCTCGGTCTCACAGCTCTTGGAGCTCCCCGCGGAGCGCCTGCCCAACAAAAATCTCGCCTGTTCGCCATCGTCGCGGGGCAAGGTCTACCGCTTCATCCTGAATGAGATCGCAAAGGGCCATCAGGCCTATGTGATCTGCCCGGCGGTGGAGGAGTCGGAGTTCATGCCGGACCTCGAGAACGTGACCGAATACACGGAAAAGCTTCGGGCGGCCCTGCCGGACTCGGTGCGCATCGCTTCGCTCAACGGCAGGATGAAACCCGCACAGAAGGACAAAGTCATGGAGGACTTTGCGGCCCACAGGACGGATATCCTGGTCTCCACCACGGTGATCGAGGTCGGCATCAACGTGCCCAACGCGACGGTGATCCTCATCGAGAACGCGGAGCGCTTTGGCCTCTCCCAGCTCCACCAGCTCCGGGGCCGGGTCGGGCGGGGGAAGGATCAGTCCTACTGCATCTTCATGTACAGCGAGGGCATCCAGGAAAAGCCAAAGCGGCTCCAGATCCTGGAGAAGTCCAACGACGGCTTCCAGATCGCGGAGGAGGATCTAAAGCTCCGTGGCCCGGGGGACATGTTCGGGACAAGGCAGAGCGGAGAGATGGGCTTTCAGCTTGCGGACATCTACGAGGATGCGGACATCTTAAAGAAGGCTGCAAACTTTGCCGACACGCTCCTTCGGGACGACCCGGAGCGGGTCGCGAAACTTGCCCGGGAAGTGGATTTCCGGAGCATCTGATCTGAAAAAGTCGGATGGGAGGAGAAAAAACATATGAGACAACAAGGCGGTTCCATCCTGCACAGGGGCCGGCGGGCAGCGCCGCCCTCGAGCTTTCAGACGATCCTCGCGGGCTTTGCCGGGGTGATCCTTCTGGGGGCGGTCCTTCTGATGCTCCCCATCGCCTCCCGGGACCGGGTGTGGACGCCGTTTCTCTCGGCACTCTTTACCTCCACCAGCGCCACCTGCGTGACGGGGCTTGTGGTCGTCGATACGGCGACGCACTGGTCCCTCTTTGGGCAGGCGGTTCTTCTTGTCCTCATCCAGATCGGGGGCCTCGGGGTGGTCACGATGGCGGTGGTTCTCGCCGTCCTCTCGGGGCGGCGGGTCTCTTTGATGCAGCGAAGCGTCATGCAGGACTCGATCTCCTCGGGGCGCGTGGGCGGCATGGTGCGGCTTGCAAGGTTTATCGTGCGCACCTCCGCGGCCATCGAGGCGGCGGGGGCGGCCCTCTTGTTCCCGGCCTTTGCCAGGGACTACGGGCCCCTGCGGGGCCTTTGGTATGCTATCTTTCACGCGGTGTCCGCCTTCTGCAACGCGGGCTTTGACCTCCTTGGCAGGGGACACCCCTTCTCCTCCCTGACGGGGTATGTCAGCGATCCTTTGGTCAACATCACGGTGATGCTTCTCATCACCGTGGGCGGCGTCGGATTCCTCGTCTGGGAGGACCTGGCCAAAAACCGGCTCCACTTCCACAGGTACCAGCTGCAGACCAAGGTGGTGCTGATCTCGAGCCTTCTGCTCGACCTCGTCCCGGCCTGCCTGTTCTACTCTCTGGAGTACCGGAATTTAACCGGCGGGACAAGGGTCCTTGCCTCCCTCTTTCAGTCGGTGACCCTTCGGACCGCGGGCTTTAACACCACGGATTTCTCGAAGTTCTCGGAGGCGGGGCTCTTTCTTGCCTGCGGCCTGATGCTGGTCGGCGGCTCCCCCGGGTCCACGGCGGGAGGCATGAAGACCACCACGGCGGCGCTCCTTCTAGCCTCCGCCCTGTCGGTCTTCCGGCGCCGGGACGATACGGTCATGTTTCAGAGGCGGGTGGAGGAGTCCGTCGTCCGGCAGGCCTCCGCCATCCTGATGATGTACCTGGTCCTTAGCGGGGCGGCCGCCATGGCGATCAGCCATCTGGAGGGGGTGCCGCTTCTTTCCGCGCTCTTTGAGACGTCCTCTGCCATCGGCACGGTGGGCCTCTCCCTGGGCCTTACCCCGCACTTAGGCGCCTGCTCCCACCTGATTCTGATCCTGCTCATGTACTTTGGCAGGGTGGGAGGACTGACGATCCTGTACGCCGCCATCCGGCGCTCGTCCACGGGCGCGCGCTGCCCGAGGGAGACGCTGACCGTAGGCTGACAAAACTTTTGGAGGGAATGCGATGAAACAGATCTTGGTGATCGGATTGGGAAGATTCGGAAGACACATGTGCCAGAAGCTGGGGGACCTTGGCCATCAGGTCATGGCGGTGGACAAGGATGAGAACCGGGTGGAGGCCTGCCTCTCCTATGTGACCAACGCCCTGGTGGGGGATGCCACGAGGCAGGACTTTGTGCAGTCCCTCGGGGTGGACAACTATGACCTCTGCTTTGTCTGCATCGGGGACAGCTTTCAGGACTCCTTGGAGGCGACGGCCCTTTTGAAGGACCTGGGGGCAAAGAAGGTGATCGCCAGGGCTTCCCGGGATGTGCACGAGCGGTTCCTTCTTCGAAACGGGGCGGACCAGGTGGTCTACCCGGAGAAGCAGGTCGCGGAGTGGACCGCGGTGCGCTACTCCTGCGACTTTCTGAGTGACTACTTCTCCACCGGTGACGGGTACGCGGTGATGGAGATCAAGCCGCCCGCGTCCTGGGTGGGAAAGACCGTGGCCGCCCTGGACCTTCGAAGGCACGCGGACTGCAACATCCTCGCGATCCGGCAAAACGGCGCGATTAAGATGCCGGTGGGACCGCAGACCGTGATCAGCCGGGAGGATGTGCTGCTTGTCCTCGGAAAGGACACCGACCTCGACCGTCTGGTCGAGAAGGGGTGAGCCGGGCAGGTTGACAAAGCCCGGGAAGGGAACGTAAGATCCGGTTTTAAACACTTTAAAATGCCAAGGAGGCAGAAAACGTTGGAAAATCAACGCTTTCTGCCTCCTTATCTGTCCTTCAAAATGTTGTATGTGGAGGGCTTTTGAATTTTCGCAATTTAAAAACTTCTCGACAGTTTATTTAATGTTTTCGGATAATATCGCTTGTGATTTAGCCCACCATTGAACGTTTCCTCCAACGCTGTCAGCGTGGTACAGCCTCCGTATAATGAAATGTAATATTGATCCTCTACATTTCCGACGATCATATGGTTTAATGTCTCTATAATATCCTGCGTCGTGCAATGATAGCGGCTTTGATTAACTTTGATCTCAAGAAGCCTATAGATGAGAAGCGCGGTGTAACATATCATAAAATGTGAAATTATATGCTCGTGCTTTCTATGATAAATCGGTCGAGCTTCAAAATTTGTTTTCATGATCCTAAAGCATTCTTCAATTTTGTTGCGTGTTTCGCTGATAGAGACTATTTCAAGTACATCTGTAAGATCAGGCTTCGATTTTAGCGGATTATCCGGTGCACTTATCATATCTATTTGCAAATTTGTGGCGAGAGCATAAAACCCATCATACTTTTCTTCCTCCGCGATGCGGTCTGTATCAATAGAGTATGACACCTGCACTTCCCCACCATCTTTTGCGGTAGTTGTTTTCTTTATGAATCGCTTTGCGTCATTCTGGCTTTTCTTCAGTTCATCCGGATCACATTTTCTGATGAGATTCTTGGCACGTTCTACCTGACGATTCCGGATATACCTTTGGTATTCCATATATTTTCGTGAGAATCTGATTATTATTTTCTGCTTAAGAGTACCTTTAACTTTTACACTCCTTGCTTTTCTGTTCTTGCATATCTTTGTTTCTGTGAGCCCAAGATCAATAAGATTATCAGCGTCAATTACTTTATACGCCATCGAATTATAATATCTAAGATTATCTTTATCATTCTTATCAAATGTTTTTAGAAATTCTATTGATATGGGATCACTTTGAACAATTGTCCTTCCATCTTTATCCTTCTTACCATCGTTATCGGATGTTGGAATCCAATAATCGCAATCATTGAATACAGAATTCTGCATAACTTCTGACATTTTCTTAATTGACTGAGTGACAATAAAGCACCTTCCGCCCATGGAATTGAACTGTCTAATCCATGTCGACCCAAGTCCACCATCTGCAACATATATGAAAGAACCGTTATTATCATGATCAGCATCTCTGAACATTTTGATCAGTTCTTTTTCCAAAGGAATAGC
The DNA here is from genome assembly GCA_022483465.1 of Lachnospiraceae bacterium. Taxonomy (GTDB): domain Bacteria; phylum Bacillota; class Clostridia; order Lachnospirales; family Lachnospiraceae; genus CAG-791. The sequence continues at coordinate 567,692 of JAKVNF010000002.1, read as the reverse complement.
GGTAACCTGTTCATTTGTATTTCCTGGATGAATGCACATTGACATTGGTATGCCTTGATTATCCATAAATAATCCCATTTCTACAATCGGGTTGGGACGGTTTTCTTTCGACTTTCCGTACTCGCGCAGTCCTTTTATTTCCTCTCCGGTCACTTCATCAACATAATTATCATCATTTGTTTCAGTCTCGCAGTAATAATTTGTACAGTCGTAATAGCAACGAGATGTATCTCTCTTAACGATGTTGTTACTGTACTTAAAAAGCCAACTGATGTATTCGGCGTAATTGTCCTCAAGGATATCCATGGTCCGCATAATATGCTGATACTCGAAATCTGGCTCCTCGTAATACCAGTCCTTATTTTGCCATGTATGGAGCTTGGATCCAGGCCTCAATATACGGTCATAAACAAGGAATCTGTTAACACGGTCGATATCAAATGTGATCTTATTGCCGCTGCAAGCATTTTTGAAGAATTCATTGATGCTTAGCTGGCGATATATATGCTGAAGATAAAAATAGCCGACATTTCTCGTGTATAAAGGTGCAATCGATTTTTCTGCGTTGTTTTGAATCAATTCATTGAAATCAAGATGAAGGTCTATGCTTTGCAGACCGCTCTTCTCCTTTTCATTCATTAGACGGACTTGCTCTTTTGCATAGGATAATGGATCATCTGTGATTTTTAGTAATTCTGAATGCTTTCCAATAATCTTTACATTTTTACAGGTTACTTTAGAACCATTCCGGTAACCTTTTTGAATATAGTAGGTAGGATCTTTCAGTCTCTTGTCAAAGTATAGTTTCATAAACGAAGTATAACACATGCGCCCTAGACATACAACACATACAACATAATAATCGCAGAAATTTGACAGCCAAGAATGGCTCAACCACAACAAAAAAGAGAGGCCGAAGCCTCCCAAAAATGTGCCCAACTGTTTAAGACCCGTGCTGCTTGTCCTCGGAAAGGACACCGACCTCGACCGTCTGGTCGAGAAGGGGTGAGCCGGGCAGGTTGACAAAGCCCGGGAAGGGAACGTAAGATAACAGACATAAATTTGGAAGTCTGTGCATTTGGAAAAATCGCAGACCAAAAGGGAGGGGTTGGGCCCTGGCTGCCGCGGGCAGCGGGGCTGGAATGCCACTGTGCATGGAGGAATTATGCCGAAAGTTGCAATCGTAACGGATTCGAACAGCGGAATCACCCAGCAGATGGGCCGGGACATGGGCATCTCCGTGATCCCGATGCCGTTCATGTTCGGAGACAGTGAGGAGACCTTTTATGAAGACATCAACCTGACCAGGGAGGAGTTCTTCCAGCGCCTGCAGGCGGGACAGACCGTGCACACGTCCCAGCCCACCCCGGTGGAGGTGCTCAAGGTGTGGGACAAGCTCCTGGAGACCTACGACCAGGTGGTCCACATCCCCATGTCCTCCGGGCTCTCCGGCTCCTGCCAGAGTGCCATGATGCTCTCCTCCGACTATGACGGGCGGGTGCAGGTGGTGAACAACCAGCGCATCTCCGTGACCCAGAGAGCCTCGGTGCTGGATGCGATGCACCTTGCCGAAAAAGGGTGGGATGCCAAGCGCATCAAGGACAAGCTCGAGGAGGTCCGCTTTGACTCCTCGATCTACATCATGCTGGACACCCTGACCTACTTAAAGCGGGGCGGGCGCATCACGCCGGCGGCCGCTGCCATCGGCACGCTCCTTCGGATCAAGCCGGTGCTGCAGATCAAGGGCGAGCGGCTCGACGCCTTCTCCAAGGCAAGGACCCTGGCCCAGGGCCGGACCACGATGATCCACGCCATGCGCAACGACTGCACCCAGCTCTACGGCGGCGCCGCAAACGTGCACATGTATGCGGTGCACGCCCAGTGCCCGGATGTGTTTGCACCCTGGCTGGAGGAGGTGAAAGCCGCCTTCCCCGAGTGCGACGTGCGGGGGGACTGCCTGTCCCTGTCCGTCTCCTGCCACATCGGGCCGGGAGCCCTGGCCATCGCCTGCTCCAAGGTGGTGGACGAGGCAAAGGAAGATTAACGAAACGAAAGGAAGCACGTACAGCGAATGTCTGAGAATGTTTACAACGCCTCCAGCATCCGGGTGCTGGAGGGCCTGGAGGCCGTTCGGACCAGGCCCGGCATGTACATCGGCAGCACCTCCACCCGGGGCCTCAACCACCTGATCTATGAGATCGTCGACAACTCGGTGGATGAGCACCTGGCGGGGTACTGCTCCGAGATTTGGGTGACCCTGGAGAAGGACGGCTCCTGCACGGTGGAGGACAACGGCCGCGGCATCCCCATCGACATGCACGCAAAGGGTGTCTCCGCGGAGCGGGTTGTGTTCACGACCCTCCACGCGGGCGGCAAGTTCGACAACAAGGCCTATGCCACCTCCGGCGGCCTGCACGGCGTGGGCTCCTCGGTGGTGAACGCCCTGTCCCTGCGCATGACCGTGGACGTGAAGAAGAACGGAAACGTCTACGAGGACCGCTACCGGCAGGGAAAGCCGGACATGGAGCTGGTGAAGGGCCTGTTGCCCGTCGTCGGGAAGGCAAAGGGCACCGGCACGAAGATCAACTTTCTGCCGGACCCGGAGATCTTTGAGAAGACGAGGTTCAAGGCGGAGGACGTCAAGAGCCGCCTCCACGAGACCACCTACTTAAATCCGAACCTTGTGATCCACTTCAAGGACTGCCGGGAGGGCTCCGAGGAGGAGCTGACCTTCCACGAGCCGGAGGGCATCTCCGGGTTTGTGAAGGAACTCAACAAGTCCGATGAGACCGTCACCGACATCGTCTACTTCAAGGGTAGCTACGAGGACATCCAGGTGGAGGTCGCCTTCCAGTTCATCCGGGACTTCCGCGAGGAGATCCTGGGATTTTGCAACAACATCTACAACTCCGAGGGCGGCACGCACCTGACGGGCTTCAAGACCGCCTTCACCGCGATCATCAACAGCTACGCGAGGGAGCTGGGGATCTTAAAGGAGAAGGACACAAACTTCACCGGCGCGGACGTTCGAAACGGCATGACCGCCATTGTCTCCATCAAACACCCGGATCCCCGCTTTGAGGGCCAGACCAAGACGAAGCTCGACAACCCCGACGCCCAGAAGGCGACAGCCCAGGTGACCCAGGACGAGTGCACCCGGTTTTTCGACCGGAACGTCGAGACTCTAAAGGCCGTCATCGAGTGCGCCGAGCGGGCTGCCAAGATCCGCCGGAGCGAGGCCAAGGCCAAGACGAACCTTCTCTCGAAGCCGAAGTTCTCCTTTGACTCCAACGGGAAGCTTGCAAACTGCGAGTCCCGGGATGCCTCCAAGTGCGAGATCTTCATCGTCGAGGGAGATTCCGCAGGGGGCTCCGCCAAGATGGCAAGGGACCGCATGTACCAGGCGATCCTCCCGATCCGCGGCAAGATTTTGAACGTCGAGAAGGCCTCGATGGACAAGGTCCTTGCCAACGCCGAGATCAAGTCGATGATCAACGCCTTCGGCTGCGGCTTTTCCGAGGGGTACGGGCAGGACTTTGACATCACAAAGCTTCGGTACAACAAGATCATCATCATGGCCGATGCCGATGTGGACGGCGCCCACATCTCGACGCTCCTTTTGACGCTGTTCTACCGGTTCATGCCGGAACTGATCTACGAGGGGCATGTGTACGTTGCGATGCCGCCCCTCTATAAGGTCATGCCCCAGAAAAAGGGCGTGGAGGGGGAGTACCTCTACGACGACGCGGCGCTGGACAAGTACCGGAGGACCCACAAGGGCGGCTTTACGCTCCAGCGCTACAAGGGTCTTGGCGAGATGGATCCCCAGCAGCTCTGGGAAACGACGCTGGACCCCGCAACCAGGCGCCTTCGGCAGGTGCAGATCGATGACGGAAGAATGGCATCGGAGATGACGGGCCTTCTCATGGGAACCGATGTGGCGCCGCGGCGCGACTTCATCCAGGCCCATGCGGCGGACGCACAGCTCGATGTCTGACAGAATAAGTAAGGGGAGCTATGGCAGGTAAGAAAAACACAGAAGAACCATCCAGGGAGAAGATCATCACCAGCGAGTACTCGGAGCTGATGCAGAAGTCCTACATCGACTACGCGATGAGCGTCATCATCGCAAGAGCCCTTCCCGACGTGCGGGACGGCTTAAAGCCGGTGCAGCGGCGCACGCTCTACGACATGGAGGAGCTGGGCATCCACTGGAATTCCCCCTACCGCAAGAGCGCCCGCATCGTGGGCGACACGATGGGCAAGTACCATCCCCACGGGGACAGCTCGATCTACGACGCCCTGGTGGTGATGGCCCAGGATTTCAAAAAGACCCTTCCCCTGGTGGACGGGCACGGAAACTTCGGCACGATCGAGGGCGACTCGGCCGCGGCCATGCGTTACACCGAGGCAAGGCTCCAGAAGGTGACCGAGGAGGCGATGCTGGCGGACTTAAACCGCGGCGTGGTGGATTTTGGCCCCAACTTCGATGAGACCGAACAGGAGCCCCTGGTCCTGCCCTGCATGATCCCGAACTTTCTGATCAACGGCTCCGAGGGCATCGCCGTCGGCATGGCAACCTCCACGCCGACCCACAACCCGGGAGAGGCGATCGATGCGGAGATCGCCGTGATGGAAAATCCGGACATCACGACGAAAGAGCTCCTTCGGATCATGCCGGGCCCGGACTTTCCGACGGGCGGCATCGTCGTCAACAAGCAGGACCTCCCGGAGATCTATGAGACCGGCACCGGCAAGATCCGCCTGCGGGGATGCGTCACCACGGAGAAGGGCAAGAACGGCCACGTGAACCTGGTGGTCACCCAGATCCCCTACACGATGATCGGCACCGGGATTGCCAAGTTCCTGGCGGACGTGGCGGCCCTCTCCGAGAACCATGTGACCAGCGACATCGTGGACATCTCGAACCAGTCCTCCAAGGAGGGCATCCGGATCGTCATCGAGCTCAAGAAGGACACGGACGTGTCCAACTTCGAGAACCTGCTGTACAAGAAGACAAAGCTCGAGGACACCTTCGGCGTCAACATGCTCGCAATCCACAACGGGCGCCCGGAGACCATGAGCCTGAAGGATGTGCTTCGCGCCAACGTGGAATTTTCCTTTGAGGTCACGAGGCGCAAGTACGAGAACCTCCTCGCCGAGGAGAAGAAAAAGCGGGAGATCCAGGAAGGCCTCATCAAGGCCGTCAACGTGATCGACCTTGTCATCGAGATTCTGCGGGGGTCCAAGAGCCGGCAGCAGGCAAAGGACTGCCTGGTTTTTGGAAAGACCGACGGAATCCGCTTCAAGACGTCTGCCAACAGGGCGATGGCGGCGCAGCTCCAGTTCACCGAGCCCCAGGCGGAGGCCATCCTGAACATGCGCCTCTACAAGCTGATCGGCCTGGAGCTGGATGCCCTCGTCAAGGAGCATGAGACCACCGTTGCCAACATCTACAACTATGAGGAGATCCTCGAGAAGAAGTCGGTGATGACCGCGGTCATCAAGAAGCAGCTCCTCGCCTTCAAGGCGGCCTATCCGCAGCCGAGAAAGACGAAGATCACGGACGCCGAAGCGGCCGTCTACGTGGAGAAGCAGCCCGAGGAGGCGGATGTCGTCTTCGTGATGGACCGCTTCGGCTACGCCAAGACGTTGGACCTGGCAACCTACGAGCGCAACAAGGAGGCGGCAACGGAGGCGAACAAGTTCCTGCTTGTCTGCCGCAATACCGGCAGGGTCTGCCTCTTCACGGACATGGGAAATCTCTACACCGTGAAGGTCCAGGACCTGCCCCTCTCGAAGCTTCGGGACAAGGGAAAGCCCATCGACAACATCTCCGCCTACGACTCCACGAAGGAGACCATCGTCTGCGCGGCGAGCCAGAGCGACCTCAACCTCTACCGCTTCCTGTTTGTGACGAAAAACGGCCTCGTCAAGCTCACGGACGGCGGGGAGTTCGACGTCTCGCGGCGCGCTGTCGCGGCAACAAGCCTGGAGGAGGGCGACCTTGTGGTCGCCGTCCTGCCCGTCACCGGGCAGAACCAGCTGGTTCTTGCCACGGAGGGCGGCTACATGCTGAAGCTCGACCTGGACGAGGTCTCGCTCCAGAAGCGAAATGCCAAGGGCATCGCCGGCATCCGGCTCACCAAGGAGGATGCGGTGGAGGATGCCTGGATCTTCGCAAAGCGGGAGGCACCGACTATCACCTTCCATGAAAAGACCATTGATCTGGGGAGCCTGCGCACCGCAAAGCGGGGCACCCGGGGTTCGAAACAGTAATGCAGCGAGGAATACTATGAGAGTCATTGCAGGAACTGCAAGAAGAATGCAGCTGAAGGCGCCCTCCGGGACGGACACCCGCCCCACCCAGGACATCATCAAGGAGACCCTGTTCAACATCATCCAGTTCGAGATCCCGGGCTGTATCTTTCTGGACCTGTGCGCAGGTTCCGGGGCGATCGGGATCGAGGCCCTCTCCCGGGGGGCAAAGCATGCCTACTTCGCCGAGAACGGCAGGGAGGCGGCCTCCTGCATCCAGGAGAACCTGAAGAAGACCCACTTTGAGGATGCGGGGACCCTTCTTCGGATGGACGTGCTGTCGGCCCTCCATCAGATCCACGAAAAGCACGCGGACGTGATCTATCTGGATCCGCCCTACGAGTCGGACACCATCGAGCGGGTCCTTTCGGAGCTGAAGACCCTTCCCTACGTGGACGGGGACACGAGGATCATCCTGGAGACCTCCCTGACCTCCGACATGAGCTTTCTCGAGGAGCTGGGGTATGTACTGGAGCGGGAGAAGGATTACCACTCCCAGCGGCATCTGTTCGTGCGCAGGGAGGATAAATGAGCGGAATCAAGGCCCTCTACCCGGGATCCTTTGACCCGGTGACCTACGGGCACATCGATGTCATCCGCCGCGCCGCCAGGATGTTCGACGAGGTGACGGTCTGTGTCCTGTACAACAAGGCGAAGAAGACTTCATTGTTTTCAGTGGAGGAACGTGTTAAAATGCTCCAGGATGTGACGAAGGACATTCCGAATGTCAGCGTCGACTCCTACTATGGGCTGCTCATCGACTACGCGGAAAAGGTCGGGGCACATGTCTCCATTCGGGGCCTTCGCGCCGTCACGGACTTCGAGTACGAACTGCAGATCGCGCAGACAAACCGTCTGCTGTCTCATGGAAAGCTGGATACGGTATTCCTCACCACTTCCATGGAGTATGCATACCTGAGCTCCTCGGCCGTCAAGGAGATCGCGACCTTCGGCGGGGACATCTCTCCCTGCGTGCCGCCGTCCATCGAGGCGATGGTGGTGGAGAAGTACCGCGAGAAGAGGACCCGGGGCAAATCGTAAAAACTGCGAGGACGAAAGGGATCAATGAGCGCATCAAAGATTGAACGCAAGATCGACGAGATTCAGGACTATCTCGCCAACTGCAAATATAAGGCCCTCTCCAAGGACATCATCATGGTGAACCGGGAGGAGATCGAAGCTCTGGTGGAGGAACTTCGGGACGTGGTCCCCGAGGAGGTGGACAAGTACCAGGAGGTGCTCAGCCAGAAGGACGAGATCTTTGCCGACGCCAAGAACAAGGCTGCTGCCCTGATCAAGAAGGCCACCGACCAGATGAACCGGCAGATCAGCGAGGACGAGGTCATGAAGCAGGCGGTGGAGCAGGCAAACGCCCTGGTCGCCGCAGCCAACACCCAGGCCCAGACCACCACAGACACCGCCAATGCCCAGGCGCAGGCGGTGATGAACGACGCCAATGAGAAGGCCCAGCAGATCCTGGACGATGCCAACGAGAAGGCAAAGAAGATCGTGGACGACGCCACCTCCCAGGCCGAGCAGATGAAGACCGAGGCGGAGAACGCAAGACAGACCGCCCTGCAGGAGGCAAACCAGCGCACCAGCGATTCAGTGAACTATGCCAACACCACGGTGGCCCAGGCCAACGAGACCGCGGGCCGGATCGTGGGAGATGCCTGGGCGATGAGCTCCGGCACGATCGGCGATGCCTCGAGGCTCCTGGATGAGGCCTTCGGCCAGATCGACGAGCTGACCCAGAACGCGGTGCAGCAGACCAACGCGACCTTCCAGACGCTGCTGAATGACCTGAATGTCTATCTCATGCAGATGCGGAATGAGCGCGGCAGCATCGCCAACCAGATGAACGCGATCTGGGCAAAGCAGCAGCAGTACCAGCAGGAGGCGGCCGCCCAGGCAGCCCAGGTGCAGCAGCAGGGAATGCCCCAGCAGGGTGTGCCCCAGGCAAATGCGCCCCAGGGACCCCAGCAGCCCTATCCGCCGCAGCAGGGACCCCAGGGCCCCGCGCCGCAGCAGCAGTGAGCCATATGAAAGAGTGCAGACGGGGACGAGAAATCGTCCCCGTTTCGTATCAGGAAAAACAAAAATTGAGACCACAGATATCCATACCGGAGGGCACGAAGGCCCTCCTCTTTGACCTCGATGGCACCCTGGTGGACTCCATGTGGGTCTGGTCGGACATCGACAGGGACTACCTCTCCTCCCACGGCATCCACACAAAGGAGAACGTCCAGCAGCTCATCGGCGGCATCAGCATGCGCCAGACGGCGGTGCTGTTTCAGGAGCACTTCCACATCAAAGACTCCATTGAGCAGATGATGGCGGACTGGAACCAGATGGCGATGGACCGCTACCGGAATGAGGTGCGGCCAAAGCCCGGGGCAAAAGAGCTCCTTGCGCTGGCAGGGAAGAGAGGATGGAAGACCGCGATCGCAACGAGCAACTCCCGGGAGCTCTGCGAGGCGGCCCTCTCGGGGTGCGGTCTTGCCGGCGCCTTTGACGCCGTGGTCACGGGAAACGAGATCACAAACGGAAAGCCAGCCCCGGACATCTACCTCCACACGGCGGAGCGCCTCGGGGTGCCCCCGAAGCAGTGCCTCGTGTTCGAAGACCTGGTGGATGGGATCCTTGCGGGAAAGGCCGCGGGGTGCCGGGTGATCGCGGTGCTCGATGAGACCACCCGGGAGGACAACGACAAAAAGCGCCGCCTCGCCGACGGGGCGGTTCGGGATTTTACGGAATTGGAGCTGGCCTGATGAACACAAAAAAGGGAACCTACGGATACCTCACACGGGAGCGCAGAAAGTACATCGTGATCACGGTGCTCCTCTTTGCCGCGGTCTTTGTGATCTTCTTCACCGCGCGCATCCTGCTCGGCACAAATCAAAACATCTTTTCGATCATTGCGGCGCTCCTGTGCCTTCCAGCGGCGCGGATGGCCGTCAACCTGGTGATGCTCATCAAGGCAAAGGGGTGCTCCCCCGAGGCGTACGAGAAGATCCGCAAGGCGGAGGACCCCGCCTGCTGCCGGTACGACCTCTACCTCACCACCTACCAGCAGAACTTTGACCTTGCCCACGTGTGCGTTTTCGGAAAGAGCGTCATCGCCCTGACCCTGGCGCCCGGGGTCACGGACGCACTCTGCCGCGCCGGGGAGAACCACATCCGGACCTCGATGCAAAAGAGCGGCTTCCACGGCTACGGCGTGCACATCTTCTCCAGCGAGAAGGCCTACCTCGCCAGAATGGCACAGCTTTATGCCGCCGGCGAGGGGGAAGAGGAGAAGAAACAGACACCGGGCATCCTGGCGCTGTTGCTCCAGCTTGCCCTGTAGGGGGATGGGCTCATGAGAGAGTTTACCGTTGCCGCAGGCGAGGCGGGCCAGCGGCTCGACAAATATCTGAAGCGGCTTCTGCCCGCGGCGGAATCGTCCTTTCTCTACCGGATGCTCCGGAAGAAGAACATCACGCGAAACGGCGCGAAGGCGGACGGGGCAGAGCACGTGGAAGAGGGGGATGTGATCCGCCTCTTTTTCTCGGAGGAGACCTTTTTCAAGTTCGCGGGGCAGACGGGAGAAGAGAGGCAGAAGGCGGCGGATGACCTTGCCGCCTACGAAAAGGCAAGAAAGCGCCTTTTTGGCATGCGCATCGTCTTTGAGACAGAGGATGTGTGCGTCCTCTACAAGCCCGCGGGCATCCTCTCCCAGAAGGCGGGGGCGGCGGACCTTACCGCCAACGAGTGGTTTGTGGGAACGCTCCTTGCTGCCGGGAAGGTGACGGAGCGGTCTCTGTCTTCCTTCACCCCGTCGGTGGCAAACCGGCTCGACCGAAACACCGAGGGACTGCTCCTTGCGGGAAAGACCCTGAAGGGGAGCAGGCTCCTGTCCCGCTGCCTTCGGGAGCGGACGATACAGAAAAACTACCAGATGGCGGTCTGCGGGGTCCTGGAACATGAGGGACTGGTGGAGAGCTATCTCGTAAAGGATGAAAAGACCAACACGGTGCGTCTTTTTGCCGCGCCGCGGGAGGGGGCGGTCCCCATCAGGACAAGGCTGACCAAGGGACCCGTCTCGAAGAGCGGAAAGTACTCCCTGGTGGAGGCGGACCTCATCACCGGAAAGACCCACCAGCTGCGGGCCCAGCTTGCCTTTTTGGGGCACCCCATCCTGGGGGATCCCAAGTACGGGAACGCGGGCGCAAACCGCGCTTTGCATCTTCCCCGGCAGCTTCTTGTCTGCAGCAGGGTGGTGTTCCCGGTCCTTCCGGAGGAGCCCTCGCTCTCCGGGCGGACGGTGGAGATCCCGCTTCCTTCCGCGTATACAAGGGTATTGGGGGAATAAGGTAGGATATGGCGACATGGAATTCCCGGGGCCTTCGCGGCTCCCAGCTTGAGGAGGAGATCAACCGGACCAATGACGTCTATATCCAGGAGGGACTGTGCCTCGTCCAGAAGATCCCGACCCCGATCACGCCGCTTCGGATCGACAAGGAGAACCAGCAGATCACCCTGGCCTACTTTGAGCAGAAGTCCACGGTGGACTACATCGGCGTCGCCCAGGGGTACCCGATCTGCTTTGACGCCAAGGAGTCGAAGTCGACCACCTTTGCGCTCCAGAACATTCACCCCCATCAGGTGGAGTTCATGCGCCAGTTTGAACGGCAGCATGGCATTGCCTTCTTCCTGATCTTCTTCACCGGCATCGACGTCTACTACTACCTCCCCTATCGGTTCTTCGCGCCCTTCTGGGAGCGGATGCTGAACGGGGGCCGCAAGAGCTTTCGCTTTGACGAGCTGGACCAGACCTGGATCCTGCCGCAGAAGCGGGGGCTTCTTGTCCCCTACCTGGAGATGATCAACAAGGACCTGACCGAGCGGGAGCCGGACACATAAGAGGGCTTGGGGCGGTGTGATAAGGGACACTGCAGAGAAAATAAAAGGAAATTCTGACAGAAGAATGGAGCCCCAGGCAATACTTGACGGGAAACGGAAATGCCATGGACCTGCAGATCCCCGAAAAATGAATCACGGGCTGAATTGCCATTTTGACAAGCACTTACCTTAAGGCAGGTGCTTTTTTCATGTCAGAAAGGCTGCAGAAGACAGATCCGGGCTATGTTTTGGTAGATCCATGATATGATGTAAGGACAGGAGCCGCATGCCAGGAGCCGGATAAAACGGTTTGACATACCAGAGAGCCTTTTGTATACTTGCCTTTGGTTTTACTCACTACCATGATAACACGTTACAACACTAAAGTAAGGAGGACGGGATGACAGACCGCCAGGAACTGCTCCACACCCCGGAGGGCGTGTGGGATCACTACGGGAAGGACTACATGGAGTACACGCGCACGGCGCACCAGGTCAAGCTCGCCTTCCATGCCTACGGCTATGAGGACATCAAGACCCCGACCTTCGAGTTCTTCGACGTCTTCTCGCGGGAGGTGGGCACCACCCCCTCCCGGGAACTGTACAAGTTTTTCGATCGGGAGGGGAACACCCTGGTGCTGCGCCCGGACTTCACCCCCTCGGTGGCGCGGTGCGCTGCCAAGTACTTCCGGGAGAGCAGCGAGCCCCTGCGCTTCTGCTATGAGGGGTCTGCCTTCCAGAACACGGCAAACCTCCAGGGCAAGCTCCACGAGTCGACGGAGCTGGGCGCCGAGCTCATCGGCGACGGCACCGCCGCCGGGGATGCCGAGGTGATCGCGATGCTGATCGACGGGATCTTAAAGACCGGCCTTACCAAGTTTCAGATCTCCGTCGGAAACGTGGAGTACTTCAAGGGCATCTGCGAGGCGGCGGGCCTGGATGCGGACACAGAGCGGGACCTGCGGGATGCCCTCTCGGGAAAGAACTACTTCAAGGTCCAGGATCTTCTAAAGGACCGGAACGTCGCCGAGATCTACCGGGATCAGATCATGCGGATCACCGGCTTCATGCGGGACGGAAAGGACCTGGAGGAGGCGCGGGAGAAGACCTCCTCCCGCCGGGCCCAGGCTGCCCTGGAGCGGCTGCTTGATCTGGACCGGCTCCTGGAGGACTACGGCTTTGAGAAGTATGTGAGCTATGACCTCTCCCTTCTCTCCCGGTACCAGTACTACACCGGGATCCTGTTCAAGGGCTACACCTACGGCGTCGGCGAGCCGATCGCCTCGGGCGGCCGCTATGACGGGCTGCTGGCCCACTTCGGCAAGGATGCGCCGGCCGTGGGCTTTATGATCCCCCTGGACACGATGGTGGAGGCGCTGCGCGCCCAGCACATCCCGATCAAGGTGCCGGAGGGCCCCACGGTCCTGACCTACACCGAGGAGGATTTTGCCAAGGTGCTGCAGAAAGCAAAGGCCCTGCGGGCCGAGGGCGCGCGGGTTGTCATGACGAGAGCAAAGACGGAGGATGCCGGGTGATGGAAGAGCTGACGATTGCCCTGACCAAGGGAAGACTTGCCGAGAAATCCATGAAGCTTTTGACCAAAGCGGGATACCCCTGCCGGGAGATGGAGGAGGATTCGCGAAAGCTCATCTTCCGAAATGACGCGCTGGCCCTCTCGTTTTTCCTCTCCAAGGGTCCGGACGTGCCCACTTACGTGGAGTACGGCGCCGCCGACATCGGCATCACGGGATCCGACATCATCATGGAGGAGAACCGCAGGGCCTATGAGGTGCTGGACCTGGGCTTTGGAAAGTGCAGGATGTGCGTTGCGGGGCCGGAGAGTGCAAGACAGCTCTTGGAGCACCACGAGATGATCCGAGTCGCTTCGAAGTATCCCAACATTGCCAGGGAGTACTTCCAGAACCGCCGGCACCAGACCGTGGATATCATCAAGCTCAACGGCTCCGTGGAGCTGGGCCCCATCGTCCAGCTCTCGGACGTGATCGTGGATATCGTGGAGACGGGCTCCACTCTGCGGGAGAACGGCCTGACCGTGCTGGATACGGTCTGCGACCTCTCTGCCCGCATGATCGTCAACCAGGTGTCGATGCAGATGAAGACGGACCGGATCCTGGAGCTCATCGGCCGGGTCCGGGATGTGCTCGAGGAGAAGGCGTAACAGGGAGGTTAAGACATGAAGATCACACCACTTTCGAAGAAGACACAGGAGGAGCTGCTGGCACTCCTGAAGGGGAGAAATCCCGCAAGCTATACGAAGCAGCAGGCTGCGGTGGACGAGATCATCCGCACGGTGCAGGAGGGCGGGGACCGGGCAGTCTTTGCCTATGAGAAGCAGTTTGACCACGCAGATCTTTCCCCCGAGACCCTCAAAGTCACAAGGGAGGAGATCGACGAGGCCTACCGCGCGCTCGATCCCGCCTTTGTGGAGACCATGAAGCGGGCGGCCGCCAACATCCGCGCTTACCACGAGAAGCAGGTCCAGCAGAGCTGGATCACAACCCGTCCGGACGGCACGATCCTCGGGCAGAAGGTGACGCCGATCGCGATCTCCGGCTGCTACGTGCCCGGCGGCAGGGCGGTCTATCCCTCCTCGGTGCTGATGAACATCATCCCCGCCAAGGTGGCAGGCGTTTCCCGCATCATCATGTGCACCCCGCCGAATGCCGAGGGCAAGTGCCCGGCAGGCTCCCTGGTCGCGGCGGACATCGCCGGGGCGGATGAGATCTACAAGGTGGGCGGCGCCCAGGCGATCGCCGCGATGGCCTACGGCACCGAGACGATCCCGCGGGTGGACAAGATCACCGGCCCCGGAAACATCTACGTGGCCCTTGCCAAGAAGGCCTGCTTTGGCATCACCGGCATCGACTCCGTGGCGGGTCCCTCGGAGATCCTCGTCATCGCCGATGAGAGCGCGAATCCCCGGTACGTGGCGGCAGACCTCCTCTCCCAGGCAGAGCACGATCCTCTGGCCTCCGCGATCCTTCTGACGACCTCGAGAGAGCTCGCAGAGAAGGTCTCGGATGAGATCGACGGCTTTTTGCAGACCCTCTCCCGGGCGGAGATCATCCGGCAGTCCCTGGACAACTACGGCCACCTGTTTGTGGGCGAGACCATGGACGACCTCATCGATGCGGCCAACGCGATCGCCTCGGAGCACATGGAGATCGTGACGAAAAACCCCTTCGAGGTCATGACCAAGATCAAGAACGCCGGCGCCATCTTCCTCGGAAGCTACAGCTCGGAGCCCCTTGGGGATTACTTTGCGGGGCCCAACCACATCCTGCCGACCAACGGCACGGCGCGGTTTTTCAGCCCGCTGGGGGTGGATCAGTTCGTGAAGAGAAGCAGCATCATCTCGTACTCCCGGGATGCCCTCGCCGCCTGCGCGGAGGACATCGAGCGCTTTGCACAGAACGAGGGGCTGACCGCCCACGCCAATTCCATCGCGGTGCGGTTTGAGGACGACAGGAAGGAGTGAGCGCCATGGCAAGAACCGCTACAATACACCGGACGACCAAGGAGACGGACATCGCCCTGGCCCTGAACCTGGACGGGACCGGCAAGGCCGAAATCGACACGTGCATCGGGTTCTTCGACCACATGCTGGACGCCTTTGCCCGGCATGGCCTCTTTGACCTCTCCGTCACCGTGCGGGGCGACTTGGAGGTGGACGGCCACCACAGCGTGGAGGATGCGGGCATTGTCCTCGGGGAGGCGATCCGCAAGGCCCTGGGCGACAAGCAGGGGATCCGCCGCTACGGCTTTTTCGTCCTCCCGATGGACGAGGCCCTGGTCACCTGCGCGGTGGACCTGTGCGACCGGCCCTACTTCGTCTTTCTCGGAGAGGAGAAGATCACCCCGCCCATGGTGGGGGAATTTGACACCCAGCTCGTGCGGGAGTTCTTCTACTCGGTCTCCTATGCCGCGGGCATGAACCTGCACTTCAAGGTGGAGGCCGGCACCAACGCCCACCACATCATCGAGGCGATGTTCAAGGCCTTTGCCAAGGCCCTGGACGGGGCCTCCCGGGAGGATCCCCGCATCAGCGGCGTCCTCTCCACGAAGGGAGCGCTGTGAGATGGTGTTTGACAAAAACGTAAAGACTTTTGTGCCCTGCCTCTACCTGAAGGACGGGCGGGCGATGGAGAGCCCTGCGCGGGAGAAGGTCCTCTCGGACGATCCCGTCGCCCTTGCCAAGGACTACGCCGTGAAGATGGCAGATGCGGTGCTCGTGGAGGACCTCTCCGCGACGGAAGAGGAGTTTTCGGAGGCGGTGTCCTGCCTTCGCACGATCTGCAGCAGCATCCCGGTTCCGGTCCTTGCCATGGGGCGGATCCGCCGGCTCTCTGACGTGAAGGACCTGATCTATGCGGGCTGCCAGATGGCGGTGCTGGACCTGTCCCGGGCGGACAACCGGGACCTGGCAAGAGAGGCCGCGGAAAAGTTCGGGAAGGATCGGATCGCCGGCGCCGTCTCGGACGCGGCACTCCTGCAGGAGGTGAAGCCCCTTGTGAAGGAGAGCCTCTCCCTCCTTGTTCTCACGAAGCCGGAGGTCGTCTCTGCCTGCGGGCAGGAGGCGCCCGTTCCGTGCCTTGGGGTCATGGAAGACCTCTCGGAGGAGACGATCCTCTCGTTCTTCCAGCTCCCCCACGCGGCGGGTGTCACGGGACCTGCGGTGAGCACCGGCGCGGAGAAGATCCGGAGTCTTCGCCAGTTCCTTTTGGAGCACGACTTTGCGGTGAACGCAAGGCGGGCGGTCTTTTCCTGGGAGGAGCTCAAGAAGGACCCCCAGGGCCTTGTCCCCGTCGTCGTGCAGGAGGCCTACACGGACCGGGTCCTCATGGTGGCCTACATGGACGAGAACGCCTACCGAAAGACCATCGAGACCGGCAAGATGACCTATTTTTCCAGGAGCCGGCAGAAGGAGTGGGTCAAGGGGGAGACCAGCGGCCACTTCCAGTACGTGCGCTCCCTGACCCTTGACTGCGACCTGGACACCCTCCTTGCCAGGGTGGACCAGGTGGGCGCCGCCTGCCACACGGGGCACCACAGCTGCTTTTTCAACACGGACCTCGTGCTGAACCGGCTGGAGCACCAAAATCCCACGAGAATCCTGGAGTCCGACTACGCGACGATCCTCTCCCGCAGGCAGAACCCAAAGCCGGGCAGCTACACGAACTACCTGTTTGACCACGGGCTGGATCGGATGCTCGCAGAGCTTGGGCGGGAGAACGCGGAGCTCATCGTGGCGGCCAAGGAGAAAAAGAAGGACGGCACGGTGGATGAGATCGCGGACTACCTCTACCACCTGATGGTGGTGATGGCCCACGAGGGCATCACCTGGAAAGACGTGACGGAGGAACTCGCCAAGCGGGCGAAGGAATCCGACGAGGAGGAACACAGCGAGCTTCCTGTAAACTTCAAAGTGTAGCGTCTCAATCATATATTGAACTAAGTGATGCTAAAATTGGGCGTTCACGACAGTGCTAATACGCGAGCGCCTGTACCTTATTTCACCTGTTTCTTGGCCTTTGCATATTTGTTGGTTTGAAGCTGATCAAGTGCATCTGCCTTGGCTTCCCTGCGATCGTCCCGCTCTTTACGAATACGCTCAAGACACGGATATAGTCTCTTTAGCTTGGTCCTGGCATCTGATGTAGTGAACTTCCAATCAATCTGTGTGGGTTCTCTATCGTATGATTTGTTCCATGCAGCCATTTCCGTTCGTAATAACTCAATGCTGGAAATCCGCCGGTCAAGGCACTCACGCGTAAAGATGTTGGGTCTTTCATTTTCCAGCCTATGGTACGAAACCACCGCCTTCAAGGCGGTTAAACTTTTTGTCGTGCCTTTATACTTGGCATGGAGGCAACAGCATTTGATCAATACCTCCAACCGTGTTGAGCAGATCAACAACCTGATGATCGCAGAGCGTCAGAAGAAAAACGGCATGAGTTGGTGCAATGTCGGCAGCCCAGCACTTGCAAACGTCACTATGCTGTTCCTCAACAACGAGTTCGACGGTTGGGAGAGAAATCGTCAGCTGAGTTATCTCCTTGACAAAGACCAACGGTAAGACATGCCGCGTCGAATGGAGCCCGGAACTGGATGCAGCATGGCGAGTAGCGTAACGGATAACTATAGGCCAAATCGCTTTAGCTCGTTAAAGCCGTACGGCCTGAATAATTCAACCTAAGATGATCGAAATAAGTAGAACTACACTCACCTTGTGGAAACTACGTAAGCGGTTTTATCGCTGTTTTCAACTATATATTGCCATTGCACCACGTCAGAACTATAATAAATGTAGTCCTACATAGGACATCAGTTCCGATAGGAGACCTACAATGGCATTCATCAAATCGCAAAAAATCGTTCGCGATGAAAGTGGAAACATTACAAGTGGATCAGCTGCTATTGTTGATACGAAATACGGAGATTTTGGTAGCTACCACGCCAAACACACTGTCAGAGAGAAACTTGGCAAGGTAATCTGGCTGAGCAGTGACAAGAAAAGCGGTATTTTCCTGTCTCCCACCAGAGGCTTGGTTGAATATAATGTCCAAACAGACACCTTTTCATCTGTTGGGAAGGATGATTCCAGACTGAAATGCGCCGATATCTTTCCGAATACACAAATCCACACCGTATTCGGCGACACATTCCTGCTCTTGGAGTTTTTGAAAAAAGCGAGGCTCCTATCTGCTTTACGTTCTGTTTTTCCAAAAAATCAGGACTATGAGCGGGTGTTGTGTCATGTCCTTCACGGGGTTCTGAAGGACGGCTCGAAGATATCCTGCGACAACTTCATCGAAAAGTCATTCGCTTCCTATGTATTGGATGACATTCCGGAAAGCACTCTCCGCTGTGATACCCGGTTCTTCTCTCTGATGGGTGAAGATGACACGCGGATGGCATTCTTCCGGAACTTTGTGAAGGTCATGCAGGACTCGGACCCGGCTTTCGGGAAAGCCTGTTACGTCGACTCCACACCCCTGCCAAACGATATCGAAGATAATCCGTTCAATGCTTTATCCTGTCACGGAGTTTCTGCTTCTGATGTCATGGTACGCCTGGTATTGGTGCTGGATGAGGCTACAGGGCTGCCGGTCTGGTATGACATCATCCCCGGAAATGTCCTTGACATCAATACCATCATGAATGTCGTGAATGATGTCGCTGACAGTCTCGGAATTGTAATCGATTCTCTCGTTTTGGATGCCGGGTATGTTTCCAAAGATCTTGTTGGCGCCTTCCATATCGGAACGGAGAAGACGCTGATTGGCAGGATGCCTGCCCGAAAGGGATATCCCTACAAGGAACTTTACTGGGAAGTCAAGCCCATTATCGGAAAAGGTAAGTACAGCTTTGTGCGGAAAGACCACGTATATTTTGGTCACCGCAAGGATATCACCCTGTTTGACCAGAAGGAATACGCCTATATCTATGTGGACCAGTACAACGCGTTGAAAAAGTACAGCGATTATCTTGTAAACCATCCGGACGAATTCGAAGCTTTGAAGGATCGGGATAAGGACTGGCTGACCGTAAAGTTCGGATATTTCGTATTGGTTTCGAATATCGATACAACACCGGAAAAGCTCCTTACCGATTACTTTGGTCGGTGTGAAATCGAGACTGTGTTCAAAACAAGCAAGGAATATCTGGAGCTCCTTCCCATTTCCAAGTGGACGGATCTTACCGTACGTGGAAAGATCCTGCATGACATCATTGATACCATTGTGGTTCTTCTTCTGCGTAAAGAGATGGACAATAGCGGGATATCGACATCTGAGCTTTATGGGAAGACACAATCCTTGATGTGCTTTCGGAACAGTGCCGGAATAGTTACAGTAGAAACTCCATCAAAACAAGTGAAGCAATACTACAATCTGATTCATACAGATGTGCCGGCACACGTGGAGATCGCCTCATTCAAGAAAGGCATTCTTGACGCTGCCATGTAGTTCTACTTTTACGTTTATCTAAGCTTCCTGTAATCTTCAAAGTAGATCGGGTTTGACATAAAAAGATACCTCACGGTACATTGATACTACTTATCAACCCGGGCGGTTATAAGAATCTAATGTACAAGAGGTATCTACCATGAATCGTAACGCACACACATCAAAAAAGCAAACATCTAAGACTGCAGCAAGCGAAGGAAGACGCGGAAAGGAAGAGCAAGCGGAATTCATCAAGAAATGCGAAGAGATCGTCAAGGGACTACAGGCACACTCCTGGAAAGATCTTGAAGTCGGACATAAATTCAGGCATAACGAGGAGCTCGATCTGATCACAGCAGGTTCATTGATCGTCGGCTGCGATATCGGGAGCGTTAAACACTTTATCCGTGCTATTGATGCTCAGGGTAGAGCTCTCACAAACAAGCCATTTCCCTTCGAAAACGACGAGGAAGGCTTTAAGGCTGCCCATGACTGGATGGTCAAAGTCGCGGCGCAGAACGATAAGACGCAGATTGTTCTGGCGCTGGAACCTACAGGCCATTACTGGTTTTGCTTTGCTGCCTGGTGCACTTCGCATGGCATAACCGTCGTACAGGTCAACCCTTATGCGGTAAAAGCGACGAAGGAGATCCAGGACAACAGCCAGCTCAAGAGCGACCGCAAAGACCCCGGAGTAATCGCGGAGCTGGCCAAAAATGGCAATTATTCGATACCGTACATCGCTGAAGGCACCTATGCTTCACTCCGTGAGCTGGAGCTTTTCCGTGAACGTGTCTCGGAGGATAGGATCCGCGACATTAACAGGCTCTGCCAGGAAATGGACAAATACTTCCCGGAATACAGGCGCATCTACAAAGAAGTTGATAAAACGTTCAGCCTAGTAGTCCTGGCAAAAGCCCCTCTGCCTGAAGACATAGTCAGAATCGGAGAAAACGGGGTCAGAGCTCTCTGGCACAGTGAGAAGCTGCGTGGCGGTGGATACAGTAAGGCTGCAGAGCTCCTTCAGAAGGCCAAACATAGCGTTGGCTTGAGGGAAGGGCAGGCTCAGGCCAGGATGTCCATCCAGTACCTTGCAGGATCAATCCGGGATAAAGACGCACGCCTTGATGAAATCGATGCCGAGATCACGAAGCTGGCAAAATCAATCCAATACGTTGAAAAGCTCACGGCGATTCCTGGACTTGGAGAGCGTATTATTTCCGGAATCCTGTCTGAGATCGGCGATCTAATCCGCTTTGACAGTGTGAAAGAGATCCAGAAGTATAGCGGCCTGGGAATGGTCTCTGAAAGCTCCGGTAAGCACAATGGTGAGACACATATCAGCCATAGAGGGCGCAAGCGGCTCAGATACTGGCTGTACATGGGTGCCAGGAGCGTAGTGGCACATTCCAGTGAGTTTGCCAAGCTGCACACGTACTACACAACCAGAGAGGAGAATCCGCTCAAGAAGATGCAATCGTTGATGGCAATTGCGTGCAAACTCCTGAGAGTCATATACGTGATTCTAACGAAGGGGGTGGACTATGATCCACAAAAGCTGCTAGGGGACATCGTGAGACCCGAGAACGCGAAAAACAAGACGAAAGGAGCCGCTGTAGCGTGAACATATCAGTATATAGCGGAACAGATCGAATGAGAGAGCATAGGGCTGATCCGCTGTAAAGGCTGTGCAGTACAATCATGGTTCCAGTACCCTGCCAGATCCCGGATGAGGATCTGAGACCTGGCAGGGCTCTGGAACCGACAGAGTTCTAAACCAGTAGGGGAAGACAGGCGGCAGTATTGCGCCAGCTGATCAAACAGCTCTGTTGTCCGATCCGAACCGGTCTGGTAGCAGTATCAAACAGATAAGAGCTGTAGCCGGCAGGAAGTTTTTACCATGGGGCATAGACCCCGCATCTAAGCTTTGCCGGCACCCGGTGTATGACAGGTGGGACGAAGGAAGTTGTGGACGTCAGAGTATCTCACTGATGATCCCTATAGACACGGGAGGTTCACCTCATAGATCATTCAGGGTATAAGAAGGCCTTTATAAAAGTAAAGGCGCTTTATTTCCTGTACGAACTTTTGGACAGAATGCTCCAATCCTTCTCTGGAATACACCCTTTGGCTCTTATTCGTTCAGTACCGTGAGGTTGAAAAACCTTGATTTAATAGGGAAAAATCCCTTGACACAATAGGGAGGTTTATTGTACGGGGTGGCTCTGTACATCGGAACGCCCTCTCATTCCGAACGGCTCTGCCAGTCGGAACAAGTGGCTCTGAATATCGGATTCACTGGCTCTGGAGAGCCGGAATAATCACAACGCGGTCGATCACTACTGGTATTCCCAGTTTGCGCTTGCCACCATCCGGCTTGTCAATTTCTACCCGTCTCACAGGCGACGGAGTGTATTTGCCGCTTTCGATCTTTTCACGCAGCTTCCTCCAGTTCTTGTCAAGCCAGTCCCGGGCCTCCAGGACAGTCATTCCATCGACACCTGGGGCACCGTTATTCTTCTTCACTCTCGAGTATGCCTTCCCAATGTTGCTAAGGGTAAACATTTCTTCTAAGAGATCCGAGCTTGCGTCGTCCCGTTCCTTCCATATCAGTCGGTATGACCTGTGCCCTCCCGCATACACTTCGTGTTCCGCACTCTGCTTTTGCGGGAAGGATCTGCTATCCAGCTTTTCTGCACTCATCGGTCACACCTTCCTTTCTCCGAACTACTAGGGACTTTCATTGATTCAGCCCTTCACCGCTGCCATCCATGCATAACGGCTACTATGGCCTCTGCTGCATTCTGCACAGTCAGCACCGATTTTCATCGGTGTTTACCCCTTATGGGGCACCCATGCAGACGACCTCGGGTACCACACATTTCTTTTCCTCCATCTACCTGTCCCATCTATTCCATGTGATTCCGTGTAGTAATAGGGCTTCGGCTTGTCTGGCAGTCTTACCCTCACATGAAACCTTATATGGGCTTCCTTTACGTCAGGCCAGAGGTTTGCTCTCGAGTTAGTACTTTCCCCGAATCCGGCTTCCTTCAGATTCCACCTCACGATGGACACCCTTGCCTTCAGCTATATCCTTCCCACTACCGGGCGGATTCCGGACTTGCACCGGTTAGAAACGTGCGCCGCCGAGCGCACCAGAGAGGGCAGGAGACATCCGGGTGATGTCTCCTGCCCTCTTTAGCTTGTGAGTTGCTCCGGATCACAGAATGGCCTGATGCGTCAGTGACAGCACCTGTGGTCCGTGTTGATGGTGCTCGTCGATCTGCACACGGATAAAATCCGGAAACCAACTGGAACGAAGAGAGATGACATCCCGTTGGATATGCAATGTCCTGTCGGTGTTCATGTAGGGAGGTAGGGCAAAACGGCAGCACACCAGAGGAAGACAGTACGACCATGCATGTCGATGGTAACCGCTTGCGTGTGTATGATACGCAGGAAGCGGAATGTGTATTGACGAGCAAATATAGTCCGTCCCGTTATCGAGGGGTGGGAGCTGTGCAAGTTGCACCCGGGCTAATCATTCGAACATATTCCTCGTGTGGGCGGCCTGCAGGGAGTAATAGAGTGCACTGATAAATTTAGTAAATTTTGTCTTCAACTGAGGTGTGACCAACGACGGAATAGCGCGAATACAGACCTTGTCGTAGGCGGGAAAAAGAAATCACAAACATACAGGACCATTTGGCAGGCGGATCATAACAAGAGACATGCTGCTTGATAGCGACGAAGAATAAGATGCATTGGACTGTCAGACTCCATATCAATAGTAACGAAAATACGACACATACAGCAGTGATGTTTACTCGGCATATATGAAAATATCTCGGCAATATGATAGCCAAGGTCTACAATACTGTTGCATATAGCACAATTTACATTATTTATATCGCGAGAATATTGACATTATGCACAGCAAGTGATACAAATAAATCAGTAAACAAACACTACAAACACTAAAATAGCAGGACGGGAAATAGAGCATGGTGAGGAAAAAGAAGTTATGGGAAGACGAGACCATCCTTGGAATTGGAAGAAGAGAACCGCACTGCGATTTTATCCGTACGACATTTGCAGGTGATCGGATCTGCCTAAATGGTGTATGGAAAATCTTGTATCTCGAAGCGCCGGAATATGTTCCAGAGGGGTTCTCCAATCCCCGCTTTGATGACAGCAAATGGGATGAGATCGAAGTACCATCCTGTCTGGAACGGAAGGGATATGGGAAAGAGCACTACGACGACGTGTGGTATTTGTTTCCGATCAATCCGCCCTATGTCCCAACGAAAAATCCGACGGCGGTCTACCGGAAAACCTTCACAGTGACACAGAAAATTGGGGGAAAACAGTGGATCCTCCGATTTGGCGGCGCTGCAAGTGCTTTTGAAGTTTGGGTGAACGGACAATATATCGGCTACAGCAAGGGAAGCCGACTATCTTCTGAATTCGACATTACAGGTTCTATACATTCTGGAGAGAACCAGATCACAGTCAGACTCTTCAAATGGTCGGACGGCTCCTATCTGGAGTGTCAGGACATGTGGTGGTTTTCTGGCATCTTCCGCACGGTGGAAATTCTCGCAGAGCCGGAAGAAGGTATTGCCGACTGGAAGATTGATGCGCCATATGATTGGGAGTCTGGCGGCGGAACACTTATCCAGGTCTTCAGCCTGAAAAAATCCGAGAGCGACGCAATCATCCTTTGGAGCTTGAAAGATGCTGATGGAATAACCGTTGCGGAGGGTACTGCTGACAGGGAGGGAAAGAGCACTACCTGCTTGACTCAAGTTCATCCCTGGAGTGCTGAGATCCCATATCTCTATGAACTGGATGTTGTTCTTACGATAGACGGCAAGGCGATCGATTCTCTCTGTGAGACGGTTGGATTTCGAAGCATCGCAATTCGGGGTTGTCAGCTGCTCTTTAATGGAAAACCGATACTGATCAACGGCGTCAATATGCACGATTTCTCACCGGAAGGAGGATTGACGGTAAAGCCCGAAGAAGTGGAAGAGGACCTGCAGTGCATGAAGCGCTGCAACATCAACGCAATCCGCTGCTCCCACTATCCGAAAGAAAACTGGTTCTATCGGCTCTGCGACCGATATGGGTTCTATGTGATCGATGAGGTGGATCTGGAACTACACGGATTCGAGTGGATTCAGGACTACACATGGCTGAACAACCTGCCCTCCTGGGAGGGGGCATACGTGAACCGTGCGGAACGCATGGTGAAAGAACACAGAAATCACCCGTGCATCTTCCTCTGGTCACTGGGAAATGAGTCGAGCACAGGAGCAAATTTTGAGAAAGAGGCAGCCGCGATCCGAAGATTGGATTCGACCAGGCCCATACATTACGAGGGGGATCCGGAAGCAGACATCGCAGATGTCTACTCCACGATGTACACGAGGCTGGATGGCATGATCCGGATCGCAGAGGGAAGAGACGCCCACGACAAGCCGCACCTTCTGTGTGAGTACGCCCACTCTATGGGAACAGGCCCCGGAAATCTGGAGAAATACCAGGCGCTGTTTCGCAAGTATGATCGGCTGCATGGAGGCCTTGTCTGGGAGTGGTATGACGAGGCACTGGCGGAAAAAGGAACTGACGGCAGCACCGTATACCGCTATGGTGGTGACTATGGGGATATCCCGAATAACGGGAACTTCTGTGTAGATGGTCTCCTCATGCCGGATCGGACCCCGTCCTCGGGCCTGCTTCACCTGAAACAGGTGATTGCACCGATTCGCGCGAGGATTGACGAAACGAAACCATTTCTCGCCGTTGTGATCCAAAATGATCTTTTGTTCCGGAGCCTTTCATATCTTGAACTGGATTACGAGGTGTCAAGTGAGGGAAAATCGGTTCTGACGGGAACTGCACAGCTTCAAATTCCGCCGGGTATGAAGGCATCGATTCGAATCCCGGCAGAGAGAGCTCCTCTGAAGGCGGGAGAGAGCTTTGTAAATCTGCATTTTCGGTATCGGGAAGCAACTGCATTTTCGGAAACTGGTTACGAGATGGCTCTGATACAGCTTCCTATTCCTGCAATGATGTGCAGCAGCACGTCAGGGGGGGATAGCGCAGCTGACAGGCTGGAGGAAAAAAGAACAGAGAGGATGGCTGAAAATGCGGTCCTAGTGACAGAAGCCGGCCATGAACTCATACTATCGGCGGAAAATTGCACAGTCGTCTTCAACACTGTGACAGGAGAGCTGGAATGGGCAAAATCCGGAGAGAGCCCGATTCTTCTATCGGGGCCCAGACTTGTCATGGATCGACCGGTCATCGACAACGACATGTATAAGGCGCCTGACTGGTATGAAAAGTATTTCCTCCAATGCTGTGAAGAGGATCTGGAGGCCTTTGCTTGGCGAAGTGTTGAAGATGGTGTACGGATTTCCGTAGATACGGTGTTTGCACCGGTAAGCCAGTGCTTTGGCTTTCGGGCTGCCTATCGGTATCTCTTCCGGAGTGATGGGACATTGACGTTGGATCTTGCTCTGCACGGCTATCACCACAGCAGCTTTTATCCGGAGTTCATTCCCCGAATCGGCATTGAAATGCAGTTTCCTGATGAATTTCGAAAAGTTACCTGGTACGGCAGAGGCCCCATAGAGAACTATCCTGACATGAGAGCAGGCTCCACGATCGGGATCTGGGCGCGGAGCGTTGAGGAGATGGCGGAGGGATATATTAAGCCGCAGGAAAACGGACACCGCTGTGATACCCGTTGGATTGCTCTTTCTGATAGGGATCATGGCTGGAGAGAACTCATCGTAGCATCTGAACCTCCCATTGGCTTTGATGCAAGGGACTGTAGCATTCCGGATCTTTCAGGAGCGGCACATCGGGAGGAAATCCCGCACCGGGATCGAATTTATCTTCATCTTGATGCGATGCACACAGGGCTTGGAACCAATTCCTGTGGAGAGGAACAGACCTGGGAAAACAAGACAAGGCTCAATGACTACCATATGAGAATCGCATTGTCAATGAAAGGAAGCAAAGAAACGGAAATCGAAGTTCTGTCCCGGTGTCAGAAAGCCTTAAGAGGATTGGCGTTAGTTAAGAAACGGGTTGATAAGCGATCGCCTAGCATGAGACCACTAATACCTCACTTTGAGCTCGAGCTGGGTACACTCCTATCCGTGCTGTGTTGCATCATGTAACAAAGCATCACCTAGATTGCCTAAAAGCATACACCCACTTGCCGAGCATGTGACTATAAATAACAAGATAGGCATTATGCAGAGAAGAAAAGAGCTCCAAATGGGGATTCTATATCTTCATCAGACATTATCGCGTCGAGAGTTCACCATGGAGGTTGTGGTATGGAACCCGTCAACCCGGTTCTTTACTAACGCCAAGAGGATTTCAAAAGCATGAAGACTAGAAAACGGTTTATCAATAAAAGAAACGTTCCCTATGTTCTGCTTGCGCCGACCATTGTGATCTTCGCTTTGTTCATGATCTACCCGATATTCCGGTCCCTATATCTGAGCTTTTTTGAACTGAAGTCTGGATCCTATGAGTTTGTTGGTCTTCACAACTATATCATGCTCTTTGGGGATAAAACATTCTGGAAGAGCTTGTTCAACACTGTGGTCTACCTGGCGGTGCAGGTTCCTGTAATGATCACACTGGCACTGGTCATTGCTGTGCTGATTGAGGAGAAGTTCGTGAAGGGAAAGTCTATCTTCCGGACATCGATTTTCCTCCCGTCTGTCACGGCACTTGTGGCCTACGCATTGGTATTTAAGGTGCTGCTGAACGGTGACCACGGTCTGATCAATTACGTAATTGAGCTCTTCGGAGGAACCGGCATCAACTGGTTCTATGAGGAATGGCCGGCAAGGTTCGCCATCATCATTGCAATCACCTGGCGGTGGACCGGCTACAACATGATCATTCTTCTTGCTGGAATTCAATCCATTCCGAATGAATTGCAGGAGGCGGCTATGATCGATGGGGCAACCGGCTGGCAGCGCTTTATCTACATCACAGTACCGATGGTGAAGCAGATCATCCTGTTCTGTACGATCACCTCCACGATTGGGACGCTGCAATTGTTCGATGAGCCTTATATTCTGACAGCAGGCGGACCTAACAACGCAACGATTACGATGGGAGAATATCTATATGATAATGGCTTCCGATACCTGAAATTCGGATATGCCTCTGCCATCGGCTATGTCATGACCCTCATCATCTTTCTGCTTTCAGTGTGTCATGCGGCACGTTGCCAGCGGCGCAAACGGCAGTTTAATTTCGGTGTTCTCTCCGTTGGGATTGTGCCAGACCGTAACCTGCGGCACACTCTGAGCAGAAATGCGGCATGATCCTGCCAGGTCTCTTACCAGTTCCGCGCCGGTGCCTGTTATTAAGGCGAGATACGGAAAAAGGCCGCAGAGAGATCCCCTCCTCACGGTCTTTGATCTGTTCTTCTGCTTCTTCATCCGAGCTGCCGGTTATTTGCGGCGGCCATGATAACTTCAGCGTCGATGACCTTTTTATCCATCTGGGCGCCGATAGTCAGGGCATCCGTCATCAGCGTATCGATGACCCGGGGATTACCCTGCGACAGGGAATGGACTGACGCCATAGCAGCATCGTCAATAATGGAATCGGCTCCTCCGGCGACATGGATCTTATGCCGCACATATGCCGGGATCTCATCTGCAGTGAGCCCCTTAAAGTCATAGTGAACAGTGATCCGCTGACGGATCGCTTCGTGGATGGGAAGAGAGAGCTTTATGTTCAGCTGGGATTCTCCCACAAGGATGAGTGTGAAGCAGTTCAGGGAATCGTATCTGAAGTTCATGATCATCTTCAGATCGTTCAGGATCGAGGTGGAGAGCTCCTGCGCTTCATCTATCGCAAGGATCAGCGGCTGCCTCTTCTCTTTGTACAGGTAATAGATCTGCTCTTGGATCGCCTTGAACAACGCCGGTTTGCTGCCTTTCTGGCTGACGCCAAGGATGCCGCAGAACTCTTTATAGAAATCTGTGACGCCTACGGTGGACAGGCAGATGTAAGCCATGTGGTACAGGTTTGGGTTGAGTCCGGCGGCGAAGCAGCGCAGGACAAAGGTCTTGCCCATCCCGGGACGCGCGGTAAAAACGCCGATCCCACGCACGTCCTTGAGATAATTCAGGCGGCTAGTCATTTCTTTGAAATCCGAGGACTCGAAATGATCCCTTTCCTTCAGTGACTGCTTGTCGAACGGATTGCAGGTAAGCCCGTAGTACGCTGTAAAACTGCTCATGATGCATCTCCGATCTTCGCGTAGTCGATCGTGATGTTATCACGCTTCGTGTGGCAGTTCTCTACACGGTTGGTCTGACGGATCGGGAAGCGCTTTTTATCGTAAAGGATGAAGGCTGTGCTCATGTCGCTGGGCTGGAAGCGGATCTCAACGCTCTGCCCGATGAACTGCATGGGCACGTCGTAACTGACTTTATCGATGGAGACAGTGGCATCTTTCTTCACGCGTCGGTTGATCCGGTTGAGAAAACATTCATCCAGCCATTCCTGTGAGGCAGGAGCCTTGATCTGGTCCTTTGTCTTCAGGTACCGGTCCATGGGCGTACAGCCGATCCCGGAATGGAAGGAAGTGTTATAAGAACGCATATATTCCCTGAGCATGCCGTTGAACTGCGCCAGGGAGTGGATGGACTCCATATCCAGCTTGTACAGCCAGGTCTCCTTGAGTGTTAACCAGCTGCGCTCGATCTTCGCTTTGGAGGCGCCGTCGCGTACTCTTGTGTGGAGCAGTACAACGCCGAGGCTGCCGCAGATGAGGGAAAGCTGTTCATTGGCATAGGAACAGCCGTTATCGACGTAGAGCTTTGAAGGGATGCCGTAGGCTGCGATGGCGTCTTTGAATACTTTCTGGAAGTTGGCGGCATTGTCACTGTAGAACAGTTCGCCGCCGACGAGGAGCCTCGAATGGTCATCGATGATCATGATGGCATAGACGCGGCGGACCTGCCCGTCCTCGGTGATGTGCGGCAGGTAACAGGTATCAGCCTGCCACATACGCCCGAAAGCGTCCTCCTCGAACTGTTTGCGGTCCCGTACGTTGGGATTTCTGGCCGACTTGAGATCGTTACGTCTGATGAAGCGCTGGACAGAGCAGACATTGACTTTTGAGGAGAGAAGACCGTTGCCAACAAGGTGGTGATAGATCTGTGTGGCGTTCAGCCTCGGAAACTTCTCCTTGACCTTGTAGATCTCCTCGATGGCCGCATCAGAGAGCGCTCTGGCAGAACCTTTGTCAGAACGGGCCTGGGGCATCAGTGCATCATAACCACCACGTTTGTACATCGATGCCCACTTTTCAACGGTCTTGTAGCTGTATGTCACAGCAGTTCCGTCTGGAAGCTTCAGCGGTTTTTCCGTGATCCGTTTGTAATACTCCGTGGCACTGGCATCAGAATAAAGCCCCTGGATTACAGGAGCGATCAGTGCGAAACGGAACTGGGCAACAGCAGTAGCTTTTGCGAGTTCATCATTAGCATAAATATTATTCATAGTACTCTTACCTCCTGATGGCTGTATCCTAAATCAGGCAGGAGGCCGGAACTATTCACACCTTATGGAATAAGAGCCATCAGCGGCGATAGAGGGTGTGGCCTGTCAGGAGTATGCCGGATTCCTGTGCAGCTGCAGGAATGAGGTAGCTGCCCTGAGAAAGAATGCGTGCAGGAAGGAAGAGAGATGCGGCTGATGATCGATGGATCTCAGAAAGTATGAGGGATCACTGTCCCGGCTGCGCAGGAGCCCCAGCCAGAGCTCTCGGTGTGCCAGAAAGACACGCTTCCACCGGTACAGGGTCGGCGCGGCGATGCAGAAGTCCCGACAGATCTGTGCTACGGTGCGGCTGTGGCGGAAATAGGCCTTCAGGACCGTGAGGATGAACCGCAGGGTGTACTGGGAGTAGGGAATGAGTGTGTCTTTCAGGAGAGCATGGGTATGCCCACAGGTACATCTGACTCTGGGGACAGCGACCTGGAGTTCGTATATCTTTCCCCGATACACATCCACAACGTAGCGCTTGTAGCTGCCGTGGGGCTGATACATGCCTCTGGCGCGGCAGGCCGGGCAGTTGACAAGCGAAAGGTCTGGGAGTTCATCTCCGGGGTATGTGAACAGAAGATCATCTGGCTCTGAGATCCTCTGGGTATTGCAAAGTAACGAAATTCTCCTTATCATAATGTTAGCTTTACGTATATGTGGGACGGTGGTGTGTTCACTGGCAAGGTGAGAGCCCGGCGGTTCGCATTGCGTACATAGTGCTTAAGGAGAAGACCGGCTGTCTGGGCGTGGATCTTCTCCTTTTTCTTATCCTTCTTTCGGGAGACTATCATAATCGGATTGTTAGAATAGTCAACAGTATACGAAAAAAGCATGCCGCATAAGACAGCACGCTAGGATCATCATTTTTATGAACTTCAGAAATCAATCTGCCGCTATAGTGCGGTAGGTGGGGAGTTTAATTTGCTGCATGACATCAGTGTTTCAATTGCGTGCCACGGAGAAGGGAGAATAGAAATGATGAACAGAATCTGCAGGATCCTCTGCTATGTACTGCTGATCTTTATCGCGTTTATTTCGCTGTTTCCGTTCTATTTTATGTTTGCCTCAGGTACAAACAGCAGCGCCCAGATCCTCTCAATCCCGCCAAAGCTTACCTTTGGAACGGAACTGAAAAACAACTTTGCGATTCTTGTTGAGAAAATGGATCTGTTCCACAGCATCACCAATACACTGTTCATCTCCGTGTCTTATACTCTGCTTGCTGTGCTGCTATTCTCAGCTGCCGGCTATGCCCTTGCCAAGTTTGAATTCAGGGGCAAGAAAGTCATATACGGTTTCATCATGGGAACCATGATGATCCCGTCCCTTGTAATGTACGTGCCGTTGTTCGAGATGATGATCAAGCTGAATCTCACGGACACTGCGGCATCCGTTATTCTGCCTCTTCTGGCCAATGCGTTCGGAATCTTCCTAATGCGGCAGAACATGATGGAATTTCCCACTGCACTTCTTGAGGCCGGGAGAATAGACGGAGAGAGCGAACTGGGACTCTTCTTCCGGATCGTTATGCCTAATGAAAAACCGGCAATCAGCGCCTTGGTGATATACATGTTTACGAGCATGTGGAACAACTTCATGTGGCCTCTGATTGTACTGCAAAGCGAGGAGAAGTACACACTCCCGATTGCCCTTGCAATGCTCGACGGGAATCCAACAAACAAAAACTATGCGGTGATTATGCTTGCCACTTCCATAGCCACGCTGCCAATACTGATCATCTTTCTGCTGTTTCAAAAGCAGTTTGTGGCAGGGGTCATGGGAGGTGCTGTTAAGGAATAGTAGTGAAGCCGTGACCATGGGGATCCGGCTATATTACAACAGCAGATTGTTGCTGGAGGTTATCACAGGAGGGACATTATGAAACAAAAAACCAAAAAACGTGCAATTGTGGCGGCACTGGCGGCAACATTGGCAGGGGGAGTGCTGGCTGGCTGCGGAAGCAACAGCCAGAGTTCAGGAAGTACAGGAATCTCTGCTTCTTCTGAGAACAGCGGAGAGGAGATCACACTCACCGTGTGGAGCTGGGATGTTGCACTCAAGCAGCTGGAGGATTGTGCTGCCAAATATCAGGAAACGCATCCGAACGTCAAGTTTGAATTTGTGGAGATGGGAACTGATCAGGTCTACAAGAAACTCTCCACTTCGCTGTCCACCGGAAATGGGATTGCAGATATCATTGAGATTGAGGGCGACGTACTGACGAGTTACGAGGATAAGTTTCCGGAAGGATTCCTGGACCTGTCTGACATTGTCTCCAAAGATGACTTTGTGCAGTCGAAGATCAATGAGTGCGTCTATAAGGACAAGACCCATGCCTTCCCTTGGGATGCTGGTCCGATGGGGCTGTTCTACCGAACCGACTATTTTGAGCAGGCGGGGGTAAATGTTGAGGATATCAAGACCTGGGACGATCTTATTGAGGCGGGGAAGAAAGTTGAGTCAGCTTGCACTGCTCCCAACGGAGATCCGGTGAAGATGATTCCAGTGAACCCGCAGAAGACGAATCTCTATACAATGATTCGCGGAGAGCTTGGTGCTGGAATGTTTGATGCGGATGGAAAGCCGCAGGTCAACAGTGATGCTTCGATTAAGGCGATGGAGAAAGCAAAAGAGATTTATGATTCTGGCATCTGCCTTGATTACAATGGATGGGATGAGTATGAGCAGTGTGTCGTCAACGAAACAGTAGCCTGCATTCCAGAAGCGGTCTGGATGATTGGTACAATCAAAGACAAAGCTCCGCAGACTGAAGGCAAATGGGCTGCCACAGCGCTGCCTACGATTGAGGGCGGAACGTATTCCTGCAACAACGGCGGCGGAGATCTTGTGATTAATGCAAAAACAAAATATCCGGATGAGGCAAAGGACTTTGTGAAGTTTGCGATGACGGATGTGGATATGCAGGCAGCAGGCCTTGAGAACTACGGCCTCTTTCCTTCCTACAAGCCGGCATATGAGGCGGACATCTTTAAAACCGGAGACTCCTTCTTCCAGGGAAATATCTATGAGCCCTTTGTGAAGGCAAGTGAGAACATTGCTGATATTCCCGCTTCTCCCAACACATTGGAGGCAAGCGATGAGATGGCAGTTTCCTGTACGCAGATCTACTTAAATGGTGCTGATGTCACGGAAACGCTTAACGCCCTTCAGGAGAACTTTGAAAACAAGTACGGGAAGTGATGATTGCGTACGCGAAGTCGGGAAATATTAGCGAACGGAAACTGATGAAATAACAGATGATGGGGCGGAGGGCCACGTGGCTCCCCGCCCATATAATTTAATGTGGATAGTAATGACGGAAATGAAAAGGCGTTAGTAAAGAACCGGGTTGATGGGTTCCATACCACAACCTCCATGGTGAACTCTCGACGCGATAATGTCCGATGAAGATATAGAATCCCCATTTGGAGCTCTTTTCTTCTCCGCATAATGCCTATCTTGTTATTTATAGTCACATACTCGGCAAGTGAGTGTATGTGTTTAGGCAATCTAGGTGATGCTTTGTTACATGATGCAACACAGCACGGATAGGAGTGTACCCAGCTCGAGCTCAAAGTGAGGTATTAGTGGTCTCATGCTAGGCGATCGCTTATCAACCCGTTTCTTAACTAACGCCAATGAAAAAAGACTCGAAAAAGTATCTCGGAATGTTGGCTCTTCTTTTGGTCACGATCATCTGGGGTGGAGGCTTTGTGGCGAGCAATATCGCACTGGAATCCCTTACGCCTTTCCAGATTTTGTTCTTTCGCTTTTTGATCGCATCTGTCATCATGGCGGTTCCGGCTGCGCAAAAGAGGAAAAGCATAAAAAGATGTGACCTGACGGGAGGTGCTTTGCTGGGTACTGCCTTGTTTGGAGGTTTTGCACTGCAGATCATTGGACTGCAGTATACGACAGCATCCAAGAATGCATTTCTGACGGCCACCAACGTCGTCATGGTACCCATCCTCGCATTTGTATTTGGAAGAAAGAAGATTCTGCCTCGAAGCATCATTGGAGCTCTCACAGCACTTCTGGGAGCGGGAATTCTCTCTCTTCAGCCCGGATTCGTTATTGGAAAGGGAGATGCGTTGACCCTACTATGCGCTGTATGCTTTGCTGCACAGATATATCTCACAGGAAGATACGTGAATGCGATTGATCCGGCAATTCTCAATTTCATGCAGATGCTGACCGCGTTTTTGCTATCAACGATCGGCCTTGTTACAACGGGCGGTATTGCATTGCATCCGAGTATCAGGAGTATGGTGGCCGTTCTGTATCTTGGGGCGGTCAGTACTAGCATCTGTTACTTTCTACAGACTTGGGCGCAGAAATATGTGGATGAAACCGGATCAGCGATCATTTTATCAATGGAGTCTGTCTTTGGAACCGTGTTTTCGATTATAATACTGCATGAAGAGGTGACAATGCGCATGGTGATCGGCTCGGTTCTGATACTTGGGGCGGTTGTGATTTCTCAATTGGGGGGAGACCCTGAGAAAAAAGAGCAGGGATAAAGACGAAATGCGATCGGAGAGGAAGAGCCAAAGATCGTCTGATTGATGCACGTTCGATCTGAAGAGTTTACACCTGCAAGGAGGCAAGATGGCAACGATTCGGGATATAGCAGAGAAGGCAGGTGTTTCACCGACCACCGTCTCCCGCGTCCTCAATCATGACGAGACGATAAGCGTCCAGGAAAAGACCAGGCAGAACATCCTGGAAGCAGCTGAGGAACTTGGTTATATACCCAAGACAAAACGAAAAAGCCCCGGAAAGGAAAAACTGAAGGTGGGGCTTGTCTACACTTACTCCCCAGAAGAGGAATTGGAAGACCCGTATTATCTCTGTGTACGGCTTGCGATAGAAAAGAAACTGCGTGAAGAGCATGATATTGGAATCGTGATCCGGGACCGTGAGAGTGGCCTGAATGCAGAGTTAAACGGTCTCGATGGGATAATCGGTCTTGGAACGTTCACAGAGAACGCCTGCAAGGCTATTGAGAGTTGGCACATCCCCGGAGTCTTTATTGACAGCACCCCAAATTGTAAATTGTTTGATTCCATCATTGTAGACTACCACAGTGCTGTACAGACAGTGTTGAACTATCTGATTGCTGCAGGGCATGTTAGAATCGGCTTGATTGGTAGTGAAGAGATCTATGAGACCAGTGATCGGACTATCGATCCCAGAACAGTGTACTTCAGAGAGATTCTTGAGAAGAAGAAACTCTATGATCCACGATTTGTAAAAACTGGAAGATTCACCGCAGGAGATGGATACAGGCTCTTCACGGAGCTCTGGCATGATTTTTGCGGGCAGGACGCGAAGTACAATCAGCAGTCCTTTCCGACTGCTCTGTTTGTGGCGAACGATTCTATAGCTACCGGTGTATACAAGGCTGCATACGATCTTGGATTATCAATACCTGATGATATCAGTATCGTTGGGTTTAACGATATTCCACAGGCACAGTTCATGACACCACCGCTTACTACGATACAGCTTCCGATGGACTTCATGGGAGAGTATGCGGTGAAACTTCTAAGGGAACGAGTAACCAAGGAACGGACATCTAGTATTCGCGTGACGGCAAGTGTCACATTAAAGATTCGAAGCAGTGTTAAAAATATTACACAAGCAGATTTTGAAGATGGACATAAAGCATAGAAAGCAAGGCGCAAATTCCTTTAATCGCAATTATCGATACTGCATAATGGAATAGCGGAAGATACCGGCAACAACGGAACAATTGACATATGAAGTCAAACTGCTATTGATATGTGAAACTACTATAAGTTTGATGATTACTTGCTATATATGAGTAAATTACTTTAAACACAATCAATCGCGTATCTGTACATATGAGTTGAAAGATAAATCCAGGTTTTGTCTGTGAGATTATCCCAGAGAGGGTGATCGCACATATGCGCAGAGGCTGAAGAACGTGATTTTATCACGCTTTTTATTACTGTAACTAAAGAAAACTATTGCAAAATGCACGACTTTCCACTATAATGTACATATGAGTTATAAATAATATGCATATGTGGAGACTCTGATGAGCAACACCTGCACAATACCGGATAATGTCAAAAAATATCGACCAGAAAAGTGCACTCGTATACGCAATGACAACGGGATCTACCGGGTTTACAAATACTCTGCAATTAAGCTCCCAAACGGTAAATGGAGCAGTTCTTCTGGATATTTGATTGGAAAGATCATCCCTGATCAGGGATTTTTTCCAAACAAACGATATCTCAGAGAACAGGCCCAGTATGAAGGAAATAGTACAGCAGATATCGAGGAGATCACCGATCTTGCATATGGACAGTACGCTCTGCTGATCTTCCTCTCTGGTGATGTGTACACCAGGCTGAAGAAGTGCTTCCCTCTGGAGAAAGCTACACAGATCTACGCCTATGGTCTGATCCTGTGCGCCAACGGATTTCTGCATGTTGATCAGATCAATGAGATCTACCAGGAGAGCTACCTGTCGCTTCTCTATAAAGACTATGACTTCAAGATGGGGCCCAGCGCTCTTGGAAATTTGCTTCACGACCTTGGTGCGAGGGGCAATCCTGTCAGAGCGTTCGAGCAGTCACTGATCGATGACTGCTCCAGGAACATCGCAATCGACGGACATGTGATTCGGTCCTGCTCAGAGGAGAACGATCTTGCAGAGGCAGGGTACAAGACCAAACTGCTTAAGTCTTCTCAGGTCAACATCCTGATTGCCTATGACACCAAGCGGCATGTGCCCCTGATGTACCGGGCTTATCGCGGTTCCAGCGTTGATAAAAAGAGCTGTGAGAGTTTCCTTCGCAGCCGTTCCTTCACCAACACAAGGTTCGTGGTGGACAGGGGTTTCTTCTCCTCTGTGCTGCTGGATCTTATGTCCTCCAACGGAAACAGCTACATCATCCCGGTCCCGACAAGCGATAAGAACTTCAAACGGATCAAAGTGAAACTGCAATACACCTCAGGTGAGTTCGTTTACAAGGGCAACACGAAGGATTCCGCCCGGATCCTCTACTATGAGGAGCAGATCGATGACAACACCCGGATGATCTTCTACAAGGACTACGATGAAAACAACAGCAAGCGGAAAAGCTACCGGCAGTCCATTGATGAAGGGGAGGCCGGATACACACAGGAAAACTACGACAAGTATTCTGACTGGTGGGGTGTCTATGTGCTCCAGACCAGTTGCCAGGATCCTGCACCCCAGGTATTCACAGAGTACAAGGATCGCTGGTCGATTGAGACGTACAACAACTACATCAAGAACGACGCCGATTATAACGATCTGAAGTTACAGGACTACTACAACTTTCAGGGCTTCAACTTCATCATGCTGGTTGCCGGTATCATTCATTCAAATCTGCAGGATGCAACGAAGGTACTGGAGAAGCCGAATATCTCGACGATTGACATTCTCCTCAAGTCAGGTCACATGCGGCTCGTCCGGCAGGATTCCGAATGGGTCCTACACAACACAAGGACAAAGGATCTGGCGCTTCTCAAAGAAATGGGATTTGCACCTGATATGTCCTATAAAGCATCTAAATAGATATATGAACTAATAGTTATCATCTGAGATTCCGTTCATATGTACAGAAACCCGTTTGATCGTGGCGAGAGACAATTATTATGAGCATGCAGACGAGAAAACAGGAGATGGGAAAGGAAAAGGAGATCACAGAGGAGTTCCGGAAAAAGTATGGGATCAACACGGATCCCGCTTCCCCGGAGCCGCTCGGTGTACCGCTCTCCTGGCGGCATTTCTTTCCGAGAGATCTTCTTGCAAGTGTCGAGAAACCCCATTCTGAGCACCGCTGCCAGATGATCATCGAGCGGAGCTGGGACGGTGACTTCTATGGGACGTACTATTACAACGAGGAAGAGGCAAGAGAACTTGGCCTTACCATCCCAAACCGCCGGAACAGCAAGACACCGCGGCCAAACTGCCGGACCTCCCTGGATCTTCAAAAGGTGGAGTTGGATGGCACGTTTGATCGGGACGATATCAAGTGCACTTGTCCAAAGGGGGCGCAGGGCGGCATGTGCCTTCACAAGGCGCTCTTTATGAATGGAATCGAGGAAAGACTTGGCGGTCTGATTGTCTGGCAGGAGACGGAAGCGCAGCGGGATGTCCGTATCGCAACGATCCAAATGAAGAAGCTGCGCAAGGAAGAACTCGATCGCCACAAAGCGCTTGGCGACAGGGAGGTGGAGGCACGTACTTTTTTCCATGGAAGAAAAACGCCCGAGGGGGATCTTCTCTATGACATGGGCACTGCCCTCCAGTCCTTTACCACGGATGCCTACGCGATCGACACCGCGAAGCGGATCCTGGCGCTTGGTCAAAAGCAGAAGGGTGTTTTCTCTGTGAGGTTCCAGGAGTTCCAGGGGAACAAAAAGGAGAAGGAGCTTCATGCCACCCTGCTTGTTCGGGATGCGATTATGAAGGATCATCCGCTCTTTTCTGCGGCGGAGGCTGTGCTTGAGGGAGAAACGCTCAGCATCGATGCAAGGAGCGGGTATCTCGACGGATGCGGCGAGAAAATGGGCATACCCGGAAATATCAGGGACAGGATCGACCCGTATGATGAGAAAAAGGACCGGAACCATTTTTTGACCGCAAATGCTCTGGTCCTCTGCAGCTTTCTCTGGGATGAAGCGGATGCGCTCTCGAAAAAGGCCCAGGACATCACGGATGCGAATGCAGAGAAGTTCTTCGGGGCCCTCGAGCGTGCCGGGCAAAAGACGGCCGCCCTCGAAAAAGAGCAGGAGGTGCCGAGGCGCAAAGTCGTGGCCCTCCACCCCCGCATCACATATAACGACGGCTATAAGCTCTCATTCCGCATCAGCCAGGCGGGCGGGCGTGCCTTTATTCTCCGAAACATGCAGGATCTGGTGCGGCACTACCAGAAGAGAACCATCCTGCAGGTGACCAAGAAGGAGCAGGTCGACTTTGCCGCGGTGGACTTTACCGATGAGTCAAAGCCGCTCTTTGTCTTTCTGCAGCAGAAGGTCCAGGACTTGCAGACCTACAACGACACGATCGAGCAGAAGAACTATTATTTCATCAACACGCTCAGCCTGAAGAATGCGCTGGATCTAACCGGCGGAAACCTGGACGGATTTTATGACAGCTGGAGCGGAAAGACGGTGGATTACCAGCCGGCGTATAGCTCGATAGAGAGCGCGATCCCGGTGGGACACCAGGACCTGCGCATCACCTTAAAAACACAACGGGTGAAAAATACGAAAGGGAACTTCGCCGGTATCACGGTTGTGGGCGCTGTGCCGCAGCTTCTGGAGGGGAACGGGGAAAACCGCTACATCCTCAATGAGCTGGGACTCTCCCGGATCTCGGAGAAGGACCAGCAGGTCATCTCGCCGTTTTTGGCAGCGGGAGACGAGCAGGGAAATTTCCAGTTCCAGGTTGGCTATCCCTACCTGCAGGAGTTCTACTACCGGGTGGTACCGCGCCTTCTTGAAAATCCCGGGGTGGACTTTACGGACGGGGCAAAAAAGGACGTGGAAAAGGTCCTTCCTCCAGAGCCGGCCTTCACGTTCTACCTGGACAACGAGAACCTTCTGGACCGGGCGGATTCTCTCTCGGAGAAGGAGAAAGAGCAGGTAAAGAAGGGAACCGTATTTGCCCTGACCTGCAGGGCAAAAGTCAGCTATACCCCACAGCGGACAAAGGAGGAAAAAGACTTCCTCGTCGGGGTCGAGAGCGAAGCGCTCTTTCCAAGGGATATGGCGCAGGAGAATCGGGTGGAGCATGCCCTTCAGGGCATCATGACAGGCGGCATGGACAAGGACGGCACCTGGAGCCTTGCCGCCGATGAGGAGCGCCTTTACGACTTTCTCCAGAGCGATCTTTCCACACTTGAGGAGTACGGAAACGTGGAGGGGACCGAGGCGTTTCAGAAGTACCGCATCCGCCCGGTGCCGGTCGTGCGGGTGGGCGTCTCGGTGGAGAGCGGACTTTTGGATCTTTCGGTCACTTCTCACGATCTCTCGGAGGAGGATCTTCTGGATGCCCTCCACAGCTACGAGCGGAAAAAACGCTTTCATAGGCTCCGCTCTGGGGACTTTCTGGATCTGCAGGATGACACCCAGCTTTCCCAGATTGAGGAGCTCATGAACCAGATGGATGTCGACCCGAAGGAGGCGATCGAGAAGTCGGCAAAGATCCCGCTCTATCGATCCCTCTATCTGGACCGGCTCCTCGAGGACCACAATGAGCTGGTCTCCTCAAGGGACCGGGTGTACCGCTCCCTCATCCGAAGCTTCAAGACGGTCCGGGATGCGGAGGTGGAGCCCCCGAAGAGCCTGCAGGACGTGCTCCGGCCGTATCAGGTCTACGGCTTCAAGTGGGTGGAGACCCTCGAGGACGCAGGGTTTGCCGGAATCCTAGCTGACGAGATGGGCCTTGGCAAGACGCTGCAGATGATCTCGGTTCTTTTGTATGACTACGAGAACAAAAAGAGCGGGACGCAGGCTCCTTCGCTCGTCGTCTGCCCGGCCTCCCTTGTCTTCAACTGGCAGGAAGAGCTCGAGAAGTTTGCGCCCGGCTTGTCTGTGACTCCCATTGCAGGCGGAGCGGCGGCAAGGCGGGAGGCCCTTGCCAAGTGGGATGCGACACAGGTCTTTGTGATCAGCTATGACCTTTTAAAGCGCAACATTGCCGAGCTCTCCCAGAAGCACTACTTCTACGTGATTCTCGACGAGGCGCAGTACATCAAGAACGCGGCGGCTGCGGTCTCCAAGGCGGTGAAGGCTTTAAAGAGTGAGCACCGCTTTGCGCTGACCGGAACGCCGATCGAGAACCGGCTCTCTGAGTTCTGGAGCATCTTTGACTTTCTGATGCCGGGCTTTTTGTACTCGGCGCATGAGTTTGACAATAAGCTCGGCACACCGATTACAAAGTTCCAGGACGAAGCGGCAACGGAGAAACTCAAGAAGATGACGGCACCCTTCCTTCTTCGCCGGCGCAAGGAGGACGTGCTGAAGGATCTGCCGGAAAAGCTGGAAGAGGTCCGGTACGTTCCGATCTCCGGAGAGCAGCAAAAACTCTACGATGCGGAGGTGTTGAAACTCAAGGGCGAGATTTTGGAGGGCGGTGCAACTGCCGGCGGCCGCGTGAAGGTCTTTGCAGAGCTCACCAGGATCCGGGAGATCTGCTGCGACCCCTCGCTTCTGTTTGAAAACTACGATGGGGAGAGTGCAAAGCGGGAGGCGGTGCTGGGCCTTGTCCACCAGGCAATGGACGGCGGGCACAGAATGCTCCTGTTTTCCCAGTTCACGTCGATGCTGGCCCTGCTGGAGCAGGATCTTGTGCGGGAGAAAATCCCGTACTTCCTCCTCACCGGATCCACGCCCAAGGAAAAGCGCATCCAGCTGGTGCACCAGTTCAACGAGGGGGATATACCGGTGTTTCTGATCTCGCTGAAGGCAGGAGGCACCGGCCTGAATCTGACCGGTGCGGACGTGGTGATCCACTATGATCCATGGTGGAATCTGGCCGCTCAGAACCAGGCAACGGATCGCACCCATCGGATTGGACAGACCAAGCAGGTTACGGTCTACCGTATGATTATGAAGGGAACCATCGAGGAGAAAATCCTGCAGCTGCAGGAGACCAAGAAGGATCTGGCGGAGTCGGTGCTCTCGGGAGATGCGGCATCCCTGTCCAGCCTGACACCGGAGGAGCTCCTGGCGCTGCTGTCGTGAGCATATGGATTCTGCCATCGGGTCATGTCGGGTCTGAAGCTGAAATTTTTGAGATTTGCTTGACAATTTCCCCTTGGAATGGTTAAATACCAAAGTATGCCGCTTGACGAGGCTGTGGACTGCTGCCGGCAGGGTACCTGCAGGGGCAGCACGAAAGAGACCGGTCAATCCGGATCTCGCCGAAGCCAGCGAGTTTTTCAAAGAAGGAGGTACCAGGAATGTACGCAATTATCGCAACAGGTGGAAAGCAGTACAGGGTTTCAGAAGGCGATGTCATCGAGGTGGAAAAGCTCGATGCGGAGGCTGGAAAGACCGTAACGTTCGATCAGGTTCTTGCTGTCGGCGGAGACGCACTGAAGGTTGCAGACGATGTCAAGAATGCAACGGTCAGCGCTACCGTGATGGAGCAGGGCAGAGGCAAGAAGGTTACCGTTTATCACTTCAAACCCAAGACCGGCAACCACAAGAAGAACGGTCACAGACAGGCCTTCACCAGAGTGCGCATTGATGCCATCAACGCGTAATCGGCAGCAGGCGGAGCAGTATTTGCAGTAAAAAAAGATGACGAAGGTTCAGATTTTCCAAACGAAGGCGGGGATCTACCGGTCGTTTCAGTGCAAGGGCCATACAGAGTACACCAAGGAGGGCGAGGACATCGTCTGCGCCGGGGTATCGGCGATCGTGATCAACACGATCAACTGTCTGGAGGACCTTCTCCACGAAACCCTGCGTGTGGAGTACGACGAGGTGGAGGGCGGCTATATTGTCTGCAACTTCCTCGCAGACCCCACGGAAAAGGGGCAGTTCCTGGTGGACTGCATGATTCACGGGCTGGAATGGATTCAGGGGCAGTACGGGAAGAAATATCTGGAACTAGAAATCAAGGAGGTAGACGTATGTTAAACTTAAGCCTTCAGTTCTTCGCACACCACAAAGGAATGGGTTCCACCAAGAACGGCCGTGACTCCAATTCCAAGAGACTTGGTGCCAAGAGAGCAGACGGACAGTTTGTCAAGGCTGGCAACATCCTGTACAGACAGCGTGGAACCAGCATTCATCCCGGCGTTAACGTCGGACTCGGCGGCGATGATACCCTGTTCGCGCTCAAAGACGGAATCTTACGCTATGAGCGTGTCGGCAAGGATCGCAAGAGAGCTTCTGTTTATCCCGTAGAGGAGCAGTAATCCGATCGTTCAGACGAGATAGGTCCCGGGCAGGCAAGTCCTGCCCGGGGCTGTTTTTTTGGAAGGCGGGAAGACCTATGTTTGTAGATAAGGCCAGAATCACAGTACAGAGCGGCAAGGGCGGAGACGGCCACGTCTCCTTCCGCAGGGAGAAGTTTGTCCCCAACGGCGGCCCCGACGGCGGGGACGGCGGCGACGGCGGAAGTGTGT
The DNA here is from genome assembly GCA_022483465.1 of Lachnospiraceae bacterium. GTDB lineage: Bacteria > Bacillota > Clostridia > Lachnospirales > Lachnospiraceae > CAG-791. Next base: position 524,768 of record JAKVNF010000002.1, on the reverse strand, counting down.
ACTTCGTCGTGGACAAGGGGGCCAACACCCTGGAGGACTTCCGCCACACGAGAAAGTACGCCGCGCAGAACGGCGAAGAGGGAAAGAAGAAAAACATGTCCGGGCGAAACGGGGAGGATCTTCGGATCAAGGTCCCCGAGGGCACGGTCATCAAGGAGGCAGCAAGTGGCAAGGTCATCGCGGACATGTCCGGGGACTGTCAGGAGTATTGCATCCTAAAGGGCGGCCGGGGCGGCAACGGCAACCAGCACTTTGCAACGCCGACCATGCAGGCGCCCAAGTACGCCCAGCCCGGGCAGCCGTCGCGCTCCATCGATCTCATCCTGGAGCTCAAGGTCATCGCGGACGTGGGCCTCGTGGGCTTCCCTTCCGTGGGAAAGTCGACGCTCCTGTCGCGGATCTCCAACGCAAAGCCGGAGGTTGCGGCCTACCACTTCACGACCCTGATCCCGGTCCTTGGCGTGGTGGACCTGGACGATGCCAGGGGCTTTGTCATGGCGGATATGCCCGGCCTTGTGGAGGGCGCCGCCGAGGGCGTCGGCCTCGGGGACGAGTTCCTCGCCCACATCGAGCGCTGCCGGATCCTGGTCCACATGGTGGACGCGGCGGGTTCCGAGGGGCGGGATCCCCTGGATGACATCGAGAAGATCAACAGGGAGCTGGAGAAGTACGACGCGGACCTCACGAAGAAGACCCAGATCATCGCCTGCAACAAGGTGGATCTGATCCCGGAGGATCTGCGGGACACCGAGCTGGACCCGGTGCGGCAGATCCGGGAGAAGTATGAGCCGCTTGGCGTGAAGGTGTTTGCCATCTCGGCGGCCACCGGCAAGGGCATCCGGGAGCTCCTCTACTACATCTCCGACCAGCTCCAGAAGCTCCCCCAGGGCACGCTGACCTATGCCCAGGAGTTCAACCCCGAGACCGAACTCACCCCCGAGGAGGTCAAGTCCTACACGGTCACCTACAACCAGAAGGACCAGGCCTACGACGTGGAGGGCCCTGCCATCGAAAAGATGCTCGGATACACCAATCTCGACACCGAGAAGGGACTTGCATTCCTGCAGAGATTCATTGAAGATAACGGTATCACAGACAAGCTCCGGGAACTGGGCTGCAAGGAGGGCGACATCGTGCGCCTCTACGGCCACACCTTTGAGTTCATGGAGTAGGAGGAAAACATGCTCACAAGCAAACAGAGATCCTATCTGATGAGCCTTGCGGCGGACCTGGACCCGGTGGTGCAGGTCGGCAAGGAGGGCGCCTCTCCGGAGGCCACCACTTCCCTGGAGGAGGCTTTCCACAACCGGGAGCTTCTGAAGGTGAACGTGCAGAAGAACTGCCCGGAGGAGCCGGCCATGATCGCCGACAAGCTCTCCAAGAGAAGCCACAGCGAGGTGGTCAAGGTCATCGGCAGAAAGATCATCTTTTACAAAAAGGACAAGGATCACCCGAAGATCGTCCTGCCCTGAGGAGGACATATGAAGACCGGCATACTGGGCGGAACCTTTGACCCGATTCACCTGGGGCACCTGATCCTCGCGGAGGAGGCCATGGACGCAGCGGGCCTTGACCGGGTGCTGCTCGTCCCCACCGGCTGCTCCTACTTCAAGGAGGGCCAGAAGGTGACGGATGCGAAGACCCGCTACCGGATGACCTGCCTTGCCGCAGAGGGGACGGACCACTTCCTGGTCACGGACCTGGAGACCAAGCGCTCCGGCAACAGCTACACCGCGGACACCCTGCGGCAGGTCCACGCGGCGCACCCGGAGGACGAGCTGTACTTCATCGCCGGCGCGGACACCTTGGTCATGATGAGCCTCTGGAAGGACCCGGAGGTGATCTTTCACCTGGCGACGATCCTGGTGGCCGCCCGGGGGGATGAGGTGAACGCGGCGGACCTGCTTGCGGAGAAACAGGCGCTGGAGCAGCGCTTTGGCGCCAGGATCCGCCTCTTCACCTCACGGAACATCGAGATCAGCTCGACGCAGATCCGGGAGCGGGTCGCGGCGGGCCGCTCCATCCACTTTCTCGTCCCGGAGAAAGTGGAGCAGTACATCCGGGACCACGGCCTCTACCGCGAATCCTAAAAGTGGCGCGCCTTCATCACAAAACCGCGCGGGAAAGGGAAGTGAAATGGCAAAGGATACCGATCGGCTCACGCTCTACAAGGAGCTGGAAAAGCAGCTGAAGTACTCGAGATTTGTGCACACGATGGGGGTGACCTTCACGGCGACGAGCCTTGCCATGCGCTACGGCGCAGACGTGAAAAAGGCAGAGCTGGCGGGGCTCCTCCACGACTGCGCCAAGTACGTGCCGGTGGACGAGATGGAGCGCATCTGCCGGGAGGGGGGACTGGAGATCTCCTCCTTTGAGCGGGGAAACAGCGCGCTTCTGCACTCCAAGGCGGGCTCGGTCCTTGCCAGGACGAAGTACGGCGTCACCGACAAGGAGGTCCTGGACGCGATCCGCTTCCACACGACCGGCCGGCCGGGGATGACCCTGCTCGACAAGATCGTCTTTATCGCCGACTACATGGAGCCCGGGCGGGAGGAGGCGCCGGATCTTTCGATCGTACGGCCGCTTGCCTTCTCCGATCTGGACCAGGCCCTTCTGCAGATCCTCTCCGACACCCTGGACTACCTGGAGGGGACCGGAAAGAAGATCGACCCCATGACCAGGCGGACCTGGGAGTTCTACAAGACGATGGTGCAGACGGAAAAATAGAGCTGACGCGGCCGCCAAAGCCGTGTATACTTGCCGTAGGGGCATTTAACACAGGAGGGAAGGAATGGCAAAAGAGATGGATTCCAAGGAAATGACCAGGCTGGTGATCGCAGCGCTCGAGGACAAGCACGCGGTGAACGTCAAGGTGATCGACATCAGCAACGTCTCGGTGCTGGCGGACTACTTCGTGATCGCCAACGGCACCAATCGCCCGCAGATCCAGGCGATGTCCGATGCGGTGGAGGAGGCCCTGGGAAAGCGCGGCATCACCACCAAACAGGTGGAGGGCTACCAGAGCGCCAACTGGGTGCTTCTGGATTTCGGGGATGTGATCGTCCACATCTTCGACGAGAAGGACCGCCTCCTGTACGATCTGGAGCGCATCTGGCGCGACGGAAAGCAGGTGGACCCGGAGACCTTTGAGGAGGTCCGGGAATCGGAAGAAGAATAAAAAAATGGTTCCGCAGATCGCAGGATCTGCGGAACCATTTTTGGTATTCTCGTGATTTTACGCTTTCATGATCCGGTAGACGCCGAAGACCTTGCCGAGGATCGTGCAGCCATCGACAAGAATCGGATCCATCTCGTCGTTTTCCGGCTGCAGGCGGATGCGGCCCTCCTCCTTGTAAAAGCGCTTGACGGTGGCGGAGTCTCCGATCAGGGCGACGACGATCGCGCCGTTCTCCGCGCTGCTTGTGGCGTTCACGAAGATGTAGTCGCCGTTGAAGATGCCGGCCTTGATCATGGAGCTGCCGTGCACCCGAAGGGCAAAGCACGTCCCCTTCGGCGCATCGCCTGCAGGGAGCGGGAGATAGGACAGGATGTTCTCCGGGGCAAGGAGCGGCTCTCCTGCCACCGCCTTGCTGACGACCGGGACGGAGACCACGTCAGCCCGAATCGTCCGGAAGCTCTCGTCACAGATCTCGATGGCCCGGGGCTTGGTGGCATCCCGGCGGATGAATCCGTTCTTCTCGAGGGTCTCGAGATGGGCGTGGACCGAGGAGGTGGACTTGAGTCCCACGGCATCGCAGATCTCCCGCACTGACGGCGGATACCCCCTGGTCACGATGCTGGTCTTCAAGTAATCCAGGATCTGCTGCTGTTTTTCCGAAATGACACCGGCTGCTCTCTTGCTCATGTTGCCTCCCTCATACCCCTTGGAAATTTGACCTGCCCCCTTGGACAGGATGGGAACTCCTGTTTCGAGTATAGCCGAAGGCAAACAGCTTTGCAAACACAAAATCAGAAAATCCGTTCGTGGATTTTCCGGCAGGCCCCGCTGTAGTAGAATACGGGAAGACGACAAAAAGGAGCTGCCATGCACACGAAGACCATTGATATTCAGACTGCCTACACGGTGGAACCGGCAAAACTGGACCTGTACCTCCTGGACCTGCCGGAGAAATTTGCAAGCCGGGAGCGCCCCCTGGTGCTAATCTGCCCCGGTGGTGCCTATGCCCGCACATCTGTGCGGGAGGCGGAGCCGGTGGCCCTGGCCTTCTGCGCCATGGGATACCACGCGGCAGTGCTGCACTACTCCTGCGCCCCGGCGGTGTTTCCGGCGGCGCTCGCGGAGCTGGCCCAGAGCGTTGCCCTGGTGCGAAGCCATGCGCCCCGCTGGCACGTGCTGCCGGATGAGATTTGTGTCCTTGGCTTTTCTGCGGGCGGGCACCTGGCGGCCTGCCTTGGGGCCTACTGGGAGGCAAAGTTCCTGCAGGATGCGGCGGAGCTCCCCGCAAAGCTCATGCGCCCGAACCGCCTGATTCTCGGGTACCCGGTCATCACCGCCGGGGCCCACTGCCACGAGGAGTCCATCGAGAACCTCCTCGGCGGGAAGGCGGACGATTCCGCGGCGCGGGATCTGGTGTCCATCGAGCGGCACGTGGGAGCGGGATTCCCGAAGACCTTTTTGTGGGCGACCTCGGACGACGGGTCCGTCCCGGTGCAGAACAGCCTGCTCCTTGCCACGGCCCTGGCGGATGCCGGCATTCCCTGTGAGGCGCACCTTTTCGACCACGGGGCCCACGGCCTCGCCCTCGGGGACTGGCGGACCGAATCCGCCGAAAAGCGGGAGACGGCGCCCCGCGTCTCCTCCTGGCTTGCCCTGGCGGGCAGCTGGATGGAAGCGGGCAGAAAGGGATTGGCGAACTGACATGAAATACCACACGGAGAACGAGCTGGAACACTTTGACTTTGCGGAGGCGGTCCTTGGCGAGGTCCGGCCGGGGCTCTCGACGGTCCACCTCACCCTGGACAACGTGAAGATCCGCCCGGAGAACTCCACGAACCGGGACATCCGCACGATGCGGGCAAACGGCCTGGAGCTGGTCTTTGCCGACGCGAAGATCACCGCCCTGGTGGAGGAGGGCTACACCGTCTTTGACGCCGACGGGAACCTCCTCCGGGAGGTGCCGGACCGGGAGATTCCGGAGAAGGACTGGGAGAAGGCCCTCAGGGAGCTCCCCGGCATGGCCCTGGACGGAATCGAGGCGCGGGAGGGCGGCTACGTCGTTGCGATCCGCACCGAGGACCACACCGCCCGCCTGGAGGTCGCGGCCGCGGGGGATGCCGAGGACTGGGACCGGTATCTCTCCCTCTGAGGGGAAAACCCATGAGACGATTCCGGATCGAACGCCTCCCGGCCGTGATCCTGCTTGCCCTCTGCCTTACAGGGTGCGCGGCGGAGGAAGCCTCCAGTACCAAGGTCACGCAGGTCACGGGATGGGAGACGATTCCCGAGGAGGAGACAAGCCAGAAGGAGACCGCGGAGACGGAGAAAGTGCCCGGGGAGGCAGACGCGGCCGCAGAAGAAGTGTCGGAGGCGCCTGTGGCAGAGGAGACCGAAAGCCCTGCCTCCGAAGAGAGCACCCTGGAAGAAACCGAGGCTGCGGAGGAGGAGTCCACCTCCTCCCAGGAAGAAGCGGCGGCCCAGGGCATCTTCTCGGGGACTCTTGCTACCTCCGCCCTTGCTTCGACGCTGCAGGAAGTCATCGCGGCAAACGGCCTCGATGCCTCCAACTTCTCGATCGGCTACGAGAACCTCGCGACGGGGGAGAGCCTCTACTGGAATGAGCTCACCATCATGCCCCCCGCCTCCACTTATAAGCTCCCCTTAAACATGTATTACTACGATGCAGAGGCGAGGGGAGAGATGTCGGAGGATGACATCATCCCCGGGGTGGGGCTTACCCTTGCCGAGTGCCACTACAAGAGTCTCGTCCTCTCGGACAACCCCTCCTCGGAGGCAATGCTGGCGAGCATCTCCTTCTCGGACTTTCGGCAGTACGTGACCCGGTATTTCACCCTGTCCTCCGGGGAGATCGGGGACACCTACTGGCACCGGAACTTCTACTGCACCCGGATGATGGCGGACATCGCCGCCTACCTCTATCAGAACTCCAGTTCGTACGGAGACTGCATCGGGTACCTGAAGCAGGCGATGCCCGGGATGTACTTTCGCCGCTACATCACGGACTGCGAGGTCGCCCAGAAGTACGGAAAGCTGAACGGCTGGGAGAACTGCGTCGGCATCGTCTACGGCAGGACGCCCTTTGCCCTTTGCATCTACACCTACGGGCAGTCGGAGGAGCTTCTGGCCCAGATCGCAAAGGTCGTCTACGACTTCGAAGAGGCAGGATGAACAAAAGGAACCCTGCGGTTTTGCAACCATGACCAGTTCTTTTTTACTGGGGCGGATGTTACAATGAGTTCGGGAGAACTGACCGATGGTCTGTTTTCCCGGATTTTTCATGGAACGAATGAGCGGAGGCGGGGATGATGGACTTTCAGAAATTTTATATGGGCGAGATCTACGATGCCTATGCTTACCTCGGAGCACACCTGGAAGATGGCGGGGTGGTGTTCCGCACCTTTGCGCCGGCGGCGGAGAAGGTCGCGGTGATCGGCGAGTTCAACGGTTGGCAGGAGACCGAGATGCGGCAGACCGAGCACGAGCAGTTCTGGCAGGTCTTCGTGCCCGGGGCAAAAGAAGGACAGATGTACAAGTATGTGATCTACCACGGCGGAAACCGGGTGGAGCACTGCGACCCCTACGGCTTTGGCATGGAGCTGCGGCCGAACTTTGCCTCCATCATCCGCGACCTGGACGCCTATGCCTTCCGGGACAGCGCGTGGATGGAGCGAAGGACGAGGAATTTCGACAGGCCCCTGAACATCTATGAGCTCCACCTCGGCTCCTGGCGAAGGAAGGACGGGTTTGAGGACAACCCGGACAAGCCGGTGGAGAAGGGCTGGTACCGGTACGACGAGATCGCGGACCAGCTGATCCCCTACCTGAAGGAGAACCACTACACCCACGTGGAGTTCATGCCGCTTGCCGAGCACCCCTTTGACGGGAGCTGGGGCTACCAGATCACGGGCTTTTTTGCCCCCACGGCGCGCTATGGCACGGCCGAGCAGCTCCAGCAGCTGATCGACCGGCTCCACCAGAGCGGGATCGGCGCGATCCTGGACTTTGTGCCGGCCCACTTTGCGATGGACTGGTATGCGCTTCGCCGCTATGACGGCACCGAGCTCTACGAGTACCCCTCCAGCGACGTCTCGGACTCCGAGTGGGGCTCCTGCAACTTCATCTTCTCCCGGCGGGAGGTGGCCTGCTTCATGCAGTCCGCGGGCAACTACTGGCTGACGAAGTACCACTTCGACGGCCTGCGGTACGACGCGGTCTCCCGGATCATCTACTGGATGGGAGATGAGCGCCGCGGCGTCAACGACGTGGCGGTGGATTTTCTGCGGAAGATGAACGCGGGTCTGCACCGGCTCCACCCGACGGCCATGCTGATCGCCGAGGACTCCACCTCCTTCGAGGGCTGCACCAAGCCCGCCGAGCAGGGCGGCATCGGCTTTGACTACAAGTGGGACCTGGGGTGGATGAACGACACTTTGGACTACTTTGAGAAGCAGTCCTTCGAGCGGGCCCAGGTGCCCCAGAAGCTGACCTTCTCCATGTTTTACTACTACCGGGAGCGGTACCTTCTGCCCCTGTCCCACGACGAGGTGGTGCACGGCAAGCGCACAATCATCGACAAGATGTTCGGCGACTACGACATGAAGTTCCCGCAGGCCAGGGCCTTCTACCTGTACATGTACGTGCACCCGGGGAAAAAGCTCAACTTCATGGGAAATGAGATTGCCCAGTTTCGGGAGTGGGATGAGAACCGGCAGCAGGATTGGTTCCTGACCAAGTACCCGATCCACGACGCGTTCCACCACTTCTGCGAGGAGCTCAACGGGATCTACGAGAAGCACCTTGCCCTCTACGCCGGGGACTACGATCCCGCGGGCTTTCTGTGGCTGACCATGAACGAGAACGGCTCCAACGTCTACGGCGTCCGCAGGAAGGGAGACGGGGAGACGGTCTTTGCCTACTTCAACTTCTCGGATGCGGAGCAGCACTGCCGCTACACCGCGGTGGACCGGGAGCGGATCGCAACGCTGATCGACACCGACTGGCAGCGCTTCGGCGGCAGCACCCCCGAGCCGCAGAACAAGGACGACCTGATGGAGCTTCTCCCGGGACAGGAGGCAGAACTGGTGCTGCCCGCCTTCTCCGGGATCCTCTGCCGGGTGGAGACATTCTGAATATAGGACACGAAAAAAGAGCAGATCCGTGCGGATCTGCTCTTTCGCTTGTCTGGAATCGATGTGACATCATCCGGGGCGGCGCTTCTTCGCACCGCCTGCGTGCTGCAGGGAGCGGGGGCCTCTTCCCGGGCGGGAGGAGTGGCGTCTTTCGTGCTCCCAGCTGCGGGAGTCGTCGATGCGGGGGGCAAAGGCGCGCTTGTCGTGGATGCTGCGGGGCGCATCCAGGGTGACGAGGATGGCGTCATCGGAAGCCTCCTCCTTACTCCCCTTGCGGCGCTGCTTTGTCTGGGGCCGTTCGGGCTTTTTGGCGGCCTTTTCGGGTGCCGGCCGGGTTTGCTTTTTTCTGCCGTTTGACCGGGCGTTTGCGGGCTTTTTCTCCCGCGGCTTTCTCTCGCCTGCGGGGGCCGCCTCCTTCTTTTTGGCGGGGGCTGCCTTTTTCCCGGCAGGAAGCGGCAGGGACCACTCGGTGTCCGTCACCGGGATCTTTTTGCCGATCAGCTTCTCGATGTCCGCAAGGAGCGGGAGCTCCTCCTCACATACGAGGGAGACGGAGATGCCGCTGTGGCCGGCACGGCCGGTGCGGCCGATCCGGTGGATGTAGTTCTCCGCCTCAGAGGGAAGGTCCATGTTGAAGACATGGGAGACATCCGGGATGTCAAGGCCCCGGGCCGCCACATCGGTGGCGACCATCACGTCCACCTGTCCGGAGCGGAACTGCTCCAGCGCGTTCTGGCGCTGGCCCTGGGTGCGGTCCCCGTGGATCACCACGCAGGGGACGCCGTCCCTTGTCAGCTGCTTTTTCAGCCGGTCCGCACCGTGCTTGGTGCGGACAAAGACGATGGCCTTCTCGACAGAGGGGTCCTGCAGGAGGGAGAGGAGCGCGGTCCGCTTTTCCTCCCGGGGCAGGTAGATCATGTGCTGCTCGACGGTGTCGGCGGGCTTGGTCTCCGGGTCCACCCGGATCGTCTCGGGGTTGTAGAGGAGCTCCCCGGCGAGCTGCTCGATCTCCTTGGGGATCGTCGCGGAGAAGAGAAGGGTCTGCTTGCGGTCCTCCATGCAGGAGGCGATCTTGTGCACGTCGTGGATAAAGCCCATGTCCAGCATCCGGTCCGCCTCGTCGAGGACGAAGATCTCCACCTTGTCGAGAAAGATGAGGCCCTGGCCCATGAAGTCCAAAAGCCGCCCGGGTGTTGCAATCAGGATGTCGCAGCCCTTTTTGAGCTGGGCCTCCTGCTGGGACTGCTTGGCGCCGCCGTAGATGCAGGCGCAGCGCAGGGTGAGATACCGCCCGTACTTCTTGAAGCAGTCAAAGTTCTGGATGGCAAGCTCTCTTGTCGGGGTGAGGATGAGGGCGCGGATCCGGGAGGGATCGTGCTCCCCCAGAAGCTGCAGGATCGGCAGCGCGAAGGCTGCGGTCTTGCCGGTTCCGGTCTGGGCGGCGGCGATCAGGTCGCGGCCGGAGAGGGCCGCCGGGATTGCCTTCTCCTGAATCGGGGTCGGGGTGGTGTACTCCGCCTTCTTCAGGGCGTCCAGGATCGGTTGTTTCAGTTGAAGGGATTCAAAATTCGTCATAGGGTGTGGTCAACTTTCAAAAGATCTGCTACACAAAAAAGACCAGGCAAACGCCTGATCACGAAGCTCCGCTGATAAATCTCAAGCTATGATACCGTACCACACAAATGCATATCTTGCAATGTTTTTCGCGACACCGCCGCCGGAATGTCAGTTCCGGACGGAGAAAAAATGGCCTATACTGGAGCATATTGACCCAGTGTCAAAAGGAGAAGACATGGCAAAGACGATTGAGGTGTTCAGCGGGATCAACGAGATCCCCACGGGAAGAACAAGCGGCAGGGTGACAGAGGGCACCCTTTTGTTGGAGGGCGGTGCCTGGCGGGGCATCTACACCCAGGGCGCCCTGGACGCCATGATGGAGGAGGACCTGACCCTGCACACGACGATCGGCGTCTCCGCCGGGGCGATGTCCGCGGTGGGCTACGTGTCCGGCCAGATCGGCTGGGCGCCCCGGCTCAACCTGACCTACCGGCAGGACCCCAACTACTGCGGCCTGGGCGCCATGAAGCGGGACCACGGGATCACGGGCTTCTCCTACCTGTTTGCGGACCTGATGAAGAAGGACGTGCCCATCGACCGGGAGCGCTTCTTCGACCCCGCGCGGCGCCTCATCGTGGTCGCCACCAACATGGTCACCGGAGAGCCCACCTACTTTGAGAAGGGAAAGTGCCGGATCTTCCACGCGATCCGCGCCTCGGCGACGGTGCCGAAGATCTCCCGTCCGGTGGTGCTCGAGGGTGTCCCCTACCTGGACGGGGGCTGCAGCGTGCACATCCCCTACTGGTACGCGAAGGAGTACTTCCCGGGAAAGACTGTGGTGATTCGGACCAGGGATCGGAGCTTTCGCGCCAAGGAGAAGAAGATCAGCGAGGCGGAGCGCCTTCTCTACGGGAAGTACCCGGCCTTTCTCGAGGCCATGGTCCGGAGCGAGAAGGAGTACAACGAGATGCTCGATGAGATGGACCGGGATGAGAAAGACGGGAAGACCTTTGTCCTTGCCCCGAAGCACCCCATCACCATCGGCCACTTCGAGTCCAACATGGAGGTCCTCGGCGGTCTCTACTGGAACGGCTACTACGAGACGAAGGAGCGGATGCCGGAGCTCCTTGCCTACCTGAAGGCATGATCCCGGCGTCTTTGTTCTTTGCGGTGTTCGGGGAGGGGGCGCTGGAAGTTCGCGCCCTGGACCTCTCCCCGGAGGCGTTTTCCTTCCGCCTTGCAAAGGGAAGGCGCCCAGGCGGCTCCCTCACCGCCTGGTTCTACCATCCGGAAGCGGCCCGCTGGGCAAAAGCGGCGGCAGAAACTGCGCCCTGCACGCTGCTCGAATCCGGCCGTGACTGGGACACCTGGCGCTGCAGCGTGTCCGATCCCGCCTTCTCGAAAGAGGCGGGGGCGCTCTCCCGGACGATTCTTACCTATGTCCGCCTCTGGCAGGAGGGGGATGCGGCGGGGATGGAAGAACAGTTCTCGCATTTTCGGGAGGACGGGGCGGATGCCAAGACCCTGCGGGAGAAGGAAAAGCGCTGGCTTTTGGAAACCCGTGCAATCGCCCTGCCAGAGGGTCTTCGCCTTGGGGTCCTACTTTCTTCCCCCTTCCTCTGGCAGACGTATGAGAAGGAGGGGATCACCGCGTTCTGGCGCTTCTACCGGGACGCCTTCCTGGAAGGAAAGGGGGAAACGCTCCCTGCGCCCGCCTTTTTGCACCTTGGCAGTCCCTTCTGTCCCCGGCTCTTTCCGCCTGCGGGGGAGCTGGAGGAGATCTTAGACAGAATGAAAGCGGAGGGGATCCATTCGGTCGCCGTGCTCTCCCCGATGCGGGAGTCGGAGACGGAGAAGATCGCAGAGCGCCTTGTTGCCCTGGAGACCTGGGCCGAAAAAAACGGGGCGGTCCTCGAGACCGAGTGCAATGACCTGGGGGAACTGATGCTGATCCGGGAGCGGGGATACACCCACCTTGCCCCGACGGCGGGGGTCCTTCTCGGCAAGCGCCGCAAGGACCCGCGCCTTCCCTTTCTTCCCGGCTATGATCCCCGGCACCTGGAGACGACCACGATGGACGATCCCCTCTATCAGGAGCTCTTTCCCTTTGGGCGCTCCGCGGTGGAGACCCTGGACTATGTGCCCCGGATCCCCTTTGGCAGGGGCACCCTCTACGGCCCCTACTATGCAACCAACGTCTCTGGGCTCTGTCCGCTGCTTGCGGCAGAGCACACCGGGGACCGGGGCGCCCAGCGCATCGGGGATGCCTGCGCCTTTGACTGCGAGCACAATGCCTTCTTGTACCCGGATGCGGAGCGCCTTGCGGGGATCGGAAATGCGATCCTTGGTTTTTCGGGGGATGCCTTTTGCACGGAGAAACTTGCGCGGGCGCGGGATCTTGGCGCGGACCGCCTTGTCCTGAACTTTCCGGGAGGTGCGCTGTGAGAAAGATGCAAATCACCGCGGGCCTTGGCCGCATCGAGGACCTGCCCGCCTACCAGGAGGCCGGAGCCGATGCCCTGTACGCGGGCTTTGTGCCGGCAAAATGGCGCCTCTTTGTGGGGGAGTGGGAGCCCCTCAACCGGCGGGAGGTCCAGTTCGTCAACGTGCAGATCGGCACCACTTCCGAGCTCGAGATTCTTTCCGGCATGGCGAGAGCGCGGAACCTCCCGATCGCCATCACCCTCAACAGCCCCTTCTACCGGCCGGAAAACCTGCCCCGGGTGCTGGATGCCGTGGGCCTCTGCTGTGACTATGGCTTTTCCACGTTTATCGTGGCGGACCCGGTGCTCCTTGTCAGGATCCGGCAGGCGTTCCCGGAGGCGGTTCTCCACCTCTCCGGGGAGTTCGGGGAGGTGAACCGGTACACGATGGCGCTTGCAAGGCAGCTTGGCGCCTCCCGGATCATCCTCCCCCGAAGGACCGGGATCGCGGAGATCCAAAGCCTTGTGGAGCGGGACCGCGCGGACCATCCCGGGGATCCCCTGGAGTTTGAGGCCTTTGCGATGAACGAGCTCTGCCACTACAGCGGGGCCTACTGCATGAGTCTGCACTGCGACGCCTTTGCCCCGGCCTGCAGAAGGCCCTGGCGGCTCTCCCATGGGGAAATGAAAGAACAGGACTTCCCGGACGTTCCGGGCACCTCCGGGTGCGGAATCTGCAGCCTCTATGCCCTGCAGCAGGCGGGGGTCACCCACCTCAAGGTGGTCTCCCGCGGGGCAAGAACCGAGGAGACGATTCGAGACATCAAGGCCCTGGCAAGGGCCCGGGACCTTGCCGCCAGTACAGAGAGCGACGAGACATATCGGCGTTTGGTCAAATCCCTTCTCTTTCCGGAGGGGTGCAGCGGGAACTGCTATTACAGATAAGCGGGAACCTTTCGTGGAAGCACACGGAGGGTCCCGCTTTTTTTGTCATGCTGTTCATCAAATGGACACTTTTCTTTAAGGCCTGATTAATTCATCTGGTTTACGATGTCCCCAGTCAAAAGAAAAAGGAGAGAAGAACAACATGAAGAAAAACTTGATTGTCACCGCTGCTGCTGCCATGGGGCTTGCCCTGATGCTCACCGCCTGCGGCGGAAATGACAGCGACACCGCATCTACCACCGCCTCCACGGAGGCCACCACCGGGGCTTCCGCCGAGACATCCACCGAGGCGGCAGCAGAGACTGCCACCGAGCAGGCAGAGAGCGCGGACACCGCTTTCTCCGAGGCAGCGGCAGACGGCACGGCCCCGACAGATGGCACGGTGGCGGCAGACGGCACTGCCCCGGCGGATGGCACGGCGCCTGCTGATGGCACCGCCCCGGCAGATGGCAACGCACCGGATGGCGGCCCGGCGCCGGATGGCACGGCACCTTCTGACGGGCAGACGCCGCCGGAACAGCCCGGCACCTCCACCACGGAGTCCAGCACGGCAGAGTGATACGCGCAACAAGCGGAAAGGAAAAATTGAGATGAAGAGAAAGCAAGTATTCCTGGCACTGGGAACCGCCCTTTGCCTGTCCCTGTTTGCCACCGCCTGCGGAAGCAGCACCGCCTCCGCAGCGGCCACCACAGCTGCCACGACGGCAGAGATCTCGGCGGCGGCGGAGACGACGGCAAGTGAGTCGGCCGATACCGATACCACCGGGGCGCCGGAGGCGCCCGGGGATGCCCCGGATGGAGAGGCGCCCCAGGGAACGCCCCCGGATGCGCCAGATGGCGGCCCCGGAGGCGGCGGTGCCAACACGATGACCTATGACTACACCGGAGACCTCTCCGGGCCCCTGACCGCCGACGGGGAGGAGAAGACCTCCGACGGGGAGACCACCGAGAGCACCGAGGCGGACGAGAACGCGGCTCTGGCCCAGAACGGCGGCACCCTCACCATCACAAAGGGCACCCTGAACAAGTCCGGAGATGACACCAACGGCGACAACTGCAACTTCTACGGTCTGAACTCGATCGTGCTCTCCGTGGGAGACGGATCGAAGGTGAACCTCTCGGATTCCACTCTGAGCGCGGACTCGGAGGGCTCCAACGCGATCTTTGCCACGGACAGCGGCAGCGTCTACGCCTACAACAGCAAGATCCACACGACGGCGGGCAACTCCCGGGGGCTGGATGCCACCTACGGCGGCACGGTGATTGCGGACAGCATGGACATCACGACGGAGGGAGATCACAGCGCCTCCCTTGCCACCGACCGCGGCGGCGGAAACATCTCCGCCACCAACTCGACCCTGAGCACGGCGGGCTCCGGGTCTCCGCTTCTGTACTCCACCGGGGACATTGAGGTCAAGAACGTGACCGGCACCGCGACCGGCAGCCAGATCGCCGGCATGGAGGGGTACAACACGATTCTCATTGAGGACTCGGATCTGACCTCCACCATCACCAGCAAGACTGCCAGCGATCCCGTCGCCAACGGCGTGATCATCTATCAGTCCACCTCCGGCGATGCGGAGTCCTCCACCGGCGAGACGGCAAAGTTCCAGGCGGTCGACTCGCAGCTTTCGAGCTCCATCGAAGAGGGCAGCATGTTTTACATCACCAACACGACGGCCCAGGTCTACCTGCGCAACACCGGCGTCAACTTTGACTCCGACAAGGCAAACCTTCTGACCATCGAGGGGAATAACGCCAACAACTGGGGCACGGAAGGATCCAACGGCGGCACCGTTACCTTCACCGCGGATACCGAGACCCTCTCCGGCGACATCACGGTGGACACGATCTCGAGTCTGGATCTGTACCTGCTCAACGGCTCCACCTACACCGGCGCCATGACGATTGAGGACAACGATGCGGCCACCTCCACCACGGACAGCCCGATCACGGTGAACCTGGACGGGACCAGCACCTGGGTGGTCACGGCGGACACCACGATCTCCAACCTGAACGCCGAGGACGGCGCGAGAATCGTGGACGCGGACGGCAAGACCGTCACCATCGTCGCAGACGGCAAGACCGTGGTACAGGGCGACAGCGATCTGACTGTGACGGTGATCGGCAGCTATTCGACCACGGTGAACACCGATTCTGCCAGCGAGGAGACGACCGACTACATCGACCGCTCCGGCTTTGACAGCACGTTCGGCACCAGCACCGACTTTGCAGGCTGAGGGGACAGGGGCAATACGAAGGAGCACATGCGGAATCTTCCGGATGCGCTCCTTTTTGCGTGACAGAGAAAGACCCGGGTGCCATAATGAAGTGCACAGGGCGCAAGAGGCGCCCGCATCGGGAGGGTGTATTTATGTCGTTTGCCGCATCGTATCTTGCCATGGTGTCCGACTCCCCGGGGCGGTACCACTTCCTGGTCCAGAAGGCGACCGGAGCGTGGTTTGTCAGCGGGGAGGCGGCACGGTTTCTCGGTCTTCCGAAGGGATGTGACGGCCGGGAAGCCGGGACCTTTTTCCGGGAAAAGCTCCGAAGTTCCAGCGCCGGCCCCGCCAGGGCGCAGGCACTGCGCCTCCTGGACGGGGACAAGGAGGATAACGCGCCGCTTCCCCTCTGGCTGCAGACCGGGGCCGGCAGGGAGCGCCTCGCCTTTTTCTTTCTGGAGACCCTGACCGACCCGGACACCGGGGAACAGTACCTGGCGGGCTGCCTTTTCCCGTCCCCGGCAGAGCTCCCCTATGAGCCTGTGACGGGACTGCCCGGCAGGGCAAAACTTCTCTCGGATCTTGCCGCACGGCGGCAGCAGGGCCCTCTGCCCGCCCTTCTCCTTCTTCAGATCACCAACCTATCAGAACTCACTTCCTGTTACCCATCCGCCTTTGTCACAGATCTGCTGCATCAGTTCGCTGCGTTTCTCCTGCATGATTCCCAAACCCGAAAACTGTCCTGCTACTGCCTCGGGAGCGGCCGCTTTGTTCTTCTGGGGGCCGCACTGTGCCCGCAGGACCTTGCCGACTGCTTTGCCGGCCTTCGCGCGCGCTTTCTGCGCGGCATCCCGCGAGGGACGGCCGCGGCCTACCCGGAACTTGGCGGGGCAGGACTGCCTGCGGGGGAGGCGTTTTGGCCGGGGGAGGCGCTGCTTCGGACGCTGGAGCGGACCCTTCTTCGAAGGGGCGCCGGGCGCGACTTTGTCCTCCTGGAGAAGGATGAGGCGGAGAGGGAGCGGGAAAGGCAAGTGCTTTTGCGGTCGCTTCGAAGGGACATCCGGGCGGGGTGCCGCGGCTTTCGCGTCGTCTTTCAGCCCATCGTGGAGGCGGGAACCGGAAAGGTCACGGCGGCAGAGGCGCTGACGAGGTGGCACAGCAAAAGGTTCGGGGAGGTGTCCCCCGGGCGCTTTATCCCGCTCCTTGAGGGAAGCCCTGCCTTTTTGGAACTTGCCCGCTGGATTCGGGAGACCGCCCTGACGCAGGCGGTGAGCTTAAACCTCGCCTATCCCGGGATCCGGCTCCACCTGAACGTGAGCGATGCGGAGCTTGTGCGGGAGGACTTTGCGGAGGTTTTGACATCCTGCGCGGCAAGGACCGGGTTCCCGAAAGACCAGATCTGCCTGGAGCTCACGGAGCGCTGCCGGCTCCTCGACCCGGACGCGTTATCCCGGATCCTCGTCCCCTGCAAAAAGGCTGGGATGACGGTTGCCATCGATGACTTCGGCACCGGCTTCTCCTCGCTATCGCTCCTTCGGAAGATTCCGGTGGATGTCATCAAGATTGACCGGACTTTCATCCTGGACATCGAAAAGAGCCGCAGGGACCGGGAGATGATCCGCAGCATCGTGCAGCTTGCCTCCGGCTTTGGCGGGAAGGTGGTCATCGAGGGCGTTGAGACAAACGCCGTCCGGGAACTGCTTTTATCCCTCGGCGCCGATGCCTTCCAGGGGTATCTCTTCGGCCGCCCCTGCCCCGCGGGGGAGCTTGCCCAAAAGGGCAGGGCGGGAAAAATTTGCGGTTGTCATCCGGGGCCGTTTGCGTAGAATAAACTCGGCGCGGTGCCAAAGGAGAAAATGATGGAAGACGGGAAGACGAGACAGACAACACATGTACATGCCATGACGGAGGGGTCGCCCCTTCGGCACATCCTCACCTTCATGCTGCCGGTGCTGCTGGGCCAGGTGGTCCAGCAGACTTACAACATGGTGGACAGCATCATCGTGGGACGGCTTCTTGGCGCCGACGCCCTGGCGGCGGTGGGCGCCTCCTCCTCGGTGCAGTTCATGATCCTGGGCTTTTGCAGCGGCATGTGCGACGGCTTTGCAATCTATGCCGCCCAGAGTTTCGGCGCCGGGGACCTGAAAAAGATGCGCCGGTACGTGTACCACATGGTTCTGATGGCGGCGCTGATCGCGGCGATCCTGACGGTGGTCACCTGCCTTGCCTGCGGGAGCATCATCTCCGTCCTGCAGACCCCGGACAACATCCGGCAGGATGCGGTGCGGTACCTGATGATCATCTTTCTGGGCATCCCGTTTACGATCTTCTACAACATCCAGGCCTCGATCCTCAGGGCCGTGGGAGACAGCCGGGAGCCCTTCCTGTTCCTTGCCCTGAGCTCCTGCCTCAACATCTTTCTGGACCTGTTCTGCGTGGCGGTCCTGCACTGGGGCGTTGCCGGCGCCGCCATCGCCACGATCACGAGCCAGGCGCTCTCCGGGTGCTTCTGCCTGCTGTTTATCCGGAAGAAGATGGAGATCCTGCACGTAAAGAGGGAGGAGAAGGCCTGGAACGGCCTCTTTGCGAAAAATCTCATTGCGATGGGAATCCCCATGGGCCTGCAGTTCTCCATCACAGCCATCGGCTCCATGGTGATGCAGGCCTGCAACAACAGCCTTGGGAGCGTCTATGTCTCCGGGTACACCGCAGGAGACCGGGTGGAGCAGCTGGTCATGTGTCCCTATGTCGCCCTGTCCTCCTCCATGGCTACCTATGTGGGGCAGAACTACGGCGCCCTGAAGTTTGACCGCATCCGCAAGGGCGTACTCCAGGCGATCCTCATGGCCCACCTCTACGGCCTCGTTTTCGGCTCTCTGATGGCCGTTTTCGGGCGGGATGCGGCCTCGATGTTCCTTACTGCCGGCTCCGGCACCGACGCGATTCTGGACGTTTCTGAGCAGTTTTTGAAGACCGTTGGGTTCACGTTCTGGCTGGTGTCCTCCGTGAACGTGTTCCGCCCGGCGATCCAGGCGATGGACTGCCCGGGGAAGGCGATCTTCTCCGGCGTCATCGAGATGGCGGCCCGGACCATCTTCAGCCTTGCGACCATCGGCGTGCTGGGCTTTACCGCGATCTGCTGGACCCACCAGATGGCCTGGATCAGCGCCGGCCTGTACGTGATCCTGATGTACCGGAGCGTGGTCGCCATGCGGGAAAAGCAGTTTGCGGGGGCCAAAGCCGAGTGAAAGTTCAGAAACATGGCGGACATGCCACGATGATTGTGAAAATAAGAAACCTGCGAAAATCGTGTTGACTTCCCGGATGCGGGATGCTATCTTACACGACGTCGCCGCGAGAGACAAGCGCTTTTGCGAGGACGCCGGGTTCCCCTGGAGCCCGGAAAAATGAACATTCTCAATCAAATATCTGACAATCAAATAGAAATGCAACCCTGAATCAATTCTTAAGGTTCAGCAATGAACCAAAGTTTTAATTCAGAACATTCCAAGATGTTCTGTGAATCCTGCAAGGGATTCATGAGAACAGACAGTAAAACGGAACTTACGAGAGAACGACAACGTTCGATCGAGTCCGATTGGACAGTCTGTTAAAAAGAAAGGATGCACATCGTGCGCAGCATGATGTGCTAATCAAATCACGAAGTGATTTGATTTTTTAACATGAGAGTTCGATCCTGGCTCAGGATGAACGCTGGCGGCGTGCCTAACACATGCAAGTCGAACGGTGTGCTGATTGAAGTTTTCGGACGGATTTTGGCACATAGTGGCGGACGGGTGAGTAACGCGTGGAGAACCTGCACTGTACTGGGGGATAGCAGCTGGAAACGGCTGGTAATACCGCATGAGACCACGGGAGGGCATCCTCCTGAGGCAAAAGATTTATCGGTACAGAATGGATCCGCGTTTGATTAGCCAGTTGGCGGGGTAACGGCCCACCAAAGCGACGATCAATAGCCGGCCTGAGAGGGCGGACGGCCACATTGGGACTGAGACACGGCCCAGACTCCTACGGGAGGCAGCAGTGGGGGATATTGCACAATGGACGAAAGTCTGATGCAGCGACGCCGCGTGAGTGAAGAAGTATTTCGGTATGTAAAGCTCTATCAGCAGGGAAGAAAGGCTCCGGAAGGAGAGATGACGGTACCTGAGTAAGAAGCCCCGGCTAACTACGTGCCAGCAGCCGCGGTAATACGTAGGGGGCAAGCGTTATCCGGATTTACTGGGTGTAAAGGGAGCGCAGACGGATGCGCAAGTCTGATGTGAAAGCCCGGGGCTCACCCCCGGGACTGCATTGGAAACTGTGCGTCTGGAGTACTGGAAGGGCAAGCGGAATTCCTGGTGTAGCGGTGAAATGCGTAGATATCAGGAGGAACACCGGAGGCGAAGGCGGCTTGCTGGACAGTAACTGACGTTGAGGCTCGAAAGCGTGGGGAGCAAACAGGATTAGATACCCTGGTAGTCCACGCTGTAAACGATGAATACCAGGTGTTGGGAGACACAGTCTTTCAGTGCCGGCGCAAACGCATTAAGTATTCCACCTGGGGAGTACGTTCGCAAGAATGAAACTCAAAGGAATTGACGGGGACCCGCACAAGCGGTGGAGCATGTGGTTTAATTCGAAGCAACGCGAAGAACCTTACCAGACCTTGACATCCTCCTGAATGCTGCGTAATGGCGGCAGTCCTTCGGGACAGGAGAGACAGGTGGTGCATGGTTGTCGTCAGCTCGTGTCGTGAGATGTTGGGTCAAGTCCCGCAACGAGCGCAACCCTTGTCTGCAGTAGCCAGCATGAAAGATGGGCACTCTGCAGAGACTGCCGGGGATAACCCGGAGGAAGGTGGGGATGACGTCAAATCATCATGCCCCTTACGGTCTGGGCGACACACGTGCTACAATGGCGTAACAAAGGGAAGCGAAGCCGCGAGGTGAAGCAAATCCCAAAAATAACGTCCCAGTTCGGACTGCAGTCTGCAACTCGACTGCACGAAGCCGGAATCGCTAGTAATCGCAGATCAGCATGCTGCGGTGAATACGTTCCCGGGTCTTGTACACACCGCCCGTCACACCATGGGAGTTGGAAATGCCCGAAGTCAGCAGCCTAACCCGCAAGGGAGGGAGCTGCCGAAGGCAGGTCTGATGACTGGGGTGAAGTCGTAACAAGGTAGCTGTATCGGAAGGTGCGGCTGGATCACCTCCTTTCTAAGAACAAGTAAGGGCTGCATTTCTACTTGATGGTCAGGTGTTGAGAGAGAAATACAATATAAAAGAGAAGAATCACAGAGACAACGTCTGTGGTTCAACCCAGTTGATATATTTGCCTGGCCTGAAGTGTAATTCAAAACTCCACTGAAGTGGATATTAATCTTTCACTTGGTTCTACATTGATATAAGTCTTACACTATCTCCACTAAAAGCTGCCCTACTTTTCCCTGACTGTACTATACTGTTTCCCGTTGCGAATTAAAAAAAGAGACAGAAGGCCAACATCCCTGCAAGAAAGTACCTTCCGTCTCACCACTATAGGCAGGCGAGTATTGCTACCCGTCTGCCTGTAATGATAGCCATGAAGAGTACATCAGACAAGAGTCAATTGAACTTTATCCAGAGAGCTACGGAAGAAGCACAAGAGCGTTACGATGCCGAGGTCAGTCAGTTCCAGCGCAGCTACAATGAGAAGCACCCCTTGCAGCACATCTGGCGTCACATCATCGCCAAACGAAGGATCACCGTCCTGTACGAGTCAGAGGATGTCTCCGTTGTGATCCAGGTGGTCCGTTTTGTCTACGCGCACACTTCCCAAACCTTCACCTTCTACGGGACGCTCCTTCTGCGCCGCACGCATTACGCCTTCCACCTCCTCAGGAAGTGGATCGGCAGCCGGCCTGCCAACCTCTCCCGGGACGTGGAAAAGCGCTGGGCCTCCTTCGTCAGCGTCCCCGAAAAGGTCCGTGTTTCAGCCGATTTCCTGGGAGCATAGATGAACGCTACCTCCTCCCCCTCCGGACGATTCATACTGGCCCCATAAGGGCAAAAATGCCCAAGGAGGCGTGATCATGGCAGGTTTGAACAAGAATAAGGCACTCTCACTGGACGAGCGGAGGTTCATTGAGCAGGGGATCGGCAGCGGATCCTCCAAGGCAGCGATTGCTTCCGCTCTGGGCAGGGACAAGTCTACCATCGGCAAAGAGATCAAGCTGCACAGAACCCTGAAGTACAAGTGCCGGCTGAGGCGAGAGTGTGGGGCCTATAAGAGCTGCAGCTGGGGGCGTGAATGCCCGGATGACTGTCCGGACTTTGTCCAGTTCACCTGCGGCAGGAGGGATCGCTCCCCGGGTGCCTGCAATGGCTGTGAGAATTACGCAAGGTGCCGTTTTTCAAAGTACTACTACTCCGCTGCAAAGGCAGATATGGAATACCGGGAGCTCCTTGTTAATTCCAGGACCGGGGCCAACCTCACGGAGGAGGAAGCAAAACGGATGGCTGCCATCATTAAACCTGCACTTCAGAAAGGTCACTCTCCCTATCGGATTCTGCAGGATCATCCGGAGCTGAACATCTCAGAGAAGACCCTCTACAACTACATCGACGAAAAGGTCTTCAGTGTCGTCGGCATTGCCAACATCGACCTTCGCCGCAAGGTCTCCAGAAAGATTCCCAGGAAGCTTGCGCACAACTACCGGAAGCGGCAGGAACGATCATATCTGCGTGGCCGCAGTTATGCGGACTACAAAGCGTACATAGAGAACTTCCCAAACGCTTCCGTTGTTGAAATGGACACCGTCTACAACGACGTGTCACACGGGCCTTTCATGCAGACCTTCAAGTTTCTCAACTATTACCTGATGGTCGCTGTTTATCACGATACCAAGACCGCCCAGGACATGCTGGACGGTGTCAGCCTGCTGAATCAGGTCCTTGGTGATGCTCTCTTCAAAGAGCTCTTTGAAGTACTGCTGACAGACCGCGGCGATGAATTCACCCTCGCCAGGGCAATGGAAACCGGCGCAGACGGCAGTCAGCGGTGTCACGTTTTTTACTGCGATCCCATGCAGTCAGGACAAAAAGGTTCGCTGGAAGTCAATCACGAAGAGCTTCGCTACATCTGCCCGCACAGGGACAACTTAAGAGACCTCGGCCTTGTGAACCAGACCGCATTGAACTTTGCGATCTCCAATATCGCAAGCTCCGCTCATCCGGCGATAGGCGGGAAGTCTCCCATCGAGTACACCCGATTCATGAAACCGGAGCTATGGGAAAAGCTTCAGACTTTCGGAATCCAGGAGATTCCCAGAGATGACATCGATCTCACGAAGCACTGCCTGGAAAGGTTTAAAAAGAATCCAGGAGAAGGGAGTCAGGCATGAACGAAAAAGCCTTTTTTAATCTTGACAGCTCCGAACTGGAAGCAGATCTAGAGGACCGAATCCGGTTTCTGAACACGATTCTCAATCGGCATGGCGTCTGGTTCAATCTCCTGCACGACAAGGAAGGATATCGAAAGCTCCTGGTCATGGTGAATCCCGGAACGCTGAAGCGGCATGCAGGCAAGCGCAGGCAGGATATCTACCTGCCGGATACCTCCTCCAGGATCGGAAAACGCATCTGTACCGTCGATGATGTCCGGAAGATGGAGAGCACCGGTATGACCACTTCCGTCATCACGGATCTGATCCGGATCAGCCGATCCACCTATTTCAGAAGGAAGAAAGCAGCCGCTGACAAGCAGGGGTGGGAAGCCTTCTGAGATCAACGATTACCGTGTGTAGAGTATACACACACGGAGAAAGGAGGTCAGACGAGATGCTCCATGAAGAAACGGGTTAACATCTACATCTCCGAGGATACATCCAAACGCCTGAAGGCTTACGCGGAGGAAAAACACTCCAGCGTGAGCCAGATCATTACCGACTGGATCTGGCATGCAAGAGTCGGAAAACGGAAACCACAGAATTAAAACGGCACCGCAAAGCTGAGAAATCTGAACTACAGAAAACGCCTGCAGGGCCTTCACTACAAAGAAAAAATCCAGAGGCAGAAATCAATCTTCAGGAAACATCCTGTTCGTTGAATTCACCTCTGGTTTTTATACTCCGAAGTGAATATCTTCCATGAATTCAGGGCCTTTGTAAGACTCTGGTCCACGAAATCAGCCTCAATCCACCCCTTTACTGCCCTCATCGCAGGAGTAATTTCCACTGTCGCCGGAGAGTGCTTAAAAGTGGAAATCAACTTTTCACTTCAGCTATATTTGCCTGGTGTCGATGCGTGAAGGGGTAACACCCGTTCCCATCCCGAACACGACGGTTAAGACCTTTACGGCCGACAGTACTATGCGGGTGACTGCATGGGAGGATAGGTGGATGCCAGGCATTTATATAAATGGGCTGGTAGCTCAGCCGGTTAGAGCGCACGCCTGATAAGCGTGAGGTCGGAAGTTCGAGTCTTCTTCAGCCCATTCATTTCCCTGGAGAGCATACGTCTCAGCTGGGGAAATGGGGACATAGCTCAGTTGGGAGAGCACCTGCCTTGCAAGCAGGGGGTCGAGAGTTCGAATCTCTTTGTCTCCATTCAGGGTTTAAAAACTCTGAAAATCGCTTCGCAAGAAGCGATTTGGTACCTTGAAAACCGAATACAAAACAAGCAAACATCGAAACAACAAATCTTCGATTTGTTGTTCAACCAAAGCAATGATAGGTCTTCAAATGGAGTAATCCATTTGAGAACGCCAGATAGAAATATCTGGTTCGTCTTAATCAGCAACGCTATGCTGATTGAGAACGAGAATGCAGCAAGCGCAGACGAGAGTCTGTGTGGACTGTACAAAAGGTTAAGCAAAGAAGGGCGCAGGGCGGATGCCTTGGCACTGAGAGCCGATGAAAGACGTGGTAAGCTGCGATAAGCTTCGGGGAGCCGCAAACAGGCTTTGATCCGGAGATTTCTGAATGGGGAAACCCACCTGTGAAAACCGCAGGTATCCTCACATGAATCCATAGTGTGAGGAGGGGACACCCGGTGAACTGAAACATCTAAGTAGCCGGAGGAAGAGAAAATAACAATGATTCCGCAAGTAGCGGCGAGCGAACGCGGAAGAGCCTAAACCATGGTGCGTGCATCATGGGGTTCGGACTGCACAACGCAAGAGGAAGGCTAGGAGAACGGTCCTGGAAAGACCGGACAGAGAGGGTGAGATCCCCGTATCCGAAAGCTGACCGAAGCAGGCAGGATCCAGAGTAGCACGAGACACGAGGAATCTTGTGTGAATGTGCGGAGACCACTCCGTAAGGCTAAATACTACTCAGTGACCGATAGCGTATAGTACTGTGAAGGAAAGGTGAAAAGTACCCCGGGAGGGGAGTGAAAGAGAACCTGAAACCCTGTGCCTACAAACTGCGGAAGCACTATTTTAATGTGTAACCGTGTACTTTTTGTAGAACGGTCCGGCGAGCTGCGCTTACCGGCAAGGTTAAGGACTCAAGGTCCGAAGCCGAAGGGAAACCAAGTGTGATAAGTGCCAGAGTCGGTAAGCGTAGGCCCGAAACCGGGTGACCTACCCATGACCAGAATGAAGTCACCGTGATAGGTGATGGAGGTTCGAAGCCACATCCGTTGAAAAGGGTGGGCATGAGTTGTGGGTAGGGGAGAAATTCCAATCGAACCCGGAGATAGCTGGTTCTCCCCGAAATAGCTTTAGGGCTAGCCTTGTACAATCCAGCCGGAGGTAGAGCACTGAACATCCGAGGGGGCTTCGCAGCTTACCAAAGATCATCAAACTCCGAATGCCGGCCTGGAGATGTACGGGAGTCAGACTGCGGGAGATAAGTTTCGTGGTCAAAAGGGAAACAGCCCAGATCTGCAGCTAAGGTCCCAAAGTACGCGTTAAGTGGAAAAGGATGTGGGATTTCAAAGACAGCTAGGATGTTGGCTCAGAAGCAGCCATACATTCAAAGAGTGCGTAATAGCTCACTAGCCGAGAGGCCCTGCGCCGAAAATTACCGGGGCTCAAACGCGACACCGAAGCTCAGGGATCACACGCAAGTGTGATCGGTAGGGGAGCATTGAGGACTCACTGAAGTCATACCGAAAGGAGTGATGGAGGGTCCTGAAGAGAGAATGCCGGAATGAGTAGCGAGAATAAGGTGAGAATCCTTATGGCCGAATATCCAAGGAATCCAGGGTAAAGCTGATCTGCCCTGGGTAAGTCGGGGCCTAAGACGAGGCCGAAAGGCGTAGCCGATGGACAGCAGGTTTATATTCCTGCACTGAGATATGACAGAACTGTGGGGACACAGAGACGGAACACGACCCGGAACGGAATCCGGGAGCAAGCGAGGTACCGGTACAGCTGGCAAAACCGCTGTGCAACGGGAAGGCGTGATGCGGAGCGAACTTAAGTAGCGAAGCGTGGGAAGGAGCTGTCGAGAAAAGCCGCTATCGTTCATATCTCACCCGTACCGTAAACCGACACAGGTGGATGAGGAGAGAATCCTAAGGCCGACGGAAGAAGCATTGCTAAGGAACTCGGCAAAATGTCCCCGTAACTTCGGAAGAAGGGGAGCCGCCCTCCGGGGCGGCCGCAGAGAAGAGGCTCAAGCAACTGTTTAGCAAAAACACAGGTCTATGCGAAACCGAAAGGTGAGGTATATGGGCTGACGCCTGCCCGGTGCTGGAAGGTTAAGAGGAGAGGTCAGGAGCAATCCAAAGCTTTGAATTCAAGCCCCAGTAAACGGCGGCCGTAACTATAACGGTCCTAAGGTAGCGAAATTCCTTGTCGGGCAAGTTCCGACCCGCACGAAAGGCGTAATGATTTGAGCGCTGTCTCGGCAATGCATCCGGTGAAATTGAAGTACCAGTGAAGATGCTGGTTACCCGCGCCAGGACGGAAAGACCCCATGGAGCTTTACTCCAGCTTGATACTGGGATCCGGTATTGTATGTACAGGATAGGTGGGAGGCTAAGAGGTAAGGACGTCAGTCTTTACGGAGCCGCTGTTGGGATACCACCCTTATAGTACTGGATTTCTAACCTGCGCCCGTGATCCGGGCGGGGGACAATGTCTGGCGGGGAGTTTGACTGGGGCGGTCGCCTCCGAAAGAGTATCAGAGGCGCTCAAAGGTTCCCTCAGGATGGACGGAAACCATCCAAAGAGTGCAAAGGCAGAAGGGAGCCTGACTGCGAGAGAGACATTTCGAGCAGGTACGAAAGTAGGACTTAGTGATCCGGTGGTAAGAAAGTGGGATTGCCATCGCTCAACGGATAAAAGCTACCCTGGGGATAACAGGCTGATCACTCCCAAGAGTTCACATCGACGGAGTGGTTTGGCACCTCGATGTCGGCTCATCGCATCCTGGGGCTGTAGCAGGTCCCAAGGGTTGGGCTGTTCGCCCATTAAAGCGGTACGCGAGCTGGGTTCAGAACGTCGTGAGACAGTTCGGTCCCTATCCGGCGCGGGCGTAAGATGTTTGAGAGGAGCTGTCCTTAGTACGAGAGGACCGGGATGGACGGACCGCTGGTGTATCTGCTGCACCGCCAGGTGCATGAGGCAGGGTAGCCAAGTCCGGCAGGGATAAACGCTGAAGGCATCTAAGCGTGAAGCCCCCCTCGAGATGAGACATCATAAAGACCCCTTAGAGAGTATGAGGTAGATAGGTCAGGAGTGTAAGTGCCGCAAGGCATTGAGCTGACTGATACTAATCGGTCGGATGCTTATCCTAAACGCTTTGATTTGCTTGGCAGAACGATCCGTTCTGCGTCACAGAGTGATTTTTGTATTCGGTTTTGAAGGTATGAGATACGACACGGGCTGATCGTCCGTGTCTTTTTTTGTACTCATGATGAAATCATTCATGCTCGGCCTTCCGACAGAGGAGAAACGATACGCACCCTTGCTCAGAAGCGCTCTGAGTACTGCGCTGCGGGACTGGTCCCTACACACCTGCATGTATCTGAAGGAGGTGCCGGAGGAAAAACTCCGATACCTCCTTGCGTATAACAGGGCACACCACTGGGACGATGTCGCAATCCTGGAGCAGTACCTGCTCCCAGGCGGAAGCATCCATAAGACATGGGAGGGAAGGAAGACGGGGAGATGTGAGACAAGTTCCGGAGGCGGGCACGTTTCCCCGCTTCAGAAGGAACTTGATCTGTGTTCCTCCTGCTCCTGAGCAGCGGGAATCCAGAACCTTCTCCCTCTGATATACAGGAACACACAGATGACAGACGAGAGAAGCGAGCCAAGTGGTGCCGCAAGGCCCATCGGGTAGAGCGTGTCCGGGAAGTACCGGGAGGCCAGGGCAGCGCCTGGAATCCGGACAAGGAGAATCGAAATGAGGTTGTGGATAAAGGAATAGAACGCCTTCCCGTAGGCGCTGAAAAAGCCGCTGAAGCAGAACTGGATTCCGGCAAACAGCGTGTCCAGGGAATAGGAGCGCAGGTATTGTCCGCCCAGTGTGACAGCCACAGGATCGTCATGGAGAAACAGGGACACCAGCTGTTCGGAGACAAACTGGCACAGCACAAAGACACAGGCGCCGTAAATGCAGCAGAAGAGGATGGAGGTAAAGAGCGCCTGCCTGCTCCTCTCATGCTGGCCGGCGCCCGCATTCTGCGCCGCAACGGCGGAGACAGTCGACAACATGGCAGAGGGGACAAGGAACAGGAAGCTGATGATCTTCTCGACCACACCGACCGCTGCGGAGACCTCCAGGCCGCGGCCGTTTGCGATGGCGGTGATGGCAAGAAACGAGATCTGGATAACCCCCTCCTGCAGGGCCACGGGGACGCCGATCCGGAGTATATCCGGAAAGATGTCCCGGTCAAAATGAATATCTCTCCGCGCCGGGACGATGTCCTTCATCCGAAAGAGGGCGCGGACTGCAAGGATGTCGCTGATTGCCTGGGAGAGCACGGTCGCAAGCGCTGCCCCCGCGGCGCCCATCCCGGCAGGACCGATGAGAAGAAGATCGAGACCGACGTTGATCACGCCGGCCGCTGCGACGTATTTCATGGGACTTTTCGTATCGCCAAGGCCGCGGAAGATGGCAGAGGCAACGTTGTAGGCCGTGATGAAGGGAATGCCGAGAAAGCAGATCACCATGTAGGCTGCTGTCTCTCCCACAGCCTCAGACGGCGTGGAGAGCGCCTGCATGATGGGGCCTTTGAGAAGCAGAAGAAGGACGGTCATGACCGCCGCAAAGACGGAAAACAGGCAGATGCTGTTGCCGACAAGGCGCTGCAGCATCTCCTTTTTCTTTGCGCCGACGGCCCTTGCGATCAGCACGGTGGGCCCGACGGAGAGCCCGACGATGACGACGGTCAGCATGTGCATGACCTGGGAGCCGATGGCAACCCCGGAGATGGAGGCGGCTCCGTTGAACTGCCCCGTGATGAAGAGATCGGCAAGACCGTAGAACGTCTGCAGAAAGCTCGAGACGAGAAACGGTCCTGCAAACCGGAAAAGATTTCCTGCGATGCTTCCCTTGGTCATGTTTTGCTGCATGATGAACCTCCCTGGCAATCATAAAACGAACTGCCGGATGTCCGGTTCTGCGAAGACACAAAAAACAGCGCAGCCTGGTACCGGACATCCTCCGATCCAAAGCTCCGCTGCCGGATGCCGGGGACTTCCCGGCTGACTCTGCAGAGTATCTGATGAGCGAAGTATACCAAATCCTGCGAAAAAGTACAGGTGCAGTTTCCTTTTGTCTGCCTGATGAAATTTTGAAAAGCGTTAGTAAGAAAACGGGTTGATAAGCAATAAGTGCATCTTGTAGTCATCAAATTGCAAGCAGATTGAGCTCCTTAACATCTCCATAATGGTGTACCTTCTTGGGATTCCTGGATGCAAAGAGAGCGTCCGCAAGTTCCCCAATCGTGGTCCTCTGCCTGTACGCTGCCCGGAATACGAGGTTGTAACGGTTCAAATACTTGGTAGCCACGCCGCGATATTCGATATATCGGCGCTTGATAAAAGAGTGAAGGTTGTTCACAGTGTTCAGATTGAAGAAACTTGCCGACTCCTTCTTCACATTCATGACCGTGATTCCCAGGATCTTGCCCAGCCTCGGATACACATTCATGCCGTCCGTCAGGAAAAGTGTTCCCTTCTGGACATGACCAGTATAGATATCAACAACATCCGCACTGGAAGGCCTTGCCCGGTTCTCGGATTTCACGATCAGATCGCCAGTCTTGCGCTGTACTGCGGTGCAGATACAGATCTGCTCGTCTGAAAGGCCGCGTTTGGATGCGGGAGTGCCACGCTTGCGGGGCTTTCGACTGGCATCAGGGCCAAATTTCGTACCTTTTTTGGACTCCGGAACGTAGGTTTCATCCGCTTCCACGACATCTTCCACCGTGGCTGGCTGCTCCACCTGCATGTCCTCGAGAGCAAGCATGATCTTATGCCGCATGAAGAACAGACTGCTATGGCTGATCTTGCATCCATGGCTGGCAAGTGACTTGACCGTCTTATCCAGAGAGGTCCCCCTGAGCGTCTCTTCCAGAACCTTGGTCCAGATCTCAGTACCAAAGTGTGAGCCTGAGAGCAAAGTGTTGCTCGTTGTAACAAATGACGTTCCACATTGCCTGCAGATGTATGCCTGTTTTCCATGTTTGTGTCCATTCCTAACAACATGAGCATTGGAATGGCAGATCGGACAATCCAAACGGGGAGCAATCATCTTCTTCGGAGAAGAGGTTGCACTCTCATGGGAGAAGCCCTCCATGAGCTTGTTAACAAGAAGAATCAGGTCGTCCCTGGAAAGATCTCTGGCTTCGGTCAGTATGCGCTCAATGCAGCTCATAGTCTTGCCCTCCTGGCAAGACTATTGTAGTTCAAGTTAGAGAAGGCCGTTGTACAGCAGAATGTACAAAACGGCATATTTTATACTTCTACTAAAATGCCTTGGGGCTTATCAACCCGTTTTCTTACTAACGCCTTTTGAAAAAGTGCGCTCTGCGGGGACCGCACAGAAACCGGCATACTGAAAAATCCACAGCTAAGAAGGCACCGGCCACCTGTCACAGGGAAAGATCAGAAAAGAAAGCATACGAAAAAGAGCAGGGGGCCCTGCTCTTTTTCGGCATATCCCAAATGGCGGCTTCTTATGAGGATGCGCTGCCTGGGATATCCACGCCCAGTGGGATGATCATGGGCGTTTGGAAGACCGGATCCGTCATGACCTTTGCCGAGAGGCCGAACACTTCGCGCAGGTTCTGCTCTGTGATGATCTGCTCCGGCGTTCCCTGTGCCTGGATGCTGCCCTTTTTCATGGCGACCATATAGTCGGCATAGCGGGCGGAGAGATTGATGTCGTGCAGCACCATCACAACGGTGATCCCCTTTTTTCGGCAGATCTGCCGGACGATCTCCAGGATTTCCACCTGGTAGGCGACGTCCAGGTACGTGGTGGGCTCATCGAGAAACAGGATATCTGTCTCCTGGGCCAGCGCCAGGGCGATCCAGACCCTCTGGCGCTGCCCTCCGGAGAGTTCGTCCACGTTCCGGTCAGCGAGATCTTCGATGTGCATCTCCTCAATCGCCTCCGATACTGCACGGCGGTCCTCCTCGGAGAGCGGTTTCAGAAACTGCCGGTAGGGAAACCTGCCGCGGCTGACCAGATCCGTGACACTGATGCCCTCCGGAACCTCCGGAGACTGCGGCAGCATGCCGATGATACGGGCGAGTTTTTTCGAGGGGTAGGCAGAGAGGGGCTTCTCATTCAGGAGCACCTCTCCGCCAAGTGCCGGATTCAGCCTGCACATCGTCTTGAGGAGCGTGGATTTTCCGCAGCCATTGCTGCCGATGAGCACCGTGACCTGGTGAGGCGGGATCGCAAGCGTGACATCCTCCGAGATGATGCGCTTTTCATATCCAGTCTTCAGGTGTTCCAGCCGTAATACATGTTCTTGCATAGTACCCTTTCCTGTGACGATCCGGCACCGGACGAGTATCCGGCGCCGGCCAAAGATAGCTGCGTTTCTGATGAGGGGCGGTTCATCTTCCCTTTGCTCCGAGCCGGAGCAGAATCAGAATCAGATAGGGCGCGCCCAGAAGTCCTGTGATGACGCCGACGGGATACCGGGCGGGCAAAAGATTTTGTCCCACCAAGTCTGCGCCGAGAACCAGGACAGCACCCATCAGACCGGATGGCAGAAGGTTGTTCTGTCCTCTGCCGGCAATCCCGGAGGCGATGGGACCTGCCAGAAAGGCGACGGAGGCGATCGGCCCGGTGATGGCGGTGGCTGTGGCGGTCAGGATGACGCCGGACGCAAGCAGCGCCGGATACATCTTCCTGAGGTTTACGCCAAGGCCTGTGGCAAACGCATCTCCGAGTAAGATGACGGGGAGCTGATGCCTAAGCAGCGCGACAACAACGAACAGGACGCCGCTGCAGACGGCAAAGACAGGGACTTTTTCCATTGTGCTGCCGCTGAGACTCCCGCTCAGCCACTGGAGCGTGGCGGCGGTGTCATATTCGGCAGCACGGCTCAGCAGATAGTTCGTGAAGGCGTTTGCGATGGCCTGTACACCGATGCCGATGAGAATCATGCGACTCTGGGAAAATGCACCGTTTGTGACACTCAGCAGATAGATGAGGAGCGTCACCAGAAGTCCTGTCAGCACGGCAATGGCGGGGACCACGGAATTCGGGAGATTCAGAATCAAAAGGCAGAAGACTGCCGCCGTGGAGGTCGCACTGGAGATGCCGATGATATCCGGCGAGGCAAGCGGGTTGCGAAGGATTGTCTGAAACAGATATCCGGCAACGCCAAACGAGAGTCCGGCAAGAAGCCCGCAGATCATGCGGGGCAGGCGGAGTGTCAGGATGGTAAAGCGCATGGCATCCGTGCCGCCGCCTGCTGTGAGGACGCGGAATACCTCCGGAAGAGAATAAAAGGTATTCCCCACCGTGAGTGTCAGAAGGCACAGAACCACGACGGCAAGGGCAAGGAAAAAAGAGACAAGCTTCCACCTTGCACGCCGCTTTTTGGAGCCGCGAAAGATGCGTTCTGTTGTTTTGCTGCCGGTCTGCGTGCCCTGCAGGGTCTTATCTTTGATATTGTTCATAAACTTCTTATCCTGACTTTTCTCACGATTGCAATGAAAACCGGCGCGCCAATCATCGCCATGACGATCCCCGCCTCGGTCTCCCCGGGATACCCGATGAGCCGTCCGATGATATCGGAAAAGAGCAGAAGTACGGCGCCGGTCAGCGCGGAGAGCGGAATCAGTCTGCGCAGATCGGAACCAAGGCACATCCGCAGGACATGGGGCACCATGAGCCCGACAAAGCCGATCGGACCTGCCAGGGCGGTTGTCGCCCCGCAAAGGACGATGCCGGAAAGGGCACTGAGTCCGCGGACCACCCCGGGATTGACACCGAGCCCTGCTGCCATCTCATCCCCGAGAAGGAGCGTATTCAGAAACGGCGCCATGACAAAGGCAAGGACAAGCCCTACCGCCAGGAACGGAAGCATCAGCATGATGCTGTCCCAGGTGGCTCCGCCGATGCTGCCGACCTGCCAGAAACGAAAGCTGTTCATCACGTTGGAGTTTGGCAGCATCACCGTACTGACCAGGGATCCCAGCGCCACCGAGGCGGCAGAGCCGGCAAGAACCAGCTTGAGCGGCGTGGCACCGCCATTGCCCAGGGAGGCGATCCCGTAGACGAGTACGGCAGTCAGACCCGCGCCTGCCAGTGCCAGCCAGATGTATTGGCTGGCTGTGGTGATGTGCAGAAAAGAGATGCCGCAGACTACAAAGAGGGAGGCACCGGTATTGACGCCCAGAATGCTGGGGTCCGCGACCGGATTTTTGGTGATGGCCTGCATCAGGGCGCCGGAGACGCCCAGTGCCGCGCCGGCAAGAAGGCCGAACACAGTCCGCGGAACGCGGCGGAGCAGAACAGCCGCCTCCAGCGATGTCCGGTCCTTTCCCGTGATGAGGTCGATCAGAAAGTGAAACGGGACGCGCCGGGAGCCAAGCAGGATGCTGGCAAAGCAGGTGAGGGCAAGAAACACCAGAATCACAGCGGTATAGAGCGCGGTGCGCTTTCCTGTGTGCATCACTTTGCAAGGGCGTCAGCGATCATGCCGACGTAGGTGTCCACTGTGGCGGGGATCGAGAGCACGGTGGGCTCTGAGGAAGCCGCATAGACATCCGTGTCATAATCCATCAAAACCACATTTCCTTTTACGATGGCCGGAATCTTGCCAAGCAGCGGGTCTGCCTGTACCTGTGCCAGGAAGGCATCATCTCCATAGGTCAGAATGACGTCCGCATCGGAGAGCACGTCCACCGCGTTTTCCGCGCTGACCGTCTCAAAGAAGTTGGAGGGATTGGAGAGGTTTTGGATATAGTCCGGCTGCGCAAGGGAGAGATCCGACAGGAACTGCTCTCTGGGATCCTCCAGGTTGTAGACATTGATGGAGGAGAGGTCGTCTGCCGTGATCCAAGTGAAAACGGCCTTTTTACCCTTGATCTCGG
This sequence comes from Lachnospiraceae bacterium, assembly GCA_022483465.1. GTDB lineage: Bacteria > Bacillota > Clostridia > Lachnospirales > Lachnospiraceae > CAG-791. Next base: position 490,783 of record JAKVNF010000002.1, on the reverse strand, counting down.
GGTGGGCGTCCACCGCGTCCTGGATGGCCGATTCCACAGAGGAGATGACCTCGTCACCGGCATACTCCATCCCGAGGGCCTTGGCGGTCACATTCATCTCTGTCCGCCAATCGCACTTCCAGGCGGTTTCGCTGTAGGCAATCGTCGGCGCGATCTGGCGCAGGGTGTCATAATCCTCCTGGGAGAGTCCGGAATAGGGGGCAAGGATCACATCCGGCGCGGAGTCGGAGACCGCCTCAAAGTCGATGCCGTCCGTGTCATCATAGATATTGATTGAACTTGCGCCGAGTCCATCCAGCGCGTCCTGCTCCCAACTGTAGAGACCGTTGTCATTTGTGGGGCCAAACGTGATGGCGGACATGCCAACCGGGACCTTCCCGAGGGCGAGTACCGCATCCTGGGTTGCCCAGCCGATGACGGCAACATTTTCCGGCTGTGATTCGATGGTAGTGGAACCGAAGGTGTGCTCGATTGTGACCGGGAACGCGTCACCGGCGTCTGCTTCGGTGGTCCCTGCTTCGGCTGTTTTCTCTGTGGTAACCTCTGTGGCCGCTTCCGGGGCGGTTTCTGCTGCAGTGGCTGCTGCGGAACTGTCGGCACTCTGGCAGCCGACCAGCATGGAAGCGGCGAGTGCGGGGACGAGGGCAATGGTGCAAAGGCTCTTTTTCATAATATCTCCTTGCATATAGATGGACGTAAAGGTAGTTAGATTAACGACATTGAAGTATCATACATATAAATTTGATCCCAGACAAGAAGAGATTGATGGACATTCCAAAAAGAGTGGGGCAGAAAGAAGGGTCCCCTGTTTGATTTGGGTTTGATTTGCCTTTTTCCCGGCAGGTCCCTGTATTGCCTACCGGCCTGGCGCCGGGTACAATAATAGGACAACTGCAGGCGCTGCATACCAGGTTGGTCCATCTTGGCAGATGGGCCTTCTTTTTCGCCCTGATAGCCCGCAGGAAAGGGAGTTTTGCGTGAAGAGAGAAGACACCAATTCAACAACATCCTTACAGCGGGCGGCGGCCGGGTCCAACGCGGGGCTTCTTCGCTGCTTTCTGCAGGGATCTTTCCACCTGTTTGTCATCAGCATCCTCTGCTCGCTGTGCGTCTCCGTCCTTGACCTCGTCAACCCGCGGATCATCGGCTATGCCGTGGACACGGTGATCGGAAGCGATGCGCAGCTGCCTTTGGTATTTCAATTGCTGCCTGGCTTTTCCCGCCTCTTTGCAGGGGTGGGGACGGCGGCCCTGACCGTGTGCGTTCTTGCGCTTGCCGCCGCGCTCTTTCGCTTCCTTGCAGGGACCTTTAATGCAAAAGGGGCGGAGACGTTGGTGCGCCGGATGCGGGAGCTTCTCTTTTCCCACCTCCTGCGCCTTCCCTGTGCCTGGTACAGCGAGAACCAGACGGGGGACATCATCCAGCGCTGCACCTCGGACGTGGAGACCGTCAAGAACTTTGTCTCTGAGCAGCTGACCCAGCTGTTTCGGACCATCCTCCTGATCGTGCTGGCGCTCGTCTTCATGTCGGGCATCAGCGGGGAGCTGACTCTCCTTGCCTTTGCGTTTATCCCGGTCATCGTCCTGTATTCCCTGTTCTTCCACACGAGGATCGGCGTGGCCTTCCAGAAGGCCGACGAGGAGGAGGGAAAGCTCTCCTCCATCGTCCAGGAGAACCTGACCGGCGTCCGGGTCGTCCGGGCCTTCGGGCGGGAGGCGCAGGAGCGGGACCGGTTTGAGACGAAAAACCGCTCCTACACGGAGCTCTGGGTGCACCTCATGAAGCTGCTCTCCGCGTTCTGGGCATCGGGAGATCTCATCTCCGGCCTCCAGGTGATGGCAGTGGTCGTGGTGGGCGCGGTCTTCTGCGTCCGAGGAAGGCTCAGCGCAGGGGACTACATCGCCTTTATTACCTACAACTCGATGCTGACCTGGCCGGTGCGGAGTCTTGGCCGTGTCATCGCTGAGATGTCCAAGGCGGGGATCTCCATCGGACGCATCAGGGAGATCCTACTTGCCCCGGCGGAGGAGGCAAGAGAGGAGGGCGCAAAGCCCGATCTTCACCAGGACATCACCTTCTCCCACGTTTCGTTCCGATACCGGGAGGGATCTCCCGAGGTTCTTACCGATGTCTCCTTCACGGCCCGCGCAGGACAGACGCTGGGGATTCTTGGGGGAACCGGCTCCGGCAAGTCGACTGCGGCGGAGCTCTTAGATGCCCTCTACGACCTTCCGAGAGGCTCCGGGGGCATCCGGATCGGGGATACCGACATTCGGGACATCAACCGCCACTATCTTCGCGAGAACATCGGCTTTGTGCAGCAGGAGCCGTACCTATTTTCCGGGACTCTCCTCCACAACTTAACCCTCGCAAGCCCTGCTGCCACAAAGCAGGACGTGCTGGAGGCGGCCCGGATCTCCTGCCTTGACGAGGCAGCCGAAAAGTTTGAGGAGGGCTACAACACGGTGGTCGGTGAGCGGGGCGTTACGCTCTCCGGCGGGCAGAAGCAGCGCACCGCCATCGCACAGATGCTCCTCAAAAATCCCGCCATCATGATCTTTGACGATGCGCTCTCCGCGGTGGATGCGGCGACGGACGCAAAAATCCGGCGGGAGCTTCAGAAAAAGAGCAAGGGCACCACGGTGCTCTTGGTCTCCCACAGGATCACGACGCTTGCCGGGGCAGACCGGATCCTTGTCCTCGACCACGGGAAGGTGGAGGAGTTTGGCACGCCCGAAGAGCTCTATGAGAAAAACGGCCTGTACCGGCGCATTTACGACCTGCAGGCTGCGGGCAGAGAGGAGGAGAACGCGGGATGAAAAAACAGAACAAAGAACGCTCGCTTCGCTTCTTCGGGATCCCGCGGCTTCTGCCCTGGCTGGTCCCGTTTCGAAAGCGCATGCTGGCGATGGTCATCCTCGGCGTCTTGAGCAGCCTGGTGGATGCGGTCTATCCCCTGTTCAACCGCTATGCCCTGGACCACTTCGTGGTGGGAAAAACGCTGGGTACGCTGGGCATCTTTCTTGCCCTCTATGCCGTGGTCCTCATCCTGCAGGTTCTGGACAACTATGTCACGACCTACTGGTGCGGAAAGGTGGAGATGGGCGTCGATGAGACCCTGCGCAATGCCGCCTTCTCCCACCTGCAGACGCTCTCTTTCTCGTATTTTTCGCGGTACAGCGTGGGCTACCTGCACGCCAGAATCATGAGCGATACGGAGACGATCGGAGGCCTCTGCGCCTGGCACCTGATGGACATCGTGTGGAACGGCGCCTATGTCGTCTGCGTGCTGATCCTGATGTTTGTCCTGAATGCGGGGCTGGCCCTTCGGATTCTCCCCCTGGTGCCGATCGCGGCGCTCTTCATCTGGTTCTTTCAAAAGCGCCTCATCGCGCTGAACCGAAAGATCCGGGAGGCAAACGGAAAGATCACCGGGGACTTCAACGAGGGCATCACTGGGGCGTCAACGATCCGCTCCCTTGCCATCGGCGACACCATACAGGGACACTTTGAGGAGGATGCGGACGAGATGCGCTCGCTCGGCATCCGCGCGGGAAGAACCTCCTCCCTCTTTGTCTCCACGGTCACCATGTTTTCGATGTTTGCCCTTGCGGTGGTCCTCTACCAGGGCGGGAAGCTGACGCTCTCAGGGCTCCTTAAGGTCGGCACGCTCTCCGCGTTCATGAGTTATGCTGTCGGCATGATGGAGCCCATCCAAAACCTGATCCACACCTTCTCCCAGCTGATCGCCATCCAGGCAAACATCGAGCGTCTGACCGATCTGCTGCAGGTTAAGTCCGATGTCACAGACACGCCGGAGGTGATTGCCAGATACGGGGATGTGTTTCATCCAAGGCGCGAGAACTTTGAGCCTCTTTTCGGGGACGTGGAGTTTCGGGACGTGTCGTTTCACTATCCCGACGGGGAGGAGATGGTCCTGTCCCACTTCAACCTGACCGTTCCAAGGGGGATGAACGTGGCGATTGTCGGGGAGACCGGCGCGGGAAAGAGCACGCTGGCAAACCTCGTCTGCAGGTTTTATGAGCCAACAAGCGGGCAGATCCTGATCGATGGGCGGGATGTGCGGGAGAGATCCCAGATGTGGCTTCACTCGAACATCGGGTGCGTGCTGCAGACGCCCCATCTCTTCTCGGGGTCGGTCCGGGAAAACCTCTGCTATGGAAAGCCGGACGCGACGGATGAGGAGATCTGGCAGGCGCTGGACATCGTGTCTGCGGGGGATGTGGTGCGGCGCATGGAGCACGGCCTCGACAGCGAGGTGGGAGAGGGCGGAGACCTGTTGTCCCTCGGGGAAAAGCAGCTCCTCTCCTTTGCAAGAGCGCTCCTGTCCGATCCGAAAATCCTGATCCTCGATGAGGCGACGGCCTCGGTGGACACCGTGACGGAGAAGAAGATCCAGGACGCGATCCGCAAGATCATCCGAGGAAGGACCTCCTTTGTGATCGCCCACCGGCTCTCCACGGTGGTGGATGCGGACCTCATCCTCGTGGTGCGGGACGGCAAGATCGTGGAGCGGGGGACCCACCGGGAGCTCCTTCGAAAGCACGGCTATTACCGCGAGCTGTTTACGAGGCAGTTCGAGGAGACCGCCGCAGACCTTGCGTAAAGACGACAAAAAACCCTGCCGACAGTGAACTGTCGACAGGGTTTTTTTTATACCCTTAGCATAATGTATGGCTTACTTTCTGCGGTTCCAGAAGAAACGGGTCTCGTTTTTCTTCGACACATTCTTGAGCGGAACCTGCTCCACGTAATCATAGCGCTCTCCGCGGTACCAGGAGGGCTTGATCTCGTTCTCTACACTGTAGCTGTTCAACATTTCAGGGGTAAAATCGAAAGAAATGGTTCTCATCTTTGCGCACCTCCTCTTCCTTTCTCTATGATCAGCATAGCATATTCCGGAAAGATTCCTATGGACGCACGGCCCGAAAATGCGGCATAATAACTATGCTCACAGCACAAATGTATACGCGTGTCCGCGGTGTACCGGAATACGCTGTGGAAGGGGGTAAAGTATGGGATTTACGGTGGAGGATATGCTGCTCGTGTCCCGGGAAAAGTACGGTATGGAGATGGTGGCAGGGGGGACCGGCTGGTCCAATTCGATCAGCTGGATGATGCTCCTCGAGGACGCGGCCATCGTCTCCCGGTTCACCGGGAAAGAGATGGCGGTGACCACGGGCCTTGGCTTTCCCAGGGAGGAGCAGCTCCTGTCCCTGGCCGAAAAGCTCGTGGAACACAGCGCCTCCGGGCTGGTCCTGAATACCGGGATGTACCTGAAGGAAGTTCCAGAGGCGCTCCGGAACTACTGCAATGAAAACAGCCTGCCGCTGCTCACCGTGCCCTGGAGCGTCTACCTGGCGGATATGATCAAGGACCTCTCCATCCGGATCTTCCTGCAGGGTGCCACCGACGAGCAGACCAGCCAGGCGCTCATCGCGGCGATCGAGAACCCGGAGGATGAGGAGCGGTACCGGGAGAACCTCCTTCCCGTCTTTCACCTCACGGGGTCCTTCCAGGTCCTGGTGATCTACCGGGAGGATCTGGGGCGGATGGACACGGTGGAGCGAAAGCATCTGTCCTACCGGCTGCAGCTCTGTATCGAAAACCTGACCCACAACGGCCACTTTTTCTACTACGACAGCTCCTTTGTGGTCATCATGAACGAGCTGGAGAGCCGGCAGGCCATGGATATTGCGGAGGGCTTTGTGCGGAACGTGAAAAAGCGCCTGCGGGGGGAGGAGCCCTTTTTCTGCGGGATGGGAAGCCGGCTCGACGGGATCCGGTCCCTGCGCCTTTCTTACAAGAGAGCCAGAGCGGCTGCCAGGATGGCCGAGGCGGACCGGGTGCCCATCGTCAACTTTGACGATGCGGGAACAAGGCGCCTTCTCTACACCATCGAGGACCCACTCCTTCTTGGTGAGATGGGCCCCGGAAAGCTCCGCCCGCTCCTTGCGTATGACAAGGCGCACCATGGGGACTACGTGGCAACGCTCGAGCAGTACCTGCTCTGCGACGGGAGCGTGCAGGAGGCGGCGGAAAAGCTCTTTGTCCACCGCAACACGGTACTGTACCGAATGGGGGAGATCCGGACCCTCCTGGGGGACGATCTGAAGGATGCGGAGCATCGGATGGAGTACCTGATCGCGATCGGGATTCTCCACATGGCGCAGACGAGGGAGGAAAAAGAAAATTAATCCCGAATCCTTGTGACGCGCGGGGGCAAAAAGCTGTCTTTTATGATAGGTGGACAAAAGTTTGCTGCCCCGGCATTCCGGTGCGGCAGCCTTAGCTTGAAAGGAGACAGGTATGAAAACGAGAAATCAGAAGCGGATCCTCCTGCTGGCAGCAGGCGCTGCAGCGGCAATGCTGTGTGCGGGCTGTGCACAGACGGCGGCAGCCACAGAAAGTGCGGCGGCGGTGACCCAGCCGCAGGCAGAGGAGACTGCCGCGGCAGCGGACACGGCCTCTGCCAGCGTGACGGTCACTGCCGAGGTGACTGACTACGCGGATCCCGACACCGCTCAGATCATCCTGGGCGTGGAGCAGAGCGAGGATACGGCCGAGAAGGCACAGGAAAATGCCAGCGCCAAGACCGATGCGGTGAAGGCCGCCATTGAGAAGCTCGGCATCAGCGAAGACAGCATCAGCACCTCCTCCTACAGCATGTACCCCCAGTACAACTATGACGGCACGAAGGTGACGGGCTACACGGTCAATGTGAACCTGACGGTCCGGGACGCTGCCATGGACCAGGTGGGAGAGGTGCTCACCCAGGCGACCAAGGCCGGGGCAACCCAGGTCATTGACCTGAGCTACACCAGCAGCAGCTACGATGAGGTCTACGCAAAGGCGCTGACCAGGGCAGCGGGGGAGGCACAGACCAAGGCGCAGACCATGGCAGCTGCCGAGGACAGGACCCTGGGAGAGCTGATCTCCGTCCAGGAGGGATACCAGGACACCTCGGCCCGCTATCAGTCGACGAACTCCTATGCCACAATGGAGGATACGGCCTCCACAGGTTCCATCAGCCTGGATCCCGGAAAGCTGGAGGTCCAGGCTAGCGTCACTGCGGTCTATGCTCTGGACTGACTGGATTGCAAATCCCCGGAATCCTTTGCTACAATGAGCCCGTTGCAGCGAAGAAAAGGAGGATGAGCGCAGTGAGAATGGTGGTGCAGCGGGTACAGCAGGCATCCTGTACGGTGGACGGGAAGGTGACGGGAGAGATCGGAAAGGGATTTCTGGTTCTCATCGGCATAGAGGATACGGACGACGAGGCCCTGGCGGACCGGATGGCGGCCAAGCTCATCGGTCTTCGGATCTTTGAGGATGAAAATGGCAAGACGAACTTAAATCTTGCTGCAGTGGGCGGGTCCCTCCTTCTCATCTCCCAGTTCACGCTCTATGCGGACTGCCATCACGGCAACCGCCCCTCCTTCATCCGAGCGGGGGAGCCCGGAAGGGCAAAGGCCCTGTACGAGTACCTGATTGCAAAGTGCAGGGAGAGCGTTCCGAACGTCCAACAGGGGATCTTCGGCGCGGACATGAAGATTCGGCTCCTGAATGACGGACCCTTCACGATCCTGCTCGACTCGGATGAGATGTTCGGGCCGAACGAGAAGTAGATACTGCCGGGCGGCAGACAGGGGACTCCTGCCTGCCCCTTTTTTCTGTCTTGGCAGGTTGCCGGAAATCGGCGGTCATTGGTGCAAAAATGCAGTCGATTTCCCTCTTGCCAGCAAAAGTTTGCCTGAATTATCATTAGGCATAGTAATTGTGATGGGATGGGAAGGTTCATGAGAGCTGGATGGATCCAAAGAGGAGCAGCCCTGCTGCTGGCTCTTTTACTTAGTGCGGCCCTGCCGGTGCAGGCGGCTTCCAAAAAGACAGCGGCAAAGAAAAAGACAGCTGCTGCCTCAAAAGTGTATGACATTCTCCTTTTCTGGGGGCAGTCCAACATGCTCGGCTGTGCGGCCGGCACGCAGTCCCCGTTTGCGGGGGAGACGGATCTTACAGCGCTCAGCAGTGCCAGCGGGATCGACGAGGACATCCTGGAGGCGACGGTCTCCGCACGCCGCGCGAACATCGCGGTGCCGGAGGACAGCGTGTACGAGTACAACCTTCTCACCGACTCCCTGGAGGAGCTGCACACCGGGGACCTGACCGGCATCACCGGGACGGATGCAAACGGCGCCTACTCCGGGATCACCTGGGATGAGGAGGCCGGGGCGTTCCGCGGCTACCATGAGGAGCTCGCCGACAAGCCGGCCGCCAAGACCTCTGCCTCCACCAACATGATCCCCGCCTTCTGCGCCGCCTGGAAGCAGCTGACCGGGCACGACGTGATTTTCCTCTTTGCCGCCGTGGGCGGCGTCGGGATACAGGCCTTTCTGCCGATGGACCACGCGGACTACCTGCCGCCGGTCGCGGACAGCACGGTCCAGTACTCCCACATCTTTGAGTACATCGCCGCCTCCTATCAGGGGGCGAAGAACCTGGCGGCCCGGTCCGGATACAAGATCGGCGGCTCCTACTGGGTCAGCTGCCAGGGGGAGGGGGACATCGGCAACCCCTCCTATGAGACCTACTACCGGGAGGTGACCGACTGCCTCGATGCCCTGGGCTTTACTGAGGGCGCCCTGGTGGAGACCTCCAGCACCATCGGGGAGGCTGTGTACTACCCCTACGTGGAGACGATGCACACCTACCAGGAGACGTTGGGCACCGAGAGCGCTGACATCTGCCTGGGCTCCACTTTGGACTACGACCGCTACCTGCCCGATGAGACGACCTACGAGGCGCAGGATGCGGTGCAGACCAAGTGGGGCGGTGCCTCCTACGAGAGCGCCTACCAGATGGCGAGCTGGTACGTGGACACACTCTCCTGGAACCGGGTGCACTTAAACGGTGCAGCCCTCTCCCAGATCGGAAGGGATACGGCAAAGAACCTCGCCGCCCTGGTGAAAGCAGGGAACAGGAAGTGAGGCGTCAGATGATCCAGGTGCTGCACATCGGAGATCCCAGAGCGGTGGCACGCTACTCCGCAAACTGCCCGCTCTACCGGGAGGCAGCGGTCACGGAGGCCCCGGCCGGGCACCCCGTGGCAGAATACCTCGCGGCGGGGCGGGATGCGTCCTTTCTCATCGTGGACGCCATCCAGGAGGTGCCGGCTGCCCTCATAGACGGCATGCCGAACCTTCGCCTGATCCACTCGGAGGGCGTTGCCTACAACCGGATCGACTGTGAGGCGGCCAGCGCGCGCGGCATCTATGTCTGCAACAGCCGCGGAATGAACGCCGGGGCGGTGGCGGAGCAGACGATCCTTCTGATGCTGGGGTGCCTTCGGAATATCGCGGGAAATGATAAGGCGGTCCGAGAGGGCCGTCAGATGGCGGTCAAGATGGGCTATATCGAGCGGGGGAATCTTCTGGAGCTCTCTGGCCTCTCTGTGGGCCTTGTGGGCTTTGGGGACATCGCAAAGAGGACGGCAGCGCTGCTTCGCGCCTTTGGCGTTCGGAGAATCTTCTGCACAAGGCGCCATCCGCTGACGAAAGAGGAGGAGGAAACTTACGGCGTGCAGCTTGTGGACCTTTCGGAGCTTCTTGCAAAGAGCCGGATCGTCAGTCTCCACCTCCCGGTCACGCGGGAGACCGCTCGCCTTGCAGATGCGGACTTTTTTGCGAAGATGCAGGACGGGGCCTACTTCATCAACACCTCCCGCGGGGAGCTGGTGGACGACGCGGCACTGGCAGGGGCCCTTCGCAGCGGGAGACTCACTATGGCGGGCCTTGATACCCTGGACGGCGAGCCCGTCGGCCCCGACCACTACCTGCTCCGGCAGGAGGATCTGCAGGAGAAAATCCTCTACAGCCCCCACATCGGGGGTGTTACCGGCGCAAGCTTTCAGAGAAGCTACGCCATGATCTGGGACGACATCTCGTCGGTCCTTGCGGGCAGACGCCCGGAAAGAGTTGTCAACGATTTATGAAAGAAATGCTCTATTCTGCCGTTGAGACGATTGCGCGGATTCACGATGCGATCAACCGGATCAACGACACGAAGCAGTACGGCTTTACCGACAAGGGGCTGCACTTTTTCGTGATCGGGCTTCTGGGCCTTGGGCTCACCCTGGTCCTGTATCCCCTGTTCAAGGCACTGGTCAGACACGGGAAGACGCTGACCATCACCTGGATCTACGTCTTCACAGTGCTCATCGTGATCACCTTTGCCATTGAGATCGGCCAGGGATTCACCCACACGGGGACCATGGACTTCGACGACATCGTCTTCGGCATCTTCGGCTTCGTGGTCTTCTTTGCGATCTTTGCCCTGATCCGGGGCATCATCCACCTGATCGCGTATCTGGTGCGGCGAAGACGCCGCTGAACAAAACAAAATAGGATGGACCGCGCCGGCTGCCCGGCGCGGTTTTTTCGTGTCTGCCGCTTGAAAATGGGTTATACTCAAAAGCGAACGATCTGAGGGAGCAAAGAGATGAGAAAGATTTTTGTGGATCTGGAGATGAACCCGATTGACAGGACCTATGTCAAGGAGCGGGAGACCTGCACGATGGAGACGATCGAGATCGGCGCCATCTGCCTGGGGGAGGATAACCAGGAGATCGGAAACTTCTGCGAGTACGTCAAGCCCCAGTACAGCGAGGCGATTCAGCCAAAGTACGAGAAGCTGACCGGCATCACCACCGATATGGTGGCAGGGGCATCGCCCTTCCGGGAGGTGCTGGCCCGCTTTGCCGCCTGGTGCGGGGAGGAGCCCTACACCGTCTGGTCCTGGAGCGATTCGGACATCTGGCAGATCCTGAAGGAGACGGACTTAAAGAAGATCCCGGATACGCCCGAGGTCAAATACATGCTCAACCACTGGCGGGACTTTCAGCAGGAGTTCGGGAGCATGATGCATATCACCAAGGCGATGAAGCTGGAGAAGGCGGTGAGCCTTGCGGGGCTCGACTTTGCGGGCCGCGCCCATGACGGGCTGACGGATGCGCGCAACACCGCCTACCTCTACCAGAAGACCCAGGACAAGGAGGAGTTTCAAAAGCTCCAGGACATCGTGGCGGATGCCTTTTCGCCCCACCGCTTCACGATGGGGGATGTGTTCAACTTCGGGAACCTGAACCTGCCGAAGGGATGAGTGCACCAATTAAAAAGTGCACTAACGGATTGAGGATACTGCATGGCCAAGGAAGAAAAATACTATGAAAAACTGGCGGATGAGAATACGGACCGGCTGCGGCTCCTTCTGCAGGAGCTCCCGGCGTTCTGCACGGAGTACTTCCGGAGCATGAAAAACGGCACCGAGCCCCGCACCCGCCTGGAATACGCCAAGGACCTGAAGACCTTCTTCACCTACCTGCATGACTCCGGGAGCGGGGAATGGGCGGAGACGCCGATTCACGACTACACCGTGGGCATGCTGAACCGGGTGACGAAGGAGGACCTGGAGTCCTACATGGAGTACATCACCAAGTACGAGTACGATGGAAAGGTGCGGAAGAACGCAGAGCGCGGCTCCGGCAAGAAGAGAAAGCTTGCCGCCCTCCACGGGCTGTTCGGCTACTATTTCCGGGAGGAAAAGCTCGACCGGGACGTGTCGATTCTGGTGACTCCGGTGTCCCTTCGCAAGAAGGACAACAAGGCCATCATCCGCCTCGATGCCGCGGAGACCGCTAATCTTCTCGACGAGGTGGACAGCGCAGAGGGACTCACCAAACGGCAGCAGGCCTTTAACAAAAAGACACAGGTAAGGGATGCCGCGATCTGCACCGTGTTTCTGGGCACCGGGCTTCGCGTCTCGGAGCTGGTGGGCCTGGACCTGACCGACATCAACTTCGACGACGGGTGCCTGATGATCCACCGAAAGGGAGGCTATGACTCAGCGGTCTACTTCGGGAGCGAGGTGGAGGAGGCACTCACCGCATACCTTGCGGAGCGGGAGAAAATCACGCCGGCGCCGGGAAATGAGAATGCCCTGTTTCTCTCCCTGCAGAAAAAGCGGATCAGCACCCGGGCGGTGGAGAAGATGGTGTCCAAGTATGCGGCCAACGTGACCGGCAAGCACATCACTCCCCACAAACTCCGGGCAACCTACGGCTCGAGCCTCTATCAGGCGACGGGGGACATCTACCTTGTCGCGGATACGCTGGGGCACACCTCGGTGGAGACCACCAAGACTTACTACGCCCAGATGCCGGAGGAGAACCGAAGGCGCACCGCCAATGCGGTGAAACTCAGAAAGGATTGAATGAACTATGGCACTTCAGATCTTCGGGAGCAAAAAGAGTCAGGACACGAAGAAGGCGGAGCGCTTCTTCAAGGAGCGGGGAAAGTCCTACCAGTTCGTGGACCTGGCGGACAAGGGGATCAGCCGGGGGGAGCTGACCTCGGTCATTCGGGCAGCAGGGCCTCTCGAGGAGCTGCTGGATCCGAAAACGAAGGAGAAGGAGGCCTATCTTCTTGTGCAGTACCTCTCGGAGGAGGACCGGTTTGAGAAGGTGCTGGAGCATCCGCTGCTTCTGCGCCAGCCGATCGTGCGGGATGGGAAGAAGGCCTTCGTGGGATACCGGCCGGATGACTGGAAGGAGATAATCGGATAATCGCCTGCGGCAAACCTCATGGGGACGCCGCAGGTATTTTTATGCCGTTGGGAAGGCACTGGGTGATATCTCAAATTGCCTGGAGGGCCATGACGTCCGTCCTTTTCAGAAAGGCCGGACACGCAGACAAATATCAGATAGTTTACCTATTAGGTTAATTTTTCTTGTCTGAGAGACATCACCGTGCTAATATAAATTTACCTAATAGGTAAATTCTGCAGAGAGGTGACAACTTGGAGATCAGCTACCGGAGCAGGAAAATAGAAAAGATCTGTACAAACGCTGCGGCAGCTGAAAAAGCTTATGGCCGCAAAATGGCGGAAAAAATTCAACAGAGAATCGATGAAATTCGTGCATCGGACACGGTCGAGATGCTGGTGCAGTTTCATATCGGACGGTGTCATCCCCCTTTTGCTAAACAGGAAGGGAGAGTATGCGATGGATCTTGTTCAACCGTACAGATTGGTATTTGAGAAGACTGGTGAGGAAATTCAGGTAGCAAAGATCCTGGAAATTGTTGATTATCATTGAGATTGATCAGTTGGGAGGCAGCACAATGGTGAGAAGCCGCAGTTTTATTGCAACACCGCCAGGTGCGACAATCAAAGAGCAATTGAAAGACAGAGGCATGAGTCAGAAGGAGTTCGCAGCCAGAATGGATATGTCTGAGAAGCATATCAGCAATCTCATTCATGGGGAAGTACTGCTCACGCCCGAAACGGCAGTGAAACTGGAGATGGTTTTGGGGATTCCGGCTTCCTTCTGGAATCATCTTGAGGCTGTCTATCGGGAAAAGATCGTTAAAGCGGAAGAAGAAAACGCCATGGATGCGGATGCTGAGCTGGCAAAACAGTTTCCGTATCATGAAATGGCAGAGCTGGGATGGATTCCGGAGACGCAGGAAGCAAACGAGAAGATTGTCAACCTCAGGAAGTACTTTGGAGTTGTGAAACTCTCCCTTCTTGGGAATGAACAGATTACAAGAATTGCCTGCAGACGTCTGGCCATAACCCAAAAGAGTGATCTGGCCCTGATGGCATGGGCACAGGAAGCAAAGATTCAGGCACGGGAGGCGGAAATCGCTCCGATCAATATCAGGGGACTTGCATCTCAAGTCTCCGAGATTCGGAAGCTGACCGTGCAGCCTTATGAATCAATTTGCCCTCAGATCCGCAGACATCTGGCGGATTATGGAATTGCACTCATTATTCTTCCGCATCTGAAAGGATCCTACCTGGAGGGGGCAACCTTTCAGGATGGGAAAAAGATTGTGGTAGGACTTACTACAAGAGGCAGGGATGCCGACAGGTTTTGGTTCAGTCTGTTTCATGAGCTGGCACATATTATTCTTGGCCATGTCGGACAGCCGAATGGTACCACAGAAGAAGAGGAGAAGGCGGCAGATCAATGGTCGAGGGACACGCTGATCTCTCCAGATGCGTTTGAGGCGTTCAGAAGGGCTTCGGATTATTCGGAAAAAAGCGTCCTTCAATTTGCCAGAGAGCAGGGAATTGCGCCAGGAATTGTCGTGGGAAGAATGCAGTCTGAGGGTTTGATTCCGCACAGCAGGTTGAATAACCTGAAAGAAAAGATTACTGCCTGAAGCAACAAGTTTTCCCAGTGCACGGAAAAACGCCACATTACGCAGCAGGGGTTCTTCCGCTCCTTCTGCGCCAAGCCGATCGTGCGGGATGGGAAAAGGCCTTCGTGGGATACCGGCCGGATGACTGGAAAGAACTGTAATCACACTGCCTGCGGCAAAGACATGACGCAGGCAGTTTTTTTATGCCTTCCGATAGACGCGTGCCGCCGATTCCAGAAAAGCCCGGATGACCGGTGCCTGCCTTGCGCCCTCCTGCCGGTAGTAGATTCCGAAGGGACAGGAAGGGGATTCCGGCCAGGGGAAAAAGACCAGGTCCGGATGAGGCATCAAAAGGTGCCCCGGGAGCATGGCGTAGCCAAAGCCTGCCAGGACCATGCTGTAGGCTTCGTTCGCATTGGCAAGGATCAGGTTGTCGAGGGCATTGTTGACGGGAATGATCCGCTCCCCGCGGGAGAAGAACCCCTTCAGGAGATAGGAGGGGATGGAGAGCACCTGTCGGCAGTCCCAGACGTCTTTGGTGGAGATGCCGCCCTCCCGGGCTGTCTTTTCCGAGAGCGCCTTTGCCAGGGGATGGTCTTTTCGCATGACGCAGGTGAAGGTGTCATCGAACAGGCGCCGGAAGGTGATGTCCCCGCCTGCGAAGGTCGCATCCCGCATTCCGATGATGAGGTCGAGCTGGCCGTGCTGGAGACGGTTTAAGTTGCTGTCCGTCTGGTCCATCACAAGGCGCGGGGATAGGTCGGGATGCTCCGCCAGGATCGGGGTGAGAATCTCGCTGATCTTGGCGCTGCAATGGGGATCCCCGTAGCCGATCCGGATGACCTGTTGGAGCCTGCTCTGAAAGCTGCTGATCCACTCCATGGAGTGGTAGGAGATTCGGAGCATATCCTCGGCATCGGCAAGAAACCGCTCACCGACCTGCGTGAGGGTGACAGAGCGGGTGGTGCGGGTAAAGAGCTGCGCTCCGAGCTCGCTCTCGAGACTCCGGATCTGCTTGGAGACGGCGGGCTGGGACAGGTGCAGCTCCTCTGCCGTCCGCATGAAGTTCAGGGTGCCTGCCAGGCTGACAAAGCATTCCAGCTGTGCGGTATTCATGATGAGGGCCTCCTTGATTTATTACGTTTGATTATAAATTATAGCATAAATTCATTTCCCTTTTTTCATCCCCAGCGATAGTCTGAATACAGATCAAATAACAGCGCAAGGCCCCTTCGCGGAGGCAGAAAGGGAGGACAGAATGTCACTGAAAAATCTGTATGCATGGAATGGAACCAACAGCCAGGCACCGGCAGCGGCCTGTGGAAGCGCCTGTGGCGCGGAAAAGCCTGAGGAGAAGCCCACGGCCTGCGGAAGCGCTTGCGGCGCAGGAAAGCCTGAGTCGAAACCCACGGCCTGCGGAAGTGCCTGCGGCGCGGGAAAGCCTGAGTCCAAACCCACAGCTTGCGGAAGTGCCTGCGGCGCCGGGAAGAACTGAAAGACCCCGCATTCTCGCAGGGCAGCAGGAGCCGGGATCTTTCTGACGGCTCCTGTTTTTTTATGGAGGAACGCGATGAGCGAATACTTTGCCTTCCAGTGGCATATTACCGAGGACTGTGACCAGCGCTGCAAGCACTGCTATATCTTTGCGGAGAATGCGGACAAAAAGCCCGCTTCCATGTCGTTTGAAAATATGCAGAAGGTGGTGCAGAACGCGGAGGTGTTCTGCAATACATTTGGGCGCCTCCCCTATTTTTACCTGACTGGCGGAGACCCGATTCTGCACCCCGACTTCTGGCGTCTTCTGGAGCTCCTGAAGGAAAAGGACATTCCGTTCACGATCCTGGGCAATCCCTTCCACCTCACGGATGACGTGTGCAGAAGGCTCCGGGTGCTTGGCTGCGATAAGTACCAGCTCTCGATTGACGGGATGGAAAAGACCCACGACTGGTTCCGAAAGCCCGGTTCCTTCCGGGAGACCCTGGCAAAGATCCCGATGATTCGGCGCGCTGGCATCACCTCCGTCATCATGACGACGGTCTCCGGCGTGAACATCGAAGAGATTCCTGACATCATCGACACCGTGGTTGCGGCGAAGGCGGACGTCTTTGCGTTTGCCCGGTACGTCCCCACCTCCTGCGAGAAGTCGACGGGGATTACGCCGCTCCAGTACCGGGCCCTCTTGGCCGCCTGTGATGCGAAATTCCGCCATTATGAGGCAGACCCCGACTGTGTCACCTTCTTCAATCGGAAGGACCATCTGTGGACGCTCTACGAGTATGAGACGGGAACTTTTCAAATCCCAGACGGGGCAAAGCCCGGCATGATCTACGGCGGCTGCAACTGCGGCAACTGCCACCTCACGATCCTCCCCACCGGAGAGGTCTATGCCTGCCGGCGGGTGGCTGGAAGCCTTGTCGGAAACGCCATCACGGATGATCTCTCCAAGATCTGGATTCATGAGATGGAGGACTACCGAGACTACACCCGATTTGACAAATGCAGCAAGTGTGAGCTCCTTGCCTGGTGCCGGGGGTGTCCTGCGGTGGCAAAAGGAACCTATGGGAGCTTCTACGCACCGGATCCTCAGTGCTGGAAGACGAAAAACGATGTGACGGGGGAGCGTCTGGCATGATCAGGCAGAGGGGAGACTTTCATGGATGCAGCAGGATGCATTGAGAAATGTAAGCGTGTGGGTGTGCTGGACTTTGCGACAGTGGATGCCTCCGGTGCGCCCCAGGTCCGGAACATTTCCGCCATCCACTATGAGGGGATGGCGCTCTACTTTCTGACGGCCCGGGGCAAGTACTTTGCCGATGAACTTCGGGCAGACGGCAGGGTGCAGATTCTGGCCTACACGATGTATAAAGAAACGATCCGGCTCTCCGGCCGTGCCTTTGAGGTCCCGGCGCAAGAGCAGCAAAAATGGATGGACCGGATCTATGAGGAGCAGCCGTACCTTGCAAATGTCTATCCCGGGGATACGAAGAAAATTGACACGATCTTTTGTCTGAAGGATTACCGCATCGAGTACTTCTGTCTCTCCGCCCGGCCGATCACAAGGCAGTACTTTGTGGTGGGAGAGGCAGAGCCTATCCGGAAGGGATATTTCATTGCGGATGACTGCATCGGATGCGGCGTGTGTCAGACCGTGTGTCCCCAGGAGGACATCACCGAGGGGACGCCGTTTTCGATCGACCCGGAGCACTGTCTGCAGTGCGGAAACTGCTTTGAGAACTGTCCGGTGGGGGCAATCCACAGGATTTAAGAGGCAGGGAGATGGAATTACTGGAACTTATGAAGACGCGGCACTCGATCCGCCGCTATCAGGACCGGCAGGTCCCAGAGTCGGAACTGAGAACGATACTGGAGGCGGGACTCTATGCACCCAACGCAGGCGGCGGTCAGCGGAGCATGGTGGTTGCCCTGCGGGGGCGGGAGCTCTCCGACCGGGTGGGCCGGTGGAATGCGGCCTGCATGGACCGGACCCATCTTGCCGGATCCTATGTCTCCGCCGAGCAGCCAAGCCTCATTGATGACCCGACGATCCGCAGCGGATTTTACGGGGCGCCGACCGTGGTGGCGGTCTTTGGGCAGCAGGATTTTTTATACCGCGTCCCGGATTCTTTCTGCGCTGCGGAAAATATGGTCCTGATGGCAGAAAACCTCGGCATTTCCTCCTGCATTGTGGTACGGGGTGAGGAGACCTTTGCCAATCCGGAGGGAGAAAAACTCCTTCGCCGCTGGGGCGTCCCGGAGAATTATCTGTGCAGCGTATTTGTGCTTCTTGGCTATCGGGAAGGTCCTGCGCCGAAACCAAAGCAGCGCCGTCCGGGGCGGGCCCTTGTGGCAGAGGGAATGGAGACGGCAGCTCCTATGGAGATGTAGAAGAGGGCAGCAGAGTAGAACAGCATATCGGCAGGAGAGAAGCGCACAGCAAATGCATTTCCCCTGCGGACATGGCGCAGCAAGGCGGGAAACCCTGCTGCGCTTTTTGATGTCCAAAAGATATTTTATAACGTCATGCACAGAGGGGGCAATTCAGATCAGGTCCTGATGTACGTCGGCTGAAACAGGAAATTCGGGGATCTGCCCATACATGCGGAACAACGGGAACAGTATCAACAATAAATTTGTTAAAAAGTTAACAATACAATAGGATAGATTACATTTTTTGATCTATTCCGTGGCAGGTTGGGACCGATGCGCGACGCAGAAAGCCTGCCTGTGGGCAGCAGATGTCAGGGAGATGCGCAGGCGGCCTGGGCCTGGCAGCAGGCCGCTGGAAAGGCTCTGGAGAGCTGGTGCGTAAGCCACGTGCCCGGTGGATGATTGATGGTGGATTTGGATGCCGCCAGATCCGGGCGACGGTGACGGGATTACAGGATCACAGAATGCATCAGTGCATCAGGATCCAACAAGGCGGCGATAACCGGGTCTATGAATGTGGTGATGCACTGGCAACGAAGAAACAGAAATTGGATTTACAGGAGGACTTGCAGGAAAGATTGTTGGTGATGCGGCGATGCAGGATGGCCTGATGATCGATGATCAGGGTGACACGCAAATGCATGCTTTTACCAGGAGAACCATGACAAATCTGGGATGGCCGGAAAAGCCATGACAAATTTGGAACGGATGCGGGGATCAGGGGTGGTAAACCGAATTTTGGCGTATTTATTCGGAAAACATGGGTTTGCCGAATAAATATATGCCGCTCTCACACGGAAACTTCGCAGTCAAAATTACACTTGTATAGATATCAATACGCATGTAAATCTATGACAATATTGGAACCTCTTTGCAGGCCATGACAAAATTGGAACCAACACAGCCATTTCAGGATGTATCGGTTCCAATTCATGGAAAGTGTTATTTCGTTCATCCCGGCAGACGAGGGCGTAACTTCCCCTGTTGCCAGGCGCCACGGGTACTGCCCGGTACTCTTTCGCCTGCTCTTCTGACACTTCTGCTTTTCTGCAAAGAAAGGAAAAAGAATACGCGCCCAGATTGTCCTGCCTCCAGAAGGCGGTTGCATAAGGTCGGCTTTTTCAAGCCAGTTTTACGCTGCGGCGTATTCCCTTCTCCTCGGAATACTGCAGGGGCACAGTTTTCCCTGCTGCTGTTCTGTACAGCCTGATTCAACTGAAATTGAAGGTATACTGCCCGTCCTTGTCGGCAGCAGCTTCCTGCCAGTGTGTGGTCTCCATGGCGCTCTTTGCCTGTGTCTGGTTTCGGTTGTAGAAATCCAGCTTGGACTGACGCGTCCCTTCGATATCATGCACGGTGCACTCATAGCAGTTGCCAAAGACGGCAAAGACATTGACATCCTCCACCGCGGTAAAGCAGATGAGCTGTGTCTTCATCTTCAGCGCAAGCTGCATCATCGCGGAAAGAAGCTCTCTGGAAGTGATGGTTGCGAACGGGTTGTCCATGATGAGCGTTCTCGTCCTTGCTGCGGTGGGATCATTCTCATCGCGCTGCTGATAGTCCAGGATGCAGCACAGAATGATGAATGCGCTGCAGAACGTCTCTGCGCCGGAAAGCGATGCGACTTCCTCATAGGATTTCATGGAAGTGGTACCCGTTGCCTCGATCTTGCAGACGTGGATCCGAAGGCCGGTAAAGCCAAAGGCCTCCTGGAACAGCGCCTCCGTGGAGAGGTTTGAGGTGACATATTTGGAAACCATCGCCCGGTCTGAGCCGTAAGCTGTACACTCCGAGCTCATCCTGTCGAAGAACTCTCCGAGATGCCGCTCTGTGCTGTCCCCGTATTTTTCCATGGATGGCAGTGTGATCCGGAACATCTGTTGCAGCCTGTCTCCCATGCGGACAGAGGAATTGCGGTCAAAGAGTAAGAGCTGATCATGCACCTGGCGGATATACAGATACCAGTTGTCGAGGACGCCGTTTCTGTCATGAATGAGCTCCTGGGTGTTGCCCTCCAGTTTCTGAATCATATTGTCGAGAGCCATGCAGATGGTCTGGACATCGTTCTCGATATCTTTGAGATTTGCCCGGCTGTTTCCCGCCTTGGCTGCGATCTTTTCAAGGCCTGTCCGAATGGCGAGGTAGCGCTGCACGTCTTCGCTGCCCTGAAAACTCTCACTGTTGATGTGTTCATATTCCTGCCGGAGATTCTGCCTTCCCTGCTCATATTGCTGGGAGGCATTCTGGCAGGCTGCTCTTGCCCTGGCTGCAATATCCCCGATCGCTTCCGGGGAGCGGTCCGGGAAGACGTACGGCTCCCCTTCCGGCACAGCGTCCAGCCCGAGTTTTTCCAGAAGCTCCATGACATCCGCCCGCGTGTGATCCGCGCAGTCCTGAAGAGTCTTCGCATCGGCCGCAAGTTTTTGCGTTTCCTTCGAGAGGTCCCGGATGGTTCGGGCAAGGTCTGTGAGTTCCTTTTTGTAGACGGAATCTGCAAGGATCTCCTCCGGCGCAAGTTCCATGGGGGAAGTCTCTCCGGTATTCTCAAGAAGTACCTGCATGGTGTTTTCATAATTCTGTTCGCACGCGGCGCAGGTATTGCTGCAGGCGGTCTCCTGCGCTCTTGCCTTCTCGAGCGAAGCTTCTGCCTCCTTCAGGGCGTGCTCTGCCAGGTCCTGCTCCTTGGCAGAATAGGCAATCTCCTTCCAGCTGTCCTCCTGCAGTCCTTTTCTTCTGGCGAACCCGGTAAGATCGCCGGCACATCTTTGAAGATCCTCTGCACAGCGGGACTGCCTTTTCTGCAGCTCTGCGAAAGTACCTGAGATTTCCTTTCCGAGAGCGTCAAAGCGGGCTGCTGCCGTCTCCTGCGAAGAAGCGGGCTCACATTGTTCGGGACACGGAGTGCCTGTTTCATAGACCGCATATTTTGCCGCTTCTTCCCGGTCCCTCTGGACCGCGTGATTCAGATCTGCGATTTCACGCTCTGCAAAGAGGATGGTCCTGTTTTCCGCCTCTTCTGCCCGCTCTGCCTGTGCTGCCTTTTCCTCCAGCTCCTTTTTTAAGGATTCATCCTGCTGCTTTTTGGTGAAGGCATCGAGGTATACGGCGTAGCGCTTTTTGAGGTCGGAAAAATCCTTCTCCCAGATTCCGCATCGCCGCAGTTCCTCTTCGAGGGCCTTTTCCCTTTCGGCAAGGCTGCTGTCCTTCTGCTGCAGCGCATCCCTCTTTTTCCTGTCTTCCTCCATCCGCGCCATGGCATCCTGCAGATCGCTCTCAAGTGCCTGGACTTTCGCCTGGAGCTTTTCATACTGCGCACTGCTCTCGAGCCGCTGCGGATAGAGCTTTCTCTCATCCGCCTCAAGGAGTCTCAGACTGTCTTCTGCGGATGCGAGGTTCCTTTTTTCAGCCTCCCGATCAGCCTGCAGCTGCTCGAGGCGCTCTTTTCGCTTCTGGGGATCAAGGAGATCGAGATCGCAGACATGGAGGAGTTCTGCCGTATCTGTCTGCAGGATGATGGAGGCATCCGGCAGGGGCGCTGTATCGTCCTTTTCCCCCAGTTTTCCGCGGACGATTACGGGGAGAAGGCAGGGCGAGGAGAGCCGGATCTTCTCCCTGCGGAGCTTTTCAAGGTCCTTTCCGTCCATCAGAACCGACTGCGGAAGGAGTGGAAAGCGGCCGATGTACGCCTTCCGTGCCTGCGGTGTCTGCTCCCCGAGCCAGGTAAAGCCGTAGGTGTAGCGGATGCCGCGGCGCATGAGGACATCATCCAGCTCCTCCGGAATGTCAAACGGATGTTTGCTTTCGAGGGGATGGATGGCAAGGTCCAGGGCGCTGATCCGCTGCTTTGTCTCCGAGATGCCATCCTTAAGCTTTGTCTTCTGAACTCCGATCGCATTTAGCAGAGCGGCCTTCTCGCAGCGATCCCCCGTATAGGAGACCTCTGCCGCGATGCGCTCTCTTGAATCCATCTCGCTGCTGTACTGCAAAAGCTCATTCTTTCTGCCGGCAAGATCCGCATCACAGCGCGCCTTCTGCTCTTTTTGCGCATCCAGATCCCGGGAAACTTCATCCTCTTCTGCCCGGAGGCGCTCCCGCTCCTTTTGGATCTCCTCTGCTTCCTTCTTTGCCCTGTCCCCGCAAGCGCGGATTCTTCTCTCCTCCTTTTTAAGATCCTCGTCCAGATAGGCACCAAGGAGGTTGCGGTTGAGACTGTCTGCCCCGTATTTCTGGATGTATTCGGGCTCGTACTCCCCAAGATAGGAATCGACGATCTGGGATACTCTGCCAAGCCGCAGGTCCAGCTCACCGAGCTGTGTCTTTGTTTCCTCCTGCGTCCTCCGTGCTTCCTGCAGCCGTTCTTGCGCTGCACTCTTTTTTTCGGCGGTATCTTCGAGGGAGGCCTCATCTGCGGCGGTCTTTCTGTCTGAGATTCCATGGAGGTATCCGCCAAGGTATGAGAGTTCCGCCTCCTTTTCTCCCGCTTCGAGGCTGAATGCCTCAAGATCGGCCTTTGCCGCCGCAAGGTCCGCCTCAGCGCGGTCCTTTGCTTTTTGGTAGTGTGCTGCCTCAAGAAGGAGGACACACTGCTGCTTTTCCTCTCTGTCAGAAGAAGCACGCTTTGTTTCCTCTTCGGCGCTCTCCTGCTCCTGCCTGGCTGCATGGAGGGCTTCTCTGCTCTGGAGCACCCTTGCAGAATACCGCCGGTATTTGAGATCCTTTTCCTTCTCTGCCATGAGGGAGAGGGAGAGCTCCTGCGCACCGGCTTTTTCCCTGCGGGTTTTGCTCTCGCCTGCGGCGGCTTCTCCGACCGCAGAGAGCCGCCGAAGGGAGGAAACCGCCGTCTGATAGAAATCTCCGGTCTCCAAAAGGAGCGGAGCTGCATCGTCCAGGCGCTCCCGGAGTTTTTTATACTGCGCGATGTCTGCAAGATCTGTGGCGCGGCTGTTGCGCTTCAGGAGGATGTCCGTCAAGGCTTCCTGCATGACGCACATCTGGTCAACACCGGCACTTTCCTTCAGCTTTGCCTCGATGGAGGGAAAGAGCCAGCGGCTGCAGAGAAGCTGCTGGGTTTTAACTCCCTCGAAAAAGCGCGTGAGACCGCCTTCGGACGAATTGATTCTCGTCATCACGGTCTCCCAGTAGGTGCAGTCTACGCCGTAGGTCCGGAGAACCCGGAAGTATTCTGCGTAGGACTTCCCGGTATTCATGTTGTAGAAGGAAAAGCGGTAGCGCCCGTCATTCCGGAGAGAGGCGAACAGGTTCCGGCATTCCTCAAAGCTCTTCATGCAGGGCTTCCCATCGCTGTTTTTATAGGTAACCGCCATCTCGATGCCGGCGGCGCAGTCCCCGGTCTGATACTCGCTGATAAAGCCGTATACGTCGAGCAGGTCCCGGCTCTCGCTGTCCGCGGTATGCTGCGCCTTCCGGAACAGAATCCCACAGGTCATGAAGCCGGCACCGCCGTCGAGCTGCCACTCAATCATGGTGAGGGATGCATCCTTTCCGGAAAGGCCCAAAAAGGGACGGTCCGGGCGGTCCCAGTATTTCCTGTGCATCATCGGCGCTGTGAGGAGCTGAATCATGACGGTTTTTCCACCGCCGTTCTTTAACAGAATCAGGAGGGACTCGCCGTGGAAATCCAGCATTTTGTTCCCGATGACGCGTTCTCCGCCGTTGAAGTGAATGTTGACAAGACGTGCGCGGTTAATGCTGCTCATGGTCTTCCTCCGAAAGTCCTGCATCGCTTGGCTTAAACAGTTCTGCAATCAGGTTCCTGTAGTTGCTCTGTCCGAGAATCAGGGCTGTCATCAGCTCGTCAAAGCGGAGCGTGGTGCCAATCTGCCGGGCCACCTTTGAATCGTAGGTGATGAGATGCTGTGAGGAGAGAAAGCGGAGCACCTTATCCACAGCCTGCTTTTTGGAGAGCGTGCCGTTGCTGCCCCGGTCCTCATTGAGCATGGGATCCCAGTAGTTTTTGATATCGGTAAAGCGGATTCCAGTGGAAGTCTCTCCGCCCTCTTCCCTCTCATGTTTCTCCCGCTCTGCGCCCTCATTGTAGAATTCCGTCAGATCCCGGATCAGATCCTCCACGGGCAGGGAGCTTCGGATTTTCATCTGTTCTCCCCGGCCGCTGTAGAACTCAAGGCAAAGCTTCAGGATGACGCTCATCGCAAAGCAGTAGCGGAGAGTTGACGGGGTCGTATCATTGTTTCGGTATACGGTGAGTTTCTGCACGAGCTCATAGCGGGTAAATCCGAAGAAGGAGTCCTGGGAAACCGGTGCAAGGTACATCCCGTTTCTTGTCTGAATGATCCGGCAGCCGTATTTTTCCGCCCTTGCATCGACAAGGCTCTGGACGTCGGTGTCGTTGAGATAGGCGGAGTACAGGGAACTGCTGCTTCTCGGTACGGCATGATCGGGCGACGTGGCTAGGCTTGCAAAGATGTCGTCCGCAAGATCCGTCTGTTCACGGGTATAGTTCATGTGGGAGCCTCCTCCTTTTTGTCCCTGTGTTCCAGGGTGAATTCTGCGTCCTCAACACAGATGACGGGGGACGGCGGCGTCCCCTCTTCGTCCGGCTGCGGGGGAACAAAGATGACAGACTGCCTGGTAAGGCCGCCTTCGTCATAGACAGGGGATGCGGACAGAACATTCAGCTCCTCCGGGATCCCAAGATTGCTGCAGACTCTGTCCAGAAGCATTCCCTCGTGGAGCTCTGCGGACTGATCGAGGATGTGCTCCGGGTCCTTTGTCCGTTCAAGGCCGTTGCAGATCGCAATGGAGAACAGGTGCTTGAAGCTGACAGGATCGGGGCACAGATCGAATGCAGAAAAGCATCCCCTGTCGAGATCCTCCCGCATGACACTGAGGCGGGCGCTTCCGCCATAGGCTGCGATCTCCCGGAGGATCACCGTGAGCACCTTCTCAAGGTGACTTTTTCTCTTGCGGGCAAGTTTCAGATCCTTTTCTCTCTGCGATCCGTCGTCTTCTTCCTCGAGCAGCACACCGGTCTCTTCAACCCTCTCCTTCTCTGCCTCTTGCGGCTCGAAGGCGAGAGAGAGCTGAAAGATGGGCTCCGGAGGCCTGACAAAGAGCGGACGCAGGACATCGGCCAGGTTGTAAAGGGTCTCCGGGTGCGGGAAGATCTGGGTCTCCACGAGATTTTCGAGGTCAATCCTGCGCTCTGCAATGACGGAGAAGGAGGCAAGGAGCTCCTCCTGGTAGCTTCTGCTGAAGCCGTTGATCTTTTCCAGGAGCACGCTGATTTCTCCGATACAGCGAGAGATGGTGGTCCGGATCTTCCCCAGAAGATGGAGGTTCTTCAGGCTCTCCGGATCGCCGCTTTGCGGGAAACCGTCTGCCGAAGCCTCATCATCAGAGCGGATCCTGTCCTGTATGTGCAGAAGCCGGATTCTGCTCTCCTTCAGCTCCTCCCCGAGATCTGCATAGATCTGCCGGTAGCCCTCGTAGTCGAAGGTCACGGGGGATCTTCGCATGAGCGAGAGCTGGTTGTCGATGCTGCGCTCCCGCATGAGAAGGCCCTGGAGGATGCTCTGCGAGGTATCCGCGACTCCGCCATAATTGGCCTTTGCGAGCTTCTGCTCCGCGATGAAGGACATGACGGAAATCTTCAGCGATTCTTCCATCTCAAACGTGGAGAGAACGACGAAGTCGCCGTCGCTGTCGAGAAGGTAGCCGCCCTCGAGAAACTTGAGATACAGGACGCTGACCGCGCGATAGGCGTCTGTTTTCGTATCGAAGGCATTCACGCTGCAGCCAAGACCGTTTCCGCTGAGCATGATGACAATGCTTCTTGCAAACTCCGTATAGTCGTTCTGGGGTCTGACAGGAAGGTGCAGGTGATCCGTTTCGTATGATGCAATGAAGGTACCGATCTGCTCCAGAGGGCAGCCGCTCTGTGAGCCGTTTTCCGCCTCGTGTTCCCACAGACGCAGAAACAGCGCCATCACAAGATTCAGTCTTGCATCCGGGTCCTGATAGCCGTAATTCTTCCAGAACTGGAGATCCTTCATGCAGAGCCTGTCAAGAAGAAACAGCGGGGAAGCGGTCTTCATGCGATGAAACAGACTGTCCGTATAGGTGCTCATGTATCCCTCCTGACGTAAATTTCCGATCGGTAAATATCAAATCCTGAATTTTATTTCCGAAAAATGTTGTGTTACCTGATGCACAAACAGCTCAGTTTCTGATTCCGGACTGTCATTAGCGGTTTTGGGTCGATTTAAGCCTGAATGAAATCCTTCAGTAATCCGTTATGCTGAGAATCTCCTGCGGGATGTAATTCCCTGCGCGGAGAATCAAAAGAATCATATCCCGCTCCTTTTGGGAAAACCAGGAGAAAAACTCCTCTTCCTCTCCCCCGGAAAAGGGCCTCTGGCCCGCCTTTGCGGGGCAGAGCCTTCGGCCCTCTGCTTTCCGGAGCATGGCGCGGTAGACGGGCAGGCATGGCCGGATCGAGAGCGCCCGCGCATTGTCCCGGAAGCTTCCATAGATACGGATGCCGGCATAATCGAGATCCCCCGCGTAGTAGTAGGTATTGCCGGGAGCTTTCATGTAGGGTTCCGCATTGAGGTCAAAGTCACGGAAGGCGGGCTCCTTGGACGCCCCGCCGCCAAAGATCAGCGTGGAGACGGGAAGACCGCAGATGGCACTGTCTGCCTTTGGATCAAGCAGGTGTGCCCGCATGCCGCAGAAGGGATCCTTGTTCTCGAGAATCAGGAGATTCTGAGGCGTCTCTCTGCTGATGACGGCGTAGGCAAAGGGTTCGGCCGTGAAGTGAAAGTGGAGAAGCGCTGCCGCTTCGTTCCGGTCCGGGTGCCCGAGGCGCCGCAGAATGTCGAAGCCGGTTGAGGAGCCGCCGCGGTTCTCATCACCCCGGTCGAAGAACTTTTCGTATCCGAAGATCTCCTCGGCGCGCTCATTCATGGAGACCGTCTCCCCGGAAAACACCGGGCGGCGTTTCAGATAATCCGAGAGCAGAAGAACGTAGTTCCGGTCCTTTGCGTACCGGTCCGGATGCTTTGCGTAATAGCCGGGATCCAGCCGGACATCCAGCCGGTTCAGAATCTCGGGGAGGTATTCGCGGTAATCCTCCTCCTGCAGACATCTGTAATAGCCGGTCCGAAGGGGCGGGATCCTTCCGTTTTTGGGAGAACTCCGGATTTCTGTGAGAGCACCCTTTGCAAGAAGCGAGCGGATGCAGTCCACCTGTACATCATAGGAGCTGCGCGATACATGCTCTTCCTCCAGGATCTGCTCCAAGGTGCGCTTTACTCTTTTTGTAACATGGATTCCATGATTTTTACGTAGCAGACAACACGACCCCCAGTGTATCCAGTATTTCCTGAGTCTCCTTCCTGATATGGGTCAGGTGCTGTGTCCCATTCGGGTCCGTGATTCTGCATATATCCTTCGTCATCAGGATTGCCTCCTTGGGAGTCAGCTTCTCGGACAGATGATGAACATTGATTGCATTGATCAGCCCATAGTAGTAAAGAAGACTGATGTGATTCAGAAATGCCCACCCGCGAAAGTACTCATCGTTGTGGGCGTGTGAAGCTTCCGCCCTGACACTGTTCTTCAGGTAATCAAAACACTCCTCAATGTCCCAGCGTTCCTTGTAATCCAGATATATCTCCTTTGGCACTGCGTCCAGATTACTGCAGAAACAGAAGTAACCCATACGGGGCTTTTTGGCCAGATCCATAGGGGTATTGGCAGATTCATCATAATCATCTTCGCACCGCTCAATGAAGTGTGCGTGCTCCTGTGCCCGCCGCTGTTCATCCATAAAGATGTAGATGTAGTCTCCGAGATTGCCGCTTTTCTGCTTGTGATACCAGATGGCACGGCCATGATAAGCAAAGGTTCCGTCGAACTTATCCAGACCTTCTCTTTCGAAGAACTCCTGCTTCACGGCCTTTGTGTTTTCCTGAAGCGGCAGAATGTATTTCAGGTGGCTTTCCATCAGGGCGGAAACGTTCTTTTTGGAGTAGAACCCCTTGTCTCCGAGAATGATGACATCCTTGCAGCCGGATCTTTGAACGACATCCAGAAACTCTGACTTGTCAACGATAGATCCCTGAATCACAACATAGAACAGCGGGCAGTGGGTATCCTTCTCGAAGACATAGAGCAGCCTTGCCTGGGGATCCCTTGAATGCTCTGCGTTGTACCCGGATGCAGCAAGTGAATCTCCAAAGTCCAGAAAGATTGACGTCCCATCAAACAGGAGAGTTGTGTTTTCGGTGACGTGAAGCCGCATAAACGACTCAGCACGTTCCTGCATAGTTCCCAGACGGAGGATAAACCTCTGCACCGTTCCTTCTGATATGGAAAGATCCGGAGCAAGATCGCTCAGGTAGGACTGTTCGAAGACCGACTGCAATGCTCTGGTAGAGGCGACTCCTTCCACCAGTCGTAGAAGTGCAATCGTACGGATCTCCCGGTAGCAATCCGGGAAGCATTTCTTCAAATCCGTTTCGAGGTTTGGAGACAGCTGCGACAGCATCTCATAGGCCCCGAAGGTCTTGGAGCGATATGTGACGGCTCCAGTGGCAGGTGGAAGCATACCATTCTGCTGCATAAGTTCAATTGCATAGCGGTTGGGAATGAATCCATCCTGTTCCGAGATCTTGCCAATGCACTTACCGGTTTTCTTCCGAGAGCGCTTGGTTACCCGGCTATACTCGGACGTGATCTGGTAAACATAGTAGTGATTATTAAGGAGCCGTATTTCACAAGCTCCGAACTGTGTAGGGCGCTGGTTCCGAATGGCTTCTGGTATACTCATATCGGCCTCCGTAAATATACGTGCATATATCCGTAAACTACGTATATTTTAGTCCTATATGAGCGCTAAATCAAGCAATTTGGACCTCAAAATGAGCTCACAGAGCTGTTTTTGGAATTACTACTGACATAAAACCCAGTGCACGAAATTTTTCTGCACCGTATGGAGCATTTCTATCTACGTAAAAATGTGGGAAACCATGTTGTAATAAGCATTTCTCCTCCCATGAGTTCCCGGAATCAAGTCCTGACAGCAGCTTCCCTCCCGCTTCCGGCGGCTGTTTCATCTGTTTTGGCAGCCGGATCCAGGGCACACCGTATCTCCTGCCAGATTTCAATTTGTCTCTCTGTAAAGTTTACTTTCTCGTTACAGACGCCGCAATGATATTTGCCGGCTCTTTTGAAAATAGGATGGACCTCATCGGGAGCAGCATCCAGCAGGCGGGAAAGCTGCCGATATATTGCGAGCTGTCTGTCTGAGCCGCTAATCCAGTTTGCGGCACAGAACTTTTACGTATGATCATACTGCCTCCTTTAAGGTTTCCTTCCAGGATGACGGCTCGAACCTGAGCCTGCCTTCATGAAACCAGAGGTCTGCCTCCCCGTTCAGATACACCGAAGTGACGGAGGCTACAGCGAAACTGCTGTAATCCCGCCAACTCATCAGCCAGTTCTTTTTCCGCTGACTTACAAGAAGCTGATTCGTCAGCTCGACACTGTTGCTGGAGTTCTTGAGACCGATCTTTTTGCGCAATGCGTAGCAGGTGATCCACGCCTGCTTGTTTCGTATGTAGGTGAGAAATCATCCCGAACCCTCTTATTTTTTACGTATTCAGCAGGAAACAGCCGGATATAGGAAATCAGCGCGGCGGTATTCCCCACCCAGGCAATCAAACTTGCCTCCTTGGCAAACAACAGGCGCAGAGAAGTCTTTGCCCTTGGCTTTGGCTGCCCTTTGCGATCGCCGTTCTTGTAGTATTCCACCGGAGCCGATGGATCATCCACCCGCTTTGCGATGATCATGCTGCTCATGTAGTCATAAATCTTCTCCTGAAGGTGATGGTAGTCCAGATAGACGGCATGATCCCACGCAGAGAAGTACTTCTCGATGGAATCGGAAAGCTTGGTCTCGCCGTCGATAAAGAAGACAAGATATCTTCCCAGAAGACCATTGCGGATCAGGAAAGCAAGGAGCTGCTTGTATGCCGAATGCTCCTTTACATGGTGAATCCGATAGATCCTGCCATCTGCCTCGACGGGCACAGCTACGGGAACCTGATGCGGGTCCTAGTCGACAGCAGGCAGGCCGGGATCCTCGGAAGAGACGGCGAGTACGGGTGGGACGGCTGGCTTGGCACCTACTTTGCCAATGACCCAGAAGACGATGCCACCCTTCTTCTCGGCATCCAGCGCTATGACTACGGCACCGGGCCCTGCACGAGGAAGCTGCGCAACATCGTCTTCAGCTGATGCGATTCCCTGAATCACAAAGGGGCGGACCGCCTCCGGGGCTGCCCGGGGCTGGTCCGCCTTCTTTTCTCTTCGTTTGTACTCTTTGCCTCTTATGCGCGCTCTGCGTCCACAGCGCTTTTCTTTTCCTCCGCAGGGCTCCTGTTCACGATGGCGATGCCAAGGCAGACGAGAAGAAGGGCCAGGATCGTGATCCCGTGAAAGGCCTCCGTCCCCTCGTGCAGGAACAGGGCGGAGAGGAGAACGCCCATCACCGGGTTGATAAAGCCAAGGACCGAGACCCTGCTCACCGGGTTGTACTTCAGGAGGATCCCCCAGAACGTGTAGGCACCCGCGGAGATAAAGCCCATGTAGAAAAGGAGCGGGATGCCAAGGCTCCCCTGCGGATGGAGCTTTCCTCCCGCTGCAGCCCCGAGCGCCGTCATCACAAGGCCCCCGAGGAGGAACTGCCAGCCGGAGAGGGTGACCGGGTCCTCCCTCTGGGAATAGCGCTTGATGAGGCACCCCGCAAGGGCGCTGGAAAATGCGGCAAGGAGGAGGGCACCCTCTCCCTGCAGGGTGAAGCTCCCCTTCGCCGCCGCGGCAATGCCCTGGCCGCCGGAGACGATGATGGCAACCCCGACAAAGCCCAGGATGCTGCCGATCACCTTGTTCCTTGTCAGCTTCTCAAAGCGAAAGGCAAAGACCGACAGGAAGATCGAGAAGAACGTGCCCGCCGCGTTGACAATGGAGCCCCGGACCCCCGAGGTGTGCGCAAGGCCCATGTAGAAGAAGATGTACTGGATCACGGTCTGACAGAGCGCCAGGACAAGGACATACCTCCAGGAAGTCCTCTTCGGGACGAGGGGTTTCTTTGCTGCGGCACTCCCCGCGGCAAGGACCATGAGGCCCGCAACTGTAAAGCGGATGCCGGCGAACAGGATTCTCGCCGGCGTGTCGTCCGCGCCGATGCCAAAGAGCTGGTAGCCGATCTTGATGGACGGTGAGGCACTGCCCCAGAGGGTACAGCAGAAAAAGGCGGTCAGGATCACAACCGGGAGCTTCTCCCAGAGGACCGGTGCATTCTTTTGGGTGGTGTCCTTCATATCTCTCCTTGTTTCGTCTGTTGTTGCTTTTTCATGACTTCCGCTCCACGGGGACTGCGGTCTTTTCCTCCACCTCCCTGGCAAAGGCGGCAAAGGTCTCCTCCGAAACTCCCGGGTCCACCGGAACCTGCAGAACGCCCCGTCCCGGCTGCCAGGAGGGGTTCTTGCAAAAGGCGATGCCGTTGTCCTCCATTGCGGCACGGGCTGCTGCCATGAGCCCATTCTGGTTGACGCTGTCGGCGATCAAAAGGCGCCAGCCGATCTCCTCGGAGAGTGCATTCAAAAAGTCCGCATTTCTCCTTCCCTGGGCAGGGGAGAGGAAGTACAGCTTGATGCACTTGCCGTGCTGATCATTGGCGAGGCCGAGCTTGTACGGCGCATCCTGCCGTCCCGCAAAGCGGTCGCGGATTCTCTGAAAGGCCGCGTTCTGTTCCATGGGCTCAGAATTCGCCCTGTCAAACGCATTCTCTTCTGCTGCCGCCGGCCCATTGCCGACGGCACTCTCCTCCAGGGCACCGGTAAAGGCGAGGCCGTATCCGGTGAGGTCCTCCCACTGCTTCTTCAGCGCAGGGAGCTTCTCCGCATCCGGCCTGCTGGAAAGTTTCACTGTGACGCACTGCTGGGACCTGTTGATGGAGATCTTCTGGACGGCATTTCCGAGCTCCTTCTGCAAAAGCTCCTGCATAGCGTGCTCATTTGGCTGCTGGGACACCTCTGCCGTGCAGCCGGTCCTCTCCTGAAAGGCCTTCATGGGCTCCTTCAGGGCCTCCAGATAGGGTCTTGGGAAGTCCAGGGTCAGGGTGATCTTCTTCTGATCCATGTGGTAGCCGATCTTCCGGACGGGGATGCCCGCAAAGAGCTCCTCTGCCGCATCCGCAAGATCCTGCTGGGTGGGCTGGGCCTTTTTTCTTGCCTCTGCCACGTCCTCATCGGAGGCAGGAACATAGAGAAACAGCCTCCTGCGGTCCGTGGAAAAATACGGGGATTCCTGCACCGCCTTCTGGAAGGCGCCGAGTTTTTCCTCCTCCGTGACTGCTTTTCCGTAGTAGACAAAGGCAAGGTCCGGGAGGGAAAAGCGCTGGTTCGGATAGTGCTCGAGCAGGTACTCCCGGAAGCGCTGCTCCAGATCCTCCCGCAGGCTGGGATCTTCGATCTCCCAGAGGTCTCTGCTCTCCTGCAGGGTGTAGGGGAACGACTTCTTCAGCTGCTTTCTCGGCGCGCGCAGCACGATGTCAAACTTCTCCCCGTCCTTCGGGGCGTAGATCCTGGTCCGGTAGGACAAGTCCAGTGACGAGGCGAGAACCGGGATGACCTCCGGATCCCCGTGGACGAGGAACAGGTCCCGGGAGTCTAGGCGCTGGGCAAGGCCCTGGATCTCCGAGCGGTCGCCGTGGGCGGACAGGCCCACCTGGCAGAGCCGGCAGGAGACATGCACGGGCTTTCCGTCGAGGCGCAGGATCCGCTCCGCATCCGGTGCCACCGACATCAGGTTCTGGATCTGGCGGCCGGGGGCCTCCTCGTCCTGATAGCCCGTGATCACGATGTAGCCGTTCTCCATGGGCGCGATCCGGGAGGCGTACTCCACAGAGGGGCCGCCGGTCAGCATGCCGGAGCTCGAGACGAAGATCTCCGGCTCTGCCGTGTTCAGAAGTTCCTTCCGGTCCGCATTCAGCGGCACCGGCTGGATCTCATCGGTCCAGAACAGGGGCTTTCCCTTCTGGGCCTGTCTTGCGAGGTTTCTCTTCAGGAACTCCGGATAACGCTCGTACACCCCGCAGATCTGGCGCACCATGCCGTCGGCATAGACCCGGATCTTCGGGATGGCGCCCTTTGCCATGCCGCGCTTTAAGATTAGGAGAACCTCCTGGGCACGGCCCAGGGCAAAGGCGGGAATCAGCATCTTCCCGCGCCTGTCTGCGCACTCCCGCACAATTTCAAGAAGCCGGTCCTCCTCGATCTCCCGGTTTGCATGGAGCCTGTCGCCGTAGGTCGACTCGAGGATGGAGACGTCGGGGCGGAGCTTCGGCACCATGGCGCCCTCGATCGTATTCTGTGCAAAGGAGGAGAAATCACCGGAGTAGAACAGGGACCCCGCCGGGGTCTGCAGATAGATGCAGGCAGCGCCCGCGATGTGGCCTGCGGGGTACATGGTCAGCGTCACCTCCGGGAGGATCTCCAGCGGCTCCCCGAAGCGGACCGGGCGCACCCGGTCCAGCATGTCCAGGACCTGCTTCTCCGCATAGAGCGGGATCCCATCCTCCGCATGCTGCATCAGCTTGATGGAGTCATAGAGGAGAACCCGCGAGAGGTCCATTGTCATCGGGGTCATGTAGATCGGGGCAAAGGGATACTCCGCGGAGATAATCGGGAGCGATCCCGTGTGGTCCATGTGGGCATGGCTCACGATTATGCAGTCCACGCCGCCTGCCTCCTGAATGCGGCGAAGATCCGGCAGGGTGTCTTTCCCCGTCTTCTGGCGGATGCCGCAGTCCATCAGGATCTTCCAGCCAGCAATCTCCAAGAGGATGCAGCTTGCACCGACCTCCATGGCTCCGCCGAGAAACTCGAGGGACAGCCCTGCAGGCGTCTGGTTTGGTTGGGCAGTATTTTCAGATATCATCGGTCACTCCATTTCGTTGTCATACAAAGTTTCAGACTGCAGGCGCAGTCCGGCTGACATTGTAACACAGATGGCAGACACAAAGACAGCCTGTGCAGAACTGCACCCTGCACAGGCTGTGCTGCTGCCAAAAGATCTTCGGTTTTTTCCCGCCTCAGAAGGCCTCTTCCTGGGCCCTCGGTCCGCGTCCAAGGTACCCGTCGCGGATCTGGGCGTAGAGCTCTGCATCGGCAGTCGACTTGTAGGGATCGACAAAGAACAGACCGAAGATCCCAAAGGTCATGATGAATACAGGCGCGGAAACCCCGCCGCTTGCAGCGGGGAGGAGCGCCGTCCCCCTTTCTCAAATAAAAGCTCCGGCATGATGCAATATCCGCAGCTTACTGACAGATACGCTTTTGCCTGAATTCAGTACAACCGCTCTACCGTTGTTGTGTGCTCCAACCGCAACATAGTTGTGCTTTTTATACATTACCTGTGTCCCCGCTGAATCGGGTAACGCTGCTTTCGAACGGCGATACGTCCTTTGCTTACCTTTTTGCCACGAAAGATCCGAAAGTTCTTTTTTCCATTTCGAGGCTCTGAACGGTTTGTTCTGCCACAGGACAGATCTGATCCGGACTTTTTGACACCATCCCGGATGTCGATGTATTTCGCGTCGTAGAATTTGGACTGGAGAGTTGAAAGTTCTCCCTTTGTAAGTGAATAAAGCAACTCCATTTTGACGACAAATAGACACGCGGATGGTACAATTATAGTGGTAAATGAATGACTAATGGTCACTATTTTGTAGTAGCGCTATGAATAGTGAATATGATACAATACCACTATGGAGGTGCCGCGTGGGCTATATTTACAAAAAAACCAAAAATGGAACAACGTATGTTTATGACAATGTAAGCTATTGGCGTAAGGACATCAAACAGCCTCGCTCGAAGCGTAAACTGATTGGCAAACTCGACCCGGATACAGGCGAAATCATTCCTACCTCCGGAAGAGGCAGAAAGCGCAAAGTCCAGCCAGACAGCACTACTGTTGCAGTTACCACTGCTTCATCAGCACCAAAGGCCTCTGGATCAGGTTCACAAAACTCTGATGATCTCCGCTATCAATATGAGGAATGCCGACGTCAGCTTCTTGAAACACAGGCGGAACTGGCAAAGGCTCGAAGTCAGGCAGACGCATACCGTGCAGAAGTTGAGAAGTTCAAGGCTGATCTGGAGTCCTTTTTCAGAAAGTACCATTGACACTAGGAAAGCATTGCTCTCCTGGGTTTGTGCCACGCGGCTGACAACTCATGGCCGAATATCTGGAAAAGTCACTGCAGTCGTTCCGCTCCTGCTTCTTCAAGGAGAGGGCTTTCCGCTGGTTCGTCCTCGTCATCCTCATGTTTATCCTGAGGGAGGATCACCTCGGAGTAACTTCAACCATCCGAGCTTTGTCACTAAACCATGGATGCTACGACACGCTCATCCACTTTTTCCATTCATCAGCCTATCAGACGCAGATGGTGAGGCTGGCGTGGTATCGTTTTGTCCGTGACTCGGCAAACTTTCTCCTGGCAGACGGCCGTACGATTCTCATAGGTGATGGAGTCAAGCAGTCCAAGGAAGCAAGATACATGCCGGGAGTAAAGAAGCTTCATCAGGAGTCGGAAGATTCCTCCAAGGGAGAGTACATCTTCGGCCACATGTTTGGCGCCATCGGCGTCCTCATTGGCACCAAACAGCATCACCTGTGCCTGCCACTCCACATGAGCATTCAGGACGGACTTCGAGATGCTGCAGGCTGGGAGAACAGCGGCATCAGTGCAGAAAGCCATGTGGTTCAGATCATCCGTAACGCTTATGATGCCGCCAGGACACTGGGAAGAAGCTTTCTGATCCTGGACCGTTACTTCCTGACTGTACCTGCCATCAGCGCGATGAATGAGCTGAACTCGTCAGATGGAGGCAATCGGATTGCCATCATCACCAAAGCAAAGAGGAATGTCATCGCTTACCGCCAGCCAATCCCGACACTCCGGAAAACCCGCGGCCGCCCCCGTAAGAAGGGAACACCCGTCAAACTGAACGACCTGTTTGATTCGAAGAAAAGTCATTTCGAGACCGAGGTCATGTACCTTTACGGGAGAAAACGGACCGTGCGCCATATGTATCTGGATCTTCTCTGGGGAACAAAGCTTTACCAGGAGCTCCGCTTTGTCCTCGTAGAGTACGAAGATGATGGAGGCCCCAAGCGGGGAATTCTTGTATGCACCGAAAAGTATGCACCCAATCTCATCATTACACTGTACGCATACAGATTTTCGATTGAAGAATTCTTCCGCGAATTCAAGCAACGCTTTGAAGGCTTCGGGTACCACTTCTGGACCAGAAGCATTGCGAAGCTCAACCACTTCAAGAAGAAAGATGAGCCTGATCGTCTCAGCCATGTAAAGGATCCGGCAGCGCAGAAGAAGATCCTGAATACCGTCGACGCGATAGAGCGCTTCGTTCTGTTTGCAGAGATCGCCATGGGGCTTGTTCAGCTGATGACGTATCGGATCCAGGACGTCAGGAAGATACAGGACTTCCGGTATGTGAGGACACAGAGAGATGGGTACATCTCAGAAGCTACGTTGTTGTACTATCTGCGCCACACATTTTTGGGCAGTTTGCTCTCGAGGCCGGAGTCCTTCCTAACCCGGTATATTTCTGCACTGCAGGCCCACTATTCGGATGAAGACCTGGTCTCATAGGCGAAAAAGCAAGCAATAACTTAGCTTTTACAATAGAAGCAATAACACTACTTTTAAAAGAGCTGGAGACGTTTGCGCTTTTTCAAGTCAAACTTTCAACTCTCCAGAATTTGGACAACACACGATGATTGCGGCGTTTCTTTTTCAGAAGCCGTTCCGCTGCTCTGTGCCCCGGCTGAAACGCTCCCATACAATAGGCATCATTTGCATGCGACTTGGCAAGGGAGTGATCCCGACGTGACAGCTTCGTATATGCTCCATACGTGGTATGCACAGTCAGACTGGAATCCAAGTCTTTGACAGCCTGCACAATTCCATGTAGGAAAAGACGCTGAGGTCACGGGGCCGTTGGGAGGTATTGGTCAGCGTGACATCAATGATCTCCACGGGATCATCCATCGCGACGGATAGTTTCTGCTGCGCGCGTATGCCGGAGTAGCTGCACAGGTACCGGATATAGGAGAGGCCGTGGCAGCAGGAGTAATACTCCTTCGGCTTTCCAACCGGCTGCCAGCTGAGGCTCCAATAGTCGCCGTCCGCATTGTCCCGGACGTAAATGTAAAGGCCGGGGGTGTCCATCGGCACGCCGTTGCCGCGAAACCGCGTGATGCGGTGATACTCCGATGACCGGTAGATGACATAGCCCCCGGCCATCTGGTTGAATACGCCCATCATGTCGCCCGTTCCGATGTAGTTGGTCCAGGATGTGGGCAGATCAATGCGATCCATCACATACTCCCGCGCCTGGTTGTCAAAGTGTCTGTACTGCATGCTTCCCCCCTCTCTGTCTTTGCCTGAGATTGTACTAAGCCGCTTCGCGGCGGCGTTGCTACCTCAAGTCTTCGGCTAAAGATTTACATTTTCGCTGCATCAAAAAAAGCAGCCCTTGATGGCTGTGGTAAAGTTAAGTTACGACACAAAACAAACCCAGCGCAGAAGAACTGCCGGGGTTTATATTACCACACTCGATCATTACCAACAATGGCATATCCTCCTGTCGGGTTTGCTTTCTGCCAGCAAATTTACTCATGCAGGAGGCTTTACCATGGACGATTACCTTGCTCAATTCAAAAAGATGCTTGATTGCAGGAACCTGTCACCACACACTCGTGATCAGTATGCATCTACAATTACCCAGTTTCTGGACTACTTCGATACTCAGCTTCATAAGGATCCTGCCAGTTTTGAATGGGGCGAAATACGCGCCTTTTTTGACCGGCTTAAAGCTACAAAAAATCTGAGCGACCGTACCATCAACAGCGACATTGCACATCTGGAAAACTTCATAATCTATGTTCTCCATAAGCATTGGGATCCAACTCAGGTTCCCAAGCGCAAGTTCGATAAATATATCCCGTTTGTTCCTACAAAAGAACAGTTCCGCACTTTGCTCAATGCAGCAGATAACATCAGATACAAAACCATGCTGATTATCATGTATTCTGCTGGTCTGCGCTGTCAGGAGACCTGTAACCCAAAATCGCAAAGTTTTTTACTAGGCGTCCCGGGATGACTCCATTAAAATGTCAATAGACGTTGGAAATAGGGCATAAAACGACATTGTAACCTCTGTAAAATGCTAGTATAATAACTGATAGATATTTTACTAGCAATTTAGAGGGCGGCCATGTACAGCAATACAGATGTACTCGTTAAAACTCCGAAATCAAGCGACAAGGGAACTATCCATATCCTCACCACGGGTTATGTCTTGCTCGCCACAGAGTATCATTGGGACTCTGAGAAGCGGCGTCCTGTCGACAAACGGATCTCAATCGGAAAAATTGTCGATGGCGATCGCTCTCATATGCATCCAAACAAGAACTATGAGCAGTTCTTCGGTCCCATCGATGCTGAGGTGAACCGACTGAAGGACACCTTCGGCACAAAGGCCCGTAAAGCTGCCGGCAAAACGGATTCGAAGCTCTCCTTTGGACCGTACCTGGTTCTAAAGGCGGCCGCAGAGCAATCCGGATGCTATACCGCTCTGACACGGGTCTACCCTGAATATGAGCGGAAAATCATTGCATTGGCCGTCTACTCCATTGTTGCGGAAAGTTCAACTGCCCAGCTGTTTCCCGGTTGGTGTTTTGATCACTACTGCGGTCTGGATCGTGTCATCGACGACAGTGAAGTCAGCGGCCTATACCGTCTGATCGGGTCAGATGAGGGAAATATCAATGTGTTCTTCCGGATTTTCCGGGAAGAATACGAGAAACGATTTCCCCGAAAGGACAGCAATCGGGTCATTGCCTTTGACTCCACCAATCAAAACACCCAGTCCGAGAATGAAGATCTTGCAGAGTTCGGAAAATCCAAGACCGATTTTGGACTGAAGATCATTAACACGGCTATGTTTGTGGATGAAGAGACCGGCATTCCTATGTGGTATGAGCACTACGACGGTTCTCTCCTGG
Organism: Lachnospiraceae bacterium; assembly: GCA_022483465.1. Classification (GTDB taxonomy): domain Bacteria; phylum Bacillota; class Clostridia; order Lachnospirales; family Lachnospiraceae; genus CAG-791. Next base: position 451,490 of record JAKVNF010000002.1, on the reverse strand, counting down.
ATAAGGTGCAGACGTCCTTCTCATTGAAAAAGATCGTGGATGCAGGATATCAAAAGCTGTTCGCAATGTTCGATCGAGGATACTTTTCAGAGGACATCATCAAAGCCCTCCGGAAAGTAAAGGATCTGGAATATGGTGTCCTCTGTCCAGACAATGTCAACTGGGTAGATGCGCTCATCAAAGATCATGGAGCGGAGATCCGCGGAAAGCAGAAATACCTGACGACGGAGCCCAACGTATTTGGAAAGCGGTACCCGGTAACAGTGGCTGGAAAGGCTTGCTTTGCCTACCTCTTCTTTGATCACTCCCGGGAATTTGATGAGGAACAGTCCATAAGGAGCACTATTTCCTATTACTTCAATGAGGCATCCAAGAGAAAACGCTACACGGAAAAGATGGCGCAGGACTACGCTCCAAAAGGGATCATTGTCGTTAAAAAGGCCGATCCAGAAACAGGGAAGAACTTCACCATCCTGGAGGACACTGAAATGATCCAGACGATGGTCGATCGTGCCGGATTCTTTGTTCTCGTCAGTGATACTGAAATGACGGCATCCGAGGCAATCCGGATTATCCGGCGACGTGATGTTGTGGAGCACGTCTTCGAATCCATCAAGCGGCACTTTGATCTGTCGGTCACATACACCCACTCCATCGAGACATATCGGGGGAAGATGTTCACGGCCTTTATCGCAAGCATTCTCTTTGCCACGCTGACATGGGATTTGAGGGAAGTGCTTCACGATAAGACCAGTGCAACCATCGCCTTCGAGATGATGGAGCTAAACAAGTATAAGGTGGAACTGCAGTCTGATGGCAGTTGGTATCCGTCCTATGCGATGAGCAGGATTCAGAAGGAACTGGTCTCCAAGGTTGGCCTCACAGAGGACGAGGCAATCAACCAGGCAACTGAGATCAAGCTGCTAGTATAAAAACTTGCGATTTAGGGCTGTAATCTCAGATACTGTGACATCCATGTGAAAGAGCATCGTATTTATGTTTCGGTATCCAAGAACAGATCTGATCGTTATGCAATTCTTGGGAAAGCGACCGTTCAGGCTCTTACTGACTACTGGAAATCTCTTGGCAGTCCGGAGATAGAGGATAAGACCGAGTATCTGTTTCCGTCTCCGATGATCCCTTCGATGCCGATCTCTACAACCAGTGTCCAGACCTATGTCCGTAAGATCGCAGATTCAATTGGACTGGATAAGCTGACCTGCCACAGTCTGCGGCACGCCTTTGGAACGGAATGCTATCGCTCTGGCGTAGATATTTTCCGTCTGAAGGAGCTCATGGGGCATAACAGTATTACTTCAACCCTGATTTACATTACTCTGGCACATCAGGATTTCAATGGAATCACAAGCCCTATCGATACTCTTTGAGGTACCGATCATGAGTATAAAGATCGTATCACGAGAGCAGGCAAAGGCTGCCAATAAGAAGACTCACCCCATTCAGAAGATCTTTCAGCTCGGATGGCCGCAGTATCAGAAAGACTATGCAGGACACATCACTTCCGAACAGTACAAAGCTGCCGATTGTATGTAAGCATAACAACCAGCGTACGCTGACGAAACCTGCGTGAGGCGTTATCATTAAGGGGGAGGGTTCCAGTTGAAACCGCAAATACTTCAGAGATTCGCGGTTGACAGTGGAGGTGAATCTCTTTGCAGATGTATTGCTTTCGGCCTACGCATCTCCTGGGAATGAACTGCGCAGGTTCGGATCTGGACTGCAGGTACGTCGGTTGTGATGGGGCGTCTCCGTGTACCTGGATAGGTTGGGCATCCGGGTCCCAGTCTCCTGTCACCCTGAAGCGATGGATCCAGACACAAGAAAGTCCGGCATGGCGATTCCTCAGGTGGGAACAATACCATGCCGGACGGTCAATTCTGCAGTTTCACTTATGCGACTGCAAGTGGCCGATGCCTGCCTGTTCGGCAGACGTCGGCTACTCGGGTTGTTCTGTTTGTCAGGAGGTTATCATGCTGCCGGGTATGGGCCGACCACCTTTCCATCTCGCATCCACCGGCCATTTACCAGGATGGGCTCTGTCTCAGATTGAAAACTGATACCTTTCCCGGCCTGTGTGGCTTCTCGCTGCTTCGCTTCGTACGCCCTGTATTCTTCAGACCAGCACATCATCTTTGGAAGATATTCATCTGGGTTGTCTCCCCGCCTCTGATGCTTGGGTATCTCGATGAGGAGATACTGGAAGTAGTACTCCGGATCGGCATCATTCAATTCCGCTGTTGTTGCGATGGAGTTCGCAATCATGCGGTCGGTGGCACCTTCATCTGAATACGAAAAGAGACTGCTGTTTCTTTGCAAAGCAATCCTACGGATGTTTCTTTCGCAGTAAGTGTTGTCCGCAGGTACGTTAGAATCGTAGAGGAAGCTGTCGATGTGACCGCCTTTCTTGCAATCCTCAAAGTAGTTCATCGCCTTGCGCATCGTCGCGGTCATCGTTACTCGTTTTGATGGATCAGAGGAAGTACCATGCAGCGAGGCCTGATAGGCCTCCTCATACTCACAGACGTACTGCCAGGCCAGATCCAGGTGCGGCTTTACGTTTTTGATTCTTCCAGCAACCCGCTCCTCTCCGGACAGGCGCTTGAGCTTCGTATCCTCGCTCTCGGCAAGGCTGATCTCGCGCAGGATTTTCCATTCCCAGGTCTGTGCCAGCTGTTTTCTGCCCTCCTCCGTTTTCATGAGGTCTTTTGAGGCCATCTTCACAATAAGCCAGGCAAGAAAGAACGGCCTTCTCAGATGCGCAAGGCAGAATGAGACCACGATCTTTCCTTCAGACTTGCGCTCCAGTTCCGGATATGCAGCATACTTGTCGTTCTTGCATACGACAGATGCATTTCCTGTCACTGTCGTAGGATCGGGCTCCGTTTCCTGTTCCGGCGGAGTTGTCTGGCCTGCGGTATCCGAACGATCCGCGTCCTTATCCGGAAGAAAGTCTGCAAACAGTCCATCCAGAAATGACTCAGCCCTGGAGGGATTGAAGAAATATGCGGCAGCCTTGGGGCCTTCCCGCAGCTCACTTGTAATCAGCAGCCAGATATAGGACTTTTCTCCCGGCTTCTCAGCATCATAGATAGATCTCCAGGTGGTTTCATCCATCTGAATGTACTTGCCTGTTATGATGAAGCTGACGAGATAATCGAAGACGGGAAGCAGATATCTTGCGGCACAGGTATTGCACCAGTAAACCGTTTTCTGTGTTTTCATGGGATAGCCCATGTGACAGATCAGAGCAGCGATGCGCTTGTACGGGATGCTCATGCTGGTCAGCATGTAGTACATGAAGGCGACGATCTCCGGGGTTGCCCGGGATCCCGGCATGATATATCCCTCGCTGTAGGGCCGGTATAGCGTACGATTCACCTCATGACTGTCAGAATCGGATTTTTCTTCGTCGCTGACATCCTCTGAGTATGCGATGATTGGTTTCATGATTGTCAGCACGACGACATGAGCCTCCTCTATACTGAGTTTTTCGCTTGCTTCGAATCCCAGCTTAGATAAAGACTTTGCTTTTTCGATCATTTCCGGAGTCAGATCATCCACATCATAGCTGATTCTGTGCGGGAGATTCTGCGTATCACGCTCCCAGATGCCCGGCTTGCGCTTCTGTTTTTCCTTTGATTCATCGGGTATCGGTTTTCTCGGGGGACGGCTGCTCCGCCTGGGTTTCCTGCCTTTTTCGCCAGCTCCGCCTTTCCTGGACGGATTCTCATCCTGAGTTTTTCCGTCACTGTCTTTCCCATTTTCGTCTGCATTGGCTGGCTCTGCAGGTTCTTCTGTCCCTGTCGTGTCTTTGGCCTGCTCTCCATCAGCGTCAGACTCTTCGGTGAGCGGATCTGTCTCCACATCCTCGCTGCCGCCTTGTGGAATCCCGGTTTCGAGTTCTTTCCCAGAGAGCTGCTCGTCCTTTTCCCCAAAGGCTCTCCTACGTCCGAGTTTGTTGTTCTCGTCCTTATTCTGCTCCTTCTGTTTGAGTTCCTCATTTTCCTTTTGCAGCGCTTTATAATCTTCAGCTGCTTTTTCAGCTGCCTTTATCAGCGCTGCAATGCGGTTCGTCTTGACGATGTCATCCACGATAACCTCACTAAAGATGTTCGAGATGTCGCTCGGACTGAAAGCGCCACACTGGTACAGGAGGTTGTACTTATGAAGTCTCTGGACAGGGATCTCGGTTTCCATCACCGGGCCTCTTTGTCTACGGAAGCAAGGCTTGCGCTGGCCTTCTGAACGGCATCCTGATAGGCGCGGAGAGCCTTCCTCAGCTGTGTATTCTCATTCCGCAGAGATGCATTTGCCTCCTCCAGCTCTGTTATTCTGGAAATCAAAGTTTTCGTCGAACCTTCAGCCCGAACAGAGTTTGCCTGCTCTGCTGGTGCGTCGGAGGCCGATGCCTGCTTTCGAACGTACTTCCTGGTGGGCACAACCTCCCCTGTAACGGGATCAAGCTTCCCGATCAGCTTCCGGTCTGTCTTGTGCTGTTTAGCCTCCTTGTCCCAATAGCTGTGTGAAGAATAAACGTATACCGTATCCCCCTGTCTCAGATGAATGGTACCCATGTCAGACCTCCTGAGAGCTGCTTATCAGTTCTCAGGAGTATAGTAACATATCTATACCCTCTTGTCAACCGAAAATAAGGGTATAGATATCTGAATATTTATACTCCCCACTGAAGTAGCCTGAAAGTTCAAAAACCGCGTGTTTTCAGGATCTCTGGGATTCTGCGGCCACCTGATCAGGCATGTCGATGTGCGGGTATACTTCGCGGATGGTACCGTCAAGTGCGATTCCGCTCATGAGCTGACGGTACTGCTCCGGAGAAAGAGATCTGGCTTCGTCCGCATTCCTGGGATACTGGAATGAGTTTCCCGGCGCAAGGCGAAGCGTATAGAGCACAGTGCCGATTCCCTCGAAGCAGATCCCCTTGATCGTTCTGGCAGATCTGCCACGAAAAAGATAGAGAACTCCACGGTCCGTTGGATCCAGGTGATAGTTCAGCATGACATAAGCGGAGAGTCCATCAACGCCGCGGCGCATATCCACCCTCTTCGTGCAGAGAATGATCTTCCTGAAGCCGATGCCGTCAACAAACATGAAAAGCCTCCTTAAGCATGGAGAGGGTCTCGCGCCGGACAGAAGAGTAGAGATAGAGCCGACAGGACCGTGTCTCCAGGATAACTTCCGGAGACACGGCAGGCCCTCCCGGCCTGCCTGGAACAGATCCGGCATTTCCTTCTTCCGGTGTACCGGTGATCCGCGGAAGATCAGAGTGGTTCGACCGGCTGCGGGAACCCGAGTCATCAGCAGTACCCGGTTCCGAGCCTATTGTATTGACATCAGGGCGTGCCTGTCCGTTTACGATGTCGGTGATGTCTACGAAGTTCTCTGTCTCTGGCACTGAACCAGAGGATGCCTTCCTGTTACTGGCGTCCGTCTCCCTGATCACGTTTTTCCAGTAGTAGAAGAGTGAGGCGTTGATCTCATGCTCCCTGCACCATTGTGCAATCGACATCAGCTTCGTTTCTCTGTTCTCGTACGCATTGATGATCGGCCTCCAATAGCGAAGCTTCTCCTCACGAACCATCTGCTGTCTCTTGTCCATAAAAAAGCCTCCTCTGTAGAACGCAGCTAGTAGTTTCCTAGCCTCATTCTACAGAAGAGGTTGATCCGGGTCATGGTACGTCCGTTGTTACGCTTACGATTGTATTTCCAAGTGTCGGACGGAAGCAATGGGCTATAACAAAGTAGAATGCCCCCGCTGTGGTTATACCGAAATTCACTACAACTCATGTGGTAACCGTAACTGCCCAATGGATCAGTATTGTCATGCAGCAAATTAAACTCCCCACCTACCGCACTATAGCGGCAGATTAATTTCTGAAGTTCATAAAAATGATGATCCTAGCGTGCTGTCTTATGCGGCATGCTTTTTTCGTATACTGTTGACTATTCTAACAATCCGATTATGATAGTCTCCCGAAAGAAGGATAAGAAAAAGGAGAAGATCCACGCCCAGACAGCCGGTCTTCTCCTTAAGCACTATGTACGCAATGCGAACCGCCGGGCTCTCACCTTGCCAGTGAACACACCACCGTCCCACATATACGTAAAGCTAACATTATGATAAGGAGAATTTCGTTACTTTGCAATACCCAGAGGATCTCAGAGCCAGATGATCTTCTGTTCACATACCCCGGAGATGAACTCCCAGACCTTTCGCTTGTCAACTGCCCGGCCTGCCGCGCCAGAGGCATGTATCAGCCCCACGGCAGCTACAAGCGCTACGTTGTGGATGTGTATCGGGGAAAGATATACGAACTCCAGGTCGCTGTCCCCAGAGTCAGATGTACCTGTGGGCATACCCATGCTCTCCTGAAAGACACACTCATTCCCTACTCCCAGTACACCCTGCGGTTCATCCTCACGGTCCTGAAGGCCTATTTCCGCCACAGCCGCACCGTAGCACAGATCTGTCGGGACTTCTGCATCGCCGCGCCGACCCTGTACCGGTGGAAGCGTGTCTTTCTGGCACACCGAGAGCTCTGGCTGGGGCTCCTGCGCAGCCGGGACAGTGATCCCTCATACTTTCTGAGATCCATCGATCATCAGCCGCATCTCTCTTCCTTCCTGCACGCATTCTTTCTCAGGGCAGCTACCTCATTCCTGCAGCTGCACAGGAATCCGGCATACTCCTGACAGGCCACACCCTCTATCGCCGCTGATGGCTCTTATTCCATAAGGTGTGAATAGTTCCGGCCTCCTGCCTGATTTAGGATACAGCCATCAGGAGGTAAGAGTACTATGAATAATATTGGGTCTTTCATTTTTCTTGTGTGATGCACTAAAAGAAGGCAGCCTATAGAGAATATCTTCTATTTACAAAAAGAGATTTCCTGATATCATCTCGATTGCACGTCGACCAAGATATGCAATACGGGATAAAAAGGAAACCTCTTATGAATCAGAATTATACATACACCGAGGCGAATGGGCAAATGTCTTTTGCTGCCCGGACTCAAAATGACTATCTGATGTTCCCAAGCCACCTGACGGGGTTCCATCAGGAGAGCGTTGAAGAGGTTCCTATTCGAGACGTCAGGCCCTTCCACTCCATGCGGAAGAGCAAACTGAGTGAGAATACCTTCAAAAGGGCTTATATTCTGCGCGGTAAATTGGACCAGCTGGACCATCCTGTATGCTCTTGCTGCGGGCGCAGAATGTACAAGAATCAGACCTACCACACGAAGATCAAACACATTCCCTTTCAGGCATGCCAAACCATCATTGAGTGCGACAAGTACCAGTGGAGATGCAATCTCTGTGGCAAGACCATCACACCGGATGTCGCGTTCAAGGCAGATGATTCGATGATTACAAAGGAGCTTGAGCAGCTGATCATTCGCTATCTTTCTATGGATGAATTTACCCTTACGGACACGGCAATCATTACTGGCGTCAACATCAATACGATCAAGAAGATCGATCTTAAGCGTCTGAAGAGTCTTTACGCGGATGAGAATGGCAAGCTCAAAAAGCCTGCCGCCTATGCAAGGTATCTTGCCATTGACGAGTTCAAGCTGCATAACGGACACAAATATGCGACGCACATCATAGACCTGATAACCGGTGCGGTGCTGTTCATCCGAGCAGGCAAAACAAAGGCCGTTGTAGAAGAATTCATGGAGCTGGTGGGTGACGACTGGATGCATCATGTAGAGGCCGTTGCCATGGATATGAACAGCGACTTCCAGGAGGCTTTCAAGGCAAAATGCGGTTGGATCCAGATCGTTTATGATCATTTCCACATCGTCAAGAACTTCAACGAGAAGGTCATTGCCGAGGTTCGGAAGGAGGAACAGATCCGCCTGAAGAAGGAAGGCCTGGTCGAGGAAGCTACTGTTCTGAAGGGGTCAAGGAAGATACTCTGTGCCAGCAGGGAGTCCCTGCAGAAACACGATCAGGAAGCCCGTGAGGGCAAGGTGTGCCGCAAGGGATCTGCGATCTTCGGTACGACCGATTACAGGCATACCCATGACGATTTCGAGCGGCGATACGACGACATCATCAACTCGAACAAGCTGCTGTTCACCTGTGATCTGATCAAGCAGGCCATGCAGGAAGCATATGCCTCAGCCAATCAGGCGACGATGATCGAGAAGTTTACAGATATCATCGACTGGTGCAGGGGCACGAAAAATGAGCACTTTCTCTGGTTTGCCAGGCTCATTGAGAACCACTTTGACGGCATTGTGGGATACGGGCTCTGTCCGATCAGCTCCGGGAAGATAGAGGGGATCAACGCACACATCAAGGTCATCCGCAGGAAAGCCTATGGCCTTCCAGATGATGAGTACTTTTTCCTAAAGATCATGGATGCATCCAGAAATCCGTACAAGCGGATCTGATGGAGAACGCTGTTCCGAGACCGTGGGCCCCTCGGCGATGCTCCCACGGTCCGCCCGGGAGTACAGATACACGGAGAGCAGAGGGCACCTGTGGAGGACCGGGGGCAGAGGACCTCGGAGACGGTCAGGAAGGGCTCATCCCACAAAAAAAGTGAAAGGGCCATAATATTTATGCTAATGATGAACTCGCAAAAGCTACTGCTGTTGCCCAGTTCCGTTTCGCACTGATCGCTCCTGTAATCCAGGGGCTTTATTCTGATGCCAGTGCCACGGAGTATTACAAACGGATCACGGAAAAACCGCTGAAGCTTCCAGACGGAACTGCTGTGACATACAGCTACAAGACCGTTGAAAAGTGGGCATCGATGTACAAACGTGGTGGTTATGATGCACTGATGCCCCAGGCCCGTTCTGACAAAGGTTCTGCCAGAGCGCTCTCTGATGCGGCCATCGAGGAGATCTACAAGGTCAAGGAGAAGTTTCCGAGGCTGAACGCCACACAGATCTATCACCACCTTGTTGGCAACGGTCTTCTCTCCTCAAAAGTCAATGTCTGCTCTGTCCAGCGCTTCATCAGACGTAACGATCTCAAGTCGGCCAGAAATCCCAACGTACGGGACCGCAAACAGTTCGAGGAGGACGCTTTCGGGCGTATGTGGCAGGCTGATACCTGTTACCTGCCGCACATCACCGAGGACGGGCAGGTCCGCCGCGTCTATGCCATCATGATCATCGATGACCATTCGAGGCTCCTCGTCGGCGGCGAACTGTTCTACAGTGACAATGCCGCCAACTTCCAGAAAGTATTCAAAGACGCCATCGCAGCCTACGGCATCCCTTCAAAGCTCTACGTCGATAACGGCTGTTCCTATGCCAATGAACAGCTTTCCCTCATCTGCGGCAGCCTCGGCGTTGTACTGCTCCACACAAGAGTACGCGACGGCGCCTCCAAAGCGAAGATCGAGCGCAGCTGGTTAACACTCAAGGAGACCTGGCTGTACAAGCTGGATATGGAGTCCATCCACTCCCTGGCGCAGTTCAACGGCATGCTCAGGGAATATATGCGTTCTTATAACACTTCCTTCCATTCCGGGATCGGCTGTACGCCCATGGACCGGTACCTGAAGACAAAGGACCAGATCAAGGCTCCTGCCTCACAGGAATGGCTGGATGAATGTTTTCTCAACCGGATCAACCGACGCGTGAAGAAAGATGCCACTGTCTCCATCGATAAAGTCAGTTACGACGTGCCCATGCAGTTCATCGGGCAGAGCGTTGAGATCCGCTTCCAGCCCAGCGACATGAGCACAGCCTTCATCCTTTACGATAAAAAGCGCTTCCCGATCCGTCAGACCAACCGTGTAGAGAACTGCCACACGAAGCGTGATAACATCACGATCGACTACGCGAAGATCGGAGATGCATCATGAGCAGTTTTACAGCGTACTACGGGCTTACCTGCAATCCGTTCGACAAGCAGTCACTGAAGGAAAGGGATCATTTCGAGTCCTCGGATTTCAAAGAAATGACTAGCCGCCTGAATTATCTCAAGGACGTGCGTGGGATCGGCGTTTTTACCGCGCGTCCCGGGATGGGCAAGACCTTTGTCCTGCGCTGCTTCGCCGCCGGACTCAACCCAAACCTGTACCACATGGCTTACATCTGCCTGTCCACCGTAGGCGTCACAGATTTCTATAAAGAGTTCTGCGGCATCCTTGGCGTCAGCCAGAAAGGCAGCAAACCGGCGTTGTTCAAGGCGATCCAAGAGCAGATCTATTACCTGTACAAAGAGAAGAGGCAGCCGCTGATCCTTGCGATAGATGAAGCGCAGGAGCTCTCCACCTCGATCCTGAACGATCTGAAGATGATCATGAACTTCAGATACGATTCCCTGAACTGCTTCACACTCATCCTTGTGGGAGAATCCCAGCTGAACATAAAGCTCTCTCTTCCCATCCACGAAGCGATCCGTCAGCGGATCACTGTTCACTATGACTTTAAGGGGCTCACTGCAGATGAGATCCCGGCATATGTGCGGCATAAGATCCATGTCGCCGGAGGAGCCGATTCCATTATTGACGATGCTGCTATGGCGTCAGTCCATTCCCTGTCGCAGGGTAATCCCCGGGTCATCGATACGCTGATGACGGATGCCCTGACTATCGGCGCCCAGATGGATAAAAAGGTCATCGACGCTGAAGTTATCATGGCCGCCGCAAATAACCGGCAGCTCGGATGAAGAAGCAGAAGAACAGATCAAAAGACCGTGAGGAGGGGATCTCTCTGCGGCCTTTTTCCGTATCTCGCCTTAATAACAGGCACCGGCGCGGAACTGGTAAGAGACCTGGCAGGATCATGCCGCATTTCTGCTCAGAGTGTGCCGCAGGTTACGGTCTGGCACAATCCCAACGGAGAGAACACCGAAATTAAACTGCCGTTTGCGCCGCTGGCAACGTGCCGCATGACACAGTATGTCAACAAGGAAATCTGGGTTGATGAACGCCAGTCTGAGCTTGTGGATTGCTCATACTTTCATGTCGTCTTTACCGCTCCATGTGAGCTGAATCCTCTGATCTTTGCCAACAAGAGTCTGCTCTATGATCTGCTGCATAAGGCTTCAGGACAGACACTTGTGGAACTGATGCAGAATAAAAAGTTTCTCGGTGCAACACCCGGTGTCATTCAGGTGCTTCATACATGGGGAAACAACATGATGTTCCATCCGCATATCCACTGCATTGTTTCCGGAGGCGGGCTGAAGGGAAAGCCAAAGCGATTTGTTAAAGGGAAAAAGAAACACTTCTGTCTCCCTGTAAATGTCCTGAAATCAAAGTTCAGAGGTAAGTTCATGGCCGGCCTGCAAGAGCTTTATGATGCCGGGAAACTGATCATGCCCGGTGATGACAGCATCAGAACTCCTCAGGACTGGCAGGCTTTCAAGGACAGCATGTATAAAAAATCCTGGGACATTGATATCAAAGAGACACTATGCGGCAAGGGCAATGCCATCCAGTATCTCGGCAGATATGTTAATCGTGTCGCAATCAGTGAGGGCAGGATTCTCAGCTATGACAGAGAAACAGTAACGTTCAAAGCCAAAGACAATAAGCAGGGTGGAAAATGGGTAGTTATCAAAGTCCGCTTACAGGAATTCATTCGCAGATTTCTTCTTCATATCCTACCTAAGGGCTTCCAGAAGATCCGATACTATGGGTATCTGAGTAATTCTCAAAGGAAGAAGAATGTAGCCCGTATTCAGAAACAGCAAAAGAAGCAGAGGTTTGTCTCACGTTTTGCTGGCATGGGTAAAAGCGAGATACCTTGAGCTATTTTCGGATGATTATCATATTTGTCCAAGGTGTGGCGCTGATATGGTGAAAGTAGATTTCAAGCCAAGGCCTGAAGCTAAATCCAACAGCGCATAAAAAGCAAAGCCGAATATCTTTTATCGGCTCCTAACCATGGGGCCTTTTTGTTGTACTCATTTTTAATTCGAAGATGCAGATACTATGCCTCTAAGCAGTTGATTTCCAGGATTTTAGAAACATCAGCATTGCATCTACGATGTTACATTTGAATACAATCTACATACGAAAAACTGAGTTTCACCGTCTCCGGGAGCTCGCTCCCGGAGACGGAAAGCGGGGGCCGCCCGCTCAGCGTCTTACCACAAACGCGAAGTATGAGGTTCGTCCATCCTGGGCTACGCCCAGCTCCTCACCTCATACTTCGCTTAGGTATTTTCCGCTGCCGACCTGGAGCAGAACAAAGCGGAAAAGCCCTGTCTGTCCCGCCTCGTTCTGATTCCAGTATAAAAAGGCATTTCCCGCTTCGATGGCAGGAAATGCTACTTTTTGCTCCGGATTGTCACTTCGGAGGATGCTGCATGCAGTTTTCGATAGATCGGAGGGACTCTGCGCCCGGTCCGCATGTCCCTTCCGATATTGCCTGATTCAGATGCCGAGCTGTCTGCGGATCTCATTGCCGGCCGCCAGGATGCGCTCGTCCAGAATCGCGAAGTGCACGGCAAGATTGCTCTCCTTCGTCGCCTGCAGCGCCTCCTCCCAGGCGATCCCGATCGGGACGCCGAAGATCCCGGCGGAGATCAAAGGGAAGGTGATGGAGGAGAGCTGGTGCTCCTCTGCAAGCTGGCAGGAAGCCGTATAGCAGGAGCGAAGGAGCTGCCGCTCGCCCCGGTTCCCGCCGTGCCAGACGGGCCCCACCGCGTGGATGATGTACCTGGCAGAAAGCGCAAAGCCCGGCGTGATGACGGCGCTCCCCGTGCTGCAGTGGCCGATGGCATGGCAGGCCTTCGTGAGGTCCTGGTATCCTGCTGCCGCAAAGATCGCGCCGCAGACCCCGCCGCCCGCAAGGAGCTGTTCGTTTGCAGCATTCACCACCGCGTCTGTGGTGGCCGCGACAATGTTCTTCTTCTCGAGCACGATGCTCATTTTGCTATCCTCCTCCCCCTTTGTCCTGTCAGGCTGTGGTCTCGTCGGAGTCGAGGCTCCCTGCCGGATAGCGCTTGGTCATGGCGCCGCTGCGGTAGGCGTCGATGCCGGTCTTGAGCAGGGCCAGGTTCTCCTGGAGCTGCTCCCTGGTTTTCGGCGTCCCCGTGGAGACCCGCAGGAAGTTGCGGGCGGCCCCCGTATCGGCGAGGAAGTGCTCCGCGCCGAAGACGATGATGTTCCTTGTCAGGAGGTACTTCTCCAGATCGCCCCCGTCCATGCTCTCTGGCAGGCGCAGCCACTGGTAGAGGGTGTCCTTACGGGTGGACTGCTCCGGGAAGATCTCCCCGGAGGTCTCATTGCGCAGGGCGAGCTCCTTCTTCTTGTCCTCGGTGATCATCCGGCTGGTGCCGGAGGAGATGAGCTGCTCCGCGATCTTGGGAAGAAGGGGCAGGCAGTGCCGCCCAAGGGAACGGGAGGCGGTCTCCACCTTCTCCAGGTAGGCTTTTGGCACCGCCGCATACGAGGTCAGAAGGCCCGGCCCCACGGCGCTGGCAAAGCCGGAGAGGTAGATCGCCTGGTCCGGCAGGGCAAGTGACATCGGCGGGATGGGCTCTGCGCACAGCGGCGAGAAGCTCCCATCCTCGAGAAGGAGCAGGCCGTGGCGCCGGATGACCTTGATGAGGATGGACCGCCTCGACTTGGAGATGCGAAGCCCTGTGGGGTTGTTGGAGTCCGGGTTCAGATAGATGCCCCGGACCTTCTTCTCCCGGCACAAAAAGGCCAGGGAGGAGGGCTTCATGCCCTCTTCATCCGACTCGACGGGCAGCACCACAAGGTGCAGGAGGAAGGCAAGGCGAAGAAACCCCTCATCGGTGTAGCGGTCGCAGGCGATCACATCCCCCGGGTCAAAGAGGGCCGTCAGGCAGGCCGCCAGGGCGCTCTGAGACCCCTCTGTGATAAGGGGCGATTCCGCCGCCTCCTTCGTGAGCCCGCAGTCCTGCAAAAAGGCAGAGCCCGCCTTCTCCTGGGCGGCGGTGTCCTCCTCGCTTCTCGTGCCAAAGAGCTCGGCGGCATCCGCCCCAGACAGGAGGCGCTCCGTGTACTGCCGGATCCACTCATTCTGGCTGTAGAGCGGCACCACTTCCCCCAAATCCGCCGGGGCATTGCGCCGGTCTCTCCCCTCTCCGGTCCGATCCTCTCCCGCCGCGTCTTTTTTCGGGAGCGTGATGAAGGACCCCTTGGTCCGGAAGGTCTGGAGGATCCCCTTTTCCCGACAGAGGCCGTAGGCCTTGCTGATCGTATCCACATCGACCCCGAGCCAGTCCGCAAGCAGGCGCTGGGGCGGGAGCTTGGTCCCGGGGACCAGCCGCCCGGCCTCGATGTCCTCCTCCAGAAGCTGCACGATGCAGGTCGTGTAGGGGCGGAACAGGCGGCTCTTTGCCGGCTTCCAGGTCATGGTGGTGAGTTCGTATCGATTGTCCGGATGTGTTGACATAGCAGGTCTTCCTTTCGAGGGCAAATTGCCATCTTTAGTTTAGATTACCACATCTGCACACGTTGTGCGAACGATTTCTGTAAAAAGATCATGTTACGTCGACAACGGTGGCATTTATCAGCGAACTTGTCCAGCGCAGGGTTCCGCAAGTGGTCACAAATGGGAGGCCGATCGGGTGTATCATAGCGGGGCATGACCGAAAAAGGAGGAAGATGCGATGCTGGGAAGAACACATTTTGCGGTGGGGGTGGCAGCAGGGCTATTGCTGATCCCGCCAAAGACTTTCCCCGCGCTGGCGGCGGGGATCGGCCTCTCTGCCCTGGGAGGCGTTTTGCCGGATATCGACTCCGGCACCTCGGAGGCGCACAAGGACGCGGATAAGATCATGGCGGTCTCCATTCTGGCGGCGGGCGGCGCCTTCGTGGCGGAGGCCTTCTTCCACGTGGGGCTCTTTGGGAAGATCCTGCAAAACGGCGCCATCGCAAGGGCCGTCATCGCGTCCCTCGTATTTTTGCTTGTCTGCGCCTTTGGAAAGGAGCAGCCCCACCGCTCCTTCATGCACTCGATCCTGGCGCTTTTGATCCTCACGGCCTGCATCGCCCAGATCTTTCCGGATGCGGCGGCGTACTTTGCGGTGGGCTTTGCCTCCCATTTGGCGATCGACCTTTTGAACCGAAAGCGGGAGAAGCTCTTCTATCCCATCCGGCGCGGCATCTGTTTTTCCCTCTGCTCTTCCCGGGGCCTTGTCAACCGGCTCCTTCTGGCTTTGGGGATCCTTGCCAGTGCCGCCCTGATCCTCACCTCCATCCCCGTGCGGAATGCGGTCTCGATGGTTCTTCCCGGATAGTAAAAAGCGCAGGACATCGCTGTCCTGCGCTTTTATCGCTTATTCCGGCACCAGGAGGTGCTTCTGGTACAGGACGGGGAGCGAGAACTTGCGCACCGCATCCTCCTCAAACCGGATCCAGATCCGGGGTCCCTCGAGCCGGACGACGACGCCCGGGCCGTACCGAACATGAATGACCGACAGGCCGACAGTAAGACTCTCCGCAAAGGCCGCATACCCGGATGCATCCCTCTCCTCCACTTCTTTCGAAGTGGGCGGGGAGGGTTTTACCGTCCTGGGATAGGCACGCTCCCTGTTCTTTGGCGGAAGGACGCCGGCTGCCTCCTTGAACTGGGCAAGAAGCGCCGCGGGCTTTCCAAATTCAAACAGGATGAGATTGTCCCGGGCCCTCGTGACCGCGACGTAAAAGAGCCGCCGCTCCTCCTCGTAGGCGCTCCTCTCGGCGCCGGTTGGGTGATTCGGGTCCTCCGGCATCTGCTGCGGAAAGAGCCCGTCGGCAGCGTCGATGAGGTAGACCGTGTCGTACTCGAGGCCCTTGCTCGCGTGGATCGTGGAGAGGATAAAGTCGGTGCGGGGGTTGCTCCTCTCGGTGATGTAGGTCTCCAGGGAGGAGAGGCGCTCCAGAAAGTCCTCCATGTCCCCGGCGCGCCCCGCCAGCTGATAGAGGATCGGAACCTTGCTCTGGCGGATGCCGGCCCGCTCTAAATAGCTCCCATACCCCATGGAGCCCATGACAAGGTTCAGCGCCTCCACCGCCGTGCAGCGGGGGAGCTCACGAAACTTCGCCCCGATCTTTGCCATCGAGGTGCGGACCGAGGTGGAAAGGGCGGGGCTCCCCTTTGCCGCGGCAAACGGGGACATTCCCTTTTTGGCTGCCTGTTCGCAGAGCACCGCGGCCGCCTGCTTGTTCAGGTAGGTGCCGAGCTTGTAATAGATCTTCCGGAAAAGCTCCGTGTCCCGAGGATTTTTGGCATAGGCCATGATGTTTCGGATGTCCGTCACCGTGCGGGAGGTGAAAAAGGAGGTGTCGGGGCGCCGCAGCGTAAAGGGCGTCCCCTGGGCCTGTAGGAGGTCGATGAGGGGAAGGAGGGACTCGTTGTCACGGCAAAGGACCGCGGTCTTTCCTTTGGGCGTCTGCGCGGCCTTGGCAAGGTAGGTGTACTGGGCGCCCCTTGCCCGCAGGGCAAGGAACTTGATCTCCGGCCCCGCGGGCCTTGCCGCCTTCATGTGCTTTTCGTGCCGCAGGGTGTTTTTCTGGATGAAGGCATCCGCCGCGGCGACGATTTTTTCGTTGGACCGGAAGTTTGTCTCCATGAGTAGGACCTTCCCGCCGGGGTAGCGCTCCTGGAAGTGCAGAAGCTCCTCCGGGCAGGCTGCCCGAAAGCCGTAGATCGACTGGTCCTCATCCCCTACAAGAAAGAGGTTCCGCTCCTTCCCCGCAAGGAGGTGGAGGATCTCGTGCTGGATCCGGGAGGTGTCCTGCGCCTCATCGACGCACAGGTACGGGTACCTTGCCTGAAAGCGCGACAGTAGGTCCGGGAATTTCAACAGGAGCATTCTCGCGTAGATCATCTGGTCGTCGTAGTCCATGCACTTTTGGCTGCGCATGGCCTCGCAGTAGCGCCGGTAGATCTCGGAGAGATTCAGGTTGTTCTCCTCCCCGAGTGCCTGGATTCCCTCCCCTTCGAGCATCTGGTTTTTGACATACGAGATGAGGGTGCGGACTTCCTGCAGGTCGCCCTCCGTGGGGGACTCCTCCTCCACATCCGTGTAGATCCGGCGAAGAAGACCCATGGCGGCGGCATCCTCCGTCACCAGGGTGTAGGCGCGGCGCCCGATCTGTTTCCCGAAGGAGGCGATGATCCCGGCGCAGATGCCGTTGATCGTGCGGAAAGAGAGCCTGCCTGCAAGCTCCGCCCCGAAGATTGCGGCAAAGCGCTCCGCCATGTCCCCCGCCGCCGAGACCGTGTAGGTGAGCGTCAAGAGGCGCTCCGGCGCGATGCCGCGGACAAGGATCAGGTACCCGAGCCTTGTCACCAGCGTGGTGGTCTTGCCGCTTCCCGGGACAGCAAGAAGCAGCACCGGCCCCTCGGTGGTCTCCACCGCCTGCCGCTGCTGCGTGTTCAGCTGTTTTCCATAGGTTCCCCAGAATGCTTCTTTTGTCAAACCGTCTGCGCTCCCTGCCGCTGCAGAACATTATACCGCATTCATGGGCCGAAGTCGCTTCTCGGCCAAAAGGAGGGAGCGCCGGATCAGGACAAAGGCGATCACCGCGGCCACCGCCTCCGCCGCCGGGAAGGCCGCAAAGACGCCGTCCATGCCGACCATCTTAGAGAAGACCAGGGCGAGGGGCACCAAAAGCCCCACGCACCGCAGGAACGAGATCACAAAGGAGGAGGCGCCCTCCCCCAGGGCTTCCAGGGTGCCCGCCGCGGTCACCGAGAGGGCGGAGACCGGAAAGCCCAGGCAGATGAGCCGCAGGGCCCGGCTCCCGAGGTCCAGGACCTCCTTCCGGCTGGTGAAGAGGGCAAAGAGCCGTCCCGGCACGAGCAGGCAAAGGAGCGTGCCCACCAGCATGAGGACGAGGTTCACAAGGCTCGCCGTCTTGAAGATCTCCCGGACCCGCTTCACATCCCCTGCCCCATAGCTGTAGGACACCGGGGGGCGGATCCCCTGCACGACGCCGGAGGCGGTCAGGTACAGAAAGCTCTGGAGCTTGTAGTAGACGCCGAGGACGAACACCCCGTCCTCCCCAAAGGCGGCGAGGATCCCGTTTAGGAGCGCCACCATGATGCTCTGCAGAAGGAGGGAGCAGGCAGCGGGGATCCCCACCCGGTAGATCCTGCCGGCAAGAAGCCGGATCTTTATCGCGCCCCGCTTTGGTGAGAGTGCAAAGGGAAGGCGGCCCTTTCTGCTCACAATCAGGTAGAGCACCAGGGTCAGGATCGTCCCAAAGTCGGTGGCAAGGGCCGCGCCGTCGATCCCCATTTCCGGGAAGGGCCCGAGGCCGAAGATCAGGACGGGGTCGAGGATGATGTTGGAGATGCATCCCAAGGCAAGGCAGATGACGGGAGTCCGCATCTTCCCCACCGACTGGTAGAGCTTTTCGTAGACGAGCTGCACCTGCATGGCCAGGGTGCAGGACATGACGAGGTTTAAGTACCTCGTCCCGTAGTTGATCACCGTCTCATCCTTTGTGAAGGAAAGAAGAAACGGGCGCCCGAGAAGCGGAATGAGGATCGTCAAAAGGATCCCGTGCAGGAACGAGAGGAGAAGTCCCACGGAGGCCGCATCATCTGCCCGCTCCTTCTCCCCCGCCCCGAGAAAGAACGAGACCGCCGCCGAGATGCCCACGCCCGTGCCGATCGCCGCCGCGGAGGCCGCGTACTGGAGCGGGAAGACGAGGGAGACGGCGGTCATCGCCTGTTCCGAGAGTCTGGCCACAAAGTAGCCGTCTACGATGTTGTAGAGGGCATTGATCAGCATGGAAAAGGCCATGGGAATGCCCATGGAGAGCACAAGGGGGAACACGCGCCGCGTGCGGAGCCGGTCGGTATTCATGGCGTCATCCTTTCTGCGGGCAGAGCCCGCCCACAAAAAAACGCCACACGGAAAAATCCGTGTGGCGAAAAGTTCTCAGAAAAATCCACAGCCCGCTCTCCCAAAAGAGCGGGTTTTAAAGGTATGTGGTTTTGCAGGGCGCATCATACCAGATGAAAAGAGCCGCTGTCAAGTGGCCTCGTTCAAAAGCGGTGTCAGCGCACCCTCGGCAAGGACCGTCAGGTCCGTCGTTGCCCGGGAGAGAGCCGTATAGAGGCAGTGCCGGCTCAGGAGATCCTCCGGGTAGTACTTGGCGCTGGCATCCGGCAGGATCACCCCGTCGAACTCCAGACCCTTGGCGTTGGCAAGCTCGATGGCAAAGACGCCGTGCTTCGGGAGTTTCTCGTCCCGGCCCACCGTCGCGATGGCATCCTTTCCGAGAAGGTCCACAACGCTCTGGAAAGTGCGGCGGTCCCGGCAGACAACGGCGGTAAGGCCATCCCGGCCTGCCGCTTCCTCGATGGCACCCCGCAGCGCTTCCACGTAGGAGGCATGGTCATCAAAGGCTGTGATCTTCGGTGCAACGCCGGGGCGCTGCACGGAACTTGCCAAAAGCCGCTGCTCCCTGGGTAAAAGGCCTGCAAAGAGCGAAGTGATCTCCGGCGAGGAGCGGTAGGAAGTGCGAAGCGGAAGCTCTGTGACCTTCCTGCCCGCTTTGTCAAAGAGATCGTGGATCTCGGCAAAGGTCACGGTGTTGTCCCGGATCGACTGGAACTCATCCCCAAGCAGCATAAACCTTGCGTTTACAAAGTACTTTGCCAGGGTCAGAAGCTGCGCCTTCGTGTAGTCCTGCACTTCGTCGATCATGACGTAGGAGGCGTTGCGGTCGCACTCCCCCGTCAGCGCCATCTTGAGGTAAAACCACTCGATGGAGGTGATGCGCCGCTTTCCGAGGAGGCGCTGTGCGATGTGGGTCAGGTTGAGCCAGCCAAAGCTCCGCACCATACCGAAGGCACCGCCAAAGTCGTTTTCGATCTGGTTCTCGTCCCTTGGATCCGCGGGGGCAGCCTCCTCTCCCTGGGTCTTGTCGGCCTGC
The DNA here is from genome assembly GCA_022483465.1 of Lachnospiraceae bacterium. Taxonomy (GTDB): domain Bacteria; phylum Bacillota; class Clostridia; order Lachnospirales; family Lachnospiraceae; genus CAG-791. Next base: position 431,620 of record JAKVNF010000002.1, on the reverse strand, counting down.
TCTCTTCTCTTTTTGAGCACCGCCTTGATCTCGTCCTCGAGCTCATCCTCTGCCACCTGGATCAGCCGGACGCCGGTTGCCAGGTTCGGATGGCGCCGCAGCACCTCCAGGATCCGATCCGTGTGGAGGATGGTCTTCCCCTTCTGCCGGATCGAGATGAGGTCCTCCTTCTCGAGGCGGAAGGCGGGAAGATCCTCGTCGATCTTCTCGAGGGATGCCGCGTCGGTGGAAAGGCCGGGATCCGGGATCGGGTTGTGCACGTACTGGAGAAACTCCAGCCACGTCATTGTGCCCGGGTTCTCCTCCCCGAGGTCCGGGAGCACGTTGTCAATGTACTGGCGAAACACCGGGTTTAAGGTCATCAGGTACACGTTCTCCGGGCGCAGGGTCTTTCTCTGATGGTAGAACAGGTAGGCGATGCGCTGCAGAAGGACCGAGGTCTTTCCGGAGCCCGCGATGCCGTTCACCAGCATCACCGGCACATCGGGGTACCGGATGATGGCGTTCTGCTCCTTCTGGATCGTCGCCGTGATGGACTGCATCTTGTCGGTCCTCGTCTTCTGGAGGGAGGCGAGAAGGAGCGGGTCCTCGATGGCGACCTGGGTGTCAAAGTAGCCGTGGAGCACGTCTTTGGCAAGGTCAAACTGCCGCCGCAGCAGCAGGTCGCAGGGGACCTTCTTGCCGTCCACGGTGTAGTAGGTCTTGCCGTTGTCCTGGTTGTAGTAGACCTCCGCCAGGGGACTGCGCCAGTCCAGCACCACCTGATCGTACCCGTTCTCCGAGAAGGCGGCGCGGCCGATGTAGTAGTCCTCGGGCTCCTCCTCCGGATCGAACTGGATCGTGACCCGGGCAAAGTAGGGCGAAGCGAGCAGCGCCTTCACGGACTTGAGCCGTGCCCCCATCGCGTCGGCCCGCACGTTGTAGTCATCGATATAGCGGTTCCAGGTCTCGATCTCGCCGTAGGTCTCGTACTGGACCTCGTCGTCGGCGGTGTCGAGGCGCAGGTTCGAGAGGATGTCCTTCTTGTCCGCCTCCGCGGTGGCGTTGAGCTCGGCCAGGCGCGCGGTGAGGTCGGCATCGGCCGCTGTCAGCTTTTCATATACCTGGGTGAGGTGCTTCTGCTCCTCGTCAAATGTCTTCTGATCCATATGTCACTCCCGTATCTTGTTTTCCTTCCCGGTTTCGTCTGAGTCAGTATTCTATTCTACCTGATGGCGCAAGGGCTTTGCAATCCGGAGCCCGGCAAAGCACGATACATCAACACAAGGCGTCGAAACTGCATGTATCTTTGTCAGTCGATCAGGTCGTTCTGGAACCGGGACAGGTGCTCATAGGGCAGGATCAGCCGGCCCTGCAAAAGCCCGCACCCGTCGTTGATCCGGTAGCGGTCGAAGGCCCGAAACAGGTTGACGTCGACCTTGGAGAAGTCGATCCCCTGGAGCAGGAGCCCCCGCTGGTAGGCCTCGTCGAAGTAGACGCAGGCCCCCTCCGGCACCGGCGCCCGGCGCGCCCGCTCCTCGTTCTGCTGCATCTCGTAAAAGCTGTGGTTTGCCTCTCCGATCTCCGCGAAGTCATCCATGGCCTTGGTGCGCAGCTGCAGCTCCAGGTAGGTCTGGGAGAGGTTGTCGAAGAAGGAGATGTGGAGGGACCGGTAGCCGGTGCCCCGGCCGTTGACGATGTAGTCCCGGTAGTAGGGATAGAGGGCGGGGTCCAAAAGCGGTGAGTGCTCCTTCTGGGCAAGGCCCGAGGCCTCCGGCGTAAAGCCCCGCTCCTGCATAAAGGGCGGCAGCATGTTTGCGATCTCGTACAGGTAGTTCAGCTCCACCTCTTCCGGGTCCTCGCCGGGCTTTAGGTGGCACTTTGGCATGGAGATCACGATCCGATAGGCGATGAGGTCCCGGAAGCGCTCCACGAAGCTCCGGATCTCCTCCGGGTCCGGGAAGCGGTGCTCTCTCTCATAGACGTCGGAGGCGTCCTCCACCACGTACCCGTTGAACTTCTCCTCCGCCCGGATCAGGGACTTGATCCTGCCCCGGAAGGTGAAGGCGAGGTACGGGTATTTGTTTGCCATCAGCCGGTAGAACTCCCGGATCCTTTGGGACTGGGAGGTCAGAAAGTCATTGTGCTCCAGGAGGTTTGCCATGCCGGAGAGAAAGTCCGCGTGGACCCCGTCCACGCCGTTTCCCGTCTGCTCGCACACTCGCTCCAGATCCCGGGAATAGCAGTGCAGGATCTTCAGCACCGTGTTGCCGTCATACAGGTAGTCATTCAGGGAGATCATCTCATGCCCCCCGCTCCCGGAGCATGGCGTCCACCAGCTCCACGGCCTCGTAGACCATGTCGTCGCAGTGGGCCTTCTTGGGGCGGCCGGTCTTTGCGTTGGCGGCAAGAAGCTCGGAACATGCGCTCATCCCCTCGTGGTTCGCGCGCATCTTCCGGAGAAATTCCTGGGCATCCGTGGGATCGCCCGCACCGCAAAGACCCAGGGCCATCAAGCCCCCTGTGATGGCGCCGCAGGTCAGGCCCGCCCGCATGCCGGCGCCGAAGTTTGCGGTGATCGCAAGGGCCGCCTCATCGGTAAGGCCCTGCCTTCTTGCAAAGGGCCAAAAGACCGCCTGGGCGCAGTTGTAGTGGACCTTCGGGTCATTGCGCAGCTGTTTTGCCTGTTCCAATACGTCGCTCTGGTTCATGATGATTACCTCAATTCTGGTTTGGTTTCTTCTTTTCAATTCTGTGGTACTGGGGGGTCAGGACGACCTCCGGCACGCACAGATGGTCCGGGGCGTCGAGCACAAGGCGCACCGCCCCCGCAACATCCTCCGGGGTGAGACTGCACCCCTCCTCCTTCGAGGCGGCAAAGTCCGCGTTCCGGTAGAGCTGGGTGTCCGTCATGTCCGGCAGGATGCAGGTCACCTTCACCCCGCACTTTCTCGCCTCCGCAAAAATGCTTCGGGAGAACGAGAGGAGCCCCGCTTTGCAGGCGCCGTAAGCGGCGCCATGGGGATTTTCATAAGTCGCGGCGGTCACCGAGGCGATGTTGAGGATCGTCCCCCGGCGCTGCTGCCGGAACCTTCGAAGGAAGATCCCGGAGAGCACCATCGGGACGGCAAGGTCGGTTTCTGTCATCTCAAGGATGTGCTCCGGGGCAATCCCCTCGTGGAGGCCGTACCAGGCGCTCCCGGCGCAGTTGATCAAAACGTCAAAGGAGACGCCCTCCTGAAAGAGCCCCGCAAGGCACGCTTCCACCGCTTTCTCGTCCCGAAGGTCCAGGGCGATTTGGTGGAAGGCTGGGTTGATCAGGATATCGGGGCTTGTCCCGGAAAAGTCCCGCCCGACACCGAAGACGCAGTCCCCCGCTTCGAGGAGGCTCTCTGCGATGGCAGCCCCGATCCCGGAGGACGCGCCGGTTAAGAATACGGTTCTCATGTGGCAGGCTCCTCCCAGAAAAAGATCTTTGCTTCGGGATCCCGGGATCGAAGCTCCCCCGCAAGAAACTCTTCCATCCGCTTTGCCAGGGCGGGCGGATAGCTGCAGGTCCCGTGGTCTGTCACAAAGGGGTACTGGACCAGGGCGCAGCCCGGTTCACACCGGCGCAGGGCGGCAAGGTACTGGTCCGAGATCCGGAAGGTCCCGACGGAGAAGTCCCGCACACCGGCAAGGTCGATCGTCTTTGCGGTCTCTTCGACGAGCTCCCCGTATGCCCGCTCCCATCCCGGCAGGGCCAGCATGGGATCAAAGCAGAGCCGGATCGGAAACCCGGCGTCCTTTGCCGCCCTTGCCGCCAGAAGGCGTTCCGCAAGGCTTCCCGCGCCCCGCTCGTAGGAGGAGATCACCTCTTTGGGGGAGAGGGTAAAGGCAAAGATCACCCTCTCGGATTTGGGAAGGCTGGCAAAGAGGTCCTGCCTTCCGCACTTTGTGCGGATCTCGATGGAGAGCCCCGGGTGGTCCTTTGTAAAGGCGCACCAGCGGCTGACATACCCGAGAAGGCCCTCGAGAGGCAGAAGGTCCGTGTCATAGGAGACGCACAGGTACACCGGGAACTTGGCAAGGAGCGTTTCCACCTCGGCGAAGATCCGATCCAGGTCCGCGAAGACCACCAGATTTCCCGAGGGGTACATCCCCTTTAGATAGCAGTAGCTGCAGTCGTAGAGGCAGTTCATGACGCTCGAGCAGTAGTAAAAGTGCTCGTTTCCAAAGCTCTGGCAGACCGGGGCCCCGGGAAAGACGGATTTCTCCCGCCTTCCCGCGACGATCAGGTTCTGACAGCGGTGCTGGAGGAGGATGTTCTGGCGCCTTCGGTTGAAGACGTCCTTGTAGTGGGCGATCGGGACCACCTGGGCCCTCGGAAAAGCCGCAAGAAGGCGTTTTGTCACGGGATCTTCCATCGCCCCCTCCTCCACGTAGAGGTGGGAAAAGCGGGGCAGGTACCGGGGCTCATCCCCCGATAAGGCTTCGTTCCACGGCATCGAGCACCTTCTTTCCCTCCCTGCGGTCTTTGGCGGGGAGTTCTCCAGCTTCCTTCCTCTTTGCAATCTCCCCCGCGGCATCCGCTCCGGAGAGCTGGCACCAGAGGAGGATCTGGTAGAGGCGCCGCCGCATGGCGGCGGAGCAGCAAAACAGCGCTGCCGTTTCCTCCAGCTCCTCCTCCGACACCGGGGGCGCGGTCTCTGCCCGCTCTTCTGGGAGATTCCGGATAAACGAGAGGACCTTTGGCGCCGCCTCTTCCGCAAGTGATGAAAGAAGCGCCGGGGTGAGGGCGCCCGCAGTCCCATCGTCGGAGACAAACTTAAATATGTGGATCTTCTCTGGGCCAAGAAACCGCCCCGCCGCCGCAAAGAGGGCGGCGCCCTCCATGTCAAAGAGGACGGGGCGCGGGGCGTTTCCATTTGCCGAGCGCACCTCCTCCCTTCCCACGGGCCGGGGGCTGGTGACAAGCGCCGCCTCCGGGAGATCCGCGGCAAGGAGAAGGTCCGGGTAATACCGCTTCCCGCTCCCCAAATCCTCCAGGGAGAGGATCCGAAAGAGCATCCCCTTTGTGCCGGCGGGCCCTGCTGCCGCGCCGAGGTTGACGAGGTGGGACACATTTTCCTCCCGCCCCAGGGCAAAGCCCGCGCAGCAGGCGGCAGCGCTCTCCCCGGTGCCGGAAAGATACAGCACCACGTCCTCTCCCGCAAACCGCTGGAAGGCCGTGCAGGCGGGGTCGCGCTTTAGGGAGAGCGCCTGAATCAGCGGTGCCGCCTCCTTGTAGAGCGCCTCGATGAAAAGAATCATGCGAGGGTCTCCGCCAGCTTCTCCGCCTCGTCCAGGATCCGCTCAAACTTCTGCAGGGCCTGCTCCACCGGCTCCGGGGTGGCAAGGTCGACCCCGGCGTGGCGCAGCTCGTCCAGAGGATCCGCGGAGCCGCCCATGGAGAGGAACTCGAGATACGGCTTTGCCGCCGCGTCCTGCTCTTTCCGGATCTTCTCCTCGATCGCCACCGCGGCGCTGTAACTCGTCGCGTACTTGTACACGTAGAAGGGCCGGTAGAAGTGGGGGATTCTCGCCCACTCGCTCTCGACCTCGTCATCGATGACCAGGTCCGGTCCGAAGTAATCGGCGACGAGCTGCCGGTAGATTCCGTTCAGGGCAGCAGGGGTCAGGGCGCCGCCCGCCTCCGCCAGGGCGTGGGCCTTCTGCTCAAACTCCGCAAACATGGTCTGGCGGAACACGGTCCCCTTGAAGCCCTCCAGGTACTGGTTCAGCAGAAACAGCCGCTCCTTCGGGTCGGTGGTGTCGGAGAGGAGCTTCTCCACCAGGAGGTTCTCATTCACCGTGGAGGCCACCTCAGCGACAAAGAGGGTGTAGCCCGCGTACTGCGGGGGCTGTGTGTTCTTGGCGAGGTACGTGTGCATCGAGTGGCCCATCTCGTGGGCGATCGTGGAGACGGACTCGTAGTCCCCGGTGTAGCTCATCAGGATGAAGGGGTTGGAGTCATAGGTCCCGGAGGAGTAGGCGCCGCCCCGCTTGTTTTTGTTCGGATAGACATCGATCCAGCCGCTCTCAAAGGCCTTTGCCACGGTGTCCGTGTAGGGCTTTCCAAGGGGCGAAAGAGCGTCCAGCACCATCTTCTTTGCCTCGTCGTAGCTCCAGTGGTGGGAGGAGTTCGCAACGAGCGGGGTGTAGACATCGTAGTAGTGGAGCTCCGGAAGGTGCAGGAGCTTCTTGCGCAGGGCCACATACCGGTACATGGCGGGCAGGTGCCGGCGCACGGTCTCCACCAGGCTGTCGTAGACGGAGACCGGGATCCGCTCCGCGGCCATCGCCATCTCGCGGCTCGAGCCGTAGTGCCGGATCTTCGCCTCGGTGACCGCCGCCTTCACGGTGCCGGTGTAGGTGGAGGCAAAGGTGTTGATGTGGCTGCGGTAGCCCTTGTAGAAGGAGTGGAAGGCGCTCTCCCGCAGGGTCCGGTCCTCGGACTGCTCCAGGAGGATGAAGTTCGACTCGTTGACGGGCACCGCCTCTCCCTTGCTGTTTTTCGCGTCGTCAAAGGTCAGGTCCGCGTCCATCAGGCTCGAAGCGGTGGCAGCGGGGCTCTGGAATACCTCGCCGAAGGAGGCAAGGAGGGTCTCACTCTCGGCGGAGAGGACGTGGGTCTTCTCCTCCACGAGCTTTTTCATCAGATACCGGTAGGGGGCAAGGAGGGGATCCTCTGCGATGTGCGAAAGCTCCGCCTCCGGGAGGGATAAGAGCTCGGGCTCTGCAAAGCTGATCCTCGCCGCGATCTGGGCATAGACCGCCCCCGCCTTTGCGAGAAGCACCTGGGCATCGTTCTTTGCGGTGTCCTCGTCGTGCCGCAGCATCGCATAGGTGTAGACGTTGTCGAGCTTTCGCTCGAGGTCGGTCTCCGCGTCAAAATAGCTGCGGACCGCGTTCGCATCCTTGAGCTTTCCCTGAAATGCGGCGACCGCGTCCGCGGCGGGGGTCAGGGCCGCAAGGTCCTTCTCCCAGGCGCTGTCGTTTTCATAAAGCGTCGTAAGATCCCACTGATACTTGGGATCGCAGTCTTTTCTCTCCTTTAATTCCGCCATGATGTCTTCCTTTCTGAAATGATCAAAATTCCGAGTACTTGAGATTTTTTCCGCGGGCCTTTTCCACCGGGTACTTCTCCCCATCCTCTGCCACCTTGCGGCAAAGGGCCTTGCCCAGATCGATGTCGTTTGTCTGGGCAAAGCGAAGCACAAAGTAGAAGACGTCGGAGAGCTCCTCCTCGATCTCCTCCCTCCGGGCGGGGTCCCCCATAAGAGCCCGGCACTCGTTTTCGCTCTTGAAGCGGAAGTTCTCCAGGAGCTCTCCCGCCTCGGTGCTGATGCCGATCGCAAGGTCCTTGGGCCCGTGAAACGGTTCCCAGTCCCGCGCATCGCAGAAGTCCTTCACGAGGTCCATGCATTCCCGGATCGTGCTGTTGTTGTCCATCTTGTCTCCTTATCCGAGCCGCTCTTTGAGGTGCTCTGCCAGCGCGGCGTCGGTGCAGTACACAAAGCAGCCCTTCATGCCCCGGGAGAGGATCGTCCGGTAGGTGTTGCGGACGATGGCATCCCCGAGCTTTTTGGCTTTTTCGGGATCGGTCTTTGCCATCTTTTTGAGGCCCTTCACCGACTGGTCGGACCTTGCCCGCTTCGAGACATCCGTGATGACATGCCCGTTTTCAAACCGGAGGTCGTCTCCGATGATGACGCCCACGTAGTCGAACTCGAGGCCCTGGGTCGTGTGGATGCAGCCCGCCTGGTGCACCGAGTCGGGGTCGATGGCGTAGGTGGAGCTGGAGCTTAAGTTCCAGCTCATGCCAAAGTCGATGTCCTCCCCGCGGTTGTTCTTTTGGATCACGATGTCGGGGTAGTCGGGGTTTGCCTTCTCCTTTGCCGGCCACTCCCAGCAGTAGCCCGCGATGATCCGGGAGCGGTTTCGGCCGCCCTCATCGTTCTTTTGAAAGATCAGCTCCAGCAAGGTGTTGGGATCGTCCACCACCCGAAAGTCGTAGTCGATCCCCGAAAGGGTGGGATTGGCAGTCTCTCGAATCTCCAGCACGTCGTCGAGAAAGGCGAGGTACCCATCCGAGCCGTTGCAGCGAAACTGGGAGGACAGGGACAGATGAGAAACCTCGCTCCCCTCCTTCTTGGCCCACTTCTCGATCTCCTCCCGGGAGCCGATGTCAAGGACCGTCACCCGCTGGGACTCGTCGAGAAAGAAGACGCTGCATTTTGCCGCGCGGATGATCTCCCAGATCTGATTTGTGCCCTGGTTGTGGTACATGCCGCTCTTTTCATTGAGCCGGTGGGCCTCATCGCAGAGGATCGTGCCCACGGCGTTTTCCTGGGTGTCCACAAAGGAGCCGGAGCCCTTGAACATGTTTTGGACGCTGGTCTTTCGAAAGCCCCCGGCGGTCAGCTTCTCGAGGTAGACGTTCCGGGGCGCTGCGTTCTTGGAGGCGTAGATCACGTACTGCCCCTCTCCTGTCAGGGCGGAGAGGAGGTTCATCGCGATGACGGTCTTTCCGGTGCCTGGCCCGCCCTCCACGATGAGGGTCCGCTTTTTCCCGTCCTGCTGGCACTTTCTTGCGGCCTCCAGGATTTCCTCAAAGGCGACCATCTGGTCGTCGATCAGGGTGAACTCCTTCTTGCCCCGGAGCATCGCGGCGAGCTCGTCCTGGAGGCTCTTCGAGGGGAGGATCTGCCCGTTCTCGATGTCGTAGAGGACCTTCTTTCGGTCCCCGATCCGGATGAACCGCTCGATGTAGGCGCGAAGGGCCGGCGCCTGGTGCATCGTAAAGGCGGGGGCCTTGTCGGTATAGGCCCGGTACTGGGGGCTGTCCAAGGGATCGTCGTGGTCTGCCCGCTCGTAGTTGTGCAGGTAGGCGCAGGGGTGAAGGCCGATCCGGTTTTCCCGCACCGCCACGTTGTAGTCGTAGATAAAGTCCGCGTAGGACTGGGCCTGGTAGGAGGGGTGGACCGTTGCCACCAGGCTCCCGCCGAGGAAGGTGCACACCGTGCAGTCCCGCCCGGGGATCGCCGAGAGGGCCGACCACTGCTTGAGCTCGATGATGACGACGTTCTCCTTCTCATCCGGGCCGTACCCGGTGATCAGGTAGTCGATGCGCTTTGCGGTCTGGGGAATGTTGTACTCCAGGGCAACGCCCGCGTCCGCGGGGAGGCTGCTCTTTGCCAGCACCCGGTACATGAACTGGGAGGAGTTCTTCCAGGAGGCAAGCTCCGAGGGGCCGGTCCTTCGGTGGAGCTTTTCCCGGACCGCCGCATCGAGCTTTTCCTCCAGCACATCCGCGTCCACGTCCTGCTCAAACTGTGCTTTTGTCCCGTTGTAGATGATCATCCCGCACCCCCAGGTTTTAGGAGCATTCTCTGCAGATCACCATTGTAGCATATGGGGAAAGAGAATAAAAATCCCTCCCGGTGCCGGTGCACCGGGAGGGTGAAAGCGCTGGTATGGAGTTTTTGGTTTCCTGTGACATGGCCGCTGCTGATGCCCTCCTTGGCGGCATCCAGAGGGAGCCGGTCCAGGGCCTCTTGGATCTGCCGGTTCCAGAAATCCCGGTCATGGCCGCCGGACTCCTCGACATAGGCCACGTCGGCGCCGCCCTCTCTCAAAACGTCGCGGAAGGACCGGTTCACACCGAGGAGGACATCCTCTGTCCCGCAGGCAAGGTAGAACTTTGGCAGGTTCCCCCGCGCAAGAACAGAGCAAAAACAGAAGCTCCAGCAAGAGCCCCTCCGCCGCAAGGTGGGCATAGGGCTTCCCCGCATCCTCTTTGCTGTACGCGGCAAGACGTATGAGAAGGTCTTTGATCTCCTTCGGCGCGTCCTCCAGGATGCTGCAAAACCGGATCTTCCCCGGGTACTCGGGGAAGAACCTGGTATGAAAGTCCCGGCTGACGAGCAGGATGATCGACCGCCGCGGCCCTTCCGAGAGTTCCTCCTCCACCGGGATGATCTTGTGGACGCTCTCGCAGTTGGTGATGACAAGGGTCCCGGGCTTACTCAGGTACCGATGGCCCGAGATGTCGTGGATGTTGTGCCCCTGAAAGATCCTGGCGATCTCCAGCTCATCGTGCCAGTGCGGCAGGAGCTGTCCCGGATGTCCCGGTCGAGCCTTGCCGGCACGTCGTAGAGGACAAAGGGCTTTTCCGGGCGGTAGGGAAAGGCCTGATACCGCAGAATCTGATCACTCCTATTCCTTCTCTCCCGGCGTCTAGTAGCGGAGCTTTAAGTTCGAGAGCACCACCTCGGTGTCGTACCCAAGGGATCTCGTGTAGAGGAGCATCCCCTTCCTCGCAAGGTCCACGTGGTTTTTCGGGGCGACGGTGATCTTCCGGACGGGGAGGATCGTCTCGTCCGCGACGCGGATGGACAGATACGGCAGCAGGAACCCGTCCTTGACCCGGAACTTCACCTCCTCTGGGCTCTTTGGCCGAAAGACGCAGCGGTACTCCCGCTCCGCCTGGAACTCCTCCTGCTTGAAAAAGAGGGCGTACACCCCCAGGGCGTTGCCGAACTTCCGGCAGAGCTGGGTGAAGGGGGCCGTGTCCTTCTCCTCGGCGGCAAGGCTCATGATCTCCGCAAAGGGAAGGCCGATCCTTCCCGGAAGAATGGTGAAGAGGAGGGTGCGCAGGATCTCCTCCTGTTGCTTTTTCCCGTAGAGGACCCGGCCGTGGCAGGCGATCCTGTGGTGCTCCTCGATGCAGTGCAGAAGCTCTGCCCCGTCAAAGGCCAGGTTGTAGCCCGTCTCCTCCCCGAATTCGGACCAGAGGGTGATGGAGTCCCCCTCCAGGGAGAGGGAGAGCACGTAGTTGTCGTGCCGGCGAAAGTCCTCCATGGTCTCGGTGAGCTCCTTGAGCAGGAGATTCTGCCACTTCCTGCTCGGCACCTCCCCGATGACCTTCTGGGCCACGTGGAGGATGAAGCCCATCTCGTTGGAGTCGTTCAGAAAGCTGCTCTTCGTCGCATAAAGGGTGCGGGACTGCAGGATGCTGGCCGCCGCGGCACACTTGGTGTAGTGGTAGAGCATCTCCCCCTCCTGCAGCTGATCCAGCCATAGGTATTTTTTCATGGGAAGCCTCCTGGGCCGGCTCTGCGGCCCTCCCTCCCATCTTACCATGCGGGAAATTGGCGGGCGCAAAAAAGGCGGATGGACTTGCCATCCGTCCTGTCTTATTCTTTCGGATCCGTGCTTCGCCGGTGGAGGCTTTTTGCCTTGTCCCGGTACATCGCCTGGTCGGCGCGGCGCAGCACCGCGTCGATGTCGTCCAGGGGCCCCGTGTGCACGGTATACCCCAGGGCGATGCTGCAGCCCCGGGCGGCGCAGACGTTCTGGATCTCCTTCACAAGGTCCCGCGCCCCGGCTTCGTCCATGCCCTCCTCGATGAGGAGAAACTCGTCCCCGCCCATGCGGAAGACGTGTTCCTTGTCCGAGAAGCGAAGCAGGATCTCGGCGATCGTGCAGATCAGCGCATCCCCCGCCTCGTGTCCCCGGGTGTCGTGGGAGCTTGTCAGGTACTGGACCTCCAGAGTGAAGAAGTTCTGCCGGCTTCCCCTGGCGCTTGCCAGCGAGAGATCCTCTTCCATCGTCATGCCGGCAAACTTGCCCCCGGTCAGGTCGAGAAAGGCCGCCTCACTCCCGCAGTTGTAGAGCGCAAGGGTTCTCTTGTTCACAAACAGGATGCGCTCCTTTTTCGTCCGGTCCACGATGCAGACGCCGATCGTCATCGCATCGTAGAGCCGGTGCAGTTCCTCCGGATCCCAGTTGCTTTCTTCCATCGACACAGTAGCCACAACACGTCCCTTCTTTTGACTATACCTAGTCAATCGTCTTCACTATAACACAAGTGTCTTCGGGTCCTATCATTACCTGGGGGCATCAGGTGGCTAGAGCTTGCGCAGTTTGCGCCAAAAAAGGGCACCCGCCGGCTGTGCCGACAGGTGCCCTTGCGGGTCATGCGTTTTCGTTGTCGTTGGAATCGGAGGGGTTTGCAGCATCTCCGGAAGGCTCTTGTGCCTTCCCGGGATCCGCCGCCTTGTTGGCGGACTCGCCGGGAGTCTCCTCCGCTGTTTCGCCGTCCGAGGCTTCCGCGGCGTCTTCGGGCTCATCCGAAGAAGTGGAAGCGGTCTCTGTAGTGGCAGCTGCCTTCGCTGCCCGTGCCTTTGCCCTGCGCTTTTTCCTTCTGCGAAGGAGAAGCAGCAAAAGGACCAGGACGGCGGCCCCGCCGCCTGCTGCTGCGAAAAGTCCGCCGCCAAAGCGGGTGGGAAGTTCGCAGGCAAAGGTGAAGGAGGTGCCGTCTGCCGTGAAGGTGAGGTACTCTCCCATCGTGTCGGTGTCAAGGAGCGTCTTCTTTCCGGTCGACTCGTCCACCAGGTAGAGCTTTGCGTCGGTGGTCTTGCCGGGCGCGAGGAACCGGAAGGTGTGGCTGGTGTTCGCGTCATCCGGCAGGGTCACCTGCCAGCGCTCTGCCTCCCCGTCTCCGGCATCCACGGCCGCGACGTGCATCGTGTCGCCCTGCCGGAAGCTCCCCTCCGCAAACAGGAAGGTGACGTGGCCCCGCTGCCGGTCGCCCGGAAGCAGCGTCACAACCCGCTCGTACTGGGCCGTCACCACCTCATCGGAGGTGATGTCGGTGAAGTCGGTCTTGCTCCAGGTGCCGTAGAAGCCGTCCTTCTCCGGGATGTCCGGGATCTGGTTGGCCTGCAGGCTCCCGCCGTAGGAGACCCGAACGCTCCGGATGAGCTCATCGTCCGCCCGGAAGGTCAGGACCATCTGGCGGAAGGCCTTCGGTACCGTGGACTGGGACATGACCTCCTCATAGGTGACGGGCTCGGCGATGCCGGTGTAGCTGACGCCGTCGATGCCCTGGAGCGTATCCGAGACGAACACGTTGCCGGAGATCTTGTCCTTGTCGAGCTCCCGGACCGACCCCGCGATGGCGCCCACGTACTGGGTGGAATCCAGCACGTTGACCATGGAGGTGCAGTCGGTGAGGGTGGTCGCGTAGCCCGCGATGCCGCCCACATATTTTCCGCCGCTTGCGTCGCACTTGGCGTAGGAGTTCCGGATCGTGCCGATGCTGTAGCCGGCGGTGCCGCCCACGTAGTCGGTGCCGCTGACGGCGCCGGAGCTGCCGCTCTCGGTGATAAGGCCGATGGAAACCTGGCCGGCAACGCCGCCGGTGTAGTTGTTCCTTCCGGTCACCTCACCCAGGTTCGTGCAGTTGTCCACGATGGCCCGGGCGAGGAAGCTGTAGTCGATGGAGTCGCTCCCCACCGTCTGGATGTCCTGCTCCGGGTCCAGGTCGTACTCGACGCCCATGGTGCCGACGATGCCGCCCACGTTGTTGTCCGCGTCGATGGTGCCGGTGTTCGTGCAGGCGCTGGTGCGGCCCGTCGTATACTGCTCCAGGTCGGCATCGCTGATGTCGGAGGTGTCCGTGATGTTGTCCGACTGGTCGCTCCCGTTCACCGCCCGGTCATACAGATCCTCCAGGATGTCCGCGATCTCCCGGGACTTGGTGTTGATCTGCTTCATCGTGGCGACCGAGGCATCCGTGGTCGAGGTGACGCTGCTGTTGAGGCTGTCGATCTCGGAGAGGATGGCGTCCAGATCGCTGTAGAGGCTCCCGGATGCCTGGGAGACCGCGGAGGAGACCCCGTCAAAGGAGAAGCTGATGCCGTCGAGAGCCGTCAGGATCTCCTGAATCGTGCTGTCAAAGTCCGGGGCGTTTGCCAGGATGTTCACCAGGGCATTCACCTGGGCCTTCAGCTCGGAATTGGCGTAGTCCGGAATCCGGTCCGCGTAGTTATCCAATGTCGAGGCGATGCTGTCGATGTTCGTGCGGATCGTGTCGAAATCATCCAGCATCTTCTGGACCTGGGTGCGGATCACCGCGCTGTTGTCCCCCAGGGTGGAGGCATCGCTCTCGATGCCCGAGATCGCGGACTTCACGGTCTCACTGCCCTTTTTCAGGTCGTCGAGGCCGGCGGAGGCCGCATCGAGCTGGTCCAAAAGCTGTTTCTTGGTGTCCTCGTCCAGGCCGGTGCCGTTGATCTGGTCCCGGATCTTGTTTATGGCATCGTCAGAGAGGCCACCGTCCTGGGAGAGGAACTGGTTCACCTCATCCTGGAGAGTTGAGAGGCCATCCTGGGCCGAGCTCCCGGCATTGTTGGCGGCGTTGTCCACCGCGTTCTGCAGGGCCTTGGCTGGATCGGACACGTTGTCCTGGAGGCCCTCCACCGCAGAGGCGAGGTCCTCGGCGACATCCCCGCTCTCTGCCGGGGCGGCATCGGAAGATACAGAGGATGCAGTGTCAGCTGCCTCCGCATCCTCTGAGGAGGAAGCCGTGCTTGAAGAATCCTCGGAGGAAGCTGCGTCAGAGGCCTCCTCCTCTGTGGAGGCGTCCTCTGCTGGACTCTCGGTGCTGCTCTCGTTGGAAGCTGCGTCTTCGATGGCGCTGGAAACCGCAAAGGCCGCGCTCTCGGCATTGTCCTTTGCGGACTGGGACTGGTTCTCTAAGTCAGAGAGGTCGGTGTTCAGCAGATCCTTTACCTTGTTCTGCAGGTCCTGGTAGTCCTGGATCACGGTGTTGGAGGCGCTCTGCAGGTCCTCGATGGCGCTGGCAAGGCTCTTGGCCCGGCCGGTCACAGTGTCCGAGGAGCTCTTGGCCGCGGATGTGAGGGCCGAGGCCGCCGAGGAGAGAGAGGCCGTTGCGGACTTTACGTTCTGATAGGCCTTCTTGAGGCTGTCCCGCTCGCTCGCGGTGAGCGTGGCATTTGCCACCGCCGCGTTGAAAGCCTGCTCCGTGGCCTGCAGGGAGCTTGTCAGGGTGCCGGCATAGGACGCCGCCTGGCTCGAGAGGGAGGAGGCAAGGCCGTTGACATTCTTCAGGGTGTTCTGCGCAACGCCCAGGTCATTGGCCGCGTTGTTGACGTCTGTCTGGGCCTGGTCCGTGATGGTCTGCAGGTTGTTCCTGGCGTCCCTTGTCAGGGAGGTCAGGTTCGAGGCGGAGTTTGAGGCCGTGTCGGAGAGTCCGCTGACCTCGTTTAAGAGGCTGTCGGAGAGATCCGAGAGGTCATCCAGATCGTCGGAGATCTTCTTCAGGTCGTCCTCGGCAAACTCCACGGCGAGGTAGGGCTGCTGCTGGCCGATGATGCCGCCCACGTCCTTTCTTCCCAGGATGGAGCCGCTGTTGGCGCAGCCTCGCACGAGACCCGAGGAGCGGCCGGCGATGCCGCCGGTGTTGTAGCCCACGTGCTCGTAGCCGATGGTGCCGGAGTTCTCACAGTACAGGATCTGGCCGGAGTTGAAGCCGGCGATGCCGCCCGTGTCGGTGACCGCGGAGAGATTCTCCGTGGAGTTCACGTCCCCGGTCATCAGGATGTTCTCGAGGGTGTTGCTGACGTCCTCGATGGACGTGGTGGTATCCGAGTACTGGACGTTGACCTTCATCTGGGAGGTCGAGTTCTTGATGATGCCGGCGTTGTTGCCCACAAGGCCGCCGCTGGCGGTCTTGCCCTGGAGCTCTCCCTTGGAGGAGCAGTTGTCCAGGATGCCGGTGGTGGTGTTGGAGCCGGCGATGCCGCCCACCCGGTTCTTTCCCTTCACCGTGCCGGTGAAGGTGCAGCCGCGGATCGTACCGGCGTTGACGCCGGCGATGCCGCCGGTGTTCTCCTGGGTCCCGGTCACGGAGACCGTGCCGGAGACGGAGAGGTTCTTGACGACGCCTCCCTCCTGGATCTTGTGGAAGAGCCCGGCGCTTGCGCGCTTGCCGGTCAGGTGCAGGCCTGTGATCTTGTGGCCCTGGCCGTCAAAGGTGCCGCCGAAGGAGGCAAACTGGAGGTCCCCGTCGGTGAGGGCGATGTCGTTGTCGAGCATGTAGAGCTTGTCCAGGGAGTAGGTGTCGAGGCTGCAGGCTTTCGCCGCCTCCCGCAGGTCCGCCTCCGTCTGGATGTGGATCGTGGTGACCTTCTCTGCCTCCTCGGTGTTGGAGGTACTCCCCTCCTCTGCCGCCTCGGAGGCCTTGTCCGCGTTCTTGGAGTCGCTGACCGCGGCGGCCAGGGCGGATGCCGCGCTGTCCACGATGGCGGCGGGATCACTGCTGGCGGCGGCCAGAACCGGCGCCGGGATGGTCCCGGCGAGCGTCTGGGCAGTCATGACGGCAATCAGAATTCTGGTATAGGTTTTGCGCTTCATTCCCTGCCTCCTTTCTCGTCGGTGTCCTGGGGTTTCTCGGCATCCGGGGGCGTTTCGCCTCCGGTCTCTTCTGTAGTAGCTTCTTCGGCTTTTTCAGACCCGGTATTCTCCGTCTTTTCGGGCTCTGTCACCTCGCCCTCAATCATGCGGGAGGGATCGGCATCTGGCCCGTAGTCCGACGCACCATCGGCCCGCTCCATGGAGCCGGAGATCACGACGGCCGTGACATCGCCGCGGACCATCGCATGGACCTGGCCCACGATGGTGCCGTTGATGGTGCCGCGGATGTTGCCGTTGAGGTACACGAGGCCCGACTCCTTCTTCTGCCGAATCGGACGCTCGATGTCAAAGGTCGTGTACTGGATGACCTTGTCGCCTGCGCACAGAAGCTGGGGCAGGACAAACATGACCAGGAAGACCGAGATCGTGGTGCCGCGGCCAAGGCACTGGCCGATACTGGCGATGCAGGGGTCGGAGGTCATCTGGCCGATGAACACGCCGGCCAGGATCATCATGGATCCCGAGGTGATGATCGTCGGGAAGGCGAAGTTCAGCGCCTCCGTGATGGCGCTCTTGCGGTCCATGGTCGCCCGTAGCTCCTGGTAGCGCGAGGAGATGACGATAGCGTAGTCGATGTTCGCGCCCATCTGAATGGAGGACACGATCAGGTAGCTCATGAAGAACAGGTTCGACTTCGTGATCGTCGGGTACGAGAAGTTCAGGAAGATGGAGCCCTCGATGACCATGATCTGCAGCACCGGAAGGCCCGCGCTCTTGAAGGTAAACAGCAGGATCACCAGGACGAACAGGATGGAGACCACGGAGACCACGATGTTGTCCCGCTCAAAGGAGCTCTGCAGATCCCGCTCGGAGGTGGAGTCGCCGACGGTCAGGATCTTGTCCGTGTCGTCCGGGTAGTACTTGTCCGCCATCGTGTGCATGGTGTCGAGGAAGGTGAAGGTCTCCTCCGACTCCTCGGGGAGTGTGAGGTACACCAGAATCCGGTCATAATCGTCGGACTCCAGCTGCTTTCTGCCGTTCTGGATCTGGGTGTAGGCGGAGTCCAGCGTGTTCCAGAGGTCATCGTCGAGGGTGACATACCCCTCCTCGACCATGTCGTGGACAAAGCCGATCATGTCCATCAGGGAGACCTTGTAGGAGGAGATGCCGCCCACAATGCGGCCGTAGTCCTCTTGATCCGCCGCGTAGGCGGTGTACAGGGTCTCGCATATCTCATAGTCCATGTCCATGAGCTCGGAGAACTGGCGGGGGTTGAGCTCATCCGTCAGCGTGTAGTCCTCCATGGCCGTCGTGTTGGCAAGGCCGGTGCAGTGGTCCACCTCGGGGCAGTTCTCGAGGTCGGCGATGAGCTTGGCCTCATTGGAGTAGCTCCCGTGGGGCACGATGAGGGCGACCAGGTTTTCGGAGCCGAAGTTGTCCTCGATCATCTGGTCTGCGATCTGGGTCTCGTTCTGGATCGGGGTCGTCAGCGTCGAGTACCCGTACACGTAGGGGCACTTCTGGGAGAGGACCGCGGCGACGAGAAAGACCGCTGCAAAGGCAAAGGGGATGATCTTGCGGGTCCGGTAGGCAAAGCGGCCGATGGCGGAGATCTTCGGCACAAAGCTCTTGTGCTGGGTGCGCTCCATCAGGCCAGAAAACATGACGAGAAGGCCGGGCATCAGCGTGAAGACCACCAGGAGGGAGAGCAGGATGGCCTTGATGAGGACGGTGCCCAGGTCGCGGCCGATCTGGTACTGCATGAAGATCATGGCGAACAGACCCGAGATGGTCGTCAGCGAGGAGGACAGAATCTCGGGAATCGACTTGGAGAGGGAGACGATGGCGGCATCCCGGGGATCATACCCGTTTCGCTTCTCCTCCTTGAAGCGGTTGCAGAAGATGATGGCGTAGTCGACGGACAGCGCCAGCTGCAGGATCGCCGACACCGAGTTGGACACGAAGGAGATCGTGCCGAACAGGAAGTTCGTGCCCTGGTTGATGACCATGGAGACCACGAACGTCAGGCACAGCACCGGGATCTCGCCGAAGGACTCGCTGGTGAACAGAAGGACCGTCACCACCACGATGGCCACGAGGACCATGATCTTGCTGATCTCGGTCTCGATGATCTCCGCCGACTGGTCTCCCATGTCGGTGTCCACGTAGGTGTCGTAGTCCTCGAGGAAGTTCTCGACGTTCTGCAGGGATTCCAGGGCCCGGTCGTCGTCCTCGTCGTAGTCGAAGGTGACCTCAAAGAGGGCGGAGCCGTTGTTGTAGTACTTCTGGAAGTCCTCGGTGTCCGCGTCCGCATCGGTGAAAGTGACCGACTGGACGCCGTCCATCTCCTCGATCTCGCCCTTTAGGGTGTCCGCCTCATCGTAGCTGATGTTGGCGACCATGATCTTGGCGGAACCGAAGGTGGTGAACTCCCGGTCCATCAGCTTGAGGCCCCGCTGGGTCTCGGTGGAGTCCGGCAGGTAGTCCGAGAGCGCGTTGTCGACTTTGACCCAGCTGGAGGAGAACACCGAAAAGATGATCCAGATCGCATACAGCAGGAAGAACAGCATGCGCTTGTCCACGATGAAGGCGCAGATGTGCAAAAGGCCCGCGTTGGTCTTCTTCGGCGCCTTCTCCTGTTCGGACTGCGCCTGTTCTTCGCCGGCGGGGGCACTTGTCTGGGTGGAGGCCGCGGCTCTGCGCCTCTCCCGTCCTGTAAATTTGATTCCCATAGACACTCCTCGACTGTTGATGATGCAAAAATGACCGACCGTACAAAAACGACTTTATGCTACGTTGGATAGCACAGAATTGCAAGGGCACAATTGCAAAATTTCCATAAACTGTCGCTACAAGTGTATCAAAACGGCCGGGGCCGCGAAAGCGCCAAAAAGACCTTGAACAGGTGGCGGGCAAGTGTCGCACTCTTCCTCAGAAATCCGCCGCTTCTTCGAAAAAGAAGCGGCGGATTGTTGTCAGAGGTATTGATTTCCTGGAAACATAAACTCGTAGAGCAGGGAGGACTTGCGCGAAATGCCCGTCTCCGGCCCCGTGAGAGCAAGTTCCCCGATGCCGCGAAAGCGGCAGTAGGAGGGGGCGATCCTGGCATCCGCAAGAAGAAGGTCTTTGGGAAGGAAACGCCGTGCGGGCGGAGGAGGCGTTCAGCACCCGGTCCCCCGTCAGGGTGTAGGTGAGCGTCTTCTCCCCTTCGGTGATGAGATTGCGGGATGCCTCTGGGCAGATCTTTTGACTTGCAAAAGAGCGCCTGCCCCCGGAGGGAACAGACGCCCTTGTCTGCACTTTTACTTTGTTACCAGATATCATAGGACGCAAAGCTCGTATTGTAAACGAAAAATGCAGGAAGCCGTAAGGCTGTCTGATATTGAGTCCGGGGCGGGCATGAGGTTCCCTGCCCGGGAAAGCCGGGACAGGAACACCAGGCCCAGGGCAAGGACCAGGGCCTCGGTGACCGGCATGGCGAGCCAGATCCCCAGCATGAGGCCGATGCCGTTGACCAGGCTGTAGACGGGCAGAGCCAGGTTCAGGGCGGTCAGCCCCGTGGTGCCCACGCCGCTGGAGATGAAGTAGGTGTCCGCGAGGATGTAAACGGACAGGCCGATAATGCTGAGAATGTTGAACGAGTTGTAATAGAGAAACTCCTGAAGAAGGGTCTTTTTCTGGCAGGCCATGCTGCGTCTCCTTTCCGAGTATGCAAAAAGGGACGCGGCGCTCTCCTGCTTGCGACCTACTGGAAAGCGCTGCGTCCCTTGGAACTACCCGGTGGCAGTTCCCGACGTATTGTCTTCAATTGTATTTTTTGGTGCCTGCGGTGCACCACAGGTAGCGAAGTGATATCTACCACAAACGGCGGGGGATATCAAAGATACGGCAGCAGGTTATCAAAGACGATCTCGTAGGCTTCGGCGTACATGTGGACGCTGTCGATGGAAAATTCCTGCCTGCAGTTTCCCGCTTCATCCGTGAGCCCCGCGTTGCAGTCAAGAAATGTCGCGCCGTACCGGCGGGCAAGAGCCTGGACGCCTGCGTTGCAGGCGGCGATGTTCTCTTTTGTCCTCTCCCGGACGAGGGCCTTCTGCCACTCGCTCTTTGCCGCGGCGGGGCAGGTCGGGTAGTAGGCCATGCAGAAAAAGGCGGTGTCCGGGAGCTTCTCCCTTGTGGTCTTGAGGATCTTCTCATAGTTCGAGAGAAGGTGGGCCATCCAGCCTTCGCCGTAAATTCTTGTGGTCATGTCGTTGGTCCCGATGTTGCAGAAGACCTTTTTCGGGGCAAGATCGAGGAGCACCGCGTCGATCTCCCGGAGAAAATCGTCCGTTGTGGTGCCGCCGATCCCCCGGTTGTAGAAGATCCCGGGAACGCCCCGGGAGGCGGCAATCTCCGCCACCGGGAACTGCTCCATCAAAGAGGAGCCCGTAAAGAGGATCTGCCCCTTCTTGGCATGCCGGTTCAGCTCCCGAAAGTTCTCCGCTTTTCTTGCCTGCTCGAGTTTGTTCCTGGCTTGGAGCATCTCTCCTATTTTGTATTTCTCTTGTTCCATGTTCATCCTTTCCCCTTGTATGATGATTTCAGAAGCTAAATCATCCGTCTCCTTTCCTTTTCGATGCTGTGGTTCAATACTTCCAGATACTGTGGGACTTTTGATTTTGCCCTGCACCTTGACTACTCAATAGGCGTGTGTTGCCGCTGCCTTTATCTGGATTGTTTATCGGCTGGATGTGCCGGAGCTCTGCTCCTGAGTACTTATTTCAATCAAGTCTGCGATGATCATCGTTGGTGGATGCCGCAGTATCGAGAAACCGAAAGGAGGGTTTCATTCTGTACTGCGTTGGCATCGACATTGCCAAACTCAATCACCTTGCCTCCGTCATTTCTTCCGAAGGTGAAGTACTCGTAAAGCCATTCAAATTCACAGACGACAATGCTGGCTTCTTCAGGCTGCTTTCTGCTCTCGACTCATTCGATCGCAGCAGTCTCATCATTGGTCTTGAATCAACGGCACACTACGGCGATAACCTGGTTGAATTCCTCGTTTCCAGACGCTACCAGGTCTGCGTCATCAATCCGATCCAGACGTCTGCGATGCGTAAGAACAACATCCGTAAGACGAAGACCGATAAGGTTGATACGTACATGATTGCCAAAACTCTTATGACCCAGCCTCACAGGTTCATGACGCAGGAAGACATCGATAGGATGCACCGGAAGAACCTCGGCCGTTTCCGGATGAAACCTGTAAAAGAGCGGACCAGACTTAAGATCCAGCTCACTGCGTATGTCGACCGGGTGCACTGGTCAATGCAGCTCATAATCCTAAGACGGTGTCAAAAGTAGCACCATAACTCAGTAAGATATTTTTATTGTATCATTTATGAAAGCTTTCAACGAGAAAGTGCTTGGTATCTCTATATCCAGTTGCTTATAGAATTCTCGTACGCTCTTGTTTGGCACTTCGACTTCGATATCTCCATTCCGCTTTTTTAAGCACATGAGAGATGAAGTGCTCCCAATTAGTCGAGTAGTTGCTATCCCTACTCCGAGAAGCTCCTTGCGTAAAAACAGAAAGGCAATTTCCTCAATAATATCCGAGAACAGCTTACCCTTCACCCTTTCTGCTGTCCATCTTTCAATTGGCAGGATATCGAGATATTCCTTTCCTGTTTTGAAAACTGTTTCGATATCGGCTCTGGCGAAATAGGAATCCAAAGTATCGGCAGGTGTCATATTTTTATTAGCGATCAGGACAAAGTAACCGAACTTTACATCAAACCAATTTTTATCAGCCATGCTGAGTTTCTCGTATGCTTCAGGATCTTTCATCCTGTTCTGACGGCCGAGTTCAAGAGCATTATCTTTGTCTACATATACATATGCATTTTCATAGTTCTCAAAGATCTTTACCGTTTTACAATATCCAAAATAGGTATGGCCATGACGGTCAAACTGATATTTTGAGTTTGGTATCAGACGTTTCAGTTCGTTGTACAGCTGTTTATATGGGTATCCTCTTTTTGCAGGCATTCTCGCAAGCATTGTTCGACATTTCTTTCCCCCTTCCGGTGAATCTGTCTTTGACGGAAGATGAAACATCTCGATCAAAGGCTTGCAAACATAACCGGCATCCAAAACAAGGCTGTCAATTCGCACGTTCAATGTTTCGGCTACATTAGTAATAATAAACGTGATCGTACTGAGGTCCAGAAGATTGCCAGGTATTACATCGAACCAGACTGGTATTCCGGTACTTTCATCCAAGACCAAGATGAGGCGAGTTTGGATAGAAGTAGATGACACGCCATGAGAGCATAAGGCATTAAATGGATTATCTCTGATATCATTTGGCAATGGTGTGGAATCCACATAGCATCCAACACCGAAGTCGGGATTTGACTTTCTCTGGTATTTTATGAAATTTGTAAAGAATGTTACCTTTAGTTTATCGTCCCCCATTTTTTCGAAATATGGAGAATCTGAACCGAGCCGTTCAACTGGCACATCAGGGAGCACATATGAAGCAAAGGACCTTTTGAAGAAATCATCACATGCAATGTGTGAACCGTTCTTACAAATTCCATGTACCAGATGGCACAGGACCTTTTCATAGTCGGTGTCGTTTTCAAAACTGGTCCGAAGTACGTCGATCAAACCGCATTTTTTCAAAAAGCAGAAAACAAGATACGAATCTCCGAATATCGTGTGGATTGGTGGCTCCGGAAAAAGTTCGGGATCCTTGATCCTTGGATCATCTCTCTCGACAGGACTGAATTGATCAGTCTTCGAGTCATATTGGACAACGCCACGAGTCGGGGAGAGGAAGATGCCACAAGTGTGCTTGCCATTGATATAGAGGACTTTTCCAAGCCTTTCGCGTGTCCTCTTTCGGCTGTTGCCTCGGATTGAGCTATCGTATGTTGTCTCGATGATGGAAGCACTGCCAGAATGTATAGTGCCATCGTCATTGAACACTAATTTCTGAATTTTGATACAAGCCATGCTGTATACCTCTTTTCAGGGGATTGCAGTAGAACCACAATGGTCCTACGTAGCACCATACAGTATAGCTTAAAATATACATAAAGTTAACAGAACCGGGAGGAATACGACCTATTATGCGGGATTTATGCAACATCCATATGGGCCTATACATATGGTGCTACTTTTTCTCTCGTCTTAGGATAATGTTGTTACAAACAATACGACTTTTAAACAGTACTGCGATAAAAAGATCGCTGAAGGCCGGACTCACTGCAATGCTCTTGGGCACTGTGCAGAATCATCCATTAGATGCTTACTGACGATGTGGCATTCAATCTCGAGTAAGTTCTGACTTGAGATCCTGGTGGATTTGAAAAAGCGCCCTGGCGGGAGCCTTATTAAGGTTCCCCTTTTGCTGCCACAGAACAAAAGATGATTTTCAGCTAAATCCTACTTGGATTTTCATAGCTGGTCTCCTCTTTCCTTGCGGCGTTCTCCTTTGCCATCCGGTTCAGCTCCGGCAGGATCGTCGCCAGCATCGTGATAAAGCAGGCGCTGCCGCCGATCACGTTGGAGACCGGCTCTGCGAGGAACACGCCGTCCGTCCCCATGCCGAAGGCATAGGGGAGAAGAAATGTCAGCGGCACCACGATGAAGGCCTTGCGAAGCAGGGAGAAAAAGATCGCAAGCTTCTTCTTGTTCAAAGACTTGAGCATCGTCTGCCCGGTGTACTGAAAGACCATGAACACAAAGGCCGCAAAGTAGAGCTCCATCGCGGGGATGGCGTCCTTTGTCAGGTCGGGATCCGAGGTGAACAGGGAGAGCAAAAGCCCCGGCGCGTGCAGGATAAAGAGCCACATAATAAGGCCGTACCCCATGCACAGCACAAACATGCACAAGAGCGCCTGCTTCACCCGCTCCGGGCGGCGGGCCCCGTAGTTGAAGCTGATGACCGGGGAGGAGCCGTCGGTGAGGGCGTACATCGGGGTCTCCACCATCTGCCGCACGCTGGAGACGATGGTCATGACCGAGACGTAGAGATCACCGCCGGTTCTCGAGAGCACGTTGTTGCAGCAGATGGAGACCAGGCTGTTGGTGAGCTGCATCGTGAAGGCGGCAAGGCCAAGTCCCGTGATCTCCCGCATGGTGGAGACGTGGGCTCTTGCCTCCCGGAACGAGAAGAGCCGAAGCCGCATCTCCCTCTTGCTGTGGAGGGAGCGCACCACGAACCAGGCAGAGAGCGTCTGGGAGAGGATCGTCGCAAGGGCCGCCCCCGAGACCCCAAAGTGAAAGACAAAGATGAACACCGGGTCCAGCACGATGTTGACCACGGCGCCGATCATCACGGTCAGCATCCCCGCCTGGACATAGCCCTGGGCGTTCAGGAAGGGGTTGAGGCCGGTGGCCGTCATCGAGAAGACCGTCCCCACCAGGTAGATCCGAAGGTACGGCAGGGCGTAGACGATTGAGTCCTTCGATGCCCCAAAGGCAAAGAGGAGGGGCCGCGCGATGAGAAGGCCGAAGACGGTCAGCAGAATTCCGCCGGTGACAAGGAGAAAGAAGGAGGTGTTCATCACATCCTCCGCCTCCTTCCGATCCCCCTTTCCCCGGGCGATGGCAAAGAGCGGCGCGCCGCCGCTGCCAAAGAGGTTTGCAAAGGCCGTCAGGATCACGATGACGGGAAAGCACAGGCCCACCCCGCCCAGGGCCGTCGTGCCGATCTCCGGAATCCGCGCGATGTAGATCCGGTCCACGATGTTGTACAAGAGATTCAAAAACTGTGCCACCAGCATCGGGAGGGCCGCCTGCAGGATGATGCCGGTGATCCTTCCCTTTGCGAAGTCGAGCTGACGCATGCCTCGTCTTCCCCTTTCCTTTTGTTCCTCGACAGTATACACTACCTGATGTTATAGCAAAAATATGTTTTTTCTCGCTTAGCTCCACAAATTTTCTATAGCTCACGCCAGAAAGGAAAATCATGGAACTTCGTCAGCTTGCGTACTTTCGCGCCATCGTCGAGGCGGGCTCCATCAGTGCGGCAGCCCGCACCCTCCATCTCTCCCAGCCGCCGCTCTCCTACCAGATGAAGACGCTGGAGGAAGAGCTGGGGACGCCTTTGTTTGTCCGCGGGGCAAGGCGGATCACCCTGACCCCGGCGGGGGAAGTCCTCTACAAGCGGGCGGAAGGCGTCCTGCACCTGGCGGACCTTGCCGCGGCGGAGGCAGTGCGGGCGGGGCAGGAAAAGACCCTGCGCCTCGGGCTTGCCCCCTCCACCGTGGCGGGGATGGCGGGGGTTCTGAGAAAGCTCCAGCAGGCAGATCCGGGTCTTGTCCTGCAGATCGAGGACGGCTCCTCCTTTGCGCTGCGGGAGCTCCTTGCGGGGCACGCGCTGGACGCCGCAATCTTGCGCGCGCCGATTCCACTCCCCGGCCTTGCCAGCACGGTCCTTTTTCGGGAATCGCTCTGCGCGATGGGACGACAGGGCGGTGCGGCTCTCTCTCTGGAGGAGCTTGCCGCCTGCCCCCTCATCCTCTCGCGGCGCTACCAGTCCCTCGTCGAGGAGGCCTTCCAGAGGGCGGGGCTCTTCCTGCACATCGCCTGCACCTGCGGCGACAGCCGAACTGCCCTCACATTGGCCGGGGCCGGGATCGGGACGGCGCTTCTTCCCGCCCAGATGGCAAAGGGGACAGGGCTTTTTTGCCGGGAGGTTCTGGATGCTGACCTGGAGACGGATGTCCTTCTTGCCTACGACGGCACCGATCCCTCTCCTGCCCTCTCCCTTCTTCTCTCCCTCCTTGTGGGGAACGAAAAGGAGGCGTCCCGGTGATGCCGGGGCGCCCCTTTTCTGTCGTCTTTTCTCTTCAGATGAGCTGGGTGTTCATCACCCGGCAGCGCTCACCCAGAAGGTCCTTGGCGGCCTTCTCGTCCTTTGCATGGACGTCGATGTCGTAGAAGTGGTTGTCCTTCTCCTTGTCCCCGGCGAACTGCTGGATGTCCACAAAGTTGCTGCCAAAGCTCGCAGTGCTGCGGGCCATGTCCTGGTCCCTCGTCTGGCACCAGATGCCGGCCTTTTGAAGGCGTGAGGCGAACAGGTCCCGCTCCTTCTTGTCGTGGGTCTTGTAGATCGTGACCTTTTTCAGGTCCTTGGAAAACGGATTAGCAAACATTTTCAACTCCTTCGAGTGCCTGCGCAAGGAGGGTGCTGACCGCCTCCTCGAGCTGATCGATCCGGTGGATCCGGACGCACTCCTTTCCATAGATCGTGTGCAGGTTTTCGAGGTAGAGGGTGGGGCCGAGGAAGATCGCCCCGACGGCAATCCCCTCCTCCCGAAGCTCTGCCACCGCCTCCTTCGCGTCGAGAACGGCGGCATTTCCCTGGTACTCCCGGGCGGGACCCCGGCCGCCCTCCGGCGGGATCTTCACCGAGTCGTTGGGGGAGGCATCGGTGAGGACAAAGAGAAAGCGCCGCGCAAAGTCCCCCTCCTTGGGAAGAAAGCGGCCCGCAAGGCGAAGGCCAAGGCCGTCCCGGTTCCAGCCGCCCGCAAAGTAGGCGGCGATGCCGGAGGTGTCCCGGGTGCCCCGCTCTTTTAAGATCTGCAGGGCGGTATATCCCCGGAGGGAGCGAAAGCAGGAAACCTGCACCGGAACCCGCGCCCTCTCAAAGCTCTTGGCGATGACATCCGCCTGGGCGGAGAGCTCCTCTTGGCAGTCAAGGCGGGATGCCGAGGCGTCCAGAAGAAGGTCAAGGCTCACGCTCCTTTGGGTCTCCTCTCCGGTGTGGAGAAAGACGTTGGGATCGTGCAGCACCGGGAGCCGGTAGGCGATCTCCGGGGAGAGGACGCCTGCCCTTGCCCGCTCCGGCAGGGCGCGCTCCGTGCCGGAGAGGATCTCATCCACCCGGGCTGAGAGCCTTCGCACCCCGGAAGCCGTCCGGATGGCGTTCTCCTTCCAGAAGGCGAGGTTTTTTGCGTTCTGCGCCTTTGCGTCCTTCTGCACCCGCAGAAGATCCGTGACATCTTTGGCGGAGAGGTCCTGGGGCGTCTCTCCCGCAGGCCCTTTTTTGCTGACCCAGAGCCGGCACCTTGTGTGGGGGCCGGTGCAGAGATCGTGCTCTAAGGAGGCGAGCTCCTTCTCCCGAAGGCAGAGGGGTCCCAGGGTCCCGGCAAGGTATGCCGCATCCGCGGGGGAGCCTGCGCCCATACCGCCGCCTGCCCCCTCGTGGGAGAGAACCGCCGCCCCCTCTGTCACCCCGGCGCCGGTCCCGGTGCGGACAAGGAGCGTGTCGGTGTTTTGGTGCTCGTGCCGAAGGACCGCCGCCGCGATCTTTCTCCGAAGGCCGGTGACCGGAGTGAGGGAAGTGTCACTGCTCCCCGGGCGAAGGTGAAACCGCTCCTCGAGGATCTGCTGCATCTTTTGGAGCATACCGTCCGTGTCAAGGGATGCGGGGAAGGCGAGCGCCTCGGCAAGCTCTGCCTCCCGTTTGGAGAGGCGCAGCGCTTTCCCGAGGACCTTGCTCCACCTTGCCTCCTGCTGGGTGTAGACCGTCACCGACTGCAGCATCATCTGCTGCCGGGAGAGGGTCTGCCGGTTTTTGAAAAAGGCCTCTGCCTTGCGCCTTCGAAGGTCCACAAGGCGGGGCCTTTGCGGCAGCTCCTTTTCATAGACGCAGTTCTCGATTCCAAGCCAGAGAAGGTCCGTCAGCTCGTCCCCCTTGGAGCCTTTTGCCACCTGGTCCAGAAAGGCCGCAATCCGGTCCAGGTCCAGCCACTTGTGGGCAAGGCCGATCACCAGGTTGAAGTAGGGGTCCGGCGTGCCGTTCTCGTAGTAGGCGAGGTAGGGCGGGTCAAAGTGGTAGTCCCCCGCCGCGTTCCAGATGATGTTCTCGGCGCGCCTTGCCAGCGCCGTGTGCTTTTTAATCAAAGAGCTCACGCCCCTTCCAGGAGGGATCGATGCGCTCGTCGATGACATCGGTCACCAGGCTCTTCTCGTAGGGGTCAAAGGTCTTGTCTGCGATGCACATCGCGAGGGCATCCCCGGCGGTGAGGCCGTTCTGGCAGAGGTCGATCGCATCGAGAAGGCCCCGCAGGTCCGCGGCCTTTCCGGAGACCTCGGCGCTCTCCGCCTTCTTCTCAAGCTCAAAGAAGAGGTCCGCGAACTGCTCCGCGGCGCTCTCCTTGCATTTCGGGAAGCGCTCTTTGATGAGCCGAAGGAGGTTGTCCCTCGTGATGAGGGGCATGTCCAGGACGACAAAGCGGGAGGCGAGGGCCTCGTTCAGCTCCCTCGTCCCGGCATAGCCGTAGTTCATGGTCGCGATAAACCTTGTCTCCTCGGCAAGGGGCACCAGCTGATACCCCGGAACGTCCAGGATCCGCCGGTCGTCCAGCGCCGAGTGGAGGACCGCCAGGGCCTCATTTCGCGCCATGTTGATCTCATCGAGGATGCCGAAGCCCCCATAGGCTGCGCAGCGCGTCACCGGGCCCTGCCGGAAGACCACCTTCTCCCCGTCGTAGGTGTCGGTGCCGACAAGGGAGGCCGCATCCGCCCCGATGTGAAACGAGACGTTCCAGACGGGCCGCCCGAAGGCCTCGGCGAGAGTCGTTGCGAGCACATTTTTTCCGGTCGCCTTGGGACCCGCCAGGAGGAGGTTCTTGCGGCAAAGAAGCGCCGCGATCGCCTTGTCGAGAACCGCTGTCCCGAGGTATCGGACGCCCCCCTGGGGGACTCTCGATGCGAGGTCCTCCGGAACCGCATGCGCCTTTCGAAATGCCGAAACGCCTTCCAGGAGGGCATTGTCCACGCCCTCCTTCTGTAAAAATGTAAGGATGTCATCCATGGTGCCTGCCTCCTGCTGCCATTACTGATACTGCATCACCCGAAACATGGGCTTGACGGCGACGATCTCGTCGTACTCCTCCTGGGAGACGGTCTTGGTGTGGTCGAGCCCCTTTAAGTCTTCCTTCATCTTGTCAAAGGCCTCCGCTGCCGTCTGTGCCCGCCCCTCCCGGAGAATCCGGATCATGCGGGTGAGCACCACCGGGTGCGCGTACTGGGGCGGAACGGGAAAGTCCGGATAGGCATCGGTATACGCCTTTGCATTCGAGAGCGCAAGGTCCCAGTCCCGCTGCACCGTCTTCTTGTTGCGCCGCCCGGTGGGCAGGATCCCCGCCCCGGCGACAAAGAGCATGCCCGCAAAGCCAAAGAGGACAAAGTAAAGGGGCCAGCTTTTCTCCCCTCTTGCGAGGAAAATCAGGCCGGCTGCCAGAAGGGCGATGGAGACGAGAAGGATCCCGACGGCCATCAGGAGGTTCCCGCGCTTGACGCCGTCGATGGCGCGCTTTTGCTTTGCGCAGGCGGAGAGCTCCTCTCCGATCTCGGGCTTTTTCTCGAGGTAGTCCCGCGCCCTGCCGAGGCTGTCCACGGCCCCCTGGGCCTCGGGGGAGAGTTCCTTTAAATACCTGGCCTCCTCTTCCCTTCTTGCCTTTTCGAGGCGCTTCTCGGCCTCCTTCGAGTGGATCGGGATGTCCGGATGGCTCCTTTGCACCGCGACAAGGAGCCGGTCCACATCCTCCTCAAACTTGAAGTTGCAGGAGATCTCCCGGCCGTTCGAGAGCTGCACCACCAGGAAGGGAAGGGAGCCAAAGAGCCCCTTTCCGGTGTATCCGCCCTTGCTCATCGCGACGCGCTTGAAGACGCGGCGCACGTCGGTCCAGACGCAGTAGAAGCGCCGGTCCATGAAAAAGCTGTTGAGATACAGGGCCTGCTTCCCAAGGCCGCAGGGCCCGATCTTCTCGCAGCTGCGGCGGTCCTCCTTCAGTGATATCGGATCCAGGGTGAGATTCCCCACGCGTTTTGGTGCAAAGATCATGGTAAAAAGCCTCCTGATACGCAAAATGGGCAGACCGTACTCTGCAGAAATACGGTCTGCCGAACAAGCAGTGTTGGTTGGTTCCGGCGATGCCGGTCCGTTATGCCTCCGCCTTCTCAGCTCTGCTCTTTGCCCGCCAGAACAGGCCAAAGAACACGATGGCGACAATGATACCGACGGGGTAAGCGACGGTGGTGTTGTTCGTCAAAGCCGGGATGGCGCCCAGGCACTCGGGAGCCATCATGAAGTAGGTCGAGGAGACCGCACTCATGAAGGCTGCGGGGATGGCGCAGACCCAGAAGTTCTTCTTCTCACGTGCCAGATACATCGCACCGGACCAGAGAACGATCATAGCGAGGGTCTGGTTGGTCCAGGAGAAGTATCTCCAGATGACCGTGTAGGAAAGGAAGCCCAGAGTGTTGCCGAAGCCGAGGAACGCGCCGACGCCCAGCACCGGGACGCAGAGCTTTAAGCGGTTTACGGGCTTGCCCTGATCGATCTTCGCCCAGTCGGCGATGGTCAGTCTTGCGGAACGGAATGCGGTATCACCAGAGGTGATGGGGCAGGCGATAACGCCCAGCATGGCGAGTGCCACACCGATGCTGCCCATGGTCTTGATGCAGACGTCGTAGATGGCGGCGGACTGGCCGTCAGCGAGGATCTCGGCAAGGCCGGTGTTCAGGCCGTTGGTGACCTCGTAGATGGAGCATCCTGCAGCAGCCCAGACCAGGGCGATGATGCCTTCAGCCACCATGGCGCCGTAGAAGACGAAGTGGCCCTGGCGCTCACTCTTTAAGCACCGTGCCATCAGAGGCGCCTGGGTGGAATGGAATCCGGAAATAGCACCGCAGGCGACGGTGATGAACATGAAGCTCCACATCGGGGTTCCCGACGGATGCATGTTGTAGAGATGGGACCAGATCTCAGGGGTCTGATAGCCGTGGACCGGCAGGCCGATGGCGACACCGACTGCCATGGCGATCAGGCAGAAACCGAAGATCGGGTAGATCTTACCGATGATCTTGTCGATGGAGACGAAGGTGGCGATGAAATAGTAGATCAGGATGATCGTGAGCCAGGTCGTGGTGGCGGAGAAGATGCCGCCGTTGCCGGTCTTGTTCGGATCAATCAGCTTGACGATCAGGCCTGCAGGGCCGACCGCGAACACGGTGCCGACCATGATCAGCAGGACCACGGAGAAGACACGCATGACGGCCTTCATCGTGTTGCCCAGATACATACCGGTGACCTCGGCGATGGAGACGCCGCGGTGACGCTCAGAGAGCATACCGGACATATAGTCATGCACACCGCCGGCAAAGATCGTGCCGAAGGTGATCCACAGAAAGACCGCGGGTCCCCACAGAGCACCCTGCATGGCGCCGAAGATCGGGCCCAGGCCTGCGATGTTCAGCAGCTCGACCAGGAACAGCTTCCACTGGGGCATGACCACGTAGTCGACGCCGTCGTTGATAGCAACGGCGGGCGTGTCCCGGTCATCCGGTGCGAAGATGTTGTCGACGAACTTGCCATACGTAAAGTAGCCGCATATCAGCAGGGCAAGACATATTAAGAAACTAAGAAACTGCGCGCAATTAACTCATGCGTATTCTACTGGGAATAAATAGCTGGAGCGATGACATAATTCCAGTCTCCCCGAAACGCATTACGAATGATGTTCACTTGTCCCAGCTCCTCATCTGTGACCTTGATCCCAGTCGTGTACGTACCGGAATCAAGCCCGCACTTGATCACAAGACCTTTTTCTGTTGTTGTATTCGCTATAAGGTTTATGATGACAGCCAGTGTTTCCAACGGCCTGCCGCGCCAGTTTTTGCTGATCTGGCTGAACATGCGGTGCTCAATCTTGTTCCATTTTGATGTTCCTGGTGGGAAGTGGGAAACCTCTATCGGAATACCTATCTCGTTTACGAGCTTTTGCAATTCGACCTTAAACAGGCGATTACGGCTTCCGTTACTGCCGCCACCGTCTGCTGTGATATAAAGTTTAGTTGCATTTGGATACCGTGTTTTGCCCATTTCCTCCCACCACATACGTATGGAGGCTACCGCAAATTCTGCAGTATCTGAGGTGATACCAACATTTACGAAACCTTCGTTTTGTGAGAGATCATAAACACCATATGGAATTGCCTTGCCTTTCTCAGGCAGCGGAAAATCGTGATCCAATACCTGTGTAGGGGTGCCTTTTGGAGCATATTCGACACCATTGTTGTTGAAATTGCCGATGTTTTCCTTTTTCTTACAGTCGATGGAAATCACTGGT
The DNA here is from genome assembly GCA_022483465.1 of Lachnospiraceae bacterium. Lineage (GTDB taxonomy): Bacteria > Bacillota > Clostridia > Lachnospirales > Lachnospiraceae > CAG-791. The sequence goes on along the minus strand of JAKVNF010000002.1, from coordinate 399,254 downwards.
TCATCGTTGGTCATGTAGGCCAAGCAGGTCTCATTGATATGTCTGAATTGGGCATCCCGGTCCGGCGATGGCTCGCCAACCTGCTTGTTTTTCTGATTTTGTTGCAGGCTGTACCCATTTACGGCCAGTAACTCGCGGACCGAAGTAGGGCCGATCTGATATCCCTGCTCTGTGAGCTCCTGAGCCAGTTGCCGTGTACTTTTGGATGTCCAGAGAAGAGGAGTCTCGGGATTGCCATAGCTGTCGTTCTCTACCAGCTTCAGCAGAGCCTCTTCAATACCCGGCTGAGATTTCGTAATTGGTTTTCTTCCGGCACCCTTTTTACGGATGCGTCCGGAATCCTCCTGCTGGATTTCACGATCAGCCTCTGGATTCCCGGAATGAATTTCCTTCAATCCAACGGCAATCGTATTCCTGTTCGCACCTGATAATTGGCTGACTTTTGAAATGCCACCGCGTCCGAGGGACTCAGCTTCATAGGCAAGATACTGCCTCCTCTGCTTCTCATTAAGGAGGGACATGACACCGGTTATTCGCTTTTTAAGGATATCTTCATCGCTCATGCACCCATAATACGAAATGGGAGATGAAATCGCAATATATTGCTTAATTTAATCAGTACCACCAGCTTTGCTGGTGGTCTGTGTTCGCCCCTCCGGGGCTTACCGGTGCGTTTCCGCCTAAAGGCGGTCTAGCAAACCGTTCTTACATTACTGGTGGCCGCCTAAAGGCGGCTCCCTTTTTGACTACTTTTCGGGATCTCCTTCCAGTCGATCCCTTTCGTACTGTTCTGCAATATACTTCTTGATTGTCTCTTCATTGACATTTCCCACCGTTTCGCAATAGTAGCCTCTTGCCCAGAAATGTCTGTCGTATCTTTGGCGATATTCTGGATGCTTGTCGAAGATCATGAGAGAACTTTTTCCTTTGATGCGGCCAACTACCTTTGCCACACTCATTTTCGGTGGGATCGACACATACATATGTACATGATCAGGCAAGGTGGCCGCTTTGATAATCGTGACTCCTTCCATCTTGCAGACCTTCCCTATAATTTCGCCTATTTCCTTCCGCAGCTCCCCGAACATTACTTTTCGTCTATACTTCGGAATGAACACTATATGATATGTGCAGTTATATCGACTGTGTGCTAAACTCAAATCGTCCATGGGCGCCTCCGCTGTCTTGAAGTGGTTTGCTAGACCTACTTCATTGTACAGCGGAGGCTGTTTTTTGTTACTCCGCTTGCCGCCACGGGCTTCTGTCACTCCCCCAGCTCCGCTGGGGGATTAAGATCTGTTTCATTTACGCGCAGATCCTAATCATTTGGAAACCCTCCTTCTGCATAAGGAAACATTTTGTAAATTCTGACGAAAATGCGCCTGCAGAATCGCACTGCTTTCGTCATACGTATCATAAAACATGGGGTTGCCAAAAGATAGCGGCATTACGCTGAAATTCCTACCGGATTTTTATACAGGTTTTCTTCTCTGTTTATAAACTTTACGAATTGTTTATAAATATCTGAAGATCACCTCACTCCCCGCCCGTTGCGGCAAAAGCGCAAACGGCACGCTAAGAAAACTTCTTCGCGTGCCGCCTGTCTCACATCATCGAAAAGTAAGCGCAGAGGCCGGCGATGGTCTTCGCGTCGGTGAGGGCCCCCGACTGAATCCGGGACAGGAGCTCCTCTTTCGCATAAAAATCCCGGCGGATGTCCTCTGCCTCGTCGAGGTGCGGAGCCTGGACCTTCCGGATGTCCCTGGCAAGGTATACCTCGGTGTACTCGTTGCACCAGGCAACGGCAGTCCGGGCCCTGCAGAGAAAGTAAAAGGCATCCGCGGTGTACCCGGTCTCCTCGAGAAGCTCCCGCCTTGCGGTCTCCAATAAAGAGGCATCGGCGGGATCTTTTCCGCCTGCCGGGAGCTCGAGCATCTCCTCTCCCACCGCTGGGCGAAACTGTGTGACGAGGAGGATCCGCCCGTCCGGAAGGACCGGCACCACGGCGGCGCCGCACCCCTTCTTGTGGTGGACAAAGTCCCAGGATTCCACCTTCCCATCGGGGAGAAGGACCCGGTCCTCGCAGAGGTCCACGATCGAGCCGGAGGCTTTTACCTGCCGGGAAAGGAGGGTCAGCGCGTGCTTCATGATGCTCCTCCCAGTACACACGCCAGCGCCGCAAAGAGCGCCTCTTTCGTCTCATAGGGGATCACGTGGAAGTAGGGATCCCCCTGGATCATGGCGGAGAGATGAGCTCTGCTTTTGTCGTAGAAGACGTGGCAGGGGACCCCGTGCGCCTCCGCGAAGGCGAGCTCATACCCCACCCCCAGGGAGGGGCAGGTCGCCTCGGCGATCACAAGGTCCGCGGCGACAAGCTTTCTCGTGTCGTCCTCGTAGATCGCGGCATCGCTCCCCGTAGTTCCCTCCAGGGAGGACTTGGAGAGGTCCCCCACGTGCTCGGTGAGGACCTCCCCCACCGCATTGCACCGCGCGATGATCTCCCGGTAGAGGGCGGCGTCATCCCGCCCGCCCCGGATCGATCCCGCAAAGTAGATCTTTGGCCGTTCCATGTTCCCCTCCGTCTTACAGGTTCAGGCGAAGATCCGCCTTTGGCGCATCGCCCTCGTCAAAGGGGGCCGAGTCCGGATCCTCGGTGCCGTCCCCGAGCTTCGTGGTCAGAAGCCGCACGCCGTTCAATTCGATGTCGTCCTGCACCGGGATGCAGATGTACTCCTGGCCGTCGATCAGCCGGGTCGAGATGAGAGAGCTCATCTCGCTCTTGACCTGGATCTTGATCGAGGGGGACTTGAGCTGGATTGTCGAGCCCGCCGCGATGTTCTCGGCGCTGAGCGTCTTGCCCTCTCCGATGATCTCGTCGTAGTGCTCCTCGAAGTGGGCCATGGCCTCCTGCGGGGCGCCGCTGTTTTCGAGGACCCGCCGAATTTCGGTCTTTCCGAGTTCGAGGGGGGCATCGCCTGCCTCCTCACCGCCCTCGTCCGCGTCCTGCTTGATCATCTGGTTCAGGCTCTCGTTGACGGCCTTGACGTTCTCAAAATCGCAGCTTCTCCCGAGGGTCTGCTCCACCACCTGGGTGAAGAGCTCCTTCTGGGCCTTCTCCCCCTCGGGGACCTCCACGGCCTCGCCCACAAGGCCGTCCAGAAGCTCCTCGTGGCGCTCGTCCTCCTTCTTCGTGTAGTACAAAAGCTCGTGGATGTCCGGCGTCCTGTCGTTGTAGGCGGGGAACAAAAAGCCCTGCACGGGGAGCTGGACGCCGAGGTCCGATCTCTTGTTGAGGAAGGTCATGGTCTCCGCGTCATAGCAGAGACCCTCCTTCACCTCCACCACGGGACAGATCGCGGCCACCAGGAACTGGTAGACGTCGTCGCTGGCATCCTCCATCTCGGTGCCGTCCGAGGCCCTGCCCGGGATGTCGTAGGCGCCGTGGGCGAGCAGGATCAGATGCCGCCCCGCCTGGTTGTAGTTCTCCTGGATCTTGCCGAGAAACTCCTTTGCCACCTCCTCGTTGTCAAGGCCAGAGCGCAGGAGCTGATACCATTCCCACTGCTTGCCGCCGGTCTCCTCCTCCTGCAGCGGGAAGGAGAGGTTGAAGAGGTTGCGGCCGAACTTTCCCGAGAGGACCTTCTTGAAGATCTCACAGTACTTCTCGAGCTCCTCATCCTGCAGGGCCCCAAACGTCACCTTGAGGTCGGCGATGACGCTCCCGTCCTCGTCCACAAAGACGCCGGTGATCCTGTCGATCGCACAGTGCTCTCTTGTCAGCTGTTTTCTCACTTCTGCTGCTGCTTTTTTATCCATCGTTCACTCCTGATTTCTTCCCAACACAAACGGACACAGGGACCATCATACGATGGACTCTGTGCCCGTGCAAGCTGCAATGACGTGCGGCAGGGGGCAGATCCCGCCCCGGCGCGACATGCGGCGCTTATTTCAGGCTTCTCTTTTTCTCGAAGTCGTCGATCAGCTGGATGATCAACTCCGCCGTGCCGTCCATGCCCAGAAGGCTCGTGCTCAGGCAGGCGTCATAGGTGTTCGCCGCGCCCCACTTCTTGCTGGAGTAGTAGTTGTAGTAGCTCTGGCGCTGGCGGTCCTTCTTGTTCATGAAGTCCCGGGCCTTCTGCTCGGTGGTGATGTCCGGGTACCGGTGCATGATCTCGTGGATCCGATAGCTGTCATCCGCGTAGATAAACAGGTTGATGACATTCGGGAAATCCTGCAGGGCGCTGTCGGCACAGCGGCCGATGAAGACCACAGGGCCCTCCTTGGCCAGCTGCTTGATCGTGTCAAACTGCGCCAGGAATACCTTCTGACTGATGGGCATGTCCACGAAATTGGAGGCATTGTAGCCAAAGGAATAGGTGTCCATGACCAGGTTGTAGAGGAAGGAATTGGTGGGCGCCTCGTCGTGCTGCTGGATCATCTCCTTGCAGAACTCGGAATTGGCTGCCGCCTTGGTGATCAGTTCCTTATCGTAGTAGGGAATCCCGTAATGTGCGGCGACCTTCTCTCCGATCTCTCGTCCGCCGGAGCCAAATTGACGTCCTATGGTAATCAGTGTGTTCATACGGCCTCCTTCTGTTCCCCGGATGGACCTGCCGGGGAGATCTGCTGTACCCCTATTATACTGTTTTCTCCGGAAAATGCAAAAGCCTTTGTAGATAGTGCACGAAAATTTTACCAAAAAACTGAGTTTACTTGGCTAATTCGCAGACTCCTCCAGGACACAGACCGCAGGATCCTGCTCTTTTGCCATGGCAAGAGCCTCCTTTGCCCTGGCGACGAGGCGGCTCACCTTGTCCTTTTGGCAGACGCCGCCGATCGCCGGGCACAGGGATAGCGCCGGGAAGCGGTCCGAGGAGGCGTCCCGGATGCTCCGGTGTAAGAGCAGGAGCCGCGGGCGGAAGGTCTCCGGCAGGATCGAGGTGAAGGTGAGGAGAAGGAAACCGTCCCCCGGCACCACCAGGTCGTCGGAGCGCACGCAGGAGAGCGCCGCGCCGATCTCCCGGGTCAGGGCCTCCTCTGTCGCCTCCGGGCCGTACTTGTCCGCGATCTCGTGCCGGTTGGTGAGTTCGATCAGGGCCGCGGCGCAGGCCGTCTGCCCGGAGAGGAGCTCCTCGTAGTAGCGCTGGTTGTGGGCGCCCGTCAGGGTGTCCTCGTAGAGGAAGTTGCGGCTTGCGGTCAGGGCGCGCAGGAGCACTTCGTGCTCGTTCTGGTCCAGATAGCTCTAGGCGGTCAGCTGCTTGATGAGCTCGAGCACGAGACCCCGCCCGTCCACCTCCAGGTAGCGGGAGATCACGACAAACATCGAGGTGTTGAGAAACTCGAGCTTTGCCAGGGACGTCTTCTCCTGGTAGGCCTTGGAGGAGATGCAGTTGATGCAGGCCTGGCCCTGCTGCCAGAAGTCGTAGCAGCTCTGGCCCTCCTCCTCATGGCGGCCGTCCTTCGCGTACACGAGGACCTTGCGCGTTCTGGGATCCACGGTCCGGACGATGTCAAAGACCCGCCGCAGCACCGACTGCCGGGAGCGGAACTGCTCCCCGGTAAGGACAAGCGGCTCCTCCGCAGGGCTTGCCGTGAGTTCGGCGTTGACGTGGCGCTGCGCCTGGGTACTGTAGGAGATCCCGGGGAGCGAGGCGCGGGAGGCCGCAAGCTCGAGGGTTCGGAAGTAATTGGCGCTCTCCTGCCTTGCCGCGCACCCAAAGCGGCAGATCACGCCGCCCTGAAAGGCCCCGTACCGGGATACCCCGAGGAGCTTGCCGGAGACGCCCTCCAGGATGCTGCCAAGCCGGGGCACATCGCTGCTCTCCTCGAGAAGATAAAAGCTGTCGCTGCTGATTCTGCGCACCAGGCAGGTGCCGGGGACGGCGGCAGCAAGCAGGGCACCTGCCCGCTCTGCCAGCGCCTCCGCGGAGGCCTGCCCGAAGGAGGCGCGGATCTTCCAGTAGCTGCCGAGGAGAAAGACCCCGACGCAGTAGTCTCTCCCATCCCGCCGGTAGCGGGACTCCATGGCCTCGATCCCGGTAAAGAAGCTCCCTGCGCCCTCCACCCGGGTCTGGGGGATGCTGGCAGGGCGCGGCGCATTGTTCTCCTCGAGAAGGGTCAGGGTGCCGGCGCTCTCTCCCGCCCTGCCGGGCAAAAAGAGAACCGCAGCGCTTGCGGGGACGGGCAGGCCCGCCCGCAGGAGCTCCACCGGGACCCGGGCCGCAGGGACCTGTCCCGACAGGACCCGCTTTCCGGCCTTTTCCAGTGCCCCGTCCTCGGAGAGGACGGGGAGGTTATCCTGCCTTGTGCCGATGAGCTCCTTTTCGGTCTTTCCGACCCTGGCGAGGAAGGCCAAGGAGGCGCCGAGAATCCGACCCGCCCCGTCTGCCCAGTAGCAGGACGCCCCGGAGGGGCCAAGGAGGGCCGCAAGAAGCGCTGCCTCCTTTGTGCCAGCACGCGCGGTTTCTTCCTTGGCCGGAGCTTCTTCCCGGATGGCGGGGACGAGGGCAAGGAAGAACTCCCGCACCGGGAGCTCCTCGGAGTGCAGCACGAGGATCGTCTTTTTCGAGAGCGTCCCGTCCGGAGAGAGGAACCGGAAGGTGCCGGCCACCGGCCCCTTTTCTGCTGCCAGTGCGGGATAGAGGGAATCCCTTGAGAAAAAGTCTGCAAACGCCGCCCGGTCCTGCCAGAAGAGCCGCGCGCCGAACATCTCCTCCGAGAGGGGAAGCGTTGCGCCCGGGAGCTCCCCGGGGGCGCCGCTTTTGATGACCTCGATGCGGTTCTGCTCGGGCAGCACCCGGTAGAAGCTCTCACAGATGGAGAGCAGGGCCTCCTGCATTCGATCCCTTGCGGTCTCCTGGGAGGCGGTGCCCCGTCTTGGCAGATCCTGGAGCCGAATCAGGATGAGGGACTCCCCGTCCGCCTGTCCCAGAAAGGTGGTGCCAAGCAGCACGCACCGGCCGCCCCCAAAGAAGGTCAGTTCCTCGGGGGCCTTGTTGTTCTGGGAGAGCTCTGCGGCCTCGAGGATCCGCCTAGAAAAGGCAGACTCCGACCCCGAGAGCGGCAGGAGCCGCGCCGGGTTCTTCCAGCCGAGCTTTTTCGCCTGTCTTGCAAAGCGCGCCGAGAGGGACAGCGGGCGAAGCGCCCCGTCCTTTCGGGAAAAGATCCCGAAGGGACTCCCCTGCTCCGGCATGGTGCCCTGCAGGGCGTCGTAGAGCGCCGCCTCCGCGGGGTGCTCCAGGACAAACCGCCCCGTCGCGATGCCGGTCCGGATGTCGCAAAGGGGGAGTGGTCTGCTGTAGTAGTAGCCCTGGATCCTTCCGCAGCCGCAGCTTCGCAGAAAGTCCGCCTGGTCCTTTCGCTCCGCCCCCTCGCAGAGGGTGCGGACACCGATCTCGTCGGCCATGTGGATGCAGCTCTCGATGATCCGCTTGGACTTGGCGGAGAGGTTCTGCATGAAGACCATGTCCAGCTTGATCACGTCGAAGTCGAAGTCCTTCAGCGCGTTCAGGGAGGAGTAGGCGGAGCCGAAGTCGTCCATCCAGACCTGATAGCCCGCGTCGTGGAACTGGCCGATGACGCGCCGGATCCGGTCCGGGTGCTGCATCGCCGTGGACTCGGTGATCTCGATGCAGATCTTGTCCCGGGGCACCCGGTAGCGGGTCATCACCTGCTCCAGCTCCTCAAAGGGATCGATGGCGTCGAAGTCCCGCGGGGAGAGGTTGAAGGAGATCGGCACGGTGGTCTGCCCGCTCTGCAGCATGCGGCTGACGGTGGCGGCAGTCTCCTCGATGACAAACAGGGCGAGCTTCCAGGAGAGGTTCTTCTGCTCGAGGGCAGGCACAAACTCCCCCGGGGAGATCATGCCAAAGGTCGGGTCGACCCATCTGGCCAGCGCCTCAAATCCCGCGACGTGCCCGGTCAGGGCCCGCACGATGGGCTGAAAGTACAGCCTAAGCCAGCCCCGCTCGATCGCCTCGTCCACGTGGGTGGTGATGTAGCGGCGCCTTGCGAGGCTCCGCCGAAGCTCATCGGTGTAGATCTTGAAGTACTGCCGCCCATCGTCCGGGATCAGGTCGCAGGCGGCCTTGGCATAGTCCACCGCAAAGCTGTAGGTGGACGCCGAGAGGGTCCCGGCGAAGTAGGCGCCGGCGTTCATCCAGACGGAGAAATTTTTGCGCAGCTGCAGGGCCTGCCGGTGGAGCTGGGTGACCTTCTCCGCGATGTCCTCCCCCTCGTAGAAGACCGCGAACTGGTCCGCGTAGATTCGGGTTACCAGGTCGGTCCCAAAGACCTCCCGGGCGAGGGCGCCGAACTCCCGAAGGAGATCGTTCCCCGAGGTAAAACCGCAGTCGTCGTTGTAGGAGCGAAAACCCGAGAGGTGTGAACTACCCGCAGTTAAAACTGCGGGCTTCGGTGGTTTTTCCACCTCATTTGAGTTGCCTTCAACGGTGTCTTATACACAGATGGCTGTGATGCGCCGGAAATCTGGGGCCTAGCCCCATCCGAACCGGATGGTTGGTGCGCCGTTGCTTCTCTATTCACCGCTTTCGCGGGCAGTCACGGCGATTGATGTTTCTATATGGTTATGCGGCTTGCTCTTGATGATAAAGCCGCAGACCTTCCTCTTTGATGTTGATTGCTGCCTGCCAGTCACGATCGATGATATTGCCGCAGACAGGACAGATATACAAACGATCACTTAGTGCCAGATCATCTTTCTTTGCACCGCAATGGCAGCATGTTTTGGATGATGCATACCATTGGTCGATTTTGACAAGTGTATGCCCAAAACGCTTGCATTTGTATTCCAGCATGCGTGTAAACATGCCCCAGCCTACATCCATAACAGATTTGCCAAGATGAAGGCTTTGTGCCATGGCATGCATGTTCAGGTCTTCAATGCAGATCACGTCATAATGATATGCGAGGTTATAGGACAGTTTGTCCAGAAAATCCCGCCTTTGTGCCGCTATTTTTTCATGCAGCTTTGCGATTTTGTGCTTCTGACGCTCGTAGCGCTTTGATCCGCGTTTCATACCTGACAGCACATGCTGAAGTTTTGCAAGTTTCTCTTCCTGCTGACAATAAAACCGTGGAAACTCTGCAGTGTCACCATTGCTGTCCACATACAAGTGCTCCAATGACATGTCCAATCCGATGGCACGGATACCTTGGTTATCAGTATGCGTGTTTGCAGATGGAGCAGCTTTGGGTTCCTTGTATTCGTACTTGAGTGATACGAAAAATCTCTCATTGCGGTCCATGGAGACGGTAGCTGATTTGAGAACGCCGCCTTTTTTGATTTTGCGGTGCAGCTTCAGCTTGATGAGCGTTTTCAGCTTTGGAATTTTCAACAATCCGGTGCTTTCATCATAGGTAAGATTGGAGTGTCCTCCATTGCTGACAACGTTTGTTGTGTAGGATTGCGCTTCGTGCTTGCTATGGAAGCGAGGCATTTCGGCTCTTCCTTCGTAGAAATTGGTCCACGACTGTTCATATTCGAGCTGAGCATTTGCAAGTGCAAGCGAGTCAGCCTGCTTCAGCCACGGGCACTCTTCCTGGTCTTTATAATCCGCAGGAGTGTTATGGAGATGTATCCCCATTTCGTTGTACATGAACAGGTCATCTTCCAGCATGCGGTTTTTGAGCCACCGTTTGGCGCCAAAATTGAAACGAATAAAGCTGCGCTGATCGGCGGTAGGGACAATTTCGTCTTTATAGCAGATGTAGTAGACGTCTGTATTTGATGATTTTGGTTTGTTCTTCTTTTTGACAGCCATAATCAATACGCCTTGCTCTGACGCTCAATGTATTTGCGAATGGTTTCTTCGGAAACATCGCCTACGGTTTCAACGTAGTACGAATGATTCCAAAGCTGCCCTCTCCACAAATGGTTTCTTAACTCCGGATGCCTTTCAAATAGCATGCGGCCCGAAATGCCCTTCATGTATTTGACCAGATTTGTGATCGACAGCTTCGGAGGTGCAGACACGAAGCAATGTACATGGTCAGCAGTGCCGACTTCGCATTCGTGGATGGTGAACCCCTTATCCTTGGCGACGGAAAGCAGAATAGCTTTCAGGTCCTTCTCAATTTCTGGGGTTAATACCTTCTGTCGGTACTTGACGCACCATACCACATGGTAATTGATATTGCACACGCATGTGCGGTAATGCACGAGGTTTGTTTTCATACCTATAGTTTAGCAGATATATAGCGGTATGTGTATAATCTATTTATAAAATCTTGTTGTAAGCTAAGCAATGCGTTGCAGCCGAGGAAGCGGGCTCGCTTTCATCTCGGCAATTGAATTGCCGAGAATTCCCGCTCGCAATCTTAAAAACAGCACGGTCCAGCTGCTCCCCGGCTGTTCCCGGTTTGCCTGCAGCACCGCCTGCCGGCAGGCAGAGGGCTCCAAGAGACCCGTCACCAGGTCCGGCACCCGGCGCACGGCGGGGGCACACTCCTTGACATAGAGCACGTAGACGGTGAGGTCCTTATCCGCAATCGGAAGGAGCGCTGCCCGAAACCGAAGCGGCGCCGCGTCCTTTCCTGCCAGTTTGAAAAAGACCTCGTCCGGGTCCTTCCTGCCGTCGATCCGGCAACAAAGCGGCGGGAAGGAGTCCCCGGTCCGCTCCTGGAGTTCGTGAAGGCTCTCGCATCCCGCCATGGCGAGAAAGCGCGCATTGGCATAGAGAATCGGCCGCTCTCCGTCCCCGGAAAAGGCGGCAGCCCCCAGGGGAATGGATGCGGCGCGCTGGATGCGCTCTGGTAAGGAAGCCTGATTGCTCATGATGTTCTGTTTTTCCTCCCTCCAAGGAATTGCGGGGACAAAACCTGCCGCGCTGCCGGCCGGCAGGTCAGAAAGTCCCCCTCTCCATTGTAGCCGATATGGAAAGAAAAAGATCAAAAAAGCCGGAGAATTTCTCTCCGGCAAAATTTGACTGATGAGATTTTATCAGAAGACATACAAGTCAGAGACTGTGCAGTCTGTCTCATGCCGGAGTTTGCACAGTGATTACAAAAAACTGCCGGATTCCGCAGATTGTGCGGAAACCGGCAGCGGGATTCTGACAAATATGTTTCGCTTTTCCTGCCCGCCCCTTATGCCTTGGGGAGCGTGTCCAGAAGGTGCTGAAAGTAGGCGGGGAGCGGTGCCTTCGTCTCGATGTACGCCCCGGTGGTCGGGTGGACAAAGCCGAGAATCCAGGCGTGGAGGCACTGGCCCTCCAGGTGATAGGGGTTGTTCTTGGCGCCGCCGTAGACCGTGTCCCCAAGAAGCGGATGGCCAAGGTGCGCAAGGTGCACCCGGATCTGGTGGGTGCGGCCGGTCTCAAGCCGGCACTCGATGTAGGTGGCGTCCTGATAGCGCTGCAGAACCTTCACGTGGGTCACCGCATGCTTTCCCCCGGGGACCACGGCCATCTTCTTTCGGTCCTTCGGGTCCCTTCCAAGGGGCGCATCGACGGTGAGCTCGTCCTCCTTGAGGACACCCCGGCAGATCGCCAGGTACCTCCTCGTGATCGTGTGGTCCTTGAGCTGGGCCGCGATGGACTGGTGGGCGGCATCGTTCTTGCAGATGATGACGGATCCCGTGGTGTCCCGGTCAATCCGGTGCACGATGCCCGGGCGCAGCACCCCGTTGATCCCCGAGAGGGAGTCCCCGCAGTGGTACATCACCGCGTTGACCAGTGTCCCGCTGTAGTGTCCCGGGGCCGGGTGCACCACCATGCCCTTGGGCTTGTTGACCACCAGCACGTCCGCATCCTCGTAGAGGATGTCCAGCGGGATGTCCTCCGGCAGGATGTCCGGCACGATCTTCTCCGGGATTGTGAAGAAGACGTGGTCCCCCTCCTTCACCTTGGCGGAGGGGCGGACCTTCACGCCGTTTAAGAGCACCTCCCCGTCCCGAAGAAGGCTCGAGAGGTAGCTTCTTGAGTACCCGTCAATCACCTTCGGCAGGACCTTGTCCAGGCGCTCGCCCTCGTACTCGGGCTCTACGACAAACTCGTTCATCGCTTTGCCCCGCCCCGCTTCCAGAAGGCAAAGTCCTCCTCCCGGTAGAGAAAGAGCACCGAGAGGATCAGGAAGAAGGTGGCCACCGTGACGTAGATGTCCGCCACGTTGAACACCGGGAAGTTGATGATCACGAAGTAGATGAAGTCCCGCACGTAGTGGAGCATCAGCCGGTCAATCAGGTTTCCGACAGCCCCCGCCGCGATGAACACGAGGCACAGGTGGAGCGGCACGTAGTGGCGCTTGGCGGGGATCTTTGAGAGGAGGTACGCGATGAAGACGGCGGCTGCCACGGCGATCAGGGCAAAGAGCCACTGGGCATTTTCGAGCATGGAGAAGGCGGCACCGGTGTTCTCGAGGTAGTAGAGCTCGAGGACCCCGGGGATCATGACCGCCGGGTCCTTTCCCTTCAGGGCACTGACGGCAAGGCTCTTGGTCCACTGATCAAAGAGGACTAAGGCGAGAAAGAGGACAAGCTCCCACACAAGGACCTTCCTCCGGGAAACGTTCTTGTTGTTCACGCTTCCTCCTCCGTCCAGGTGATCTCGTCGATGGCGGCAAGCACCTCCTCGTCGGTCACGGTCTGGTCCACAAAGGCGTCTCCGACACTCCGAAGCAGAATGAAGTTGCGCTTTCCGTCCCGGACCTTCTTGTCGCTCTTGGAGAGCCGCAGCACCTCTTCCCGGTCAATGTCCGTCACGGAGATCGGAAGACCGAAGGGCACAAACATGTCCCGGATCTCGTAGTACTCCTCTTTCGAGAGAAGGCCCCGCTTCCAGGAGAGGAAGGAGGCGGCCACGCACCCGAGCGCCACGCACTCGCCGTGGGCCAGGGTGAAGTTCTTGTACTTCTCCACCGCATGGCCGATCGTGTGGCCGAAGTTTAGGAGCATGCGCTGCCCCTTCTCCGTGGGATCCTGCTCCACGATCTCCTTCTTGATCTCGTTGGAGCGGCGCAGCATCTTGGTCAGAGTCTCCGGATCCCGGTCCCGGATCTCATACATGTGATCCAGGAGCCAGACGTAGTAATCCTCGTCCCGGATCAGGCCGTGCTTCATGACCTCGGCAAAGCCGGAGGCAAACTGGCGCCCGTCCAGGGTCTGGAAGAAGGCCGGGGTCTCGTACACGAGCTTGGGCATGCAGAAGGCGCCGACCATGTTTTTGTAGCCGGCAAAGTCCACGCCGGTCTTGCCGCCGATGGAGGAGTCCGCCTGGGCAAGGAGGGTCGTGGGGATCTGGATGAAGTCAATGCCCCGCAGGTAGGTCGCCGCGGCAAAGCCGGTCATGTCGCCCACGACGCCGCCGCCGAGGGCCGCAAGGAGCGAGCTCCGATCAAAGTGGTTCTCGATGAGAAACCGGTAGATCTCCTGGATCTGGGTCAGGTTCTTATTCTCCTCCCCCGCGGGGATCGCGTAGATGAGGGGCTTTCCCGGAAACAGGGCTGCCACCTGCTGCGCATAGAGCGGTGCCACGTTGGTGTCGGTGATGATCGCCGTGCGGCGCGTGTCGAGACCGTGGTCCTTAAGCGCCTTCGTGAGGCCCGAGAGGTCCTTCTCATAGACGATGTCGTAGCAGGGCTTTCCGCCCTGCAGCACGGTCAGCGTGTTCTCTTCAGACATAGTTCCTCCAACTTTACTGAACTTACCAGCCGCGAACCGCTTCCCGCCGCGGCATCAGATTTTTTGCAGATACAAAGATACGCACCAACTCGCATTGGTGCGCATCTTCACTCGTTTGTTTTTCCTCAGTTTGCCTGGTAGCGGGGCATGGGTCCGCCGTAGCCGGCGGCCTGGCCGTATCCGCCCTGGGCGGGGTTCTGGTTTGCCATGCTGGCGGCAGCGCCGGCCATGGCACCCATCGCCATCGCGGAGGCGGGATCCTGGCTGCCGTCTCCCGTGATGTCGCCGGCGATGTCCACGTCCTCCGGCGTGATCACGATGATGAAGTGAGAGATCTTCATGAAGTTGCCGCGCAGTGCGTAGCAGGAGCCGGATGCGAAGTCCACAATCCGCTGTGCGGTGTTGACATCGAGGCCCTCCAGGTTCAAGAGGACCGTCCGGTGCGAGAGCAGGGTGTCGGTGATCTGTCTGGCCTGGTCAAAAGAACTCGGCTTGATCACGCGCACCTGCATGTTTCCGGTGGCAGGGGTCTGGCGCCGTCTGGTGGGCTGGGGGACAGTGGCCGGTGCTGCTGCAGGGGCCGGCTGCCGGGAACCTGCGCCAAAGACGCTGCGGTTACTCGCCACAGGGCGCTCGTCCTCGTAGTCCTCCTCGTCTTCGTCCCGGTTATCCCGCTGATTTCTCCTGCTTCCGGGGAAATTCAGGGTCTTGCGGGTGCGGGCGGGCTGCTCGTAGCCGTCGTCGTCATCGTAGACGTCGTCGGCCTCCATGTCGTCGTCCTCCGGGTCACTGTTGAATTTCATTCCTCTGATCAAACCGTCAATTAAGCTCATTGTTCCTCCACTGCCTTACGGATCATATCCAATCAGGTGTAATCCCGCGCGCCAAAAATCGCAGTGCCGATGCGGACAATCGTTGCCCCCTCTTCCACTGCGACCTCGAAATCACCGGTCATACCCATAGAAAGCTCACACATGGCAACATTATCTATATTCTGATTCCTGATGTCAATGCAAAGTTCCCGCATTAAGCGAAAGGCGTTAGTAAAGAACCGGGTTGATGGGTTCCATACCACAACCTCCATGGTGAACTCTCGACGCGATAATGTCCGATGAAGATATAGAATCCCCATTTGGAGCTCTTTTCTTCTCCGCATAATGCCTATCTTGTTATTTATAGTCACATACTCGGCAAGTGAGTGTATGTGTTTAGGCAATCTAGGTGATGCTTTGTTACATGATGCAACACAGCACGGATAGGAGTGTACCCAGCTCGAGCTCAAAGTGAGGTATTAGTGGTCTCATGCTAGGCGATCGCTTATCAACCCGTTTCTTAACTAACGCCAAGCGAAAATAAGGGCGGTTTGTCTCCGGATTGTCGGTGTAGGGCGCACTGGTCATCAGGCCCCGCACCTGGATGTTCGGAAGCGGTGCGATCGTCCGAACGAACTCCTCGGCATCCTCCGGGAAGACCCCCCACTTGGACTCCTCCTTGGCGGCGTTCACCTCCACCAGGATGGGGACGGTGATCCCCAGCTTCCCCGCCTGCTTGCTGATCTCCTTGGCCAGGTGCTCCGAGTCCACGCTGTGGATGAGGACCGCCTTGTCGATGACCTGTTTGACCTTGTTGGTCTGCAGGTGGCCGATCATGTGCCAGCGCACATCGTCCGGCAGGAGGGGCTTCTTCTTCTCGATCTCCTGCACCTTGTTCTCGCCGAAGTTGCGCTGTCCGGCGTCATAGGCCTCCTGGCACATCTCCACCGGGTGGGTCTTGGTCACGCACACAAGGAGCACGT
The DNA here is from genome assembly GCA_022483465.1 of Lachnospiraceae bacterium. Taxonomy (GTDB): domain Bacteria; phylum Bacillota; class Clostridia; order Lachnospirales; family Lachnospiraceae; genus CAG-791. The sequence continues at coordinate 383,823 of JAKVNF010000002.1, read as the reverse complement.
CGCTGCGTGCCCTTCCTGCCCTGTCACAGGCCGCCTGAATTCTCGCTTCCACAGATTTCAGATTTTCTGCAACCATCGTTCTGCATTCCTCCTCATGGCATGTGATGACGCCTCACTGGTACACAAACTCGTCCGGGCTCATGGTCGAGGCGTCGAGGACGATAAAGTCGTACTCCCGCAGGCCGTAGGTGTCATCCGGCTCCACGATTGCATACTCGTCATTTTGGTCGATGACGGTGACCTGGCGGAAATCCGCATAACCCTTGTTGATGTTGTAGACACCGGTGAGCTGCACCGTGTCGTGGACGGTGAAGGTGGCCCCGGAGTCCTGGGAGACCAAAACGTCTCCGTCCCGGAGCGAGCTCTGGTCCAGGTAGTAGTCGCCGTCCTCGTCGGTCCCGTAGGGGGTCGCGCTGACGGACTCGGTGGCGGTGTCCCCGGAGTCGGTGACGGTCCTGCGAAGCACCGAGTAGGTGCCGCCGGACCCCTCGGTCACGTACTCGGCGGGGACCACGAAGAACTCGCCGTCCACCAGGGAGGTCAGCGGGATCTTGAGGCCCTTCGTGTTGTCGGTTAACAGCTCGATGTCCAGAAACCGATCCGTGCAGAAGGTGCACAACGAGTTGGTGAAGGCGAGGTTTGCGTAGTAGTTGCCCTCGTCGTCCTGGCGCGTCGTGATGGTGGCCCAGGCGGTCAGCTGGTTCTTCATGAACTTGACTTCCACGACGGAGAGGTCCTCGAGCTCCTTGGCCTCATCCGCACCGGAGAGGGCGATGGCGAGGGACCAGTCCTCCGAGGTCTCGAGCCGGTAGATCGGATCCCCCACGGAGACCAGGGCGTTGTTCTCCACGGTGGTCTTCTGGTAGGAGGTGGTGTCAAAGTCGGTCTTGGTCAGGGTGTCGAAGGTCTTGTCCTCGTAGCCGTCCGTCGAGTAGACGATGTAGCCCGTGGTGTCGGTGTTGCAGTAGTGGATCGAGGCGGAATCTGCGATGTTCTCGATGTCGCCCAAAATCGAGCTGTTGGTGATCTTCTGCACCGTGCTGTTGAGGGACTCCTTGAAGTTGTAGACCGAGGAGAAGGTCCCCGGGGTGTAGGAAGCGGCAAACTCCGTGATCTGGGACTGGAGGTCCGAGTAGTCGTCCGAGGTAAAGCCGGAGGTCGTGCCCGACTGGAGGGCCTCCGCCACCTGGCCGGAGGTGTCGATCGTGCAGGCGAGCTTGTCTGCGCCGATCCGCTCCCCCTCCTTCGTGTAGTAGTTCACGTACCCGGCGTATTCCGCCTTGGCGATCTCCTCGCTTCGAAGGGCAAGCCCCGTGTAGATGCGGTTGGACTGGAGGGAGCCGTTTCGGACCTCATACCCCACCACCTGCTTGCTCGTCGCGTAGCGGAATACGCTGTAGAGCACATAGACGAGGATGACGAGAAAGATCACCAGGCCGATGTTGAAGCCACCGCCGCCGGATCCGCCGCCCGTCTTCTTTTTGGTTTTTCGTCCGCTGTTTGCCAAAGATCCGCCCCTTGCCTTTGCGAGTTCCCGCTTTTACAACACTTCATCATACAATGCCGCTTCGGATTTGTGAAGTGCAGCCGTCTTCCTGTGAATGGAAAATCCGCCGCACGCAGGATACAAAAAACCCGGCTCCTTGGGAACCGGGTTGTCGTTTCTGCTTGCTTGCTCGTTTCGGAATCAGAGGGAGACGGCGATCATGGACTTGGCTGCCTCGGGGAGGTCTGCCTCATCCATGGAGACGGAGAGAACAAAGTCCACACCGAAGGACTCAGAGAGGGTCTGGAGCTTCTTCAGCGCCGGGGTGATGTCCTGATCGCGCAGGTGTGCGATGTCCAGGAAGCTGTCGAAGTACATCTGCTGCAGGTCATGGTCCTGGGAGATGATGCCGGCCACAAAGCCGAGGAACTGGTCGCTGTTCTCCACAGCATAGTCCTTGACGTTGATGAGTCTGACCTTGTTGTTCAGCTCGTACATGTGCTGGGTGGATTTATCCAGATAGACAATGTTGCCGAGGATGTTCTTGACTTCCGTGTTCACCTTGTCGAGTAAAATCTTTGTCTTGCCTTTGCCCTTATTGCCTACAATCAGTTGAACCATGGGATGTGCCCTCCATCTTTCCTTTATTCCCGGCAGGGATACGAGCGCCCCTCCGGTTTGTATGTGGTTATTATAGCCGTTTGCAGGGCAAAAGACAACATTCAGTTCCCCTGCTGCATCAGGTGCTGGGAACCAAGGCGAGGAGCTCGTTCATCAGCTGGTAGAGCCCGTCCTCGTCGTAGGCCTTCATGATGATCGCGACATAGGGCCGCCCCGAGGTGTCCCGCACCATCAGGATCAGGCAGTGACCCGCCGCGTTGGTGGTGCCGGTCTTGCCGCCGATCACGGTCACGCCGCTGGGGGCGGACGCCACCTGCTGCAGGTACATGTTGGTGGAGTTGACGGTGATGTCCTTCTCCGCCCCGTTCTGGTCGTGGTAGACCGTGGAGTAGGTGGACATGTTGATGATCTCGGTGAAGGTGTCGTACTTTAAGGCCTCATTGAAGATCAGATACATGTCGTAGGCGGTGGTGTAGTGGTTGTCGTTGGAGAGGCCGTTGGGGTTGACGAAGTTGGTGCCGGTGGCGCCGAGGCGCTTGGCCTCATCGTTCATCATCTGCACGAAGTTCTCCACGCTCCCGCCCACGTTCTCGGCGATCATCACCGCCGCGTCGTTGGCGGAGTAGATGAGGAGCAGGTGCAGCGCCTGGTCCAGGGTCATGGTGTCCCCCGCCTTGATCCCCGCGACCTGGGCGTCCGCGTCGGTCTGCAGGACGTTGTCGGTGGCGGTCAGCATCGTGTCCGTGGAGGCGTTCTCCAGCGCCACCAGGGCGGTCATGATCTTGGTCAGGGAGGCGGGATAGACCCGGTTGAAGAGATTCGATCCGTAGAGGGTGTTTGCGCTGTTCACATCAAAGAGGCCGGCGCTGACGTAGTCGGGCAGGTCCGAGATCTCGTCCTTGTTCACGTCTTTGTCCGCCACGGCCAGCTTCCCCGCAAAGGGCTGCGCCACGGCACCGCTCCCCGACTCCCCGGTCAGGATCGAGAAGTTGGAGTACTTCTGCGTGGAGGAAAAGGCCATCCCCACGGAGGAGGAGCAGCCGGTCAGAAGGACCGTCCCGGCGAGCATCGCACACCAAAGAACGCTCCTGAATCGGTTCAGGAGCGTTCTCTGAAATCGGCCGTCGTTTGGTTGGCGATTACTTGTACATTTCACGCCACTCAAGATCTCCTCTGTCCAGTGACTTGATCAGAAGTTCTGCGGTTGCCAGGTTCGTTGCCAGCGGGATGTTGTGGATGTCGCACAGGCGCACGATGTTGTTCACATCCGGCTCATGCTTCTTGGCATCGGAAAAGGGATCCCGCAGGAAGATCACGAGATCGATCTCGTTGTTCTCGATCTGTGCACCGATCTGCTGCTCTCCGCCGAGGTGCCCTGCCAGAAGCTTGTGGATGTTCAGGTTGGTGACCTCCTCGATCAGCCGGCCGGTGGTGCCTGTGGCATAGAGCTCATTCTTGGCAAGAATGCCGCGGTAGGCGATGCAGAAGTTCTGCATCAGCTTCTTCTTCGCATCATGTGCGATCAGTGCGATAGTCATAGATTAACCCCCATATCAAATGCCTGCCTGTGCTGCTGTTTGTTCTGCATCCGCACGTTCATCACAAAGCCGAGCCCCGCGTAGAGACAAAGGAGCGAGGTCAGGCCGTAACTCACAAACGGAAGCGGGATACCGGTATTCGGGCCTACGCCCGTTGCCACCGCGATGTTCATAAAGCCCTGAAAGCCGATCCAGGTGCCGACCCCCGCCGTCAGGACCGCACCCGCGGTGTCCTTGGTCTCCCGGGCGGTCCAGAAGAGGCGGATTGCCACCAGCGCCAGGAGCAGTACCACGATGCAGGCGCCGATGAAGCCGAACTCCTCTCCGATGACCGTGAAGATGAAATCTGTCTGGGACTCGGAGATGTAGCCGCTGTTGAGGAGCGAGCTGATCTCGTTGGTGTTGTATCCCTTGCCCAGGAGCTGCCCGGAACCGATGGCCATGATCGAGTTCATGGTCTGGTAGGCGATCGTCGTGGCGTAGTCCTCCGGGTGGAGCCAGGCCAGAATTCTGCCCCGCTGGTAGTCGTCCAGCAGGGTGGAGCCCTCCTGTACCACCAGGTTCAGGAAGATGACCGCCGAGGGTACCGCCACCACGACGATGCCGGCCGCCAGCTTCCCGCTCATGCCGCCCACAAACAGCATCCCGGCCAGGATGACCGCCACCATGATGGTGGTGGACAGGTCCGGCTCCTGGTAGATCAGAAACAGCTGGGGCGCCGCGATCAGAAGGCAGAGGGCGAGGAACCCAAATGACTTCATTCTGTTCTTATATTTCATTATAAATTTTGCGTAAAATAAAATCAATAATAACTTCGCGGCTTCCGAGGGCTGGAACTGGAAGCCCCCGATGGAAAACCAGCGCGTGGCGCCGCCTCTTGTGACGCCGGCCGCAATGACCGCAAGGAGCGCCAGAAACGAGATGCCGTACCAGAGCCAGTACCAGCGAAGGACCTTTTTGTAGTCGATCGTCGAGCAGAAAAGGCAGAGCACAAGGCCAAGGATCATGCCCTGGATCTGTCTTGGCTGTCTCTCCGGCGATGCGGAGCCGATGGCGGCAATGCCGATCAGGTTCAGGCACACGACGAGCCCGAGCAGCAGAAAATCCGTGTATCGAAAGCGGTAGGTGGGAAAAAGTTTACGCATAGTTTTGTGGTTTGTTCAGGCGTCACGAACTGGGTGCGTCCTGGTCCTTTTTTCTCAGGTTCAGGTCCGAGGCCGCGTACAGTGCGGCCAGGTCCTCCTCCTGGAGTTTACCTGTGACAGCGCTCTCCTCCCCCTCCCGGAGCAGTACATACCCCGGCGATTTCTTGCCCCGGGACAATAGTCCCTTCCTGGCGGGCAGGGGTGCCGGAATGCCGCGCACAAAGAGCTTCCTGGGCGAGAGGTCCGCGGCGGCGATGAAATAGCTTCCGTCCTCTCTCCCCTCTCCTGCCCTGGCGATGCCAAAGAGCGACCCCAGGACCACGATGTTGCGGCTGGAGACGATAACCGCATGGTCCTCCACATCGCCGAGAATCAGGATGTTCTCTCTCGTCTGGTACACGTCCCCGCTCTTTAAATTTCCGGGGATCGTCATGTAGGGGGCGACATTCGCCCGGGGCGGCTCTTCCTTCTTCTCCTCTTTGGGCGTCTCTCCCGGCGCCTGTTTTGCCTCGTCCGGCAGCAGGTCCTTTTCGTAGGCCCTTCGGACCTTCAAAAAGAGCTCCTTCGTCTCCGGGCTCTCGGAAAACAGGCACAGCACCCGGATCCTGGCGCTCTTTTCGATCAGATCCGTCAGGATGTCCTCCTCCTCGGGGGAGAGGGACCTCCCCCGGAAGGTGAGGGAGAGCTCTGCGCCCTCGAAGAATTTCCGGTCCTTCAAAAAGGTCTCCTGCACCATGGCGCAGACGTCGTCAAAGGGAAGGTCAAAGGGGAGCCGGACCAGAATGCCGTATTTCTGATGTTTGATCTGAATCCGTTCCAAAGTGCAAATTTCCTTCCTGTCTTAGTCCCCCGTGATCGAGGAGGCATCCATGCCGGCAGAGGTGCCGACAATCTCGTCCAGGGTCTTCACCTTGAAGTAGTAGGCGAGGACGTCCTCGGTGATCTGGGCGGCGTAGTCAGAGGTGTAGCCGTTTGCCACACGGGTTGCGATCGCAATCCGCGGGCTGTCGTAGGGCGCATAGCAGACAAACAGCGCGTGGTTGGGGTGGGCGTTGGACTGCTGGGCGGTACCGGTCTTGCCGGCCACCGTCACCGGCAGCTCGTCGAAGTAGGTCTTGGCCTCCACGACGCCCTTCATGCCCTCATGGATCGCATCCCAGTAGGAGCTGTCCATGTTGATGACGTTCCGGATTGTGGCGGAGTTGTCCTGGATCAGGTTCCCGTCCGAGTCCGTGATCTTGTCCAAAAGTGTTAAGTTGTAGCAGGTGCCGCTGTTTGCCACCGTCGCGACATACCTTGCCAGGGCCACCGTCGTGATGTTGTTGGAGCCCTGGCCGATGGCCGTTCGGATCGCGTCCTCCGTGGAGAGGTTCGACTGGGCCTCCTCGATCTCGATTCCCGTCTTGTCCGCGAGCCCGTAGAGCTCGGCGTACTGGGTCAGCTTCTGGACGCCGGCGGCGCTGTCATAGCTGTCCGAGTTCTCCATGGCGAGCCGGTAGCCCACGTTGTAGAAGAACACGTTGCAGGAGTTCGTGATGGCCTCCGAGACGTTGAGAGATCCGTGGCCCGCCGGGTAGATCCAGCACTTGGGCTGGTCGGAAGAGCCAAGCTCCGTGAAGACGCCGCTGCAGTAGATCTTCGTGTTGAGGTCGATGACGCCCTCGGAGAGGCCCGCCGTCGCGGACACCATCTTGAAGGTGGAGCCGGGGGCGGTCTTCTGCTGGGTCGCGTAGTTGAACAGCGGGTTCGAGAGGTCGCTCCGCAGCTGTTCGTAGTAGGCCGCATCGACGCCGTTTGCCATCTTGTTGTTGTCGTACCCGGGGTAGGACACCAGGGCCAGCACATCCCCGTTGTTGGGATCGGTGATGACCATGGAGCCCGTGCAGGGCTCGAGGGCGAGCTGGGCCGGGGTCAGATCCAGGTTCGAGATCCGGTTCGTCATGAACTGGTAGGAGGACTCGGTGCCATCCTGCAGGGCCGCCGCCTCGGCGGCGCCCACCTTGACGACGCCCTGGTCGATGAGAAGCTGGCAGATCTGGGTGCCGGTCACCTGATCGTTCAGGATCAGGTAGTGGTAGAGCTGGGCGGTGAAGTCGCTGCTGGAATCGCACAGGTCCAGGATTTTGGTGACGAGGGCCTGGTACTCCTCATCCGAGGCCGCGTACTCGCTGTCCATGCCAAGAAGGTCAGCCCGGATCCAGTTCCTGGTGATGCAGTAGCGAAGGAAGGTCTGGAGCGAGATCGTCTCGTCGGTTGTCCAGGCGGTGTAGGTATTGTCCGAGGTGTCCACCAGGGTCATGTCCAGGATGCCCGCGTCCTTTAGGAGCTGCACGAGGCAGCTCTCAAAGGCCTGGTAGTCCTCCGAGAGGTCCTGGTAGGCGGTGGTGCCGCTTGTCAGCTCATCGGAGAGCTGATTCAGCACCTCCTGCTTGTAGGCGGTGTAGGTGCGCAGGACGCTCTTTTCCGTGTCGGAGGCGCCGTCCGCCGAGAAGTGGTCCACGTCCAGGATGTGGTTGTTGATCATCTGGTAGTAGACCGAGTAGATCGGGATGACGACCTCATCCGCCGAGGAGTCCTCGGTGACCGTGTACTCCTTGATCGGCTGGATCTTGGACAGCACGATGTCGGCGAGTTTGCGCTCGAGGATGTCGTAGGCGGCCTCCTGCAGGTCCTTGTCGATCGTCAGGTAGACGTCGCTTCCGGCGCTGGGCTGGGTGACGCTGACGGTCTCGAGTTCCTTGCCCAGGTTGTCGACGTAGACGGTCTTGGAGCCCTTGGTGCCCCGAAGGACGCCTTCCATCGACTTCTCGATGCCGCTCTTACCCACGGTGTCCGTGGAGGTGTAGGAGGGGTCGGTCTGGGAGTAGGTGCGCAGCTCCTCGGAGGAGATCGTGCCGGTGTAGCCCAAAATCTGCGCGAAGTACTTGCTGTCCACGTAGCGGCGCACCGTGGTGTCCTCGATGTCGATGCCGTCCATGGAGTCCTGGTTCTCGAGGATCGCGGCCACGGTCTCATCCGAGACGTCGGTGGCGATCGTGGTGGCCAGGTACTGCTGGTAGTTGTTCAAAGAGAGGGCGTAGCGGATCGTCACGAGCTGCAGGAGCCTCGTCTTGTCGTCGTATCCCCGCTCCGGGACGAAGGTGGTGGAACCGTCGGACTCGGTGATCGTGTCGCCGATGTTGTAGCGCTTGCAGAGGGTGTAGATCACCTCGTCCGCGGTGCTGGCCGCCTCGTCGTAGGTCAGATCGTCGGTGCTGGCGTGGCCGTAGACGTCGGCGAGGAATCTCCTCCTGGCGCTCCCGTCCACCGTGAAGGTGTAGCTGCCGGAGCTGTCCAGGGCGATGTCGAAGGAGCCCGCGGAGACCGTGTCCCCGTTCTGCTCGATGATGTCCAGGGCCTTCTCGATGGTGGCGTTGAGGCCCGCATCCCCGGCCCCGTTGTCCCGGATCGTGACCGCATAGGCCAGCTCGTTGTAGGCCAGGATGTTGCCGTTTCGGTCGTAGATGTTGCCGCGGGTGCCGTCAATTGACACATCGCGTCGGATGCGCAGTTGGAAGTTGTTGAGGTAGGTTTCGCCGTTGACGATCTGCAGCATGAACAGCCGGTAGATGAGACCCGCAGCACAGCCGCAGATTGCCAGAATCAGGATCAGATACCGCACGTTCAGGCGGCGGAACAGATCCTTCAGATCTTTGCCGAATTGGTGGTCGCCGTGAAACAAGAATGACACCTCGCAAAAAAGTCGTCAGAGCTGCCCCTCGCCGGAGAGCGGGGTGGCGTGTCTTTCCCTGAGAAACCGGTTGTAGCACAGGCGGATCAGGGGGTAGACCGGAAGGGCAAGGAGCATGGTGAGCAGAAGCTCCGGCAGCATCACCATGGAGAAGAACGAGCCCAGGAACAGGCGGTTCCGGATCAGAAACAGAAAGATATAGCTGAAAAAGCAGTAGCCGAGGTCCGAGATCCCGATCAGAACAAGAGGGAAGGCGAGCCCGTCCACGTAAAGCAGCCGCTGGAAGGTGCCGCACAGGTACCCGATCAGCGCATACATCAGGGCGCCGAAGCCGATCAGGGGCCCAAAGAAGATGTCACACAGTAGACCCGAGAAAAAGCCGACGAGAAGCCCCTCCCGCTCTCCCAGAAGGAGTCCGAAGGAGGCGGTCTCGATGACCATCAGGTTCGGGGTGACCCCGGCCACGTCCGGCAGCACCGAGGACTGCAGGATGTAGCTGGCAAGGATCGTCAGGGCCACCACCAGCAAGTGGATCAGCCGTTTTTTCATGGTGTGGTGCTCCCGCTGTTGTCCGTCTGTGCGGAGACGTCCTGCTTCGTGGTGGTGATGACCAACACGGTCCCAAGGTGGGAGAAGTCCACCGCCGGGGTGATCGTGCCGGACTTGGTCAGGTTGTTGGGATCCTTTTGAATCGCGCTCACGTACCCCACGAGGATCCCCGCCAGGTACTTGTCGGAGATGTTGCTCGTGACGATCCGGTCTCCCACCTGCACAAGGCCCGAGGGATCCTGGAGCCTTGCAAAGGGAATCGTCCCGTCCGCGTAGGAGGCAAGGCTTCCGGATACGATCATCGAGAGCTTGGAGTTCTCCTCCTCGCAGGAGACGTTGGAGTCGTCATCGATGATGGTCTCCACCTTCGCCCAGTCCGGGCCGATGGAGGTGATGCGGCCGACAAGCCCGGTCCCTGCGAGGACGTTCATGTCCACGGCAAGGCCGTCATCCGTCCCCTTGTCGATGACAAAGGAGTGGTACCAGGAGCCGGTGTCCTTGGCGATCACCCGGGCCGCGGTCTTGTCAAAGTCCGCGTAGGTGCCGTCGAGCTGGTAGAGATCCCGGAGCTCTTGAAGCTCGGACTTGGCCTGCTGGTAGTCGGAATTCTGGGCTGCCAGCTCCTCGTTCTGCTCCTTCAGGGCCGCATTCTCCTCCTGCAGGGTCTTGATGTTGGTCTGGAGCTGTTCCCGGTCCACCAGCCAGTTCCCGATCCGGGAGATCCCGGTCTGCACCGGCACCACCAGGTAGTTCGCGGTGGTGTTCAGCACCCGGGTCACCAGATTTGTGTTGTAGGTAATCGCAATCAGGGCGATGCACAGGACCGTGACGACCAGCAGCAGATATCTGCCCGGAATCTCGATCCGCTTTCGTTCACCCTTTCTTCTCCTGGCTCCCTGGATCATCCGTAATTCCCCAGTCCCTCAATCGTGTACGCAAGGTTTCTGCAGCTGGCCTTCCGGATCACCTGGGCCAGCCCCCGGGCGGCGGTCTCCACCGGCGCGTCGGGGACATTGGCGTCGAGCTGGCAGGTGCGGGCGAGCTGGTCTGCAAGGCCCTCCTGCTGGCAGGCGCCGCCGGTCAGGAAGATCCCGTTCCGGTAGATGTCCGCGGAGAGCTCCGGCGGCGTGCGCTCGAGGATCACCTTCACCTGATCGCAGATCGAGCGGAAGTTCTCCTTGAGGGCTGCGGAGACAAACTCCGCCTTGAGGATTTTCTCCATCGGAAGGCCCGTGACGATGTCCCGGCCGAACACCGGGATCGAGGTCTTGTTCCCCGTCGTCGTCGAGAGGAGCGTGCGGGCGTTCTCGGCGGTGCGCTGGCCGATGATGAGGTTGTACTCCCGCCGGACCGCTGTGATGACCGCGGTGTCGAAGGCACGGCCCCCGGTCTTTAGGAGCTTACTCAGCACAATGCCGCCCAAAGAGAGGATGGAGACCTCGGTCGTGTCATAGCCCACATCCACCACGAGGCACCCCTGGGAGTTGTTGATGTCGATGCCAAGGCCAAGGCCGTCGGCGATCGCCTTGTCCACCGCGTAGACGCTGCGCGCCCGGATGCCGGAGTCCTTGACGAGGTCGTAGAAGCTCCGCTTCTCCACCTCGGTGACGTCCGAGGGGATCGTCAGGTAGTAGTCCGCACCGCGAAGCTGGCCCCTCTGCTGGTCCCGGATCAGGGAGTTTAAGAGGCGCTCCATGTTCTGGATGTCCGCGATGACGCCGCCCCCGATCGGGGAGGTGACCTTGATGCTCGCCGGGGATTTCTCGAACATCTCGTAGGCGCTGTCGCCGTAGGCAATCATGGTCTGCCGGTTCTGGATCGCGATCATGTTCTTCTGGGTGGTGATCCGGCTGGTGGTGTTGTTGAAGATCTTGATGTTGCAGGTGCCGAGGTCGATGCCGAAGGCATTTTTCTCTCCGCCGCGGAGCAGGCCAGCCCGCCCCGCATCCTCCTGCTGGGATCGTCCGAATAAACGCATAGTGATTCCTGTCTGAAAAAAAGCGCCCCCTTCTCAGGGGGCAGCCTGAATGGTTACGGTTTGGCCCCGACGAAAGGTGTTCCCTCCCCCGGGCGGTCGAACTTATTTTAAGGAGTTTGTACCCTGCCTGCAAGTACTATCGCCGGCGGGAAACGTCGCGAGACCCCGCTCATGCATGTTCTGCAGGGTTTTCAGAATGCCGAATTTTGCGTGGGGCCAGGTCAGACCCCCCTGGAAGTAGACCGTGTAGGGCTCCCGGATGGGGCCGTCTGCGGAGAGCTCGATGGAGCTGCCGGAGACGAAGGCGCCCGCCGCCATGATGACGTCGGAGTCGTAGCCCGGCATCGGGGCGGGCTCGCAGGCAACGTAAGAGTCCACCGGGGAGGCCGCCTGAATGCCCTGACAGAAGGCGATGACGCCCTCCTTGTGGTGGAACGTGATGGCCTGGATGATGTCGTGACGGATCTCGGATCCCTTCGGGACAACGTCAAAGCCCAGGGCCTCATAGCAGCAGGCCGCAAAGACCGCGCCCTTTTCCGCCGCGGCGGTCACCGTGGGTCCGAGGAAAAAGCCCTGGTAGAGCCGGGGCAGGACGGAGAGGCTTGCGCCGACCTCCTTCCCAAGGCCGGGGCTCGTCAGGCGTATCGCGGCGTTGGCAACGCACTCTTTGGTCCCCACAACGTACCCGCCGCAGGGGGCAAGGCCGCCGCCCGGGTTCTTGATGAGGGAACCCACCACCATATCGGCACCCACATCCGAGGGCTCCTTCTCCTCGGTGAACTCGCCGTAGCAGTTGTCCACCATGTAGATGCAGTCGGGGCGGATGGCCTTCATGAACCGGATGCAGTCCCCGATCTGGTCCACAGAGAAGGTACGGCGCGCCTGGTAGCCCTTGGAGCGCTGGATGGTGACGAGGTGGATCTTGTGCTCGGTGTCGGAAGTTAAGACCTCCCGGATCTTGTCGAGGTCAAAGGAGTCATCCGGCAGAAGGTCGATCTGCTGGTAGCCGATGTTGTACTCTGCCAGGGACCCTCTGGAGGGGCGGATGCCGATGACCTCCTCCAGAGTGTCATAGGGCCTTCCCGCCACCGAGAGGAGAATCTGGCCGCTTCGCAGGTTCCCGAACAGGGCGGTCGCCAGAGCGTGGGTGCCGCAGGTGATCTGCGGGCGCACCAGGGCGTCCTCCGTGTGGAAATAGTTGGCGTAGACCTGCTCGAGGCCCTCCCGCCCGATGTCATCGTATCCGTAGCCCGTGGTGCCGGAGAGGTTTGCCTCCCCGATGTGGGCATCCTGCATCGCCTTGATGACGCGCAGCTGGCAGCACTCCGCGATCGCATCGATCCTGGCAAAGCGCTCCGAGAGCCCGTCCAAAATCGGCTCTGCAAAGTCGAGGACCTCGTCGGAGATCCCCAGTGCCCGATATGCTGCCCATGTTGTCTGTTCTTCCATTTTTCCTTTATTCTTCTTTCTTGTTCGATTTTTAGAGATGATAATGCGATCGCACCGCGGCCGCAAGGGCTTCCACCAGATCTTCCCGGTTGGGATAGTCGTCCGCGTACACCCAGGTGACGTTCCGTTCCCGCCGAAACCAGGTGAGCTGGCGCTTTGCAAAGTGCCGTGTCTGGGTCTTGATCTCCTGCACGGCTTCCTCCAGGGTGCAGTCCCCCTCCAGGTAGGACAGAAGCTGCCGGTAGCCGAGGGCCTGCATGGAGAGGTCCGTTTTGGTAAGGCCAAGGTCCCGGAGGCGCTTCACCTCCTCCAAAAGGCCCTCTTCCATCATTTTGTCCACCCGCTTTTCAATCCGCTCGTAGAGGGCCGCCCGGTCCCGCATCGTGAGGACGAAAAAGAGGGCGTCGTAGGCCGCGGGCTTTTCCCGCTCCTTTTGGTTGTGGTCCGAGATCCGCTCCCCGGTGGACTCGTAGTACTCCAGCGCCCGGATCAGGCGCTTTTCATTGTGGGGGTCGATGGACGCGGCGGAGGCGGGGTCCACAAGGCGCAGGGCCTCCCAGAGCGCCGCATCTCCCTTTTCCTGTGCATACGCCTGCCAGCGCGCCCGGACCGACTTGTCCGTGTCCTCGCTGGTGAAGTCGATGTCGTAGAGGACGGACTGGATGTAGAACCCGGTCCCCCCGACGAGAAAGGGAAGGCGCCCCGCTTCTTCGATCTCTCGGATCGCGGCCTTTGCCTCCTTCTGGAAGCGAAAGACATTCCACTCCTCCTTCGGGTCAATGCAGTCGATGAGGTAGTGGGGGATGCCCTGCATCTCCTCTTTCGTCACCTTGGCGCTTCCAATATCCAGGTACTGATAGACCTGCACCGAGTCCGCGGAGACGATGCTGCCGGAAAACTGCTTTGCCAGTGCCACCGAGGCCGCGGTCTTTCCCACCGCGGTGGGGCCCGCCAGGATGATGAGCGGGTGCCTGTTGTCTTCCATCACACGATCCTCTTGAACTTCTTCTCCAGGTCCTGCTTCGACAGGAGGATCATCGTGGGGCGTCCGTGGGGGCAGTGGTAGGGATTGTCCAGGGAGAGGAGCTCGCCAATGAGCCCCTCCGCCTCGTGCATCGAGAGGGTCTGGTTTCCCTTCACCGCCGCCTTGCAGCTCATCGAGGCGATCTTGTAGAGGATCGCCGCCGGGGTCCCGGAGAGCTTCTCCCCGAGGATCTCGTCGAGAACCTCCCGGAGAAGGGCCGCCGGTTCGTTGGCATAGAGCTCCAAGGGCACCGCCCGGATCGCGTAGGAGCCGTCGCCAAAGCCTTCGATCTCATATCCCATCTTGGTAAAGGCGTCCTGGTACTTCTGCAGCGCCCCCTCCTCCTTGCCGGTCAGGTTCACGACGATCGGCGGGGCAAGGAGCTGGGAGGGCGCGCTCTCACTCTGCTCTTTTTCGAGCCGCTTCATCAGCCGCTCGAAGTTGACCTTCTCGTGGGCCGCGTGCTGGTCGATGAGAAGAAGCTCCTCGCCCCGCTCGACAATCCAGTAGGTCTGAAACACCTGGCCCACGATCCGGTAGTCCTTGAACTGCTCCTTCGTGAACTGCCGCGCCGGGACGGGTTCCGCTTTGTTTTGGTCTTTTGCAGCAGGCGCCTCCTTGGCAAAGAGGCTTGCCTGGGCATAGGTGCCGGCGGGCTCGTTTTGCGCTTCCTCCTCTTTTTTCGGGGGAAGCTGGGACGGATTGGCGGTCTCCTCTTCCCTGGTGTCCACAAAGGAGAAGACAGCAGCAGGCTCTGCCGCAGCGCTCTCCTTTTTCTCTCCCAGCACCTCGTCCAGGACCCGGATCTGCTTCGGGAAGGGGCTCTTGTGGGGCGCCGGCACCGGGGTGCCCTCCCGCTCCATGGCCCTTGCCTCGAACTGCTCGGTGTGGGGCTGTGCCTTCTCGGCGGCCTTTCGCTCGGCCTCCTCCTTCTTCTGTTCTTCTTTGCGCTCTCCCTCCGTCAGGAAGGTCTCCTTCGGGATCAGGTCCACCCGGTGAAGGCTCCCATGGACGCCCTCCTTGATGAAGGCATAGACCTCCTCGGGATGGGCAAAGCGCACCTCCATCTTGGCGGGGTGCACGTTGACGTCGATGTCCTCCGGGGGAAGGGTCAGGTGCAGGATCGCAAAGGGGAAGCGGTGCTGCATGAGGTCCGTGCCGTACCCCTCCTCCAGGGACTTGGCGAGGACGTCCGAGTGCAGGATTCGCCCGTTGACAAAGAAGATTTCAAAGTTTCTTGAACTTCTCGAGAACTCGGGGCGGCCCAGGTACCCGGTCAGCAGTCCCTTCTCGTTGGAGACGTTGACGGGGATCACGGAGTTTGCCATGTCCCGCCCGTAGATGCGGTAGATCAGCTCCTTCTCCTCCCCGTTTCCGGTGGTGTGGAGCTTCTCCGTGTTGTTCATCCGGTAGTGGAAGGAGATCTCCGGGTGGGACAGGGCGAGGTGCTCCACCAGGTCCGTGATGTACCCGCCCTCGGTCTGGGGGCTCTTTAAGAACTTCTTGCGCACGGGCACGTTGTAGAAGAGGTCCCGCACGATCACGGTGGTGCCGTCCGGGGCGCCCACCTCAGTGATGTCCAGCGGGATCTCGTCGGAGGCGGGGGCACCGGCTGCCGGGGCGTGGTTCCGCGCCCGGATCCCGGTGATCTCGTCTTTGGTCTTCGTGATCATCTCGACCTCCGAGACCGAGGCGATCGAGGAGAGCGCCTCGCCGCGAAAGCCCAGGGTCACAAGGCTCGCAAGATCCGCATCGCTGGTGATCTTCGAGGTTGCATGCCGGCGGAAGGCCTTGGTGATCTGGTCCGGCTCGATGCCGCAGCCGTTGTCCGTGACCCGCACCAGGTCGATGCCGCCGTTTTTGATCTCGATGGTGATCGCCGAGGCCCCGGCGTCGATGGCGTTCTCCGCCAACTCCTTGACCACGTTGACGGGGCGCTCCACCACCTCGCCCGCGGCGATGCGGTTGATCGTGTCAGAGTCCAGCACATGAATTTCAGCCATAAGTTAGTTTCCTTTTGCGCTCTCCCAGCGGTTCTTGAGCTCGGACTGCAGCCGGTATAGGGTGTTCAGCGCATCCATCGGGGTCATGTTCTGAATGTCGCAGGAGGCGAGCTCCGAGAGCACGGAGTCGTCCGTTGCGGTCTCAAACAGGCTCATCTGCCCCAGGTCCACGTCGTCGTAGTGGGGAACGTGGGCGCCGGAAGTCTTCTCCCCATCGGTCTTGACCTCGATGGACTGAATCTTGTCCGTGATGTCGTTTCCTGCGAGCTGCTCGGCGATCTCCTTGGCCCGGTCCACCACCATGTCGGGGAGGCCGGCGAGCTTCGCCACCTGGATGCCGTAGGAGCGGTCGGCGCCGCCCTTGATGATCTTGCGCAGGAAGATGATGTCATCCCCCTTCTCCTTGACGGCGACGCAGTAGTTGTTGACGTTTTCGATCTTGCCCTCGAGCTCGGTGAGCTCGTGGTAGTGGGTGGCAAAGAGGGTCTTCGCCCCCAAAAACTTCCGGTTGCTGATGTACTCCACCACCGCCCAGGCAATGGCGAGGCCGTCGTAGGTGGAGGTGCCCCGGCCGATCTCATCGAGGATGAGGAGGGACTTGGGGGTGGCGTTCCGGAGGATGTTGGCGACCTCGTTCATCTCCACCATGAAGGTGGACTGGCCGCTCCCGAGATCATCGGAGGCGCCGACTCTTGTGAAGATCCGATCTACGACGCACAAATCCGCGGCCTCGGCCGGCACAAAGCAGCCGATCTGGGCCATCAGGCAGATCAGGGCAACCTGCCGCATGTAGGTCGACTTGCCGGCCATGTTCGGGCCGGTGATGATCGCGATGCAGTTGCGGCGGTTGTCGAGGAGCGTGTCGTTGGCGATGAAGTCGCCCTGCATCATCTGCTCCACCACGGGGTGCCGCCCGTCCTTGATCTTGATGACGCCCTTGTCGTTTAAGTGCGGGCGCACATAGCGGTTTCGCTCGCAGACCAAAGAGAGGCTTGCAAACACGTCCAATGCGGCCACCGCCTTGGCGGCCGTCTGGATCTCGGGGATCTGCTTTGCCACCTGGTCCCGGAGGGCTGCAAAGGCCTCGTACTCCAGATCGCCGAGCTTTTCCCTGGCGTTTAAGATCTCGTTCTCCGTCTGCTTGAGCTCCGAGGTCGTGTAGCGCTCGGCGCCAACGAGGGTCTGCTTTCTCTCAAAGGTCGGAGGCACCTGGTCCTTGAACTGGTTCGTGACCTCAAAGAAGTAGCCGAACACGTTGTTGAACTTGATTTTCAGGGTCTTGATCCCGGTGGATTCCCGGGTCTTCTCCTCGAGGTCCGCCAGGATCTGCTTGCCGTTCGTCTGCACGTTCCGGTAGTGATCCACCGTCTCGTCGTACCCGGGCTTTAAAATCCCGCCGTCCTTCATCGCAAGGGGCGGATCGTCGACGATGGCCCTGGTGAGAAGGTCCGTGAGATCCGAAAAGTCCGGGATGTCGTCCCGGATCTTCTGGAGAACCCCAGAAGAGAATCCTGCAAGGACCTGGCGGATCGGCTTTAACATCTTTAAGCTCTCCCGGAAGGCGACAAGGTCCCGGGGATTTGCGGAGCCGTAGCTGATCTTCGTCAGGAGACGCTCCATGTCGTAGATCGGGGAGAGGTACTCCCGGATCTCGTCCCGGTCGACGCTGTCCTTCGAGAGGGCATCGATCGCGTCGTACCTTGCCTCAATCTCCTCCTTCTCCACCAGGGGCTGCTCCAGGTACTGGCGAAGAAGCCGCGCGCCCATGGCGGTCTTGGTCCTGTCGAGCACCCAGAGGAGGGAGCCCTTCACCCGCTTCTCCCGAAGGGTCTCGGTCAGCTCAAGGTTTCGCCTTGTCGCGGAGTCGAGGAGCATGTACTTGCCGGTTGCGTAGGCCTGGATCCTCGTGATGTTGGCAAGGGAGTTCTTCTGGGTGTCGTAGAGGTACTGCATGAGGGCCCCGGCGGCCGCCTGGGCGTACTTCATGTCCCCGAGATCCAGCGCCGTCAAACTCGCCACGTGGAAGTGGTCCAGCAGGATCTGCGAGGCCTCCTCCTGCCCAAAGTAGTGGGAGTCGAGCTGGTTCACCGCAATCCCAAGGCGCGTCCGAAGGTCCCCGATGTCCATGCTGCTCATCAAAAAGGCCGCGTTGCAGATGATCTCACTGGGCGCGTACTTGTTGATCTCGTCCCGGATCTTCTGGTTGCCCACGGTCTGGGTCGCATAGAAGTCCCCGGTGGAGATGTCGCAGACCGCGATCCCCGCCCGGGCGTTCTGGGGGGCGTTGGCGGTGCCGTTCTCATAGAACACCGCAAAGATGTAGTTGTTCTTGGTCTCGTCCAGGGTCTCTGCGGCGGTGATGGTGCCGGGGGTGACGATTCTTGTCACCTCCCGCTTGACAAGGCCCTTGGCAAACCTGGGGTCCTCCATCTGCTCGCAGATCGCGACCTTGTAGCCCTTCTCCACGAGCTTTGCAATGTAGATGTCCACCGCGTGGTAGGGAATGCCGCACATCGGGGCCCTTTCCTTGAGGCCGCAGTTCTTTCCCGTCAGCGTCAGATCCAGCTCCTTCGAGGCGGTCTTCGCATCGTCAAAAAACATCTCGTAGAAATCGCCGAGCCGGTAGAACAGAAGGCACCCGGGGTAGTCCTCCTTGGTTTTGAGGTACTCCTGCATCATCGGCGAGACTTCATCCAGGTTGATCTTCTCCACGCGAACACAATCCTTTCTTCAATATCCCCGCTTGTTCTCCCCGCACACGGTGCCGAAGTAGTAGAAGCCCCGGCAGGTGTCCAGGCGCACGTCGTAAAAGCGCCCGATCATGGAGGCATCGCCCGGCACATGGACCAGCGTGTTGTTGGAGAGGCGAAGGGTCACATAGCCCGGCTCCTGGGGATTCATCTCCTCGCAGAGGGCAGTCTGCACCGATCCCGCAAGGAGGGCAGTCCGCTCCCTGGCGTTTTCCTGCACCGCGGCAAGGACCCGGTCAAAGCCCGCCTTGACCTGATCCTCCGGCACCTGCTCCATCTTCGCCGCCGGGGTCCCGGTGCGCTTGGAGTAGATGAAGGTGTAGGCGTTGTCAAAGTGGACGGTGTTGATGACGTCCAGGGTCTCGTCCACGTCCTCTGGCGTCTCCCCGGGAAAGCCCGCGATGAGGTCCGTCGTGATCGCGCAGTCGGGGAGCTCCTCCCGAATCCTCATGGCAAGGTCCAGGTACTGCTCCTTGGTGTAGCGCCGGTTCATCCGCTTTAGGATCTTCGTCGAGCCCGACTGGAGCGGCAGGTGGATGTGGCGGGCGATGTTGGGATGGGAGGCGATCACCTGGATCACATCCTCCCCCATGTCCTTGGGGTGGGGGGTCATCCAGCGCACCCGCTTGACGCCCGGCACCTCGGCAACCGCGGCAAGAAGCTCCGCAAAGCTCACCTCTGGTGTCAGGTCATGTCCGTAGGAGTTGACGTTCTGCCCAAGGAGCATGACCTCCACGACGCCGTCTGCGACGAGTCTTTCCACCTCCCGGATGATGTCGGTGGGCTTTCTCGAGCGCTCCCTGCCCCGCACGTAGGGGACGATGCAGTAGGTGCAGAAGTTGTCACAGCCAAACATGATGTTGATGCCGGACTTATAGGGGTATTTGCGCTCCGCCGGGAGGTCCTCCACGATCTCCTTCGTGTCCTTCCAGACGACGTAGAGCTTTCTCCCCCGGGGGTCAAAGTCGCCGTTTTGGTTCTCATAGACGTCTGCCAGGTACTCCGGGAACCGGAACAGGTTGTGGGTGCCGAAGACGAGGTTCACGTAGGGGTAGCTCTTCTTGACCTTCTCCACACAGGCGGGCTCCTGCATCATGCAGCCGCAGACCGCGATTTTCATGTAGGGATGGCTCTTGCGAAAGTGAGCTGCCCGGCCGAGGCGCCCGTAGAAGTGCTGGTCCGCGTTGTCCCGCACCGTGCAGGTGTTGTAGACCACAAAGTCCGCATCCTCCCGGTCGCTCTCCTCGTATCCCGCTTCTTTCAGGACGCCGCAGAGCTTCTCCGCGTCCTTGGCGTTCATCTGGCAGCCAAAGTTCACCACGCAGTAGGTGGGGGTGCGGCCAAGGAGCTCTGCGAGCTGTCTTGTCTGGTCTTTCGCAAGGTCCAAAAACGCCTCCTGGCGGCGGAGTTCCTCGTCGTTTGAAAGCGCCTTCGCGTCCTCCTCGGAGGCGTGGCGCCTTGCGTTTGCAATGATGGTTTCAGCGGTCAATGTCGTATTCTGCATATTTGTTCATTATCCTGATCAGCGTCTCGGCAGAGAGCGCAAGCTCCTGCCCGCTCACGTACTCGTAGCGGCTGTGGTAGTTGTGGGCACCGGTAAAGAGGTTCGGGCAGGGAATGCCCCGGAAGCTGATGACGCACCCGTCGGTGCCGCCCCGGATCGGCTGGATCTTCGGCGCAACGCCGATCTCCTCCATCGCCTTCTTCGCATTCTCCACAAGGTGCATGTGGGGTTCAATCTTGGAGAGCATGTTGTAGTAGGAGTCGCGGACTTTGACATCCACAGTGCCGGCGCCGTACCGGTCATTTAACACCTTCCCGATCTTCTCGGCAGTCTCCTTGCGCTCCGCAAAGCGCTTGGCGTCATGGTCCCGGATGATGATGGCAAGGTCAGCGCTGTCGCAGGTGCCGTGGAGCTCCTCCACATGGAAGAAGCCCTCGTGGTCTTTCGTGTAATAGGGGGTCTCCAGGGCGGGCAGGAGGCTGATGAACTCGTTTGCGACAAGCAGCGCGTTTTTCATCTTCCCGCAGGCAGAACCCGGGTGGGTCGAGAGGCCGGTCACGTGGACATCGCAGGAAGCCGCGTTGAAGTTCTCGTACTCGAGCTCTCCCTCGCCGCCTCCGTCCACCGTGTAGGCGTAGTCGCAGGCAAAGCGGTCATAGTCAAGGTTCAGGGTGCCGTTCCCCACCTCCTCGTCCGGGGTGAAGGCGATGCGGATCGTGGGATGGGCGATCTCCTTGTGGGAGAGGAAGAAGGCAGCGGCCTCCATGATGGCGGTGACGCCCGCCTTGTCATCGCCGCCAAGGACGGAGGTCCCGTCGGTGACAATCAGGGTCTGCCCCTTGCGCGCGGCAAGATCCGGGTACTCGGCGGGGTCCAGTACGTACTTCTCATTGAGACGGATGACAGAGCCGTCGTAGTTTTCGATGACGCGGGGATGAATCTCCCTGGCATCCACCGCGCAGCTTGTGTCCATGTGGGCCATAAGACCCAGAATCGGCGCGGTGTTCTCCCGGCGCTTCTTTGCGGCATCGGGGAGGGACTTTACGGCCGCGGGGTCGCACTTCTGCTTCGGGAGATTCCCGGGGATTTCCGCGTAGACGTAGCACTTGTCCTCATCGAAGGCGACGTCCTTTGCGCCCATCTCCTGCAGTTCTTTCGTGAGGACCTTTGCGAGATCCCGCTGGCAGGGGGTGCTGGGGGTGTCCGGGACACCCTCCCTGGACTGGGTATAGATGGCGGCATAGCGGACAAAGCGCTCGGTCATCGCCTTGGGTTCAAAATGAAGTTTCATAATAATACAGGCGCGGAAACCCCGCCGCTTGCAGCGGGGAGGAGCGCCGTCCCCCTTTCTCAAATAAAAGCTCCGGCATGATGCAATATCCGTAGCTTACTGACAGATACGCTTTTGCCTGAATTCAGTACAACTGCTGTGCCGTTGTTGTGTGTTCCAACTGCAACATAGGTATGCTTTTTATACATTACCTGTGTTCCCGGCTGAATCGGATATCGCTGCTTTCGAACGGCGATACGTCCTTTGCTTACCTTTTTGCCACGAAAGATCCGAAAGTTCTTTTTCCCATTTCGAGGCTCTGAACGGTTTGTTCTGCCACAGGACAGATCTGATCCGGACTTTTTGACACCATCCCCGATATCAATATACTTCGCGTCGTAGAATTTGGACAACACACGATGATTACGGCGTTTCTTTTTCAGAAGCTGTTCCGCCGCTCTGTGCCCCGGCTGAAACGCTCCCATACAATAGGCATCATTTGCATGCGTCTTGGCAAGGGAGTGATCCCGACGTGACAGCTTTGTATATGCTCCATACGTGGTATGCACAGTCAGACTGGAATCCAAGTCTTTGACAGCCTGCACAATTTTCCACCGCACGGTGTTCATAAACGCTGCGCCAGTCAGAGGTTTCATCTTCGGCTTCCAGCCATATAGTTTGCCACTTTTTTTGTGGTTTGCCGCCGTATGGCATTTCGTGCAGACCGTAATCAGGTTGCCCAACCGGTCTGTATGATCGGAGGGTGTTTTCCAGTAACCAACATGGTGCACACGCAGAATCCGTCCATCTTCGATCCCCTTACCGCAGCATTGGCATTTGTAGCCGTCACGATAAAATACCGCTTCACGAAGCGTAGCAATGCTGTAACGGACTCCATGCTGATAGTCTGATCCTTCCGGAATTGGCAGGCCCTTTTCCTTTGCCTCGAGAACCTGTGTATCGAATGTCCCCACTTCAAGGTATACATCACGAATCGGCAGTACCTTTTGGAACGTGGATACAAGACGCACATGGATATCCGCTTTATGCTGAAGTGAGGGTGCAAGCCATCCGGGCTTCTTGGAGTGTGTGCGGTTGTCGAACCTCGCTTCACGATACCGGAGACGGTTTCGTCTTGTGCGGCGGTACCGTCTCTGTGCATCGTGATGCTGCTTCTCATCTGCAAGTGTATCGACCTGCAGATGGACAAACTCATGCTTTGTGCTCTTTACGGAGACCCCGATATGCTGATAGCCGGTATCCTCGCAGAGTTCGACCTTCTGCGTATGCGGCGTTTTCTGATCCGGCAGAGCGTAGGTCAGCCGGATTGTAAATCCCGGCTTGTGGCCTGCAATGATTGCCCTGCCGCCTTTGAGCATCTGTCTCACCTTTTTGATGTTGTAGGTCGGCATCAGCGGTGAGCCGTCTGCAGCCAGTACATAGGTCAGCATAACTGATGCCTCCTTTCTGAAAATCATACAATCGTTACGGTGCCTTACGGCTTCCCGTGCTGTGTCTCCTCAGGGAAGGCATACACGGGGTTCTGCCTACAGGAGGCTCCTTCCCGGAAGAAGAAGCCCCGTTCGGCGGGTCCACATCGCCAATGTTGTCAGCAGTTTGTTGTGTATCACACTCCTCCTACCCTCAGAAATGTTTAGTGACACACCGCAGAGCAGTGGACTTGTGAGAGCATCCACTGGTGCCTGTGTTCACGAGCAGACAAGCCGGAACTGATCTGCCGAATTTGCTGATAACGTAGCCCATCCGCAATCCGAAGGTTTTTGGACAGGCATGAGGCTACTCACTCAGGACTGCGATGGTGCTGCAGTCCTCACGTTAGGCCGATGGGGCTGTGTTGTCACACAACCCCCACGGCTTGCCGTGGGGTTAGTGAGAATCTTACTCTCCTTTTTCTGGGCGGTCCTTCGGGACGGTCCAGAGATAGCTGTTTCCGCGCTTTCCGCAGCGGGTGACGACCCCCTGCTCCGCAAGGACCTGGAGCATCGTGGAGGGGGAGACGGTGCGGACTTTTTTGCGTGCCGCCGCCTGGACAAACTCGCGGCTTGTAAAGGCGTCCGGCAGCCCTTCCGGAAGAAAGGCATTATAGTCGTCCGGGCCCTTGAGCACAAGTTCGTCCACAAGCTTTTCCGGGATCCGATCGTACCGGTGGGAGCCCCGCTTTCCGCCGCGCCCCCAGCCGTCCTGTACCCGGTACTCCTCCATGTCGATGAGGAGCAGCTGCAGGGTCAGGTTGGGATCCTGCAGGAAGGGCCGAATCTCATAGAGCTCCCGGAAGGCATGATAAAACGACCCCGTCACAGGCGATTTTGTCCGCTTCGACAGGGCCCCGCTTTCCGGATCAATCCAGGTAAGCCATTTTTCATGGGGGATCGGGTGCAGTATCGTCACCGGATACCTGGGCAGGAAGGCCAGGAGCTTTCTCCTTAGCGGGGCAAAGCTCCCCGTCTGGACCTCCGTGATCCTGGTTCCGTCAAAGAGATCTGCGATGTACCCCGCCACCGGGATTTCCTGGTGGTCGGGATCGGGATCCACGTAGCGCTTGCATACCGCGTGGACGGTCTTCTCCATCTGGGTGCCGATGCCGTTTCTCTCCCGCTCCCCCGGCCTGACGACGGCATCCCGAGCTCTTTGAAAGCGCAGGATCTGTTCCGGTGTGAGTGACATCAGCGCTTCCCCTTCTGCTTCTTTGCCCGGGGGAAGAGGGACTTTTGGTAGAGGTGGGCGCGGATGTACGCGTAGGTCTTCTCCTCCCCTTCATCCCGCAGCATCAGAAGGAGTTTCTCCAGAAGGTCTGCGGTTTCCGGGTACAGGAAGCGTCTCGTGTTGCCCGTTGCGTAGTACTTCCAGGGATCCGCGTCGGTATAGGCAGCGCCCCGGTAGACCTTGGAGGCTGCGACCCGGTCCAGGAACATCTCGACCACGTACCGGCCGGGCATCTTGCAGGGGATGATGCCGGAGCCGTTGATCCCGCCGTCGGTCCTTGTCGAGTAGTCGAGCCAGTACTCGTAGTGGTGCAGGTTCCGGCCCTTGTGGTGGAGCCAGGCGGTGGAGACGCCGGTCACCTCCCGCTCCTTGTTGTTGGGGCTCTGGGTCCCCTGGTAGTAGCGGGCGCCGACCAGAAACTCTGTCGGCGAATACTTGCTCAGATCATGCAGCAGGCCCTGCCGGTAGAGGCCGACCGAGAAGCACTCCCGGGCGACATAGACCTTGTGTTTGGTGATGGTCCGGAAGTGGCTCCAGGCCTTTTTTGCAGTGATCGGCGGAATGTTCTTTGTTGCCATTGCAGCCTCCAGGTTGTCTTACAGGTCGCGATCCCCCGCGGGGTGCACCAGGGCACTGGCAAGGGGCTTTTTCGGGATCTCTCTTGTCGCCAGGATGCAGACCGAGCGGCCCCGCACGCCGATGCTGCGCTGGTCGGACAGCGTCCAGGGCGTCTCCGGGAAGGACTGCTCCTCAAAGGTGTCCATGATC
This sequence comes from Lachnospiraceae bacterium, assembly GCA_022483465.1. Lineage (GTDB taxonomy): Bacteria > Bacillota > Clostridia > Lachnospirales > Lachnospiraceae > CAG-791. Next base: position 359,284 of record JAKVNF010000002.1, on the reverse strand, counting down.
TTGACCCACTCTCTGCCCTGGGGCGGCGCAGGGATGCCAAGGAGCTGGTTGTGCCAGTGCATGTTGACGGCGACGTAGAGGAGGGAATCCGACGGATTCTCCTCCGCGTAGTGCTCATCGAAGAGGATGCCCACCGTGTGGCTGTAGCTGGAGAAGTCTGGCTTCCAGGCGTCCTTCCCGTGGAAGGACAGATCCGGATACCCGGTCACCCGGTAGTCGGAGAACCGGAAGGGGGTCCGGCGCCGGAAGACACTGTGGGCCTTGCGGAAGGCGATCATGGCCTCGGTGAATTTCAAAAGCCGCCCCGCGTCCGCGGTGTCCTTCCAGGTCACCCACCCGGTCTCGTTGTCCTGGCAGTAGGGGTTGTTGTTGCCCTCCTGGGAGTTCATTCTCTCATCTCCCGCGAGAAGAAGCGGTGTCCCCTGTGACAGGAGGTTTAAGGCGAAGAAGTTCTTCATCTGGCGAAGGCGCAGGGTCCGGACGTCCTTGCGCTGGCTCTTTCCCTCGACGCCACAGTTCCAGGAGAGGTTCTGGTCGTTTCCGTCCCTTCCCTCCTCCCCGTTGGCCTCGTTGTGCTTCCAGTTGTAGGAGACGAGGTCGCAGAGGGTGAAGCCCTCGTAGTTGGTCACGTAGTGGACTCTGCCGTGTCCCGTCGGGACATCGGTAAAGGCCCGGGCAAAGTCCTCCAGCACGCCGTTGTCGGATTTGACAAAGCGGCGCAGGATCCCCTCGTACTGGTCCGTGTACTCGCACAGGTGCTGGACCCGCGGGCGCCCGGCGGCGGGGTTTTCCTTGTCCTGCTTTTCCAGGTCCTCATAGGGAAAGTTGTAGTAAAAGATCGCGGTGTCGGAGAGCATGGGATCCGAGCAGAGGGTCTTTAGGGCGGCATCGTTTCCCTTCAGGTGGAACCCATCGATGTGGTAGTGGGTCACGTAGAACCTTGCGCACTCGAGCTGGGTCTGGATCGTCACCGTGTCCGGGAAAAAGAGCTGCAGGTAGACCCGGATCCCGGCCTTGTGGAGCTTTGCCACCATCTCCCGAAACTCCTTCTGGGGGTCACCTGTGGCGGCGTACTCCCTCTTGGGGGCAAAGTAGCATCCCTCCCCGAAGTTCCAGTAGTTGGGCTTTTCGGCCCCCTCGGGCTTTGCCAGGGGAAGGGAGGTCGGATGCTCTTCTGTCTTTTTCGCGGCGGGGTCCAGAACCTCCATCCCCAGAACCTCCGGGCGAAGCTCATAGACCGGGAGAAGCTCCACGGCGGTGATGCCGAGCTTTGACAGGTAGGGGACCTTGTCTGCCAGGCCCTGGAACGTGCCCTTGTGGCGGCCGGTGGCGGTGCGGGAGGCGGTGAAGCCCTTGACGTGCATGCAGTAGAGGATCTCATCCGCCCAGTCCGCCTTGGTCCTGCCAAAGGCGCCGCTGTAGGCGGGGAGGGAGTCCTCCGGGGCAAAGAAGAGCCGGCAGGCGGTCAGTGTCTCCCCGTCCTCGGTGCGGATGGTGACCAGTTCCCTCGCATAGGGGTCCTCAAAGGTGTAATTGTCTCGGTAGTAGCGGTAGGCATAGGCACCGGGATCGATGTGATCGATGCGGATGGAGTACAGGCTCCCATAGCGATACTTATCGGTAAAGGGGATGACGGTCTTCCGGGCGGGGCCGCTGCCGGCGATGCGGTACAGGATGATCCCGCACGAGGTGCAGTCCCGGAACACAGCGCTGAAGACCACGCTGTGCTGGTAGACGATGGTGCCGGGCAGTACGGTATGAGCAGGGGATGTAACAAACGATTGCGGCATAATTCCTTCCCTCCCAGAGTCGCAGATTTTTGCCTGTGCAGGGAGACATTTTACCACAAAGGAGAACGGACTGCACTGATCTGAAAATGATTTATAAAAAGATATATCTAGTGTCGACTGCATTCGGCTTCATAGCTTTCACCCCTTTATTCTCATCGTATCAAAGACCATCCTTCCCCTGCTGCCTTTAGATTCATGCCCAAAGGCGGTGTTTTCAAAGTCCCCAACGCGCAAAGGGCGAGGACTTCTTTTGTTCGAGATATGCCAGGGGCTCCAGAAAGCGCGAGGGCTGTGCGCCGTCCCCCTCCCGGTAGTGGAGGACGAGCTGCTCCCGGGCCCTCGTCATCGCGACGTAGAAGAGCCGCCGCTCTTCTTCAATGTTTCCCGTCTGCACCGACTGCCGCCCCGGGAGAACCCCCTCGTTGCACTCCGGCAGGATCACCAGGGAGAACTCAAGGCCCTTGCAGGCGTGCATCGTGAGAAGCTGGACGCCCTCCTTTGTCACCTCCTCCCGCCCCCGAAGGCTCTGAAGGCGCGCCTTTTCCTGAAGGAGCGCCTCCTCAAAGGAGGCAAGGTCCGGGCTTTTTGCTGCGAGCTGCCCGATGGCGTCAAAGACGTTTCGAATCCGCTCGTTCTCTCTCCCGCCCTGCTCTGTCTGCACTACCTTCTCGAGGCCCACCTGAAAGCGGAGGTAGGAAAAGCCCCGCATCGGGGAGAGAAGGCCGATGGCGGCAACATCGGCAAGAAACTCCTCCATGTCCTTTCTCGCGGGGGACCCCTTCGGGATCCTTCCAAGGAGCAGCTCCCTTGTCTGGGGGCCGTACCCCGCATCCTTTGGGAGAAAGTACCTCTGGGGGCGGTTCATGACGGCAAGAATCAGGGAGGCATCGGCGCTTCCTTTCTGCGAGAGCTCCCTGGCCAGCCGGACATATCCCGCCGTGTCGTCGTAGATCCCGGTGAGGTAGGCGGGGAGGCGGATCTTTCGCCCGGCGATGGGAATCCCGAGCTGGGCAAGGCGGCCCGCCACCTTCTGGGCGCTGGCGTGGGTCCGCAGAATCAGCGCGGCATCCCTGGGATCCCCGCCCTGGTCCAGGTAGACCCGCAGAATTTGGGCCTCCTTCTCGGTCTCCTCAAGGAGGTCTGCAAAGCCCTCCAGCTCCACCTTCCGGGTCCCCTTCTTTGCCGCGGTGATCTTCTTGGGCAGGCGGTTCTGATTCTGCGCGATGACCTTGCAGGCGGCGGTCAGAATCGGCTCCTCGCACCGGTAGTTGACGGAGAGGGTCACCTGCTCCGCCCCGGGGCAGGCGGCGAGGAACTTTTGGAAGACCTCGGGATCGGCGCCCCGAAAGCCGTAGATCGACTGGTCATCGTCCCCGACGACAAAGAAGTTTTTGTGCTGTGCCCCCAGAAGGAGGGTGATCTGAAGCTGCACCGCGTTGATGTCCTGGAACTCATCCACCAGGATGTGGTCAAAGCGGGACTGCTCCCTTTGCAGGATGTCCGGGCTCCCCAGAAGAAGCTCCCTGCAGGAGAGGGCAAAGTCGTCGAAGTCCACGAGGTGCATCGCGCGCAGGTACTCCGCATAGCCGCGGCTTGCATAGGCAAGAACCGGATCCTGCGCAAGGGCAAGGTCGTCCAATGTCCCGTTCTTCATGGCAGAGATCGCCGCCATGAGGTCCAGGATGTCCCGCTCCTCCGGCGCCTTCTTGCAGCAGTCCCAAAAGAGCCGCTGCAGGACTTTTGTCTTGGCATCGGTGGCTACAAGGGCAAGCTGTGCGCTCGAGTGGGCCTTGAGAATCCGGAAAAACAGGGCGTGAAAGGTGCCAAAGAAGGGTTTTCCGCGAAGGGAAGAGGGTTTTCCCGCCTTTCGGAGTTCCCGAAAATATCGCTCTTCCATCTCCTGCGCGGCCGCCCGGGAGAAGGTGAGGACGAGGATCCGGTCCGGGGCAACGTGCTCCTCCTCGATCAAAAACAGGATGTGCTGCACCAGGGTGAAGGTCTTTCCGCTCCCGGGGCCGGCAAGGCAGAGCATGGGCCCTGTTCTGTGGGTAATAGCCCGGTTCTGCGCGGCGTTTCCGACCGGCTTTTTGCCTTCGGATGATTGTTTACTTTTTGTTTGGGAATCGGTGAGAGAAAAAAACGCACCGGCATCCTGGTGCGATGCCGGTACGGAAGAATGGTTGATGAAATTCACGAGATGCGGTGCTGCATTCAGGCCTGCAGCTTGGCCACTGCCTTCCGGAGTCTTGCGAGGGACTCGTCGCGACCCAGGATCTCCATGATCTGCGTTGCGCCGGCGGGCGTCACTGCCTGCCCGGAGACGGCGATGCGGACCACCCAGATGACGGTCTTGTTCTTGAATCCCTTTTCCTCTGCATAGGCTGCGATGTCGGCAAACAGTGCATCGTTGGTGAAGTGCTCCTCCTTCTCAAAGATCGGGAGCATCTCCTCGAGGATCTGCAGGCTGTTCTCCTTCGTCGCCTTCTGCTTCTTGTTGTCAAAGAGCGCCGTGTCGTAGTCGGGGAGGGTCTCGAAGAAGCGGATCATATCCGGGATCTCCGGGAAGACCTCTGCCCTCGTGCGGACCATCTCAGAGAGCTGCTTTAGGTCGATCTCCGGCTTGGTGATGGCCTGCTTGAGCCAGGGCTCTGCCTTTTCGTAGAACTTCTCCGGGTCCATGGCCTTGAAGTACTCGCCGTTCATCCAGTGGAGCTTCGTGTAGTCAAAGACCGCCGGGCTCTTTCCGATGCGGTGGTAGTCGAACTCCTTGACAAGCTCGTCCAGGCTGAAGATCTCCCGATCGCCCTCCGGGCTCCAGCCCAGAAGTGCGATGAAGTTGACGATGGTCTCCGGCAGAAGTCCCTGCTCCACCAGGTCCTCATAGGAGGTCGCCCCGTGGCGCTTGGAGAGCTTCTTGTGGTCCTCGCCCATGATCAGCGGGCAGTGGATGTACTTGGGCTCCTCCCAGCCGAAGGCCTGGTAGAGTCTGGTGTACTTGGGGGTGGAGGAGATGTACTCGTTGCCCCGGACCACGTGGGTGATGCCCATCAGGTGGTCGTCGATGACGTTGGCGAAGTTGTAGGTGGGATAGCCGTCGGACTTGATCAGGATCATGTCGTCCAGCTCCTTGTTCTCCACCGTGATGTCGCCGTAGAGCTCATCGTGGAAGGTCGTGGTGCCCTCGGTGGGGTTGTTCTGGCGGATGACGTAGGGCTTGCCGGCCGCGAGATTCGCCTCGATCTCCTCCTTCGAGAGGTGCAGGCAGTGCTTGTCGTAGACGGAGATCTCCTTGCCTGCCACGACCTGCTTGAGGCTCTCGAGCCGCTCCGGGGTGCAGAAGCAGTAGTAGGCCTCGCCCTTGTCGATCAGCTGCTTTGCGTACTTCATGTACAGGCCGCTCTTGACCCGCTCGGACTGGACATAGGGGCCCACCGGTCCGCCCAGGTCCGGGCTCTCATCGGGGATGAGGCCCGTCTCCTGCATGGTGTGGTTGATGATGTCGACGGCGCCCTCCACGTACCGCTCCTGATCGGTGTCCTCGATCCGGAGGATGAAGTCGCCCCCCTCATGCTTGGCAATCAGGTAGGCATAGAGTGCGGTGCGCAGGTTTCCGACATGCATCTTTCCGGTGGGACTGGGTGCATATCTGGTTCTGATTTTCATGCGGTTTGCTTCCCTTCTTCGTTATTGGATGGCAACCTCACCCCAGGTGTCGCTGGGCACCAGGGCGATGTAGGTCTTGCCGTCGTTGACGGTGATCTCGTTGCCGTTCTGGTCATAGTACTTGGTGATCGCGGAGTAGTCGTTCTTGTACCAGGAGATCGGGATCGCCTTGCCGTCGGTCAGGTAGTAGCCGTTGTTGCCGGTGGCATCCACGCAGTTGTAGATCATGTAGCCGTTGGAGTCGAGCTGCGTGAAGGAGCAGTCCTGGATGATGACGTTCTTGAAGGTCAGAGTCTCCCCGGTGGCACCGTCCTGGGACACGTTTCCGAACTCATAGTAGTCGTACGTGTTGGTGGACGGGTTGTACTTTAAGGTGGAGCTCGTGTTGTAGAACGGCAGGCTGATGCTGTCCGCGTTGATGGCGCCCTGGTCATCTCCCAGCGTCACCTCGGTGCCGTACTCGGCAAAGTTGAAGTGGTTGCCGGGGTTGGCGGTGTAGGTGGCCGAGATGCCCTCGGAGGCGACACGCTTGGTCATCTCGCCCTCCAGGCAGAACTCGGTGAACTCGGTCGCCTTGCCGTTGTCCACACGGGAGAAATACCCGGAGATGTGCGGCGGAGCCCAGCTCTGGTTCAGGTAGTCGTTGATGTAGAACGGGCCGCCGTCATGGCAGAGAATGGAGTTCCACTCAGAGGCCAGGATGACGTTCGTGGGCCGCGTGGAGCGGATCGAGCCGAGCTTGGTGATGTTGCCCCAGTCCTTCATCAGGCACATCAGACGGGTGATGCGGTTGTTCTCGGTGGAGTTCATCATCTCATATACGACGTCGCAGTCCACCACACCGAAGTGCGGCAGAGCACGGGAGTCGTTATCGATCATCATGGCGATGGGGCGTTGGTCTTTGATGTCCTCAGAGATCGGAAGGCCGGTCAGCTCGGAGAGGTAATCGCCCTCCGGCACGGTCACGGCCTCATCTGCAGACTCCTCGGTGACCGCCTCGGTCGCCGCCTCTGTGGCGGCCTCGGTGGAGGCGGGAATGGTCTCCCAGGTGGCCTCCTCCACTGCGGTGTCTGCGGTGTCCTTGCTTCCGCAGCCGACGATCAGGCCGGCGCCGAGGAGCACACACGAGAGCACTGCGCCAATCTTTTTTCTTTTCATTACACAAATCCTCCTTATTCTGACAAAGGACCGGGCATGTCTGCCCCGACAATCAACCATCATACATCATCCGGCACGGGGGAGAAAGCAGATCTTTCGCTTCCTAGAACTTCCAGTCCCCCTCCCCCAGGGGCTCCTCGAAGGGCCCCGCCGGGATCTTTTTGGCCCGCGCGGCGCGAAGGCGCTTGTACATGCCGGTCTTGGACATTCCAAGAAGCTCCGCCGCCCGCTCGCTCCCCACCGCCCGGATCAGGGCCTCCACCTTGTGCACGGTGGCAACGCCGCTGACGCCGTCGGGAAGAAGGTCAAAGGGGTTCGCGGGATTTGGGAAGAGCTCCCGGGGGAGCTGTTTTCTCCCGGCGCCTCTTGTGCGGATCTCCTCGACGTTCTGCTCCCGCACCGTGATGACAAGGTTCCCGTCCTCCGCCCGAAACAGAAGGCGGCCGGGGAGCACCGCGTTCAGGGCTTTCAGGGCGGCGGGATCCGGCGCCTTCGAGAGCGAAAAGCGGTAGCGGGTCCCCTTCTCCAGGGAGAGGATCTCCTGCCGCTCCTTCTTTCGGGTCTTTCGGATCTCCTCCAGGGGATCCACAGGGCCTGTGGGGGCCATGATGCTTACTGCCTGCCGGTGCTGCCAAAGCCGCCTGCGCCCCGGGCCGTGTCGGAGAGCTCCGACACCTCCGCAAAGGTCACAGGGAGGAAGGGAAGCACCACCATCTGGGCGATGCGCTCGTGGGGCGCGATCGTCTGGGGCTTGTCCGTGTCGTTGTGCAGGGCAATCTTCCACTCTCCCCGGTAGTCGGCATCCACCACCCCGACGCAGTTGCCGGGGCGAAGGCCCTGCTTGGCGGCCAGGCCGCTGCGCGCAAAGATCGCGCCGAAGTACCCCTCCGGGATCTCCATCGCAAGGCCGGTGCCGATCATGGCGGTGGTGTGGGGCGCGATGGTGACCGCCTCCTCGTTGTCCGCGTACAGGTCATAGCCGGCGGCCTTCTCGCTCCCCCGCTTGGGGAGGATTGCGCTCTCACGAAGTCTTTTGATTTTGAGTTCCATCCAGGTTGGGCCTCCTTGTCCCTCTCATGGCGTCTGCGGCAGAAGTTGCCAGTGTGTCGCACCGCTCGTTCTCCGGGTGTCCGGCGTGGCCCTTCACCCAGTGAAAGGTCACCCGGTGCGGTGCCTTGGCCTTTAAAAACCGCTCCCAGAGGTCGCGGTTCTTGACCGGGGACTTGTCCGCGGTCCGCCAGCCGTTTCGCTGCCAGGAGACAAGCCACCCCTTGTTGACGGCATTGATGAGATAGCTCGAGTCCGAGTACAGGTCCACGTCACAGGAGCGGGTGAGCTGCTCCAGGGCGCTGATGGCGGCAAGAAGCTCCATCCGGTTGTTGCTGGTCGGGTTGAAGCCCTCGGAGAGCTCCTTCTCGTGGACGCCGCCCTTGCTGTCGGTAAAGCGCAGGATGGCGCCGTATCCGCCGGGGCCGTTGGGGTTTCCCCGGGCGGCGCCGTCGGTAAAGATTTCTACATGGGTCATAAAGTGTTTTCCTCTTCGTGTTCCCGGTTCCAGTGCCAGTGTCCGGAGGTCTCAAAGTCCCGGGCCAGGGCCTCTGCCGCATCGGTGACGGCGGGGTCAAAGCCCACGGCGGACAGGAGCCGGATCGCGTTGCGCGTGGTGGCGGGTCCCTCGTGGAGCCGGTAGGAGAAGGTCACATCCTTCCCGTCCCAGGTCTCCTCGAAGTGGTAGTTTTCGTACTGCCCCGAAAGGCTCTGGGTCAGCTCCCCATCGTGGGTGGCCGCAAAGAGCAGGGCGTGTTTTCCGGCGAGGTCCCGCAGGATCTCGGTGGAGGCGGCGATGCGCTCCACGGTGTTGGTGCCCCGGAGCACCTCGTCGATGAGGGCAAAGACCGGGCGCTTCGAGGCAAGGGCCGCGTCCCGGATCCGCTTTAAGGAGCGGATCTCCACCATGAAGTAGGACGCGCCGCCTGCGATGGAGTCCCGAAGCGCCATGCTCGAAAAGATCGCAAAGCGGGGCGCCTCGTAGGAGGCCGCCGGCACAAGGTGCAGGGTCTGGGCAAGGAGGGCCGCCAGGGCGGCGCTCTTTAAAAACGTCGACTTGCCGGAGGCGTTGGAGCCGGTGAGAAGAAGCGGCCTATCCGCCGCAAGGTCATTGGCAACGGGCGATTCCAAGAGCGGATGGTAGAGCCCTGTCGCGTGGAAGAACGGCTTTTGGGCATCCCTTGCAAACACCGGCGTACAGGTTGCGGGCAGGCTCTTGGCAAAGGAGGCCGCGCTGATCTCGGCATCGATCCTTCCAAGGAACGTAAAGAGCCCGTCCACCGTCTCCCGATTTTTCCGGACATAGGACACCATGCCGGAAAAGCGGATGAGGTCCACGTGGAAGATCATCCGGATGTAGTCGAGGACCGCGTCCTGGGGGCTGCCGGAGGCAGAGCCGCCGGTCACCCAGAAGGACCCCCGGGAGAACCCGGAGAGGCGATCGCAGCGTGTCTGGAGGGCTTTCAGGTCCTCCCCCGGGATCGACTCCTGCAGGGCGAGGATCTTCTCCGCCGCCTTCTTCATTCGAAGGAGGTACCGGATTGTAGCCAGGGACTCCTCGATCTTCTTCTTCTCGCCGGAGTAGGTCGCGATGTTGACGACGATCACCAAAAGAAGGAGCACGATCCCGATCCTGGCACTCCAAAAGAGCACCGCGATGCTGACAAAGGGCGCAAGAAGCGCCAGGACGTGGGACGCGGCTCCGGAGGTCTTCACCTTCTCCAGGGCATCGAGACCCTCGCAGAAGCTGTAGGCGCCCATGCGGCCGAGGTCGTGAAAGATGAGCTGGAGCTCTGTGCGCAGGGACGCTTTTGCGGGATCTTCCAAAAACGAGACGGTCTCTTCCGGGAGGCCGCCCCCGCCCTGTTCTTCCTCCGGGCTGTGGAGCAGGAAGTAGAGATACTCCTCTCCCGCGCCGCTTTCGGTGCTGTCGATCCTTGCAAAGACCCGGTCCATGTCCAGGTCATTCCAGGTGATCGCATCGATCTGGTTTGGTCTTTTGTGGTGGGTGAGGTACCCGGCAAGGTGCTCCCTCCTTGCGGCGGAGAGCTTCTTGTCCGGGACTTTCCCGAAGGTCTTCTGAAAGCGGGCCGCAAGGTCCCGCTTTCTTCTTTTCTCATTGACGGCGCCAAGCGCTGCCACCGCCGCGATGACGGCAGCTGCCAGGAGCCAGAATGCGGCGGTACTGTTCATGTTGGGTTAGGACTCCTTCTTTGCGGCATCTTCCTCCGCCTTTTCCTTCTGCGCATGGAACAGGGCAAGGTCCGAAAGGTCCGAGGATGCGTCGGTGCAGACGTAGTCCGCGTCCACCACCGGGTGGATGGCCGAATACATGGTCTCGTGGATGAGACTCGGGCTCACCCTGGAGAGCATCCCCTCCACAAAGGCGTTCGTGTTGCCCGAACCCGTCGTGATCATCTCCAGGGTCCCCTCGATGATCTTGTTGCCAGGGGCCTCGTTCCACTTCAGGATCAGGTGATCCCGGTCTGCGAACTCGATCTTGAGCATCCGCTTGCAGGCCTCCTCGATGTAGGAGATCTCCAGCGTCAGGACCATCTTGCCGTCCTCGTTCCAGCCAAAGCGCCCCTTGGCGCCGATCAGGTACTCCTCGCCGTGCATGGTGATGCTGGTGTGCCGGCTCTCCCCGTAGCCCACGGGGATCCGGAACACCTCATCCCCCTCGAGAAACTCCAGCGCGTACCGGTCATGCTGGCAGCAAAACCGCAGGTACCGGATGCCGTCGGTGTAGTTGTAGTGGACGACCTGCATGATCAGGGGGAACAGGCCGATGCCCTTGGAGCGCATCTCGTAGACCCTTCCGTCCAGCTGGCTGAAGAAGGAAAAGCCCGAGGTGGCAATCCGGGGCGGCCGGCCCCAGCCGCCGGAGCGGATCATCGGGATGCGCTGCTTCTCGTCGGTGGAGGCGGCGATCCGGGAGAGGTTGCGCACCGCGGCCGGGTTCTCCGGGAGCGGTTTGTCCTGCCCAAAGTCCTCCGTCAGGTAGGAGCGCAGGATCTGGGTCATGGTGCCGTTGGCAAAGACCTCGGTGTTGCCCGCGTTGACGACGGCGATCGTGTTCAGCGAGGGGTAGATGTAGACGTTCTGCCCCAGCATACCGTTGTACATGAAGGACCCGGGGAGGTTCCCGATCCAGAGCTGGTAGCCGTAGAAGGGGTTGTCGTCCCGGTCGGTCGCGATCTGGGGCTTGGTGGACTCCTCCACCCACTCCCGCGAAATCAGCTGGGTCCCGTTCCACATCCCGTGGTCCAGGTAGAGCTTTCCCAGTTTTGCCGCGTCCTCCGGGGTCAGAAACATGCCCCAGCCCGCCTTGGTGATGCCGGTCGGGGAGGACTCCCAGAAGACCTTGGTGATCCCCATGGGGGAAAATAGCTTTTCTTTCAGGTACTCGAACATCGTCTTGCCCGTGATCTTCGTCACGATGGCGGAGAGGATGAAGGAGTTCATGCTGTTGTAGTCGAACTGGGTCCCGAAGGGGAACTTCGAGCCGGACTCGAAGTAGGACTTCACCCAGTCGTTCCCGGAGATCGCCCCCACCTCGTTGAAGGAGACGCCGGTGGACATGGTGAGAAGGTGCCGGATCGTCAGATCCCGGTACCGGAGCCTTGCCAGGATCCCCTGGGGCGTGTTGACGTCCTCGAAAAAGGACAGCACCCGGTCATTGACGGAGAGCTTGCCCTCGTCGTGCAGAAGGCCGATCGCCATACCGGTGAAGCTCTTGCACATCGAGTAGGTGATGTGCCAGACGCCGGGCCGGTAGGCGCCGAAGGCGTGCTCTAAGATCACGTGGTTGTTCCGCACGATGAAGATCTGGTGCAGGTCCACGTTTTTGGAGGAGAGAAGCTCCGACATCATCTGCGAGAGCTTTTCGCTGTCGACGCCCTGCTCCTCCGGTGTACTTCTTGCAAAGGGCTGTTCGATGGGCGACGTAAAGTCAAACGGCGGCTTCTGGGGCGTGAAATCCACCCGTCCCAGATCCCCGGTCTTTCGGTTCATCAGTTCCCAGAACAGCTCGATAAATGCGAGACTCTGATTGGCCATGACATCACCCCCAGTGGCTGGTCAGCGCGCGGTCTTTGGGACCACGTGGTCCTTGTCCTTGTAGATGTGCTCTGCCGGCACGCAGCCGCGCACCATGGAGAGCGGATAGATGTTGGTGTGGGGGCCGACGACGGTGCCAGGGTTTAAGACACTGTTGCAGCCCACCTCGACGTAGTCGCCCAGGATGGCACCCATCTTCCGGTAGCCGGTGGCCAGGGTGTCGGTCCCGTCGTGCAGGACCACGTTGGTGCGGTCGGACTTGATGTTGCTGGTGATGGCCCCGGCCCCCATGTGGGCGTGGAAGCCCAGGACCGAGTCACCGACGTAGTTGTAGTGTGGCACCTCGCAGTTGTTGAACAGCACGACGTTCTTGAGTTCGCAGCTGTTGCCGACCACGCAGTGCTTTCCAATCAGTGCCTTGCCGCGGACGAAGGCGCACTGGCGAAGCTCCGCCTCCTCGTCGACGATGCAGGGGCCGGCGATGTACGCGGAGTCAAAGATCTTCGCGCTCTTTGCAATCCAGATGTGCTCCTCCCGCTCCTCGAACCGGTCCTTGGGCAGGGTCTTGCCGAGCTCGATAAGAAAGCCCTCGATGTCCGGCAGGACCTCCCAGGGGTAGGTCTTTCCGTCAAAGAGCGAGGCGGCAATCGTCTCCTCAAGGTTCAACATCTTGTCAATCCGATACGATTCAAATGCCATCACATACTCCTCCTGAATTAGGTTTTCGCTTCCCGCTTTTTCCTGGTGCCGCCCGATCGCTTTGAAGGGGCGTAGCGGGTCTTGTCGAAGTTCATCTTCTTGGGATAGAACGCGGCTTCCTTCTCGAACTGCTGCCGCAAGGGACCCGTGTAGTTCGTCTGCTTTACGAAGTCGGTCCGCCGCTGGATAAAGCCCTCGAGCTTTTCCATGTATTCGTCCTCGGTGACCGTCCCCTCTGCCACCCGGGAAAGTCCCATCTCCCAGGACGCGGTGAGCTTGGGGTCGAGGAGCGAGCGGATCGAGCAGTCGCAGACGTCGTAGATCATCTCCCCCAGCTGGGTGGGGGTGTAGATCTGGGTCTTTCCGTTTAGGTCCAGGTACCGGTTGGTCACGAGCTTCTTTAAGATGTCCGCCCGGGTGGCCGAGGTGCCGATGCCGGAGCCCTTGATCTGCTCCCGAAGCGTCTCGTCCTCGATGAACTGGCCCGCGTTCTCCATGGTGAGGATCATGGAGCCCGAGTTGTAGCGCTTGGGGGGCTGCGTCTGTCCCTCCTTGATCTCATACCCCTTGGCAAGGAGTTCGTCTCCCTTTTTCAGGTGGCTGAGAATCTTGGAAAGATCGGCGCTCTTTTCCTCTCCGCCTTCTTCGCTCTCCTCGTCCTTTTCGGCGTCCCGCTTTTTGCGGAAGGAGAACTCGGTGACGGCAAGGTACCCCGGGTCCTTTAAGACCTTCTGGCTTGTCCCGAAGTGCTCCCCCCGGACGACAACCGACAGCGATATTTTATCAAAGATGGCAGGCGGATAAAAGATGGCAAGGAACCGGCGCACGATGAGCTCGTAGACCTTCGCCGAGGTCGGGGAGAGGCCACGCAGGGCAGAGAACCCCTGCCCCGTCGGGATGATCGCGTAGTGATCCGTGATCATCGCATCGTTCGTGTACTTGGTCTTTCCGATCTTTTTGTCTGTCCCGGAGGCGAGGATCTGCTGCACAAAAGGGGCAAACATCGGCTGGGAGCCGACGCCCTTTAGGTTGTCATCGATCACCTTGGCAACCGCCGAGGAGAGGACACGCGCATCGGTCCGGGGGTAGGTGGTGAGCTTTTTTTCATAGAGCTCCTGGGCGATCGCAAGGGTCTGGTCCGGGGAGATCTTAAAGTACCGGGAGCAGTCGTTTTGGAGCTCTGCCAGGTTGTAGAGAGTCGGCGGGTTTCTCGTCTCCTTTTTGTGGGAGATGCTCTCCACCTTCGGGACGGCCGGGGGCTCCCCGGGGGCGGTGAGATATTGGATGAGCTCCTCTGCGTCCTCCCGCTTTAAAAAGCCGTTGTCCCGGTAGAGCTTCGGGGACTGGAAGTAGCGGCTTCCCGCCACCGCGGACCAGTCCGCGGGGAAGGTGAGGAGGTTCCCCTCCAGGTCCGTCTTGCCGAAGGTCCCGGTGACCCGGAAAAAGGGCGTTGGCACAAAGGCGCGGATCTCCCGCTCCCTGCGCACCACGATCCCCAGGACGCAGGTCATGACCCGGCCGACGGCGATGACGCACCGGTCCATCCCGAGAAAGTCCTGGATCGGGTACCGGTATTTCAGCGTGAGGGCCCGGGAGAAGTTGATCCCCATCAGGTAGTCCTCCTTGGCGCGAAGGTAGGCGGCGGAACCTAAGTGGTCATAGGCGGAGTCGTCCTTTGCCTCCCGGATGCCACGCAGGATCTCCTCCTTTGTCTGGGAGTCGATCCAGACCCGCTTTTCCTCCTTGCCCTTCACCCCGGCCTGTCTTGCCACCAGGCGGTAGATGTACTCTCCCTCGCGCCCGGAGTCGGTGCAGATATAGATCCGCTCCACCTCCGGGGAGGTGAGGATCTTTTTCACGATCTCGTACTGCTTTTTGGTGCCGCCATCGCGGATCACCTCGTACTTGAACTCCTTCGGCAAAAACGGGAGCGTATCCATGGACCACTTCTTGAGCTTTGGGTCATAGGCCTCGGGGTAGGACATCGTGACCAGATGCCCCAGGCACCAGGTCACGATGGTGTCCTGTCCCTCCAGATAGCCCTCACGGCGCGCAAAGCGAAGGCCCAGCGCGTCGGCAAACTGCTGCGCAACACTCGGTTTCTCAGAAATATAGACAACTTTACCCATGCAATCGTTCTTTCTGCGGCGGAATCTGCGCCGATCGGCGCGTTGAGAAAAGACCCCGGGACACCTGCCCCGGTGAACCTATTCTGCCACCAAACGCCTGCAACTTCCAGTCCCCTGACGCAAAAAGAAGGCCCGGGCGGGCCTTCTTTTGCGAGGCGGGCGAAGGGCCCGCCGATTGCCGTTTCTTACTTGTGCTGGATGAGTCCCTGCTCCTTTAAGAGCTCTGCGCACTCCACCGCACCGCCCGCGGCGCCGCGGAGGGTGTTGTGGGAGAGACCGACGAACTTCCAGTCAAACAGGGTGTCCTCCCGGAGCCGTCCGATGGAGACGCCCATGCCGTTCTCGTAGTTGACATCCTTGGTGACCTGGGGACGATCGTCCTCCTCCAGGTACTGGATGAAGTGCTCGGGTGCGGACGGAAGGGCGAGCTCCTGGGGCACGCCGGCATAGCCGCGCAGCTTTGCGATCAGCTCATCCTTCGTGGGCTTCTTTCTGAAGTTGACGAAGACCGCGGCGGTGTGTCCGTAGAGGATCGGCACGCGCAGGCACTGGCAGGTGATGAGAGGGGACTCCGCGGGGACGATGACGCCCTTCTCGGGATCCACGTGGCCGAAGATGCGAAGCGGCTCCTTCTCGCTCTTCTCCTCCTCGCCGGAGATGAAGGGGATGATGTTGCCGACCATCTCGGGCCAGTCCTTGAAGGTTTTGCCGGCGCCGGAGATTGCCTGATAGGTGGTTGCTGCCACCTGGTAGGGCTCAAACTCCTTCCAGGCTGCCAGGGCAGGCGTGTAGGACTGGATCGAGCAGTTGGGCTTGACGGCGATGAAGCCCCTGGTGGTGCCGAGGCGCTTCTTCTGGTAAGGGATGACCTCGGTGTGCTCGGGGTTGATCTCCGGGATGATCATCGGCACATCCGGCGTCCAGCGGTGGGCGGAGTTGTTGGAGACCACCGGGGTCTCGGTCTTTGCATAGGCCTCCTCGATCGCGCGGATCTCGTCCTTGGACATGTTGACGGCGGAGAGGACAAAGTCCACATCCTGCGCCACGGACTCCACATCCGCCACGTCCTTCACCACGATCTTCGCGGCTGCCTCGGGGACGGTGCCGTCGAGCTTCCATCTGCCCTCCACGGCCTCGCCGTAGGTCTTTCCGGCGCTCCTGCCGGAGGCGGCAATCTCCGCCACCTCAAACCAGGGATGGTGCTCCAGGATCTGGATGAATCTCTGCCCGACCATGCCGGTGCCGCCAAGTACGCCAACTCGTAATTTCTCCATCATAGCCTCCATGTGGTTTTTGTTATGCCTGAACCGGAAGGGATTTCTCAGCCTCCCGGAGCCATGCCCTGCTCTGCGCAATCTCCTCTTCCATCGCCTTCTCGCCGGGGGCACCCTTGGTCAGGCGCTTCTCGACGCAGGTTTTCAGCGAGATCGCATCATAGATATCGGAATCAAATACATCGGAAAAGCGGTGGAACTCCTCCAGGGAGAGGTCGTCCAGCGCCTTGCCATTGTCAATGCAGTACAGAACGAGCTGCCCGACGATGCCGTGGGCATCCCGGAAGGGAACCCCCTTGTTCACCAGGTAGTCCGCCGCGTCGGTGGCGTTGGTAAAGCCGTGCTTTGCGGAGCGCTCCATCACATCCCTGCGGAACGTCGCCGTCGAGAGCATGCCCCGCATCATCTCGAGGCACCCCTTCGCGGTCTTCACCGCATCGAACACCGGCTCCTTATCCTCCTGCAGGTCCTTGTCGTAGGCAAGGGGAAGACCCTTCATCACGGTGAGGAGCGCCATCAGATCCCCGTAGACCCGTCCGGTCTTGCCCCTGGTCAGCTCCGCAAAGTCGGGGTTTTTCTTCTGGGGCATGATCGAGGAGCCAGTGGAGAAGGCGTCATCGAGCTCGACGTAGCGATACTCATTGGTGTTCCAGATGCAGATCTCCTCCGAGAGCCTGGAGAGGTGCATCATCAGGATGGAGAGATCGGACAAAAACTCCAGAAGAAAGTCCCGGTCGGAGACCGAGTCCATGGAGTTGGCCGTGGGGGCAGTAAAGTGGAGCTCCTTGGCCACAAAGTCCCGGTCCAGGGGATAGGTGGTGCCGGCAAGGGCACCGCTCCCCAAAGGGCAGTAGTTCTCCCTTGCCCTGCAGTCGGCAAGTCTTGAAAAGTCCCTCTTAAACATCTCGAAGTAGGCGCCGAAGTGGTGGGCAAGGGTCACAGGCTGCGCCTTCTGCAGGTGGGTAAAACCCGGCATGAAGGTGTCCCGATTCTTGTCCATGAGGTCCAAAATCGTGTCCTCGAGAAGAAGCACCTCTCTTGCGACATCGTCGATCGCGCCTCTTGTGTAGAGCTTCATGTCCAGGGCGACCTGGTCGTTCCGGGAGCGCCCGGTGTGGAGGCGCTTTCCGTCGTCTCCGATGCGGTCGATCAGGGTTGCCTCCACAAAGCTGTGGATGTCCTCGCAGTCGTTGGAGATCGCAAGCTTCCCCGCGTCCAGATCGTTGTAGATGGACGCAAGGCCCGCCACGATGTGGTCCGACTCCTCCTTCGTGAGGATGCCCTGCCGGCCCAGCATCTTTGCGTGGGCGATGCTGCCCGTGATGTCCTCTTTCCAGAGAGCCTTGTCAAAGTAGATGGAATCGCCCAGTTCCTTCGTGATGGAACTGGTCTGTTTGGTAAATCTGCCGCCCCAGAGCTGCGCCATGGAAATCTCCTCTTTTTTCAGATCGTCTCAAAAAGTATTCAGGGAGCATTGTAGGGGATGCGACCCCGGAATGCAAATCAGGACTGGGCTTTTGCCGCGGCCCGCTCCTTTTTCGTCTGCATGAATTCCGGCAGGGGCTTGCCCTCCCGGATGCGCTGCGCGTAGTCGGCGGTGGCCGCAAACATCACGTCTCCCGAGGAGTTCAGCGCGGTCTCCACCGAGTCCTGCACGACGCCGATGATAAAGCCCACGGCGACGACCTGCATCGCGACGTCGTTGGAGATCCCAAAGAGGGAGCAGGCCATCGGGATGAGAAGAAGGGACCCGCCGGCAACGCCGGAGGCGCCGCAGGCGCCAAGGGCGGACAGGAACGAGAGCACAATCGCCGCGGGGATCGAAACTTGGATGCCCAGGGTGTTGGCGGCGGCGAGGGTCATGACCGTGATCGTGATCGCGGCGCCGTCCATGTTGATGGTGGCGCCCAAGGGGATGGCCACCGAGTACATATCCTTATCGAGCTCGAGCTTTTCGCAAAGGGCCATGTTCACCGGGATGTTAGCCGCGGAGGACCTCGTAAAGAAGGCTGTCACGCCGGACTCCCGAAGGCACCTAAAAAGCAGCGGGTAGGGATTGCGGTGCAGGAATAAAAACGCGATAAAGGGCGCGATCACAAGGGCCTGCAGGAGCATCGTGCCAACAAGGAGTGCCAGGAGCTTTCCGTAGTCCTGGAAGATCGAGAGGCCGTTTGTGGACACGTTTGTGTACACCAGGCCGCAGATCCCGAACGGCGCAAAGCCGATGATCCAGCGCACGATCTGGGAGACCGCGTCGGAGACGTTCACCATGAAGGTCTTACTCTCCTCGCTTGCGATGCGCTTCATCGCAAGGCCAAAGAGCACCGCCCAGAACAGGATCCCGATGTAGTTGCCATTTGTGATCGCCAAGAAGGGATTCGCCACCAGGTTGGAGAGGAGGGTCGAGAAGACCTCCGAAAGGCCCTGCGGGGCCGTCAGCCCCTCGGAGGCGCTCTGGAGTGCTACCTTCTGCGGGAACGCAAAGCTCGTGAAGACCGCGAGCACTGCGGCGTCCAGCGTGGTCAGAAGGTACAAAAAGAGGACGGTCCCAAACCGGGAGTCGAGGCGTGACCTCGACTGGGCAAGGGCTCCGGACACGATGACAAAGACCAGGATCGGGGCCATGGCCTTGAGGCCGCCCACGAAGAGGTCTCCCAGGACGCCGAGAAACGTCCAGTTCTTGACAAAGACGCCGAGGAAGGCGCCGATCACCAGACCGATCACAATCCGCAGGATCAGACTGGACTGGGTGTAACACCTCGCGATGGCGGCAACGTACTTTTTGAATGCTGACATGTTTTGTTCTCCCTCTCTGAAAACATATTGCCGCGCTGAAGTTTTTCTTACGCGGCAGGAAATATTGTACCACAGCTGTCCGCCAAGAAAAGACAAATGTTTCTCTGTGACAAACATTTGTGAAAACTGGACAGAACCGGCCGGGGGCAGGGGAGAAAGGTGGAAATATTGACGGGCAACCGGACGGGGGGACCCAGGGGTAAGCGCAAAGTCACGATACGAAAAGCGAAATTGCAATCGCAGCTCTCCTGTCCTCTCCCGTATAATAATTTAGACAATGCACTTACCTGTCAAAGAAGGAGGATGTATGGGAAATCTTTTGGATCCCAAAATCGCAAAGTTTTTTGGCCCTTTCACTTTTTTTGTGGGATGAGCCCTTCCTGACCGTCTCCGAGGTCCTCTGCCCCGGTCCTCCACAGGTGCCTTCTGCTCTCCGTGCATCTGTACTCCCGGGCGGACCGTGGGAGCATCGCCGAGGGGCCCACGGTCTCGGAACAGCTTTATCCATCAGATCCTCTTGTACGGATTTCTGGATGCATCCATGATCTTTAGGAAAAAGTACTCATCATCTGGAAGGCCATAGGCTTTCCTGCGAATGACCTTGATGTGTGCGTTGATCCCCTCTATCTTCCCGGAGCTGATCGGATAGAGCCCGTATCCCACAATGCCGTCAAAGTGGTTCTCAATGAGCCTGGCAAACCAGAGAAAGTGCTCATTTTTCGTGCCCCTGCACCAGTCGATGATATCTGTAAACTTCTCGATCATCGTCGCCTGATTGGCTGAGGCATATGCTTCCTGCATGGCCTGCTTGATCAGATCACAGGTGAACAGCAGCTTGTTCGAGTTGATGATGTCGTCGTATCGCCGCTCGAAATCGTCATGGGTATGCCTGTAATCGGTCGTACCGAAGATCGCAGATCCCTTGCGGCACACCTTGCCCTCACGGGCTTCCTGATCGTGTTTCTGCAGGGACTCCCTGCTGGCACAGAGTATCTTCCTTGACCCCTTCAGAACAGTAGCTTCCTCGACCAGGCCTTCCTTCTTCAGGCGGATCTGTTCCTCCTTCCGAACCTCGGCAATGACCTTCTCGTTGAAGTTCTTGACGATGTGGAAATGATCATAAACGATCTGGATCCAACCGCATTTTGCCTTGAAAGCCTCCTGGAAGTCGCTGTTCATATCCATGGCAACGGCCTCTGCATGATGCATCCAGTCGTCACCCACCAGCTCCATGAATTCTTCTACAACGGCCTTTGTTTTGCCTGCTCGGATGAACAGCACCGCACCGGTTATCAGGTCTATGATGTGCGTCGCATATTTGTGTCCGTTATGCAGCTTGAACTCGTCAATGGCAAGATACCTTGCATAGGCGGCAGGCTTTTTGAGCTTGCCATTCTCATCCGCGTAAAGACCCTTCAGACGCTTAAGATCGATCTTCTTGATCGTATTGATGTTGACGCCAGTAATGATTGCCGTGTCCGTAAGGGTAAATTCATCCATAGAAAGATAGCGGATGATCAGCTGCTCAAGCTCCTTTGTAATCATCGAATCATCTGCCTTGAACGCGACATCCGGTGTGATGGTCTTGCCACAGAGATTGCATCTCCACTGGTACTTGTCGCACTCAATGATGGTTTGGCATGCCTGAAAGGGAATGTGTTTGATCTTCGTGTGGTAGGTCTGATTCTTGTACATCCTGCGCCCGCAGCAAGAGCATACAGGATGGTCCAGCTGGTCCAATTTACCGCGCAGAATATAAGCCCTTTTGAAGGTATTCTCACTCAGTTTGCTCTTCCGCATGGAGTGGAAGGGCCTGACGTCTCGAATAGGAACCTCTTCAACGCTCTCCTGATGGAACCCCGTCAGGTGGCTTGGGAACATCAGATAGTCATTTTGAGTCCGGGCAGCAAAAGACATTTGCCCATTCGCCTCGGTGTATGTATAATTCTGATTCATAAGAGGTTTCCTTTTTATCCCGTATTGCATATCTTGGGCGACGTGCAATCGAGATGATATCAGGAAATCTCTTTTTGTAAATAGATGATATTCTCTATAGGCTGCCTTCTTTTAGTGCATCACACAAGAAAAATGAAAGACCCAGTTTTTTACTAGGCGTCCCGGGATGACTCCATTAAAATGTCAATAGACGTTGGAAATAGGGCATAAAACGACATTGTAACCTCTGTAAAATGCTAGTATAATAACTGATAGATATTTTACTAGCAATTTAGAGGGCGGCCATGTACAGCAATACAGATGTACTCGTTAAAACTCCGAAATCAAGCGACAAGGGAACTATCCATATCCTCACCACGGGTTATGTCTTGCTCGCCACAGAGTATCATTGGGACTCTGAGAAGCGGCGTCCTGTCGACAAACGGATCTCAATCGGAAAAATTGTCGATGGCGATCGCTCTCATATGCATCCAAACAAGAACTATGAGCAGTTCTTCGGTCCCATCGATGCTGAGGTGAACCGACTGAAGGACACCTTCGGCACAAAGGCCCGTAAAGCTGCCGGCAAAACGGATTCGAAGCTCTCCTTTGGACCGTACCTGGTTCTAAAGGCGGCCGCAGAGCAATCCGGATGCTATACCGCTCTGACACGGGTCTACCCTGAATATGAGCGGAAAATCATTGCATTGGCCGTCTACTCCATTGTTGCGGAAAGTTCAACTGCCCAGCTGTTTCCCGGTTGGTGTTTTGATCACTACTGCGGTCTGGATCGTGTCATCGACGACAGTGAAGTCAGCGGCCTATACCGTCTGATCGGGTCAGATGAGGGAAATATCAATGTGTTCTTCCGGATTTTCCGGGAAGAATACGAGAAACGATTTCCCCGAAAGGACAGCAATCGGGTCATTGCCTTTGACTCAACCAATCAAAACACCCAGTCCGAGAATGAAGATCTTGCAGAGTTCGGAAAATCCAAGACCGATTTTGGCCTGAAGATCATTAACACGGCTATGTTTGTGGATGAAGAGACCGGCATTCCTATGTGGTATGAGCACTACGACGGTTCTCTCCTGGATAAGGTGCAGACGTCCTTCTCATTGAAAAAGATCGTGGATGCAGGATATCAAAAGCTGTTCGCAATGTTCGATCGAGGATACTTTTCAGAGGACATCATCAAAGCCCTCCGGAAAGTAAAGGATCTGGAATATGGTGTCCTCTGTCCAGACAATGTCAACTGGGTAGATGCGCTCATCAAAGATCATGGAGCGGAGATCCGCGGAAAGCAGAAATACCTGACGACGGAGCCCAACGTATTTGGAAAGCGGTACCCGGTAACAGTGGCTGGAAAGGCTTGCTTTGCCTACCTCTTCTTTGATCACTCCCGGGAATTTGATGAGGAACAGTCCATAAGGAGCACTATTTCCTATTACTTCAATGAGGCATCCAAGAGAAAACGCTACACGGAAAAGATGGCGCAGGACTACGCTCCAAAAGGGATCATTGTCGTTAAAAAGGCCGATCCAGAAACAGGGAAGAACTTCACCATCCTGGAGGACACTGAAATGATCCAGACGATGGTCGATCGTGCCGGATTCTTTGTTCTCGTCAGTGATACTGAAATGACGGCATCCGAGGCAATCCGGATTATCCGGCGACGTGATGTTGTGGAGCACGTCTTCGAATCCATCAAGCGGCACTTTGATCTGTCGGTCACATACACCCACTCCATCGAGACATATCGGGGGAAGATGTTCACGGCCTTTATCGCAAGCATTCTCTTTGCCACGCTGACATGGGATTTGAGGGAAGTGCTTCACGATAAGACCAGTGCAACCATCGCCTTCGAGATGATGGAGCTAAACAAGTATAAGGTGGAACTGCAGTCTGATGGCAGTTGGTATCCGTCCTATGCGATGAGCAGGATTCAGAAGGAACTGGTCTCCAAGGTTGGCCTCACAGAGGACGAGGCAATCAACCAGGCAACTGAGATCAAGCTGCTAGTATAAAAACTTGCGATTTAGGGTTGTAGGAGGTATGCGATGGAAACCATGATCAGACCGGGACAGGTGTGGCTTGACACCTCGGGACACCGGATTCAGGCGCACGGCGCGTCTTTGTTTTGCGAGGACGGGACCTACTGCTGATACGGGGAGAACAAGGAGAAGACCGACGGAAAGAACGGCTTCTGGCACTGGGGCGTGCGCTGCTACCGCTCGAAGAACCTCGTCAACTGGGAGGACCTGGGGCTTTTGATCCCGCCGGACGAGGACGACCCCACTTCCCCGCTCTACCCCAAGGCCCAGATGGACCGGCCGCACATGATTTACAACCGGTTCACGAAGAAGTACGTCTGCTGGGTGAAGGTGATGAAAGGCCATGACGATCCTCACCGCCGACCGCCTGACGGGACCCTATACCATGGTCCGGAAGAATCTGCGGCCCCTCGGCATGAACGCCGGGGCTTTTGACCTCGCTGTGGCACCGGACGGGAAGGCCTACTGCTGCTTCGAGCGGGTCCACAGCGAGACGAGCTGCGCGGACTTAACGCAGGACTACACGGACGTGACCTCCGGAACGACGGGGTATCTCCCCAATCCCAGCGGGATCGCCGTCGCGGACACCTGGCACGGGCCCTACACGGTGCTGGGCAATCCCCACCCGGATGACCCCACCGGCACCTCGTTCCACTCCCAGATCTCCTCGGTGTTCCATGTGGCCGGGAAGAAGGACCTTTTCATCGCCCTGGCGGACTGCTGGGTCCCGGGGGCCATGGACCTGGACGCCGTCTACCAGGAGATCTACGAGGCCGCCTTCACCGGGCGGCGGGAGGAGATCATGGCGATCGCCGCAAGGCACCATCTGCCGCAGAAGAACCTGCTCCGGATCTTCGGCGATGCCAACCGGAACACCTCCGTCGCGGACTACGTCTGGCTCCCGATGAAGTTCACGGAGCCGGATGAAGCCCACCCCGATGGGCAGGTCACGATCCCCTGGCGGGATGCCTGGTCTCCTGCGGAGTTTGCGGACGAAGGCAGCAGCGAAGAACCAAAGGAGCCCTGCACCGGAAGCGTTCCGGCAGCAGGGCTTCTTTTCGATATGCTATGAAATGGATGACATCCACCAGGAGGTGCAGCATGGAGAAATCGGCGTTTTCGGAAAAAGAGATCAGGCAGCGCCTTGCCCTGTTCCAGGAGATGGTGCAGAGCTGCAGCAGTGTCCGCTTCTGGGAGTATGAACTGCACGGCAGGACGCTGGCTATCCACGCAACGCCCCCTGCGGACGATCTGCAGGAGTACTTCTTTCGCTTCAGCAGGGCCTATGCCTCCCTCCAGTATTATCTCAACACCGAGGAGGAGCGGACCATCTGCATCCTCTCCAATGAAGTGAGCCTCCAGTGGCTCTGCGACTTCTTCGGGGACCGGGTCATCGTCATGGGCCCGATCTACATGAACGAGTCCTCCCAGCGCAAGATGCGGCGCATCGTCGACTCCCAGCAGCACACCGTGGAGATCCGCCGCCGGGTCTTTGCCGCGCTGGAGGAGATCCCGACGATCCCCTCCAACGTGCTCTTTGCGGACGCCCTGATGCTCCACGAGTGCCTCACAGGCACCAAGGCGGCCATGTCCCAGATCCGAAGGCCCCGGGTCCCGGACCGGGGGCCGCACCCGGGGGCCCAGGATGAGGAGGGGGAGTTCCTCCACGCAGGCGTGCAGCAGGTCGAAAACATGCTGCTCGATGCAATCCGCACCGGCAGCATGGATTTTCAGGCGGCATTGGACTCGGCGGCCCTGATCAGCCCGGGCGTGCGCTCCCGCCGAAATGACAACCTCCGGGCCGCCAAGGACTCGATGATCACCCTGATCGCCCTGGCGAGCCGGGCCGCGATTGCAGGCGGGCTCCCCGCGGAGACCGCTTACTCGATGTGCGACCGGTACGTGGATATGGCGGAGGACTGCGCGGACATGGGCCAGTGCGCGGACCTTGGGCAGACCATCGTGCAGGACTTTGCGGAGCGCGTCCACGCCTACCGGGCAAAGACCCCCTACTCGCGGCCGGTCCACCAGTGCATCGACATGATCGACACGAACCTCACAAAGAAGATCACACTGGAGGACCTGGCAAGCGCCTGCGGCTACACCGCCTACTACCTCTCCCGGCGCTTTCGTCAGGAGACCGGCGAGACCATCGCCCAGTACACCCAGAGAAAGCGGATTGAGGCCTCCGCCAGGATGCTCGTCAACACGGACCTTCCGGTGCAGGAGATCTGCAGCATGTATCAGTTCAACTCGCCGAGCTACTACACGACCCTCTTCCAGCGCTATCTGAAAGAGTCTCCCACGTCCTACCGGGCCAGGGAGCGGGGGGAGTGAGGCTCACTGCAGGTGGATCTTGACGCCCTTTTCCTGCATGCGCTTTGCCACGGCCTGCATGTACTCGCCGGCGCCGTTCTTGAAGGGGCCGTGCACGCCGATCGCCACGTCCAGAAAGTCGTTGTACTCGGGACTCACATGGGTCTCCCAGTGGGTGATCTCCCCCTTCTCGTTGGTGTCGACAAAGCCGTAGGCGTAGAAGTCGTGCAGCACGCCGTCCGGTGTGTGGCCGCCAAAGTGGGTCAGCATCACAAATCCGCGGTCCGAGGGCCAGCAGCGGCAGTCCAGCGGGGTCCAGTCAGGCATCGTCACCGAGTAGGTCGCGGCCTCCATGGTGGCGCTTATTTGCACCGACATCGGGTTGTTGTCGAGGTCGATCACGTTGTTGCCAAAGTAGGGAGACCAGTAGGTCGCGTGGGGTGCAAAGACCCAGTCCTCATACTTGGCTCCATCCTCGACGTTCCTGGTCTTGTAGGCGCTCCAGTAGGCCTCTGCCATCTTCTTGTGCATTGCAAGCCGCTCTTCCAGTGTCATGATGTCTCCTTTCACTTGGTCCAGATCTCCTGGATCTTCAACGTTCCATTCTCATCCGCAAAGCGAAGAAACTGCATCCGCTCACCTGGCGTCTTCTCCCCGGTTGCCAGGTCGGTCCGGGCCGTCCGGTAGTGGATTGCCGCCATGTCTCCCGCAAGGAGCATGCTGTCAAAGTAGAGGCGCTTGGTGGAAACCGTCTCCTCCTCCCGCTTTCTTCCCGCAAGGTAGGAAGCCTTGTCCTCGTCCTGGTCATCGAAGTGGGCGGCAAGATTCTCCGAGAGCGCATCGCCCCAGGAAGCACTTCCCGTGTTCCAGGTATCGAAGGAGGACAGAATCAGCTGCCGCATGGCCTCGCCCTGCGCTCCTACGACCTTTGTCGGGTGCAGCACCGGATACTTCTTTTCGAGGTCCTCGGTGTCCGGATTCTTCCAGGAGAGGATCTCCCGCTGGGCCCTTGCCTGCGCCTCCTTCTCCTCCTTCGTCTGCAGCATGGTCAGCATGTCATAGTCTTTTCCCCGGGTGCCGGCCCAGCCCTCGATGACGCGGGTGCCGAGGTCTTTGCCGAAGTCCCCGAAGTGGACAAACTCCATGACGGTGTCATGGACGGCCTCACCGCCCCTCGGCGTTGTGGTGATGGCATACCGGATCGCGCACCAGGAGTCGCTCACCAGCATGTGGTGAAAGGCGCCCATCTGGATGTCCGCACGGCGGAGCGTTCCGTACATGGCGGCCTGGTACTCCTTCAGCGTCAAGTGGACGCTGTGGACGTTGTAGAGGGATTCCGGGGTGTACAGGATATCTCCCCAGGCCTTCCAGGCGTCAAACCCGCGGTTCCAGTTCGCAAATCCCGTAAGGAGCCGGTTCTGGATCCGCTTTTCCATCTCGGTGGTCACCGGGGTCGGATGCTCCACCGGGAACTGCTGCAGCAGTTCCTCTGTGTTGTCATAGGAATTGAGAAAACTCTTCTCTTCCATCGCATTTCCTTCTTTCTTCCAGGCCCTGCGCTTTTGCAGGGCTTCTTGTGATTTCTGTCCCGGATTCTCGCGGCTTTCCCAGGGCAGGTCCTATCGCAGATTTGCGTTTCCTTTTCTTTTCTGCGAGATTGCGTCAGCGGATCGTCCAGGCATCCTGCCAGGCAAGGACCGGGCGCCCGTCCTTCCACGCAAGAGGGAGCCAGACGTAGTCCGCCACGGAGGTGTTGGCGCTCTCCAGCATGGGGAGCTTTTCAAACGTCTCCTGTTCCTCTTTACTCACCTTCACGTGCTCCGGATCGTAGGTCTTTTCGATGCAGCGAAGCATTGCGTCCTGCTGCCTTGCATCCAGCATGTGCCCCGGCACCCACCGGTCGGCGAGGACAATCACCGTGTCCGTCCCGGGCACGGGATAGCACTGGGTGAACTGGCTGTGGAAGGAGGTGCCGGTGGGATCCCCGACGTAGGGGTCGCCCACGGAGACAAAGGGCTGTGTGAGGGAATCCGAGAGGGCGGCATCGCTCTCGTTGGGGAGGTACCCCGACATGCTGCTCGAAAACATGACGTACTTTCCATCGCGTTCGAGGAGGGCGATCCCCTCCCGGCAAAGCGGCGGCCTTCTGTTTTCGTACTGCACAGAGACCCGGGAGACCGCGGACAGGAGGTCATCCGCGAGCTCATAGCCGCATACTTTCGTGTGGCCGCAGTCCATGAAGAGGAAGCTCTTCCCGGTTCTGGCGTTCTCGATGATGTCGTAGTCCCCGACGGGGTCCCCGAGGGGCCGGTAGTCGGTCTTGACGATCTCATAGGGGCCTGTCAGGCGGTCGGCGGCAAGGATCACGAAGACCCCGCCGGAGGGGCGGATCCAGGCGACATACTTTCCGGTTTCTCGGCTCTTTCGGATGTGGGGCCGGTCCAGGTGCTGCTCCGGGTAGAGGGGCGAGGCGGGATCGTCCAGAACCGGCGGGATGATAAGTCCCAGGTCCTCCCAGTTATAGAGGTCCTTCGAGCGGTACATGCGGATGCCCCAGGTCCAGATCGCATCGGTGCCCGTCGTGTGCGCCTTGTTTTCCCCGTACCAGTAGTACCAGCCATTCTCTCTTGTGAGGGCACCGCCGTGGGCCTGAATGCGCTCTCCCTTGGTGTCGGTCCAGATTTTCCCGGGATAGATGACGCTGCGGGGCGGCACATCGGGCTTTGTTTTCTTCTGCGCCCAGTGGACCTTATCCTCTTCGGCGATCTTCTGATACCGCTGGATTGCCTTCTGTTCCGCCTCCGTAAGGCCCCGCCCTGCGCCGTAGGCAAGAAGCGCTTTTTCCAGGGCGGGGATCGCGGTCTTTGGAAGTCCAGAGTAGGCCACCAGCGTGTTCAGGGACATGGTGGCCGCCATGGGATTGGCCGCGGCCTGATCCACCAGGCCCGGCAGGTGGCGGTCAACCACTTCCTTCAGGCCGGGATCTTCGAGAATCTGCCGGATGGTGATGGATTTGAGATCATAGTTCATGGATGGGTGTCCTCCTTGTCTGTTGTCAGGCTTTTCTGCCGTCTCCTGCTTCCGCTTCTTCTCCTGCGGCGTCCAGGGCGGGGAGGCCCTGTTCCACAAGGTGCAGCAGCCGCAGGGCGCAGGGCAGGATCTGCGCTCTTTTCAGTCTCCCCTCTGTGACGGCCTTCTCCAGGGCGCTCCGGTCAAAGGGCGTGCCCGGCATGATGAGGTCATTCTGCGCCAGCATGCAGGCGGCTGGGTCCGCCGCCTTCTCGTTGGTGCTCGACCAGTCGGTCATAACGAGGCCCTCATACCCCCACTCGCAGCGCAGGATGTCGCAGACAAGGTCGTGGCGGTTTGCGGTGTAGGTGTGGTTGAGCATGTTGTAGGAGGTCATGAGCGTTCCGGGCTGACCCTCCCGCACCGCGATTGCAAAGCCTTTCAGGTACAGCTCGCGCAGTGCCCGCTCCGAGACGTTCTCGCTGATGCCGTTTCGGTTGTTCTCGCCGTTGTTGCAGGCAAAGTGCTTGAGGCAGACAAACTTGCCATCGCGGCGCTGCACGCCTCTTGTGATGGCGGCAGCAAGCTTTCCGGAGATCAGCGGATCCTCGCTGTAGTACTCAAAGGTCCTGCCGCCCAAAGGATTCCGGTGGAGATTCATGGCAGGGGCAAGCCAGACTGAGATTCCAAACGCCTCCATCTCCTCCCCGGTGGCGTCGCCGATCTCCTCGAGAAGCCCCGGATCCCAGGACTGGGCGAGCAGGGTCTCCACCGGCCAGGCAGTCGCCTCGCGGTAGACGATGGGGAGGTTTTGATCCTTTAAGCGGTCCAGGCTGTGGGCGAGGATCCCCCACTGGTAGCGCTCCGGGACCGCGGCGGGCGCCTCCTTCCCGCCCGGTAAGAGATAGACCCGCTCTGCGATGTTGATGCCGGCGGGGCCGTCGGAAAAGCAAAGATTCTGAAGGCCCTTCTTTGCAAAGCAGGTGGGCGTCTTACCGCCTGCCCCGGTGATTTCAAAGGACCCGGGATCGGCCTGCATGAGATTCCCGCCGATGACAAGCCGGACCAGCTCCTTGTCCGTCAGGGAATCGAGAAACGCCTTGTCCGCCCTGCTCTCTTTTACCGTGGGTTCCTCATACCGGACGGTCCGCGCCGGGATCTCCTCCTCCCGGATGGGAAGAAGGGGGATGTCCTCCGGGAGCGAAAGGGGTGATGTTTTCGGTGGGCAGAGCTCCTCGATCTTCCCGGTCGGGGCGCAGCAGGACCTGCACTGCAGCACGATGTGGTGCTCCCGAAGGAAGAAGGCGGCTGCCGGGGTCAGGTGCCTACTGTCCTCCCCGAGGCAGAGCACGTAGGTGCCCCGCTGCAGGACAAAGGCGGAGCGGGCCTCGTCGTAGACCGCGGCGTCTGAGAGGCGGAAGGATAGCTTCCTCTCCTCTTCTTCCTCCGGGGCAAGGTCTTTTGTCTTGTCAAAGGCGGCAAGGCGCTTTGTCTCGGAGCGAAATTCCGTCTGCGGCAGCAGAAGATAGAGTTGGATCACCTGACGGCCGGACACGGCGCCGGTGTTTTTGACCCTGACCCGCACTGTGACCTCATCCCCTATCTGGGAAAAGCCCGTGCAGCTCTCGGAGAAGGTTGTATAGGAGAGGCCGAATCCGAAGGGAAAGCGCACGGATTTTCCGAAGGTGTCGTAGTAGCGATACCCGACGTAGATCCCCTCGTGATAGGTGTCGTTCTGGTCATCCCCGTCGAGATCGCTGAAGGTGCGGGCGCTGGGCACGTCCGCATAGGAGAGCGGGATCGTGTCGGCAAGGTGCCCCGAGAAGTTCCGCTTCCCGGTGAGCACATCGGCCAGGGCATTGCCGCCCTCCTCCCCGCCCTGCACAAACAGGACGATGGCGTCGATCCCGGGGATGGCATCGAGGAACGAGAAGTCCACGAGCCCGCCGACATTGACGGCAAGGATGAACTTCGGATAGCGTCTGGCAAGGAGCGCGATATCCTGCTCCTCCGCATCGGTCAGGTAGAAATCGCCCTTTTCCGGCTTTCTGTCGAGCCCCTCTCCCGCCTGCCTGGTGAGGACGTAGAGGCAGGTGTCGGTGTCGCTCTCCTCGATATCCTCCTCTGTGACCGGGCGGCTTGTCGGGTACGGAAAGACATAGCTGTGGGCCAGGGGGATGATCTTCGTGGGATCGGTGAGCCCGGCCACCTTCCCTTCCACCATGTCGTGCCAGGCCTGGTAGGCTTTTTCATAGGTGTGGTCAAAGTCGTTCAGCCATCGCGTTGTGGTGACCGTAAAGCCGGCATGGACAAGGCCCTGTTCGATCGTGACGCTGTAGCGCTCGCTGACGGAGCCGCTGCCAAGGCCCCCCTTGACGGTCCGCCTTACCCCGATCCCGTAGAGGGCGATCCTGCCCGGGGCAAGCGGCAGGGTCCGGTGCTCGTTTCGAAGAAGGACAAAGCTCTCTGCGGCGGCCCTTCTTGCGAGGGTCCGGTGGGCAAGTTCCATCTTCGTTTCCTGTGGGTTGGTGGTTCCGAAAGTTCGGCTCATGAGACGTCCTCCTTTGTTTCCCTTTGTCTTCCTCAGGGTACGGCATTTCGGGATTTCCCCGGTATCAGGAATTCGGAGAACGGTAAAACAAATTGGTGAAATGGTGAGCAGACACCAAAAAAGGCGGCCCCTGGGAAATTCCCGGGAACCGCCGTAGACACGGTAAAATATTGATTTTTGGAAAACAAAAAACCGGAAGCATGTCGCTTCCGGTCTTCAGCTGGAAAAGGGACTTGAACCCTCGACCTACTGATTACGAATCAGTTGCGCTACCAACTGCGCTATTCCAGCATGGGTGTCAGCGGTTTTCCGCTGACACTTGAATTATTATAAGGGTGCAGAGAAGGGAATGCAAGGCAAAGTTTGCCCAAATATTTTCATCACTTTCTGACAAGTGAAATAGCAAGGCCCTCTCCCATCCCGGGCTTATCGGATCTTGTGCAGGAAGAGCCCCGACAGGAGCTTGGGCTCAAAGAGGGTGGACTTGGGCGGCATCAGAAGGCCCGCATCCGACGCAGCAAAGAGCTCCGCCATGCTGGTGGGGTACATCGCAAAGGCGGCGCCGCCGGTCTTGTCGGCAAGAGCTGCCAGGGCCGCAAGCCCCTCGGTGCCCCCGACGAAGCGGATCCGCTCATCCGTCCGGGGATCCCGGATCCCGAAGATGGGATCCAGGACCTTTCTCTGCAGGATGGACACGTCCAGGCTCCCCACGGGGCCGCCGTGCTTTTCGTTGTTCCGCACCGAGAGCAGGTACCAGGAGTGGCCCAGGTACATCCCGATCTCGCCCTTTGCCTGGGGCTTTGCGGGCTGCTTGCGGTAGGGCGTCACCTGGAAGATTCCCTTGATTTTGGTCAGGATCTCGCTCTTGTCAAAGCCGTTGAGGTCCGTGACGACCCGGTTGTAGTCCATGATGACCAGCTCCGTGTCCGGGAAGAGGACGCTGAGAAACCAGTTGTAGGGCTCGTCCCCTGTGCAGTCCGGGTTTTCTGCCCGGAGCTTGTCTGCTGCCTTCACCGCAGAGGCTGCCCGGTGGTGGCCGTCTGCGATGTAGATCCGCTTCACTTCGGCAAAGGCCTTCTCGATTGCGCCAATTGTCTCCGGATCATCGATCACCCAGATGCGGTTCTGAATGCCGGTGTCGGAGACAAAGTCACAGACGGGCGTCTGCTGCCTCTTGTCAAAGACGATCCGCTCGAGGGTATCGTTTCTCCGGTAGGTGAGAAAGATCGGCCCCGTCTGAAAGCCGGTCGTCTCCACGTGCCGGGTGCGGTCCTCTTCCTTCTCCTCGATCGTGTTCTCATTCCGGCGCACGATCCCCTTCTTGTACTCGTCGACACTGGCGCAGGCGACAATGCCAGTCTGGGTCCTCCCCTGCCAGGTCTCCTCGTAGAGGTAGAAGCAGGGCTTTTCGTCCTGGACAAACACACCGTCCCGGATCTTTTCCTCTAGCATGTCCCTCGCCCTGTCGTAGACCCTGTCATCGTAGGTTGAGACATCCTCCGGGAACTGGGTCTCTGCCCGGTCGATCGCAAGGAAGGAGTCCGGGTGCTTCTCCACATACGCCCGCGCCTCTTTCTTTGTGAAGACGTCATAGGGGAGCGCTGCGATGGTCTTCTCCTGACCCGGTGCCGGCCGGTATGCTGCGAATGGTCTGATGGTTGCCAAGTGTTTTCCTCCAAAAAGGGGCAGGCCGCAAGGACCTGCCCCCTCAAAGTTTCTGTTTATGGTTACTGAATCACGCGGACGCGGAACACATCGTCAATGCCCTGGAGCGCCTTCACGGTCTCCTCCGACACCTTGCTGTCCACATCGAAGACGGAGTAGGCGACCTCGCCCTTGGACTTGTTCGTCATCTCCGCAATGTTGATCCCAGCTCCGCCGAGCACGGCGGTGAATTTCGAGATCATGTTTGTCTTGTTGCTGTGGAAGATGCAGATGCGGTTTGCGGTCTGCAGCGCGCCCAGCTCGCACTTAGGATAGTTCACGGAGTTCCGGATGGAACCGGTCTCCAGGTACTCCTGGAGCTCATCTGCTGCCATCACGGCGCAGTTGGTCTCGGACTCCTCGGTGGAGGCGCCAAGGTGCGGCGTGGTGATGCAGCCGCGGTGGCCTGCCACAGTCGGGTTCGGGAAATCGGAGACATAGCGGCGCACCTTCCCTGCGTCGATGGCGGCGATCATGGCCTTCTCATCCACGAGGACGTCGCGGGCCATGTTCAGGACGATGACGCCGGGCTTCATCATGTCGATGGCCTCCTTGGAGATGTACCCCTTGGTGGAGTCCATCGCCGGGACGTGGATCGTGATGAAGTCGCAGTTCTTGTAGATCTCGTTGATATCAGTCACATGGGTGACCTTGCGGGAGAGGTGCCAGGCGTTGTCCACACCCACGTAGGGGTCGTAGCCGTAGACATCCATGCCGAGGTACACCGCGGCATTCGCAACCCGCACGCCGATGGCGCCCAGGCCGATGATGCCGAGCCTCTTGCCCTCGATCTCGGTGCCGGCGAACTTCTTCTTCTCCTTCTCCACATCGGCGGCCACATCCGGGTCATTCCACTTGGAGCGGACCCAGTCGATGCCCTCGACGATGTCGCGGGAGGCGAGGAGCATGCCCGCGATCACCAGCTCCTTGACGCCGTTGGCGTTGGCACCGGGGGTGTTGAAGACCACGATGCCCTTCTTCGCGCAGACATCCAGGGGGATGTTGTTGACGCCGGCGCCTGCTCTTGCGATGGCAAGGAGGTTGTCGGAGAAGGTCATGTCGTGCATCTTTGCGGAGCGGACCAGGATGCCGTTTGCCTCATCCAGGTTCTCGGTCTCCTCGAAGTTTGCGTCGAAGCGGTCCGTGCCGGCCGTTGCGATGTTGTTCAGGGTTGCGTACTTGAAATTCGCCATCTTGCTCCTCCTTGTGTCAATCCAGTACCGGGTGCTTTGCCTCGAACTCCTTCATGAAGGAGACGAGCTTCTCAACACCCTCGATGGGCATGGCGTTGTACATGGAGGCGCGCATGCCGCCCACGGTCCGATGGCCCTTCAGGGAGACGAGCCCCTGTGCCTCGGCCTCCTTGACGAACTCGGCATCCAGATCCTTGTTGCCGGTCACAAACGGCGCGTTCATCAGAGAGCGGTCCTGCTTGCGGACGGTGCCCTTGAAGAGGGTCGAGGCATCCAGGGCATCGTAGAAGATCTTTGCCTTGGCCTCGTTGCGGCGGTTCATCTCCTCGAGGCCGCCCATCTTCAGCAGCCACTTGAAGACCAGGCCGCAGATGTAGATCTGCCAGCAGGGCGGTGTGTTGTAGAGGGAGTCCTTCTTTGCCTGGGTGTCAAACCGCAGCATGGTCGGCACCTGCTCCGGCAGATCCTCGCGCACGAGATCCTTGCGGATGACGGCGATGACGCAGCCGGCGGGGCCCACGTTCTTCTGCACGCCGCCGAAGAACATGCCATACTTGGTCACATCGATCGGACGGGACAGGAAGTTGGAGGAGACATCTGCCACGAGGTCGACGCCCTTGGTGTTGGGCAGGGTGAAGTACTCGGTGCCGTAGATCGTGTTGTTCTCGCAGATGTAGACGTAGTCCATATCCGAGGTGATCGGCAGGTCGGAGCAGTCGGGGATGTAGGTGAAGTTCTGGTCAGCGGAGGAAGCAAGCGCGACGGCGTCGCCGTACTTCTGCGCCTCCTGCCATGCCTTCTTGGCCCAGTTGCCGGTGATGACATAGCCGGCCTTCTTGTTCCTCATCAGGTTCAGCGGAACCTCGGCGAAGAGCTGGGAGCCGCCGCCCTGTAAGAACAGCACGTAGTAGTTGTCCGGAACGCCCACCAGGGTGCGGAAATCTGCCTCGGCCTGCTTGATGATGCCGTCGAAGACCTTGCCCCGATGACTCATCTCCATGACGGACATGCCGGTTCCCTTGTAATCCAAAAGATCCCGCTGCGCCTCCTCGAGTACCTCGAGGGGAAGCATTGCCGGGCCCGCCGAAAAGTTATAAACTCGTCCCATTTCTCCATTTCCTCCTGTCGTGGATTGTATAAACAAAGAGGAAGCTGTTTCCCGCTTCCTCCCTTGTTTCTGGATGGATCCCGCCGTCAGTGGACGATGACGGGGGTGCCGACGGAGACCAGGCTGTAGAGTCCCTTCGCCTTTTCATAGGGAAGGTTGACACAGCCGTGAGAGCCGTTGGTCTTGTAGATGGTGCCGCCGAAGTAGGACCGCCAGGTGGCATCGTGGAGCCCGACGCTGTTGCCGACGAAGGGCATCCAGTAGGACACCGGCGTCTGATAGGAGTTGCCCTCCCCGATGAGCACGGTGTCAGTGGTCATGTACTTGTTGATAGCAAAGACACCCACCGGTGTTGCGTTGTTCTCGCTGACATTGCCGCTGACAATGTCGGAGGACCAGGTGACGGTGCCGTTGTCAAAGTAGTAGGCCTTCTGGTTGGTCAGATCCACCTCCACGTAGGTCGAACCCAGCGAGAGGGCAGGAGTTCTGGTCTCGGTCTTCTGCGCCATGATCGCCTCGGAGAGGTAGGGGACCTCCTTCAGCACGTCGATCACTCTCGCATCGTTGTCCGTCTGGTCGTAGTGCAGGTACTTGCCGGTGCGGGTCGTGAAATCCGCGCCGTTCTGCGTCGGCTGGAACTGCTGATCGAGCGACGTGAAGAAGCCGATCATCTTGTCGGCGTCGAGCACGTAGTAGTTGGTGGTGGGATCGATGTAGTAGGAGCCGTCGTCATTGGTTTTCATCATGGACATGGCCATCTCGGGGCCCACGGTGTAGGTCTTGCCGTCCCCGAAGTCATAGGTGATCTGACACTGGGGTGCGGCGGGCGAAAGGCTCGCGATGTAATCAATGACGGCCTGCGTCTGCTCATCGGTCGTGGCTGCCTTGGCTGACTTCGCCGGGACCGCCGCAAAGGCGGTCAGAAGCGCAGCTGCAGCCAGGCAGAGAAGTTTGGAAAGCGTCTTGCGCATGGATTCTCCTCCCGGTAGAAAAACATGATGTCTGTCGCGGGATATAAGCCCGCACATCTCCGGGATTATATCCTCTTCACTGTTTCTTCGCAAGGTCCTCTGCATCGAAGGCCTGTGCGATGTCACTTCCGGGCGAGACCATCGGGAACACCTTGTCGTCTTCTGCGATGCAGCAGTCGATGACCACGGGGCCGTCTGCGGCGAGGGCCTTCTGGAGCGCGGGCTCCACATCGGCGGGATCCTGAATGCGGATCGCGATGCAGCCCATGCCCTCGGCCACCTTGCAGTAGTCGACCTTGTCCGTAAGGATCGTCTGGGAATAGCGCTTGCCGTAGTAGAGCGTCTGCCACTGCCGCACCATGCCCAGCACCTGGTTGTCAACGATGATGTCGATCACGTGCAGGTTGTAGCGGCTTGCGGTGGCGAGCTCCACCAGATTCATGCGGAAGCAC
This sequence comes from Lachnospiraceae bacterium, assembly GCA_022483465.1. Classification (GTDB taxonomy): domain Bacteria; phylum Bacillota; class Clostridia; order Lachnospirales; family Lachnospiraceae; genus CAG-791. The sequence continues at coordinate 323,376 of JAKVNF010000002.1, read as the reverse complement.
CCGTCTCCCGTGATGTTCACCACGGTCTTGTCCGGCTCTGCTATTTTTGCACCAATGGCGGCACCAAGTCCGTATCCCATGGTACCAAGTCCGCCGGAAGTGAGAAGATGCCGCGGCGCGTGGAAGGTGTAATACTGGGCGGTCCACATCTGGTGCTGGCCGACATCGGTGGTGATGATCGCGTCGCCCTTGGTTGCTTTGTCCAGCGCCTCAATGACCATGGGGCAGGTCAGCCGGTCGCGGTCATAGGACAGCGGATAGGTCTTTTTGAGCTCCTGGATCTTTGCAAGCCACTCCGGATGGGAGGTCTTTCGAAGCTTCCCGTTCAGCGCGGCGAGGATCTCCTTCAGGTCCCCGACCAGGGCCTTGGTGACCCGGACGTTTTTGTTGATCTCGGCGTCGTCGATGTCGATCTGCAGGATCTTTGCGTCCTTGCAGAAGGTCTTGGCGTTGCCGATCTGCCGGTCGGAAAAGCGGGTGCCCAGGGCAATGACGAGGTCTGCCTGGGAGAGGCCGAAGTTCGAGGCCTTGGTCCCGTGCATGCCGATCATGCCGGTGTAGTGGGGATCGCTCCCGTCAAAGACGCCCTTTCCCATCAGCGTGTCGCAGACGGGGGCATCGAGGAGCGCATCCAGGGCGCGGACTTCCTTCCAGGCATCGGCCCAGACGGCGCCGCCGCCCACATACAGGAAGGGGCGCTTGGCGGCTTGGATCATGGCGGCTGCCTCGTCCAAATCCGCCTCGGTGTACTTCTTCTCTGCGGGGAGGGAGCTGTTCACCCGGGACATCGCTCTGCTGGAGAGCTCGGCGGGGGTCGCCGGCACAAACTCCGTGACCGCCGCGGTCACGTCCTTCGTGATGTCCACGAGGACAGGACCCGGGCGCCCTGTTTTCGCGATGCGGAAGGCGCGGCGGATCGTGGGGGCAAGCTGCTCCACGTCCTTGACGATGAAGCCGTGCTTGGTGATGGGCATGGTGATGCCCGCGATGTCCACCTCCTGGAAGCTGTCCTTGCCAAGAAGCGGCAGGGTCACGTTGCAGGTGATGGCGACGATCGGGACGGAGTCCATGTAGGCGGTGGCAATGCCGGTGACCAGGTTGGTGGCTCCGGGGCCGGAGGTGGCCATGCAGACGCCCACCTTTCCGGAGGCCCTTGCATAGCCGTCCGCCGCGTGGGCGGCGCCCTGCTCGTGGCTGGTTAAAACGTGCCGAATCTCCCCGGCGTGCTGATAGAGCGCGTCATAGACGTTTAAGATGGACCCGCCCGGATAGCCGAAGACGGTATCCACGCCCTGCTCCTTCAGGCACTGCACGATGATTTCAGAACCATTGAGTTTCATGTTGTACTCTCTCTTGCGAAATGCAGGCGCCGCTCACTGTGCGTCCGGGCGAAGCTCCTTGGGAAGCTCCAGGATGGCGCCGCGGTTTCCGGAGGTGACGAGGGCCTGGTACCGTGCCAGGTAGCCGTCGGTGATCTTCGGGGTTCTCGGCTTCCAGGCAGCCTTTCTGCGCGCCAGCTCCTCATCGGAGACCTTCACGTTCAGGCTGTTGTTCGGGATGTCGATGGAGATGATATCTCCCTCCTCGATGAGGGCGATCGGTCCGCCGACTGCTGCTTCCGGGGAGATGTGGCCGATGGCGGCACCTCTCGATGCGCCGGAGAAGCGGCCGTCGGTGAGCAGAGCCACGGTGCTGCCAAGGCCCATGCCGATGATCGCGGAGGTGGGATTCAGCATCTCGCGCATGCCCGGGCCGCCCTTAGGTCCCTCATAGCGGATGACAACCACATCGCCGTCGTGGATCTTGCCGGTGGTGATGGCCTTGATGGCATCCTCCTCGCAGTCAAAGACTCTGGCGGGTCCCTCGTGCTTCATCATCTCGGGCGCCACAGCGGATCTCTTGACGATGCCGGTGTCCGGGGCGATGTTGCCCTTTAAGACGGCGATGCCGCCGTTGGGCATGTAGGGGTTGTCGATGGGACGGATGACCTCAGGGTTCTTGTTCACTGCATCCTTGATGTTCTCTCCCGTCGTCTTTCCGGTGACGGTGATGCCGTCCAGGTGCAGGAGGTTCTTCTTGGTCAGCTCCTTCATGACGGCGTAGATGCCGCCTGCCTCGTTCAGGTCCTCCATGTAGGTCGGGCCAGCCGGTGCCAGATGGCAGAGGTTCGGGGTCTTGCTGGAGATCTCGTTTGCGAACTCCATGTTCAGCTCGATGCCGCACTCGTGGGCGATGGCCGGCAGATGAAGCATAGTGTTGGTGGAGCAGCCAAGGGCCATATCCACCGTCAGGGCGTTCTCAAAGGCGTCCCGGGTCATGATGTCTCTGGGACGGATGTTGTGCTCAAGGCAGTACATCACCTGGTAGCCTGCCTCCTTGGCGAGGCGGATTCTCGCGGAGTAGACCGCGGGGATCGTGCCGTTGCCGCGAAGGCCCATGCCGATGGCCTCGGTCAGGCAGTTCATGGAGTTTGCGGTGTACATGCCGGAGCAGGAGCCGCAGGTCGGGCAGACGTTCTCCTCGTAGTTGGCAAGCTCCTCTGCGGTGATCTTGCCCGCATCGTAGGAACCCACCGCCTCGAACATGGAGCTTAAGGAGCGCTTCTTTCCGTTGACATGGCCTGCCAGCATCGGGCCGCCGGAGACAAAGACCGTGGGGATGTTGATTCTTGCCGCTGCCATCAGAAGGCCGGGGACGTTCTTGTCGCAGTTGGGGATCATGACCAGGGCGTCAAACTGATGGGCCTTGGCGAGACACTCGGTGGAGTCCGCGATCAGGTCTCTGGTCACCAGGGAGTACTTCATGCCGACATGGCCCATGGCGATGCCGTCGCAGACCGCGATGGCAGGGACCATGACGGGCATGCCGCCCGCCTCGGCGACGCCGAGCTTGACTGCCTGGGCGATCTTGTCCAGGTTCATGTGGCCGGGGATGATCTCATTGTAGGAGCAGACAACGCCGATGAGCGGCTTTGCCATCTCCTCCTTGGTGAATCCGAGTGCGTTGAACAGACTTCTGTGGGGCGCCTGCTGGACGCCCTTCTTGACATTATCACTGAGCATAGTGTTTTAATCTCTTTCTGCCCTGCCTCTTCGCAGGGCTGCTGTGAAAATCAACGATGAATTCTTGCGGCAACCGCATCGCCCATGCCGCTGCAGGACACCTCGGTGAGGCCCTCCCGCTCTGCGGGATCCCGGGGCATCAGGTCCCTGGAGCGGATGCCGTCTGCCAGGGTCTTCTTGACCGCTGCCTCGATCGCGTCTGCTTCTTTTGTGAGGCTGAAGCTGTAGCGCAGCATCATGGCCGCGGAGAGAATGGTGGCAATCGGGTTTGCGATGTTCTGTCCTGCGATGTCCGGCGCGGAGCCGTGGCTGGGCTCGTAGAGGCCAAAGCTCGTCTCGTTTAAGGAGGCGGAGCTGAGCATGCCGATGGAGCCCGTGATCATGGAGGCCTCATCCGAGAGGATGTCTCCAAACATGTTTTCGGTGAGAATGACGTCGAACTGCTCCGGGTCCTTGACGAGCTGCATCGCGCAGTTGTCGACGAGCATGTCGTTGACCTCGACGTCCGGGTAGTCCTTTGCCACCTCATGCACCACCTTGCGCCACAGGCGGGAGGTGTCGAGCACGTTTGCCTTGTCGACGGAGGTGACCTTCTTTGTGCGCTTGGAGGCGATGTCGAAGGCGGTCTTCGCGACGCGGCGGATCTCGTTCTCGTTGTACTTCAAGGTGTCGACGGCGGTCTCCACGCCGTCGATCGTCTTCGTCCAGCGGTCTCCGAAGTACAGGCCTCCGGTCAGCTCCCGGACGATCACGAGGTCAAAGGTGCGTCCGCCCTCTTTGGCAGCCAGCGGGCAGGAGTCCGCAAGCTCCGGGAAGAGGTAGGCGGGACGAAGGTTCGCGTACAGGCCCAGGGCCTTGCGGATGGCAAGGAGTCCCGCCTCGGGCCGCTTTTGGGGCTCGAGCTTGTACCAGGGGGAGGTCCTGGCGTCTCCGCCGATGGACCCCATCAGGACCGCCTTCTTGGTCTTTGCGGTCGCCACCGTCTCCTCGGGAAGCGGCACCCCGAACTTGTCGATGGCGCAGCCGCCCATGTAGAGATCGGTAAAGGTAATGGTGTGGCCGTATGCACGGCATACGGCCTCTAGCACCTTCTTTGCTTCGGTCACAATTTCCGGGCCGATTCCGTCGCCCGGAATGCAAGCGATATCCAGATTCATAGTTACCTCCTGTCCGTGCCCCCATGGGGGCACGGGATCCTGCCCGGGTGCCGCCGTACAACAGGCGGCGCGCTGGTTCGTCCTGCCGGATCACCCGCTCTTTTTGGACTAACAAACGCCATTCTAGCCGAATCGGAACGAGGATGCAATTCAGATATCCGTTTCCTACCGAACCTCATACAAAAAACGTATGATACGTTTCTGGCTGCGGCGGGTTTGTATGCCAGGTGCAAAACGCCCCCTCTGTCCCGGATGCCGGCAGAGGGGGCGGATGCTCACTTGGTCTTTTTGTCTTCCTTCTTCTCGTCCTTCTTGTCCTCGGACTTGTCCTCTGCCACAGCGGCAGCGTCCTGAGGCTTCTCGATCTGGACGATTGCGGACTTCTGCATCGGGATCCGGCAGTTCTTGTTGTTGCCGAACTCAACGATGACGGTGTCATCGGTGATGTCGATGACGATGCCGTAGAAGCCGGCGGTGGTCAGAACGGAATCTCCGACCTCCAGGGAGCTGAGCATCGTATCCTTCTCCTTCTGCTCCTTCCTCTGCGGGCGAATGAAGAAGAAATAGAAGAACACGACGATGATGACCAGGTAGACGATCATCATCACCCCGCCTCCGCTAGAGGAAGACGAGGACGACAAGAGAAGTGCATTCTGCAGCATGATTGATATCCTCCGTAAATTTTTACCAAACTAGGCCAATGATACAACACGGCCGGACAATTCACAAGAAGGGCGATGTTGTGAAAATCTTCTAAACTGTCCCGGAGGGACAGTTTTTCTGTCCCGAAGGGACAGTTTTACTGACCCGAAGGGACAGTTTTTCTGACCCGAAGGGACAGTTTTTCTGGGTCTTTCATTTTTCTTGTGTGATGCACCAGAAGGAGATAATCCATAGATGATATCTTCTTAAAAGTACTACCACTTCAAGTGGTAGTCTGGACTGGCAGAGACAGCTCCGAGACCGTGGGCCCCTCGGCGATGCTCCCACGGTCCGGCAAAGATTACAGTAACCCAAAAGGCTTATTGGGCACCAGAGAAGAAGCCGGATCCAGGGCTCTGAGCGGAGGTCAGGAGGGGCTCATCCCACAAAAAAAGTGAAAGGGCCGTTTTTCTGTCCCGAAGGGACAGTTTTACTGACCCGAAGGGCAGTTTGTCTCTCTTACTCCTTGTCCTCCGCGTTTCCGGAGAGGGCCTCCACCTTCTCCTTCTTGAAGGCAGCGAAGTTCCCGGCGTCCAAGGCGTCCCGGATCTGCTGCATCAGGTGGTTGTAGAAGTAGAGGTTGTGCATCACGCAAAAGCGAAGGCCCAGGGCCTCATCCGCCTTGAGCAGGTGCCGCACGTAGGCCCTTGAGTAGCCGGCCCGGCACACAGGGCAGCCGCACCCCTCCTCGATCGGGCGGGGATCCCGCTCGTACCTGGCGTTTTTGATGTGCAGGGTGCCGTGGTTCGTGTAGAGGTTTCCGTGACGCCCGTTCCGCGAGGGATAGACGCAGTCGAAGAAGTCGATGCCCCGCTCCACGCTCTCGAGGATGTTGATCGGGGTCCCGACGCCCATCAGGTAGGTGGGCTTATCCTGCGGCAGATAGGGGACGGTCTGGTCCAGGATGTCGTACATCTGCTCGTGGGTCTCGCCGACGGCAAGGCCGCCCACGGCGTACCCGTCGAGGTCGAGCTCCGCGATCCGCTTGGCATTGTCGATGCGGATCTCCGGGTAGATGGCGCCCTGGTTGATGCCAAAGAGGAGCTGGTGGGGATTCACCGCATCCTCCTCCTGCTTGTACTCGTTCATCGCCTTCTGGCAGCGAAGGAGCCAGCGGGCGGTCCGCTCGACGGAGGCCTTCACATAGGACTCCTCCGCAAGGGCCGGCGGGCACTCGTCAAAGGCCATGGCGATGGTGGATCCCAGGTTCGCCTGGATCCGCATGCTCTCCTCCGGGCCCATGAAGATCTTTCTGCCGTCGATGTGGCAGTGGAAGGTGACGCCCTCCTCCTTGATGTTTCGAAGTTCCGCCAGGGAGAAGACCTGAAAGCCGCCGGAGTCCGTGAGGATCGGGTGCTTCCAGAGCGTAAACTTGTGCAGGCCGCCGAGGGCCTTGATCGTCTCGTCCCCGGTGCGCACGTGCAGGTGGTAGGTGTTGCAGAGCATCACCTGGGTGTCGATGGACTCCAGGTCGTGCTGGGAGAGGCCCCCCTTGATCGCGCCGCAGGTCGCGACGTTCATAAAGACCGGGGTCTCAATGGTGCCGTGGACGGTCTCAAGCGTTGCCCGCTTGGCACGTCCCTCGACGGTTTTGATGGTGTAGGTGCAGTCTTCTTTGCTCATATCGTACTATCCCGGTGCAGGTAAAAGTTTTTGACGTTCTCCGCCCGTGCGGTCATGTTGAGGAGCATCGCATCCAGAAGGACCAGGGCGCACATGGTCTCACAGACAACGACGGCACGCGGCACGACGCAGGGGTCGTGGCGGCCGTGGATCGAGAGGGCCTTCGGGGTCCCGTCGGTCATCACGGTCTCCTGGGGGCTTGCGATGCTGGGGGTGGGCTTGAAGGTGGTGCTGATCACGATGTCGGAGCCATCCGTGATGCCGCCGAGGATCCCGCCCGCGTGGTTCGTCCTGGTGCGGATGACGCCGTCCTCATCGGTGTAGAAGGCGTCGTTGTTCTGGGAGCCGTAGCGCATCCCTGCAAAGACGCCGTCCCCGATGCCCACCGCCTTGGAGGCGTTGATGCTCATCATGGCAGAGGCAAGACAGGCATCGAGGCGAAGGTACGTGGGATCTCCGATGCCGGCGGGGACGCCGGAGATGACGCCCCGGACCATGCCGCCCACGGAGTCCTTCCGTGCCTTGCAGGCCTCGATGAGGGCTGTTGCGTCCGCATCTGCCTTTTTGTCCGGGAAGTTCGTGGGCGTTGCATACAGAAGGGACGGATCATAGGCCTTCGGGTCCAGCACGACCTCGCCGATCGCCGCCGTGTAGAACGAGAAGGTGATCCCGAGCTCTTTTAAGAACTTCTCCGCGACCGCGCCCGCCGCCACCCGGCAGGCGGTCTCCCGGGCGGAGGCGCGGCCGCCGCCCCGATAGTCCCGGATCCCGTACTTCGTGTAGTAGCCGAAGTCCGCATGACCCGGCCGGAAGCAGTCCGCGAGATCGCTGTAGTCCTTGGAGTGCTGGTCCGTGTTGTCGATGACGAGGCTGATCGGGGTGCCGGTCGTCTTTCCCTCAAATACGCCGGAGTAGATGTGGACGAGGTCGCTCTCCCGCCGCTGGGTGGTCAGGGAGGACTGCCCGGGGCGCCTCTTATCGAGATAGACCTGGATGTCTTCTTCACTAAGTTCCATCCCCGCGGGGAAGCCGTCGAGAACACAGCCCACCTTGGGCCCGTGGGACTCCCCCCAGGTGGTCAGCCGGAGGATGTTGCCAAAACTGCTGCCTGCCATAACATTTCCTTTCTGTGTCGAATCGTCTTTACGCCTTCGGGGCGAGCCGCTGGAAGATCACGCAGTTGGGCTGGTCGATGTGCATCTCCTTGCCGTGCATGATGAGAAGCCCCTTCTCGAGATCCACGCGGAAGAAGGTCATCGTGTTGGACTCGTGGTTTAAGGACACCAGGTGCCGGTTGTCCGGGAACAGGGCGCAGTCCTTGGGGTAGTCGCCCGAGACCGGAAGGCACAGAACCTTGGTCAAGAGCCCTGTCTTCTGGTCGATCTTAAAGATCACGACGGAGTTGTCCCCCGCATTGGAGCTGATCAGGTACTGGAAGTCAAAGGAGAAGTTCAGGGCCGAGGCCGCCGCGTCGCTGGAGTGGTAGTTGTTCAGCGTGGAGACGGTCTGGAGCTTCTCAAAGTCCGGTTCCTCGTTCTTGACGCTGTAGTGGTAGACGTCGATGGTGTTCTTCATCTCGTTGACGATGTAGAGGAACTGCCCGTCTCGGGAGAACTTCAGGTGCCGGGGCGCGGACTCCAGGTCGCAGTGGATGATGTCCACCTGGCGGATCCTGCCGTTTGCGGAGTCAAAGCGGTAGACGTTGACGTGGTCGAGGCCAAGGTCCGCGGCGCAGAGGAACCGGTTGTCCCGGGTCATCTTGACGCACTGCACGTGGGGGCGGAAGTTGCGCTCGGCGACAGACCCCATGCCCCGATGAAAGACCTCATCGGTGATCTCCCCGATGCTGCCGTCCTCCCCAAGCCGCAGCACGGTGATCTTGCCGTCGTGGTAGCCCGCCACAAACAGCCACCGGTCGGTGTAGTCGGTGGAGAGGTAGGAGCCGCGCATGCCGTTGATGCCGTGCTTGTTCAAAAAGGTCAGGTCCCCGTCGGGTCCGATCACGTAGGCCTCCACGCCCATGTCTGTGATGGAGTACAGGTACTTGCGGTTGTGGGAGATGGTGACGTAGGAGGAGTTGGTGATCTCCACCTGGTCCTTCTCGATGAAGCGCCCTTCCTCCATGTCCACGTCGTAGATGCGGATGCCGTACTTCTCGTCCGACGCCGTGGTGTAGCAGGAGACGTAGGCGACATAGCGCTCCTTGGGTGCGGTGGTCTTTGTTTCCTTCTGTTTGGCTTCCTTCGCTTCCATTTCGACCTCCTTGTAAGACGTCAAACGTGTTTGGATGAAAACTGACTGATCTCTAAAAATTTCCCCACCTGGAAGGTGGAATCCGGCGCAGGCTGGACCTCGATCAGGGTGCAGTTGGGGATGTGCTGCTGCCAGATGTCGTGGAGCTTTAAATACCCGAAGTTCACCAGCATGCACCGGATGGCGCAGCCGTGGGAACCGACGAGAATCCGCTCCCCGGGGCCCTCTGCCAGGTCAGCAAAAAAGGACGCAAGGCGCGCGCGGAGGGCGGGAAAACTCTCCGCCCCCGCCGCCGGCACGTACCGGTCCGGGTCCTGAAAGAGGAGCCCGCAGTCGGGGCTCTCTTTGTCAAAGGGGGTGCCGTCGATGGGGCCAAAGTCCATCTCCATAAGCCGTCTGTCTGTCATGATCTTCTCCTTTGGCAGGCCGCTCACGATTTCCGTGGTCTCCAGCGCCCGCTTCAGGGGACTCGCATAGACCCGGTCAAAGGAGAGATGGAGGGACTCTGCCATCTCCCTGCAGGCCCTTGCCTGCTCGATCCCCGCCTCGTCCAGGGGGATGTCGGTCTGGCCCTGAAAGAGCTTTTTTTTGTTCCATTCGGTCTCCCCGTGCCGGAGAAGATAGATTGTCCTGCTCAAACCCTGTTTCCTTTCCCAGCCCATGATACCATTGTGCGGGGCCGGTTTTAAGTCGATTTGGAAGATCCGCGCACCGCAAGCCGGTTGATCTGGGCCGCCAGGTACCCGGCGCCGAAGCCGTTGTCGATGTTGACGACGCTGATGCCGTTGGCACAGCTGTTGATCATGGTGAGAAGCGCCGAAAGGCCGTGAAAGCTCGCCCCATACCCCACGTGGGTGGGGACCGCGATGACGGGGTTTTCCACAAGGCCCGCCACGACGCTGGCGAGGGCTCCCTCCATCCCGGCGACCGCGACCACGCAGTTGGCGGAGGTGATCTCCTCCATGCGGGAGAGGAGCCGGTGGAGGCCGGCGACCCCGACGTCATAGACACGGGTCACCTTGGCCCCGAGAAAGGCGGCGGTCCGTGCCGCCTCCTCCGCGCAGTAGAGGTCCGCAGTGCCGGCGCAGCAGATGGCAACATTCCCTGTGGCTTCCGGCGCTGTTCCAAGGATCAGCGTCCGGGAGACCGGGTCGTAGTCCGTCTCGGGAAAAGCGGCCTTGACAAGGTCTGCCTGGTGTGCGGAGCACCGGGTTCCCAGGACCCTTCCGTTTTTCTCATAGAGCTTCTGCACGATGGCGGTCAGGAAGGCGTCCTCCTTTCCCTCGCAGTAGACCACCTCGGGAAAGCCGGTGCGAAGGCTTCTCTGGTAGTCGGGCTTTGCAAAGCCCAGGTCCTCAAAGGGCTGCTGCTTGAGCATCCCCGCTGCCTCGTCGATGCCGAGGGCGCCAGCTTTTACCTGTTCCAGGATCTCCTCGGTGGTCATCATGTGTGCCCCTTCAGGGCTTCGGACACCTCTTCCTTCGAGAGTGTCTCATTCATGCTTCCGGTGCGGTAGCCGGCAAGGTCCATGGTCACGTAAGTAAAGCCGTAGGACTTGAGGGACCGCACGATCTCCTCCCGGTGGGCGAGAAGATCCGGGAACTGCTCCGGCAGGACCTCGATCCTTGCCAGGTCCCCGTGGATGCGCACCCGAAGCTGGGTAAAGCCCAGGGAGAGGAGAAGCTCCTCGCCCCGCTCCACCATGGAGAGCTTCCTCTCGGTGATCCGCTCCCCGTAGACAAAGCGGGAGCCCAGGCAGGCATAGGACTGCTTGCGCCAGGTGGGAAGGCCGAAACTTTTGGAGAGAAAACGGATCTCGTCCTTGTGGAGGCCCGCCTCCCGAAGGGGCGAGAGGACGTGGAGCTCCCTGATCGCCACAAGACCCGGGCGGAAATCCCCGAGGTCATCCAGGTTGGAACCCTCCGCCACGTGGGCAAGGCCCTCCTTTTTGGCGATCTCCTCCATCTGGGTGAAGAGGCTCTTCTTGCAGAGGTAGCACCGGTTCACCGGGTTGTCCCGGTAGCCGGGCACGTCCAGCTCATTGGAGGAAAAGACGAGCTGCCGGATGCCATTGGCTTTGCAGAACGCCTCCGCCTCCTTTGCCTCCCGCCCGGGGAACGTGGCGGAGGCGGCGGTCAGGGCAAGGCACTTGTCCCCGAGCACCTGGTGCGCTGCATAGAGAAGGAGCGTGGAGTCCACGCCCCCGGAGAAGGCGACGGCAACACTTCCCGCTTCCTGCAGGAGGGCGCAGAGCTTCTCCCACTTGCTGCGGGCAAGGTTCTCGTCCACCTGCTTCACGGCGGCTTCTGCCGCCCTGTTTTGATCTGCCATAAATTTCGTTATACTCCCGTAGAAAATCAGAAAAAGGCACCCGTCGGGGTGACCACGATGTCGGTTGTCATGTCGGTGGGAAGGCAGGGGATGTTTTCCTGCACCTGCTCGCTGTAGCAAAGGCCCACGGCCATCTTTTTGCGAAAGGAGGCGAGAAACCGGTCATAGTAGCCCCCGCCGTAGCCGATCCGATGGCAGCTCTTGTCAAAGGCAAGGCCCGGCACAAAGACCGCGCACTCCTCCGCCCGGTCCAGGGAGAGGTGGAGCTCATAGGGGAACTTCTTTGCCGGGTTCGGGTCGGGCTCCGGGATCCCCATGGTTCCGGGGGCAAGGTCCCGCTTGGACTCGATCTCGTAGAAATCCATGGACTTGTCCCGCACGCAGGGCACAAAGACCCGCTTTCCGTCCTTGAGGGCCCGCTGGATCAGGGCGTGGGTGTCCACCTCGCTCCCAAAGCTCACGTAGGTCAGAATCCACTTGGCCTGCGCGTAGAAGGGCGTCTGCAGGATCATGTCGGTGAGGATCTTGTCCTCCTCTGCCCTTGTCTCCTGCGGGATGGCGTCCCGCAGGGCCTTCATCCGCTCCCGAAATGCCTTTTTCTCCTCTGCTACCGCCTTTTCCTCGGCGGTGAGAGGGGCCGGGGAGGGGCTCTCCTGTAACTTTCTGTCCTGTCTCATCTTACAAAACCTCAATCAGAGCTGGCGGATGTAGTCATCCAGCCGAAAGTTCGCATCCGGGCACGCCACAAAGAGCGTGCCCACGTTTTTGCCCGTGGCCACATCCCGGATGATGCCCATGCCCCGGGCGGTGGTGCAGATCACCATGTCGCAGCCGGAGGCCGTGGCGATCCTTGCCGCGTGGAGCTTTGTGTCCATGCCGCCGGTCCCCGCAAAGGAGCCGGTGGATTTTTTACCCATCCGAAGGAAGGTGTCGTCCAGGTGCGGCACGCACTCGATGAAGCTCGCGTGGGGGTTCTTTCTGGGATCGTCCGTGAACAGTCCCTCCACGTCGGAGAGGAGGATCAAGAGGTCTGCGTGGGTCACCGAGGCCACCATCGCCGAGAGGTTGTCGTTGTCGCCCACGATGAACTCGTTGACGGCGACGGAGTCGTTCTCGTTGACGATGGGGATGACGCCAAGGCGAAGGAGCTCTTCCATCGTGTTCTGGAGATTCTCCCGGGAACTCGGGTTCGCCACCGTGTTCTTTGTCATCAGCACCTGGGCACAGGTCTGATTGTACTCGGAAAAGAATTTCTGGTAAATCTGGATCAACCTGGCCTGGCCGACGGCGGCGCAGGCTTGCTTGATGTTCATGCCGATCTCGGCCCGGTAGACGTCGGAGGAGAGCCCTAGGGCCTCCCGTCCTGCCGCTGCAGCGCCGGAGGAGACGAGGATCACGTCCTTTCCGGCGTTTTTGAGGTCCGAGAGCTCCCCCGCGAGCCGGTCGATCCGGTGGTAGTCGAGCCGCTGGGTCTGGCTGTGCAGGAGGGAGGAAGATCCCACCTTGACGACGATGCGCTTTTTCTCTGGCAGGTGCTGCCGGTAGATCTCATTGTCACTGCTGTGTTCCGCTGTCATTTCCATTTTTCTCGATATTCTCTACGATCTCTATTTTTTCAGTTTCCCAGGCGGGATTGGGGAGGAATCGCTTTTCGATCTCCTCCGCCTGCCGCATCCCGTCCAGGGCGGCGGACATGATGCCGCCAGCAAAGCCGGCGCCCTCTCCGGTCGGATAGAGGCCGGAAAGGCCGGTGCTCTCTCCTGCCTCGGTCCTTGGCAGGCGGACCGGGGAGGAGGTTCTCGACTCGATGCCGGCAACAAAGCACTCCCGCCCGGCAAAGCCCGGGATCACCCGGTCAAAGTGCGCCATGCCGGCAAGAAGGTCCTTGGCAAGGGGCTTTGGAAGAAGGTCAGATAAGTCTGCGATCCGGCTCTTCCCGCGGATGCAGAGGGCCTTACTGTCCTCCTCTTTTCCAAGATCCTCCGGCGCCTTCCCCGTCTCAACGCCCGCTGCGTAGTCCGGATACCACTCGATGGGGACGGACCCCTTCCCGAGGGCAAAGGCCCGCTCCTCGAGCGCTTCCTGGAAGGTGAGCCCGTCCAAAACGCCGCTCCCCCCAAACTCCTCGGGGCCCACGGTCACGACGATCGCGCTGTTTGCCCGGGCGGCATCCCGTGCAAAGTCGCTCATCCCGTTGACGCAGAGGCGCCCCTCCTCACTGGATGCATTGACGATGTACCCGCCGGGGCACATGCAGAAGCTGTAGATGCCCCGGCCGGAGGGCCCCTTCGCGGTCAGCTTGTAGCTGACGGGCGCAAGGTGGAGCCTGGAGAGCTCCGCGGGGTCCGAGATGCCGTACTGGTTCTCGTTGATCAGAGCCTGCGGGTGGGACACCCGAAGGCCCACGGCAAAGTTCTTCTGCTCCATCGGGATGCCCGCCCGGTAAAGGCTTCGCACCAGGTCCCGGGCGCTGTGGCCCGGGGCGAGGATCAGAGCCTCGCAGGGAAGAAGGAGGTCCTCTTCCTTTTTCTCATCATAGACCTGCGCCCCTGTCAGGGCGCCGCCCTTTTCCTGAAGCCCCGTGACCCTCGTTTCAAAGAGGACGGTCCCTCCTAAAGAGAGGACCTCCTCCCGGATGTTTTTCACGCAGGTACGCAGCACATCCGTCCCGATGTGGGGGAGCGCCTCATAGGCGATGGAAGGATCCGCCCCGGCCTGGATGAAGGTGTTTAAAATAAATTCGGTGCGGCCCATCCGGTCCTTGGCGTTGGTGGTGAGCTTTCCGTCGGAATACGTGCCGGCGCCGCCCTCTCCGAACTGGATGTTGGAGTCGGGGGAGAGCTTCCCGTCTTTCCAGAAGCGCTCCACATCCTTCGTCCGCTCCTCCACGGGCTTCCCCCGCTCGATGAGGATCGGGCGAAAGCCCGCCCTTGCCAGCACAAGGTCCGCAAAGAGGCCCGCGGGGCCCGCGCCCACCACCACCGGGCGGTGGAGAAGGATTTTTGCGTCCGGGTTCTTTTCCGGAAGGGCCCAGACGATCTCCTTTTTGTAGACGATGTCGCGATTTTTGAGGCGCTTTGCCAGTCTCTCCTCCGCCGCCTCGCCCGCAGCAAGTGTCACGTCCACCCGGTAGGTGTCGAAAAGGAGCGGCTTTTTGCGCGCGTCCACGGAATGGCGGCTGATGGTATAGGTGAAGTCTCCCGGCTTTGCGCGCAGCGCCCGGGCGATCATCCCGGCAAGGGGCTTGGTCCCGCTGCCGCAGGGGAGCTTGAGCTGGCTGATCTGGAGCATGGTTATCTTGTCACTTTCTCAAAAATTGCGCTGCGGCCCTGCCTGCCCGAAGCCCCGAGGAGAAGGCAAAGGTCAGGTTGTAGCCGCCGCAGATACCGTCGAGGTCCAAAATCTCCCCGGCAAAATAAAGGCCGGGGACGCGCTTCGAGGCAAGGGTTTTCACATCTACCTCCCGAAGGTCCACGCCGCCGGCGCTCACCTGGGCGTGCTCCGCGGGGCCGAGCCCCGTCACCGGAAACCGGCAGTCGAAAAGGCCCGCAAACACCGGGAGGAGGTCCTTCCCTGTCAGTCCCCGGAGCTTTTTCTCGTCCGCGATCCCGTGACCGCGAAGAAGAAACGAGGCGGCTTTGCTGCTTACAAGGCCCAACAGAAGGTCTGCCGCGGTGCGGTTTGCCGGGACAAGGGCAAGGCGCTCCAAAAGGAGCTCCTCCGGGGTTTTCTTTTCATCTGGCAAAAAGCAGACCGACGCCTCCAACTTTTTGCCGGCGGCAAGGGCCCGCCCCGCCGCGTGGGAGAGCTGAAAGAAGGGGATCCCCGAGAGGGCCCCTTCCGTGAACTGGATCTCCCCCTCGCTCTTTCCGACAGGTTTTCCGTCCGCGTACAGGGCGCAGGCGCCGTTTGCCCGAACGCCTGCAAGGACCTTCATCCCGGGGGCGGAGGTCGCAAGATAGGTCAGGGCAGGGAGAAGGGGGATGATCTGGTGTCCCAGGGAGGCGGCAAGCTTTGCGCCGTCACCCGCATCGCCAAAGGCGCGGCTCACCATCCCGCCGCAGGAAAGAAGGAGGGACAAAGCGTGAATCTCCAGGGATTCGCCCCCCTTCTTCTCCTCCCTTGCGAGAAGGCAAAATCCTCTCCCCTCCCGCCGAATGCCGGTGACACGAACACCTGTTTGGATTTTGGCCCCGCAGTCCTCCGCCCGGTGCACCAGGGGCAGGGCGACGGAGGACGCCTGGTTGGTCTTTGGATAGACATAGCCGTCCCGGTCATAGAGGCGGACCCCAAGGCCCTCCACAAAGGAAAAGACCTCCCTGGCGCCGATGCCGCCGAGGTAGGAAAAGGGGTCCTTCGCCGAGTCGGAGTGATAGCAGTCAGGTGTCTGGTGGAGGTTTGTCAGGTTGCAGCGGCCGTTCCCCGTGGCGTAGATCTTGTTCCCCGCCCGGGGCATGCGGTCCAGTACCAGGACTTCGCAGTCAGGGTCCTGCTCTTTCGCGGCGATGGCGGCGCAGAGTCCTGCCGGTCCCGCCCCCACGATGGCAAGTTGGGTCGTGATGGTGCTCATTCCCGGTACACCCCCAGGAGCTTGGCAAAGAGAATCACGTACTTCCCGCCGGGGATCAGGGTGACGTTCAGAAGATCCGCCGCCTGGAACAGGATCGAGAACAGCAGGTACAGCACGATGTAGACGATGGCGAGCAGGATCACGCCGCCCACCGGGATGATCTCATAGGTCATAAAGTCGTTGAGAAGCTCCACCGGGATCAATGCCACCGCGGAGGCGAGGAGAATCAGGCCGATGTCCCCGAAGAAGGACAGGTCTGTCTCCGCAAGGAGCTCTCTTCTTCCCAGGATCAGCGCCGCGAGGTCAAAGATCAAGAGGAAGACGAACAGGCCAAGCCCCATGGCCTCGATGGGATACGGCAGGGCCCGCTCCAGGACGAGGAACGCGGCGGTCTGCCCCACCCCGCCAAGGAGCGCGGCGATCAGCAGAATCCCCTGGTAGCCCGTCACCGCCAGAAGGAAGATGAAAAACAGGGCGATGGCGAGGAGGAACGCGCTCCCCGCGGAGAGCTTGAGCGTCAGCACGGCCCCGTCCTTTGCCGCCTGGCCAAAGCCCTGGTGGCAGATCTGGACGATGGGCTTTGCCGCGCCGAAGAGAAAGCAGCTCACCGGGATCCCGATGTAGGCAAGGAGCCGGATGGTCATCGAGAACTCATAGCGCATGGTCTTTTTCTTCTGGTTCGACAAAAGCCGGTAGAAGCGCTGGGGCATCGCCGAGAAGGGGGCAAAGACCAGGCACCCCGCAAAGGCAAGGACCGGCAGGCACCCGCCGAAGAACCCGCCGAAGGTGTTCATGTTGAAGGTGCGGTTCCCTGTGCCCGGGGCATTCGAAAAGCCGATCCGCGCGTCCACGAAAAAGAGGACGAACATGAGAATGCAGAGGCACAGGGCGGGGGCAAGGAGTCGAAGAATATACGGAAACACCTGTCCCGCCTTCTCATCCCGGTCGATCGCCAAAGGCTCCTCCCGGGACTTTAGGTTCCGCGATACGAGGAGGCAGACGATGGCGGAGAGAAGGACCGTCAGCACGAGGGCCGCCGAGATCCCAAGGCCCAGCCCCGCCCCGGCGTAGACGTAGACCAGCTCCTGCTTTCGAAGCAGGAGACTGATCCCCTGGGCCTTTGCCGCGCAGAAGGAGGTGGCAAAGAGGGTGAGAACGAGCGTTGCGGCAGCAAGGACAAGGAGCAGGCCCCGGACCACGCCGGAGAGCCCCACGGAGAGGAGAAATCCGAGGGAGGGCCCCAGCTGGGTCCCAAGGACCAGGGCCGGGATCAGGGCGAGCATCGTCAGGTACCCGTATCGCTCCCCCATGGCCGTGGCAAGGGGCACGCCAAAGCACCCCATCGCAATCGCGGGGATCAGGGACAAGACGAGCGTCCCCAGCCTTGCCAGGCGGTAGAACAGCATCGCGTCCCCGATCTTGCCCCGCCTGATGCGCAGGCCCACCTGCCTTGCTGCGATGTCTGCCCCGGAAAAAATCAGGGCAGCAAGAAAAAGGAGGCAGAACGCAAGGGGCATGGAGGCGTAGTATACGCTCGCCGCGCCCTGCGTGCCTGCCACCGCAAAGACCGTGATGCTCACGGCAGCCGGAACCAGCAAAAAAAACGACAGATCACGATTTGCCATCCGGATTTTGGCTTTTCTCGGCACAGTTAAACCTCTCTGGTGATGCCGAGGGATTGGAGGGCGGCTTCCTGCCGCGCCTCCATCACCCCCGCTTCCTCTTCCGTCATGTGGTCATACCCGCAAAGGTGGAGCGTCGAGTGGGCGACGAGAAAGGCGAACTCCCGCTTTTCCGAGTGGCCGTACTCCGCGGCCTGGCTCCTGACCCGCTTCGTGTTGATCACGATATCCCCCAGCACCAGGTTCCCGGTCTCCGGGTCCAGGCAGTCGGCCGGATCCTCGTCCACAAAGGAGAAGTCGGAGGGGGTGTCAAAGGTCAGGTTCGGAAAGGAGAGCACGTCGGTCTCCCGGTCGATGTCCCGGAACTGCCGGTTCATGTCCCGGATCGCCTCGTCGGTGACCAGCGTCAGCGAGACCTCCACGTCGTAGGGGCAGTGTTCCCGCTCCAGGACCGCCGCGATGACCGCTTCTGCCGTCTCCCCGATGGGAAACGAAAACTTATCTTCGGACTCCACTTCGGTGATCAGTGTGACTTTGCTCATAATCCTCGTACGCCTTGACGATCTTCTGGACCAGAGGATGCCGCACGACATCCTTCGCGTCCAGCGTGCAGAAGGCAATGCCTTCGATGTGCTTGCGGGAGAGAACCCGGGTTGCCACGTCCAGGCCCGAGACCGAGGACGGGGAGAGATCCTTCTGGGTTGCATCTCCGGTGATGACTGCGTGGGAGCCGAACCCGAACCGGGTCAGGAACATCTTCATCTGCTCCGGCGTCGTGTTCTGGGCCTCGTCGAGGATGATGTAGGCGTTATCCAGCGTCCGACCACGCATGTAGGCCAGGGGTGCCACCTCGATGAGCCCCTTCTCCTGGTTGGCGAGAAACTTCTCCGCCCCCATGATCTGGTACAGGGCATCGTAGAGGGGCCGCAGATACGGGTCCACCTTGCTCTGCAGATCCCCGGGCAGGAAGCCGAGCTTCTCGCCCGCCTCGATGGCGGGACGGGTCAGAATGATCCGCTCCACCTCCTTGTTCTGAAAGGCGGTGATGGCCATGGCCATGGCCAGGAAGGTCTTGCCGGTGCCGGCGGGGCCATTGGCAAACACGATCAGGTTGTTGCGGATCGCGTCCACGTAGTTCTTCTGGCCCCGGGTCTTGGGCTTGACCGGCTTCCCCGAGACCGTGTGGCAGATCAGATCGCTGTCGATGGAGGAGAGGACGTTCTCCGACGCCTCCTCCTTCATCTCCAGCTCATAGTCCACCTGCTGGTCCCCGATGGGGGTGCCGTTGGCCACCAGTCCCGACAGGTCGTTCAGGATCGCGATGGCCTCCTCTACAGCGCCGGGGGCGCCGGCCACCTTGACCTTGCCGTCCCGAAGGACCAGGATCACGTGCAGCGCCTTCTCGATCTTGCGGATGTTGGCATCCTGCCGGCCAAAGAGCTCCTGCAGAAGGCCCGCATCCGCCTCCCACTCCCGGGTGATATCATTTTCGGACAAGTTGATGCTTCCCCTTTCTTTCCTGACTCAGCGGCTTAGATAGGCGTCGATTTCCTTTGCCGCTTCCTTGCCGGCGCCCATGGCGAGGATGACGGTGGCGGCGCCGGTCACGGCATCGCCGCCGGCGAACACGCCGTCTCTTGTGGTCTCCTCCGTGCCCTCGCGGACGACAAGGCGGCCGCGCTTGTCCGCATCCAGACCCTTGGTGGTCCGATGCAGCAGCGGGTTCGGGCTCGTGCCCAGTGCCATGATGACCGCATCGCAGTCGGTGTGGAACTCTGAGCCCTCGATCGGGATCGGGGATCTTCTGCCGGAGGCATCCGGCTCGCCCAGCTCCATGCGGATGCAGTCGATGCCGTTCACCCAGCCGTTCTCATCGGTGGTGATGCGCACCGGGTTGGTCAGCAGGTTGAAGATGATGCCCTCCTGCTTGGCATGGCCGACCTCCTCTTTTCTCGCGGGAAGCTCCTCCTCGGATCTTCTGTAGACGATGTGGGTCTCGGCGCCGAGGCGAAGGGCCGTTCTTGCCGCGTCCATCGCGACGTTTCCGCCGCCGACCACAACGCACTTCTTGGGCCGCATGATGGGGGTTCTTGCGTTCTCCTCATCCCAGGCGCCCATGAGGTTGGATCTTGTCAGAAACTCGTTGGCGGAGAAGACGCCGAGGGCCTGCTCGCCTTCAATGCCCATGAACCGGGGAAGACCTGCGCCGGAGCCGACGAAGATCGCGTCATACCCCTCCTTCTCGAGGAGGTCGTCGATGGTGACCGAGCGGCCGACCACCACGTCGGTCTGGATCTTCACGCCGAGGGCCTCGACGTTCTCGATCTCCTTTGCCACAACCTTCTCCTTGGGAAGACGGAACTCCGGAATGCCGTAGACGAGAACGCCGCCGGCCTTGTGCAGGGCCTCGAAGATCGTGACATCATAGCCGAGCTTTGCCAGATCCCCGGCGCAGGTCAGACCTGCGGGGCCGGCACCGATCACGGCGACCTTCTTGCCGTTCTTCTTTGCCGGGGCGCTCTGGTGGATGCCGAGCTCCTTGGCCTTGTCGGCCACGTACCGCTCGAGCTTGCCGATGGAGACCGCCTCGCCCTTGATGCCGCGGATGCACTTTGCCTCGCACTGCTTCTCCTGCGGGCAGACACGGCCGCAGACAGCCGGAAGGCTCGAGGAGGCGCTGATCACCTCAAAGGCCTTCTTCACATCCCCGCTTTTGACCTCCTGAATGAAGGCCGGGATGTGGATGGACACCGGACATCCCTGCACGCAGAGGGGGTTCTTGCAGTTCAGGCATCTCGTCGCCTCGGCCTGCGCCTCCTCGTCGTTGTATCCCAGGCAGACCTCGTCAAAGTTGGTCGCCCGCACCTTCGGATCCTGTTCCCGAACGGGAACCTTTTTCATCATATCCACTGTGATAGCCATCGCTCCTGCTCCTTTTGTCCTTACTCAGCCGCACACGCCGCAGTGACCCTCGTGGGTCTCCCGCTCCTGTTCCTTCAGGAGGAGTCTGCCCTCCTCGGTCTTGTAGAGCCGCGAGCGCTGCATGGCCTGGTCAAAGTCGATCTTCCAGGCGTCGAACTCGGGGCCGTCGACACAGGCGAACTTCACCTCGCCGCCGACGAGCAGGCGACATGCGCCGCACATGCCGGTGCCGTCCACCATGATCGTGTTCATGGAGGCGACGGTGGGGATGCCGAGCTTCTTGGTGAGCTGGGCGGCAAACTTCATCATGATCATGGGTCCGATCACGACGCAGTGGTCATAGCGCTTGCCCTCGTCCCAGAGCTGCTGCAGGGCCACGCAGACGTTGCCGTGGATGCCGTAGGAGCCGTCATCCGTGGCAAAGTACAGGTTCCCGCAGACCGCTTTCATCTCGTCCTCCAGGATCAGGATGTCCTTCGAGCGGGCGCCCTGGATGCAGTCCGCATCCACGCCGTGCTCGTGGAGCCACTTGAGCTGGTGGTAGACCGGCGCCGTGCCGACGCCGCCGGCGATGAAGAGGATGTGCATCTTTTTGAGCTCCTCGATGGGCCGGTCCACAAGGTCCGAGTAATTCCCCAGAGGTCCCACCGCATCGGCAAAGCGGTCGCCGACGTTTAAGGTCGCCATCCGGTAGGTCTCCGCGCCGACCGTCTGGAAGACGATGGTGACGGTGCCCTTTTCGGGGTCATTGTCGCAGACGGTCAGCGGGATCCGCTCCCCCTCCTCGTCCGCGCGCACGATCAGGAACTGCCCCGGCAGCGCCCGGGCGGCAATTCTCGGAGCCACAAGGTCCATCAGATAGACCTTGGGTCCCAGCAACTCTTTCCTTGTGATCTCAAACATTTGCTTCTTCCTTTCTCCTCAGGATTCGAAACACCTCAAGTGCCGGCACGCTCCGTTTCCGCGTCCGCGGCATCCTCCGCGGCAGCGCGCACCGTGTAGTGGAACGCCACCGGATCGGAGGAGAGCCCGTAGTGGTTCACCGCGATCGCGGTGATGGCCCAGGTCCCGGGCCCCAAGGTCAGGGGCTCGGTGTAGAGCGCATCCTTCGTCGTGGGGGTGGTGCCATCGGTCGTGAAGAAGATCGAGCTGTCACCGGTCACGGTCAGTTCCACCGTGAGATCCCCGTCGTAGCTGCCGGAGGGCGTGGACGCCTCGGGGAGCGAGACCATGTATTCGCTGTACATCTCCTGCAGGTCCCGGTCCCCGGATTGGGCCAGCATGTCATTTATTTTAGCATATTCCTGCGTATCCTGATAGACTCGGATGATCGTACCATACGCCTGCTGTATCTGTTCTTCGGAAGAAGACGAAGAGGCTATGATGAGCTTGCACAGGGAGATGGCCTCCTCATAGTGCCCGCCCTGTTCCAGGTAGGAGGCGCGCAGCAGCATCAGGTCCGGGTTGCCGGTGTCGGCGCTCTGCAGGGCTTCCTGCAGGATCTTAGCCGCCCCGTCATAGTCCCCCTGGGAAGCTGCCGCTTCGGCCCTTGCCGTCACGTAGGAGGGGGAGCTCTGCAGATAGCTGGTGATGCCGAAATACAGCGCCGCCGCGGCGGCGACCCCGGAGAGAGACAGGATGAATCCGATCCGGATCCTCTTTTTCCGCGTCTCGTCCCGGCGCCTTGTCTCCTGCTCCTCCTTGGACTGGTCCTTAACCTCCTCCGTGATGCTCTGCATCACGTCCTGGATCTTCTCCTCCACCTTCGACTCGTAGACGGGGACGATCCGAATCTCCGCAAAGCAGTACTTGCAGAACAGAGATCCATCCGGGATCTCCCTGCCGCACTTGGGACATTTCATATTGGTCTGCACCTGTCGATTGGCCGGCCCCTCACAGGTAGTTGTCGACGTAGTCCTGGAATTCCGCCTTGGTCATCAGGATCTTCCGGGATTTGGTGCTCTCCGAGTCGGAGACCACCCCCGCGTCGCACAGCTGGTCCATGATGCGGGCCGCCTTGTTGAAGCCGATCCGGAACCTGCGCTGCAGCAGGCCGATCGAAGCGTTGTTTTTCTCAATGATGAAGAATCCGGCGTCCACGAAGAGATCCTCCACGCCGGAGTCACTCTCCTTGCCCTGGGAGGCGCCGCTGTCATTGCCGGAGGAGGAACCGCTGTTTGCCAGGCTCTCTATCTTCTTCTCCAGCTCCTCGGTGCTCTCCTGTGCCGGGTCGTGCATCTTCAGAAAGTTTACCACAGAATTCACCTCGTCGTCGGTGACGAAGGCGCCCTGAATGCGGACCGGCTTGGAGAGGCCGTAGGGGAAGAACAGCATATCGCCCTTGCCCAGGAGCTTTTCCGCACCGTTCATGTCGAGGATGGTGCGGGAGTCCACGCCGCTGGTCACCGCGAAGGCGATGCGGCTGGGCATGTTTGCCTTGATCAGGCCCGTGATGACGTCCACAGAGGGACGCTGGGTGGCGATGACCAGGTGCATGCCCGCGGCACGGGCAAGCTGGGCCAGACGGCAGATCGCGGTCTCGACCTCGCTCTTTGCCACCATCATCAGATCTGCCAGCTCGTCCACGATGATGACGATGCTGGGCATGAAGGCAAGGGACGTATCTCCCTCCAGCTCCCGGGACTTGACCAGGGCGTTGTACCCCTTGATGTCCCGGACCTGGTTCTCCGCAAACCGCTTGAAGCGGGACTCCATCTCCGCGACGCACCAGTTGAGGGTGGCAGCAGCCTTCTGGGAGTCGGTCACCACCGGCAGCATCAGGTGGGGGATGCCGTTGTAGACGGAGAGCTCCACCACCTTCGGGTCGATCATGATCAGTTTCACCTCCGAGGGGGAGGCGTGGTAGAGAATCGACATGATCATCGTGTTGATGCACACCGACTTACCGGAACCCGTGGCACCGGCGATGAGGACGTGGGGCATCTTGGCGATGTCGGTCACGACGATCTTGCCCGAGAGGTCCTTGCCGACGCCGAAGGAGGTCTTGCTCTTGGCGCTGCGGAATTCTTTCGAATCCAGCACGTCCCGGAGTGAGACGGTCTCCCGGATGACGTTGGGAACCTCCACGCCGACGGCGCTCTTGCCGGGGATCGGGGCCTCGATGCGGATGTCGGTGGCGGCCAGGGCGAGCTTGATATCGTCCTGCAGGGCCAGGATCTTCGAGACCTTGACGCCCATTTCCGGCTGCATCTCGTATCGGGTGACCGCAGGGCCTTGGCTGATCTCCGTGATGTGGACCCGCACGCCGAAGGTCTCCAGCGTCGACTGGAGCTTGGCTGCGGTCTCCCGCAGCTCCTGCTCCGAGGCGGCGGCATCGATCTTGGTGCCGGGCCGCAACAGGTCGATCGGCGGCGTCACATACGGGCGGGGCGCTGCCGCGGGGGCCGGGGCGGCCTCCTCCTGGGGGATCGGGGCAACCTTGCGCTCCTGCGCCTGCTGCTCCTGGGTCTCCTGGATCTGCCTTACCTGTCGCTCCTTCTCCTC
Organism: Lachnospiraceae bacterium; assembly: GCA_022483465.1. Taxonomy (GTDB): domain Bacteria; phylum Bacillota; class Clostridia; order Lachnospirales; family Lachnospiraceae; genus CAG-791. Next base: position 299,630 of record JAKVNF010000002.1, on the reverse strand, counting down.
CTCCGCCTTGGCCTCCTCGACAATCTCGGTCTTTCCGGAGAGGGTTCCCTCCTTGCGCACCAGGATGTCGGAGGCGTCCGAGGCGGCTTCGCTCGTCACAAAGTCCCGGACAGCCCGGGAGCGGAACGCGGGGCGCCCGGCAGGGGAAGCCTGTTGAGGCGCAGATTCCGGTGCCGGCTTTCTCACCGGCAGATCGTCCACGTGGTAAATCTCGGTGGGGGCAGAGGGCTGTTCCTTTTCTTCCTGTTCCATGGCAGGAGAAACCGGTGCGGCTTCTTCGGCCGCGGGTTCCTCTTCGACTTGCGCAGGTGCTTCTTCTGCTTCGGCGGGCGCTTCTGCTGCTTCGGCAGACGCTTTTTCTGCCGATACCTGCTGTGGTACCGGCTCCTGCACAGGCTCCGGTACTTCCTGGGAAGCCGGCACGGTCTCCACCGCTTCTGCTTCCGGCGAAGCCTCCTCGGCGAAGTTCTCCTCCTGCTGAGCCGCATTCTGTGGCTCTGCTGCCTCCCGGTGGATCGGGATGTCGGCAAGGGGCGGCACGGTATTCGTATGGGCCGCCGGAGCGGGATTTTCTCTTGCGGTATTTACTTCAGATGCAGGTGATGCCTGCACCGGTGCGGGCGAAGGCTGGGGCGCATCGCTCCTTACCTGTGCCGGCGCTGGCGTGTCCTCGTCCTCCTCCGGAACCCACTCGTCGTCCTCGAAGGTGAGCACCCCAAGGCGCGAGAGCGCGGGGGAAGGCGCGGCGGAAGAAGAGGCCCGGTGCGGATTCTGCGCCTGCGTGTCCGTGTTCTTTACAGCAGCGCTCTCCTGCCCCACATCCTGGGGCACAAAGGAGCGCAGAAATTCCTCGGTTCTGGGAAGGGGCGGCACCTCTCCCACAGGGAGGGCCTCCCGGCTCTCGTCGGGGCCAGGCAGGATCAGGTGCTCTGCATCCTCCGGCTCCTCCTCGGGATTGCCGTAGTCCTCCGGCAGGATCTCATGCAGATCCTCCGAGGCAAAGAGCGGCGCACGCTCGCTCTTTTTGCGGGCGGCCTCCTGCTGGGCGTCGTACTGGGCCTCCAGGTGGATCGGATCCTGGTCCACGCGGACCGGGGCGACCCCCGGGAAGAAGTCGATGGGCGGCTCCTTGGGGGCGTCCTCAAAGTCATCCGCATCGCCCGGGACAGAGAGATCTTCCGGCTCCTCCGATGCATCCTCCTCTTCCTCGGCAAAAAGATCCGGGGCAAGGGGAGATGTGGCTTCCGGTGCCGGCGCGGGGGCAGTCTCCTCCTTTGCGGGGGCAGGCTCCGGTGCCTTTTCCGGCGCAGGGGCTTCCTCTTTGGGTTTGTTATGCTGCGGTGCCCTCTCCTGATAGGTCTCAGCAGCGGGCACCGTGCGGGCGGGCTGCGGGGCTTTCTCTTCTTTTTTCGGTGCCGGCTGCGGCGCCTTTTCCTCTTCTTCCTCCTGCTTCGGGACCGGCATGCCGCCGCGGTAGCCCGGCATGTCGAGGCCGGTGAGGCCCTCCTCGGGCTTTTTGTAGGTGTCGGGATTCAGGAGCGTGTTGTCCGGGGTGCCCCGGAAAAAGCGGACACCGCGGCCGGATTCCGGTGCAGCCTTCTGGCGCGGGGATCTTCCCCTTGCCGCAGTTTCGCCTCGCCAGGGCGGCTCCTCGTCCCCCTCCTCGGCCTCGTCATAGGGCGGAAAATCGCCGTCCTCCTCGTCGTCTGCGAACTCCTCCGGGTGGGCAGCGCGGTACTCCTCTTCCTCCTGGCGCAGCCGGACCCGCTCCGCCTGGGCCCGTCTTGCCCGCTCGCCCACCATGCGCACGAGGGGCTTCTGGGAGAGGATGACGGTGCACAGGGCCAGCACCAGGAGAATGATCAGGACCGTCCCGGGCACGCCCAGGAAGTGGTAGAACAGGTAGGCAATGCTGCCCGCCAGGATCCCGCCGCCCCGCTTGTAGGTGGCGCAGAGGTTGTAGAGGTCCGCCAGGTCATAGGAGGGCATGTCGGCCAGGTCTCCGCTTGCCATCTCCGCGATGATGCCGATCGTCACAAAGAGCGCACAGGCGGCCCCGAGAAGTGCCGGGGTCTCGTGGGCATCCTTTCGGATCTCGTAGTAGAGGACCGCACCGAACACAAAGAACGGCAGCACGTAGGCGGTGACGCCGCAGAGACCGAACATCATCCCCGCAAAGAAATTTCCCACGGGTCCCAGGATCCCGAAGCAGGACAGGAACAGAAAGATGGACAGCGCAAAGGAGCCGATGACAAGGAGATCCTGGCGCATCACCTCATCCTCGGCCGCCTTCTTTTTGTTGCGGTAGCCCCGGTCTGCCGAAGAGGTCCGCCCCTTGGTGCTCCTGGTCCTTGCAGACGCGGACCGGGAGGAGGAGCCGGATCCCCTGGCATAGCTGCCAGTACTTCCGGAGGTCTTCTTTCTTGCGGTACTCGTTCCCTTCCCTGTGGTTTTTCTGGTCCCTGTTCCTGCCATGTCTCCCCTTACAAAAATCTGATGCTGAGAAAAGCGGTCCGATCTGCATCGAACCGCTCGCCTCTACTCGATATCGAAGTCGTCGCTGTCCGATATCCGGTAATCAAAATCGTCGTCGCCGTCCTGGTGAAAGACGGGGGCATATTTCCCGCCCTCTCCGTCGGAGAGGGCAAAGTCCATCTCACGGTGCGGCTTTTTGACCGGCTCCGGGAGCGGATTGGGAATCTTCTTTCCGGGAAGCATTTATGCCTCTTCGTTCCAGTTGTGGTAGACGTTCTGGACATCATCGGACTCATCGAGCCGGTCCAGGATGATATGGAGCCCCTTGATGGCGGCCTCATCGGTCACGGTCACGTAGTTCTGGGGGATCATCGTGATCTCGGAGGACACGGTGGGGATGCCCGCATCGCGGATGGCCTTGTCGACGGCGTCGAAGTCCTCGGGGGAAGAGAGCACGGTGAAGCTCTCGTCGTCCTCCTGGACGTCCTCTGCGCCGGCATCGAGGACGATCATCATCAGATCGTCTGCGGTTCCGTCGTACTCCTCCTTGTCGATGATGGTCTGGCCCTTCTCATCGAACATGAAGGACACCGAGCCCTTGGAGCCGAGGTTGCCGTTGCCCTTGGAGAAGGCGGCACGCACATCGGCAGCGGTGCGGTTCGGGTTGTCGGTCAGGGTCTCGACGATGATGGCAACGCCTGCCGGGCCATAGCCCTCGTAGGTGTTGTGCTGGTAGGTCACACCGGAGATGTCGCCGGCAGCCTTCTTGATGCCGCGCTCGATGGTGTCGTTGGGCATGTTCGAGGCCTTTGCCTTGGCGATGACCTGGGCGAGCTTGAAGTTGTTGTTCGGATCCGGGCCGCCCTCCTTCACAGCGACGGCGATCTCACGGCCGATGATGGTGAAGATCTTTCCCTTTGCGGCGTCGTTTGCTTCCTTCTTGTGCTTGATGTTTGCAAACTTGGAATGTCCTGACATAATTTCCTCTTTTCCTTGCTGGATAAAAACTTGGGTATCAAATCAAATTTAACTTGCGGTTGTGGTTGTCTTTTCGGCCGGATATACCTTGGCGCCGGCCGCCGCCTTTTGGATCCTGGTCATCATGACCTTGCTCACCTGTCGGTCCTTCACGGAGAGAATCCGGAACCGGAAGCCCTGGTACTCCACCGAGAACTTGTCCCCCGGCTGGGGAACCCGGTCCATCATCGACATCATGAAGCCGTTGACAGTCTCAAAGCGCTCATCCTCGAAGCGAAGGCCGAAGACCTTGGTCAGCTCCGAGAGCTCGGTTCTGCCGTCCACGATGAATTCGTTCTTGTTCCCGGTGGCCGTGATGTGGTGCTCATCGATGTCGTACTCGTCCATGATGTTGCCGACGATCTCCTCGAGGATGTCCTCCATGGAGGCGATGCCGGACGTCTGGCCGTACTCATCGATGACAATGACCATCTGCTGCTTTTCCTTCTGCATCTGCCGGAACAGATCGTCGATGTCCTTGGTCTCGGGCACGTAGATCGGGGTCCTTAAAATCCGGGAGATCGATCCGATCCGCTTGGCCCCGTCCTCCGGGTGCTGGTTTAGGTACTTCACCGCATCCCGCAGGTTCAGGATGCCGCGGATGTTGTCGATGTTGTCCTGGTAGACCGGAAAACGGGAGTTGTGCTGGGAGAGCATGTAGTCGATGGCCTCCCGCAGGGAGAAGGTGGCATCCACCGCGCGGATGTCGTTGCGGTGGGTCATGATGTCGCCGGCCTCCTTGTCGGAGAAGTCAAAGATGTTGGAGATCATCTCCGCCTCGGTCTTCTCGATGACGCCCTGCTGCTGTCCGTCGCTGACCATAGAGCGCAGCTCCTTCTCGGTCACATCCTCCCGCATGGAGAAGTCCCGCACGCCAAACAGCCGCAGGATCCCCTTCGAGATGACCCCGGAGAGCCAGGCGATCGGGGTCAGCACCGCCCGAAACAGGCGGTAGAACGGATAGCACCGAAGGATCCACGCCTCCGGGTTCTTCCTCGCCAGGGCCCCGGGAATCCGGATGCCGAAGGTGAGGACGATGAGAAGCAGAAGGAGCCAGCTGACGATCCCGCCAAGAACAAGAGCTGCCTGCGGTACCGGCAGCACCGCCTCGAGGGCAGCTGCCAGGTGCCGCGTCCAATAGACGCCGAAGACTGCGCCAAAGAGGAGGTTCAGCACGCAGGAAACCGCGTTCACGTAGACCATCAGGCCCCGGGCGCCCTCCTCGTCGATTTTGGCAAGGCGCTTTTCCTCTTTCTCCCGCTGGGGGCTCTTCTTCTTTTCCCGCTCCCGGTTCTCCCGGCTCTCTTCCTCCGGCTCTTCCGGGTGCCAGCTGCGCACGGCGGCGGAAAAACCGTAGGTCACGATGTCGATGCCAAGAAGCAGCAGAAATATCAGAATGCCGCCGGGATCTGCGCCAGTGTCCATACGGTTTCATCACCTCCTATATGCCTTGAACTTGCTGCGACCCTGACAAAAACCCGCAGGGCGCACAATACATCCTATTATAAACGAAAACGGGGGCTTGACAACACCCGACCAAAAATCAGTCTGCAGGGGTTTTCCTCCTCTCCTCTTCCATCCCGGCAAGGACCTTTGCCGCGGCAGCGGGAAGATCCCCGGCCAAAACGCCCCGGGCGCCAAGCCTTTTCTCCAGGGCCTTTCCCGCAAGCGCGTGGAGCAGGGACCCCGCCTCCCCTGCCGCAAAGGCGGAGAGTCCCTGGCCAAGGAGGGCAGCGCAGATGCCGGATAGCACATCCCCGGAGCCCGCCGTTGCAAGGGCCGAGGTCCCGGAGGTGTTGAGGTAGATATCTTCCTCGTCCGGGGCAAAGAGGGCGCTCTGGGCGTCCTTTAAGAGGAGTGCCACATGGTACTTTTTTGCAAAGGAAGCACCCAGGGAGAAGCGATCCTTTTTCAGTTCCCCCACGCTGCAGGAAAGAAGCGCTGCCCCCTCCCCGAGGTGCGGGGTGAGAAGGACCGGGGCGGCTGCCCCTGCCTGTTCCAGGAGCGGATAGAGATGCTCCTGCGCGACGATGCGGACCGCGTCCGCGTCCAGCAGGAAGGATTTTCTGCTTCCATTGCCCCGAAGGGGGCCGGTGGCGGCATACTCCAAAAGCGCTGTGACCAGGCGGACTTTCAGGGGATCCTTTCCCAGGCCGGGGCCCGCGGCAATGACATCGCCCCAGGCCATGGTCTCCTGGAAGGCGGCAAGGGTCCCCGCCGCATCTTCCGGGTCATAGGCGGCAAGCAGGCATTCCGGCCTCTTGATCTGCAGGATCTCCCGGTTTGCCTCCCCGGTGAACACCTTCACCATCCCGGCGCCGGTGCGGCCCGCGGCCTCACTGCAAAGAAGGGCTGCCCCCGCCATGCCGCGGCTCCCCGCGGCAAGGACCACCTTTCCGAAGGTCCCCTTGTTGCCGCCCTCTGCCCTTGGGGGAAGAAGGCAGGGGAGATCCACGTCAGAGCGCGTGTAAACCAAAGGCTGCTCCAGGGCCTTCTCCGGAATCCCGATGTCGGAGAGAACCGTCTTTCCGCAATAGGACCTCGCGGGATCCAGCATGGGTCCCAGCTTGTAAAAGCCAAAGGTCACGGTAAGATCCGCCCGGACTGCCTCTCCGAAAAGGAGCCCCGTGTCAGAGGAGATGCCGGAGGGAACGTCCAGGGAGACCACAAAGGCCCCGTTTTCACCAGCCCGGTTGATGTCCCGGATTGCGGATAGGCTCAGTCCCTCCGGCGCCCGGGATAGCCCGGTGCCAAAGAGGGCATCCACCGCGACCTGGGGCTTTGCATCCTGCAGGCACCCTTCAACATATGGAAAAACCCGGTACCCCAGGTGCTCCAGGATGGCCTGCTGCAGTGCGTGGGAGGAGCCTTCCTTCGCGCTGCCGAGGGTATACGGGAAGACCTCGTACCCCGCGAGGGCGAGGAGCCTTGCGAGGGCAAGGCCGTCCGCCCCGTTGTTTCCCTTACCGCAAAGAATCGCCACTTTGCAGGGCGGAAAGCGCCTTGTGATCTCCTCCTTCGCGGCGAGGGCCGCCCGCTCCATGAGGACCAGGGACGGGATGCCGATCTTCTCACTGGTATCCCGGTCCGCCTGCCGCATCGCAGCCCCGTCCACAAGGTAATATTTTTTGGACCCTGTCGTCTGTGCCATGTCCTTCCCCTTTCCGAAGAAAAAACCGGCCGCACGCGGCGGCCGGTGCCTCTTTTGTTGTTTACGATTTGGTCTCCTTCGGGGACTCCTCTCCTGCCTTGTGCCGCAGCTCGTACTGCCGGATCTGGTAGGAGAGCTGCATCAGGGAGTCGGAGAGGTGGACGTTCTCCACCTGGATGTCCTCCCGCACCTCCAGCTCGCAGTGGGCGAAGTTCCAGATCGCCTTGATGGGGCAGCGGTTTAAGACCTCCACCACCTTGACGGCCTCCTGCTTGGGGATCGTGATGACCACGATGTCGATGTTGTTGTTCTTGATGTAGTCCGGCATGTCCGCCATCGGGTAGACGGGGATGCCGCTGATCTTCGTGTTGTGGAGGGCCTCGTTGATGTCGAAGGCAGCCTTGAAGATGTACCCCCTCCGGCGGAAGTTCATGTAGCCGATCAGGGCGCTCCCCAAGTGCCCGGCGCCGATCAGGATCATGTTGTGGGGATGATCCAGCCCCAGGATCTTTCCGATCTCCTCATAGAGGTATGCCGTGTTGTAGCCGTATCCCTGCTGTCCGAACCCGCCGAAGTGATTGAAGTCCTGGCGGATCTGGCTGGCCGTCACGTGCATGATGCGGGAGAGCTCCTGGGACGAGATCCGCTCCACGCCCTCATCCCGAAGATCCCCCAGATATCGATAATATCTTGGCAGCCTGGCGACGACTGCCTGGGAAATTTCCTTGTTGTTCACCGTACCCTCTTCTTCCTTTTCCGGCCTTGCGGCTGTCAGATTTTCATCCATTTTCACGGAATCCCGAATGAAATCCTGTGAAAGATGTCGACTCTATTATACGTGGTGCCCTTGCACTTTGTCAAAGATTTCACAAAGAGCGTCCGATTTGACTTTCCACCGCTGCCCGCCTAAACTGAAACACTGGCTGCATGCGGCCAATTGCGTTGACAGCACACAGGTTGAAAGGGCTTGCAATGATTTTATCGGTACATCACATCTCAAAAGCGTTTTCGGAGAAGCAGGTGCTTTCGGATGTCACCTTCCATCTCGAAAAGGGGGACCGGGCGGCCATCGTCGGCATCAACGGCGCGGGCAAGTCGACCCTCCTCAAGATCATCATCGGGGAGGAGCACCCGGACGAGGGAACCGTGGCGATCGCCCGGGAGGCGACCTTCGGGTACCTGGCCCAGACCCAGGACCTTACCACCGACCACACGATTTACGAGGAGCTCCTCACCGTGAAAAAGGACGTGGTGGAGATGGAGCAGGCGCTCTCCCGGGACGAGAAGCTCATGGAGCAGCTCTCCGGGAAGGAACTGGAGGACCTTGTCACCGAGTACAATGACCTTCTGCGCCGCTACCAGGAGGAGAACGGCTACGCCTACAAGGGGGAGATCACCGGGGTTCTCCGGGGCCTTGGCTTTGCCGAGGAGGAGTTTACCCAGAAGATCTCCACCCTCTCCGGCGGACAGAAGACTCGGGTCGCCCTGGCAAAGCTCCTTCTCGAAAAGCCCGACATCCTGATGCTCGATGAGCCCACAAACCACCTGGACATCGGGTCAATCCGCTGGCTCGAGAGCTATCTCGCCTCCTACAAGGGGACGATCCTTGTGGTCTCCCACGACCGGTACTTCCTCGACAAGACCGTCACGAAGATCATCGAGATCGAGAACGGAAAGGCGACGGAGTTTCCGGGCAACTACTCCTGGTACGCGGAGCGAAAGAAGGCCCTTCGCGAGGAGCAGCGACATCAGTATCTGAACAACCAGGCCGCGATCCGCCACCAGGAGGAGGTCATCGCCAAGTTAAAGCAGTTCAACCGGGAGAAGTCCATCAGGCGCGCCGAGTCCCGGGAGAAGATGCTGAATAAGATGGAGCGGGTCGAAAAGCCCATCGAGATCAAGGACGACATGAACCTGACCTTCCGCCCCTGCATCCGCTCCGGGCGGGACGTGATGGAGGTGCGGCACCTCTCCAAGTCCTTTGACGACAAGCTCCTGTTCCAGGACATCTCCTACGACATCCACCGGGGCGAGCACGTGGCGATCATCGGCAACAACGGCACCGGCAAGTCCACCATGCTCAAGATGATCATGGGCCAGCAGACCCCGGATGCCGGCACGATCCGCTTCGGCACCAACGTGCACATCGGCTACTACGACCAGGAGCACCACGTGCTCCACGATGACAACACCCTCTTTGAGGAGATCTCCGGGGACCACCCGGACATGACCAACACCGAGATTCGCTCGCTCCTTGCCTCCTTTCTCTTTACGGGGGAGGACGTGTTCAAGGTCATCCGGGACCTCTCAGGCGGCGAGAAGGGCCGGGTCTCCCTTGCAAAGCTCATGCTCTCCGAGGCAAACTTTTTGATCCTCGATGAGCCCACAAACCACCTGGACATGGTCTCGAAGGAAGTCCTCGAGAACGCTCTCAACAACTACGAGGGGACGGTGCTCTACGTCTCCCACGACCGGTACTTCATCAACCACACCGCCTCCCGGATCCTGTCCCTGACCAAGAAGGTCCTCCTCGACTACCCGGGCCACGGCGGGGACGCGGTGCCGGATCGGTACATCGGAAACTACGACTTCTACCTGGAAAAGTCCGCGCAGGTGGAGGAGACGCTCCTCGAGCAGGAAAAGCAGCGCATCAACGAGGAGACGGGCGGCGCCTACCGGGAGGAGACCTTCACCACGAAGGAGGAGGCCAAGGCTGCCCCTTCCGTGGGGGCAGACTCCTGGCAGAAGCAGAAGGAGGAGCAGAAGGAGCAGAAAAAGATCGCCAACGCCATCAAGAAGACCGAGGAGCGGATCGGCGTGTTGGAAAAGGACAACGCCGACATCGAGGCACAGATGGCGGACCCCGCCATCGGGACCGATCTTCCAAAGCTCGAGGAGCTCCAGAAGAAAAAGGATGCCAACGATGCGGAGCTCGCCGATCTCTACGAGAAGTGGGAGGAGCTGCAGAGCTGAGAAATCCGGCACGCGAAGTTCGCGTGCCGGATTTTTTCTCCCCTATCCTCTTCTATCTTTTTGCATAAAAAGCCAGGCCATGGCGCTTGCCATGACCCGGTCCTCTGTGATCCGAAATGATTATGCGGTGTACTCGTGATCGAGGGTGTCCTTGATCGCCAGGATGAACTCCTCGGAGTCAAGCTTCTCCACGTGGGAGAGCGTCGTGATGGCGGCGAGATCTCCCGTCATCTTGCCGGCGGCGATGGTGTCCAGGGTTGCCTTCTCGAGGGCCTCGGCAAAGCGCTGCAGGGCCTCATTTCCGTCCAGCTCGCCTCTCTTCTTTAAGGCGCCGCTCCAGGCGAAGATCGTCGCCACGGAGTTCGTGGACTCCTTCTCACCCTTCAGGTACTTGTAGTAGTGGCGCTGCACGGTGCCGTGGGCAGCCTCGTACTCGTAGCAGCCGTTGGGGGAGACCAGGGTGGAGGTCATCATGGCCAGGGACCCGAAGGCCGTCGCCATCATGTCGCTCATCACATCCCCGTCGTAGTTCTTCAGGGCCCAGACAAAGCCGCCCTCGGAGCGGATGACCCGGGCGACCGCGTCGTCGATGAGGGTGTAGAAATAGGTGATGCCGGCCTGCTCAAACTTCTCCTTGTACTCGGTGTCGTAGAGGTTCTGGAAGATCTCCTTGAAGGTGCCGTCGTAGGTCTTGGAGATCGTGTCCTTGGTGGAGAACCACAGATCCATCTTCTTGCTCAGGGCGTAGTTGAAGCAGGTCCTGGCGAAGTTCGTGATGGAGGCGTCCGTGTTGTGGATGCCCTGGATGATGCCGGGGCCAGTGAAGTCGTGGATCAGCTGGCGGTGCTCAATGCCGGTGTCACGCTCGGTGTAGACCAGCTCCGCCTTGCCGGGTCCGCCGATTTTGACCTCGCTGTTCTTGTAGATGTCGCCGTAGGCGTGTCTTGCCAGCATGATGGGCTTCTTCCAGGTGCGCACGTAGGGGTCGATCCCGTCCACCAGGATCGGTCCGCGGAACACGGTCCCGTCCAGGGCCGCGCGGATCGTCGCGTTCGGGGACTTGTAGAGCTTCTTGAGCTTGTACTCCTGCATTCTCGCCCGGTTCGGGGTGATGGTGGCGCACTTGACGGCGACGCCGTACTTCTTGGTGGCTTCGGCGGCCTCCAGGGTCACCGCGTCATCGGTGGCATCCCGGTTGACGAGTCCTAAGTCGTAGTACTCGCTCTTTAAGTCCACGTAGGGGAGGATCAGATCATCCTTGATCATCTTCCAGAGGATGCGAGTCATCTCATCCCCGTCCATCTCAACGAGGGGTGTGGTCATGCTGATTTTAGCCATTTGCTGCCCTTCCTTTCCCTTTCCTTTTTCACTTGTACAGGTCGTAGAGACCGTTTTTCACCATGTTGGCGTAGGCGTTCTTCATGTGCTGGTCGGCGAGCTGCTCCGCCAGGTCCGGATTGTTCTCCTTGATTGCGTTCATGATCGCCCGGTGCTCCTCGTTGGAAGCGTTGGCCCGCTCCAGGGTGGAGAGGGTCTTCTTGCGGATCCGGTAGACGTACTGGTGGTAGTCGATGAGCAGGTGCTCAAGCATCTTGGAGTCGCAGGAGGCGTACAGGATCCGGTGGAACTGGTTGTCCAGCTCCGCCATCTGGGTCAGGTTTCCCTTCTTGGCGTGGAACTCGGCCAGGTACACGTTCTCCTCCATCTGGTCCATCTGTTCCTTGGAGATGTGCTCACAGGCCCAGCGGGCGCAGAGCCCCTCCAGCTTGGAGCGGATCATGTAGATGTCCTGCACGTCCTTGGCCTGGATCCCGGTGACAAAGGCGCCCCGGTTCGGGATGATCTGCACGAGGCCCTCCAGCTCCAGCTGGCGCAGGGCCTCCCGGACGGGGGTGCGGGACACGCCCAGCTCCTCGCCGATCGTGACCTCCTTGAGCTCCTCTCCCTCCTTGTACTTCCCGTTGAGAATGTCGTCACGGATCTTGTGGAAGACCCGGCCCCGCAGGGAATATTTATCGCTTACGTCCTTTCGGACATCATAATCGTTCACGTTCTCCTCCCGCTGCAGGACCCCATGGGACGGACCAGGCAGCTGTATTATTGTATACAGGGGATACAGTTGCTGTCAAGATGCAAAAGAAAGGGGGGCAGGAGGCGCAGCTTTCCGGCATGAAAAAAGCGGACACACCAGGGGGTGTGTCCGCTTGCAGGGCTTTCTCTTACATTCAGGATGGCGTTAGTAAGAAAACGGGTTGATAAGCAATAAGTGCATCTTGTAGTCATCAAATTGCAAGCAGATTGAGCTCCTTAACATCTCCATAATGGTGTACCTTCTTGGGATTCCTGGATGCAAAGAGAGCGTCCGCAAGTTCCCCAATCGTGGTCCTCTGCCTGTACGCTGCCCGGAATACGAGGTTGTAACGGTTCAAATACTTGGTAGCCACGCCGCGATATTCGATATAGCGGTGCTTGATAAAGGAGTGAAGGTTGTTCACAGTGTTCAGATTGAAGAAACTTGCCGACTCCTTCTTCACATTCATGACCGTGATTCCCAGGATCTTGCCCAGTCTTGGATACACATTCATGCCGTCCGTCAGGAAAAGTGTTCCCTTCTGGACATGACCAGTATAGATATCAACAACATCCGCACTGGAAGGCCTTGCCCGGTTCTCGGATTTCACGATCAGATCGCCAGTCTTGCGCTGTACTGCGGTGCAGATACAGATCTGCTCGTCTGAAAGGCCGCGTTTGGATGCGGGAGTGCCACGCTTGCGGGGCTTTCGACTGGCATCAGGGCCAAATTTCGTACCTTTTTTGGACTCCGGAACGTAGGTTTCATCCGCTTCCACGACATCTTCCACCGTGGCTGGCTGCTCCACCTGCATGTCCTCGAGAGCAAGCATGATCTTATGCCGCATGAAGAACAGACTGCTATGGCTGATCTTGCATCCATGGCTGGCAAGTGACTTGACCGTCTTATCCAGAGAGGTCCCCCTGAGCGTCTCTTCCAGAACCTTGGTCCAGATCTCAGTACCAAAGTGTGAGCCTGAGAGCAAAGTGTTGCTCGTTGTAACAAATGACGTTCCACATTGCCTGCAGATGTATGCCTGTTTTCCATGTTTGTGTCCATTCCTAACAACATGAGCATTGGAATGGCAGATCGGACAATCCAAACGGGGAGCAATCATCTTCTTCGGAGAAGAGGTTGCACTCTCATGGGAGAAGCCCTCCATGAGCTTGTTAACAAGAAGAATCAGGTCGTCCCTGGAAAGATCTCTGGCTTCGGTCAGTATGCGCTCAATGCAGCTCATAGTCTTGCCCTCCTGGCAAGACTATTGTAGTTCAAGTTAGAGAAGGCCGTTGTACAGCAGAATGTACAAAACGGCATATTTTATACTTCTGCTAAAATGCTTTGGAGCTTATCAACCCGTTTTCTTACTAACGCCTTCAGGATTTCTTCTCTTCGGTGCTGCGCGCCTGGAGCTCTGCCACGATCTTCGGGTAGATCTTCTCGAGGTCATACTTGTGGAACAGGATGACCAAGATGATGAGAAGGATGAGCGGAATGTAGATCGCGAAGGCAAAGATGCCGCCCGTCACGGATGCCGGCTGAGAGGCCGCATCGGCACCGGAGATGTATCCACAGGCGCCGAGAATCCAGCCGATCAAAGATCCGCCGATGCCGGAACCGATCTTGGAGCCAAAGGAGCTCGCGGAGTTCGAGAGACCGAGCATCCTGTGGTGGAACTTCCAGTCGTTGTACTCCACGCAGTTGTTCACCATGGCGCCCATCAGGCACATGATCGGGATGTTGGCGAAGGTGATCATGGAACCGCCAACCAGGCAGGAGACCAGGCTGTAAGGGGTAAATACACGGTAGATGCCGCCTGCGATGCCGATGAGGCAGGCAATCTGGCAGGTCTTTGCCATGCCGAGCTTCTTTGTCATCGGACCGACGAGGGCAAAGCCAAGGAGGGTCGGAATCATGCCCACGGCGCCGAGGAGTGCGACAAGGTTGTCATTGCCGAGGATGTACTTCGTGTAGTAGGTGCCGCTGGCGCTCGAGAGGCCGTAGGAGATGTTCATGACGAGGTTCGCAAAGAGCATCAGCACCCAGTACTTGTTGTGAAACAAAAGGCCCATCTCCTTCGAAAACGGAAGGTCATCATCGCTGCCGTTCCCAGTGGTGGCTCTTCCTGTCGTCTCTTTCGAGGAGCGGTACAGGATCAGCATGCCGACAAAGGAGACCACGGCAAACACTGTCGCGACCTTGATCCAGGCGGCCTGATCGCCGCCAAGCATATTGGTGATGGGGATCAGAAGGATCGCAATCACCATGCCGACTGCGTAGCCGAAGATCGAACGGAAGATTCCCATCTTGCCCCGCTCCTCTGCGCTGTCCGTGCGCACGGCCATGATCGCGCCGTAGGGGATGGCGATGGCCGTGTAGATGACGGCGGAGGCGAGAATCTCCGTGATAAGGATGTAGGCGTTCTGCACGCCCGCCGGGGCGGACTTTGGCACCGTGAAGAGAAGCACCATGATGACCGCAATCGGCAGGGACATCCACTTGAACCAGGGCTTGCACCGCCCCTCCGGGCTATGGACCTTGTCCATGATCTTGCCCATGGCAAGGTCTGTGAAGGCGTCGATGACCTTGGCGATGACCAGCATGGTGGCGGCGGATGCCGCGGCGACGCCCACCTTGTCCGTGTAGAAGTAGGTGATCTGTGCGATGAGACACGTCAGTGCATTCAGCGGCAGCTGTCCGATGCCGTCTCCGAGATAGTCTTTGGTGCGCATGGCCTTCTGGATGCCCATGCTGTCCTTTCCCAGTTCCTTTCTGGCTTTCATGTTCCCTTCCTCTCTCTGCCCCTGCGGCAGGTACCATCTTGTCTGTTTCTGATTGCAGGATACCGCGGAATGAAGGATGCGTATTGTAATTGTGAGGATGATTTTGTAAGATTGCGCATATCAGGAGGAAATGGATATGCAGGAAGAAGTGGAACAGAAAGTACGGGATTTCTGCAGGCTGTTTTATCAGTCGACGTTCATCCCGGTTTCCGGTGTGCGGAAGGATGGCACGGTTTTTGCCGCAGAGCCAGGGATCCCCGGCACTTCCGCCTCCCCCGCGGGGGCGCTGTTTTCGGAGCTTTCCCGCCGCGCGAAGGAGAAAAATCCCAACTACCTCGTCTGTGACTGTTTTGCCTATCTTGGCATCTGCTCGGTATCTGACACCTTTATCGTCGTGGGACCCGTCCTCTCCACCCGCTATTCGGAGGATACCATCCATGGGTACCTTCGGGAGAGTGGGCTCCCGGTCTCTTCCGCAGAAGCCCTCCGGCAGTTCTTCTATGAGTCACCGCAGGTCTCCTTCGGCCAGCTCTTAAACACGCTCCTCTTTGTGCACTACTCCCTGAATGGAGAGGCGCTTGACTATGCCAGCCACTTTTCAGGAGAGGCCATCTCCCGGCAACAGAGGACAGTCTCCCTTGTCGGGAATGGGCTGCTCCTTGAGGAGGAGACAAAAAGCTTTCACAATACCTGGTATTTCGAGCAGGAGTACCTCTCCCTGATCCGGCAGGGGCAGCCGGAGAAGCTTCGGGAGCTGATACTTCGGGCGTCAAACGGCCTCCGCCCCGGGACGACAGCGGGGAGTGCGCTCCGGCAGACGAAAAATATCTTTATCGCCAGCATCACCCTTGCCACCCGGGCGGCAATCGAGGGCGGCGTTCCGATGGAGACCGCCTATGAACTCAGCGACCACTATATCCAGCAGGCGGAGAAGATGCAGCGGGGAACAGACATCGAAGCTCTGGAGTCCTCCGCGCTCCTCGACTTTGCGGGGCGCGCTTCCCACACGAAGATCCCGGAGGGAATGTCGAGGGAGATGTATCAGGTGGTCCAGTTTGTGCAGAACAACATCGACCGGCCGATCCAGGTGGAGGACTGTGCAGCTGCGATCGGAAGGAGCAGGTCCTACACCTCAAGGAAGTTCAAGCAGGAGATGGGATTTGACCTCTCGGCCTTCATCCAGCGATGCCGGCTCGAGGAGGCAAAGAGCCTTCTTGGCTCCTCAGATCTTTCTCTTTCCGAGATTGCAGAGAAGCTCTGCTTCTCCAGTCAGTCCTATTTCCAAAACGTGTTCAAAAAGAAATTCGGCCTGACTCCGATGCAGTATCGGAATCAGACCGGCATCTCCCTGAGGGAGGAAATCAGGAATTCTGATTGAGCTGTTTCAGTACCGCCTCATAGATGGGCTTTGCCTGCGGTTCCTGCACGACGAGTTCGTTCAGCGTCATCCCGTATGCAAACGAGATCATCGGATTGTCCAGCATCCCGGGGACGAGCTGATCAAAGAGCTGTTTTGCGGCAGGTTCCGCAAGGACCTCTCCGAGGGTGGAGTCCATCGAAAAGCGTGCGACATGGAGATCTGTCTTTGTCGCATAGGTGTAGGTGTATGTACCGGAGGCCAGGAGGATCTCTCCCTCTCTTTCCGGAAGCGTTAGCACGGCAGTGGTGTTTGCGGGGACCGTAACCTTTACGCAGATCTCTCCTTGGTCGCAGGTCCAGCTGCAGGAAAGAAGTCCGTATGGCGTCTCAAGAGAGGCTTCTGCATATGTCATTCCTTTGGTAAGGCGGGGCGCAATGCGGCTCTTGCGGTAGGCAGGTTCCATCGGCGTGATGCCCGTTACCTCGCTCACCAGCCAGTGCTTGATGGAGCCGTAGGCATAGTGATTCAGGGAGTTCATGCCGGAGGTGTCAAAGGTTCCGTCCTCAAGAATGGAATTCCACCTCTCCCACACCGTGGTGGCGCCCTTCTTCACGGCGTAGAGCCAGCCGGGGAAGTCCTCCTTGAAAAAGACCTCCGATGCGATGTCATGGGCGCCGTTCTCCGAGAGGCACTCACACAGGTATGGTGTCCCGAGAAATCCGGTCGTCAGGTGATTTCTATGGGCGGCAAGGTTCTGCAACAGGATCTCCAGAACCCGATCGTGATCCTTTTCCGGCAGCAGGCCAAAGTGCAGGAGAAGTACTGCTGCCGTCTGCGTCTCGCTGACAAGGCGGCCCGTCTGCGTGATGTACTCATTCTGCAGGGCGCTTTTCACTTCTTCAAAGCGCCTTCCGAATTCTTTGCTCTCCTCTTCTCTTCCCAGTACTTCTGCGGCATCCCGCACAATCCGGAGCGAGTTTGCATAGAACGCATTGGCGACAAGGTACTTGTCTGTCCCGCCGGTCCTGTCATTGGCAGAGGGTGCATCGAGGGCGAGCCAGTCGCCGTACTGAAAGCCCTGCTGCCAGAGATGGTTTTCCCCGCACTTTGTCCGGATCCAGTCCACCCATTTCTTCATCAGAGGGAAGGCCTCCTCCAGCATCTTTCTGTCCCCGAACATCTGATACTGCTCCCAGGGGATGATGACTGCCGCATCACTCCAGCCAGCGGCGCCGTCCTGGTCTCCGAGGACGTTTGGGACGACGTGGGGAACGCCCCACTTTGCTGTCGTCTCGCTGTCCATGTCCCGGAGCCACTTTTCAAAGAATAGGGCCGTGTTGTACTGAAAGCCTGCCGTCGAGCAGAATACCTGGGCATCGCCGGTCCAGCCGAGGCGCTCATCCCGCTGCGGGCAGTCGGTGGGAATGTCAATGAAGTTACTGCGCTGTCCCCAGAGGATGTTTTCGCAGAGGCGGTTGACAAGCGGCGCACTGCAGGAGAAGTGCCCGGTGCGCTTCATGTCAGTGGAAAGGGCGAGTGCAGTAAAGTTCTCACAGGTGACCGGTGCATCGCAGGATACGGCAATGTACCGGAAGCCGTGGAAGGTAAAGTGCGGGTGGATTCTTCTGCCTGCATCCCCGGAATCAAAGATGACAGCGTCCGTGCTCTTTGCGGCGCGCAGGTTCTCCGTGTAGAAGTTCCCGTCCCTGTCCAGGGTTTCCGCGTGTCGGATCGTGAGGGTCGTCTTCTTTCTGACAGCAGGGAGCACCACCTCTACGATGCCGGCAAGGTTCTGGCCAAAGTCAAAGACAAGGTCGCCTTCCGGAGTTGTGAACATCGCTTCCGCAGCCCGTTTTTCAACGACCCGCACCGGCTCATCCTGTTGGGAGATGAGATCTCCGATCTGTGCGGATTCCTCCTCTTTTAGGGGAATGGCATTTCCGAGAGGCGTGCGCTCTGCAGTCAGATCCTCTGTCTCCCCGAAGTAGAACTCCGCCTCCCTGATGGGACCGTGGAAGGCCTTTGTGTCAGCATCAAGACAGAGGGTGCTGGCAGCACCGGCCTTTGGAAGGAGTCGGAGCATGCCGGAGACTGCAAGAAAATTTCCGTAGTGGCTTGCCTGGCCCGCAAAGCCGAGGTATCCGCGAAACCACCCGTTCCCCACGGTGAGAGTCAGGGTGTGGGTCCCTGCGGGAAGGAGGTCTGTGACATCATAGGTCTGGTACTGGATCTCGTGATGATAGGATGTGTTACCGGGGGCAAAGAACGCATCTCCCACCATCTTTCCGTCGATCTTGGCCTCATAGATGCCGCAGGCAGAAAGATACAGCCTTGCCCCCTCTGTGCCCTCCGGGACCGTGATGATCTTCTCAAAGACGACCGGTGACCGGTCGGTATCCGGGATGTCTGCCCGGATCCAGGGCGCTGTCCAGTTCTCTTTCTGCAGGATTCCGGTCTCAAAGCTTCCGGAAGCTGACGCCTCCTCCCCGTGGTTGTCCCAGGACGTTGCCATCACCTGGTAGCGGGTAAAGGGCTGCAGGGGCTCTCCCCCGTAGGGGATCAGGATGCTCTGCTCTGAGGAGACTCTCCCGCTGTCCCAGACCATCCGCCCTCCGCAGGCGACCTGAATTTCATATGCAGTCTGCAGGGTATGCTCCTTCTCTCCGGAGAGTTTCCAGGAAAAGCGCGGCAGGGTGTCGAGCCCTATGGGATTGGTGCGATATTCGACGGTGAGATCCTTGATCATGGTAACCTCCTTTGACTTCTTTCGGACCTTTGGATGGTGTCATCGTAGCAGGAAGGCGGAAGAATGTATTGTAAAATTGAGGAGAATACTGCAGAAATGTTTTTGCCTGCGCACGACAGAAGCAGACAGGTTTTCCCGGTCTCTGGATCGCTCTCGGGGAATAGGCGGTAGCGTGGAATTTCGATTGGCGTTAGTAAAGAACCGGGTTGATGGGTTCCATACCACAACCTCCATGGTGAACTCTCGACGCGATAATGTCCGATGAAGATATAGAATCCCCATTTGGAGCTCTTTTCTTCTCCGCATAATGCCTATCTTGTTATTTATAGTCACATACTCGGCAAGTGAGTGTATGTGTTTAGGCAATCTAGGTGATGCTTTGTTACATGATGCAACACAGCACGGATAGGAGTGTACCCAGCTCGAGCTCAAAGTGAGGTATTAGTGGTCTCATGCTAGGCGATCGCTTATCAACCCGTTTCTTAACTAACGCCTTTCGATTTTCCACCGGAACGATAAAAGGAAGTGCCACTGATATAAAATCAGCAGCACTTCCAGGCTGTTTCCCCGCGTGAAAAATGGAAGCAGGACTAGCAGGATTCGAATTTGCGGATGATGGAGTCAAATTCCACTGCCTTACCGCTTGGCTATAGTCCTGGAAAGCGCTGCAGCATCTAACCCTGTGCAGCGCGCAGAAGGTCAGTCCTTCGGCTTGAAGTAGAAGTGGCCGAGGAGCTGGGTGGTGCGGATGGAGTTGATGAAGGCATGGGGGTCGATCTTTCGGACCGCGTGGATGACCTTGGTGGTGTCGCTCCCCGCCACCACCGAGTAGACGAGCTCCCGCTCGTCGTGCCGGTAGGACCCCTCTCCCCTAAGAATCGTCGCCCCGTGCATCGTGTCGTGATAGATCTCCTGACAGACCTCGTCCGGGTGATCGGTGACGATGAACAGGGTCTGCTGCTGGTAGTTGCGGTACAGAAGGTGCAGCACTTGGGTGGAGCAGAACTGGTAGATGATGGAGTACAGGGCTTTGTCCCAGCCAAAGAGAAAGCCCGCAGCGCCGAGGATGACCGCATTGATTCCCAGGACCACGTTGAAGCTGTCCATGCCCTTTTTCTGTGAGAGGTAGATCGCGATGAAGTCGGTGCCGCCGGAGGTGGCATCCACGGACAGGCACAGGCTGATGGCAGCGCCGTTGATCATGCCGCCGAAGACCGCAATCAGGAGAATGTCATTGGTGATGGGCTGCAGGGGCAGGATATCCACCAGAACGCCGTTGATCAGGATCATCCACAGGGAGAACAGCGTGAACTTTTTACCAATGTAGCGATAGCCCAGGTACACCGGGAAGGCGTTGGCAGCGATGTTGATCGCGGTGTAGGGGATGTGGATTCCCAGGTACTTCAGAAAGATCCGCTGGATCAGCACTGTGATTCCGGTGGCACCGCCCGGAAACAGACCGCCTGCGTTGACAAAGATGCAGATGTTGCAGGCCATCACCAGTGCAGCCAGGCTCACCACGATAAAGCGTCTGGTGTCCTTTTTGGGATCCGGCGTGATCTTCTGTCCATGGGTGTTCTTCATGTAGTCCCTCCTGTTGCGCCATTAGGCGCGGTATTACCTTACCACAGCTTTCCGGAAACTGCAGGCATAAAAACACCCGGACCCCTCCCTTCCGGGAAAGATCCGGGTGCTGTGCGTTCTTTCGGGAATCAGCCCTCTGCAAATCCGGCGGCGGCCTCTTCTGCCCTGGCCGCGACTTCCTTGCTCTGGATGTCTGCCGGGCACTGCTCATAGCGGGCGAAGTGGTACTCGTACTCGCCTCTTCCGCCGGTCATGGAGCGCAGCTGCGTGCAGTAGTCAAAGAGCTCCATCTGCGGCACATCGGCCTCGATGACCTGCTTGCCGCCCGGGATCGGGTTCATGCCGAGGACCCGTCCTCTTCTCTTGTTCAGATCTCCCATCACATCGCCGGTGTAGGTGTCCGGCACCGTGACCTTCAGGTTCACGATGGGCTCGAGCAGCACCGGGGAGGCTTCCATGAAGCCCTTCTTGAAGGCCTGCTTGGCGGCCGTCTTGAAGGCCATCTCAGAGGAGTCCACCGGGTGGTAGGATCCGTCGTAGAGGGTGGCGTGGACGCCGACCACCGGGTAGGCGGCCAGAGGACCTCTCTGCACGGACTCGGCGATGCCCTTTTCTACAGCCGGGAAGTAGTTCTTCGGGACGGCGCCGCCCACGACTTCCTCATCGAAGACGTACGGGGTGGTCAGGTCGCCGGAGGGACCGAATTTCATCTTGACGTGTCCGTACTGTCCGTGGCCGCCGGACTGCTTCTTGTACTTGTACTCCACGTCGGAGTTCTTGCGGATCGTCTCGCGGAAGGCAACCTTGGGCTTCTCGATCTCGACTTTGACGTTGTACTCGTTTGCCAGCTCATCCTGGATGACCTGCAGGTGCAGATCGCCCATGCCGTAGATCAGAGACTGGCCGTTGGCCGCGTCGTTGACCGCCTTGAAGGTGGGATCCTCGGCGGCGATCTTTGCCATCGCCTGCGCGATCTTGTCGATATCCGCCTTGTTCACCGCCTTGTAGCGAAGGTAGGTGTAGGGCTGGGAGATCTCCATTCGAGGGTAAGTGACCGGAGTTGCCTTCGTGGAGAGGGTGTCGCCGGTCTTGACCTCGGTGAGCTTTGCCAGAGCTCCCAGATCGCCCGCGTGGAGCTCGGGGACCTCGGCGGTCTTGTTGCCCTGCATCACGTAGAGCTTGCCGATCTTGAACTCCGCATCCTGGGAGGCATCGTACACCAGCTCATCGGTCTTGAAGACGCCGGAGCGGATCTTGATCAGGCTGTAGCGGCCGATGAAGGGATCCACCACGGTCTTGAAGACGAAGGCGGTCTTGGGCTTTAAGACATCGAAGTTTGCCTCAAAGATCTCGCTGGTCTTGACGTTGATGCCGGAGACCTTGCGGGACTCGGCGGAGGGCATGTACTTGACGATATCGTCCATCAGGGTGTAGACGCCCTGGGTGGTAAGGCCCGAGCCCATCTCCACCGGGACGATGGTGCCGTCCTGGATCGAGAGCCTTGCGGCGGCGCGGATCTCTGCCTCGGAGAACTCCTCTCCGGCGAAGTAGCGCTCCATGAACTCCTCGGAGGTCTCGGCAACTGCCTCCATCAGGGTGTCGTGGTACTGCTCCAGGTACTCTCTGGAGTAGTCCGGGACGTCGCTGGGGACGACTTCCTTTCCGTTCCAGACAAAGCCCTTCTTCTGAATCACGTTGACATAGCCTGTCAGCTTCCCGTTCTCACGGATGGGCATGTTGAACGGTGCGATTTTCTTGGAATAGAGGGCGGTAAGGTCCTCGATGGTCTTGCGGTAGGAGACCGAGTCGATGTCCATGTCGGTGACAAAGATCATCCGGGGCAGGTGGTACTTCTCGCACAGCTCCCAGGCCTTCTCGGTGCCGGCCTCGATGCCGCTCTTGCCGGAGACGACGATGATGGCGCCGTCCGCCACGGCCAGGGCCTCTTCCACCTCACCGACAAAGTCAAAGTAGCCGGGGGTGTCCAGAATATTCAGCTTGTATCCCTCCCACTCGATCGGGATCACCGAGGTGTGGATGGAGATGCCGCGCTTCTGCTCTTCCTTCGTAAAATCAGATACCGTGTTCTTCTCCTCGATCTTCCCGAGTCTGCTGGTCAGACCTCCGAGGTATGCCATGGCCTCCACCAGGGTGGTCTTGCCGGCGCTGCCATGTCCCAGGACGACGACGTTTCTGATCTTGTCTGTTGTGAAAACCTTCATGTTGTAACCTCCAGTGTCGATTTTGACTCCCCGGGGTCCCCTGTTCCGCCCGGTGAATCATTCGAACATCATTTTACGAAAAGAGGGACAAGAACACAAGAAAAATTATGCAGAACGGCCGAAAATTACATCCCGGAGCTGCTGTTTCAAGTGCATACAATACAAAAACAATTCTGTCCTGTCCGGGCTTTCGCGGGCAGAATCACGGAAAATTGTCATGAAAATGAAGACAGAAGAAAGTGGAAAAACGAGGGAAATCCGGAGGACAAAAGAAAGCATCCCGTAAAGTTAAACGAAGATTCAGACGAAACAGAAAAAGCCAAAAATGACAGGGACACGTTTCAAATCGCTGTTCGAGGGCTGCGGGATTTCCATGAGGCGCCGGGACTTTGCAAAAACGCAGGAGTTGCAGGGAAAGCGGGATGACTTGGGCAAAAAGCGCGGGATCGATTGTTACATAAGGCGTTAGTAAAGAACCGGGTTGACGGGTTCCATACCACAACCTCCATGGTGAACTCTCGACGCGATAATGTCTGATGAAGATATAGAATCCCCATTTGGAGCTCTTTTCTTCTCTGCATAATGCCTATCTTGTTATTTATAGTCACATGCTCGGCAAGTGGGTGTATGCTTTTAGGCAATCTAGGTGATGCTTTGTTACATGATGCAACACAGCACGGATAGGAGTGTACCCAGCTCGAGCTCAAAGTGAGGGATTAGTGGTCTCATGCTAGGCGATCGCTTATCAACCCGTTTCTTAACTAACGCCTTACATAAAAAAGGGGGCTGCGGTCGCAACCCCCTTCACATGATGCTAAGAAACTGCGCGCAATTAACTCATGCATATTCTACCGGCAATAATTAGCTGGAGCGATGACATAATTCCAGTCTCCCCGAAACGTATTACGAATGATGTTCACTTGTCCCAGCTCCTCATCTGTGACCTTGATCCCAGTCTTGTACGTACCGGAATCAAGCCCGCATTTGATCACAAGACCTTTTTCTGTTGTTGTATTCGCTATAAGGTTTATGATGATCGCCAGTGTTTCCAACGGCCTGCCGCGCCAGTTTTTGCTGATCTGGCTGAACATGCGGTGCTCAATCTTGTTCCATTTTGATGTTCCTGGTGGAAAGTGGGAAACCTCTATCGGAATACCTATCTCGTTTACGAGCTTTTGCAATTCGACCTTAAACAGGCGATTACGGCTTCCGTTGCTGCCGCCACCGTCTGCTGTGATATAAAGCTTAGGGTGTGTCATCCTTTAAATTGATCAATTCACGAGTCCTTTTTCAGCCCATGAATGATGTAGTTCCATTTGTTAGATGTCCCGATATTGATCCATTCAATATCAACTTTATCGTACTCTTCCTCAGAAGCCTTCAGACCTGTTTTATAGTCATTGTAATCAGGCTGACAGGTTACCTTCAGACCAGTTGTTGTAGTTGTTGATCCGATCAACTGAACTACAGTTTCAACACTGATTAGCGGTTTACCTGCCCAACTTTTTGATATCTCAGAGAAAAGGCGATGCTCCACCTTGTTCCATTTTGATGTTCCCGGCGGGAAATGAGAGATCTGAATCGGTATCCCGATTTCCTCAACCAGCTTTGCCAGTTCCGTCTTGAACATTCGCACACGGCTGGAATTGCTTCCGCCTCCATCACACGTGACATAAATCATGGTCGCGTCAGGAAACGTGTTCTTGCCAACGGTGTACCACCAGGCACGTATACTGGCGACTGCGAACTGGGAGGTGTCATGTGTGGTTCCAAGATTTACAAACCCAGTATTATTGTTGACGACGTAAACACCATATGGTGCAACCTGACCAAGTTCCTTATCCAGAAAATCGTGGTCAAGCACCGCTCGAGGATCTTTGCTATGTCTGTACTCCTTGCCTTTGTTGGCATAGTCTCCTATGTTTTCCTTCTTTTTGCAATCGATGGAAATCATGGGATTCCCTGCAGCTAAAACCTCTTTACCCGTTGCATTGATGAATTCAAACTGCACATTTCTGTCTGGATGTTCCTTACCGACCTGCTTCAGCTTCTTGTTCTGTTGTTTGCTCCAACCGAGTGCCTTCAGCATTCGGTTGACGACATTTCTCCCAACTGAATAGCCCTTCTCAGCGAGCATAGCTGAGAGCTTGCGATCACTCAGGTTTGTATAAAGCAGCACGGATTCCGGATTACCATAGGTGTAGTCGTCAAGGATCTCCATCAATGCAGGAATCAGTTCCGGATTTTTCGCAGCTTCACTTTTTCTGCCACCACCCGCGCGGCGCTGTCTGCTTTCAAGTGAAGAAAGGCTGACGGAGCCATCATAAAGCCCGACAATCTGCTCTGGAGTTGCTTCCAGCAACATTTCAGAATCCTTATCGGTATCCGTAGTGCCAGAGTCTTCTGCTTCGTCACTTTTGGTTTCTGTCTCTGTGGAAGTAGAAGTCTCGCCGGCAGCATCAGCGATGATGAGCTTGAACTCTTCGTCGGACTTGCGCACGGTATTACGTGCCACACCGCATTTTTCACTGATCGCAGACTTGCCGCCATAACCCAGTGCATCAGAAAGAGCTCCTATAATCAGCCGTCTCTGGCGCTCATTGACATAGGGCAAAATGACGGAAATATTGGATAAAATATGATCAACGTGGTCGCTATCATCTCTATTTCCCGGGTAACTTGATAACTCTCGGGAATATTTCTGCACAATATTTTCAAAAAAGTGCCTAAAGCACGGTGTTTCTTGGCTACTACTATTGCGAAGCCGGGCAAAATATCGTACAATAAGTTATCACAAACAATAACTTGAGGACGAATAAATGCCTAGCATTTCTTATCGCAATAACTCATCCGGCACACTTGTTGCTGTATGGCCAGGCTCTACGATTCAGACGGATCAGGGCCCCAGGAAGCAGGGGCAGAAGTACCTCGGAAAGGTGATCGACAAGGACCGCCTTATCTTCTGGAAACGGGATGAAGGTTACTTCCATTTCAATCCGGATGATCAGAGCATCACTGCACTTGAGGCAAAGGATGTCCCGAACGCGGAACAGAACCCTGACGGAGCGCGAAAAGAGCGGCATGTGCTTGTGGACTTCGGCGACTCCTACTTCCTGAAAACACTGATCGATTCGATCGGCTATAACGAAGTCCTTGACTCTCTCAAATATGTGAATCGGGACACTCTGTACGCCCTCCTTTTCTATTACATCCTTGAGGGAAAGGCGAACGTGAATGCCGACAGGTGGTATCGACAGAACTATGCATCGTACCTGTTCCCGAAGGCCAACATTTACAGCCAGCGGATCAGTGATATGCTGGCAAAGCTCGGCGACGACAGCCAGCGCAGGGACTTCCTTCTTGCGCATATCAAGTATCTGCTGAATTCAACGGATCAGGAGGTTTCTATCCTGATCGACAGCACCGGAATGCCAAACAAGTGTGATCTCCCGGTCACCCGTGTCAGCAACCATGAGGGCGATATCAATATCGAGTTCCGGATGATTGCCCTTGTTCAGCGGTCTACCGGACTGCCGATCTTCTATGAGATCATCCCGGGCAACATCGTGGATGTTTCCACGACACAGCGCATCATTGAGCTGGCGAAACAGTATCACTGCGATGTTTCTTATGCCATTGGTGATGCAGGATACTGCTGTCCCTCTACCATGGAGAAACTTGTTCTCTCTGGCATTGACTTCATGACCCGACTGAATCCCACCTATGATCTGTACAAGCAGATCCTGGATGAGCATGCCGCGGAGCTTAAAGATGACACAAATGCGATTCGGTACAGGGACCGCATTCTCTATATCGTCAAGGTCGAGACGAAGATCGCCGTCGATCAGGAAACCGGGAAGGACGTCACAGGGTTTGTTTATCTCTGCAGAGACCGCGACAGCAGCTCCTTCAAGTACACACGGCTGATGAAGACGAAGTCTGCCAGGAAGATGACCTGTGACCAGATCCTCGAGATTTCTGAGCAGCTTGGTGTTTTTGCCATCGTCACTACAAGAGACCTTCCTGTAGAGGAGGTCCTTCCGGAATACTATGTCCGCCAGGATATCGAGCAGTACTTTGACTTTGGCAAGAACTATGCAAAGTTCCTTCCGGTACGGCAGCACAACATGGAGACCCTGAAAGGACACATGCTGATTGCGTTCATTGCCACGTTTCTTGTTATCGTCATCAAGAATCGTCTCGGTATGGTGGACAGCAGGTATGTGGAGGTATCCCCGGCACTTGCCAAAGCTCTGGATGAACCTTCCGAGGATGCCATGACCGACAAGAGCGGGAAGAGCTTCCTTGAACAGATCCCAGTTGGGCAGGTTTTCAGGGAATCTCCCTCCAGCCTGTTTCTGGAACTGCGTGGTCAGAAGGCGGAGGTTTTTGATGAGGTCATTCTCCCCGAGATTCCGATCCGACAGGCCAGAGATTTCTACGATGCCTTCCGGATTGCCAGCCCTTTCAAGATCAATCGGAAGGACAATGCGCTCACCTATGTCTTCAAAGAGGGTGAGAAAAACAAACTCACAAGGAAGTACGCATTTGCACGCAAAGCTTATCTCTCGGATGATGAAATCGAGAAAAAGCGCAAGGCAAACGAGCTGATTCGCGTGAGAAAAGCGGCGGAAAAGGCAGGGCTCAGGATTGCTGAGGATGATGCCAGTGGAAAATCCGTTGCTTCTTTCGACACGAATAGCAGCGATCCGTTGACAGTACCAGAAGCCGGCGTCTCAGGTGAAAAGCCAACAGATGTCATCACAGATGGCAATGGTGCAATACCTGCTCCGGACAAAGGAAAGCAGGATGCAACTTCTGTACCGCGGACAGCCGACTCTTCAGACGGAATAACGAAAAAGAGAGGCCGGGGCAGACCGCCTGGATCCAAGAACAAGAAGACCCTCGAGCGAGAGGCAGCCGAGGCAGCTGCAGGTATCGTACACGTCAAGAGAAAGCCAGGCAGGCCACCGGGATCCAAGAACAAGAAGACACTTGAGCGTGAGGCCAGGGAAGCAGATCTTTCCGGGACAAAGCGAGACGGGGCCTGAGCAACAAGCGAAGTTATCATTGAGTTCCAAAAACAGGAGCCGATTACCATGGATCCGTAATATTTAGCCCATTATTTTCCGCGGGCGAAGTTCCAAAAAGCCCGCGGTTGATGGAAAGTTGAAAAGTGTAAAGTTATCAACATACCCGGGAATTAGAGATCATATATTGGTGAAGCCATGAATCGACTGCCTCCCATCCGAGATATAAGGCTATTATAGCAGTCGATTTATTACGTGCCAACTGATTAATTT
Source organism: Lachnospiraceae bacterium (assembly GCA_022483465.1). GTDB lineage: Bacteria > Bacillota > Clostridia > Lachnospirales > Lachnospiraceae > CAG-791. Next base: position 271,945 of record JAKVNF010000002.1, on the reverse strand, counting down.
ATTATGTGTCAATTCCTTAGTTGCATTTGGATACCGCGTTTTGCCCATTTCCTCCCACCACATACGTATGGAGGCTACCGCAAATTCTGCAGTATCTGATGTGATACCAACATTTACGAAACCTTCGTTTTGTGAGAGATCATAAACACCATATGAAATTGCCTTGCCTTTCTCAGGCAGCGGAAAATCGTGATCCAATACCTGTGTAGGGCTGCTTTTTGGAGCATATTCGGCACCATTGTTCTTGAAATTGCCAATGTTTTCCTTCTTCTTACAGTCGATGGAAATCACTGGTTCATCGTTAGTCATGTAGGCCAGGCAGGTCTCATTGATATGTCTGAATTGGGCATCCCGATCCGGCGATGGCTCACCAACCTGCTTGTTTTTCTGATTCTGTTGCAGGCTGTACCCATTTACGGCCAGTAACTCGCGGACCGAAGTAGGGCCGATCTGATATCCCTGCTCTGTGAGCTCCTGAGCCAGATGCCGTGTACTTTTGGATGTCCAGAGAAGAGGAGTTTCGGGATTGCCATAGCTGTCGTTCTCTACCAGCTTCAGCAGAGCCTCTTCAATACCGGGTTGAGATTCCGTAATTGGTTTTCTTCCGGCACCCTTTTTACGGATGCGTCCGGAATCCTCCTGCTGGATTTCACGATCAGCCTCTGGATTCCCGGAATGAATTTCCCTCAATCCAGCGGCTATCGTATTCCTGTTCGCACCTGATAACTGGCTGACTTTTGAAATGCCACCGCGTCCGAGGGACTCGGCTTCATAGGCAAGATACTGCCTCCTCTGCTTCTCATTAAGGAGGGACATGACACCGGTTATTCGCTTTTTAAGGATATCTTCATCGCTCATGCACCCATGATACGAAATGGGAGATGAAATCGCAATATATTGCTTAATTTATTTACGCGCAGTTCCTAACTTTTTTTGTATCAGCCCTGATATACCACCACGGCATTCGGATTTTTCAGTCTGAGGAGCACCGTCTCAAAGACCCGGAAATCATGGTTCATGTCCGAGGAACCAAGATAGGCGGTGATGAGATCCTGTCCGATCACAAGGTCCATGTTCTGCTCATCCGGCGCCACAAGGAGCGCGGTCTTTGCAGGGAGCACCGGGCTCTGGTAGATCTTTCCCTCGATCAGTGCCTGGATTCTCTGACTCTCGAGCGTCCCAGTGCCGGGCTGAATCCGCTGCAGCAGGGCAAAGACATCGGGACTTGTGACAAGGACCTTGGACCCGTAGGTGCGATGCTCCAGCATGTGCTGCAATCCGGCAGATACGGCGGCAAAGGCATGTTCCTCCTTGTCCCAGTCCTGCATCTTCCTCTTCTCTCCAGCGCCGCCAAGAAGCCCTTCCGCACCGGTCTCGGCATCCCCGAGAAAGAGGAGCGAATCCTCCTTTAGCGCCGTGTCCACGGCGGCAGAGACGGCCTCGGAATAGGTCATCGGCACATTCAGGCGCTCTGCGCTCTCCAGATCCCTCCACCGCAGCGTAAAGTCGGAGGAGAGTTCCTGCAGCATCACGTACTGCTTCTTCCCGTCTTTTGTTACCTCTGCTGCCGGGACGCCTGCCCCGAGCGGCCCATAGAGATTTAAAAACCTTCTCCCGATCAAAACGGTGCGGGCAGCGGCGACGGTCTTTTCATCAATCGCCTTCCACTGCTCCTCGGAAAGGCTGCTGTCGTTTCTCATTAAGAATTCCATAGTTCATTCCTCCTTCATGCTTCCCACAGTCGCGCTGTCGGTGCCGGGGATCTCTGCCGGGCGGATCCCGAGCTCTTCCAGCATCTCCAGAACTTCTCTCTCGCCGGATGCGTACAGATCCCCCTCTTTCGGATCCAGGTACTTCAGCAGGGTCAGAAGCTCTCCCATATGTGCCTTCTCCTCGTCGCGGATGTCAGAGAGCACGGCCTTCGCCACCGGATCATCGGTTGCCTGCACATGGGCGTCATACCCATAGATCGCCTCCAGCTCCCCGGAGAGGTCTGCGCGGATCGCCTGCACCAGCTCCTCCTTTGTCATCTTGCGCTCAACATTTGCGGAAAACGGGTTACCAAACATGATTTGCTGCCTCCTTGTCCCTTTCTCCCTGTGAAGCAGAACTGAGGCTTCTCCTCGTCTGCTCTGTTTTTTTGGTAAGGCCATCGTACCATACAAATTAAGACAATACTAGTAATTAATACTAATTTTACAATTTTCTGAATCTAATCCGGAAGGTGTCATCAAATCGGAACTTTTGTCCTACAAGCGTGCATGCAGCCCAAGTCAACGGCGGCCCGAACAAAGCATGGCCCTTCTCCAAATGCGCAGCAAAAAAGTCCGGCCTCCCCGGAAATACTGGGGATGTCGGACTTTTGGTTCGATGTTTTCACACGGAAATGTAGGACAGCATGTTCAGCTGCTCTTCTCTGCCCCGCCTTTTACTTCAGGAGCCTTGCGGCCGCCGGGAGCCAGAGGGAAAAGCCCGGGATGAAGGTCACCAGATGACGGCAAATTTTGCGTTCTCGGGGATGCGAACCGGGCTGTTTTTCCGGAGGTAATCCGCGAGAAGATCCGGCATCTCGTCGGTGGTGCTCTGGATGACAGGGCTCTTTCCAATTTCCGGGTAGCCGCCCGTTCCCGTCGCCCGGTAGTTGCTGGTCACCAGGGTGTAGGTGCGATCTTTCGAGAGCTCCTTGCCGTCCAGGGTGCGAAGGCGCACCACCCGCTCCCCGACGGGCTTTCGAAGGTCGAAAGCGTAGTCGAGTCCCGCCCAGAAGTCGTAGTTGTAGTGCTCGACTTTGGGCTCCAGGAAGGCCTTGGAGATGGCGGGCTTTCCGTCCTGCAAAACCAGGTAGGAGGCGGCCCGCTCCAGGGAGGCGCGGATCGTATCTTTCGTTACCTTCAGCACCATGACGGTGTTGGCAAAGGGATAGATCCTCGTGATGTCCCGCATGGAGATCTCTTTTGCAAGGCCAAGGGGCGTATTCCCCAGAGAGGTGCAGGAAAAGTCTGCCCCGGTGCGGGATAGCTGCACCGCGTTGAAAAGGGCCGCCACCCGGCTCCCGTGGAGGGCGGCAGAGAGCTTCTCCTCCTTCGGGACCGGGGTCACCAGCTCCCCGACGGGCTCATCGAGCCACTTCTGGGTTGCCGCCTCGACGGGGGAGAGCTTCTCTGCCGTCTTTTCGTCCACTTCCGTCCCCAGGGGGACGATTTTCGAGGTCACAAAGACGCCGGTATCGGTGACCCTTGCCTGTAGGAAGCAGAAGGAGGTGCACTGGTCCACCGGCTGGCAGGCGTGGGTGCCGGCAAGCTCGAAGGAGGGGACCGCCATGTGCTGGTGGCCGGTGAGGAGGATGTCGAAGGGAAGGTCCCGCATGATTTTGCAGGCGATGTTCTCCGTGGTATTGGAGAGCTTCTTTCCGGTGGAAAAGTCCTCCTCAAAGCCCCCGTGGTAGATCCCGATCGTGAGATCGCACTGGCCTCTCATCTTCTCCAGCGCTTCCCGAAGGGCCGCCTCCGGCTCCGTGACGACAAGGCTTGTCATGTTCTCCTTCTGCTCCCAGACGTTCACCCAGTCGGTGACGGCGCCGGTGATGCCGACCCTAAGGCCGTCCGGCATCGTGTGGATCACATAGGATCGGATGGGGAGCTCGGAGCGCTTATCCTTTACGTTTGCCGCAACGCACACCGCTTTCATCGAGAGAAGGTAATCCTTCAGGGCATCATACCCGAAGTTGAAGTCGTGGTTTCCCAGGGTATAGAAGGAAAGGCCGCAGGCCTTGAAGGCCTCTGCCACCGGGTGGAACGGGACCGCCCCCCTGTGGGAGAGGTACCAGGTGGTGAGGGGCGTTCCCTGCAGAGAGTCCCCGCCGTCGAGGATTAGGGTGTTCTCCAGGGCCTCTCCTGGCACCAGAGGATCCTTAGGAACTGCGCGTAAATAAATTAATCAATATATTGCGATTTCATCTCCCATTTCGTATCATGGGTGCATGAGCGATGAAGATATCCTTAAAAAGCGAATAACCGGTGTCATGTCCCTCCTTAATGAGAAGCAGAGGAGGCAGTATCTTGCCTATGAAGCCGAGTCCCTCGGACGCGGTGGCATTTCAAAAGTCAGCCAGTTATCAGGTGCGAACAGGAATACGATAGCCGCTGGATTGAGGGAAATTCATTCCGGGAATCCAGAGGCTGATCGTGAAATCCAGCAGGAGGATTCCGGACGCATCCGTAAAAAGGGTGCCGGAAGAAAACCAATTACGGAATCTCAACCCGGTATTGAAGAGGCTCTGCTGAAGCTGGTAGAGAACGACAGCTATGGCAATCCCGAAACTCCTCTTCTCTGGACATCCAAAAGTACACGGCATCTGGCTCAGGAGCTCACAGAGCAGGGATATCAGATCGGCCCTACTTCGGTCCGCGAGTTACTGGCCGTAAATGGGTACAGCCTGCAACAGAATCAGAAAAACAAGCAGGTTGGTGAGCCATCGCCGGATCGGGATGCCCAATTCAGACATATCAATGAGACCTGCCTGGCCTACATGACTAACGATGAACCAGTGATTTCCATCGACTGTAAGAAGAAGGAAAACATTGGCAATTTCAAGAACAATGGTGCCGAATATGCTCCAAAAAGCAGCCCTACACAGGTATTGGATCACGATTTTCCGCTGCCTGAGAAAGGCAAGGCAATTCCATATGGTGTTTATGATCTCTCACAAAACGAAGGTTTCGTAAATGTTGGTATCACATCAGATACTGCAGAATTTGCGGTAGCCTCCATACGTATGTGGTGGGAGGAAATGGGCAAAACGCGGTATCCAAATGCAACTAAGGAACTGCGCGTAAATAAATTAAGCAATATATTGCGATTTCATCTCCCATTTCGTATCATGGGTGCATGAGCGATGAAGATATCCTTAAAAAGCGAATAACCGGTGTCATGTCCCTCCTTAATGAGAAGCAGAGGAGGCAGTATCTTGCCTATGAAGCCGAGTCCCTCGGACGCGGTGGCATTTCAAAAGTCAGCCAGTTATCAGGTGCGAACAGGAATACGATAGCCGCTGGATTGAGGGAAATTCATTCCGGGAATCCAGAGGCTGATCGTGAAATCCAGCAGGAGGATTCCGGACGCATCCGTAAAAAGGGTGCCGGAAGAAAACCAATTACGGAATCTCAACCCGGTATTGAAGAGGCTCTGCTGAAGCTGGTAGAGAACGACAGCTATGGCAATCCCGAAACTCCTCTTCTCTGGACATCCAAAAGTACACGGCATCTGGCTCAGGAGCTCACAGAGCAGGGATATCAGATCGGCCCTACTTCGGTCCGCGAGTTACTGGCCGTAAATGGGTACAGCCTGCAACAGAATCAGAAAAACAAGCAGGTTGGTGAGCCATCGCCGGATCGGGATGCCCAATTCAGACATATCAATGAGACCTGCCTGGCCTACATGACTAACGATGAACCAGTGATTTCCATCGACTGTAAGAAGAAGGAAAACATTGGCAATTTCAAGAACAATGGTGCCGAATATGCTCCAAAAAGCAGCCCTACACAGGTATTGGATCACGATTTTCCGCTGCCTGAGAAAGGCAAGGCAATTCCATATGGTGTTTATGATCTCTCACAAAACGAAGGTTTCGTAAATGTTGGTATCACATCAGATACTGCAGAATTTGCGGTAGCCTCCATACGTATGTGGTGGGAGGAAATGGGCAAAACGCGGTATCCAAATGCAACTAAGCTTTATATCACAGCAGACGGTGGCGGCAGCAACGGAAGCCGTAATCGCCTGTTTAAGGTCGAATTGCAAAAGCTCGTAAACGAGATAGGTATTCCGATAGAGGTTTCCCACTTTCCACCAGGAACATCAAAATGGAACAAGATTGAGCACCGCATGTTCAGCCAGATCAGCAAAAACTGGCGCGGCAGGCCGTTGGAAACACTGGCGATCATCATAAACCTTATAGCGAATACAACAACAGAAAAAGGTCTTGTGATCAAATGCGGGCTTGATTCCGGTACGTACAAGACTGGGATCAAGGTCACAGATGAGGAGCTGGGACAAGTGAACATCATTCGTAATACGTTTCGGGGAGACTGGAATTATGTCATCGCTCCAGCTAATTATTGCCGGTAGAATATGCATGAGTTAATTGCGCGCAGTTTCTAAGCTTTATATCACAGCAGACGGTGGCGGCAGCAACGGAAGCCGTAATCGCCTGTTTAAGGTCGAATTGCAAAAGCTCGTAAACGAGATAGGTATTCCGATAGAGGTTTCCCACTTTCCACCAGGAACATCAAAATGGAACAAGATTGAGCACCGCATGTTCAGCCAGATCAGCAAAAACTGGCGCGGCAGGCCGTTGGAAACACTGGCGATCATCATAAACCTTATAGCGAATACAACAACAGAAAAAGGTCTTGTGATCAAATGCGGGCTTGATTCCGGTACGTACAAGACTGGGATCAAGGTCACAGATGAGGAGCTGGGACAAGTGAACATCATTCGTAATACGTTTCGGGGAGACTGGAATTATGTCATCGCTCCAGCTAATTATTGCCGGTAGAATATGCATGAGTTAATTGCGCGCAGTTTCTAAGCTTTATATCACAGCAGACGGTGGCGGCAGCAACGGAAGCCGTAATCGCCTGTTTAAGGTCGAATTGCAAAAGCTCGTAAACGAGATAGGTATTCCGATAGAGGTTTCCCACTTTCCACCAGGAACATCAAAATGGAACAAGATTGAGCACCGCATGTTCAGCCAGATCAGCAAAAACTGGCGCGGCAGGCCGTTGGAAACACTGGCGATCATCATAAACCTTATAGCGAATACAACAACAGAAAAAGGTCTTGTGATCAAATGCGGGCTTGATTCCGGTACGTACAAGACTGGGATCAAGGTCACAGATGAGGAGCTGGGACAAGTGAACATCATTCGTAATACGTTTCGGGGAGACTGGAATTATGTCATCGCTCCAGCTAATTATTGCCGGTAGAATATGCATGAGTTAATTGCGCGCAGTTTCTTAGGGATCTTCTGGATGCGCTCTGCAAGGGTAAGGAGTCCCCCTGCCTTTTTGTCCCCGTTCCCGTAGTTGACCGGGAAGAGGTGGCCGTGGGTGTCGGAGGTAAAGATCAGATTCAGCACGCGTTCTTGACTCATCACATGTCACTTTCCAAAAAGAGCCCGCCCGGGGGACACCCCGGGACGGGCCGTTTATGATCTGCGATTATCCCCGCGTCAGCTTGACGCGGATCTTCGTGGAGACCCACTCCACGATCAGCACCAGGACCACCAGGCCGATCAGTATGGCGCCCGCCTCGTTCCAGCGATAGGAGTTCATCGCAAAGATGAGCGGCGCGCCGATACCGCCGGCACCGACAAGGCCCAGGACGGTTGCGTCCCGGAGGTTGATGTCAAAGCGGTAGATCGCGGTGGAGGCGAAGTTCGGCATGAGCTGGGGCAGAATGCCATAGCGGATCTTCTGCCAGGTGGAGCATCCCATGGCGTCCAGGGACTCCAGGATCTTGGTGTCCAGGTCCTCGATGGCCTCGATGTACATCTTGGAGATCATGCCGATCGAGGTCAGGGACATCGTCATCAGGCCCGCGAAGGCGCCGGGTCCCGTCACACGGATGAACATCAGGCCGTAGACGAAGGCGGGCACGGTGCGGATCGCCATGATGAGGAGGCGCCCCACAAAGGCCACCGGCTTCGGGGTCAGGTTGCTGGCCGAGATGAAGGCCAGCGGGATCGAAATGATGGCGCCCACCACGGTGCCCATGAAGGCGATACAGATCGTCTCCAAAAGGAGGTAGGGAACGCCGCTGGTCGTCAGGTTGAACAGAAGGTCCTTATCCGGGTGGACGATGCCGTTCAAGATGTTCAGGGCCATCTTGCCGCCGTTGGTGGTGGTGCCGGAGGACTCCATGCCGGAGGCACTCCAGAGGAGCAGGAAGATGACGATGACCGCCATGCTCAGGTTGTAGACCCAGTTCTTCGGACGGCTCTCGTATGCTTTTTCTATTCGTTCATTCATCGAAGACACCTCCCTAGACCAGCTTCTTGCGCAGGGACCGCGAGATCGTCTCAATGATGAAGACCGTGATGAACAATACGATCAGGATCATGCCGACGTTGGCGTATCTTCGCCAGCCCAGCTGCTCGTTCAGGATGAGACCGATACCGCCGGCACCGACATAGCCGAGGATGGCCGCATACCGGACATTTCCCTCGAAGTTGTAGAGGGAGTTGGACAGGTAGCTCGGCAGAACCTGGGGGATGATGGCGGAGAAGAAGGCCTCGGTCTTGGTGGCGCCCATGGCCTCCATCGCCTCAAAGGCGCCCATGTCCACGGTCTCGATCTCCTCGTACAGGATCTTGCCGATGTAGGAGAAGGAGAACACCGCGATGGCGGTGGTGCCCGCGATGGTGCCAAGACCGAAGATGAAGGTCGCAATGAGAGCCGTGACCAGCGTCGGCAGCGTTCTCACGATACTGAACATGAGGCGCATGAGGAAGACGACGACTTTGCTCTTGCAGACGTTTGTGGATGCCAGCATCGCAAAGGGGATGCAGAGTACCGAGCCGATAAACGACCCCAGAAGGGACATCTTGATCGTGTCAAAGATCGGCTCCCAGATGTTGGGGAGGTACGCGGTCTCCGGCGGGAACATCTGCCCCAGGATGACCCAGAACTGGTTTCCCCGCTTGACGAGCACCGACATGTCAAAGCCGGTGACTTTGACGGACAGCGCGCAGAAGGCGATGATGAGGATGGTCCAGAGGGGAGCCCTGGAGCGCTTCTTCGCCACCTGTTTCCCGTTCGGAAGGGTGTAGACCTTCGGCGGGAACAACTTGTCGTAGAGGCTCATTCTTTCTTGTCACCTCCCTCATAGATCTGCTTCAGGACCGCATCGTTCACCTCGGAGGCGGGACCGTCGTAGACGATCTCTCCTGCCCGGATGCCGATGACCCTCTGGCAGTACTGGAGGGCGAGGTCCACATGGTGGATGTTGATGAGGATCGTGATGTTCATGTCCCGGTTGATCCGCGTGAAGTCGTCCATGACGGTCTTTGCCGTCACAGGGTCCAGGGCGGCGACCGGCTCATCGGCGAGGATGATCTGCGGGTTCTGGGCCAGGGTTCTCGCCAGGGCAACGCGCTGCTGCTGGCCGCCGGAGAGCTGGTCCGCCCGGACGAAGGCCTTGTCCACGATGCCGACCTTGTCGAGACACTCGAGGGCCTTCATCTTCTCCTCCTTGGTGTAGATGCCGAAGGCGGAGCGGTACCAGGGCATGTCCGGGACAAACGCCGTCAGGACGTTCCGGATGACCGTGGTGCGCGTGATCAGGTTGAAGGACTGGAAGATCATGCCGATCTTTCTGCGGAAGCGCCGAAGCGCCTTGCCGGAAAGGCTCATCACGTCCACGCCGTCGACGGTCAGCTTTCCGCTTGTCACGTCGTGCATGCGGTTGATCGTGCGGATCAGGGTGGACTTGCCCGCACCGGAGAGGCCGATGATCGCGACGAACTCGCCCTGCTCGATCTCACAGTTTACGTGTTTCAATCCCTCGTATCCGTTGGGATAGACTTTTCCTACATCTTCGAACTTAATACTCATGTTCCTGGCGGGTCCTCTGTCCCGGCTCCTGCTATGCTCGTTTTGTCTTCTGGTTTCAAACACGGAAAAAAGAGGAGGGATGTGTGGCATCCCCTCCTCTTTGGTTTTTCGCTTCGACCCTGGGCGTCAGTTGGTGGCTCCCAGGCTGTTTAACAGCTCCTGTGCCTGTCTCTCGCCGTCATAGTTCGAATCCTGTGCCGGCTCATAGCCCTCGTGGCTGTAGATGGCGATGACCTGCTTGCCCTCGTCGGAGTTGCCGATGTTGATGAACGCCTGCTGCAGTGCGGACTTGAAGTCTGCATCCTGCATGACCTCAGAGTTCTTGGAGACAGAGATCGTGTCGTTGTAGATGGGCTCTGTGACGCCGATGACATTGGTGTCGTCCCAGATGCTGTTTGTCATGGCATAGTCGCTGGTCCACTTGTCCTCATAGTCGCGTCTGCCGTCTGCATAGACGCAGAGGGCGTCGATCTGGCCCTGTGCCAGTCTTGCGAAGGCAGTGCCGTAGGAGTCGCACTGAACGGCGTGGGACAGATCGGTGATGGTCTTTCCGAACTTGTCCTTCATCCAGAGTGCGGGATAGATATAGCCTGCGGAGGAAGTGGGTCCCATGACACCCCAGTTGAGGGAGTCAAAGTCGTCCCAGGTCAGGTCCTCACCGCTGTTGACCTTGTCAGCAACGGCCTTTCCGGCGTCGGAGGGGCCTGCGATCATCAGGGCTCTGTAGTAGGTCACCTGCTGATCAGATGCCGTGGTGGGCTTGTTGTCATTCCAGACCTTCGGATCATCGGAGTCGATGGAGAGGCCGGAGCGGGTTGCCGTGAGCAGAGCCTCGCACCCGTCATCGTACAGGACATAGGTGCCGCCGGGGATGAAGCCGACATCGATGGTGCCAGCCTCAAGGCCCTCACCGACTGCCTCGTAGGAGGTGCCGACCGTGATCTCCACGTCCTTGACGTTGTAGCCAAGGGTCTTGAGCTGATCCTGGAGGAGCTGCTTTAAGGGCTCGGTCTGGGTCACGATCTCATCGGGATCGCGGGAGGGAACGAAGGCGACGTTCAGCACGTCAATGTCCTTCAGCTCACCGGCAGCCTCCGTGGAGGATGCTGCTGCCTCGGTAGTGGATGCTGCAGCCTCGGCAGAAGCCTCTGTGGAAGCGGCTGCGGCCTCGGTGGCAGCGGTGTCGGAGCTGGAGGAGCTGCCGCACCCTGCGAGCAGGGAAGCAGCAGTTGCAGCTGCCAGAAGTGTGGATACAACTGTCTTCTTCATAATGTTTCCTCTCTGTGCCGTAATGCTATCTTTTATCTATAATGTAACCGTTTTCAGACACAAGACCGATTATAGCCCGGCGGAGCTGGCGCTTCCATTGTGGGAGTTCGCATTTTTTTCACAAATTGAGAAATGGTTTTTGGGTAATTTCCCGGCCGCATAAAAGACGGAGACGGGCAGGCTGCAGATTGGGAAAGAACGGATAGAGACAGAGAAAACAGTGATTTTCTGTTCTGTCCTTCTCCCGGCGCTAACACCGCTTTTCTCTTCTGCATCACTGCGGTGTCCCGGGTGCTCTTCCCAGGTACGGCCCGGCTGCCTGGATCGCATCCCGGTAATCCAAAGGCAGCGTCTGCTCGGAGATGCGCATGCCGTCCTGAAAGGCCTCCGCCGTGTTCCGGAGAAAGTCGAGGTACACAGAGGGGTTTTCATCGGCATCCTCGGAGGATTCCAGACAGATCGCCTGGGTATCGGTGTCCTGAATGACACTCACGAAGAAGCCCTTCCTGCAGGAAAGAAGGGCATAGGCTCTGTCCAGCCGCTTGGCCGCTTCCTGCGCCTTTCTCTCCTTCTGGATCTGCCGCGCGGGGACAAAGACATCCCTTGTCTGCAGAACATCCTGAGAGAGCAGAGCATCCACCTGCCGGCCGATGATCTCCTCGAGGAGCCGGATCCGGGACTGCGAAAACTTCTCATCCCCCTGAAACGAGAACCGGAACCCCTCCAGACCTTTGACGCGATCCCGGATCCTCTGCGTCATCGCCTGCTGCGCGGTGCGGGTGAAGTCGCTGCCGAGGACGGGGACATACTTTATGAGCAGATCTCCGGGATCCTGCAGTTCTTCTTCCATGGCATACGGAAACAGGGACAGGTTGAAGTCGAATACCGGTGCCATCCTGAGAGGCCGCGCCGTGTCATTGTTCACAAGGACGCCGAAATTCCCCAGATGCCGGTCTGTGTTGAACACGATGGCATCTAAGACCAGCATTTCGCGAAAGCGCTCTTCTGCTTCCTCTGAGAGGCCGGCAAAAAACTGCAGGAGGTGTCCTGGCGTCGTGCTGCGCGTCATGGCGGACATGGGAACGTACCCGTTTTGCTCGCTGGTAAACAGCGCGCAGCGGCTGGATACGACGCCATACAGCCTGACAAGGTCATAGGGCACCGCCTCCCCGCAGACCTTTCCGGCGATCTCAGAGGCGAGGAATTCCCCGTAGGGCTCAAGTCCCGCATTGGCGGCCCCTGTGGTGCCCCGCTTATAGAGGTAGATCATTCCGGTCTCTCTCTGAAAGCATTTTTGAAAGGATCCGTCGGTTGTCAGCTCCGGAGATACCGTGGAGGCGTCGAGATCCAGCGTTCCAGGCACCCCGAAGGCAATCCTCGAGACCGACCGGTTGAACGCGTTCCGGTACGGGGAGACCTGCTGCCAGGAAACCGGCTCCTCTTCGCCCTTGATCCAAAAGGTGTCGATCGTGGAGGCGGCATGGGTTGCGCGAAGAAAGCCGCCCAGGGTATCGCAGCGGCACGCCCGCATAAGTTCCCGCAGATGGCGGCTGTGCCTGGATGCCATTCGGTTCTCCGCCCACCGGGTCAGCGTCCCAGCCTTAAGTCCGATGGGGAGCGCACCGAAAACGCGCTCCATGCGAAGCCTTTCGCCTTCGGGACCCGCTTCCAGGATGGCGGACGCGGCTTTGGCATCTTTGTTCATCAGCAGGTATCGCTCCATCTTTTGCCTCCTCTCCCAGGTTCGCTGCATCTTTTCTTCCGAATTCAAAAAGGTGCTGCAGAGCTTCTCTGCAGCACCTTCCCATATATGTGTAACGGTTATCCCCTCACGACAAAGTTCAGGATCTTGCCGGGGACATAGATCTCCTTGACGATGGTCTTGCCCTCGAGGTACTTGGCGACATTCTCCTGCGCTCTGCCTGCGGCGAGTGCCTCCTCCTTCGGTGCATCGGCGGCGATTTCAATGGTGCCTCTCACCTTGCCGTTGACCTGAACGCCCATCTTCACCGTGGCGTCCTTGGTCTTCTCCTCGTCGTAGGTCGGCCAGGACGAGAGCGTGCAGAAGGTCTTCCCATCCGGATTGTTGCCGATGAACTCCCAGATCTCCTCGGTGAGGTGCGGGGCGAACGGGGAGAGGAGCTTGAGGAAGGTCTCCAGGTCGGACTTGGTGATCGCGCCCTTCTTGGAGAAGTCGTTGATCAGCGTCATCAGCGCCGCGATGGCGGTGTTGAACTTCATGTTCTCGATATCGTCCGAGACCTTCTTGATGGTCTTGTGGACCTTGGCCTCGGTGTCGGGATCCTCCGGCATGTCCTTCACGATGTCGGTGAGGCCGGCAACACGGTCCAGGAACCGCTTGCAGCCTTTCAGAGACTCATCGGACCAGGGAGCAGCACTGCCGTAGTCGCCCATGAACATGACGTAGGTCCGGAGCGTGTCCGCGCCGTACTGATCCACGATATCCACCGGGTCGATGACATTGCCCTTGGACTTGGACATCTTCTCGCCGTCAGCGCCCAGCACCATGCCCTGGTAGGTGCGCTTTGCGTAGGGCTCCGGCGTATTCACCTCCCCGATGTCATAGAGGAAGTGGTGCCAGAACCGGGAGTAGAGAAGGTGTCTTGTCACGTGCTCCATGCCGCCGTTGTAGTGGTCGACGGGCATCCAGTATTCGATCTTCTTGCGGTCTGCAAAGGCCTTGTCGTTGTGCGGGTCGCAGAACCGAAGGAAGTACCAGGACGAACCGGCCCACTGGGGCATGGTGTCGGTCTCGCGCTTTGCGGGGCCGCCGCACTTGGGGCAGGTGCAGTTGACAAAGCTCGGGATTCTCGCCAGCGGGCTCTTGCCATCCTGGCCGGGCTCAAAGTTCTCGACATCCGGGAGCTTGAGCGGCAGCTCGTCGTAGGGAACGCCCACGGTGCCGCACTTCGGGCAGTGGATCAGCGGAATGGGCTCGCCCCAGTAGCGCTGGCGGTTGAAGGCCCAGTCCTTCATCTTGTACTGCACGCCCTTGTGGCCGATGCCCTTCTCACCGAGGAACTCCTGCATCTTGGCGATGGAGTCCTTCTTGTTGGTGTAGCCGTTTAAGAACCCGGAGTTGATCATCTCGCCGTCGCCGGTGTAGGCCTCCTTGGAGATATCGCCTCCCTTGATGACCTGGATGATCGGGACGTTGAAAGCCTTGGCAAAGTCGTAGTCTCTCTGGTCATGGGCGGGCACGGCCATGATCGCGCCGGTGCCGTATCCCATCATGACGTAGTCTGCGATGAAGATCGGGATCTCCTTGCCGGTGATCGGGTTGATCGCGGAGAGACCCTCGATCTTGACACCGGTCTTGTCCTTGACGAGCTGGGTGCGCTCAAACTCGGACTTCTTTGCGCACTCCTGCCGGTATACCTCGACGGCATCCCAGTTGGTGATCTCGCTCTTGTACTTGTCGAGGATCGGGTGCTCCGGGGCAACGACCATGAAGGTCACGCCGTAGAGGGTATCGCAACGGGTCGTGTAGACCTCGAGCTTGTCGTCGTGGTCCTTGACAAGGAAGTCCACAAAGGTACCGGTGGACTTGCCGATCCAGGCGATCTCCTGCTGCTTGACGGACTCCGGATAGTCCACGTGGTTGAGGCCCTCGAGGAGCTTGTCCGCGTAGTCCGTGATCCGAAGGAACCAGACGTCCTTCGGGAGCTGGATCACGTCGCTGTGGCAGATATCGCACTTGCCTCCCTGGGAGTCCTCGTTGGAGAGGACCACCTTGCAGTGGGGGCAGTAGTTGACAAGCGTCTTGGAGCGGAACACCAGGCCATGCTCAAAGAGCTTTAAGAAGATCCACTGGGTCCACTTGTAGTAGTCCGGGCGGGAGGTGGCAAACTCTCTCGACCAGTCAAAGGAGAAGCCCACCTTCTTCAGCTGCTCCGAGAAGTGCTGAATGTTCTTCTCGGTGATGATGTGGGGATGGGTGTTGGTCTTGATCGCGTAGTTCTCCGCAGGCAGGCCGAAGCTGTCGAATCCGATCGGGAATAGCACGTTGTAGCCCTGCATTCTTCTCTTTCGTGCCAGCACCTCAATGCTGGAGTAGGCCTTGATGTGGCCCACATGCATGCCGGCGCCGGAAGGATACGGGAACTCCACGAGTCCGTACCACTTGGGGCGCTTGTCGAAGTCGACGGCCTTGAATGCCTCTGCATCGGCCCACGCCTTCTGCCACTTGGGTTCGATTTTTGCAAAATTGTACTTCATGATAAGACTGCCTTCCTGTTCTCGAGTTGCTGTGTATTTACAGCTCGTAACATGATAAGCCCCGCCTGCGGGCCTTGTCAATCCGGCGGTGGCCCTGGCCCGCCCGATGCCCTATTTGCGGGGACCAAAAAGCCGGACCCGTGCGGCGTGCGCAGGTCCGACTGATGCGGTTGTTGCCACGTCACTCAGCGGTAGTTGATGGTGAGCTTTGCAAAGAAGTCCTCCAGGGTGAGCCTGGCATCCACGGTGTGGGGACCAGGTCATCAATGCAGGGATGAAGTGTCCATAAACGTCGTTACATGGTATACCCGCATTCTCGCCCCTCTTTGCACAGACTCACCCGGGATTTTGCTTCTGTACGTTTGCCGCTGGAATGTGTTAAAGTGGTGGGAGTAACCGGGGCTGGGCTCCGGATTGGCAAAGGAGACGCATGAATCCCGATTTTAACACCTGGCATTTTGGCTTTGTGGGCCTCGGCCTCATCGGCGGCTCGATCGCGCGGGCCATCCGCAAGTACTGGCCCTCGGCCGTCATCACCGCCTACAACCCCTCGCGGGACAGCCTCTACGAGGCCATGGAGGACGGCGTTGTCAACGACGGCACCTGCCGCGAGGACTGCCTGGCGCGGACGGGAAAGGACCGCTTTTCCGGTGCGGACTTTGCGGACTGCGACGTGGTCTTTCTCTGTGCCCCGGTCCAGGACAATGCCGAGAACTTAAAGGAGCTCTCCGGGCACTTAAAGTCAACCGCGATCCTCACCGACATCGGCTCCACAAAGCGGGACATCCACGAGCACGTCAGGGCCCTGGGCCTTGCCCCGTACTTTGTCGGCGGCCACCCGATGACGGGCTCCGAGAGGACTCGCTACCGCAACTCCCGGGCAGAGCTTCTCGAGAACGCCTACTACCTCCTCGCACCGGAACAAGAGACCCCGAAGGAGAAGACCGCTGCGATGGTGGCCCTCGTCTCGGGCTTTCGGGCGATTCCGCTCGTTGTCACCTGCGAGCAGCACGACTTTGCGGTCTCTGCCATCTCCCACCTGCCCCACGTGGTCTCCGCGGCCCTGGTGAACACGGTGCGGGATGCGGACGACGAGAATGAGCTCTTAAAGCAGATCGCCGCCGGGGGCTTCAAGGACATCACGAGGATCTCCTCCTCCTCCCCCGTCATGTGGCAGCAGATCTGCCTCACGAATAAGGACAACCTGCTGCTTCTCCTCGACCGGTACCTTGCCGAACTCCAGAAGATCCGGGGCGAGATCGCCAAGAGCAAGGAGAACGAGATCTACGACTTCTTTGCAGCTGCCAAGGCCTATCGGGACAGCTTCACCCAGACCACGCCCGGCGCCAAGGGACAGCTCTATACGATCTATGTCGACATCGAGGACCGGCCCGCCGCCCTGGCGGAGGTGGTCACGCTCCTTGCGGTCAATGCGGTCAGCATCAAGAACGTCGGCATCACCCACAACCGGGAGTACCAGGAGGGCGTTCTGCTCGTGGAGTTCTACGACGCGGCGGCCCTCGAGAAGGCGGCCGAGATCCTGACGGCACACAGCTATACACTCCATCGCGCACGATAACAGGGGGGCAAACCATATGTTAACCATCAAGAAGGCAGCGCCGCTTCGCGGCGAGGCGGCAATTCCCGGGGACAAGTCCATCTCCCACCGTTCCATCATGCTGGGGGCACTGGCAGACGGAGACACCCATGTCACCAACTTCCTCGAGAGCGCCGACTGTCTCTCCACCATCGACTGCTTCACCCGTCTCGGCATCTTTGTGGAGCGGGATTTCACCCATCCGGGACACGTGATCGTGCACGGCATGGGCATGCAGGGCCTGCACCCCTCGTTCCACACGGTGGTGCTCTACACGGGAAACTCCGGCACCACGACCCGGATCATGACCGGGATTCTGGCGCCCCAGCGCTTTGTCTCCCTGGTCTCCGGCGACAACTCGGTGAACGCAAGGCCGATGAAGCGCGTCATCACCCCGCTCGCGCAGATGGGCGCCAAGATCGTCAGCATGAATGATGACGGCTGTGCCCCGCTCCAGATCACGGGCACGCCGCTCCACGGTATCACCTATGACTCCCCGGTGGCCTCCGCTCAGGTCAAGTCCGCGATTCTCTTGGCGGGCCTCTATGCCGAGGGACCCACCACAGTGAATGAGCCCACAAAGTCCCGGGACCACACGGAGCGGATGCTCCGGGCCTTCGGAGCATCGGTGGAGACAAAGGGCAATTCTGTCACAGTCACCCCCACCGACCGCCTCACCCCCATCGACATCGAGGTGCCCGGCGACATCTCCTCCGCCGCCTACTTCCTGGCGGGGGCCTGCATCGTGCCGGGCTCGGAGGTGCTCTTAAAGCACGTGGGGATCAACCCCACAAGGGACGGGATCCTGCGGGTGGCAAAGGCCATGGGCGCCGACATCGAGCTGGTCAATGAGACCAAGGACGCAGAGCCCTGTGCGGACCTTCTTGTGAAGAGCAGCGCCCTCCACGGGACAACGATCGGCGGCGATCTCATCCCGACCCTCATCGACGAGCTGCCGGTCATCGCGGTCATGGCAGCCTGCGCCGAGGGCACCACGGTGATTACGGACGCGGCGGAACTTCGGGTCAAGGAGTCCGACCGGATCCGGGCAGTGGCGGAGGGCCTCTCCGCCATGGGCGCGGACATCACCCCCACCGCGGACGGCTTTGTGATCCACGGCGGAAAGCCCCTCCACGGGGCCAAGATCCACACCTATGACGATCATCGGATCGCGATGAGCTTTGCGGTGGCGGGACTTGCCGCAGAGGGCGAGACGATCCTGGACGACGAATCCTGCGTGCGGATCAGCTATCCCTCCTTCTTCCAGGACCTCGCAGCCCTGGAGCGGTAAGACGAAAGAAAGGCATCGCCTGCACCACGCTGGCATCGGAGCCCGAACTCCCCGGTGTGATCCAGGGCACGATTGCCGCGGCGGCGGTCATCAATGAGATCATCGCCGTCATCATGGCAAAGAAGGGCTTTGAGCTTGCGGGGGAGATCCCGGGAAAGCGCCCGGCGGGCGGCCCCGGGGCAAAGGCGGGTGCCAATGCAACTGCCTGAAAATTGCATAACGGGCTAAATCGCCTCCACCCGTAAAACGGGTGGTTCGGGATGCGGGCTATAAGCCCGCTTTACTAGCCAGCGCCTAAAGACGCTGGCTTTCGCTTTAAAGGCCCTTGGGAGCTTTCGCTCCCTCGGGCTCCGCTCAAGCCTCTTTTGCTTTTGTACTAAGCCGCTTCGCGGCGGCGTTGCTACCTCAAGTCTTCGGCTAAAGATTTACATTTTCGCTGCATCAAAAAAAGCAGCCCTTGATGGCTGTGGTAAAGTTAAGTTACGACACAAAACAAACCCAGCGCAGAAGAACTGCCGGGGTTTATATTACCACACTCGATCATTACCAACAATGGCATATCCTCCTGTCGGGTTTGCTTTCTGCCAGCCCTGAAGTGTAATTCAAAACTCCACTGAAGTGGATATTAATCTTTCACTTAGTTCTACATTGATATAAGTCTTACACTATCTCTACCAAAAGCTGCCCTACTTTTCCCTGACTGTACTATACTGTTTCCCGTTGCGAATTAAAAAAAGAGACAGAAGGCCAACCTCCCTGCAAGAAAGTACCTTCCGTCTCATCACTATAGGCAGGCGAGTATTGCTACCCGTCTGCCTGTAATGATAGCCATGAAGAGTACATCAGACAAGAGTCAATTGAACTTTATCCAGAGAGCTACGGAAGAAGCACAAGAGCGTTACGATGCCGAGGTCAGTCAGTTCCAGCACAGCTACAATGAGAAGCACCCCTTGCAGCACATCTGGCGTCACATCATCGCCAAACGAAGGATCACCGTCCTGTACGAGTCAGAGGATGTCTCCGTTGTGATCCAGGTGGTCCGTTTTGTCTACGCGCACACTTCCCAAACCTTCACCTTCTACGGGACGCTCCTTCTGCGCCGCACGCATTACGCCTTCCACCTCCTCAGGAAGTGGATCGGCAGCCGGCCTGCCAACCTCTCCCGGGACGTGGAAAAGCGCTGGGCCTCCTTCGTCAGCGTCCCCGAAAAGGTCCGTGTTTCAGCCGATTTCCTGGGAGCATAGATGAACGCTACCTCCTCCCCCTCCGGACGATTCATACTGGCCCCATAAGGGCAAAAATGCCCAAGGAGGCGTGATCATGGCAGGTTTGAACAAGAATAAGGCACTCTCACTGGACGAGCGGAGGTTCATTGAGCAGGGGATCGGCAGCGGATCCTCCAAGGCAGCGATTGCTTCCGTTCTGGGCAGGGACAAGTCTACCATCGGCAAAGAGATCAAGCTGCACAGAACCCTGAAGTACAAGTGCCGGCTGAGGCGAGAGTGTGGGGCCTATAAGAGCTGCAACTGGGGGCGTGAATGCCCGGATGACTGTCCGGACTTTGTCCAGTTCACCTGCGGCAGGAGGGATCGCTCCCCGGGTGCCTGCAATGGCTGTGAGAATTACGCAAGGTGCCGTTTTTCAAAGTACTACTACTCCGCTGCAAAGGCAGATATGGAATACCGGGAGCTCCTTGTTAATTCCAGGACCGGGGCCAACCTCACGGAGGAGGAAGCAAAACGGATGGCTGCCATCATTAAGCCTGCACTTCAGAAAGGGCACTCTCCCTATCGGATTCTGCAGGATCATCCGGAGCTGAACATCTCAGAGAAGACCCTCTACAACTACATCGACGAAAAGGTCTTCAGTGTCGTCGGCATTGCCAACATCGACCTTCGCCGCAAGGTCTCCAGAAAGATTCCCAGGAAGCTAGCGCACAACTACCGGAAGCGGCAGGAACGATCATATCTGCGTGGCCGCAGTTATGCGGACTACAAAGCGTACATAGAGAACTTCCCAAACGCTTCCGTTGTTGAAATGGACACCGTCTACAACGACGTGTCACACGGGCCTTTCATGCAGACCTTCAAGTTTCTCAACTATTACCTGATGGTCGCTGTTTATCACGATACCAAGACCGCCCAGGACATGCTGGACGGTGTCAGCCTGCTGAATCAGGTCCTTGGTGATGCTCTCTTCAAAGAGCTCTTTGAAGTACTGCTGACAGACCGCGGCGATGAATTCACCCTCGCCAGGGCGATGGAAACCGGCGCAGACGGCAGTCAGCGGTGTCACGTTTTTTACTGCGATCCCATGCAGTCAGGACAAAAAGGTTCGCTGGAAGTCAATCACGAAGAGCTTCGCTACATCTGCCCGCACAGGGACAACTTAAGAGACCTCGGCCTTGTGAACCAGACCGCATTGAACTTTGCGATCTCCAATATCGCAAGCTCCGCTCATCCGGCGATAGGCGGGAAGTCTCCCATCGAGTACACCCGATTCATGAAACCGGAACTGTGGGAAAAGCTTCAGGCTTTCGGAATCCAGGAGATTCCCAGAGATGACATCGATCTCACGAAGCACTGCCTGGAAAGGTTTAAAAAGAATCCAGGAGAAGGGAGTCAGGCATGAACGAAAAAGCCTTTTTTAATCTTGACAGCTCCGAACCGGAAGCAGATCTAGAGGACCGAATCCGGTTTCTGAACAAGATTCTCAATCGGCATGGCGTCTGGTTTAATCTCCTGCACGACAAGGAAGGATATCGAAAGCTCCTGGTCATGGCGAATCCCGGAACGCTGAAGCGGCATGCAGGCAAGCGCAGGCAGGATATCTACCTGCCGGATACCTCCTCCAGGATCGGAAAACGCATCTGTACCGTCGATGATGTCCGGAAGATGGAGAGCACCGGTATGACCACTTCCGTCATCACGGATCTGATCCGGATCAGCCGATCCACCTATTTCAGAAGGAAGAAAGCAGCCGCTGACAAGCAGGGGTGGGAAGCCTTCTGAGATCAACGATTACCGTGTGTAGAGTATACACACACGGAGAAAGGAGGTCAGACGAGATGCTCCATGAAGAAACGGGTTAACATCTACATCTCCGAGGATACATCCAAACGCCTGAAGGCTTACGCGGAGGAAAAACACTCCAGCGTGAGCCAGATCATTACCGACTGGATCTGGCATGCAAGAGTCGGAAAACGGAAACCACAGAATTAAAACGGCACCGCAAAGCTGAGAAATCTGAACTACAGAAAACGCCTGCAGGGCCTTCACTACAAAGAAAAAATCCAGAGGCAGAAATCAATCTTCAGGAAACATCCTGTTCGTTGAATTCACCTCTGGTTTTTATACTCCGAAGTGAATATCTTCCATGAATTCAGGGCCTTTGTAAGACTCCGGTCCACGAAATCAGCCTCAATCCACCCCTTTACTGCCTTCATCGCAGGAGTAATTTCCACTGTCGCCGGAGAGTGCTTAAAAGTGGAAATCAACTTTTCACTTCAGCGCTTTCTGCCAGCAAATTTACTCATGCAGGAGGCTTTACCATGGACGATTACCTTGCTCAATTCAAAAAGATGCTTGATTGCAGGAACCTGTCACCACACACTCGTGATCAGTATGCATCTACAATTACCCAGTTTCTGGACTACTTCGATAGTAAGCGTAACAACGGACGTACCATGACCCGGATCAACCTCTTCTGTAGAATGAGGCTAGGAAACTACTAGCTGTGTTCTACAGAGGAGGCTTTTTTATGGACAAGAGACAGCAGATGGTTCGTGAGGAGAAGCTTCGCTATTGGAGGCCGATCATCAATGCGTACGAGAACAGAGAAACGAAGCTGATGTCGATTGCACAATGGTGCAGGGAGCATGAGATCAACGTCTCGCTCTTCTACTACTGGAAAAACGTGATCAGGGAGACGGACGCCAGTAACAGGAAGGCATCCTCTGTTTCAGTGCCAGAGACAGAGAACTTCGTAGACATCACCGATATCGTAAACGGACATGTACGCCCTGATGTCAATACAATAGGCTCGGAACCGGGTACTGCTGATGACTCGGGTTCCCGCAGCCGGTCGAACCACTCTGATCTTCCGCGGATCACCGGTACACCGGAAGAAGGAAATGCCGGATCTGTTCCAGGCAGGCCGGGAGGGCCTGCCGTGTCTCCGGAAGTTATCCTGGAGACACGGTCCTGTCGGCTCTATCTCTACTCTTCTGTCCGGCGCGAGACCCTCTCCATGCTTAAGGAGGCTTTTCATGTTTGTTGACGGCATCGGCTTCAGGAAGATCATTCTCTGCACGAAGAGGGTGGATATGCGCCGCGGCGTTGATGGACTCTCCGCTTATGTCATGCTGAACTATCACCTGGATCCAACGGACCGTGGAGTTCTCTATCTTTTTCGTGGCAGATCTGCCAGAACGATCAAGGGGATCTGCTTCGAGGGAATCGGCACTGTGCTCTATACGCTTCGCCTTGCGCCGGGAAACTCATTCCAGTATCCCAGGAATGCGGACGAAGCCAGATCTCTTTCTCCGGAGCAGTACCGTCAGCTCATGAGCGGAATCGCACTTGACGGTACCATCCGCGAAGTATACCCGCACATCGACATGCCTGATCAGGTGGCCGCAGAATCCCAGAGATCCTGAAAACACGCGGTTTTTGAACTTTCAGGCTACTTCAGTGGGGAGTATAAATATTCAGATATCTATACCCTTATTTTCGGTTGACAAGAGGGTATAGATATGTTACTATACTCCTGAGAACTGATAAGCAGCTCTCAGGAGGTCTGACATGGGTACCATTCATCTGAGACAGGGGGATACGGTATACGTTTATTCTTCACACAGCTATTGGGACAAGGAGGCTAAACAGCACAAGACAGACCGGAAGCTGATCGGGAAGCTTGATCCCGTTACAGGGGAGGTTGTGCCCACCAGGAAGTACGTTCGAAAGCAGGCATCGGCCTCCGACGCACCAGCAGAGCAGGCAAACTCTGTTCGGGCTGAAGGTTCGACGAAAACTTTGATTTCCAGAATAACAGAGCTGGAGGAGGCAAATGCATCTCTGCGGAATGAGAATACACAGCTGAGGAAGGCTCTCCGCGCCTATCAGGATGCCGTTCAGAAGGCCAGCGCAAGCCTTGCTTCCGTAGACAAAGAGGCCCGGTGATGGAAACCGAGATCCCTGTCCAGAGACTTCATAAGTACAACCTCCTGTACCAGTGTGGCGCTTTCAGTCCGAGCGACATCTCGAACATCTTTAGTGAGGTTATCGTGGATGACATCGTCAAGACGAACCGCATTGCAGCGCTGATAAAGGCAGCTGAAAAAGCAGCTGAAGATTATAAAGCGCTGCAAAAGGAAAATGAGGAACTCAAACAGAAGGAGCAGAATAAGGACGAGAACAACAAACTCGGACGTAGGAGAGCCTTTGGGGAAAAGGACGAGCAGCTCTCTGGGAAAGAACTCGAAACCGGGATTCCACAAGGCGGCAGCGAGGATGTGGAGACAGATCCGCTCACCGAAGAGTCTGACGCTGATGGAGAGCAGGCCAAAGACACGACAGGGACAGAAGAACCTGCAGAGCCAGCCAATGCAGACGAAAATGGGAAAGACAGTGACGGAAAAACTCAGGATGAGAATCCGTCCGGGAAAGGCGGAGCTGGCGAAAAAGACAGGAAACCCAGACGGAGCAGCCGTCCCCCGAGAAAACCGATACCCGATGAATCAAAGGAAAAACAGAAGCGCAAGCCAGGCATCTGGGAGCGTGATACGCAGAATCTCCCGCACAGAATCAGCTATGATGTGGATGA
Organism: Lachnospiraceae bacterium; assembly: GCA_022483465.1. GTDB lineage: Bacteria > Bacillota > Clostridia > Lachnospirales > Lachnospiraceae > CAG-791. Next base: position 248,112 of record JAKVNF010000002.1, on the reverse strand, counting down.
TCTGACTCCGGAAATGATCGAAAAAGCAAAGTCTTTATCTAAGCTGGGATTCGAAGCAAGAGAAAAACTCAGTATAGAGGAGGCTCATGTCGTCGTGCTGACGATCATGAAACCAATCATCGCATACTCAGAGGATGTCAGCAACGAAGAAAAATCCGATCCTGACAGTCATGAGGTGAATCGTACGCTATACCGGCCCTACAGCGAGGGATATATCATGCCGGGATCCCGGGCAACCCCGGAGATCGTCGCCTTCATGTACTACATGCTGACCAGTATGAGCATCCCGTACAAACGCATCGCTGCTCTGATCTGTCACATGGGCTATCCCATGAAAACGCAGAAAACGGTTTACTGGTGCAATACCTGTGCCGCAAGATATCTGCTTCCCGTCTTCGATTATCTCGTCAGCTTCATCATAGCGGGCAAGTACATTCAGATGGATGAAACCACCTGGAGATCCATCTATGATGCTGAGAAGCCGGGAGAAAAGTCCTATATCTGGCTGCTGATTACAAGTGAGCTGCGGGAAGGTCCCAAGGCTGCTGCATATTTCTTCAATCCCTCCAGGGCTGAGTCATTTCTGGATGGTCTGTTTGCAGACTTTCTTCCGGATAATGACGCGGATCGTTCGGATACCGCAGGCCAGACAACTCCGCTGGAACAGGAAACGGAGCCCGATCCTACGGCAGTGACAGGAAATGCATCTGTCGTATGCAAGAACGACAAGTATGCTGCATATCCGGAACTGGAGCGCAAGTCTGAAGGAAAGATCGTAGTCTCATTCTGCCTTGCGCATCTGAGAAGGCCGTTCTTTCTTGCCTGGTTTATTGTAAAGATGGCCTCAAAAGACCTCATGAAAACGGAGGAAGGCAGAAAACAGCTGGCACAGACCTGGGAATGGAAAATCCTGCGCGAGATCAGCCTTGCCGAGAGCGAGGATACGAAGCTCAAGCGCCTGTCCGGAGAGGAGCGGGTTGCCGGAAGAATCAAAAACGTAAAGCCGCACCTGGATCTGGCCTGGCAGTACATCTGTGAGTATGAGGAGGCCTATCAGGCCTCGCTGCATGGTACTTCCTCTGATCAATCAAAACGAGTAACGATGACCGCGACGATGCGCAGGGCGATGAACTACTTTGAGGACTGCAAGAAAGGCGGTCACATCGACAGCTTCCTCTACGATTCTAACGTACCTGCGGACAACACTTACTGTGAAAGAAACATCCGTAGGATTGCTTTGCAAAGAAACAGCAGTCTCTTTTCTTATTCAGATGAAGGTGCCACCGACCGCATGATTGCGAACTCCATCGCAACAACAGCGGAATTGAATGATGCCGATCCGGAGTACTACTTCCGGTATCTCCTCATCGAGATACCCAAGCATCAGAGGCGGGGAGACAACCCAGATGAATATCTTCCAAAGATGATGTGCTGGTCCGAAGAATACAGGGCATACGAAGCGAAGCAGCGAGAAGCCACACAGGCCGGGAAAGGTATCAGTTTTCAATCTGAGACAGAACCCATCCTGGTAAATGGCCGGTGGATGCGAGATGGAAAGGTGGTCGGCCCATACCCGGCAGCATGATAACCTCCTGACAAACAGAATAACCCGAGTAGCCGACGTCTGCCGAACAGGCAGGCATCGGCCACTTGCAGTTGCATAAGTGAAACTGCAGAATTGAACGTCCGGCATGGTATTGTTCCCACCCGGGGAATCGCCATGCCGGACTTTCTTGTGTCTGGATCCATCGCTTCAGGGTGACAGGAGACTGGGACCCGGATGCCCAACCTATCCAGGTACACGGAGACGCCCATCACAACCGGCGTACCTGCAGGCCAGATCCGAACCTGCGCAGTTCATTCCCAGGGGATGCGTCGGCCGAAGGCAATACACCTGCAAAGAGATTCACCTCCGCTGTCAACCGCGAATCTCTGAAGTATTTGCGGTTACAACTGGAACCCTCCCCCCCTTAATGGTAACGCCTCATGCAGGTTTTGTCAGCGTACGCTGGTTGTTATGCTTACCTTCGATACTCAGCTTCATAAGGATCCTGCCAGTTTTGAATGGGGCGAAATACGCGCCTTTTTTGACCGGCTTAAAGCTACAAAAAATCTGAGCGACCGTACCATCAACAGCGACATTGCACATCTGGAAAACTTCATAATCTATGTTCTCCATAAGCATTGGGATCCAACTCAGGTTCCCAAGCGCAAGTTCGATAAATATATCCCGTTTGTTCCTACAAAAGAACAGTTCCGCACTTTGCTCAATGCAGCAGATAACATCAGATACAAAACCATGCTGATTATCATGTATTCTGCTGGTCTGCGCTGTCAGGAGACCTGTAATCTCAGATACTGTGACATCCATGTGAAAGAGCATCGTATTTATGTTTCGGTATCCAAGAACAGATCTGATCGTTATGCAATTCTTGGGAAAGCGACCGTTCAGGCTCTTACTGACTACTGGAAATCTCTTGGCAGTCCGGAGATAGAGGATAAGACCGAGTATCTGTTTCCGTCTCCGATGATCCCTTCGATGCCGATCTCTACAACCAGTGTCCAGACCTATGTCCGTAAGATCGCAGATTCAATTGGACTGGATAAGCTGACCTGCCACAGTCTGCGGCACGCCTTTGGAACGGAATGCTATCGCTCTGGCGTAGATATTTTCCGTCTGAAGGAGCTCATGGGGCATAACAGTATTACTTCAACCCTGATTTACATTACTCTGGCACATCAGGATTTCAATGGAATCACAAGCCCTATCGATACTCTTTGAGGTACCGATCATGAGTATAAAGATCGTATCACGAGAGCAGGCAAAGGCTGCCAATAAGAAGACTCACCCCATTCAGAAGATCTTTCAGCTCGGATGGCCGCAGTATCAGAAAGACTATGCAGGACACATCACTTCCGAACAGTACAAAGCTGCCGATTGTATTTCCAAGTGTCGGACGGAAGCAATGGGCTATAACAAAGTAGAATGCCCCCGCTGTGGTTATACCGAAATTCACTACAACTCATGTGGTAACCGTAACTGCCCAATGGATCAGTATGTCAACAAGGAAATCTGGGTTGATGAACGCCAGTCTGAGCTTGTGGATTGCTCATACTTTCATGTCGTCTTTACCGCTCCATGTGAGCTGAATCCTCTGATCTTTGCCAACAAGAGTCTGCTCTATGATCTGCTGCATAAGGCTTCAGGACAGACACTTGTGGAACTGATGCAGAATAAAAAGTTTCTCGGTGCAACACCCGGTGTCATTCAGGTGCTTCATACATGGGGAAACAACATGATGTTCCATCCGCATATCCACTGCATTGTTTCCGGAGGCGGGCTGAAGGGAAAGCCAAAGCGATTTGTTAAAGGGAAAAAGAAACACTTCTGTCTCCCTGTAAATGTCCTGAAATCAAAGTTCAGAGGTAAGTTCATGGCCGGCCTGCAAGAGCTTTATGATGCCGGGAAACTGATCATGCCCGGTGATGACAGCATCAGAACTCCTCAGGACTGGCAGGCTTTCAAGGACAGCATGTATAAAAAATCCTGGGACATTGATATCAAAGAGACACTATGCGGCAAGGGCAATGCCATCCAGTATCTCGGCAGATATGTTAAGGCGTTAGTTAAGAAACGGGTTGATAAGCGATCGCCTAGCATGAGACCACTAATCCCTCACTTTGAGCTCGAGCTGGGTACACTTCTATCCGTGCTGTGTTGCATCATGTAACAAAGTATCACCTAGATTGCCTAAAAGCATACACCTACTTGCCGAGCATGTGACTATAAATAACAAGATAGGCATTATGCAGAGAAGAAAAGAGCTCCAAATGGGGATTCTATATCTTCATCAGACATTATCGCGTCGAGAGTTCACCATGGAGGTTGTGGTATGGAACCCATCAACCCGGTTCTTTACTAACGCCAATGTTAATCGTGTCGCAATCAGTGAGGGCAGGATTCTCAGCTATGACAGAGAAACAGTAACGTTCAAAGCCAAAGACAATAAGCAGGGTGGAAAATGGGTAGTTATCAAAGTCCGCTTACAGGAATTCATTCGCAGATTTCTTCTTCATATCCTACCTAAGGGCTTCCAGAAGATCCGATACTATGGGTATCTGAGTAATTCTCAAAGGAAGAAGAATGTAGCCCGTATTCAGAAACAGCAAAAGAAGCAGAGGTTTGTCTCACGTTTTGCTGGCATGGGTAAAAGCGAGATACTCCTTGAGCTATTTTCGGATGATTATCATATTTGTCCAAGGTGTGGCGCTGATATGGTGAAAGTAGATTTCAAGCCAAGGCCTGAAGCTAAATCCAACAGCGCATAAAAAGCAAAGCCGAATATCTTTTATCGGCTCCTAACCATGGGGCCTTTTTGTTGTACTCATTTTTAATTCGAAGATGCAGATACTATGCCTCTAAGCAGTTGATTTCCAGGATTTTAGAAACATCAGCATTGCATCTACGATGTTACATTTGAATACAATCTACATACGAAAAACTGAGTTTCACCGTCTCCGGGAGCTCGCTCCCGGAGACGGAAAGCGGGGGCCGCCCGCTCAGCGTCTTACCACAAACGCGAAGTATGAGGTTCGTCCATCCTGGGCTACGTCCAGCTCCTCACCTCATACTTCGCTTAGGTATTATCACCTGGCCGCCCCTAAAGGGGCGGTTTTTTACGTCCTTTCTTGTGGATCCTTTCCAGGCTTCGCCCCGAAAGGATCCTCGTACTCCTTCACACTCATCTTATCCTGCAGGATGTCTGCTCTCTCCTGATCCCGGATATACTTCTTTACCGTCGCATCGTTTAATCCCACCGTGCTGACATAATACCCCTCAGACCAAAAGTGCCGGTTCCCAAACTTGTATTTCAGATTTGCGTGCCGGTCAAACATCATGAGCGAACTTTTCCCCTTCAAGTAACCCATAAACGAGGCTACGCTGATCTTTGGCGGAATGCTTACCAGCATATGCACATGATCTGGCATGAGATGCCCCTCTATGATTTCCACTCCTTTGTATGCGCATAGATCATGCAGTATCTCCGCAAGGTCCTTCCTGTATTGATTGTAAATTATTTTTCGCCTATACTTCGGAGTGAAGACGATATGGTATTTGCACAACCATTTTGTGTGTGCTGCACTATTAGCCTTCGGCATCTAAATCACCTTTCCTTTCATCAATGGTGGCTTGAGCACCTCTATTGTAAGGAAAGGTGATTTATTTGTATAACCTCTTACTCTCACCCGCACAGCGGGTGGTTTACTGCTTCGCAAGGATTCGCTTACTTCGTAAGCGAATCGCAAGCTCAGCCGACTAAAGTCGAATACAAATCAAAAGCCAAAGCCGGCAGACACCGACTTTGGCTTTTTGGTTGTCTTTAGTTTCCTTCCTGTGGCAGTTCGTATGCCTGCAGGGCGGGATCGTCTGGCAGGAGAGCGCGGCCCTCTTCCACCTTATCCTCTGCCTCCTCCTCTTTCCCGGCATCGGCAAGGTGCGAGGCGAGGGAGAGGTAGGCGCCGGAGAGGGCAGAGGCTGCCGTCTCCGAGGGGTAGGACTCGTAGACCTTTTTCAGCACCCGGACGGAAATATCGTCAAAGGTGACCGAGAGGGACAGGGCGCTTTGCTGTGCGATGGCCTCTGCGCTCTCCCCGCAGCCGGAAAGGGATAACGAGAGTGCAAGAAGGAGAGCTGGCAGGAGGGTTCGCTTCATGGAAAGCCCCACTTTCTCTCACATCCCGTCCTGCTCGGGGTTCAGGATCCGGTCCCGGACCGGCGGGATGAACTGCTTTTTCCTCGAGACCACGCCGGGGAGACTTGCGCACCCGCTCTCAGCCCTGACGTGGAAGGCCTCGGAGATCAGCTCGTCCGACCCCTTCCCCACGTAGAGCAGGCAGGTGCTCTGGCTCGGGATGTCGGTGAGCATGTAGAAGATCATGCTCGATTGGGAGTGGGCAAGTGCGGTCGCAAGATACCCCTGGATCAGGGCCTTTGCCCGGTCAAAGTTCGTCTTGGAGACAAAGAAGCCCTGGCCCACGCAGATCGAGATGTCCCCGATCGCGAACTCCTTGTAGTCCGTGTACAGAAGGTCCTCGGCGGAGCGGCCGGTCAGATCCTCTCCTGCCTCAAACATGCTCCGCACGTACTCGTCGATGTTCTCCCCGGCGATGTTCGCGAGGTCGCTGGCGGCGGCCCGATCCAGCATCGTGCAGGTCGGGGAGTGGAACACCAGGGTGTCGGAGAGGATGGCGGACATCAGAAGGCCCGCGATCTTCTTCGGGATCTCCACGTTGTGCTCGTGGAACATCGCGTAGACGATCGTCGCAGTGCACCCCACGGGCTCGTTTCGGAAGTACACCGGCCCGGAGGTCTCCGGCTTTCCCAGCCGGTGGTGGTCGATGATCTCCAGGATCTCCGCATCCTCGAGGCCGTCCACAGCTTGGGACTCCTCGTTGTGGTCCACCAGGATCACGCGCTTCCTGTGCATGTTTAACAAATTTCTTCTGGAGATCACGCCGCAGTAGTGGCCGTCCTTGTCCAGGATCGGGAAGTAGCGGTGGCGCAGGCTCGCCATGACCTTCCTTGCCTCCTCCACCGGGGTGTTGATGTTGAAGGTGACAAGGTTTTTGGTCACCATGAAGTGCTCGATGGGCGCCGCCATGCTGACGAGGCGGGAGGCCGCGTAGGTGTCGTAGTGGGTCTGGATCACGGTGCAGCCCGCGGCCTTGGCGCGCTTGAGCAGCACATCCGGCACTGCGGCACTCATGCAGACCACGAGGCACCTTGCCCCGTAGTCGATGGCGCACATCTGGGCCTCATACCGGTTGGTGACCATCACGAGATCTCCCTCGTGGATCAGCTCCTCCATGGCCTCGGGGCTGGTGCCCACGTGGATCTGGCCGGTGGTGATGTAGCCGTTGGGGTCTCCGGTGAGCATCTCCCCGTCCAGCACCTCCAGGAGGTTCTTGTAGCTGGTCTTGGCCTTGGCCAGGACCGTGGTGTCAAAGAGCTCCATGTTTGCGTTGGCGATGTCACGCACCGTGATGATACCCAGCAGGTTGTGCTCGCTGTCGGTGACGCAGAGCGTGTCGATGTTGCGGTCGTTCATCCGCTGCCAGGCGGCTCTCGTGGACATCTGTCCGTCCACGCCCTCCTCCTGCCGGATGTCGATGTTTGCGATGGTGGGACTCATGTCCACCGAGAGGCGCGGGGTCTCCACGCCGAAGTGGTTCAGGACGAAAGCGGTCTCCTTGCTGATCTCCCCCGCTCTCCTGGGCTCGTAGTGCTCCTTTCCCCCGCTGATCTGGTTCTTCAGATAGGCGTAGGAGATCGCGGAACAGATCGAGTCGGTATCCGGGTTCTTGTGTCCGATGACCCGGATGATCCGCTGCTTTGCCTGATCGATCATCATAACTTTTTCCCTCTTTTTCTCTGTCGTTTGCTACCCTGCTATCTTAACAGAAAGCCGCCGGAGTGAGAAGACGACACGCGTCGCTCACTCCGGCGGCTGTTTGGATTTTGGGGGAGTTCAGGGCTTTCGTCCGGTGACAAGGACCGTGTCCCCGGGGCCGAAGTAGGTCTTTAAGTTGATAAAGCCCGCCCGGGACAGGAAGGTGCGGTACTCACCTGGACGGTAGAGGACCATCTTTCCGCCGGGGTTTGTCCAGTCCTGGTGGAGCAAAGGATCCGATGCCTCGGCAAGGATTGCCAGGGTTCCACTGGGCTTTAGGACGCGGAAGATCTCCCGGATGTTCGCCTGCGGGTCCTCCCAGAAGTACACGGTCTCCACCGCGGTCACAAGGTCAAAGGTGTCCCCTGTAAAGGGCAGTTGATCCACTGAGGCCCGCTGCAGGACGACGCGCTTTTCCAGCTCGTCCTGGTTGACCTCCCCGGCAAGGCGGATTGCCTCCTCGGAGATGTCGATCCCATTGATTTGACTTCCCGGCGCCAGGGAAAGGAGCGCCTTTATCGTTGCGCCGCCTCCGCACCCCGCATCCAGGATGCGCATGTTTTCGTGATATTGAAGCAGCGGCAGGGCGAACGTCCGCAGGTATTCGTGGGAGCGGTTCATCCGCTGCAGCATCTTTCTCCCCTCGGTCCCCTCCGGGCACCCGGGACTTGCCTGTTCCATCTCAAACTTCTCCTCTCGTATGCAAAAAAGGGCACACCGCCGGAATTTCTCCGGCGGCATGCCCCGTGTGCCGAATGACGGATTATGCCTGCAGGGCCTTTACGTTGTAGAAGGCCTTTCTGCCGCGGTACTGCGCGACATCGCCCAGATCCTCCTCAATGCGCATCAGCTGGTTGTACTTCGCGATGCGGTCGGTGCGGCTCATGGAGCCGGTCTTGATCTGGCCTGCGTTGGTCGCGACGACGAGGTCTGCGATCGTGGTGTCCTCGGACTCACCGGAGCGGTGGGACACGATGGCGGTGTAGCCGGCTTCCTTTGCCATCTCGATGGCATCGAAGGTCTCGGTCAGGGTGCCGATCTGGTTCACCTTGATCAGGACGGCGTTGGCAGCGCCCAGCTCAATGCCCTTGCGGATGAAGGTGGTGTTGGTGACGAACAGGTCATCGCCGACGAGCTGAATCTTGTCGCCGAGGCGCTTGGTCAGCTTGACCCAGCCGTCCCAGTCGTTCTCCGCGAGGCCATCCTCCAGGGAGATCAGCGGGTACTTCTCCACCCACTTCGCATAGAGCTCGATCATCTCATCGGAGGTCTTCTCGCCCTCACCGGAGCGCTTTAAGACGTAGCGGTTCTTGTCGGCATCGTAGAACTCGGAGGAAGCGGCATCCATGGCGAATGCGATGTCCTTGCCGGGCTCATAGCCAGCCTCGCGGACCGCCTCGAGCATCAGCTCCAGCGGTCCCTCGTTGCCAAGGGTCTCCAGGGGACCATGTCCGCCCGGCACGCAGGAGGGAGCGTAGCCGCCCTCATCGCCAACGGCGGTGTTGTATCCGTACTTCTGCAGAACCTTCTTCAAGGTGTGGAACACCTCGGAGCCCATGCGCACGGCCTCATGGACGCTGGTGGCACCCACGGGCATGATCATGTACTCCTGGCAGTCTGCGGAGGAGTCGGCGTGCTTGCCGCCGTTCAAGACGTTCATCATCGGGACAGGCAGCACCTTTCCGTTGGGGCCGCCCAGGTACTTGTAAAGCGGAAGTCCTGCGGAGTCTGCAGCGGCTTTTGCCACGGCGAGAGAAACCGCGAGGGTAGCGTTGGCGCCCAGGTTCGACTTGAACTCGGTGCCATCCAGATCCAGCATGGTCTTGTCGATGCCGGCCTGATCAAAGACATCCTTTCCCAGAACAGCGGGGGCGATCTTGTCGTTGACGTTGGCAACGGCCTTTAAGACGCCCTTTCCCTGGTAGACTTTCTTGTCGCCGTCGCGCAGCTCCAGCGCCTCCCGCTCACCGGTGGAAGCACCGGAAGGGACGATGGCGGAGCCGTAGGCACCGGACTCGGTCTCGACCTCGCACTCTACGGTGGGATTTCCTCTGGAATCCAGCACCTGGCGTGCGTACACTCTGGCAATGGGATCTTCATAGGTTCTCATGATGATACTGTCCTCCTATCTCCTTCCTTGCCGGGGACAGCGGCCCCCGGTGCGGCAGAAATTTTATCTGACAGGTAAAGTATATCAAACTGTGAGTAAAAGTGCCATCTTAAAGTTTGATAAAGCCTTAACATAGTGCCGGCCTCCCCGGTCGAAGCGGAAGTTCTCGCCGGCGTGGAGGGTGTACTCCTTCCCCTCATAGCCGATGATCCCCTCTCCCTCCAGGCCAAAGAGCAGGGCATCGCCGGGGGCGGCGTGCTCGGGAAGGCCGGTCCCCGCGGCAAAGCTCATCAGCGCGAGCTTTCCCTTCTCGTTGTGGACGAGGTCCATATTGACAACCCGGCCCTCCTGGAAGGGAAGCAGGTCCTTTAACGCAAACACCTCACCGCTCTTTAACATCTCGTTCATTGTAGTCTCCTCTCCAAAAATCACTTCTGTGTAGATCAGCTGCGCATCATCCGCGGCAACGCCCGCGGGGACGTTTGTGGGGACGGGGTAGATGTCCCCTTCGGAAAGCGTGACATCCGGTTTCCCCGCCACCGTGGCGCGGCCCCTGCCGCCCGCGATGATCCAGAGCTTTTTCGACTGGTAGATCTCCCGGCTGATTTCCGTGTGCGGCGCCAGGGAGAAGTGGATGACGGGGAGCGTCTCCTCGTCCGTCATCTTTGCGGAGATCGTGCACCCCGGCACCGAGGGGTAACGGTCCTGAATGCGGAAGATCTCTCCCGCCGGCATGTGGTTTTCCATAGGCTTCCTCCTTTATGCCTTGAAGTGCTTTCCCGCATCCTCCGGGAAGCGCTCAACGAGCTCGACGGCCCCGAGGTAATTTCCGTCCTTGTCCCGGACGGCCAGGTACTGGACCCTCGTCGGGGTCTTCTTGTTCGGGGTCCAGATCTCAAAGCTGTCCTTCTTCCCGGCCCTAAAGTCGTCAAGAAGGGACTTTACGATGGGGCGGATTGCCGCCGGGTGGCACAGGTACACCGGGCGGTTCAGCGCCGAGGCGGGACGGGAGAACACCCGGCCCTTGTTCGTGAAGAACCGATTGATGTCATCCTTATCCACGAAGGTGATGTCGATGGGAAGAAGGTCGAGGATCGCAGACAGCTGCGCAAGCGTGAGAACCCCGGTGCTCTCCCCGAAGTGGAGCAGGCCGTCTGCCGGAAGATCACTCTGCTTTTTCTCCTGCTCCTTCCGGTATGCGGCAAGGAGCTCCTCCCCGCGGGGCCACACGGGATAGGCCGCCACGAAGGACGTTCCCATCTCCGGGAGGTCCTGGTAGATTCTTGCCCAGTCAGTGTCTGAGAACTTCTCCAGCGCCAGGGGGAACAGGATGTTCTCCTCCTTGTAGACCATCTCCCGCATCCTCTTGGTGAGAGCGGTGACATCCCCTGCCATCTCCTGCAGGTTGTCGGCGGTCACGTTCTCCGCGAGGGCAGAGACGTCCTTTTTGATCTCATCGTCCACACCCCACATGACATCCGAGGGGCCGGTCACGCCGAGCTGGGAGAGCCGCGGCAGGATCAGCTGCTCCTTGCGGGAGTAGAGGGTCCTGATCTTGGTGAGCTTTGCAAGATCCTGCTGCACGGCGGCGCCGTCTCCCGCTGCCAGTTCTGCGTCGATCCTGTCGAGGAGTTCGATGAGGGCGGTGTTCTCCGCCCGGAGCGTTGTCACCGGGTGTCCCTCCTCCAGGGCGCTTTCCGCAGCTGCCTTCACCTTCTTTTGGGCAGCTGCCTGTTCCTCCTCCCTCCAGATCTCCGCTTCCGTTCTTCCGTGAAACAGGGCGGAGTGGAGGTCACAGAGCTTCTGAACATCGGTGGCAGGGGTGCCCTCCTGGATGAGGTTCTGTTCTGCCTTGACGATGTCATGGACGGAGACGGTGGAGAACTCCTTCGCAAAGTCCGCCCGCACGCTCTCCAGGTCCTCTCCGCTGCCAAGGCGCTGCAAAAAGCCCTTGAGCTCGTCGGCCTGGTCCATGCTCTTTTGGGCCTCTTCCATCTCCCCCGCAAGGCCCCGGAGCTCATAGCCGCGCTCGCGAAAGGCTGCGGCGACCTGCTCCATGGGGATGTTCTTGACGGCAGCACCCCGGGGGATCGTCATCGACTTTCCCATCAGCTTTAAGGCGATGGGGTTTGTGATCTCGGTGAAGCCGAGCTCCTTTAAGATGTCCCGCACCTCCGGGTACTCCTCGACGAGTGCGGCAACGCTCTTTGTCATATCCAGAATCTTTTCCATATCGAAATGCCTCCTTTTGGTTCGGCGCTCTTGTTTTTCTGATCTCTTGTTCTCTTGACAATCCATAGTGTAGTACTGGGAAAGCAGTTATTCTGTTGCCTTAGCAACACGAATAAAGCCCGGTATCCTCGCCCCGGAGACCAAAAGAGGGGCTGCAGGAATCTCTCCTGCAGCCCCTCGGACGGCTGTCCTCTATTTTTCTTACTTCACCTGATCCGGGTGCTTCTCGAGCCAGGCCTTCCCGTAGGAGCAGGAGGCGGTGACGGTGGCACCCTCCTTCTGAACCCGCTCCACTGCAAGGCCGGTGAGAACCGAGGCAACGCCCCGCCCGCGAAGGACAGGGTCCACGAAGGTGTGGCAGATGTCATACACCTTCGGAGAGGCCTCGTGGATGTCGATCCTGGCAAGCTCGTTCCCCTCAGCATCTCTTGCTGTGATGGCGTCCTGCCCGGAAACATAGGTCAGGCCATCCTGTACAAGGAGTACTTCTTCCATGGCAGCCTCCTCTCAGAATTCTGATCCGATTCTCATCCGATCATGGTCTTGATGTCGCTGTCCACATCCGTGATGCCGCCGATGCCGAAGTTCTTCACCAGGACGTTCGTGACGTTCGGGGAGAGGAATGCGGGAAGGGTCGGTCCCAGATGGATGTTCTTGACGCCCAGGGACAGGAGGGCCAGGAGCACGATCACGGCCTTCTGCTCATACCAGGCGATGTTGTAGACGATCGGCAGCTGGTTCACATCGTCGAGGCCAAAGACCTCCTTGAGTTTCAGAGCGATCAGGGCAAGGCTGTAGGAGTCATTGCACTGTCCGGCATCGAGGACTCTCGGAATGCCGTTGATGTCGCCCAGGTTCAGCTTGATGTACTTGTACTTTGCGCAGCCGGCGGTCAGGATCACAGTGTCCTTCGGAAGGGCCTTTGCGAACTCGGTGTAGTACTCTCTGGACTTCATTCTGCCATCGCAGCCCGCCATCACGATGAACTTGCGGATGGCTCCGGACTTCACCGCCTCGACCACCTGGTCTGCCAGGGCGAAGACCTGGGCATGGGCAAAGCCGCCGACGATCTCACCGGTCTCGATCTCTTCCGGAGCCGCGCAGGTCTTCGCCTGGGCGATGAGCTCGGAGAAGTCCTTCTTCTGTCCGTAAGGCGCATCGATGTGCTTGCAGCCCGGATACCCTGCGGCACCGGTGGTCCAGAGGCGATCCTTGTAACTGTCCTTCGGGGGCACAATGCAGTTGGTGGTCATCAGGATCGGGCCATGGAAGGACTCGAACTCGGTGGTCTGCTTCCACCATGCGTTGCCGTAGTTGCCGGCGAAGTTGTCATACTTCTTGAAGAACGGATAGTAGTGGGCGGGCAGCATCTCGGAGTGGGTGTAGACATCCACGCCGGTTCCCTTGGTCTGCTCGAGCAGCATCTCCAGGTCCTTCAGGTCGTGGCCGGAGACCAGGATGCCGGGGTTCTTGCGGACGCCGATGTTGACCTTGGTGATCTCGGGGTTGCCGTAGGTCTCGGTGTTGGCCTTGTCGAGCAGGGCCATGCCGCGGACGCCGTACTCGCCGGTCTTTAAGGTCAGGGCGACCAGATCGTCCACGCTCAGGGAGTCATCCAGGGTTGCAGCCAGGGTGCTCTGCAGGAAGGCATCGACCTCCGGGTCATCCTCGAGGAGGGCGTTTGCGTGCTTGGTGTAGGCGGCAAGGCCCTTGAGGCCGTAGGTGATAAGCTCACGGAGAGAGCGGATGTCCTCATCCTTGGTGGCAAGGACGCCGACGGTCTTTGCCTTGGCGGCATAGGAGGCCTCGTCTCCGGTCCATGTGGCGGCTGCGGGAAGGGAGGAAGCGTCCTTCACCTTGGCAAGCAGCTCTGCCTTCACGGCAAGGGTCTTGCTGATGCGCTCGGTGATGGCCGCATCGTCAAAGTTTGCGTTGGTGATCGTGGTGAAGAGGTTGACACTGACGAGGTGATTGACCTCAGAGGAGACCTCGGTTCCCTCCTTGCGCAGCTGGGTGGTCACAGCGGAGAGGCCCTTCGTCACGTAGGTGAGAAGGTCCTGCAGACCTGCGGTCTCCGGCTTCTTGCCGCAGACACCGCGCTGGGTGCAACCCTTGCAGCCAGCAGTCTCCTGACACTGAAAGCAAAACATCTGATTCTCCATGGTATATCCTCCTGCTCCTTCCTGAATCCTGAAAGGTTGTCTGTCGTGTGATGGTTGCATCATAGCCCGGAATGCGGTAACCTTCTGTTGCATTTGCAACACTTTTTGCGGGATTACAATTTCCGGAGGGAAACGGGATGAAGATACCAGATCCGAAACAATGGGAGGCGCTGCTTCCCGTATTAAAGAAGAGTCAGCTGTTTGCGGGGATCGCGGAGGGGGAGATCCTGCCAATGCTCCACTGCACCGGGGCTTACCAAAAGCACCTCCCCGGGGGGAGGGTAATCCTCCTCGAGCAGGACGCGGTCAGCTGCGCAGGGCTCATCCTCTCCGGCACCGTCGAGATGGTGCAGGAGGACGTGTGGGGCGTGCGGACGATCCTCATGTCCATGGGGGAGGGGGAGTTCTTCGGGGAGAGCTTTGCCTGCGGCACCAAGTCCCTGGCGACGGTCTCCTTTGAGGCCTCCTCCGACGTGGAGGTCCTCTTCTTCCCATTTCATCGGATGCTCACCTTGTGTGGCAGCGCCTGCGTCTTCCACCAGCGCCTCATCGAAAACATGGTCCGGCTCCTCGCGGACAAGAACGCCCGCCTCTTGGAAAAGATCGAGATCCTCTCGAAGCGGAACTTAACGCAGAAGATCTTAGCCCTCCTCTCTGCAAGGGCCCAGCAGGCGGGGAGCCTCTACTTTGCTCTTCCAATGAACCGGGACGCGATGGCCCAGTACCTCTGCGTCAACCGAAGCGCCCTTTCCAGGGAGCTTGCCAAGATGAAGGAGGAGGGCCTCATCGACTTTGACCGGAACACCTTCCGGCTCTTAAAGTCTGGGGACGGGGCGGAGGCGTGAGTTCCGTTGCAAATGCAACACCGAAGGCGACTCGTCTGTGGGATACTGCGCAGTGAAAAGAAAATCGCTTGAAAATGAAAGAAATGGAAATTGCAAGGAGGACAGACCATGAGCGCTGTGCTGGGACCGATACACCAGTGGATGTTTGACAAGATCCGACTGCAGGAGCAGCTGACCGGCGAGATCGCCGAATACGCCGTCGATAACGGCTGGGCAGATAAGGATAGTGCACTGATTAAAAAGTGCACAAAGGAGGATACGCGGACCCTGGAGGAGGCAGTTGACCTCTCGAACATCCACGGGAGCCTCTCCGGACTCATCGATGCCGCAGAGGGAGACTACGGGGAGCTCGTCACCTCTCTTCTCTCCGGCCATCCGGAGCGGTGGGACAAGATCCAGAAGCTCGCCTATGACTTTGGGACAAGACACGCGGCAAACGACGCGGCGGATCCCACCGAGGTCTACCGGATCTTTACCGGGACCCTGCTCTCCGGCATGCCCTGCGACCGGGTCGAGGAGATCACGGAGCAGAGCGCGGACCGCTTTGCCTGGGACGTCACCGAGGATCTGCACGCCCCCTACTGGGAGGATCCCGCGCGCTACCATGAACTCCGGAAAAAGGTGATGGAGGGGATGCTTCAGGATACGGACTACACCCTCGTCTCCTCTTCCTGGGATCACTACTGCATTGCAAGAAAGGCGTCCTGACATGGTCAGCATTGAGCTCATGAAAGAGGAGCACGTCAACATCCGGCGCATGATCGCGGTCCTTCAAAAGCGCTGCATCGCCATGATGAACGGCGCGCCGGTGGATCCTGCGGAACTTCGGCAGGTCATCTCCTTTATCCGGGAGTACTCGGATGCCCACCACCACGGCAAGGAGGAGCAGTTTTTGTTCCCCGTGATGACGGAAAAGCTCGGCCGGGTCGCCGACAACCTGATCAATCACGGGATGCTGGTGGAGCACGACCTGGGGCGCGGCCACGTCCTTGCCCTGGAGGAGGCCGTCACGGCCTACGAGAAGGATCCCTCGGATGCAAACCGCCTGGACATTCTGACCGAGGCCATGGGCTGGGGAAAGCTCTTAGAGCGCCACACCAAGAAAGAGGATGATGTGGTCTATCCCTTCGCAGAGCGGGCTCTCTCTCAGGAGGACAAGGACAGAGTGGATGCCGCCTGCACCTCCTTTGAAGAGGATCCGAAGAATGTCGAGATCCGGGACAAGTGGCTCTCCTTCCTCGAGGAGATGGAGAAAAAGGCGTGAGCGAGAGGAAGGAGGCGGCAGAGGACTTTTGCCCCTGCAAGCGCTCCTGTCCCCGGCACGGGGACTGCGCGGCCTGTCTTGCCGCCCACGAGAACAAGAAGATCCCACCCGCCTGCAAGCGGGGAAGACACAAAAAAGGCACGGCGCCGGGAAGGTAAAACCTTCCGGCTCCGTGCCTTTTTTGTCTGTTTGCATCAATCGTAGATGATCACCGGGGTGCCCATCTCGATGCTGTTGTAGAGCTGTTCCACCGCAGCCAGGGGCATGTTGACACAGCCGTGGGAGCCGCCGCTGATGTAGATCTCCTTGCCGAACTCCGTGCGCCACTGGGCGTCGTGGAGGCCGGTGCCGGAGTAGGTGACGGGCATCCAGTACTCCACGTCGGTGGAGTAGCCGTCTCCCTTGAGCGTTGCCGGGTGCTGCTTGTCCAGGATCATGAAGACCCCAGGGGTCGTGGAGTTGGTGCCGGTGCCGGTCACCACGTCCGTCTCCATGGCCAGGGCACCGTTCACGTAGTACCAGAGGTGCTGGTCCGGGATGCTGACTTCCACGTAGGTGGTACCAAAGTCGTTGTCATCACCCCTGGTGCTCCCCGCCACCGGCCACTTGGCCGCGGTGTCCTGCCCGGTGAGACAGCAGGAGGCGATGCGCTGTGCTGTGGTCTCCACGTCCATCTGGTAGCCAAAGGTGTCCTTGTCGGAGCCGCCCACCTGGATGACGGAGCCGCCGGTGGTCGTGAAGGTCCGGACGGTCCCCAGGGTGTTGTACTCCTGGGCAAGCTGCTGGGTGTAGGCGGTCACCGCCGCGTTGTCCACGGAGATGTCGCCGGAGTCGGCGTCATAGATGATGAAGCTCATCACGGTGGCCTTGTCGATGCGCTCGGTCTTGCCGCCGGACATGTTGACGTCGATGTAGTTCATGTTGTTGATGGTCTGCATCTGGTCCGACAGGGAGAGGTCCTCCGCCTTCACGGAGGGCTGCACGTAGCAGGAGGTCCCATCGATCTCGTACTGCCACTTGGCAAGGCTGTCGGAGACCAGAGTCAGCAGCGCCTGCTCGTCGATCTTCGTGCCCGCGGTCTCCGTCACGATCTCAAAGCCGCTGTCGGTCTTCTCGATGTAGGCGTCGGTGGGATCCGTGGCGTTCTCGTTGGTCACCGCCGGAAGCTTGTCGATGACGCCCTCGATGAGGTCCGCGTCATAGGACAGCACCGGCTCCAGGGTCAGGTCCTGGGCCTTGGGGTGCAGGTAGGTGTAGGGGTTCTGGGCATCGATCAGGTCATTCAGCTCGTCCAGGTAGGTGTAGCTTCCGCCCACATCGGCCAGGCTGAAGGTGTCCTTCTCCCCGCCGTCAAAGGTGATCGTGATCGTGGGGAGCGTGTAGGTCAGGCTGTCCTCTGCCTCCTCGGCGGTCATCCCGGAGACGTCAACCCCGTTGATTGTGGTCTTGGGCAGAAACTTTGAGCTGTAGGTGACCTTTCCGTAGATGAAAAGGAGCGAGACGACAAGGAGCACGGCGATGGCCGCAAGAACGCCCAAAAAGATCCGCTGCCGCATCACCTGCTGCCTGCGCCGTCTGGCACGGGCCGAGCGATTTCTGTTGTTGGGTACCCTTTGTGTCATAATCTTTTACCGCAATCCCCCAAGAAGGAAAGAAAAAAGCCAAAGAGCATTGAACGTGCTCCCTGGCAGCGATGCAGGAAAAGGGACTTGAACCCTCACTTCTTATTCAGAAAGCAGATTTTGAGTCTGCCGCGTCTACCGATTCCGCCATTCCTGCGCATGGCCCTGCAAGTCGGGACCTTCCTCATTCGACATCTTTGTGATTTTAGCAGATCTTTGGTGGAACAACAACACCCGATTTTTTTGTCAGAATCGTCCCCGTGAAACCACACAACTGGACCGCTCTCACTTCTTTGGACGGTCAGTTTCCACAGTGGCTCCCCCGGGGTGTCCGGGGGAAGCTTACCAGAGCGTAGCACTCCCCCGCCAGTTCTTCTGCAGGAGGGTCACCTGCTCCTCCATGATGGAAAGGAGCTCCTCCGTGCTCTCCTGCTTTCCGCCCCGGATCCAGGCGGAGAGGATGCTGCTCGTAAAGCCGGTGCGGATCGCCATGAAGTACGCGGGATGGGCACTGGCAAGGCGCTGCAGTTCGCCGTAGCGCCGGTGAAGGAGTGCCGCGTTCTTCTCGTGGCAGCGAAAGATGATGTCCTCCCGGTCGATTCGGATCAAAAGTTCCAAGATCTGCACGTGGTCCTCGTCCTGCGGAACCGGTACGGGAAGTGCATGGGCTTTGCGGTCATGGTGTTCTCCTTTTTCGAGGCGGGGGTTCACGTCTTCCTCGCCGTTCACTCCCGGCAGATTTTTGCCTCCTGGGGCATCCAGACGCCCCTCTATGCGCCGGGCCTTGTCACCGTTCTGGTTCTCTGGCTTCCCCTCGGCGTCGTTCACCTTGTCTTCTTTGTGCGGCATGGGATCTCGTTTCGGGAAATCCTCGGCGGCATCCTCCTGCTTGTTGTCCTCTCCCTTCTTCTCGTGCAGCTCCCGGAGGCACTTTTCAAGCGCCCCGATACGCCCTTTGGCTGGACGGATCAGGGATTCTACGACGCCTATCTCAAAAGCTGAACAGACCCGAACCGGAGGAACCCCGGTTCGGGTCTTTCGCTTGACCTCATTTTGCCTTTTCCTTTTCCAAGGCATGCAGGGCGGCCACCGCCTGCCCCAGGCAGATGCCGCCGTCGTTGGGCGGCACCATGCTGTGAAGGAGGACGGAAAAGTGATCCCGCTCCAGATATGCCTTGGTCAGCCGAAGAAAGAGGAGGTTCTGGTACACGCCGCCTGTCAGGGCTGCCTTGGAGATGCCGGACTTTTTTCGAAGAAACGAGAGGGCTGCCGCCACCTGGGCTGCCAGGCTCTCGTGGAACCAGAGTGCCAGAGCGCCCGCATCCTCCCCCGCAAGGCGGCGCCTTGCCAGTTCCGGGAGGAGCTGATCGGTCGGGAGAAGGAGCCTTCCGTCCGCCCCGCGCTGCCAGGTCTCGGGGCCCTGCAGGGCAGGGACTTCCTCCTTTTCGGGGTGCGCGGCAAGGTACCGCTCCGCCGCCGTCTCGAGGGCCATGGAGGCCTCCCCCTCAAAGGTGGAACAGCGGCGGATCCCGAGGATCGCGCTGGCCGCGTCAAAGAGGCGCCCCGCGCTGGTGCTGGTCACGGTGTTGATTCCGTGCTCCGAGAGGGCCAGCTGCATGGTGAGCTCTGCTTTGCTCCCGAGAAAGAGCCTCTCTCCCATCTGGATTGCAGCATCCCTTCCCAGTTTTTCCGCAAGGCAGCCGACGGCGATCCGCCAGCCCTCCCTGGCCGCGGCATCGCCTCCCGACTGGGGAAAGGAGGTGATGCTGGCCGCGCGCGAAAAGCCGTCCAGGTTCGAGAGGAGGATCTCCCCGCCCCAGACCGTGCCGTCGGTGCCGTACCCGGTGCCGTCAAAGGAGACGCCGTACACCGTCTCGTCCAGCGCATCGTTTTCCGCAAGGCACGAGAGAACATGGGCGTAGTGGTGCTGGACCGTGACCAGCGGAAGGCCGAGGCCCTTCGCATAGGCGCTTGTCTGGTACCCGGGATGGAGGTCGCAGGCAACTACGGTAGGTGCTGCCTCCAGGAGGTGCTCCATCCGCGTGACGGACTCCGAAAGGGCTCTTCCGGTCCGGACATCCCCCATGTCCCCCACGTAGGGGGAGGGGTACAGAAGGCTCCCCTTGGCGATGCAGAAGGTGTTCTTGAGCTCACCTCCGACGGCGAGGACGCACCCGGAGAAAGGCTGCCCCACCACAAAGGGGAGCGGGGCATATCCCCGGGAGCGCCGGATCATATAGGGGCGGTGTTCGAAGAAGGTCATCACCGAGTCGTCACAGCGAAGGCGGATCTCCCGGTTGTGGGACAGGATGAGATCGCAGAGGTCTGAGAGCTCCGAGAGTGCTCCCGCATCGTCCCGGCAGATCGGAGCGCCGGAGGCGTTTGCGCTTGTCATGACCAGGGCATCCGGGATCTCGATCCCATCGTCATAGCGAAACAAAAGGAGCTGGAGCGGCGCATAGGGAAGCATCACCCCCACCGTGTCCTGCCCCGGGGCGATGGAGGGGGCAAGGCGGGTGCCGGACTTCTGCTTGGGGAGCAGGACGATCGGCTTCTGGTGGCCGGCAAGGACCGCCTCCTCTTCGCCCCCGAGGGCGCACTCCCTGCGGACCGCGTTGAGGTCCCGCATCATCACCGCAAAGGGCTTTGCCGGGCGGTGTTTGCGGGCTCGCAAAAGCGATACCGCCTCCTCATTTGCCGCATCGCAGCAGAGGTGAAAGCCCCCGATCCCCTTGATGGCGACAATCCCGCCCTCCCGAATGCACCGCCTTGCGGCGGAGATGGCGGCGTGGTCGGTTTCTTCTTTCGGGAGGTCCTCCACCCGGACGGGCAGGGAGTACGCCTTTCCCGGGTGCAGCAGATATACCCTGGGCCCGCAGTCGTTGCAGCAGACGGGCTGGGCGTCATAGCGTCTGGTGCTCGGGTGGGTGTACTCATACCGGCATCGTTCGCACATCGGAAAGGCCTTCATGCTGGTCCGCTCCCGGTCGTAGGGCATCCCGTCCAGGATCGTGACCCGGGGGCCGCAGGAGGTGCAGTTGATGAAGGGGTGGAGATAGCGCCGGTTGTTTCTGTCAAAGAGCTCTTTCTCACATGCGGGGCAGATCGCGATGTCCGGGGAGACAAAGATCTCCCCGGAAATTTTGGAACTCTCCCGGATCACAAAGGGGCCCATGGGGGCGGCCTCTGTAAGGGGCGTCTCGTCAAACTTTAAGATCACCGCCCGCTCCGGGGGCGATGTCAGGATGCGCTTTTTCAGAAGGTTCAGGGACTGCCCCGAACCAAAGGCCCGAATCTCCACAAAGGGGCCCCGGTTGCAGACGCTCCCTCTAATCCCCAGGGCATCGGCGGCGCGCTTGACAAAGGGCCGAAAGCCCACGCCCTGCACGATGCCGTAGACCCGAAGGAGCCTCCCCTCCCCTGTATGCACTTCTCTTTTCTCTTCCTGCTGCAAGTGATTTCCCTCTGCCTTTGTACTCTTGCACCCAGTATAAACACCAAAAACGGCGCTGTCATCTTCTGCTGCTTCCTGACGGCAAAAAGCCTGCCCCGCAGTTTCGGTAAGACTGCGGGACAGGCGTGGTTAGCAAGTGTATCAGGTCAGAATAGGCGGTTCTTAAAGCGCAATCCTGTACGAAGCGGGGGCTTTCGTGAGAGCCTTGGTGGTGCCATCCGGAAGGCGAAGCGTTCCCGGAACCTCCGACGAGACGGTGAGGCGTTTCTCTTTCAGGTCAAAGGAGACTTCGATCCTGCCATGGCGGCTCTTGTAGGAGCCGGAGAAGGAGCCGAGCCTTGCGTCGATGTGCGGCGCGACAAGGGCCTGTGCAAAGCCGGGGGCCGCAGGCCGGATGCCGAGGATCGTTCCGTAGTAGAACTCCCCGACGCTTCCGAAGGCGTAGTGGTTGAAGGAGACCATGTTGTCAGAGGACATCTTGGTCTCGTTCACGGTGCCGTCGGGGCGCAGGGCGTCCCAGCGCTCCCAGATGGTGGTGGCGCCGCGCCTGATCTCATACATCCACCCGGGGCAGTTCTCCTGGAACAGAAGGTCAAAGGCAAGCGCCTCCTCCTTGTGGTCCGCAAGAAGCGGCAGCAGGTGCTGCGTGGCAAAAAATCCGGTCTGAATGCCCTCCTCTTTGAGCCTCTGCACAAGTTTGGCAAAGACCTTGTTCCAGAGATCTCCCTCCGGAAGAACCAGGGCAAGGGCCATCACGTAGGCGCCCTGATAGTCGTCCTGCATCGTGCCGTCCTCCTTGACGAAGGCGGCAAGATAGGCCTTGGTGGAGAGATCATCCTGTGCGCGGTACCGGGCGGCGTCCTCTTTTTCTCCGAGAAGATCGGCTGTCCAGGCCATGATGCGCAGGTCCCCGATCACAAAGGCGTTGGAGACCGGGCCGTTGTGCATTGCCATGTAGCGCACATCCTTCCCGGGCGCCAGCCAGTCGCCGAGGTTCGGACCGAGCCACAGGCCCTTTCCGCCCATGTGGCGGATCTCGCACTCCGTGAAGGTCTTCATGGCGGGGTACATCGTCCGGAGGATCTCACGGTTGCCGTACTGCTCATACAAAAGCTTTGGCAGGATGCAGACGGCATTGCCCCAGCCGAGCATGTTCAGCATACCGATGCCCTGCTCTCCCGGGGCCGCGGGGACCGTGGAGGGGACATATCCCTCCTTGTTGTGGGTCTGCGAGAAGCGGATGTCCTTCAGGAACTTGACGAGGAACGCCTCGGTGTCAAAGTTGTAGGAGGCCGTTCTGGCAAACACATGGCAGTCCCCGGTGTAGCCCATCCGCTCGTCCCGCTGCGGGCAGTCGGTGGGGACTTCCACGTAGTTGGACTTCTGCCCCCAGACCTGGTTTTCGTACAGGCGCTCTGCCAGGGGATTTTCACAGGTAAAGGTTCCGGTCCGTTCCATGTCCGAGTAGACGGCAAAGGCGCGGACGAGACCCTCCTCATACGGAACCCCCGATAGAGCTGCATAGCGAAAGCCCATGTAGGTGAAGGCGGGGCGGTACTTCTCCTGCGTCTTTCCCTTGTAATAGACAATCTCCTGCTTTGCCTTCCGCAGGTTTGCCGTGTAGAGGCTCCCGTCTGCATTCAGGCGCTCTCCAAAGCGAAGGGTGAGGCTCACCCCTCTCATCTTTTTGGGATCAATCTCCGGAATGCCGGCAAAGTTCTGTCCAAAGTCGAGGATCGTGGTATCGCCGTGCAGGAAGACTTGCTGCACCGGCATCTCCTCCCGCGGGCGGACAAAGATGGTCTCCCGCTCCAGGCACCCTGGAATGGGGCCCTTGAAGGGCACCGGGGGATAAGGCTTTTGCGAGCTGCCATCTGCGTGGAAGATCTCCCCGTCATAGAGGCCCGCATAGTCATAGGGGCTCTTTCCAGGGCGGACATCGGCATCATCCGAGAAGTGCTGTTTCGTCCCGTCCGCATCCTCCACCGTCAGGACCCAGGAGACCGCGGGGCGCTCCCCGTAGATCTGCGTCTTGTTGTCAAAGGTAAAGCGGCCGCAGTACCAGCCCTGGCCGAGGAAGACGGTGAGGACCGCGGGCTCTTGGGAACCTTTGAGCAGGTCCGTCACATCCAGCTCCTGGACCTGCAGGTCATCCGGGTAGTAGGTAAATCCCGGCGTAAGCAGGGCATCACCCGCCTTCTTGCCGTTGATCTGCGCCGCAAAGACGCCGAGGGCGGTGATCTGCAGAACGGCCCGGGTCACGCCATTGGCCGGGATCGTCTGGCAGAAGGCCTCCACGCACCCCTCCTCGTAGGGGCGGTCTGTGGTAATGAAGTGGTCTTTCAGAAATGAATAATCCATCTCAGCTGTTCTCCTTGAAGTACCGTGCGCTGACCTGAATGCTCTTGATGGGGTCGTTGTCGATCCAGTTTTTGTGGGTCTCCAGGACGATGGCACGAACGCCTGCGCGCTCTGCCCGTTCTTTCAGGGCATCGAGCGGCATATTGCCGGTCCCGAGCTCGCAGGCATCGGTCTTTAAGATGGGCGTCATGGCGGGGCCCTGGAGCCTTGCACCCCGATCATTGATGTGCCAGAGCTTCAGCCTTTCGCCGAGCCGGTCCATCCACTCCTTCGGGTCCGCACCGCCCTCTGCAATCCAGTAGGAGTCAAACTCAAAGCCGACATACGCGGGATCGGTCCCGTCGATCAGAAGATCATAGGCGCGCTTTCCGGGGGCAACCCGCTGCAGCTCGCAGTTGTGGTTGTGATAGCAGAGGCTGATCCCCTCCTTTTGGAGGCGCTCTCCCGCCCGGTTCAGGCGCTCCGCCAGCTGCTTTACCGCGTCGGGGTCGCCATAGGCAAAGCGGTACATGCCGGTGATGACAAGATGGGAGGTCTCAAAGGAGTGGGCCTCCTCTGCTGCGCCCTCCGGATCCTTTTCCAGGCTCCCAAGATCCGTGTGGAGCGCGGGGACGCAAAGGCCCGCGTTCCGGATCAGGGCGTGCCAGTCGAGCTTTCCGCCGTTTCCCGTCGGCATCCCGGCAGCCCTTGTCAGAAACCGGACGAGCAGGGGCGTTGGATGGATCATGAAGCGGTTGAGCTCGATCCCCTCATACCCCGCGTCTTTGATGGCAGCAAGGGTTTTTTCTGCCTGTTTTTCGCTTCCTGTCACGGTGCCCAGCATGATCTGCTGGACCGCCCGGATGGGTTTGGTGTTCTCCATCGTGTTCCTTTCTTACTCTACAAGGGGTCAGCCTTCCGGCTTTTTGATGGTCTGCAGGATCCGGTTGAGCTGCTTGATTTTCTCCGGGGCGATTCCAGCCTGCTTTAAGAGGGTGAGCATCTTCATTCTGGCAAGCATCCTCTGCAGGTTCGGATTGTCCTTGACGGCATCCGCGACGTCTCCCTGGTTGGAGCCGCTGCTCACCTGATCGAGAAGTGCTGCCGCCTGGCTGCACTGTCTTAACTCTCCCATCGTGTCCATCACGGAGTAATATGCCGGATTGATCTCGTCCTCGTCAAACCAGTTCTTTGCAGCCGGCTGGCTGTTTAAGCTGTAGGCGGGGTTCGGGGTGTCCACCTTCCGGATCCGGATGGTATCCTGCACGGCGCCGGAGACCGCGGTGATCTCGTGCTCCCCGCTGATCGGAACGGAAAAGACAAAGACCTTGTCGCCGTCCTGTTCTGCAAAGGGCTTTTTGTCCACGAAGAGGGAGACGTGCTTTTGATTCGAGTAGACCCGGATCGAAGTCTTCTCCTCCGCGCGGTCCACGTATCTTCTTCCGCAGAGGTGGACGAAGGGCTCTTTGCTCCAGGCAGCCTTGTAGAGATAGAAGGCATCCTTTTTGATCTTCCGGTCAAAGGTGACAAGCCCTTTCTGGTTCTCTCCGTGCTTTCCGCCCTCATCCCGCCCGTCAGCGCCAAAGTCGAACAGGTTCCAGACAAAGGCGCACCAGAGATACGGGCACTCCTCCATCACCTGCAGCATGTGCTCGTGATAGAGGCACTGGTACTCCTCGGAGCAGTCGCCGCGGTCGGGGTCGGCGCTGTGGAAGCTGGGATTGGCGTCCGCGCCGAATTCCGAGAGGCCGATGGCGCGGTTCGGGTACTGCGCATGGTAGGTATCAAAGAACGCCTCGTTCTGGGAGAGCTCTCCGACATACCAGCCAAAGTACAGGTTGTAGGTGGAAACGTCCGGGATCTCCAGGATCTGACTGTCCGTCTCCAGCATGAACACGTTTGCCATGGTCGTTGGCCTTGTGGGGTCCAGGCGGTGGCAGAGGTCGTTCAGCTGCCTGTGGTTTTCCAGAAGGTCCTCCGTCACCATGCTGGCCGCGGTGATCTCATTCGAGAGCCCCCAGACGGCGATGGAGGGGTGGTTTGCGCTCTGCAGGATGAGCTCTGTCATCTGGGAGAGGGTGTTCTCTCTCCCCTTTGGCATGTGCAGGGTGATGTAGGGGATCTCTGCCCAGACGACAAGGCCGTTCTCATCGCAGAGGTCGTAGAACTCCTGGGCGTGCTGGTAGTGGGCAAGGCGCAGCGCATTGGCGCCAAGATCCCGGATGATCGCCATGTCCTCTTTCATGTCATCGAGGGAGATGGCATTTCCCTTCCCCTTCCGATCCTGATGGCGGGATACGCCGCGCAGGGGATAGGGCCGTCCGTTTAGGAAAAATCCCTTCTGGGGGTCGATTGCAAAGACGCGGCAGCCAAAGCGGGTTGCCACGTGGTCTCCGGAGGGAAGATCCGCCTCCGCGGTATAGAGGTATGGGTCCGCAAGGCCGTCCCAGAGGTGGACGTCTTTGATCTCAAAATCCGCCCTGGCCTCTCCGTTTTCGGAGGGGACGGTCTTTTTCTGCCCGGCCGCGCTGATCACAACGGGGCCGCCGTTTTGCCAGGTCGTGACGTGGACCGTGGCGCATTGATTCGCAAGGTCGACATCCGAGGTCACCCGGATGCCCGGCGCACCGTGGTCGTTGAGGCAAAAGTGCTCCTTCGGGACCCCGATGAGGACGACGTCCCGATAGAGGCCGCCGTAGAACGTAAAGTCCGCCTTCTGGGGATAGATGTGATCGCTCTCCTCGTTGCTGACGCGGACCGCAAGAAGGCTCCCCTGATGGACAAGGCCCGTGAGGTCTGCGCGGAAGGCGGAAAAGCCGCCCTCGTGTTCTGCGATGCACTTCCCGTCCAGGTAGACCTTCGCCGCCATGGCAGCGCCGCGAAACTCGATCCAGATCTCGTCTCCTTCGGGGAGGTCGGATTCTTTCATCGTTCGCACGTACCAGCAGGCGCCGCGGTAGTAGTCGTTGCCGCCGTCCTGGCCGTCGATGGCATTCCAGGTGTGCGGAAGGGTCACGGGGGTGCCCTCCTTGGAAACGGCGTCTTCTTCACTTTCCGCGGACTTTACAAATTTCCAGGAGTCGTCTATCTTCACAATGTTTCTCTTGTTCATGATCATGCATCCTTTCTGAGTATAAAATAAGGGTTGGCAGGAGGCGAAAGGTATGGATATTGCGCAGAATATCGCACTGTTTCAGGAACTTCTGCAGTGCGGAAATCACATCTTGTTCTGGCACATGGACGCGGGAGGGAGCCTACTCTCCTCCAATTGCCTGGATGACGCCGCGCGGGAGGTCTTCGACAGCGCGTTCTCGCTCTTTGGCATCCGGGAGAGAATGCTCGCGGAGGGAAGGGTGCACGGGCATCCGGTGATTCTCGGGACGAGCTTTGGTCTGGTCTATGGGGTTGCCATGGAAAAGGAAGGCGGTGCGACCAGGTCCTACTACGTGGTGGGACCTGTCTTTCTTGCCGCCCATGACCCGCAGCGGATCGGGCAGGCCCTGGAGCCCCTCGAGGAGGTGGCGGGCCTTTCCTGGAAGCACCACTTTCTGAAGCGCCTTGCGCAGATCCCCAACCTCCAGTACCTGATCTTTACAAGGTACCTTCTGATGCTGCACTACTGCCTCACCGGAGAACACCTTGCGGTGAGCGACATCCATGTGCGCAGGAAGGATTCCCCCTCCATGTCGTTTCCCCAGGAGGACGAGTCGTCCCATGACAGATATCACGTCTATCAGACGGAGCGGGAGATGCTCAACGCCGTGCGCTCCGGAAACCTGGATTACAAGCGCGCCCTCAACAACTCCATGATGAGCAGCAATGGGGTGCCGGTCAAGAGCAGCGATCCGATGGAGGCTGCCCGGGTCTCCAACATCGTCTTCTGTACCCTGGTGACCCGCGCTGCCATGGAGGGCGGTCTCTCCCCGGAGCAGGCCTATGCGCTGGGGGATTACTACATCCAGGCCTGTGTGCAGGCAAAGAACGTCGAGGATTTGAGCTCGATCTCCCGCTCCATGTACGACGACTTTATCCGTCGCGTGCACCGGCTGCGGACAGGCCCCTCCTACAGTCCGGAGATCCGGCGCTGCTGCGATGCCATGCTCCGGCACCCGGAGCAGAAGTACACGGCGGAGAAGCTCTCTGCGCTCGTGGGGTACAGCCCCTATTACCTCTCCCGAAAGTTCCGGTCCGAAACCGGAAGGAGCATCTCAGACTACCTCTCCTTCGTGCGGATTGACCGGGCAAAACAGCTCCTTCTCAATCCGGATCTTCCGGTGCAGGACATCTCAGATGCTCTCGGCTTCTCGACAAGGAGTTACTTCAGCATGGTCTTTCACCAGCTCACCGGGGAGACGCCGTCCCAGTACCGGGACCGGCTCCTGGGAAGTCACTCCTGAGAAGCGAATATTTGATTTTTACGCCGTCTGTGCCTGGGCGGCCTTTTTCTTTGCCTCGATGTGCTTCTGCACCTCGACCATCTCCTCTTTGCCGAGCTTGCAGTTCTTCATGGCGAGCAGCGTGATGGCCCAGCCGATGATCGGAAGGCCGTAGAACAGGGCTATGGCCATGGCAAAAATGGCAGGTGTAGAAGGGTCTGTCGGCTGCGGCACGGTGTCGTGATAGCCGAGCAGCGCCACCGCGCCGGTCGCCATCACCGCCCCGAAGGAGGAGATGATCTTGTCGATCAGGCTGTAAGTGCCGGCCGTGACGGCGGGGACATATCTTCCGCTCCGGTCCAGCTCATAGTCGGTGATGTCGGCCATGAAGGCGGTGTTGGCGGTGGTGATGCACATCCTGCTGCCGTTCATGAGCAGGTTCAGGATCACGTAGATGACCATGGTCGGTCCGAAGGTCGCAATGGATTTCGGATCAATCACAACAAAGAAGACGATGGAGATGGCAGCGATCAGGATGCAGACAAAGGAGAAGTGCCGAATCGTATCGCGGTTTCCGTGCTTGCCCGCATATCTTGCGCCGAAGGCGGCAAACAGGATGCTCGGCACCATGGAGATAATGCTGAGGATCGTGGACAGGCCGATGTTGCCGATGACAATGCCGTAGAGAAGCGTGCCGATGATGGACTGTGAGGTGGACTGCACGGCAAATTTGTCCGAGGCGGCGGAGATGATGTACGCCTGCAGGGGCTTGTTGTGCGCCACCACATCGATCATGTCGCGGATCTTTAAGGGCTCCTTCTTCTCCACCACCTTGTAGTAGGCGGGCTTGTCGATCGGGGTGATGCCGATGCAGACAAGGACCACGCCGACAGCGGCAATCAAGAGCGTTACCCTAACAGCGAGGGACAGAAACTGCTGGTTGTACGTGCCTCCGCACCGGGGCAGGAGGATGACGTTCAGCAGGATCGACATCGCCATCGGAACGAAGTAGTTGAAGATGGTGCTCCAGACGCCGAGGGTGGGGCGCTGCTTCGGATCATTTGTCAGGATCGGAAAGAAGGTCTGGGCGGTCATGTTTGCGATCGTATAGCCGATGACATAGAGGACATACAGGAGCGTGAACGCAAAGATGCCGAATCCCTTGGACGAGAACAGGTCAAACATGCCGTAGAGCGCAAAGCCCTCGATCAGAAAGCCACTGATTAAAAGAATACGCAGGCGCCCGAACCTCGTATCCACCTTGTCATAGAGAAGCGCAAGGAGCGGGTCCGTGACGCCGTCCAGGA
Organism: Lachnospiraceae bacterium; assembly: GCA_022483465.1. GTDB lineage: Bacteria > Bacillota > Clostridia > Lachnospirales > Lachnospiraceae > CAG-791. Next base: position 218,949 of record JAKVNF010000002.1, on the reverse strand, counting down.
TTCTCGTGCCCATCAGGATGACGCCGATGATGGCGGTGCTGATGCCGTAGCCGATGCTCGCGCTGTAACTTGCCATGCCGATGAGCGAGTACACGCTCATGCCGATCATGCCGTTGCAGGACACCAGGATGATCTCCCACAGCTTCGCCCGGCGGTATGCGACGCCGTCGATCTCGCTTGCCGTTGGCCTGTGTGTTGATTTCTTCATGTGAATTTCCCTCCCTTGTACAATGGATGTATGGCCTTTTTCTGCGTGTCATCGTACCTTCTGGGAAAATCCAGTGCTGTCAAAACCTTGCGGTTTCTGTCAATAACTGCGCATCTGAACAAGTTGAAATTTTCGCAGAAATATCAAATCCTTGCTCCTTCTCTCCTGCTCTCATCTGTCATACTGCAGATACCATACGGAAAATAGAGGAAAGAGAGGTATTCGCGACATGCACACGACATTTTCGGGGGATTTTCTCCTGGGGGCTGCCACGGCGGCGCATCAGGTGGAGGGAAACAACACAAAGAGTGACCTCTGGGCCATGGAGCACATGGTGCACACAAGCTTCGAGGAGCCAAGCGGCATCGCCTGCGACCACTACCACCGCTATCCGGAGGACATCAAGCTCATGAAGCAGGCGGGTCTTACCTGCTACCGCTTTTCCATCGAGTGGGCAAGGGTGGAGCCGGAAGAGGGGGTGTTTGACAAAAAGGAGATTTCGCACTACCGCGACGTCATCCGCTGCTGCAAAGAGAACGGCATCGAGCCCGTGGTGACCCTCCACCACTTCTCCAGCCCCAAGTGGCTGATCACCAAGGGCGGCTGGGAAGCGGACACGACGCCGGAGGACTTTGCCGCCTACGTGCGCGTTCTGATGAAAGAGCTCGGATCGGAGCTCTCCTGGATCTGCACGATCAACGAGGCAAACATGGGCCTTCAGGTCGCGGAGATCGCGGAGCGCTACAAAAAGCAGATGATGGCAAAGATGCAGCGAAGCGGCCAGGATTCCTCCGTGCAGATGGGCATGAACCTCGAGAAGATGATGCAGCAGCAGAAGGAGGCCGCGAAGGAGACCCTGGAGGTGTTCGGCACGCCAAAGTGTGAGAACTTCACAAGTCCCCGGACCGAGCACGGGGATGAGATCGTCCAGAGGGCGCACATCCTGGCAAGGAAGGTGATCCGCGAACTTGCCCCCCAGGCAAAGGTGGGCCTTACTTTAAGTCTTCACGACGTGCAGGCGCTTCCCGGCGGGGAGGAGTTTGCGGCAGGCATCTGGGAGCGGGAGTTTCTCCGCTACCTTCCCATCATGCAAGAGGATGACTTCCTCGGGGTCCAGAATTACACGAGATCTGTGTACGATCAGAACGGGCTCTGCACGGTTCCGGAGGGGACGGAGTGCACCCAGATGGGATACGAGTTCTATCCGGAGGGACTTGGGCATGTCCTACGGCGGGTCGCGCAGGACTTCCACAAGGACCTCTTTGTCACGGAGAACGGCATCGCGACAGAGGATGATTCCAGGAGAATCGCCTATCTTTCCCGTGCCCTCTCCGGCGTGCAGGACTGCATTCGCGACGGGCTTCCGGTGCGCGGCTATACCTACTGGAGCCTGCTCGACAACTTTGAGTGGCAGAAGGGCTATTCCATGAAGTTTGGCCTGATCGCCGTGGACAGGAAAACCATGGAGCGGACGCCGAAGGAGAGCCTCTCCTATCTCGGAAGCTACGCCGGCGGCAGGGCATAAGCTGCATGCCATCCCCAAATACCAGAATCAAAAAGATCTCCGGTGCGCGTGCACCGGAGATCTTTTTGTCAGTTGTGATTTCAGGACAGGGAAGGGAAGAACACTTCCCTCTTTTATCTCCTACGAAGTCCTTCTGTCTCAGGACCTGGGGGAGACGCCAAGCTTCCCGGCGAATTCGGTGTGATCGAAGGTCGCGAAGTAGTCCTCCACAGTCTCGGCCCGACGGATCTCCTTCACGCTCCCGTCCTCCTTTAAGAGGAGCTCTGCGCACCAGAGCCTGCCGTTGTAGTTGTAGCCCATGGAGAAGCCGTGGGCGCCGGCGTCGTGGATGAACAGAAGGTCGCCCATGTCGATCTTCGGCAGCATTCGGTCGATCGCAAACTTGTCGTTGTTCTCGCACAGGGACCCGGTCACGTCGTACTTGTGGTCGCAGGGGGCATCTTCCTTCCCCAGCACTGTGATGTGGTGGTAGGCCCCGTACATGGCGGGCCGCATCAGGTTGGCCGCGCAGGCATCCACGCCGATGTACTCCTTGTAGATGTGCTTCTCGTGGAACGCTCTCGTGACGAGGGCCCCGTAGGGCGCCATCATGAACCGGCCCATCTCCGTGTAGATCGCCACATCTCCCATCCCGGCCGGGACGAGGATCTTCTCATAGACCTTCCGGACGCCCTCGCCGATCGCGTAGATGTCGTTGGGCTCCTGGTCCGGCTTGTAGGCGCAGCCGACGCCGCCGGAGAGGTTGATGAAGGCAAAGTGGATGCCGAGCTTCTCGTGGGCTTCCTTTGCCAGCGCAAAGAGCTGGGCGGCGAGCTCCGGGTAGTAATCGTTGGTGACGGTGTTGCTGGCAAGGAAGGCGTGGAGGCCGAAGTTCTCGACCCCGTGCTCCTTCAGCCTTGCGTAGGCCTCAAAGAGCTGCTCCTTCGTCATCCCGTACTTGGAGTCCCCGGGATTGTCCATGATGCCGTTCGAGAGCTGGAAGACCCCGCCCGGGTTGTACCGGCAGCACATGGTCTTCGGAAACTCGTCGCCGATGATGGAGGCGAGGAAGTCGATGTGGGTGATGTCATCGAGGTTGATGATCGCGCCCAGCTTTTTTGCCAGCGCGTACTCCTCAGCCGGGGTGTCATTGGACGAAAACATGATCTTCGGCCCCGGGGCTCCCACGGCGTCGGAGAGGAGAAGCTCTGCCTTGGAGGAGCAGTCAAAACCAAAGCCGTAGTCCTGCATGATCTGCATGAGGTAGGGATTGGGGGTTGCCTTGACGGCAAAGTACTCGCAAAAGCCCGGGTTCCAGGCAAACGCCTTCTTCACGTCCTCGGCGTTCTTGCGGATGCCCCGCTCGTCGTAGAGATAGAACGGGGTGGGATGGTCTTTTGCGATGGCTTCTGCCTGTGCTCTGGTGACAAACGGTATCTTTTTCACTTGGTTGCTGCTCCTTTGCTGCATGTTGTCAGTTGCTGTGGTCGAAAAGATTCGGTACCTGCCAGTTGATGGGGGCCTCGCCGTGGGCCTCCAGGAAGGCGTTGCACTTGGAGAAGTGCCGGCAGCCGAAGAACCCGCGGCTTGCGGACAGGGGACTCGGGTGCGGCGCCTTCAGGATCAGGTGCTTCGGGTTGTCGAGCATGACCTCCTTCGACTGGGCCTGGCTCCCCCAGAGCATGAACACGATCGGGCGGTCCTGGCGGTTCACCGCCTCGAGGATCGCGTCGGTGAACTGCTCCCAGCCCTTGCCCTTGTGGGAGTTGGCCTCGTGGGCGCGGACGGTGAGGACCGTGTTCAGCATCAGGACCCCCTGGTCCGCCCAGCACTTTAAGTACCCGTTGTCGGGCATCCTGCAGCCCACGTCGTCGTGGAGTTCCTTGTAGATGTTGATGAGTGACGGAGGGATCTTCTTTGTGCCCGGCAGCACCGAAAAACACAGACCGTGGGCCTCGTGGGGCTCATGGTAGGGGTCCTGCCCCAGAATCACGACCTTGACCTTGTGGAGCGGGGTCAGATCCAGGGCCGCAAAGATGTCCTCCGAGGGCGGGTAGACCACGTGGTTCTGGTACTCGTCCCGCACGAACTGAAAGAGTTTTCTATAGTAGGGCTTCCGAAACTCCCCCTCCACGGCGGGGAGCCAGTCGCCGGAAATGCCTGCCATGAGGGAACCTCAGGCCAGGGCTTCCATCGCCTTGACGAGGAAGTCCCAGGTGCGGCGAACGCTCTCCACCGAGAGCTTCTCGTCGGGGGTGTGGATGCCCTCCATGTCGGGGCCGATGGAGACACTCTGCAGACCCGGAATCTTGGCGGCAAGAAGGCCGCACTCCAGGCCACCGTGGGTGATGGAGAGCTTCGGCTTCTTCCCATAGGCCTTCTCGTAGACGCAGACCAGCGTGTCACGCAGCGGGCAGTCCTTCTGGTACTCCCAGGCGGGGTAGTCGCCGGTCGCGTCGATTCTTGCGCCGGAGAGCTCTCCCACCGCCTTGACCTTGGACACCAGGTACTTCTTCTGGCTGTTGATGGAGGAGCGCACGAGGTACGTGATCTCGATCTGGTCCTCCTGCATCTTGCAGATGCCGAGGTTCAGGGAGGTCTGCGGGCGCCCGGTGTTGGGATCGGTCTCGATGAGGCCGTTTGGAAGGGCCGTCAGCATGGCGACCGCCTTTCTCGTGTCGTGGGCCGTGGCGACCGCGGTCTCCCGGCTCGTCAGATCCGTCCAGTCGGAGCGGACCTCGATGTCCGGATCCGTGAACTGGTACTCGTTGCGGATCTGCTCCTTGAACTTCTCCACGGTGGCGGAGATGATCCGGTTGTCAAACTGGCCGAAGAACAGAAGGTCTGCGGTGCAGGTTCTGGGGATCGCGTTGTCCTTGGAGCCGCCATCGAGGGAGCCCAGGGAGAACTCGGACTTCTTGAAGAGCTTGCGAAGAAGCCTGCCCATCAGCATGACCGCGTTGGCGCGGCCAAGGTTGATGCACTCTCCGGAGTGGCCGCCGCGAAGGCCCGTGATCTCGACATGCAGCTGCATGCCGGTTTTTTTCTTGAGCTGCACCGGGAGTAAGAGCTCCATGTGGGTGCCGCCTGCGCAGCCCACGGTGAAGACCCCCTCCTCCTCGGAGTCGAGGTTGATGAGCTGTTTTGCCTTGAGGACCGAGGCATCCAGCGCCACCATGCCGTCCATGCCGATCTCCTCATCGGTGGTGAACACGCACTCGAGCGGCGGGTGCACCAGGTTCTTGTCGTCGAGAGTTGCCAGCATCATCGCGACCGCGATGCCGTCATCACCGCCGAGCGTCGTGCCCTCGGCGTGCAGGAAACCGTTGTCGTACTTCAAATGGATCGGGTTGTTCACGAGGTCCAGCGGCACATCCCGGTTCTTCTCGAGCACCATGTCCATGTGGCCCTGGAGCATCAGCGGCGCGGACTTCTCGTGGCCCGCCGAGCCCTTTTTCCAGATGATGACGTTCTCCGCCTCATCCTGGACCACCTTCAGGTTCCGATCCTTGGCAAACTTGACCAGGTAGTCGGAAATCTTGGTCGTGTGGCGGGAGCCGTGGGGAATCGCACAGATCTCCTCAAAGTAGTGCAGAACCAGCTTGGGTTCGACGTCATTCAATAGGTAGTACATATCTTCTTCTCTCCTTCTGGCCGCTTGCTTGTCATACCGGCCGAACCGGCACACCCCTGCCGGCAAGATACTCCTTTACTTCGCGGATCGTAAGCTCCCGGAAATGGAACAGGGAGGCGGCGAGCGCCGCATCCGCCTTCCCGGCAGTCAGGGCATCGTAGAAGTGCTCCTTCGTGCCGGCTCCGCCGGAGGCGATGACCGGGATGTCCACCAGTTCCGCCACGCGGCTTGTCAGCGGGATGTCGTATCCCGCCTTCGTCCCGTCGCAGTCCATCGAGGTCAGAAGGATCTCTCCTGCCCCCAGGGACTCGGCTTTTCTCGCCCACTCCAGGGCATCGATCCCGGTGTCGATCCGGCCGCCGGCGATGACGACGCTCCAACCATCCTCCGGGTCCTTGGTGCGCATCTTCGCATCGATTGCCACGGTGATGCACTGGCTTCCGAACTTTTCCGCGCCCTCCCGGATGAGCTCCGGGTTCTTCACAGCTGCGCTGTTGACGCTGACCTTGTCAGCGCCCTCCCGCAGGATCGCCCGCATGTCCTCCACGGAGCGGATGCCGCCGCCCACGGTGAAGGGGATGAACACCTCTTTTGCCACGCGCCGGACCATGTCGGCCACGGTCTTTCGCGCGTCGGAGGTGGCGGTGATGTCCAAAAAGACCAGCTCATCGGCGCCCTCTCTCGAGTAGGCGGCACCGGCTTCCACCGGGTCCCCGGCGTCCTTGAGGGAGACAAAGTTGACACCCTTTACCACGCGCCCGTCCTTGACGTCCAGGCAGGGAATGATTCGCTTGGTCAGCATGCGGCACCTCCTGTCACAGCAAGGAAGTTCTCCAGGATGATCCGTCCCACCGATCCGCTCTTTTCCGGATGGAACTGGCAGGCAAAGACGTTGCCGCGCTCCACCGAGGCGTCAAAGGTGACGCCGGCGTAGGTGCTGACCGCCTTTGCGATCGACCGGTCCGTGGCATGGGCGCAGTAAGAGTGGACGAAGTAGACATAGCTGTGCTCGGGAACGCCCGCAAAGAGCCGCCCCGGCGTGGGATAGGAAAGATCGTTCCAGCCGATCTCCGGCACCTTGTAGGTGCGGCCGTTCTCCTCTTTGGGAAACTTCTTCACGGTTCCCTGCAAGAGGCCAAGGCCCTCCACCCCCGGGCTCTCCTCGGAGGACTCGAACAGAAGCTGCAGTCCCAGGCAGATCCCGAGAAAGGGAATGCCCTCTCCCGCTGCCTGCCGGATCAAATCGACAAGGCCCCGCTCCCTGAGCCTTCCCATCGCATCGCCGAAGGCGCCGACCCCCGGCAGGATGATGCGGTCGGCAGAGAGGATCGTCTTTTTGTCGCTGGTGAGAACGGCCTCCTGTCCCATGGACGCCATGGCGTTTAGGACGGAGCGGATGTTTCCGGCATCGTAGTCTATCACTGCTATCATATGCGCGTTCACTTTCTTGTGATGCTGTTGTAAATCGTACCAGCAAAGTATAACGCAACCAGCCGCGAATGGAAATCAAAAGAACCCTCCGGAGGGGAAGGGAATCCTGCAGAATTCTGGTCTCCTGCCAGGCTCTCCCCCGACGGAGGGTTCCTGTTCTGTTGATTTCAGACCGGAGCGGGCGCATCCGGCTCCTGGATCTCGCCCTCTTCCCGGGTCGAGGTGTCGAGCTCAAACCAGAACTCCACGCCGTTGTCGTAGTTGATGGCGCCGTACTTCTGATGCAGCAGGTCCATGATGGCCTTGACGATGGAGAGGCCGACGCCGGAGCCGCCGTAGGCCCTGGTCCTTGCCTTGTCCACCTTGTAGAACTTCTCCCAGATCCTGCCCAGGGACTCCTCCGGGATTGGCTTTCCGGTGTTGAAGACGCTGATGCGCACCGTGTCCTTCTGCTGGGTGAATCGGATGTCGATGACCTTGTCCCCCTCCACGTGGTTGATCGCGTTGGAGTAGTAGTTCTGGAAGACCTCCTCCGTGAGGAACCGGTCGCTCCAGACCATGATCGGCCCGGACTCCTGCACGTTGACCTTCACGTCCTTGTCCTTGGCAAGGAGCCCCGCGGAGTCCAGATAGCTGCGGATCATCTCCACCACGTCGAAGTGCTCGATGTTGACGTCCGTCTGGCCGAACTCCAGGTGGGTCAGGGCGAGGAGCTTCTGGACCATCTTGTTCATCTTGCCGGCCTCATCGATGATGACGTCCGTGTAGAACTGCCGGGACTCCTCATCGTCTGCCACCGCGTCGGAGAGGCCCTCCGCGTAGCCCTGGATCAGGGCAATCGGGGTCTTGAGCTCGTGGGTCACGTTTGAGATGAACTCCCGCTGGAAGGCCTCCACCTGTTCCTTCTGCTGCAGGTCGCGCTGCAGCTGGTTGTTGGCGGTCTTGAGCTCGGAGATCGTCTGCTCCAGGGTGGAGGAGAGATCGTTGATGTTGGCGCCCAGCTCTCCGATCTCGTTCTCATCCTGCCCCTCGTAGCGGGCGGAGAAGTCCAGCTGCTTCATGCGCTGGGAGATGTCGGAGAGGGCCCGGATCGGGCGGGAGAACCGGTTGCCCAGGACCATGGCGATGAAGACCCCGCCGATGATGGCGAGGATCCCCACGTACAGGATGAACTGATTTGCAATCCGCGTGTCATTGGTGATGGACTCAATCGGGGTGCGGAGCAGGTAGAAGGACCCATCCCCCAGGATTCCCCACATCTCCATCGACTGGGAGTTGGTGCGGGTGTCCAGCACCATCTGCAGGCGCTGGCTGGTCCCCGTGGGGATGGTCTTTACCACCTTGTAGCGGTCATCCGAGTCCTCCGCCACAGGCTGCGAGGAGGCGGCGGAGGAAGCGGTGCTCCCGGCATCCGTCCTGGATGCCGCCGCGCTCTCCGTGGAGCTCTCAGAGGAAGCCTCGGAGGATGCTAAGGACGCAGAAGATGCCGAGGACGCCGCGCCATTGGCCGGGGTCTCCGACTCCTCGTTGTAGAGCAGGTTGTCCCACATCCTGCGCAGCATCGTCCCCGGGTCCTGGGCATAGCACTTCATCGTCCGGGACTCATCGCTCATGATGATGCAGCCGATGGAGTCGCGGCTTGTGATCTGCAACAGTTCCACGTCGAACTCATCGGAGGTGATCTCGTTGGCCTTGGCGGCCTTGTTGATGCTCTGGTAGGCGTTCTCCAGGGCCAGCTGCTTGTTGCGGATGTAAAACTTCTCCAAAAAGAAGGAGTTGGCCAGGTAGATGACCAGCACCATGCCCGCCATCAGGATGAAAAACAGCAGGGTAAACTCCTCCCGCAGGGAGTGAAACCCCTTGGGGTGTTTTGCTCGTTTCTTGGTCTGGTCCTTCTTCGGACGCCGAAACCACCTGTGCTCCGGCTTTTTGTTCCTTTGCTTTGTCTCTTCCACGGTGCTGCCTCTTTCTCCTTCGCGGCTTAGTACTGCATTGTGGATATCGTATCATGCCCGCGGGGGAAAGTTGTAACATAAAATGCGGGCGGCGGGTTCAAGCCCCGGGGCTTGCCCCGGTAAGCCGCCCGCAAAATGAAGAAATTTTGAAAAGGCGTTAGTAAAGAAACGGGTTGATAAGTAGCGATCCCAAAAGTTTTTCCGGATTTGTACATTTGAATGTACGACGTCCTTTTAGGACTTGACCTATAATAGTCGTGTCAGGAGGACACGACTATGGGTAACATCGAATGCATACTGGCTGCAGGAAACAACCTCTCCGATTCGGATCTTAAGATTCCCGTTAACAAGATCATGGACCGTCTGAACCATGAGAAGTCGTTTGCTTCTTCGGTGAAGATCGTTCCCCGGATGGAATGTCCGGTCTGCCATACCAGTTCACATGTTGTTAGGAACGGTCACAAGCATGGCAAGCAGACATTTCTGTACCGGGCATGCGAAAAGTCATTTGTTACAGCAAGTAGCACGTCTCTGTCTGGCTCACATTACAGCAGTGGTGTCTGGAAGACCGTCCTTGCTGACACGCTTATGGGCGTATCCCTTGATGACACAAGAGATGGACTTGATCTTCAGCATATCCGGATCAGCCATACCAGCCTCTTCTTTATGAGGCATAAGATCATGCTGGCGATTGAGGATCTTCAGGAGGTCAGTCCTGCAATGGTCGAGGAAGTTGTCGAGGCTGATGAAACCTACGTACCAGAGTCGGAGAAAGGGACAAAATTCGGGCCCGACGCCAGGAGAAAGCCCCGTAAGCGCGGTACTCCGGCATCTAAGTGCGGCCTTTCTGACGAGCAGATCTGCATCTGCACTGCAGTTCAGCGCAAAAGCGGTGATCTGGTTGTAAAATCGGAGAACCGTGCAAGACCTTCCACGGAGGATGTCGTCGACATCTACACAGGTCATGTCAAGAAGGGGGCTCTTTTCCTCACGGACGGAATTGAACGTATATCCGAAGCTGGGCAAGGTACTGGAACTCAGCGTTATGAATGTGAAGAAGGAGACAGGCAGCTTCTTCAACCTGAACACGGTTAACAATCTGCACAGCTTCATCAAGAACCGCTACTACGACTACCGCGGTGTGGCTACCAAGTACCTGAACCGCTACAACATGGTATTCCGTGCAGCATACCGGATGAGGATGTCGGTGGATGAACTTGCAGAGAAGCTCTTCCTGGTGCGTGATCCGAAGAGAGTGCATCACTATGATGATGTCAAGGAACTGAATTTGCTTGCTGTATAAATATGTTCCTACAAATTTTTACATAGCTTATCACCCCGGATCCTTACTAACGCCTTTTGAAAAAAGTGTTCTTAACTGACGCAGAAAAGCCCCGCCTCGTTGTCACAACGAGTGCGGGGTTTCGCATGCCTGTTGAATTGTTTTGTTGGATCAGCGGATGGTCACCAGCCAGACGTCGTTGACGCCAAGACTGGCTTGGAAAGAGAGCTTTCCCTCGGAGAGTTGATACGGAAGGGGCTCTTCCACGACGCGGGAGGATGACCGGATCTCTTCCACTTCTTTCGGTGTGGGGATCGCGGGGCTTCCCAGCTTCTTCCAGGCGGCGAGGGGATTGCCGTGGGTCTCATCGATCCGCTGCAGGGTCACCTGAGAGGGGTTTGCAAGCCCGGAGAGGACGATCTCGCAGCTTTGTTCCGGGAGATCCTCGTTTTTCATCTTCTGGCGATAGAGGAGAACCTGCAGGGCGTGGTCCGATCCCCGGAAGGCGGCAACGCCGATCTCCCCCTCGGAGAGCTTTGCCGGGAGGTCGATCCGCTCGCCGTAGAGAATGGACAGCAGCTTCATCGCCCAGAAGGAGGGCTTTTCGATGCCGCTCTGTGTCAGAAGGCCAAAGCCCCCGTGGAACTCCTCCCGGAAGAGGTGAAACTCCTCAAAGATGTCGGAGGCGCACCAGACGCTGGAGGCGTCGATCACACCCTCCGTGTCGAGAGCTGCCCGCACGAGGTAGGCGGCCTCCTTCCTGGTGTCGTTGGTCCAGGCGGAAAAGACCGCGTTCTCACTCCACTCGGTGTAGAAAAGAGGCAGGGGACCGCCATCCTTCTCCTGCACGCCGGACCTTGCGATCTGCTCCCGCACGATCCTGGCGTTGGTCCGAAAGACATCGTCCGGGAGGTCTTTCGTCTCCGAGGGGTCCGGCATCATGTGCCGCAGGGCATCGAGGACGCTCCCGTCAGGGACCCCTGCAAAGAGATCCGCCTCTCCAAAGCCAGAGAAATCCTCGGGCTTTTCCTCTGCCTCACTCTTTCCCTCCACATCGATCATGCCCACAGGATCCCCCGCGTACTGGTGGGTGGAGACAAAGTCCACCGGGACTTTGTTTTCCTTACAGAAGGCAAGAAATCCGTGCACCCACTTGCTGCAGGAGGTCGCGGGACCACCGACCTGAAGGCCCTCATCGACAGCCTTGATCGCCCTTGCCGTGATCTCGTAGAGGTGGAAGTAGTCCTCCTTCGTCCCGGCAAAGAACCCGGAGAGATCCGGCTCGTTCCAGACCTCAAAGTACCAGCTCTCCACCTCTTCTTTCCCGTAGCGCGCGAGAAGGAACTGGACAAAGGCCGTGATGAGGTCGGTCCAGGCCGCGTCGTCCTTTGGCAGGGAGATGACGTTCTTGTCCCGGTAGTAGAAAAAGCACCGCTTGGACGGGTCCGCGGCGATCTTTTCCGGCATGAAGGAGAGCTCCACGAAGGGCTTCATGCCGGCCTTCAGGATCCCGTCGTAGGAGGCGGCAATCCGGCGGAAGTTGTACTCCGAGAAGCGCTCCCCGCCCCGGAGCGGAAAGAGGTCCGCAAACGTGTTGACAACGCCCATGTCGTCACTGAGAACCCCGTGGAAGCGAACGTAGGAGATGCCAAGTTCCCGGTGGAGGCGGGCAAGCAGCTCCTGCGAGTCCGCCCGAAGGGTCAGTGGCGCGTGGCCGCTCCCGATGCAGAACTGCCAGTGCTTTTGGAAGGGGTGTCCCTTGCTGCTTACATCGATTTCCTGTGTCATCGCGTCATCTCCTCTTCTTTTTGGGTACCGGAATTTCGCAGCGTGCCAAGCTCCTCCACCGTCTCCTTCAGGGCCTTCGGGTCGATGGGAAGATAGCCCATCCCGGCGATCTCCCGGAAGGTGTTGGCGCCCATCTCCGGATCGTGTGCCATGCCGGCAAGGGGCGGGACCTTTGCGGCGAGGATCGCCATGGCCCGATCATCCTCCAAGGCCCTCGAGAGCTTGGTATCCCAGGTAAAGACCTGCCGGATGTCCCGCGCAGGTTGGCAGCGGTAGGTGTGGGTGCCGCTCTCTGTTTCTATTGTGGTGCCCTTCCCGTCGGGGAGCATAACCTCCGCGGTGCAGCCAAAGGGAACCGAGACCGTGACCACAAGCTCCCCATCCTCCTGGATCTCCCAGCTGCAGGCATAGGTCCCCGCCGCCGCATCGTAGGAGCAGGTGACCTTTTTCCCAAACCGGATGTCCGGGCAGGGGGCGATGCGGGCCCGCTTCCAGCCGGGGGCAAGGGGCAGAAGGCCTCCTGCATAGCCGTAGACAAACTCCATCACCGAACCATAGGCGTAGTGGTTTAAGGAGTTCATCCCGGCGGGGTTGATGGTGCCATCCGGCAGAACCGAGTTCCACCGCTCCCAGATCGTGGTGGCCCCCAGGTTCACCTCGTAGAGCCAGGAGGGATAGGCCTCACGGAACAGCAGGTCGTAGGCCTCCTCCACAAGGCCGCTCTTTGCGAGGGCCGTGCAGAGAAGCGGCGCCCCGGCAAAGCCCGCCTTCATGGCATAGAGGTCCTGCTTGAGGCAGGCCTTCATCTGCTTCTTGCATACCTCTTTTTCCGGTGCCAGGTCAAAGGCAAGGGCGAGGGCAAGGCCCGTCTGGGTGTCCACGGCAAGGCGGCCTGCGGGGGTGAAGTACTCATCTTGGATGGCGCTTTTGATTTCCTCTGCCAGTGCCTGGTACTTCTTCTCCTCTTTTGCATAGATCTGCCGCGCCTCGTCGGTCTTCGCGTGGCCCTTCAGGATCCCAGCCGCCTCCCAGACGAGCTTGGCGGACTGGAAGTAGTGGCAGGTCGCGATGTAGGTCTCATCCGTGCGGCCCTTGAAGCTGGACGGGGTCGGCCCGTCGAGAGCAAGCCAGTCGCCAAAGGAGAAGCCAAAGTCAAACAGGTGCGGATGGGCGTGGGTGGGGGCCTCATCCTGGCGGCGGATCCACTCGACCCAGTCCCGCATCATGGGGTAGTTTGTCTCCAGCTCCGACACCGAGCCAGTGGACTCGAACAGGTTCCAGGGAAGGAAGGTCCCCACATCGCCCCAGACCGCGCAGGCGTCGGTCCGGCGTTCGAAGTTCGGCACGAAGTTCGGGATAGCGCCGTTTAGCGGGAGTTTCGATTTAGGACAAAGCAAAACCCTTGCGAAGCCAGATGTTTAGCGGCTTCGCAAGGGTTCACTTTTGTATCGCCCAATTACTATTCTGTAGTTAATTCTTTCTTAGTTTTCTTTTTTTATCCCTTTTTACATTATCTGGCGAAGGTATCTTCTCGACGATATTCCACATGCTCTGCAGACTTGGCGTTAGTTCCTCGAGTGCCCTGACTGCCTTCTTCTGACCCGGCATCAGAATCCATCCGTCGTGGATTTTGCACAACTCGTCCAGCATTGCCGCCTTTGTATAGGTAAGACCTTCATCTGCCATCCGTCTTCGAAGTACCTCTGCGATCGTGATCGCGAGGAAGCAGAGAAAGACGTGTACCCGGATCTTGTCGTCTGTCCAGTGATACTGCGGGCGTACGGCAAAGTGGTCCACTTTCTTGCTCGTCTTGAAGAGATCCTCAATGCACTCCTGTGAAGCATACGAAGAGAGGACCTCCTCCGTCGACCAGTCCGTTCTGTCGGTGCAGGTCAGCTTCTTGCCGTAGTACTTTCTCTTATAGACTGCCAGTTTCGCTTCATCGAGCTGGAAGCTCACATCGTATCCGCTCTCCATGTTTCCGGAAGGGATGATGGTGATGAACTGCTCCAGCGTGCGCAGCCCCGTGAAACAGCTGCGGGTAAGCTTCAGAAACTCACTGGCTTCGTCCCATACCGGGACCTCCTTTGGCTTCTTCTTTCGTCCCTTCTTCGCCTGATCTTTCTGCTCCTTCAGCAGCTCCTCGTTTTCCTTCGTGACCTCGCTGATCTGCTTTTCTACCTCGGTTTTGCGCTTCCTCATGGAAGAGTAGATGCGGGATCTGGGATTCTGGCAGCGAGACCTGAACTCCTCAAACTTTGCCTTGAACTTCTCGATGTCCCGGCCCATCTGCGCTTCCTGGCCGATGTACAGATCCTCGCTGTACGTCAGAATGCCCGTTCCGGTGATTCCGGAAGGCGTTAGTAAAGAACCGGGTTGACGGGTTCCATACCACAACCTCCATGGTGAACTCTCGACGCGATAATGTCTGATGAAGATATAGAATCCCCATTTGGAGCTCTTTTCTTCTCTGCATAATGCCTATCTTGTTATTTATAGTCACATGCTCGGCAAGTGGGTGTATGCTTTTAGGCAATCTAGGTGATGCTTTGTTACATGATGCAACACAGCACGGATAGGAGTGTACCCAGCTCGAGCTCAAAGTGAGGGATTAGTGGTCTCATGCTAGGCGATCGCTTATCAACCCGTTTCTTAACTAACGCCTTCCGGAAAATGTGAGCCCGTCGATGCGGTATGCACGTCTTGTGTGGCCGTTTGCAAGCTTCACTTCCTGGTACTGATCCACGTCGATGTCATACAGCTCTTTATGGGAGTCGAGTGAGTGGGCGCAGATGAAGTGTACCCGGAGGGACTTGAAGTTCTCCTCCGAATTGCTGCCGCCATCGAAAGAAACCGTGACTTCGTCCAGAGATTTCCCGATTGTATCCGGGAGATCCTTCTGTACCTTCTCCATGAATGCACCGAACTCTGCCTTGTCATTCCTGCTTCCCTCATACATCTCCCAGAGGACAGGAACCTGCAGCAGATGACTGGTGATCATCGCAAGACTGAACTGCCGCAGATCAGTCCGCTTCTGCTTGTTGTGCCCCCGCTGGCACACCACGCAGCGGCCGTTCCGGGTGTCGATGTAGGTGAAGTAATTCGTGTAGTCGAGGTGCAGGTCGTTCAACTCATCGGGGTACATCTCGAGCAGTCTTTTGGTGAGCAGCTGCTGTGCTTTGTGGACTTCCTCCTCGGAGATCCCGTCCATCGCTTCCCAGAATGCCTGGGAAGACAGGGCTTCCGGTGCGAAGCCGAGATGATACGGGAGACTTGTTGTCTGCGCCCAGGCGGAAAACGCTTTCTTGCTGGCAGGATCGATTGCTCTGTGAATAGCAGCAAGCAGGAGCACTCTGCTGCGGGACATCCCTTGGATTGTCTTGGATGAAAACGCCTCGTCCAGGATCTTCTCGACTCCAATGTACTGAGCCATGCGGAACATCGCCATCGGTCCGCCATGCGAATAGCACTTGAACCTCACCCCGCCAGTTTCATGTTCCGCCTGTTTTCCAGATGCGTTTCCCTTTGGGTCACCTGTCCGGAGGTAATACTCGTTCAGCACACGATCGAAGAGTTTGTCAACAGGGCCGATGTATTCCAGGACGACCTCTTTGGGGTACTTGCTCCCTGGAGCCCGTCTACTGGTGACGATGTAGTAGTAATCATGTCCCTTTTTGGTTTTCTTTCTGATTGACGCCATGTATCGCCCTACCTATATATCCCTTAAATGCTTGATTATTATATCAATATGTGTTCGATAAGTCAATGAAATAGGACATAAATCAATAGTCTACACATAGAAGTAATAGGGCGATACATTTAGGCCAACAAAAAAGCATGGAAACACGGTCAAAACTCCGCGTTTTCATGCTGAAATGTCGAAACTCCCGTTAGCTTACTCTGCTCATCCCGGAGCTGAACGCAGAACTTGCGGAAAAAGGCGTTGGTGTCAAGGTGCAGGGAGGCAGTCCTGGAGAAGACCTGGATGTCCCCGGTCCAGCCAAGGCGCTCGTTTCTCTGGGGGCAGTCCGAGGGGATGTCGAGGAAGTTCGAGACCTCGCTCCAGAGGGTGTTCTCGTAGAGGCGGTTCAGCTTCGGGTTCTCACAGGCAAAGTGCCCGGTGCGGGACAGGCTGCTGGAGAGGACGTTTCCGGTAAGGTATGAGCATTGAAGCTCTCCCGGCCACCCCTCGACGAGGATGTACCGAAAGCCCGAGAAGGAGAAGTGGGCGCGGACATCCTCTTTTCTTCCATCGGAGACGTAGACAAAGGTCGTCCCCGCCTCCCGGTAGTTGCCATGGTAGAACTCGCCCTTCTGCAGGATCTCGCCGCAGGTAAAGCGGATGCGGGTGCCGCTCGGGAAGTTTGCCGCAAAGGACACAAAGCCCGCAAAGTTCTGCCCAAAGTCCGCCACTGTCTGCCCGGAGGGGGTCTGCAGGATCTGGACTGGGGTCAGGGTCTTTCGCACCGTGACAGGGAGCGAGAGCCGGTCGCAGAGATGGTTTTTCACCAGGTTCCTGGTGCCGCCTTCAAACTCCCGGATGACCCGGACCCGGCGCTCTTTGTTCTCACGGCCCGCAAAGAGAAGGCGGTTCAGGACTTCTCCGTCGTAGATGCCGGAGGACTCGATGTCGCTTGCCCGCACGGTCCAGGTGTCATCGGTTGCAAGGCGGGAGGTGGTGCCATCTTCTGTCGTCCACTCGAGCTCTGCGATGGCGGCGGGGACGTCTCCGAAGTAATTCCGCTCCTGTCCCGGGCCGTACCAGCCCATGTACCAGCCGGGGCCGAGGAGGATCTCAAGTGTGTTCTCTCCCTGCTGCAGATATTCTGCGGTGTCAAAGGTGATCACCTGGATTCTCGATTCATAATCCGTGAGATACGGGGTCAGGAACTCGTCTCCGACCTTCTTTCCGTTGAGGTAGACCTCAAAGAGGCCAACGCCGGTGAGGTAGAGCCTTGCTCTTTGGATGTTTCCGGTGACTGGGAAGCGCTTTGTGAAGATGGGATGCGAAAGGGGCGTCTCCTCCGGGGCCGCGATCCAGTCGGCGTCAAAGGGAAGGTCCATCCTGCCGGTCTCAAAAAAGGAGGTGCCTTCTGCACAATCGCCGGCATCTCCCGTCACCGCGACGCGCCAAAAGTAGCGGGTCTTGGGGACAAGAGTGAGGGGAAGGAGGGTCCCGGTGCTGTCGGCATCGCCATTCTCGATTCGGCAGAGGACCTCGGCAAAGTCCGGGGTCGTTGCAACCTCCACAAGGGTTTTCACGGCCTTTTTCGAGGGGGTGTCCGTCACCTTCCAGGAAAGTTCCGGCTTGGCAAGGTCATATCCGATGGGGCAGGTCACCCCGTTGGTTTTCATCTCGGTGATGTTCATGGTTTGATTCCGTTTCCTTTCATTGGGTGTTCAGGAGATGGCAAAGAAGGCGAGGTCCGCGCGCCCCTCTTCCACTTTGAGGTACACGGCATGGGCGCCGGTGCAGGGGGTGAGGGCTGCGGAAGCAGCGGTCCAGTCTTTGCTGTCGACGCTCCAGCTTGCCAGCACCTCCCCCTCCGGCGCATCGGCATGAAGGCACATCTGTGCCTTTCCCCGGCAGGTGACCCGCAGAGTGTTTTCCGTCCCGACAAAGACAAGGTACCGAAAACCTGCGCAGGCGCCCGCCTGAAGGTTTGCAAGATAGGGCCGCAGGTTTTTCTGTGCCGGGTCCTCGCAGGGCTCCTCGGTTAAATACGGCCAGTCCGCGGGAAGGGGCGGCAGTGCCTCTCCCGGGCCCGCAATCAGGGCGTCTCCCATGGTATCCCGGCCTGGTTTCAAGAGCTGCGCATAGATGTGGGCGGAAAACCGGCCCCTTGCCGGTGCCCTGCCGCCGGCAAGGCCAAAGCTTGTGACCTCCGCCTGGGGAATGGTGCCGTCCGCTTCGATCTCCACCTCCTCGGCGCAGCCCTGCCGGGAAAACTGGGTGCCGTGGGTGTGCCGGTGGTAAAAGATAAAGGTTTTGCCCCCGAACTGCACGAGGCCCCCGTGGTTGTTGCCGGTGAAGTTGTCCGGCACGGTCCGTCCGTGAAAGCCAAGGTCGCCGTTGGAGATGAGAACCCCCCGAAAGGTGAAGGGCCCTTCCGGCGAAGGCCCCGTCGCATAGCAGAGCTCGTTTCCCTGGAGAGAGCTGTAGACAAAGTAGTAGGACGCTCCGATCCTCCGGATCGAGGACCCCTCAAAGAAGGGGTGGCCTGCAAAGGAGGTACCGGCGGCCCGCTCACAGCCAAAGGCCACCGGGACGGGTGTGCTGATGACGGTGTGCATGTCCCGGTCAAGCCGCACCACCATGGCGCCGGGGATTTCCCCGGTCTGGCCGGGAAAGCGCACCTTCGGGGCAAAGCCGTAGTAAAGCCAATTTCCGGTGGGCTCACAGAGAACAGCCGGATCAAAGCGGATTCCGGGCTCTGGGCTCTTCCCCTCGGGGGTCAGGCAGTAGGCAAGGAAGTGATAGGGCCCCTCCGGGCGGTCGGCGACCGCGACGGAGATCACGTCCGCAAAGTCCAGGGCGTAGTACAGGTAGTATCTCCCGTCCTGCCCCCTACACACATCCGGCGCATAGAGAAGGTGCGGGTGATCGGCAGTTCCCATGGGAAGGGGCGAGTCCGGCAGCGGCCCGTCATAGGGGGCGCCGTTTAGGGGATCCTGACTTGCCCGGTAGCTGACGCCGTCAAAGCGGAAATGCCCGGGGTCCGAGACAGGCGCACTCCAGACGACGTAGTCATCGGAGCAGAAGGTCGTGCCGCCCAGCCGGTCATGGCTTCCAAAGACGTAGAGGCGGTTCCCAAAGACATGGGGCTCTGCATCTGGCACGGTCTCCCAGAAGGGAAGATAGGGGTTGCAGGGAAGCTGCTCGTTCATGTCGTCTCCTTTCCGTTTTCCTCCCGTATGGTATGATGATGGGATAATAGGGAGGGATTGCATGCAGTATACAACGTATGGTGCCTTTCAGGCACAGATGAAGGATTTTTACGAGAGAACCGGGACGATGATGCAGTTCCCGGAGATGATGCGCTACATGGCGGCCCACGGGCTGCTCTCGCCCACCCCGCCGCCCTATGCCATCCCGGAGGGGTATGAGTTTTTGTCGGACGCGGACTTTGACCGGGTGGTGGACACGCTCCCCTTGGAACATGCGGACGACCAGGCGCTCAAGGCGAGCGTCTCCGAGGAGGACATCATCCCGACAAGGCGGGATGTGATGGTGATCCGGCATCCCCGGTATACCCGGACCTTTCTCCACTCCCACAACTACTTCGAGATGGTCTGCCTCGTGTCCGGGGCCATGACCTTCTCCTTCGAGAACGAGCCCGACAAGGTGCTCCACCCCGGCGAGGTGGTCATCGTTGCCCCGGGGTCCCGCCACGACATGTACATCCGGGACGACACCAGCTTTGCCTTTGTCCTGTGCATCCGAAAGAGCACCTTCCAGACCGCCTTCTTCCGGCAGCTCGAGGGGAACAACCTCCTCTCCTACTTCTTCCAGACGATTCTCCAGGGGGACGGGCACCCGAACTACCTGATGTTCTACTTAAAAAACATCACCCGGCTGGGCCGGTGCCTTCGAAGCGCCATGATCGAGTGCGCCTACGGGGATGCCTATAGCAATGCGGTGGTGATTCACCTCTGTCAGCTGGTCTTCATTGAGCTCCTTCGCAACTACTCCCAGACGATCAGCTACTACAATTACGAGATGGGAAGCGACTTCTCCCTGGTGCTGCAGTACATCCAGCACAACTATCGGACGCTCTCGCTCTCCGGGCTTGCCGCCTTCTTCCACTACTCGGAGCCGCACCTTTGCACCCTGATCCGCAAGAACACCGGCCACACCTTCTCGGACCTCATCCGGGAGCTGCGGCTGGAGGATGCCAAGCGATATCTTCGGGAGACGGACCTTCGGATCGCGGAGATCGCAGACCGGGTGGGCTACCACTCGGCGGACCACTTCTCCAGGGTCTTTCGGGCGGCGATGCAGGAGTCGCCCCAGGCTTACCGCGCCTCCCAGAAGGGGGAGGGGGCCTTCGTCCCCTTTCAGAACGAGGACGCCGGAACGCAATAGATGTTCCTTTGAAAAAGCTCCCCGCTGCAGCCGCAGCGGGGAGTTTTTGGCAGCGGAGCTGTGATTTACAGGAGATCCTCTCCCTCTTTCTCTTTGTCGCTCTCTTTTTCCTCTTCCTCGAGCTCATCGATGCTCTTCATGTTCTTCTTCATCTCCTCGATCTGTCCGTAGTACTTCTGGAACGGGTTGAAGACGACGCAGAGGATCAGGACGACGCCGGTGATGCAGGGGGCGCCGAACTTCAGGAAGTTCAGCGTAAACATGGTCGCCGCGTTCTGCTGTCCGACGGCGCCGGCAACATACCCTGCTGCGCCGAGGGCTGCCAGAATTCCGGAGGTGACGACCGTGTTGCCGCACTTCTGGGCAAAGCCCTTGATGGAGGAGATGACGCCGTTGGCGGAGATGCCGTCCTTCAACATGACGAAGTCGATGCAGTCATTGACGAGCACGTTGACCAGTGCATTCTGCATGGCGGCAAAGCACACGGAGATGAAGGTCATCACGCAGAGCCAGATAAAGTTGCTCTTTCCGGTGAAGAACAGGATGATGTAGCAGGCGATGGAGAGTGCCTGGGAGATGAGGAGCGCCTTCTGGCCGGTCTTGAACACCCTGAGGAATACCGGCATCAGGACCACCATGGAGACCAGCGCGGCGATGGAGATCACACCCATGTAGATGGAGATGAGGTCGGGTCTTGCCAGGTAGTACATGCAGTGGTAGACGGAGGTGGAGAACATCATGCCGTAGCCCATGGAGGCCATGATCCAGGCCACGATGTTCGGCCAGACTTCCTTGTGCTTTAAGACGGTTCCGATGAGCTTCATCGGGTTGTCCTTGGAGACCGGGGTCAGGTACTTCTCCTTGGAGGTGGCAAACAGGCCCCAGAAGGAGATGAAGGAGAGACCGCCGAGGATCAGCATGTAGGGGATGTAGGGGTTCGCAAAGCCAAGGCCGGTGAAGAAGGCCGTGATCTGCGGGGTGAAGGTGTTGCCGATCGTGAACGCAGCCGCGCAGACGCCGGCGCCCATGCCGATGATCGTGTTTCTTCTCTGGGTATCCCGAACGACGGCCGGCAGAACGGCCATCTGGGGCATCGTGTACATCGTGACGGTCATGCCGTAGCCGATGTAGGTCAGGAGCACGTAGACAAAGGTTCCAGTGGAGCCAAGGCCCGGGTTGATCCAGATCAGGACGGCAAACAATGTCAGGAGCACCGGGGCAAACAGGAAGTAGGGGCGGTAGCGGCCGAGCTTCGTGTGGGTGCGGTCTGCGATGACGCCCATCATCGGGTCATTGATGGCATCCCAGAGGGATGCGATGAACATGATCAGCGAGGCTGCGCCCGCTGCCATGTGCAGATCGTCCGTCATGTGGACCGAGAAGTAGCTTGCGATCACGGCGGCAATCGCCATGGCGCCGCCGTTCACCGAGGTTGCATGGAACCATGCAAATGCGGTGGATCCCTCTTTTTCCTGTACCGCTGTCGTATTGGCTGTATTCGTTGCCATTTCGTCCTCCCTGTTTCTCATTTTTCTAAATTTTTACTTAAGACACTCCGGATATTATCGATTCTGTTTGTTCTGCCGGAATTTCTTCCGACGATCCTATGGTAGCAGACTGCCCTTTCAGGCTGTATGTCGTCCCTTATGCTTCATCCGACATTTTTTAAGGTGTGTTTCAGGCTTTTGCCAGGTAGGAAAGAAGGGCAGCTGCGGAAGCCTCGGCGCCGCCAAGGGAGCGCATGTCCTTCGAGAAGTCCTCTGCGGTCTCCTGATAGGACGCGTCGGAGAGGATCTTCGTGATGGCAGCCTTCAGGGAGCTGGCGGTGATCTTCTCCTTGTCGAGGAAGGCGATGCCGAGACCCTTTGCCTCGATCTGCTTTGCGGTGATCGCCTGCTCGTCCATCTGCGGGATGGCGATCATCGGCACGCCGTAGTAGATCGACTCTCCCGTGCCGCCCATGCCGGCGTGGGTGATGAAGAGATCTGCCTGGGAGAGGATGTCGAGCTGGGGGACCATCTGTCCCACCTCGACATTTGCGGGAATGTCTTTTAAGCTCTTCGGGTCGATGCTGCCGAGGGCGGCAAAGACGTTGATGTCGAGATCCCGCACCGCGTCGAAGAGGATCGGGTAGTACTCCGGCCAGTTGTTGAAGGCGGTGCCAAGGGAGGAGTACAGGAGCTTTTTCCCGTTGTCCGGCGCCTTCCAGCTGCCGAAGGCGGTGCGCTTTCCGATCTGCACGCCGGTGAAGACAAAGCTCTCATCGTAGCTCTCCGCGTAGGGGACGAGGCGCTTCTGCATCATGACGATGTTGAAGTCTCCCCTGCCGTCAAAGATCTCCTGCACGGTCATCTTGCGGCAGCCGTACTTTGCGACATAGCTGTCAGCAAGCTGGTCCGCGGCGATCCGAAGCGGGTGATCCGCCGGGACGCTTGTGAAGGAGGCCGAGACGCTGTAGTGGTCATTGGAGGGGTAGCTTGCGTACAGCATGATGTTCTTTGTGTGGAGGACATCCGCTGCCATCGTGCCCGCAATGCCGGCAAAGTCGTGGACGATGGCGGCGGGGACATCTTCTTTCAGGGTGTCCAGGACGGTGTCGATGTAGGCGCCCGCCTCGTTCAAAAACAGGAACGGGACGACCGCGGCGACGTTCTCGTCCTCCCCCTTCTCCTTCCCGTCCTTGCTGTCCTCGTTGTGGTGGTCATTCTCTGCCATCCAGGACGGGACCGGGACGAACGTGGCACCGGTTCCCTCGATGATGCTGCGGAAGGGCTCCGTCGTAAAATACGTGACCCGGTTTCCCTGCTTGATGAGCTCTGTCACCAGGGCGAGCGTCGGGTTGATGTGTCCGAATGCGCCAAGCGTTACGAATGCAATATGCATCTTGCTATCCCTTCTTCAACTTTTGTTGACGTGGTTTTTATTTTTTTCTGACAGGATCATCATACCGTCCCGGCCTCTTTCTGTATCTGGCATGGATTTCGTTTCACCCTGCATTTTTTTAGATGCAAAATGGGTGTGGAAAAATACCGCTCTGACATTTCTCCGGGTCCTGCCTTTGTCTGCTCCAAGGCTTTGTGTTTATCGGTCAAATCGCTCCAGCACCGGATGCTCGCTCCCCTTGTCATTCGGGGAATGCAAGACCAGAAACCGCCGTCCCTCTTCTGTCTCTGCAATCATGCCGTGGCCGCCTCCCTGCCGGATGGGATCTTCTTCTGCTGTCCAGGGACCTTTGAGCCTGCCGGTATCCGACCAGGCAAGCCCATGGCATATCCCCTCTCGCTCCAGCTTGAAAAAAGCATACCAAGCCTCTTGTCTTTGCTGTGAAAGAGATAAGGACCGTCCGAGAGAAAGACGTCTCCCGTAAGGTGCATCTCCTCCTCTGCAAAGGGAAGCGGCACACTCCAGGGAACATCTGCTGCAAAGAACAGATCCTCCGGATCGCCCTCCGCATGGGTCAGGTCCTCCGAGAGGGGCATTGCGCAGAAAGCTCCTCGCTTTTCCTCCGGGAGGCTGTGGCTGAAGACAAGATACGGAGTTCCCTCCTCCTCATAATAGGTGGCATCGATGCAGTTCCAGTCCTTCGGGGTGACGGGCTGGTCCGAGACCGGGACAAAGGGACCGTCCGGCCTCTGGCTCCTTAAGATCTGCACCGCCTTCTGCCTCTCATTTCCAAACGTGGCAAGAAGGTAATAGCTGTCGTTTCTTCGGATGCACTCGGGTGCCCAGAAGCTCCGGTCTGCCCAGAAGCCTTCCGGTCTGTGGAAGATCTCCCTTGCGGGATCCCAGGTCTTAAGATCGCAACTCACAAAGACATCGAATCCATCTGCCGGTCCCCAGCAGGTCTGTGCCCTCGTTCCGTACAGGTACCAGAGATCCCCATCCCGCAAAAGGAACGGATCCCGGATGTTGATCTCAGAGAGCTGGAGTTTTTTCACTGTTTTTCTCCCTGTGCCATCGCGATCCACGCGGGCTCCTTCGGGAGACGAATCGCAAAGCGCTTTAAGAGCCAGGTCTTTGCATCCTGGATCCAGCCCGCCACGCGGGGCTCTGTCTCCCACTCGCTGGTTGCGCTTGCCTGATCCGCGAGGGAGAGGCCGTGGGGGCCGCCCTCATAGAGGTGCAGCTCGTAGGGGATTTTTGCATTCTGCAGCGCCATGGCAAGGGCGAGACTGTGCTGCGGGGGCACCATGGTATCCGTTGTTGTTGCAAAGAGGAAGGTCGGCGGGAAGTCTTTTGTCACGTGTCTTGCCGGGGACACCTCATCAAGCTTTGCATCGTCTTCTCTTCCCCCGAGGAAGGCGCGGTTCGACTGCCGGAAGAAGGCCTGATCCATCGGGGCGGCAGTCTTTAAGAGATCCCGCATCAGCACGTAGTCGATCAGAGGATACCCCAGGATCAGGGCAGCCGGGCGGATGGGCTCAAACTTCCCCTCGGTCACCAGATCCGTGTTCCAGTATGCCCCGTACATCGCCGCATTGTGGCCCCCTGCGGAGAAGCCGCAGACCGCAATCCGGTCCGCATCGACCTTCCACGCCTCTGCGTGGTCCCGGATCAGCCGCATTGCCATGCCCACCTCCCGCACGGGTCTTGGGTGCTGGCAGGCCTCCTTCAGCGGAATGTCTTTCGTGATGTCCGGGAAGACGGACCCCTTTGGATCATAGACCGAATAGCGAAGCACAAAGGCATGGTATCCCATCGTGGCAAAGGCAAGGGCCACCGGCTCCGCCTCCCGATCCGAGCAGGAGAAGTACCCGCCCCCTGGGAGGACGAGGACTGCGGGGCGCGGCCCCACCGCCATGAGCTCCGGAGAATCCAGGCAATAGGTGGTGAGCCGGACATCGGGATTGCCGTCGTACAGGTACAGCTCTTTGGTGATCATATCTTCTCTCTCCTTTTCACAGTTACCGTGATCTTCCCTCCCTCCGCTGTCTTTGCGGTAAGGGAACCCTCTCTGTCAGGATCCACAAGGCGCACGATGGCAAGGGCCGTGCCCAGGAAGGTCTTTGTCACGCGCTCTGTATAGTTGTGAAGGGGCTTGGGATCGCCGCTTCCAAGGCCAAGAAACGTCACGTTTTCGGTATTCGTGATTCGAAGCTCGGTGTCAAAGGCCTTCGTGTCGATCTCCCGTCCCATGGCATCCTGCAGGGCAAAGCGGATGAAATAAAGATCCTGCAGGTCCTCTGTCCTTGCCGAAAGACCTTCCGGCTTATCTGTCGTCTCGATCCGGTCCCTGCCAAGTTCCTGGCCCTTCTCGTCATAGAGCACGGTCTCCAGCGTGCCGGGCTCGTAGGATACAGGAAACAGAGCGCGGTTTCCGATGACACCGGCGCCGGGAGGCGTGAGTTTCTCCCTTCCCCTTGAAGTGCCGTTGACAAGAAGTTCTGCCTCATAGCCCCTTCCGTAGACCTCGACGATCGTCTTTCTTCCCTCCATGCCGGGGAAGGTCCAGCTGTGAGAGGCATCGGAGATCACCCAGGGCGTCTTGATGAGCTTCTCGCCGAAGTGGGCGGGATCCTGGACGGCAAGATACGGCGCCTGCCGAAGGCCATAGGCGATCTCCCGGTAGTAGGAGGCGGGGCGCCGGTTTCCGATCAGGTCAAAGTCGCCGCAGTAGGCGAGCTGGCAGGGGAAACCCGCACCAAAGCCGCCCTCTCCGAAGTGATAGGCGGGGACGCCGACCCCGGCCTCGCCGATGTAGTCCCAGCCGGTCCAGGTGAAGTCGCCGATGGTGTTGCTGCACTTTTCCACTTCTTCCCAGTTTCTTGCGATTTCCGGCGGATAGGTCTCGGATCCCACAAGCACCCGGTTGGGGCGCTCCTTCTGGTCCTTCTCATAGCGGGCGGTCATGTAGTTGTAGCCTGCCACATCCAGCGCCTCGCAGGCCATGTCGAGGCGCTGTGAGATCGCAGGATGGACCACGATCTCATCCATGCGTGTGTCCATGACGGTCATGAAGTCATTGACGTTTCCTCCCTCATTTCCGTCCTTGGCCGCAAGGTCCTGCAGGATCTCCGGAACCCGGTCTCCGGCTGCAAAGACGCCGTTGATGCCGGCAGTGGTAAGGCGCGTTTCATCGAGCCTGTGGAACTTCTCCGCGACCGCATGGGCGATGGCGGAGCCCTGGTCCGTTCCGATCTCCGGGATCTCGTTTCCGATCGAGTACAGGATGACGCTCGGGTGGTTGTAGTCCTTGCGGACCATGGCGGCGGCGTCCCTCTCCCACCAGTCTTCGAAATAGAGCCCATAGTCGTAGTCCGTCTTGCAGCGGTTCCACATGTCGGTGAGCTCGTCCATGACATAGAGGCCCACCTCGTCGCAGGCGCGAAGCCAGGCCGGGGCAGCCGGCTGATGGGACATGCGCACCGCGTTGAACCCGGCCGCTTTCAGCTTCTTCATCTTCCGGAGCGCCTCGTCGTAATACACGGCAGCACCGAGAATCCCGCTGTCGTGGTGGATGCAGGCGCCGCGAAGCTTCACGCTCCGCCCGTTGATCCGAAGGCCCCGCACCGCATCGACCGAGAGGGTCCGGATGCCAAAGGCGGTCTCTTCACTGTCGAGCAGGGTCTCGCCCTCGAAAAGCTCGGTCTCTGCCTGATACAGGACGGGCGTTTCATCGGACCAGAGGGCGGGATGCTGCACCGCGATGCGCTGGCCGATGGTGCGGGCCTCGTGCGGGGTGAGAAAGAGCTTGGTCTCCTCCTTGGCGCAGATGGCTCTCTCCCGGTCCCGAATCACCGTCTTTGCGGTGAGGGTCTTTGAGACGGGGGCGTTATTTTTGACCTCGATGGACGCATGGAGGACGGCAAGCGTATCGTCTGCCTCCTCCGTCCGGATCTGCAGGCCCTCATAGGGAAGATGGGTCCTGTCGGAGGTAAGAAGCCACACATCCCGGAGGATCCCACCGCCGGAGTACCAGCGGGAGTTGGGCTCTGCGCCGGTCTTTGCGATCACGCGGATCTCACTCTCCTTCCCCGCATGCAGGTAGGGGGCAAGGTCTGTGGCAAAGCCGCTGTAGCCGTAGGGACGCCTTGCCACGAGCTGCCCGTCCACGTAGACGGCGGCGTTCATGTAGACGCCCTCAAAAAAGAGGGAGAGCTCGCCTGCAAGATCCTCCTTGCTCGGGCAGAGGTTCTTCACATAGACATAGACGCCGCCGCTTCGAAAGCCGGTATTGCCGCCATTTTTGCTCTCCGGGTCCGCAGGCTCTTCCAGCATCGCGTCGTGGGGGAGGGTCACCTCCCTGGCATTCTCCGGTACGCTCCAGACGAGGGAGAATGCATTCTCCTCCTTCCAGAACTTCCATCCGTCATTCCAAAGTGTCTTCTTCATCTCTTGTCCTCCATGTCAACCGGCACCACAAAGTGCCAGGTTCCTTTCTGTAATGTCTCCTGGAGATCTCCTGCTGTAAACACGGCCGTGCAGCCATCCGGAACGGTGACCTCCACCGTGACGGTGCCCGTTTCCTGACAAGCCCAGCTGCAGCAATACGTTCCGCTGGGGGTGTCCTGGCGGATGGAAAAGCTTCCAAGCCTCCTGTCAAAGAAGGGCTGAATCTTTGCCTTTACATAGCCGGGTGCAAGTTCGCGGATGCCGCCCAGGTACCTCGCTGCCCACCCGGCGATGCTGCCGAAGCTGTAGTGGTTGAAGGAGTTCATCCCATCCGGGTTGGCCTTTCCATCCGGGAGGAGGCTGTTCCACCTCTCCCAGATCGTCGTGGCGCCCATTTCCACCTCGTAGAGCCAAGAGGGGATGTCGCGGTTTAAGAGGAGCGTCACGGACAGGCCTCCGTGTCCCGTCTCTGAGAGCGCCTGGAGGAGGAACCCCGTCCCCACAAAGCCGGTATTTAAGTGATCGCTGTTTTCATGCACAAGATCTGCCAGGAGATCTCCCTGTCTCTGTCTTGCCTCTTTCGTGGGATTGAGATTCATCATGACAGAGACTGCGGCAGCGGTCTGGGTCCGGATGCTGCAGAGGCCGTCCCCGTCAAAGTACTTGGCCCGGATGGCGGAGAGGATGTCCTCCGCAAGGGACTGGTATTCTTTCGCTTGGTCTTCTCCCCCAAGGATCTTAAACGCCTCTGCAGTGTGCCGGGCATCCTCATAGTAGTAGGCGCTCGCCAAAAACAGGGGATCCGTTGCCCCGAAGGGCCCTGGCTCTTTGTTGTCCAGGGCGAGCCAGTCTCCGAAGTGAAAGCCCGATTTCACAAGGTGTGGGCCAGGGATCTTTTCCTCCTCTTTTCGGATGGCATCCACGAGCATGCGCATGCCGGGAAGGCACTCCTTGAGAAGCTCCCTGTCGCCAGAAGCCTGATAGAGGTTCCAGGGGATCACACAGGCGGCATCCGCCCAGGGGCTTGCCCCGAAGGAGGCGACCATGCCGCGGTTCAGCCTCGGCACGGTGTTGGGGAGACTTCCGCCGACCTTTATCTGCTCCGCCCGGCAGTCATAGAGGTACTTGCGGAAGAACGCGGTGCAGTCGTACTGAAAGAGCGCGGTCTCCGAGAAGATCTGGGCATCCCCGGTCCAGCCGAGGCGCTCATCCCGCTGGGGGCAGTCCGTGGGGACGTCGAGGAAGTTGTCTTTTTGGCCCCAGAGGATGTTGGAAAAGAGCTGGTTGACAGCAGGGTCCCCCGCGGTGAGAAAGCCCGTCTGCACGAGCTCACTGCTGACGGGGACCGCCTGGATGGAGAGGGCTTTTAGCAACTCCTCAGAGAGCGAAGCGGTGATGTCGGTCCCCGCAAGGACCTCGCAGGTGGTAAAGGGCTCTTCTCCCGGGACGGGTTCCGCCACCGGGATCTTCTCCGTCACGACCTGGGGATTGGCAAGGAGCTGAATCCGAAGGTACCGAAAGCCAAAGAAGGTAAAACGCGGAAGGACCGTCCGGGCTGTTCCATCCAGGACAAGGGAAAACTGGGACCTTGCCGTCCGGTAGTTCTCGTTCCAGAAGCACTTATCCTGCAGGACCTCGCAGGTGGAGAGGACCAGGGCCCGGCCCCTGGAAAAGGCAGGATCCTCGGGGATCGAAAGCGCCATCCAGCCCGTGATCTCCTGACCAAAGTCGAGGACGAGCTCGTCGTGTTTTGTGTGCAGGAGCTGCTTTGCGGGAAGACCTGTCCCTTTCACCACCGGCGGGTTCAGGCGATCCGTCAGGGGGCCAACCCCCTCCGGTGTCCAGAGCATGCAGGGGACCGCCGGCGTACGCTCATGGAGGAGGAAGCCGGGGTCCTGGATCTCGCCGTCGTAGATTGAGGAGAACAGCACCTCCTGCGGCGCGGCCAGCCAGGTTGCATCCGTCTTCAGGGCGCAGCTCCCGTCGCACCAGAGCTCTCCGATGAGGCAGTTCCGCGCCCCGTACACCTTCGTATAGCCGCCGCCAAAGCCGATCCGGCCCCGGTACCACCCGTCGGCAAGATCGACCCGGATCGTGTTCCTGCCAAGAACCAGAAGGTCCGTGATGTCCACGCCGTCCGCAAAGACATGGCTGTCGTAGGACTGGTACCCGGGGGTCAGGACTTCGCGCTGCGCCCTACTTCCGTTGACGAACACCTCCGCAAGGCCGAGGCCGCAAAAGAGAAAGACCGCCTTTTTCGGGAGCGCTTTCAGTTCAAAGGTCTTTTCCAGGGAGAACGGAACGTCCGGGTCCCCGGGGGCCGTGATCCAGGCGCCCTCCCAGGCGCTGCCGCGCTTTCCGGTAAAGAAGGGAAGGTAGCACGACTTCTTTGTCTTCTCTCCCCAGGCTGTAAGCCGGATCTCGTAGTCTGTGCAGGGCTGAAGGTCGGCGTTCAGCCGGGTCCCCAGAAAGGCTTCCGGCTCCCTGACCTCTTTTTCAAAGACGGCCGCGTCATCCTTTAAGAGGGTGATCTGCACCTTCTCCACCTGCCCCTCCTCTTTCCAGGAGAGCACAAGGGGGTCGGTGTGCATGCCGGGGAGCGGCAGCTGATGGTTGAGTTGAAGATCCTGAATGTTCAAGGCGGTTTCCTCCATTCCTGTTTTCATTATAGGAAAGACAAAGCCTTGGAGCTATGGGCTGGATTTGCCACCTCACGACATTTTTTAAGTTGCCGGGGCCTTCAGTCTGCAAAAAGACACAGGGAATCGATCACAAGATTCTCACAGGACAGAACGCGAAGGGTAAGCGGGCAGGTTCCCGCAGGAGCATACAGAGTGCCCTGCCCTTTTCCGTCCCTGATTTCGAGCTCTCCTGCAAGGGTTTTTCCCAGGAGCACTTCCACCCTGCCAGAGCCCTGTCCTCCGATGCGGATGCCGGTCCAGGGCCGGGGACTTTGTACATACCGGAAAGTCATCTGGTCTTCCGGGGCGATGCCGCGAAGTGCCTCTTTGTGAGGCCTGTTGTAGTCCACCCCTGGCGCCGCGCCGATATAAACGCAGCCCTGCAGGGCACAGGCCTCAAAACCATACAGTTCTTCTCCCGGAGCAAAGGGTTCTCCCACGCCCTGGGAGGTGGGCAGCACTTCCGGGATTGTCCCGTCCGGCAGAATTTCGATCTTCTCGGCGCAGAGCCTCCGGTGGACCTGCGCATTCCCGCTGGAGCGGTGATAGAACACGTACCACTGCCCGTTCACGCACTCGATAGAGCCGTGGTTGTTCCAGCTCTTCGGGTCGCAGGCGGCGTTGTCGATGATGATGCCCCGGTAGGTGAAGGGGCCGAGCGGGGAGTCGGAGGTCGCGTACCCGAGGGCGGTTGGCTTCCCCCGCTGCATGTCGGCGTAGACGTAGTAGTAGGTATCCCCGATGCGCCGCATGGAGGAGCCCTCGTGGAAGTAGTGGTTCTCCTCGTTCACAAGGTCTGACACCACCGCATTCGGATCAAAGGAGACCAGGTCCGGGTTCAGCTTGACTCCGTGGGAGAAGAGCTGCCCCCAGTAGTAGTAGACGCTCCCGTCCCGGTCCTGAAAGACCGCCGGGTCGATGCCGCCGATGGGAAGGCGCACGGGGTCGTGAAAGGGTCCCTCCGGATGGTCGGAGACTGCAACCCCCTCGCTGTCATCCGCCATGCAGAAGTACAGGTAGTACTTTCCCTCATGGGCCAGGCAGTCGGGGGCAAAGAGAAGGGGCTCCGGGGCCGCATCCTTCTTCTTCTCGAACTTCTCCTTCATGTCGGTGCCTTCCTTCGCCTTTGTCTCCTCGAGCATCTTTCGGATGAAGGGGGTCGGGTGGGACCAGTCGATGCCGGGGTATTTCGGGGCGTTCGGATCAGAAAACCAGGGGATCTGCTCCCCCGAGAGGGAGGTGTCGTGGATGGTCCAGTGGAGCATGTCCGGCGTCGAGACCACGTGGTAGCGGTCGCTGCAGTAGACGTCTTCTTTCTCGTCGAAGCTCCCGTAAAGGTAGAGCTTCCCGTCAGGCATGACGTGGCCCTCCGCGTCCGGGATATGGATGTCCAGCGGAAGCAGCGGATTGCGTTTGTTTGACCAGGTTCTGATGTCATTCACTTGTTCTGCTCTCCTGTTTTTGATTTGCCTTTTCATCCCCGAGAAGGCTGGTGTCCAAAGTGAGGGTAATTCCCGATGAAGCATCTGCCTTCAGGGAAATCCCATCCCCTGTGCGGTCCATCATAACGGTGATGCTGCCCGCTATGCTGTGATAGGTGCAGGTAAGATGGCTGCATTCCTTTGGAAGCCAGGGCCTTATGAGAACCCGGGAAAATCCGGGTGCAAGAGGCCGGATTCCCGCCATGCCGTAGAAATACCAGGCGGCGATGTGTCCCAACATGTCGTGGTTGTGGCTTCGGGGATTGGTCTTCCAGTACTCCCCGAGGGAGGTCTCCCCGTCCCGCACAAAGGCATAATACCCCGGGTGCTCCCCTCGAAGGAGGAAGGCATTGACGAGGTCATTCCGGCCAAGGTCCGAGAGGACCGGGATGAGGTAGGCAAGTCCCACCTCCCCCGCAAGCAGGGTGCCGTCCGCTTCAACCTGTCTGACAAGGGCTGAGGCGGTATCTGCCCTGGCTTCTTCGGGAACCATTTTCCAGAAAAGGGGCAGCGCAAGCGCCGCCTGGGTTGCAGGGGATCCGTCCTTCAGCCGATAGCTCATTTTTCCCGACCTATCATCGCGGGCAAGAAAGACAAGGTTGTAGTTCTCAGAAATCTCCTGCGCTTTCTTCCGGAAAGCTGCTTGCTCCCCGGGCATTCCCAGGATCCCTGCAAAGTCTGCCAGGGTTCTGACATCGGCATAGTACAGCGCGGTGTCGATGTTCTCTTTTGCAAAGCGCTGCTTTGGATTGCCCCAGTCTCCGAGGCCGCAGGACAGCAGGCCATCTGCATCCAGGCACGTGTCGAGGAAGGAGACGTAGCGCTTTCCCGCCTCATAGTTGTCCGCAACAACGCGCCTGTCCCCATAAAAGAGATGGCGTTAGTTAAGAAACGGGTTGATAAGCGATCGCCTAGCATGAGACCACTAATCCCTCACTTTGAGCTCGAGCTGGGTACACTCCTATCCGTGCTGTGTTGCATCATGTAACAAAGCATCACCTAGATTGCCTAAAAGCATACACCCACTTGCCGAGCATGTGACTATAAATAACAAGATAGGCATTATGCAGAGAAGAAAAGAGCTCCAAATGGGGATTCTATATCTTCATCAGACATTATCGCGTCGAGAGTTCACCATGGAGGTTGTGGTATGGAACCCGTCAACCCGGTTCTTTACTAACGCCAAAGAGATAGTGCCATCTGGTGCCGAGAAGAATGCTGCTTCCCCAGCCGGGGGCATTGTAGAAATCGCCGAGTCCTGGAATCGGAAGCACGTTCGGGTCATAGCAGGGCGCCTGGGAGGGGACAAGGCCCGCTCCGGGGTAATACTCGCCTCCCTTTCCGTCGTGAAAGTGATCCTCCTTTGTGAGCTGCGCATCCCGAAGATCCGTAAGGAACTTTTCCCAGTGAGGGCGGACCTGCTTCAGAAACATCACAGACGGTGCCAGCAGGTGGTTGACCTCCTGCCAGGCAAAGCGCTCGATGGTCGGGCAGTCCGTGTGGACGCTCTGGAGATTGGATTCCATGGCCGTTTTGATCAGAGTGAGTACCTCTTCATAGCGCCTGTCATCACAGGAAAAGGTACCGGCATCCTCTATTGCGGAGGAAATGGCATCGAGGCGGACCCACGCGACATCCTCCGGCGGAGCGGACACGGCCAGGTATCTTGCGCCCACATAGGTGAAGGTCTGGGAGAACGTCTCAAAGGTGTCATTCTCTCCCGGGATCAGGACCTCCTTTACGTCGATCGGGATCCAGCCATCCGCCATCTGGTCCGGCAGTCCGTCTGCACCGAGTTTTTCTGCGGGGCGTACGGTGATCTCTTCTCCCCGCTTTCCCCTAACCCGGAGCGAGAGCATGCCGGCGCAGTTGGTGCCAAAGTCATAGACGGATTTGCCCTCCTTCTGATACAGAAAGGTCCCAGGGAGGGAACGCAGCACCCGGATGGGAGGGATGATGGTCGGTGCGGCAAGTGCCGAGAGCTCTTGGGAGGAGGCCGCGATGGCGGCATTCTGCCAGGTCCCTGCAGGGATCTTTGGCAGGTTCCAGCCAGGGATCTGCTTCCTGTGGTCGATCATCTCGCTTCCGTAGCAGTTTGTGTGCGTCACGGGATGAGGCGCCGTCTTCCACGAGCAATCCGTTTCGATCCGATATGTCTCTCCGTGGGAAAACGTCATCTCCACCCAGACGCTGAGCACCAGCTCCCTGTCAAAGGGGCGGTACCCGTTGGGGTTTTGCGGAAGAAAGGACGGAAAATGAAAGAAATAGCCGAACGACCTGTCTGCCAGGTACCAGCCGTTTCCCACCTCCGCGGCGAGAACGTTTTTTCCCTTCTGCAGATAGGGGGTGATCTCAAATTTCACAAAACACACGCGCTTTTTGTAGTCGGTCCAGGCGGGATCCAGGACATGATCTCCCACCTTCTTTCCGTTGACATAAAAGGCGAACTGTCCGAGGCCGCATACCATGGCTTCTGCGTAATCCGGCACGGCGGAAAGGGTAAATTCTTTCCTTGCATAAAAAGGGCTTGTGGTGCCTGCGGTGATAAAGGGTGCGGTGTCCGTCTGTTTCATTAGTTCTTCTCCTCTCTGTTTTTCAGAATACCCTTTCGGAACCCGCTGTCCAAGAGATCATTCGGACAGCCGCAGGGGTAAATTTCCGACACGAAATTTTGACGATTCCACTTCACTGCCCTACAATGGCGTAAGAAAGACAGGAAGGAAGACCTACGATGCAGGAAGAACAAAGACAGCTGGAAGCAGAGATGGAAGTCCTCCGGAAGCACTACGGAAAACGGCTCTTTCAGGCGCCTTTGACAGCCGAGGAGGTGCGGGGGCTTTTTACCGGGACCGGCCGGAATGTGACGCCGCTCACCCTGCTCTCCGGGCGGCTTTCGGAGGACGCCTTCATCCGCAGAGATGAGGATGTGGCTCTCTTTTCGCACCTTGCCATCCTCCCGCCCGTCTGGCACAGCCATGACTTCTTCGAGATCTCCTGTGTGAAGTCCGGCGTCTTTCAGAACTTCTACGGCGGACAGCGCTTTGTCACCACCCAGGGGAATCTTCTCATCGTCTCCCCGGGGACAGAGCACGCCGTCTGCACCGAACAGCCGGACGCACAGATGACCAACATCCTGGTGCGGCGCTCCACCTTCCGGGAGCACTTCTTCGGGATTCTCCCCGAGGACGATATCCTTCACACCTTCTTTGCGCGGGCTTTGGACGGAAGGGAACCGTCCCAGGTGCTGCTCTTTTCTGCCGGGCAGGATCCCCAGCTGTTCCGGATTCTCTCCTATCTTGAGATGGAATGCAGCGGGCACATGCGCTACCGGGAGGCCATGATCCGGAGTCTTCTCGCGGGCTTTTTTGCTTTTCTTTTGCGAAACCATGAGATGGATGTCTCATCCCCCGGTGCCCGCACGAGCTATGTCAGCAGGGACACGGTGTTCCTTCTCGAGTACATGAAGCACAACTTCCGAAACCTTTCCCTGTCAAGTCTTGCCGGATTCTTTCACTACAGCGAGCGCCAGACAGAGCGGATCCTGCTCGGTGCGACCGGCATGGGCTTTGTTGAAAACCTCCGGGAGATCCGAATCTCCGAGGCAGAAAAGCTCCTGCTGAACACCGATCTGTCAGTCGCCGAGATCGCGGAGCAGACGGGATTCTGTGATGCCTCGCATCTTCGGAAGGCGTTCCGGAGACAGACCGGGATGACGCCGTCCGCATTCCGCAGCAGTCGCTGATACAGGAAAAGCCCCTTCTCCTCTGATTGGAGAAGGGGCTTTTGAAGCCTGCTTGTCTTACGATTTTGCTTTCGTCTTCCGGTTTACGAAATCCGAACGCTCACAAGGGCATCCGAGGGAAGCGCGATGTCCTGGAGGATTGTTTCCGAAAACCGGAGGTTCACCTTCGCGGGTTTTGTGCCGAGGTTTAAGAGAAGAACCGCAAGGGTTCCGTCCGGGTTCCGCACCGCTGTAGCCTCCACGTCCCGTCCGTAGGTGCTGCTCCCAAGGCGCACGGCGCCGGGCCGGATGGCCTCGGCGATTGCCTTCAGGAAGGCAAAGGAGATGGTCTCGGTAACCGTGCCGTTCTCCTCATAGACAAGGGGCGCCGCAAAGCCGCCGGGGACGTGCCGGGGGCCGCCGTTTCGGTCCACGAGGAGGTTCCAGTCGATCCAGCGCTGCAGGCCGTGGTTCACATCTCCCAGGATGTCGTGGGCATAGTGGAGGGCATCTTTGAGGTCGCACTGGTTCGGGGTCTTTCTCTCCCCCGCCTGGTCCAGCTCCATCTTTTTCCCGGCAAGGGCCTCCTCCTGCTCCTTCGTGAGCACGAAGGCGGTGGTCCGCCCCGGGATGTGGAGGCCGCAGCTCTCGCTGTGCATCAGAATCTTGTCCGGGTACTTTCCGTGCAGGAGGGAGAGGGCCTCAAAGTGGTCCCCGCTGTACCAGTGGAACGCAAAGCCGTCCACCTCCTGCCTTGCGGCGGGATCCTTAAGGAAGGCATCGATGTGCTCGATGGCCCGCTCCTTGTTGTGGTCCCAGATGAAGATCTGAATCTTTCCGGCAAGGCCGGCCCGTGAAAGCTCCGGGTACAGGTACTTCGTGAGGAAGGTCCGCTCCTCCTCTCCGCTCCAGAGGCAGCTGTCCCAGTTGGTGGCGGCAGAGGCCTCGTTCTGGATGGAGAGCATGCGCACCGGGATCCCCTCCGCAAGGTAGGCCTGCACGTACTTTACAAGGTACTTTGCGTAGGGCCCGTAGAACTCCGGTTTGAGGCGCCCGCCAAAGCAGCGGCCGGGGCGGTCGGTGTCCACCTGCATGCCCATGCCGCCGTAGACTGCGGCGTCATTGGCGGAGAGCTCCGGCGGGGTCTTCCACTGCTTGGGCGGACTCCAGGGGGAGAGGAGGACGGACAGCGGATGGTCTGCCATCGAGAGCGCCTCCTTCACCACGGGGAGGATGTACTTCCGGTCCCGATCGATGGAAAAGGTGGCAAGCTCCGGGTCCGCGATGGGGTCTTCCACCGCCTGGTACTCCGAGAGGCTGTAGTCGCAGGAGTCGATCGAGAGGCGAAGGAAGGAGGCGTTCATGCCCTCTTTCGAAAACCAGAGGGAGAGGGCCCTCCTGCGCTCGCTCTCGGAGAGCTTGGAGAGCAGGTAGCAGGCGGACTCGGTCAGGGCGCAGCCAAAGCCCTCAACGGTCTGAAAGCGGTAGTCCGGGTAGAGGCCCACCACGCTGCTCTCCACATGGACCGGGAGGTAGGCCTCCTCCCGAAGGGGAAGGTCCTTCTCCTGCACGGAAGTGATACCGGTATGTACGTCATAGCTTACGGTCTTTTGTACGGCCTTCATGGATTGTACTCCTTCTCAGGCGTCATTCTTGTGCCGGCCCTCAGCCAGATCCTTGGCGATGGCGGCGTACTTCTTGTCGAGATCAAAGAACAGGAGCACCACGATGGAGATCACCGAGGTGATGACGGGCACCCAGACGAAGGCGACGCGGATCGCGTTCGCGCCAGCTGCGCTCTGGACGGCCATCTGGGCGTCGAAGCCGCCGGCTCCCAGGATCCAGCCCAGGGCAGCGGTGCCGATGCCGGAACCGATCTTCATGCAGAAGGAGGAGGCGGCGTTGCCCATGCCCGCATGGTTGAAGCCGACCTGCCATTCGCCGTAGGTGATGGCATCCTGCAGCATGCCGAACATCGTGCCGCCCATCATGCCAAAGCCGATGCCCTTGACGGCGGAGAGCGCGGTGACGGCCGCGACGGAGTCCCCCACAAAGCCGTTGATCAGAAAGCCCGCGCCGGAGATCACCGCGCCGAGCAGGGCGGTGTTGCGCTTTCCCACCTTCTTCATGACAAAGGGGGTGGCGAACAGGGTCAGGATCTGGGCCAGGGACAGGGCGTTGGAGACCGGGGTGTAGTAGTCGGTGCTGCCGAGGATGTACTGGGCGTAGTAGGCGGCAGAGCCGAAGAACGTGGACATCATGAAGTACATGCTGAAGATCATGACGATGAGGAGCAGCCAGTAGCGGTTTGTGACCAGGGCCTTGAGTCCCTTTCCGAAGCTGACCTTCTCATCCTTCCCCTCCTGGTCCGTGCTGTAGGAGTCGACCCGCTCGTGGGTGGTGGCCAGCTGGAAGATGGTGACCGCGCAGAAGACCAGCATCAGGACGATGGTAGTCAGCGTCCAGCCGCGCTGGGTGTAGACATCCCCACCGCCGAAGAAGGCGGTCATCTTGTACATGACGGTGTTGATCGTCATGGTGCCCGCGGTGGCAAGGAGGTTCCGGAAGGTGCCAAGAACGCCTCTCTCATACTGATTGGTGGTCATCAGGCCCTGCATCGTCGCGTAGGGGACGTTGATGCCGGTGTAGAAGACCGTGGAGACCAGGTTGTAAGTCAGGAACATGTACGCAAGCTGTGCGCCGGAGGCCCAGGAGGACGGCACCGTGAACATCAGCACCTCGCAGACGGCGAGCGGGATGAACAGCCGCTGGATCCAGGGCTTTGCCTTGCCGATCTTCGTGTGGGTGCGGTCGATGATGTAGCCCATCACGAGGTCCGAGACGCCGTCAAAGAACTTGCTGATGGCGATGATCGAGGCGGCCGCCGCAGCGGAAGCGCCGACCACGTTGGTGTAGTAGACCAAAAGGAAGGCGCTGATCGCGGAATAGACCAGGTTCCCCGCATAGTCCCCGGCGCCGTACCCCAGGCGCTCCAGGAAGCTGAGCTTTACATTCGGATCCTTCACCGCGGTTGCAGTGTGTACTCTCTTGTCTGTCTTTACCATGTTTTCCTCCAGGGCCGCTTCGCGGCCTTAGCACGGACAGGTTTCCATCTCTGTCCGGCAATACGCTCATCTGACCGTTTCAGGCCCGTGCCACCGGGTACCAGCCAAAGTCAACGCATCTTCCCAGGTCCCAGGCATCCCAGCCGATCCAGCCCGCCTCGTTCACGGTGTCGGTCAGGAGCTTGTAGCTCCAGTAGAACTGGCCGCTCCCCCGGTTCCAGGCCTTCAGGGAGGCATCCGCGAGTTCCCGGTAGATTGCCCGCTTCTCCTCTTTTGTGAAGGACTCCTTCGCGGCACCCGCAACGCCGTTTAGCACGGTCTGCCCGCCGTGGGTGTCGATGCCGACGGCGAGGGAATTGAACAGGCACCACTCGCCGCAGATGACGGGCACATAGGCCTGGACAGCTGCGATGTCCTTCTCGTAGTGCTCCTTGATGTAGTCCTTGTACCCCTCCACCGTCTGGGGGCAGCCCGCCATCTCCGCCATCATCAGGTACTGGTGGGTGTCGAGGGCCACGTTTGCGAAGCCGCTCTTTTTGAAGAAGCTCTGCCAGCGAAGGAGGGAGAAGCCGTCGTGAAGGAGAACGACCTTGTCAGCGGCAAGATGCGGGCGGATTCGCTCATAGGCCCTCGTGTAGAAGTCCTCAAGGAAGGAGAAGCTGATGGGCTTGTTGTGGGAGGCCATCTTCGGATCCCTTGCGGGGTACCGCTTTTCCACCTGGGAGGCGTCGTAGATGCCCTCGGTCAGGGGCTCGTTGAGGGGCTCAATCCCCCAAAGGCCAGGGCGCTTTCCGTAGCGCTCGGCAAGCCGCTCCAACACCGAGAGGACAAACTCGACCTCCTTCTCGTCCTGGCCGAAGGTCACAACCCCGGAGAGGCCGCCGTTGTCAAAGCCGTTCTGGGAGCCGGGGGCC
Organism: Lachnospiraceae bacterium; assembly: GCA_022483465.1. GTDB lineage: Bacteria > Bacillota > Clostridia > Lachnospirales > Lachnospiraceae > CAG-791. The sequence continues at coordinate 179,867 of JAKVNF010000002.1, read as the reverse complement.
GTGTGGAGGTCAAGAAGGATCTTCAGGCCGTAGCGCTCCGCCCAGGCAAAGGCCTTGTCGAGTTCCTCGATGCAGCCAAGGAACGGCGGCCGGTCGCCGAAGACAAAGTAGGGAATCGGGATCCGGATCGTGTTGAGGCCCCAGGAGGCGATGGTCACGAAGTCCCGCTCCGTGATGTACTCGCTGCGGTGGATTTTGATTCTTGCCTCGTAGACTTCCTGCGGCAGATCCTGGGCGAGCCAGTACTCATCCTCCGCCTTGGTCCCCGCAAAGAGTGCCGGATTCATCCACTTCTCCAGCACCAGCCAGTTGCCGAAATTGACGCCGTTTACCCGTTCCATTCTGCTCTCCTTTTGTGGCTTTGGTCTTTGATTCGGACAATATGTTACTGAGTTGTCCCTATCTGTGACAGACCGGATTCTATGCAAAACATAGGTCAATTTTGACTTTTCTGGTTCTTCCCCGTCTGGTATGATGGAAGGGGAAGGGAGGTCACGGCATTGAGCAAAAAAGACTATCGGCATGAACTCATCCAGCCCGCGGGGGGCAGGGATGTGTCGTTTCTGATCTTTACAAACTCCCACGATGTCGTGGGAGCCCACTGGCACGACGCTGTGGAGCTGGTCTATCTCACCAAAGGGGCACTCCTCTTTCAGCTTGGCGGCAGGTGGACCCGGCTCACCGCAGGGGATTTTCTGATCGTCAACTCCGGGGAGGTGCACGCCACCAACGGAAGCCCCGGGAATGACTCGATTTTGATGGAGTTTCCCAAGCAGTTCATGGAGCGCTACATCCCGGACTTCTCGGCGTGCTGGTTTGACATGGATACCCACAGCACGGATCCAAGGCACCGTACAAAGCTCTTGCAGCTCTCCGCGGTCCTCGAGAACATGGCGCTTGTGAAGGAGCTCTCCCCGGAGGGCGGGAACCTGCGCTTTACCTCGCTTCTCTTCGAGGTCCTCTACGAGCTCTACCACAACTTCCGGGTTCCCTTCCCCGGCAAGCGGGAGAAGGAGTCCGGGGAGATCGCCTCCCTCTATCCCGTCCTCGACTACACGAAGGAGCACTATCAGAGCCACATCTCCCTCGCCGAGGCGGCGGGGGTTCTGCACCTGCAGGAGGAGTACTTCTGCCGCAAGTTCAAGCGCCTCATGGGGATGACCTACCTGGACTACCTGGCGGGGATCCGGCTCACCCACATCTACGACGATCTTCTGCACACGGACCTCTCCCTGGCAAGGATCCTGGAGCGCAACGGCTTTACCAACTACAAGCTGTTTCGGAAGCTCTTCCGGGAGTCCTACGGCTGCACGCCGGGGGAGCTGCGCCGCGGGAGCAGCTGGCCGGAGGGAAGCCTCATCCGAACCGGGGTGGACCAGTCCCTCTACAGCCGCAGCATCCAGGATCAGGAGGGCATCCGGGAGCTGTAGGCCAAAATCCGCCGCAAAAAGGGCAGGATTGACGCTTGCCGGGAACCGGTCAAAGCGGATATACTTCCACGAGTATGATAGGGAGGGAATGTTTGATGCGTCAATCTGCAGCCAAAACAGGAAGACAGGGTGGACTGTTTTCCGATAAGATCTTCAACCACAAGCTGATCACCCTGACGCTCCCCATGGCGCTGCAGAGCCTGATGCTGGCCGCAGTGGCCGCGGCGGATGCGATCATGCTGGGGCGGCTCGACCAGAACTCCATGTCGGCGGTGTCCCTGGCCACCCAGATCCAGTTCGTCATGAACATGTTTCTGTCCGCCGTCACCTCGACGGGCCTGATTCTGGGCGCCCAGTACTGGGGAATCCGCGACCGGGACTCTCTGGACGACATCTTCAACATGATGCTGCGCCTGTGCCTTGTGGTGGACCTGGTCTTCGGCCTTGCCTGCATCCTGGCGCCCCAGGTGCTGATGCAGTTCTTCACCAATGACCCGACGCTGGCCGAGATCGGCTGCGCCTACCTGCAGATTGCGGGCTGGTCCTACCTTCTGACCGGCATCTCCCAGGTGTACCTGGTGATGATGAAGATCTCAGAGCACGCCGGCGCCAGCGCCCTGGTCTCGAGTGTGGCGGTCGTTGCCAACATCGGCCTCAACACGGTCTTCATCTTCGGCCTTCTCGGCGCACCGTCGATGGGCGCAAGGGGCGCTGCCCTGGCAACGCTCCTCTCCCGCGTCCTGGAGCTTACCTGGTCAGTTCTCGCCTCGATGAGAAAGGGGTACCTGCATCCGAACCTTGCGAGGTTTTTCCACAGAAATCCCCTGCTCTCCAAAGACTTTGTCCGGATCTCCCTGCCGATCCTCGGCGCCTCGCTTCTCTGGGGCATCGGTTTTACCTCCTACACGGCGATCATGGGGCATCTTGGGCAGGATGCCGCGGCGGCAAACTCCGTGGCGGCGGTCGTCCGGGATCTCACCTGCTGCATGTGCAACGGCGTTGCCGGTGCGGGCTCGGTCCTTCTGGGGAATGAGCTGGGACAGGGAAAGCTCGACACGGCAAAGGACTACGGGCAGCGGCTGATGAAGATCGCCTTTCTTATCGGGATCGTGACCTGTTTTGTGGTGATCGCCGTGATTCCTTTGGTGCTGCGCTTCTACAAGCTCACACCAGCGGCCCAGCAGCTGCTCGTCGGGATGCTCATTGTCACGGGCTTCTACATGATCGGGCGCTGTGTCAACACGGTCATCATCAACGGCATCTTTGACGGCGGCGGGGACACCAAGTTTGACATCTACTCCCTCGCGGTCTGCATGTGGTGCATCGCGATTCCAACTGCCCTTTTGGGCGCGTTCGTCTTTCACTGGCCAGTGCTGGCCGTGTACGCCTGCACCTGTCTCGATGAGGTGGGCAAAATCCCCTGGGTGATGTACCACTTCCGCAAGTACAAGTGGCTGAAGAATCTCACCAGGACGTCGCCGGCCAGGGCGGAATAAAAGACGATACGAAACGCAAACGAGCCATCCGCGGAATGCAATCTGCGGATGGCTCGTTCTTTCTGTTTGCTATTCGATTCAGAGGAGCTTTTCCATCTGCTCCAGGAGCCGGATCTGGGTCCTTGTGCGGTCCAGGTTCTGGCCGGGGCGCTCCGTGTGGTAGTAGACATCGCCGTTTAAGTAGTCACCGAGAAACCGAAGGGCCTGCTCAAAGGTGATGACCTTGGCACCGAGGGGAAGAAAGTCCTCCTCCGGTTTGGTCAGCTTGCCAGCGCAGCCCGCAAGGTACCCCTCCAAAAAGGCGTGGTACCGGTCGAGGTCCAGCCGAACTTTGGTCAGATCGGGCTCATCCTCCGCCGCCGTGGAGGCGCCGAAGCGGATCGCATCGCCAAAGTCCAAAACCGAAAGTCCCGGCATGATGGTGTCGAGGTCGATGACGCAGAGGGCCTTTCCGGTCGTCTTATCAAACATGACGTTGGAGAGCTTGGCGTCGTTGTGGGTGACCCGAAGGGGAAGGTTTCCCTCGGCCAGGGCCTCGTCGAAGGCGTGGGCGTAGAAGGCGCGCCGCTTCAAGAAGGCGATCTCCTCTTCCACCTCCTTCTTTCTGCCCGCCGCATCCCTCTCCTGCGCCTCCAGAAAGTCCGCGTAGCGCTTGGCGGTGTTGTGGAAGTTCGGGATGGTCTCATGGAGCTCCTTTGCGGGATAGTCCGAGAGGAGGTCCAGGAAGTGACCGAAGGCGAGGCCGCTCGCCCGAAAGAGCGCGGTGTGCGTCGGCGTGTCGTAGCAGACCGCGTTCTCGATAAAGAGGTAGGCCCGGAAGGCATTGCCGTCTTCATCGAGATAGCAGGAGGCGCCGTCTTTGGTGGGGACCACCGTCAGGGTCTCCCGCAGGGGATCACCCCCCTCCGCCTCGATCTTCTCCTTCATAAAGCTCGTGATCCGGCAGATGTTCTCCATGAGCTCCTTCGGGTTCACAAAGACATCCGTGTTGATCCGCTGCAGGATGTAGTGGTGCGCGCTGCCTGCGGCATCGACGGTCTTTACCTCCACGGTGTCATTGATGTGGCCGGATTCGTTGCTCTTCGTGTCCTGGATCGTGCCCTCAAAGGCAAACGCCGCCCCGGCGCGCTCCAGTGCATTTCTTGTCAATGGCTTCATTGCTATAAACCGCCTTTCTGTGAAAGACACCGATGTTGCATGAAAAATATGGGTCTTTCATTTTTCTTGTGTGATGCACTAAAAGAAGGCAACCTATAGAGAATATCTTCTATTTACAAAAAGAGATTTCCTGATATCATCTCGATTGCACGTCGACCAAGATATGCAATACGGGATAAAAAGGAAACCTCTTATGAATCAGAATTATACATACACCGAGGCGAATGGGCAAATGTCTTTTGCTGCCCGGACTCAAAATGACTATCTGATGTTCCCAAGCCACCTGACGGGGTTCCATCAGGAGAGCGTTGAAGAGGTTCCTATTCGAGACGTCAGGCCCTTCCACTCCATGCGGAAGAGCAAACTGAGTGAGAATACCTTGGCGTTAGTAAGAAAACGGGTTGATAAGCTCCAAAGCATTTTAGCAGAAGTATAAAATATGCCGTTTTGTACATTCTGCTGTACAACGGCCTTCTCTAACTTGAACTACAATAGTCTTGCCAGGAGGGCAAGACTATGAGCTGCATTGAGCGCATACTGACCGAAGCCAGAGATCTTTCCAGGGACGACCTGATTCTTCTTGTTAACAAGCTCATGGAGGGCTTCTCCCATGAGAGTGCAACCTCTTCTCCGAAGAAGATGATTGCTCCCCGTTTGGATTGTCCGATCTGCCATTCCAATGCTCATGTTGTTAGGAATGGACACAAACATGGAAAACAGGCATACATCTGCAGGCAATGTGGAACGTCATTTGTTACAACGAGCAACACTTTGCTCTCAGGCTCACACTTTGGTACTGAGATCTGGACCAAGGTTCTGGAAGAGACGCTCAGGGGGACCTCTCTGGATAAGACGGTCAAGTCACTTGCCAGCCATGGATGCAAGATCAGCCATAGCAGTCTGTTCTTCATGCGGCATAAGATCATGCTTGCTCTCGAGGACATGCAGGTGGAGCAGCCAGCCACGGTGGAAGATGTCGTGGAAGCGGATGAAACCTACGTTCCGGAGTCCAAAAAAGGTACGAAATTTGGCCCTGATGCCAGTCGAAAGCCCCGCAAGCGTGGCACTCCCGCATCCAAACGCGGCCTTTCAGACGAGCAGATCTGTATCTGCACCGCAGTACAGCGCAAGACTGGCGATCTGATCGTGAAATCCGAGAACCGGGCAAGGCCTTCCAGTGCGGATGTTGTTGATATCTATACTGGTCATGTCCAGAAGGGAACACTTTTCCTGACGGACGGCATGAATGTGTATCCAAGACTGGGCAAGATCCTGGGAATCACGGTCATGAATGTGAAGAAGGAGTCGGCAAGTTTCTTCAATCTGAACACTGTGAACAACCTTCACTCCTTTATCAAGCACCGCTATATCGAATATCGCGGCGTGGCTACCAAGTATTTGAACCGTTACAACCTCGTATTCCGGGCAGCGTACAGGCAGAGGACCACGATTGGGGAACTTGCGGACGCTCTCTTTGCATCCAGGAATCCCAAGAAGGTACACCATTATGGAGATGTTAAGGAGCTCAATCTGCTTGCAATTTGATGACTACAAGATGCACTTATTGCTTATCAACCCGTTTTCTTACTAACGCCAATACCTTTAAAAGGGCTTATATTCTGCGCGGTAAATTGGACCAGCTGGACCATCCTGTATGCTCTTGCTGCGGGCGCAGAATGTACAAGAATCAGACCTACCACACGAAGATCAAACACATTCCCTTTCAGGCATGCCAAACCATCATTGAGTGCGACAAGTACCAGTGGAGATGCAATCTCTGTGGCAAGACCATCACACCGGATGTCGCGTTCAAGGCAGATGATTCGATGATTACAAAGGAGCTTGAGCAGCTGATCATTCGCTATCTTTCTATGGATGAATTTACCCTTACGGACACGGCAATCATTACTGGCGTCAACATCAATACGATCAAGAAGATCGATCTTAAGCGTCTGAAGAGTCTTTACGCGGATGAGAATGGCAAGCTCAAAAAGCCTGCCGCCTATGCAAGGTATCTTGCCATTGACGAGTTCAAGCTGCATAACGGACACAAATATGCGACGCACATCATAGACCTGATAACCGGTGCGGTGCTGTTCATCCGAGCAGGCAAAACAAAGGCCGTTGTAGAAGAATTCATGGAGCTGGTGGGTGACGACTGGATGCATCATGTAGAGGCCGTTGCCATGGATATGAACAGCGACTTCCAGGAGGCTTTCAAGGCAAAATGCGGTTGGATCCAGATCGTTTATGATCATTTCCACATCGTCAAGAACTTCAACGAGAAGGTCATTGCCGAGGTTCGGAAGGAGGAACAGATCCGCCTGAAGAAGGAAGGCCTGGTCGAGGAAGCTGCTATCCTGAAGGGGTCAAGGAAGATACTCTGTGCCAGCAGGGAGTCCCTGCAGAAACACGATCAGGAAGCCCGTGAGGGCAAGGTGTGCCGCAAGGGATCTGCGATCTTCGGTACGACCGATTACAGGCATACCCATGACGATTTCGAGCGGCGATACGACGACATCATCAACTCGAACAAGCTGCTGTTCACCTGTGATCTGATCAAGCAGGCCATGCAGGAAGCATATGCCTCAGCCAATCAGGCGACGATGATCGAGAAGTTTACAGATATCATCGACTGGTGCAGGGGCACGAAAAATGAGCACTTTCTCTGGTTTGCCAGGCTCATTGAGAACCACTTTGACGGCATTGTGGGATACGGGCTCTGTCCGATCAGCTCCGGGAAGATAGAGGGGATCAACGCACACATCAAGGTCATCCGCAGGAAAGCCTATGGCCTTCCAGATGATGAGTACTTTTTCCTAAAGATCATGGATGCATCCAGAAATCCGTACAAGCGGATCTGATGGAGAACGCTGTTCCGAGACCGTGGGCCCCTCGGCGATGCTCCCACGGTCCGCCCGGGAGTACAGATACACGGAGAGCAGAGGGCACCTGTGGAGGACCGGGGGCAGAGGACCTCGGAGACGGTCAGGAAGGGCTCATCCCACAAAAAAAGTGAAAGGGCCAAAAATATTCAGATAATGCCTTCCGCAACCATTATGTTATCTGATATTATCTGGTTAGAAGCCGATACACTACAGAGCACGAGGAGGGGATTGGCGGGGTCGGAATAGCGGCCACCCCGTATTGCTATATGTGCCGATTGTCCGTAAAGGCATTAATGTCTGGCGTCTAACCTTAGTGGTGGAACCCGTAAACTTATCTCTTTCGTAAATCGTCTCGATTTCGCCGGACGATCTTGCGTCCCCGGAACTTGTTGTTCAGGATCAGGGCCAGGATGAAGCCGAGCACGGTGGAGATGCCCACCACCGCAACGGTCCAGACCACGGTGTTCCACAGGACCGTGCCAAAGGCCGGGGTGGCGAACACCCGGGCAAAGTTGCCAAAGCCCGAGAGCTCCTTGATCAGGCCCGCCTTGGTCACCCTGCTGAAGGCCATCCGGAACACGTAAAAGATGGGGACGACAATGAAAATCGCCATCAGCACGCAGCTGGGAAGGATCCAGATATAGGGTGAAACGCGTTTCCATGTTTTCTTGCGCAAGGTGTTTCCTCCTGTTCCATCCTGACAAAAACAGGGCGGTCGGTCGTATCCCGCCGCCCTGCTGTGCTGCCCCAGGGGGCAGCGACTATCGGTTTACTCTTCTACTGCGGTGATTTCAGACTGCAGGTTGTCGAGAAGCTCCTGTACGTCGCCTCCCAGAAGGGCCTGCTGCTCGACGTCGATGACGCCCTGCTTCACATCTGCCCACTCGGACTTTGCGGTCGGGTAGAACTTGCAGTTCGAGAGGATGTCAATCCAGTTCGCCATGTCGGGATCCTTGGCTGCCAGGGTCTCGCCGCCGGTGGTGGTGGCGGGCAGGAAGCCCTCCATCTCGACCCATGCGGTGTAGCGGTCATCATCGTAGAAATAGTCGAAGAAGGTCTTGATCGAGTCGAGCTTGCTGTCGATGTCGTCGGAATCGAAGACCATGAAGCGATCCATGACGCCTGCGGAGACCGACTCGCCGGTGCTGTTGTTCGGGATTGCTGCGACGCCGTAGTTCACGGAGTAGCCGCCGTCGGAGATGTAGGTCGGGATCGAGTTGGGTCCGATGACCATGGCCAGCTGGCCGGCTCCGAACATATCCTGGAGATCATACCGGGTCTCGTTGGCGGGATCGGAGTTGGTGTAGCCCTTGTTGTACAGATCCATCTCGAACTGGACTGCCTCGACGTTCTTGTCACTGTTGAGCGCCCACTTGTTGTCGTCGTCGACGAAGCCGCCGCCGTTGTTCCAGGTGTAGTACGCGAATGCAGCCTGTCCCTCATCGGTGGTCATGTCGATGCCCCAAGGGTAGATGGAGCTGTCATAGGCCTTGATCTTCGCGCAGGCATCCTCGAGCTCGTCCCAGGTGGTGGGAACGTCGACGCCCGCAGCATCCAGGATGTCCTTGTTGTAGTAGAGGGCTCTTGCGGAGGCCAGATCCGGGATTGCCCAGATTGTGCCGTCGATGTCGGACTGCTCCAGGAAGGACGGATATAGCTTGTTGTAGACCTCATCGGAGGTGTACTCGGAGGCGGGGACCAGAAGGTCATCTGCCACGAAGTCCGCAAAAACGTCGATGTTGAGGATGTCCGGTGCCTGCCCGTTTGCGATTCTCGTGTTGACGACGGTGTAGATGTCATTCCAGGAGACGACTTCCACGTTCAGATTGATCCCAGGATTTGCCTCGTTGAACTCCTTCTGGAAGTCTGCCCACCAGCTGGCGGTGTTCTGGCCGTACTGGGCCGCGATGACGTTCAGGGTGACCTGATCGCCGGTGGCGGCAGGGGCCTCGGTGGAGGCAGCGGCAGCCTCGGTCGCTGCGGCGGTGGCCGCCTGCGTTGCCGCCGTGGTGGCAGCCGAATCAGCGGACGAGGACGAAGATGAGGAACTTCCGCATCCTGCGAGTGCGGCGGCGGTCATCGCTGCCGCAAGGGTCATGGTGACGAGCTCCTTTTTCATATCATTTCCTCCCTATTGTGTCAAGGGATTTTCCTTCATTAAATCAAGGCTTTTTAACCTCGCGGTACTGAACGAATAAGAGCCAAGGGGTGTATTCCAGAGAAGGATTGGAGCGTTCTGTCCAAAAGTTCGTACAGGAAATAAAGCACCTTTACTTTTATAAAGGCCTTCTTATACCCTGAATGATCTATGAGGTGAACCTCCCATGTCTACCGGGATCATCAGAGATACTCTGACGTCCACAACTTCCTTCGTCCCACCTGTCATACACCGGGTGTCGGCAAAGCTTGGCTACGGGGTCATGCCCCATGGAAAAAACTTCCTGCCGACTACAGCTCTTATTTGTTTGATACTGCTACCAGACCGGTTCGGATCGGACAACAGAGCTGTTTGAACAGCTGGCGCAACACTGCCGCCTGTCTTCCCCTACTGGTTTAGAACTCTGTCGATTCCAGAGCCCTGCCAGGTCTCAGATCCTCAATCCGGGATCTGGCAGGGTGCTGGAACCATGATGTGCTGCATAACTTTACCGAAGGCCAGCCCTCCGCCCTCTCTGATGGCTTGTTCCGCCATGTGCTGATATGTTCACGCTACAGCAGCTCCTTTCGCCTTGTTTTTCGTGTTCTCGGGCCTCACAATGTCCCCAAGCATCTTATGCGGGTCATAGTCCACCCCCTTCGTTAGAACCACGTAAATGATCCTCAGGAGTTTGCATGCGATCACCATCAGCGACTGCATCTTCTTTAGCGGATTCTCATCTCTGGTCGTGTAGTACGCATGCAGCTCCGCAAACTCACGGGAATGTGCCACTACACTCTTAGCACCTATGTACAGCCAGTATCTGAGTCTCTTGCGTCCTCTGTGGCTGATATGCGTCTCGCCATTGTGCTTTCCGGAGCTTTCAGAGACCAGCCCAAGACCGCTGTACTTCTGGATCCCTTTAACATCGTCAAAGCGGGTCAGATCACCGATTTCGGACAGGATTCCGGAAATGATGCGTTCTCCAAGTCCAGGAATCGCTTGGAGCTTATCAACGTATTGAATCGATTGGCGTTAGTAAAGAACCGGGTTGATGGGTTCCATACCACAACCTCCATGGTGAACTCTCGACGCGATAATGTCTGATGAAGATATAGAATCCCCATTTGGAGCTCTTTTCTTCTCTGCATAATGCCTATCTTGTTATTTATAGTCACATGCTCGGCAAGTAGGTGTATGCTTTTAGGCAATCTAGGTGATACTTTGTTACATGATGCAACACAGCACGGATAGAAGTGTACCCAGCTCGAGCTCAAAGTGAGGGATTAGTGGTCTCATGCTAGGCGATCGCTTATCAACCCGTTTCTTAACTAACGCCAATCGATTTTGCCAGTTTCGTGATCTCGTCATCTATTTCAGCAAGGCATGTGTCTTTGTCCCGGATTGACCTCACAAGGTACTGTATGGACATCCTGGCCTGGACCTGTCCCACTCTTAAACCAACACTCTGTTGGGCCTTCTCAAGGAGCTCTGCAGCCTTACTGTATCCGCGGCCACGCAGCTTCTCGCTGTGCCAGAGAGCTCTGATCCCATCTTCTCCGATTCTGACTATGTCTTCGGGAAGAGGAGCTTTCGCCAGGACTGCAAGGCTGAATACCATATCTACGTCCTTGTAGATGCGCCTGTATTCCGGGAAGTATTTGTCCATTTCCTGGCAGAGCCTGTTGTTGTCGCGGACCCTATCTTCCATGACACGCTCACGGAAAAGCTCCAGCTCACGGAGTGAAGCATAAGTTCCTTCAGCAATGTACGGTACCGAATAATTGCCGTTTTTGGCCAGTTCTGCGATTACTCCAGGGTCTTTGCGGTCACTCTTCAGCTGGCTGTTGTCCTGGATCTCCTTTGTTGCTTTTACCGCATAAGAAACTGCGCGCAATTAACTCATGCGTATTCTACTGGGAATAAATAGCTGGAGCGATGACATAATTCCAGTCTCCCCGAAACGCATTACGAATGATGTTCACTTGTCCCAGCTCCTCATCTGTGACCTTGATCCCAGTCGTGTACGTACCGGAATCAAGCCCGCACTTGATCACAAGACCTTTTTCTGTTGTTGTATTCGCTATAAGGTTTATGATGACAGCCAGTGTTTCCAACGGCCTGCCGCGCCAGTTTTTGCTGATCTGGCTGAACATGCGGTGCTCAATCTTGTTCCATTTTGATGTTCCTGGTGGGAAGTGGGAAACCTCTATCGGAATACCTATCTCGTTTACGAGCTTTTGCAATTCGACCTTAAACAGGCGATTACGGCTTCCGTTACTGCCGCCACCGTCTGCTGTGATATAAAGTTTAGTTGCATTTGGATACCGTGTTTTGCCCATTTCCTCCCACCACATACGTATGGAGGCTACCGCAAATTCTGCAGTATCTGAGGTGATACCAACATTTACGAAACCTTCGTTTTGTGAGAGATCATAAACACCATATGGAATTGCCTTGCCTTTCTCAGGCAGCGGAAAATCGTGATCCAATACCTGTGTAGGGGTGCCTTTTGGAGTATATTCGACACCATTGTTGTTGAAATTGCCGATGTTTTCCTTTTTCTTACAGTCGATGGAAATCACTGGTTCATCGTTGGTCATGTAGGCCAGGCAGGTCTCATTGATATGTCTGAATTGGGCATCCCGGTCCGGCGATGGCTCGCCAACCTGCTTGTTTTTCTGATTTTGTTGCAGGCTGTACCCATTTACGGCCAGTAACTCGCGGACCGAAGTAGGGCCGATCTGATATCCCTGCTCTGTGAGCTCCTGAGCCAGTTGCCGTGTACTTTTGGATGTCCAGAGAAGAGGAGTCTCGGGATTGCCATAGCTGTCGTTCTCTACCAGCTTCAGCAGAGCCTCTTCAATACCCGGCTGAGATTTCGTAATTGGTTTTCTTCCGGCACCCTTTTTACGGATGCGTCCGGAATCCTCCTGCTGGATTTCACGATCAGCCTCTGGATTCCCGGAATGAATTTCCTTCAATCCAACGGCAATCGTATTCCTGTTCGCACCTGATAATTGGCTGACTTTTGAAATGCCACCGCGTCCGAGGGACTCAGCTTCATAGGCAAGATACTGCCTCCTCTGCTTCTCATTAAGGAGGGACATGACACCGGTTATTCGCTTTTTAAGGATATCTTCATCGCTCATGCACCCATAATACGAAATAGGAGATGAAATCGCAATATATTGATTAATTTATTTACGCGCAGATCCTAAGGGTTAACCTGCACGACGGTTATTCCATGCGAGGTACACCAGGCAGCGAAGCAAAACCAGTAATGGCCCGTAGGTTCCATCGCCAGAACAATCTGCGTCTTATCGTTCTGTGCCGCGATTCCGACCATCCAGTCATAGGCAGCCTTAAAGCCTTCTTCGTCGTTATCGAAGGAAAATGGCTTGCTGGTGAGAGCTCTGCCCTGAGCATCAATAGCCCGGATAAAGTGCTTGACGCTTCCGATATCACAGCCGACGATCACTGAATCTGCCGTGATCAGATCGAGTTTTTCGTTACGTCTGAATTTGCGTCCGACTTCGAGATCTTTCCAGGAGTGCGCCTGCAGTCCTTTGATGATCTCTTCGCGTTTCTTGACGAACTCCGCTTGTTCTTCTTTTCCACGTCTCCTTTCGTTTGGTGCCGACTTCTTAGATGTTTGCTTTTTTGATGCGTGTGCGTTACGATTCATGGTAGATACCTCTCGTACATTAGATTCTTATAACCGTCCGGGTTGATAAGTAGTATCAATGTACCGCGAGGTATCTTTTTATGTCAAACCTGATCTACACTTTGAAGCATACAGGAAGCTCCTTATGTGATGATCCGGCGCTTTATTTTGGTCCTCCGGGACTTCCCTTGACAGTTGGGGAAGGACGGATCAGCTGCCCAGATGCAGCGCGTCCTTGTAAATCTGGCAGACGGTGTCTGCCTGTTCTTTCTCCGGCATCTCCGAGAATACGCGCAGCAGCGGCTCCGTGCCGGAGAAGCGGATGGAGACCCAGCCTCCGTTTTCGAAGTAGACCTTGCAGCCGTCCAGGTACGAGATGTGGTCGATTGCATAGGGAAGGGTCGGAACAAAGCGGTCCTCCATGATGGTCTTGAGGTACCGGGGCTTGTCCTCCTTGCGGAAGCGGTAGTTGTTCTCGACAAAGGCGGTCTTTCCGACCTCCGTCTCGATGTCCTCCATGATCTTGCTCATCGGCTTTCCGGTCACCGCCAGCATCTCCGCGAGGAGCGCCGCCGCGTAGACGCCGTCCTTGCCGTGGATGTGGCCCCTTATCGAGAGGCCGCCGGAGGACTCGCCGCCGATCAGAGCGTTGGACTCGGTCATCTTCGAGGAGATCCACTTGAAGCCGACCGGGACCTCGTAGCAGGTCTCGCCGAACATCGCCGCCAGCTTGTCCAGCCGGTGGGTGGTGCAGATGTTGCGCACCGCCGGTCCGTGCAGGCCCTTGTACTTCTCCAGGTAGTAGTAGAGCACCACCAGAAGGTCGTTCGGGGAGAGGTACCGGCCCAGGTCGTCGATGACGCCGATCCGGTCCGCGTCGCCGTCGGTGGCAATGCCGATGTCGAAGTGCCCGTCGGTCACCACGGTGGACAAAGGACCCATCGCCTTCTCATTCGGGGCGGGGAGCTTGCCGCCAAAGAGCGTGTCGTGGTTTCCGTGGATCGTGTACACCTCGCACCGTGCGGTGATGAGGATCGTCTTGATCGAGGTCTCGCTGACGCCGTACATCGGGTCCAGGGCGATCCGAAGGTCCGCGTTGCGGATCTTCTTTGCGTCGATCACCGACAGGATGCTGTCGAGATACTCGTTGAAGGGGTAGATCTCCTGGATGAGGCCCTGGGCCACCGCGTCCTGGTAGAGGAGCGAGGGGATTGTGAAGTCGGTTCCCGCCTTCAGCGCCTCCAGCTTTTTGTCCTCAATCTTCTGTGCATATTTCTCGATGTCTGCGGTCACGGTCTCGTCCGCGTCCCGGCCGCCCCTGGTGAAGACCTTCACGCCGTTGTAAGTGGCGGGGTTGTGGGAGGCGGTGACCATCATGCCGTAGGGCAGGTCGTGGGTCATCGTGTAGAACATCGCCACCGGCGTCGGGCAGGAGCGGTTGATGAGGCACGTCTTGATGCCGTTCGCGGCAAAGACCCGGGCCATCCACTGCATGGCCTCCTTGGAGAGAAAGCGCCGGTCGTACCCGATCACCATGCCCGCGTCCGAGACGCCCTCGGCCTTCATCTTGTCGCACATCGCCTGGGCTAAAAGCTCCAGGTTCCAGCGCGTGAACTCCTCTCCGATGACGGCGCGCCAGCCGCCTGTGCCAAATCGTATCATATTCTCGTCGAGTAGACAGTCTCGACACTCCTTTCTCAATGGCGTTAGTAAAGAACCGGGTTGATGGGTTCCATACCACAACCTCCATGGTGAACTCTCGACGCGATAATGTCCGATGAAGATATAGAATCCCCATTTGGAGCTCTTTTCTTCTCCGCATAATGCCTATCTTGTTATTTATAGTCACATACTCGGCAAGTGAGTGTATGTGTTTAGGCAATCTAGGTGATGCTTTGTTACATGATGCAACACAGCACGGATAGGAGTGTACCCAGCTCGAGCTCAAAGTGAGGTATTAGTGGTCTCATGCTAGGCGATCGCTTATCAACCCGTTTCTTAACTAACGCCTTCTCAATTATCGTGAAAGGCTTGCCTACTGCCCCTCACAGAACCGTACGTGCGGTTCTCCCGCATACGGCTCTTCAAACCAACGTCGGTTTCCAACCCCAGATATCCTTCGTCAGGTGCGGCTCCTTGACGTAGAAGCTCCACACACGGAGAAACTTGTCATACCTGAATTTCCCCTTTTGGTCCCTCCGATTCAACATCCTGTAGGTCGCATATTTCACATACTTCCAGAAGGTCTGAATCGAGTGAAAGTTCCCATTGACTCCGTAATAGCTGTAGTGTCCCGCCAACGACTTGTCGATGAGCATCATTGTTTCGGCCACCGGCTTCGTCAGCCTGGTCGCAAGCCACGCCTTGACTGTCTGTTTCTTCTGGCTGAGCTTCTTCTTGCTGGTCTTAATCCCGGTCCGGTATTTACCGCCGCGGGTTTTCGTGTTGTAGAACGTGAATCCCAGAAAGGTGAAGTCCTCCTTTGTGCCCTTGAACCGCCCAAACGGTAGTATTCTCGTCTTGTCCGGAGCGAGCTCCAGTCCATAGCGGCTCAACCGATTTCTCAATCCCTGCATGACCAGGCGGGCCTCATTCTCGTACTGAAACAGGAAGAGGAAGTCGTCAGCATATCTGACGTAGTATACTTCTCCCCTGAGCTTGGGCTTCAGACCAATCTCATACCACAAATCGAGTACGTAATGCAGGTACACGTTTGCAAGTATTGGTGAGATCAGGCCTCCCTGCGGAGTACCCCGGTCGCTGTCCTGCAGCTCTGTCCCTTCCATGACGCCTGCTTTCAGGAACCTTCCAATATACCGCAGGAAGTTCTTGTCAGCGATGTCATGCTCGAGAAACTTCATCAGCCACTTCTGGTCGAGATTGTCGAAGAAACCTTTGATGTCGGCGTCGAGGATGTAGTTCACTTTGCCCTTCATTACCGTCTGGTTGATGAACCTCACGACGTCATGAGCACTGCGCTTCGGGCGAAATCCATACGAGCAGTCTGCAAACCTCGGCTCATAGACTTCGTTCAGAATGTCGGCCATTACGCATTGAACCAGCTTGTCCTCGTACGCAGGTATTCCGAGCGGTCTCAGCTTGCCGTTTGCCTTGGGTATGTACGTTCTTCTTACCGGCTGGGGGATGTACTTGAACGACTTCATTCTCGTTACGAGATTCTTGATGTTCTCATCGAGGTTCTCTTCGTACATCTCCTTGGTCACGCCGTCTACCCCGGCCGCCTTGCCCGTCTTCTGCCTCCGATGTGCCTCCTTCAGGCTCTCTTCGTTGATTCGGTTGATAAGAGTCGTCAGTCTCGGGTATGTCTCCGACTGATACCTTATCCCCTTCAGTTCCTGTGCCATGTGTTATTGGGCCTCCTGTGCCCCACATGCTTCGCCTCCGGCGATTGTTGATTCGTCAGCCCCTTGACTCCACCGTCTTTCGACGGTTTCAACGCTACTATGGGCTGATCCGACTTCTGTGTATTCGTTAGCCGCGCTCCGTTTACAAGACTTTGCTTGGCCTTACTGCTGTCCGCAGAAATGCACAGACCTCCCAGGTACGCTTGATCTACATTTGTGCGCTCACCACGCTCTGGGACCCCGACGGAATCTCCGCGGTCTTGCATAGCGACCGTTTCTTGCTGTCTGCGGTGAAGGAGAACACCTCGACTTCCGCTCGATATTACTTACGGGGCTGAATCGCTTCACGCTTTCGCATTGCGGTTCTCGCACTCCACTGCCTACGCTTAAACCTCACCTCACGGCTTTGGCTCCAAGGCTGTGTACCGGCTGCCTGCTGAGGCTTTACCGGGGCAGGACTTTCACCCGCCTATATATCAAGCGCCGAACTGGCGCACCTCCGTATTTGGTCATTCTAACGAAATGCCATGCAGATCTGTTATGGCAGGCCGCAGAAATCCAAAATATTGAATGAATGTCGTCCTGTTTATAATGTCTCTTTTGGACAGGTTCCTCAAATCCCCATTCTACCGTATGCGGTCGCAAAAGAAAATATCAAAAAGAAAAATATGTCTGAAATTTTGCCGGGAAGAAAATTTTTTTCACGCACAGCTCCGTGCGCAAAAAAGGTACAGGATCCCCTGGAGGATACTGCACCTTTGCTTTTTCTTCTTTATCACAGTTTTCCCAAAAGGGAAACCGGTTTTTTGTCTTGCGTTTACATCCTTGCCAGGGCGGTGGCGTGCCAGTAGCCGTCGGTTCCCAGCGCGCAGGAGGCCTTGATCTTGCGCCCGGTGCGCAGGATCCGGCAGGCGGAGGTGTCGGTGGTGGTGTCGAGGCGGATCGTCCAGACACTTCCCTGGCTGTCCTTGAGCTTCACATACCCGCAGCGGGCCTCGGTGATCGTGCCGGTCACGGAGGTCTTCGTGTTCTTGTTCACGTTGCTGCCGGTGCCCGCGTCGTTCCCGGCAAGGTTCGTGATCGTGGCCACGTGGTTGTAGCCGTCGGTTCCGAGGTAGAGGCTTACGCTGTAGGAGAAGCCCGGCACGATCGCGGAGAGGTTCGTCCCCTTGGAGCCGGAGTCCAGGCGAAGCTGCATCGTCTGCCCGTTCACGGACAGGAGCATCACGTCATCGGTGGAGTCGGCCATCACGGTCCCCTGCACGGTCACGGTGGACTGGCCGGTCAGCATGCCCGCATCGCCCATGGAGCCCTCCTTGACGGTGACCGCCTTCTTGGTGTTGTCGGTCAGGCGCACCGCGTGGAGGTAGGCATCAGAGGCATAGGCCACAGTGGCGGTGACCTTCTGCCCCACCTTCAGCACGTGGCAGGCGGAGGTGTCGGTGCCGGAGTCGATCTTGATCGTCAGGGTGCTGCCGTCGGAGGTCTTTAAGAGGAGCTTGTTCTGCTTCGTCCCGGAGACGACGGTGCCGGTATATGAGAAGGTCTTGGCGGTGTTCACGCCCGCGTTGGTGCCCACGGTGTTGTCCGAGGTGTCGATGATCTTGGCCGCGTGGTTGTAGTCCCCGTCCCCGCGGTAGATGTCCACCTTGTAGGTGCCGCCGGGGATCAGAACCTTCCCGTCGGACATGTCGGTGGAGGCATCCAGGGTGATCTTCATGGTGCCGTCCTTGGTTTTGAGGACCAAGAGGTCTGTGGTGGTGGCATCATCCACAACGCCGGAGACCCGGGTCGTCTGCTGCTGCACCTTCACGGTGGTACCGGAGGATGTGGTGGAGCCTGCGGCCGCCTTTGCGACCGAGGTCCCCACCGCCACAGAGCCCGTCTTCTTCGCGTTGTCCGTGTTGATCTGGATGTCCGCCGCGTGGAACTGGTTGTCCGTTCCCGCGTAGATGTCCGTCAGGATGATGGCGCCCTTGTTCAGGTACTGGGTCGTGCCGTACTGGGTGTTTGTATCCAGCACGATCCGAAACGTCCCGATCTCGGTATCCAAAACGAGGAGAGTCCCCGTGCAGCCGTCTGCGACGATCCCCGCCACCGCGACTGCGTCCACGGTGGTGCCGCCGGCAAGCTGGACGGAGGCAGCCTCTGCCCGGCTCCCGGGGAGCGCGGTGGGCACGGTCACCGCAAGTGTCCCGGCGGCCAGTGCCGCCAGGATGATCTGTACCATTCTCTTTCTCATCTTTCCACTCAACTCCTTTTTGCTGCGGGCCATATCCCCTGGCCCGGTCCTGTGTTTCTTCTTTGATTGTACCATCCGGGACAGGGAAGCGAAACTCTAAGGCCCCACAAGAAAAAACATCTCCGCCGCTCGGCGGAGATGCTCTCTTGGTCTAATCTTGTTAGTTCTGTTCCTTGGGCTCTTCCCCGGTGGGGGCCTCAAACTTGTAGCCCATGCCCCAGATCGTCTTGATCAGCTCGCCCTTGTCTCCCATCTTGCTGCGGAGCTTCTTGACGTGCGTGTCGATCGTTCTGGCGTCACCAAAGTAGTCGTAGTTCCAGACATTGTTGAGGATCCGGTCCCGCGAGAGGGCGATCCCGTTGTTCTCCATGAAGTACTGCAAAAGCTCATACTCCTTGAAGGAGAGCTCCAGGGGCTTGCCGTCGATGGTGACCGTGTGGCCCTTCTTGTCCATGACGATGCCCGCGATCTCGAGCCGGTCCGGCTCGCCGTTTCCCTGGGCCTCGCCGGAGGTCCTGCGGAGAATCGCGTCCACCCTTGCCACCAGGGTCTTGGGGGAGAAGGGCTTCGTGACGTACTCGTCGATGCCCAGCTCAAACCCCTGCAGCTCATCCTGCTCCTCGCTCTTGGCGGTCAGCATGATGATCGGCACCTGGGAGGTCTTGCGGATCTCCTTGGTCGCCTGGTAGCCGTCCATCCGGGGCATCATCACGTCCATGATGATGCAGGCGATGTCGCCCTCCCTGCGGAAGACCTCGACCGCTTCCTGGCCGTCTCCCGCCTCTGCCACGGTGTACCCGGCCTTTCCAAGAAAGTCCCGGATCAGTTTTCTCATTCTCGCCTCGTCGTCCACGACGAGGATCTTTCCATTTGCCATAAACCCACCTCACACCGTTTTCCCTATCTTACAACTTTTTCTCCGGTCTGTGTGGGCAAAATTTCTCAGGCGTTTGTCTTCTCCCCGGTCCAGAGCTCGTAGTACCGGCCCTTCTGGGATAGCAGCTCATCGTGGCTGCCGCGCTCGATGATGTGCCCGTGCTCGTGGACCAGGATCCGGTCGCTGTTGCGGATCGTGGAGAGCCGGTGGGCGATGACGAAGGTGGTTCGGCCCTTCATCAGGGAATCCATACCGCTCTGGACGATCTTCTCAGTCCTCGTGTCGATGGAGCTCGTCGCCTCATCGAGGATGAGGATCGGGGGGATCCGCAATCGCGGCCCGGGAGATGGCAAGGAGCTGGCGCTGTCCCTGGGAGAGGTTGGTGCCGTCCCCGGTAAGGACTGTATCATTCAATTCCGTCCGTAAGGAAGAGGGTCCCCTTCTTAACATGACCTGTGTAGCATGGTTTCCCACATTTTTGCGTAGATAGAAATGCTCCATACGGTGCAGAAAAATTTCGTGCACTGGGTTTTATGTCAGTAGTGATTCCAAAAACAGCTCTGTGAGCTCATTTTGAGGTCCAAATTGTTTGATTTAGCGCTCATATAGGACTAAAATATACGTCTATTACGGATATATGTACGTATATTTACAGAGGCCGATATGAGCATACCAGAAGCCATTCGGAACCAGCGCCCTACACAGTTCGGAGCTTGTGAAATACGGCTCCTTAATAATCACTACTATGTTTACCAGATCACGTCCGAGTATAGCCGGGTAACCAAACGCTCTCGGAAGAAAACCGGTAAGTGCATTGGCAAGATCTCGGAACAGGATGGATTCATTCCCAACCGCTATGCAATTGAACTTATGCAGCAGAATGGTATGCTTCCACCTGCCACTGGAGCCGTCACATATCGCTCCAAGACCTTCGGGGCCTATGAGCTGCTGTCGCAGCTGTCTCCAAACCTCGAAACGGATTTGAAGAAATGCTTCCCGGATTGCTACCGGGAGATCCGTACGATTGCACTTCTACGACTGGTGGAAGGAGTCGCCTCTGCCAGAGTATTGCAGTCGGTCTTCGAACAGTCCTACCTGAGCGATCTTGCTCCGGATCTTTCCATATCAGAAGGAACGGTACAGAGGTTTATCCTCCGTTTGGGAACTATGCAGGAACGTGCTGAGTCGTTTATGCGGCTTCACATCACCGAAAACACAACTCTCCTGTTTGATGGGACGTCAATCTTTCTGGACTTTGGAGATTCACTTGCTGCATCCGGGTACAACGCAGAGCATTCAAGGGATCCCCAGGCAAGGCTGCTCTATGTCTTCGAGAAGGATACCCACTGCCCGCTGTTCTATGTTGTGATTCAGGGATCTATCGTTGACAAGTCAGAGTTTCTGGATGTCGTTCAAAGATCCGGCTGCAAGGATGTCATCATTCTCGGAGACAAGGGGTTCTACTCCAAAAAGAACGTTTCCGCCCTGATGGAAAGCCACCTGAAATACATTCTGCCGCTTCAGGAAAACACAAAGGCCGTGAAGCAGGAGTTCTTCGAAAGAGAAGGTCTGGATAAGTTCGACGGAACCTTTGCTTATCATGGCCGTGCCATCTGGTATCACAAGCAGAAAAGCGGCAATCTCGGAGACTACATCTACATCTTTATGGATGAACAGCAGCGGGCACAGGAGCACGCACACTTCATTGAGCGGTGCGAAGATGATTATGATGAATCTGCCAATACCCCTATGGATCTGGCCAAAAAGCCCCGTATGGGTTACTTCTGTTTCTGCAGTAATCTGGACGCAGTGCCAAAGGAGATATATCTGGATTACAAGGAACGCTGGGACATTGAGGAGTGTTTTGATTACCTGAAGAACAGTGTCAGGGCGGAAGCTTCACACGCCCACAACGATGAGTACTTTCGCGGGTTGGCATTTCTGAATCACATCAGTCTTCTTTACTACTATGGGCTGATCAATGCAATCAATGTTCATCATCTGTCCGAGAAGCTGACTCCCAAGGAGGCAATCCTGATGACGAAGGATATATGCAGAATCACGGACCCGAATGGGACACAGCACCTGACCCATATCAGGAAGGAGACTCAGGAAATACTGGATACACTGGGGGTCGTGTTGTCTGCTACGTAAAAATCATGGAATCCATGTTCATACATGGAATTCGGAAGCCGTCTCCGGTAAGGCATAACTTCCGAATCTTACAGTTTCCATAGTCTTGGTACGCTTAAGCAGTGCGGGGGCCTTGGAGTCAGCTCCGGTGCACACACGTATCATGACTCTGCTCAACAACTCTTTCTCATAAAGGAGCGGACCTGAACAACAGCCTGACGGCTGTTATTCAAGCCCCGTCCCTTTATGGGGCGGGGTCATTGACGTCACAAGACCCGCGGTGCTGAAGCGGTCGATGTTGGCGAAGGAGAACTTCTGAATGTTGACGAACATCTCCCTGCGCAGGTTTTTCGCAAGGCCCGCACTTGCCTTCGAGGCAAAGTAGGAGCCCGCGCAGCCGAAAAAAAAGCCCCCCACGGCCACGAGGAGCATGAGAACGTCCAGGTGGGTGACGTAGGAGGGATCGCTCTGGTAGATGCCGTTGTCCACGAGAAGCCCCATCAGGGCCGGGATCAGCATCTCACAGACCACCTCTCCCACCATCGCAAAGGAGGGACCAGAAGACGTCCCGCCGGTAGGGGCCGAGGTAGAACGCGATTTTTTCAGCATGTGGGGTCGGCCTGATTCTCGACGCTCTTTTTCCAGGCGGCCATATTTTCATAGACGCGAAGCAGGAGCTTGTCCAGCTCCTTCTTCTCCTCCTCCGTAAAGCCCGTGCAGAGGAGTTCGTTCTTTCTGCTGTCGGTTTTCCGGACGGTGTCGAGCAGCGCGTTGCCCCGCTCGGTGAGCTGCACGGAGTTCTGGCGCTTGTTGGCCGGGTCCTCGGTGCGGAAGATCAGGCCCTTCTCCTCCAGGCGGTAGACGGTGCCGCTGATCGCGGGATGGGACACCCCGAGCTTCTCCGAGAGCTCCTTCTGGGGGACGCGGTGGTCCCGGTTCCGGTCCAGATAGGTGAGGATGCCCAGCTGGGTCACCGTGACGCCCTCCTCCTCGAGCTGCGCGTTGCGGCCTGCCACAAACTGGTCATGCAGGAGTTTCAGCTTGAACCCCAGCGGCGATGCTTCAAACAAAGTGGTATCCAGTTCCATTCCAATTTCTCCTTACAGCGAATGTGTATGATTAACATGTTACCTGTTCACGTGATTACTCTAAGACCAAGGGCTGTGCCTGTCAACAACAATTCCAACAAAAAGCGCGCACAGAATGTCATCTGTGCGCGCGGTCTTTCTGGTCAAACTGCTTACGATTTATGCTCCTGCATCATCACGAAGACGCAGACGCTCCGCTCCCGGACGCTGACGACGACCCGTGAGAGAAAGGCAGGCTCCTCCCGACACTGCTTGGCGAGGTCCTCCTCCGCCGTGTCGATGGAGATGCCCCAGCAGTACCCCGCGGGCAGGGCGGGGAGGCGGACCGAGACGGGCTCCCAGTAAGGGTTGACGACAAGGTACACCACATCGTCCGCCCCCTTGGTGGGATCGTACCCTGCAAAGAGGACGCCCAGGGTCCTCGTGCTGCTGGTGATGCTGTGGTTGTCCGGATTGCTGTCGCCGATGGAGAGCTTGGGAAGGCCGCACTGGGCGGGCGGAAGCTCCCTGGAGATCACCCGGTGGCTCTTTCGAAAGGCGATCATGCCGCAGTAGAAGTCGAAGAACTTCCGGTTCTTCTCTAAATCCTCCCAGTTGAGCCAGCTGATCTCGTTGTCCTGGCAGTAGCTGTTGTTGTTGCCGAACTGGCTGTTGGCAAACTCATCCCCGGAGAGGATCATCGGAGTTCCCCGGGAGCACATGAGGGTTGTGATGGCGTTTCGCATCATGCGGAAGCGCAGCGATAGGACATTCGGGTCGTCTGTCTCCCCTTCTGCCCCGCAGTTCCAGCTGCGGTTGTCATTGGCACCGTCGGTGTTGCCCCAGCCGTTCTTCTCGTTGTGCTTGTTGTTGTAGGCGTACAGGTCGTAGAGCGTGAACCCGTCGTGACAGGTCAGGAAGTTCACACTGGAGGTGTAGCCCTTGTAGACGCTGTAGTATAGGTCCAGGGACCCGGTGATGCGCTGGGCCGCCTCCGGGGCGCACCAGGTGTTTCCCTTTAAGAAGTCCCGCATCGTGTCCCGGTATTTGCCGTTCCACTCCGCCCAGCGGTTGTAGGCGGGGAAGCTCCCCACCTGATACATGCCGCCCGCGTCCCAAGACTCGGCGATGAGCTTCACGTTTCCGAGGATCGGATCGTAGGCAAGGCGCTTTAGAAGAGGCGGATCCTCCAGGGGCCGTCCGTTCTCATCCCGCCCCAAAATGCTCGCGAGGTCGAAGCGGAAGCCGTCCACGTGGTAGCGCGTCACCCAGTAGCGCAGGCAGTCCACAATGAACTGCTGCACCACCGGGTGGTTGCAGTTCATGGTGTTGCCGCAGCCCGAGAAGTTGTAGTAGTGGCCGTCCGGCGTCAGCATGTAGTAGATGTTGTTGTCGATGCCGCGAAACGAGATGAAGGGGCCGAACTCATTTCCCTCCGCCGTGTGGTTGAACACGACGTCCAGGATGACCTCAATCCCGTTTTCTTTCAGGAGCTGGATCGTCTCCTTGAGCTCTCGACCCTCCCGGTTGTACTCGGCGGAGGCAGCATAGCTCGTGTTGGGGGCAAAGAAGGCGACGGTGTTGTAGCCCCAGTACTCGTAGAGGTGCTCGTTTCCGGACATATGACCGGAGGCCACCTCATCGAACTCAAAGATCGGCATCAGCTCCACCGCGGTCACGCCCAGCTGCTTCAGATAGGGGATCTTCTCGATGATCCCCGCAAAGGTCCCGGGATAGGTGACGCCGCTGGAGGGGTGGCGGGTAAAGCCCCGCACGTGCATCTCGTAGATGATGGAGTCCTCCATCGGGGTGTTCGGAAAGCGGGAGGTGTCCCAGTGGAAGTTGTTCTTGACCACCCGGGCCCGGTAGGAGCCGTTGGCGGTCTTCTGCTCGCCCCACTTGCGCTGCCTCACCACTGCCTTGGCATAGGGGTCCAGGATGATCCGGGTCTTGTCAAAGCGAAGGCCTCTTGCCGGATCGTAGGGCCCGTCCAGCCGATAGGCGTACTCGAAGTCCTCGACGTTCAGGCCGAAGATCATGATGGACCAGGTCTTGCCGATCCGGTAGCTGTCGGGGATCTGGATCACCGCGTAGGGCTCCGGCGCCTTCCGGTGATAGAGCAGGAGCTCGCAGGCGGTGGCCTGGAGGGAGGAGATCGTGAAGTTCACCCCGCCGGGCAGCTCCGTCGCCCCGTTGAGCTCGCAGTTGCCGGGCCTCGTCTTAAAGCCGCAGATCACATCCGTGGGGGTCCAGTGGTTCATCACCGCACTCCCCAGGTCCTCATACATCTTGTCGACGCGTTCCTTGTATTCCGTGTTGACGGACTGCTCCCTCGCGTTGGAGGCGATCAGCTCCTGTACCACGTCGTTTAATTTCATCAGCGTATCCGCTCCTTGTTCTGCTTTTTGTACGGATTTGATAGTTATTTTAGCAAATTTGCGGGTGGGAAAACAGGGGAAACCAGCAAGGGGGACGGTCAGTTTCCGTAGAAATTCGGGAAAATTTTTCGTCATGTTTGCGAAAATGGATGAAAATCCCCATTTCTTTCGGCGAGGCTCACAGAGGCCGGCCCGATCTTTCGTGCAAAGCGCTGGCATCAACCGCAGGTTGATGGCTCTCAAAAAAGGACTGATTGCCGGGGGAGTGTCTTCGGGGTACGATGTGGGCATCAGCTGACAAGGGTGTCGGACAGAATCGGAAGGATTCTGCCGGCACCCTTGTTCGTTTCCCGGGAACGCAGTGCGCGATGTAGTGAATGCATGAAGGAGGTATGCGAAATGGCTTCTTATCCCAAGTACAAAGTTGCTGCGGTGCAGGCGGCGCCGGTCTATCTGGATCTGGCGGCGACGGTGGACAAGTCGGTGAAGATCATCGAGGAGGCGGCCTCCAAGGGGGCCAAGCTCATCGGCTTCCCGGAGGGCTTTCTTCCGGGCTATCCCTGGTTTGCATTCCTGGGCAGAGCGCTGGACTATGTGCCCCGATTCTACCATCAGCTCTACCTGAACGCGGTGGAGGTCCCCAGTGACGCCCTGGCCAAGATCAGCCAGGCTGCTCGGGACAACGACATCTACGTCTGCATCTCCGGCTCTGAGAAGGATGGCGGCTCCCTGTATCTGACCCAGTTCTGGTTCAACAACAAGGGCGACCTCATGGGCAAGCACCGCAAGATGCGCGTCTCCGTCGCAGAGCGCCTGATCTGGGGTGACGGCGAGGGTTCCCTGATGCCGGTGTTTGACACCGAGCTCGGACGTCTCGGCGGCTGCCAGTGCTGGGAGCACGACGTGGCCCTGGATGTGGCGGCAATGAATGCCCAGAACGAGCAGGTCCATGTGGCATCCTGGCCCGGCTACTTCGACGATGATCCGGCCAGCAAGGCCTATGCAATGCAGACCGGCACCTTCGTCCTGATGACCAGCTCCGTCTACGACGATCGGCTCTACACGATGCTCTGCACCGACGAGAACGGCAACCTCGAGGAGGACCGGCTCGCCTACTTCAAGACCCTCAAGCAGGGACACACCGCGATCATCGGACCCGACGGGTATCCGATCAGCGAGTACGTCCCCTCGGGCAAGGAGGGCATCGCCTATGCGGACATCGACCTGGAGGAGATCATCGACTACAAGTACGGCTTTGACGCGGCAGGCCACTACCGCAACCAGTACCTGACCCTGAACTTCTACAGAAAGCCCCACCCCTTCTGCAACTTCATCGGTGAGGGCACCCAGGAGCCCATCCCCTATGAGGAGCTCCAGCCCGGCAAGGAAGAGGAAGCGTAAACCGGGATCATCCGGGCGGGATTGACGATTGCGTGGTTCCGCGATTCAATGAAAGGGAGCAGCGATCCGGCTGCTCCCTTTCGCATGGTCTAAAGAGGATAAATCCATGAACTTCAAAGATCTCCACGCCTTTGAGACAATCTGCCGCTGCGGCAGCATCTCGGCTGCCTCCCAGGAGCTCTTCGAGAGCCCCCAGGCGCTCAGCAAGATGATTCAGAAGATGGAGGCCGAGCTGGACGCGCCGCTCCTTGTGCGCCAAAGCGGCGGCGTGGTCCCGACGCCCTGTGGGTCGCTCCTTCTTGCCTTTGCGGACAAGGTCCTGCAGGAGTATGACCTGACGAGGACCTCGATCCGCTCTCTCCGTCTTCAGAACCGGGGGCTTCTGCGCATGGCCTCCGCCTTCGGGATCCTGCGGCACCTGACCCCGGGCTTTGTCCACGCCTTCACCGATGCCCACCCGGACCTCCACCTCGACTACATGGAGTACCCGGACCGGTACGTCTCTGCGAACTTAAAGAACGGAAACTACGATCTCGCCCTCGCCCCGTACCTTGCGAAGGACCCGGACCTTGCCTACACCGACCTCTTTTCCTGTGAGATCTTCTTCGTCACCCATCCGGGGAGCCGCTTCTACGACCGGGAGGAAGTCTCCGTGCGGGAGGTGCAGGCAGAGCCCTTTGTGCTCGAGAACGAGAACTTTCTCATCCACCACATCTACTTTGACACCTGCCGGCAGGAGGGGGTCCGCCCTGACATCTACTTCCACACCAGCGGCTTTTCCCTCTGCTACAAGCTCTGCAAAAGCGGCGAGGCCAACACCGCCTCCATGGACTTCATCTTCGACGACATGAAGGACGAGACGCTCCGGATGATCCCCTTCAAGGAGCATCCGATCTGGCGGGTGGCCCTCCTTCTCCGGCGGGACGCCGCGGTCTCGGAAAACCTCCAGGCCCTCATCGACCACGCGGTGCACTGGTGCCGGAACTTAGAGACCTCTCCTACTGCGCCGCCTGCACCAGGACCGGCGCCAGGTAATCCGTGATCTTCTTTGCCCCGCTCTCGTTGGCGTGCAGATGGTCCGCCGCGTCCGTCTCATAGTCATATCCCATCGCAGCAATGGCGTTCTCCTCATTGAGATCCAGGAAGGGGACGCCATTTTCCTGTGCCAGGGCGCTGGCGCTCTCGTGCATCGGTTCTGACCACCAGAGAATCGGGGTCTTGACGAGAATCAGCCGGATGCCGTTTTTGGCGCAGAGGTCTGCGATCTCGCCGAAGTAGTACCGGGCAAGGTCCGTGATCCTGCCCGTCTCCATCATGTCATAGGGCTGACCGTCCTTGGTCTCCAGGGACGTGTACAGCACCGACCCGTCCGGCGAGAGGGGCATGTAGGTGCAGTCTCCCATCTCGTCGGTTCTCGGGCAGTACCCCCGCTCCGAGGTATTCTGCAAGAGGGCAGGGAGCGACTTGGACCCAAAGAGCTCCTCTGCCGTCATCTCCTTCCACCTTGTGTGGTAGCGAAGAAGCGGCAGGGCAAAGTCCACCGCCTGGTAGGTGTCCGGGTCCAACAGGGTCAGGCGGTGCACCGCCTCCTGCTTCACCTTCGTCGGCAGCATGAAGTCAAAGGCCTTGTGGAGGGACCCCTCGTTTCCCAGGGTGAAGTAGAGGTAGTAGGCATCGAGGACCACCACCTTCGGCTTTTGCCGGGAGAGCGCCTCCCGCAGCCAGTAGTAGGAGGTAAAGATGCTCTGCTGGGAGGAGGCAAGGTTCCAGGAGGAAAGGCCCGTCCGGCTCTCCAGCTCATTCGGGGAGAAGGCGCAGTAGGCGTTGGAGGAGCCGAGAAACAGGACGTCCATGCTGTCCTTCTCCTCTTCATAAAAGCCGGTATACACCGCCGCCGCGCTGTAGGCATCGCTCTCCGCCCCCTTGAGGTCCAGGGCCATGGAGAGGCCGAGAAAGACCAAAAGGGCACAGAGGGCAAACAGCACATCCCGCCGGATCATCCGCCTTCTCACCTTTTTGGGCAGGTCCGAAAAGGGCGTCTCCCCCGTCTCTTCCTGTTTTTCCATCTTGTTAGAATCCCCCATAGATGAAATCCTTCGCATCATACCCCGCGCCGTAGGTGCCAAAGACCACGATCACGGCAAAAAGGCCAAGCTCCAAGAGGAAGCGCACCGGTACCGGCAGCTTGTCCACCCCGTCCGAGAGGGCAAAGGAGCGGTTTCCCGATCGCTCCTGCAGGTAGCTCACCACAAACAGGATCCCGATGGCAATGAGAAGGACGATCAGGTCCTTCCCGTCGGTGCCGGCGAGGGTGAGCTCGTCCGCAAGGGTCCCAGAACCCGGGGCGCCGTGCAGGATCTGCTTCAGGATCGCGCCCGTCGTGGAAAAGCGCTCCGCACGGAACAGGATCCAGGCCAGGGTGACAAGGAGGAAGGTGATGACCATCCCCGGGATCCTGAAGACAAAGCTCCTGCCAAAGGAGGGGGCCTTTCCCTTCTCTTCTCTCCCCTTCTTTTTCCCAAGCCCCAGGGCGTCCTCTGCGATCTGGTATCCGCCGTGGAGAAGGCCCCAGGCAAGAAACGCAGGGCTGCTCCCGTGCCAGAAACCGGAGACAAGGAAGGTGAGAAGGAGGTTTCGGTACTTTTTCGCCTTCCCGTGGCGGCTCCCACCAAGCGGGATGTAGACGTAGTCCCGCAGCCACTTGGAGAGCGTCATGTGCCATCTTCTCCAGAAGTCCCGGATCCCCACCGCAAAGTAGGGGTGGCAGAAGTTCTCCGGCAGGACAATGCCAAAGAGCCTTGCTGCCCCCAGGGAGAGGCAGACGCAGGAGGAGAAGTCCGCGTAGAGCTGGATGCTGTAGAAAAGAGCTGCCAAAAGGTTCACCGCGCCGGAGTAGTCCCCGGGGCTTGCAAACACCGCATCCACGAGAACGCCCGCCTTGTCGGCGATGACAAGCTTTAAGAATAGCCCCCATAAGACGAGACGAAGCCCCCGGACCAGGTTTTCGTGGACGAAGCGGTGGCCGGTTGAGAGCTGCTCCAGCGTCTCCTCCTCCCGGGCGATCGGCCCCTGGATGAGCTGGGGAAAGAAGGAGACAAAGAGGAAGTACTTGGCGGGGTTCTGCTCTGCAGGGCACCTCCCCCGCCAGATGTCGACGAGGTAGGCCACAAGGAGCAGGGTGTAGAACGAGAGGCCGACGGGCCTTGGAAGGCGCGATGCCACATCCTTTGACACCAAGCCAAAGCACACCAGGTAGTCGCAGGTCTTGACAAGAAGAAGCGGGAAGAGAACAAGGACAAGGGACCCTGCCAGGGGCGCGGCACTCTGGGCGCGTTCCCTGCGCCCTGCAAGGTATCGGGAGAGCCCGTACCCGAGAAGAAGGGTCGCCCCAAAGACGGCAAGGCTCGCTCCTCCGTCGTTTGCCAGGAGGGCAAAGAGAAGGCTCCCCGCCGCGAGCACCAGGTACCGGTGTTGCAGGGGGAACAGGTAGTAGAGGATGCAGCAGGAAATCACCAGTGCCGCGTAGGAAAACGAGACGTAGCCCATGACAAGGACTCTCTTTCTGCAAAGTTCAGATCCTCCTTATTATAGTGCGCGGGAGCGCCTTTGTCCCTCGTCTCTTTCGGACCCGGATACATGGATAAATTGTGAAGGATAGTTGCCGGTTCCCGTAGGGGGCCGGCAACTATCCTTTGTTTTGAACCGAATCGCTCTCAGCGTAGACTATGGGAATAGTTAGGAATTTTTAGCATCCGACTTGGCTTGAATACCCTGGCTCAGAAAACCATCTTTCTTCTTCTGAACCGTTGACCGGATGGGATTTACAGACGTTGTGACATGAGAAATAGGCCATCCGGGCAGATGACCTGAAAAGAATCTTTATTAAAAGCGCGGATGGGAGACATCCAACATTCCATCCGGTCCCCGGCAATACCGGGGTATTTCGATATAGCTGCTTCCTTCAACCTTCCCCATTGCTCTGAGATAGATCGCTGTCTTATCCATGCTGAAGAGAAAGGCATGCATCTGTGCCCCACAGTTGGAGCAGCGGGCCGGATCCTTATCAAAAAGGGCCTTCATGACCTCACAGCTTTTCATTCCGCGAATCAGACTCGGTACATATTCATCACCCAGAATTTCGTGGATCCTTGCAAGCTTCTTTTTACGGACATTCCCGGCAAGATACCCTGCCATCCGGATCTTGCGTACTCCCTTCGGAAGGATGTGAAGTGAAAACCGTCGGATGAATTCTTCCGGCGTGAGTACCATGTCCTTCTTGTCATACGAGCCATCGGTATGATAGTCCTTGTACTCAAACGTGATACCGCTGTCCGAGACGTCCCTGATCCGGGAGGAAGTGATTGCCGTTCTGTCGGCGTACCGCCCGAAATAACCTATGACATCCTCCACATCCGGAAGTGACGGATCCCGCTCCCTGTCTTCTTCAGAGTAAGAGCCATACCTCTTGAGGTTGACATTCCAGAGGCACTTGTAGCACTCGTCGCATAAGTTCTGGAATGACTCCTCACTCTCATAGGGTGCGGCAGAGCCATTGAAGGAAAGTTTTCCCTTTCTGTAGAGCCGCTTGAGTCCTCTCATGAAGTGCTTCCGGTATCGTCCGGATATCTTCTGGACAGGGAGAAAGAAGCCCCTGATTTTCTTAAAGGAGGTGTCATCTGGTGTCAGTCCGCCCGCGGAGATCAGCACGTGCAGGTGGTAGTGGAGCGTCATACTGCTCCCAAAAGTGTGGAGCACCATGATGATTCCGGGCTTAATGTTGTGCCTTTCAAGGCAGAGCTCCAGAAGGGCATCCTGCGCGGAATGAAACAGAAGATCCAGCAGAGCCTTCTGATTGTTGTAGATCAACTCATTCAGATCGTGGGGAACCGTGAACACAAGATGATGGTAGGACATCCCGTGAATGACTTCGGACCTGCGCTCAGCGATCCACTTTTCACGGCGAAAAAAGCCACAGCAGGGGCAGTTCGAGTTGCCGCAGGATCTCGGTGTAAACGAAATTTCTCCGCAGTCAGGGCAGATGGAGACAATATAACCCAGATCTCCCGTGCCGCATTGTGCCATGAGACGGAGAATCTTCACCTTTTCGGGCGGCATTTCCTTTCCGTGCTTTGCCAGATAGTCTGGGAGAAATCTCCGGAAGATCTGGCGGATTCGATATCTTGAAGGCTCTTTTTCCTGTCTGAAGCCGGTAATGCATCTGCGGACTCTGATCGCAGTCTGACTGTCAGGAAGGCGGAAGGTTCTGCCTGGCCGGCTCGAGGGTACCATCTTTTTTGTTTTTTCAGAGCGCGAAGCCGTTTCCGTCGAAGGGGTTTGCAACGTTTTTTCTCTCCTGAAGCTGACCATCCAGCTGTACGTAGATCATCGTGGAAGCAATGGAGCGGTGCCGAAGTCTGACCTGTACCTGAAAGAGATCAGCGCCGCCCTGATAGTAGAAAAGCGCATGGGCGTGTCGGAGGGAATGGAAATGATATCCGCGGTTTTCCCATCCGAGTTCTTTCAGGCGCTTCTGAAAGAAGCGCTGCACTGCTCCGTCAGACAGATGATGTGCGGCATCTCTGCCGGGAAAAAGGTAGTCCCCCTCTCCGGCATCCCGACGGAATCTTTTGAAGTAGAAGTAGAGCATCCGCGCGAGATCTTTTGGAAGTTCGACCTTCCCTTCATTTCGGTTCTTGCTGACTTCCGCACGAATTGTGATCTGCATTCTTTTGATGGAGATATCACCGAAGCGCAGAGACAGGACTTCATTCAGACGGAGCGCACAGCCAAAGCCGAGGGCGAGAATCAGGCGGTTTCTCGGATCTTTCGTCCCCATAATCAGCTTCTGCACTTCCTGACGCGTCGGTACCTTCGGGAGGGTATGATCCACCTTCATCAGCGGAAGGTTTTCCAGAGGGATGGGAGCATGCGCAACGGAAGCACGATAACGCCGGATGCTGACGTTGTAGACGTTGACAGATCTGGGCTTGAGCTCTCTCCCGCCTTTGCTTATGGGCTTATGGAGATAAACGAGAAAACTCTGAAGCTGTTCAAGATCAGCATCATCGAGGGAAACATGATAGGTTCTCTCAAGCCATTCACAGCACTCGAAGACGGTCTGCAGATAGCCCTGAATGGTAGACTCGCGGTAGTCGATCAGGGACAGAAATACTTCCAGCCTGGACAGTTCGGTTTTGAATTTCGGGGAATCAAGGTATCTCATGAAATCGTTCCGGCAATGATGGTATGGGGATGAAACTCATGATTGGCCGGCCGACAAAGATGGGGCTTGCAGATTTGCAAGGGACTTGATAAACTCACCTTGCTTATGAGAGCCCCATGGATGAACGCTCGACGCCAATCAAGGTCATCTGTGGGTTATTTTTTTGGGTCTTTCATTTTTCTTGTGTGATGCACCAGAAGGAGATAATCCATAGATGATATCTTCTTAAAAGTACTACCACTTCAAGTGGTAGTCTAGACTGGCAGAGACAGCTCCGAGACCGTGGGCCCCTCGGCGATGCTCCCACGGTCCGGCAAAGATTACAGTAACCCAAAAGGCTTATTGGGCACCAGAGAAGAAGCCGGATCCAGGGCTCTGAGCGGAGGTCAGGAGGGGCTCATCCCACAAAAAAAGTGAAAGGGCCATTTTTTTTGTAGAATACAGAAAAGAGGAAGAGATGACAAGATCATTTCTTCCTCTTTTGTCTATGCTGAAGTTTGTCATGGTATCCCCAACAGAGAAAGCTGTGAGCTTTAGGGATAACTTTGATGGAGCATCGCGCTCGCGCGATTTGGTTCAAAAAAATATCCGGAGAAGCAAACGCTTCTCCGGACATTCTTCAGATCATGCGATCTGTCTTGTCTTGCTTATGCAGGATAGGCACCGTTCTTGGTGTCTGCCTTGGAGAGGTCGACCCTGGTCTCCTGGGCATCTCTCCACTTGAAGAAGTCGGTAGCAACCTGCGGGAACAGTGCATAGGACAGCACATCCTCCTCACTCTTTGCGCCGTGCTCCTTGCCCTCTTTCGTGAACTTGTCCATAGCAGGGGCAATGAGATCGGCGGGTCTGCAGGTGATCCGCTCCTCGTCGCCGATGATCTTCTTGACCACATCCGGGTTCATCGGCTTGATGGTCTGGCCGTACTTGCCGCGGACCAGATCCTTGGTCTGCTCGGTGCAGACCTTGTATCTCTCGCCGAAGAGTACGTTCATGACGGCCTGGGTTCCGACGATCTGAGAAGAAGGGGTAACCAGCGGCGGCTCACCCAGATCCTTGCGGACTCTCGGGACTTCCTCGAGCACGTCGGTGAGCTTGTCGCCCTTGCCCTGCTCATCCAGCTGCTTGATCATGTTGGAGAGCATGCCGCCAGGGACCTGATACAGCATGGTTCTGGTGTTGACGCCCAGGACCTTGGTGCTCATGAGGCCGTTCTTGATGCACTCCTCGCGGTACGGCTGGAAGTAGTCGGAGATCTTCTTCAGGGTGTTCTGGTTCAGTCCGGTGTCATAAGGAGTACCGCGGAAGGCCTCGACCATGACATCTGTGGAGGGCTGAGAAGTACCCATGGAGAACGGTGTGGTCGCGCAGTCGATGATGTCGACGCCGGCCTCAGCAGCCTTCAGATAGGTCATGGAAGCCTGTCCGGAGGTGTAGTGCGTGTGCAGATCGATGGGAAGCTTGGAGCCTCTCTTTAATGCGGAGATCAGCTCGTAAGCGGTGAACGGACGAAGCAGTCCGGACATATCCTTGATGCAGATGGAATCTGCGCCCATCTCCTCGATCTGTCTTGCGATGTTCTCCCAGTACTCCATGGTGTAGGCATCGCCCAGGGTATAGACCAGGGCGATCTGTGCATGGGCACCGGCCTCCTTCGTTGCCTTGACAGCGGTCTTCATGTTGCGCAGATCGTTCAGGCAGTCAAAGATACGGATGCGGTCGATACCGTTCTCGACGGACTTCTTCACAAAGCGATCGACAACGTCATCGGCGTAGTGGGAGTAACCCAGAATGTTCTGGCCGCGCAGCAGCATCTGGGTGGGGGTGTTCTTGAAGTGGGACTTTAAGGTACGAAGTCTCTCCCAAGGATCCTCATGCAGGAAGCGCAGGCAGGAATCGAATGTTGCACCGCCCCAGCACTCCACAGCAGCATAACCGACCTGGTCCATCGTGTCCAGGATGGGAAGCATTTCTTCAATCGGCATTCTCGTTGCGATCAGGGACTGGCCTGCGTCACGCAGCACGGTCTCCATGATCTTCACGGGATGCTTTGCAACCTGTTCAGCCATTGTATTATTCTCCTTCAAAATCAAAGATTGTAATCAAACTTAGGCAGCAATTCCGAACACTGCCATGAACACACCGGCAACGACTGCAGTTCCGATAACGCCGGCCACGTTCGGTCCCATAGCGTGCATGAGAAGGAAGTTCGTGGGATCCTCCTCGGCACCGACCTTCTGGGAAACACGGGCTGCCATCGGGACGGCCGACACACCGGCGGAGCCGATGAGCGGGTTGATCTTGCCGTGGCTGACGAGCTTCATCAGCTGGCCAAACCAGACACCGGCTGCGGTACCGAAGATGAAGGCGATCAGGCCGAGCGCGACGATCTTGAGCGTGGTGGCGTTCAGGAAAGCGCTGGCACTGGTGGTCGCACCGACGGAGGTGCCCAGCAGGATGACGACGATGTACATCATGGCGTTGGAAGCGGTCTCCTGGAGCTGTCTCACGACGCCGCACTCACGGAACAGGTTGCCGAGCATCAGCATACCGACAAGGGGTGCCGTGGTGGGAAGGATCATGCAGACCACAACCGTGACGACGATGGGGAACAGGATACGCTCAAGCTTGGAGACCGGGCGAAGCTGCTCCATGCGGATGGCGCGGTCCTTGTGGCTGGTGAACAGCTTCATGACCGGAGGCTGAATGATCGGGACCAGGGACATGTAGGAGTACGCAGCAACTGCGATGGGTCCCATGATCTCTGTCTGCCCGAGCTTGCCGCAGAGGAAGATCGAGGTCGGGCCGTCAGCACCGCCGATGATGGAGATGGCGGCGGCAGCCTTGCCGTTAAAGCCCAGGGCGATGGCGCCGAAGTAAGCGGCGAAGATACCGAACTGTGCGGCAGCGCCCAGCAGGAAGCTCATCGGGTTTGCGATGAGGGGACCGAAGTCTGTCATCGCACCGACGCCCATGAAGATCAGGGACGGCAGGATGGACCACTGGTCGAGCTGATAGAAGTACCACAGAAGACCGCCGGCTGCACCCGATCCGGAGGGAGCCGCGATGATGTCGGGGTAGATGTTGACGAGCATCATGCCGAATGCAATCGGAACGAGAAGCAGGGGCTCGAAGTCATGGGCGATTGCGAGATACAGGAAGACACAGGCAATGGCGATCATGAGGTAGTTGCCCCAGGTCAGCTGAGCGAAAGCGGTCTGGTGTAATAAGTTGGTTAAAGTATTTGCGATATAACTCATACGTTACGACCTCCAGAGTTGCCGGGAAAGATCCCCCGGCTGGTTGCGCTTTGCCGGGAATCAGTTGAGGGTAGCAAGGACAGCCCCTGCCTCAACTGCATCGCCGACCGCGCAGTCGATGGAGGCGACAGTTCCATCCTCCGGAGCGACCATCGGGATCTCCATCTTCATGGCCTCGACCACGACAACGGAATCACCCTTCTTGACAACATCGCCGACCTTCTTCTCGATCTTGAAGACCTTGCCAGCTGCGCCGGCAGTGACCTTCTTGGCGCCCTGTGCGCCGGAAGCTGCGGGCTTCTTGGCAGGAGCAGCAGCCTTGGGAGCTGCGGCAGCCTTCGGAGCTGCGGCCTTGGGAGCTGCAGGAGCTGCGCTCTCGCCGGTCTCCTCAACAGTGACCTCATATGCGGTGCCATTCACGGTAATGGTATAATTCTTCATTTTGAACCTCCACTGGATTTGTGTTGTTTGTTCTCATCCGGACACCACGTCCGGTTAATTTTCAATTACCTGTTTCTGGACTTTCTGATGGAGCGGACCTGGAAGCCGCTGGTGGTTCTCTTGCCCTCGCTTGCAGCGATGGCAGCGGCGATCACCGCGACGAGCTCGCCGTCGTCGGTCAGATCCTCAGCGGGTGCCTCCTCGGCAGCCTCAGAAAGAGCCTGCTCGGGTGTCACATCTTCCTCTTTGGCAGCTGCCTTCTTCTTGGTCTGTCCGTTCGGGATGAACTTGAACAGGGAGATCAGGAGGCAAAGCAGGATCAGGATGACGAAGGTGGTGCCCATGCCGAGCACGGTGTTCAGACCAGCCTGTTCCATCAGCTCTCCGAAGGAGTAATTGACGTTGTACTGCATGCTGGTGAGCGTGCCGCTGGTGGAATCCACGTTCAGCGTGACATAGCCGTCGTGGTCAGAGCCATCGTAGCCGATGACGATCTCATAGGTGGAGTCGTCGGGCATCACCACGTACTCATCATCAGAGCGGAAGCCTTGGATGGTGCCGATGTCCTCCTTGACGGAATCATAGCTCTCGATGGCGGCGGTGATGGCGTCGTTGTCTGCATAGGCGGATGCCTGGCCGGCATCTGCTGCCTGGGCCACGCCCGTCACGTAGGACTCGCCGAAACTGATCAGCTGAGACTCCACAGAGGAATCAACGGGATCACCCGTGATTTTCGTCTCCTTGGCGCCGCAGCCGGTAAGACCGAAGACACAGGTAATGATTCCAAGTGTTGCCAACCATTTTTTCATTGTGCTGTATCTCCTTTTCTTATACGGTGCCGTGCTTCTTGGAAAGAACTTCCTCTCTCTTCGTATAAAGCATTTCGAAAGCACCGATTACATACTTGCGAAGGTCTGCGGGATCTGCGATCTCATCCACATAGCCGCGGGCCGCTGCGGAAGCGGAGGCATTCTGCAGGGTATCGTACTCCTTCTCCACAGCTGCCTTCTCGTCAGCGCTCTTGCCAGCAGCGAGGATGTCTGCTGCATGTCTGGCATCGATGACGCCGATCTTGGCATCCGGCAGAGCGATGGTGATGTCTGCGCCGATGGCCTTGGAGTTCATGACGGCATAGGCGGAGCCGATGGCGTTCAGAATGATGTTGACCTTCGGAGAGGTGGTCTCGGACAGAGCAGCCACAAAGGAGGCAGCAGCCTGTGCGATCGTGGACTCCTCATCCTTGGAGGCAGCAAAGCCGGTGACATTGGTCACGGTCAGGACCGGAAGCTCGAAGGCATCGCAGAACTTCACGAAGCGGGCTGCCTTGGTCAGACCCTTGGTGGTGAGGACAGTGTCATAGGAAGCCTTGACCTCGCCCTTCTCGTCGAAGGATGCGGCGCGGTTTGCGACAACACCGACGGTAGCGCCATTCAGGCGGATAAAGCCGGTTGCCATCTCGGGCGCAAAATCCTTCTTGGTCTCGAAGAAGACGGAATCATCAGCAAGATCAGCGACGGAGACGGAGGGATCCTTCTCTCCTGCCTCGAAGCTGTCGGATGCGCGGTTCAGATCATCCGAGCACTCGGTGACTGCCTCGTCCTCGTTGTTGGAGGGAAGCAGATCGATGCAGTCGCGGATCTTGGCAAGAACCTCGTCCTCGGTGCCTGCTGCATCGACATTGCCGTTGGCTGCCTTGGCGCCGGAGGCTGCGGTGTCATCCTTGTCCTCGGCATTTCCGGGCAGAGCGTTCGGGGAGTTCACGAAGAGCTTTGCGCCGTCTGCCATGAAGGCAAAGTCGCTCATGCCTGCGACAAGGGCAAGACCGCCGCCACAGGTGCCGAAGATACCGGTGATCTGGGGGATCACGCCGGAAGCCTTTGCCTGCTCCGCATAGATGGTGCCGAATGCGTTCAGGGCATCGGTTGCCTCCTGCAGACGGATTCCGGTGGAATCCAGAAGACCCACGATCGGTGCGCCGGTCTTGATGGCCAGCTCATAGAGTCCGGTGATCTTCTTTGCGTGCATCTCGCCGATGGAACCGCCGAGAACTGCCGCGTCCTGAGAGTAGACAAAAACAAGGTTTCCGTTGACCGTGCCGTAGCCTGTGACCACGCCGTCGGACGGCGTCTGCGCGGGGGTCAGGTTAAAGCTGGTTGCTCTGGCAGTGACAGCAGCGCCAACTTCAACGAAACTGTTTTCATCGAGGAGAGCGTCAATTCTCTCTCTCGCCTTTGAAGAACTGCTCATACTTTAAACCTCCATATATAGTAGCTTTTGCCAAGACAGGGGGAAACCCTGCAATGCGCCATGGGAAAGTATAGCATACCGCCTTGGAAAAACGAACCGGAAATTGTGAAGAAATTGACAAAGTTTTTTCCGGCCATCCCGTTTTGCTGCCCAATATGCAGCGGGCAGAATCAATTGTCATCAATATGCTTGCAGCAAGTTGACAAATTGAAAATGGACACTTGCTTACACGCCGAGGCGGCTGTCCACTTCCTTCTCCGCCTCCTCCTTGAACTCCTCGGTCTTCATCGTGTTGAGGCTGGGGAGCTCCGCGAGGTCCCGGACGCCGAAGCTCCGAAGAAACTGCTCCGTGGTGCCAAAAAGGAGCGGTCTTCCGGGGGCATCCTTTCTCCCCAGCTCCTTCACCAGGTCGTAGGAGATCAGCTTGTTGATCGCGTAGTCGCTGGACACGCCGCGGATCTCCTCGATTTCCGCCTTGGTGATCGGCTGCTTGTAGGCGATGATGGAGAGGGTCTCGATCACCGAGTCGGACAGGGTGAGCTTTTTCGGGACCCGCGCGATGCGGATCAGGTTCTGGTACTGGGTGGCCCTGGTGGAGAGCTGCAGGGCGCTGTCAAAGCGCTGGATCATGATGCCCGCGTGCCGGTCTTCATAACTCTGTTCGAGCTTGGTCGCGGCGTCGATGATCCGGTCCTCTGACTTACACAGTGCCTTGGACAGATCGCCGATCTCCACCGAGTCTCCCATCGCAAACAGGATGGCCTCGATGGCAGCCATCAGCTCCTCCTCCGACTGGGGCGGGGTGTAGTTTGCCATCGCATCCTGTGCTTCTTCTTCGTTTTCCTTCTCTTCTACCGCGCCGGAGGCATCCTCTTCAATGCCCCCGGTGAGCGGTTTGTTCTCTTCTTCTCTGATCTCTTCTGACATGTGTTCTGACTCTGATCCCCTCTTGCGGTGTTTTTATGCGGAGAACTCGGAGGCGCTGCCCGCATCCGCGTTGATGTATCCGATGGTCTCGATCGTGATGTGCCCAAAGAGCTCCGCCTGGGTCACTCGGATCTTTCCGGTCTTCATGAGCTCCAGGATGACCAGGAAGGCGACGATGATCTCCTCCCGGGAGCGCTGGCGCTCCAGAAGATCCCGGAAGTCCGTCATCCTGTGGCTGTTCAGGTAGGCCTTGATGTAGAGCTCCTTTCCGGAGAGGTCCACCTCCTCCCGCTCGATCTTGCCGAAACCGGATCGCACCGGGTCTACCCGGTACTTCTGTTTCTTGATCACGTCCCGGAAGATGTCCTGGAGCTGGGCCAGGGTGGTGCCCTTCAAGAGCTCGTCGTAGTTGATGGGCGGAATATATCCCGTGACTTCCCGCGGCAGGATCTTCTTCTTGCGGTAGAGGTTCTGGGAGGCGGTAAGGAGCCGGTCCCGCAGCTCCTGGGACATGTACTTGTAGACCTTGTACTCCAGGAGTTTCTGCACCAGCTCATCCCGGGGATCCTGCTCCTCGCCTTCCTCGTTGACCTCCTTGGGAAGGAGCATGCGGCACTTGATGTCCAGGAGGGTGGCGGCCATGACGAGGAACTCGCTCATGACGTTTAAGTCCTCCTCCTGCATCTGGTTCACGTAGTCCATGTACTGGTCCGTGATCTCCGCGATGGGGATGTCGTAGATGTCCACCTTGTTCTTGTCGATGAGGTGGAGCAGAAGGTCCAGCGGCCCCTCAAACTTCTCCAGCTTGAAGGAGAGCTGGCCCGCCTTCTGGTCGTTGAGGTCGCCGTTCTCCAGATCATGCTCCTCTTCCCGAAGCTCCCGGGTATCGGTGGCATCCATCTCCTGGCGGATAGCGGGCATGGCCGTCTCACCGCCTTCAGGCTTTTTGGCTTCCTCCTCGGGGGTGATCTTGCTGCTCAAATTTTCGTTGTTTTCCTCTGACATGCTCTCTCTCCAAATCCCTGCCACAGGGGGCAGGCTGGGTTAGTTTTCTTCTGGCAGGATGGTGATCGTGACCAGTTCCGCCGGGTTTCCGATCCGCACCGGGACGGTGTGAGTGCCCATACCGCAGGAGACGATCAGCGTGTGATCGAAGCCGCCTGCGTAAAGGTGGTACTCCCCGCAGCAGTAGGTCGGGAAAAACGTGTAGTCCGGGCTCAAAAGGCCGTGCCGCCCAAAGCGCACAATGCCGCCGTGGATGTGGCCGCACAGGCTTGCATCGGCGCCCCAGTGCGCGTACTGGGGAAAGTACTTGGGATTGTGGGTGACCAGCAGGGTGAAGACCTCCGGGTCCGGTGCAAAGCCGAGGGTCTCCTCCACCACATCCTCCGTGGGCTTCCAGGTGCGGAGCTTGTCGTAGGACTCGTGGGGGAGCTCCAGGCCCACCAGATCGATTCCTGAAAAGCGTACCCGTTCGTTATGAAGGGAAATGACACCGGCAGCCCGGAGCTTTTCCTCGTAGGCGTCGTTCAGATCCCGGGCGATGTGACTTCCCTCATACCCCGGGCACTCCTCATTGTACTCGGGCTGGCGCATGGCATCCTCGTGGTTTCCGTTCACCGCAAAGACGGGAAACTCCTTCGCCAGGGCACCGTATAGGGCCAGCGGCCGCTCCATGAAGGACTCGGTGGTGTCGTACATCGCCTTTTTGGCGATCAGGTTGTCACCGCCGGAGAGGACCGCATCCGGATGGATGGCCTCGATGGCCCGGATCAGCTTTTCGTTGTGGGGGCCGTACTCCTTTTCGTGAAGGTCGGACACAAAAACAAAGGTAAGTTTTTTGCTTACCTTTGCGGAGCGGATCGTGTACTTTCGTGTGACAAACCTGGTGTCATCCCAGATGGCGACAAGGCACAGCACCGCCGCGAGGGCGGCCAGGATGACGAGAATGATCCATGCGGTTTCCATGGCTGTCATTATAATGGCTTCCCGGGCCGTGAGCAACAAAATCCTGTGGATTCTCCGGGGAGGGGACACAAGATGCGGACATGTCAGGCAGTACATCTCCGGATTTTGGGCATGAAAAAACCTCCGGCATTCGGATTGCCGGAGGTCATGTTGTTGCCCCTGATGGGTTTTCCGCAGCAGGCGGATCAGTTGTACTTTCTCTTTCTTGCTGCCTCAGACTTCTTTTTCCGCTTTACGCTGGGCTTCTCATAATGCTCTCTCTTGCGGATCTCCTGCTGGATCCCAGCCTTGGCGCAACTTCTCTTAAATCTTCTGAGTGCGCTGTCAAGAGTCTCATTCTCTTTTACGATAACACTAGACATTTCTTCTACCCTCCCTTCAGTCCCTCTGCTTAGGCACCTTCGGATTGATGCCTCAGACTGTTCGGGTTTTTATGCTTGCTTGAAGCACGAAAGATATTTTACTAAAGGGGTAGTGGTTTGTAAAGGCTGAATTCAAAAATTTAAGGGAAACCTGAAGTGTAATCCGAGTTTCCACTGAAGTGGATATAAATCTTTCACATAGTTCTACATTGATATCAGTCTTACACCATCTCTATAAAAAACTATTCTCATTTTTCCCTGTCAGTACTATACTGTTCCCTGTTGCGCATAAAAAAGAGGCGGAAGGCCAACATCCCTGCAAGAAAGTCCCTTCCGTCTCACCACAAAAGCAGACGGGTGTTGCGGCCCGTCTGCCTGTAATGATACCCATGAAGAGTTCATCAGGCAAGAGCCAGTTGACCCTGATTCAACAAACAAAACCAGGCAGGCTGTCCGTCTTTCCCAGCCTGCCTTCTTCAAGTTTCAGAGGGCTTATCTTCAGAGATCTCAGTTCCTGCTGCCATACCAGGCGATGCTGTCATCCATCCGGCCTGCTGCAGTAAGGGCATCCTTCTCCTCAGTCGATGCGGTGTAGTTGTGCACCGCGCCGAAGCTATTCTGATAGACCGGAATGCCATTGGCATCTGCGGAATACCAGCCGATTCCCTCATCGGTCCATCCCTTAACGCGTTTCTTCTCACGATCCCGGCCTGGTCAAAAGGTCCGCATTTTCCATGGAAAGGCGCGAGTGAAACCAACCGGCAAACTTCTCTGCGATCTTCCGGCTGGAGACGGCGACCAGAAACCGGTTGTCATCGTGGGGTACAATGATCAGCATCTCCTCTCCTAGGACATACATGCTCCAGTCGCGGGGAACTGTGACCGTCTCCTCGCTGAGCAAAAACAGGTTCTTTCCGAGCCGCGCTTTCAGATTCCCCGCCAATACCGGGACATCCTCCGGCTGGATTCTGATGTGCACCCCGGACTCCGCCACATTGCCATTCCCGACAAGCTGCTGCATCCCGGTCTTTGTGGAGAACTCCCGGACTCCGGTCTGCTCCAGCAGGTGTTTGTAGGAAAGGAGCGTGTCATCCTGAAGGTAGCGGCGAAGCTCTTCATCCGTGATGCTCAGATCGATGCAGGGGGTGGGATCGAGCAGGTAGATCTCCTGCCCCGCAAAGCGCTGAAAACAGCCGCCCAGGATCTGCAGACACGAATGGAGGTCTCTGGAGGAATCGATGACCTTTCCGGCGCGCCCAAGTGCCTCCGCAAAGCTCTTTTCATAGTCCCGGACAAAGGACGGGTCCGTCAGCTCCTTTTGCTTGCTGCCGTCCCTGCTTACCAGGATCAGCACATCTCCCGCCAGTACAAAGTACGGGTACGGTGTCAGGACGGTGAACTGGTCCGCCCCGGCGGGAACACTGCCCGCGCTGATCCGGAAGTTCTGCGCCTTGACAAGCTCCAGGAGCTCCGGCAGGTTGTCGAGCACGGTCTCGAATGCGCTGCTCTCCGGCGCCGGTGCCAGCAGAAATGCCACCCAGATCTCGCAATCCGGCTGCAGGGCGCCGATCCGCGCAAGGTCAGTGAAGACGCCGAGGCGTCCCAGAAGATCCTCCGGCAGAAAGATCCGG
This sequence comes from Lachnospiraceae bacterium, assembly GCA_022483465.1. GTDB lineage: Bacteria > Bacillota > Clostridia > Lachnospirales > Lachnospiraceae > CAG-791. Next base: position 136,572 of record JAKVNF010000002.1, on the reverse strand, counting down.
ATCTCAGCGGGATCCGGTCCGCTGACCGCCTGCTCCATGGCCTGCCCGATGCAAGAGAGGGGCGCCTTCTGCGGCGGCAAGCCCGCTGCATCCAGCGCATCCAGCCGCTTCCAGAACTGTCGGATCTTCTCCCAGGCCGCATAGACCGCTTCCCCGACCCGCTCCGCCTCATAAGTCTGAAGGAGGCTTGCGCGCTCGCAGGGCTCTGGATCCAGCTTCTCCAGGATCTTTTCGAACTGCGCCGGGGTGGCGCTGCGGCGCCCGCCCAGGATCTGGAAAAATGTGGAGCGATCGATCCCGGTCCGCCGGATCATCTCGTTTTTGGACATGTTCCTGTGCGCCATGGTGTCGCGCAGTGCTTCCGATACGTTCATAGGGCCAACCTCATTCGCCAGCTTTTCATCGTTCCGGCCCATTATAGCAATTTCCAACCACAAATGTCGTTTTTGTTGTGATGTCAAAAAAGCGGCGGAAGATGCACTCTTCCACCGCTTTGCACAGTTCCTGTCTTTATGGTTCCATCCTTTATGGATCAGTCCTTTTCGGACGCCTCCGGACCGTTTTTCTCTTTCTTCTTTTTGGCGCTTCCCGCCTCGTCGGCAAAGAGCTTTGCCGGCAGGGCGCGCAGCAGGATCGTCCCGCCGATGCCGACGATGATGCCGGCGGCCAACCCCGAGAACAGAAGAACCGGGAAGTAGTAGACGAGCTTGGTCGTGGAGACCATGATCATGGCGGCGATCAGCTGTCCGAAGTTGTGGAAGACGCCGCCCGCCATGGAGACCCCGATCACGGAGAAGCGGTCCGTTCTCTTGAGCAGGGCCATCACCGCAAAACTGCAGATCGAGCCGCAGAGAGAGTAAAAGGTCCCCGAGAGGCCGGTGAACAAGAGCCCGGACACCAGGATCCGGATCAGGTTGATGACCAGGGCATCCTTGTACCCCATTCGGTAGAGGGCCACCACGATGACGAGGTTGGCAAGACCCAGTTTCACCCCAGGCACGCCGGTCTGAAATGGCAGAATGTATTCAATATAAGAAAAGATGATCCCCAGCGCCGCAAACATGCCGCTGAGTGCGATTTTCTTTGCGCTCATGTTCACCTCGCCACCGCATCCATCTCGGTGTCCGAAGAGGATGCATCGCTTCCGCTCTCAATCGTCACATAGACCCGGTTCGGGAGGCAGACGATGATCTCGTTTGTCTTCGAGATCCAGCCCGTGTTCACGCAGACCTGGTTCTTGCAGCTGGCCTCCTCCATGCGCACCCTTCCGTCCTGGATCTGCACCACGTTGGTGGCGGTGTCCGTGATGGAGTCCCCCAGCTGGGAGACGGTGATGGTCTGATCCTCGTCAAGGGGATAGCGCCCGTATTCGTTCCCGTCGGTGTAGATCACCACCATGGGGCCCGACTCGGTCTCGGTGTCCCCGGCCGCGGCATCCTCCTTTGCAGTCCCTGCAAGGGGCACGACGATCATGAGGATCCCGACCAGAACAAAGGCGGAAAGAAGGACCAGGTCCGCCTTTTTGATGTAGTTCCAAATCCCAGATTTCTTCAAGTGCTTCGATCTCCTTCAAACAGGCCTTTTCCTGTTTGCATACAGTGCTCCCATCATACCCGCACAGAGCCCGCATCTCAAGTCTTTTTCCGGAACAAAGAAGGGCCATCCTGCCCTCCGGCAGAATGGCTCTCCCTCTGTATGCACGGTTTTCTTCGGCTTATGCCTTGATCTGATCTGCCAGCACGGTCTTTGCCAGCTCCATGGCCTTGTCAATGCCGGCCGGATTCTTGCCGCCAGCCTGTGCCATGTTCGGACGTCCGCCGCCACCGCCGCCGACTTCCTTGGCAATGCCCTTGATCAGGTTCCCGGCGTGGGCACCCATCTTCACTGCGGTGTCGGATGCGGCCACCATCATGCTGACTTTGCCGTCCTTGTCGGACAGAAGCAGGATGACGTAGGGATCCTTCACCTTGGTCTTCAGATCATCGCCCAGGTTCCGGAGCTCGTTCATGTCGACACCGGGCACCTTGGCCGCAAGGAACGAGACGCCCTTGACTTCCTCGACGCGGTTTAACACATCGCCGAGGGCACTCTGGGCTGCCTTGCTCTTTAAGGACTCGTTCTCTGCCCGGGCTGCCTTCAGCTCCTCCTGGAGCTTCTTGATGTGCTCTGCCAGGGTGGCAGGGGTGGCCTTTATGAGGCTTGCAGCGCTGTTCATCTCCTGCTCGAGGTTCTCGTAGTAGGTGCGCACGTTGTCGCCGGTGATGGCCTCGATCCGGCGCACGCCTGCGGCGACGCCGCTCTCGGAGACGATCTTGAACTGGGCGATCTGGCTCGTGTTCTTCACATGGGTGCCGCCGCAGAGCTCCTTGGAGAAGTCTCCGATCTCGACCACGCGGACCGTGTCGCCGTACTTCTCGCCAAACAGCGCCATGGCGCCGCTCTTCTTGGCATCCTCGATGCTCATGATCTCGGTCTTGACCGGCAGGGCCTCGGCGATCTTCTCGTTGACAAGGTCCTCCACCTGCTTGATCTCCTCCTTCGTCATAGCCTGGAAATGGGAGAAGTCAAAACGGGTCCGGTGCTCATCCTGGAAAGAGCCGGCCTGCTCGACATGGGTTCCGAGCACCTCGCGCAGTGCCTTCTGCAGAAGGTGGGTTGCGGAGTGGTTGCGGCAGATGGCCATGCGGCGCTTCTCATCGACGCGCAGGGTCACCGCATCGCCGAGCCGGAACATGCCCTTGGTGATCCGGCCGATGTGGGCGATCTTCTTGCCTGCCACGTGCAGGGTCTGCTCCACGGTGAAGGTTCCCTCGGGGCTGACGATCTCGCCGGTGTCGCCGACCTGGCCGCCCATGGTGCCGTAGAAGGGGGTCTCCTTCGTGATGATGGCGCCGTACTCTCCGTCGGAAAGGGCCTCGGCGACCTCATCCTCCGCGAGGCCGTCCTCTGCGGAGTCGGGATCCTGGGGGCCCTTCTTCTCGTTGGGATCCACCAGGGATGCCATCGCGACAATCGTGCTCTCGCAGGAGGTCTTGTCATAGCCAACAAAGGTGCTGTTGACAGCGGGGTCCATGGAATCGTAGACCGTGGCAGCGGCGCCCATGTACTCGGCGTTCTTGCCGGATGCCATGCGGTCCGCTCTTGCCTTCTCCTTCTGCTGCTTCATAGCCTCGTTGAAGCCGGCCTCATCGACGGTCATCCCGTTCTCGCCGAGGATATCCTTCGTGTTGTCGAGCGGGAACCCGTAGGTGTCATAGAGCTTGAAGGCGTTCTCGCCGGAGAGGACGGTCTTGCCCTCCTTCTTGAGATCCTCCATCATGCCGGAGAGAATGTCCATGCCCTGCTCGTAGGTCTTCTCGAAGGCGTTCTCCTCGGACTCGATGACCTTCAGGATGAACTCCTGTCTCTCCTCGAGTTCCGGATAGCCGTCCTTCGAGGTCTCGATGACGTTCTCAGCGAGCGTCGGAAGGAAAGTTCCCTCGATGCCCATCTTGTGTCCGTGACGGACTGCCCGGCGGATGATGCGGCGCAGCACATACCCTCTTCCGTTGTTGGAGGGCATGATGCCGTCGGAGATCATGAAGGTCATGGCTCTTGCGTGGTCGGTGCAGATACGGACGGAGACGTCCGTGTCATAGGTGCCCTCCTGCTCGTAGCCGATGCCGCCTGCCAGCTTGCAGATGAGGTCACGCAGGGACTTTAAGGTGTCCACATCGAAGATGGAGCCCACGTCCTGGACCGCAACGGCCAGTCTCTCCAGGCCCATGCCGGTATCGATGTTCTTCTGGACGAGGTCGGTGTAGTTGCCGTGGCCGTCGTTGTTGAACTGGGAGAAGACGATGTTCCAGACTTCCATGTACCGGTCGCCCTCGCCGCCCATGACATCCTCGGGGCCGTTGCCGTACTTCTCGCCGCGGTCATAGTAGATCTCGGAGCAGGGGCCGCAGGGACCGGAGCCGTGCTCCCAGAAGTTGTCCGCCTTGCCGAACTTGTAGATCCGCTCTGCCGGGACATGCATGTCGTTGAGCCAGATGTTGTAGGCCTCATCGTCTCCCTCATAGACGGAGGGATACAGGCGCTCCGGATCGAGGCCGACGCGCTCGGTCAGAAACTCCCATGCCCACGGGATGGCTTCCTTCTTGAAGTAGTCGCCGAAGGAGAAGTTGCCCAGCATCTCAAAGTAGGTGCCGTGGCGGGCGGTCTTGCCCACGTTCTCGAGGTCGCCGGTGCGGATGCACTTCTGGCAGGTGGTGACCCTGCGGCGCGGCGGGATCTCCTGGCCGGTAAACCAGGGCTTCATCGGCGCCATGCCGGAGTTGATGATGAGCAGCGAATTGTCATTGTGCGGAACCAGCGAGAAGCTGGGGAGCCGCAGGCACCCCTTTTCCTCAAAGAAGCTGAGGAACAGCTCTCGCAATTCATTTACTCCTCTGTACTGCATTTGGATTTTTCTCCTAACTGTTTTTTCTTCAGAAGCTGAACTTCCCGTCGAACCAGTTCTTCAGCTCTGCGATCGGGACGCGGACCTGACTCATGGAATCGCGCTCACGGATCGTGACCGCCTGGTCGTTCTCGGAATCGAAGTCATAGGTGATGCAGTAGGGCGTTCCGATCTCGTCCTCTCTGCGATAGCGCTTTCCGATGGCGCCGCGGTCATCGTAGTCGCAGTTGTAGAGCTTGGAGAGCTCCGTGTAGATCTTCTCAGCGGGCTCAGCCAGCTTCTTGGACAGCGGCAGGACGGCGATCTTCACCGGAGCGATGGCCGGGTGGAAGTGCATGACGTTTCTCACATCGCCGTTCTCGAGAGTCTCCTCGTCATAGGCCTCGCAGATGAACGCCAGCGTCACGCGGTCGCACCCAAGCGACGGCTCGATGACGTAGGGGATGTAGCGCTCCTTGGTATCTTCGTCGAAGTAGGTCAGATCCTCTCCGGAGTACTTCTGGTGCTGGGACAGATCGTAGTCGGTGCGGTCTGCGATGCCCCAGAGCTCGCCCCAGTCGGTGAAGGGGAAGGTGTACTCAATGTCGGAGGTCGCCTTGGAGTAGAATGACAACTCTTCCTTGGCATGGTCGCGGAAGCGCAGGTGCTCCGGCTTGAGTCCAAGGGTGGTCAGCCACTTCATCGCGTAGTCCTTCCAGTACTGGAACCACTCGAGGTCGGTGTCGGGCTTGCAGAAGAACTCCATCTCCATCTGCTCGAACTCACGGGTGCGGAAGGTGAAGTTGCCGGGTGTGATCTCATTGCGGAAGGACTTTCCGATCTGGCAGATGCCGAACGGCAGGTGCTTTCTGGAGGTGCGCAGCACGTTCTTGAAGTTCACGAAGATGCCCTGTGCGGTCTCGGGGCGCAGGTAGATCTCGTTGGTGGAGTCCTCGGTGACGCCCTGGTAGGTCTTGAACATCAGGTTGAACTGGCGGATGTCCGTCCAGTGGAACTTGCCGCAGGAGGGGCAGGGAACCTGAAACTTGTTGATGAAGCTCATCATCTCGTCTCTTGTCCAGCCGTCCACGGAGGAGTCCAGGGTCATGTTGTGCTCCTTGGCGTAGTCCTCGATCAGGTTGTCGGCACGGAAGCGCTCACCGCAGCCCTTGCAGTCCATCAGGGGATCCGAGAAGCCGGCAAGGTGTCCGGAGGCCACCCAGGTCTTCGGGTTCATCATAATCGCGCAGTCGATGCCGACATTGGTCGGGCTCTCCTGGACGAACTTCTGCCACCATGCCTTCTTGACGTTGTTCTTCAGCTCTACACCGAGGTTGCCGTAATCCCAGGTGTTGGACAGTCCGCCGTAGATCTGGGAGCCGGGATAGATGAAACCTCTGTTGTTGCAGAGAGCAACGATTTTGTCCATTGTCTTTTCCATCGTAATCTCCTTTTTGCTATTGGCTTTGGTTATGCGCGCAAATGAAACGCCGCAGCCCTTCCCGGTCCGCACCTTTCCTTTGGGCACAGTAACCCACAATTCAGTAATTATAAACATTTGCCCTGCCCTGCGCAATCAGGAATTGGCTTCTCTCCCTTTCCCCAAAGCGCAGGGCAAAGGGGATGCCCCGCAGGAAGCGGGACATCCCCTTTTTCATGTGTTTCAATACGCGTATGGCCTGTGGTAGGTTGCAGAGCCAAAGCCCAGGATCAGCGTGAACAGGTTGGGGAGAAAGAGCATCCCCAGAAAGAACAGGACCCCCTTGCCGAAGGCCCGGCACAGGTGGTACTCCGCGATCACGTAGAAGATCCAGCCGACATACGGGATGCACATCAGCAGGAAGAACCAGCCGTTTCCCCAGGTGATCTTGAAGAAGATGTACAGGTTCCAGATCGGGATCAGGGACTTCCATCCCGCCTCCCCCGCCTTCTGAAAGATCTGCCAGTTCGCAATCACCAGGAGCAAGTAGACCGTAATCCAAACCGCGATCCAGGCGCCGGTGAACATGTAGCCCAAAAGGTCATAAAGCCCAAACATTGCACTCCTCCTTATCCGTACCGTTCATACTGCGCTACACAGTAATTGTACGGGATGAGGCTGGTCCTGCCAACCAAAATGTCAGGCAGAGGGCGTTGCCTTCTTTCTTCTCCAGAAGGGCGGTAGCGGAACTTGCCCTGGTCTTGCAGCTGTCTTCCGCGCAAAAAGATGGACAGACTCCCTCTGCTGCAGCTTTCTTCTTGTCTTCCGCTGTCCATGGTAATCGAACCGGAAGTGTGGCGATAGTGGGTGTGTGCAGCCAGCGCTAACAACCAGCGTACCATACTGGCCGGATCCGGTACTTTAGCGGCAGCCTACCAAGAGAAGCGGCTCTGAAATCGGAATTTTCGTGTGGCTCCGCACCCAGCTGCCACATGCGGATAACGGCGTATCCGGGACACTTGCCGATACCACTGGGAGCCTCCCTGATAATGATAGCGCTTCATACAGGCCATTTCAGCGTACGCTGGTTGTTACGCTTACGAAGATCCGCATTGCTCGGATCCATCTTCAGAAATTTATTTTCATCCTTAAGATTCGACTGGGTGTCCCGGATTTCCTTATTCACACCCTTCAGGGCATTGGAGAGCTTGGTGTCGCCGTCCAGCTCGATTGTGATTTCCTTAATGCGATCTGCCATGTGCTCTAACCTCCTGAAGAAATGGCATGAAAAAAGCACCTGACTTTTTATCAGGTGCTTAATAAGTTGAAATTAATCACATAAATTCACTTTTACATTTTCTACTCATCGTCATAATGTCCGCCGCATTGAGCGATGTAGATGGTCACCTCATCTGCCCTGAAGATCAGTCGATTCTTATGGTCGATCCGGACGCTGGCGTATCCTCTGAAATTGCCTTTTAGCATCTCAACTTTCCATAATAAGCCTGATAACCATTTCTCATTACATCTTTGAGCAGTTTGTTTACTTTTTTCAGCGCGGCCTTGTCCGTCTGAAGCTCTAAATAGTCATCCCAAGCACCCACTGACCACAGAAGTTCTCTCATGTTCACTCTTCAATCAAATCGTGCCTGACAGCATTGCCTTTTTCAATTTCATCGATCCGCTTCAGTAGTTCTGCCGCCTGAGCCGGAGTGAAACCATTCTCATCACGCATGGAAAAGCTCATACTCTGCGTACGAACTGCCTGCCGCACCAACGCCAATGTTGCTGATGACATGGAAAGCCCGAAGTCATCACAGAGTTTGGAATAGCTGTCACGGGTCTTCCGATCCATTTTAAGATTGCGAGCGGGAATTCTCGGCAATTCAATTGCCGAGATGAAAGCGAGCCCGCTTCCTCGGCTGCAACGCATTGCTTAGCTTACAACAAGATTTTATAAATAGATTATACACATACCGCTATATATCTGCTAAACTATAGGTATGAAAACAAACCTCGTGCATTACCGCACATGCGTGTGCAATATCAATTACCATGTGGTATGGTGCGTCAAGTACCGACAGAAGGTATTAACCCCAGAAATTGAGAAGGACCTGAAAGCTATTCTGCTTTCCGTCGCCAAGGATAAGGGGTTCACCATCCACGAATGCGAAGTCGGCACTGCTGACCATGTACATTGCTTCGTGTCTGCACCCCCGAAGCTGTCGATCACAAATCTGGTCAAATACATGAAGGGCATTTCGGGCCGCATGCTATTTGAAAGGCATCCGGAGCTAAGAAACCATTTGTGGAGAGGGCAACTTTGGAATCATTCGTACTACGTTGAAACCGTAGGCGATGTTTCTGAAGAAACCATTCGCAAATACATTGAGCGTCAGAGCAAGGCGTATTGATTATGGCTGTCAAAAAGAAGAACAAACCAAAATCATCAAATACAGACGTTTACTACATCTGCTATAAAGACGAAATTGTTCCTACCGCTGATCAGCGCAGCTTTATTCGTTTCAATTTTGGCGCCAAACGGTGGCTCAAAAACCGCATGCTGGAAGATGACCTGTTCATGTACAACGAAATGGGGATACATCTCCATAACACTCCTGCGGATTATAAAGACCAGGAAGAGTGCCAGTGGCTTAAGCAGGCTGACTCGCTTGCACTTGCAAATGCTCAGCTCGAATACGAACAGTCGTGGGCCAATTTCTACGAAGGAAGAGCCAAAATGCCTCGCTTTCATAGCAAGCACGAAGCGCAGTCCTACACGACAAACGTTGTCAGCAATGGGGAGCACTCCAATCTTACCTATGATGAAAGCTCCGGGTTGTTGAAACTTCCAAAGCTGAAAACGCTGATCAAACTGAAGCTGCACCGCAAAATCAAAAAAGGCGGCGTTCTCAAATCAGCTACCATCTCCATGGACCGCAACGGGAGATTTTTCGTATCACTCAAGTACGAATACAAGGAACCCAAAGCTGTTCCATCTGCAAACACGCATACTGATAACCAAGGTATCCGTGCCATCGGATTGGACATGTCATTGGAGCACTTGTATGTAGACAGCGATGGTGACACTGCAGAGTTTCCACGGTTTTATCGTCAGCAGGAAGAGAAACTTGCAAAACTTCAGCATGTGCTGTCGGGTATGAAACGCGGATCAAAGCGCTACGAGCGTCAGAAGCACAAAATCGCAAAGCTGCACGAAAAAATAGCGGCACAAAGGCGGGATTTTCTGGACAAACTGTCCTATAACCTCGCATATCATTATGACGTGATCTGCATTGAAGACCTGAACATGCATGCCATGGCGCAAAGCTTTCATCTTGGCAAATCGGTTATGGATGTGGGCTGGGGCATGTTTACACGCATGCTGGAATACAAATGCAAGCGTTTCGGGCATACACTTGTCAAAATCGATCAATGGTATCCATCATCCAAAACATGCTGTCATTGCGGTTCCAGGAAAGATGATCTGACGCTAAGTGATCGTTTGTATATCTGTCCTGTCTGCGGCAATATCATCGATCGCGACCTTCAGGCAGCAATCAACATCAAAGAGGAAGGTCTGCGGCTTTATCATCAAGAGCAAGCCGCATAACCATATAGAAACATCAATCGCCGTGACTGCCCGCGAAAGCGGTGAATAGAGAAGCAACGGCGCACCAACCATCCGGTTCGGATGGGGTTAGGCCCCAGATTTCCGGCGCATCACAGCCATCTGTGTATAAGACACCGTTGAAGGCAACTCAAATGAGGTGGAAAAACCACCGAAGCCCGCAGTTTTAACTGCGGGTAGTTCACAAGTGAAATTTGTCATTTCCTCAGTTTTCGGCATAATGAAAGCCTCCTTACTTGTACTTTCATTATAGTGAAAATGCAAGCATATTACAAGTGCTTATTATGTGCTATAGCACTCATTTTTACATGCGGTTTTATCACGGCGCTGATATATCGCTTGCCCTGAATACCGGGACCGGGAAGGCAAAATCCGGGAAAACCGCGTATTTTCTAGAAAAAAACGCATGTGCAAACGTTATCCCGACGATCTGAAACAATGGAACGCAGTAATCAACAAACCGCCGTGATACATAAGCGGTTATCAACCGGCCGGACGGGAAGAAAGTTTGATATTTTCTCCGTTCTGCACAATACGCAGAGACATTCTGTGGGGTGCAGATCTGTTTGGACGGTCGATGTGTCGATCACGACAAGGCCATCAAGCAGATGCCGGCACTGCTCCGGGGAGATCTCCGAAAGTTCGCTGGTATCACAGGATTTTACCCGTTCGGGACGGTCTCCAGAGGCTCCCAGATGGTGTAGCTCACCGTCTGCCACAGGCCATGACAGGTGTAGAGGAGAAGCTTCCCGTCCTGCCCGGCAAGGAGGGAGGTGCCGTTTGCATCCAGAAGGTCCGACCCGGTGTTGGTGCCGGTGCCGACTGCGCAGGCAGTGCACCGGTAGACCTTAGTTGTGCCGTTTCCGTTGAGATAGAGGAGGGTCGAGCCGGGGACAGCCTGCTCCATCCCGGAAAAGCCCTGGACCGCGTGGTCCGCGATGATCTCCCGGGTGTTCTCGGTTGCCGGCAGGTACAGGGCGGAGTCCTTTCGGTTGACGATGCGCTGCCTCGTCCCCGCCGTGTCATCTCCCGTCACGGAGAAGACCGCGACGTCAATCCCGCAGTCCGGGATCACGAGGCGCCCGACCATGCCGGGGCGCTGTTCCATCTCCTCGGCTGCGTCTTCGATGGGGGCGCTTTCCTTATCCTGCACCTTGGCCTGCACCAGACGCCTTGCCGTCGGAACGCAAAAAAACAGAAACCCGGCTGCCAGCATGCCTGCTGCCACTAGTCCCGCCGGGTCCTGCTTTTTTCTCTTTTTGAAATTTTCCGGGGGCTTCCTTTCGTTCACGCTCTACCCTCTCTGTTGCGATATTTCAAGTTTTCTTGTCCTCTCCGATCCCCATCGACTCCAGAACCAGGAGGCTCTTGAAGATGTGGGGCCCGAAGGCGCGGTGCATCATGCTCCTCGCAACGCCCTCCAGCTCCCTCTCCGCCTTCTCGTCCAGAAGGAACGAGTAGAGCTTTCCGATGGAGGCGTTCGCGATCGTGTCCACCGCCTTGATGCAGGCGGGGGAGACGGATTCCTCCTTCGGAAGCCCCGGGTACTCGCCCTCGAGGCAAATCAGCTTGATCTCAAAGACCGCCCTAACGAACCGGTCCGGGAAGGTCTTGGATTCCAGGGCCCGGAGGGACTGGTAGGCAAGTAAAAGGAGCAGCGCCTCGTCGTTGTTCTCCCGGGTCGCGTACTCCAGCACCTCGCAGAAGTAGGCGCCGTACATGGCGCCCTCGATGTCCGTGCGGAAGCTCTCGAAGTAGTTCAGAATCGAGGCCTCGGTCAGGGTGTAGGAGCTCTTGCCCGCAAAGAGTCGGAAGGTCCCGAAGGCAAAGAGATCGGTCGTCCCGTGGAGCGGGGCGGTGGGCTTTCTGGCGCTCTTGGCAAAGGCGCTGATCTTGCCCCGCTCTCTCGTGAGGAGCACCACTCTCCTGTCGTACTCCCCGATGGGGCGCACCTCGATCACCATCCCGGTGACCTCGAAGTAGGGATTGTCCAGTGCCTCGGGATCCACACCCTCTGCCATGGGCGAACACCTCCTTCTTTGTTACTCCTTCCGGAGCTTTTTCTCGTCGTAGCCAAGGCCCCGAAGGGTCCCGGCGTCATCCTTCCAGCCCGGGCGCACCTTCACGAACAGGTGGAGGTTGACCTTGCTCTGCAGCATGTTTTCCATGTCGATCCGGGCCGCGGTGCCGATCTTCTTGAGCATCGCGCCGCCCTTGCCGATGATGATGCCCTTGTGGGACTCCCGCTCGCAGAAGACGTCCGCGTCGATGTCCCAGATCTCACCGGCGCCGCCCTTTGCCTTCCTTTGGTGCATCGTGCGGATCTCCACGGCGATGCCGTGGGGCACCTCCTCCTGCAGAAGGCGAAGGGCCTTCTCCCTTATGATCTCCGCTGCGATCTCCCGCTGGGTCTGGGTGGTGACCTCCTCCGGGTCGTAGAAGGGCTCCCCCTCCGGGAGCTTGTCAAAGATGAGGGATTTGAGCTCCTCCATCCCGTTCCTTGTCCTTGCGGACACCGGAATGATGTCAGGCAGATCCTTTCCGGTCTCCTTCTGCCAGGCGTTCGCATAGGCGGCGATGACGGCGAGGACGACCTCCTTCTTCACGGTATCGGTCTTGGTGATCACGATAATGACCGGGGAACCGGACTTGGCAACAAGAGATAGGACCGCCAGGTCCTCCTCCTTGAGCTTGTCCTTTGGCTCCACGAGCCAGAGGACGACGTCCACGTCCTGGATCGCGTTCTCTGCGGACTTCTCCATGTACCGGCCGAGCCGGTCCTTTGCGGTAAAGATGCCCGGAGTGTCCAGAAAGACGACCTGCCCGTTCTCATCCGTGTAGATCGTCCGGATCTGATTTCTCGTCGTCTGGGGCTTGTAGGACGTGATTGCGATCTTCTGCCCGATCAGGGTATTCATCAGGGTCGACTTGCCAACATTGGGCTTGCCGATGATGGCTGCAAAACCTGCCTTTGCCATACGTACTCCTTATCACTTGCTGGTTTTTTTCTTATCCTCTTGCAGGAGCTTTTTCTCCTCTTCCCGCTCGAGCTGCTTTTCCCGGGCCCGGTCCTCTTTCTTCTTTTCCTTCGCTTCTTTGCGCGCTCTCTTTTTGGCCCTGCGCTTTTCCTTCCACTCCCTGGATGCAAAGATGGCGACGAGGATCGCCACCGCAAGGCGGATCAGAAGAATCACGATGATGGCAAGGGCCAGGTAGTAGAGGATCATCGGCGCGTTGGAGACAAGGTCCACGGCAAGGTTCTCCACGTGGTCCCGGAGCTCCTCGACGGAGCTCGAAAAGCCGTCCCGGATCCGCTCTGCCATGGTCCTTGACTCGGTCACCACCGTGTACTCCTTGGTCTCCGTCACCGAGATGTTGACGGTGCTGTAGGAGACCTGGTTGTCGTAGTGGCGAAGGGTCGTCTCCAGCTCCTGGAGCTCACTCCTGACATCGGTCAGGGCGTTCTCGATCTGGATCAGGTCGTCAACGGACTCCGCTTCCTTTAACATCTCCTCGAGGCGCTTCTGCTCCGTCTCCAGGGCGGTCTTTCGCGAGTCCGTGTCGATGTACTGCAGGGTGATGTCCTGGGTGTCCGTAGACTTACTGGTGACGCTGGACTCCCCCTCCAGGGCGGTGGCAAACTCGTCAAGCTTCCCGCTCGGGATGCGCAGCGTGTAGGTCGCATAGCGGCCGTACCAGGAGTCGTCCGAATCGTTCGCGCCGTCCTTGCTGGAGGCCTCCACGTACCCGCCAAGCTTCTTGGTCTCCTCCAGGATGCTCTGTTCCAGGGCGTCCAGGTCCTTGGTCTCCACGCTGTAGTTCAAAGTCACAACGAGCTTTTGCCCAGAGGCGGTGTCAGTGGCAACGGCCCCGTCTGTCTCCCCGGTATCCTGCCCGCCGGCATCCGTTGCCGCCAGGGAGGCGCTGTCCCAGGAGAGGGAGGGGTCCTCGTTGACAGAGGCCTTGTCGGCGACGGCGTTGTCTGCGAGATAACTCTCCGCATAGCCGTCGGAACTTGGTCCTGCACTGCTCGTCGTTGCCGCGCCGCAGGCAGAAAGTGCCAGGGAGCCGGTCAAAACGGCGGCAAGCAGAGTCAGGGTGTGTCGTCTCATATCGCTCCTCCTATTTCCCCGCACCGCCGCGCGCGTTTCAGATCAGCTGCTCGATGCGGTCAAACACGTAGCCAGTCTCATCAATCCGGTCCTTCGAGCCGATGACGCAGATGCAGCTCTGGCTCAAAAACGCCCGGACGGGACCGGCCAGCGCCCGGATATCCTCTTTGGTGCAGGTGAGCACCTCATCCCGCTCCCGCTGCAGGTCCTCGCCGGTGACCCCGGTGAGGAGTGCCTGCAGGGAGTAGCGTCCCATCTGCCGGGGCGAGAGGGGCCGGTCCAGGGCGGACACGGCGCCGATGACGGACTTTGTCATCGCCCGCTCGTCGCAGTCGTAGTGCTCCAGGTACTCTGCCGCCTGGGCAAAGACAAACAGCGAGTCCAGAAGGTGGGGATCCCGGTAGGTGACAAAGAAGGCACCGCCGGTCCGCCCAAAACCGCTCATGCAGCCATAGGCGCCGCCCAGCACCCGGATGCGCTGCCAGAGATAGTCATAGCCGAGAATCACCCGCAGCACGTCCATCGCGCCGGTGTAGCGGTAGCCCGCCCGCACAAAGTTTCCGGCGGCCGCCACGTACTGGACACTTCCCGCGGTGGCAAAGCCCTCGGAGCCCTTCGTGAGATCCGGCGCATAGGGGGCAAGATCCCAGTCGGCGGGAGCAGTTTCTCCCGTTTCCGGCAGGGCGTCGGCAAAGGCCGCAAGCAGAGGAAGCGCTTTCCCCGTCGTCTTTGCATCCGCCGTGATGTCGAGGAAGAGGTTCTCCCTGCGGAACAGGAAGGCCGCGGTTTCCTTCAGCTTTTCCAGGAAGCCCTCGACGTCCGTCCCGGCCTTCAGATCCTCCAGGATCTTCGACATCGAGCGGTAGGCGTCGATTCCGGAGAGCTGGTCCTGGATCTTCGCCGATTCGTCGCACTGGCTCCTTGCCCGGCAGGCCGCAGTGGCGTGGCCGCTCTCCGGGAGGGAGGCCTTCATCTCGGAGACCTCCTCCTCGAGGACCTCGATGATCCGCTTGACATCTGTGTACTTCGTGTTTCGGATGATCTCTGCGGCAAGGTCCATGCCGGCTTCGAGGTTCCGATCCAGCACCTTCATCGTGACCTCAAAGCGCAGGGTGCAGACCCCCTCCTTCTTTGCAGACGGGAACATCGAGGTGTTGGGGTAGATGCCGCCGGTCCGGATCGTGACCTCCTGGTCCAGGGCCGCATACCCGTAGTGCTCCGTATCCAGGGCCCCCAGGACGGTCCGCAGGATCGCCACGCAGGGGAAGAGCCGCGCCGGGATCTTTGAGAAGTCAAACTGGAAGTTGACGTAGTCGATGCCGGAGGTAAAGACCGGGTGGGAAATGACAACCGGTCCTCTCTCGGGAAGGGAAGACAACTGCTTCCCGTCCGGGGAAAGGAGGACGTTGACGGGAAGCAGCGCCTCCCTCTTGAGATCGCTCCTTGCAAGGACCGGGATGCTCTGGAGAGCCTCCTCGGTGTCGGGCGTCGTCTGCCAGGTCTTGAGGGCGATGGTCTCGTCGACGATCCTCTTCCGCTCCTTCTCGGAGAGGGAGGCCCGGTAGGCCGCCATCTTCTCCTTGAGGGCTGCGTCCTGCCTTGTCTGGAGTCCCGGCTCCGGGGTCAGGGTCACCACCGCCTTGTGGCAGTTGTCGAGGAGGAACCGCTGGATCAGGGAGGTGAAGTACTCGGTGCCCACCTTCTCCTTCAGGGCATCAAAGTACTTCCCATCGTCCAGGGCAAGGAAGGCATGGTCATCGTCATAGAGCCAGTCGTCCAGGATGTCGAGGCCGAAGGCGATACCTCTCGGGAAGCTCCCAAAGTCCGCCTCCCGGTAGTGGAACTCGTAGAAGTTGATGCCGGCAAGAAGGGCCTTCTCGTCGATCCCGTGCTCTGCGAGGCTCCGCAGGGTGTCCTCAATGGTTTTGACAAACTCCGCCTCATCTTTGACATCCGCAAAGCGGGCGCTGATGCTGTAGTAGGGCTGCCGGATGCCGGACTCGTAGAGGCTCGACACCGAGGCGCCGATGTTCTTTTTGCGAAGGGCCTCCTTCACCGGGGCGCCCTCGGCGTCGACCAACGTGTAGTCGAGCACCTTGAAGGCGAGGTTCTCCTCCTCATTCCGGGTGGGGATGGACACGTTCCAGGAGAGGACCGCCTTGCCGGCGGGATCCTCCCCGTCGAGGATGGCCACCGGGAAGGCCTTTCTGACCGGGGCCGCAAAGGGCGCCTGCAGGTTGATCGCAGAGTCCACATCCCGCTTCTCGTACTTGCCCAGGTAGTTTCTATCGAGCCAGTCGAGGCGCTCTTCCATGTCCATGTCGCCGTAGAGGAAGAGATAGCTGTTGGAGGGATGGTAGAAAGTCCTGTGGAAATCCAGGTACTTCTCATAGGTGAGGTCCGGGATTCTCTCCGGGTCTCCGCCCGAGACGTTCGCATAGGTGGTATCCGGGTAGAGGCTCTGCAGGATCTTGTCGTTTAGGACATCATCGGCGCTGCTCATGGCGCCCCGCATCTCGTTGTACACGACGCCGTTGATCGTCAGCTCCGAGTCGGTGTCGATGTCCTCCCCGCCGGGCGTGTGAGGGAGCGCCTCGATGTGCCAGCCCTCCTGCCGGAAGATGTTCTGCTCCCGGTAGATGTTGGGGTGAAACACCGCATCGCAGTAGATGTGCATCAGGTTTTCAAAGTCCCTCTCGTTGGTCGAGGCCACCGGGTACACGGTCTTGTCCGGGTAGGTCATGGCGTTTAAGAAGGTGTTCATCGAGCCCTTCACCACCTCCAGGAAGGGATCCCGGACCGGGAAGTGCTCGGACCCGCACAGCACCGTGTGCTCAATGATGTGGGCCACGCCGGTGGAATCCTTCGGCGGGGTGCGGAACCCGATGTAAAAGACCTTGTTGGGATCCTCACAGGGAAGGAGGATCACCCTTGCTCCGGTCTTCTTGTGCCGGAGCAGATACCCTGTCGTGTTGATGTCCGGGAGAAACTGGGTGCGCTCTACCCGGTAGGCGCCGCTTTTCTCCAACTGTGCTGCCGTGACAAGGGATCCGTTATTCTGCTGCATGCTTGTATATGCTCCTAACTAACTGTTCTTTGGTTACTGTGCTTCACTGTCCTCCACCAGGTCCCGGATCCTTGTGAGATCCCGGAGCGTGACGGTGTCCTCATTTGCCTCGATGTGGTAGGAGGCGCTGCCTTCGGTCCAGCCATGGACTGTGTCGGCCTCGGTCTGCGCCTTGCTCCCCACCGCGCTGGTCCTGGTGGTCTTACTAAGGCTCATGATGGTGTTTCCATCGGCATCGAGATAGGTCACCGTGATGGTGCCATCGGTCCCCTCCGCCTTGGCGGTGACAACGTCCTTGAGCGCTGTGCTGTCGGAGAGCGCTGCCACCTCCTCCGGGGTGGGCGCGGCAAAGGTGATGCCAGACGATTGTTCTGCGTCAGACAGGCCCGTGACTTCCGTCGCCGCGGCGACGGCGGCCTCCTTGGTCGCCATATCTGCTGCGGCCGTCTGGTACTCTGCCTCGATCGTCGCCTCGGTGCCCGCAGCGATCTGCTTCGTTGCCAGGTGCCGGTGGGACATGACCACCGGGATCACGACGGCGAGAATGATCGCCGCCGCGGCAAAGCCGATAAAGTACTGGGCCCGGAAGCGCCGGCTCTCCTTCTCCTCCCGGTTCTTCTCCTGCTCCATCTCCTTCGGGGCGCCGGGCTGTTCCAGATCGACCAGGTCCTCATCGATCTCCCCGATGCCAAGAAGCAGGCGCTCGGTCTTTTTTGTCTTCTCCTCATCTGCCATGATATTCCCTCCCAACTGCCGTGCTTCTCACTGCGCTTCTTCCAGGTCCATGGTATCGCCCATCCCGTCGAGGGTAACCACCTCATCCGGGAGCGCCTGCAGGACGCAGGGCTCCTTGGAAAGATCGGAAAGGAGCTTGTCCGTCTCCGCATCGGTCAGGGCATTGTTCGCCTGCAGCGCATAGGCGTCAAAGTTCTCGTAGTCGTAGACAAGAGAAAGGTCGTACCGGGAAAGAAGGTCTTGAAGCTCCTTGTCCGTGAGCTTTCCGTCGGTCCAGAGAAGGACCACCGGGCCGGCACTCGTCTCCTCCATGTCTTCCGCAGCTGCCGTCTGCGCGGTCTGCGCCTTTGGTTCTGCCTTGGCGCAGGCGCAGACGGAAGCCCCCGGGAGGAGGGCCGCAAGGAGCACCGCGCCGGTTCGAAGTACCGCCCGCATCATAGTGTCAAGCCCTCCCTTATGAGGACATCCCGCAGGGCCTTTCTGCTTCGCAGAAGGCTCATGCGCACCCCCGACTCGGAGAGCTGGCTGTCCGCCGCGATCTTCTCCACGGTCTCAAAGTAGAAGTAGCGCTGCACAAAGACCCGCCTTGCGGTCTCGTTCTGCTCCCTTAAAAACCCGCTGACAATCTTGCCGAGGGCCACCGCGTCCACGGTCTCCTCGACATTGCCGTCCCGGGCGGGCAGCGCTTCTTCGAGCTCCTCCGCGCAGGCCTCATAGGTATCGCTCCCGCGCTTTTTTGCGTTCTCCCTGGTGAGGAGATTCAGGGAGAGGTTTCTTGTGATCTTTGCCAGATATGCCGAAAAGCGCGTGGGCCTTGCCGGCGGAATGGCGTTCCAGGCCCGGTACCAGGTGTCGTTCACGCACTCCTCCGCGTCCTCCGGATTGCGCAGAATCCGCTTTGCGATGGATCCGCAGAATGTCCCGTACTTGTCCTGGGTCTCGTTGATCGCCCGCTGGTTGCGCGCAAAGTACAGATCCAGAATTTTTTCATCTTCCATCTTTCCCTGCCTCTCCTGTTCGGTGTCAGTCTTCTCTATACATTCTAACCGCTTTCGCGACAGGTTCGTCACGCGAAGGCGGCATGTTTTTCCGCGTTCCAGATAAATTTTAACATATCCGACGCGAAATCATACCGGCAAACTTCAGCAACCTGTCATTTCCGCTGTTGCTTTCCGGCTCTTCCGTGCGCAAAAAAGCTCCCCCGGAGGGGGCTGTGGCCCTTCCGGGGGAGGTTAGAAGTTGAAATTTAGTTCTGGGATGGGGTGCTCTCGGTGCTTGCCACCACGTCGCCGTTGAAGGTGTAGACGCTGGTGAACTTCTGGTTCTCCATGAAGGAGATGTTGGTCTCACCGTTGATCGAGAACTGCACCTGGTTCACGGTGGGGAGCTGGGTCAGGGCGTTGACGATGGAGTAGACCGCCACCTGGGAGGTCACGTTGTAGGGATCCGTGAGGAAGGTCTCGTCCAGGTTGACGTAGCAGACCCGGTCTCTCGTGGTGACGCCGATGACCTTGGTGTCCGGGTTCACCGTGGGGTAGACCACGTCGGAGTTGGGCCCCTTGATCACCTGCTCCACCACCACCCGCTCGGTGGAGATGTTGCTGTTGTAGACGACGTTTCGGTAGGTGTCCACCAGCTTGTCGCCGGTCTCGTTGGCAAAGTACAGGTGGAGCCGCTCTCTCTGGTAGTTCTGGATCTCGGAGCCGGAGCTCGAGATGAAGTCGTCGGCGCTCTCAGCGCCGATCTCCTTCCCGTCCGCATCCTCCACGGGCTGGCCCTCGAGGAGGAGGGTCACCGTGGACACGTCGTCCAGCTGACATAGGGTCAGGACGATGGCCGCCCGCACCAGGATCTGCTTGATGCTGTCAAGTTTCGCGTAGTCCTCGGAGAGGTTGAGGGTCAGGTTCCCGCTGACGAGGTTCCTCGAGAGGACGGTGATCCCCTTGAGGGGCGCTCCGTACTGGACCTCATCCGAATTGGCGAGCTGCCGCAGCATGTCGCTGATGTAGTCCTCGGTCTCCATGCTGCTGGTATCTTCAGCTGTGCTCTCCTCGGAGAGGTTCTCGGTGTCTGTGGAGCCCGTGTCCTCGCTTGCAAAGTGCGTATACGGCACATAGGTCTTTGCGGTTACCGCGGTCTCGTCCTGGTTCAGGTAGAAGATTCGGTACCCCGCCGCAGCATCCTGCGCGGCAGTGCTCCCGCTCTGGCGGCAGCCGCAGAGAAGGAGGGCGGCCGCAAGGAGCAGGGAGAGAAGCCCCATCCCTGCCCGTCTTTTTGGTTTAATGGATCGGATTGGCATGTTGTTGTCCTGCCGCCGTGTCCTGGTCCGGGACACGGATATAGCTCAAGGGGATGGTGACCTTGAAGGTGGAGCCCTCCCCGACTTTGCTGGTTAACTCGATGGTTCCCCGGTGCAGGAGCACGGCGCTCTTGGTGATGGAAAGGCCAAGGCCGGTGCCGCCCACCTCCCGAGAGCGGGACTTGTCCACGCGGTAGAAGCGCTCGAAGACACGCCCCTGGGACTCCTCCGGGATGCCGATGCCGGTGTCCTCCACCGTCAGGATGAAGTTTCTCGCATCGCTGTTGATCGTGACCTTGACGGTCCCGTGCTCCTTGTTGTACTTGACCGCGTTCTCGATGAGATTCGTGAACACCATGGTCATCTTCACCTCATCCACCTCCGCCGTCACGTCCCGCTCGGAGATCAGGGTGAGCTCGATGTCACGCTGCTGGGCAAGGGGCCGCACCCGCTTCATGATGATCTCGAGGAGCGCGTTGATGTTGACGGTGGAGATGTTCATCGGCACCTGGCGCCGGTCCATCTTGGCAAGATTTAAGAGCTCCGCGATGATCTTGTTCTCCCGATCGATCTCGTTGTCGATGTCGGTCAGGAACTCCCGGTACATCTCCGGCGGGGTGTTGGGATCCGCAAGGAGCGAGTCCGCGAGAACCTTCATGGAGGTCATCGGGGTCTTGAGCTCATGGGAGACGTTGGAGACAAACTCCTGTCTCGACTCGTCCAAGGCCCGCATCCTGCCGAGGACCTCGTTGAAGGCGTCCACGATGTGCTCGGTCTCCAGGTAGTCGTGGACCTCCACCGGGTCGGAACTGTAGCCCGCCCGAACCGCCGAGATCTTGGTGGTGAGCTTTTCAAAGGGCCGCACAAGAAGCTCCGAGAGAAGAAGGGAGAGTGTAAAGCACACAAGCCCCATGATGATGTTGAGAAGCTCTGCCCGTCTTCGCAACAGTTCCAGGGTCGTCCGCACCGTCTCCGTGGAGACGGAGGCAAGGAGGACGCCGTGGACGGTCTCCTGCACGTCCTCCCCGGAGTAGTCCGCATCCTCGAGGGAGGCGGTCTCGGAGATCGGCATGATGACCTCGATGTAGGAGTCCTGCCGGTCGTACCGCGCGGTCGCGGCCTTGGAACCCTTTAAGAGGCAGTTCACGATGTCCTCGGAGACTGCGGTCTTTCCCGTGGACATGTCATAGGTGTCCTTGATGACTTTCAGGTTCGAGTCGATGACCAGAACCCGGCCGTCGTAGAAGGAGGAGAACTGGGCGAGCTCCGCATTGACGATCTCGGAGGCCGGGTCCTCCAGGTACCCGTAGAGGATCAGGTGGTTGGCGAGGACCCGAAGCTGCGTCTGCGCCTCGCTCTCCCTAACGCTCACCACCCGCTTCTCGTAGTTCTTCAGCACCGAGTAGTACAGCACCAGGCTCGGGATGATGCTCATCAGAAAGCACAGGAGGAAGATCCGGAACTTGAGGCTCTTCAGGAAGGGGAGTTTCTTCCCGATGGTTTGAAAGAATTTACCTACGTTCTTCACAGGCGCATCCTATCAGACTGCTTTCTTCTCATAGTAGTAGTACCCCCTGCCCCACTTGGTCCGCACATAGACGGGCTCGGAGGGGTTGGGCTCGATCTTCTCCCGAAGCCTTCGAACATGCACGTCCACCGTGCGCTCGTCGCCCGGGTAGTCCTTGCCCCAGATCAGGGTGAGCAGACTGTCCCTTGTGTACACCTTCCCCGGGTGGGAGACGAGAAAGTCCAGAAGTTCAAACTCCTTCGAGGTCAGGTTCACCTCCCGGCCCTGTACCGTGACCCTGCGGTTGTCCTTGTCCAGGCGAAGATCGCCGGAGACGACCACCGAGGGGTCCTCCTCTTTTCTCGGGGCGTGGGACTCGGTTCTTCGAAGGATCGCCTTGATCCTCGCCTTCACCTCCAGGATGTTGAAGGGCTTTGTGATGTAGTCATCCGCGCCGTACTCCAGGCCCAGGATCTTGTCCATGTCCTCGCCCTTGGCGGTCAGCATGATGATCGGGACGTCGGAAAACTCCCGGATCTCCCGGCAAACGTCCAGCCCCGACATCTTGGGGAGCATCAGGTCCAGCATGATGAGGTCGTACTGGTTTGTCTTGGCCTTCTGCAGGGCCTCCTCGCCGTCATAGGCGGCATCCACCTCATAGCTGTCCTGCTCCAGGGAAAACCGGATTCCCTTCACAATGAGCTTCTCGTCATCCACAACAAGTATCTTCTTTGCCATATCTGTCCCATATCCCGTTCCGCCGGGGTCTAGCCGCAGGTGATCCGGTCCCGGATCTTCTCAAAACCCGCGTCCTTGATGCCCGGCACGTTTTTGATGTCCTCAATCGCTGCAAAGGCGCCGTTTTCCTCCCGGTAACGGACGATCGCGGCCGCCTTCGTCTCCCCGATCCCGGGGAGGGTCTGGAGTGTGGCCTCGTCTGCGGTGTTGATGTTGACGAGGCCGGTCTCTTCGGAGGCTGCGGAGGCTGCCGGGGTGTTCCCGACGATCCCGTACACCGATCCCGTGCCCGCTTCTGTCTCCTCCTTTGTGGGGATCACAAGCTGCACCCCGTCGGAGAGAACCGCCGCCTGGTTCACGGCCCTTTGATCCGCATCCTCCGAAAAGCCCCCGGCCGCCGCAACGGCCTCGTAGACCCTTGCGCCCTCGGGGAGGTAGACAACGCCCTCGTTCTCGACGGCGCCGACGACGTCCACGCAGATCGTGGGCGTGCTCTCCTCTTCTTCCTCTTTGGAAGTGGTCTTCTCTTCTGCGGCACTTGTCACTTCCACTGCCGCTTCCTCCGTAGAGGATGTCGCCACCTCCTCCTGCGTCAGAAGGAGGGAACTTGTCTCCCCTCCCCCGCAGGCGGGGAGAAACAAATCCACCGCAATCACCGCTGCGGCGAGTAATGCGCCGCGCCAAAGGTTTCGTTTCGTCTTGTTCTGCATAGTCTCCTCATCCCGGGCCGCCCTGCGGGTGGGCAGCCCTTTCTTGTGAGGAATCCCGCTGTGCATGGAATGATTGTAACGTAACCCGGGCCCCGATTGCAACATTCCCGTAATAATTATGTAACATTCGTCCTTCTGCGGCAGGATTTGGGGAAAATCGGGGAAATTATGTCCAAGATGCCAAACCCATCAGATCGGCGAAAGCCGATCTGATGGGTTTTACCATCTGACTCACAAATGGTTAGTCTGATGGTTTTTCAGGACTTCGTCCTGCCGTAGGGTCTTTGGCTGACCGGGATCAGCCGGATGCGTTTTTGTTCAGGCGTCGTGTCCGACGGTGTTTTACTTTGTATCAACCGCGGCGGCATCCTCGGTCGTGGCTTCCGTGGCCGCTTCTGTGGCTGACTCGGTGGCGGCTTCCGTGGAGGATTCCGTCGAGGCGGTGGTGTCCCCGCCGTCCGAGTCGGCATCATAGGAGAGATCCGCGGTGATGTCGATGGGCTCCGGATCTGCGATCTTGTCCACCTTGTAGTTCTCGGTGCCGGAGATCTGAATCATCACCTTCTGGGCAAGGTCGTGCAGGGCATCATTGCAGTCCGTCCCGTCCCAGACATCCTGGAAGGTCTCCTCCAGGAGCATCCAGAAGTTGGAGGCCTCCCGAAGCTTTGTCACCGGGACCGAGTCCGCGTAGGCCTGCACAAAGCCGTCCATGTGCTCGTCGGAGTAGGTGATCCCGCTCTTTGCCGCCGGCATCCCGGTGGTGTCATAGAAGCTGTCCATCTGGCTGTCGAGGACGTACTGGATAAAGTCCTCCGCCAGGTCCTGATGCTCGCTGTAGCCGTTGACGACAAGGCAGTCGGTGACGGACATGGTCTTTGTCTGCAGGCTGTCCGTGGAGTCCGGGATCGCGGCAACGCCGTAGTGGATGGTGCTCGAGCCGTCCGCGATCTTGTCCCGGATGTCCTGCACCGCGCCGGTCGTTGCCAGCATGAAGACGAGGCTTCCGTCCTCAAAGCTCTGCAGCACGCTGTCGTAGTCGTCGGTCTTCGAGTCGATGGCGAAGTACTGGTTCATCTGCTGGTAGACCTGCAGGCACTGGATGAGCTGGGAGTTGTAGAGCTCCAGGGAGTCCGGGTCGTCCCCGTCGGGGCCCCCCACATCCAGGTAGGCGCCGACGAAGCAGTAGTTGTAAAAGATGTCGGACACGTCCCACTTCATGACCGCGCTGACGCCCTCCGGGGCATCGTAGCCGTTGGCGAGCCGGATCACGTCCAGCATGGTCTTCGGGACCGTGTCGGTAAGGCTCTGGCCCAGGCTGTCCGCCATGGACTGGAGGTAGTCGGTGTTGTAGAGAAAGGCCGAGGTCTCGAAGCAGAGCGGGTAGGCGACGACCAGGTCGTTGCAGGTCACCGCGTCGATGGCGCTCTGCGGGAAGGTGTTCGTGTTGGCAAAGTACTGGGTGCCGGTCACCTCGGCGGCAAGGCCCGCCTTGTAGAGCCGCCCCAGATCCCCGTTCTCCGCGACGAAGACGTCTGGGAACTCGTCCCCCTCCACCGAGGCGTCGTAGAGCTTCTGGACATAGTCGGTGTCGGTGACGAGGGTGGGCACCACCCTGGCCTGCCGGTGGGACTGGTTGTAGGCTGCCGCCGCGTCCGAAAAGAAGTCCGTCAGGCTGTCATCCTGGTACCAGAGCCGGATGGTGGTCCGGGTGGAGAAGAGGGGCTCCGAGGAGTCCTGGGCGGGGCTTGGGCGAAGGGCAACGACAACCAGCGCGGCCAGCAGAAGGAACACTGCCGCCGCGCCAAAGAGCCTGGCTTTCCGGTTCATCAAATATACATTCCTTTCCAGGTCCGGGGCTCAGCCGCAGACCTTGGAGATGGCGGGATCCAGGATCCCCACCATCTCGTCGATGTTCCCCTCGTCGATGACAAGGGGCGGCACAAAGCGGATGATGTTGGCGCCCGCGTTGATCAGGATGAGGCCGTTGTCCATCGCCTCCTTGATGATGGGGGCAACGGGGCGGTCAAAGACAAGGCCCTGCATCAGGCCTGCCCCGCGCCGCTCCAGGATCTGGGGATGGCGCGCCTTCATCTTCTCCAGTGCGTCGGTGAAGTACGGGGTGATCTGCTGCACGTGCTCGACGAGGTGGGTCTTCTCGTACATCTCCAGCACCTTGCAGACCGCGGCGCAGGCAAAGGGATTGCCGCCGTAGGTGGTGCCGTGATCGCCGGCAGAGAGGCTGTGGGCTGCTACCTCCTCGGTCATGAGGAAGGCGCCCACCGGGACGCCGCAGCCAAGGGCCTTGGCGCAGGTCATGATGTCGGGGCGCACCCCGAACTTCTGCCAGGCAAACATGGAGCCGGTCCGGCCCATGCCGCACTGGACCTCATCGAAGATGAGAAGCAGGCCCTTCTCGTCGCAGAGTTTGCGGACGCCCTCGAGAAACTCGCGGGTGGCGGGATTGAGACCGCCCTCGCCCTGGACGGGCTCTAAGATCACCGCGGCGGTCCGGTCGGTGACAAGGGATGCCACGGAGTCGAGGTCGTTGAACTTGGCAAACTTCACGTCACAGGGGAGGGTGCCGAAGGACTCCCGGTAGTGGGCATTGCCCGTCACCGAGAGGGCGCCGTAGGTCCTTCCGTGGAAGGAGTTCTCCATCGCGATGATCTCGTGGCCGTTGGTGCCGTCCTTTAAGGAAGCGTACTTCTCCGCCGCCTTCAGGGCGCCCTCGTTGGACTCGGCGCCGCTGTTCGTAAAGAAGACCCGGTCCATGCCGGAGGCCTGCTTTAAGAGGTGCGCCGCCCGGATCGCGGGCTCGTTGTAGAAGTAGTTGGAGGTGTGCAGGATCTTGTCGATCTGGAGCTTTAGGGCGTCATTGTACTCCCGATTGCCGTAGCCGAAGGCAAAAACCGCGATGCCCGCCATGAAGTCCAGGTACTTCTTTCCGTTGAGATCGTACAGGTAGACGCCCTCGCCGTGGTCCAGCACGATCGGGTACCGGTTGTAGGTGTGCAGCAGGTCCTGTTCTCCCTGCGCGATCAGTTCTTCCATCGTCATGCTCATCTGTCGTTCCTCCGTGGCAGCCCTCACTGTGCAAGGCTCTTCTCATTCTCATAAAACATGGTTCCGTTACCTTTGTCCGTGAAGATCTCCAACAGCAGGCTGTGGGGAATCCGCCCGTCCAGGATGTGGACGCGCTTCACGCCGCCCCGCACCGCATCGGTGCAGTTGGAGAGCTTCGGGAGCATGCCGCCGCCGATGAGGCCGTCGGCGATGAGCTTGTCCGCGTCCTCCACGCTGATGCGGGAGATGAACGAGGACTTGTCGTTGAAGTCCCGGTAGAGGCCCTCCACGTCCGTCAGGTAGACCAGCTTGTCGGCGCCCACCGCCTTGGCGATCTGGCAGGCCGCCTCGTCCGCGTTGATGTTGTAGGTGGCAAAGTTCTCATCGAGGCCGATCGGGGCAACGATGGGCAGGTAGTCGTCATCGAGAAGGTCAAAGAGGATCTTGGGGTTCACCTTGGTGATCTCCCCGACATAGCCGATGTCCTCTCCGCCCGCGTACTTCTTGGTCACCTCCAGGAGTCTTCCGTCCTTGCCGGAGATGCCGACCGCCTTGCTGCCGAGCTGTTCCACCATGGTGACGAGCTTCTTGGACAGGCGCCCCAGCACCATCTCCGCGATCTCCATCGTGTCCGCGTCGGTGACCCGCAGGCCGTTGACGAACTTGGCCTCCTTCCCGGTCTTTTTCACCCAGGAGGAGATGGCCTTGCCGCCGCCGTGGACGATGATCGGCTTAAAACCGACGAGCTTTAAGAGCGTCACGTCCTTGATGACGTTGGATTCCAGGGTCTCGTCCGTCATCGCGGATCCCCCGTACTTGACCACAATGATCTTGCGGTTGAACTTCTGGATATAGGGGAGGGCCTCAATGAGGACCTCCGCCTTCTTCTGTGCTTCGATCTGATACTCCTGCATCACTGCCTCCCGGGCTGTGCTCTCTCCTCTTTGCTCTTCTCTCTATACTGGTTGGTTTCTTCAGGACCGGTAGTCCGCGTTGATCTTCACATAGTCATAGGTGAGATCGCATCCCCAGGCCGTGGCCTCCTCCTCGCCAAGGTGCATGTCGGCAATGATCTGGACCGCAGGATTCGAGAGGAGCTTTGCCGCCTTCTCCTCGGAGTAGTCCGCCGCGGACCCCTTCGTGAAGATCAGCATCTTCTCTCCGTCTGCTGCAAAGTACAGGTCCACGTTTTCGGGATCAAAGGGCGCGCCGGCATAGCCCAGGGCGCAGAGAACCCGACCCCAGTTGGCGTCCTTTCCGAAGATCGCGGCCTTGGTCAGATTGGACTGGATGACGCTCTTGGCAAGGAGCCTTGCGTGGTCCTTCGTGTCGCACCCGACAACCTTTGCCTCGATGAGGTGCTGGGCGCCCTCGCCGTCCCCCGCCATCTGCATGGCAAGGAATTTGCAGACCTCCATCAGAACCTCGCAGAAGAGGTGGTAATCTTCATTTTCCTCGGTGATCTCGGGGTTGCCTGCCAGGCCGTTCGCAAGGATGAGGAGCGTGTCGTTGGTGGACATGTCCCCGTCCACGGAGATCATGTTGAAGGTCTCGGTCACGGTGTCCGAGAGGGCCTTCTGCAGAAGGTGCTTGGAGATGGAAAGGTCGGTGGTGAGGTACGCGAGCATCGTGCACATGTTGGGATGGATCATGCCGGATCCCTTGGCGCAGCCGCCAAGGGTCACCTTCTTGCCGCCCACGGTGAACTCGTAGGCAATCTCCTTGTGGTGGGTGTCGGTGGTCATGATGGCCTTGGCAGCCCGGGTTCCTGCTTCCAGGGTCTCCTCCTTTGCGGCGGCGAGGGCCTTCACCCCGGCCGTGATCTTATCCACCGGGATCTGCATGCCGATGACGCCGGTGGAACCAAGGAGGACGCTCTTTGTGGGGATCCCGAGGGCCTCTCCAGCAGCCTCTGCGGTCTTCTCGCAGACGGAGAGGCCCAGCTCCCCGGTGCAGGCGTTTGCGATGCCGGAGTTTGCGACGATGGCCTGGACGGGGCCGTCGGACTTTCTCACGATCTCCCGGTCCCAGACGACCGGCGCCGCCTTCACCACGTTGGAGGTGAAGGTGCCCGCTGCGGTGCAGGGGACGCTGCTGCAGATGAGCGCCATGTCCGTGCGGTTCTGATACTTGATTCCGGCTGCCGCAGAGGCCGCCGCAAAGCCCTTTGCCGCGGTCACGCCGCCGGCGATCTTATGATACTGTGCCATCCCATCCTCCTTATTGAACCATTGTGCTCTGGTCCGCCCCGATGAACTTCGTGATGTTCTTCTCATTCAGGACAAACTCATAGTAGTTGAAGTCCTCGCGCTTCTTCCAGCCGATCTTTCTCCAGAAGGCGTTCCCGCCATCGTTCCGCTTGAAGGCAACCAGCGTCACCTTGTTGATGCCAAGCTCCCGGAGCTCGCGCATGCAGTAGCCCACCATCTGGGTGCCGATGCCCATGCGCCGAAACTGCTTTTCCACGCACACGTGGTAGAGGCAGCCCTGCCGCCCGTCGTTTCCGCACAGGATCGAGCCGACGATCCTGCCGTCGCTGACTGCCACCACCGAGGTGGTGGGGTTTCTCTTAATAAAACGGGTGACATCCTCTTTCCCGTCGTCCAGGCTTCTTATTCCGAAGCCCTGGATCGTCATCCAGAGGTCATGTACTTCATCAAAGTCCTGCGGCGTCATCGGGCGCAGGATCACGGATCCTTCCAATTGAACTTGTTCCTCTCTCTCTTTTTGCAGGGGACCTGCGTTTTTGCGCATGAAAGAATTATAGCGCGAAATGGGGGCCCTGCAACGCACATTTCCTGTGACACATGGCAACATGATACGCCCGGTCCGCCCGGTTTGCAACGGGAAATTCACATATTATGCATCTTCCGGATTATATATGCATAGATATGAATATATCATGCATAAAGCTATCATGATTATGCATACTCTCGGCCCTGCGGGAGGCGTTTCCTGCAGAATCTCGCGCATTTGGCAGGCGGCGATATGCATATTCAATGCATATATCAAAGTAATTATACATTAAACTGAATTATTATTCGCTTTCCTGCATGAAGAATGTATATTTCTCCCCTTGCAAACGGGATGGGGGTGTTGTATAGTCAACCTGTTGTCGGAAGGAACCGGCGGCTCTCGCCGCCGCAGCACTTATAAAGGAGAAGATCATGGCAAAAGAAAAAGTCATCCTGGCGTACTCGGGCGGTCTCGACACCACCTGCATCATTCCCTGGCTCAAGGAGAACTACAACTACGACGTCGTCTGCGTCTGCATCGACGTGGGCCAGGAGGAGGAGCTCTCCGGACTCGAGGAGCGGGCCAAGTACTGCGGCGCCGACAAGCTCTACATCCTGGACGTGATCGATGAGTTCTGCGATGAGTACATCGCTCCCTGCATCCAGGCCCACGCGGTCTATGAGAACAAGTATCTGATCGGTACCTCCATGGCGCGTCCTTTGATCGCCAAGAAGCTGGTGGAGATCGCCCGCAAGGAGAATGCCGTTGCCATCTGCCACGGTGCCACCGGCAAGGGCAATGACCAGATCCGCTTCGAGCTGGGCATCAAAGCCCTGGCACCGGATCTGAAGATCATCGCCGCATGGCGGGATCCCCTCTGGAAGCTGGATTCCCGTGAGTCCGAGATCGCCTATGCCGAGGCCCATGGCATCCACCTCGCCTTCGGCTCCAAGGACAACTCCTACAGCCGCGACCGGAACATCTGGCACATCTCCCACGAGGGACTCGAGCTCGAGGATCCGTCTCTCGAGCCCAACTACGACCACCTGCTGGTTCTGACCACTCCGCCGGAGAAGGCACCCGACAAAAAGACCTACATCACCATCGACTTTGAGAAGGGCATCCCGGTCGCCATCAATGGTCAGAAGATGAAGCTCTCCGACATCATCCGCACCTGCAACAAGCTCGGCGGCGAGAACGGCATCGGCATCGTTGACATCGTCGAGAACCGTGTGGTCGGCATGAAGAGCCGCGGCGTGTATGAGACGCCTGGCGGAACCATCCTCTACGAGGCACATCAGCAGCTCGAGGAGCTCTGCCTCGACCGCGAGACCACGGCCATGAAGATCGAGGTTGCCTCCAAGTTCGCCAGCACGATCTATGAGGGCAAGTGGTTCTCTCCTCTTCGTGAGGCACTGCAGGCCTTCATCGAGTCCACCCAACGCTATGTCACCGGCACCGTGAAGCTCGCCCTCTACAAGGGCAACATCATCAAGGCGGGCACCACCTCTCCGTACAGCATGTACAACGAGAGCATCGCCTCCTTCAAGACCGGCGACCAGTACGACCACCACGATGCGGCCGGCTTCATCACGCTGTTCGGTCTCTCCACCAAGGTCCGCGCCATGAAACTCCAGGAAGTCGCCAAGAAGCAGGGCATCAAGGACTGGCAGAATCTCCTGTAAGTGCTCCCGCAAAACCAAGACAGGGGAAACAAAAGTCATTTCAATAAGGGACAGATGATCCAGGGCCATAAAAAGTCCAGACGGCAGTTCTGCCGTCTGGACTTTTTTTCTTCAGGAAGCGGTAATACGTATTGTCACCGAATGCGGTGTCCTTCTTCCTGGCGTTGCGGAAGTGATACAGATTGCACCTCGAAAACACCATATATCGCAGAAACTGGAATACGTCATTGGCGATGTGATATGGGAGGCCCTCCGCAATTGGCTTTCTCTTCACTCTCGGATTGCTTCTCCAAAGGCGAATTCTGTGCTGAAGTTTCTGTTTCCATGAGAGATATTTTGCGATACCATATGATTAGCATCCTTCTCCATACATTGGTTTTACGAGCGAACCCTATTGCACGAGGGGACTGGTGTTTTGTATCGTCAAGGGGATGCATCGAAGCTCGAAATAGCCTTATTGATCGGCATTTTTGCAGCTCATCCAAAGTGGAAGTTTGCGTCTTGGAATTTACAGCGATTCCGGAAAGGCATTGGGATCCGAGCTCATGAATACTTCAAGTGAAACAATACATACGAAAAACGAAACTCCCGCAAGGAGCCGCGAAGCGGACTGGCTCCGCGTGCGGTCACTCCTTCGAACCTACGCATTCAACTCCCTCGCTTATCTCTCCCTCGAGGACGACAAGCAGTGGTTTTTCTCAAAAAAGGTGGAGGGCGTTGCCTCTTATGCTGTATCCGGCCGCACCATGGTCGTTTGCGGGGACCCGGTGTGCCGTCCGGAGGACCTTCCGATCTTTATCAGCGAAATCCTGGAATACGCAGAAAACACGCACAGGCATCTCATTTTTCTGTTTGCGCTGGAGGACTATCTCGCCGCCTACCGCGAAGCCGGATTCGGAATTTATAAAAGCGGCGAGGAAGCTGTCTTCTCTGTGCCTTCCTGGTCCATGTCCGGCGGAAAATGCGCGAAGGTCCGGTCAAATTACCACACCGCCGTGCATCACGGACTGACAGTCCGGGAGTACAGGCCATACGAAAAGCGTGACCCAGAGATTGAGCGGGAAATGAAGGAAATCTCCGCCCAGTGGTTTGACGAGAAGCACACGAGCCGGCTTCAGTTCGCAGTCGGCACAATGATGCTGGACAGAGACTGCGACAAGCGCTATTTCTACGCCGTAGACAAAGCTGGTGTCATACAGGGCTTCCACGTCCTCAATCCGTATCGATCCGGAAAGGGCTGGATCATCGACATCATGCGCCGGCGCGACGGCTGCCCGCACGGGGTCATGGAACTCCTGTTCCACGACGAGATGGATGTGTTGAAAAAAGAGGGTGCAGTGGAAGCAAGTTTCGGGATTGCCCCGCTCTTCAACACGGAAGATGAGCCTCATCCGGCCGCATTTGAAAAAGAGGAACACTACGTCTTCGAGAACATGAACTATATATACGGATTCAAGTCTCTGTATGAGGCCAAGAACAAGTTCAATCCAACGTGGAAAAATGTATATATCGCCTGCAGCCCCCGCCATATGTCCCTTCTCATGGACAAGGACATGTGTACCGTGCTGGACTCTGCCGGCTTCTCTGACTATGTCCGTGCATTTGCGGATATGCTCGCGGAAGAGCACAAGGAGAAAGTCGAAGAACACAAAGAAAAGGTTGAAGAGCGAAAGGAGAAGGCCGAGGAGCGCAAAGAAGATAAAATAGAGGAACGCGAAAAAAAGGCCGAAGAACGTAGAAGCAAGAAAGCGGAGAAACGCGAAGACAGATCGAAGAGTCCACAGAAATGAAGAAGGCGTTAGTAAAGAACCGGGTTGACGGGTTCCATACCACAACCTCCATGGTGAACTCTCGACGCGATAATGTCTGATGAAGATATAGAATCCCCATTTGGAGCTCTTTTCTTCTCTGCATAATGCCTATCTTGTTATTTATAGTCACATGCTCGGCAAGTGGGTGTATGCTTTTAGGCAATCTAGGTGATGCTTTGTTACATGATGCAACACAGCACGGATAGGAGTGTACCCAGCTCGAGCTCAAAGTGAGGGATTAGTGGTCTCATGCTAGGCGATCGCTTATCAACCCGTTTCTTAACTAACGCCATGAAGAATCAGAAAGAAGGTTCAGAATCTTGATAGAGCTGTCTGTAAACGGGATTACGCTCTGCTATGAGGTCCGGGGACACGGCGATCCTCTGATTCTTCTCCATGGGAACGGCGAGGACCACAGGATCTTCAGCACAAAGCTTCTGGAACCGCATTTTTCGTGCTATCTCATCGACACACGGGGGCACGGAAGAAGTACGCGTATTGCGGAGCTTCACTACCGCGAGATGGCCGCGGATATTCTCGAATTCATCCGCCGGCTTCATCTCGATCATGTTACACTCGCCGGCTTTTCCGACGGCGGAATCATCGGTCTTCTCGCAGCGTCGCAGACGGACCGCATCTCGACGCTGATCGCCTGCGGGGCAAACGCGAAACCGGACGGCCTGATCCTTCCGTTCCGGATGCTAAATCATGTGATTTACTTTGGCGTTAGTAAGAAAACGGGTTGATAAGCTCCAAAGCATTTTAGCAGAAGTATAAAATATGCCGTTTTGTACATTCTGCTGTACAACGGCCTTCTCTAACTTGAACTACAATAGTCTTGCCAGGAGGGCAAGACTATGAGCTGCATTGAGCGCATACTGACCGAAGCCAGAGATCTTTCCAGGGACGACCTGATTCTTCTTGTTAACAAGCTCATGGAGGGCTTCTCCCATGAGAGTGCAACCTCTTCTCCGAAGAAGATGATTGCTCCCCGTTTGGATTGTCCGATCTGCCATTCCAATGCTCATGTTGTTAGGAATGGACACAAACATGGAAAACAGGCATACATCTGCAGGCAATGTGGAACGTCATTTGTTACAACGAGCAACACTTTGCTCTCAGGCTCACACTTTGGTACTGAGATCTGGACCAAGGTTCTGGAAGAGACGCTCAGGGGGACCTCTCTGGATAAGACGGTCAAGTCACTTGCCAGCCATGGATGCAAGATCAGCCATAGCAGTCTGTTCTTCATGCGGCATAAGATCATGCTTGCTCTCGAGGACATGCAGGTGGAGCAGCCAGCCACGGTGGAAGATGTCGTGGAAGCGGATGAAACCTACGTTCCGGAGTCCAAAAAAGGTACGAAATTTGGCCCTGATGCCAGTCGAAAGCCCCGCAAGCGTGGCACTCCCGCATCCAAACGCGGCCTTTCAGACGAGCAGATCTGTATCTGCACCGCAGTACAGCGCAAGACTGGCGATCTGATCGTGAAATCCGAGAACCGGGCAAGGCCTTCCAGTGCGGATGTTGTTGATATCTATACTGGTCATGTCCAGAAGGGAACACTTTTCCTGACGGACGGCATGAATGTGTATCCAAGACTGGGCAAGATCCTGGGAATCACGTTCATGAATGTGAAGAAGGAGTCGGCAAGTTTCTTCAATCTGAACACTGTGAACAACCTTCACTCCTTTATCAAGCACCGCTATATCGAATATCGCGGCGTGGCTACCAAGTATTTGAACCGTTACAACCTCGTATTCCGGGCAGCGTACAGGCAGAGGACCACGATTGGGGAACTTGCGGACGCTCTCTTTGCATCCAGGAATCCCAAGAAGGTACACCATTATGGAGATGTTAAGGAGCTCAATCTGCTTGCAATTTGATGACTACAAGATGCACTTATTGCTTATCAACCCGTTTTCTTACTAACGCCTTTACTTTCTCACCCGGAGTCCGCTCTTTCGTCTGATGATAGAAGAACCAGACATCAAAGACGAGGAACTGCGCAGCATCACCGCGAGAACGCTGATCACAGCCGGCCAGCATGATCTGATCCGGAAAGAAGAAACGGACCACATCGCCTCCAGTATCAGGGGCGCACGTGAAATCATCGTAAAGCGCGCGACCCACACAAGCTATGTGGTCCACAGCAACAGACTGGCGGAAATCATTCTTCAGTTCACCGAAAAAAATGGGCGGAACGAAGGCTCCTGTCAGTACCGGAATTGACTCGCGGTAGAAGCCGCGGTATCGTTGTTTTGTTTTTTTCGCTGCCAGACTGGCATGAAAGGCTTTGCCGACAGCGGGCCGATCACGCGATCGCGGTTCGGCGCGTTCACGTGCTCACTTTTGTGAACATGGCAGCCTGTCTAATATCAAAACGTACTTTCAAATCCGTGACGGCATTCATCCACGCCCATTTGATCAATGGCATGGAACTCTGCCGTTTTTGATAGAATTTGCCGCGCCGGGAGGGACCTGGGGCGCGAAACGACGTTTATGATCGTTTGTTCCCTCCGGAAAGGAACTCCCTTGCAGCAGCTTGTTTCCGCCGTCCTGGACCACCTCTCGGGATCTTTCGGGATCCTCCTCTGGTACCTTGTGGGACTCAATCTCCTGACGTTCATCCTCATGTGGCTGGACCTGGTGCGGGCCAAAAACCGGGTCTTTCGGACGCCCCCGGCCGTCTTTGTCACCCTCTCCCTCATGGGAGGGAGCATTGGGAACCTCGTCGGGCTCTTGTGCTTTCGGCTGCGGTCTGCCACGCTGACCCTGCGGTTTCTCCTTGCGATGATTCTGATCCCGCTCGCGCAGGCCGCCTTCGTACTGACGATTTTCGCGTCTGGACAGATCTTCTTTTTATGATATACTGGCCCTCGGCGATATGCCGGACTTGAGGAAAACAGATGATTTCACTTCGGATCAAAAACAAGGGCGCATTCATGTCGGGACTTCTCTCCTCCAGCATGTTTGACTCCTTTTTGCTGGAGGAGGCAACGATTGAGATGGCGGCGACGCTTCATCTCGACGGGCATCTCAACCGGGCGTTCTTTTCTGAAGACGTCTGGAAGGATCCCAAACAAAGACCATATGAATATGCCACATGGAGCGAAATGCGGGGCTGCTGTCGGGACTTTATTAAAGGTAAGACAGCTCCTTCCGCATTTCGCTTTGTTTTACACCTGAGGCCCGACTACCTGGACAAAACCCTGGAGACGGTTCCCGCCTCCACGAAAGAGGCGGTGGAGGCCCTGGGGCTCTCCATACGGCTTGATGCGTCCGGGATCCACGTAGTCACCGGAGTCGCCATGAACACCTTCGTTCCGGACAAGAGTGCGGAGAAAGTCTGGGACAGGACGATGCAGCATTTCCTGACCGCAAAGGAAATGGACTACGATGTCGAGTAAGGCAGAACGAACAAAGGAGGATGGATGAAAAAAAGAGATCTTCTGACACCGCTGGATTTCTCCAAGGAGGAGCTGGACGAGCTGTTTGATCGGGCGGACGACATCCGGCAGCACCCGGAAAAGTATGCCCACGCCTGCGAGGGCAAAAAGATGGCCACCTGCTTCTTTGAGCCCTCCACGAGGACAAGACTCTCCCACGAGACGGCCATGCTGAACCTGGGCGGCAAGGTGATGGGCTTCCCCTCCGGGAGCGTCTCCTCTGCGACCAAGGGGGAGACCGTGGCGGACACCGCCCGGGTCATCTCCTGCTTCGCGGATATCATGGTGATCCGCCACCCGAAGGAGGGCGCGGCGGCGGTCGCGGCCCACTACGCCTCGATCCCGGTCATCAACGCGGGCGACGGCGGCCATCAGCATCCCACCCAGACGCTGACAGACCTTCTGACCATCCGCTCGCTCCGGGGGAGCCTGGACAACTTCACCATCGGCCTCTGCGGCGATCTGAAGTTCGGCCGCACGGTCCACTCCCTGATCAACGCCCTGGTGCGCTATGAGAACGTCCGGTTCGTCTTCATCTCCCCGGAGGAGCTGAAGGTCCCGGACTACATCACCGACATGTTAAACGACAAGGGCATCCCCTACGAGGAGTGCATCCGCCTCGAGGACGTGATCCCCAAGCTCGACATCCTGTACATGACCCGTGTCCAGAAGGAGCGCTTCTTCAACGAGGAGGACTACGTCCGTCTGAAAGATTTCTACGTGCTGAACAAGGCAAAGTTAAAGCGAGCCAAGCCCGACATGTACATCCTGCACCCGCTGCCGCGCGTCAACGAGATTGCGGCGGATGTGGATGATGACCCAAGGGCGGCCTACTTCAAGCAGGTGCAGTACGGCGTCTACGTGCGCGAGGCGCTGATCTTAAAGCTCCTGAACATCGACGTCGACAAGCTCTGAGAAGGAGGGAAAGCCATGCTGAACGTAGGAAAGATTGAAGAGGGATATGTGCTGGACCACATCCAGGCGGGCAGAGCGATGCTGATCTACCACCACCTGGGACTGGACAAGGTCGACTGGACCGTGGCCATCATCAAGAACGCGAGAAGCAATGCGATGGGCCGCAAGGACATCCTCAAGGTGGAGTGCCCGGTGGACTCCCTGAACCTGGATGTGCTCGCCTTCATCGACCCCAACATCACCGTCAACGTGATCCGCGGCGGCGAGATCATGGAGAAGAAGAAGGTGGAGCTCCCCAAGGAGCTCGTCAACGTGATCCGCTGCACCAACCCCCGCTGCATCACCTCCGTGGAGACCTCCCTTCCCCACATCTTCTATCTCGCAGATCCCAACCGCAGGATCTACCGCTGCAAGTACTGCGATGAGAAGTATCAGGAGATCTCGGACCGATAATGGTGAATCCCCAGATGCTGTGAGACGGGATTTCGGTTTCGTTTTGTTATCCTAATTGTTTTGCTTGCATCACGAAGGCGTGCCCCGCAGGAAACAAGCCTGCAGGGCACGCCTTTTGTACTGTTCTGGATTATTGCCCGTCAGTCCCCGGGGTCGATCCGGATGGAGCTCCCCTCCCGGGTGCGGTCCACGATGATCTGCCGCCCGATCCGCTCTCGGAGCTCCTCCCGGTGGCTGATGATCCCAACGAGCTTCCCGCCGGTTGTGATGGAGGTCAGGGTGTTCAAGGCCTCCTGGAGGGAGGTCTCATCCAGGGTTCCGAAGCCCTCGTCAATGAACAGGGTGTCCACCGTGATGCCGCCGTTCTTCGAGGTGATCCGATCGGAGAGGCCAAGGGCCAGGGACAGGGATGCCTTGAAGCTCTCGCCCCCGGAGAGCGTTGCCACGTCCCGCTTCTTCCCGGTGTAGTTGTCCAGGATGTCCAGGTTCAAGGCGCTCTTGGAGCGGAGCGAGCCGCCCTCCTGGTGGCGGCAGAGCTCGTACTGGCCGCCGCTCATCGGGAGGAGCCGGCGGTTGGCCGCGGCGAGGATCCGGTCGAACCCGTCGGTCTGCACGAACTGCTCCAGGGTGATCTTGTTCTGGCCGGCGACTTTCCCGTTGAGGAGCTGGTCGAGGCCGTTTGCTGTGGCGGCCGCCTTCCGCGCCTTGTCCGCCTCCTTTGCCGCGGCCTGGAGCTTTTTGAGGAGCTCCCCGTTGTTCAGGGTCCGCCCCTGCACCGCGGAGAGGCGCTCCTGGATCTTACCCGCCGCGTCCCGGTTTGCCTGGGCCTCTGCGAGCAAGACCTTCTCGTCCTGCCTCGTCTTATCTGCGGCGTTCTTTTTGGCCTCCGCAAGGAGGGAGGCGTTGGACGTCACCGCATCGTCGTGGTTTCGGATCTTCGCCTTCTGGGCGGCAAGCTCCTCCTCAGATACCAGGTAGCGGGGAAAGGTCTGCGCGGTTTCCCCGGCAAAGCCATGTTCCGAGAGGGCCTTGGCAAAAGCGGCGGCTGTCTCCTCTTCCTTCTTTCTGGCCTGTGTCAGGGCCTCCTTTTTGGCGGCAAGATCGCTCTCTGCAGCGGAGCGCCTGCTGATGGCCGTGAGGTAGGCTCCCCTTGCCGCCTCGATGGCGGCATCGATGGCCTTTGCCGCCTGCTCGAGGGACTGCCTTGCCGCCACCGCCTGGTTCTGATTCTCGTAGGGGAGCGCGGGCAGGGACTGCAGGGCGCCGTCGGTGACGGCCTTCTCCTGCTGGGCCTTTGCCAGGGCATCCCGGGCAGCATCGATGTTCTTCTGATGGCCCTCCTGGAGCTTCTGTCCCTTCCGGTACTGGTCGGTGAGCTTCTCAAGGCGGTTCTTGTCCGCAAGGCGGGCAGCCTCTTTGGCATTCACGGTCTCACACTGCGCCTGGATCTTCCCCGCAAGGTCTGCAAGATATCCGGGGAGCGCATCATCGGAGAGCGCTGCCGCGGTCTGGGCCTCCCCCTCGGGGAACAGGGGTTCCTCCTGGGCGAGGGATAAGAGGAGCTCCTGGAGGGAGGCCAAAAGGCGCTCCCGCTCCTTCTGTCTTGCGGTGTTGGAGGAAGCCGCGGCGCTGGCCGCCTTGGTGAGGACGGCTGCCGCCTCGTTCTCCTTCTGCTCGAGGTCCCGCACCTCTTCCTCGGTGGCGGCCTTCTCGGGAAGGCTTGCGGGATGGGGATGCACTGTTGCACCGCAGACGGGGCAGGGCTCGCCCTCCTGGAGAAGCTGTGCGAGAAGTCCCGCCCGGCTGTCCTCGAGACGCTTTTTGGCATCCCGGTAGGCGGCGGAGGCAGCATCCTCCTTTCGCCTTGCCAGCTGATACTGCCCTGCCAGAAGCGCCCAGTTCCGGTGGGCGCCCTGGAAGCGGGGCAGGGCCTCCTCCAGGAGCTGCCGGCTCTCCTTCCTTCTCTCCTCCATGCGCTGGGCCCTCGCGTGGGCCTTCTCATAGCCTTCCGGCGCGCTCTGGAGGGCCGCGATCTTCCCATCATACTCGACCAGGATCTTCTGGTTTTTGGCAAAGGTCTCCTGCTCCTGTTGGAGCGTCTCGGTGGCATCCGTCACCTTTTGCTGGAGGGCAGCTGACTTCACCCGCAGGGCATCCCTGGTCCCGTAGGTCGGCTCCTCCTTTTTGAGCTGCTCCGCCCTTGCCCGGTCCGCATCCGCCTCCGCCTTTTTGGCAAGGGCTGCCTGCTCCTGTTCCTTGGCGGCGGCCTCCTGGGCCCTTGCGGTCTCCACCGCGCCCTCCTGGAGGGCAGCCGCGGCCTGCGCCCGTTCCCTCTCCTTCCCGGCAGAAAGCGCCGCATCGAAGGCTGGCTTTCCGTAGGTCAGGGCGTCCTGGCGCTTTTTGTAGAGCGCCCGCTCGTTCTCGATCTCGGGAGCTGCCTTTTCAAGGCGCTCCTTTTCACCTGTAAGGGTCAGCACCCGGTCCAGTGCCTCATTGTCCCTTCTTGCCACGGCGATCTGGGCGGCAAGCTGCGTGCCCGCATTTTGGACCTGCTCCTGCTGGACTTTGAGGTCCGCAAGGAGCTTGGCATCCTCCTGCATCACGGTCTGGATGGCTTCTGCCATCTCCCCAGCTCGGAGGCTGTTTGCCTCCCGCAGGGCCTCCACGGCCTCCCGTCCCGGGCCCTCCTCCGGGCAGGCGACCCCGGAGAAGAGGCTCCGGACCGCGCCGTCCCGGACCTGGTAGGCATCCCTTGCCTTCTGGGCCTTATCCTTCACGATCTCCTCGAGCCGCGCATACTTTTGCGTCAGGAAGATCTTCTGCAGGATCTTGGTCCGCTCGTCCGTGCTGGCGGTGAGAAGTTTTCGGAATTCCCCCTGGGCGATCATCGCGATCTGACGGAACTGGTTGTAGTCAAGGTGCAGGATGTCGTCCTGGATCGCCCGGGTCACATCCTTAGCGCCGGAGATCGGCGCCTCCCCTGGGATCTCGAGGGAAGCCTTCTCGGAGATGTTCCGGGTGGTGCCGGTGCGGGTTTTCTTCTCATAGCCCGGCTTTCGGACCACGTGGTAGTTTGTGCCCCGGTGGGCAAAAAAGAGCTCCACCTGGGTCTCCACCGCGTCCTTGGCATAGTCCGAGCGCATGGAGGTGGCGCTTCGCTCCTCCCCGCTCGTCTGCCCGTAGAGCGCATAGGTGATCGCATCGAAGATTGTGGTCTTTCCCGCCCCGGTGGGTCCGGTGATGAGGTAGAGGCCGCTCGTCCCGAGGGCCGTAAAGTCCACCTCCTGGGTCCCCGCATAGGGTCCAAAGGCCTGCATGATCAGTTTTTCCGGTCTCATCGCTTCTCCCTCCTCAGGCTTCGAGTATGCCCGCCTCTTTGGCGCAGTCCAAAAGGAGCGCCCGCTCCGCATCCGAAAGTTCCTGCCCCGTCACCTGTCTTGCAAAGTCCTCTGCGATCTCGCCAAAGCTCTTCTCCTTTTCCGCCCTGTCTTCCGGTCCCTCCTCCAGGGCCCGGGTCCTTGCGTTCTCGTAGTCGAGCTTCATCGCGTTGGGATAGACGCCCTGCAGGGCCGCCATCGCATCCGGGATCGGCTCCTCGTCGGTGAGGGTTGCGTAGATGTAGTCCTGCGTGTCCACCGCGTGGGAGAGAAGGTCCGTGAGCTTTCCCTTGATGCGGCGCATCTCGTGGAGGGGTTTGACCGGAATCCGCTGGATGGAAAGGTCCGCATTTTCGCCCCGCTTTTCCCCGAGGTCCACCAGGACAAAGAACTTGTCCTGGCCGATCTCCCGGAGGGAGTACTTGAGCGGAGAGCCGCTGTAGACGACCCTTCCCTCCTCCATCTCCTGATACCCGTGGATGTGGCCGAGGGCGGTGTAGTCAAAGGGGGCAAACACCCCGCTTCCCACCCGCTCCACGGCGCCCACCTCCAGGGCGCCGCCGGACTCGGACCCGGCAAGGGCCGGGTCCTTCCCCGAGAAGGTCACAAACTGGTGGGCAAGGCAGACGTTCCGGGCGGCAGGGTCCGGCGCTGCCGCCCCGATGACGGTGCGCACCGCGGCCTCGTAGTCCGGGATCTCGGCCTCCGGGAAATAGTACCGGACCGTGGAGGCCTTGACGAAGGGGAGGAGGTAAAAGT
The DNA here is from genome assembly GCA_022483465.1 of Lachnospiraceae bacterium. Lineage (GTDB taxonomy): Bacteria > Bacillota > Clostridia > Lachnospirales > Lachnospiraceae > CAG-791. The sequence goes on along the minus strand of JAKVNF010000002.1, from coordinate 95,685 downwards.
GGACCGGGCCGTAGGCATCCTCCAGGGTCACCTCCTCCATCGCGCCGGCAAACTTTCCCGCGATGTGGATCCCGCTCTTTGCAAAGAGGGCGGAGCCGTAGGCAAGGCGCTCCTCGGAGTCGTGGTTGCCGCTGATGACAAGGGTCGGGATCTTCCGGGAGGAGAGGTCTGTCAAAAAGGCATCGAGAAGCTCCACCGCCTTCTCCGGCGGCACGCTCCTGTCGTAGATGTCCCCGGAGAGCAAAAGGACGTCTGGCTTCTTTCTGTCGATCACAGAAAGGAGCTGCTGCAGCATGTCCCTCTGGTCCGACAGAAGGTCTACCTCATTGACGGTCTTTCCCAGGTGCAGGTCTGCGGTGTGCAGAATTTTCATGTTCCCCTCCTTGTTCTTCCTGTATGATTGGCAGCAGACAGATCCCGAAAGGATCTGTTTGATCCTTTTCGATTCTCACGCCACATGTGTCATTATAGCCGCCCCGCGGGGGAGATAACAGCCCGGGGGAGGCGCCGCAGGTCCGTGCATCGACCAGGGTGCGGTCGTACGAAATCATATCAATCTATTAATTTTAAAATATGTGAGATTTCATGATTACATTTTTAACAACCTATGATATGATACCCATAGAAGAACCGATCCCCCCGCCACGGCGGGAGGAGAAACATACTTGGCCGCAGGAGGCCGGGGGTAACTGACATGAAGAACCACACCGTAAAGCATTGTATCAACAAGAGAAGTATCATCACGAAATCCGCGATGGGTGCGGTACTTGTCGCCGCTATGCTGGCGGCGGCTGGCTGTGCCAAGAGCGCGGATAACGGAACCCTCCTCGAGGATGCCGCAAGCCGTTCTCAGGATGAGAAATCTGATTACACCTATATCGATGATGAGGCGATCGCAAAGGCCGGGGAGGTGGCCGATACTGACAACTCCCAGTTGGTCGATCAGGCGATTGCACTGGTCAACCAGGAGCGGACCGACGCAGGTCTCTCCGAGCTGACTGTGAACAAGGGCCTCGAGCAGTGCGCAGAGGTCCGCGCCGTGGAGTGCGCGACGAGCTATTCGCACACGCGCCCCGATGGCAGTGACTGGTGGACCGTCAACAGTGACCTGATGTACGGAGAAAACCTTGCCTCCAACTACACCACAGCTTCGTCCGTGGTGAATGCCTGGATGGCCTCTCCGGCACACAAGGCCAACATCATGAACAGCGGCTATGAGACCATCGGTCTCGCCACCTACACCACCGACAGCGGCGACATCTACTGGGCGGAGGAGTTCGGCTATTGACTCTATGTCGTAGCTGTCTTCCATATGAGTGGGACAGGGCTTCAGCCCTGTCTTTTTTTGTGCCCTGCACCTGGAAGGGGCGGCACATTCCTTACTGTCCATGCTGGTCTTCTCTCCCGCCCCGCAGGTTGGACTTGCAAAACCGGCCCGGTCTGCTACGCTGAAGCTGGTACGAAAGGGGCCGCCTGAACGGGCCCCAGGGAGGGGGATCATGAGACCAAACCATCATCATCCATACCGCTTGCTTCCCGGAGCGCTCCTTTTGCTTCTTGCCGCGGGGCTTGCTGGTTGCGGCAGCGCTGGGACCTCCCCCCAGACAGCGAGCGGCTGGGAGGACATCCCGGCCGGGGAGAGCGAAGAAACCACCGGAGAACAAAGCACCGAAAGTTCAGCCCCTTCGGCAGAAACTGCGGAGCAAAATTCTGCGCAGCGGGAAACATCCCAGCAGGCAGCGTCCTCTTTCTCTCCAACCCGGATCTTTGTGGGGGACTCCCGGACCGTCGGCATGTACTGGGCGCTCTCCGGGGATGACTCTTTGGACGAGGTGCATCTTGCAGACGAGGAAGGCAACTACTGGGATGCCCGGGTGGGCATCGGCCTTGACTGGATGAAGAGCACCGGCATCCCGGATGCCGTAGGGTACCTCGGCCCCGGCACCACCCTCTATCTCCTCATGGGCGTCAACGACATGGCGGGCACCATCACCACCGAGGACTACCTCTTCTATCTGGACCAGGAGGTCTCCTCCTGGACGGGGACCGGCGCCTCGGTGATCTATGTTTCCGTCAACCCGGTGCGGCAGGAGGTGAACGGCATCACCAACGAGAAGATCGACGCCTGGAATGAGGCGATGCAGGCGGGGCTCCCGGAGGGGATCTCGTACCTGGACACCAACAGCCGGATCCGGGATCACATCGACTTCAAGGACGACCTGCACTACCACGATGACACGAACCTCGAGATCTACGGCATCTGCCAAGATGCCGCCGCGCAGTAAACATGCAGCGTGTTGATTTACATCATTTATAAAGGGGGGGAAGAAATGAACGGTTTTCGGAAAGCAGCAGCACTCGGTGGCTCCCTGATCCTCGCCGCAGCTCTTGCGGCAGGCGTTCCCGCAGGGGTGGAGGCAAAGGAGACGGAATCGGATGCCGACCAGATCAGCGTCACGGCATCGAGCACAGTGAAGGTCTCGCCCGACATGGCAGAGCTCACCTTCACGGTGGAGAGCAGCGGGACAGATGCCGCCGGCACCCAGCAGGAAAACACAAACGACGTCAACAAGATCCTTGCGGTCCTGACAAAACTTGGCAGCTCTGCCAAGAGCATCACCACCTCGGACTACTACCTCTATCCCGTCTACGACAATGACGGCACCGTCTCCGGGTACCGGGTCCGGACCACCCTGACGGTGAAGGACATCCCGGTCCTGGATCTTGGGACCATCCTGACGGCCTGCGTGCAGGCGGGCATCAACCAGGTGAGCGATGTCTCCTACTACTGCAGCAACTACGACGCGGTGTATCAGCAGGCCCTGCAGCAGGCGATGCAGACCGCCCAGGGAAAGGCCGCTGCCATCGCGGGCGCCGCGGGGCGCACGATTGCAAAGGTGAGCTCGGTCACCGAAGAGGCGCCCAACACCTCCGCCCGGTACGACACGGTGAGCCTGAAGGCTGCCTCCACCACCGCCTCGGACTCCAGCTCCATGAACGTCATGCCCGGGGAGCTTGCGATTGAGGCGGATGTGACTGCGGTCTACGACATGAATTAATCCACTGTTTCCTCCAGCCTTATGGCTTCTGGATTGTTACAGGAAACCAAAAATAGCTTCGGCAGCGCTTAAGCACTGTCGAAGCTATTTTTTGCTTCGTTCCAATCGGATTTGAAAGCTATGGGAGAAACTGCGCTTCCCCGGATATCCTGCCGGTCCTTTCTTACTTCAGGAGGTGATCCGCCACGAGCCCCTGCTCCTTCCCGTAGATCAGGAAGTACAGGTAGCAGTCGGCGTTGCTGCCGATCTTCTGGGCAAGTGCCGGGTAGTTGGCCTTCAAGATGTCCAGCTGGAAGTCCTCGCTCCCGGGAAGGCCCTCCTGCATGCCGACGGTCATAAAGTCCGCCGCAACCGCCTCATCGGTGAGGGGAAGCGCCCCGCTCTGCACCCTTGCCAGAACCTCCGGGTTGTGGTTGACGTAGTAGTCCATGTCCAGGATCGGGGAGAGGTCGCTGCAGGTGGGCGCGAGCTTTGCCGCCTGCTTGTAGAGAAAGCCCGAGATCTGCCCGCCGTCTGCAAGGACCTTCAGCGCCTCCGCCGGGATCGCATAGCCCTGCTGCATCATCTCCCAGATATCGCCCTGGGTGAGCTGGCCGTAGCGCATCGCGGTGGAGAGCTGCAGGGCAACCCCCACCGGATCCGTGTTTTTGAAAAGGGCCGGGGCGATGAGATCCACCATGTCCACCTGCTGCGTATGGGAAGTGGCTGCGCTTACGGGGAGCGGGGATAGGAAGAGTCCTGCCGCTGCAGCCGCCGCAATCAGCCGCGCCATCCACTGATTTTTTCCGTTCTTCATGTTTGTCTCCTCTTTCGATCTCTCACTACTCTGCCCGGAGGGCATCAATCGGGTTGAGCTCACTGGCACGTCGTGCCGGCATCCAGCCAAAGAGGATGCCGACCCCGGCGGAGAAGCCCGCGCCCAGAAGGATCGCGCCGGTTGAGATGTGGAAGGTGGTGTTCAGCGCCGCCGCGCCGATCGCCGCGATGACCAGTCCCAGGACGATGCCGATGGCGCCGCCGATCAGGGACAGGGTGATGGACTCAATCAAAAACTGCATCTGGATCCGAACGGGCTCAGCGCCGAGGGCCTTGCGCAGGCCGATCTCCTTCGTCCGCTCCGAGACGGACACCAGCATCATGTTCATGATGCCGATGCCGCCGACCACCAGGGAGATCGCCGCGATGCCGCCGAGCATCGTGGAGAGCATGCCCTTGATGGAGTTCATGGTGTCCAAGAGCGATGACAGGTTGATGATGGAGAAGCTGTTGTCCGCGTCGTTGAAGGCGTTGTTTAACACCGCGCGGATCTCGTGCTCCGCCTCGTTCTGGTCCGCATTCTCCTTCAGGAACACCGTGAGAAACGTGGTGTTGTAGAATCCCGTCATGCGCTGGATGTTCTTATAGGGGATCATCACGGTGCCGTTGCTCGAGCTCGTGTCCGTCATCTGGCCGGTCAGGGAGTCGCTGTCGCTGTAGAGGCCGATCACCTGGAACTGGTAGCCGTTCACCGTCACGGTGGCCCCGATCGGGTTCTGGCCCGAGAGGACCTTGGTGGCAAACGTCTTGTCCACGAGGCACACGTCCGTGTACCCGTCGGTCTCATTCTCGAGGAAGGTCCTGCCCTGCTGGATCTGGTTCTTGTTGCGCTGGAAGTAGGAGAAGTCCTCCCCGTCCAGGGTCACGTGCTTGTAGATCTCGGCATTGGCCACCGCATAGGTGGTGACGCTGGCGCTGGGGCAGACCGCATCGACGCCGTCGATCTCGGAGAGGCTTGCCAGGTCGGAGTTCGAGAGACCCTGCTTGAGGCTCGTGCCGTTTGCCGTGATCGAGAGGGTTCCCGCGCCCAGGCCCGAGAACTGGTCCATGATGGAGGTGGTCACGCTCTGCACGATGGTGACCAGGCCGATCACCGCTGCGACGCCGATCATGATGCCCAGCATCGTCAGAAAGGACCGGAGTTTGTTGTGCCGGATGTTGGTGAGCGCCATGCGCACGCTCTGCCGGACAATCGAAAAGTTATGCATCTTCAAGCGCCCCCTCGCTGATCTCGCCGTCCAGGATCCGCACGATGCGCTTTGCGTGAGAGGCGATCTTGGGATCGTGGGTGATCATGATGATGGTGTTGCCCTCCTCGTTGAGCTGGTGGAACAGCTCCATGACCTGGGCGCCGGTGTGCTGGTCCAGGGCGCCGGTGGGCTCATCGGCGAGGAGGATCGCCGGGCGGTTTGCAATCGCCCGCGCGATCGCGACCCGCTGCTGCTGTCCGCCGGAGAGCTGGTTCGGCATGTTTTCCCGCTTGTCGGAGAGGCCGACGAGCTCGAGCACCTCGTCCACCCGCTGGCGCCGCTCCTTCTCCGGGACGTTGGCGTAGATCAGCGGGAGCTCCACGTTCTCAAAGGCGTTCTGCCGCTGCAGGAGGTTGAAGGACTGAAACACGAAGCCGATCTCTCGGCTCCGGATCCTGGCAAGGCTCGTCTCGTCCTCGTCCGCGATGTGCCGCCCGTCCAGCCAGTAGTCCCCGGAGGTGGGCACGTCCAGGCACCCGATAATGTTCATCAGGGTGGACTTGCCGGAACCGGAGGGCCCGAGGATCGCGAGGAACTCCCCGCGGCGCACGCTCAGGCACACGCTCTTTAACACGTGCAGCACCTCGTTTCCCATGTCGTAGTCCTTGCAGATGTCCTTCATGCGGAGGATCTCATCGCCGGTGTCCTCCCTGGGCTCCTCCTGATTCGGTGCCGGGGCAGCCGGCTCTTTCGCCTTTTCGATTTCGGCCCCGTCCGCTTCCGGCTTCTTCTCTTCTGTCTTGCTTTCTTCGATCTTGTTCTCTTCCGTCTTGTTCTCTTCTTCCATGCGTCATTCCTCATCCGCCGACGTGTCACCCATGTCGGCTTCCATCAGGGACTGGGCGGCCGAGGTCGGGATGTAGTAGACCTTGTCCCCTGCGGAGAGGCCGTCGGTGATCTCGGTATAGGTGCCGTCGGAGATGCCGCAGGTCACGGTCTTCTGCACGAGGTCCCGGCCGTTGTCCGCGTAGACCAAAACGCAGTTGGTCCCGTCGTCCGCGGTCTGCACCGCGTCGGAGCGGATGCTGACGGCGTCCTTCTTCTCCTGGACGATCAGCTTGACCTCGGCGCTCATGCCGGAGCGGACGTCCTCATCCGCATCGAAGTCCACCTCGGACTCGAAGTAGGAGACGCCGTTGTCCACGGTGGCGGTTCTTGCCACGTAGACGATGGTGCCCTCATAGGTCTTGCCGTCCACCGCGTCCAGGGTGACGCTGACCTTGTCCCCCTCGCCGGTGGAGACGATGTCGTACTCGCCGATCTTGATGTTGATCTTCATCTTGTCAAAGGAGGTGACTGTGGCGGCCGCCGTGGTCCCGGAGACAAGATCCCCCGCCTCCACGTTCAGGGCTGTGATCTCCCCGTCCATCGGGGCGGTCAGCGTGTAGTCCGAGAGGGTGTCCTTCTGCTGGGCGATCTGGAGCTCGCTGGTGGTGGTGTCGCTGTTCGTCTTGGCCTGGTCCAGCTGGTTCTTGTAGGTCTCGATCTGCTGGCTCTGGCCGGTCACCGCCGCGGCGTAGCTGTCCTTGGCGGAGTCCAGGGTGTTCTTCAAGGTTCCCAGCTGCTGGTTGGCAGCCTTCACCGCCGCGTCATAGGCGGTCTGGGCCTGGACGTAGGCCTTCTGATAGGAATTCAGCTGCTGCACCAGGGAGGTCACCGTCGCGTTGTAGCTGTCCACCGCGTGCAGGTAGGCGTCCTGGGCGGAGAGCAGGGTGTCGTAGAGGGTGGTCAGGTTGTTCTCCTCGCTGATCTTCGCCGCCTTGTAGCTGTCCTGGGCGTTGCTGTAGTTCTGCCAGGCCGAGGTCACGGCGTTGTTGGCCGCATCCACCTGCAGGACATAGCTGTCCCGGATCGTGTCGCTCTTTTTCTTCAATTCAGAAGCCTCGGACTCGTCGTACTGCTGCAGGGAGTTCTGGGCCGTTGCCACCTGGTTCTGGGCGCTGATGACGGACTGGTAGGCGGTGCCCACCTGCTGCATCGCGGCCAGGGTCGTGGCGGAGAGATGCTGGTTGTTGAGGCGCACCTCGTTGTTGTAGTTCTCCTGGGCGGTCAGAAGCTGCTGGTAGGCCGTTGTCATCTGGTACTGGGCGCTCTGCAGGTTGGGATCCAGGTTGTTCTCGATGTTGGACTTTAAGTTGCTGTACTGGTCCGCCGCGTTGTCGAGGCTCGTCTTGGCGGAGAGAAGACTCGAGTCGGTGCCATCCTCGACGTTGCTCTTGGCATCGTCATAGGACTTCTGGGCACTGGTCAGGCTCGACTTTGCGCTCTGCACCGAGCTGTCGAGGCCGGAGGCCGCGTTGCTCTTTGCATTGTCCAGCGCTTCCTGCGCGCTCTCGACGGACTCCGCGTTCGCCTCCTTGGTCTTCTTCAAGGTCGCCTCGTTCTGGGCGATCTGGCTCTCGACGTCGGAGGCGTCGAGGACGGCGATCACATCGCCCTTTTTGACCTCGTCTCCCTTCTTGACCTTCACCTCTTTGACCCGCACGCCGGTCACGGTGGAGTAGACGTCGGACTCATTCACCGGGGCCACGGTCCCGGTGAAGTTGTGGGCGTTCTGGATGTCGCGCTTTTCGGCCACGTCCTCCGTATAGGACGCCTTCTGGGCGTTCTGCCCCGCGATCCGCAGCGCGCAAAAGACCACCGCCACGATGACGAGGATAACGACCCACTTCACCCACTTCTTCTTTTTCCTGCCTTTTTTGATTTCGTCTGCCATGTCTGCCTTCCTGTCTTCTCTCCTTGATGGAGGTGTGCCGTCTTCTTCCCGTCTGCTGAGGGTACGTTCGTCTTTCGCCCCGCAGGCATAAAAATAAGACGGGCCGGGGCCCGTCCTTTCCAAAACCATTCCGCCTGCGCGAAACCGCGCGGCGGCAAAGACGCTCCGCCCACAATAAGCTCAGTTTACCATAGGCCTCCCAAAAAGAGGGGAATGGTAAAGATACTTCAGACAAATTTAACACTTCTGACATTTGTCCCAATCTGTCATCTGATGTTGAAATGATATCATAATGATATCTATTTGACAAGGGTCCTGGCAATTCGCGTTAACCCAAAGAATTTCATCAAATGTTTAGGATTCCGTCAGGCCGGGCCGGTTGCATTTCCGGGGTCTGTGCTGTACAATGATTCCTGATAAATGACCGCGGGTCATATATTCACGGGGGAGGCCCGCAGCGCACACAAGGAGGTTTGGCATGGATTACCACATCAAATCGAAAGACCCGAGACTGAAATTTTACGCCGGTGACTGCGACGCCCTGGTGCACGCGAGAAAGCCCGCAGGAATTGACGACAAGAGTGCCTACATGATCGGCACTGGCATTGCCAACCTGGCAGCCGGATGCTTCCTGATCCGCGATGCCCACATGGACGGATCGAAGATCACCTATCTGGAGCAGCTGCCGGTGCCCGGCGGGTGCCTTGACGGCAAGATCATCGAGAACGTCGGCTACGTGGCAAGAGGCGGCCGTGAGATGGGCCACCACTTCGAGGTCCTCTGGGATCTGTTCCACTCCCTTCCGTCGGTGGAGGATCCGAACGTCTCGGTCCTCGATCATCTCTACTATGTCAACAAGGATGACCCGAACTTCTCCAAGTGCCGGATCACCACAAACCGCGGCAAGCGCTACGACAACGGCAAGTTCAACTTAAGCCAGAAGGCAGCCCTTGAGCTCTCCAACTTCATGATGATGTCCGACGAATCCCTGCAGGACAAGTCCATCGAGGATGTCCTCTCGGATGAGGTCTTAAACTCCGACTTCTGGTGCCTGTGGCGCACGATGTTCGCCTTTGAGAACTGGCACTCCGCCCTGGAGATGAAGCTGTACATGAACCGCTTCATCCACCACGTGGGAGGTCTCGCCGATCTCTCCGCCCTGCAGTTCTGCAGACGCGACCAGTTCACCGACTTCGTGACTCCGATGATCAACTACCTGAAGTCCCACGGCGCCAAGTTCCGCTACGGCGTCACCGTCACCAACGTGGAGTTTGAGATCACCGACACGAAGAAGGCGGCCAGAAAGATCGTCGCCCACGATGCCGACGGCAATGACTGCTCCATCCCGCTCACCGACAACGACTTCTGCTTCATCACCAACGGCTCCATGACCGAGAGCTCCTGCTACGGCACCAACGACACGGCGCCCGTCTGGGAGCCCAAGCTCGGCGGCTGCTGGGAGATGTGGAAGAACATCGCAAAGCAGTCCCCGGAGTTCGGACACCCGGAGAAGTTCTGCAGCGATCCCGAGAAGTCCAAGTGGGAGTCCGCAACGATCACGGTCAGCGATCCCCGGATCGTGAAGCTGATCATGGACATCACCCAGCGCACACCCTACGGCGGACATATCTGCACCGGCGGCATTGTCACGGCAAAGGATTCCGACTGGCTCATGAGCTGGACCATCAACCGGCAGGAGCAGTACTACGGACAGCCCGAGAAGGATGTCGAGATCTGGGTGTACGGCCTGTTCCCGGATGTGCCGGGCAACTACGTGAAGAAGCCCATGAAGGACTGCACCGGACGCGAGATCACCAAGGAGTGGCTCTACCACATCGGCGCTCCTCTCGATCAGATCGATGAGCTGGCGGACACCGCCCACACGGTTCCCGTCATGATGCCGTTCATCACCTCGATGTTCATGCCTCGCGCTTTCGGCGACAGACCCTATGTGGTGCCCCATCACGCGGTCAACTTCGCCTTCCTTGGCCAGTTCGCCGAGACCCTCGATGAGCCCGGCCGTGATACGGTCTTCACCATCGAGTACTCCGGCCGCACCGCCATGGAGGCGGTCTACATCCTGGCCGGCGTGGAGCGTGCTGTCCCGGAGGTCTTCGCGAGCCGCTACGACATCCGGTACCTGTTAAACGGTGCCTCCACCCTCCTCGATGGCAACAAGCCCCAGATCAAGATCCCGGCGATCGTGCGGCACCAGCTCGAGAAAAAGATTCAGGGAACGGACATCGAACTGCTCTTGAAGGAGTACAATATCATCTAAACTGCTTCACCCTGCAGATGGCAGGATGATCGTCCTGTGCCGGCGAGGGTTCTCGTCGGCATTTTTGTATATGTCCCAAACTCAATTCAGGATGGAAATTGCAATGAGAAGACTATCGGAACTCGAAGCGCGCCGCAGGGCGCTGTTGCGGGAGAATCCAATACAGGACCCCGCGGAGGATCCCACCCTCTCCCGCTACCTTGCCTACGTCGGCAAAAAGAGAAAGGAGGCGGAAAAGGCCCTGGACGACCTTGCCATCGAGGAGGCCTACGAGACCTATCTCCTTCGAAAGGCAAGGAAAAAGAGCAGGCTTTTGTCTGCAAACGGCGAGGCAAGAAGCACGAGGCAGTCCAGGGCGCACCAGGCCGCCATTTTTCAGATCCGAAAGAAGCGGGAGGAATTGATCCAAAAAGACCCGGACGCCTTTGCCGCCCTGGGGGAGCGGACTGTTTTGGCGGATATCGAGAGCCAGGGGGCGGGGCGGCTCGTCCACGTCCCGTACTTGGAGCGGGCCAGGGAACAGATCTTTGCCTCCCTGGATGCGGGGATCCCGGTGTACCTTGTGGGACACCTGGGCTCCGGAAAGACCCAGCTTGCCATCGAGTGCGCCACGGAGTTCATGGAGCAGCGGCTTCTCCAGCAGCGCCTCGAGGTGCGCATGGAGGGCGCCGGCGATGACCCGAAGGGATACTTTGCAAAGATCTACAGGGAGGTGCATGCCTCCGTGCAGGCAGAGCACCTTCGGCCCTACTTCATCGCGGGCTCCCACGACCTGACCGCCCAGGACATGTTTTTTGAGAAGACCCTAAAGCTCTCCCAGACCCAGGGCCGGGGCTCCGACGAGGACCAGCTCTCCTCTCTCATCGACGGCTTTGCCGCCTTTGTGCGGGGGAATGCGGAGATCCTCAAAAACATGGACAAGGACCAGCAGCTCGAGTTCATGCTGGCGGGCTGGAAGACCTTCTCGAACCTCTACATCGCCGAGCACTCGGGCTACGGCACCACGGTGGAGAAGATCGAGAAGGAGGTGCTTCTTGCCCTTAGGGAGGGAAAGCCCATCATCATCGACGAGATCAACACGATCGCCATGGGGAACCTGATCGCCCTAAACGACATCCTGCAGCACCACGCTGGGCAGACCGCCTACGTGACTGGCGTGGGGTCCCTGACGATCGCCGAGGGCTTTTGCCTGATCGGTACTGGAAACCTCTCCACGGGCACCGTGTCCTACGAGGGGACCAATGCCCTAAACCCCGCCTTCCAGTCCCGGTTTACCACGATCGAGTACAACTACGCGCCCCAGGAGACGACGGGGGATCTGAACACCTGCGAGCACCCGGAGAAGAATGAGCTCTTTCGGCTTCTTCTCCTGCACCTCTGCGACCGGGAGGGAAGGCTCTGCCTTCCGAAGCCTGCGGAAACGCTCCCCGCGCTCTACCGTCTGGCCCAGCTCTCCCGCATCTCCCAGGACATCTTCTCGGGGCGGGGCGCCGGGGACCTGGCTGCCGGCGGCGAGGTGCCGGTGCTGAACGAGGCGGTGCTCTCCGTCCGGGGCCTCTTCCACGTCCTGGATCACTGGAACCTGGGGGAAGCGGAGGACCTCTCCATGGCCCTCTGGAACGGCTTTCTCTCCTCGGTGACGAATGCGGATGACCGAAACCTCCTTCTTGCCCTCTCCGTCCGCTGCGGGTTTTTCCCGGAGACGGAGGGTTGGCACGTGGAGGCGAAGAAGCGGGGCGAGGCGCCCCTTGCCTTTGACGACATCCGGACGGACCCCGCAAGGCACGTGGTGCAGCCCCTGGAGACCCTCTCACGGGAGGATGTGGCCAAGCTCCTTTTTGGCAAGGGGCCGAAGCGGACGAAAATCGAGGAAGACCTCGGGGAGGAGATCCTCTTTGTCGAGGGAAAACAGGCGGATCGGGACCAGGGCCTTGCCCTGGATGAGAAGATCCGGGGTCTCGAGCAGGCGGGGGATGTTCTGACCGCCGCGGTGACAGGCGATGACAGCAGCAAGGGGTGAGAGCCGGGGCCTCACGGAGCGGATCCTCGCCTTTCAAAAAGACACGGCAGCTCTCCGCGCCGCCTATGAGAAAGCCCTCTCGACCGGGATTTTTCCGCAAGCGCTCCTCGATGAGGAGGCAAGGCTTTCGAGGGAGGGGGAGGCGCTCCTTGCCCGTTCCCTCCCCGCGATTCGGAGACGGTTTCTGGATCGAAAGGACATCGGCGCGAAATCAGAGGTCCTTCTGACCCCCGGGGAAGATGACAGCGCCGCCACCGGGATCTCGAAGGAGCGGCTCCTCGAGGCGGATCTATCAAAAGACGAGCGCGCCCTGGTGCAGAGCCTCCTCGACAAAACGGCGCCGGAGGACGAACTCCCGGAGGAACTGGAGGCGCTCTGCGCGGATCGGGAGCTTGCGGTCTTTCTTGCGCCGGGGACGGACTGCGTGCGGTTTCTCTTTACGGAGGAGGGGGAGGTATACCTTGCCGAGGAAGACGGCGGCTGGGAGATCCGAAAAAAGCCCCTGTTTACGGGGCTCCTCGCCCAGGCGGGCGTCTCGGAGGGGGATGCGCGCATTCTTGTCCTGGACGGGGACGGGCGGGTCGTGCGCCTTTCCTATGACCGGATTGACGCGCCTCAAAAGGCAGAGAGGCTGAACTTGTATGGATGAAGCGGACCGGAAAAAACTGGATGCCCTGAACGAGGCGAAGGAGAGCGAGAAGGCCCTGCAGAAAAAGGACCTGGAGGAGGTGCTGGCAAGAGTTTCGGACCTTCTTCTTCTCTTTTCCGGGGACTCCCGGCTCACGTACCCGGTGGACGAGCGCGGGGAGCAGTTCGTGCTGGATCCCGAAAGGAAAGAGGTTCGGGTGCCCCTTGCCTTTTTCACCTCCTACCCTTACCGGGAGTCCCGGTTTTTGTTCCACCTCTACACGGCCCTTGCCCTCTACCCGGACTGGGTGCGCTGCCCGGAGGGGTACCTGCACCGGGGGGAGGCCTTTGCCAGGGAGGCGGGGATCCTGACAAACGCCTTTCTGGAGAAGGTGAAGGAAGCTGGCCTTTCGGACGATCCCGCCTACCAGAAGGACATCGTCTACCGGTACATGACTTCTGAGCTTCTCTCCTTTTTCGAGGGGTGCGACCTCTATGCCTCCTTCCTCATGGTCTTTTTGCGGGCGCCGATGTATGAGGACCCGGCACAGAAGAAGGACCTGGCAAAAATGCTCCTTCTCGAGGACCTTCTCCCCCACGAGGACAACCCCACAGAGACCCACCGGGACCTTGCGGGTCTTCTTCTCACCAGGGAGTTCTGGGGCGAGAACGAGATGGATAACGAGGACGTGAAGCGGATGTTTCGGGAGCCGGTCCTTGGCAGGGCGCGCTTTTTGTGCCTTCGGGAGGAGCTCTCGGCCTCTCTTCTTCGCGGCGAGCCCGTGACAAAGCGGGACGCCATCATCCGGATGGTGCTGCTTCCCTGCTTTTTGGAGCTCTTTCGCGGGGATCTTCAAAGGACGGAGCTCTCCGCCACCGTGAAGCTCCAGGACGGGGAGGCCAAGCGGGAGGCCGCCCGCAAAAAGCGGGGCGCCCCCTCCGCCAAAAACATGCACGAGCTCCTGCAAAAGCTCGATGAGGCCAAGCGCCAGCGGGCGGTGGCGGCAAAGGAACTCTTATCCGGAAGGCGCGACCTCACCTCCTTTGGAGTTACCGCAGAGGACCAGAACCTCTTTGCCCACTATGAGCGCCTGGTGCGGCCCGAGCGGGAGAAGATGAAGGCTTTCTGGAAAAAACTCCTGGGGGACACCTCCCGGGAGGTCTCGGTGCCCGTCACCGGGGTCCCGAAGGGGACCCTCTCCGTGGAAGCGCTGATCGACCGGTATCCGGACCTGGTGGAGGCAGAACGGCAGCAGAACTACAAAAACCTCCTGATCTTCGACACCACGCACCTTCAGAAGATCTCCCGGGTCCTGCCCAGGTTTCTCGACATCTCCTTTGTGATGGACAGCTCCGGTTCCATGCGGGGCGAAAAGCTCGCCCCGGCAAGGCAGGCCCTTGTCATCTGCCTCCTCTCCCTGGAGGACTTTGCCGGGTACCTTTCGCAGAACGCAGCGGTGACCCATGAACCCTGCGCGGTGCGCACCGAGGTCTGGCTCTACGGGACAGCGGGAACGAAGATCCTCTCCTTCTCCGACCAGGGCGACAAGCGGGCGGCGGACCGCATTCTCTCCCTGGCAAGGCTCGACGGGAGCCGGGGCTCCACCGATGATGGCGGGTGCCTGAAACAGGTCATGGCGGAGATCACACCGGAGATGATCCGGGAGCAGAAGGCAGGGCGGCGAATCCGCCTCGTCTTTGTCGTGACGGACGGCGCCTCCTCCTTCCCCGGCACCGCCAAGAAGGCGGTGGAGGCCCTGGAGGAGACCGGAGCCCTGGTCCAGGGGATCGGCATCGGGGACCCGCAGGATGCGGCAGCCCTCGCCGCCTTCCGCTATGTCTACGGGGACCGGGGCCTGTACCTGGGAAAGGACGCCGGTCGCCTGCCGGATGCGCTTCTCTCTGCCCTCCGGGAGAACATCGGCGGGGTCTTCCGCCAGTACTTTCGGCGAAGCGTTGGGATGGAATAACTGTACAATCAGCTTACCGCTCATAATGTAGAGATGTTTGCTTTTTTGATGCGTGTGCGTTACGATTCATGGTAGATACCTCTCGTACATTGGATTCTTATAACCGTCCGGGTTGATAAGTAGTATCAATGTACCGCGAGGTATCTTTTTATGTCAAACCCGATCTACACTTTGAAGTTTACAGGAAGCTGAGATGTGAAATAGAAATGGCTCCGATCTTCGGAATTCATGCCCTCACTGCGGAAAGCAGAACTGCTCTGAAGATCGGAACCGATGATGATCTGAATGGCGGAAGGAAACAATGCGCTGACCGTCGGAACAGATGCTCTCGCATGTGAAACATCGGCTCAGTCTGCGGAATTGGGTATGCTCCCAAGCGCGGAAGCCTGGCAGATTTGCGGAAAGTGCTATGCTCTGAACATCGGACAGGTGACTCTGTCAATCTGGAAACGCCGATTCAACGAGGAACGGAAAAGTGGCTCTGACTTGCGGAAGACTGGGCCCAAACGTCCGGAATATTCACGCGCACGAAAAAACCGCAGCGGAAGCGCTTGTTTGCTTGCTTTAACTGCGGTTTGAAAAGGGTTATGTAATTTTTCGGGATCGGGCTGCCTGCCCGCTGACACCGGGGTATCAATTTCGCGCCCACGCACACGGAAGGGGGCGGCGGTCTCCTGTGCCTCTGGGTTTAGAGATCATGACCTCCCCCCGCCTCTCTTTTCTGGGTCTTTCATTTTTCTTGTGTGATGCACTAAAAGAAGGCAGCCTATAGAGAATATCTTCTATTTACAAAAAGAGATTTCCTGATATCATCTCGATTGCACGTCGACCAAGATATGCAATACGGGATAAAAAGGAAACCTCTTATGAATCAGAATTATACATACACCGAGGCGAATGGGCAAATGTCTTTTGCTGCCCGGACTCAAAATGACTATCTGATGTTCCCAAGCCACCTGACGGGGTTCCATCAGGAGAGCGTTGAAGAGGTTCCTATTCGAGACGTCAGGCCCTTCCACTCCATGCGGAAGAGCAAACTGAGTGAGAATACCTTCAAAAGGGCTTATATTCTGCGCGGTAAATTGGACCAGCTGGACCATCCTGTATGCTCTTGCTGCGGGCGCAGAATGTACAAGAATCAGACCTACCACACGAAGATCAAACACATTCCCTTTCAGGCATGCCAAACCATCATTGAGTGCGACAAGTACCAGTGGAGATGCAATCTCTGTGGCAAGACCATCACACCGGATGTCGCGTTCAAGGCAGATGATTCGATGATTACAAAGGAGCTTGAGCAGCTGATCATTCGCTATCTTTCTATGGATGAATTTACCCTTACGGACACGGCAATCATTACTGGCGTCAACATCAATACGATCAAGAAGATCGATCTTAAGCGTCTGAAGAGTCTTTACGCGGATGAGAATGGCAAGCTCAAAAAGCCTGCCGCCTATGCAAGGTATCTTGCCATTGACGAGTTCAAGCTGCATAACGGACACAAATATGCGACGCACATCATAGACCTGATAACCGGTGCGGTGCTGTTCATCCGAGCAGGCAAAACAAAGGCCGTTGTAGAAGAATTCATGGAGCTGGTGGGTGACGACTGGATGCATCATGTAGAGGCCGTTGCCATGGATATGAACAGCGACTTCCAGGAGGCTTTCAAGGCAAAATGCGGTTGGATCCAGATCGTTTATGATCATTTCCACATCGTCAAGAACTTCAACGAGAAGGTCATTGCCGAGGTTCGGAAGGAGGAACAGATCCGCCTGAAGAAGGAAGGCCTGGTCGAGGAAGCTGCTATCCTGAAGGGGTCAAGGAAGATACTCTGTGCCAGCAGGGAGTCCCTGCAGAAACACGATCAGGAAGCCCGTGAGGGCAAGGTGTGCCGCAAGGGATCTGCGATCTTCGGTACGACCGATTACAGGCATACCCATGACGATTTCGAGCGGCGATACGACGACATCATCAACTCGAACAAGCTGCTGTTCACCTGTGATCTGATCAAGCAGGCCATGCAGGAAGCATATGCCTCAGCCAATCAGGCGACGATGATCGAGAAGTTTACAGATATCATCGACTGGTGCAGGGGCACGAAAAATGAGCACTTTCTCTGGTTTGCCAGGCTCATTGAGAACCACTTTGACGGCATTGTGGGATACGGGCTCTGTCCGATCAGCTCCGGGAAGATAGAGGGGATCAACGCACACATCAAGGTCATCCGCAGGAAAGCCTATGGCCTTCCAGATGATGAGTACTTTTTCCTAAAGATCATGGATGCATCCAGAAATCCGTACAAGCGGATCTGATGGAGAACGCTGTTCCGAGACCGTGGGCCCCTCGGCGATGCTCCCACGGTCCGCCCGGGAGTACAGATACACGGAGAGCAGAGGGCACCTGTGGAGGACCGGGGGCAGAGGACCTCGGAGACGGTCAGGAAGGGCTCATCCCACAAAAAAAGTGAAAGGGCCTCTTTTCTTTCAAATGACGTGAATAATTGATTGAATTTATCCTAGAATTTATCTATAATCAAAAATATAAAGGAGGTACTCATTATGATTATTGATACGGATAAAACGGTTTCTATGACTGAAGCGAATCAGAACTTCTCCAAGGTTGCCCGCATGGCAATGGAATATGGTGAAGTCACTATTCTGAAAAACAACAAGGTTTTTCTAACTGTCCACTATGCTCCACAGGATGATTCTGTAAAGGCTGCTGCCGATGAAGACGTGCTTGCCTCCTCGGAAAAGCTCTTGAAACGAAACAAACACGTTTATGAGGAACTTGCCAAATGAATATGCTGACCAAACAGCAGATTCTTCTGTTGCACTCACAACTGATCAGACAATCGGGAGGATCCGATGGCATTCGTGATGAGGGAATGCTTGATTCAGCAATTAACCAGCCCTTTCAGACATTCGACGGTATAGAGCTTTATCCCAGCATTGTCGACAAAGCCGTCCGCCTTGGGTACGGACTGATTACAAATCACCCTTTTATTGACGGCAACAAGCGTATTGGAACACATGCCCTCCTTGTGACGTTGGATATCAATGGTATTGAACTACAATATCAGGACGAAGATCTGATCCATCTAATCCTGAAAATTGCTTCGGGAAAGGCAGATGATCGCATCCTTCGAGCATGGGTTCTTGCGCACATCGCGTAATGAGTTCTTTTTCTTACTCATCTTCCTTCAGTACCGATACGTCGGGTTGCTATCCTCTCTCCTCGTCTTCCTGTCATGGCATCTCTTGCACAGCGCCTGCCAGTTCGATCTGTCCCAGAAGAGCTTCGGGTCTCCTCGGTGCGGTACGATGTGATCCACAACCGTTGCCGGAGTTGCAATACCTTGCTTCAGGCACTCCTCACAGAGTGGATGGAGCTCCAGGAACTTCTTGCTCTCTCTTCTCCAACGGCTGTTGTATCCTCTTGCTGCTGCCGACCGGTTTTCTTCCGGGTGCATCTTCTTGTGTTTCTCACAGTACCGCTGTCCTGGCTCTACCAGTTCCGCACAGCCGTGGTGCCTGCAGGGAACCATTGGTTTGTATGGCATCGGCTTTTCACACGCCTCCTGATTTGCAAAAGAAAAGCACCTGCCGGTCAAGCAGATGCTCCCCAAAATAGCTTTTATAAAATTCAGTTGTCGTAATGGTCTCTGCAGGATATGATCTCAAGCCTGCCTTCCCTGATCCTGTAAACAAGGCGGTTCGCTTGATCTATCCGTCTGCTCCACAAACCGCTCAGATCACCTTTTAGTGGTTCAGGTTTTCCAATTAAAAGGATCCCTCTCCACATCACGGATCAGCTGGTTGATTCTTTTCAGCGTCTTCTTGTCCTGAAACTGCCAATACAGGTAATCATTCCAGGCAAGATCAAACCAGATCTTTTGCATCCGTATCAGTCCTCAATGAGTTCATGCTCTGATCCCTTTCCGGCATCCAGAGCAGCGACACCCCGACGAATGAAGTCCATGTTGCTGTCTTGAATAAACGGATCTGCAGTGACAGCAAATGGAATTCTACGCTCCCGTGCTACGGTCTTTGCAAAGATCGTAAAGGCAGCGCTCATCGTCAGGCCCATATCATTGCAGGCTTTCTCCATGCTCTCCTTCACGTCCTGATCCAACCGGAAGTTAACATTTACGCTTGCCATAGTTTAACCTCCTTGCCAAACACTACTATGCCGAAGGTGACCTTTTTACTGCGTTTCTTCTCGTCCTTCAGCGTTATCCTTCGGCATTATTGTATCACTCTTGGAGGAAACTGCAAGTGATATCATTACGTTGTCATTACGTTGCTTCTACATTATTGATCATCCGTGGCTTGCTCCAACTTCGTGGGAGACAATCCTGCCGATCTTGCCGGCTGTGTCTGAGATTGCCTTGCGGTCCAGTTCCCTGGCGCAGACCAGATCCGCGAGCTCTTTCTTCGCCTCGTTAAGCTCCTTGCAGACTTCTCTGTGGTGTTTGGAGAGCTTACCGCACAGGTCGTTCAGTTCCCGGATACACTCTTCATCATCCGCATGGAGGAGATCCTGCTCGTTCATCTCTTCCACGACCGCCTCTTTCATCTCATCGCCCATGTATTCACTGATAAGATCCAGCAGATCCCACGAATTCATGATCACATGTGTCTTTCCGTCCGGCGTAGCAATCGTCCTTGCCATCTCTGTCTCCCCATATGTTCCTGTGCCCTCTACCTCATTTCCGCCGATAGTATTATGTCTTGTCCACGATGATCCTCTCACAGAAAAAGGCCAACGTAACACAATTTTCTCTAACAGAGGCTGTTATATGGCCCGGAAGAGTCTCAGCTACTCTGGCAGCTATCACAGAGAAAGAAAGGACAAGGGTCCTGATCTTTTGTAGAGGCTTCCGGCAGGATCGATTTCGAGATTGCGATCGAAGTAGTAATCGGGTATCATTGGTCTTGGTTGATTCTCGGTATCTTTTACTTTGTTGGAGTAGAGGGGATATCAGGATCATTCGGTTGACCAGAGCTGCTGTCGTGAGCAGCTCTGGCTTTTTATTGCAACCAGTTAAATATCTTCCAACGTCCCTCATTCGTCAATCCCAACCGTTGAAAAAAGCGTATCGCATTATGCAACACGCTAAAGGATCCATGATCATAGAATGCCGATATTAATTCGTCGTAAATCGCCACTTTTAGGGAAAAATAAAACGTCGCGCTGCAATATGGGCTGATCAATGCAATCAATGTTCATCATCTGTCCGAGAAGCTGACTCCCAAGGAGGCAATCCTGATGACGAAGGATATATGCAGGATCACGGACCCGAATGGGACACAGCACCTGACCCATATCAGAAAGGAGACTCAGGAAATACTGGATACACTGGGGGGGGCGTGTTGTCTGCTACGTAAAAATTATGGAATCCATGTTATATACCAGTTGAGAGCGTACCTCTTTGGAGATAGTGGTGCAGTCCTTGCCAAGAGCTTCACCGATCTCTTTGAATTTCTGCCCGTTGTTAAGCCCGGTCTCTATGCTGAACCGGTCTTCACTGCTCATATGCTTATACTTGTCCATATGGTTCTTCTGTTCTGGTCGGAGCAACAGGTGGAGACCAACGTGGCTATTATAGACTTTTCGGAAGGATTAAGTTCCAGCCATCCGGAAATTTACAATAGACCGGTAATTACCGAACAAGCGGTAAAGCGTTTTTTCGATGAAAGCCTTGTGTTTACTGGGTTGTGATCGATATAAACACACTGTTTATTGCGTTACCGGTCGGCAATGTTCTAAATAGTGAATTTTATCTTGAACAACTGCCGTGGTTACAGGCTTTCTCATGTGGTGCAACACGTCGTATTGCCGGTTTAAGCAAAATTTCCGCCATCCTTCAGAAGGATTAACTTCCGGTTATAAAATTTGCTGGTGGAACTTCGTTTAGCAATTCACAAGTTGCCTGTTTTAGGGATCTTTACCTCCCCCTGTCTCGCAAAATTGGTTGCATATGTTTCACATTTGCATTACAATAGTTGCAGGAGGTGATCTTTATGTCCAAGACTGCAAATATTAATGTCCGGATTGATCCTGAGTTCAAATCCGAAGTCGAAAGCCTTTATAGCAAGTTTGGCATGTCCGTCACGGATGCCATCAACATCTTCCTTCACGTATCTGTTATGGAGGGCGGTCTTCCTTTTGAAGTCCGTCAGACAAGATACAACGCAGAAACAGAAGCCGCCATGAAAGAAGCCCGTGCGATTGCAGCGGGCAACCTCTCCGCAAAGAAATACTCCTCTGCTAAAGAAATGATCGATGACGTTTTAGCGGAGGATACCATAAATGCTTGAACTCGTAGTTACAAGCCAATTCAAGAAAGACCTGAAGCGCGTCCACAAGCAGGGAAAAGATCTGAACCTGCTGCAAAACGTGCTGCAGATGCTTCTGGATGAGAATGAGCTTGATGTCAAAGGCGTTAGTTAAGAAACGGGTTGATAAGCGATCGCCTAGCATGAGACCACTAATACCTCACTTTGAGCTCGAGCTGGGTACACTCCTATCCGTGCTGTGTTGCATCATGTAACAAAGCATCACCTAGATTGCCTAAACACATACACTCACTTGCCGAGTATGTGACTATAAATAACAAGATAGGCATTATGCGGAGAAGAAAAGAGCTCCAAATGGGGATTCTATATCTTCATCGGACATTATCGCGTCGAGAGTTCACCATGGAGGTTGTGGTATGGAACCCATCAACCCGGTTCTTTACTAACGCCATGTCAAATATCGTGATCACGCTTTGACCGGCAATTACGCTGGCTTCCGCGAATGTCACATCCAACCAGACTGGCTGCTCGTATACATGATTAATCACAATGAGCTCATTCTCACAGCTTCCAGAACAGGAAGTCATTCCGACTTGTTCTAACGGCTGCAGAACGCTATTTCGCTCAATAGGGCGGAGATAGCGTTTTCTTTTTTACGCTGCCTGGACCTTTTTCCTTCTTCCCCTCTGGTACTGGAGCGCGACCCCAAGGGCCACGAGAAGGAGGCCGACGATATCGGTCACGGTCTCCGGCGCGATCAGGAGAATCCCGCCCACTGCAAACACAAAGCGGAGGATGACCGGCACCTTTGCGAACAGGTACCCCTCAAAGGCCGCCGCAAGGGCAAAGAGACCGATGAGCGTCGTGCAGGTCACAACGAGGATCTCCGCAGGCGTCGTGTCCACAAGGATCAGCGCCGGGTTGTAGCAGATGACATAGGGCACCATGAAGGCCGCAATCGCAAGCTGCGACGCACGGAAGGCGGTCTTCATCGGGTTTGCCTTCGCGATCGCGGCGCCTGCATAGGCGGCGAGGGCAACAGGCGGCGTGACGTCCGCGACGATGCCGAAGTAGAAGACAAAGAAGTGGGCAGCAATCGCGGGGACGCCCATGCGGATCAGAATCGGCGCGCAGGTTGCCGCCATGATGCAGTAGGTCGCCGTCGTCGGAACGCCCATGCCGAGGACGATGCAACAGAGCATCGTGAGGAGCAGCGCGACGATCAGGTGCGTTCCCGCGACCTTGATGATGCCGTTGATGAGATCATTGGCAAGGCCCGTCATCGTGATGGAACCGGAGATGATGCCGGCGACGCCGCAGGCTGCCGCGACGGTGATGGTTCCCCTGCCGCCCGCTTCCAGCGCGTCAAAGAACTTCTTCGGGGTGATCCGGTTCTCCTTGTTGAAGAGGCTCACGATGATGGCGAGCAGGATCGAGTAGGCCGCCGCCCGCTGCATGGTCATGTAGTTGCCGGAGACCCAGATGATCAGCATGACGAGGGGCAGGAGCAGGTAGAGGTTCTTGACCAGTTCTCCGACATGCGGGAGCTGCTCCTTCGGAATGCCGGAGAGCCCCTCCTTCTTTGCCTCGAGGTGGACCGAGATGAAGATTCCGGTGAAGTATAGGATGGCCGGGATAATCGCCGCGACCAGGATGTTCGAGTAGGGAACGCCGAGAAAGTCCGCCATCAGGAAGGCGGCAGCGCCCATGATGGGCGGCATGATCTGGCCGCCCGTCGAGGCCGCCGCCTCGACGGCGCCCGCAAACTCGGGGCGAAAGCCTGTCTTCTTCATCATCGGGATCGTGACGGATCCTGTCGTCACCGTGTTTCCGACCGAGGAGCCGGAGACCATGCCGCACAGGGCCGAGGAGATAACGGAGACCTTTGCGGGGCCTCCCGAGTACTTGCCCGCGACGCAGTTTGCGAGGGAGATGAAGAACTGGGAGATTCCGGTTCTCTCCAGGAAGGCGCCGAAGATGATAAGGAATTGACACATAATAAATTAATCAGTTGGCACGTAATAAATCGACTGCTATAATAGCCTTATATCTCGGATCGGAGGCAGTCGATTCATGGCTTCACCAATATATGATAGCGACCACGTTGATCATATTTTATCCAATATTTCCGTCATTTTGCCCTATGTCAATGAGCGCCAGAGACGGCTGATTATAGGAGCTCTTTCTGATGCACTGGGTTATGGCGGCAAGTCTGCGATCAGTGAAAAATGCGGTGTGGCACGTAATACCGTGCGCAAGTCCGACGAAGAGTTCAAGCTCATTATCGCTGATGCTGCCGGCGAGACTTCTACTTCCACAGAGACAGAAACCAAAAGTGACGAAGCAGAAGACTCTGGCACTACGGATACCGATAAGGATTCTGAAATGTTGCTGGAAGCAACTCCAGAGCAGATTGTCGGGCTTTATGATGGCTCCGTCAGCCTTTCTTCACTTGAAAGCAGACAGCGCCGCGCGGGTGGTGGCAGAAAAAGTGAAGCTGCGAAAAATCCGGAACTGATTCCGGCATTGATGGAGATCCTTGACGACTACACCTATGGTAATCCGGAATCCGTGCTGCTTTATACAAACCTGAGTGATCGCAAGCTCTCAGCTATGCTCGCTGAGAAGGGCTATTCAGTTGGGAGAAATGTCGTCAACCGAATGCTGAAGGCACTCGGTTGGAGCAAACAACAGAACAAGAAGCTGAAGCAGGTCGGTAAGGAACATCCAGACAGAAATGTGCAGTTTGAATTCATCAATGCAACGGGTAAAGAGGTTTTAGCTGCAGGGAATCCCATGATTTCCATCGATTGCAAAAAGAAGGAAAACATAGGAGACTATGCCAACAAAGGCAAGGAGTACAGACATAGCAAAGATCCTCGAGCGGTGCTTGACCACGATTTTCTGGATAAGGAACTTGGTCAGGTTGCACCATATGGTGTTTACGTCGTCAACAATAATACCGGGTTTGTAAATCTTGGAACCACACATGACACCTCCCAGTTCGCAGTCGCCAGTATACGTGCCTGGTGGTACACCGTTGGCAAGAACACGTTTCCTGACGCGACCATGATTTATATCACGTGTGATGGAGGCGGAAGCAATTCCAGCCGTGTGCGAATGTTCAAGACGGAACTGGCAAAGCTGGTTGAGGAAATCGGGATTCCGATTCAGATCTCTCATTTCCCGCCGGGAACATCAAAGTGGAACAAGGTGGAGCATCGCCTTTTCTCTGAGATATCAAAAAGTTGGGCAGGTAAACCGCTAATCAGTGTTGAAACTGTAGTTCAGTTGATCGGATCAACAACTACAACAACTGGTCTGAAGGTAACCTGTCAGCCTGATTACAATGACTATAAAACAGGTCTGAAGGCTTCTGAGGAAGAGTACGATAAAGTTGATATTGAATGGATCAATATCGGGACATCTAACAAATGGAACTACATCATTCATGGGCTGAAAAAGGACTCGTGAATTGATCAATTTAAAGGATGACACACCCTAAAGATCACGATGTAGCGGGAGCAGACATTGACGGGCGTCGAGAAAATGCCCTCCTTGGTGTAGAACACGTTTCGGACAAAGTACCGCACGCGCCCGTAGAACGAGGGGTTCGTGAGTCCGAAGAACAGCGCGTAGCACACAAAGAACAGCGCAACCAGGAGGATCGGAAGGCCGACGCACCGCCTTGTCACTTCCAGTAGGATCACGATGCCGACAATGCCGATCACGATCTGGAGCGGCGTAAAGCGCGTGCCCTGCTGAATGATCGTCTCCGCGTTGAAGGTAAAGTAGAAGTAGGAGGCCATGCCGGCTGCCATCATGAGGATGTCATACCAGGGCATGTAGTTCTCCCTCGTCTCCCCCTTCTTTGCGGGGTAGACGAGAAATCCCATCAGGATCACAAGGCCGAGGAACGAGGTCAGCCGGATCTCCTCGAGGAAGGTCGCAAACAGCGTGACCCAGATGCACCAGATCGAGAACGCGATGATGATGCACTTCACGATCATGCCGGGGACGCCGGTCCAGACCCTCGTGTTCGACTCCCGGTCGTACTTCTTCATGACGGCATCGACATCCGCAGCCGCCTGAGAAGCTTCATTTTGCGCAGAAGGCGATCCCTCCAAAGAGGGATCTGTCATCTGGTTCTTCTTTTCTTTCTCTTCCATCTTCCACTCCCTCCTCACTGGGTGTCCTCAGAAGGATCCAGGGTCGTCACTTCATACCCCTTCTCCCGATAGTACTTTGCCGCGCCCTCGTGGAACGGCGCCGCGTCAACGCTCACCGCGTTCTCGACAGAGAGCTCGGCGCCCTTTGCGTTCTCTGCGGCGATGTCGTCGATGTGATCGAAGATCGCGGCAGTCATCTGGTACGCCAGGTCCTCGGAGAGGTCCTTCGAGACCACCACCGTCGCCTTGACCGCGATGGTGCCGACATCCTCATCCTGGCCGGGGTAGGTCCCTGCGGGGATATCCTGCGCCGCATAGTAGGGATGATCGCTCAGCATCTTGTCCCGAAGATCTCCGTCGATCGGAACGAAAGAGACGCCGTTTGTCGTTGCCAGCTCCGTGATCGCGGGCGTCGGAGCGCCGGCCACGATGAACGCCGCATCGATCATGCCGTCCTTCAAGGCCTCCTTGCTCGCGTCAAAGCTCTGGTACTGGGGCTTGATGTCATCGATCGTCATCCCGGCAGCCTCCAGCACATCCAGGGCGTTGAAATAGACGCCGGATCCCGCCTCGCCGATGGAGACTCTCTTTCCGCGAAGATCCTCCACGGTCTTGATGTCCGGATCCATCGAGAAGAGCTGCACGGTCTCGTCGTAGAGGGCACCTAAGACACGGAAGTCATGGGTCGGCCCGTCCTGTGCAAAGGACTTGGTGCCGTTCCAGGCGTAGGACGCCACGTCCGACTGGGTGAATCCGAGCTGGAAGTCCCCGTCCTGGATCGACTGGATGTTGACCTTCGATCCGCCGGAGCTGACCGCGGTCACCTTTCCGTCGGAGTAGTTGGTCATGTACTGGGCGAGCACGCCCCCGTAGGCATAGTAGGTACCGGCGGTTCCGCCGGTGCCGAACATCATCCGCGTCTGGCCGCAGCCAGTAAGAAATATGGCAGCCAGCGCGCACACACAGGCTGCCGCTTTTCTCCATCCCTGTATTCTCATCCGATCCTCCTCACAAAATGCTGCGATCGACTTCTTGTATTGTATACAATGATACGATCCCTCTGATCTTACCAGATGCGGGGGAGAAAATACAGCATCGAAATTTGCCCCCGGGTCTGGTAGACTGATTCCGGACGATTTAACGTTTGAAGCCGGATAAAAAAGGATTGACATAGACTGGAATTTTTCGGGGAGGAATAATCAATGGCAGCAGTTGAGAAGATTCCTGTGATCACGATCAGCAGGCAGTACGGGGCAGGGGGAAGGACCATTGCAAAGGCCCTCTCCCAGAGCTTTGACATCCCCTGGTATGACAGGGACTTTGTGGCAAAAACGGCAGCTTCCTCGGGGTACTCGGAGGAGGACATCCAGAGGGAGGGCGAGCAGCTCTCTGCGGGCGGGCGGTTCTGGAATTCCGTGCTCAACAACTCCGCCGCCTACGCCAGCTCCCATGACGGGATCTTTCAGGCACAGAAGAAGGTCATCTTAGACCTTGCCGGCTCCCCCTGCATCATCGTCGGACGCTGTGCAAACTTCATCCTCCGGGAGGCACAGGTTCCCGTGTTCTCCATCTTCCTCTATGCGGACCTTGCGTTCCGCGTAAAGCGGGCGGAAGAACTTGCCGAGTACGGCGACATGGATGTGAAGAAATACGTCGAGAAGGTGGATGCCCAGCGCGACACCTACTGCCGCTACTACACAAAGCATGCGATCGACGATGTCTCCTGCCTGGATGTCTGTCTGAATGCGGCAAGGCTCCCGATGGAGGAGAACGCGAGGATTCTGGCCGAGATGATAAGGAGCGCCGCGGCGCACGCCTGATGGGGGATCAGCAGGCGGAACGATAAAAGAGGAGAGATTCGGGCTGCGTCCCGAAATCTCTCCTCTTACTTTTTCTCTTCCGGTCTCCTGTCTCTTTGCCGTACACCTCTTCTGTCGTGCCCGGCTTCGCTGTAGTAAGCCCGCTTCTGCCCGTACATCTCCTGCTCTGCCGTCCGGATGAGGGCCGGCACGTCAAGCCCCTCCTTCTTTGAGGCGGACACCCCTGCGGAGATCTCCCAGCCCTCAGACCGAAGCGCTTCCTGTGCGGTACTCAGTTTCCAGGTGGTATCCTCCTCCCTGGCATCCGGGAGGAGGACGACAAACTCATCCCCGCCGATGCGGTAGACAGCATCCCGTCCGAAGGTCTTCTGCAGTGTGCTGGCAACGGCCTGCAGCAGCTGATCCCCGGCAGCATGGCCATGATCGTTGTTGAGCTCATGGAGGCCGTTGGCATCCGCGTAGACGGCGACAAGCCCTGTCTGAACCTCCTCCGGGAGCTCCTTCAGGCGCTTCTCATAGCTGTTCCGGTTCCGGAGGCCGGTCATTACATCCCACTCCGACTGGAAAAAGAGCAGCTGCTCGTACACGAGCTTCTGAACCTTGGTGTGAATCATGTAGGTGTTGACCATGATGCTGATCGTGCTGATGATGACCGCATTGCCGATGTCGTGCGGCATGACGTCCGGGCTGTCGAAGAGAAGGGACATCCCGCAGAAGAAGGCCGTGAAGCCCGCGATAAAAGCGGACAACCTCGAGGGGCGGTCGAGAAAGAGCATCGGCAGGGCTGTCACGAACATGTCGTAGGCAACGGCAAGTTCCGAGCGGCGGCTGTAGGTGCCAAGAACCACCGAGAAGCCCAGGATCAGGGAGAGGAACGCATAGACAAGAATCAGGTTTCTCCCAAAATCCTCCTTTGGCGTTCTGCGGACAAGAAGGTACAGGATGATGTCCAGAGCTCCCGCTGTCACGTACAGCCTCTGGAAGGGGAACATGAAGCCCACAAACAGGGACAGGACAAAGAGGATCCCGTAGTACAGGATGGAGATGCGCACCGAGAGCAGCAGCCCCCAGTGGTTCTCTGCGGCGATGCCCGGCCGGATTTCCTCCAGCTGCTGCCGGCTGATCCCGATGTCGCTGAAGGATCGGATTTTCGAAAACAGGGTTTTGAAAGACATGCCTACCAATAATTTATCATTTGCAATCACATTTCTCATTTCGATTAACGAGTTGTGATTGTACAACAGATATGGAGGATACACAAGTCCTGCCGAAACCGTCTTTCATCCGCCTCTTTGCCGTCTTCTGACCTTTATGCAGGCCGGCGATGCTGCTTCTTCGCCCTTCCTGACTCCCCTCCGAAGAGCCGTTACGAAAAGTCGAGATAGGCGCCCCGTGCCGGGGAGACCGCGTGCTCGGAGAAGAGCCGGAGGACCCCCCTCTTGTAGCGAAGGGGTTTCGGCTGCCAGGATTTTCTGCGCTCTCTCAGCACTGCGTCGATTTCCTCCGGGGTCTTGCGCTCGCCCTTGACCCCGACGATGGCAAGCAGGCGCTTTTCGATGTCGATCTCGATGAGATCTCCCTCCTCCACCAGGGCAATCGGGCCGCCGGCTGCGGCCTCCGGGCTCACGTGGCCGATGACGGGGCCGGTGGAGGCGCCGGAAAACCGGCCGTCGGTGATGAGGGCGATGCTCCTGCCAAGCTCCTTGTCGGAACTGATCGCCTCGCTCGTGTAGAACATCTCCGGCATCCCGGAACCACGGGGTCCCTCGTAGCGGATAAACACCGCATCGCCCTTTTGGACCTTGTGGTGGAGGACCGCGGAGAGGCATTCCTCCTCGCTGTCAAAAGGCCTTGCCCGAAGGACCGCCCGGAACATCTCCTTCGGGCAGGCGGTGTGCTTGATGACTGCGCCCTCCGGGGCAAGATTTCCCTTGAGGATCGCGATACTCCCGTTCTCCCCGATCGGGTGGTCCTTGTCGCGGATGATGTCCTCCCGGGTGAGGTGCAGGCCGTACTTTTCATTGGCCGCATCGAGCCACTTCTGGCACTTTTCATAGAAGCCGCTCTTTCTGAGCCCGTCGAGGTTTTCGCCGAGGGTCTTTCCGGTGACGGTCAGAACGTCGAGGTGCAGCACGTCTTTGATCTCTTCCATGATCCTCGGAACGCCGCCCGCGTAGTAGAAGAACTCCGCAGGCCATCTGCCGGCAGGGCGCACATCCAGGAGGTACTTGGCGCCGCGGTGGAGCCGATCAAAGGTGTCCGCATCGATCGTGATGCCGTACTCGTGGGCGATGGCGGGCAGGTGGAGCAGGGCGTTCGTGCTGCCGGAGATCGCGGCGTGCACGAGGATCGCGTTCTCAAAGCTCTCCATCGTCACGATGTCCCTGGGGCGAAGGCCGGACAGGGCAAGCTCCACCGAGCGCTTTCCCGCCCGGTAGGCGTAGTCCAGAAGGTCCGGGCTCGTCGCCGGGAGCAGAGCCGATCCCGGCAGGGCAAGGCCCATGGCCTCCGCCATGATCTGCATCGTGGAGGCGGTGCCGATGAACGAGCAGGCACCGCAGGAGGGACAGGCATTGCACTTTGCCCAGTCGAGTTTCTTCTCGTCGATCTCGCCGCGCTCATACTCGGCGCTGTACATGCCAAGCTGCTCCAATGTCAGAAGCTCCGGCCCCGCAGACATCGTGCCGCCCGGCACCATGATCGAGGGGATGTTGACCCGTGCCATGCCCATCAGGTTCCCCGGAAGGCCCTTGTCGCAGGAAGCGAGATATACCCCGCCGTCAAAGGGGGTTGCGCTCTCCTGGATCTCGATCATGTCGGCAATGATCTCCCGGGAGGCTAAGCTGTAGTTGATGCCGTCCGTCCCCTGGCTCTCCCCGTCGCACATGTCGGTGGTAAAGTACCGGGCGCCGTGGCCGCCGGCATCGGCGACACCTTCCCGCACGCGCTCCACCAGCTTGTCGAGCCCGGCACTCCCCGGGTGGGAATCCCCAAAGGTGCTCTCAATGAAGATCTGGGGCTTTGCCAGGTCCTCCTTCTTCCAGCCGCTGCCAAGGCGCAGGGGATCCATCTCCGGCGCCGCGGTGCGCATCTTTTGGCTGATCAGCGCATCCTCGTTGTTCATCTTTTTCCTCCTCCTTCTTGTTCTGCGGTGCTCACTCAAAAGCCCGCACAGATCCATCCTTTCACAGCAGGGGCCGGAACGCAAGGGTCCGACAACAAGTTTCAAAACCGGTTTTCCTGCAGTGCTTCTCTTTTCCCGCTCTACCTGTTTTCCCCTTTGGCAAGGCCGGTAAATGCCGCCAGCTGATCCGCCGTCTGCCGGCCGATCATGGCGAGCGCGGTGCTGTTGAGATGGACGAGGTTCTTCCGGTTCGGGTCGGTGAGAAGGCGCGCCCTCTGGTACGCCTCCTCGTAGGGGAGATTCCCCCAAAGCTTCCGCCACCTTGCATCCTTTCCCTCGTAGGTCTTCCGATCCGGGATGTAGTGGTCGTAGTCCAGAGAGGACCCGAGGCAGATGTCGGGATCCTCCGCGATGATGGCCTCCTGAACTTGATGCACCCTGTTTACGCCGGCTGCCAGTTTGGCATCTCCGATCTTATTCGAGGTCTCAATGAGGGTCCCCTTCGTGATGCCAAGGCCTTTCAGATTGGCCACCACCTTCTGATATACCCGCCGGTACTTCGGATCCCTTGCATTGCCCTCGCCCTGGAAGGAGACGAAATAGGCATTCTGGAGGGGAAGGCCCTCCCGGACCGCCCTCTTCACGGCGCCGTCGACACTGGAGCGGATGTACTCAAACAGGTACGAGCCGGACACCCCGTTCAGGTAGTCCGGGTCGTCCACCGGCAGGAACTTTTCGATGGGAGCGCCGCCGACGGCGGCAAAGACGACGAGCACGCGATGTCCGGTTGTTTCATACCACTCGGCACAGAACGCGTGAATGAGATTGGTGGAGTCGGAGGCCGAGGAGGCCATTTCCAGGAGGGCATTCGGGTCATCCAGGTAGACGGGCCCAAAGTCTTCGGTCTTTGATTGAAACTTTACACCGGCATAGGCGCCGCGGTCGTCCACGCCCCACTCCCCAAAACGGGAGTTTCCGGTGACTGGCGCAAAGGAATCGGACAGCAGGTGGTATTCCAGGGCGGCGCCCTCCGGGATGTCGAGGTTCACCTTCGTCGCGCTGACGGTTGCCTCAATGAGATCCGGATCGATGCCGGTCATGGCCGATGCCGCTTCCGCGTCCATGCCCGCAAAGGGGTTGGGCGAGTCCATCCTGGCGCTCCCGATCAGGTTGCTCTGGCCAAAGAACAGGACAAGATCATACGGCGCCTCGTCAGATGGCGCTTCCTCTTTGGCCTGCACCGGCGTACCCCGAAAAGCTGCCAGAAGGCAGATGGCCACAAGAAACAGCTCTGTGATGTATGTTTTACAATGCCGCCTCGTTCCCATCGCCTGCCGGTACCTCCCCTCTTCTTCCCTGTCATGATACACGAAACAAAACCGATCTGGGAAGGTGTTTCCCTGCCCGAAAACGCCCAAAAAGCAGGATTTTTAACGGGAAGGATCACTGCGTGCTGCGCTTTGGCGGAAGGGGTGCTCTCTCAGCGCTCCGCCAAAAGGCCCAGCTCCTGGCAGGCGTAGAAGATCCCGTCGTCCGCGGCATTAATCCGCCTTTTCCTTGAGGGCGGGCATCAAGTTTTCCATGGCCACACAGGTCCACTCCTTGGAAAACATGGACAGGTCTTTTTTCCATCGCCAAAGACCACCACATCCCGGAGATCCCCGCCGAGCATCCTGACCATCTTTCGGATCCCGGCCGCTTTGTCGGCACCGGGTCCTGCTCGCCGACCATGGGCGTTTCCTGCGCCCACGAGGCGGAGGCCTCCGAAAAGCGCACCGTCCTCTCCCGCACCGTGCACGGGTTTCTCCTCTGCGATGCCGGAAAGATGAACCGCACTGCCTTCCTGCGCTTTGCAGGCGCTGCGGACTTTGACGGGATCTTCACCGATGCGGCCCTGTCCCAGACCCTGCAGCAGCAGTACCGGGCGGCGGGGGCAAAACTCATCCTCTGCTGCATCGCGGGACGTGGGCATCTTTGGCGCATGGAAAAATCCCCAGTGGTCTTTCGCAAGACCTCTGGGGATTCTGTACTGCTGATTTCGCATGGCGTTAGTAAAGAACCGGGTTGACGGGTTCCATACCACAACCTCCATGGTGAACTCTCGACGCGATAATGTCTGATGAAGATATAGAATCCCCATTTGGAGCTCTTTTCTTCTCTGCATAATGCCTATCTTGTTATTTATAGTCACATGCTCGGCAAGTGGGTGTATGCTTTTAGGCAATCTAGGTGATGCTTTGTTACATGATGCAACACAGCACGGATAGGAGTGTACCCAGCTCGAGCTCAAAGTGAGGGATTAGTGGTCTCATGCTAGGCGATCGCTTATCAACCCGTTTCTTAACTAACGCCTTTCGCATTATTCCTCGATGGTGGCCAAGACTGCCATGTACTCCTTCCCGGGAAGGCGCACCTGCACGCTGCCGCTTGCATGCTCTGCAAAGGTGGTTCTTGTCATCTTCCAGGTGTCGAGCACTTCAACCTTGTACGTGTGGTTCTCCGGGAGGAGGATCTCATAGCGGGCACTGGTCTGGCGGTACAGATACCAGAAGTATGCCTTCTCTCCGACCTGGCCGGCATAGTTGTACTCCCCGGCGCGGAGAATCCCCTTCTCGTACTCGGTCAGTCTCCTCATAGAGCCGAAGAAGAACTTGTGCTGCTCCGGCACCTGATCGATGAAGGCATCAAGCTGCTTGTCCGTCAGGTCGCAGAAGTTTCCGAACCTTCCGGTCTGCGGATCGATCGGCCCTGGAAGGGACTCCACGATGTTCCGCAGCCATGCGATCCTCTCTGGGCTCTTGCCGATGAGTTTTCCGCCCTTTGCCCAGTAGACGACGGCACTGTCCTCGTCCTTTGTGTCAGGGTCGAGGAAGGTCTCTCCGTGGGTGCAGTAGCCGCCCTGGGCAACCGCCTGCCAAAAGCGCGCTGTCATCTCCTCCCCGGAGATGGCGCCCCAGGACTGGTTTAGGTTCCCCTCATAGCAGCACTCATCGATCATGACGGGCTTTTTGGTGCGTGCCCGCTCATGGGCGACAACCGCAAGGCTCTTGACCTGGAGGGAGCTGTGGGTGATGTTCGGACGTGTGGCATCCCAGTAGTGGAAGCCGTTGTGGCAGGACTCCAGATGGTGATAGGGATCCAGGTCATGGACCGCCTGCTCGATCTCCTCCCAATCTTTCTGCGTCTTCTTCGGCGTGAAGTCATACTCATTGGAGAGGCTCCACCAGATGTTCGGGAACGCCGCAAGGCGCTTCATCAGGTAGTCCAGATAGACAAGATTGTCCCTCTGGGGCATGGAGGCAAAGCCCCAGCGGTCATAGGGGTGGAACAGGATGAGGTCCACCTCGATGCCCATGTCCCCGAGCTTTACGATCTTGTCCTCCAGGTTGTCAAAGAATTCGGGATTCGGCGCTGTCACATCCCAGCTGCCGTCCGCCTTCTTGGCAAAGGGGTAGTACGGGGGCTCGTTTTTGTTGTAGCTGTAGTCCTTCGGGAAGACGCACATCCGAACCTTGTTGAAGGGGGCGGTAGAGAGGGTCTTCAGCGTCTCCTCCACGAGGGCCTTCTCCTGGTGCACCAGGGCGTAGATCGTGGTCCCGAAGGGATCAAATCTCGTGCCGTCCTCGTACTCGAAGTGGGTGCCGACCGCCTTCACCATGCCGTGGGAAGCGGCGGGCTCGACTGTCTCGGTTCCCTCTCCGGTGACTGCGCCCTCCACCTTGTAGGTGCAGATGCCGGCTTCCGTGGGATAAAAGCGGACCTTATAGGTGCCATTCCCGGCATAGAAGCCGGGCACGGTCATGGTCTTTCCGCTTAAGGTAAAGGTACCGGTGAGCTTTACATCGGTTGCCTTGCCTTCCGGCTCCGGTCCCCGGAAGGAAAGTTCTGCCATCTCATACTGTCTCATCTTCTCATTTCCTTTCTTCTCCCAGCACCTGGGAGAGGGCCTGCCGCCAGCCGGCAAGTTTTTCGGTTCTCTCTGCCTCTGCCATCTGCGGCAGGTACTTCGTGGTGCCCGCCGGGGCAAAGAGCTTCTCCTCCTGGCAGATGCCAAGGGCAAGTCCCGCCATATAGGCGGCGCCCATCCCCGAGAGCTCCTCCGCCGGGGGCACCAGCACCGGGAGCTTTGCGATGTCGCTCTGGAACTGCATCAGGTACCGGTTCTTCGTGGGACCGCCGTCCACACGAAGCTCCTGGATGGGCATCCCCGCATCCTCCTCCATCGCCCGGCAGACGTCGGTGATCTGGTAGGCGATGCAGTCAAGGGCCGCCCGGACGATCTCCGCCCGCTTCGTGGTGCGGGAGAGGCCGGTCAGGATTCCCCTTGCGCTGTCACTCCACCAGGGCGCCCCAAGGCCCGTGAAGGCGGGCACCAGGTAGGTGTGATCCGCGGGATTGGCGGTCCTTGCCAGTGCCTCGGTCTCCCCGGCACTTTGAACAAGGCCCAGGTCGTCCTTGAGCCAGGTGATCACCGCGCCGGTGTAGTTGATGTTTCCCTCTAAGCAGTAGGCGACCTGCCCGCTTCTTGCAAAGGCAATGCTGGTCACCACCCCGTGGCGGGAGGCAACCGGCGTCTCGCCGATGTTCATCATCACCGAGGAGCCGGTGCCGTAGGTTGCCTTGACTTGTCCCTTTGAAAGACACCCCTGTCCGAAGAGCGCTGCATGGGAGTCCCCCAGAACGCCTCGGATCGGGACTGGATGGGGCAGAACTCCATCCAGCGTGGTGGACCCGAAGTCCCCGTCGCTGTCCACCGCCTCCGGGAGGTTCGAGATCGGGACCTGAAAGATCCGTCCCAGGTCCGCGTCCCAGGATAGCTTGCGGATGTCAAAGAGCTGGGTCCTCGAGGCATTCGTGCGGTCGGTCCGGTAGACCTTTCCGCCCGTCATGCGGTACACGAGGTAGGTGTCCATGGTCCCGTAGCGAAGTTCCCCCTCCTCTGCGAGCTTCCTTGCCCCCGGCACATTTTCGAGGATCCAGGCGATCTTGGCCGCCGGGAAGTAGGGGGAGAGGCGGATCCCGGTGCGCTGCTCGATGAGGGCCTCCGCCTCCGGATGGGTCTTCCGAATTCCCTCGCAGAGCTTTGCTGCCCGGGCGCACTGCCAGACGATGGCGTTGTAAATCGGGGTCCCATCCTTGCGGAAGGCGATCGAGGTCTCCCGCTGGTTGCTGATGCCGATGCCGGCAATCGCCTCCTTCGGGATCCCCGCCTTCTCGATGGCAAGGGCCGCCGCCTTTTTCGTGTTCTCCCAGATCTCCTCCGGGTCGTGCTCGACCCACCCCTTGTCGTTGATGATCTGCCGGTGGGCGGCATCCGCCCGGGAGAGGATCTTTCCCGTCTCATCCAGCACCAGTGCCTTGGTCCCCTGTGTGCTCTGATCGATGCCGAGGATGTACTGCGTGTGTTCCATTTGCTGCAACTCCCCTATTCAGATGCCGAGGGCTTCCTTCGCCTTCTTGGCGATCCCTTCGGCATTCATGCCGTAGTAGTTGAACACCTCTGTGCTGGTGCCTGTGATGACCGGGGCATCCGGCAGAGCGACCTCCAGAACCTTCTTGGGGCAGTTCTCTGCCACCACCTGGGCCACCATGGAGCCAAGGCCGCCAAACGGGGCGTGCTCCTCTGCAGTGACAACCGCCTTCGTCTTCGATGCGGAGCGGATGATGGCCTCCTTGTCCAGGGGCTTCACGCAGTACATGTCGAGCACCTCTGCGGAGATGCCCTCCTTGGCAAGGAGTTCCGCAGCGTCCTTTGCGGGCTTTACCATCTCGCCGCAGGCAACGATCGTGACATCACTTCCCTCACGGACCAAGGTTGCCTTGTTCATCTCAAAGGGACAGCTCTCCTCGGTGTAGACATCCTCCACCGGGTTTCTGCCGACGCGGATGTAGGCGCACTTCTCATCCTGAAGGAGCGCCTCAAAGAGCTTTCTTGTCTGGAAGCGGTCGGAGGGCAGATACACGCGCATGTTCGGAATGGCGGACATGGCCGCGATGTCCTGGGCGCTGTGGTGGCTCATGCCGAGGGCCCCGTAGGAGATGCCGCCGGAGATGCCGATCAGCTTCACGTTCTGATCGGAGTAGGCGCAGTCGACCTTGGCCTGCTCATAGGATCTTGTGGACAGGAAGCTTGCGGGGGATGCCGCATAGGGCTTCTTGCCGGACTTGGCAAGACCCGCCGCGATGCCGACGAGATCCTGCTCGGCGATGCCGACCTCCACGGACTGCTCCGGGTAGGTGTCGAAGAACGGGGTCAGAGAAGCAGAGCCCCGGGAATCGCTGCAGAGCACGACGATGTCCTTGTCGGTCTTTGCGTGCTCCATCAAAACGTCACAGATGACCTTTCTGTTTGCGATCTTATTCATTTGGAAAGCTCCTCCTCTCTTGCCTTCAGATCCTTCATGATCTGCTCATACTCTTCCTGTGTCGGAACGTGATGGTGCCAGGAGGCCTTGTTCTCCATGACAGGAGAGCCCTTGCCCTTGACGGTGTCGGCGATGATGCAGGTCGGCTGTCCCTTCGCCCTCTTTGCCTCCTCGAAGGCGGCGATCATCTGGTCCAGGTCATTGCCGTCCTTCACGGAGATCACGTGCCAGCCGAAGGCGGCAACGCGGTCCCTCAGGACCTCATGGGCCATCACATCCTCGGTGTTGCCGGAGATCTGCAGGTGGTTCCTATCGATGATGGCGCAGAGATTGTCCAGCTTGTACATGTGGCCGGACATAAAGCCCTCCCAGACGGAACCCTCTGCCAGCTCGCCATCGCCCATCACCACGTAGGTGCGGTTATTGCGGCCGGACATGCGGTTTCCAAGGGCAAGGCCCACGGCGACGGGAAGCCCGTGGCCCAGGGAGCCGGAGTTCATCTCCATGCCGGGAAGCTTGTTGTTCGGGTGCCCGATGTAGGGGGAGCCGAACTTGGAGAAGCGGTTCTTCACATCCTCATAATCGAGGAACCCTCTGTCGCAGAGGACCGCGTAGTAGGCCTCGACGCTGTGGCCCTTGCTCAGGATGAAATAGTCCCGGTTCGGGTCGTCCTGGTTCTCGGGGGAGATGTTCATCTCCTTGTAGTAGAGTGCCACCAGCGTCTCCATGACGCTCATGTCGCCGCCGATGTGACCGCCGCCGCCCGCCATGATGATGTCCAGCGTGTTCTCGCGGAGCGCGTATGCCTTTGCCTTCAGATTTTCCATTTACAGCCTCCTTTGTGCTGTCCTTCCCACAGTCAGCGCTTTTCAGATCTCATCGAAGACCAGGTCCTCGCCGTGGAGGTAAGCCTTCACCTTGTCCTCAATCGGGTCATACAGATCCGGTGTGATGCCCAGATACTTGCAGGCCTCGTACAGGACCGGCACCACGTCCGCGTGGATCGCCACGCAGTGGTGGATGTAGGGTCCCTCCACGATTTTGGCCTCGAGCCGCTTCCAGTCGTTCACCTCAATCCAGAGGTAGGTGCCGCGGGTGTAGGGGCCGTCAATGCCCTTGGCATGGCCAAGAAGCAGGGAGTACTGGCCGTGATCGCCGTCGAACCGGACGATCGAGACCTTGCCGTGCTTTGCCTCTGCGGAGACGGCGCCGTTCTGCGGGAAGGCAACCGGCACGCAGATCGTGGGCTTTTCCTTCGCGACGGAGATCGGCCAGGGGCCGCAGTGCTGCAAAAGCTCTCCGTTGTCGTTGTCGGGATGGCGCACGGTCCAGTCCGCAAACATGCCCCGGTGCTCACCGAGGTCGGCGGCCTCCACCATCACCTGGGTGATGGCGCCGTGGATATCGGTCTCGCAGACGACCGGCAGGCCCTCTTCATTGAGGAGGGAGTTGGCCGCGCAGGGCATGATGCCGATCTCATCCTGCAGGGCGTTCCAGCATTGGATCGCCACCGCGCGGCAGCCGTACTTGTCGGCGAGGTTCCGCATTGCGCATTTCAAAGAGGCGACCTTGACAAGATACTTGTCCTCGATCTTGCAGGTCATGTTTTCGTGGCAGTAGTCGACCACCGCCTGCACCTTCTCGGGCTCTTTTGCCTCCAGGCGGTGCATCTCCTGATAGAGCTCCGGAAGCGGCACCGGGGAGAGCTGGATGTTAAACTTCTCGAGAAGCTCGCCCTCGTTGCACATGGTGCTCCAAAAGTCAAAGGGACGAGGTCCGATCTGCAGGATGCGAAGGCCGCGAAAGGCCTTCACCACGGAACATACCCGCAAAAAGTCGTACATGCCGCGGGCAAACTCCGGATCGTCCAGGCTGCAGTTGGTGAGATAGGTGAACGGGACGTCAAAGCGGCGGAGAACCTTTCCTGTCGCAAAGAGGCCGCACTGGGAATCCCGCTCTCTTCCGCCCTGCTCGTTGGGGCGCTCATCTCTGGGTCCCCAGAGAAGGACCGGGACGTTCAGCTCCTTGGCCAGTCTTGCGCACTGGTACTCGGTGCCGAAGTTCTCGTGGGCAAGGAACAGGCCGTCGATCTTGGCCGCCTTGAACTTTGCCGCAATCTTCTCCCTCCCGGCATCGTCAAAAAGAAGCCCCTCCTCATTGACGTCCGTGATGTCGACAAAGTCGATGCCCAGCTCCGTCATCTTCTTTCTTGTCAGATCCGCATAGCGGACCGCTGCGGGGGCACTGAAGATCGCCCTCCTGGTGGGTGCAAATCCGATCTTGATGTTGTTTTTCATGGCAATGTCCTCCTTGCCCAAGGGTTCCGTGTTTCGTCTGACTTCCTTCTTCAGACAGTTTGATCTTAGGGCACCAGGAACTTAATTCAAAGATGGTATTAAGTATTTATTAACTTAATTTGCTAAATTTCTTTACCCCCTCCCCGCCGGTCTGCTACACTGGGGTGGATCCGAAAGCGGGGAGGGCATTTCGAAAAGTCTTTGATTTCTCGGGGTTTTCGAGGGGGTCCTGCAGATGATTCCATGGTCCTCTTCCAAACTTAAGCGGTCTGAAACAGCGGCGCCTGCGGCGCGCCGCAAAGGACGTTGGGACCGCAGGATCTTAACCGTGCGCTTAATCTCTTTGCTTGGGACGGGGCTGCGGCCCCGGGGAGGCGACATCATGACGGCAAAGGAACTGGCAAAGATACTCGGGCTCTCGGAGGCATCGGTCTCCTTTGCCCTGAACGGAAAGCCCGGGGTCTCCACAAAGACGAGAAACCGGGTGCTGGAGGAGGCGGAGAAGTACGGGATCCAGGTGAGCAGGAAGGCAGCCACCGGGCGGGCCGCCATCTACCTCATCTACTACAAAAAGCACGGGGCAGTCCTCACCGACTCCACCTTCTTCTCCGAGCTGACGGAGGGGGTCGAGGAGGAGTGCGCGAGGGAGGGGTACCGGGTGAACATCCTCAACGTCTACACGGTGGAGGACCTCTCCCGCCAGCTCGAGGAGCTGGCAAACCAGGGGGCGGCGGGCTTTCTGGTCCTTGGGACCGAGATGCACGACGAGGACTTTGCCCCGCTCCCCTTCTGCAAGGTGCCGGTCCTTTTACTCGATAACCACTTCCTCTCCTCCCGGGTCGACTCGGTGCGCATCAACAACGTGGACGGCGCCTACCAGGCGATCAACTACCTGATTCGAAAGCTCAAGACCGTGCCGGGGTACCTCCACTCCTCCTATCCCATCACCAACTTCGATGAAAGGATGGAGGGCTTTCAGAAGGCCCTTCGGCACAACGG
Organism: Lachnospiraceae bacterium; assembly: GCA_022483465.1. GTDB lineage: Bacteria > Bacillota > Clostridia > Lachnospirales > Lachnospiraceae > CAG-791. The sequence continues at coordinate 55,870 of JAKVNF010000002.1, read as the reverse complement.
GATGTCGATCTCCAATGCCCTCATCCACCACCTCGCCCCCTCCATCGACGGGGCCTGCGGGGACATGCGAGAGATCCTAAACCAGGGGGAGACGCCCGCCCGCTGCTACTTTGCGGACAACGACCAGATCGCGATCGGGGCCATGCGGGCCTTCCGGGAGAAGGGCTATCGGATCCCCGGGCAGATCTCCCTCATCGGCTTTGACGACATCCAGATGTGCAACTACACAGAGCCTCCCCTCTCGTCGGTGCACGTGCCAAAGTACCACTTAGGCCTTGTCGCCGCAGAGCGCCTCATCCGGGACATCGGGCAGAAGGACTACTACGCGGTGAACATCGAGGTCTCCACCAACCTAGTCCTGCGCGGGTCCATCTAGGGGCATTGACAGGGAAGCCCTCCTGCGTTACAGTTTTTGGCGTGACGTAAAGATTTTTGAATATAGACGTTCGAGAAGAAATCTGCAGGAAAACAGCGCAGGGCGCTGGCCGAAGGAGTAACACTCTCAGGTGTCCGGGAAACCGGATGGATACCGCAGATGGATCGGGACTCTGGAGAATCCGCGGCGGGGCAGGAAGCTTCCCTTGCCGGGTGCCGAAGGGGCAAACGCCTTGGGGATGCAGACTGCACTCCTGGGCCGAATCTCTCAGGCAAAAGGACAGAGGAGAAGACGCGCTTTGCTGCTGCAGGCGCGGTGCTCTGACTGGTTGGGATTCGGGGAGTCGGCAAGGCCGGCTCCCCTTTTTCTGCCCACAGCGCGCCGCGGCACCTCCCTGTCATACAAGAACTATTTCTCTTTTCTTTTTCCCCTTTTCCCCTCCTCCTTCCGGCGTCTGCCACGAGGAGGGAAGAAAGATGTGGTCATCTGTCAACGCTGTCCTGAATTCCATTGACAACTTTGTCTGGGGTGTGCCCCTGATGGTGCTCATCCTCTCCGGCGGGATCCTCCTGTCGGTGCGGGTGCGGTTTCTGCAGGTCAGAAACCTCCCCCTGGCCTTCAAGTGGGTCTTCCACAACGAGAAGGGCCAGGAGGGCGAGGTCTCAAGCTTTGCGGCGCTCATGACCGCCCTGTCCGCGACGATCGGCACCGGCAACATCGTCGGTGTCGCCACCGCGGTCTGCGCCGGAGGCCCCGGTGCCCTGTTCTGGATGATCGTGGCCGCCTTCTTCGGGATGGCTACCAAGTACTCGGAAGCGCTCCTTGCGGTCAAGTACCGGGACGTGGACGCTAACGGCAAGACCCTGGGCGGACCCTTCTACTACATCGAGAAGGGCATGGGGAAGAAGTGGACGCCTCTTGCCAGGCTCTTTGCGTTCTTTGGCTGCTGCGTGGGCCTCTTCGGTATCGGCACCTTCTCCCAGGTAAACGGCATCGTCTCCGCCGTCAACAACTTCTTCAACCCCGAGGGGAAGACCCCCATCGCGATCCCCGGGATCGGCTCCTACAGCGGGATCACGATCCTCTCCTCTCTCGTTCTTGCCATCGTGGTGGCGCTCGTCGTCATCGGGGGCCTCCAGCGGATCTCCAAGGTGGCCTCCGTCATCGTCCCCTTCATGAGCATCCTGTACTTTGTCTTTGCGATGCTCCTCATCCTCCTGCACATCACGGAAATCCCCGCCGCCTTCGCGCAGATCGTCATCAGCGCCTTTGAGCCGCGGGCGATTGCCGGCGGCATCGCGGGCAGCATGCTGGTCGCCATGCAGAAGGGTATCGCAAGAGGCATCTTCTCCAACGAGGCGGGCCTTGGCTCTGCGCCGATCGCCGCCGCGGCAGCTAAGACCAAGGAGCCTGTCCGGCAGGGCCTTGTGTCCATGACGGGAACCTTCCTCGACACCATCATCATCTGCAACCTGACCGGTCTCTCCATCGTGATCACCGGCGCCTGGAAGGTGGACGGCCTCGAGGGCGTTGCGGTCACCACCTACGCCTTCCAGCAGGGCCTGCCGTTCCCGGAGCGCCTCTCCGCCTTCGTCCTGATGCTCTGCCTGATCTTCTTTGCCTTCACGACGATTCTCGGCTGGGACTACTACTCGGAGCGGTGCCTGGCCTACCTCTCCCACGGAAGCAGCAAGGCGGTGAAGATCTTCCGCTGGTTCTACATTCTGGCAGTCTTCCTTGGGCCCTACATGACGGTCTCCGCCGTCTGGACCATCGCCGACATCTGCAACGGCCTCATGGCGATTCCGAACATGATCGCCCTCTTTGCGCTCAACGGCGTCGTTGCCAAAGAGACCCACGACTTCTTTGCCGCCGGCAAGCACAAGCTCGACTGAGGACAGCCTGGCCATCATTCTGATGACTGATTGAAGTACAACGGTTGTGAAAAAAAATCGGGCCTTCTCTCATCTGGCATTGCCGGAATGAGAGAAGGCTCGATTGTTTCTGTCTTCGTCTTTCTGTGGATGGGGTCTTGTCACTTCTTCCCGTATTCTCCTACCTGGGCGTCAGGAGGGACGAGACCGGGATGCCGCCCATGTAGGCGCCGCAGGCGGCGAGGATGTCATCTGCCACCGCCAGGTTGTCGATGTTCTTGTAGTAGTCGTAGGAGAGCTTTCTTGTGTAGGTCTTTCCGTCCTCCGAGGAGAGGACCCCCAGGGCAAGGCCCTGCTCGACCTCCTCCTCGGCATCCGCCTCCCGGTTGAAGTAGCCGTCGATGTACTGATTGTTCTTTGCCTGGAGGTACCCAAAAACCAGGGCGGCCGCCTGCTGGTTCTCGTCGTTGGGGTAGCCGTCATAGGGAAGGGAGCTGTATCCCACCTCGGAGCAGAGGATCGAGCGGACTTCGCCGTCCTCCTGGAGCATTGCCGGCTGGCAGAAGAAGTCGGTGAAGACGCCGATATTTGCCATCGTGATGTAGGGGGAGTTCTGCGTCTGGTCACAGACGCCGAGGTTTTGCATGGCCCAGGTCTGGGAGGCGTAGAGGGGCACGTTGTAGGGATGGACGGCAGCGCCGTAGGCAAAGTTCCCCTGGGCCAAGATCTCACTCGCCAGGGCAGTCAGGAAGTCTTTTCCCGCAAAGTGGAAGCCCGGAAAGTCGCTCTGGGCCCACTCGTGGTCCACGCAGGCATAGACCCGCGCCGAGGCGTTGTGGGACCGGATCCCGTCGTAGAAGATGCGGAGGGCCTTCCCGTACTCCGAAGCTGCCGCCTCCAGGCTGCCCGCGGTGTTGATGTAGTTCCAGTCCAGGGCGTTTGCCTCGTTCCCCACGATCCAGTTGTCGACTGTGCCGTGGGTGCCCCCTCTGTAGCGGGATCCCAAAAAAGAGGCGATGGCGGCAAGCTTTTTGACCGCTGCCGCGCCCTGCGTGCTGAACGCGTAGTAATTTGCCTCGGTGGTATCCCGGGAGAGCGGGTGGATCAGGGTCAGGTCGTTTGGATTGGCCAGGTTGTTTAAGAGGATCAGGGTCACCGAGACGCCGACCGCGTTCATCTTGGGGACAATCAGGTCGTACTGCCCCACGATGTCCTCGTTGAAGACATAGTCGGTGCCCTCATAGGTGTAGTGGATCTTGCCGCCCTCTCTCGTATCGCACAGGTCCCCGATCGGGAGGTTGTAGGTGACCTGGGAGATGCCGGCCTCGGTCAGGTAGTTGGTGACGTTCAGAAGATGCGGGTCGAGGAGAAACCCCTTCTTGCCGCCGTCTCCGATCCGGGCTGTCGTCTTTCCGAGGGCCTCGGGGTTTGTGATGTAGTGGGCATCCGACACCGGGACCAGGGCGCCTCCCTGCAGCACACAGGCGGTGAACTTCTGCGAAAGGCGGTAGGATGCGGTCCCCGCCCGCAGGGGAAATGAGAAGGTCAGGTTCTCGGACACAGCAGCCTTCCCCACCTCGGTTCCCCGGCTTCTAGTCTCACCAACGTCTTGGGCGAGCAGGTGGACACAGCCGTCATCGCTTGACAGGCCTGCGGGCGCCGTGGCCGTCACCGTGACCGCATCCTTCCCGGTGATCTTTGCCTCCGTGATGGAGACCGGAAGGTCCGCCGCAAAAACGCCCCCCGGAAGGCAAAAGAGGAGCCAACACAGCGCCAGGGCGGGCAGCAGGCCAAAAAGCCAGGACCTTTTACTTTTCACAACCTCTCTCATCGTCTCTTCCTCTCACAAATTTATGGCTGATATGAGCGTTTTCCAGCTGATATGATACCGCAGGGATGGGCATTTCGGAAGGCATTTTGTGTGCAAATTGTGAAGGATAGTTGCCGGTTCCCGTAGGGGGCCGGCAACTATCCTTTGTTTTGAACCGAATCGCTCTCAGCGTAGACTATGGGAATAGTTAGGAATTTTTAGCATCCGACTTGGCTTGAATACCCTGGCTCAGAAACCCATCTTTCTTCTTCTGAACCGTTGACCGGGTGGGATTTACAGACGTTGTGACATGAGAAATAGGCCATCCGGGCAGATGACCTGAAAAGAATCTTTATTAAAAGCGCGGATGGGAGACATCCAACATTCCATCCGGTCCCCGGCAATACCGGGGTATTTCGATATAGCTGCTTCCTTCAACCTTCCCCGTTGCTCTGAGATAGATCGCTGTCTTATCCATGCTGAAGAGAAAGGCATGCATCTGTGCCCCACAGTTGGAGCAGCGGGCCGGATCCTTATCAAAAAGGGCCTTCATGACCTCACAGCTTTTCATTCCGCGAATCAGACTCGGTACATATTCATCACCCAGAATTTCGTGGATCCTTGCAAGCTTCTTTTTACGGACATTCCCGGCAAGATACCCTGCCATCCGGATCTTGCGTACTCCCTTCGGAAGGATGTGAAGTGAAAACCGTCGGATGAATTCTTCCGGCGTGAGTACCATGTCCTTCTTGTCATACGAGCCATCGGTATGATAGTCCTTGTACTCAAACGTGATACCGCTGTCCGAGACGTCCCTGATCCGGGAGGATGTGATTGCCGTTCTGTCGGCGTACCGCCCAAAATAACCTATGACATCCTCCACATCCGGAAGTGACGGATCCCGTTCTCTGTCTTCTTCAGAATAAGAGCCATACCTCTTGAGGTTGACATTCCAAAGGCACTTGTAGCACTCGTCGCATAAATTCTGGAAGGCGTTAGTAAAGAACCGGGTTGATGGGTTCCATACCACAACCTCCATGGTGAACTCTCGACGCGATAATGTCCGATGAAGATATAGAATCCCCATTTGGAGCTCTTTTCTTCTCCGCATAATGCCTATCTTGTTATTTATAGTCACATACTCGGCAAGTGAGTGTATGTGTTTAGGCAATCTAGGTGATGCTTTGTTACATGATGCAACACAGCACGGATAGGAGTGTACCCAGCTCGAGCTCAAAGTGAGGTATTAGTGGTCTCATGCTAGGCGATCGCTTATCAACCCGTTTCTTAACTAACGCCTTCTGGAATGACTCCTCACTCTCATAAGGTGCGGCAGAGCCATTGAAGGATAGTTTTCCCTTTCTGTAGAGCCGCTTGAGTCCTCTCATGAAGTGCTTCCGGTATCGTCCGGATATCTTCTGGACAGGGAGGAAGAAGCCCCTGATCTTCTTAAAGGAGGCGTCATCCGGTGTCAGTCCGCCTGCGGAGATCAGCACGTGCAGGTGGTAGTGGAGCGTCATACTGCTCCCAAAAGTGTGGAGCACCATGATGATTCCGGGCTTAATGTTGTGCCTTTCAAGGCAGAGCTCCAGAAGGGCATCCTGCGCGGAATGAAACAGAAGATCCAGCAGAGCCTTCTGATTGTTGTAGATCAACTCATTCAGATCGTGGGGAACCGTGAACACAAGATGATGGTAGGACATCCCGTGAATGACTTCGGACCTGCGCTCAGCGATCCACTTTTCACGGCGAAAAAAGCCACAGCAGGGGCAGTTCGAGTTGCCGCAGGATCTCGGTGTAAACGAAATTTCTCCGCAGTCAGGGCAGATGGAGACAATATAACCCAGATCTCCCGTGCCGCATTGTGCCATGAGACGGAGAATCTTCACCTTTTCGGGCGGCATTTCCTTTCCGTGCTTTGCCAGATAGTCTGGGAGAAATCTCCGGAAGATCTGGCGGATTCGATATCTTGAAGGCTCTTTTTCCTGTCTGAAGCCGGTAATGCATCTGCGGACTCTGATCGCAGTCTGACTGTCAGGAAGGCGGAAGGTTCTGCCTGGCCGGCTCGAGGGTACCATCTTTTTTGTTTTTTCAGAGCGCGAAGCCGTTTCCGTCGAAGGGGTTTGCAACGTTTTTTCTCTCCTGAAGCTGACCATCCAGCTGTACGTAGATCATCGTGGAAGCAATGGAGCGGTGCCGAAGTCTGACCTGTACCTGAAAGAGATCAGCGCCGCCCTGATAGTAGAAAAGCGCATGGGCGTGTCGGAGGGAATGGAAATGATATCCGCGGTTTTCCCATCCGAGTTCTTTCAGGCGCTTCTGAAAGAAGCGCTGCACTGCTCCGTCAGACAGATGATGTGCGGCATCTCTGCCGGGAAAAAGGTAGTCCCCCTCTCCGGCATCCCGACGGAATCTTTTGAAGCAGAAGTAGAGCATCCGCGCGAGATCTTTTGGAAGTTCGACCTTCCCTTCATTTCGGTTCTTGCTGACTTCCGCACGAATTGTGATCTGCATTCTTTTGATGGAGATATCACCGAAGCGCAGAGACAGGACTTCATTCAGACGGAGCGCACAGCCAAAGCCGAGGGCGAGAATCAGGCGGTTTCTCGGATCTTTCGTCCCCATAATCAGCTTCTGCACTTCCTGACGCGTCGGTACCTTCGGGAGGGTATGATCCACCTTCATCAGCGGAAGGTTTTCCAGAGGGATGGGAGCATGCGCAACGGAAGCACGATAACGCCGGATGCTGACGTTGTAGACGTTGACAGATCTGGGCTTGAGCTCTCTCCCGCCTTTGCTTATGGGCTTATGGAGATAAACGAGAAAACTCTGAAGCTGTTCAAGATCAGCATCATCGAGGGAAACATGATAGGTTCTCTCAAGCCATTCACAGCACTCGAAGACGGTCTGCAGATAGCCCTGAATGGTAGACTCGCGGTAGTCGATCAGGGACAGAAATACTTCCAGCCTGGACAGTTCGGTTTTGAATTTCGGGGAATCAAGGTATCTCATGAAATCGTTCCGGCAATGATGGTATGGGGATGAAACTCATGATTGGCCGGCCGACAAAGATGGGGCTTGCAGATTTGCAAGGGACTTGATAAACTCACCTTGCTTATGAGAGCCCCATGGATGAACGCTCGACGCCAATCAAGGTCATCTGTGGGTTATTTTTTTTGTAGAATACAGAAAAGAGGAAGAGATGACAAGATCATTTCTTCCTCTTTTGTCTATGCTGAAGTTTGTCATGGTATCCCCAACAGAGAAAGCTGTGAGCTTTAGGGATAACTTTGATGGAGCATCGCGCTCGCGCGATTTGGTTCAAAAAAACAGGGGCGGTGTGTCCGTCCCTGCTTCGGCAGTCTCTGCTGTTGCGATATCAATCTTATTCCGCGAACTTTGCAGCGGTGTTCAGTGCGATCTCCATCATGTCGGTGAAGCCGTTCTGCCGCTCCTCGGCGGAGAGGGCAACCGGCTTGAACAGGTGGTCGGAGATGGACAGGATGGAGAGGGCGCGCTTTCTGTTGGCGCAGGCCTCCCAGTACAGTCCCGCGGTCTCCATCTCGACGCACAGGTGTCCCAGATCCCGGAGTCTCTCGTTGAGCCCCGGCTGCGGATAATAGAAGAAGTCGGAGCTGTAGACCTTGCCGACCTTGAACTTGCACCCTTGCGCCCGTGCGTTCTTCACGGCCTCCTCGAGCATGTCGAAGTCAGCGCAGGCAGCCAGCTGTCCCGGCACGCCGTAGGCGTTGCCGTAGTTGGAGTTGGTCGAGGCCGCCTCGGCGATGACCACGTCCTTGGCGTCCACATCCATGTCCAGGCCGCCGGCGGAGCCGATGCGGATGATGGCGTCCACGCCGAACTGGGTGAACAGCTCATGGGTGTAGATGCCGATGGAGGGGATGCCCATGCCGTGACCCATGACCGAGATCTCCTTCCCCTTGTAGGTTCCGGTAAAGCCCAGCATGTTTCTGGTGTCGTTGAAGCAGACGACATTCTCCAGGTAGTTGTCTGCTACGGCCTTTGCCCGAAGCGGATCGCCCGGCATCAGCATCACCTTTGCGATCTTGTCCTTTGCCACAATGCTGGCGGAAATGCTCTCTTTCGGTTCCATAATCAATCGTCTCCTTTTCTTGTGTGTGCTCAGCGGTTGAACAGCTTGCGTAAGTTCTCCTCGAAGGGCGGGTACACGATGCCCCGCTCCGTGACAATGCCGGTGACCAGGCTGTGGTCGGTCACATCGAAGGAGGGGTTGAAGGTCTTGACCTCGGGAAGGGCCATGGGCTCCTTGTACCACATGGAGCGGATCTCATCCGGATCCCGCAGCTCGATGTGGATGTCATCCCCGGTCTTCGTATCAAAGTCGATGGTCGAGGAGGGTCCTAAGGTGTAGAAGGGGATCCCGTAGTGCTTTGCCAGGATCGCCACCCCGGAGGTGCCGATCTTGTTGGCAAAGTCGCCGTTTGCGGCGACCCGGTCGCACCCGACGAACACCGCGTTGATCTTCCCCTGCTTCATGACCAGGGAGGCCATGTTGTCGCAGATCATGGTGACATCGACGCCGGACTTCTGCAGCTCGTAGGAGGTCAACCGTGCGCCCTGCAGGAGAGGCCTTGTCTCATCGCTGTAGACGTGGAAGGTCATGCCCTGCTCCTGCCCGTAGTAGATGGGCGCGGTGGCGGTTCCGTAGCCAAGGCAGGCGAGATACCCCGCGTTGCAGTGGGTGAGAATCCCGTCGCCGTCCTTCACCAGGGTGACGCCGTACTCGCCGATCTTCCGGGACATCTCCAGGTTCTCGGCATCGATCTTCTTTGCCTCTTCCCCCACCAGGGCGACAATCTCAGCTGCGCTCTTTCCGGCGTTTGCGTTTACGACGCCCACCTGGCGCTTCAATGCCCAGGAGAGGTTGACCGCGGTGGGTCTTGACGAATTCAGGTAGTCCGCCTGTCTTGTGAACTCCTTCTGGAACGCCTCATAGGGCAGGTTCTGGTACTGCTGGGAGAGGACATACATCGCATATCCCGCAAAGACCCCGATGGCGGGGGCGCCGCGGATCTCCAGGCGCTTGATCGCATCCCAGGCCCGCTTCTCGTCCTGAATGGTGATGTACTCCTCGTGGTTCGGGAGCCTTGTCTGGTCCAGGATGATGACGGCCTTCTCGTCCGGGGAGAGCTTCACCACATCGAGGCGTGCGCGTTTTTGTTGTTCCATTTTCCTTCCTCTGCTTTCTCAAGATTGGGCGCGGGCACGATCCGTGACCGCCTCCGTCCGTATTTTAGCCCATGGCCGGGCGAAAGGAAACGGACAGTTTCGGATCCCCTGTTTACGGCCTCTTTTCGTCCTCTTTGCTCTCCTTCCGAAAGCACCCGGCCGCCTCGTTGGCATCCAGGATCTCCTTTGTCTTGGCAAAGAGGACTTCCGACCCCGCCTCGGTCTTGTACTGGCGACCGTTCACCTGGTCCCTTGTCACCCCGTGGGCCTTCCAGTCGGCGCCGCCGTTGGCGTTGTTGAGAAGAAGGGGCTGGAAGTTATCCATCGCGTGGGCAAAGTGGGCCTCCATCGTGTCATCCCGCTCAAACTCCTCAAAGAGGCCCCGGAGGGCATCCGCCTGGTCCTTGGGAAGAAGGCCGAAGATCCGGTCCGCCGCCTTCTCCTCTCTCGTATGCTGGGTCTTTTTCCCCTCCTCATCGTAGGCGTAGGTGTCCCCCGCGTCGATCTCCACGAGGTCGTGAACGAGGCACATCAGCATGGCCTTTCCCGTGTCGATCGGGCCGTTGGCGTACTCCCTGAGGAGCCAGCACATGAGGGCCATGTGCCAGGCGTGCTCCGCGTCGTCCTCCCGCCTTCCGTGGCCGGAAAGGTGGGTCTGCCGCAGGATGTTCTTCTCCTTGTCCACCTCCAGAATAAAGCGGAGCTGCCTTGCAAGCCGCTCCGGATCCTCAGGTTCCTTTGTCATTTTCGTATTCTCGTCCATCGTATTCGTCCTTCTTCGTCAGTCCTCGTAGTGGGTGCCCACCCGCTCCACAAAGTCGTGGGTCGCAATGATCGCGGTGAGCCCCCGGATCGCCCGGGCGCGCGCCGCCGCATCCGTCGAAAAGGCCTCCTCATCCGAGGGAAGGTTCCCTCCCCGCCCGCTCTGGAAGAGATTCCGCTCACAGACAAAGCGCAGCACCTCCCCGAAGCGGAGGTCTGTGGGCTCCTCATTTTTGTACACCTCCCGCACACAAAAGCCAAACTTCCCATCCTCCAGGATCGCCCCCACCGCGGCAAGGGGAGAAGCAGGGTCGTAGAGGCTGAGCTTACAGGCGCGGCCCCGGCAGTCGAAGATCCCGACCACAACTTTTGCTTCTAAAAGTAGGAACAGAGCTTCGTTCCCATCCTCAAATAGGTCCTCCAGGGCGGCCAGATCCGCCCGCCGCAGGCGCTTGATGAAATACCCCTCGTAGACCGCCCGGTAGGGGTTTTGAGGCGCAGCCTGTTCCATTCCGCCCTCCTTCTTTGAATTCTCGGTATCTTCTCTCATCTGTACTCCTTCGCAAGGCCCAGGATCCCGTTTAAGGTCACCATGCTGATGTAGTCGGTAATCGTGGCAAGGTCCGTCTTCTTCCCGGTGAGAAACCACTTGCGGTACACTTCCAAAATCCCGGAGATGCCGTACTCGATGGCGACCTCCAGGGCCAGCTGCTGGTCGCTCCGAAAGTGGGGGGAGAGGGCCTTCCACATGGTGTCCTTCAAGGTGTTCAGGATCTTCTGCCGCAGGCTGTACTGGCTCTCCAGGGTCATGACCTTCTCGTAGAACTTCTCGTCGCTCATGATCCAGACGTCCAGCCGGTGAAAGGCCTCATCCGGATCCCGGATCAGGGTCTGGAAGTTCACGTTCTCAAAGGCCTTGCGCAGGTTCCCTGCGATCTCGTCCTCGATCTCGTCCATCACCGCATAGACCCCGCTGTAGTAGTTGTAGAAGGTCTTTCGGTTGACCCCGGCGGACTCGGCAAGCTCGGTCACCGTGATCTCGTCCATCTTCTTTCTGGACAGGAGGGTCTTCAGCGCCTCCCGGATGGCCGTCTTGGTGCGCACCACCCGCCGGTCCGGCCGCCTTCCCTCGATCTGCTCTCCTGCCCCTCTTGCCTGCATGCTCTCCTCCTCATCTCACACCCGGGATCGGACCTGCCGACCCCGCCAAAGGGTATCGTAATACACCGCCGTCCCCAAGAAAAGCAAAATTCCGGCAAAGACGCTTTGCAGGACACCAAGAGAGGGAGCTGCCAGCCGGCAGCTCCCTCTCAAATCTTCATGTCTTTGGTATCTCCTCTGTCTCAGGAGAAGGCCGTCTCCAGGGGCAGGCGCCACACGGTGTCCGTGGGACTTGCGTTGACGCGGTTCTTCTCGTCCGCCTTCTGGTAGTGGGCGCTGCCGGACTCGGTGATGAGGAGCGCCTCCGTGCTCTCGTTCCCGGCATCATCTTTTACCTGCCGCAGGCAAAAGCCCTCGAGCATCGGCATGGCAGAGAGCCGCATCTCGGAGTCCTTCTCCACCGTGTAGCAGCGGGTGCCTGCATACTTTGCCCCGATGGGATCTGTCTCCTTGAGGGTCCCCGCAAGGAAGGTGCTCTCCTTCGTCCTTCCGTAGGAGGAGCTGACGTAGATCCGATCCCCGGCGATGACGCTGTCCTGGATGCGGTCGACGTCCTTCGGGAAGGCGACGGCAATGGCGGGGGCCGCTGCTAAGAGGACGCTCTCCCACTCCGTCTTGCTCTCCCTGCCGGAGAGCGCATAGCCAAGGAGCAGGGACTTTGTCCCGGAATCCGGATCGGCGGGGGTATCAAAGGCGGAGCTCTTGTGGTAGAAGTTCCCGGTCATGAGCATCCCGTCCCGCACCGAGACATAGGCGGTGGCGGCACCGCCAAGGTAATCGGAGAGGTCCTTCTCCCCCTGGATCTGCACCACGGCCTCAGACCCTTCCGGCCAGGCATCCCCGGGGAAGGAGGCCTTTGCCTCCAGAATCTCCGGAAGCGGCAGGTACCCGATGCGGCCCGCACCGCTTGTTAAGTACAGGTTGTTTTCGGAGACGGCAATCCCGCCCACATGGCCCCGAAAGGGCTTGCCCTCGGGATCCGCCAGGGACAGGGTGGCAGTCAGCTCTCCGGTGGTGGCATCCAGCAGGTAGAGGACACTGGCGTCCTCGTGGTGGATGTCGTAGGCGGAGATCAGAAGGAGATTTTCCTCCTCCCAGAGGGCGATCCCCTGGGGGATCATGTGCTCCGACGCGGCAAGGCCCGGAATGCAGAAGTCCGCCTCCTCGGAATAGCCGTCCATCGGCACCGCGTTGCCATCAAAGTAGGTCATGCGGATGCCGAGGTTGATGGCGGCGTACTGCTCCACTGCATGGGTCTGGGTGTACTTGCCGGTGTCGCTTGTCTGATCCGGCACATCGGTGGTGGGAAGGAGAACGCCCAGGGTCAGGGACAGGGCCAGCAAGGCCGCGAGCGCAAGGGACCCCAGGGCGGGGAGATTTCTCTCCCTGCCTTCCCGGATGGTCCGTTCTGTGCTCTTTGTGATCACCAGCCGACTCATGCTGCACCCTCTTTCTGATACTTCTCAGGATACCGAAAGAATGTTGCAGGGCTGTGACACGCTTTTGAACAATTCCGGACAGGGCGTTCATAGATTGTTCATACAGTTTCCGATCAGAAGCCAGGCAGTACCTGGCTTCTCCGGGCAAGCCGGGATACTCTTTTTCGGCCGGCCGTGGTATATTGGCAACAGGGGGAAGACAATGGAAAACCTGCACGGAGGGCAGACGTGATGGAGCTGGGAGTCAGGATCAGTACAAGGCGGAGGGAGCTGGGGATGACACAGGAGGGACTTGCCGAAGAGGTATTTGTCACAGTGGAGACGGAACGGGCCTGGGAGAGCGGCGCGGAGCGCCCCGACCGGCAGTCCCTGGTCCGCCTCGCCGATGCCCTGCAGCAGCCGATCACCGAGTTCATCACCACCAAAGAGGCACCGGACTGGACCACCCGGGATCAGATGTTCTCCGACATCCACATGTACACCAGGATGCGGACTCTCGCCCAGGCGGAAAACCTGCCCAATGCCTACAAGGCCCTCGCCTACGCCAGGGACATGCACCAGGGGGAAAACCGAAAGCCCAGCAAGTTCGACAACAACTCCCCTGCCGTCCCCTACATCGTCCATCCCCTGATGATGGCCTGTCACGCCCACGCCCTGGGAATCCGGGATGACCAGGTGCTCGCCACCGCGATGCTCCACGACGTGTGCGAGGACTGCGGAATCGCCCCGAACGATCTCCCCTTCCCGGAGAACATCCGCCACTCGGTGGCACTTCTGACCAAGCACGAGGGGCAGCCCACCAAGGAGTACTATGACGGGATCATGACCGATCCCTGCGCCTCCATCGTCAAGGCCCTGGACCGGTGCAATAACGTCTCCACCATGGCCCAGTGCTTCTCCCGGGAAAAGCTCATCGAGTACATCCGGGAGACCGAGCAGTACGTCTATCCGCTCCTGGAGCACATCAAAAACGAGTACCTCGAGTACAACGACGCGGTATTCGTGATCAAGTATCAGATCCTGAGCCTTATCGAGTCCATCAAGGCGATGCTGATTGGCGGCTGAGCACAATCTGCTCTCCCGTGCCGTGGATTTTCCAAAAATGATTCAGAAGAAGGCAAAAGCCGTCTGGCATCATGTGATGCCAAACGGCTTTTTCAACGTGCTTTTCGGGTTTCTATCAGTACCGGTAGTACGCCGCCACAAAGCTGTCGGCATCACCGTCCTGACGGGTCTCTTTCTTGAGCGCGCCGTCCTGCGAAAACGAATACACGATCGCAAATGTGCCGGAACCATCCAGATTGCCATCCACGTCGTAGGTGAATCCGGTTCCGGTCTCTTTGAGCGGTTCTCCGTATCGGTTGTACCGGTAGAGGATCGTCCATTTCAGCTTGCCGGAGGAGAGGGTGTTGGTCTGTGCCACCTGATTTTTGCTGTTGTATGTATACGTGGTTACATCCTGATAGGTGCCATCCTCCAGATTGCAGTACACCGCCGTGATCCTGCCAAGATCGTCATACTCCACCTGGTACTGGTTCACCATACAGGAGCCAGCGCTGTCATCGCTCTTACAGATTCCGGCGATCAGCCTGCCGGAGGCATCGTACTGCAGGGCGTAGGGAAACGGCTCCGGTGTGTCCTCAAAGCTGTTGATCTCTGGCATTCCCGCGGAACTGAGCTTGCTGAACCGGATGTTGTACAAATCCGGAATGCCGTTTTCGTCATAGCTGATGTCCGCAACCGAATAGGGGTGATGGAGCTCGGTCAAATTGCCGTCGGCATCATACGCAAAGGTGTCCTCACGCGCGGCCTTGTCCTGACCGCGCCCCACAAAGTGCTTTCCGGAGAGGCTCATGTCGAGAAGCTCCTCGAAACTGATCATGTCATAGGTGGTGCTCTGGATGATGGCACGGTTCACCGCATCAGTATAGGCCGCCGTGTCAGAAGATGCTGCCTGCGCCGGGATGCCGGCCGCAAGGATCACTGCCACGGAAAGCACCGCAGCCGTCACCTTCCAAATCTTTTTTTGTCTGTGCATTGCATTCTCTCTCATCGATATCTGCCTTCCTTTCCGATCTTTCCGCGCGCAGATCCGCCAAAGAGGTTTTCCTTCAGGATTCCCGGGAACTGCCATCCGTCTCCTGCGAACTGCCGCGCTGGCTAAAGTTTTTGACATAGTTCAGGAAATCCGGCTCGGGGATGGGCTTTGAATAGTAATAGCCCTGCAGGTAGCGGACCTGTTCCCGGCACAGCATATCCCGCTGCGTCTTCGTCTCGACGCCCTCGACCACCGCCTCCCGGCCAAGGCCCCTGACCAGCTCCAGCATGTTCTCGAGGATTGCCCGGGCCGCATCGTCCTTTTCGGCGCCCCACAGAAAGCTCTTGTCGATCTTGATCAGGCGGAAGGGGTACTTCATCACATAGGTGTAGTTGGCGTTTCCGGTCCCGAAGTCGTCCAGGGCAAAGGAAAAGCCGATCTTCTGGAGGGTGGAGAGGAGCGCCTGCATGGTCTTCTCGTCGTGGATCACCGCGGACTCGGTGATTTCCAGGTTGATCTGCTGCGGTTTCACCCCGTGGGACTGCATGATCCGCTGAAAGCGCATCGGCAGGGTGGGATCCATGCACTGGATCGTGGAGAGGTTCACCTCCACGAAGTCGAGGCCGTACTGCTCCGGGTGCTCTCTCTCGAGAAAGGCGCAGACCTTCTCGAAGACCGACTCCCCGATCTTGGCAATGAGGCCCGTCTGCTCGGCCACCTTGATGAACTCCTCCGGGGAGACATTGCCGAGCTTCTCGTCGTGCATGCGAAGGAGCGCCTCGCAGGAGTGGATTCTCCCCTCTTTCGTATCGTAGATCGGCTGGTAGTACACCGTCAGGGTTCCCGCATCCAGGGCCCGCTGCAGGGCAAGCTCCACCTCGGAGCGGCGCGCCTCGCTCTTCAACATGTCGAACTGGTGCAGGGCATTGGCGGGGACCGCCGGGTCATACCGGGTGTCCAGAAAGACGTTCAGGTGCTTCTCATCCGGGATCTGATCCGGGATGCGGCTGATCCAGACCTGGGCGGGCACCAGGACGTTGGTGCCGAACAGGCACCACTGGGCCTGGAAGCGGGACAGGATCTCCTCCGCGATCTTTTTGGCCCGGTCCCGGTCGCCCTGGAAGAGCACCATGGCGTAGGACTGGTCGGAGAGGCGGTAGACATGCACCGCATCGTCCGCGTACTGCTGCAGGAAGATCCCCACCTCCCGGTCCAGCTCCTTCATCGCCGGGATGCCCAGCATCATGGACAGGTAGCCCGTGTTGCCCAGCTTGATGCTGACCACAAACGAGGAGATCTCCTGGTCGAAGATCTCCTGGGACTCCCGCCAGATGGCAGTCCGGGTGCGAAGGCCCGTGGCGCCGTCGTAGAGATCGGCGTCATTCTCCAGGGTGATGAAGATGCCCAGCATGCACAGGGAGACAAGGAATTCGGTTGCCTTCAGATAGGGGTCAAACAGCTGCGGCACCATGGCGCACCAGAAGGCGACGAGAACGATGAGGATGGAGATGTACTCCCTGCGAAGGAGCGCCCTGCGGGAGCGGACGAGGACCACGAGGCAGATCCCGATGTAGAACCAGATGACGGCGCTGAAGAAGATGATGCAGAGGATCACCCCGGTCTGGGTCACGTGGGGCTCTGCGCCTCGCGCCGCGCTCTGGACCTCGGTCGCCATGATCTGGACCAGAAGGAAAAGTTCCGGCAGGGCGAGGAGCAAAACCCTTCTCCTTGTGATGCGGCGGGAAAAGCCAAGGACCTCCAGGAGGTAGACCGCCAATAGATAGGGAAGGAGCACCTGCGCGGTGTGGGAGATGGTCAGCACCGCGTCCAGCGCAGAAGAGCCGCTGTAGCTCCCGCTGTTAAACATGACCGAAGCGCAGAACTCGCACAGTGAGGAGACAAACAGGACGAACAGGAGAAGTAAAAAGCACCGCGTCCGCTTCTCCTGGAACACCCGGGGACGGGTGATGTAAAAGATAAAGAGAATGCCCGCCAGAAACATCGCGCAGACATCAAAGTTGAGATTGTATCTCCCCGCGGGGTAAAACGAGTTGAACATATCCGAATGTCCTCTCCTCTTTGGCGAAAGAAAGCGTTTTCTCTCTTTTTCAGTTCCTCCGATCGGCATGGGCCTGCTTCTTATTCTCGTACATGACCCGGTCCGCGGCAAGCGTTGCCTCCTCCGGGGTCAGGGGATGCTCTCCCGTGCTGACTGCAACGCCGAAGGACAGGGAGATCGAAAACGGGTAATCCCGGGCCTCATTTTTGCGCTTCGTCTCCTCTTCCACCCTGACAAGGCACGCATTCGTCTCCTCCAGGGTGCCGAAGTGGACGGCGATAAACTCATCTCCGCCCCATCTGCCATAGAAGTCCTTGCCGCAAAAGTGCTTTCCCAGGGCCTCTGCCGCGCTCCGGATCAGGGCATCGCCCTGCTCGTGTCCGTAGGTGTCGTTGGTGTGCTTCAAAAAGTTTACGTCGGTAAAGACGAGGCAGTAATCCGTGATCTTCTCGTCGCGCATCGACTGAAACATCCGGCTGCAGGCGCTGCGGTTCGGGGCGCCAGTCAGCTGGTCTGTGAAGGCAAGGCGCTTGAAGCTCTCCCGCTCGATCCGCTCAAAGGACTCCCGGGAGTACTGCATGCCGTAGTAGAACAGGATCCTGACTTACCCCGTGGCGAGCCACGGGGGTTCGCACGCGAGGGATTCTGGTTGGGGAAGATGTTGGTCTTCCACACGGAGGTATTTCGTGTCGTACTCACAGACAAGCCGCTTTGGGACAGGTATTTACTCCGGAGCCAGCCATCTAAACCTCTGACCGGTCAGCTCAGAGCTGACGGTACTTTACTGGGTTCAATTCGTCCTCTGTTTCAAGAACCGGGCGCTAAGTCAAACGCCCTGCTATGGTAAAAACAGAAAGATTACACTGCTTTATCCAACTTAATGCCGGAATTACAAATCGTTAAGTGATTCTGGATGATGGTGTTGATACATTGCTGGTGCATCTGCCAAAAGTGATCAAATGCTTGCAGACACCGGTTTCGGTCAATGGATTGGAATTCGTCGTCTGCACACGATAACAGGAAAGCTGACATAATGTCCCGCTGGACTTGCCGTCCATCCGGAAGAGAATGCCATCGTTCGTCGAGCTTCTTTTTGATGTATGCGTCAAGCATAAAATCGTACTGACTCGCTCGGTAAGTCATACGTGGTACTTCATGGTAGCCGGGCCCAAATTTCTTACGAAGCTCTGCCTGAAAACCAGCAGGACTTCGTCTTAATACGGAGGCACCAAACCGTTTCTTTTTCTTGAACTTGTGGACCGTTTTCGTTGTTCCGTCTTTTTGCGGGATCTGCGATGCTTTGTCAGATCGCTGTGCCTTTTTCTTCGACTTGCGTGCTAATGCCGCTGTATTCGAAGGCTCCGTGATCAGGACATTGCCTAGCGAAAGCAGATGATTGGCAGCTTCCTGGTTGGCATACAGTCTGGTTGCGGCTTCCTTTCTGCAGAGTTCCCGATATTTATACAGCCTCTTGCGATTGGATTTCGACACTTTCCACTTGCCATGTGTGCCGTTCTTATAAGTACCGTCTTTGTTGAACCGTTCCGGATTCATAGCTCTGCGGCTGGCATCCATCTTACGCAGCAGGAACTTTTTCCGCTTATCGTTTTTCTGATATGCACCCTGATTGCGTTCTCCCAGATTGAAGAGTTCTACAGAGTTTTGAGACACAACAGCTGCTGACTGCGTTCCAATATCGCAGCCAACCCGTCCGTTTCCACGGGCGACTCTCGGTCTGCCATACTTATCCTTCTTTGGCATAGGGGGAGCGGCAATGGTGATCAGCACAAAACAGCGGAGCTTCCCACGGATTTTCTTGCACCGAATAGAGCAATAGCAGGGGCGGAATACTGGCACCACATTGTTGGTTTCGCTGTATGTGCGTACTGCCGTATCTTCCACCTCTGGGTGTTCCATATAATCCAGCAGTGCGTTGTATTCGTCGATCAGATATTGATCATCTTTCGGAACCAGCAATGGCATCGGGTCAAGTCCATCTATATGAACCACAAGACGCTCTGTTTCCTTATCGACTTTGAGAACGATAATGCGATTGATTTCTTTCGCCCGCATTACAGGCAGATCGCCGCGCTTGTGGCAGTGGATATTCTTCCCATTGGAGTACAGGACTTTTTGAATGCCCTGCCAGATATTATCCGCACTGGTAGCAGCAAGAACAGAAGGAATCTTGTGGCCTTTTGCCGCTTCCTGCATTAATTTATGAACCTCCCTATTGTGTCAAGGGATTTTTCCCTATTAAATCAAGGTTTTTCAACCTCACGGTACTGAACGAATAAGAGCCAAAGGGTGTATTCCAAAGAAGGATTGGAGCATTCTGTCCAAAAGTTCGTACAGGAAATAAAACACCTTTACTTTTATAAAGGCCTTCTTATACCCTGAATGATCTATGAGGTGAACCTCCCGTGTCTATAGGGATCATCAGTGAGATACTCTGACGTCCACAACTTCCTTCGTCCCACCTGTCATACACCGGGTGCCGGCAAAGCTCAGATGCGGGGTCTATGCCCCATGGTAAAAACTTCCTGCCGGCTACAGCTCTTATTTGTTTGATACTGCTACCAGACCGGTTCGGATCGGACAACAGAGCTGTTTGATCAGCTGGCGCAATACTGCCGCCTGTCTTCCCCTACTGGTTTAGAACTCTGTCGGTTCCAGAGCCCTGCCAGGTCTCAGATCCTCATCCGGGATCTGGCAGGGTACTGGAACCATGTTTGTACTGCACAGCCTTTACAGCGGATCAGCCCTATACTCTCTCATTCGATCTGTTCCGCTATATACTGATATGTTCACGCTACAGCGGCTCCTTTCGTCTTGTTTTTCGCGTTCTCGGGTCTCACGATGTCCCCTAGCAGCTTTTGTGGATCATAGTCCACCCCCTTCGTTAGAATCACGTATATGACTCTCAGGAGTTTGCACGCAATTGCCATCAACGATTGCATCTTCTTGAGCGGATTCTCCTCTCTGGTTGTGTAGTACGTATGCAGCTTGGCAAACTCACTGGAATGTACCACTACGCTCCTGGCACCCATGTACAGCCAATATCTGAGCCGCTTGCGCCCTCTATGGCTGATATGTGTCTCACCATTGTGCTTACCGGAGCTTTCAGAGACCAGTCCCAGGCCGCTATACTTCTGGATCTCTTTCACACTGTCAAAGCGGATTAGATCACCGATCTCAGACAGGATTCCGGAAATAATACGCTCTCCAAGTCCAGGAATTGCCGTGAGCTTTTCAACGTATTGGATTGATTTTGCCAGCTTCGTGATCTCGGCATCGATTTCATCAATGCGTGCGTCTTTATCCCGGATTGATCCTGCAAGGTACTGGATGGACATCCTGGCCTGAGCCTGCCCTTCCCTCAGGCCAACGCTATGTTTGGCCTTCTGAAGGAGCTCTGCAGCCTTACTGTATCCACCACCACGCAGCTTCTCGCTATGCCAGAGAGCTCTGACCCCGTCTTCTCCGATTCTGACTATGTCTTCGGGCAGAGGGGCTTTTGCCAGGACTACTAGGCTGAACGTTTTATCAACTTCTTTGTAGATGCGCCTGTATTCCGGGAAGTATTTGTCCATTTCCTGGCAGAGCCTGTTAATGTCGCGGATCCTATCCTCCGAGACACGTTCACGGAAAAGCTCCAGCTCACGGAGTGAAGCATAGGTGCCTTCAGCGATGTACGGTATCGAATAATTGCCATTTTTGGCCAGCTCCGCGATTACTCCGGGGTCTTTGCGGTCGCTCTTGAGCTGGCTGTTGTCCTGGATCTCCTTCGTCGCTTTTACCGTAAGCGTAACAACGGACGTACCATGACCCGGATCAACCTCTTCTGTAGAATGAGGCTAGGAAACTACTAGCTGTGTTCTACAGAGGAGGCTTTTTTATGGACAAGAGACAGCAGATGGTTCGTGAGGAGAAGCTTCGCTATTGGAGGCCGATCATCAATGCGTACGAGAACAGAGAAACGAAGCTGATGTCGATTGCACAATGGTGCAGGGAGCATGAGATCAACGTCTCGCTCTTCTACTACTGGAAAAACGTGATCAGGGAGACGGACGCCAGTAACAGGAAGGCATCCTCTGTTTCAGTGCCAGAGACAGAGAACTTCGTAGACATCACCGATATCGTAAACGGACATGTACGCCCTGATGTCAATACAATAGGCTCGGAACCGGGTACTGCTGATGACTCGGGTTCCCGCAGCCGGTCGAACCACTCTGATCTTCCGCGGATCACCGGTACACCGGAAGAAGGAAATGCCGGATCTGTTCCAGGCAGGCCGGGAGGGCCTGCCGTGTCTCCGGAAGTTATCCTGGAGACACGGTCCTGTCGGCTCTATCTCTACTCTTCTGTCCGGCGCGAGACCCTCTCCATGCTTAAGGAGGCTTTTCATGTTTGTTGACGGCATCGGCTTCAGGAAGATCATTCTCTGCACGAAGAGGGTGGATATGCGCCGCGGCGTTGATGGACTCTCCGCTTATGTCATGCTGAACTATCACCTGGATCCAACGGACCGTGGAGTTCTCTATCTTTTTCGTGGCAGATCTGCCAGAACGATCAAGGGGATCTGCTTCGAGGGAATCGGCACTGTGCTCTATACGCTTCGCCTTGCGCCGGGAAACTCATTCCAGTATCCCAGGAATGCGGACGAAGCCAGATCTCTTTCTCCGGAGCAGTACCGTCAGCTCATGAGCGGAATCGCACTTGACGGTACCATCCGCGAAGTATACCCGCACATCGACATGCCTGATCAGGTGGCCGCAGAATCCCAGAGATCCTGAAAACACGCGGTTTTTGAACTTTCAGGCTACTTCAGTGGGGAGTATAAATATTCAGATATCTATACCCTTATTTTCGGTTGACAAGAGGGTATAGATATGTTACTATACTCCTGAGAACTGATAAGCAGCTCTCAGGAGGTCTGACATGGGTACCATTCATCTGAGACAGGGGGATACGGTATACGTTTATTCTTCACACAGCTATTGGGACAAGGAGGCTAAACAGCACAAGACAGACCGGAAGCTGATCGGGAAGCTTGATCCCGTTACAGGGGAGGTTGTGCCCACCAGGAAGTACGTTCGAAAGCAGGCATCGGCCTCCGACGCACCAGCAGAGCAGGCAAACTCTGTTCGGGCTGAAGGTTCGACGAAAACTTTGATTTCCAGAATAACAGAGCTGGAGGAGGCAAATGCATCTCTGCGGAATGAGAATACACAGCTGAGGAAGGCTCTCCGCGCCTATCAGGATGCCGTTCAGAAGGCCAGCGCAAGCCTTGCTTCCGTAGACAAAGAGGCCCGGTGATGGAAACCGAGATCCCTGTCCAGAGACTTCATAAGTACAACCTCCTGTACCAGTGTGGCGCTTTCAGTCCGAGCGACATCTCGAACATCTTTAGTGAGGTTATCGTGGATGACATCGTCAAGACGAACCGCATTGCAGCGCTGATAAAGGCAGCTGAAAAAGCAGCTGAAGATTATAAAGCGCTGCAAAAGGAAAATGAGGAACTCAAACAGAAGGAGCAGAATAAGGACGAGAACAACAAACTCGGACGTAGGAGAGCCTTTGGGGAAAAGGACGAGCAGCTCTCTGGGAAAGAACTCGAAACCGGGATTCCACAAGGCGGCAGCGAGGATGTGGAGACAGATCCGCTCACCGAAGAGTCTGACGCTGATGGAGAGCAGGCCAAAGACACGACAGGGACAGAAGAACCTGCAGAGCCAGCCAATGCAGACGAAAATGGGAAAGACAGTGACGGAAAAACTCAGGATGAGAATCCGTCCGGGAAAGGCGGAGCTGGCGAAAAAGACAGGAAACCCAGACGGAGCAGCCGTCCCCCGAGAAAACCGATACCCGATGAATCAAAGGAAAAACAGAAGCGCAAGCCAGGCATCTGGGAGCGTGATACGCAGAATCTCCCGCACAGAATCAGCTATGATGTGGATGATCTGACTCCGGAAATGATCGAAAAAGCAAAGTCTTTATCTAAGCTGGGATTCGAAGCAAGAGAAAAACTCAGTATAGAGGAGGCTCATGTCGTCGTGCTGACGATCATGAAACCAATCATCGCATACTCAGAGGATGTCAGCAACGAAGAAAAATCCGATCCTGACAGTCATGAGGTGAATCGTACGCTATACCGGCCCTACAGCGAGGGATATATCATGCCGGGATCCCGGGCAACCCCGGAGATCGTCGCCTTCATGTACTACATGCTGACCAGTATGAGCATCCCGTACAAACGCATCGCTGCTCTGATCTGTCACATGGGCTATCCCATGAAAACGCAGAAAACGGTTTACTGGTGCAATACCTGTGCCGCAAGATATCTGCTTCCCGTCTTCGATTATCTCGTCAGCTTCATCATAGCGGGCAAGTACATTCAGATGGATGAAACCACCTGGAGATCCATCTATGATGCTGAGAAGCCGGGAGAAAAGTCCTATATCTGGCTGCTGATTACAAGTGAGCTGCGGGAAGGTCCCAAGGCTGCTGCATATTTCTTCAATCCCTCCAGGGCTGAGTCATTTCTGGATGGTCTGTTTGCAGACTTTCTTCCGGATAATGACGCGGATCGTTCGGATACCGCAGGCCAGACAACTCCGCTGGAACAGGAAACGGAGCCCGATCCTACGGCAGTGACAGGAAATGCATCTGTCGTATGCAAGAACGACAAGTATGCTGCATATCCGGAACTGGAGCGCAAGTCTGAAGGAAAGATCGTAGTCTCATTCTGCCTTGCGCATCTGAGAAGGCCGTTCTTTCTTGCCTGGTTTATTGTAAAGATGGCCTCAAAAGACCTCATGAAAACGGAGGAAGGCAGAAAACAGCTGGCACAGACCTGGGAATGGAAAATCCTGCGCGAGATCAGCCTTGCCGAGAGCGAGGATACGAAGCTCAAGCGCCTGTCCGGAGAGGAGCGGGTTGCCGGAAGAATCAAAAACGTAAAGCCGCACCTGGATCTGGCCTGGCAGTACATCTGTGAGTATGAGGAGGCCTATCAGGCCTCGCTGCATGGTACTTCCTCTGATCAATCAAAACGAGTAACGATGACCGCGACGATGCGCAGGGCGATGAACTACTTTGAGGACTGCAAGAAAGGCGGTCACATCGACAGCTTCCTCTACGATTCTAACGTACCTGCGGACAACACTTACTGTGAAAGAAACATCCGTAGGATTGCTTTGCAAAGAAACAGCAGTCTCTTTTCTTATTCAGATGAAGGTGCCACCGACCGCATGATTGCGAACTCCATCGCAACAACAGCGGAATTGAATGATGCCGATCCGGAGTACTACTTCCGGTATCTCCTCATCGAGATACCCAAGCATCAGAGGCGGGGAGACAACCCAGATGAATATCTTCCAAAGATGATGTGCTGGTCCGAAGAATACAGGGCATACGAAGCGAAGCAGCGAGAAGCCACACAGGCCGGGAAAGGTATCAGTTTTCAATCTGAGACAGAACCCATCCTGGTAAATGGCCGGTGGATGCGAGATGGAAAGGTGGTCGGCCCATACCCGGCAGCATGATAACCTCCTGACAAACAGAATAACCCGAGTAGCCGACGTCTGCCGAACAGGCAGGCATCGGCCACTTGCAGTTGCATAAGTGAAACTGCAGAATTGAACGTCCGGCATGGTATTGTTCCCACCCGGGGAATCGCCATGCCGGACTTTCTTGTGTCTGGATCCATCGCTTCAGGGTGACAGGAGACTGGGACCCGGATGCCCAACCTATCCAGGTACACGGAGACGCCCATCACAACCGGCGTACCTGCAGGCCAGATCCGAACCTGCGCAGTTCATTCCCAGGGGATGCGTCGGCCGAAGGCAATACACCTGCAAAGAGATTCACCTCCGCTGTCAACCGCGAATCTCTGAAGTATTTGCGGTTACAACTGGAACCCTCCCCCCCTTAATGGTAACGCCTCATGCAGGTTTTGTCAGCGTACGCTGGTTGTTATGCTTACCTTTTACCGCATAAGGGTTGACCTGTACGACGGTTATGCCATGCGAAGTGCACCAGGCAGCAAAGCAAAACCAGTAATGGCCTGTAGGTTCCAGCGCCAGAACAATCTGCGTCTTATCGTTCTGCGCCGCGACTTTGACCATCCAGTCATGGGCAGCCTTAAAGCCTTCCTCGTCGTTTTCGAAGGGAAATGGCTTGTTTGTGAGAGCTCTACCCTGAGCATCAATAGCACGGATAAAGTGTTTAACGCTCCCGATATCGCAGCCGACGATCAATGAACCTGCTGTGATCAGATCGAGCTTCTCGTTATGCCTGAATTTATGTCCGACTTCAAGATCTTTCCAGGAGTGTGCCTGTAGTCCCTTGACGATCTCTTCGCATTTCTTGATGAATTCCGCTTGCTCTTCCTTTCCGCGTCTTCCTTCGCTTGCTGCAGTCTTAGATGTTTGCTTTTTTGATGTGTGTGCGTTACGATTCATGGTAGATACCTCTTGTACATTAGATTCTTATAACCGCCCGGGTTGATAAGTAGTATCAATGTACCGTGAGGTATCTTTTTATGTCAAACCCGATCTACTTTGAAGATTACAGGAAGCTCAGATTTTGAGATCAGAAATTGATGCTGCATTGCGGCCATCTGATTGGCAGTATGCTTTCTAGCCTCATCCAGCTGCCGATACGCATCGGATTCGGGATCCAGCTTGGCAAGATGCTGCTTCTTCCATAGGTAGTCTTTCTGAAGAGCACGATATTTCCGTGTACGCTTGAGCTGATCAATCCGTTTGTGCATGATGGCTATCGCTTCATTATCAGCTATGCGCAGGGTATCGTTTTTGGAGAAAGTATGCCGTTTGTTGTCTTCATCTATGTCTGCCTCCAATGCGATAACATGGCGAGGGCATAAAAGCCGATAAGCAGTACGATTCTCATTTTCCGGTCTGAAACGCTTGAATCCCATATGCCGTCCTCCTGATAGAAAGGAGCAGTCTTGCTTGTTGCATTACAAATATGTCGGATTATTTTGAAGTTAAGAACACTTTTTCAAAAGGCGTTAGTAAAGATCCGGGTTGATAAGCAATGTAAAAATTTGTAGGAACATAATTATACAGCAAGCAAATTCAGTTCCTTGACATCATCATAGTGATGCACTCTCTTCGGATCACGCACCAGGAAGAGCTTCTCTGCAAGTTCATCCACCGACATCCTCATCCGGTATGCTGCACGGAATACCATGTTGTAGCGGTTCAGGTACTTGGTTGCCACACCGCGGTAGTCGTAGTAGCGGTTCTTGATGAAGCTGTGCAATTGTTAACCGTGTTCAGGTTGAAGAAGCTGCCTGTCTCCTTCTTCACATTCATAACGCTGAGTCCCAGTACCTTGCCCAGCTTCGGATATACGTTCAATTCCGTCCGTAAGGAAGAGGGTCCCCCTTCTTAACATGACCTGTGTAGATGTCGACGACATCCTCTGTGGAAGGTCTTGCACCGTTCTCTGACTTTACAACCGGATCGCCGCTTTTGCGCTGAACTGCAGTGCAGATGCAGATCTGCTCGTCAGAAAGGCCTCGCTTGGATGCCGGAGTGCCGCGCTTACGGGGCTTTCTCCTGGCGTCGGGCCCGAATTTTGTCCCTTTCTCCGATTCTGGTACATAGGTTTCATCAGCCTCGACAACTTCCTCGACCATTGCAGGACTGATCTCCTGAAGATCCTCAAGCGCCAGCATGATCTTATGTCTCATGAAGAAGAGACTGGTATGGCTGATCCGGATATGCTGAAGATCAAGTCCATCTCTTGTGTCATCAAGGGATACGCCCATAAGCGAGTCAGCAAGGACGGCCTTCCAGATATCACTGCTGCAATGTGAGCCAGACAGAAGTGTGTTACTTGTTGTAACAAATGACTTTTCGCATGCCCGGCACAGAAATGCCTGCTTGCCATGCTTGTGACCGTTCCTAACAACATGTGAACTGGTATGGCAGACCGGACATTCCATCCGGGGAACGATCTTCACCGAAGAAGCAAACGCCTTCTCATGGTTCAGACGGTCCATGATCTTGTTAACGAGAATCTTAAGATCCGAATCGGAGAGGTTGTTTACTGCAGCCAGTATGCATTCGATGTTACCCATAGTCGTGTCCTCCTGACACGACTATTATAGGTCAAGTCCTAAAAGGACGTTGTACATTCAAATGCACAAATCCGGAAAAACTTTTGGGATCGTTACTTATCAACCCGTTTCTTTACTAACGCCTTTTCAAAATTTCTTCATTTTGCGGGCGGCTTACCGGGGCAAGCCCCGGGGCTTGAACCCGCCGCCCGCATTTTATGTCACGGACAGGACCAGGATGGTTGCGGGCATCAGGGGGCAGCGCAGAAAATGATACTTGTATCCGATCTGGGAGGAAAGCTCAAATCGGACCATATCTGCCGCTGCCAGCACCGCCGCAACGAGATATCCGTGCATGGCAAAGCGGATCTCCACGGTGTTCTCGTTCCGAACCTGTCCTGCGAGGAACAGGGCAAACATGACCACGGTAAACAAAAGCACCAGGCGCAGCACGCTGACAAAGTTCACGTAGTTGATGTCCGGCACCAGGAAGTTGAAGCAGGTGGCCGCGATGAAAAATGCCAGGTACAGCACAAAGAGCACCCGGCAGCCGATCTTCTGGCGCCGGTTTGCTGCCTCTCCCTCCATGAACCCGGTGAGCGGGATCGGAATGAAGAACAGGGCACAGTATTCAATGTTGGCAAGGACGGTGTTGTTGGCGACGAAGGGCGTCAGAATGCCCGCATATCCAGAATACCAGAGAATGATGGAGTTGGTGAGAAGAGCCATGAAAAACAGGCCGTATCCCTGTTTTCCCTCTTCCTTTTTGGGGCTGCACTTGTTCCGCCGCCCGCTCTTTCCTCGCTCGGCAAGCTCTGTTGCCCAGCGGACCCCGGAAAGCAGGGAGATGAAGAGGGAAAAGGTGAGCCCCGTCGACATCAGGAAGACGGTCGGGGTCCTGCCATCGGTGAAGGTGGCGATGGCAGACGTGCCGGGCACGACCCGGATGAAATCGGGTGCGCTGACCTTCTCGTTCTCCTCGTCCACCGCCTCGATCCGGATGGTCTTGTTCTCATACCCCTTCGGCAGGGGAACCATGTAGTAGCGGTGGCCGATCTGCTCGGCCAGCGGGGGCTCGGTCTGGGTGTAGGTCAGACCATCACCCACATAGATCTGCACCCGGCAGTGATACAGGGAGAAGGCCAGTGTCGCGTCTTCCACCGTGCCGCGCTCTCCCAGGGGCGAGATGTTCAGAATCATCCGATCGCCCTTTTCAAGTCCTGGAAAATCCCCATTGCTGAAGAACTCGGTGCTGCCGTCTGTTCGGATCACCTCCGTGCTCAGATCCTGATCCTGAATCTCGTAGCTCAGAGAAGTCCTCGTCTTGCCGAACAGAATCGCAACCAGCACCAGAGCGACAGCAAAGAGCAGAATGGTCAACAACAGGATGTGGATGCTCCTTTGAACCGCCTTATCTGCGGCAGAGGTTTGCTTGACTGGCATTGTTCCTTGCTCCTTTGCAAGTATTGCCCATCTGATCCGGGGACCAAAAAAGTCTCACACAGTGGCGATGATGCCGGAAAAACCTCTCCTGGAATGATGGAAACGGTGAGTTCCGGCAGCGTTCATCTTACCACAGGTGAGACGTTGATTGCTGAATCGAAATGCGGTTTTCCAATATCTAACACGGCGTCAGCTTCGAATGGATCATGTGACGCCGGTCAGTAAGAGGCAGTGACTTTGGCAAAGCTCTTGCTCTCTGCGTACCAGCTGTTCTGGTATTTGTTGGCATTCTGCGTCATGTTCGTGATGTTGGTTGCGATGCAGACGTACTCCGTCCCCTCGGTCATGCTCGTAAAGGGAAGGAAGTCCCCTGAGGCCGCAGTTCCGATTGTGGACTGCACGGGAGTGGAGCTCAGGGTTCCGTTGGAATTGAGCTCATACCAATCGTAGCGGATGGAAAGGTTCTGCAGATCTTCTGCCGACTCGGTGTCCACAAACCGGAGGGTTGCCTGAACACCGGTGGTTCCATCCTCATTTGTACCGTCTGCGACCTCCACGCTGTAGCGCTTTAAGGTGATGCCCGCCGCAGCCGACACCGATCTTCTTGTATAACCATCGGTATAGTTCCAGGATACGGAAGTCTGACCGACCCTGATCTGCTGCACCGTGTTGGTCACGTATACCGTGCCATCACGCATCGTGATGATACAGGTGGTATCCGAGCCCGCGATGCTGTCAAGATCATTCGCACTCTGCCCCCTCGTGTAGTGGAGCTCATAGACGTTCTTCGAGTTGCCCGTCATCGCGGACGTGGTATTCAGGTAGTCCTCGATGGAAACGTAGCGCACGTCACTGGTCCAGGTGGTACTGAAAACGTCACTGGCGAGGTTGTTGTTCACCACCATGTTGCGGGAGTTGTCAGACCGTGTGATGTTGTGAAAGGAGCAGATCCGCTGGCCGTTTCGCGTCAGGTAGTACTCATACCTGTAACTGGAACCATAGCGGTACACAACCGCCTCGATGGCAAAGGGACCGCCCGTAGACGTCGTTTCCCCTTCGGTCTCATAGAGACCGTACTTTGCAACGCTGTCATGGCTCTGGGTGACCTGCACGGTCTCTCTGGATGCAGAGGCCGGCGGCCAGTCGCCGTAGGCGCTCATCCCCGACGCGATGCCAAAGGGATAGGTCGTATCGGAGGCATCTGTGTTGTATGTCCCGTACTTGAATGTGCAATTGTCCGACACCTGTCCGCCAAGACGGTTCTTCACGTCGGCAAGACCGCTCCGGTCTGTCAGCGTGACGCCGCTGCCGGCATCGGTCTGGCTGTTCTGCAGGCCGTTCACAAACAGCGTGCCCATTGCATAGTTGCCGCTGCTTGCATAGCTCTGGCTGCCCGCAAAGAGCGAATAGTCTGCTGTACGGTCG
The DNA here is from genome assembly GCA_022483465.1 of Lachnospiraceae bacterium. Lineage (GTDB taxonomy): Bacteria > Bacillota > Clostridia > Lachnospirales > Lachnospiraceae > CAG-791. The sequence goes on along the minus strand of JAKVNF010000002.1, from coordinate 26,179 downwards.
ACCTGGGCCTGCCAGACCGCGGTGTAACTGTTTGAGATCGGTGTCCAGCCAACCAGGGATCCTGCAAATCCGGCAGCCCTGCCGTTTGTGCTGGAGAGCACGCCCAGGGCATGGCAGTAGCTGATGGAAGCCCCACTTGCAACGCTTCCCGCAAAGCCAGAGGCCACCGTGGTGTCCGTACTTGTTTTGCGGTATGCGCTGACAATCGTGTTGGCATAGCTATTGCGGATGCCTGCGCCGTTTGATGCGGTGAGCACAAAGCCCGCGGCATTCGGCTTTCCGTAAACCTCTCCTGTGACAGAGCAGTTTTGGATCGCCGTTTGGTACCCCTGTACCTCTGCGGCAAAGCCGGCCACGTTGTCGGAGGCATTGGTCAGATCCGGGCTCGCCGCGGTGGATCCGATGCGGACCAGTGCATAAGCACTGCCCGTCGTACTCCCGCCATAGGGCGTATACCGGAGCTGCGATGCCGAGAAGGCCTTCGTGTAGCTGCTGTACAGGCTGGCATCGCCGTAGATCTGGCAGTCTGAGACCGTGCCGGCGGAGATGGTCTGGGCAAAGCCGGAACCGCTCACCAGGGTATTGATCACATCACACCCCGTGACAGACCCGCCTGCAATCGTTCCTGCAAAGCCTGCGCCGGATAAGACCGTGCTGTTCTGGATTCGGGATCCCTGTATGGTACCGGTACTTGTCCCCACAAGGCCGTTTCCTGAGACCGCATCGTTCTGCAGGATGCAGCCCGTGATGGTGCCGTTGTTTGTTTCAGCAAGTCCATTCTCCGCAATATCTGAGCTCTCAATCCGAATGTCCTGTATCGTACCCGCCTGTGTAATCGTGGTCACCAGGGTGTTGGTAAGACCTGTGATCACGTAGTGCTCGCCGGAATTGCTTCCCCGGACCGCACTGCGAAGGGTCACACTGCTCCCCGAGCTGTTGCTTCCCAGGGTGGTGATGACAGGGGTTTTCTCGCTCCCGGAGAAGGTGATGTCGAGCCGCTGCTCGATCACGATATTCTTTCCGGTGGAGTCCATCAGGTACTGCTGTCCGGCGGCTTCCCCGGCAAGATCGGTCAGCTGTCCGGCGCTTCGAATGATATAGCCATAGGAAGTACTTACCGCACCGCTGGCGTCGGTAAACGTCTTGGCGGTCGTGGCGGGAAGGCTTCCATTGGAGCCGTCCGGCACGGTCACCGTGTCCGCAAAGAAGGGCACGTAGCCGAAGGAGGCGGTCTCCTCATAGTCGCCGGAATCTGCATCCTTCTGCAGAAGGACCAGATCCGCACCCATATTTGAGGCGCTGTAGAGGGAGGCGTCCGCACCGGAGAAGGTGTCAAGGCCCACCTCATACAGGTTATAGGTAACCCCGTTCGCTGTGATGGTTCCGGAGGAGGTCAGGTTCTGGAGGGCAACCGGTGTGATATCGCTGCTTCTGCCGGAGGCCACGGAACCAAGTCCGAGATACAGGTCTGCCGTATCTGCGCTGCTCTCCACGGCAAGCCGGTAGCCGGCACTGCGCAGGGTGGTGTTCGCTGCAGTAGCCATACTTCCCTGCGTCACTGCCTGGTAGCTCCCGGTGCGGTTCACGGCCTTCACATATCCGTTGTAATAGGATGTGTCGGCATTCGTCCCATTTACGTTCTCATAGTAGAGAAGACCTGCGTGCGCAGGCGTTGCCGGGACCGGCCAATCCCCATAGAAGGAGATCCCGGTCTCGTTGGCGTCGGTGCTCTTTTTGACCGTGGTCTTGTTCCAGTACGGGTAATCGGTGAGCGTGCTGTCATAGGGATGGGTATTGGCCGTTGTCGTGTCCGTCCCCGCCGCAATCAGGGAATTCGAGGAATCTGCAGCCGAAACACCTGCAATGGCTCCGGTGGAAGCCGCCTGCATCGAGGCCGCATTGATGCCATCCAGGTATGCGCAGTCTTCTGCCGTGACCGCGCCGCTGCCCAAAAATGCGCCGGATGTGACACCGGATGCCGCAATCCCCGTGTGGGACACCCGCCCGGTGCTGTAGCAGCGGCCAAGACGCACACTGCCCTCGGCGTGACCGATCAGGCCGCCCTCAGCGTCCACATATCCGCTGCTGCCCGCCGCCGCGAGAACAGAGGCAGTGGAAAAGCTGTCCGAGATCGTCAGTTTGCCGCTGACATAGCCGATGAGGCCCCCGAGCCCGTAACCGGTATTGGCATAGCTGGTGACCGTTCCCTGTACGCCCGGGATGCTGCTGTTGTAGGCGCCGCTCTGCGTTCTGCCTGCGCTGTAGGAGTTGGAAATCGTGCCCGCGCCGGAGATCACAAGCCGACCAGATAGACCACCTGCACTGACACCGGTCGTCCCGAGAGCCTGGACCTGCACCGAGGCGGCGCTGTTGTTGATCGCAAGGCTTGTGACAAAGGCGCTTCCAATCAGGCCTCCACCTGCCTGATCACTGCTGCTGCCATTTGCAATCACGGCAGCGCTCTGCGCATTCAGCTTCGTCCCGAGCACCAGGCAGGAATCGATGCTGAGGCTTCCACCGGTCATGCTTCCCACCAGGCCGCCGCTGGTGCCGCCCAGGATCTCCAGGGCGTCTGACTCCACCCGGCAGTTTTCCAATTGGACGCTGCCGGAGGCTGTGCCGATGAGTCCGCTCGCAGGGACACTTCCGCAAGAGCCCGCACTCTGAGACGCAATCGTCACATCTCCCTTCAGCGTGACGTTGGTAAAGGTGACATTGGTTCCGGAGACCAGAATTCCTGCCGTGGCAATGAAGGAGCTGGGGGTCGTTGCCGTGATGTCCTGCACAGTGAGATCCGTCAGGGCAAAGCCGTCTGCCACCGTCTTGAAGAGGCCGGCGTTGCCCGCACCATCTCCGCCCAACGTGGAGGTGTCCGCACCATTTCCGAAGTCATCCCCGTTGATCACGATCCCGGAGATCACATGCCCATTTCCGTCATAACTTGCAAGGCTGCTGTTGACAATCGGGTAGAAGGTCCCGTTTTTGGCGATTCGGTGGCTTCCGTTGTACCAGTAGGTTTCGATCCCATAGGCTTTTTGATAGGTGCCGTTGCTGCTGTTTCGCGCCGTGATGTCGGAGACATAGCTGAACGTGCTCTGATCGGAACTTGTCCAGACGATATCTGCCGTCTGCTCCGCCGCCGTATAGGAGATCGCCGCGTCAGTCTTCCCGGCGAGATTCATATCGGTGCTGAGATTCAGCAGGTGTCTTGCATTGGCGACAAGGGCCGTGTGTGCGGCAACCGTCATGGAACTTCCATCCGATCCGGTCGCGCTCTTTGCAGCAGCTGTCCAGTTGGATCCATCCGCATAGATGCTGTTCACCGTTGCCTCGGCACTGGTGTCAAAACCGATCGTTGCAAATTTCTCCACGCCCGTCTTCACCCGGACGCAGATGTCCTCGCCGGGATAGAGATTCATTCCTGAGAACAGCGCGGCAAAAGGTCCCGCCTCGTACTGCTCGCTCTGGGAGAGATCGTCCAGGTCAATCGCGAGGGCGTACTGGCCCGCCTGCAGTTCCTGTCCCGCTGCCGCCTGATAGTCGGCTGCGCTCTCTGCATGGGCGATCTGGCAGGTGGTAATATTGCTGCTGTTCTGGAAGCCATGAACCGTAAAGTCAGACAGCCACTGGGAACGGAAAAAGTCTTCCCAGGTGATCTTGTAGGTGTCGTCAGAGGACGCCTCCACATGGAAGGGGGCATAGTAGATTCTCTGCTCCAGAGAGACGTCTGCCAGCCCCTCCACGGCCATCGTGAAATACTCTGTGCCGACGGGAAGGGCCAAATGGATCGTCAGCTTGTTTCCATTCACCGCAGTCACGCTGGTACCTGCCTGGCTCCCGGTGGGCCAGTCGCCGACATGTCTTTTCATCGAGGATGAGACGCCCTCTGCGCCGCTGCCGGCAAGCTCTGCGATCGTCTCATAGGGATAGCTTGCGTTTACACTCTGAAGGGAAAGATCCACCGGAGAGGCGTTTCCCGTGTCGGTGGCAGCTGCCTGGTCAAAGGGAGCTGCACCGGTGTAGACCAGGGAGGCCACACCGGCACCCGACAGGTACTGATTTGCCGCAGCGTTCCCGCTCTGATCCTCGCCGGACACCCCGGCGAGAATGGCGTTTGCCTTCCCGTCCGCAGGGACCGTGGCGGTTCCCGAGCCCACAAAGCCAATGGTGGAACTGCCAGGTTCCTTCGTCATCACAAGACCCGTGGAATAGCTGTTGGAAATGGTGAGCGTACCCTGCAAGCTTCCCACAAAGCTCCCCGCCAACGTGCCTGCCCCGTAGACAGAGGAGGTGGTGTAGCAGGTGGAAAGGGCAGCGCTGATCCCCTGCCCCAGGTATCCCAAGAAACCTCCGGGGACAACAGCCGTGCTGTCGCCCTGTACGTTGTAGCGGCCCTGATCCGTGTCGCCGGTGACAGCCACATAGGAGCCGTTCGCCGTTCTGCCGCCGCTGTAGCAGTAGCGGATGAGAGCCGACGAAGAGGTGCCGGTGAGTGCGCCGAGAAGACCGCCGGCAGAAGGGTTGTCCCCGCTCTCCCCCGTCGTGTGGACATAGAGGGAGGCATGACTGTTCTCCAGGGTCAGACGGTCATTGGACAGCGAGATCTCTCCGACAAGACCGCCGGCCACCCGGGTGCCGCGCACCAGGTCTTCTGTGTTTGCACTCGCTGCGCTGCAGTTGGAAAGCGTCATCGCCTCAGAGGCATCCCCGGTATCCAAGAGACGTCCGGCAAGGCCGCCTGCTGCCTCTGCCTGCACGACTAGACTTCCATTGGTGATGGACGCGCCCAGGGTATCCGCGGTGAGGCCTCCTCCCGCCTCCAGGTCGCCCGCAAGACCGCCGGCCGCTGTCTTCCCGGTGACCTCTTCCGAGGCTCCGGAGAGGGTCAGCTGGGACAGCGCCGCATTCGACTCTGCTGTGAGGATTCCCACCATGCCGCCGGCTGCCCCGCCAGAGGAGGCAATGTCTGCAGTTCCGGAGGAGAAGGAGAGCGAAAGATTCTCCAGATCCGCCGAAGCGCAGGCGGCGCTGCCGAAAAGCCCTCCTGCTGCCGAAGCGCCATCCATATCAGCCGCCGTGCTGCCCGTAAGGGTGAGCGCAATGCTGCTTGCCGAGAGCGCACTGGTCCCCTCCAGAGAGCCCACCAGGCCACCTGCGGCGTCTTTCGCCTGCAGGGAGAGACTCCCAAGCGATGCCGTGATGTTCGAGAGCGTCACCGTGCCGTTTGCATTCTGGACGGTCCCCGCAAGAAGTCCCGTATTCTCCCCGGAGAGGGACGCATTGCCGGATCCGGTGATGCGGATCTGCTGCATGCGAAGCGGTGCCGTTTCCTTCTTCCCGTCGAAGGAGCCGACCAGAAGACCTGCCGCCTGCTTTTTGGAGGAGGAGGCAACGCTGACATCTCCGGAGAAGTTCAGGGTGATGTTCGAGAGGGAAAGACCGCTGTTATTTTTGCCCGCGGCAAAAGCGCCGACCAGGAGCGATCTTGCGCTGGCGTCGGCGGATGCCGTGTCATTGTCGGTCGAGCAGGAGGACAGGGTCAGGTTGGCAACCGAGAAGGTGCTCTCCCGTCCCGAGATACTCCCGAACAGGCCTACCGGGTGATTGGCATCCCCGGTCAGGACAAAGTTTTGAAGGCGGTATCCATTTCCGTCAAAGGAGAGGAGTGTGGGGTTATTGATGCTGTAAAAGCAGCCTGTGGCGGCAATCGATACCGAGCCGGAATCCGGTTGCAGAACATTGATCGTCTTCCAGCCATACGTGTCCGAGCCGCTGCGGTAGTAGTCGGTCCAGTCCAGGTCGTTGCCAAGACTTGCCGATACCACATCCACTTCCTCTCCTTTCCCCGTGGGATCGGTGGAGAGTTTCGAGACATCACAGGAGAGGTTCTGCAGGTGCCGCGGCGTCTCGATCTGGACGCTGTAGTTGTTCCCATCCTTGTTTTCGACGGACGCGAAGAGGCTGTTGCAGTGCAGGCGGATGCTCTTTTGCGCGCTGCCGAGGGTGGCCGTCACGGTGATGTCCAGATCCTCCCCAGGGATCAGCCCCGGGAAGCGGGAGGCAAAGTGTCCACGTTCCCCGTCGGAGACGGAGTCGAGAAGGCAGTAGTAATTCCCGTCCTCGTCGAGGTACAGAGCATAGGCATCGGGATCCGATGCCGTGTTTTGATTTTCATAGTAGCCGTCCTGATCCAGGCTGCCCGTATAGTGGGTCTTGTCGGTGTCGAGCTCAATCAGCGAGGCAGAGACGCCGCTGGTCACGCCCTTGATCTGGATCTGGACCGTGGGCCTATTGCCGTTGGTATCCGCTTTGATACCGCTGACCTTTACAAAGAGGCGGTCATCTGAGGTGGTTCGGCTCGAAACCGCCGCCGTGATGCCGGTCAGCGTCTGCTGCGACGCGCTGTCTCCCTCATTCTCCGGCTCGATGGCAGCGGCTCCCCCATAATATCCCACCGTGGGATCGCTGTCCCGCCGGGTCTTTCTGGCATCGTCGGTATCCGTCACTGTGCCGTCGGAATTCGTCGGTCTTCCGTTTGCAATGGTCTCCGACGGAATCGTCGTTCCAGAAGACACCGAGGAAAAGAGGCCGGTCTTCCCGTCTGTGTACCAGACGGCATAGATGGAGGCCGACTTGGCATCGTACTCGATGCGGATCTTTGGCCCCGTCGCTGCGTCCCCCGGAAGGAGGGAGGCATCCACCGAGCCGGAGGGGAGCAGGATGTCAAGCAGCTGCGGATCATCGGTGGACTGGTCAAACTCGACCACCCGGTAGTCGTGAGAGGCCGCGTCGAAGGTATCTGTGCTGGGATAATCGGAGGGCTGCTCCGTCATGACATTCCCCAGTACACTGGCCGCATCCGTCGTGTCCTTGTTGCTGTCGTAGAGCACAGACCATTTGCCTGAAGCCTTTGCAGCGGTCAGATGGTTCTGGGCGGCCACAAAGATCTCCCTTGCGGTATCGTCCATCTCCCGCAGGCGGAGATTTCGGTGGGCCTGCACCACTGCAACAAAGCCAAATGCCGCCAGAATGCCCGCCGAATAGCTACTACCAAATATTGATGTCTTTCCTTATTTATATAGGCGTTAGTAAAGAACCGGGTTGACGGGTTCCATACCACAACCTCCATGGTGAACTCTCGACGCGATAATGTCTGATGAAGATATAGAATCCCCATTTGGAGCTCTTTTCTTCTCTGCATAATGCCTATCTTGTTATTTATAGTCACATGCTCGGCAAGTGGGTGTATGCTTTTAGGCAATCTAGGTGATGCTTTGTTACATGATGCAACACAGCACGGATAGGAGTGTACCCAGCTCGAGCTCAAAGTGAGGGATTAGTGGTCTCATGCTAGGCGATCGCTTATCAACCCGTTTCTTAACTAACGCCTTTATATACTATATATTGTACTTCTGTGGCTGGGCAGAATTTCCTTAGTTCACAAATCCTTCTGCAAGCGGGCATAATCTACTTCCGTCCTCATGGCATTCTGTAGCAGGCATAATATTCTTTCGTTCTTATGGTGTTTTGCGACCGGGCATAATTGATATGTTTCCCCATACTCAAAAAAGGCCCTGCCATCAACGGCAAAGCCTCCGCATGCTCTCTCATAGCTTTACGTTCTTCACTGTACCGTCGAGGAAGGTGATGGTGAAGGTGGTAGAGTTATGGACCCGCACTTCCTCAAGCACCATCCGGGTGAGTTCCGGAATCTCAAATTCCAATCTACCCTCGGCGGTGAGTTCAATCATCTGTTTCCCCCGGATTCTCTCCAGTGCATTTTCCGATTTCTGCATGGTCTTCCAGTGGTCCATGAAGGACTCACGATTCTCCACGATGCTGTTCCATGCGATCGTGAAAGCTCTGCGCAGTTCTTTCTCCTTCACATTCCCATTCGTACAGATCTTTCCCTGAGCCTTCTCCGCATTCAGGCACTTCCAATATGGAGTGTTCCCATTGGGATTGAGGCGATGATAGCTGCTGCCACAAAGTCCACAATAGACCCTCCCGGAGAAACCGCTCCCCGCCTGACTGATGATCTTGCAGATCCCATGACTCTCCATGAAGCCCTCTCTGCGTTTCAGCTCATATTGTGTTGCTTCCCAGACTTCCGGAGTGACCAGTGCCTCATGGTCTCCCTGCACATAGTACTGGTCTTTCTCGCCTTTATTCTCGACCATCTTCTTCGTCAGGAAATCGACCGTGTATGTCTTCTGCATGAGAAGATCTCCCTTGTACTTCTCGTTCTGCAACATGCGCTGAATTGTTTTCGCGTTCCATCTGGCCTTTCCGGTGACGCCCGGTACCTGCTCTGCTTTCAGTTGCTGCGCGATGCCTTCGAGCGACCAGCCCTCAAGAAAATCCCGGTAGATACGCTTCACTACCTCGCCCTGCTCCGGGTTGATGACAAGGTTGCCGTTCTCGTCCTTATCGTATCCCATGAAGCGCTCGGTGTTGATCATCGGCTGGCCTCTTTTGAATTTTGATCGGATGCCCCACGTTGTGTTCTCCGAGATGTTCCGGCTCTCCTCCTGCGCAAGGGAGGAGAGAATCGTGAATAGGAGCTCTCCGGATGCCGCCATCGTATCGATGTTCTCCTTCTGGAAGTAGATCGGAATACCGAGGTCCTTGAGCTCCCGGGAGTAGTGCAGGCAGTCAGCGGTGTTACGTGCGAATCGGGAAATTGATTTCGTAATCACGCGATCGACCTTTCCCTCGCGGCATGCCCGCATCATTTTCTGAAAGCCTGCTCTCTTCTTTGTTCCGGTGCCAGAAATTCCCTCATCGGAGAAGATTCCTGCCATCACCCAGTCGGGATTGTTGTTGATGAGTTCTGTGTAATAATTGACCTGATTTTCGAAGGAACCGATCTGTTCCTCCTGCTCCGTCGAGACTCGGCAGTAGGCTGCTACCCGAATCTTTTTCTTGACTCCCTCAGCCGACTTTCTGATCGGGCTTGCGGGAATAACCGTAACATTCTTTGCCATCGATGATCTCCTTTCCAATGTAGACAATGCAGGGATAATCACGCAGGGATTGCAGCATCTCATCTGGCACCCGGACTCCCTTGCAGATCGCCTTACCGTACCGGCTGCTGTTGTTGCAGATCCATTTCACGCTCCCATTGTTGGCAATGATGCGCCGCAGCTTCCCACCACAGTATTTGCAGAAAATCCGGTCCTTGTATGGGTAGTTCTCTTCAGACAGCACCGGGGCATTATGGCTATGCCGTTTCTCTGTGTGATTTCTGTGCCAGCTGATGCTGTCCTCATAGGTGAAACCGGTCACCCTGCCCCGGTCGGTGGTTTCGGTGATGTACCGATCCTCGCTGAATGCTCCCCAGCTTCTTACCACCTCATCGGGGATAGAAACACCGGAGCAGAAGGAACCGGTGAACTTCTCTTTTCCAGAGCATATCCAGCGGTTCTTCCCTCCGGTGTAGGAACGCATCAGCCTGTGGCCGCACTTCGCGCAGTAAAGCTGATCTTTATAAGGAAATGCATCAAGAGGTGCCTTCTCCTCCGGTTCCGGTTTCGATTTCTGCCTGACACCGAGTGCCCTCTGCGCTTTCTCCCAGAGCTCATTCGTCACGATCGGCACATGGTTTTCTGCGTAATAGAGCATCGATACCTCGCCACAATTCTTCCGGAGCTTCCGGTGCTCATCGACGTAGTGTTTGAACTGAACAAAGTCCCCTTTGTATTCCTCATTCTTCAGAATCCTCGTCACTGTGGTCCGATAGAACTTTGCCCCGGTCTGCGTTTTGACACCCTCGCCGTTCAGGTAGTTGGTGATCTGACCGACCGTGAATCCATCAGCTGCCATCTCAAAGATTTCCAGCACGCGGTCTGCATTCTCATCCGGAACGATCTCCCCGTCTGCATTCTTTGTGTATCCGAACACCCGCTGGATCTGCTGGATCGGTTCCTGCCGTTCAGTCTTTCTCTTGATCGTCATTTTGGAATCGAGACGATTGGCTTCACTCTCTGCCTGCCCGAAGGCAGCGAACAGCGTCATGAGCAGCTCCCCACCTTCTCCGAGCGTATTGATCTGCTGCAGTTCGAAGTACACACCGATGCCCCGGCTCCGGAGAAGTCTGGTTGCATCGAGCACCGTGCCGGTGTTCCGGGCAAAACGGGTGATGGACTTTGTGATGACCAGCTCGAACTTTCCTTCTTTCGATTCCTCTAGCATCCGCTGGAATCCAGGTCTTGCTTCCTTGAATCCCGAGATGCCAAAGTCGTAGTAAATCTCGACAAGCTCATACCGAGGATCCTCTCCGACCGTCTCCCGATAGTGTCTGATCTGGTTTTCCAGTGAATATTCCTGATCCTCGTGCTTGCTGGATACCCGGCAGTAGACCGCTGCCCGGATCCGCCGATCCCGTGATCTTTCTATGTGTGGAATCAGGATCACGTTACCCGAGGACGATGAAGTCCGGTTCTGCTGTATGCTCATGCTGTTCTGCCCCCTTCATTTTCCGGCGCTGATTCCGCGCTTTTTCCTGCTGCGCTTCTGTTCGAAAAGCCGCGTTTCCATCCAGATGCTGCATCAGAATGCGTCGAGTCTCTCTATGCTCGTTACCGCCCATGCCGATGCTGTTCATCCAACCCCGGAACGTGTACCGTTCATTGACCGCCTGCACCGGATCTGCCTTCACCCACGCAGCAGTCTCGCAGGATTCGACCATCCCGTTCGCCAGATCCTGAAAGGCGGCAAACTCTGCCTCCGGTCTTCCTTCCGGGAATCCTGTGAACAGCACCCTATCTGAAAGGAACTCGATCCCTCTGGTAGCTCTTGTGCCTCCTGACCGGACAAGTGTTTCGTTGAAGTCCACCAGCTCTGTAGGACAGGCATTTTTCAGTCTTTTGACCAAGGCCTTGGAAATGTAAAAGGCATTCGGCTGGTCGATGGCCTTATTGATCAACTCTCCCTTCGAAGCAAGCATGTTGATGAGGTTTACCCGGGTGGTAACGCGATCTGAAAGCTCCGCCTCGATGGCAGAGCGCTTTGCCTCGTCCACGGCGTATCCGGCCTCAATCAACTTCTGAAGGAGCGCTGGATCTGCTGTCTCATCACTCACGCGGATGTTGCCGTTTCGAAGTACCGTGTATGGGCCGATCCGATAGTTAAATGTCGGTGCTCCCGCATAATCCATCTTCTCGCCTGTTTCATTTTCAAGGAACCGTACAATGGCTGCCCGGTCCTCAATGATCGTTTTGATCTCCATGCTTTTCTCCCTTCTTTCAGGAAACCCTGCTGTGCTTGCCGTCTCCGAAGTAATCCGCGACATAATGCTCATGGCAGCAGTATTTCCGATGCTTATTTCCGTAGACCTCGAAGGTTTTTCCACAATACGGACAAACCTTTGTGTAGATCGCTGTCGGCTTCTGTTTCTGCTCATCCCGGTGAATCTTCCAGTATTTTCTCCGGCACTCCTCACAGCAGAACCGCTTCTTTCTTCCCCTGCTGTGCTCATTTTCTGTGATGGGCCTTCCGCAGTAGGCACAGACCTCACGGTTCTGAATCTTTGATGGCATTTCCTCATCCACCGGAGTCTTATCGCAATCGAGATTTCTGCACTGATACCGGATTTTCTCGTAGGGAAGGCGGGTGTATTCCGCAATCTTCCGGTAACTCATTCCATTTGTTCTCAGCAAAATTGCCTGCTGTAAGGCTTCATCCTTTATTTGCATCTGACCGCACCTCCTTTTTTCGGTAGTCCATACATCACTCTTGTATGCGATAGTATCAAGTTATTTCTTTGGCGTTCTTCCTAATATATAGGTGGCCGGAATGCGCCTCCAGATAATGAGCGCGCGAACAATATTTCCGGTCTTTATCGCCGTAAACCTCGAAGGTTTTACCGCAATACGCACACACCTTGGTATAGATCGCCTTAGGTCTCTGTTTCTCCTCGGCGCGATGCAGGTGCCAATACGCTCTGCGGCACTCATCCGAGCAGAACCGTTTCTTCCGTCCCGGCGAGTCGTTCTGCATGATGGGCTTTCCGCAGTAGGCGCAGGCTTTCCGGCTCTGGATTTTGATGAGCAGGCTCTCGTCTACGGGTGCTTTGTCGTATCCCTGCTTCTTGCACTGATACCGGATCTTCTCGTAAGGAAGACCCGTGTACTCCGCGATCTTCCGATTGCTCATCCCGTTCTGTCTCAGCAGGATTGCCTGCTGCATTTCTTCTTCCGTCATGGTTGTTCTCCTTTTGCGCTGAGGTTGTCGATATAGAAATCCCTTCACTACTCACAGGACAGTTCCCGCAAGGTTGAGCAAAGGAATCTTTGCTTTCACCTATCAGCGGACACTTCCCGGGCGTTTTTGTGACGGGACGTGAAATTTTCCTGCAGGTATATGCGGACCATTCACACGCGATTTTGAACGGTCCATGAGAATTTCTTCCTCGCATATGTATGCGGACCATTCGAGGGCAAATCGGAAATGGCCCGAGGGATTTTTTCATCCCGTCACATATAAACGGAACTTTCAGAAGGAAATCGGAAATGGAATGAGAAAAATTGCTGCCGAAACGGCGGCAGAAAGTGATTGAACGATTGAAGTTAGACGTGTAAGGTTAAATCAGAAATTCAAATCAGAAGTTATTGAATTGAAAGGATAGAGAAATCTACATGTCGGAAATTATCATACGAGAAAATCTGGCGGCGGATGCAGAACAGGCATTAGCCTACATGCATCAGATTGGTGCTGAATCGGACAATCTGACGTTTAGAGAAGAAGGACTGTCGATTACGATTGAATCGGAAAGGGAGTATCTTCAGTCCGTTCACCAGGATTCGCATTCTGTTTCGATTGGCGCATTTGATGGGAAAAGTATGATCGGAAACGGGAGCCTTTCCGGAATGTCACGTAGAATGAGTCATCTGGCGGAGCTCGGTCTTTCGGTGCGGAAAGCATACTGGAATCAGGGAATAGGGGGCCGTTTGCTGGAGACACTGGTCATGTATGCCAGAGAAAACGGAATTGAACTGATTTATCTTGACGTCAGAAGTGACAATGCTTCTGCGATACATTTGTATCAAAAATATGGCTTCAAAAAGACTGGAAGTTATCCAGCATATTTCAAAATCGGTGATAAATACTATGACTTTGATTTGATGGTGTTGGATCTTCGATAGATGGCAGAACGGGAAGAACCGTGATACAACTTCCAGCTTATCGAAATAAAATAACGGCCAGCAGGCAGCTCACAAGAGTTACCCACTGGCCGTATTTCTTACTTCACTCTGATCTTCCATCCCACCTGGATCTGATTCACATTTCTGATCAGGGCTGAATTCAGCTTCTGGATTGCCGCCACGGACGTGCCATACTTCCGGGCGATGGCAGACAGCGTATCTCCGCTTCGTACCGTGTAGTAGGTCGCCGCTGACGCTCCGAGCAGCTCGTTCACCTTTGCCTGCACGGCTGCGTAGTCATAGCCAGCAGTCGTGATGCGGTTCTTCCGATCATCACCATTGCCCCACTTCCCGGCCAGTACCTCCCGCGCCAGTTCATCCACCGACTTACGCGGTTGAACCGGAGTGGCCTCCTGCGCACTGCCCTGCTTGGTGTATCCGTTGAATCCACCATTCTTGATAATGGCCGGATAGTCCTGATAGGCGATATCCATATCCACATTTCCGGCAATTCCGTCCACTCTCCCGGAAGACGAGTACTGCCAGATTCCGTATGCCCCGCCATAGGTACATCTCGAAGCATACTGTGCTACCCAATGCATGAATGGAGTGAGCTTCGAATCATCCAGCCGGTCACGGAATCCGGAATAGGTGGAACTGTAGATACCTGCAAAGTATCCAGCGGCTTCCAGCGCTCTGCAGAAAGCAATCGTCGCTTCTGTAGCACCAGCCTTTGCGGATGCAGGCGTAGCCTCGACATCGATAAACACCGGGTACTCGAACTGCTTGTTCTTCAGCTGATTCAGGAAACGCTGTGCATCAGCCTTCCCCGCTTCCGCAGACGTGCAGGCCGGACCCACGAAATAATACGCACCAACCGCGATGCCGTTCGCCTTGGCATTTCTGTAGTTCTCTTCCCATCTGGGATCTGTATAGAAACCATCGTCCGAGCCGCCTGCCTTGATGATGGCAAACTGGATACCTGCTGCCTTCACCCTTGCCCAGTCGATCTGTCCCTGCCAGCGGCTTACATCAATTCCTCTGTATTCACTCATGATCTTCTCCTCCTTCATCACAACAAGAAAAGCCCTCCGGGTTGTGATGCCCGAAGAGCCAGAGTTGTCCCATTCACGGAAGGGACCGCCGGGATATGAGGATCACCTCCTCTCACTGATCATTCTTCGACATCTGCTTGTAGATCTGGTTCACGCCAGTTGCTGCAAGCCCGGATACGATGCCAACTGCCAGCGCGTTGATGACATCCTTTGCCGGGAAGTCCGGCATCAGATACAGACCGGCTACACCGAGCACAGCACCGACGCATCCACAAATCACCGGGATCAGCTCATCCTTAACGGAGCCTGCTGCCTTGCAGCCGATACCGACCAGATATGCAATCACCGTGATTGCAGCCACACTTGCGATTCCAAAGTCCATGTTCACTTCACCTCCTTCTCTTCTACCGTGAGTGGTAGTTCCAGACACTTCCTGTACAGGGATTCTCCAGTCCCATTACCGCCGAGCGCCTTGTATGGCTTATACAGGTACTCGAGATTGCTCCGGTCTTCCGGCGTGCAATAACCCCGGGCAATAAAAAAGCTGCAGGCCTGATAAATCCGGTCGTGCAGCAGTGCCATCATTCCTTCTTTGATTTCGTCGTTCTCCTGTTTTCGCCGGAGCAGCGCTCGCCACAACCATGTGATGATGGCGATGATCAGAGCAAACAGCTCCTGAATCCAGTATTTCAGGATAAAGTCTATCAACGGTATCACCTCCCTCAGACCGCATCCGTTAGCGTGTATGTAACCTTCATGGACTGAGCGCTGGTCTTCACGATCGGAGAACTCAGGTTGCAGATGGTTCCCAGATAGTTGCAAGCGAAAGAATAACACAGACTTTGATTCGACATCCTAAATCGCTGCAGCTTCTCTGTTTCATGCGTAATGTAGTATGATGGATACCCGATACTACTGGTCGATTCTTCATTCAATCGATACTTGCCATCAGAATAAACAATGCCAGGACTCCCATAGGTTGTCGTAGATCCGGAAGAAGTGGTTCCCGTCCACTCAAATGTTGCGAAGACACCACCGCCACGTATTGGATAGATCTTCCTGCAACGGATACCACCGAAATTTATCTCCTTCACGTCAACAGTATTCGACAGGTTTACTTTATATAGCGTATGCTCATCATAACTGATGAAATACAGGTATCCGTCGGATACCACTGCATTCAGCTCTTCATAGTAATCTGTGCCACCGGTAGACTTTGCCGTTACATTTGGTATGGCAATAATCTGCTCCGCTTCTTCCTGAAAAGAGAAATCAGAGATCTTGAACTTCCTGATTCGAATGCTGACCGTCCCCTGCTTGGTGACATTGGGAACATAAACAGCATACAGGTATCCGTCATAACCATCCGCGACTGCCCAGTAATAGTAGTTTTCAGGATCTTTAAAGGCAAAGTCAAAGACCTGCGTTTCTTCTCCAAGATAAGGTGTATATGCCTTGACGATATTAGTAAAAAATGTTTTCTTGTAGATCTTGCCATCGCGATACAAATACAGCGTACCTGTACTCTCATCAAAAGTAAGTGGGCAATAAGAGCGATCACAGCTAAGATTGCCTTCATCGTACTGTGCCCCTGTAAACGGACTTTCACCACCTCTTCGGTGCGTCAGCGCAAGGGAGGCGATCGTACCATTTGCCTGTGATGTGGAGAAATCCCAGACATTCACATAGCCTGTGTCTGTTCGTCCTGACTCCGCTTTATTAATCGATCCACCAAGCTTTGAAGCCGTATTTGTGTTCTGACCGGCATGGCCTGTTAGATGGACGTTCATCGGAAAATGAACGTTATTCGCATCTTCCGTAAGGGTTCCGTCGAACAGGAACAATCCTCCCAATGCATATGTGGCGGCGGGCAGTAAATCATCAAAGTGATCGTATCCTTTCCCACCAACGTTTGCGGCAAGGCCTAGCAAATCACCCAGTGCATTCGTAACCATGTTATCCTGCTCGATCCGCTTGTTCTCTCCTGTGATTTCATTGTGCAGATCAATCTGCAGATGTCCTTTCAGCATTTTTCTCCTCCTCAATCGTTCTTATAGGTGATGACAAAGTTCGTGAGGGAGGAGGCAGCTCCTTCGATCATGAACTGAAACCAGATCTTCTTATTCGCCTGTGCGCCGGAATAGATCGAGGCATAGTCCGTTGCAAGAAATGTGGCCATATCAACCGCATCCGTATAGGTGGTTCCATCAAAACTGTACGATACGGTTACCGTCCCTGTGTAAACGGCAGTCATCTGTGTAATGCCGTGGATGGTCTCGTGGCTAAGATCTGCGATACAGTGAATCGTCTGCTTCTTCGGCACGGCCTTCACCGCCGCTTTCATGGCTTTCGGATTTCCATCCGACCAGCGGTAGATGATTGGTTTCGTAAGGCTCGTGATCTGTTCGGAAGTCGGCAGGGTATCAAAGCCTTTTTCCTGAAAGAACGAGGCTTCGCCAAGATTTGCCGCGACAGCGTCTGTAATTTCCGTCACCACGCCATTTACGAGCCTGTAGATCTTTCCGTTGAAATCCGTCAGCAGGTATTTTTTTGCATAGGGCGGCTCTACACCCATGAACAGGAGATACCCGATCGCGCAGGCATCATTTCCCCTGCTCTGAGAACCGTCCTTGGTGTAGCGGAGCACGATCGTATGCACGCCTGCAGCAAGATCGTAGGTGAATTCCGTAAAGGTGCTGGTGCCGGTTCCGGACTTCTTCAGCACCTCCGTCCCATCCACGAGCACATGGAGCCAGTCATAGTTCTGCTCACTGGAAACGATGTAGCTGAAGGCGAGACTCCCCGCCTCCGCGAGCGTAACCGTAAGGGATGTCTCACTGGTCCCGTTATCCGTGATCTGGCCGCTGCGGAGCGTATTCACTCCGGCAACCTGCCATGTCTCTGCCGAATAGAACGGCGTGGTACCGTCCGCCACCGACAGGATTTCCTCTTCACCTTGTTTCCACGTATCGTCTTCAAAGGTGATCCGCATGATGTTGTCTTCTCTTTGAATGCTCACAGGCTCACCTCCTCCAGTGTCTCGATCTCCGGATAGGCACTGTAGATTTCGAGGACATCCAGCTGTCCCGTATCCACGGTTCCCGGGTTACTCTCTACGTTGAACTGCGTCTGAAGGGCAAAGGCATCATCCGAATTCGTGGTGATGTAGGTGCTGCTATAATCAGGCTTTCCTTCCGTATCGGAAAGGATGAAATACCGAACCACAATGCCGATGTTTGTGCTGTCGGTAAAGCTGCCAAGAACGGAAGCCATATCAAAGGAGATCGCGTCGCTTGCACCCGTCGGAACAGGAGTAAGCAGTGCAGTCTTTGCCTCATCCGTAAGCTGCCCGATGACGGAGCCCATCGAGAATCCGATGAATTCCTCTTCCGCATTAATCGTGCCGTCCCACTTGCCTGTCCCAGCAAGGCCCATGCCCTCGATCACCGCGTTGATGCAGTTGGTGTCCAGATAGAGAGCCCCACCCGCCGCAGTGAGGAAGATCACGAAGAGATACACCGTATTTGCTTTCACATCGCCTATGTAGTAATGAAGCGAAAGGATATGCTTCCCGGAGACGTCGTAGGTCTCCACCGGGTGGTAATCGATCTCGTCCCCGGCAAGGGTATAGGATACCGTGACGGTCATCCTGCTCGGTGAGGCAAGTTCCGTCTCTGCGCTGGTCATCCGTTCATCAAGGGCGCTGACTCCGGTCTGCAGTTCTTTGATTTCACTCTGCAGTTCCGCAGGTGTCGGAGCGCTGTAATCCGCAATCGTCACATCCTTCAATGTCGTGCTGCCGATAGCATGAGTTGTGCTGAGTTTGGTGTCGAGCAGGAGTTCTGCCCAGAGGGATACTTCAGATGCCTTCGTCGCCGTTGCAAACCGGATCGAGGCCACCGGTACCCGCTTTCCATCCCCGACTTCCACCACCTGCGTATTTGTGAACCGGTAATGGACCAGCTGGTTCTCATCGGTATTGGAGGCGAGCCCTACGAGATTCTTGTCCGTCTTGCTCCGGGCGCTGGCAAGGGACGGATCCTTCCCGACCCCCACCATTTCAAAGTACTGGTTGTACTTGAACGTGAACTTTGTAATACAGTAGAGCGCATCACCATCCGCAAGACCGTTCTGAAAGACCAGCACATCTCCAAGGTCATAGGCAGGATTTCCAATTGCACGGCACGTGAATGGAACATATCGGATCTGCTGTATCGCAGTCAGAATAGCCTTTGCCATTTCTTCCTTCGTCGCAGCCACACCGTACTGGAGGAAGGGATTGCTCCCGAGATTCATCGTGAGGCCGTCATCCTCGTCTTCGGCATAATAGGAGGTTGTGCTGTCCTCCATGTTGACCACAGAAAGCCCGGTATAGCGAGTGACATAATCCGAGAAGGAGCCTCCCGTGAACCGGTGCGCATCGTCAATCGTATCGACAACGGTCTGGTTAAAGGACCGGAATACAATGTTTCCTTCCCTGTCGGCTGTTGCAAAGCAGCCGATGGTCTGTGCAAGCCACGAGACCAGATCCCGCCATGTCTCGACATCATTCGTCGTGGTCTCAGAAATCATCGTAGTTCCATTGGCAAAAGACTCGAATTCCTTTTCTGTATTTGCAAAGTTCACACCGGTCGCTTCTGCAATCGCCTGCGCACACTGATATGGGGTAACCTCCGTGATGACCTTGTTGCAGTTCTTGTCAAGGAGCGCCATATGGTCATAGGCCTTGATGACGGCACCGCTGGCTGTCCACTCTGCCGTTTCTACCGTAAAGACACCCAGAGGAACATCTTCATAGGTTCCATCCGCAATCTTCATTCCGAAGACAGGCCTGATTTCCAGCCCCTTCCACCCATATCGGCTGATCGGTATGTTCATGAACGTTACATCCAGTTCTCCGACATAGACCTGTCCGATCGTGATCTCATCATTTCCCGTGCACTGATTGGTGATGGAGAAGGACCCGGCAAGGATGTTATCATCTGTAAAAGGATGGTCACCAATCGTTCCCGTCATCCGGAATCTCTGGACCGGCTGCTTCATGGCAGCCTTGTATTGTTCACTTACTGCGTACATGAAGCGCCTCCCTCCTTAGAATTCCTCAAGGTCAAAGCTCACCGTGTAGAGCCCATTCGTTCCCTTCGTCTTTTCCGAGTTCTTCTCCGGGGCAGTTTTGAAGTTCCGTATCCGCATCGTGCGTGTCTTATAATCCTGTGTCTTCAGGTCGTACAGCTTCACCGCAATGCTATCCTTGTCCCGGAACGCAGCAAAGGTCGCCGCCCATCTACTTGAACACTGAAAAGAAGCAGAAACGGACAGCTTGTCATACCTGGTGACAATGACCTGATCCGTTCCTGCTTCTGTCTGGTTGGTACTCTCGACGACGGCATAGCTCTCTTCCCAGCTTTCCGGTGTGAAGAGTTTGGTGTCATCAAAGTAGATTGGATATTCACTAAGCATCATCGCCCTCCTGACCGGTAATTGCTCCGCTGGGTTGCCCGGACGACGATCTCGTCAATCCTCTCCTGTCCAATGTAGACCGGGATAATGATGTCTCCGCCGCCTGCACCAGCCAGTGCTCCCTGCACGATCTCAGCAAGTTTATCGGTGCCGACCACAGCTTCCGATCCTGCTTCCCCGCCGCCAAGAAGCCTGCCGCCTGCAGCGCCGAAGATCGTCGGGCTGTTCAGGATATAGGCATCATCCATAGCCTTCTTGTACCAGTCCACAGACAGGTGCGGAACCGAAGGAGGATCTACAGAGAGCTTTCCGCTGATGGAGAAATGCGGCAGCTTGATCTTCGGAAGCTCCAGATGGCACCCGGAAAAGAATCCTTTGATCTTGTCCAGACCACCACTCACGATGCTCTTGGCGTTCTCGATCATGGAGGAGAATGCTCCTTTGATGGCATCGAGCTTTCCCTGTGCGGAAGAGAGGGCATCGCCGAGCTTCCCGCCCGTCAGCTCATTGATCTTCGAGAATCCTGCCTCCCAGATCGATTTGTAGGCATCGACCGCTGTACCGATCACACCTTTGATCCCGCCTCCGTGTTCATCCACAGAGGACTGAATGGCGTCCCATGCCGTGCCGGTGTTGGTCTTTACCGTATCCCATGCAGTACTGATGGTGGTCTTTACGGCATCAAAAGCAGTACCGGCTGTCGTCTTGATCCCATTCCATGCACCTGAGAGTATCGTGGTGATCCCGCTCCATGCCGTCGAGGCAGCAGAGCTGATGGTCGACCACGTATTGCCAAGGAAATCGGAGATTCCGGTAAAGACCGTCGTTGCCGTAGTGCTGATTCCACCCCACAGTCCGGTGAAGAAGCTGCTTATGCCGTTCCAGACAGTCTCCGTGGTGGACTGGATACCGTCCCAGAGCCCGGTGAAGAAGCTACCGAGCCCTTCACCGATGGACTGTACTCCGGAGCACACGGTTTCCCAGACGTCACCGAACCACTCAGAGATTTCTCCCCAGTGCTTCACGATCTCGATGACCGCAACCACGGCAGCTACCACCGCCGCGATGATCCCGATGATCGGAAGGATCGGAACAGACACGGCCCCAATCGCAGGAATCACAGTGCCAGAGAGGAAACCGACCAGTTTTCCGACGACACCTGTGACGGAACCTACCGCCGTGACAACCTTGCCGACACCCACAACAACCGGTCCGACAGCTGCTGCGATGAGAGCTGCCTTCACGATCGCCTCCTGCATACCGGGAGACAGTCCATCCCATGCGTCCTTGAGTGCGGTCACGACATCCTTGATCTGCGTCATGGCCTCGGTAATCATCGGAGCTGCCGCATCGACAATCTCCGCTCCGAGATCCTTCAGGTTGTTCATCACAACCGTCATCTGATCGAGTGGGTCCAGCGTCTCATTGAAGGTGTTCTCTACCGACCCGGCGTAATCCCCGAGCGTGGTAGAGAGGTCAGCAAGGGACAGCTTGCCACTCTGGACCGCGTTGTAGATGGCACCACCAGCACGGGAGCCGAACAGGTCATAGGCTGCCTGCAGCTTTTCCGTGTCCGTGGCATTGCTGCTCATCGTTTTGGAGAAGTCCTTCAAGGCGTCACTGAGGGACTGTCCATTCTTCGTGGCAACCTTCTGCGCCTTGGTAAGGCCGGTCAGCATCGTCGAGGTATCAAGACCGGACATCTCCACCGCACCCATGAAGCCTGCCGCCTGCTCTGCAGACAGTCCCATCGCCTGAAACTGTCCAGCATTCTTGGCAAGGTCCTGCGAGAGGGTATCCATCGACACACCGGTTGCCTGCCCGACCTGATTTAAGGCATCGAGGAGGTTCCCGGCATCATCCGACGACTGGCCGAAGGCATTGAGGACGGAAGATACGTTATCAACCGAGGTGCTGACATCGGTGCTGTTAAGATTCGCAAACTCCACAAACTTCGTGGAAAGGTCCTCAAGGGCATCCCCGGTAAGACCGAATCTCGTATTCACTTCGCCGATGGCATCGCCTGCCGTCTGGAAGTCAGTAGGGATTGTCTCTGCGATGGACTTCGCCCGGTTCTGCATATCTTCCAGTGCAGCTCCGGAAGCACCGGTCTTCTCGGTGACGGTATCGAGCGCCTCATCGACTTCCTTCCACGCGGCAACGGAAGCAGCGCCGACAGCCGCGACAGGAACCGTGATGCCTTTCGTGAGTCCTTCGCCGACATCACTGATCTTGCCGCCGACTTCTTTCATCTTGTCACCGGCAACCTGAAGCTGCTGGCTGGCAACGGAGCCGAACTTCTTATACTCGTCTTCCAGTCCTTCGAGGGACTGCTTTGTCGCCTCGATCTCCCGGGTCAAGGCTTCCTGCTGTTTCTGCGTCTCCTCGGTCTGAGGACCGGCTTTGAGCTGTGCGAGGGCTTCCTTCTCCTCGGCGAGCTTCTTCTTGGTTGCGTCGATAGCGTCAGTAAGATACTTCTGCTTCTGTGCCAGAAGATCCGCGTTGCCGGGATCCATCTTCAGGAGCTTGTTGACATCCTTGAGATTACTCTGGGTGTCCCGGATCTCTTTGTTCACGCCCTTCAGGGCATTGGAGAGCTTGGTCGTATCGCCATCCAGCTCGATTGTGATTCCTTTAGGCGTTAGTAAAGAACCGGGTTGATGGGTTCCATACCACAACCTCCATGGTGAACTCTCGACGCGATAATGTCTGATGAAGATATAGAATCCCCATTTGGAGCTCTTTTCTTCTCTGCATAATGCCTATCTTGTTATTTATAGTCACATGCTCGGCAAGTAGGTGTATGCTTTTAGGCAATCTAGGTGATACTTTGTTACATGATGCAACACAGCACGGATAGAAGTGTACCCAGCTCGAGCTCAAAGTGAGGGATTAGTGGTCTCATGCTAGGCGATCGCTTATCAACCCGTTTCTTAACTAACGCCTTCCTTTAATGCGATCTGCCATAGCCTGCTCCTCCCTTCATGGCAAAAAGAAAGCACCGGCTCTTCACCGATGCTCCACACAATTTATTTGCTTCATTTCAGAAAATCTCCCGGGGAAACAATTCTGGGATCTGTAATTCCCGACTCAAGAAAGTCTTTATCTCCAGTCAGGATCACATCTGCGCCTGATGCAACTGCCGCCCTGAAGATTGGACGGTCCTTTTCATCCCGGATTCTCTGCTCGTCTGCTATTTCTAATTCTGGAACCTTTACGATTGTGACGGATGTCATAAGCATAGATAGGAATGTATTTAGCACGGATATCTTCTCCGGCATTTTCCTCTTAAATACTTTCTTCAGCTCATCAATATTAATCTCGCACACAATCGCATCATTGGGTTCTGTTACTGCTTTGTAAAGAGCTCTTGCAGGTGCGCTTCCGGGAAAAAGCGCGGCTGAGAACAGGACGTTGCTGTCAATAAATACCTTCATTCTCAGTCCTCATCTCTGATAGATTTCATCAGATCGTTAACATCCTGCTCTGATTCAAGCCCCAGCCTTTCAGCCTCACCTTTTAGCTGATCCTGCAAGTATTTCATTGCAAAAACAGCTGAGTTCACAACAGTGACCTTTCCGTGATCAACCACAAATGTCACACGGTCTCCGTTACCAACGCCAAGGACCTCTCTGACATCTTTGGGTATCGTCACCTGCCCTTTCGACATCACCTTAGCGTCATCCGTAAAAGTGTTCTTATCTAACGTTGCTTCCATATTGTCTGCCTCCTTCCATGAAAGTAGGGTATTTCCTACTTTTATTATAGCGGAGACTGGCAAAATATCAAGCACTAAAATACGTCAAAATCCTGCTGCGTTGCGACCTGCCGGTACTCGTCATCACAGAGGTCATTCCCGGATTCGATGATCATATCCATCACGAGTCCTTCCTCCACACTGTCGAGTTCCTCTAAGGAAAAGCCCAGCTGCTTGGCACGCAGCATAAACACAGCCGTGTTTACTTCCCTTTCAGTTGGGCGGCTTCTTTTTTTGGCTTTGAAGTAGTCCTCCGAGATCCAAGATAGAGGGTAACGAACTCCTGCATATGCAGGAAAAGTTCTGCCCCATCGAACTGATCCGCCCACGTAAGGAAGGCATCCACGTTCAGACGATTCATATCTTTCTTCTCTGCCTGCGCGTTCATGATGAAAGCGAGCTTATCACCGACTGTCATATCGGTCTGATCGTCCTCGCTGTTTTCCATCTTATTGAGAAGGATCATCAGATCCTGATGGAAAACCTGCTTATAGCGGTATGCCGTTGTCCCCGTTGCGAGAAACGGGAACTTCTGCTCCGACCCATCATTACCTTAACTTCCAGCGGGGTGATGACTTTACAAAGCGGCCCAGAGGCAATTCCAACGTTTTGCCTCTGGGCCGTACTTTTTCATTTTTGGAGCTTCAACCCTGGATGAATGCAAGGACCTCTTCGTAAGTTTTCGTACTTTTCTTCATCGCCGTGGAGATCGCTTTCAGTGCTTTCTGCTCTTTCTTCCTCTGGAGCTCCTTCAGCCTTTTCTGCTCATCATCGTATTTCGCCTTTACTTTATCAACCGCGTCTTGCTGCTTTCTGATTGCTTCATCGATCTGGGCAAATGAACTCTGTTCTTCCATTGCGTAAACCTCCTCTTCTATTCCTCACTGCTCTCTGCAGCGGTCTGATCGTATTTCTCAAACTGATCGGCAAGCTTCTCTGCTTCCCGCTTCACAGTTCCGCTATTCATGCCAAACGCGGAAAGGATCATTTTCTGATTTTTCGTAACTGCGTAATCCATGTGATATCGGCCATCTGTGAGTTTCGTCATCTGAATCATTTCCAGCTCGGCAAGCGCACCAGGCACTGTCATGAAATTCGGGTCATCCCCATTCTTATCCTTTTGGTCTTTCAGAAGACTGTAGATTTCACTGCGGACCGTCAGTGCGAGGAATTCAATAAAAATCTTGGATGATGCGGATCCTGTCGATGCCACCCGTATCGTCGCATCCCCAAGAAAGCTCTTGTCACTTCCAAAGAGTTTTTCCGATGCATCACGGCTTTTGTAAATCCTGTAAGCAGTCACTGCATCCATTTCCTCTGACGTGATGATTGCGAAGTATCCACACGTTTTCAGCTCTGCTTCAATGACATCTGTTTTCTCCACTGCAGTCACAAAGACCTCCGGGTCTTTTGGATCCATTATGATGTCGAAGTAATTCTCATAATCCTTCGGAATCGTCACTTTCTTTCCTGTGAGCTTTTTCAGCTTTTCCCCGATTTCGGAAATTTTGTCCTCCAGAGTCTTGCGCTCTACGTGCTCCTTGAACGTGGAGTGATACAGATGGAAATACCTCTCACGGTCCGCAAGATCAGCCTTTTCCGTCATGCCATAGACTCCACTGTTGTTGATCTTGCAATCCCGCTTTTCTTCAAACAGCCCGCGGTGCTCCAGAATCATTTTGCTGATCAGATCCTTTTGACCCTTGCACATGATTATGAAGCTCAAACCGTTTTTATCCAGATACCGCAGATTGTCTTCTGAGAAATATCCCCGATCTATGATGAACGTCGCTTTGCTATACCCATAGCCTTTTGCCTTACCAACGATGTACGCAAGCTGAGAAACATCCGGTATACTGCCGGGATACCATTCATAGAACAATGGCATCCTGTTATCCAGATCGTATCCAATCGCATAATTGAAGATCTTTCCTTTTACGCCATCCTTGGAATGCCCCGGTTCCGCCGTTTCGATATCTCCGGACTGACAGTGCTTGTTCGTCGAATCATAGGATATATTCACCTTCTGATTGTGATCTCTGTCTGCATTCCAGTCATTTAAGAATCCCTGGATCTGTTCATCCGTGATGGAACCGAGCAGATTCGAAATCGACGAATCACTGTACCGATGCATGCTGTCCGTAAACAGCGGATGGTTGAATGTGTAGATGGGATAATACAGTGCCTTGTTATCCTCTGTGACGATGGAGTATGCCATCAGATCCATGATCTTTCCGGCATCTTTTGCTTCGAAATGCTGGAGCAGTTTTTTCTTCATTTTGAGTTTTTCCATCACCTTCTGGATGATCAGAAACGCCCCAAAGTTGATTGTTACCGACCTCGTCGGATCCACCTCTTCCGGCGGATATGCCAGATCCGGGAAATAGATCATGAAGTTCTCGTTGGGGTACATCTTGTCCAACTGATCCTTTACCCGTTTTCCGATAATCTTGTGCTTCGACAGTGTATACTTTTTGTCTTTATCGTATTTTCGTTCCTCGGCGTATCGAACGTACTCAGTCCCGTTTTTAGAAAGATACGTAAT
Organism: Lachnospiraceae bacterium; assembly: GCA_022483465.1. Classification (GTDB taxonomy): domain Bacteria; phylum Bacillota; class Clostridia; order Lachnospirales; family Lachnospiraceae; genus CAG-791. The sequence continues at coordinate 217 of JAKVNF010000002.1, read as the reverse complement.
GCCCTTAACGTCCGGAATGCCCACCGGCGTCGTGAGATACATGAATCGTCCTCCCTTCCGAAATACGAGTTATACTTTCTCACTCGTATTGTCTCACTTTTTCGTCCTAAAAGCAAGCATAGAAAAAGCCGCAAACCGTTATTTTTCAACGTTTTGCGGCTCTCGCTATTTGACTCTCACTGGATTCGAGTGAGAAGATTATTGGAAGTTCAGGCAT
>JAKVNF010000001.1 GCA_022483465.1 Lachnospiraceae bacterium | reverse complement strand
GTGGAGACAGTGGCTCTGCTAACAAGAACAAATTGAAAGAGGGCTGGAAAAGCCCGTGTTCTAAGGGTTTCCATAGGGACCCCAGTTGGGTGAAAAGAATGGTCTGAGTGGCAGCATGTATGCCGCTCAGACCTTTTTTTCTTGCTCCGGAGCTGTGAAGGCCCCGATGCAGTTGTAGACAATTTTTATGTGGCGGACCCGATGCCCGTTGATGGTTTGTGTCTGGTAAACATAGATTTTCTCTATAAACTCCCGGACGATCTCTGCGGTCAGCTCCTGTAGATCTGTGTATTTCCGTACCAGTGCAAGGAACCGCTCAATATCCACAGACTGTTTTTCTTCTTTTCCGATTGTTGCCTTCAACGCATTGATCCGCTGTTCCAATTCTTTCTGCTCGTTGTCATATCCGGCGCTCATCCGCATGAAACGCTCATCGGAGATTTTACCGTCAAGGTTATCTTCATACAGTTTGCTGACGATAGTGTCTAGACGATTCATTCGATTCTGAGCGTCTTCCAGCTCTTTGCGCTGTCTGCGGAGATCGCGGTCTGTGTCGGATTCAGACTGCTTCATAACTATCTGCACAAACTCACCCTCGTGCTCACGTGCAAAGGCAGTCACACGGCGGAGATCATCCAGAACGATCTGCTTTACAACCTTATCCCGGATTTGGTGTGAGGTGCAGGCACCTGTGGAATGGCGATATTGTGAACAGACAAAGGCGTCATTCTCGGGTCCTTTAGCACGTTTACGCTTGAGGTACATCTTATGACCACAGTCGCCGCAATAGAGCATACCGGAAAGAATGGATGGTTCATCCGTGATTGGCTGCATCCTGCGCTTTCCTTGGCGGATACGCTGCACAATATCGAAAGTGTCCTGATCGATGATAGCTTCATGCGTGTTTTCAAAGATCTTCCATTTATCCGGATCGTTGTAATATGTCTTTTTGTTCTTGTATGACTTAGTGTACGTCTTAAAGTTTACGGTGTGCCCGAGGTATTCCGGACGTGAGAGCATTAGCGAGATTGTAGGGCCGACCCAGGTGTAATCACTTGTATAAGTTCGCTTTGTCAGTGATTTTCTGCCATGTGCCTCGGCATAAGCGCTTGGGTTCAGGATATGGCGCTCTGTCATGATATTCGCTATCTTTGTCACACCATATCCCTGAATACACAGTTGAAATATGTCCTTCACATTTTTTGCTGCCTCCTCGTCTACGATCCAGCGGTTTTTATCCCCAGGATCTTTGATATAGCCATAGGGCGGATTCGAGCAGATCGGTTTGCCCGCCTCGCCCTTGGCCTTCTTGACTGCCTTGATCTTCCGGCTGGTGTCCTTGGCATAAAATTCGTTGAAAATATTGATGAACGGCGTCATGTCGTTTTCTGTCTGGCTGTCGCTGTCGACGCCGTTATTTACGGCGATGAAGCGAATATCCGCATTCGGGAAAACCATCTCTGTGTACATGCCGACCTTTAGGTAATCTCTTCCAAGTCGGCTCATGTCCTTGACGATGATCGTTCCCACACGGTCTTCATCGACAAGCGCCATCAGACGCTTCCAGTCCGGACGGTCAAAGTTTGTGCCGGAAAAGCCATCGTCAACGAAAAACTCTGTATTGGGGAATCCATTCTCATCCGCATATTTCTGTAGCATCATCTTCTGATTGCGGATGGAGTTGGAATCGCCCTGCAACTTGTCATCCTGTGACAGGCGGCAGTACAAGGCAGTGATCTTTTCGCTTTCCGGTACGGCAGAAGACTGTCTTGCTGTTGCAAGTGTATTTATCATGGTTACCTCCTTTCCGACAGTCTTCAAGCGGGTAGTCTATCTATCCCTCCCAGTGCCGGAGAAGTCAAGTGTTTCAGGATGCTCTCTCTATTGGCTCTGTATTTTCGTTTTTTGTCATGTGTTTGGCTTCGTTTTCAATTATTTTTCGTATTTTGTCATAGGCTGTCTCTTTAGCGGATTCACTGGCTACCGATTCGATGATGTAGGTAATGCCGCCGATGTTTCTCTCGGTGACATGTTGCGTTTCAGCATTCATCCGCTGTACCTCCTTCCTTTCAGATTTTTTGCGGAATGCCCTCTGCAAAATAAAGGGCAGGGGCGGTCATTATCGTAAAAGGGAATCGCCTACGTGACCGCCGCCCCCTGCCGTGTAAGAAAACGCGAATTCAAACGGGGTATTAACCCCATGCAAATCTGTCTGCCACAGAGCGGATGCGAGCCGTTATTTCACCAGAATGCGTCCGGCAGCCTTGCGGCGGATGAGCTTTCCGTCCAGATATTCTGTCCCGACAAATCCAACCTTGTTCTGCAGGGCGTACAGCTCACGCAGAGCACGGACGGACACCGGCTTACGGCAGATGATCCAGTAGTAGGAAAAATCTCCGAATACAACCGGGGACTTCCCGCTCTCCGCATCCGGCATGAAATTGGAAATGACGACAGGCTTGCCGAAGAGCAGATCATCCGAACCTCTCCACAGGTAGTTTCCGGAGCTGTCTTTCATGGAGCGGAGCGTAAAGGCGGTCTTGTCGTTCATCAGCCATGTGCCGTGATCCCGGTACTCGGATTCAATGGAAAAGTACAGTTTAACGATGTCATCGAAAGCAAGCGTCGCGGTTTCGACATTTACCGGAGCGCCCTTTTCTTCATACAGAATGCCGGTCGGCTCATCGCTGCCTGTGCCGTTGATGAAGGCTTTCTCTTCGCCTTTTCCCATAACCCGGGCGAACCTTCTCAGAAGGAACTTCTGGAAGTCAAAGGCAGAATCATTTACAAAATCTTCATCGAAAGAGACAAGGGCCGCCAGCTTGTAGACATCAACCGGGGTCTTGGAGAAGTCCTGCTGTCCGTCTACGGCAGGAATTACCTCAGTTTCCTTAATGAAGGCAGCCGTGTCCTCGGTATCACAGGCGAGGATCCTGCTGTCGTGATCATATGCCCGGATGAATGTAGCGATACTGCGGAATGAATCTTCCTTTGTGAGCGCGTTTTCCATTTCATTCTGTTTCCCGAGAGGGAGGTAATATGCGTCCGTATCCGTGCTTCTTCCGTTCTCCATCGTAGCACGGTCAATGACGTGTGTTTTCATTGCTTTCCAGAATGCGGTCTCATAGGCCGCGCCGACTGCGTTATAGATACCCATATCAGTTTCTCCCTTCTTTTTCTGCACTGCACTCCGGGCACTCATAGAGCCCAAGGTCGTGATAATTAAGACTTCTTCCGATCTGGCGCAGGACAGCGCCGCACTTCGGACAGCAGATGCTGTAGCGCATCGCCTGTTCAGGGGAGTGCGCATCCATTGCATGAAGACGGTAATAGGTGAAAATACGTCCATGCTCGTCCTTGTCCAGCTCATCTGTCAGATAGAGCTTGTAGTTCTGCTTGGCGTAATCCTCGCTGGAATAGGTCTTGTGTGATGAAAGATAGACAAATCTTCCATCTGCGTTGTTCGGTTTGTGTAATCCAAATACTGCCATAATTGATTTCCTCCTTCTTAGACAGTCTGAAGCCGCTTGCCGTGCAGGTCATAATAATTTCTCTTGCAGTAGGCGTTGGCTTCGCTGAAACTTCTAAAATACATTGCTATGGAACCGGTCTGTATTTTCCAGCACAGTCTGGCCGGATCTCTGCGCTCAAGGAGCAGAACAGGGGCTCCTTGTTTGGTCCGGAACAGGGACACGCACTCATATTTCTCATCTGAGAAGTAGCTGCGGTCTTCCGGCTTCAGCGGCAAATCATAATTCACGATTGGTAAACATGGTCTGAGCATCATCTGACTTCCTCCTTCCTGGCTTGTTTTCCTGAGTCATTGCTGTTTTCATTATCAAAGGGCCCTCAAGGGCATCACCTCCTTCGCTGACAGAACTGACAGTTGCCTGACAGTAATTTCAGGAACTGTCAGCCCGGGAATCCGCATGGTTACTGGCTTTTCGATGGATTCCTGACAGAACTGACAGAAATCTGAACTTCATTTCCACAGAGCGTACTTCCTACACCCTTTTTGTTATTTTTCACATTCCACACAGAACTTTTGATTTTCTGTGCCGGTATAAGAAATACTGTCAGTTCTGTCAGAAAAGCTCTGAAACCCGCATGATTACTGACTTTTTGAAAGCTGACACTGTCAGGATTCCTGACAGAACTGACACTACTGTGGTCATGCATAACGGAGAAAACCGGAATAGTCCTCCATTGCCTCCTCGTTCAGGGTGTAATCCCGGAAACAGGTGCCGTGCTCTGTATGAACAGTCATATCTTTGTAGGTAGTTCCGAGGTACGACGATAGTGCTTCACGGAATTCCTTCGCTGTCTTGGCATAGCCGTTATTGTTGTTCCCACACCATGAACGGTAGGCATCATAGATGGCGTTCGTGGTGCATCCATCTGCGGCCTTGCCGGATTCCTTGCGGCACATGCATTCGGTAAAGAAGCTGATCACCGTATTGTTATCCGCCATGTATTCTTCCCGGGCTTTACGGACACTTTCCGGTTCCGAGAATCGGCAGCCGTTCCTGAGCACCTGCTGAAAGGCCAGAATTGCCTTGTAGACAATGCCATCACGCTCGGCGTACATCTTGTCGAGCAGATGCTTGTCCTGTTTCTCCTTGGGAACTACATTCGGACATTTGACCACCATGATGCGGTCGTATACCCACTGTCCGTCATCGCCTCCAAAGCGCGGGAGACGATTCATACAGAACCAGAGAAGGCCGTTATATCGATACGTAAATCCCTGCTGCCCCTTGAACTCAGCGTGTACTTCATCGCCTCCGGTGAGCAGCTTGAAGGTTTTCAGTTCCGTCACCGTGACAAAGCTCATATCTGAGCTTCCGGCAAGTCTCGTGCCATAAATCACTCCCGTACCGAATCTTGCCTCGATTTCTCTCAGATCAAGACTTGCGAAGTTGCCTTTCCCGAGCAGAAGTTCCACAAGACTTTTAAGCTGGGATTTTCCTGTATCGCCTTTTCCAACAAGAAACAGGGCTTTCTTCATTCGCCAGCCTTTCACGTTGGACAGGCATGCGCCGATGAATTCTAACAAGAGCTGTTCTACGCCCGGGTCATTATCCGTGAGCGTTTTGATGTACTTGTCAAATACCGGCGTTGGCGATGGTTTTCCTGTCCATTCGCAGGGGATCTGTATCGTGGAGTAGATTGCCGGATCGTGAGGCTCCAGTTCGAGATCGTCTTCTGATACACGAAGAAGCCCGTTTTTGAAGTTAATGATCGACTCGTCTGCATTCAGCTCATCCTGGCTGACATAGTTGAGATCTGTGTTGATCTGTCCCAGCGTCTCATTCAAAGTTCTCATGCAGACAAGCTCTTCATCATAGGCGGCAATAAATTTCTTGATTTCGCCCATAAACATGTCGTTCGAATATAAACGGTAAACGCCATCGTTGTAGACAAACTTCAGAAGTCCCTGTTTGCCGCTGTCCCGGACGAGAATATAGATGAGATTTTTCCGCACGTACTTTACCAGCTTGGGAGTAGAAACATATGCCATGCCGTCTGCGTCAAACCGGATGAAGTCTTCATGCGGCATTACGGAGCGGTGAAACTGTCCTCCACAGGCATCTATTCCATATTGAATCGTGGCAGTACGGTAATCCTCTCGTTTCCACTTCTGCCGATACAGGGCAGAATCGCGGAAGATACGATCGATGCGCTCCGGATCATTTCCGGTTCGGAAAGCAATCAGCGCACAGAGTGCGGCATCCGCTTCTGACTGTGATCCATAATCGCTGAAGTCACCCAGGTCAAAGAGCTTTTTGAATTTCTCGCCGTTTTTCTGTTTCCGTAGAGAGCAGATCAGGTCAAAATCCTCCTCGGAACCTGAATCGCGTTTCTCACTGTAGCGGACAGGCTCTTTTTTCCGCATGTCCTTGTTGAATGTAGTCAGAAGCGCCTCTGTGCAGACGGCAAGCGGCTTATCCGCAATCACGTTCCCAGTGAATACGGCAAAGCGGTTTGTGAGTCCCCCGATATAAAGTTCCAGCTGGTTGTTCGGATTCTTTACATAATAATGGGCTGTATCAATCTTCAGCTTTCCATCATTTGTCTCCGCGACAGGCAGTTTGCTGAGATCGCACTGGCCATAGATGTGAATCCCGGTTCCGCTCACGGACCATTCCGTGTACGACTGGAAGCGCTCCAGCAGTAGTTTGATGAAAGGATCGTCAAGCTGCTTGTCATCGGCATCAAGGAAGAAGAACCCTTTCGGGATTACAAAGCCGACTCCGTCGTAGCCGTTCTTCCCGGCAGCTTCACGGGCTTCCTGATAAGTCATCCAGTCTCCGGAATGACTGTCGTCCGTGCCGGTATGGATCCCGGATGCAGTGATCGGAACTTTTGTCTGCTTATCTTTTCTTTTTTCATAATGCCAGCAGACCCAGATCCGTTTCTGCTTCAGCTCATCAATGGTTATCGGTTCCATCATTTTCCTTTCCTCCTTTCCCCCGACGTCTTCGATGCACTCATTTCTTCTTATTGGAAGCAACGACAAGCCACTCATGAAACGCTTCTACCGGGATCAGAATCCGATTGCCAACACGGATCGTCGGAAAGTCCGGTTCCTTGACGAGGGCGTATGCTTTCGGCAGGCTGATTCCCATTTCAGCGGCCATCTCCTGAACACTGATGGTGGTTTTCTCCATTTCCCGTTCCTCCTTTCTGTTGATCTTAAAATCTCACTATATGTTAGATTTTACATTTTGAAAATATCACAATGCGTTACCTATGTCAACACGTATCTCACAAAAACAATATAAATATTTACAAATAAATAAAATATGGTTGACGAAAGCACATCAAATAGGATATTATTCTCACATAGGAGGTATTCGTTATGATCGGAGAAAGGTTAAAAGAACTGAGAAAAAAGAACGGCTATACGCAGGTAACGCTCGCAGATAATCTTGGCGTATCAAAAGGAACGGTAGCCATGTGGGAAACAGACAAGCGGATGCCGGATTTTGATAAACTGAATGAGTTATGCGATTTGTTTGACGTCAGGCTTGATTACCTGACCGGACGATCAGATGATGCATCTTCTCCCAGACTTTCAGAAGAAGGCATCGATCAGCTCGGAAGATGGGCAATAGCTGATGACTACTCGGAAACGCTCCGGATGTATGCGTCGCTGGACAGCTACGGCAAAGCGGCTGTGGATGCGCTGATCCGTTCAGAACGTCTCCGCTGCCTTGATCAGGACACACTGGAAAAGACTGATAAGACAAAGATCCGGGTAATGATTGAGAAATAAAGAAGAGGTGTTTACATGGCAAATTTGTCACAGCAGAAGCGCGAACGCATGCTCGCCTTTCTGGACACATTAAAAAAGAAAGCTTAATTAGCGACTTGGTGATTTTCTTGAGCACTGTACCTGATGAGGTACAGTGATTATGGGATATCAGCTTAGACTACCTGTATAAAGAGGTAGAAAACCATGTCAGATATCGAAGATCTTCAGAAAATTACCAGTATGTTTTCCAGTCTGTACCAGTATCAGAAGGATAAGCTCCTGTCTGATCTGGAGAATTGTGCCATCCTGAATAAGACTTCTCAGAGTTACTGCATCAAGGTATGCCCTAAGTGCGGTTCTGAGACTCCGAACTGGACCAGAGGAGGCAGAGCCAACTCTGGAAAGCAGATGCTTCTATGTCATTCCTGCAATCACAGAACTGTGGTCGACTATGGACAGCTTACCTACTATTCCCAGCAGGATCGTTCCAAATGGGATCAGCTGATCAAGGATACTCTTCAGCAGGTTCCGATTCATACGACCGCTCAGAATCTTGGCATCAGTACCTATACTGTCTGGAGAATGCGGATGAAGTTCTTGCACGCTCTGGAATCTATTGCCAGCGAAACTGTGGTTTCAAACGAGATAGAGATGGACGAGAAGTATATTCTGAACAGCCATAAGGGCGAGAAACGAGAAGATGTTAAGCCGCGCTACAGAGGAGAGAAAGCCTCAAAGCGTGGCCTTTCCGATGAACAGGTATGCCTCGTCACTGCAGTCCAGAGAGAAGGAGACGCAGTACTGAGAGCTACCAACATGGCTACTCCGAAAGCAGAGGACATTGCTAAGATTAGTCCGAACTTTGCAGAGCATAGCTTTGTCTGGATTGATGGCAAGACTGCCTATCAGAAAGTCCTTGCTTGGAAGAACTGCGAATTCCGAGTTCTCGGTGATCACAAGTCCTATACTTCCATCGACCACCTGAACAATGTTAACTCCTTCCATTCCAAGATTGATGAATGGAACCGTGGGTACAGAGGAGTGGCAACGAAGTACATCAACAGATATGCTGCACTGCTGGTAATGGTAAGAAAGTATGCAGGAATGCATGCCGATGAGGTACTGCTGAAGGTCAAAACAGTGCTCAACGGCGTTTCAGACTTCTTCAGGATCTGCGATATGAAGGCTACTGACCTATTTGCCTATTAGGCTAGATCACCAACCTGCAAATTAAGCCAAAGTTTTTTGAAGGCGTTAGTAAAGAACCGGGTTGATGGGTTCCATACCACAACCTCCATGGTGAACTCTCGACGCGATAATGTCTGATGAAGATATAGAATCCCCATTTGGAGCTCTTTTCTTCTCTGCATAATGCCTATCTTGTTATTGGCGTTAGTAAAGAACCGGGTTGATGGGTTCCATACCACAACCTCCATGGTGAACTCTCGACGCGATAATGTCCGATGAAGATATAGAATCCCCATTTGGAGCTCTTTTCTTCTCCGCATAATGCCTATCTTGTTATTTATAGTCACATACTCGGCAAGTGAGTGTATGTGTTTAGGCAATCTAGGTGATGCTTTGTTACATGATGCAACACAGCACGGATAGGAGTGTACCCAGCTCGAGCTCAAAGTGAGGTATTAGTGGTCTCATGCTAGGCGATCGCTTATCAACCCGTTTCTTAACTAACGCCTTGTTATTTATAGTCACATGCTCGGCAAGTAGGTGTATGCTTTTAGGCAATCTAGGTGATACTTTGTTACATGATGCAACACAGCACGGATAGAAGTGTACCCAGCTCGAGCTCAAAGTGAGGGATTAGTGGTCTCATGCTAGGCGATCGCTTATCAACCCGTTTCTTAACTAACGCCTTTTTGAAAAAAGGGCAGCAAAAAAGCCGCAGGATTTTCAAAAAATCTCTGCGGCTCATGGCGCGGTGTTATTCGGTTTTCGCTCCCCCTGATTACTACCCGTCAGCGCAGATGGGCGGGACTGTCAACGGAGAACTATGCCTGTTTATCTCGACCGTTGACCTCTCCGAACAGTTATGCTGTCTTCTCAACTAAATTCAGTTCCTCGTGATATGCAAATCAGTCTATTAATATACAATCAATTCTTCTTTCTCTATAAAGCCTTTTACTGTCTTATCCCACTTAAAATCATATGTTTTAAAAAGTTATATCGCAAAACTATGACCACAACCCTCATTCGTCCGAATTTGCTTTTGCGGCGATATTTTGTTATATTATAATTAGTGATTTTTGCATGAAAAAACAGACTGGTATCGGCTTTGTCGAAACGCAGGGAAAGGAACTGGATAATGAAAAAAATAGATTTCGGAATAGGCCTTGCCACTGGGCGACGCTCATTCAAAAAAGTACTGAACGCCTACATAGCCACTTGGAATGAAACAAAAAAGGAATTGCCTCAGGACATCGATGTACACCTGAGCCTTTTTGTTTCCTACGACCTCAACTATCAGAATACCCAGTCCACGGACTTTACAAATCTCAAACAAGACATAGTGGACGCATTCGACGACATAATATTCATCGGCCCCAAAAACACCGCACGAAAGCTTGCCGAATTAGAGCAGCGGGATAGCTTGTCACCTGAAGCATTAAAACGCGTGTTCGGATCCGGATATGCTGGCAAACGTAATGCCATACTTCTCGCCGCCATAGAGTTGAAAATGGACTATCTGCTGTTTCTGGACGATGACGAATATCCAATGGCTGTCACAAACAACAACGACCTGTGTCTTTGGAGCGGCCAGCGTGTATTCTACGACCATCTCAAGGAGATTGAAGACGCCGACTACACTAACGGCTATCACTGCGGATATATCTCGCCCATTCCGCAGATGCGCTTCAACAACACCCTTGGTGAGTCGGATTTCCGTCTGTTTATCGAGGCCATCAGCAACGACATAATAAACTGGGACACCATCCGCCAACTCATGGCCACAGGCGGAGTCACCTATGCCTCCACCGCAGTATTGGCAAAACCGGAGACGATAGAGGTCCCTTGGGAAAACGGTTGCCGCTTCATCTCTGGAGCGAACCTATGCATAAACCTCCGGGATCCGCTGCGCTCCCTGCCATTTTATAACCCGCCCGGCGCCAGAGGCGAAGATACCTTCCTCTCCACCATGCTCCGGGACCGCAAGGTCCTAAAGGTGCCGTGCTATGCGTTTCACGACGGCTTTTCATACTATCAGCACCTGCTGGATGGCGTATTGCCGATACATCTTGCGCATATAACCGCCGAGTCGCCTCAGGTAGTCACGCGCTTTTTCAAGGCATGTGTGGGCTGGGTGAGGTATAAGCCACTACTCTGCTACATTACCAAGCCAGACGAATTTGAGACAGAGATGCGCTCCATAAGGTCTTCTCTTGAGCGCGCCGTGCCGCTAATGGCTGAAAACTTTCAGGATGAGCGCTTTCTGACCATCTCCACGGAATTTGAAAAATATTGCAAAAATGTAAAGCGGCATTACGCGGGCTATATCGAGACACAAAAGGTATGGCAGCAGATTATCCGGCTGTGATGTCCGCCTGCGGAGCTTTTGGAATAACATGCAAGGTGAATATTGACAAAAATTTTTTGATCCAAATAATCAGACAAAAAATCAATGTTTTTCCGTTTTCGCTTATAGTAAGTCCCCACTTTATTCTTTTCTAAAATTGACATCCTTTCTCGTCCACAAATTTCTAATTTGTTATCCTATCTAACATAAGTATATTTACGGAATAGCGCGGGGTGGCTATCTGTGTGTTTTTATTGCCCGCTTCTTTATCGACTATGAGCATTTGCTCAAGGAAGAATTCAGAGAAGCGGCGTCCAAGCAGGGCGAGCGCAATATTCAGATGCACATGCCGGAACCAAAGGTATCGGATTTTCACATTCCGGATCAGGACTTCTTCAAGTACGACCCGGGTGTGAAGGAAGAAGTCGAATATCTGAGCAACGCTTATAAGGAATACACTTCCGGATTTGCCACCTCGCTGATCCGCAGTATCCCTGAGCAGCTGTTCGAGCAGTATTGCGAAGGTCGTGACGATATAGACTGGGTCTACAAGAACGGCGACAGCGGTCAGCAATACTTCTCTATCGTATATCTGGATTCGCTTTGGCATCAGTGGCTCTTCTACGCTGACTACATCATAAAGAAGAAAGACGGTACCATCTGGGTGATTGAAACAAAAGGTGGAGAGGCAAAAGGAAAGGATAAGAACATTGACCGGCAGATTCAGAATAAGTTTGAAGCATTCAAGCACTATGCGTCTGCCCATAAACTGAACTGGGGATTTGTTCGCGACAAGGATAACCATCTTTATATCAATAACACTGTGTTTGCCGAAGATATGGCAGATGAGCATTGGCAGCCAATAGCTGATGTATTCTAAAATGTGCCGCACCGGAGAGTTTCGCTCTGGTGCGGTATTTTTCTACAAGGCGTTAGTAAGAAAACGGGTTGATAAGCTCCAAAGCATTTTAGCAGAAGTATAAAATATGCCGTTTTGTACATTCTGCTGTACAACGGCCTTCTCTAACTTGAACTACAATAGTCTTGCCAGGAGGGCAAGACTATGAGCTGCATTGAGCGCATACTGACCGAAGCCAGAGATCTTTCCAGGGACGACCTGATTCTTCTTGTTAACAAGCTCATGGAGGGCTTCTCCCATGAGAGTGCAACCTCTTCTCCGAAGAAGATGATTGCTCCCCGTTTGGATTGTCCGATCTGCCATTCCAATGCTCATGTTGTTAGGAATGGACACAAACATGGAAAACAGGCATACATCTGCAGGCAATGTGGAACGTCATTTGTTACAACGAGCAACACTTTGCTCTCAGGCTCACACTTTGGTACTGAGATCTGGACCAAGGTTCTGGAAGAGACGCTCAGGGGGACCTCTCTGGATAAGACGGTCAAGTCACTTGCCAGCCATGGATGCAAGATCAGCCATAGCAGTCTGTTCTTCATGCGGCATAAGATCATGCTTGCTCTCGAGGACATGCAGGTGGAGCAGCCAGCCACGGTGGAAGATGTCGTGGAAGCGGATGAAACCTACGTTCCGGAGTCCAAAAAAGGTACGAAATTTGGCCCTGATGCCAGTCGAAAGCCCCGCAAGCGTGGCACTCCCGCATCCAAACGCGGCCTTTCAGACGAGCAGATCTGTATCTGCACCGCAGTACAGCGCAAGACTGGCGATCTGATCGTGAAATCCGAGAACCGGGCAAGGCCTTCCAGTGCGGATGTTGTTGATATCTATACTGGTCATGTCCAGAAGGGAACACTTTTCCTGACGGACGGCATGAATGTGTATCCAAGACTGGGCAAGATCCTGGGAATCACGGTCATGAATGTGAAGAAGGAGTCGGCAGGTTTCTTCAATCTGAACACTGTGAACAACCTTCACTCCTTTATCAAGCACCGCTATATCGAATATCGCGGCGTGGCTACCAAGTATTTGAACCGTTACAACCTCGTATTCCGGGCAGCGTACAGGCAGAGGACCACGATTGGGGAACTTGCGGACGCTCTCTTTGCATCCAGGAATCCCAAGAAGGTACACCATTATGGAGATGTTAAGGAGCTCAATCTGCTTGCAATTTGATGACTACAAGATGCACTTATTGCTTATCAACCCGTTTTCTTACTAACGCCTTTCTACAAAGCTGGCGCCTGATGTACTCGAAAATCGATACAATTGGCCGATTCTATCTGAAGTATATAAACTTTATGACGCTGCTAGATAGACGATAAAGCGCGGAAATAAGCCGCTTTGAGGCTGGTGTCGGACTTGAATACCCCCTCTTGCAATTTCGCGGAAATTAACGGAAGAGGGGGCGGCGGTCAGCCATGATCTGGCCACAGGGATTTTTCCCTCCCCCCGCCGCAGCAAAATTTCTTTTGCAGTTTGTGCACTCTGCGCTTCAGCAACGCTTCCTGAAGCTTAGTTGAATTTCTTAATAAGTACCGCGTAGGCAAGCTGGGTTGTTTCATCCTCCGGCTCAACTTCCCAGCCTCTCTCGTAGAGGAGGGTCTGCTTTCCGTCAACCCTGATCTCCATCTTTATGATCCTGCCGTCCTCGATTCCGTAGGTCTCACTCTTTTCGCCGCAGGTCTTTACGCAGTATCTGCAGGTTTTCTCTCCATCGTCTGTTGGTATTAAAAGGCTTCCTTTGTTCCACATGGCTTTGTCCTCCGTTTTCTTTGTGTGCCCTTTCCTTTGGCATGTACATATATCACTCTACGAGCGCTATATAGCAAGGAGATTCGCCGGATATATGTCACAAAGATCCGCCCCGGAAACTGTGTATTTTGTACGAGGAAGAGGCCCCTTTTGCGGGGCTCCCTCCCTTTCCGTTTTCAGTTCAGTGTCATTCTGAAGGCGTGGCCCTTTTCGTAGCCTTTTCCGAAAAAGTCCTTCCGGAGGTTGACCTCAACCATCTCGCCGATCGTGCAGCCTGCCTCTTTAAAAAGCCAAAGCGTCTCGACCGCATCGGTTGCCCGGCAAGAGTAGGTGAAGGCCTTGATGCCGTTCTCCTTCATGCAGGCGGTGAGGGCTTCCACATCCCGGTCCCAGATGATGTCGTCGAAATCGAGGATCTCGTTCTCGTTGTCTCTTGATTTCTCGTAGGCCCTCCAGATCTTCCAGGCGATGTCACCCATCGCATCGATCTTGTCCTCGGCTTCCTTCGCGGCTTCTCTTGCGGTGTCCCTCTCCTCTGCAGTAGTGGCTTCCTTGTAGGCTTTCTTTGCTTTCTGAATGCGGTTGTAGGTTTCTTCGAAAATGTTTGTCATGGCTTTGTCCTCCTTGCTTTGTGCTTGTTTGCCTTTTCCTTTGGCATGTACATATATCACTCTGCAGGCGATATATAGCAAGGAAATGGAGGCCATAAACTGCACAAAATTCTTGTGCAAAACCTGTGGATCTTAGACGTGCCCCGTCATGATGAAGGTCACGTAGGCTTTCCTGTGATCCTCAATGAAGATCACCAGCTCATAGTACCCAAGATCGGATGCAATCCGCTGGACTGCTGGTATGAGGAGCATGTTGCTTTCACCACTCTCACGGATCTTCAGGATCTGATCCCGTACTGTCTGTGTAAACTCCGGCACCAGCGACCGGCAACAGTCTGCTCCGAAAGCCACGCTCAGGCTGCTCCCATTATCCCAGTTCACTCCGATGCTTCCGATGTCATCCACGCAGCGGACAGTTCCCTTGGTTCTGATCGGCGGGGCTTGCTCGTCCTGCATCTCAAGGAGCTCCACTCTGGCTCCTGTCGGGTAGTGCTCACGAAGGTTTCGGATCTCTTCTTCGCTTGGAAATCTCATTCTGCCACCTCCTGCTTCAGCGCCTCAGTAGATTCCACTTTTACAGGAGCACCATGCCGGAATGCTGAATTACCGGTCAGGTTCTGAAGCAGGATCTTTCTTGCTTCCTTGTACTCCGGTCCGATAAAGCCGAGGCGGAGAAGGAAGCAGCGGAAAGCGTATTTCTCATTGTCCGTTTCGACCGGCCTGCTGCTGGCGTGCTTCAGTTCCTTCGAGAACTTGCATAGCAGGGAAAGAAAAGTGGTATAGGCCTTGGCTTCCTCGGCAGTAAGCTCCCGGGTGAACCAAAGGAATTCAATCTTGTCCTCGGTGACATTGATTCGAAGGTCTGTGACCCCGAGGGCGTGCCGGATCAGGTCCCCCTTGGAGGAGAGGATGCTCGTGAGGATTCCGACGTTTGCAGTGGTAAGCGGAAGGCTTACCGTAAGCTCCGGCACTTCCTCAAGATCTTCCGGCTTCTCGTCTGCGGCAGGTGCTTCTTCCTTCGGCTTTTCTTCCGGGGCTCCCTCGGTTTCTGATAGTTCATACCCCTGGGCTTTTAGGGCTTCGAGCAGGCTCCCGATGTCCTTGTCGTCTGGAGCAGTAAGGGTTGCATCCCGGTTTACGGTAAGGTCGCCGATCTGGAAGGCGTAGGTCGGGGTGAACTGGTAAACTGCCTTTTCTCCGGTTATCGCTTCGATGGCCTTTGCGAATGCCTTCTTGTTTTCCTTGGTTACGTTGAATGTAAGCTTCATGGTATGTACCTCCTTTGTTTTGGTAGTACATACATCACTCTGTGCCCGGAATATAGCAAGCAATATTCCTAGAAAATTAGCACAAAAATAAAGAACAGTCCTTGGCTGATTTGCCAGGAACTGTTCTTATTCCCGCTTGAAGCTTCGGCTTATGTAGTTTTATGCTGGGGTCCCTAATAAAACGCTGCTTTTAAGCCATTTCTGCGGCATCCGTCTTTCTGAGAAGAGAGGCGTGTGCCGCGTTTTCTTTTAGAAAAAATGTGAAAGTTGGTCTGGCGTGACTGTGGGAAGGCTATTTGGATGAATTTTTAACTGGCGAGACTGTAGCTTTGCTATTTTCGGGGGGTGTGACTGTGGAAAGGCTATTTGACCAGGAATAGAAAAAAAGCGATGCAGAATCTTCATCTGCATGAGTATTCCGGAACAATGAAGCATGCTCCGTCGTGTGGACGGAGCATGCCTTCCGTGAATTAAACCTCTGTTTCCGCTCTTCAGTGCCACCTTCAGTTGGCTGTCGCCCCGAAGGAGCCCAGAGATGGCGGATCCCGGTGCTCGAAAACTGCCCGGAAGTCGTTCTCTCCAGTGTTCAGTACGATGACATTGTGTGTAAACCTCTCGATGATCGACTCGGAGAGGGCCCCCTCTCCAAGACAGGCCAGCCATTCGGCTTTGTCATGAAGGGTGGCGAAAATCGTACTGGTGGAGTCGAAGCGGCGCTCTGCCAACTCATATAGAAAGCGAACCTCATCCTCATCTACGCCAGTGGTGAGCCATTCGTCGATTACGAGTACCTGGTACTGGCTGTACTTCCGCAGCAGCCGCTTCTCCTCGCGAATCCCGGATATGCGTGCCTCTTCATCAGCGCTGAGAAGATCACTCATCCGGATGTAAGCGGTCTTGTAGTGCTTCTTGCACGCCTCTTTCGCGAAGGCACAGGACAGGTAAGTCTTGCCTGAGCTGGGATAACCCTGGATGATCAGACTCGTGTGCTGCTCCACGAAGTGGCAGGTGGCGAGTTCATCCACAAGCTCCCTGCTGAATGGCCTCTTATCGTCGTACAGGATCTGAGTGACATCCGCAGTGGGAATCCTGAGATGAGCAGCCTTCAGGAGATGCTCTACTTTCTCGTTGTACTTGGCCTGATAGGCTGCATCGACCAGTTCAGCAAGCCGCTTCTCAAACGGCTGGTTGACCCGATCCATGGATTTCGTTTGTTCCTGATACGCAACAACCATCTCCGGGACGCCCAGCACCCGGAGCTTGCGGTCGGTTTCTGCATCAAGCATTGCCATTGGCAGCTGCCTCCTTACTGCTCTGACCGTCTGAACTGCTCTGAACCTGCCCAGACGCACTGTGATTTCCAGATGCATTCTGGTAATAACTGCTCCCCCGCAGAAAGCCTCCTGTTGCCTTCTGTCCCTGCTCCTTCTCATAAGCGGCTTCCTTTTCCCGATACACGATATCCTGGCTGTCAGAGAGGATGGTGTTCAGGATCCGGTACCGCGGCAGGGGAATTCCGCGTGACAAGGCGATTTCGCAGGAGGTTTCCAGCCGTTCCGGTGAGTACTTTTTGCTCAATGCGAGCACCGCATGGCAGGAGTTATACGCCTGCTCTGGGATCTTCACGCTTCGGAAGAGCATGTCAATGACGGTGCTGGTATGCGGCCCGATTGACTTGGCCCAGCTCCTATAGCGATCTTCTGTCCAGGGGGAGAGGTTTTGGAACTGCGGCGGCATATCCTCCGGATGCGTAGAGTACTTGTTCTTTGCAAACGACGGAAACAGCGGATGCGAGGTGAGCCTTGCTCCCTTGTAGTAGATCGTGAGGGTGGTACTTGAAACAAGCAGGTCTACCTTCTTCCGGTAGTACTGGTAAGGGCAGGAGTAAGAGTTCCGCCTGTACCTGACGTGGAAGTCCTTCTGCACCTTGTAGCCCATCTCCCAATGGGTGATCTCGAATGGCGTGGGAGGAAGCGCGCGGAGCTCTCCCTTCTCCTCACTCATGAATACCTCGTACCGGGAGCCCTCGCGTTTCTGAAAGGGTTTACGGTTAAATGCCTCGAGCCACTTCCTGGCATCCTCCTTGATCTCCTCCAGGGAGTGATACTCTTTGTTCCTCGTCGCACCGATAAACGAATTCGCAAGCGTGTTGACCGATCCCTCTGCAGAACTCTTTTGCTTCGGTTTTCTGACCCCTGCCGGCATGATTGCACAGCAGTAGTACTCTCCAAAGGATTCGTACAGGTCTGTAAGGACGATTTCTCCTTCCCTGGGATGCTCCACGACACCGGCCTTGAGGTTGTCACAGATGATCTTTCGGGTGACTCCGCCGAAGTAATTGAACATGTGCACCTGGGCGAGGATGAAGGTATCCATCTTCATGTCACCGCAGGGCTCCAGGTACGCATGCATGGAGTATGGAAGCGCCGCAACGAAGAGATAGACCTTAACCTGTTTCTTTTCGTCCAGGGCGGTGTAATGTATGGTATCGCCTGCCCAGTCCACCTGGACCGCCTCCCCGGGCTTATGATCAAGGTGGTTGGTCAGTTCGTTCAGACGGGTAAATTCATCGTAATCATCGTAAAACTTGGTTTTTCCGACAGGAAGCAGCCCCTCTGAATTGCACTTGGCGAGGTATTCCTGATAGAGCAATGCCATGGTGACATCTTTCCTGCGCAGCTCATTGTGAATGTATTCGTAGTCCGGTACAGCAAAAGCAGCACTGTCAGCGTCCTTGTTGGGGAAGAACTTTTTGTAGACAGCGGCATCATCCAGCGTGCTTATATCCTGGTAGTGAATTTCCTCCGAATCCGCGATACGAAAGACTTCTGATACCGAGTTTCGGGAGACCTTTCTTGTACAAGCGATCATGCGTTGGGATATGCCTGCATCCTTCAGCTGAACAATTATTTTGACCGGGATTTTCCTGGCCATGAGCGCCTCCTTTCCATGAACGCACTTCAACCAGGCTTCATCAGCCAGAGAAGTCGATTATACAGACTGGTTACCGGCCAGTTGGTCTTATAGGTGTTGTCACTGCAGTGAGCGGACCTAAAGCGTCTTCGTTTTAGGCTCACTATCATGATATCGGAGGGTCAGAAGGCTGTCAGTTACCGTTATCTGGCACAGAACAGTTGTTCGGCATCTGGTATGCGCCGGATGCGGTGCAATCTGTCTTGATCTGATCACAATCAGAAGAGACCGGAGAATCAGACAATTCAGGTCCTGCATAAAGGCGGCTTTCCAGCGGTACAGGGTTGTAACCGCGATTCCCGTCCGGCTGCAGAGATCCCGCACCGATTGGCACCGCCTGCACTTGTAGCAGTAAAGAGTAAGGAAGATGAACGATTTGGTGTATTGATAGTGCGGGAGCAGAAAGCAGGGAAGCATGGTGTAACGCTTGCCCGTTGCACGCGAATAGCGTCTTGGTATTGAGACCCTCATGGGCATAATCGAGGTTGCCGGATCGGTCGTGATCACTCCGCGGTCGTATTGGTTCTGCCCGACAACGTTTATGAGATGCTCAAGCGAAGACTGTGACCTGGCGTCCATGTCAAGGAGTGTCTCCACTATCGCAGAATTGAATTTGTTCTGGTATTCGGCTATCATAGGGCTGTCCTCAAAAGGATGATTCACAACTGCTGGTAACAGTTGTGATGCGTTGAAGAAAGGGCAGCTGGCTGAGCTTGGACCTTTCTTCTTTTTTTGCGCTGATACAATCAGTATATACTGATTTGATTCTGTAGAATAGTTATCTATAGAGAAAGCTTGATAATTGCGTGCTTCTGCATCTGAAATGTCGAAATCCGATGGCTCTCCTTATGGAAGCCATGCTCAAAAGCCGGAATGCTACTGGAAACATGCAGCGGAAAGCATGCTCCGAATGCGGAAGAATTGCTCTGAGATGTGAAATAGAAATGGCTCCGATCTTCGGAATTCATGCCCTCACTGCGGAAAGCAGAACTGCTCTGAAAATCGGAACCGATGATGATCTGAATGGCGGAAGGAAACAATGCGCTGACCGTCGGAATAGATGCTCTCGCATGTGAAACATCTGCTCTGTCTGCGGAATTGGGTATGCTCCCAAGTGCGGAAGCCTGGCAGACCTGCGGAAAGTGCTATGCTCTGAGCATCGGATAGGTGGCTCTGTCAATCTGGAAACGCCGATTCAACGATGAACGGAAAAGTGGCTCTGACTCGCGGAAGACTGGGCCCAAACGTCCGGAATATTCAATCTGCATCACCTCCCATCGCTTTAATCCTCTTTGAAGTACGAGGCTATCAGCAATGAAGTGATGAATCTGCTCGGAGAAAATCCGGCTACTGAATTAGAGGATATCAACCAAGAGATCGCTGACCTGCAGAAGGATATTCTCGCCGGAGTGAAAGCACATCGGGACATCACAGGACTTGCTGAAAGAGTACAGCAGTTAAGAAGCAGAAAGACAGAGATTGAAGCTGGGCAGGCAGTGGAAGAGCGGGATAAGGAACGCATCAAGGCTCTCCGCGAATCCATCGAGAAGTCCAAGGATAAGGTGCTCGCTTATGATGAAAAACTGGTTCGAAACTTTATTAAGGAGATCAAGATCTTTCCCGATAAGCTTACCATCACGGTGATAGGCGGTGCACATGAAAACATCACAATTTAATATTGACAGTATTTTGCCGTCTCGGACTATCGGGACGGCTTTTCTGTTTTTCACGAATTCCCAACATGATATACTAAATATCGAAATTGTGCTAATGAGAAATGGATATAATTGCCACTGATTTCAAATCTGCTTGGAAGAAGACAAGATATGTATTTCAAGATATAAATCAGGATTTACCTATTAAGATATAAATTGTTGACAAGAAAGCTCCTATATAGTATGTTTTTAATAAACTACTATATAGGAGCTTTTGTATGGAAATGAATGGAGGATTTCTTGTCTCCAAAATAAAACAGCTTGGAGACCGGATTTTCGAGAAGATTCTTAGTGAAAAGAATATTGATGCGTTTAATGGAGCCCAGGGACGTATTCTTTATGTGCTGTGGCAGGAGGATGGTATCTCAATCAGGGCACTCTCGACTAAATGCGGATTAGCGATAACATCTCTTACTACGATGCTGGAAAGAATGGAAAATCAAGGGCTGATAAGCCGTGTTCAGTCTAAAACGGACAAAAGGAAAACACTTCTGTTTCTGACTGAGAAAGCACATGCCTTAAAGGGCGAGTACGATTCTGTATCTGATGAGATGGGCAGTATTTACTACAAAGGTTTTTCTGAGGAAGAAATTACCCAGTTTGAGGAATTCCTCGACCGCATCAGAAAGAATCTTGAGGAGTGGCAGAAGTCATGAGTATTTGTATCAAAGATCAGATTCAGAACATGAATATCGTCATTGGCTGCACAGTGGGGTGTACATATTGCTATGCCCGCAACAACGTGAAACGCTGGCATATGATTGATGACTTCGCTGACCCTGAATTCTTTCCGGGTAAGCTCAGGATGATGGAAAAGAAACGTCCGCAGAATTTTCTTCTTACCGGGATGAGCGATCTCTCCGGATGGAAGCCGGAATGGAGAGACGAGGTATTTGCAAAGATCCGTGAAAATCCACAGCATCAGTTCCTGTTCCTTACCAAGCGACCTGATTTGCTGGATTTTGATATCGATCTGGAAAACGCATGGTTTGGCGTTACGGTGACGAGGAAAGCAGAACTGTGGCGTATCGACGCACTTCGTAAAAACGTCAGAGCAAAACATTACCATGTTACCTTTGAGCCGTTATTCGATGATCCCGGCACAGTTGACCTTTCCGGAATCAATTGGATTGTTGTGGGCACCATGACCGGAGCTCAGAGCAGGAAGATTCATACGAAGCCGGAATGGGCATGGTCTCTGACGGACCAGGCACATAGGCTCGGCATTCCGGTGTTTATGAAGGAAGACCTTGTCCCTATCATAGGGGATGAAAATATGATTCAGGAGATGCCGGAAGAATTTAATAAAGTGTTAGAGGTACAGAAATCATGGAAGAAGTAATAAATGGAATCCTCATTCGTGAGGTGGAAACAAAGAACATCATGACTAAGTCTAGTCTGCCGGTAGGCGGTTACTCGGTCAATCCCTATGTGGGCTGTACACATGCCTGCAAGTATTGCTATGCTTCTTTTATGAAACGCTTTACCGGGCACAAGGAGGAATGGGGCACTTTCCTTGATATGAAGCATTGGCCGGAAATTAAAAATCCGAAGAAATATGCCGGACAGCGGGTGGTCATCGGTTCTGTGACAGATGGCTACAATCCACAGGAGGAGCAATTCGGGAATACCAGAAAACTTCTGAAGCAGTTGATCGGCAGTGACGCAGATATTCTGATTTGCACAAAGTCGGATCTTGTGGTACGGGATATTGATCTGCTGAAGAAGCTTGGACGTGTAACCGTTTCATGGTCGATCAACACACTGGATGAAAATTTCAAGAATGATATGGACTCTGCTTCGAGCATTGAGCGCCGTATCTCTGCTATGAAGCAGGTATATGAAGCAGGTATCCGTACAGTCTGTTTCGTATCCCCGGTATTCCCCGGTATCACGGATTTTGAAGCAATCTTTGAGCGGGTAAAGGATCAGTGTGATCTGTTCTGGCTCGAAAACCTCAATCTTCGGGGCGGCTTCAAGAAGACGATTATGGATTATATCGCCGGAAAATATCCTGATCTGGTACCACTTTACGACGAGATCTATAACAAGCATAATCGCAGCTACTTTGAAGCACTTGAAGTAAAAGCTGAGAAAATGGCCAAGAAATATGATTGTGCCTTTGTGGATAATGAAATGCCTTATGGCAGAGTCCCGCAGGGGCATCCGGTGATCGTAGATTATTTCTATCATGAGGAAATCCGTGGGACAGAGAATACTGGAAAAAGAAATCGCTAACTTCCAGTTCAATGTGTTTTGCAATGATGCTGATATAATTGAAGGTAATGGGGCAACATCATATTTCTGACAAATTCCCGAACAGCATGTCCCAATCTTGACCAATTCTCAGATAGCATGAACCGGTATGATTATTTTTTCTACTGTCTCGGGGCACGTCGAGACAGTCGCTCTGCTAATTCGGCAGAACTAAAAAAGACCCGGAAAAGCCCGTGTTTAAGCTATTTCTGCGGTACCAGTCTTTCTGAAAAGAGAGGCCGGTGCCGCTTTTTCTGTCTGGGAAAATGTGAAAGTCGCTCTGGCGTGACCATGGAAAGGCTATTTTGATGAATTTTTGGCGGGCGAGACTGTGGCTTTGCTATTTTGGGCAGGTTGTGTCTGTGGAAAGGCTATTTTTCGGAGGTCGAGACTGTGGGAACGCTATTTGACCAGGAGCAGAAAAGAAAGCGGTGCAGAATCATCATCTGCACCGCCGCCTGTGATCTTAATCTGTATCGATAAACTTAGGGACGCTATTACGCCAACTAGGTAAGCTAAAAGCAATCCCGATTTTCATTAATATCTCAACGTTTTTCGTGTAAAAGAAATTGCATTGCAAGCACAATTGTGTTACATTTATAGCATACCTAATTAGGTACGCTGTGAGGAAAGTGGAATGAGCACAGTTGCTTCAAATGCAAAACCGGATTTTGTGGTCAATTTTCAAAGGCCTGCCAATACCGAGATCAAGCATATCAGCGGTCACTGGTACCTGTATGAACGTACCAGCAAGTATGATCCAAAGATCAAGCGCTCAAGAAAGGTCTCCGGAAGATGTCTTGGCAAAATCACAGAGAGTGGTCTTGTGCCAAGCAGGAATAAGACTGCCGAAATTCTGAGGGCCTCTCTTCCTTCTTATCACCTGAATGATGTTGTGGAAGTCGGAGCAGTAAATTACTTTTATCAGCGTACCGCGGAAATGCGGGACAGACTGAAAAGTTTTTTCCCGGACAACTGGCAGATGATCTATACGGTCGTGCTGCTGCGAACAATCTATGATGCCAAGTTCAGAAGACTCGAAGTCCATTATGAGAACAGCATCCTGTCCTATCTGTATCCGGATATGGTGTTTACACCGCCCGTTGTAAAGAACTTTCTTACAGAACTCGGACACCAGAGAAACTCGATCTCATCCTATATGAAAGAATCCCTGAACCAAATGGGTGACCGTTTTATCCTTTTTGACGGCCATAGGCTTCTATCCGCTTCCAAGACTATGGAAAATGCAGAAATCGGGTATGACTCAAAATGCCGATACAAGCCACAGATCAACGTGATTTATCTGTATACCCTGGGAGAAAACACCGGGTTCCCTGCTTACTATAAGCAGTACATCGGAAGCACCCCGGATATCAGTGCGTATACGGACATCCTGAAGGAGAGCGGTCTCAATGGAAACGGCAATGTCGTAACGGTTGTCACGGACAAGGGTTTTGCCAGCAGCGAAAGCTTCGAAATCCTGGAAGACAGCGGGCTCAAATACATCGAACCGCTCAAGCGCGGAAATCAGTATGTCAGCGGAAAGGTTCCGTCCTCTCCATCGGATTATGATGATCTGTTCAATTATCACAACCGGGCTGTGCAGTCCAAAAAGATATCCAGTGAAAATGGTGTCGATATATATTTGTTTTTCGACACTCAGCTCTTCGAAGATGAAATTTCTGACTTAGCATCCAGAACAGAGAAGCATAACAACACAGTAGAGGCCAGCCGCTCAAGAGAGGCAAAGCGTCGGAGTAACAACAAAGGCAGGCTCACAGATGAGCAGCTTGCCGAATTGGCCCCCCTTACAGTAAAGGATGTACTTGCCGACAAACAGGAAATGGGCACCATTACCATCAAAACGAACCGGACGGATTTGAATGGTGAACAGATCTACGCAATCTGGAAGCAACGTCAGAACATCGAACAGTATTTCAAGACCTATGACGATACACTCGACTATGAGTCATCCTACATGAGAGATAATTCATCCGAAGAAGCGTGGCTTTTCCTAAACCATTTGTCCTGCACAATTGGAATCAGTGCCATAGAGGAGATCAACTCGATTGGACAGTCGAAGGATATCTCTCTCAAGGATCTGATTCAGACGCTGCGGAAAATCAGTGCATGCAGGATTGATGAAAAGTGGACCATTCCGCCGGTAAAGCGGTCAGTACAGACGCTGGGGAACAAACTGGGTGTAGATTTAGCGCAGTTTACTATTCCTTTACAGGAAGCTACAAAAACCACAAGCAATCCGTAGCGTACCTAAATCATACCGTTACAGGTTAACACAGGTGGTTATGATTTTCTCAAATGGTTTTCAGGATCATGTCCCGGTCACGCCTGTTGTAGACGACACGGAGCACTACGATCTGTTCTTCCTCTTCATCAACCAGATAATAAGCAATATAGTTCTTCACCAGAACACGCCGGACGTCATCCCTCTTCAGATAAGGATTATGAACGGGTCGGCCTGTTTTTGGAGCCTTACAGATTTCCTCAAGCTTTTCTTCCAGCTCATCGGCAAAAGCAGAGGCAGCATCAGGATTTACCAGCTCATTGGCGATATGGTCAAAGGCTTCATCGACATCTGATTCCGCTATTTCCGTCAGGACATAGTTGTATCGATCAGATGCCATGCTTTTCCCTCAGTTTTTTCAGTGAAGACTTCCCATCCGTAACATTTCCCTTTTCATAATCATCAATCCCGCGGTTGATCATGCGGGCTTCCTCCATGGACTGCATGGTTCTTTCGTAATATTCAATATCCATAACGACCAGACGGCCGTATCCGTTCTTTGTCACAAAGACAGGGCCGTTCTCTTCTGCACACTTCCGTTCTATTTCCACGGTGTTTTTCAAATCTCTCATCGGAACGATCTGCATGACATCACCTCTTTGTGGCTAAATCATATATCATATTTGGCTATTTTTCAAGACACACCAATGAATTCCCAACATTTTTCATCTCGCGTGGTTCCCTTCCGGCTATTAAAGCTGAGCGGGGTGTACTCAAGTCGTATTGCAATGAGCGGGAAGGTAATCTACGGGGAATGTGTAGAGCGCTTTCAAAGGGCACAATGGGTTATATATGGACGAGGAAGTCTTACCAAAAATCAGAGAAGAAATTGAGGGCAGAGAGTGGAGTGAAATTCCTGGTATCCGAGGCAGCCGTGCGGCTTATAAAGCGTTTGGCAGGAATCCCGGAAGATACAGGGCCTCATCAGAAGCTCTGATTCGCAGAGTGTATCGTGGTGATGAACTGTATCATATTAATTCTGTGGTTGATGTCAATAACCTTATTTCAGTAGAAAGCGGCCTGTCTGTTGGGTCATATAATCTACATAATATCCATGGGCCGATTAGGCTGCGCAAAGCGGAACATGGCGAAGGATATATTGGAATCGGGAAAGGCTTTCTCGACATGGAAAATATGCTTGTGCTGGCTGATGATGAAGGAATTTTCGGTTCATCAATGTCTGATTCCACACGGGCGATGGTGACGGAAGAAGCCCATGATATCCTTGTCGTGGTTTATTGTTTTGAAAATGGAATTAATTTTGAAAAGCTGATGGATGAAGCAATGGACGCATTTGTGAAGTTTGCATCCGTATATGATGCGGAAAGCTGGATTGTATAAATGTCAGTTTTCTGGTTCCTTATTGTTTACAAAAATATAATCAATGGTCAGCAGTAAACACTGTTTTCTTGATCAATTCGCACATACAGTGTTTTGAAATAGACCAGTTTCCACACACTGTGCCCTGAATTCGACCAATTCTCACAGACAGTCGGCAGTGTAATTATATTTTTCGCTGTCTCGGGGCGTGTCGAATGTGTGACGTTGTTACAGAAGAGCAACTGAAAACCAGATGCAAAAGTTCGAATTGATGTGGATCTGAAAGATTATTATAAGATTAAAGACACGAAGAAAAATTAAGCCTGATAAAACAGAAGAAATGATCGTGAGCCGTTGATGTAATCAAATGTACATTGGCGGCTTTTTATTATCTAACCCATCGCAGGACTTTGAACTGTCATCTGATGAGGTGGATGAAAGATAGAGAAAAAATCTCACCGATTGATCCTTAGATCAGCAAAATAGTAGCACTACACTTTTCTATCTAACGCAAATATGCTTAATTTAAATATCGATATATCAACTTCACTCGGGACCTTAATATCAAACAGTTTGTAGTACTCTTTTACTTGTTTGCTTGGCTGCTCCACATATGCTTTCCTACCCTTCGCCAGATGGCACATGAGGGATTGCGTCTTTCCGATGACCGTGGAACAAGACAGCCCGCTTGGCAAAATCTGCTTGCGCATCTGCAAATCGATGATGGTATCAATGATGTCCTGTAGGATCTTTCCACGCACGGTCAGATCTGTCCACTTGGACAGCGGAAGCAGCTTGAGATACTCCTTGCTGGTTTTGAATACACTCTCGATGTTTTCCCGTTCGAAGTATTCCGTAAGGATCTGCTTTGGTGTCTCATCCCGGTTCGAAAGCAGGATGAAATAACCGAACTTCACGTTATACCAATCCTTATCTTTGTCGGACATGGCGTAGTATTCGTCTTCATGTTCTTCGATATAATCCCGTAGATGCTGGAGAGCGTTCTCCTTGTCTACATATACATAGCAGAACTCTTCGCATTCGAAGATCTTTTGCGGGATCTGCTTACCAAAGTACATATGATCTCGCATAAGAAACTCGTACTTACCCCGAAAGATCTCATCCTTGACTTTCCAGTAGAGTGTCTTGAATGGGTATCCCTTCTTGGCAGGCATGCGGGCGATCATGGTTTTTGCGGTGCCTTTGTGGATCAACCTGACCAGCTCCTGCGAGACATATCCGGCATCCAATACCAGGGAATCAATCACGATATCAAGGGTGTCTGTGACGTCAGCCATTAGGGTAAGCGTTGTATTAAGATCAATCACATTTCCCGGAATGATAGTAAGCGTAACAACGGACGTACCATGACCCGGATCAACCTCTTCTGTAGAATGAGGCTAGGAAACTACTAGCTGCGTTCTACAGAGGAGGCTTTTTTATGGACAAGAGACAGCAGATGGTTCGTGAGGAGAAGCTTCGCTATTGGAGGCCGATCATCAATGCGTACGAGAACAGAGAAACGAAGCTGATGTCGATTGCACAATGGTGCAGGGAGCATGAGATCAACGCCTCACTCTTCTACTACTGGAAAAACGTGATCAGGGAGACGGACGCCAGTAACAGGAAGGCATCCTCTGGTTCAGTGCCAGAGACAGAGAACTTCGTAGACATCACCGACATCGTAAACGGACAGGCACGCCCTGATGTCAATACAATAGGCTCGGAACCGGGTACTGCTGATGACTCGGGTTCCCGCAGCCGGTCGAACCACTCTGATCTTCCGCGGATCACCGGTACACCGGAAGAAGGAAATGCCGGATCTGTTCCAGGCAGGCCGGGAGGGCCTGCCGTGTCTCCGGAAGTTATCCTGGAGACACGGTCCTGTCGGCTCTATCTCTACTCTTCTGTCCGGCGCGAGACCCTCTCCATGCTTAAGGAGGCTTTTCATGTTTGTTGACGGCATCGGCTTCAGGAAGATCATTCTCTGCACGAAGAGGGTGGATATGCGCCGCGGCGTTGATGGACTCTCCGCTTATGTCATGCTGAACTATCACCTGGATCCAACGGACCGTGGAGTTCTCTATCTTTTTCGTGGCAGATCTGCCAGAACGATCAAGGGGATCTGCTTCGAGGGAATCGGCACTGTGCTCTATACGCTTCGCCTTGCGCCGGGAAACTCATTCCAGTATCCCAGGAATGCGGACGAAGCCAGATCTCTTTCTCCGGAGCAGTACCGTCAGCTCATGAGCGGAATCGCACTTGACGGTACCATCCGCGAAGTATACCCGCACATCGACATGCCTGATCAGGTGGCCGCAGAATCCCAGAGATCCTGAAAACACGCGGTTTTTGAACTTTCAGGCTACTTCAGTGGGGAGTATAAATATTCAGATATCTATACCCTTATTTTCGGTTGACAAGAGGGTATAGATATGTTACTATACTCCTGAGAACTGATAAGCAGCTCTCAGGAGGTCTGACATGGGTACCATTCATCTGAGACAGGGGGATACGGTATACGTTTATTCTTCACACAGCTATTGGGACAAGGAGGCTAAACAGCACAAGACAGACCGGAAGCTGATCGGGAAGCTTGATCCCGTTACAGGGGAGGTTGTGCCCACCAGGAAGTACGTTCGAAAGCAGGCATCGGCCTCCGACGCACCAGCAGAGCAGGCAAACTCTGTTCGGGCTGAAGGTTCGACGAAAACTTTGATTTCCAGAATAACAGAGCTGGAGGAGGCAAATGCATCTCTGCGGAATGAGAATACACAGCTGAGGAAGGCTCTCCGCGCCTATCAGGATGCCGTTCAGAAGGCCAGCGCAAGCCTTGCTTCCGTAGACAAAGAGGCCCGGTGATGGAAACCGAGATCCCTGTCCAGAGACTTCATAAGTACAACCTCCTGTACCAGTGTGGCGCTTTCAGTCCGAGCGACATCTCGAACATCTTTAGTGAGGTTATCGTGGATGACATCGTCAAGACGAACCGCATTGCAGCGCTGATAAAGGCAGCTGAAAAAGCAGCTGAAGATTATAAAGCGCTGCAAAAGGAAAATGAGGAACTCAAACAGAAGGAGCAGAATAAGGACGAGAACAACAAACTCGGACGTAGGAGAGCCTTTGGGGAAAAGGACGAGCAGCTCTCTGGGAAAGAACTCGAAACCGGGATTCCACAAGGCGGCAGCGAGGATGTGGAGACAGATCCGCTCACCGAAGAGTCTGACGCTGATGGAGAGCAGGCCAAAGACACGACAGGGACAGAAGAACCTGCAGAGCCAGCCAATGCAGACGAAAATGGGAAAGACAGTGACGGAAAAACTCAGGATGAGAATCCGTCCAGGAAAGGCGGAGCTGGCGAAAAAGGCAGGAAACCCAGGCGGAGCAGCCGTCCCCCGAGAAAACCGATACCCGATGAATCAAAGGAAAAACAGAAGCGCAAGCCGGGCATCTGGGAGCGTGATACGCAGAATCTCCCGCACAGAATCAGCTATGATGTGGATGATCTGACTCCGGAAATGATCGAAAAAGCAAAGTCTTTATCTAAGCTGGGATTCGAAGCAAGCGAAAAACTCAGTATAGAGGAGGCTCATGTCGTCGTGCTGACAATCATGAAACCAATCATCGCATACTCAGAGGATGTCAGCGACGAAGAAAAATCCGATTCTGACAGTCATGAGGTGAATCGTACGCTATACCGGCCCTACAGCGAGGGATATATCATGCCGGGATCCCGGGCAACCCCGGAGATCGTCGCCTTCATGTACTACATGCTGACCAGCATGAGCATCCCGTACAAGCGCATCGCTGCTCTGATCTGTCACATGGGCTATCCCATGAAAACACAGAAAACGGTTTACTGGTGCAATACCTGTGCCGCAAGATATCTGCTTCCCGTCTTCGATTATCTCGTCAGCTTCATCATAACAGGCAAGTACATTCAGATGGATGAAACCACCTGGAGATCTATCTATGATGCTGAGAAGCCGGGAGAAAAGTCCTATATCTGGCTGCTGATTACAAGTGAGCTGCGGGAAGGCCCCAAGGCTGCCGCATATTTCTTCAATCCCTCCAGGGCTGAGTCATTTCTGGATGGACTGTTTGCAGACTTTCTTCCGGATAAGGACGCGGATCGTTCGGATACCGCAGGCCAGACAACTCCGCCGGAACAGGAAACGGAGCCCGATCCTACGACAGTGACAGGAAATGCATCTGTCGTATGCAAGAACGACAAGTATGCTGCATATCCGGAACTGGAGCGCAAGTCTGAAGGAAAGATCGTGGTCTCATTCTGCCTTGCGCATCTGAGAAGGCCGTTCTTTCTTGCCTGGCTTATTGTGAAGATGGCCTCAAAAGACCTCATGAAAACGGAGGAGGGCAGAAAACAGCTGGCACAGACCTGGGAATGGAAAATCCTGCGCGAGATCAGCCTTGCCGAGAGCGAGGATACGAAGCTCAAGCGCCTGTCCGGAGAGGAGCGGGTTGCTGGAAGAATCAAAAACGTAAAGCCGCACCTGGATCTGGCCTGGCAGTACGTCTGTGAGTATGAGGAGGCCTATCAGGCCTCGCTGCATGGTACTTCCTCTGATCCATCAAAACGAGTAACGATGACCGCGACGATGCGCAAGGCGATGAACTACTTTGAGGATTGCAAGAAAGGCGGTCACATCGACAGCTTCCTCTACGATTCTAACGTACCTGCGGACAACACTTACTGCGAAAGAAACATCCGTAGGATTGCTTTGCAAAGAAACAGCAGTCTCTTTTCGTATTCAGATGAAGGTGCCACCGACCGCATGATTGCGAACTCCATCGCAACAACAGCGGAATTGAATGATGCCGATCCGGAGTACTACTTCCAGTATCTCCTCATCGAGATACCCAAGCATCAGAGGCGGGGAGACAACCCAGATGAATATCTTCCAAAGATGATGTGCTGGTCTGAAGAATACAGGGCGTACGAAGCGAAGCAGCGAGAAGCCACACAGGCCGGGAAAGGTATCAGTTTTCAATCTGAGACAGAGCCCATCCTGGTAAATGGCCGGTGGATGCGAGATGGAAAGGTGGTCGGCCCATACCCGGCAGCATGATAACCTCCTGACAAACAGAACAACCCGAGTAGCCGACGTCTGCCGAACAGGCAGGCATCGGCCACTTGCAGTCGCATAAGTGAAACTGCAGAATTGACCGTCCGGCATGGTATTGTTCCCACCTGAGGAATCGCCATGCCGGACTTTCTTGTGTCTGGATCCATCGCTTCAGGGTGACAGGAGACTGGGACCCGGATGCCCAACCTATCCAGGTACACGGAGACGCCCCATCACAACCGACGTACCTGCAGTCCAGATCCGAACCTGCGCAGTTCATTCCCAGGAGATGCGTAGGCCGAAAGCAATACATCTGCAAAGAGATTCACCTCCACTGTCAACCGCGAATCTCTGAAGTATTTGCGGTTTCAACTGGAACCCTCCCCCTTAATGATAACGCCTCACGCAGGTTTCGTCAGCGTACGCTGGTTGTTATGCTTACGAATGATATCAAACCAGACCGGAAATCCGGTTTTTTCATCCAGCACAAGGGCAAGCCGGACCTGCGTGCTGCATGAAGCGATTCCGTGACAGGACAGTGCATTGAAAGGATTGTTTGTAATGTCATTCGGCAGCGGCGTGGAGTCGATATAGCATCCCTTGCCAAATGATGCGTTCTGTTTTCGCATCTCTTTCACGAATGCCTTGAAGAATGCCACTCTGGTTCTGTCATCTCCAAGCAGAGAGTAGAACCTTGTATCTGAGTGGAGCGTCGCGGCAGCAACATCGTCAAGTACATAGGATGCGAACGATTTCTCAATGAATTCATCGCAACTGATGTGGCCACCATCACGGAGGATACCATGCAAGATGTGTGCAAGTACACGCTCATACTCCTCATCTTTTGGAAAAACGCTCCTAAGGATCCCAGTCATACCTGTGCTTTTCATAAACGTGAGGAGAAGATAGGCATCCCCGAATACGGTGTGAATTTCCGGCGAGCCGCACCATTTTTCCCGATCGATATGTGGATCATTCTGCTCCACCGTGGTGAATTCGTCCTTCAAGACGTCATAGGACACCAAACCACGAGTCGGGGACAGGAAGATACCGTTCTTTTTGTTCTCGCTCAGGTAAAGAACACGGCCAAGGCGCTCTCTAACCACCTGTTTCGAGTGATAAGAGCCGGTACGATGCTCTTTATCCTGGTATGTGACATCCACAATGGCGGCGGAACCGCTCTTAATTGATCCATCGTCGTTATATGTTAGCTTTTGCACTTTAATGAAAGCCATATGTAGCACTCCAATAAGCAATGTAGTATCACTTAGAACTACATTTATTGTAGTACTACTGACGAAAAATGCAAGAATTTCAGGCATTTTGTGCTTGAGTAGCACTTGTAGTGCTACTTTCGCGTTCATCTAAGGTTGATTATAAACTATTGCGATGGAAGAAGATATATGTTACTGTTGGCATATACCAACAAAAGGCGGACATTTATGACTATAAGTGATAGACTATTTCAGATACTGGAAGAAAAAGAAATCTCAGTGCCGGAATTATCAAGAATGACGGGCATATCACGATTTACGATTTTTGACTGGAAGCGCAGAAATACCAATCCTGGATCGGATAAAATCATGGTGATATGCGAGGCCCTTCAGATTGCACCTGAAGAACTGCTCATCGGCAGGACTAAGGATAATCCGGGAAAAGGCAGCTCTCCTTTTTATGTCGATGATATAGAGGCGGAAGTTGCCAGAGAATATCATGAATTATCCGAAGGTAATAAGAGAAGAATGCTGGCATATTTGCGGATGCTTCAGAATACCGAAGATCAGATAAAGCAGAATCAGGACTCTGAGATGAAAAAAGATTGATATGAAATAGGAAAAGTGAAGTATCATGAGCATAAGGAACTGCGCGTAAATAAATTAAGCAATATATTGCGATTTCATCTCCCATTTCGTATCATGGGTGCATGAGCGATGAAGATATCCTTAAAAAGCGAATAACCGGTGTCATGTCCCTCCTTAATGAGAAGCAGAGGAGGCAGTATCTTGCCTATGAAGCCGAGTCCCTCGGACGCGGTGGCATTTCAAAAGTCAGCCAGTTATCAGGTGCGAACAGGAATACGATAGCCGCTGGATTGAGGGAAATTCATTCCGGGAATCCAGAGGCTGATCGTGAAATCCAGCAGGAGGATTCCGGACGCATCCGTAAAAAGGGTGCCGGAAGAAAACCAATTACGGAATCTCAACCCGGTATTGAAGAGGCTCTGCTGAAGCTGGTAGAGAACGACAGCTATGGCAATCCCGAAACTCCTCTTCTCTGGACATCCAAAAGTACACGGCATCTGGCTCAGGAGCTCACAGAGCAGGGATATCAGATCGGCCCTACTTCGGTCCGCGAGTTACTGGCCGTAAATGGGTACAGCCTGCAACAGAATCAGAAAAACAAGCAGGTTGGTGAGCCATCGCCGGATCGGGATGCCCAATTCAGACATATCAATGAGACCTGCCTGGCCTACATGACTAACGATGAACCAGTGATTTCCATCGACTGTAAGAAGAAGGAAAACATTGGCAATTTCAAGAACAATGGTGCCGAATATGCTCCAAAAAGCAGCCCTACACAGGTATTGGATCACGATTTTCCGCTGCCTGAGAAAGGCAAGGCAATTCCATATGGTGTTTATGATCTCTCACAAAACGAAGGTTTCGTAAATGTTGGTATCACATCAGATACTGCAGAATTTGCGGTAGCCTCCATACGTATGTGGTGGGAGGAAATGGGCAAAACGCGGTATCCAAATGCAACTAAGCTTTATATCACAGCAGACGGTGGCGGCAGCAACGGAAGCCGTAATCGCCTGTTTAAGGTCGAATTGCAAAAGCTCGTAAACGAGATAGGTATTCCGATAGAGGTTTCCCACTTTCCACCAGGAACATCAAAATGGAACAAGATTGAGCACCGCATGTTCAGCCAGATCAGCAAAAACTGGCGCGGCAGGCCGTTGGAAACACTGGCGATCATCATAAACCTTATAGCGAATACAACAACAGAAAAAGGTCTTGTGATCAAATGCGGGCTTGATTCCGGTACGTACAAGACTGGGATCAAGGTCACAGATGAGGAGCTGGGACAAGTGAACATCATTCGTAATACGTTTCGGGGAGACTGGAATTATGTCATCGCTCCAGCTAATTATTGCCGGTAGAATATGCATGAGTTAATTGCGCGCAGTTTCTAAGTTCGAAGATCAACCCGCTGTTGACATTGGAATACATGCAGCGGGAGCATGAAAACAAATATTTTGACAGAAAATCTGCGCAGATCCGCGTGGTAGAGCTGGCGCCGCTGATCTCTGCATTTGCCAATGCGGACGGGGGCACGATCGTGCTCGGCATCAGCGATAAGAAAAGGATCCTGGAAGGAATCAATTCTGTTGGCGACGATAAGATCAACGACTTCCTGAACGCTCCGAAGGACTTCTGCAAGCCGATGCCGCGGTACAGGTACGAATTTGTTGATATCATGAATGACGAAGGAAAGCCGGATCGTCTGCTCCTGCTTCATATATCGAACAGTGAGCATCAGATCATACGGACGAATAATGATGAAGGCGTTAGTAAGAAAACGGGTTGATAAGCTCCAAAGCATTTTAGCAGAAGTATAAAATATGCCGTT
Organism: Lachnospiraceae bacterium; assembly: GCA_022483465.1. Taxonomy (GTDB): domain Bacteria; phylum Bacillota; class Clostridia; order Lachnospirales; family Lachnospiraceae; genus CAG-791. The sequence continues at coordinate 1,584,836 of JAKVNF010000001.1, read as the reverse complement.
TTGTACATTCTGCTGTACAACGGCCTTCTCTAACTTGAACTACAATAGTCTTGCCAGGAGGGCAAGACTATGAGCTGCATTGAGCGCATACTGACCGAAGCCAGAGATCTTTCCAGGGACGACCTGATTCTTCTTGTTAACAAGCTCATGGAGGGCTTCTCCCATGAGAGTGCAACCTCTTCTCCGAAGAAGATGATTGCTCCCCGTTTGGATTGTCCGATCTGCCATTCCAATGCTCATGTTGTTAGGAATGGACACAAACATGGAAAACAGGCATACATCTGCAGGCAATGTGGAACGTCATTTGTTACAACGAGCAACACTTTGCTCTCAGGCTCACACTTTGGTACTGAGATCTGGACCAAGGTTCTGGAAGAGACGCTCAGGGGGACCTCTCTGGATAAGACGGTCAAGTCACTTGCCAGCCATGGATGCAAGATCAGCCATAGCAGTCTGTTCTTCATGCGGCATAAGATCATGCTTGCTCTCGAGGACATGCAGGTGGAGCAGCCAGCCACGGTGGAAGATGTCGTGGAAGCGGATGAAACCTACGTTCCGGAGTCCAAAAAAGGTACGAAATTTGGCCCTGATGCCAGTCGAAAGCCCCGCAAGCGTGGCACTCCCGCATCCAAACGCGGCCTTTCAGACGAGCAGATCTGTATCTGCACCGCAGTACAGCGCAAGACTGGCGATCTGATCGTGAAATCCGAGAACCGGGCAAGGCCTTCCAGTGCAAATGTTGTTGATATCTATACTGGTCATGTCCAGAAGGGCACACTTTTCCTGACGGACGGCATGAATGTGTATCCGAGGCTGGGCAAGATCCTGGGAATCACGGTCATGAATGTGAAGAAGGAGTCGGCAGGTTTCTTCAATCTGAACACTGTGAACAACCTTCACTCTTTTATCAAGCGCCGATATACCGAATATCGCGGTGTCGCCACCAAGTATTTGAACCGTTACAACCTCGTATTCAGGGCAGCGTACAGGCAGAGGACAACGATTGGGGAACTTGCGGAAACTCTCTTTGCATCCAGGAATCCCAAGAAGGTACACCATTATGGAGATGTTAAGGAGCTCAATCTGCTTGCAATTTGATGACTACAAGATGCACTTATTGCTTATCAACCCGTTTTCTTACTAACGCCATGATGAAACCTGGCTCCGAATCGGAGACCGGACGAAGCAGATGCTCGGAGATAATCTCCGAAACTTGGAATACGACAAAGGAGGCAGGATTTTTGAAGATGAAGTCTGCCAGTATGCGAAAGTAGAGGATCTGGATCCGGAGCTTCTGAATCGTTACGAAGAGCGGATTGGAGCAGCTGGATTGGATGACCGTCAGGTTCTCCGCGCCAGAGGATTCTTGCTGGATCATGACGGAGAGGAACAGCTGACCAATGCGGCGGTACTTCTCTTCGCAAAGAATGAACTGCAGTTTCCGCTGAACTGCCGCATCCGGTTCATCCGGATTGATGGCCGCGAGATGCATGTCGGCGCTGAGTATAACGTCGTGAAGGATAAGAGCATTGATGAACCGATTCTGCGGCTGGTTGATGACGCGAAGGCATATATTGCAGATCAGCTGCGGGAATTTACGCATCAGGATCGTGTGAGCGGACGTTTTATACGTTAACTTCCAAGATTTTGGTACTAATTTCAGCCGTCATCTGGTGTTGTGGACTAACTCGTTATCCGCAAAAGTGCCGGTAAAATAAGGAAAAATCGGCAGTTTTGCTTGACTTAAATTATCTATTTGGCTACAATATAGGTAAGTCCACAATAATCTTACCTAAATCGAGGATAAATAGATAATTATGGCAGTATTTTGGACCTACAAAGTAGCCATTCCAAAAGATCATGTAACTATTGAAAGGCAAAAAGACGGCAAGCCAGCGCGCATCAAATATGTCATAGTGGCTCCTTATAATCGGGAGAAGGGGTACGCAGAACCCAAGAGGACTCTCATCGGATACCAGTGCATGGATGATCCGAAAATGATGCACCCGACAACACAGTACAGGGAAATCTTTCCAGACCTGTGGAAAAATGTAACCGGTGAAACCGTCATGCCCACAACTAAGAGAATTGGACTATTCAGTTTGTGCCAGGCGCTGAATCAGAAGACCGGAATCAAGGATCTCTTGGATGCTACATACGGACCTGCTGTGGCAAACGGGATCATGGATTATGCGATTTTCTCGATCCGTCACCACTCCGATTCTACCTTTTCGTTTGAAAACAGCATGAAAGACGAAATGCTGTATTCTGAAACCGCCCGGAGTGATTCGTGGTATTCCAGCCTCTTTGAGCATCAAATGTCAAAGGCACAGGCTCTTCAGTTCCGCAAGGACTGGGCCATCCAGTGCAAAAATGAGGGTGTTGAAGAAGTCTGGCTCTGCATCGACGGTTCTAACGATGACTGCAAAGCGCAGGGAGTAGAACTGGCCGAAAAAGGCAACTCGAAGTCCGGTAAGAACGTAAAGAACGTTAACTTCACATATGCGGTTACGGAGAGCGGTCTGCCTGTTACTTTTGATCTGTACCAGGGCGGCATTGTGGATGCCAAAGCACTGAAAAAGGTCGTTGATTTTCTCTCAGAATGTGGGATTAGACTGAGAGGAGTCATCCTCGACAGAGGATACTGCGATGGTCCTTCGCTTCGATACCTGAACAGCCTCTGTCTCCCCTATATCATCATGGTCAAAGGCTGCCCGGATGGTGTCGTCAATATCACGAATGAGTATGGCGCAAAAATCCGTTTGAATGCGGAGTATCTTGTGGAAGGGACGCATCTTTTCAGTGCGCAGCAGGAAGGACAGCTGTTTTCCAACTACAAGCACCTGGATACCATCACTCTGTTTTACGATTATCAGAACGGTGGAGAACGGATCAGCACCTTGCTCGACTCTCTCTACAAAATGCTGGATAAGCTGAACGCCGGCATTCGGCAGGGAGAGTTCAACCCCAAGATCCCCAAGAAGTACGAGACCATGATCGACATTACCGAGGAGTCCATTCACGGTGAAAAGGAACAGAAAGCAGTCATAAACCGGAAGGGGCTGCAAGCCTCACTTGACAGTAAGGGCCTATACGCAATCGTCAGCTCCGAGAAGATGACTCCGACTGAGATCCATCATAAGTACGTGGCGCGCAATGCGTCTGAGAAACAGTTCATGTTCGTGAAAACCCAGCTTGGATATGGCACTGCGCGTATCTACTACACAAACGGCGTATACTCAAAGTTTCTTGTTGGATTTGTTGCCGCGGTATTGCGGTATGAAATCGAAAGTGCTTCTCTTACTTTGGACCGCAGTACGACACAGATGATCCGTGAAGTCGATCTTCTCGAGATGCAGAAGATCAATGATTTCTACACCTACACGCATGCAGAGAAGAACATCGTGTCAGATCTCTTCAGCAGTCTGGGCGCCGATGCACTGGCACTTCTGAATGAGTCCGTTAAGATCGAAAACGACCGGCTCGCCGGCAAGGCTCCTGTTCTTCGGCATCGAAAGCCAGGGCCGAAGAAGGGATCTCATCACAAGAACTACGATGCTGATGGGAATGTAATTCACATGAAGCCTGGAGTGAAACCTGGAACGAAGCGATCCGATGTGAACAAGGATGGAACATCCCGGAAAAAGCCAGGAGTTCAAACGGGCAGCACCAGGAGCAAGTACAACAAAGATGGCAGTCTGAGAAAGAAGCCTGGCCCCAAACCGGGGCCGCATCATAAGCCAAAATCTGCAGAACCATCTACGAAATTAGTCCAAAAAACTTAAGAGATGACGTTTATAGAGACGCCGGAATATCCCGAATTTCCATGGTACGAGGGGATCATCAACGCTGTCGCACATCGGGACTGGGCTGCAACTGGACAGTTCATCAAGGTCAGCATGTATGATGACCGGCTGGAGATTGAGAGCCCGGGACGGTTTCCGGACATCGTAACAGCGGACAACATTACTTATACAAGGTTCTCACGAAATAAACGGATTTCCCGTGTCATGACTGAATTCGAGTGGGTGCGGGAACTGAATGAAGGTGTGAAGAAGATCTACTCCGATATGGCGGATGCCGGACTTCCGGCTCCTGAGTATATCGAAGGCCCGAATACGGTGCGGCTGATCCTTAGGAACAATATTGATGAGCGGATGCCGCACAGAAATAAAGCATCAGGCAATCTGTCAGGTGAAGGATTAAATGCTGCATTGCCAGAAAATGTTTTGAAACAATTGGATGGTTTGGAGCAAAGCATTGTTCAATTCATTTTGGAAAAAGGCGTAGCAACAAGGGCTGAAATCGAAAATGAAATAGGAAAACCCACAAGAACTGTGTCAAGACGATTAAAGAAACTCACTGAGGATGGAATTCTGAGTCCAATCGGTGATACACATGATCCGAATAGACAATACAAGATTAAATAAGATTGGTTGGCCGCACTTGGTCAAAGCTTTGCCAACTTGGCCAAGTATGGCAAAGCCAGCTAACTCTGGAGAAATGATATTGAGCTGAATATCAAATGTTAACAGCATTCGGTTGCACAACGAAAAGACCCGGGAAAGCCCGTGTTCTAAGGGTTTCCATAGGGACCCCAGTTGGGGTAAAAGAAGGGTCTGATTGGCAGTATGAATGCCTTTCAGACCGTTTTTTCTTGTTCCGGAGCGGTGAATGCTCCGATGCAGTTGTAAACGATTTTTATGCGGCGGACGCGATGCCCGTTGATGGTCTGGGTCTGGTAGACGTAGATTTTCTCAATGAACTCCCGGACGATCTCAGCGGTCAGCTCCTGCAGATCTGTGTATTTCCGTACCAGCGCAAGGAACCGTTCCACATCCACAGTCTGCTGCTCCTCTTGTCCGATGGCTGCCTTGAGATCCTCAATCCTCTTCGCTAGCTCTTTCTGCTCGTTGTCATATCCGGCGCTCATCCGCATGAAACGCTCATCGGAGATTTTACCGTCAAGGTTATCTTCATACAGTTTGCTGACGATAGTGTCCAGACGATTCATTCGATTCTGAGCGTCTTCCAGCTCTTTGCGCTGTCTGCGGAGATCGCGGTCTGTGTCTGATTCAGACTGCTTCATGACGATCTGCACGAACTCATCCTCGTGGTCCCGTGCAAAGGCGGTCACACGGCGGAGATCATCCAGAACGATCTGCTTTACAACCTTATCTCGGATTTGGTGTGAGGTGCAGGCGCCTGTGGAATGGCGATATTGTGAGCAGACAAAGGCGTCATTCTCGGGTCCTTTAGCACGTTTACGCTTGAGGTACATCTTATGACCACAGTCGCCGCAATAGAGCATACCGGAAAGAATGGATGGTTCATCCGTGATTGGCTGCATCCTGCGCTTTCCTTGGCGGATACGCTGCACAATATCGAAAGTGTCCTGATCGATGATAGCTTCATGCGTGTTTTCAAAGATCTTCCATTTATCCGGATCGTTGTAATATGTCTTTTTGTTCTTGTATGACTTAGTGTACGTCTTAAAGTTTACGGTGTGCCCGAGGTATTCCGGACGTGAGAGCATTAGCGAGATTGTAGGGCCGACCCAGGTGTAATCACTTGTATAAGTTCGCTTTGTCAGTGATTTTCTGCCATGTGCCTCGGCATAAGCGCTTGGGTTCAGGATATGGCGCTCTGTCATGATATTCGCTATCTTTGTCACACCATATCCCTGAATACACAGTTGAAATATGTCCTTCACATTTTTTGCTGCCTCCTCGTCTACGATCCAGCGGTTTTTATCCCCAGGATCTTTGATATAGCCATAGGGCGGATTCGAGCAGATCGGTTTGCCCGCCTCGCCCTTGGCCTTCTTGACTGCCTTGATCTTCCGGCTGGTGTCCTTGGCATAAAATTCGTTGAAAATATTGATGAACGGCGTCATGTCGTTTTCTGTCTGGCTGTCGCTGTCGACGCCGTTATTTACGGCGATGAAGCGAATATCCGCATTCGGGAAAACCATCTCTGTGTACATGCCGACCTTTAGGTAATCTCTTCCAAGTCGGCTCATGTCCTTGACGATGATCGTTCCCACACGGTCTTCATCGACAAGCGCCATCAGACGCTTCCAGTCCGGACGGTCAAAGTTTGTGCCGGAAAAGCCATCGTCAACGAAAAACTCTGTATTGGGGAATCCATTCTCATCCGCATATTTCTGTAGCATCATCTTCTGATTGCGGATGGAGTTGGAATCGCCCTGCAACTTGTCATCCTGTGACAGGCGGCAGTACAAGGCAGTGATCTTTTCGCTTTCCGGTACGGCAGAAGACTGTCTTGCTGTTGCAAGTGTATTTATCATGGTTACCTCCTTTCCGACAGTCTTCAAGCGGGTAGTCTATCTATCCCTCCCAGTGCCGGAGAAGTCAAGTGTTTCAGGATGCTCTCTCTATTGGCTCTGTATTTTCGTTTTTTGTCATGTGTTTGGCTTCGTTTTCAATTATTTTTCGTATTTTGTCATAGGCTGTCTCTTTAGCGGATTCACTGGCTACCGATTCGATGATGTAGGTAATGCCGCCGATGTTTCTCTCGGTGACATGTTGCGTTTCAGCATTCATCCGCTGTACCTCCTTCCTTTCAGATTTTTTGCGGAATGCCCTCTGCAAAATAAAGGGCAGGGGCGGTCATTATCGTAAAAGGGAATCGCCTACGTGACCGCCGCCCCCTGCCGTGTAAGAAAACGCGAATTCAAACGGGGTATTAACCCCATGCAAATCTGTCTGCCACAGAGCGGATGCGAGCCGTTATTTCACCAGAATGCGTCCGGCAGCCTTGCGGCGGATGAGCTTTCCGTCCAGATATTCTGTCCCGACAAATCCAACCTTGTTCTGCAGGGCGTACAGCTCACGCAGAGCACGGACGGACACCGGCTTACGGCAGATGATCCAGTAGTAGGAAAAATCTCCGAATACAACCGGGGACTTCCCGCTCTCCGCATCCGGCATGAAATTGGAAATGACGACAGGCTTGCCGAAGAGCAGATCATCCGAACCTCTCCACAGGTAGTTTCCGGAGCTGTCTTTCATGGAGCGGAGCGTAAAGGCGGTCTTGTCGTTCATCAGCCATGTGCCGTGATCCCGGTACTCGGATTCAATGGAAAAGTACAGTTTAACGATGTCATCGAAAGCAAGCGTCGCGGTTTCGACATTTACCGGAGCGCCCTTTTCTTCATACAGAATGCCGGTCGGCTCATCGCTGCCTGTGCCGTTGATGAAGGCTTTCTCTTCGCCTTTTCCCATAACCCGGGCGAACCTTCTCAGAAGGAACTTCTGGAAGTCAAAGGCAGAATCATTTACAAAATCTTCATCGAAAGAGACAAGGGCCGCCAGCTTGTAGACATCAACCGGGGTCTTGGAGAAGTCCTGCTGTCCGTCTACGGCAGGAATTACCTCAGTTTCCTTAATGAAGGCAGCCGTGTCCTCGGTATCACAGGCGAGGATCCTGCTGTCGTGATCATATGCCCGGATGAATGTAGCGATACTGCGGAATGAATCTTCCTTTGTGAGCGCGTTTTCCATTTCATTCTGTTTCCCGAGAGGGAGGTAATATGCGTCCGTATCCGTGCTTCTTCCGTTCTCCATCGTAGCACGGTCAATGACGTGTGTTTTCATTGCTTTCCAGAATGCGGTCTCATAGGCCGCGCCGACTGCGTTATAGATACCCATATCAGTTTCTCCCTTCTTTTTCTGCACTGCACTCCGGGCACTCATAGAGCCCAAGGTCGTGATAATTAAGACTTCTTCCGATCTGGCGCAGGACAGCGCCGCACTTCGGACAGCAGATGCTGTAGCGCATCGCCTGTTCAGGGGAGTGCGCATCCATTGCATGAAGACGGTAATAGGTGAAAATACGTCCATGCTCGTCCTTGTCCAGCTCATCTGTCAGATAGAGCTTGTAGTTCTGCTTGGCGTAATCCTCGCTGGAATAGGTCTTGTGTGATGAAAGATAGACAAATCTTCCATCTGCGTTGTTCGGTTTGTGTAATCCAAATACTGCCATAATTGATTTCCTCCTTCTTAGACAGTCTGAAGCCGCTTGCCGTGCAGGTCATAATAATTTCTCTTGCAGTAGGCGTTGGCTTCGCTGAAACTTCTAAAATACATTGCTATGGAACCGGTCTGTATTTTCCAGCACAGTCTGGCCGGATCTCTGCGCTCAAGGAGCAGAACAGGGGCTCCTTGTTTGGTCCGGAACAGGGACACGCACTCATATTTCTCATCTGAGAAGTAGCTGCGGTCTTCCGGCTTCAGCGGCAAATCATAATTCACGATTGGTAAACATGGTCTGAGCATCATCTGACTTCCTCCTTCCTGGCTTGTTTTCCTGAGTCATTGCTGTTTTCATTATCAAAGGGCCCTCAAGGGCATCACCTCCTTCGCTGACAGAACTGACAGTTGCCTGACAGTAATTTCAGGAACTGTCAGCCCGGGAATCCGCATGGTTACTGGCTTTTCGATGGATTCCTGACAGAACTGACAGAAATCTGAACTTCATTTCCACAGAGCGTACTTCCTACACCCTTTTTGTTATTTTTCACATTGGCGTTAGTTAAGAAACGGGTTGATAAGCGATCGCCTAGCATGAGACCACTAATCCCTCACTTTGAGCTCGAGCTGGGTACACTCCTATCCGTGCTGTGTTGCATCATGTAACAAAGCATCACCTAGATTGCCTAAAAGCATACACCCACTTGCCGAGCATGTGACTATAAATAACAAGATAGGCATTATGCAGAGAAGAAAAGAGCTCCAAATGGGGATTCTATATCTTCATCAGACATTATCGCGTCGAGAGTTCACCATGGAGGTTGTGGTATGGAACCCGTCAACCCGGTTCTTTACTAACGCCTTTCACATTCCACACAGAACTTTTGATTTTCTGTGCCGGTATAAGAAATACTGTCAGTTCTGTCAGAAAAGCTCTGAAACCCGCATGATTACTGACTTTTTGAAAGCTGACACTGTCAGGATTCCTGACAGAACTGACACTACTGTGGTTGTCATGCAGCAAATTAAACTCCCCACCTACCGCACTATAGCGGCAGATTGATTTCTGAAGTTCATAAAAATGATGATCCTAGCGTGCTGTCTTATGCGGTATGCTTTTTTCGTATACTGTTGACTATTCTAACAATCCGATTATGATAGTCTCCCGAAAGAAGGATAAGAAAAAGGAGAAGATCCACGCCCAGACAGCCGGTCTTCTCCTTAAGCACTATGTACGCAATGCGAACCGCCGGGCTCTCACCTTGCCAGTGAACACACCACCGTCCCACATATACGTAAAGCTAACATTATGATAAGGAGAATTTCGTTACTTTGCAATACCCAGAGGATCTCAGAGCCAGATGATCTTCTGTTCACATACCCCGGAGATGAACTCCCAGACCTTTCGCTTGTCAACTGCCCGGCCTGCCGCGCCAGAGGCATGTATCAGCCCCACGGCAGCTACAAGCGCTACGTTGTGGATGTGTATCGGGGAAAGATATACGAACTCCAGGTCGCTGTCCCCAGAGTCAGATGTACCTGTGGGCATACCCATGCTCTCCTGAAAGACACACTCATTCCCTACTCCCAGTACACCCTGCGGTTCATCCTCACGGTCCTGAAGGCCTATTTCCGCCACAGCCGCACCGTAGCACAGATCTGTCGGGACTTCTGCATCGCCGCGCCGACCCTGTACCGGTGGAAGCGTGTCTTTCTGGCACACCGAGAGCTCTGGCTGGGGCTCCTGCGCAGCCGGGACAGTGATCCCTCATACTTTCTGAGATCCATCGATCATCAGCCGCATCTCTCTTCCTTCCTGCACGCATTCTTTCTCAGGGCAGCTACCTCATTCCTGCAGCTGCACAGGAATCCGGCATACTCCTGACAGGCCACACCCTCTATCGCCGCTGATGGCTCTTATTCCATAAGGTGTGAATAGTTCCGGCCTCCTGCCTGATTTAGGATACAGCCATCAGGAGGTAAGAGTACTATGAATAATATTTATGCTAATGATGAACTCGCAAAAGCTACTGCTGTTGCCCAGTTCCGTTTCGCACTGATCGCTCCTGTAATCCAGGGGCTTTATTCTGATGCCAGTGCCACGGAGTATTACAAACGGATCACGGAAAAACCGCTGAAGCTTCCAGACGGAACTGCTGTGACATACAGCTACAAGACCGTTGAAAAGTGGGCATCTATGTACAAACGTGGTGGTTATGATGCACTGATGCCCCAGGCCCGTTCTGACAAAGGTTCTGCCAGAGCGCTCTCTGATGCGGCCATCGAGGAGATCTACAAGGTCAAGGAGAAGTTTCCGAGGCTGAACGCCACACAGATCTATCACCACCTTGTTGGCAACGGTCTTCTCTCCTCAAAAGTCAATGTCTGCTCTGTCCAGCGCTTCATCAGACGTAACGATCTCAAGTCGGCCAGAAATCCCAACGTACGGGACCGCAAACAGTTCGAGGAGGACGCTTTCGGGCGTATGTGGCAGGCTGATACCTGTTACCTGCCGCACATCACCGAGGACGGGCAGGTCCGCCGCGTCTATGCCATCATGATCATCGATGACCATTCGAGGCTCCTCGTCGGCGGCGAACTGTTCTACAGTGACAATGCCGCCAACTTCCAGAAAGTATTCAAAGACGCCATCGCAGCCTACGGCATCCCTTCAAAGCTCTACGTCGATAACGGCTGTTCCTATGCCAATGAACAGCTTTCCCTCATCTGCGGCAGCCTCGGCGTTGTACTGCTCCACACAAGAGTACGCGACGGCGCCTCCAAAGCGAAGATCGAGCGCAGCTGGTTAACACTCAAGGAGACCTGGCTGTACAAGCTGGATATGGAGTCCATCCACTCCCTGGCGCAGTTCAACGGCATGCTCAGGGAATATATGCGTTCTTATAACACTTCCTTCCATTCCGGGATCGGCTGTACGCCCATGGACCGGTACCTGAAGACAAAGGACCAGATCAAGGCTCCTGCCTCACAGGAATGGCTGGATGAATGTTTTCTCAACCGGATCAACCGACGCGTGAAGAAAGATGCCACTGTCTCCATCGATAAAGTCAGTTACGACGTGCCCATGCAGTTCATCGGGCAGAGCGTTGAGATCCGCTTCCAGCCCAGCGACATGAGCACAGCCTTCATCCTTTACGATAAAAAGCGCTTCCCGATCCGTCAGACCAACCGTGTAGAGAACTGCCACACGAAGCGTGATAACATCACGATCGACTACGCGAAGATCGGAGATGCATCATGAGCAGTTTTACAGCGTACTACGGGCTTACCTGCAATCCGTTCGACAAGCAGTCACTGAAGGAAAGGGATCATTTCGAGTCCTCGGATTTCAAAGAAATGACTAGCCGCCTGAATTATCTCAAGGACGTGCGTGGGATCGGCGTTTTTACCGCGCGTCCCGGGATGGGCAAGACCTTTGTCCTGCGCTGCTTCGCCGCCGGACTCAACCCAAACCTGTACCACATGGCTTACATCTGCCTGTCCACCGTAGGCGTCACAGATTTCTATAAAGAGTTCTGCGGCATCCTTGGCGTCAGCCAGAAAGGCAGCAAACCGGCGTTGTTCAAGGCGATCCAAGAGCAGATCTATTACCTGTACAAAGAGAAGAGGCAGCCGCTGATCCTTGCGATAGATGAAGCGCAGGAGCTCTCCACCTCGATCCTGAACGATCTGAAGATGATCATGAACTTCAGATACGATTCCCTGAACTGCTTCACACTCATCCTTGTGGGAGAATCCCAGCTGAACATAAAGCTCTCTCTTCCCATCCACGAAGCGATCCGTCAGCGGATCACTGTTCACTATGACTTTAAGGGGCTCACTGCAGATGAGATCCCGGCATATGTGCGGCATAAGATCCATGTCGCCGGAGGAGCCGATTCCATTATTGACGATGCTGCTATGGCGTCAGTCCATTCCCTGTCGCAGGGTAATCCCCGGGTCATCGATACGCTGATGACGGATGCCCTGACTATCGGCGCCCAGATGGATAAAAAGGTCATCGACGCTGAAGTTATCATGGCCGCCGCAAATAACCGGCAGCTCGGATGAAGAAGCAGAAGAACAGATCAAAAGACCGTGAGGAGGGGATCTCTCTGCGGCCTTTTTCCGTATCTCGCCTTAATAACAGGCACCGGCGCGGAACTGGTAAGAGACCTGGCAGGATCATGCCGCATTTCTGCTCAGAGTGTGCCGCAGGTTACGGTCTGGCACAATCCCAACGGAGAGAACACCGAAATTAAACTGCCGTTTGCGCCGCTGGCAACGTGCCGCATGACACTGTGGTCATGCATAACGGAGAAAACCGGAATAGTCCTCCATTGCCTCCTCGTTCAGGGTGTAATCCCGGAAACAGGTGCCGTGCTCTGTATGAACAGTCATATCTTTGTAGGTAGTTCCGAGGTACGACGATAGTGCTTCACGGAATTCCTTCGCTGTCTTGGCATAGCCGTTATTGTTGTTCCCACACCATGAACGGTAGGCATCATAGATGGCGTTCGTGGTGCATCCATCTGCGGCCTTGCCGGATTCCTTGCGGCACATGCATTCGGTAAAGAAGCTGATCACCGTATTGTTATCCGCCATGTATTCTTCCCGGGCTTTACGGACACTTTCCGGTTCCGAGAATCGGCAGCCGTTCCTGAGCACCTGCTGAAAGGCCAGAATTGCCTTGTAGACAATGCCATCACGCTCGGCGTACATCTTGTCGAGCAGATGCTTGTCCTGTTTCTCCTTGGGAACTACATTCGGACATTTGACCACCATGATGCGGTCGTATACCCACTGTCCGTCATCGCCTCCAAAGCGCGGGAGACGATTCATACAGAACCAGAGAAGGCCGTTATATCGATACGTAAATCCCTGCTGCCCCTTGAACTCAGCGTGTACTTCATCGCCTCCGGTGAGCAGCTTGAAGGTTTTCAGTTCCGTCACCGTGACAAAGCTCATATCTGAGCTTCCGGCAAGTCTCGTGCCATAAATCACTCCCGTACCGAATCTTGCCTCGATTTCTCTCAGATCAAGACTTGCGAAGTTGCCTTTCCCGAGCAGAAGTTCCACAAGACTTTTAAGCTGGGATTTTCCTGTATCGCCTTTTCCAACAAGAAACAGGGCTTTCTTCATTCGCCAGCCTTTCACGTTGGACAGGCATGCGCCGATGAATTCTAACAAGAGCTGTTCTACGCCCGGGTCATTATCCGTGAGCGTTTTGATGTACTTGTCAAATACCGGCGTTGGCGATGGTTTTCCTGTCCATTCGCAGGGATCTGTATCGTGGAGTAGATTGCCGGATCGTGAGGCTCCAGTTCGAGATCGTCTTCTGATACACGAAGAAGCCCGTTTTTGAAGTTAATGATCGACTCGTCTGCATTCAGCTCATCCTGGCTGACATAGTTGAGATCTGTGTTGATCTGTCCCAGCGTCTCATTCAAAGTTCTCATGCAGACAAGCTCTTCATCATAGGCGGCAATAAATTTCTTGATTTCGCCCATAAACATGTCGTTCGAATATAAACGGTAAACGCCATCGTTGTAGACAAACTTCAGAAGTCCCTGTTTGCCGCTGTCCCGGACGAGAATATAGATGAGATTTTTCCGCACGTACTTTACCAGCTTGGGAGTAGAAACATATGCCATGCCGTCTGCGTCAAACCGGATGAAGTCTTCATGCGGCATTACGGAGCGGTGAAACTGTCCTCCACAGGCATCTATTCCATATTGAATCGTGGCAGTACGGTAATCCTCTCGTTTCCACTTCTGCCGATACAGGGCAGAATCGCGGAAGATACGATCGATGCGCTCCGGATCATTTCCGGTTCGGAAAGCAATCAGCGCACAGAGTGCGGCATCCGCTTCTGACTGTGATCCATAATCGCTGAAGTCACCCAGGTCAAAGAGCTTTTTGAATTTCTCGCCGTTTTTCTGTTTCCGTAGAGAGCAGATCAGGTCAAAATCCTCCTCGGAACCTGAATCGCGTTTCTCACTGTAGCGGACAGGCTCTTTTTTCCGCATGTCCTTGTTGAATGTAGTCAGAAGCGCCTCTGTGCAGACGGCAAGCGGCTTATCCGCAATCACGTTCCCAGTGAATACGGCAAAGCGGTTTGTGAGTCCCCCGATATAAAGTTCCAGCTGGTTGTTCGGATTCTTTACATAATAATGGGCTGTATCAATCTTCAGCTTTCCATCATTTGTCTCCGCGACAGGCAGTTTGCTGAGATCGCACTGGCCATAGATGTGAATCCCGGTTCCGCTCACGGACCATTCCGTGTACGACTGGAAGCGCTCCAGCAGTAGTTTGATGAAAGGATCGTCAAGCTGCTTGTCATCGGCATCAAGGAAGAAGAACCCTTTCGGGATTACAAAGCCGACTCCGTCGTAGCCGTTCTTCCCGGCAGCTTCACGGGCTTCCTGATAAGTCATCCAGTCTCCGGAATGACTGTCGTCCGTGCCGGTATGGATCCCGGATGCAGTGATCGGAACTTTTGTCTGCTTATCTTTTCTTTTTTCATAATGCCAGCAGACCCAGATCCGTTTCTGCTTCAGCTCATCAATGGTTATCGGTTCCATCATTTTCCTTTCCTCCTTTCCCCCGACGTCTTCGATGCACTCATTTCTTCTTATTGGAAGCAACGACAAGCCACTCATGAAACGCTTCTACCGGGATCAGAATCCGATTGCCAACACGGATCGTCGGAAAGTCCGGTTCCTTGACGAGGGCGTATGCTTTCGGCAGGCTGATTCCCATTTCAGCGGCCATCTCCTGAACACTGATGGTGGTTTTCTCCATTTCCCGTTCCTCCTTTCTGTTGATCTTAAAATCTCACTATATGTTAGATTTTACATTTTGAAAATATCACAATGCGTTACCTATGTCAACACGTATCTCACAAAAACAATATAAATATTTACAAATAGGCGTTAGTTAAGAAACGGGTTGATAAGCGATCGCCTAGCATGAGACCACTAATACCTCACTTTGAGCTCGAGCTGGGTACACTCCTATCCGTGCTGTGTTGCATCATGTAACAAAGCATCACCTAGATTGCCTAAACACATACACTCACTTGCCGAGTATGTGACTATAAATAACAAGATAGGCATTATGCGGAGAAGAAAAGAGCTCCAAATGGGGATTCTATATCTTCATCGGACATTATCGCGTCGAGAGTTCACCATGGAGGTTGTGGTATGGAACCCATCAACCCGGTTCTTTACTAACGCCTACAAATAAATAAAATATGGTTGACGAAAGCACATCAAATAGGATATTATTCTCACATAGGAGGTATTCGTTATGATAGGAGAAAGGTTAAAAGAACTGAGAAAAAAGAACGGCTATACGCAGGTAACGCTCGCAGATAATCTTGGCGTATCAAAAGGAACGGTAGCCATGTGGGAAACAGACAAGCGTAAGCATAACAACCAGCGTACGCTGACAAAACCTGCATGAGGCGTTACCATTAAGGGGGGGAGGGTTCCAGTTGTAACCGCAAATACTTCAGAGATTCGCGGTTGACAGCGGAGGTGAATCTCTTTGCAGGTGTATTGCCTTCGGCCGACGCATCCCCTGGGAATGAACTGCGCAGGTTCGGATCTGGCCTGCAGGTACGCCGGTTGTGATGGGCGTCTCCGTGTACCTGGATAGGTTGGGCATCCGGGTCCCAGTCTCCTGTCACCCTGAAGCGATGGATCCAGACACAAGAAAGTCCGGCATGGCGATTCCCCGGGTGGGAACAATACCATGCCGGACGTTCAATTCTGCAGTTTCACTTATGCAACTGCAAGTGGCCGATGCCTGCCTGTTCGGCAGACGTCGGCTACTCGGGTTATTCTGTTTGTCAGGAGGTTATCATGCTGCCGGGTATGGGCCGACCACCTTTCCATCTCGCATCCACCGGCCATTTACCAGGATGGGTTCTGTCTCAGATTGAAAACTGATACCTTTCCCGGCCTGTGTGGCTTCTCGCTGCTTCGCTTCGTATGCCCTGTATTCTTCGGACCAGCACATCATCTTTGGAAGATATTCATCTGGGTTGTCTCCCCGCCTCTGATGCTTGGGTATCTCGATGAGGAGATACCGGAAGTAGTACTCCGGATCGGCATCATTCAATTCCGCTGTTGTTGCGATGGAGTTCGCAATCATGCGGTCGGTGGCACCTTCATCTGAATAAGAAAAGAGACTGCTGTTTCTTTGCAAAGCAATCCTACGGATGTTTCTTTCACAGTAAGTGTTGTCCGCAGGTACGTTAGAATCGTAGAGGAAGCTGTCGATGTGACCGCCTTTCTTGCAGTCCTCAAAGTAGTTCATCGCCCTGCGCATCGTCGCGGTCATCGTTACTCGTTTTGATTGATCAGAGGAAGTACCATGCAGCGAGGCCTGATAGGCCTCCTCATACTCACAGATGTACTGCCAGGCCAGATCCAGGTGCGGCTTTACGTTTTTGATTCTTCCGGCAACCCGCTCCTCTCCGGACAGGCGCTTGAGCTTCGTATCCTCGCTCTCGGCAAGGCTGATCTCGCGCAGGATTTTCCATTCCCAGGTCTGTGCCAGCTGTTTTCTGCCTTCCTCCGTTTTCATGAGGTCTTTTGAGGCCATCTTTACAATAAACCAGGCAAGAAAGAACGGCCTTCTCAGATGCGCAAGGCAGAATGAGACTACGATCTTTCCTTCAGACTTGCGCTCCAGTTCCGGATATGCAGCATACTTGTCGTTCTTGCATACGACAGATGCATTTCCTGTCACTGCCGTAGGATCGGGCTCCGTTTCCTGTTCCAGCGGAGTTGTCTGGCCTGCGGTATCCGAACGATCCGCGTCATTATCCGGAAGAAAGTCTGCAAACAGACCATCCAGAAATGACTCAGCCCTGGAGGGATTGAAGAAATATGCAGCAGCCTTGGGACCTTCCCGCAGCTCACTTGTAATCAGCAGCCAGATATAGGACTTTTCTCCCGGCTTCTCAGCATCATAGATGGATCTCCAGGTGGTTTCATCCATCTGAATGTACTTGCCCGCTATGATGAAGCTGACGAGATAATCGAAGACGGGAAGCAGATATCTTGCGGCACAGGTATTGCACCAGTAAACCGTTTTCTGCGTTTTCATGGGATAGCCCATGTGACAGATCAGAGCAGCGATGCGTTTGTACGGGATGCTCATACTGGTCAGCATGTAGTACATGAAGGCGACGATCTCCGGGGTTGCCCGGGATCCCGGCATGATATATCCCTCGCTGTAGGGCCGGTATAGCGTACGATTCACCTCATGACTGTCAGGATCGGATTTTTCTTCGTTGCTGACATCCTCTGAGTATGCGATGATTGGTTTCATGATCGTCAGCACGACGACATGAGCCTCCTCTATACTGAGTTTTTCTCTTGCTTCGAATCCCAGCTTAGATAAAGACTTTGCTTTTTCGATCATTTCCGGAGTCAGATCATCCACATCATAGCTGATTCTGTGCGGGAGATTCTGCGTATCACGCTCCCAGATGCCTGGCTTGCGCTTCTGTTTTTCCTTTGATTCATCGGGTATCGGTTTTCTCGGGGGACGGCTGCTCCGTCTGGGTTTCCTGTCTTTTTCGCCAGCTCCGCCTTTCCCGGACGGATTCTCATCCTGAGTTTTTCCGTCACTGTCTTTCCCATTTTCGTCTGCATTGGCTGGCTCTGCAGGTGCTTCTGTCCCTGTCGTGTCTTTGGCCTGCTCTCCATCAGCGTCAGACTCTTCGGTGAGCGGATCTGTCTCCACATCCTCGCTGCCGCCTTGTGGAATCCCGGTTTCGAGTTCTTTCCCAGAGAGCTGCTCGTCCTTTTCCCCAAAGGCTCTCCTACGTCCGAGTTTGTTGTTCTCGTCCTTATTCTGCTCCTTCTGTTTGAGTTCCTCATTTTCCTTTTGCAGCGCTTTATAATCTTCAGCTGCTTTTTCAGCTGCCTTTATCAGCGCTGCAATGCGGTTCGTCTTGACGATGTCATCCACGATAACCTCACTAAAGATGTTCGAGATGTCGCTCGGACTGAAAGCGCCACACTGGTACAGGAGGTTGTACTTATGAAGTCTCTGGACAGGGATCTCGGTTTCCATCACCGGGCCTCTTTGTCTACGGAAGCAAGGCTTGCGCTGGCCTTCTGAACGGCATCCTGATAGGCGCGGAGAGCCTTCCTCAGCTGTGTATTCTCATTCCGCAGAGATGCATTTGCCTCCTCCAGCTCTGTTATTCTGGAAATCAAAGTTTTCGTCGAACCTTCAGCCCGAACAGAGTTTGCCTGCTCTGCTGGTGCGTCGGAGGCCGATGCCTGCTTTCGAACGTACTTCCTGGTGGGCACAACCTCCCCTGTAACGGGATCAAGCTTCCCGATCAGCTTCCGGTCTGTCTTGTGCTGTTTAGCCTCCTTGTCCCAATAGCTGTGTGAAGAATAAACGTATACCGTATCCCCCTGTCTCAGATGAATGGTACCCATGTCAGACCTCCTGAGAGCTGCTTATCAGTTCTCAGGAGTATAGTAACATATCTATACCCTCTTGTCAACCGAAAATAAGGGTATAGATATCTGAATATTTATACTCCCCACTGAAGTAGCCTGAAAGTTCAAAAACCGCGTGTTTTCAGGATCTCTGGGATTCTGCGGCCACCTGATCAGGCATGTCGATGTGCGGGTATACTTCGCGGATGGTACCGTCAAGTGCGATTCCGCTCATGAGCTGACGGTACTGCTCCGGAGAAAGAGATCTGGCTTCGTCCGCATTCCTGGGATACTGGAATGAGTTTCCCGGCGCAAGGCGAAGCGTATAGAGCACAGTGCCGATTCCCTCGAAGCAGATCCCCTTGATCGTTCTGGCAGATCTGCCACGAAAAAGATAGAGAACTCCACGGTCCGTTGGATCCAGGTGATAGTTCAGCATGACATAAGCGGAGAGTCCATCAACGCCGCGGCGCATATCCACCCTCTTCGTGCAGAGAATGATCTTCCTGAAGCCGATGCCGTCAACAAACATGAAAAGCCTCCTTAAGCATGGAGAGGGTCTCGCGCCGGACAGAAGAGTAGAGATAGAGCCGACAGGACCGTGTCTCCAGGATAACTTCCGGAGACACGGCAGGCCCTCCCGGCCTGCCTGGAACAGATCCGGCATTTCCTTCTTCCGGTGTACCGGTGATCCGCGGAAGATCAGAGTGGTTCGACCGGCTGCGGGAACCCGAGTCATCAGCAGTACCCGGTTCCGAGCCTATTGTATTGACATCAGGGCGTACATGTCCGTTTACGATATCGGTGATGTCTACGAAGTTCTCTGTCTCTGGCACTGAAACAGAGGATGCCTTCCTGTTACTGGCGTCCGTCTCCCTGATCACGTTTTTCCAGTAGTAGAAGAGCGAGACGTTGATCTCATGCTCCCTGCACCATTGTGCAATCGACATCAGCTTCGTTTCTCTGTTCTCGTACGCATTGATGATCGGCCTCCAATAGCGAAGCTTCTCCTCACGAACCATCTGCTGTCTCTTGTCCATAAAAAAGCCTCCTCTGTAGAACACAGCTAGTAGTTTCCTAGCCTCATTCTACAGAAGAGGTTGATCCGGGTCATGGTACGTCCGTTGTTACGCTTACGACCAAAAAGGGCTTCAAGATTGTTACGGTGAACACACTCCATGTCCATAGATCGAAGGAGCTGGATGATAACTCCCCAAGCAAGGACGACAAGAAGGATCCCCGAGTCATTGCGGATCTGGTGCGGGAAGGACGTTTCTTTGAACCGTATGATCCGCAGGGAGATTACGCTGAGATCCGCAGCCTGTTCAATGTCAGGGAAAGCGTTGTGAAGAACATGGCGAGGGCCCGGAACCGTATGCAGGCATGGCTGCGCAGAAACTTCCCGGAATACCTGAATTGCTATTCAAAGTATGATTCCAAGGGCGGCCTGGCTGTCCTGGAAATAGCATCGCTGCCTCGAGACGTATATGAACTTGGCGTTGACGGAATTCTGCTCTTGTGGAAATCGAAAAAGATGCGGGGCACCGGCGGCAGGAAAAAGGCTGAAAAGCTTGTGGAGGCCGCTGCAGCAAACATGTGGCTGGACTATTGCGCCGCTGAAAAAGTTGCCTTCCTGTACATTCTTGAGGATTTCCGCAGGAACAGTGAACGGCTGGAGGAGCTTGACAGGAAACTTGAAGAGCAGGTTCGCCGGCTTCCTAACGTCGACAAGCTGTTGAGTATACGCGGAGTCGGAATGCAGACAGTTGTGGGATTCATTGCAGAGGTGGGCGATGTCAACCGCTTCAGCGATCCCAAGCAGCTGGTGAAGCTTGCCGGACTGAATGCGATTAACAACGAATCCTGCAAGAAGGTCGGTGAACATCGCATCAGCAAGCGAGGGCGTTCTGCCTTAAGACGAGTCATGTATGAAGCTGCGGGGTCTCTGATAGCCTGGAACAGTGCATTTAAGGCCTTACAGGTCAAATACACCACACGGACAACGAACCCTCTAAAACGGCGTCAGGCGCGCGTAGTAGTGGCATGCAAGGCTTTGAGGATCTTCCACGCAATCCTCCGTAAAGGCGTTGATTTTGACCCGTCTAAGGTCATTCACGATCCTGCGGCAGGTATGATGCCTGCATAACGCGCAGCCGGACAGCAGACAGTTTCAAGGACCAACAGGGCGGTTATCTACCAGGCAACACCGTTAGGATGACTCCCCCTCAACTGTAACGTATTAACCGCACCATGTACTTCAGTGTGGATCCAGGGATGCGTCCCCCGGGATTTCCGAGATTTACTGAATTACAGGGGTGCTCTCAAACAAACAGAGCATGAGCGTAGCCGCAGGATTTACTCCATGGGGCATATGACCCCGAACGAAAGCATAAGCGGCGCTCCGAACTATGGGATCGGCTGTACGAAGGAATTTGGGATGCCTCCGGGTGGGACCGAAGGCAGACTCCGCTAGACATGAGAGGTTGGCAGCCATGGTGAAGCAGGGAGATTGAAACGCGTTTCTTATACTGACAGCTAATGTCACTATTGTCAGACAATTAAGAGGATGCTTTTCTTTTTGTACCCTGAACACAGAAATCATAGGTGTCCGGACCTCCAGAGACACCGATTTCACCCGTAGTCATGCACTGTTGTAATGTTAAAGCATACATTTTTCACAGAGGTCTTACTCTCAAACCCCTATAGATTAAGGCTCATTGTGGATTATGTACAAATTTATCTAGAGAGTGAGCTGCTCCTTCGTCTCCACGCCCTCCTGCAGCGGGACGAAGCGCATCTTTTCGATCATCTCGGTCAGCGAGGCGAGGAGCTCCCTCGAGTTCGGATCCTTGTCCGCGTCCCAGAGAAGGCTCTTGTCGATCTTGATGTTCGTGAAATTGTTGTTGAACAGCCGGCCCATGTTTGAGAACTCCGTGCCGAAGTCATCGAGGGAGAAGGCAAAGCCGGCGTCCTGCAGGCTCTTCTTGGCCTGCTGGAAGACCTAGGAGTCATCATTGCGCAAGGTCTCGAGAAACTCGATGTTGATCATCTCCACCGGCACCCCGTAGCGGTGCAGCATGTCCGTGTAGTCCCGTGCGAGGTTTGCGCCGAGCATCTCGCCGACGGAGATGTTGATCTCCACGTACTTCAGCCCGTGGTCCTGGGGGCGGCAGTCATGGATGAACCGGCAGACCTTTTCGAGCACCTGCAGGTCCACCGCCCCGATGAGGCCGCACCGCTCGGCGGTGGCGACGAGGATGTCCGGGCGCACGTAGCCAAGCTCCTGGTCCGTGACCCGCATCAGTGCCTCCGCGGCGACGATGGCGCCGGTCTTCGCGTCCCAGATCGGCTGGAAGTACACCGGAATTCCATCGTTCTTCAGAACTCTGCGGATACAGGACTCGACTTCAAAGGCCTTGTATTCTTCGGACCAGCACATCATCTTTAGAAGATACTCGTCTGGACTGTCTCCCCGCTTCTGGTACTTCGGCATTTCGATGAGCAGATACAGGAAGCAGCACTCTGGGTCTGCGCCATTCAGCTCTGCGGTTGTTGCAATGGAATTTGCAATCATACGGGCGGTAGCACCCTCATCCGAATACGAGAAGAGGCTGCTGTGCTTGTGTTCATAAAAAGCCTCCTCTGTAGCATGAGCTAGTTGATTCCTGGCTTCATTCTACAGAGGAGGCTCGTCATAGTCAGGGTACGGTGGTTGTTACGCTTACAGACAAGCGGATGCCGGATTTTGATAAACTGAATGAGTTATGCGATTTGTTTGACGTCAGGCTTGATTATCTGACCGGACGATCTGAGGATGCATCTTCTCCCAGACTTTCAGAAGAAGGCATCGATCAGCTCGGAAGATGGGCAATAGCTGATGACTACTCGGAAACGCTCCGGATGTATGCGTCGCTGGACAGCTACGGCAAAGCGGCTGTGGATGCGCTGATCCGTTCAGAACGTCTCCGCTGCCTTGATCAGGACACACTGGAAAAGACTGATAAGACAAAGATCCGGGTAATGATTGAGAAATAAGGAAGAGGTGTTTACATGGCAAATTTGTCACAGCAGAAGCGCGAACGCATGCTTGCCTTTCTGGATACATTAAAGCGGGAGCACACGGACGATGACAAAGTCCTCCGTGCTATCGGAGAAATCGAGAATGAACTGAATTCAAAAAAATACGGTCTTGTCTGGGAACAGCACGAAGAGGCCGTAGATGTAAAAATGAAAGATTATATCCCCGTGTTCACTGAAGACCACAGCAAGGAAATCACATCCGATGAGAGCGGGCAGTATAATTTTCTGCTCGAGGGAGACAATCTACATTGCTTGAAACTACTAGAGAAAACGCATAAAGGAAAGATTGATGTTATATATATAGATCCACCATACAACACGGGGAAAAAGGATTTTATATATAATGACCGAATTATTGCGAACGATGATACGTTTCGACATAGCAAGTGGCTTTCTTTTATGAGTTCAAGGCTTAGATCTGCTCGTGTTTTATTGAAAATGAGTGGCATCATTTTCATAAGTATAGATGACCATGAGCAGGCAAACTTGAAACTGCTATGCGACGAAATTTTTGGAGAAAATAATTTTGTTGCGCTGCTGACGGTTGAAAATAATCCAAAGGGAAGAAAAAATTCCGATTTTGTATCTATAAGTAGCGAATATCTTCTGATTTATGCAAAAAACAAACTGTGCAGTAAGTTTATCGAAAATATACCTAAGGATGTTAGGGATCTTGCACAGGATGAAGATGGTAATTATGTTCACAATAGTGGGAAACGTGTCCTTGTTGGAGAGAATGATTTTAATGATAATGTAGATGATTTCTCTAGTGAAAAGCACTATACAGTGTACTACAGAAAATCAGATAGGGATATGAAGATCGTTAAAGAAACTTCTGTAGATGCCATTAATACAAAGCTCATTTCAGAAGGATACGAGAGATATTATTCATACAATAATAATGGCTTTGTTCTAAATACATATACAGCTGATAAGCTAAATGAATTGTATGAAAAGGAAGCACTTGACTTTAAAAACGGGAAGATATACGAAAAGAATTTCAGTACAAGTGTTAGAATCAAAAGCATTATTAGTAATCGTAAATATAAAGCAGTGGTTGATAACAAAAAAGTTAATTTTGAAATCGATGTTAAAACGACCTCCGCTAAATCGGAGTTAAAAAATATATTTGGGGTAGAAAAGTCTCCATTTAGCAATCCAAAAAATACTGGCCTTATAAAATTAATTTTGACACTAATCGAAAATAAAAATATCACTGTACTTGATTTTTTTGCAGGCTCGGGAACCACAGCTCAGGCTATGCTTGAACAGAATCGTGAGGATGGAGGCAACCGTCGTTTTATTCTTTGCACCAATAATGAGAATGATATCTGCGAGAGTGTAACATATCCCAGAGTAAAAACGGTAATTACAGGCATCCGTCCAAATGGCAGCAAATATTCGGATGGTATTCCTGCTAATCTAAAATATTATAAGACGGACTTTATAGCCAAAGATGCAGAATATCTGTCGGATGCTCTTCTGCAGCATATTGCCGAAATGATCCAGCTGGAGAATGGCATCAAGCTGGATGGCAAGAGATATCTCATGATCCTGACTGATGAACAGGCGGATGATATTTCTTCGCACTGGGATCAGTATCCGGATGTCAGTGCCATCTACCTCTCGAAAAATGTGCTCCTTACCACGGAGCAGGAATCACTCTTTGAGAACATTCCAGTATATATCATCCCGGACTACTATTTCGATTTTGAACTGCGGGAGGAGGGTGAATCATGGTAAACGGACTGACGCTCGACCATATCTTTGACTTTCAGGAGCAGGCTGTCTTGAAGCTGATTGATTTTACGACCAACAGCAACAGCAGGCAGACCATCGTTATGAAAGCACCGACCGGCGCAGGCAAAACGATCATCCTGATTGACTTCGTTGTTACCTATATGGACAGCGTGAACAAGAACACGGCATTTGTCTGGCTTTGCCCGGGTAAGGGCGATCTGGAGGAACAGAGCCGGAAGAAAATGGAGAGGATTGCCCCGCAGCGTGACACACAGAATCTTTTCGATGCTCTGCAAAATGGTTTTACGCCGGAAAGCACGACATTCATCAACTGGGAGCTTGTGACAAAACGCGGCAACACAGCTATCCGTGACAGTGAGCGCAAGAACCTGTTTGACCGGATTGCGGAGGCTCATCGCAACCATATTGATTTTGTCGTTATCATCGATGAGGAGCACTCGAACAATACAAGCAAAGCACGGGAGATCATAGACGCTTTTGCGGCAAAGAACATTATTCGTGTGTCTGCTACTGCCATCCAGAATAAGAAGTACGAATTCTTCGAGATTGATGAGCAGGATGTCATTGATGCCGGACTGATCACAAAAGCGATTTACGTCAATGAGGGCATCGAAGCAAATACAGATATCGGCAATGACTATGACATTCTTCTCGATCTGGCTGACGCAAAGCGCAAAGAAATTGCTGCGCGGTATAAAGCTCTCGGAAAAAATATCCGGCCGCTCGTGCTGATTCAGTTCCCTAGCGGACAGCCTGAAACGATCAAGGCCGTAGAGGATAAACTGCGTGATATGGGCTACACCTATGAGAACGGCCTTGCCAGCAAGTGGATGAGCGAGGATAAGAAAGACCTTCCGGATGACCTAACGGAAAATAACGCCACGCCCGTGTTCCTTCTCATGAAACAGGCAATCAGTACCGGATGGGACTGCCCTCGAGCTAAGATTCTAGTGAAGCTTCGCGAAGGCATGAGTGAGCAGTTTACGATCCAGACAATCGGACGAATCCGCCGAATGCCGGAAGCGCATCATTATGACGATGACATTCTCGATTTCTGCTATGTCTACACGTTTGATGAGGAGTACAAAGCAGGTCTGCTTTCAAGTCTTGACAAGGCATACGAGACCAGAAGGCTGTTCCTGAAGGAGAAGTGCAAGACATTCACGCTGCCAAAGCAGATTCGTGACCTCGAGTATCACGGTCTCGGTGAACGTGAGGTCTGGTACAAGATTTATGACCTGTTCATGCAGAAGTATCATTTGAGCACGAACCCGGATTCCGCTAAGAAGTTCAGCGAGAATGCAGATATTCTGAAAGGCTCGGGTTACAGAATAGGAAGTACGCTATATGGTCGGGCGCTGCAAGGGACATTCGTCCGGACGGATGCATTGCGTGATTCTAATGCCTACATTCAGACACGGCAGAAGCTTGACACGCACAAGGATGGCATCAAGCTCCTGCATTGCACGGACGAGATCAAGCAGACCATTGGCATGCCGACCGCAAAGGTGAAAACCATTCTGGAGCGGCTGTTCCGCAAGGGACGCGCAAGCAACAAGAAGGTACTATCTCTTGAGACAGCAGAATTTTACGCCTTTGTTATCAACAATGTGCATTTGCTCAAGGAAGAATTCAGAGAAGCGGCGTCCAAGCAGGGCGAGCGCAATATTCAGATGCACATGCCGGAACCAAAGGTATCGGATTTTCACATTCCGGATCAGGACTTCTTCAAGTACGACCCGGGTGTGAAGGAAGAAGTCGAATATCTGAGCAACGCTTATAAGGAATACACTTCCGGATTTGCCACCTCGCTGATCCGCAGTATGCCTGAGCAGCTGTTCGAGCAGTATTGCGAAGGTCGTGACGATATAGACTGGGTCTACAAGAACGGCGACAGCGGTCAGCAATACTTCTCTATCGTATATCTGGATTCGCTTTGGCATCAGTGGCTCTTCTACGCTGACTACATCATAAAGAAGAAAGACGGTACCATCTGGGTGATTGAAACAAAAGGTGGAGAGGCAAAAGGAAAGGATAAGAACATTGACCGGCAGATTCAGAATAAGTTTGAAGCATTCAAGCACTATGCGTCTGCCCATAAACTGAACTGGGGATTTGTTCGCGACAAGGATAACCATCTTTATATCAAGGCGTTAGTAAAGAACCGGGTTGACGGGTTCCATACCACAACCTCCATGGTGAACTCTCGACGCGATAATGTCTGATGAAGATATAGAATCCCCATTTGGAGCTCTTTTCTTCTCTGCATAATGCCTATCTTGTTATTTATAGTCACATGCTCGGCAAGTGGGTGTATGCTTTTAGGCAATCTAGGTGATGCTTTGTTACATGATGCAACACAGCACGGATAGGAGTGTACCCAGCTCGAGCTCAAAGTGAGGGATTAGTGGTCTCATGCTAGGCGATCGCTTATCAACCCGTTTCTTAACTAACGCCTATATCAATAACACTGTGTTTGCCGAAGATATGGCAGATGAGCATTGGCAGCCAATAGCTGATGTATTCTAAAATGTGCCGCACCGGAGAGTTTCGCTCTGGTGCGGTATTTTTCTACAAAGCTGGCGCCTGATGTACTCGAAAATCGATACAATTGGCCGATTCTATCTGAAGTATATAAACTTTATGACGCTGCTAGATAGACGATAAAGCGCGGAAATAAGCCGCTTTGAGGCTGGTGTCGGACTTGAATACCCCCTCTTGCAATTTCGCGGAAATTAACGGAAGAGGGGGCGGCGGTCAGCCATGATCTGGCCACAGGGATTTTTCCCTCCCCCCGCCGCAGCAAAATTTCTTTTGCAGTTTGTGCACTCTGCGCTTCAGCAACGCTTCCTGAAGCTTAGTTGAATTTCTTAAGAAGTACCGCGTAGGCAAGCTGGCTTGCTTCATCCTCCGGCTCGACTTCCCAGCCTCTTTCGTAGAGGAGGGTCTGCTTTCCGTCAACCCTGATCTCCATCTTTATGATCCTGCCGCCCTCGATTCCGTAGGTCTCACTCTTTTCGCCGCATGTCTTTACGCAGTATCTGCAGGTTTTCTCTCCGTCGTCTGTTGGTATTAAAAGGCTTCCTTTGTTCCACATGGCTTTGTCCTCCGTTTCTTCTGTGTGCCTTTTCCCTTTGGCATGTACATATATCACTCTGCAGGCAATATATAGCAAGGAAATTAGACGTATAATATGTACAAATGTCTGACGGAGAATCTGTGTCGCTCAAAAAAGAACCGCCGCAGCGATCCGTATAGATTTGGCATTTTCAAAGAAACCTGTAAGAGAGATGGGGTAACGTTTCGTTACTCCATCCCGGTTTTTGGAAGGGAGTAACATTTCGTGACTCCCTTTCTGATCTTCTTTTTCAGTTCAGGATCATCTTGAAGGCGTGGCCCTTTTCGTAGCCTTCTCCGAAGATGTCCTTCCGGAGGTTGACCTCGACCATCTCGCCGATCGTGCAGCCTGCCTTCTTGAAAAGCCAAAGCGTCTCGACCGCGTCGGTTGCCCGGCAGGAGTAGGTGAATGCCTTGATGCCGTTCTCCTTCATGCAGGCGGCGAGGGCTTCCACATCCCGGTCCCAAATGATGTCGTCGAAGTCGAGGATCTCATTTTCGTTGTCTCTTGATTTCTCGTAGGCTCTCCAGATCTTCCAGGCAATGTCGCCCATCGCATCGATCCTGTCCTCGGCTGCCTTCACCGTATCCCTTGCGGCGTCCCTCTCCTCTGCGGTGGTAGCTTCCTTGTAGACTTTTCTTGCTTCCTGAATGCGGTTGTAGGTTTCTTCAAAAATGTTCGTCATGGCTTTGTCCTCCTTGCTATGCGCTTATCTTGTTTGCCTTTCCTTTTTGCATGTACATATATCACTCTAAAGCCCTGTGATAGCAAGGAAATGTAGACCATAAACTGCACAAGATTCTTGTGCAAAACCTGTGGATCTTAGACGTGCCCTGTCATGATGAAGGTCACGTAGGCTCCCCTGTAATCCTCGATGAAGGTCATCAGCTCGTAGTAACCAAGATCGAACGCGATCCGCTGGACTGCCGGTACGAGGAGCATGTTGCTTTCGCCGCTCTCACGGATCTTCATGATCTGATCCCATACTGTCTGTGTGAACTCCGGAACCAGTGACCGGCAGCGGTCTGCTCCGAAAGCCACGCTCAGGCAGCTGCCATTGTCCCAATCAACTCCTATGCTTCCGATGTCATCTACGTAGCGGACGGTTCCCTTGATTCTGATCGGCGGGGCTTGCTCGTCCCGCATCTCAAGGAGCTCCACTCTGGCTCCTGCCGGGTAGTGCTCACGAAGATTTCGGATCTCGTCTTGACTTGGATATCTCATTCTGATGCCTCCTGCTTCTGTGCCTCAGTAGATTCCACTTTTACAGGAGCGCCATTTCGGAATGCTGAATTCCCGGTCAGGTTCTGAAGCAGGATCTTTCGTGCTTCTTTGTAATCCGGTCCGATAAAGCCAAGGCGGAGAAGGAAGCAGCGGAAGGCGTATTTCTCATTGTCCGTTTCGACTGGCCTGCTGCTGGCGTGCTTCAGTTCCTTCGAGAACTTGCAGAGCAGGGAAAGGAAAGTGGTGTAGGCCTGTGTCTCGTCGGCAGTAAGCTCCCGGATGAACCAAGGGAATTCAATCTTGTCCTCGGTGACATTGATTCGGAGGTCTGTGACCCCGAGGGCGTGCCGGATCAGGTCTCCCTTGGAGGAGAGGATGTTCGTGAGGGTTCCGACGTTTGCAGCGGTAAGCGGGAGGCTTACCGTAAGCTTCGGGGCTTCCTCAAGAGCTTCCGGCTTCTCGTCTGCAGCAGGTGCTTCTTTCAGTGGCTTATCTTCCAGTGCTCCCTCGGTCTCGAGCAGTTCATACCCTTGAGCTTTCAGGGCTTCGAGCAGGCTCCGGAGGTCTTTGTCATCCGTAGCAGTAAGGGTTGCATCCCGGTTTACGGTAAGGTCGCCGATCTGGAAGGCGTAGGTCGGGGTGAACTGGTAAACTGCCTTTTCTCCGGTGATCGCTCCGATGGCCTTTGCAAAAGCCTTCTTGTTTTCCTTGGTAACGTTGAATGTAAGTTTCATGGTATGTACCTCCTTTGTTTTGGTAGTACATACATCACTCTGTGCTCGGAATATAGCAAGCAATATTCCTAGAAAATTAGCACAAAAATAAAGAACAGTCCTTGGCTGATTTGCCAGGAACTGTTCTTATTCCCGCTTGAAGATTCGGCTTATGTAGTTTTATGCCGGGGTCCCTAATAAAACGCTGCTTTTAAGCCATTTTTGCGGCATCCGTCTTTCTGAAAAGAGAGGCCGGTGCCGCTTTTTCTTTTGAAAACATTGTGGACTCCATTGAAACAGGCGAGTAACCTCGGAGGAAAATTATATTGCCTCTTGACGGGTAACCACTCGGTAACTACAATAGGAGTTACCAAGTGGTTACCTGCATGGAGGAATATTATGGCTGGAGATACGAAAGAACGAATTTTGGAAACAGCGCTGGAATTGTTTGCTCAGAACGGCTACCTTGGGACATCTATGAATGATATTGCCAAGCAGTTAGGATTCACAAAAGCTGCCCTGTATAAGCACTATACCAGCAAACAGGAGATTCTGGACAGGATTGTAGAACGCATGGATGAGATGGACTATGAACGTTCGGAAAGCTATGAAATGCCGGAGACGGAGCCGGACAGTTTTGCGGAGGCTTACCTGCACACGCCGATTTCAAAAATCCGCGCATACAGTATGGCTCAGTTTCATCATTGGACAAAGGAACCGTTTTCCTCTAATTTCCGCAAGATGCTGACGCTGGAGCAATACCGTGATCCCAAGCTGGCGCAGCTCCATCACGACTACTTGGCGGGCGGGCCTCTGGAGTACATGGCGGCAATTTTTCGTAAGCTGACAGATACTGACGAAGCCGCCATGCAGCTGGCGCTGGAATTCTATGGGCCAATGTACCTACTCTACAGCGTCTACGACGGTGCGCAGGATAAAGATTCCGTTGCTCCTTTGCTGGATGCACATATTGAGCAGTTCATTGCCAAGGTCGAATCCTGTTGCAGAAAGGAGAGGGAAACGATATGAAGGAATGTGAAGAGAAAAAACAGTGGGTTTTATGCCCTTGGTGCGGCTCGAAAACGCGGCTGCAAATATTTCGGGAAACTGAGTTGAAAGACTTCCCTTTGTTCTGCCCAAAGTGCAGACACGAAAGTATCATCAACGCAAAGAATTTCACGATTGAGACGAAAGAAGCCAGACGCTAAGACGCAGTGCTGATTGCAAAGACGATCATGCGCTGCGTCTCATTTTTTTGAGAGGAATGTTTCTATGAACGCAATTATTTACACCACCAATACCGGCAGCACAGAACATTATGCTAAGTTGCTGGCGCAGAAAACCGGACTTCCGGTGTATTAACAGTTTCCCAAGCCTTCGTACTATAAAACTAGGTTCAAACACCATGCTGACAGGTACGAAAATCGGATTTTCAAGCAAAACATGATGCTGGATGCCTCGAAACAGGTTCATTTTTGCGATTATCGCTCGTTTTTGCCTTCAAATATATTTCAAATCGCTCCTCTTGAGCCTTCAATTATAGTGCTAAATAAAGTATAATAGTACTATAAATAAGGAGGCTGTTATGGCTGTTCCAGAGGAGATTCGCAAGGTCACCAGACCTGTTAATACCATCGTTGAAGACAGCGGCAGCGACGGCATGTACCGCTATGCTGTACGCAGTCGGAATGGCGCCCGATATCATGGTGGCAATCCGATGCCGCGAAACGGCAGAGTCATCGGACACATCATCAACGGGCAGTACGTTCCTATCGTTGACAAGACTGCGGAAACAGGCCCTGACATGCTCTCCTACGGTTCAGCCGCTCTCTTTCATTCTGTCAGTGGTGACCTGCTCCAGCGCCTGCTGAAGGTTTATCCGGCAAAGGACGCATACGACATCATCGCCATCGCATGTCTGAAAGTGATCCGGCCGAACATCACCTGCAATCGGATGCAGACGCACTATGATCGGACCTTTACCCGGGTCTTTTATCCAGACTGCTCTCTGTCGAAAAACAAGGTCTGTGATCTCCTTCAACGGATCGGCCAGGATGGAAGCAAACGACGCAGCTACTACAATAAGTGCCTGAGCAAGGTAGCAGTGGAACATCATGTCGCGATCGATGGAATGCTCAAACAGGATAACAGTGAGGTCAATGATCTCTCCAAGTTTTCATACAAAGGGAGAGTAAAAGGAACCAGGGATGTCTCTGTCCTCTACGCCTACGATATCGATAAGATGGAGCCTGTCTGCGCGGAGGTGTTCCCTGGAAACAGCATTGATGCAGCCTCTTACAGGAGTTTCATCGTGGACAATGATATCCAGAAGGGACTCATTGTCGATGATAAGGGCTTCCCGGTAAAAACAATCCGCAGAGATCTTGCAGACCGGCCAGGTCTCCACTACCTGACGCCCCTCAAGAGAAACGACAAACGGATTGCGGACAATGACGCTCTCCGTTTTGATGGAGTTCTGGAAGGTGCTGGCGAGGATATCCTGTACAGCAAACGCACCATAAAGAATGGAACCTGGCTGTATTCCTTCCGGAAAATTTCCACAGCATCCCGCGAGGAGCACAGTTTTGTGGAACACGCCCTGCAAAAAGACTTTGATGCGGATAAGTATTCTAAGAAGAAAGACTCCTTTGGAACGATTGTCTTTGAGTCCGATGAGGATATGTCTCCGCTTACCGCCTATCGAAGCTATAGCGATCGATGGCTGCTGGAACTGGTCTTCGATCGGTATAAGAATGACGAGTGCCTTGATCACACCAATGTACAGAACGATTTCTCCGTGATCGGCTCCGAGTTCATCAACTTCATTGCCACGATAGTGACATGCAGGATTCTGAACAAAGCCAGGGACGCAAAAGTTCTGGAAGACGAAACCTATGGTGACATGATGGAGGATCTGTCTGAGGCATGGCGAAAGGTAAATGGACCTGCCGAGCCGTCTTCGGATGATGGATACTGGATTCACACGTTGAAGAACAGCTTTCAGCTCATGGAAGCACTTGGCCTATCGAAGCCAGTCCCGGAGCCGCCGAAAAGGAAACGTGGCAGGCCGCGGAAGAATGTGTCCACGGGCTGATCAGCGCCTTATAGTACCAATATTTGGGAAACCATTAGTGTATTCCCTTGCGGAAGCAAAGAAGCGAGTCTTTGCCGGAGCGGAGGTTATTTACCTTGGCTGGATCATGGCAGGCTCTGTCAAGGGCTATGCCGAGGCCGCAAAGCGTTACCGGGTACGCGCCGTCTGCGGTGTCGGCATGGGGCAAACCGGGACACAAACGGACAGCGTGCGGAAAAAGTCGGGGATCCCTGTTGACATTCCGCTGTTCGCCCTGCAAGGGAACTTTGATGTCAAAAAACAGCACGGTGTTTACCGCCCCATGATGGAGATCATGGTCAAAACGGCGGGCAAAGCTCTTGCCGAAAAGAAAGACCGCACGCCAGATGAGGACGATATGCTGGATATGATGCGGTGCGGCGGCGAGCGGGTCAAGGCGGAAAATCTAAGTGCTGTTCTCGATTGGTTCAGCGCGCAACAATAAGAATAGAAGAAAATGATAATGATGTGTCCGAAATGCGGAAAAGAAATGAGAAACGGCTATCTGTTCAGCAGCAAGGACGGCGCGTTCAGCTTTGCAAGCGAAGTGCCGAGCGCCTTGGAAAACGCCAAAAATGCGGAGGGATTTGTAAAGCTCACCGGGTTGAAGGTCGGTGGTCGCACGAGCGTGGAAGCCTGCTGCTGTGATGCGTGCAGAATGATCATGATCCAGTATTGAGAGGTGTAGTGAGAATGAGACTCTATTTTGGAAACGCCGTCACTACGGCGACAACCTTGATGATCCTTGCCCTGCTGGGCTTTATCGGATGGTCGGTTTTCAACCGCGCAGTGATTCAGTATTGGGGACGCAGAAGTGTGCTTCTGTTTGTTTTTGGACTTGTGGTCTGCTGCTTCGCAGCGGCGCGGGACGGGTTAGATAAAACGATTCAGAATGCCATTGACGGTAGCTGCGCACCGGGTCTGTTCCAATTGGTCAGTATTCCCACCATCATTGGCTGCGTCGGTGCACTGCTGATCATCATTGCTGCCATTGCCACGCCGATTGCAAAAACGCAAAAGATGCGCGAAGTTTGGTTCTATGTGATGTCCGGCGGTGCAGTTCTGAAGATCGTGACGATGGAGATCGCACGAATCATTCTTTGAAGTGAAAAGGAAGTGTACTTATGCCGCAAATGAACAAGGGCGGAAAATTCGCTTTTGGAGAATCAGACGTTCATTCTGACGGACGGGTGCAGCTTCCGCCGCAGGCCGTGGACGAATACCGCATTGCTTCGGAAGGAAAGGTCTATCTGTTTACCGGAAGCAAAATTACAGGCGGCTTCTGCGTGACACGGCAGGGACTGCTCCTGCCGTCAAAGCTGGGACATATTCTGACCGAAACGCCGTCACTTTTACATTATGAAGTTCCTGACGGCACTTTTCTTCCCTATAAGGGGCGTTCGTACTGTTGGACAGATATTTCAGCGTTCGGCGAGATCACGCTGACGGAAGAAATGATGGTGTTTCTGCATCTTAAGCCGGAAATGCGGCTTCTGTCTATCCGCAGCAGCGACATTGCTTTTACCATGGGAGCGAAAGGGCCATTGCTGGAAAAGGCGGCGCATTTTGACGGTGAGATACCGCAGTTTTGAGAAAGGGTTCTCGAGGATACAATGAAAGACTTAATGAAACAGATCTTAATCCCCCAGCGGAGCTGGGGGAGTGACAGAAGCCCGTGGCGGCAAGCGGAGTAACAAAAAACAGCCTCCGCTGTACAATGAAGTAGGTCTAGCAAACCACTTCAAGACAGCGGAGGCGCCCATGGACGATTTGAGTTTAGCACACAGTCGATATAACTG
The DNA here is from genome assembly GCA_022483465.1 of Lachnospiraceae bacterium. Lineage (GTDB taxonomy): Bacteria > Bacillota > Clostridia > Lachnospirales > Lachnospiraceae > CAG-791. Next base: position 1,550,560 of record JAKVNF010000001.1, on the reverse strand, counting down.
CACATATCATATAGTGTTCATTCCGAAGTATAGACGAAAAGTAATGTTCGGGGAGCTGCGGAAGGAAATAGGCGAAATTATAGGGAAGGTCTGCAAGATGGAAGGAGTCACGATTATCAAAGCGGCCACCTTGCCTGATCATGTACATATGTATGTGTCGATCCCACCGAAAATGAGTGTGGCAAAGGTAGTTGGCCGCATCAAAGGAAAAAGTTCTCTCATGATCTTCGACAAGCATCCAGAATATCGCCAAAGATACGACAGACATTTCTGGGCAAGAGGCTACTATTGCGAAACGGTGGGAAATGTCAATGAAGAGACAATCAAGAAGTATATTGCAGAACAGTACGAAAGGGATCGACTGGAAGGAGATCCCGAAAAGTAGTCAAAAAGGGAGCCGCCTTTAGGCGGCCACCAGTAATGTAAGAACGGTTTGCTAGACCGCCTTTAGGCGGAAACGCACCGGTAAGCCCCGGAGGGGCGAACACAGACCACCAGCAAAGCTGGTGGTACTGATTAGTATATGTTCACGGAAAAGGCGGCTCGGCTGGGGAAGCCGGGCATTACAAAACACTCTTTCCGAGTCACGAGGTAATCGGATTTGATTACCGTTCGCGAACGCCATGGCAAGCAAAGAAAGAGTTTCTCACATTTTTCACCGAGCAGAGAGGCCGGTGTGAGCACCTCACCTTGGTTGCCAACAGCATCGGGGCTTTCTTCGCACTGTCCTCGCTGGATGAAACACTGGTTGACCGGGCGTATTTCATCTCCCCAATCGTGGATATGGAGAACTTGATTTGCAATATGATGCAATGGTCGAATGTGACCGAACAGGAGCTTGCCGAGAAACGGGAAATTGCCACGAATTTCGGAGAAACGCTGTCTTGGGATTACCTTTGTTATGTGCGGCAGCATCCGATCATCTGGAATGTCCCCACCTGTATTCTCTACGGTGAGCATGACAACCTGACATCGATTGAAACAGTATCGGCATTTGCCAAGCAGCACCATGCTGATCTGACCGTCATGCCCGGTGGCGAGCATTGGTTCCATACCGAGGAACAGATGCAGTTTCTGAACCATTGGATCAGAGAACGCAGCTTGAACGATGTCTGCGGCTGATGATACTTAACGGCGTGAACGATGAAACAAGAATAAAAGTAGGCGGGAGGCAGCGGGACTGGTGCTTCAGGAACTGCACTCACACATACAGGAACATCAGCCGAACACTTGTCAGATCAGTGTACTTCAGGACGGAAACGAGATCTACTCCGCAGAATGGAATGGCTATCAGCGGACGGATTGTGTCCATATCGCGTCCGCACCCCCGAGCCATTTTGGGGGATATGATCGGAGGCCCCTACGAGTTTGACCAAAGTCCCAAGACCAAGACGTTTCCGCTCTTTGGCAGGGACAGCGTGTTTACGGATGATTCGGTGATGACGATCGCTGTGGCGCAGGCCCTTTTGGAGGTGCGCCCCGGCGAGCCGAGGGAGGAGACCAAAAAGCGCGTTGCCGCTTCGATGCAGACCTGGGGGAGAAGGTATCCCAATGCGGGCTACGGCGGGAGATTCCGGCAGTGGCTCCGCGCGGAAAATCCGGTGCCCTATGGAAGCTATGGCAACGGATCTGCGATGCGCGTCTCCTCGGCGGGCTGGCTCTTTGGAACGCTGGAAGAGACCAAGGACATGGCGCAGCGCACCGCGGAGGTCACCCACAATCACCCCGAGGGGATCCGGGGCGCGGTGGTTACGGCGAGGTGCATCTATCTGGCCAGAACCGGCGCGTCGAAGGAGCAGATCCGGGCCTTTGTCAGAGAGCAGGGATACGATCTTACCCGCACCTGCGATGAGATCCGGCGACCTACCGCCACGTGGAGAGCTGCCAGGGCACGGTCCCGGAGGCCGTCACCGCCTTCCTCGAGGGGACGGATTTTGAGGATGTCATCCGCACCGCAGTCTCCCTCGGCGGCGACTGCGATATCCTGACCTGCATCGCAGGCTCCATCGCGGAGGCCTTCTACGGCGTTCCTTCCGCGCTGAAGCGGGCATGCGAGGAGCGCCTCCCGGAGGACATGAGGGAGGTCCTCCATCGGTTCAACGCGCGCCGCACGCAGATCGCGGTGCGGGACGACTGGAAGACCCTGCCGATGCCGGAAGAGCATGAGACGTTTGTCCTGCACCGGGGATCACAGAGGCAGAATTTCGGCGCCTTCGGCTGGGCCATATCCCGGAGGAGATGGAGGACAAGTGGTTCTGGTACCTGGAGGGAAACCGCCTGTATCTGCACCGCAGCTGGACGGGATACAGCATCTTCATCCGGGAGATCCATGTCGGAGAGAAAGAACAGACGGTCCTTGCAAACCGGGATCCGAACCAGGTCCGGGACACCTCCGTGCAGGAGGATACCGCAGTGCTGAACGCGCTTCTGGACCGGTGGGCGAGACCGGCAGGGAGTCAGGAAGAGGGAGAATGACACGGAGAGAGAACAGGGTGAGCCTGCGGGCCTATCAGCCGTCGGACTGCCGGCAGCTGGCGGAGCTGTTTTACCAGACAGTTCACAGCGTCAATGCGGGAGACTACACGAGGGAGCAGCTGGATGCCTGGGCGGATGGAAAGGCGGATCTTGCGGCGTGGAACCGGTCCTTTCTGGAACACCGCACCTTGGTCGCCTGGGAGAACGGCAGGATTGTGGGCTTTGGGGACATGGACAGCCACGGATATCTGGACCGCCTGTTCGTCCATTTCCAGCACCAGGGGGAGGGCATCGGCACGGCGCTCTGTGATGCGCTGGAGCAGGCGGCGGGGAGGGTACCTGTCACGACCCATGCCTCCCGCACCGCGCTGCCCTTCTTCGAGCACCGGGGATACCGGGTGATTCGGGAGCAGACGGTGCGGCGGCATGGGATTCCGCTGACCAATTTTGTGATGGAGCGGGATCCGGATTAAGACTGGCGGGAAGGGATTGTACCATGCGAGAGTTCCGGGGATTCACTGCCCTCTATCGTTCGTATTTTCCATGCTGCAGAATGTCGGCTTGGGGATTCGTGGTATGATGGGACAGAAACAGGGTTTGACAGGTGGGCGCCGCTGTCATCAGGTGCGGATTGGCGGCAGCGGATGATGCCAAAGGAGGCAGAATGAACCTGAAGGAAGTAGAAGACAAGTCTGCAGACATCCGGGTACGGTATCATGCGCTGGAGCGGGCGCTCCACGGTTCGGAGTGGTCGCTGGAGGAGGACGCCCTGGCCTTTCTGACCGATGCGGGTCTGGTGGGGCGGCTGACCATGGACCGCGCGGGGCGCTGGCCGAGCGAGGAGGGGGAGAAGCTCCCCGCCAAGATCGGGGAGTGCGTCTGGTGGCTCGCCGTTCTGGCAGAGAGAAATGGTCTCTCCTTCTCCGACTGTGTGGAGGAATTCCTGAAGGAGCGCGAAGAGGCGCTGCAGGAATGAGGTCATAATGTTGTACCAGGTCAAAAGCCATCGTTGAAAAAGCGCGGCAGAACAGCTATGATGAGAATGAAAATTTTGCCATAATCATCATAAAAAATAAAATGTCTTTCAATTGAGTGCAGAGCGCAAATCCATACCGGGGATGCGACACCGCAGGAAGGCAGGTGCGATGGAACAGGACAATGGAAACCTTTTGCTGAGCATTCAGCTGAACTACAACCAGTTCACCAGGACGGAGAAGAAGATCGCGGATTACGTGCTGCAGAACGCACAGGATGTCCCCTTTATGTCCATCACGGAGCTGGCGGAGGGCTGCGGGGTCGCGGAGGCCTCGGTGCACCGCTTCTGCCGCACGCTCCAGATCAAGGGGTACCAGAACTTCAAGATGCAGCTGTCCCTATCGCTGCACGACGGGAGGCAGGAGGCCCACGACACCGGCGCCGGCACGGGGGAGGCCCGGGAGGAGAACCTGTTCCAGAAGATCCTCAACAACAACCTCTCCGCCATCCGCGAGACCAGCGCGCTGCTGGACCGGGAGGTGGTGGAGAAGACCGTGCGGCTGATGTCCGCCGCCCAGCGCATCTTCTTCCTGGGGGTGGGCAACTCCATGATCACGGCGGAGGAGGCCCAGGGCCGGTTTCTGCACATCACGCCGAAGGTGCAGTATGTCGTGGACACCCACATGCAGGCCATGGCGGCCTCGATGCTGACCCCGCAGGACATGCTGATCTTCATCTCCTACTCCGGGTCCACCTCCGACAACGTGCGGGTGGCGGCCCTGGGCAGGGCGTGCGGCGCGAGGATCTCCGTGATCACCCGCTATCCCAAGTCCGCGCTGACGAAGTATGCGGACACGGTTCTGATCTGCGGCTCCAAGGAGGGACCCCTGGAGGGCGGCTCCATGGGGGCCAAGATGAGCCAGCTCTACATCGTGGAGGTGCTGTTTCAGCTGTACTACCAGATGAACCCGGAGGAGTCAAAGGCAAACAACAAAAAGACCGCGGCGGCGATTGTGGACCGCTACGAGGATCGCTGACAAGGCTTGACAAGGATGGAAGCCCGGCACCGGAATGCGGTGCCGGGCTTCTTTGCACCTTGGCGGATTTCGTCCGAAAAGGGAACAGAATGCAATAAAACATGGACGTAATCCGAATTGCCTGTTGTAATTATGCACAAAAATGGAAAACAATTTTTTACGATTGACTTAATTGAAAATAATTTTCTTATATGGTATCTTGAGGTCAGCAGAGGAGGGACGTGAAATGGACACTGCAACCCAGAAAAAAGTTGACAGCCTGAAGGGGCAGCTGATTGTCTCCTGTCAGGCACTGCCGAATGAGCCGATGCACTCGTCCTTCATCATGGGGCGGTTCGCCCTGGCGGCGGCCCAGAGCGGGGCAAAGGGCATCCGGGCCAACACGAAGGAGGACATCGCCGAGATCCAGAAAAACGTGGATCTGCCGATCATCGGCATCGTGAAGCGGGACTATCCGGACAGTTCCATCTACATTACCCCCACCATGAAGGAGATCGAGGAGCTGCTGGAGGTGAAACCGGAGATCATCGCTCTGGACGCAACGGACCGGCTCCGGCCGGGCGGGAAGACGCTGAAGGAGTTCTACGAGGAAGTGCGCAGGCGCTGCCCGGATCAGCCCCTGATGGCGGACTGCTCCACGGTGGAGGAGGCGCTGTACGCGGACGAGCTGGGCTTTGACATTGTCGGCACCACCATGGTGGGCTACACCCCCGAGAGCAAGGGGGACCACATCGAGGCAGACGATTTTCTGATCATCCGAAAGATCCTGGAGAAGGCAAAGCACCGGGTGATTGCAGAGGGAAACATCGACACGCCGCAGAAGCTGGTGCGGGTGACCCAGCTGGGCGTCTTTTCCACGGTGGTGGGATCCATCATCACGAGACCCCAGGTCATCACCAAGCGGTTTACAGATGCGCTGAAGGAAGCAGGCTTTTAGCAAAGGAAAAGGGGAAACCTGCAGATTGCAAGATCGAAGGAGGAAAACATGAAAAAGAAACTTGTCGCACTGGGAATGGCGTCTGTTATGGCAGCTTCCCTGGCTGCCTGCGGGAGCTCTTCGGGAAGCAGCACGGCTGCCTCCACATCCGCCGCAGACGACACCGCGGCGCAGGAGCAGACCGCTGCACCGGCCGCTGACACGCAGGCCGCAGAGACCACCGAGAGCACCGCAGAGGGAAGCAATCTCTCCGCATCCCTGACTCTCTGGACCTATCCCGTCGGAAGCTGGGGAGATTCCGCAACCGTGGATTCCCTGATCTCGGACTTCAACGCAAAGTATCCCGGCATCTCGGTGACCGTGGAGTACCTCGACTACACCAACGGCGACGATCAGGTCAACACCGCCATCGAGGGCGGACAGGCACCGGATCTGGTCCTGGAGGGACCGGAGAGACTGGTTGCCAACTGGGGCGCCAAAGGACTCATGGTGGATCTCTCCGATCTGATGTCGGAGGATTCCGCGTCGGATCTGTACGACTCGATCCGCTCCGCCTGCACGGCGTCGGACGGCAAGGTCTATGAGTATCCGCTCTGCATGGTGGCCCACTGCATGGCCATCAACCGGAACATGTTTGAGAAGGCAGATGCCCTCCAGTACCTGGATGAGGAGACCCACACCTGGAATTCCACCGAGGACTTCCTGAAGGCAGTACAGGCCGTCTATGACAGCGGCCAGACCGATGTGGCAGCCGTCTACTGCGCAGGCCAGGGAGGCGACCAGGGCACCCGTGCTCTTGTCAACAACATGTACGGCGGCACCTTCACCAATGCAGATCACACGGCTTACACCGTGTCCTCCGATGAGAACAACAAGGCGCTGGCAGATCTCTACGCCCAGGACGGCATCAACTTTGACGCCTCTCTGGTGGGCGGCGACGAGATCAACCTCTTCCGCCAGGGCGTCCTGGCGATGAGCCTGTGCTGGAATGCCTCTCAGCAGAACAACACCGACAACAACGATGCAGGCCTGACCAATGACGGCGACACCATCCTTCCGATGTCCTTCCCGACTTCCTCCGGCGACGCGAAGCTCTGCGGCGGCATCTGGGGCTTTGGTATCTTCGACAACGGCGATGAGAACAAGATCGCTGCAGCCAAGACCTTTATCGACTTCATGTGCAACGACGAGACCGAGGCCAGCAAGGCTGTCCTGGCAGCCGGCTTCTTCCCGGTTCACCAGAACATGGGCAACGTCTACGTGGGAACTGACACGGCAGATACCATGCAGATGTTCACCGACTACTTCATGCCGAAGATGGGCGACTACTATCAGGTAACCCCCGGCTGGGCAGAGGCCAGAACTGCATGGTGGAACATGCTTCAGTCCATCGGAACGGGCAGCGACATCCCGACCGAAACCGCAAACTTTGATACCACTGCCAATGCAGCACTTGCTGCCGCAACCTCCTAAGTCAATTCGGGTTTGGCAAAAAGTGTGAGACGACGTGCACCCCGCACTGCGGGGTGCACGTCGTGCAGAGGGGATGAAAGAAAGGAGAGCGCCGAAATGCAGACGGCTCAGCCTCAAAGAAGTAAAGTCCTCGTGAGAAGGGAGACCAGGTCCGCCTATCTCTTCCTCCTCCCGTCCCTGTTCTTCTTCATCGGATTCGTTGTGGTCCCCATGATCCTGTGCGTGGCCACCAGTTTCTTTGACTCCACGATGGGGAAGGACACCGCGGACACGTTTATCGGGTTCGCCAACTACGTCGAGCTCTGGAAGGATCCGATCTTCCTCCGAGCCCTGCGCAACACCTTTGTCATCGTCGTGGTGTCGGTGCCGGTGACCTGCGTCTTTTCCCTGTGGGTCTCCAGCGCGATCTACCAGATGCCGGGCAAGCTCCTCTCCTTCTTCCGCATCGTGTTCTACCTCCCGGTGATCACCGGTTCGGTGGCCGTCACGGTGGTGTGGAAGTGGATGTTCAACAACTACTACGGCATCTTCAACTACGTGGGCACCGGCCTGGGCCTGATCCAGCAGCGCATCAACTGGCTCGGCGATGAGAAATACGCACTCGGCTGCATCATCCTGATCCTCCTGACCACCTCCGTGGGCCAGCCGATCGTCCTCTACGTCTCCGCCCTCGGAAACGTGGACGCCTCCCTGATCGAGGCGGCACAGGTGGACGGCGCCACTGATCTGCAGGTGTTCTGGAAGATCAAGTGGCCCAACATCATGCCCACGACCCTCTACATCCTGGTCATCACCACGATCAACAGCTTCCAGTGCTTCGCCCTGATACAGCTGTTGACTTCCGGCGGACCCAACCACTCCACCGACACGGTGATGTACTACATCTACTACACGACGTTCAAGCTCTATCGGTACGGATACGCCAATGCCATGGGTGTGATGCTTGCGATCTTCATCGCCATCCTCTCTGCGGTGCAGTTTCGGTTTGCCAGGGAAAGGTGAGATCAAATGGAAAAGGACAACAAGAGACATGATGTACACCATATGTCGGCCTACCGGGTTGTGTGCCTTGTCGTGCTGCTGATTCTGGCCTTCCTGTTTCTGTTCCCGCTCTACTGGATCGTGACAGGCGCGTTCAAGACCGCAAAGGAAGTCAACTCGGTGACGCCGGTCTGGTGGCCGACCCAGTGGACCCTGACCAACTTCCAGAAGCTCTTTTCCCGGCAGCAGGCGCCGCTCTGGGAGATCCACCTGCCCTTCAGCTCCTCCTTCTCCGGGACGGGAAATGCCATCGTGATCACCGCGGGACCGGAGGTCCCGGCGGCCATCCGCTGGATGGTGAACACGGTGTTCATGGCGGTCGCCGCCATGGTGCTCACCTGTGCCACGGCGACCATGGCGGGCTATGCGCTGGCCAAGAAGCGCTTTCGCGGTCAGGCACTGCTGTTCTCGCTGATCGTCGCGGCGATGGCACTGCCCAAGCAGGTCATTCTGATCCCGCTGATCCGGCAGATGTCTGCGATGAAGCTGTACAATACGATCTGGGCGGTGATCTTCCCCACAGTGGGCTGGCCCTTCGGCGTCTTCCTGATGAAGCAGTTCTCGGAGAGCGTCCCCACGGAGATGCTCGAGGCCGCACGAATTGACGGCGCCGGAGAGTGGAAGACCTTTACGGACGTGGTGATCCCGATGGTCAAGCCCGGGATCGGTGCCCTGGCGATCTTCACCTTCATCAGCAGCTGGAACGACTACTTCATGCAGTTGATCATGCTGTCCTCCACGAGCAACCTCACGATCTCCCTGGGCATTGCCAAGCTCCAGGCAGAGAATGCGACGGACTTCGGCCTGATCATGGCAGGCGCTGCCCTGGCGGCGGTGCCGATTCTGACGGTATTCCTGATCTTCCAGAAGTACTTCACCCAGGGCATTGCCATGGGTGCAGTCAAGGGCTGAGATCGGTGCCGCCGGGCGACGAAAACAGAAGGAGCATATCAATCATGAGAAATTTGGAGAAATACAAGGGAATTCTGCCGGCGTTCTACGCCTGCTATGACGACAACGGGGACGTCAGCCCGGAGCGGGTGGAGGCGCTGACCCAGTACTTTGTGGACAAGGGGGTCAAGGGCATCTACGTCAACGGCTCCTCCGGCGAGTGCATCTATCTGGACCCGCAGGAGCGCATGACCATCCTGGAGCACGTCATGCGGGTGGCAAAGGGGAAGCTGACGGTGATCTGCCACGTCGCCTGCAACAACACCCGGGACTCCAAGATCCTGGCAGCCCATGCCGAGAAGTGCGGCGTGGACGCCATCGCCTCGATTCCCCCGATCTACTTCCACCTGCCGGAGTACGGCATCGCCCAGTACTGGAATGACATCTCCGCTGCGGCGCCGAACACGGACTTTGTGATCTACAACATCCCCCAGCTGGCGGGGGTCGCCCTGACCAGAGGAATGTTTGCAGAGATGCGCAAGAATCCCCGGGTGATCGGCGTCAAGAACTCCTCCATGCCGGTGCAGGACATCCAGGTGTTCAAGATGGATGCGGGGGACGACTACATCATCTTCAACGGCCCCGACGAGCAGTTCATCTCCGGGCGGCTGATCGGCGCAGAGGGCGCAATCGGCGGCACCTACGGCGTGATGCCGGATCTGTACCTTGCGATGGACGAGGCCTTGAAGAACCGGGATCTGGACCGGGCACGGGCCATGCAGTATGCGGCGGATGACATCATCTACACGATGTGCAGCACCCACGCAAACATGTATGCGGTGATCAAGGAGATCCTGCGGATCAACGAGGGCATCGACATCGGCTCCGTGCGGGCACCGCTGACACCGATCTCTGATCAGGACATGGACACCGTGAAGGCTGCAGCCGACAAGATCCGGAGGGCCCGGGAGAAGTTCCTTTGACGGAGGACGCGGCGTGAAGAGCTGTATTGTACTGGACATCGGCGGCACCGCGATCAAGTACGCGCTGGCAGAGCCTCTTCCCGACGGGCGGCCCCGGCTCACGAGCCGGGGGCAGCTCCCCTCCGAGGGGAACCTCGGCGGCGGGCAGCTGCGGGACAAGGCGCTTCGCATCATCGGCTCCTTCCTCGAGAAGGAGGGGAGAGACCAGATCCTCGGCGCTGCCATCTCCACCGCCGGAATGGTGGACCCGGAGAGCGGGACCATCGTCCACAGCGGCCCCACGATTCCGGACTACGAGGGGGTGTGCTACAAGGAGGCGGTGGAACAGGCCTTCGGCCTTCCCTGCGAGGTGGAGAACGACGTCAACTGCGCGGGGCTCTCGGAATACCTGGCGGGGGCCGGGCAGGGCGCCCAGAGCATGCTGTGCCTGACCGTCGGCACCGGGATCGGCGGCTGTGCGGTGATCGACGGAAAGGTCCTGCACGGCTTCTGCAGCGCGGGGTGCGAAGTCGGGTATCTGCACATGCGGGGGAGCTGTTTTGAAAAGCTCGGCGCCGCCTCGATCCTCTCGGAGAAGGTGGCGGCGGCAAAGCACGAACCCGCGGGATCCTGGGATGGGATCCGGATCTTTGCGGCAGCAAAGCAGCAGGATCTGGACTGCCTGCGGGCCATCGACGAGATGTGCGATGTCCTCGGCGAGGGCATTGCCAACCTGTGCTACGTGCTGAACCCGGAGGTGGTGGTGCTCGGCGGCGGCATCATGGCCCAGAAAGAGCTGCTCGGACCCAAACTCCGCCAGTCGCTGGATCGGTACCTGATCCCCTACCTTGCCGACAAGACCAAGCTTCGGTTTGCCATGCAGGGAAATGACGCCGGGATGGCCGGTGCCTTTTACCACTTTCAGAGAAAACAGAAGGAGCGCTCAGCGCTCGGCTGAGCCGGCGCGCAGGCTCTCTGCGCGGACCGCGCTGAAAAAAGACCGGAAACGGTCTTTTTTTTGTGCCATGCAGGCGACATAGTACACCGCCTCCATGGAGGGGTCCGCGATCGGGATGGCGATGCGGCCCTGGGAGAGAAAGCCGTCCTGCATCATCGCATCGGAGTGGAACATCGCGATTGTGGAGGAGTCGGCAAGCTCGTCCATGGCGTCCATGCTCTCCTGGATCAAGAGGTTCTGGGCGGGGAGCAGGGCCAGGCAGCGCTGCAGCCAGAAGCCGATGTGGCGGTTGATCAGGATGCGGCAGGAGGCGAGGTCCTACAGGGTGACAGAGGATTTTTTGGCCAGCGGATGGTCCGGGGTGACGCAGAGAAAGAGCTTTTCCCGAAGGTAGCGCTGGCGGAAGATCGCGGGGTCTTCGGGCGGCGCGGTCAGGACCGCAAGGTCCAGAGGCTCGTCATGCAGGCCCTTTTGGAGTGCGGTCTCGTCGGCGATGGTCTTTGTCATGATGGTCCTATCGGGGAAATGGACCTGGAGCAGGGGCATCAGCCGGTTGACGGGCATCGGGGCGCAGGACCCCAGGACGATGCAATGCGGTGAGCTCCCTCCTTCTCTTGTCCATGCTGTTTCGGACCAAGCTCCCGATCCGGATTGCCGGAGAGCTCCTTCGGATTAACGGCCAGGCGCGCTCGAAAATCCTCCGGATCGGCCTTCCCGCCGGCATCCAGGGCGCGGTGTTTGCCATCGCAAACATCCTGATCCAGTCGGCGATCAACTCCCTGGGAACCGCCGCCATCGCGGCCTCCAGCGCCGCATTCAACATCGAGATCTTCTGCTACGACATGCTGAATTCCTTCAGCCAGGCCTGCGCCACCTTCACCGGCCAGAACCGCAGTGCCGGCAACATGGCCCGCTGCCGGAAGGTCCTGCGGGTCTGCCTCATCGAGGATGCCATCGCCTCGGTCTCGAGCGTGGCGCTGGTGCTCTTCTTTGTCAGGCAGCTCCTGTCCCTGTTCAACACGGACCCGGAGGTGATCCGGCTTGGTTACATCCGGCTGACCACGGTCCTTGCCGCCTGTGCCTTCAGCATGTGCTATGAGGTGATGTCCGGGTACCTGCGGGGCTTTGGCATCTCCGTGCTGCCCGCCATCCTGACCACCCTCGGCGTCTGCGGCACCAGGTTTAGCTGGATCTTTGCGGTGTTCCCGCTCCACCGGGGCTTTCAGACGATCATGCTGGTCTATCCCCTGAGCCTTGGCATCACAGCCGGCCTGATCCTGCTCGCCCTGCTCCACGCGCACCCGTCCACCGCGTCGGGAAACTGAAGAAAGGCACGGAAAAGTGCGTACTTCCCTTTTTTGCCGGAATCGGGTACATTGGCGTTGTCAAAGGGAAAGGCAGGTACACAGAATGAGCAGTATTTACCACAGAATCAGCGTGCGGAAGTTTACCGACCAGAAGGTGAGCCAGAAAGATGTGGAGGAGCTGCTGCGTGCCGGCATGCAGGCCCCCAGCGCGGGGGATCAACAGCCCTGGGAGTTCTATGTCGTGACGGATCCGGAGAAGATCCGGCAGCTCTCCCAGGCAAGCCCCTATGCGGGCTGCGCGGCGGGCGCCGGGACGGTGCTGGTTCCGGTCTACCGGACGAAGGGGCTCCGCTTCCCGGAGTTTGCCCAGATCGATCTGTCCATTGCCCAGGAGAACATCTGGCTGCGGGCCGATGAGCTGGGGCTCGGCGGGGTCTGGCTTGCGATCGCGCCGATCCCGGATCGGATGGAAAAGGTGCGGAAGGTTCTCTCCCTCCCGGAGGGACTCGAGCCCTTCTCCCTGTTTCCGGTGGGATATCCCGCGGAACAGCGCCCGCAGGAGGACCGCTTTGACGCGGACCGCATCCACTACGTGACGCGCTGAGACAGAACAGAAGAACCGAAACGGAAGGCGCAAGGCCTCCGGCAGCGGAACATTTCCTGCCGCCGGGGGCCTTTTGCTGTCCACTTTTTCGGATGTGTGGCATAAACCCCGCGGCCAAAAATCTGGAAATTGAGTCCCCATCCCAGGTAGGACATAATGGCCGGGAAGACACGAGAGAACAGAATGCGAAGGGTGGAATGGAAGATGGAAGAGAAGATCGTTCAGACCGCAGGGAGAGAGCAGCTCGGGGAATTTGCCCCGGATTTTGCCCACTACAACGACGACGTGCTCTTTGGCGAGAACTGGAACAACAAGGACCTGGACCTCAAGATGAGATGCCTTGTCACCGTGATTGCCCTGATGGCAAGCGGCATGACGGACGGCTCCCTTGCCTACCACATCCGGAACGCGAAGAACCAGGGCGTCACCGCAAAGGAGATGGCGGCGGCCATCACCCACGCCGCCTTCTACGCGGGCTGGCCCAAGGGCTGGGCAGCGCTTCGGCTCGCGAAGGAAGTCTACGAAGCGTAAGGGCAGATGAGACGCATACGGCTCGATGACGGGAGAGTTCCCCTCTACGCGTACCTCAACGACACGCTTGCTGCCGCAGACTTCGCCAGGCGCCTTCCCTGCCGCCTGAGCGGGTCGGAATTTGCCGCCGGGTACTGCTTTCCGGTGGCAAGCGGCATCTTTGATCCCATGGAGCTGCGGGCGGAGTGGGAGCGCGGAGACCTGTGCCTGTGCAGCGGCTACTTTGTGCTGCTGGGCAGCAGGGCGCGGGAATTCGATCCCGGAGGAAATTTGATTCTCATCGGGAAGCTGGAGAAGGCCTCCCTGGAACAGATGGAGCAGTGGTCCGGAAGGGTTACGCTGCGCATTGCGCCGGCCCCGCAGAAGGAGATCACCATGAAGATTGAAAACAGAGAAGAGTTTGATTCCATCAACGCATTTGGCACCGGGGCGCCCAACGACGCCTATGCGGTCTACTTTACCGGCCATTCCTTTCTGAACCCCCTGACCAAGCCCGGACAGGATCCCCTGTTTCTCGCCAATGTCACCTTTGAGCCCGGCTGCCGCAACAACTGGCACATCCACCACGCGGACAAGGGCGGCGGGCAGATCCTGATCTGCACGGCCGGTGAGGGCTGGTATCAGGAGGAGGGAAAGGAAGCCGTTTCCCTGACGCCCGGCAAGGTCATCGTGATTCCAGCAGGGGTCAGGCACTGGCACGGGGCAAAGAAGGACAGCTGGTTTGCCCACATCTCCCTGGAGGTACCGGGGGAGAACACCTCGACCGAGTGGCTCTCGCCCGTGACCGATGCCGAGTATGACGCACTGAAGGATTGAAGAGGAGAAATGATGCAGGATCAGAAACTGGAACTGACAACCGAGTGGGACAAGACGTTCCCGAAGAGTGACAAGGTGGATCACAAGAAGATCACCTTCCACAACCGCTACGGCATCACGCTGGCAGCGGACATGTACATCCCGAAGAACGCGCAGGGGAAGCTCGCTGCCCTTGCGGTGGCAGGGCCGTTTGGCGCCGTCAAGGAGCAGGCCTCCGGCCTGTACGCCCAGATCATGGCGGAGCGCGGATTTCTTACCATTGCCTTTGATCCCTCCTACACCGGAGAGAGCGGAGGAGAACCTAGATATGTGGCTTCCCCGGACATCAACACCGAGGATTTCAGCGCGGCAGTGGATTTCCTCAGCGTGCAGGACAACGTGGATTCCAATAAGATCGGCATCATCGGCATCTGCGGCTGGGGCGGCATGGCGCTGAACGCGGCGGCCATGGACACGAGAATCCGGGCAACCGTCACCTCCACCATGTATGACATGAGCCGCGTCACCGCCAATGGCTACTTCGACGCGATGACAGAGGACGACCGCTACAAGCTCCGGGAGCAGCTGAATGCCCAGAGAACGGAGGATTACCGGACCGGTACGTATCAGCTTGCCGGCGGCCTTCCGGAGGAGGCGCCGGAGGACGCGCCGTTCTTCGTCAAGGACTACGTCGCCTACTACAAGCACAGGGCTTACCACAAGAGATCGCTCAACTCCAACGGCGGCTGGAACATTACCTCTTCCCTCTCCTTCCTGAACATGCCGCTCCACTGCTATGCCAGTGAGATCCGCAACGCAGTGCTGATGATCCACGGGGACAAGGCCCACTCCTGCTACTTCACGAAGGACGCGTTCAAGAAGCTCAAGGGGGACAACAAGGAACTCCTTCTGATCCCCGGCGCCGTCCACACCGATCTCTATGACAACCTGGATGTGATCCCGTTCGACCGGATCGAGGCATTTTTCCGCAAGTATCTTGCATAAGGCATGGTATGATGTAGAGGAAAGGAAACTTGCGATGATGGGAGATGGAAGCGTCTATGTCCCCTATGAGAAGCGGGACCGAGCAGAGTCAGATGTCTATTTTACCCGGGATCTCTCCGGGGAGGGACTGGCAAGAATCTACGAGAAGGTGAACGGAAACATTGTGGGCAAGACCGGCATCAAGCTCCACACCGGTGAGCGCAACGGCCCCAACATCATTCCCCACGACTGGGTGAAGTACCTGATGGGCAGGGAGCCGGAGCTTGCCAACGCGTCGATCGTCGAGACCAACACCTACTACGCGGGGGACCGGGATACCACCGAAAAGCACCGCAAGACTCTGGAGATCAACGGCTGGACGTTCTGCCCGGTGGACATCATGGACGAGGAGGGCACAGCGCTCCTTCCCATCAAGGGCGGGAAGTGGATGCAGCAGATGTCCGTCGGCTCCCACATGCTGCAGTATGACTCCCTGGTGGTGCTGACCCACTTCAAGGGCCACGTGATGGGCGGCTTTGGCGGCTCCAACAAGAACATCGGCATCGGCTGCGCGGACGGCCACATCGGCAAGAAGTGGATCCACTCCCACGAGGGCGAGGGCCAGTGGTCGATCGCTCAGGAGGAGCTGATGGAGCGGATCACCGAGTCCACCAAGGCGACCATCGACTTCTTCGGGGAGCACATCCTCTACATCAACGTCTGCCGCAACATGTCCGTCTCCTGCGACTGCGAGGGCACCGCGGCTCAGCCGGTGGTAACACCCAACATCGGAATTCTCGCCTCCCGGGACATCTGCGCCGTCGACACCGCCAGCGTGGATCTGGTCTATGCCCTGAAGGAGCAGGACCATCACGACCTGGTGGAGCGCATGGAGTCGCGGCACGGCCTGCGGCAGCTCTCCTGCATGCACGAGATGGGCATGGGCAATGTCCGGTATCGGCTGCTCGACATCGACCACGATGACCGCCCCATCACCCAGAAGGAAGCGGTGGCGGACGTGGTGCCGTTTGCGGGATGAGAGACTCCTATCCTTGAATCGCCTGAAAACGATCGGAACGCTTTGGCGTTCTGATCGTTTTTTTCGTGCCCGCATCCGCAGACAAAAAGATGTAAAAATAGTGATGGCAGCTATCCCGGCGGATGATATCCTCCCTCTTGTCGGAAAAATGTAACAAAAATAATAACATTTAGGGAGCAGGATCCCGGGAGGAAATCAACATGGCAAAGAAGATCGCAGTCGTCGCAGCAAACGGAAGAGCTGCATGAAATGTCATTCGGGAGGCCGTTTCGCGGGGATTCTCGGTGACCGCCTTCGGAAGAAGAAAGGAGAACAACACACAGGCGCAGACCCACATCTGTCGGGACATTTTTGACCTGACGCGGGAGGACCTTGCGGGGTTTGACGCCGTGGTGGATGCCTTCGGCGTCTGGAACGAGGCGGACTTTGGCCTCTACAGCACCACGCTGGCGCATCTTTGCGATATCCTCTCCGGCACGAAGGTGCGGCTCCTTGTGGTGGGCGGCGCAGGCTCCCTCTATGTCAACCCGGAGCACACGAAGACCCTCTCCCAGGAGGCAGATTTCCCGGAGGCCTTCAAGCCCCTTGCCAACGCGGCGGCAAAGTCGCTGGGTGAGCTGAGAAAGCGGGACGACGTCATCTGGACCTATGTGAGTCCGGCGGCGGACTTCCAGGCGGAGGGAGAGCGGACCGGCTCCTATCTGCTTGGCGGGGAGGAGCTTCGGTGCAATGACCGCGGCGAGTCTGTCATCTCCTATGCGGACTATGCGATCGCCATGGTGGATGAGATCGAGCGGGGAGAGCACCTGCAGGAGCGCATCGGCGTCGTGCGCGCTTAAGCGGCAGGTTTTCGCGGCGCTGTCCTTTTCAAGCGGGCGGGAAGCGGATACACTGGGGCCATATGGAGGTATCCGAACATGTCCGATTGCACCGCAAGGGCGGTCAGGGAGATGACCGCATTTTACCGGAAGACCAGTAACGTCGTGGTTCACGACAGCACCCATTTCCTGAAGGTCTGGGCCTACGCGAGAACCATCGGCCTCTCGGAGGGGGTGGATCCCAAGACCCAGAAGATCCTGGAGCTGGCTGCCATCGCCCACGACATCGCCTGCCCGATCTGCCGGGAAAAGTACGGGAACACCAACGGAAAGTATCAGGAACTGGAGGGCGGACCGCTGGCGCGGACGTTCTACCAGGACTACGGCCTTTCCAATGAAGAACTGGACCGGATCGTGTATCTGGTCTCCCATCACCACACCTACACCGGCGTGGACGGCATGGATTATCAGATCCTTTTGGAGGCGGACTTTCTCGTGAACGCGGATGAGTCCGCAATGAAAGAGGACGCCATCCGGGCCTTCCGGGACAAGGTGTTTCGGACCAAGACAGGACTTGCTCTTTTGCAGGACCTGTTCCCGGTGGAACAATAAAATCGAAACGAAAACAGGATCCCTCTCTGACAGGCGCTGGAATATGCAGGCCTGCGGAGAGGGAGTTTTCATGTCCGGAAAAAGCAGGACAGATCCGGACTGGCAGTCCTTCATCAGGGCCATTCTGAAACTTCCGGTTGAGAACAGGTGGGAGGGCAGTTACAATGAAGCAGGTACCGATTAAGGGTATTATCACTCCGATGATCCCCCTCTATGCACGAGGATGAGGGGATGAAAGGGGCAGATTGACCGCATGATCGAAAGTCAACTCAAACACACGGAAGTAAACTCCTGTTTCTCTGCGGACAGGAGTTTTTATTTGCCGGGGCAGGTCCGGCGTAGGAGGTAAGGCAAGTGACAAGCATGCAGATCATCGCACTGATCCTGTTCATCGCCATGTACGTGGTGATGGTGGCCAAGCAGGAGTGGCGGGTGTACGCCATCTGGGCGGTCGCCGTGGTATTCGTCATTCTCGGGGTGCTGGGGTCCCGCTCCCCGCTCTATCTGCTCTCCTCGATCAACTGGAACGTCATCATGATGATCGGCGGCACGATGCTCATCGTGTACTACTTCACCGAGTCGAAGATGCCGAACCTGCTCGCGGAGCTGATCCTCGGGCGATGTTCCAACGTCATGTGGGTCATCATCCTGATGTCTCTGTTCTCCGGCGCGGTCTCCGCCTTCATCGACAACGTGGCCACGGTGCTGATGATCGCCCCGGTTGCCCTGGCGGTGTGCAAGAAGCTCAAGATCTCCCCGGCGCCGATGATCCTGTCGGTCGCGGTCTCCTCCAACCTGCAGGGCGCGGCCACCCTGGTGGGAGACACCACCTCCATCATGCTCGGCGGCTATGCGGGCATGAACTTCATGGATTTCTTCTGGATGAACGGGCGGCTCGGCATCTTCTGGTCCGTGGAGCTGGGCGCCATCGCCACGGTTCCGATCATGATGCTCTTGTTCCACAAGTACAACCAGCCGGTGGACGCCAAGAGCACCACCAAGGTCACCAACTACTTCCCGACGGTGGCCCTGTGCTCCGTGGTGGTATGTCTGATCATCGCCTCCTTTGTCCCGAACACGCCCTCCTTCATCAACGGCCTGATCTGCTGCATCATCGCGGTGATCACAATGCTCGAGGACATCATCCGGACCAAGGGGACGGACAAGATCAAGCCTGCCGTCCTGTCGGTGGACTTTGAGACGCTCCTCATCCTCTGCGGCCTGTTTCTGGTGATCCAGGGCATCACGGATGTGGGCCTCATCGACCTGGCGGCACAGCTGATCGCGGCGGCAGGCGGCGGAAACCTGTTCCTGCTCTACACGATCATCGTCTGGGGCTCGGTGGTGGCCTCGGCCTTCATCGACAACATCCCCTATGTTGCCACCATGCTTCCCATCATCCGGCAGATCTGTGCCCTGATGGGCATCGATCCCTATCTGCTGTACTTCGGCCTGCTGACCGGTGCCACCCTGGGCGGCAACATCACCCCGATCGGCGCCAGTGCCAACATCACGGCGGTGGGCATCCTGAAGAAGGAGGGGTACTCCACCTCCTTCGGGGACTTCATGAAGATCGGCGTTCCCTTCACCCTGACGGCTGTGATCGTGGGCTACCTCTTCATCTGGTTTGTCTGGAGGTAATCCGCACAGCGCCGTTCCTGCATCTTCTGGCGGGGCATTCCCTTCGGGAATGTCCCGCTTTTTCTATGTTGATCAAATACTTGATTCAAATCTGATTAACTTTTGTGCAATATGTCGCTGAAAACGCCGAAGAATTCTACGGGTTTCCGCCTTTACGCGTCCCTGCCAAAAATGGTACGCTGATAGAAGCAAACAGATGCAGGGGAATTCCTGCGGCAGACAACAGGGGATGAACAGGGAGGAAAGACGATGCCGGAACAGGCAAAACACCCGCGCTCGGTGTATCAGAACGAGACAGAACGAAAAGAGGCCTATGCAAAGCTGGGCCGCAAGATCACAGACATCGCAGCACACAAGATCCATGGCGTGACGACGGACGATCCGGAGTACTGGGGACTTCGGGAGGTGCTCACCGACGAGCAGGTGGACGTCGCGAACCGGATGAAGCTGCGGAAGTTTTACACCTTTGAGGACATGCGAAAGCTCTGTCCGGAGCAGGATCCGGTGCACCTGCAGGAACTCTTGGACGAGATGAGCCGGATCGGAATCCTGGAGTACGACTACGGGGACAACTACGACCACAACGGGGAGCTGAAGGACCGGCCCCGCATCAAGAGGTGGCGGCTGCCCTTCTTTGTGCCCGGGTCCGCGGAGCTGTTCAACTCCACAAAGGACCGGGTGGACAAGAATCCGCCGGTGGCCTCCTTCTTTGAGCGCATGACCTTTCTGCCGCTGGCAGGCATCACCCAGATGGTGCCGCCCGGGGGAGACGGCATCGGCATGCACGTGATCCCGGTGGAGCAGGCGGTGGACTTTACCAACGAGTCGGTGGATCTGGAGCACATCTCCTACTGGCTCAAGAAGTACGAGGGGCACATCTCCGCAGGGCTCTGCTCCTGCCGCTACTCCAGAACGACATTGGGGGACGGCTGCGCGGACGACCCGGAGGACTGGTGCATTCAGCTCGGCGACATGGCGGACTACACCGTGGAGACCGGCCGCGCCCACTACATCACCCCGGAGGAAGCCCTGGCGATTTTGAAGCGGGCGGAGGAGAACGGCTTCGTCCACCAGATCACCAACATCGACGGCGAGAACAAGATCTTCGATATCTGCAACTGCGACGTGAAGATCTGCAACGCGCTGCGCACCAGCCTTCTGTTCAACACGCCGAATCTCTCCCGGAGCGCCTACACGGCAAAGGTGACGCCGGAGAACTGCGTCGCCTGCGGCCTGTGCGTCGAGTCCTGCCCCGCGGGGGCGGTTAAGCTCGGGCAGAAGCTCTGCAAAAAGGACGGCACGGAGCAGACCTACCCCCGGGCCATCCTGCCGGATAAGATCCGCTGGGGAAAGTATGCCTGGGATGAGAACTACCGGGATACGGCCAGGATGCACAACAGCTGGCCCACCGGCTCCTCCCCCTGCAAGGCGGCCTGTCCCGCCCACGTGCCGGTACAGGGGTATCTGAAAAAGGCCCACGAGGGGAAGTACGATGAGGCCCTGGCCCTGATCAAGACCATGAACCCGTTCCCGGCGGTCTGCGGGCGCATCTGCAACCGCCGCTGCGAGGACGCCTGCACCCGGGGCACGGTGGATCAGCCGGTCTCCATCGATGCGGTCAAGAAGTTCGTGGCGGACCTGGATCTTGCCAGGAAGGACCCCTATCTTCCGGCAAAGACGGTTCCCTCGGTGGCGGGGCAGTTCCCCCAGAAGATCGCCATCATCGGGGCGGGCCCGGCGGGCCTCTCCTGCGCCTACTATCTGGCGCTTCTTGGCTATGCGCCGACGGTCTTTGAGAAGAATGCGCTGCCCGGCGGCATGATGCAGTACGGCATCCCCACCTACAAGCTGGAGAAGGACGTGCTGCAGGCGGAGATCGACGTGCTGAAAAAGCTCGGCGTCACGATCCGCTGCGGCGTCGAGGTCGGCAAGGATGTGACGCTCTCCGAGCTGAAGGCGCAGGGCTTTGCCGCCTTCTACCTGGCGATCGGCTGCCAGGGCGGACGCCGCCCCGGCGTTCCGAATGACATGGCAGAAGGCACCGACATCGCCGTGCACTACCTGCGGCGCGCCTATGAGGAGAACAACCCCGCCATGGAGGGGTCGGTCGTTGTGGTGGGCGGCGGCAACGTCGCCATCGACTGTGCGAGAAACGCGAGCCGCCGCGGCGCGGGGCCGGTCACCATGGTCTGCCTGGAAAAGGAAGGGGAGATGCCGGCGAGCACCGCAGAGGTGGAAGAGGCAAAGGAGGACGGCGTGGCCGTCGCAGACGGCTGGGGACCCAAGGAGGTCCTGGTCGATGCGGCGGGAAAAGTGCGGGGCCTTGTCTGCAAGAAGTGCACCCGCACCATCGACCCTGCGACGGGCCGCTTTGCCCCGCAGTACGATGAGACCGTGACCAAGACGTTCGACTGTAGCCAGATCGTGTTTGCGATCGGCCAGACAGTGGAGTGGGGGAAGCTCCTCGAGGGGCGCACACTCAACTTTGTCCACGGAAACTACCCGGCGGCCGATGACCTCACCTTCCAGACATCCGATCCGGAGCTCTTTGTGGGAGGCGACCTTTTGACCGGGCCCCGGTTTGTCATCGACGCGATCGCGGAGGGCCACTACGCCGCGGAGTCCCTGCACCGCTATGTGCAGCCCGGGGCGAGCCTGACGATCGGGCGGGACCGCCACGACTACCAGGAATTTGACAAGAACGACCTCACCATCGGCTCCTACGACACTGCGGGCCGCCAGGAGGCAGCAAGAAAGCGGGCGGGGGCAGATCCCTTCCGGGATGAGAGCGGGACCCTCACCAGGGAGCAGGTGGAGACCGAGACCGGCAGGTGCCTTGGCTGCGGCGCCAGCGTGGTGGATCCCAACAAGTGCATCGGCTGCGGCATCTGCACCACGAGGTGCCAGTTCGACGCGATCCACCTCTACCGGGACCACCCGGAGATGACGAATATGCGCCGGGGCGAGGACAAGATCGCGGGCCTTCTTCCCTACCAGCTCTCCCGGGCGGTGAAGATCGCGATGAACGCGGGCTCCGAGGAGGCAAAGATCATGCGGGAAAAGCGGAAGGCCTACGAGAAGGCGCAGCGCGAAAACGGCGATGCTGGAAAGAATACTGGGAACGCGGAACATGCATGAGCTGGGCATCGTGCTGCACGTCATCGAGATGGCGGAGCAGGCGGCAAGAAAGAGCGGCGCCGAGAAGGTGACGGAGCTCGACCTCGAGGTGGGGGAGGTGAGCACCGTGGTGCCGGACTACTTCCGGGACTGCTACAACTGGGCGATCCAGCGCTCCGAGATCATGCGCGACTGCAGGCTAAACCTCGTTGTCATCGAGGGGATCTCCTGCTGCCGGGACTGCGGGGCGACCTACAAGACGACGGCCCACGGCAGGATCTGTCCCCACTGCGGCAGCGGCAACACCTGCCTGGTGACCGGTCGGGACGTGGTGGTCCGGAGTATTCGGGCGCAATAGACAAGACAGGGCGGGAACCCGTGCGGTTCCCGCCCTTTATTTTTCGGGCTGTAAGAGGCTGCTGGGGTCGGCGGGGCCGGTCCCCTCCGGGTTTTTCCGGTACGCGGCGGGGGTGCAGCGGACCAGGCGCCGGAAGACCCGGTTGAAATAGGAGATGTTGCGAAAGCCCACGGAGGCGGCGATCCGCCCCACCGGCTCGTTCCCCTCCCGGAGCATCCTGCAGGCGACGGTGATCCGATAATCATTCAGGTAGGAGATCACGCTCATGCCGGTGCCCCGCTTGAAGAAGCGGCAGAGCTGCCCCTCGCTCATGTGGAAGGAGGAGGCAAGCGCCCCCAGGGTGAGGTCCTCGGCATACCGCGCCTGGAGTTCCTGCAGGATCTGCCGCAGGAGGAGAAATTTCTCCTCTGGGACAGCGGTCGGGCGGCCCGTGGGCACCGGGGAGGTGGAGAGAAGATACCAGATGCGCAGAAGGTCCGACTTGACGAGGAGCTCCCTGCCGGCAAAGCCCTGTTTCCCCGCCGAGCGGATCTCGAGAAGGGGCGCCGCGAGGGCCTCCCAGAGGGGATGCTCCCTGGGAATGCAGGCGGGGAAGAGCAGCGTTCCCTCCGCCTCCGGGGTGATGTACTTTCGCTGGATCGCGTCCCCGGCGGCGCTGTCGATCAGTTCCCGCCCAAAGCAGACCGCAGAAAACGCGTAGGAGGTGCCTTTGGCGGGGGTCATGCCGTGCACCGCCCCGGACCGGACAAAGACGATGGTGCCCGCGCGGAAGGGAAAGCGATCCGCGTTGATCTGCATGGTTCCTGCTCCGTCGTTGAACAGGAGGATCTCGTACTCCGTGTGCCAGTGGGGGTGCACCGGCTCCCTGGAGGCAAAGTCGTGGAGCATCAGGTGAAAGTCCGGTCCCCCGTGGAAGACGGGTTCGCGGATGCCGAAAACGCGTTTTTCTCCGATATCCTGCGTCATGGGCTGGCACCTCCAAGATGATCAAAATTGTGTTAGGAATGGTCAAATCTGTTCAAGTATTTCGGGTTGGTTATCAATATAGTACAAGAATAGGGAAAAGAAAACAGAGTGAAACCAACCAAAGGAGGGACATATGCAGTTTTTCAATCGGGACGGTGTACTGGAGGCGGCAAGGGAGGGAGAACTGCTCCGGATCGAGAGCTGGGGAAAGAATTCCCTGCGGGTTCGGGCGACAAAGCTTTCTGCCATCCAGGATACAGACTGGGCGCTGACGGAGCAGGCGGATCGGACGCCTGAGAAGGTGGAGATTCGGGAATATGAGGAGCGCTCCCCCTGGGGCGGCATGCGCGGGCGCACCGAGGCCAGGATCACCAACGGAGATCTTGCGGCCACGGTGAACGACGCGGGCGTGATCACCTTTTTCCGCAGGGGAGAGAAGATCCTCCGGGAGTACTACCGCAACTATGACGGCACGATCTCCCGGGAGTCCCGGTGCCTGAAGGTGACAAACCGCACCTGGAAGGGGATCCTCGGGGGCACGGAGTACCGCCTGCAGGTCCGCTTTGAGGGAAATGACGGCGAGAAGCTCTTCGGTATGGGCCAGTACCAGCAGAAGTACATGGATTTAAAGGGCTGCCAGCTGGAGCTTGCCCAGAGAAATTCCCAGATCACGGTGCCCTTCCTGGTCTCGAGCCTGGGATACGGCATGCTGTGGAACAACCCGGCGGTGGGAACGGTCACCTTCGGCAAGGCTGTCACCGAGTGGACTGCTGCGTCCACCCGCCAGATGGACTACTGGATCACGGTGGGGGAGAACCCGAAGGAGATCCTGCAGAACTACACCGGCGTCACCGGCAGGGCGCCGATGTTCCCGGAGGATCGGATGGGCCTTTGGCAGTGCAAGCTCCGCTACCGGACCCAGGAGGAGGTGCTGGAGGTGGCAAGGGCTTACCAGAAGGCGGGCATTGCGATTGACCAGATCGTCATCGACTTCTTCCATTGGACGGTCCAGGGCGACTGGAAGTTTGACAGGACCTACTGGCCGGACCCGAAGGCCATGGTGGAGGAGCTCCACTCCATGGGCATCAAGGTCATCGTCTCGGTCTGGCCCTCGGTGGATCGCAGGTCTGAGAACTTCGGCCCCATGCTGGACCAGGGGCTGCTCATGCAGACCGAGCGCGGCGCCCTGCAGACCTATGACTTCCAGGGGGACTGCGTGGAGATCGACGTCTTCAATCCGAAGGCCCGGGAGTACGTCTGGAACGTCTGCAAGAAGAACTACTATGACCTCGGCATCGACGGCTTCTGGCTGGACAACTCCGAGCCGGACCTGGGGGTCTATGACTTCGACCACTATCGCTATGCAGCGGGTCCCGCCCTGTCGGTCTCGAACCTCTATCCCCAGCTCTACAGCCGCGTCTTCTACGATAAGATGAAGGATCTCGGGGACGGCACCGTCGTCAATCTCCTGCGCTGCGGCTGGGCGGGAAGCCAGAAGTACGGAAATGTCATCTGGAGCGGCGATGTGCCCAGCACCTTCGAGGCCTTCTACGACCAGCTCCAGTGCGGCCTGAACATGGGCCTTGCGGGTATCCCCTGGTGGACCACCGACATCGGGGGCTTTATGACGGACGACGTGGAGGACCCGGCGTTCCGGGAGCTCCTGGTGCGCTGGTATGAGTTTGCGGTCTACACGGCGGTCCTTCGGATGCACGGGGACCGGGGACCCTACACGATTCCGCCCCTGGACCACAGGGACTTTGGCGGCGGATATCTCCACACCGGCCAGCCCAATGAGCTCTGGAGCTACGGGGAGGATGTGTACAAGATCCTGAAGAAGTACTACGACATCCGGATCAGCCTGCACGACTACATCAGAGATCTCTACCGGGAGGCGTCGGAGAACGGCTCTCCCCTCATCCGGGCGATGTTCTACGAGTTCCCGGAGGACCAGAAGTGCTGGGAGCTCCAGGATCAGTACATGTTCGGGGCAAAGTACCTGGTCGCCCCGATCTTCCACCTGGGAGAGCGGGAGCGGGATGTCTACCTGCCCGCGGGCACCTGGAAAGACACCCGGGATGGGAGCGTCCTGGAGGGCGGCCGCACCATTCACACCGCGGCGCCGCTGGATGCGATGCCGGTGTTTGAGCGGTTTTTTTCCGGCGTAAGATAAGAGAAAAGGCGCGGGCCCCGCAAAAAAAGGGTCTTTCATTTTTCTTGTGTGATGCACTAAAAGAAGGCAGCCTATAGAGAATATCTTCTATTTACAAAAAGAGATTTCCTGATATCATCTCGATTGCACGTCGACCAAGATATGCAATACGGGATAAAAAGGAAACCTCTTATGAATCAGAATTATACATACACCGAGGCGAATGGGCAAATGTCTTTTGCTGCCCGGACTCAAAATGACTATCTGATGTTCCCAAGCCACCTGACGGGGTTCCATCAGGAGAGCGTTGAAGAGGTTCCTATTCGAGACGTCAGGCCCTTCCACTCCATGCGGAAGAGCAAACTGAGTGAGAATACCTTCAAAAGGGCTTATATTCTGCGCGGTAAATTGGACCAGCTGGACCATCCTGTATGCTCTTGCTGCGGGCGCAGGATGTACAAGAATCAGACCTACCACACGAAGATCAAACACATTCCCTTTCAGGCATGCCAAACCATCATTGAGTGCGACAAGTACCAGTGGAGATGCAATCTCTGTGGCAAGACCATCACACCGGATGTCGCGTTCAAGGCAGATGATTCGATGATTACAAAGGAGCTTGAGCAGCTGATCATTCGCTATCTTTCTATGGATGAATTTACCCTTACGGACACGGCAATCATTACTGGCGTCAACATCAATACGATCAAGAAGATCGATCTTAAGCGTCTGAAGAGTCTTTACGCGGATGAGAATGGCAAGCTCAAAAAGCCTGCCGCCTATGCAAGGTATCTTGCCATTGACGAGTTCAAGCTGCATAACGGACACAAATATGCGACGCACATCATAGACCTGATAACCGGTGCGGTGCTGTTCATCCGAGCAGGCAAAACAAAGGCCGTTGTAGAAGAATTCATGGAGCTGGTGGGTGACGACTGGATGCATCATGTAGAGGCCGTTGCCATGGATATGAACAGCGACTTCCAGGAGGCTTTCAAGGCAAAATGCGGTTGGATCCAGATCGTTTATGATCATTTCCACATCGTCAAGAACTTCAACGAGAAGGTCATTGCCGAGGTTCGGAAGGAGGAACAGATCCGCCTGAAGAAGGAAGGCCTGGTCGAGGAAGCTGCTATCCTGAAGGGGTCAAGGAAGATACTCTGTGCCAGCAGGGAGTCCCTGCAGAAACACGATCAGGAAGCCCGTGAGGGCAAGGTGTGCCGCAAGGGATCTGCGATCTTCGGTACGACCGATTACAGGCATACCCATGACGATTTCGAGCGGCGATACGACGACATCATCAACTCGAACAAGCTGCTGTTCACCTGTGATCTGATCAAGCAGGCCATGCAGGAAGCATATGCCTCAGCCAATCAGGCGACGATGATCGAGAAGTTTACAGATATCATCGACTGGTGCAGGGGCACGAAAAATGAGCACTTTCTCTGGTTTGCCAGGCTCATTGAGAACCACTTTGACGGCATTGTGGGATACGGGCTCTGTCCGATCAGCTCCGGGAAGATAGAGGGGATCAACGCACACATCAAGGTCATCCGCAGGAAAGCCTATGGCCTTCCAGATGATGAGTACTTTTTCCTAAAGATCATGGATGCATCCAGAAATCCGTACAAGCGGATCTGATGGAGAACGCTGTTCCGAGACCGTGGGCCCCTCGGCGATGCTCCCACGGTCCGCCCGGGAGTACAGATACACGGAGAGCAGAGGGCACCTGTGGAGGACCGGGGGCAGAGGACCTCGGAGACGGTCAGGAAGGGCTCATCCCACAAAAAAAGTGAAAGGGCCCAAAAAAACCAAACAGGTTTCTTACTGAAGAGGATGTGCTGCGAAAGCGGCACACCCCTTTTTTGACATTTTTCCGGGCGGAATTTCAGGTTTCGGGGGACCTGCAAAAGACAAGGGAGAAAGAGGGAAAACCGCAGGGGTGCCGCCAAATGGCCCCTTCGCATAGGATACACAAGAACAAGTCCGCGCTGGACATCACGGATCTTCTGCCCGGCACCGACCTGTACAACGCGATCCCCGAGTCCTACTGGGAGGGCTGCCGCTATGACGGGCGCGACTACTACGTCCCGATCTACAAGGAGGGCGCCGAGGGGTACAAGCTCAAGATGCTGCAGTCCAACCTGGACGCCGCCGGCGTCTCGGCGGACGAGGTCAAGAGCGCCATGGACGCCAAGGACAACGTCTATGGCAAGCTGAGCGCCCTGGAGCTCTTCATGGACAAGGCCGTGGATGCGGGCATCCGCTATCCCTTCACCTTCGCCGCAACGCCAATGTTCTACCGCTTCTACATGGGCAAGTACGACTTCATCGCCACCAACATGGAGTCCATGCTGGCGGTCGACGTGTCGACGGATGAGGTGATCAACCCGATCCAGACCGAGGACTACGCAAACTACTGCAAGATGATGTCCCGCTGGGCGGACAAGGGATACCTCAACGCGGACGACGAGGTGGGCAAGATCGTCGATGCCACCGTGGGCTCCACCAGCGACTGGATGTTCTACTGGTGGACCGCCGTCCCGAACGACAAGGAGTCCGAGGGGCGTGACGGCAACCAGGCGGAGGAGTTCGCGGATCTGACCAGCAACTACAGCACCTCCCGCTCCACGCTGGGATCCTGCTGGGCAATCTCTGCCAAGTGCGATGAGACCAAGGCAAAGGCCTGCATCGACTTCCCGGGCGTCCTCGAGACCGACCCGGTGGTCGGGAACCTGTTCACCTACGGCATCGAGGGCACTGACTACGTCCTGACGGAGGGGAAGGTGGACCGCACCCAGGAGGGCATGGGCACCCTCTACAGCCACAGCCCCTGGGAGTCCACTTCCGTCAAGGCCGTCACCCTGGAGGTGGGCGAGCCGGACGACAAGGTGGAGATGTATGATACCTTCAACGAGAACGCGAAGGCCTATCCGTCCACGGGCTTTTGCTTCAACGCGGATGCAGCGGGTCTGACCGACAAGGTCGCCGCCTGCATCGACAAGTTCAACACCTACGGCTTCTCCCTGGAGCTGGGCGGCTACGCCGAGGGCCAGGTGGATGCCACGATCGAGGAGTACCAGAATGAGCTCGACGGCGCCGGCTATCAGGACATCCTGAAGGCCGCCCAGGAGCAGTACAGCGAGTGGAAGGCGTCCAACAGCCAGTGAGCTGCCTGCCAGCACGCAAGAAGACCGATCCGGATCCCATGCAGGACCGGTCTTTTTGTCGTGCAAGGACTTTGTTTCGCTGGGCGCGAAAATTTCGCCGGGCGGACATTAAACGATTTCTTAAAATTGGGGATAAATACGCCAAAATCTCCGGGAGATCGGGGACAGAATAGGACAAAATCATGGAAGCTGACCGGGTGATGCAAAAAAATAGAGGAGAAAATGAGGAATTCCTATTGCATTTTGTGAAAAATGAGGGTACGTTATTAACGTAAACGATTTAGTTAACAGGCGAACGGCAAAGGGAACCGCTCCGCTCGAATGACCCATCAAGGTTAGGGAGGTAAGTTTATGAAGAAGAAACTCGTCAGCACCATCCTTGCAGCATCCTTCGCAGCAGCAATGCTCGCAGGCTGCGGCTCTTCCAGCAGCAGTGACACCGCTGCCTCCACCGCAGCAACTGAGGCGGCCACCTCTGCCGCCACCGAGGCTGCTGCTCCCGCCGCCACCGAGGCCGCGGCGGACACCACCACTGAGGCAGCCGCCACCGGCGCCGATGAGGGCAAGGTCCTCAACATCCAGTGCTGGAACACCGAGTTCCAGTCCAGAATTACCGATCACTATCCGGGATACGAGAAGGTGGATGACACCACCGGCAAGATCGGCGACGTCACCGTGAAGTGGATCATCACCCCCACCGATGACAACGCTTACCAGAACAACCTGGACTCCATCCTGCCCGGCAACACAGATGCGGCAGCAGATGACAGAGTGGATATCTTCCTCGTCGAGGCAGACTATGCCCTCAAGTACATGAACGCCGATCCGGCAGTGGCCATGAGCATGGATGAGCTGGGCATCACCGCAGACGATCTGGCAGATCAGTATCAGTACACCAAGGACATCGTCACCGACGCCAGCGGCAGCCAGCGCGGTATCTCCTGGCAGGCCTGCTCCGCCGGTCTGATCTACAACCGCGAAGCAGCCAAGGCCGTCCTCGGCACCGACGATCCGGACGAGGTGCAGTCGCAGCTGGATTCCTGGGATAAGTTCAACGATGTGGCCGCAAAGGCAAAGGATGCGGGCTACACGATGTGCTCCGTGAACGACACCTACCATGTCTACTCCAACAACGTGACCACGCCTTGGGTTGTGGATGGCAAGGTCAATGTCGACGACAACATCAAGAAGTGGGTGGATGACTCCAAGGCCCTGGCAGATGCCGGCGAGGAGAACACCTATGAGCTCTGGGGCGATGACTGGGCAAAGGGCAAGTATCCGGACGGAAAGGTATTCTGCTACTTCGGACCCGCATGGTTCTTCAACTTCAGCCTTTCTGCGGATGATCCGCAGTCCATCGCAGCCAACGGCGGCTGGGGCTTTGTCACCGGACCGCAGTCCTTCTACTGGGGCGGCACCTGGATCTGCGCAGCAGAGGGAACCGACAACCCGACGCTGGTCAAGGACATCATGCTGAAGATGTGCACCGATCCCGACATCATGAAGGACATCGCGCAGAAGGATTCCGACTGCGTCAACAACAAGAGCGTCCTGGAGTCTCTGGCATCGGATGATTCCGGTAACCTCGCTCTGCTGGGCGGACAGAACCCTTACGCAATGCTGGCAGCAGGTGCGGAGAAGGTCGACATGAGCAACATCTCTGACTACGATCAGGGCTGCAACGAGGAGTTCCAGACCGCAATGAAGGGCTACTTTGACGGAAGCTATGCAACCTATGACGATGCCCTCGCAGCATTCAACACGGCCATCACCGAGAAGTATCCGGAGCTGACCACAGACTGAGTTCCACAAGAGTTGAGCACGTAACGAAGCATTAACCGGAAAGGTGCCTGCACGCAGAAGACGGGCAGGCACCTCTTCTTTCTCAGGAGGGAAACCCATGGCGGCGAATACAAAATCAACCAACGGGGGTAGTAAGAAAGTGATGCGGTATAACCGCTGGGGGTATATCTTCCTGCTGCCCTTCTTCATCGTCTTCGTGATCTTCCAGCTGATCCCGCTGGCGACCACCATCTACAACAGCTTTTTCGAGAACTACCGCTCCGGACTCAAGCAGATCGGACCCAACTTCATCGGCTTTGCCAACTACGCCAAGATCCTCTCCAGCCCGGACCTGTGGAAGTACGTGGGCAACACCCTGATCATGTGGCTGATCGGCTTCATCCCGCAGATTCTGGTCTCCCTTCTTCTGGCTGCCTGGTTTACGGATCCCTCGCTGAACCTGAGGGGAAAGCGGTTCTTCAAGACCGTCATCTACCTGCCCAACCTGATCATGGCCTCCGCCTTCGCCATGCTGTTCTTCACCCTGTTTGCGGACAGCGGCCCGGTGAACTCCATGCTGGTGCAGATGGGCCTGATCTCCAAGCCCTTCAAGTTCTTCTCCAGCACCGTCGCGACGAGGAGCCTGGTGGGCTTCATGAACTTCATCATGTGGACCGGCAACACGACGATCCTGCTGATGGCCGGCATGATGGGCATCGACCCCACGCTGTTTGAGGCCGCAGAGGTGGACGGTGCCTCGGCGAACCAGATCTTCCGCCGCATCACCCTTCCCCTGCTCCGCCCGATCCTCGTGTACGTGCTGATCACTTCCCTGATCGGCGGCCTGCAGATGTTCGATGTGCCGCAGATTTTGACCAACGGCAGCGGCGATCCGGCCCGCAACACGATGACCATGGTCATGTGGCTGAACAAGCACCTGTACAGCAAGAACTACGGCATGGGCGGTGCCCTGTCCGTCCTGATGTTCCTGCTGACCGGTGTGCTGAGTATCGCGGTGTTCCACATCACGGGCAACGACGAGAAGACGGATCGATGAGAGGAGGACGCTATGGAACAGAAAACAAAAAAGCCGCATAACAGCGTGCACGGAAGGCGGTTCCTCGCCTACTTCGTGCTGATCCTGATGTCCTTCCTCTGCCTCGTGTGGTTCTACATCCTGTTTATCAACGCCACAAGAAGCAACGGAGAGCTCTCCCGGGGCTTTACCCCGTTTCCCGGCAGCAACCTGGTCAAGAACTTCACCGGCATGCTCCACAGCACCCAGCCGGTGGTCCGGGGCATGCTCAACTCGGTCCTGGTCTCCGGTCTCTCGGCCATCCTGTGCACCTACTTCTCCACGATGACCGCCTACGCGATCCACGCATATCGGTTCAAGGGGAGAAAGGCGATGTACACCCTGATCCTGGCGATCATGATGATCCCCACCCAGGTCACCGCTCTCGGCTTCATTCAGCTGCTGACCAAGATGAAGCTGATGGACAGCTATGTGGGACTGATCATCCCCTCCATCGCGGCACCGGCCACGTTTTTCTACCTGAAGCAGTACATGGATTCGGTCCTGTCCATCTCCTTGATTGAGGCGGCAAGAATGGACGGCGCCGGGGAATTCTACACCTTCAATAAGATCGTGATTCCCCTGATGAAGCCCGCCATCGCCGTGCAGGCGATCTTCACCTTTGTCGGAAGCTGGAACAATTACTTTACGCCCAGCCTGGTCCTCAAGACCGAGACAAAGAAGACGCTCCCCGTTCTGATCGCAGAGCTCCGCGGCGCGGACTTCCTGAAGTTCGATATGGGCATCGTCTACATGACCATTGCCTTCTCGATCTTCCCGGTCATCATCGTCTACCTGCTCCTGTCCAAGTACATCGTGGGCGGTGTGCAGCTCGGCGGCGTCAAAGAGTAATTTCTTTCTTTCATTGTTCCTCCAAAAAACCCGGCTTCGGTCCCCTGATGGGACCGGAACCGGGCTTTTGCTGTGCTGGGTTATCCGGCAAAACCGATGCCGTCAAAGAGGGTCTCGATGTCGGTACCGCCGATGGTCTGGGGCCAGGACTCCGGATTATCCACGGTAATCCGCACCAGCCTGCCGTCTCCTGTGAGGCAGTCCACCGTGTCCGTCCCGTTGGTGCGAAGCGGGGTGAGCACGGTCCCCGCGGGGATGGTGCCCTCTGTCAGGGATGCGGCATCCGGGTTTGTTCCGGAGGCGCCGCGCTCTGCCGGAACGTCCTCCTTTGCCGTCAGGCTGTCCCCGACGCGCTGATCCTCGACAAACCAGGGGGAGAGGGCGGCGGGGCGGCCGTCTGTTCCCAGCCCGCAGAGGGTGGATACCAGGGAGGTCCCCAGGGTCTGGATCCGCTTTTCCATGACAAAGCAGGCAGGGTCCATCGGGATGTGGCCGTAAAGCCCCATCCCCAGGGCGGAACCGTCGCCGGAGAGCGACCCGCCGGCAAGGTCAAACAGGGAGAGCGTCTCCCAGTCATCGTCCTGTCTTGTGTTGATCAGAAGGCTCTGCCGCGCTCCCATATCAGCGAGGCCGTACTCCGCCCCATAGCCGACAAGGGGGAGGGAGGCGGCGCGGCCGTCAAAGGTCACGGAGACCGTCAGGTTTCCGGTCTCTGCGCCGTCTATCTCTTCCGGGACGGCATAGAAGAGAAGGGGCGCATCCTCCCGCCCGGTGTCATAGGGGACCGACTCGGGCAGGGACTGGATGGCAGGGCTTTCCGCTTCGGGGGCAAGACCGTCTGCAAGGACATCGGAGAGCTCCGCGTAGGAGAAGGTGGCGGTCATGGCGCCCGCCGCGTAGGCGCTCAGATCCCCCGGCGCAAACCAGAAGGTGACGCCGCAGGGGCCGAAGGTGAAAGGGAGGGCGCCTCCGGTCTCGGGGGACTTTGCGAGGGAAAAGACCTGCTGCACGGCGCTCTCATCCAGGGAGACGTCCGGATAGAGCGCAGCGAGGCGCTCCTGGATCCTTGCGGGGAGCACGGAGAGATCGGAAAAGCAGCTGGCCAGCGTGAGGGCTTTTCCGGTGCGAAGGTCATAGTTGTATCCCGCAAAGGCCTGGCTTCCGTGGGCGCCGTGGGAGTACGTATCGGTATAGAGAAGGACGCTCAGCACGGCAGCATCGGACCGCTGCACGTAAAGACGGCTGTGCAGGGTGTAGTAGCAGCTGGTATCGTCGGAAGAGAGGGTGTCGTCCGAGAGCGCGGCCTCTTTGAGCTGCAAGGCGGCAGACTCCGCCCCGGTGCGGACGGCATTGTTGCAGGCGGCAAGGGCGGCTTCGAGCCCATCCGGTGCGGGAGAAGCGCCGGCCTCCCCGAAGAGGATCCCCGCGTAATCGGTGGTATCCTGCGCGAGCTGGTCGTAGGTGACCTCGGTGAGAAATGTGCCGTCCTCCCGCTGGGCGCCGGCCCAGACAGAGCTTTTTGTGAGGAGCGCCCCGGAGGGCAAAGCGCCGGATACTTCCGTTTCCTCTTCCGGAGCGGTTTCCTCTGTGGATGCTGTCTCTGCGGTTCCCGTTTCCGGGATTTCTTCCTCTGTGGTTTTGGCTGCGGCCGCCTCGGTCTCCGATATGGAAGCGGCTTCGGAAGCGGCGTTTTGCTGCGCGGCGGGGGCAGAGGTCTCTGCGCAGCCGGCGGCAAAGAGGGAAACGGCAAGGATCCCCCCGAGGGCGGCAGGATGAGATTTTATCATCATAAACTCCTCCAATCCGTGGCGATGGATGCTGCGGGGCGCACGGAACCCCTTTTACTTCATAGGACAACATTACCATGGGCCGGGTTGCAGGAAAATCAGAAATGGGAAAACATGCGGAGGGTGAAGCGGCGCCCGTCCCGGGGTACAATGTCAGCAGCACAGAAAGGAGAGACCATGTCAGTGGAAAACGGAACGTGGATCATGCGGGGCATCCCCGCCTCAGATCCCGCCTGCCTGCACAGCGCGGCGGATCTGGAGGCCCTCGTGGAACAGATCGGCTTTCTGCCCCTCTTTGCCGGGGAGGTGCCGGGCTTTTCCGTGGAGGAGCGGACCGCCCCGGAGGACTGGTGGACCGGAGATCCCGGGACGGATCCCTGGGAATGGCGGATCACGCTGACCGAAAGGCGGCAGGTTGTCTACGGCAAGTTCTTCGGGGGCCGGGCGGGCTTTGTCGCCCGGGACTGGCTCCCGGTCTTTGCGAACTACCGGCGGGACGGGTACGACTTTGACGCCAGGTGGGAGGATGAGCTCGCCTCCTACCGGCAAAAGAAGATCATGGATCTCTTCTTCGGGGACCAGGCGGATGCGGAGCGCTTCTCCTTTGAGGTGCGGGAGAAGGCGGGCTTTGGAAAGGGCGGAGAGAAGAACTTCGCCGGGACCCTCACCGGGCTGGAGATGGAGACCTACCTGGTCTGCGCCGGCTTCCGGCAGCGGGTGAACAAAAAGGGCGCGTCCTACGGCTGGCCCATCGCGGTGCTCACGACCCCGGAGCACCTCTTCGGGCGGGAACTCGTCACCTCCTGCTACCGGGAGGAGCCGAAGACCTCTCTGGAGAAGCTGGAAGCAAGGGTAAAGGAGATCGTACCGCAGGCGGGGGAGCGGGAAATTCGGGCGCTTCTTGCCTACGGCAGCGACCGCCCGGGCCGTGGAAGCAGAAGCCTTCCCTATCCCCAGAATCTCTTCCATGTCCTGGACAAGGAGAGGGATCCGGCATCCTGGACAGAGGATCAGATCACAGGGCTTTTTGTCGCCCTGGGGCAGCTGGTTCCCAAACAGCAGCGGGTGATGCAGGAGAAATACCGGGATGGAAAGACCTATGAGGCGATCGGACGGGAGTTAAACCGCACCGCGGGGACCGTTGGCACCTACCACCACAAGGCCCTGGTCCGGCTCCGGGACCCGCTGGTGGCCGCCTGGTACCGGGACGGATATCAGGCAAACCTTCGCGCCTGCGCGGCGGCGGAGCACTGGACCTTTCCCCTTCCCGCCGCGGCGGAGCAGATTTCGGAGGCGGATCTTGCCCTTCGCCTTGGCCTGAAGGTCCGGCACTATGAGGCCATGGCACGGGCAGGAATCTGCACCGTGGGAGACCTTGTGCGCGTGTCCCTTGCGAATCCGAAATGGTACCGGGATCTTCCCGGAATCGGGCCGAAGACGGCACAGGACATGCAGCAGAAGCTCCGCGACTTTGGCTTTTTGCAGGGCAGTGCGAAAAAGGAGGACGACGCATGGTGAGAGATGCGCGGCCCAAGGATCTGGACACCGTGTGCGCGATCTGGCTCTCCGGCAACCTGGACGCCCACGCCTTTGTGGATCCCGGGTACTGGCGGTCACATGCAAGGGAGGTGCGGGAAGCCATCGCCCAGGCAGAGGTCCTTGTGTATGAGGGAAAGACAGGACAGATCCTGGGGTTTCTTGGCCTGGTGGAAGACGGGATAGAGGGTCTTTTTGTTTCGGGCTCCTGCCGGGGACAGGGAATCGGAAAGGCGCTCCTGGATGCGGCAAAGACGCGGCGCAGGAGACTCACCCTGTCCGCCTATGCAAAAAACGAGGGAGCCCTTCGGTTTTACCGGCGGGAGGGCTTTGTGCAGGAGCTGGTGCAGACCGATCCCGGCACGGGAGAGCGGGAGATCCGCATGCGCTGGCCGTCTCAGGAGGGCTGAGAGAGGAGGTCTGCAAGGGCGCGGGCCCTGTCGGCGTAGATGCTGTGGTCATCCCAGACAAAAGAGAAGTCGTGGCGCAGCCGAAAGTCGGAGAGGGTGATCTCCCGGAGGGTGCCGTTTTCCAGGCCCTCCCGGGCGGCGATCCGGTACAGGAAGGAGATCCCCATGTCCTTCTCGAGAAAGCGGATCAGGGTGTGCATGTTTTCGACCTGGAGATAGGAGGGAAAGTCCGGGATGGCAAGGCCCAGGGCGGAGAGGCTCCGCTCCAGGATGTTGCGGGTTCCGCTCCCCGGTTCCCGGATCAGAAGGCGCTCCGGCAGAAGGTCCCGGACCTCCCGGGGCGTCCCGCAGACAAAGCGGTGATGGGCAGAACAGACGGCGCAGAAGTCCTCTGTTCTGTATTTTTTTGTCCCGTACTTCCCCCGGGGGAAGTTTCCCTCGATGAGGGCGAGGGAGAGCTCCCCCGCGTCCAGGAGGGAGAGGAGCTCCTCGGTGTTGCCGTAGTGAAGCAGCAGGTTGCAGTCGGGATGGTCGCTGAGGTAATGGCAAAGCGGCGAGAGGGCGGCGTACTCCCCGATCGTCCGTGTGACGCCAAAGCGCAGCAGGGGATGGTCCTCGGGGGAGGCGGCGAGCTCGGTCCGAATCCGCTGCTCATCCTGCACCATGGAGGTCAGCCGGTCCCGGAGCAGGGCGCCCTCCCGGGTCAGCGTCAGGGTCCGCTTCTCGTAGTGAAACAGCGGCACGCCGTAGTACTTCTCCAGCACATGGATGTGCTGGGTGACGGCGGGCTGGGTCAGGGAGAGCGCCTGGGCGGCCCGGGTGAAGTTCATGGTCTGACAGACGCACAGAAAGGTGGCGACACGAAAGTCCAGCATGGAGGTCCTCCGATTTATCAATAAGAAGTATTTATTGATGACTAATATATCATAAATTTATCTTTTTGAAACCCCGCGCTATACTGCCCAGTGCAGTCAGGAAATGAGAATACAGCTGCTGTCCTGGGAGGCAGTGGGGAAGGAGAAAAGATGTCAGAGACAAGTGAAAAAGCCCTGCAGAAGGAACATACCGAGAGGAGGCTCCTGCCGGGGATCGGCGTCTGCCTGGCCATGGCGGTGCCGTCCTGGATTCTGGGGAAGTGCCTGCCGGTGATGGGCGGCGCGGTCTTTGCGATTCTGATCGGCATGGCCTTCTCCCTGTTCTGGCAGGATCGAGGAAACTTTGAGGTGGGCATCAGCTGGACCTCGAAGTACGTGCTGCAGGCCGCGGTGGTGCTCCTTGGCTTTGGCATGAACTTCGGCGTCATCCTGCGGACCGGCCGGGAGTCCCTCCCGATCATCATCTGCACGATCACCACCTCCCTGGTCCTGGCGGCGGTGCTGGGGCGGACGATGAACATCCCCTGGAAGACCGCGACCCTGGTCGGCGTCGGCTCCTCGATCTGCGGCGGATCGGCCATTGCGGCCACCGCGCCGGTCATCGATGCCGATGACAGCGAGACCGCCCAGGCGATCTCCGTCATCTTTTTCTACAACGTGATCGCCGCGATCTTCTTCCCGATCCTGGGGCGCGTGATCGGCTTTGACACCACCTCCGGCCACGCCTTCGGCATCTTCGCCGGCACCGCCGTCAACGACACCTCCTCGGTGACCGCGGCGGCCTCCACCTGGGACTCCATGTGGAACCTGGGGAGCGCAACCCTGAACGAGGCGGTGACGGTCAAGCTCACCAGAACTCTGGCCATCATCCCCATCACCCTGGTCCTCTCCCTGCACCGGGCGCATCAGGCAAAACAGGACGGGAGCGTGACATCGGGATACAGCTTCCGCCGGTCCTTCCCGCTCTTCATCCTCTGGTTCGTCCTGGCCGCCGCGTTCACCACCGTGGCCGTGGGGGCGGGGGTGCCCTCCACCGCGTTCCACCCCATCACCGAGCTCTCCAAGTTTCTGATCATGATGGCGATGGCGGCCATCGGCCTCCACTCCAACGTGGTCAAGCTCCTGCGAAGCGGCGGCAAGGTGATCCTGCTCGGCGGAATCTGCTGGGCCGGCATCACGGCGGTGAGCCTGGTCCTGCAGAGAGCCCTCGGCATCTGGTGAGTTCACACATACCTACAGAAAGAAAATACGGCAGGGAAAGCGGCCGCAGATTGGGATCTGCGGCCGCTTTTTCTGCGCTCACGGCTCCTCCCGGCGGGCAGGGGACGGGGCGGATTCGGTGTAGGGGGTAAAGTCGACGGTCCTTGCAAAGTCGAGGAAGGTCTTCACGTCCTCCCGGACGGGACCCCGGTTCCAGACGATGCCGAAGCGGCTCTTGATCGTGGGCACCACCGGGATCTCGACGAAGTCCCGGGGGTTCGCCGCGATCGGCGAGAACAGAAAGGTGCCGCAGTTCCCGCCCCGGACCACGTTCAGGATGGTGTAGAGCTGGGAGGACTCCATCAGGATATGGGGCGTGGCGTGCATCGCCCGGAACCGGTGATTTACGAGCTGGTTCAGCACCGAGTCGGTGTTGAAGAGGATCAGGTTCTCATCCCGGAGCTGCCCGAAGGTCAGCTGTTTTTCCTTCGCCAGGGGATGGGTGCGGGAGACGCAGAACACGCATCCCGTCTCCATCAGGGGGAAGCTGTTGAACTTCTCCAGGTCGTAGACGTCCATGTTGATGAGGGAGAGGTCCAGGTTCCCGGAGGCCACCATCTCGCAGGCGCGGACGGAGCCGTATTCCACGAGCCGCACCGGGATGTCCGAGACCTCGTGGAACTGGTCGGTGAGCCGGGGAAAGAAGATCGTGCTCATGATCGGCGGAATGCCGATGCGCACCGGGCGCTGGCTGGCCCCCAGGGCAAGAAAGTCGTCGGTAAGGCTCCTTGTGCCCTCGAGGATCTCCGCTGCCCTCCGGTAGAACGCATCTCCGTCCGGGGTCAGGGCGATCCTATTCTTTCCGTGGGAGAAGAGCTGCAGGTGAAACTCCCGCTCCAGCTCCCGGATGGAGGTGGAGATCGTGGGCTGGGAGACGTAGAGCTCCTCCGCCGCCCGGGAGATGCTGTGGCAGCGGCAGACCGCACAGAAGTATTCGAGCTGATTCAGGGTCATGGGTCCTCCTTTGCCCCGCCGGGGGCTGCCCCGATTGTACCATGCTGCGCCCTTTAGTATCAATTTTTCCTAACCTGAGGCTCATGAATCGCAAATGTACATTTGTCTGAAATCACGATACGATGCAGTCAGAAACAGACAGGAAGGCGCGCTTTCAGAAGTTTCTTACCCACAATTGCACCGCCCCCGGCGTTCCCGGGATCAGGAGGAAACCCATGAGTTCAGCTGTCATTACCCTGCTCTTTCTGTTGTTTGCCATCGTCATGTTTGTCCTGGAGAAGATCCCCCTCGGGGTCACCTCGATGATCGTATGTATCGGCCTCGTGCTGACCGGGGTGCTGGAGCCCGCGGCCGCCTTCGAGGGCTTTGTCAACAGCAACGTGATCCTGTTCGTGGCGATGTTTGTCGTGGGCGGGGCCCTGTTTGAGACCGGGGTCGCCAACGACATCGGAGGCCTTGTCACGAAGTTCGCCCGCACCGAGCGGGGGCTGATCGTGGCCATCATGCTGATTGTGGGCCTCATGAGCGGCGTGCTCTCCAACACCGGCACCGCCGCCGTGCTGATCCCCGTGGTCATCGGCATCGCCGCAAAGAGCGGCTACCGGAGATCCCGTCTCCTGATGCCGCTGGTGTTCGCCGCGGCGATGGGCGGAAACCTGACCCTGATCGGCGCCCCCGGAAACATGATCGCCCAGTCCACCCTGGAAGAGGTGGGACTCTCCTTCGGCTTCTTCGACTACGCGATCGTGGGCCTGCCGATTCTCGCCTGCGGCATCCTGTTCTACGCGACCATCGGCTTTCGGTTCCTTCCGAACCACGAGACAAAGGACGAGGAGGGAATCTTCTCGGAGGAGCGGGACTTCTCCAAGGTCCCGAAGTGGAAAAAGGCCGTGTCCCTTTTGGTCCTTTTGGGAACCCTCCTGGGGATGATCTTTGAGAAGCAGATCGGGGTCAAGCTCTACGTGACGGGGTGCGTCGGCGCCCTGGTCCTGGTGCTGACCGGTGTCATCTCCGAGAAGGAGGCGCTCAAGTCCATCGACCTGAAGACGATCTTCCTCTTTGGCGGCACCCTCTCCCTCGCAGAGGCCCTGGAGACCTCCGGGGCCGGAGAGATGATCGCGGACTCGGTCCTGGGCGTTCTGGGGGACAACCCCTCCCCGCTGCTTCTGACCTTCATCGTATTCATCCTGTGCTGCGTCATGACCAACTTCATGTCCAACACGGCAACAACCGCGCTCCTCGCGCCGATCTGTCTCTCCATTGCCCAGGCGATGGGAGCGGATCCCAAGGCGGTGCTGATGGCCTGTGTCATCGGCGGGAGCTGTGCCTACGCGACACCGATCGGCATGCCAGCCAACACGATGGTCATGGGCGCCGGCGGGTACCAGTTCAAGGATTACGTCAAGGCAGGACTGCCGCTGATTCTGATTGCGACGGTGGTCAGCATGATCATCCTGCCGCTCGCCTTCCCCTTCTTCCCGGGATCGTGAGATCAGCAGGACATAGATAGGTTCAATAGGAAATTCCAATCCATTTGCAGTCAACCAAGGTAAGGCCGCGGAGGAACGCGGAGAGGAGAACAGTATGGAAACGAGAGAACAACAGGTAAGAAGAATGACGGACATCATGGCGCAGTTCGTCGGATTCACGGCAAAGAAGCTCCCGGATGATGTCATCGAAAAGCTCAAGGAGCTCCGGGAGAAGGAGACGAGCCCCATGGCGAAGGTGATCTACGACACCATGTTCCGCAATCAGGAGCTGGCGATCGCGCTCGACCGTCCCTCCTGCCAGGACACCGGTGTGCTGCAGTTCTGGGTCCGGTGCGGCACCGGATTTCCGCTCATCGATGACGTGGAGGCCCTTCTGAAGGAGGCCGTCATCGAGGCCACCGTGCAGACACCGCTCCGGCACAACTCGGTGGAGACCTTTGATGAGGTCAACACCGGAAAGAACGTCGGCAAGGGCACCCCCACGGTCTGGTGGGACATCGTCCCCCACTCCGACACCTGCGAGATCTACACCTACATGGCGGGCGGCGGCTGCACCCTGCCCGGAAACGCCACGGTGCTGATGCCCGGCGAGGGATATGAGGGCGTCACGAAGTTCGTCATGGACCGGATGACCTCCTACGGACTCAATGCCTGCCCGCCCCTTCTGGTGGGCGTTGGCGTTGCCACCTCGGTGGAGACCGCAGCACTTCTCTCCAAGAAGGCCCTGATGCGCCCCATCGGTTCCCACAATCCGAACGCGCGGGCCGCAAAGATGGAGAAGCTCCTGGAGGACGGCATCAACGCCATCGGCCTGGGACCCCAGGGCATGGGCGGAAAGTACTCGGTCATGGGCGTCAACATCGAGAACACAGCGCGGCACCCCTCCGCCATCGGCGTTGCCGTCAACGTGGGCTGCTGGAGCCACAGAAGAGGACATATCGTATTTGACCGCGACCTGAACTACACGGTCACCACACACACCGGTTTCACCTACCGGCAGGCACAGGCATAAGGCCAGGGAGGCAGGAGATGATTGAGATCAGAGACGGAAAGAAAATTTTGACGACACCGGTATCGCGGGAGGATCTGAAGGACATTCACATCGGGGACATTGTGTACCTGACCGGAGACCTGACCACCTGCCGGGACGTGGCACATCGCCGCGTCGTGGAAGAGGGAAGGGAGATTCCCGTGGACGTGCGCAACGCAGCGATTCTCCACGCGGGGCCGATCATCCGGCCGCTGGGAGAGGATCGGTACGCGATGGTCTCCGTGGGACCCACCACTTCCATGCGCATGGAGAAGTTCGAGTACGAGTTTGTCAGGACCACCGGTGTCCGGGTGATCGTCGGCAAGGGCGGCATGAAGGAGAACACGGCAAGGGCCTGCAAGGAGTTCGGCGCGATCCACTGCGTGTTCCCCGCCGGCAATGCCGTGGTGGCGGCCACCTGCGTCGAGAAGATCGTGGAGGCCCAGTGGAAGGATCTTGGCATGCCGGAGACCCTCTGGCACTGCAAGGTGAAGGAGTTCGGTCCCCTGATCGTGTCTATTGATGCCGAGGGCCGGAACTACTTTGAGGAGAAAAAGGTGGAATACAACCGGCGCAAGGACGAGGAGACCGCAAAGATCTCGAAGGAGGTGGGATTTATCCGGTAACGCACTGACAAAGAACGAAACAGAGCACACACGACACGCCCCGCTGCCATCCGGCAGCGGGGTTTTGCTGCATTGCGTGTATGACAGCAGGCCGCGGGAACGGTATACTGAAGGTCAGCACCCAAACAGCATATGGGGGATTGCCATACCGAATACGGGAGGAACAAACATGAAGATCTATGTGGACAGCAGTGCAGTGCGGGATGGGGACGGCAGCAGGGAGCGGCCCTTTGTGAAGATCGGGGATGCGGCAAAGATCGCGCAGCCTGGGGATGAGGTGCTGGTTCTGCCCGGCATCTACCGGGAGGACGTGGCGCCCCGGCATGCGGGACGGGAGGATGCCCGGATCGTCTACCGCAGCACCGAGCCCCTCGGCGCCGTGATCACCGGCGCGGAGCAGGTCACGAACTGGGAGAAGTACTCGGAGCATCTCTACCTTGCGAGAATTCCCAACAGCACCTTCGGGGACTACAACCCCTACACCACCTATGTCTACGGGGACTGGTACTTTGCGGGACGCACAAGACACACGGGCTGCGTGTGGGAGAACGATGCGGCCCTGTACGAGACGGCAAGCCTCGAGGAGTGCGAGCGGGGCGATGTGAGCCCTTACAGCTGGAATCCGGAGGCATCCCGGAAGAAGTGGTATACCCGCCAGGACCCGGAGCGGGACGAGACCCTGATCTTTGCCAACTTCGGCGGGGCGGATCCCGCGGCGGAGAAGATCGAGATCACGGTGCGGCGGGAGTGCTTTATGCCCAGGGAAAACGGCATCTCCTGGATCACGGTGTCCGGCTTTGACATCAACAAGGCAGCGACCACCTGGGCGCCGCCGGCGGCCTATCAGGACGGCATGATCGGCCCCCACTGGGCAAAGGGCTGGATCATCGAGGACTGCGAGATCTGGGGCAGCAAGTGCGCCGGGATCTCTCTGGGCAAGTATTATGATCCGGACAACGACCACTTCTTCACCCGGCATCACGTCAAGAGCCCGACCCAGATGGAGCGGGATGCGGTGTGCCGCGGCCAGTACCACGGCTGGCTGAAGGAGCAGATCGGCAGCCACATCATCCGCCGCTGCAACATCCACCATTGCGAGCAGGGCGGCATCATCGGCAGAATGGGCGCGGTCTTCAGCGTCATCGAGGACAACCACATCCACCACATCAACAACATGATGGAGCTGGGCGGCGCGGAGATCGCCGGCATCAAGATCCATGCGGCGATCGATGTTATCATCCGTCGCAACCACATCCACCACTGCACGATGGGCATCTGGACGGACTGGGA
The DNA here is from genome assembly GCA_022483465.1 of Lachnospiraceae bacterium. Taxonomy (GTDB): domain Bacteria; phylum Bacillota; class Clostridia; order Lachnospirales; family Lachnospiraceae; genus CAG-791. The sequence continues at coordinate 1,506,750 of JAKVNF010000001.1, read as the reverse complement.
GGCCCAGGGGACGCGGATCACCCAGAACCTTCTGCACGACAACCAGCGGCCCGCCTTCGCTGCCCAGCTTCCCGGCGGTATGATGAGCCAGGATATCTTTGTGGAGGTGGGCCATGGCCCGACCCTGATCGACAACAACGTCCTGCTCTCCGACGTCTCGCTCCGGTTTGCCACCCAGGGCGTTGCCCTGGTCCACAACCTGATCTGCGGCGCCTTCACCTGCGTCGGGAGCGGCACCGGGGACCGGTATACGCCGTATCACATCCCGCACCGGACCGAGGTCTGCGGCTTCATGACAATCCTGCACGGCGATGACCGGTTCTACAACAACATCTTCATCCAGAAGTGGCCGAAGGATCCGGTGGTGCTGCGCTCCGACTCCCGGGACGAGACCTTTACGGAAAATCGGAAGGTGGGAACCTTTGCCTTTGACGACTATCCTACCTATGACGAGTGGATCTCCCACTTTGACATGGACAGCGACGTGCCGGATATGGCAAAACTCGAGCCCTGGCATCGGTCCAAGCTCCCCGTCTGGATGGAGGGCAATGCCTACCTGTGCGGCGCAGAGGCGGCGCATCAGGAAAAGCAGGGCCAGTTCCCCAAGGATCAGGTGTATGTCAACCTGGTGGAGGAGAACGGACACTGGCACCTGGTCACCAACATCTACGAGGTGCTGTCTCCCTCCTGCCGCCTGGTGAATACCCAGGTGCTGGGAAAGGCCTTTGAGCCGGATGAGGCATACGAGAATCCGGACGGCACGCCGATTACTTTCGACCAGGACTACTTTGGAGCACACCGGGGCATCGGCATCCTGCCGGGACCCTTTGCGGACGCGGAGAAGGCGCAGCAGCCCCTGTTCTGAATTTCGCAAAATACCCTCTGATCTGCTGACAGAGTAACCAAAAATACAAAAAAGCTATATGCACTTTAAGCAGATTTTGATAGAATACAGGTCGGAGGAGAATGCGAAATCATGAACGTCTGTGAGATGAAGTTTTCGAAGGCCTATCCGATGCTGCTCTGGAAGGCGATGAAGAAGGGGAAGACCAGAGAGGAGGTCTTCTGCATCACCGAGTGGCTGACCGGGTATTCCGCAGAGGAGATCGACCGGTCCATCGTGGACACAGAGCTGATCTACGGCGACTTTTTTCGCAATGCACCCCACTGGAATGAGCGGGCGGACCGCATTCGGGGGAGCATCTGCGGCATGCGCCTGGACACCATCGAAGACCCGACGCTGAAGCGGGTGCGGCAGCTGGACAAGCTGGTGGACGAGCTCTCCAAGGGAAGATCGATGGAGAAGATCCTGCGGTGAGGGCCTACGAGTTCGATGCGGTGCTCCATGAGATCCCGGAGCGGGGCGGCGCCTATGTCGTCTTCCCCTGGGATGTCCGCGCGGAGTTTGGCACCGGCAGACGTAAAGTGCATGCCTCCTTTGACGGGATCCCCTATGACGGATCCCTGGTCAACATGGGCCTGAAAAATCCTGACGGGTCCGTGTGCTGGATCATCGGGGTACGAAAGGACATCCGGACCGCCCTGCACCGGAAGGAAGGCGATTCCCTGCACGTGGTGATTCGCGATGCACAGGAGGAAGGGGCCTCCTGATTCAAACACAGACAAACTGATCAAAACAGAAAAGCGCTGTGCCGGTATGCCGGCACAGCGCCTTTTTCTGTCCTGTCACAGCCCACCATGCATCTGCCCCGTGCCGATTTTCAGGGGAGAGGACGCTGGCAGGTTATATTGTCATATTTGATTCATTCGGGTGAGGAAAGTGCCAGGCCGGGTCTGACCGCGGCAGCCATCCTGTTCGCGGCAGGCGGCATCGCCTTTGGCGTCTGGGCAGTCTGGCAGTACCGAAAAGAGAGGAAGCATTCATGAAGCTCATGAACGTGAAGAACGTCGACAAGCTCTTTGCCGTCATTGACTCCTGCAAGGGAAAGGTGGAGCTGGTCACCGGCGAGGGGGACCGCCTCAATTTGAAGTCCAAGCTCTCCCGGTACGTGCCCCTGACGCAGCTTTTTCTGACAGGACCATTCCGGAGATGGAGCTGGTGGCCTATGAGCCGGAGGATACCAAAAAGCGCATCGATTTCATGACCAGCGGGGATACCTGAGCGGTTTTCCAAAAAGCGGTCAGTTTCCATGCAAAAATCAGAAGAGGTTCCCGCTTGGGAACCTCTTTTTTGGTTGCAAAAGCGCCTCCCGCTTCGTAGGATGAAAAGACACATGGGAGGAATGTGATGAGAATTCGATACGGAACGGAACAGGATGCCGCGATTGCGGCGGCAATCGAGGCGGAGTGCTTTCCGCCTGCGGAGGCGGCAACACCGGAGCAGCTGAGAGACCGGCTTCACTATTACGGGAACCACTTCTGGTTTCTCTTTGACGGCGAGGTGCCGGTCTCCTTTGTGGACGGCTTCGTCACCGATGAAAAGGACCTGACCGACGGGATGTACGAGCGGGCGGATCTCCACCGGGAGGACGGTGCCTGGCAGATGATTTTCGGAGTCAACACGATCCCCGCCTATCGGCGGCGGGGCTGCGCAGGGCTTCTCCTCAACCGGGCGATCGCGGATGCGAAGGCGCAGGGGCGAAAGGGCCTTGTCCTGACCTGCAAGGAGGCGCTCATCCCCTACTACCACCGCTTTGGCTTTGAAAATGAGGGGATCTCCGCCTCGGTCCACGGAAATGTGACCTGGTACCAGATGCGGCTGACCTTCGGGGAACCGGCATGAGCGGGCGGCAGGCTGTCCGGAGCATGACGAGCGGGAGCCCGATCCGGCTGATCACCTCGTTCATGCTGCCGCTCCTTCTGGGGAACCTCTTCCAACAGGCTTACAACATGGCCGACGGCATGATCGTCGGCCAGATCCTGGGCGCCAATGCGCTGGCGGCGGTGGGCGCCACCACCAGCGTCCAGTTCCTGACCCTGGGCCTGTGCATCGGAAGTTGCGCCGGATTTGCGATCCCGGTGGCGCAGAACTTCGGCGCGGGAAAGCAGGATGAGATGCGAAGCTGCGTATACCACGCGGCGGTCCTCTCCGCAGCGCTTGCGGTCATCATGACGCTTGTCACTGCGCTCTTTTGCGGCAGGATCGTGCATCTCATGCAGACGCCGGAGGAGATCTACGCGGACGCAAACCGCTACCTGTTCATCATCTTTCTCGGCATCCCCTTCAACATCCTCTACAACCTGACCGCCAGCATCCTGCGGGCAGTGGGGAACAGCCGGGCGCCCTTCGGGTTTCTCGCCCTCTCCACGGTCCTGAACATCTTTCTGGACCTGTTCTGCATCGCGGTGCTCCACTGGGGCTGCGGCGGCGCGGCGATCGCGACCATCGCCTCGGAGGCGCTCTCAGGCTTCTTCTGCCTGCTCTACATCATCCGGAAGGTGCCGGAGCTTCACATCGGGCGGGCGGACCGGCACTGGAATGCCGCGACCGCGAAAAACCTGATCGCCATGGGCATCCCGATGGGACTGCAGTACTCCATCACGGCGATCGGCTCCATGGTCATGCAGAGCGCCAACAACAGCCTCGGCAGTGTGTATGTCTCCGGCTTCACCGCGGGGACCAAGCTCAAGCAGCTCTTCATCTGCCCCTTTGACGCGATGGCCACCGCCCTGGCGACCTTCACCGGCCAGAACTACGGGGCGGGCAGGATGGACCGGGTCCGGCAGGGCCTGCGGGAGGTGCTGCTGATGGCGCTCCTCTACGGAGTCGGCGCGGGCCTGTGCATGATCTTCTTCGGCCGGGGAATGGCGGGATGGTTTCTCTCTGCGGGAAACACCGGCGCCCTGGATGCGGCAGCCCGCTACCTTCGCTGCATGGGGTATCTCTACTGGGTGCTGGCACCCCTCAACGTCTACCGGAACGTCTGCCAGGCCCTCGGCTTTTCCGGCCGGGCCATCCTGGCCGGTGTCATCGAGATGAGCGCGCGGAGCGCGGTGGCCACCGCCTTTGTGCCCCTCTTCGGGTACGCCGCGATCTGCTGGACCGACCAGTCAGCCTGGATCGGTGCGACCATCTACCTCTTTTTCATGTGCCGCCACGTGCTTCGGCTCCGGGAGAGACAGCTGGACAAACAAAAAGGGTAAGCACAGTTTTGTGCCTACCCCATTCAGGAAGGATATGAGACAGGGAAGTGCTCCGCAGGGAGAACGCCCTGTCTTTTTATTGCCTGTTGTTGTGCAGCCTCAGTTCTGGGTCAGATATCCGAAGTAGGCATTGCCGCAGTAGTAGATGAGTCCGCTGTAGTTCGTGTCGTCAAACAGATACTTGTTCTCGCCGTGCAGGATCGGGGTGATCGGCAGGTCGTTGGAGAGGATGTCCTCGCACTTTGCGTAGTCCTCCCACTGCTTGGTGGGATCGGACTCGGCGATGGCTGCATCGTAGGCGGCATCGTACTCGTCACTGCTGTAGCCTGCGTCATTGGCGCCGGTGACCATTGTGCCGAGGATGTTGGAGATGTCCGGATAGTCCATGTACCAGCCGAAGTAAGCCAGGTCATAGTCGCCGTTCTCGCGGGAGCTGAAGAAGGAATCCGAGGAGCTGACCGTGATGGAGTTGATGCCGAGCACGCTGCTCCAGTCGCCGACGATGCTCTCTGCCACCTCCTGGGTGTTGCTGTTGCTGACGAGGTAGGTGAGGGTCGGGAAGTTGTCTCCGCTGTATCCGGCCTTGGCCAGCAGATCCTGGGCCTCCTTGCAGTTGTCCTCGTAGGTGCTGTTGTCAAACCAGGGCGTCACGGTGTCGGTGAAGTCGGTGCCGTCGCTGCCTGTCATGCCGCTGGGGGTGTAGGTGTCAGCCAGCTCGTCGTTCATCGAGCGCAGGTCCACCACTCTCTGGCGGTCGATCGCAAGGGACAGGGCCTTTCTCACATCCGCGTTCTGCAGAACCTCATTGCCGCTCTTCAAGTTGAACATGACGGTGTAGGTCATGTAGCCGGGCGCATACTGGAGTCCCTGGCCCTCCAGGTTCTCCACTTCCTCATCCGGCACAAGGTCGGAGTAGATCACGTCGCCGCTCTGGTAGGAGGCGAGGGCGGTGGTGGCATCGCTCATGAGCTCCCAGTGGATCTCGCCGACGGTGATGTTGGAGGCGTCATAGTAGTCGTCCCGCTTTGTCATCACGATCTCCTGCTGGTGCGTCCAGTCAGAGAGGGTGTAGGCGCCGTTGTAGACGGCCTTGTCGGGATCGGTGGCATAGGCATCGCCGTACTTCTCCGCGTAGTCCTGGCGGACCGGATAGGAGGACGGGAAGGCCAGCACGGAGGGCAGATACGCGCAGGGATAGTTCAGCGTGATCACGATGGTCTTGTCATCGGGGGTCTTTGTATCCTTGATCATGGAGAGCAGGCTGCTGTAGTCCTGGCCGGACTCAGCGAGGCGCTGCCATGCATAGGTGAAGTCCGATGCCTTGACTGCCTGTCCGTCGGACCAGGTGATGTCATCGCGCAGGGTGAAGGTCCAGGTCAGACCGTCATCCGAGGTCTCCACATTGGCAGCCTGGCCCAGAACCGGGTTGCCATCCTGATCGAGCTTGTAGAGGCCCTCATAGAGGTGGCGGTCCTCGGAGAAGGACTGCAGGGTGCCGGACTTGGCGGTGTCGAGGACGGCGCCGTCCTCGGAGCCGGAGACCACGCTGATCGAGTCGATTGCAGCGCCTGCCCCGGACGCGGCGGTGCCGGTGGCAGTGGCAGCCTCACCGGATGCAGAGGCAGCGGTGGCGGCGGTATCAGAGCCGGAACTGCTGCTGCCGCAGCCTGCGAGCATGGCTGTGGCCATCGAAGCTGCAAGAATGGCGGACAACAACTTTTTTTTCATAGGAACCTCCTTTGTGTATGCTGCACGGCAGAAGCTGCTCTGCCGCGACTGACAGAATCAGATCAGCGGGACTTCATCTTCGGGTCCAGCGCATCCCGCAGGCCGTCGCCGAAGAGGTTGAAGGCCAGGATGATCATCGAGATGATCACCGCGGGGAAGATCATGCGGTAGGGGCGGCTGCTGATGGAGTTTAAGGCCTCCGAGGTGAGGGAGCCCAGAGATGCCATCGGCGCCGAGACGCCCATGCCAAGGAAGGAGAGGAAAGCCTCCGAGAAGATTGCAGAGGGGATCTGCAGCATCGCGGTGGCGATCAGCTGTCCCATGCAGTTGGGAAGCAGATGGCCGAAGATCAGCCGGTGCCGGCCGGCGCCGAGCGCCCGGGAGGCGGTGATGTACTCCATCTCCTTGAGCTGCAGCACCTGGCCGCGGACGATCCGCGCCATGCCCACCCAGTAGAGCAGGCCGTAGACGATGAAGATGGCGATCAGGCCGGAGCCGACCCGCTGCAGGGGCCGGAAGAAGGCGTTGGTGCTGATCAGGTTGTCCAGCGGCTCATCGATGACCAGCTTGATGACGACGATCAGCAGGATCTCGGGCACGGAGTAGATGATCTCTGCGATGCGCATCATCACCACATCCACCATGCCGCCGGCAAGACCGGAGATGGCGCCGTAGATGGAGCCGATCACCAGGACGATGACGGCGGACACGAGGCCGACGATCAGGGAGATCCGGGTGCCGATCATGCAGCGCACCAGAAGGTCGCGGCCGAGCCGGTCGGTACCGAACCAGTGGGAGGCACAGGGCCAGAGGTTTTCGTCGCCCCGCACCTGCTGGTCATAGGTATAGGGGACCAGGTACGGCCCCACAAAGGCAAAGAGAATGAGAAACACGATGACGGCCAGGGAGATCATGGCAATCTTGTTCTTCCGGAGGCGCTTCCAGGCCTCCTTCCAGTAGGAGGTCTCCTCCTGCTGTTTGGTCTCATCCAGGTAGAAGTCCCGCGGGAGCGGGGAGAAGTCCAGCTTCTCCTCGGGCACCTGCATGGACAGGATTCTTGCGCGCATCAGTCTACCTCCATTCTGGGATCGACGATCGTGTAGAGAATGTCGCAGACCAGGTTCATGAGGATGATCATGGCCGCATAGAAGATCGTGGTGCCCATGATCAGGGTGTAGTCCCGGGCGCTCACGGCCTGCACGAAGTACCGGCCAAGGCCGGGCACGTTGAACACCGACTCCGCCACGAAGCCGCCGGTCAGGATGGAGGCGGTCAGGGGTCCGATGTAGGTGATGATCGGGATCAGGGAGTTCTTCAGCGCGTGGACGAAGATGACGCGGTTCTCACTCATGCCCTTGGCCCGCTCGGTCTCGAGAAAGTCCTGGCCCAGGACTTCCAGAATGGAGGCCCTGGTCAATCGGATCAGGTAGCAGGTGGGGCCGATCGCCAGCACGATGATCGGCATCACCTCGCCGCCGGGTTTCCCGTAGGAGACCGGAAGGACCTTCAGGTTGACGGCGAAGATCAGCATCAGGATTGCCGCGATGACGTAGCCCGGCACCGAGATGCCGATGGCGGAGAAGACGCGGATCGCGCTGTCCCCCGCCCGGTTCTGAAACAGGCCGGCGATGCAGCCCAGCGGCACGCCGATCACGATCGCCAGGATCAGGGCCCGGATGCCCAGGGACATGGAGACCTTGAAGGAGTCCACGACGATGGTGGTGATGTCACGGCCTTTCTGCAGGACATAGCTCTGTCCCATATCGCCGTGCAGGAGGTTGATGAGGTAGCGGAAGTACTGGACATAGACCGGCTGATCCAGGCCGTACTTTGCCATCAGCTGTGCCCGGGTCTCGGCGGTAGCCCGATCCGACATGAACGGATCGCCCGGGATGATGTTCATCAGGAAAAAGGTAATGGTGATGATCACGAACAGGGAGAGCAGCGCAAACCCGATTCGCTTGAGGATGATGTGCAGCTTCAATGTCGTCTCGCCTCCTTCTCAGCGCTTGTGGCAGGCGGCGAAGTGGCCGCCTCCCCGGTCCGTCAGCTCCGGGAAGGACGCAGCGCACTCGTCATCCGCATAGGGACACCGGGTCCGGAACGGGCAGCCGGAGGGCGGATTGATCGGCGAGGGAATCTCCCCCTGGAGGATCTTCCGCTTTCTCTTTTCGCTCTCGTCCGGGTCCGGGATCGGCACCGCGGACAGGAGCATGTCCGTGTAGGGATGGATCGGATTCCGATACAGCGCATCGCAGGGCGCAAGCTCCACCAGGTGCCCTAAGTACAGCACAGCGACCCGGTCGGAGATGTGGCGCACGACGGACAGGTCGTGGGCGATGAACAGGTAGGTCAGGTGCCGGGACTTCTGGAGCTCCTCGAGCATGTTGATGACCTGGGCCTGAATCGAGACGTCCAGCGCGGAGACCGGCTCGTCGCAGACGAGAAACTCCGGATCCACGGCAAGGGCTCTCGCGATGCCGATTCTCTGGCGCTGGCCGCCGGAGAACTCATGGGGATAGCGGTTGTAGAAGTTCTCGGAGAGGCCCACGAGCTTCATGAGGTGCAGGATCTTCTCCTGCCGCTCCTGCTTGGATCCTGCCTTCCCGTTGATGTCCAGCGCCTCGCCGATGATGGCGGAGACGGTGAGCCGGGGGTCCAGGGAGGCATAGGGGTCCTGGAAGACGATCTGCATCTTCTGGCGGTAGGGCCGCATGTCCACGTCGTTGATGCAGGTGCCGTTGTAGAGGATCTTACCGTCCGTGGGCTCGGTCAGGCGCAGGATCGTCCTGCCCAGGGTGGTCTTGCCGCAGCCCGACTCTCCCACCAGTCCCAGGGTCTCGCCCTTCTGGATCGAGAAGGAGACGTCGTCCACCGCGTGGACAAAGAGCTTCTTGGAAAAGCCCTGGCGGATCTCAAAGTACTTCTTCAGATGTTCCACCGCAAGAAGCGGCGTCTTGCTGTTTGTCTCTTCCATGATCAGGCGCCTCCCTTCTCTTCCTGCAGGCAGCGCTCGCAGCAGCGCCAGCACCGGGCGTAGTGATCCTCCTCAAAGCCGACAACCGGCGGAGGGGTCTGCTTGGCGCAGATCCGCATCGCATAGGGACAGCGGCGTGCGAATGCGCACTCCTTCCCCACGCGGGTCATGTCCGGGGGATTGCCCTCGATGGGCTGGAGCGGAACCTTCTCCGCGCCGTCCACCTTGGGGACGGAGGCGAGAAGGCCCTCGGTATAGGGATGCTGATGGGAATAGAAGATCTCCCGCTTGCTCCCCATCTCCACGATCTCTCCGGCGTACATGACGGCGATGCGGTCGCAGATGTCGGCCACGACACCCATGTCGTGGGTGATGAAGATGATCGCCATGTTCAGGCGGTCCTTCAGGGACTTGAGCAGGTCGATGATCTGGGCCTGAATGGTGACGTCGAGGGCCGTGGTGGGCTCATCGGCGATGAGGAGCTTCGGGCTGCAGGCGAGGGCCATGGCGATCATGACTCTCTGGCGCATGCCGCCGGAGAACTCGTGGGGATATTGGGAAAGCCGCCGCTCGGGCTGGTTGATGCCGACCAGCGTGAGAAGCTCGAGCATGCGGGCCCTGCGGGCCGCCTTGTCCATGGAGGTGTGCTTCTTCAGCACCTCCTCGATCTGATAGCCGATCGGAAACAGGGGATCCAGGCTGGTCATCGGGTCCTGGAAGATCATGGAGATGTCGCTGCCCCGCATCTTTGCGGTCTCGGCGTCCGTCATCTTCAGGACATCCCGGCCGTCAAAGAGAATCTCACCGCCGGTGATCTTCTCACCCGGCGCCACGAGGCGCATGATGGCACGGGAGGAGACGGACTTTCCCGATCCGGACTCGCCGACGATGCCCAGAACCTCGCCGCGGCGAAGGGTGTAGGAGATGCCCCGGATCGCCGGGATTTCCCGCTTGTCCTTGAAGAAGGAGATCTGCAGGTCCTTCACCTCGAGCAGAGGTGCCTCCTGCCCTGCCTGATTTTGTGTGGCTGCTGTCATGGTGATACTCTCGATTCCTTGTGTATTCTTGTATACAATTGGGGACGCAAAAAAGCGCCTGCGGGGACCTGCCCCACAAGCGCCTTTGCTTAGAGGTGATTATACTCTTCCAATTGCACCTGTCAACGGATTTCCCTAATAAATTAATGCACCGAACGACAGAAAAAGCGTATGGCGCCGCTCGGTTTTGAATATTCTAAAGAGTTTCACGACGATTCTCCCGCCTCCGGCGCAAGGGCAATCTGCCGGCCGCCGAGGGAGGCGCTGAGCCGGTGGGAGATGGAGAGCACGGTCCGCCCGCCGGCGGCGTTTTTGATCGCCTTCAGCACGGTCTCCTCCGTCGCGGCATCGAGGTTTGCGGTGATCTCATCCAGGAGGAGAATCCGGGGGCTCGCCGCAATGGCCCTGGCGATGGAGAGGAGCTGCCACTGGCCCTGGGAGAAGAGCCCCTCGCGGCAGGGGGTGTCATACCCCTTCGGGAGCTGCCGGATCACGGCGTCGAGTTCAGCGGTCTTTGCCGCTTCCTCTGCCATTTCCCTCGTGATCCCGTCGTCAAAGAGCGTGATCTGGTCGAGGACGGTGCCCGGGACCATGCGGAAGTTCTGCTCCACATAGCCAAAGAGGGCGCGCTTTTCGTTGTCGGGGATGCCGGCGGCCTCCTGACCGAAGATCCGGATCTGTCCTGCATCCGGCCTATAGAGTCCCAGAAGGAGCCGGAACAGGGTGCTCTTTCCGGCGCCGGTGCGCCCGGTGAGCGTCACGGTCTCCCCGGGACGCACCGTAAGAGAAAAGTTCCGGAGCACGGTCTCTTCGCTGTTGTAGCCAAAGGTCACGTCTTGAACCGCTACAGCGGGGACGTCCGTTGCCGAGAGGGCCGCGCGGCCGGTGCCGGGCACCTTCTTCCAGGTCTCCTCCTGGCCCAGGAATTCGTTGATCCTTGTCAGGCCGGCCAAGGCCGACTGGATCGTCTGGATCTCCATGCCGATGTTCTCGAGCGGCGTGAAGATCTGGGAGATGTAGGAGATCACCGCCACCGCGGTGCCGACCTGCATGCCGAAGAAGGACTGGATTTCGGGATTGCCCGAGGCGGAGAGCAGCATCACGATGCCGACCACCACGGCGTTGGTGAGCAGGATGATCGGGGAGTAGATGGCATCAAAGAAGTTGGTCTGCTCGATGGCCCGGTAGCTGTCCCCGACATAGCGGCCGTAGCGGGTCCGCATCCAGGAGGCGCTGCCGCTGTTGTGAATCGTGCGGATGTTCCGGATGGTCTCCGGGATGAGGCCGGTCACATTGGCCAGGGCCCTGCGGTTGTCCACCTGGGCCCGGAGGGTCCTTTTCTGCACGTGCCGGGTGTACCAAAAGACCAGCGGCAGGACGACAAGAAGCAGGAGCGAGAGGCCGCGGTTCCTGGAGAAGAGGATCACAAAGATGCTCACCACCTGCACCAGGTCGGCGATCATGCTGACCACGCCGTCGTCAAAGAGGTTCTCCACGGTGTCCACGTCGCTGACAAACCGGGAGGAGACCGCGCCGGCATCCTGCATGGAGAGCACCCCGGCGGGAAGGAGCGTCAGCTTCTGACAGAGCTCGTGCCGGAGCTCCCTTGTGATCTTCTGGCCAAAGACGGTCAGCAGGGCCTGCTTGCAGGACTCGAGGAGCCCTGCCACAAAGAGGAGACCGAAGTAGGCAAGCGCCAGGGAGAAGGGGAACATCTCCCCGGCAGAGAGGAGGTTGACGGCCTTCTCGAGGATAAGAGGCGGCAGAAGGCCCGTGATGACCGCCCCTGCGATGGCAAGGGCCACCCCCAGGGTGAGCAGGAGATGATGGCGCATGGTGGCGCCGATGCTGCGCAGTCCGTAGTTGACGGCGCGGTTTTGGTGTTCACGCTTCATGGTCTTCCCCCTTTCCCCGGGAGAGCGCAACGAGCTGCGCGTATTCCGGCGAATCGGACAGCAGCGCGGCGTGGGTGGAGACAATCACCCGGCCGCCCTGAAACAGGAGCACCTGATCCATCTGGGGAAAGAGCTCCATCCGATGGGAGAGGTACAAGAGCGTACTGCCCTTGCACTGGGCCCGCAGGTTGGCAAAGATCTGCTGTTCGGTGTTCCGGTCCAGCGCGGAAAAGGGATCGTCGAGCACATACAGGGGCCGGTGCAGGGCCAGGGTCCTCGCCAGGGCAAGGCGCTTTTGCTGGCCGCCGGAGAGGCGGTTCCCGGAGGGGCCGATCCGCGTCTGGATCCCCTCCTCCATGGCCTGCACCTCTTTGTCGAGGCAGACGGCCTTCAGATAGGGCCAGACGTCCTCCTTCTTTCCCAGGAGCACGTTGTCCTCGATGGTGCCGTCAAAGAGCTCCGGGTCGTGGCCAAGGTACCCCACGATGCCGTTTCGCACCTCGGGGGCAAGGCCTGAAAGGTCCTGCCCGTTCCAGGAGATGGTCCCGGCATAGGGGATCTCACCGAGAAAGGCCTGTCCCAGGGCGGACTTGCCGCAGGCGACGGGCCCGGTGACGCCGATGGCCTCCCCGGGGGCAGCGGTGAAGGAAAGGCCCGAGACGAGCGGCGCCTGTCCCGGGAAGGTGATGCCAAAGTCCCGGACGCGGAGGGTGCCGGGATCCTTTGCGGGGATGGCGGGCTCCTCCGGGACCTTCGTCAGAAACGGCTTGATCCGGCGCCAGGAGACCTGGGCCTTCTGGACCGCGTTGAAGAGCTTGGCCGCGTGGGAGCTCTTGACGGCGAGCTTGGTATAGGAGGAGAGAAAGGCGGTGAAGGCCGCCACGTCCCAGGTCGTCCAGCCGGTGCCCATGACATTTCTGCCGCCAAACCAGAGGATGAAGATGACACTGACAAGGGAGATCACCTGGTAGATGGGCGGCATGGCAAGGACAAAGAGGTTGGCCCGGATCCCCTTCTGCTCGTAGTCCGCAAGGTGATCCTCATAGTCCTGGTTTCTCGCCTGTTCGCAGCCGAACACCCGGTAGGTCAGGGCGCCAAAGACCCGGTCGAGGGTGGCGGAGGAGAGCCGCCCGGAGGACTCCTTGGCCGCCTGGCCGGTCCGCTGGACCGGGACCTTCATCCGGTCCGCCAGAATATAGGAGACGGGCGGGAACAGGAGGCACAGCAGGGCCAGCCTCCAGTCGTAGGACAGGAGGAAGAACGTGTAGGAGATCAGGGCGACGCCGGTGTCGAAGAGCTCGGTTGTGAACTTGCGCATGCCCTCGGCGCAGTCGTCGGCGTCGGAGACCGCCTTGGTGATCAGGTTTCCGGCTCCCTGCGCGTCGAGCTCCTGTTTGGAGTGGTGCACGAGGTTCCCGTAGAGGATCTCCTTCATGCTCCGGGCCGTGTTGTTGGCAAAGCGGCGCACGTAGAAGCGCTTGCAGAAGCGGCTCCCCTGCACGAGGAAGATCACGAGAAGGTAGGTGAGGACGAGATGGAGCATGTCCTGGAAAGCGGCCTCTCCCCGGGAGATGTCCAGAAGACACTGGGCCATCTGCCCCTCATAGTAGGGGCCGGCGAGCAGACCGATGTTGTAGACAAGGCCTGTGATGGTGATGACCAGGAGAATCGGCCGCTGGGCGCTGAAATAGGAAGTGATTTTTTCGGGATGGGTGAGGCCTGTCCCGGCGGAACTGCTCTTTTTCATGGTAAGCCTCTAAAAGACTGCAGCACAAAATAAGGCGTTAATGTGGTGAACGGTTATCGAAAACAGCATAAAAGTCTAACTCCGAACTGTCCATCCCCATTCCCGGAAAAGTGAGGAGCACTGGAAAAAAAGAAGGGACAAACGGGCGGGAGACCGCTATAATGGATTTTATAAATCACTTTTACAAAAGTATTGCAGAAAAGAGGCAGTTATGGCGCAGCTCGAACCGACCATCACAGAGAGAAGACGACAGACCCGAAATTCCATCTACCAGCTGATCTACCACGCAAAGCGGCCCATCAGCAAGCTGGAGATCACCCAGGCGCTCCATCTCTCCATGCCCACGGTGCAGCTCAACATCGGGGAACTCCTGGAGGCCGGGCTCATCGATGTGGGGGAGATCAAGCGCTCCACCGGGGGCCGGCGGCCCATGGGATATGAGGTGAAGCGGGACTGCAAACTGGCGATCGGCGCGGCGATCTCCGCGGACCACCTGCGCTTCATCCTCTGCGACATGAAGCTGGAGGAGCTGCACAAGCGAAGCCTCCTCCACGACTGCGACGCGGATCCGGACCTTCCGGGGTTCTTTCTGCGGGAGCTTGGCCGCTTTGTCCGGGACTACTGCCCGGATCCCTCGAAGATCCTCGGGGTCGGCCTGACGATCCCGGGCATCTACGACGAGAAGACCGACAGCGTGGTGATCTCCCCGACGATGCGCATGAAAGACATCAGCCTGCGGACCATCGTGGAGGGGAGCGATCTGCCGGTGTACATCGTCAACGATTCCACCGGCGCCGGCGCGGCGGAGCTGGCCACACTCCCGCCTAACCGGCAGGGGGACTTTGTCTACCTGATGCTGGAGAACGGCATTGGCGGCTACATCTACCTCAATCACCAGGTCTATGAGGGCGCCAACGGCAGGAGCGCCGAGTTCGGCCACATGCGGATCGTGCCCGGGGGCAGAAAGTGCAACTGCGGGCAGAACGGCTGCCTGGAGGCCTACTGCAGCGCGCTGCGCTTCTCCCGGGATCTCGGCATGACCACCGAGGCGTTCTTTGCCAAACTTGATCAGAAGGATCCCGCCTGCACGAAGCTCTGGGAGGACGTTTTGGACCACCTGGCCCTCGGCATCATCAACATCCGCATGGCCTTTGACTGCGACATCGTCCTGGGGGGCTTTGTGGCAGAGCACATGGACAAGTGGATCGAACCGCTTCGGGAGAAGGTGGCGGCCCTGGATCCCTTCAGCGCGACGGCCGACTACGTGCGGCTCTCCGCCAACGCGGAGGCCGGCATGCGGGGCGCCGCCTGGCACTTCATCGGGCAGTTCATTGAGGCAATCTGACCAAAAAAAAGCACCCCCAAACTGTCTGTCTGCCATTGACAGAGCAGGCAAAAAGAAATATCATTCTGTTTTGTAAAGGACTTTTATAAAAGTGCTTTCCGCGGGCCCGGAGCACCGCAGCGGAAGGGAATGAAGGAGGATAACATGAACAATATTCCGGTAATGAAGGTCGGCATTGTGGCAGTCAGCCGTGACTGCTTCCCGGCATCCCTGGCACAGAACAGGAGAGAGGCCCTGGTGAAGGCCTATGCCGCAAAGTACGATGCAAAGGACATCTACGAGTGTCCGATCACCATCATCGAGAGCGAGACCGACATGGTGAATGCCCTCGAGGATGTCAAGAAGGCGGGCTGCAATGCCCTGTGCGTTTACCTCGGAAACTTCGGTCCTGAGATCTCCGAGACCCTTCTGGCAAAGCACTTTGACGGCCCCAAGATGTTCTGCGCCGCTGCAGAGGAGAGCCAGAATGACCTGATTGACGGCAGAGGCGATGCCTACTGCGGCATGCTCAATGCCTCCTACAACCTGGCCCTTCGCAACGTGAAGGCCTACATCCCGGAGAACCCGGTGGGCAACGCCGAGGAGTGCGCGGACATGATCCACGACTTCCTTCCTGTCGCAAGAGTTGCCTATGGCCTTGCCAACTTAAAGATCATCTCCTTCGGACCGCGCCCGGCCAACTTCCTGGCCTGCAACGCGCCGATCAAGCAGCTCTACAACCTGGGCGTGGAGATCGAGGAGGAGTCCGAGCTCGATCTGTTCGAGTCCTATCAGAAGCACGAGGGCGACAGCAGAATCGCCGGTGTCGCAGATGATATGGCGAACGAGATGGGCTACACGAAGGAGAACCGCCCTGCCATGCTCGAGAAGCTCGCGCAGTATGAGCTGACCCTGCTCGACTGGGCCGAGTCCCACAAGGGATGCCGCAAGTACGTGGCCATGACCACCAAGTGCTGGCCGGCCTTCCAGGACATGTTCAAGTTCGTCCCCTGCTACGTCAACAGCCGCCTCATGAAGCAGGGCATCCCGGTCTCCTGCGAGGTGGATATCTACGGAACCCTCTCCGAGTACATCGGCCTGTGCATCAGCCAGGATGAGGTGACGCTCCTGGACATCAACAACTCCGTGCCGCACGACATGTACGACGAGTCCATCAAGGGCAAGTTTGACTACAAGTTCACGGATACCTTCATGGGCTTCCACTGCGGCAACACCTGCAGCAGCAAGCTCTCTGCCAACAAGCATCTGTCCTTCCAGCGGATCATGGCAAGAACCCACCCGCAGGATTGGTGCGACGGCACCATCGAGGGCGACATCATCCCCGGAAAGATCACCTTCTATCGCCTGCAGTCCACGGCGGACAACAAGCTCCGCGCCTATGCGGCACAGGGTGAGGTCCTGCCGGTGGCAACCCGGTCCTTCGGCTCCATCGGTGTCTTCGCCATCCATGAGATGGGCCGCTTCTACCGCTACTGGCTGATCGGCAAGAACTTCCCGCACCACGGTGCCGTGATGTTCGGCCACTACGGAAAGGCTCTGTACGAGGCACTCAAGTACATCGGCGTCGCACCGGAGGAGATCGGCTACAACCAGCCTGAGGGCGTCCGCTATGTGGACGAGAATCCCTTTGCCTGAGAAGGGGAGGAACTATGACGATTTACAGCGTTTTTGATCCTGCCTTCAAGCCCTATGGCAGAGTGGTGACCGGCTATGAGACGGAGTGTGCCGCCATTGTCCGCACACTCAAGGAGAAGACCCCGATCCCCGCGGCAACCGACTACGTGCCCGAGGAGCCGGCGGTGCAGTCTCTGCCCGAGGCACAGGCGATCGCGCCGAGCCTCTTCGGCGGCATCCCCGCGCAGTTTGGCTGGTGCAACGGACACAACACCAAGCTCAACTGCCTCGAGTACCACAGGAACAGTGAGTTCAATCTCGGCACGGAGGACTTCATTCTCCTGCTCGCAAAGCAGGACGAGATGACAGACTGGGTTCTGGATTCCTCCTGCGTGAAGGCATTCCGCGTGCCGGCGGGCGTCATGGTGGAGGTCTATGCGACCACACTTCACTACGCACCCTGCCAGGCAGCAAGAGACAAGGGCTTCCAGGTCCTCGTCGTTCTCCCGAAGGGGACGAACGTCGGAACCGCGAAGACACCCGGCAAGTGCCCGGAGGACCGCCTCCTGTTCGCATCCAACAAGTGGCTGATTGCCCACAAGGATGCGGCGGAAGCAAAGAATGGCGCCTTTGTCGGCATCACCGGTGAGAACATTGACATCGCAGGAGAGCTCGAATAATTCCTGCAGCAAAGACAAGCAAGAGCCCGGAAGTGATCCATTGCTTTCGGGCTCTTTTCAGGAAAGGGGAAGACCATGTTTTATATCGGCGTGGATCTGGGCACCTCTGCCGTCAAGCTCCTTCTGATGGACGGCGAGGGCAGCATCAAAAAGATAGTGACGAAGGAGTATCCGCTCTACTTCCCGCACCCGGGCTGGTCCGAGCAAAAGCCCGAGGACTGGATCGCCGCGGTGAAGGCGGGCATCCAGGAGCTGACAGCGGACATTGACAAGAGCCAGGTGGCGGGCATCGGCGCAGGCGGCCAGATGCACGGCCTCGTCGTTCTCGATGAGAACGACAGGGTGCTCCGCCCCGCCATCCTCTGGAACGACGGCAGAACCCAGGAGGAGACGGACTATCTCAACAACGTGATCGGCAGGGAGACGCTCACGGCGTACACCGGCAACATCGCCTTTGCCGGCTTCACGGCGCCGAAGATCCTCTGGATGAAAAAGCACGAGCCGGAGCTGTTTGCGAGAATCGCAAAGATCATGCTCCCGAAGGACTATGTCAATTACTGCCTGACCGGCGTCCACTGCACGGACTACTCCGATGCCTCGGGCATGCTCCTTCTGGACGTGAAGAACAAGAAGTGGTCCCAGCCGATGCTGGACATCTGCGGCATCCGCGAGGAGCAGATGCCGAAGCTCTTCGAGTCCTATGAGACGGTCGGCACCCTGACCAAAGAGGCGGCCAAGGAGCTTGGCCTTCCGCAGAGCGTGAAGGTGGCAGCAGGCGCCGGGGACAACGCGGCAGCCGCCATCGGGACGGGGACCGTCGGAAACGGTGCCTGCAACATCTCCCTGGGCACCTCCGGCACGATCTTCATCTCCAGCGATACCTTCCGGGTGGACAGCGGCAACAGCCTGCACGCCTTCGACCATGCGGACGGAAAGTACCACCTGATGGGCTGCATGCTCTCCGCGGCCTCCTGCAACAAGTGGTTCATGGATGACATCCTGAAGACCACAGACTATGCGGGGGAGCAGAAGGGCATCGCAAAGGACCGCCTCGGCTGCAACCACGTCTATTACCTGCCCTATCTCATGGGAGAGCGGGCACCGCACAACGATCCGTCTGCAAGAAGCTGCTTTATCGGCATGACCATGGACACCACCCGGGCGGACATGACCCAGGCGGTGCTCGAGGGCGTTGCCTTCGGCATCCGGGATTCCCTGGAGGCCGCCAAGGCCCTCGGCATCCACATCCAGACCAGCATGATCTGCGGCGGCGGGGCAAAGAGCCCGCTCTGGAAGAAGATCTTTGCCAACGTCCTGAACATTGAGCTCACCACCCCGGAGACCGAGCAGGGACCGGGCTACGGCGGCGCGATCCTCGCAGCGGTTGCCTGCGGGGCGTACACCTCTGTGGAGGCTGCCTGCAAAAAGCTTGTGAAGGTCACGGCGAAGACCGAGCCCGACCCAGAGCTTGCTGCGCGCTATGAGAAGCGGTATCAGACGTTCCGGAAGCTGTACCCGGCACTCAAGGGAATCTTCCCGGAGCTTTGAAAGGAGAGGACGATGGACAACTTACAGCTGAAAAAGACGGCAAATGCAGTACGGCGGGACATCGTGACAGAGGTCTACTCCGCCAAGGCGGGACACCCCGGCGGATCCCTCTCCGCGGCGGATCTGTTCACCTTCCTCTATTTCGAGGAGATGCACATTGATCCGAAGAACCCGAAGGATCCGGACAGGGACCGGTTTGTGCTCTCCAAGGGCCACACCTGCCCCGGCCTCTACGCCGCCATGGCAGAGCGGGGGTACTTCCCGAAGGAGGAGCTTCCCACCTTCCGCCATCTGGGCGCAAGACTCCAGGGACACCCCTCTATGCAGTATCTGCCGGGCCTGGACATGAGCTCCGGCTCCCTGGGACAGGGAATCTCCGCGGCCTGCGGCATGGCCCTTGCCGGGAAGATTGACGGAAAGAACTACCGGGTCTACACGCTCCTTGGCGACGGCGAGCTGGAGGAGGGCGAAGTCTGGGAGGCCGCGATGTTTGCGGGCAACCAGCACCTGGACAACCTGTGCGTGATCGTGGACAACAACAACCTGCAGATCGACGGCAGGATCGACGATGTGAACAGCCCCAAGCCGATCGACGAGAAGTTTGCGGCGTTCAAGTTCCATGTGATCAAGATCAACGGGCATGACTTCGACGAGATCCGTGCTGCCTTCCAGGAGGCAAAAAATACCAAGGGACAGCCGACGCTGATCCTCGCCTCCACCATCAAGGGCAAGGGCGTCTCCTACATGGAGAACCAGGCGGGATGGCACGGCAAGGCACCGAATGCGGAGCAGTACGAGACGGCCATGCAGGACCTGGACCGGATTGACGAAGAGCTTGCGAAGGAGGCGTGACCATGGCAGAGACGAAAAAGATTGCAACAAGAGAGAGCTACGGACACGCCCTCGAGGAGCTGGGGGCGGAGAATCCCAACATCGTGGTGCTGGACGCGGACCTGAAGGAGTCCACCAGGACCTCGTACTTTGCAAAGAAGTTCCCGGAGCGGTTCTTCGACTGCGGCATCGCGGAGGGGAACATGATGGCCGTGGCGGCGGGCCTTGCCACCTGCGGGAAGATCCCCTTTGCCTCGACGTTTGCGATGTTTGCCTCGGGCCGCGCCTATGAGCAGGTGCGCAATTCCATCGGCTATCCGCATCTGAACGTGAAGATCGGCGCCACCCACGCCGGCATCACGGTGGGCGAGGACGGCGCGAGCCACCAGTGCCTCGAGGACATCTCGCTGATGCGGGGAATCCCGGGGATGGTGGTGTTAAACCCGGCAGACGACGTGGAGGCAAGGGCCTGCGTGCGGGCAGCGGCTGCCCACGAGGGGCCGGTGTACATGCGCTTTGGCCGGTACGCGGTGCCGGTGGTGTTTGACGAGGACCTGAAGTTCGAGATCGGAAAGGGCAGGATCCTGCGCCCCGGAAACGATGTGACGATCGTTGCCACCGGCATCTGCGTGGCAGGCGCCCTGGATGCGGCAGCGGCCCTTGCCGGAGAGGGGATCGACGCAGAGGTCATCGACATCTGCACGATCAAGCCCATCGACGAGGACCTGCTGGTGGCCTCCGCGGCAAAGACCGGGAAGGTGGTCACCTGCGAGGAGCACTGGATCACCGGAGGCCTCGGCTCTGCGGTGGCAGAGGTGCTCTCGGAGAAGTGCCCGACCAGGATGCGCCGGATCGGCATGAAGGACCGTTTCGGAGAGTCCGGCACGGCCGCAGAGCTTGTGGCTAAGTACGGCCTCGACGGAGCCGGCATCGCCGCGGTGACAAGGGAGTTCGTGCGGGCATAACGCCAAATCAGAAAGAAATCTGACATCCTCTATAGAACAGCAAAAGAGATCTCATCCGCAGGATGAGATCTCTTTTTTGATGGCGCGAAGGTGATGAGATAGTGCTTGTGGTTTCGCACGAAGTGGGCAGGCGCTTCTCTGACATAGGGCGGATAGGGCTGAGGAAAATACCTAAGCGAAGTATGAGGTGAGGAGCTGGGCGTAGCCCAGGATGGACGAACCTCATACTTCGCGTTTGTGGTAAGACGCTGAGCGGGCGGCCCCCGCTTTCCGTCTCCGGGAGCGAGCTCCCGGAGACGGTGAAACTCAGTTTTTCGTATGTAGATTGTATTCAAATGTAACATCGTAGATGCAATGCTGATGTTTCTAAAATCCTGGAAATCAACTGCTTAGAGGCATAGTATCTGCATCTTCGAATTAAAAATGAGTACAACAAAAAGGCCCCATGGTTAGGAGCCGATAAAAGATATTCGGCTTTGCTTTTTATGCGCTGTTGGATTTAGCTTCAGGCCTTGGCTTGAAATCTACTTTCACCATATCAGCGCCACACCTTGGACAAATATGATAATCATCCGAAAATAGCTCAAGGAGTATCTCGCTTTTACCCATGCCAGCAAAACGTGAGACAAACCTCTGCTTCTTTTGCTGTTTCTGAATACGGGCTACATTCTTCTTCCTTTGAGAATTACTCAGATACCCATAGTATCGGATCTTCTGGAAGCCCTTAGGTAGGATATGAAGAAGAAATCTGCGAATGAATTCCTGTAAGCGGACTTTGATAACTACCCATTTTCCACCCTGCTTATTGTCTTTGGCTTTGAACGTTACTGTTTCTCTGTCATAGCTGAGAATCCTGCCCTCACTGATTGCGACACGATTAACATATCTGCCGAGATACTGGATGGCATTGCCCTTGCCGCATAGTGTCTCTTTGATATCAATGTCCCAGGATTTTTTATACATGCTGTCCTTGAAAGCCTGCCAGTCCTGAGGAGTTCTGATGCTGTCATCACCGGGCATGATCAGTTTCCCGGCATCATAAAGCTCTTGCAGGCCGGCCATGAACTTACCTCTGAACTTTGATTTCAGGACATTTACAGGGAGACAGAAGTGTTTCTTTTTCCCTTTAACAAATCGCTTTGGCTTTCCCTTCAGCCCGCCTCCGGAAACAATGCAGTGGATATGCGGATGGAACATCATGTTGTTTCCCCATGTATGAAGCACCTGAATGACACCGGGTGTTGCACCGAGAAACTTTTTATTCTGCATCAGTTCCACAAGTGTCTGTCCTGAAGCCTTATGCAGCAGATCATAGAGCAGACTCTTGTTGGCAAAGATCAGAGGATTCAGCTCACATGGAGTGGTAAAGACGACATGAAAGTATGAGCAATCCACAAGCTCAGACTGGCGTTCATCAACCCAGATTTCCTTGTTGACATACTGATCCATTGGGCAGTTACGGTTACCACATGAGTTGTAGTGAATTTCGGTAGGCGTTAGTTAAGAAACGGGTTGATAAGCGATCGCCTAGCATGAGACCACTAATACCTCACTTTGAGCTCGAGCTGGGTACACTCCTATCCGTGCTGTGTTGCATCATGTAACAAAGCATCACCTAGATTGCCTAAACACATACACTCACTTGCCGAGTATGTGACTATAAATAACAAGATAGGCATTATGCGGAGAAGAAAAGAGCTCCAAATGGGGATTCTATATCTTCATCGGACATTATCGCGTCGAGAGTTCACCATGGAGGTTGTGGTATGGAACCCATCAACCCGGTTCTTTACTAACGCCATTTCGGTATAACCACAGCGGGGGCATTCTACTTTGTTATAGCCCATTGCTTCCGTCCGACACTTGGAAATACAATCGGCAGCTTTGTACTGTTCGGAAGTGATGTGTCCTGCATAGTCTTTCTGATACTGCGGCCATCCGAGCTGAAAGATCTTCTGAATGGGGTGAGTCTTCTTATTGGCAGCCTTTGCCTGCTCTCGTGATACGATCTTTATACTCATGATCGGTACCTCAAAGAGTATCGATAGGGCTTGTGATTCCATTGAAATCCTGATGTGCCAGAGTAATGTAAATCAGGGTTGAAGTAATACTGTTATGCCCCATGAGCTCCTTCAGACGGAAAATATCTACGCCAGAGCGATAGCATTCCGTTCCAAAGGCGTGCCGCAGACTGTGGCAGGTCAGCTTATCCAGTCCAATTGAATCTGCGATCTTACGGACATAGGTCTGGACACTGGTTGTAGAGATCGGCATCGAAGGGATCATCGGAGACGGAAACAGATACTCGGTCTTATCCTCTATCTCCGGACTGCCAAGAGATTTCCAGTAGTCAGTAAGAGCCTGAACGGTCGCTTTCCCAAGAATTGCATAACGATCAGATCTGTTCTTGGATACCGAAACATAAATACGATGCTCTTTCACATGGATGTCACAGTATCTGAGATTACAGGTCTCCTGACAGCGCAGACCAGCAGAATACATGATAATCAGCATGGTTTTGTATCTGATGTTATCTGCTGCATTGAGCAAAGTGCGGAACTGTTCTTTTGTAGGAACAAACGGGATATATTTATCGAACTTGCGCTTGGGAACCTGAGTTGGATCCCAATGCTTATGGAGAACATAGATTATGAAGTTTTCCAGATGTGCAATGTCGCTGTTGATGGTACGGTCGCTCAGATTTTTTGTAGCTTTAAGCCGGTCAAAAAAGGCGCGTATTTCGCCCCATTCAAAACTGGCAGGATCCTTATGAAGCTGAGTATCGAAGTAGTCCAGAAACTGGGTAATTGTAGATGCATACTGATCACGAGTGTGTGGTGACAGGTTCCTGCAATCAAGCATCTTTTTGAATTGAGCAAGGTAATCGTCCATGGTAAAGCCTCCTGCATGAGTAAATTTGCTGGCAGAAAGCAAACCCGACAGGAGGATATGCCATTGTTGGTAATGATCGAGTGTGGTAATATAAACCCCGGCAGTTCTTCTGCGCTGGGTTTGTTTTGTGTCGTAACTTAACTTTACCACAGCCATCAAGGGCTGCTTTTTTTGATGCAGCGAAAATGTAAATCTTTAGCCGAAGACTTGAGGTAGCAACGCCGCCGCGAAGCGGCTTAGGGTGTGTCATCCTTTAAATTGATCAATTCACGAGTCCTTTTTCAGCCCATGAATGATGTAGTTCCATTTGTTAGATGTCCCGATATTGATCCATTCAATATCAACTTTATCGTACTCTTCCTCAGAAGCCTTCAGACCTGTTTTATAGTCATTGTAATCAGGCTGACAGGTTACCTTCAGACCAGTTGTTGTAGTTGTTGATCCGATCAACTGAACTACAGTTTCAACACTGATTAGCGGTTTACCTGCCCAACTTTTTGATATCTCAGAGAAAAGGCGATGCTCCACCTTGTTCCACTTTGATGTTCCCGGCGGGAAATGAGAGATCTGAATCGGAATCCCGATTTCCTCAACCAGCTTTGCCAGTTCCGTCTTGAACATTCGCACACGGCTGGAATTGCTTCCGCCTCCATCACACGTGATATAAATCATGGTCGCGTCAGGAAACGTGTTCTTGCCAACGGTGTACCACCAGGCACGTATACTGGCGACTGCGAACTGGGAGGTGTCATGTGTGGTTCCAAGATTTACAAACCCGGTATTATTGTTGACGACGTAAACACCATATGGTGCAACCTGACCAAGTTCCTTATCCAGAAAATCGTGGTCAAGCACCGCTCGAGGATCTTTGCTATGTCTGTACTCCTTGCCTTTGTTGGCATAGTCTCCTATGTTTTCCTTCTTTTTGCAATCGATGGAAATCATGGGATTCCCTGCAGCTAAAACCTCTTTACCCGTTGCATTGATGAATTCAAACTGCACATTTCTGTCTGGATGTTCCTTACCGACCTGCTTCAGCTTCTTGTTCTGTTGTTTGCTCCAACCGAGTGCCTTCAGCATTCGGTTGACGACATTTCTCCCAACTGAATAGCCCTTCTCAGCGAGCATAGCTGAGAGCTTGCGATCACTCAGGTTTGTATAAAGCAGCACGGATTCCGGATTACCATAGGTGTAGTCGTCAAGGATCTCCATCAATGCCGGAATCAGTTCCGGATTTTTCGCAGCTTCACTTTTTCTGCCACCACCCGCGCGGCGCTGTCTGCTTTCAAGTGAAGAAAGGCTGACGGAGCCATCATAAAGCCCGACAATCTGCTCTGGAGTTGCTTCCAGCAACATTTCAGAATCCTTATCGGTATCCGTAGTGCCAGAGTCTTCTGCTTCGTCACTTTTGGTTTCTGTCTCTGTGGAAGTAGAAGTCTCGCCGGCAGCATCAGCGATAATGAGCTTGAACTCTTCGTCGGACTTGCGCACGGTATTACGTGCCACACCGCATTTTTCACTGATCGCAGACTTGCCGCCATAACCCAGTGCATCAGAAAGAGCTCCTATAATCAGCCGTCTCTGGCGCTCATTGACATAGGGCAAAATGACGGAAATATTGGATAAAATATGATCAACGTGGTCGCTATCATATATTGGTGAAGCCATGAATCGACTGCCTCCGATCCGAGATATAAGGCTATTATAGCAGTCGATTTATTACGTGCCAACTGATTAATTTATTATGTGTCAATTCCTTAGTACAATGGGTGGAATAATATCCCGTCAGATCTGTATCGTCATCCGTCAGATCGGCACAGATCAGCTCACTGTGCACACGCTCAAAGTAGTAATATGCCTTGGCGTTAGTAAGAAAACGGGTTGATAAGCAATAAGTGCATCTTGTAGTCATCAAATTGCAAGCAGATTGAGCTCCTTAACATCTCCATAATGGTGTACCTTCTTGGGATTCCTGGATGCAAAGAGAGCGTCCGCAAGTTCCCCAATCGTGGTCCTCTGCCTGTACGCTGCCCGGAATACGAGGTTGTAACGGTTCAAATACTTGGTAGCCACGCCGCGATATTCGATATAGCGGTGCTTGATAAAGGAGTGAAGGTTGTTCACAGTGTTCAGATTGAAGAAACTTGCCGACTCCTTCTTCACATTCATGACCGTGATTCCCAGGATCTTGCCCAGTCTTGGATACACATTCATGCCGTCCGTCAGGAAAAGTGTTCCCTTCTGGACATGACCAGTATAGATATCAACAACATCCGCACTGGAAGGCCTTGCCCGGTTCTCGGATTTCACGATCAGATCGCCAGTCTTGCGCTGTACTGCGGTGCAGATACAGATCTGCTCGTCTGAAAGGCCGCGTTTGGATGCGGGAGTGCCACGCTTGCGGGGCTTTCGACTGGCATCAGGGCCAAATTTCGTACCTTTTTTGGACTCCGGAACGTAGGTTTCATCCGCTTCCACGACATCTTCCACCGTGGCTGGCTGCTCCACCTGCATGTCCTCGAGAGCAAGCATGATCTTATGCCGCATGAAGAACAGACTGCTATGGCTGATCTTGCATCCATGGCTGGCAAGTGACTTGACCGTCTTATCCAGAGAGGTCCCCCTGAGCGTCTCTTCCAGAACCTTGGTCCAGATCTCAGTACCAAAGTGTGAGCCTGAGAGCAAAGTGTTGCTCGTTGTAACAAATGACGTTCCACATTGCCTGCAGATGTATGCCTGTTTTCCATGTTTGTGTCCATTCCTAACAACATGAGCATTGGAATGGCAGATCGGACAATCCAAACGGGGAGCAATCATCTTCTTCGGAGAAGAGGTTGCACTCTCATGGGAGAAGCCCTCCATGAGCTTGTTAACAAGAAGAATCAGGTCGTCCCTGGAAAGATCTCTGGCTTCGGTCAGTATGCGCTCAATGCAGCTCATAGTCTTGCCCTCCTGGCAAGACTATTGTAGTTCAAGTTAGAGAAGGCCGTTGTACAGCAGAATGTACAAAACGGCATATTTTATACTTCTGCTAAAATGCTTTGGAGCTTATCAACCCGTTTTCTTACTAACGCCTATGCCTTTCCATCGGGCACCACGGCGAGGTCAAAGTCACCGGCATTCATCCCCAGAGGCCGGACGTGATCCCGCACAATCTGATAGGGCCCCAGAATATCATCTCCTGTCAGCACGATCTCGGTCTGCGATCCGTCCCGGTTCATGACCTTTGCCCAACAGACGTACTTTTTGGTCCATCTGTTGTAAATGATGTGAGGATGGTCCAGCCTGGCGTAATAGGGATTCAGAGAGGAACTTGCGTCTTCCAGATCTGGCGGGATGATCAGCCCCATATCATCCCAGTTGTAGAGATCCTCTGACCGATAGCAGCGAACACCGAAGGTCTGTCTGCCATTTCGCCCATCTGCCGCATCCTTGTTTTCCCCGTACCAGTAATACTTGCCGGAAACATACAGCACAGAGCCGCCGTGCGCCTGGATGCGGTGTCCATTGGTATCAAGCCAAACTCTGCCCGGTGTGAAGCTGTGTAACATTTCTCATCCTTCCGTTTTCATCCCCGGTATCGGATCAGCTGCCAGCGAAAGCGCACAGCAGTTCAATCCGGATATGCTGCGCTCCGATTCGAATTATACGTGTGGATTTGCAGCATCCTTTTTCATCATAGTGGGCGCCTGCAACGCCTTCAAGGTGAAACATTTTGGTTCACCAGATGAGCCGGCCCGGAGACTGCAGGCAGCAGCTGCTTTGCCAACCGTGTTTCCCCCTCTTTGGAAACCATAAAAGTAGTACTGGCATTTGGAGAAAAAACCGCTATGATAAACATAGGATGTTTAACATCCTATGTTTGAACCTACAGGGAGGGAAAATGAACGAGACAATACAAAGCACCGATATCCTGACGCCATTCCCAGAGGAGAGAAAGAAGGAAGTCGATCAGGCGCTTTTGGAGGCGTCGCAGAAGAGCCATCGAAAGATCGTCGTGCTGGATGATGACCCCACCGGGGTACAGACGGTATCCGGCATCCATGTCTATACGGACTGGAGCAGAGAGAGCATTGCTGAGGGATTTGCCGAGACAAATCCGATGTTCTTTGTCCTGACCAATTCAAGGGGAATGACGAGGGACGAGACCACCTCCTGCCATCGGGAGATTGCGGCAAATGTCCTGTCTGTCTCTCAGAGTACGGGAAAAGACTTTCTCCTGATCTCCCGGAGCGATTCAACGCTTCGCGGCCACTATCCCCTCGAGACCGAGGTGCTGCGCACCACCCTGGAAGAGGGAGGATATCCCACCATTGACGGAGAGATTCTCTGCCCGTATTTCCGGGAAGGAGGGCGCTATACCGTCGGAAATGTCCACTATGTCCGCTACGGTGACACCCTGGTGCCTGCCGGTCAGACGGAGTTTGCGAAAGATGCCACCTTCGGCTATCGCGCCAGCAATCTCTGTGAGTACGTCGAGGAGAAGACGGGAGGTGCCTGCAAAAAGGAGGACTGCATTGTGGTCACCCAAGAGGATCTTCGGGGATCCTCCTTCGGGGGAGCGGTTCCAAAACTCCTGCAGGCTTCGCACTTTCAGAAGATCATTGTCAATGCCCAGGACGACTATGATGTCAGGGCCTTTGCGGTTTGCCTGTACCGCGCGATGGAACAGGGGAAGCACTACCTGATCCGGGGTGCCGCGGCGATTGCCAAGGCAGTCGGTGCGATCCCAGCCAGACCGCTCCTTACGGCGGCAGAGCTGTTTGCCGGTGTCCCGGAGAAGCTGCTGTCTCATGGCGGAATGATCGTCGTGGGAAGTCACACGGACAAGACAACAAGGCAGCTTCGAAAGCTCCAGGAGCTGGATGGGATCAAGAGCATTCCGATGGCGTCCGATCTGGTGCTGCAGGAGGGGGCACTGGATCGGGAAGTGGCGCGCATTTTGGCAGAAGCGGATGCCTGCATTGAAAAGGGCATCACAGCCCTTGTGTACACCCAGCGGGCGGAACTGAAGGTTCCGAATGACACACCGGAACAGGCACTGATGCGGAGTGTTGCGATCTCCGATGCAGTGCAGCGCTGCGTGGGGGAGCTTGCAATTGCACCTTCCTTTGTGGTGGCAAAGGGCGGCATCACATCCTCCGATGTGGGGACCAAGGCGCTCCGCGTCCACAGAGCCCTGGTGCTGGGGCAGATCGCGCCGGGAGTACCCGTGTGGCAGACGGGAGAAGAGAGCCGCTTCCCCGGGATCCCCTACGTGATCTTCCCGGGAAATGTGGGAGAGGATGCCACGCTGAAAGATGCGGTATCCATACTGCTGGACCGGGGCAGCAGCCGGAACATGGAAGGCACAGGGCGCGGCGACTGATCGCGCCGTCACTGACCAAATATCCATTTTGTTTTTTCAAGATTGCCGCAAAGCGGCCAGGAGAGGAGAACATATGAAAATCGGACTTGTCTATACCAGCACAACACCGGAACTCATTCAGGATGTGGAACGGGAAGTGAAGACTGCCATTGGTGGCAGCCTGCAGCCGGGGGAGACGCTGGAGCTTTTCAGCCTGCAGGATCCCAGCATTCTCCAGCAGGTGCGGGATGCCGGATACGTCACCACGGCACCGGCCGCGCGCCTCGTTGCAAACTACATGAAGGCGGCCGAGGAGGGCTGTGATGCGATTTTGAACATCTGCTCCAGTGTTGGTGAGGTGGCAGATGCGTCCCAGGATCTGGCAAAGTATCTGGGCGTTCCGATTGTGCGGATCGATGAGGAGATGTGCCGGGAGGCGGTGCGCCGCGGCACCAGAATCGGCGTGATGGCCACCCTGAAGACCACCCTTGAGCCCACCAAGAACACGGTGCGGCGCGTGGCCCGGGAGATGAATCGAAAGATCACCGTGACCGACATCCTGGTGGATGGCGCCTTTGGCCTGGATCAAAAGCAGTTTAAGGAGCGCCTCCAGAAAGCGGCGGAGGAGATCATCGATCAGGTGGATGTCATTGTCCTCGCCCAGGGCAGTATGGCGTATGCGGAGAAAGACCTGACAGAGCGGTTCCACAAACCGGTGCTCGGGAGCCCGCGCTTTGGCGCAGCGGCCCTCCGCGCGGCACTGGTCTCCAAGGGACTCCTGAAGGCGTAAACGAACAGACGGCAGGCGGCCGCCTGCATCCGGGAGGCGTACCATGGCAAGGCGAAAAGGAGAATCAAAGCCCTCGGCAGTGGACAAAGTTGCCAACGGCATTATCCAGTCAATCATCGAGGAGACGCTGCACCCCGGGGATCAGATCCCAACGGAGCCGGAGCTGGCAGAGGCATATCACGTAGGGCGCAATTCGGTCCGGGAAGCGATCAAGCAGCTCCAGGCCTTTGGCATTCTGAACATCCGTCGGGCGGATGGAACCTATGTGGCGGAGGGGAGCAGTCAAAGAATGCTGAATCCTCTGCTGTACAGCTTGATCCTGCAAAAGCGGGACTGGCAGGACTTCGTGCAGCTGCGGGAGGTGATTGAAATTGGTGTCCTCCATGAGGCGATGACCGATGGAAAGATCCGGGAGATCGTCCCCGCCCTGAACGGATACATTCTCGGGATGCAGGAGGCCGCCGGGGAGACGCCGCCGAATGTGGACCGGATTCTGGAGTTGGATCTTGCATTTCATCTGGCCATCACGGATGCGATTCACAATCCGCAGGTGTCCACTGTGTACGAGTACATAACCCGGATTTCGGTGCCGAGCAGGCGGACTTCCATCGAGAAATGGATTGCCCACCAGAACATGGATTTGTTTTTGAACCTGCACCGACAGATCGCAGAGACCATCGAAGCGGGAAATACGTCGTCAATTGAACAGGTCGTCCGCGCCCACTATGTCTACTGGCGCAGGACGTGAGGGGAAACACAAATGAAAAAAGTCATGATCTGTGTCGCACCGGTTTCCGGTGCGGATGCCATCATCCATCCTCGGGCCATCGCAGAGGATGTGAAGAGATGTTATGAACAGGGGGCGTGTATGGTGCACCTGCACGTCCGGGATCTGAACGGACATCTGACCCCGGATCTCTCCCTTTTGGGGGAAACCGTTGCCTGCATCCGGAAAAGCTGTGATATCGTGGTGGAGATCTCCACAGGAGGGGTGTCCGATCTCAATATCTGGCAGCGCATTCAGCCGGTTTATGCTCCGTGGGTGGAGTGTGTCAGCCTGAACGTGGGATCCGTAAATCTGGGGGATGCAGTGTATCAAAATCCGATTGCGGATGTCAGAACCTGTGTACAGGAGATCGTGCGGCAGCACAAAGTTCCCGAGACCGAACTCTTTGAGGTCGGCATGGCAAAGACGCTCCGGGAACTGGCGGACACCTATCACATTCCCAAACCTCTGTTGATTGCGCTGGTCTTCGGTCATGGTGGGGAAATGCCGGCGACGAAAGCGGGGTTGAAGCACCTTGTGACGGCACTCTATGATAACTTTGCCCCGGAGGAAGTGATCTGGGGCTACACCCAGGCAGGCCGCAGAGACTGGGAGATGGTCCGCTATGCTTTGGAATGCGGAGCCAGAACGCTGCGCCTTGGATTTGAGGATTCCGACTATCTGAATCCGGACACCAGGACAGATGCCAATGAGGATCTCATCGGACGGGCGGCACAGATCGTCCGCTCCATGGGAATGGAGCCGATGTCGGCCAAAGAGTGCAGAACGCTTCTGCATCTTCCGGCACAGAGGGGAGAAACAGATTATGTCTGAGTGCGAAAGCAAACAGGGAAAAGAGGAGAAACTTCGGCACGCCAAAGAGGAGATTCTTGCCATCCGGCAGGCACTCCTGCAGGATCCGGAGATCACGGAATCCGACCTTTGGGCAATGGAGGCGCAGTGGATCAGGGAGGAACCTGTAAAGACAGGAAACCAGATAAGCGGCAAAGAAACGACAGGAGCTCCTCTGCAGAAACATTCCATGTCGGACGGAGCAGTGGAAACGCCTCGGGAAGCGGCAATGCGGTTTCCTGTGCTGGCACCGACACATGATGTGACAAAAGTCTCCCGGGAGGCAATGCAGGAGGAGGCCGTGCGCCGAATCATTCTTCGGCTGTTTTCGTGAGGGAGGAACAAACAAAAATGAAGGTTGTGATCATCGGAAGCGCAAAGAGCGGCCTCATGCAGGTGCAGAAGCTTCAGTCCTGCGGCATGATACCGGAGGAGAGAAAGATTGTGATCTGCGAGAAAACCTGCCTTGCCTCCTTCGGACAGAGCTTTTTGAGAGAATGCTGTGCAAAATCCCAGGAGGAGATCGCAACGGCCTATGGAAATCAGGAGACACTTCTGAAAGGGGAGCGCGCGTCGCTCCGGCTTCTGACTGCGGCTCGGCTTGTGGATCCGGTCAATCGGGTGGTGACCGTACAGAAAAGGGAATCCGACACGCCGGAACAGCTTCCCTATGATCTTCTCATTCTCGCCACGGGAAGGACCGGAAGCATCCCGGATGTGCCCGGCAGCACCCTGCAGGGGGTGATGACGCTCGAGAACCTGGAGGACCTGCTATTCCTGAAAGAGTTCACGAAGTCGCGGTTTATCCGGAATATCGTGGTGCATGGGGAGGATGACACGGCGCAGGCACTGGCCACGGCACTGCGGGCCGGGGGAAAGGACGTCACAGTGCTTTCTCCGAAGGATTCCATCATGGGATTTGAGGGCAATATCTTTGTGAGTAGGCTTCTGACCAGACAGGGAGAAGTTCCCTGTGATCTGTACGTGTCGCGGCTGGAATTAGACCGTCCGGGAGACGTTATTGTCAGCCTGCCGGAAGCACTGGCACCGGACGGCAGACTCATTGCGGATGCTGCTGGAAAGATCCAGCGCTATGAGGGCATCTACGCTGCGGGGCGGATCGCCAGGGGCTGAAGAGAAAGACAGACCCGCCGCTGCCCGGCGGGAACAAAAGGGGAGAGGGCTTGTTTGGCATGGGAGAGACACCAAAATTCATCGACAGGATGAAGAGAGGAATAGAGAGGAGAAATCTCTTATCCCTCCGAAAACAGATCTTCCTGGCCCTGGTCATCATCACCATGGTCTCCACGATGATCCCTGCTTTTGTGCTGTTTGAGATCTCCCGGAGTACGGTGGAGAAGGAATACCAGACGGCCAACCGGGACAGTCTGCAGGTCGCCCGCAACATCCTGGAACTCTCCATGAATTCGATCGTAGATGAGGAGCGGAATCTCCTTACGAACGAGGCCTTTCTCAGTGAGTTCACGAAGGGACAGGAGGGCACCAGGTATTTCAGTGCGGCAGCAAGCAGGCAGATCACACAGCAGCTCGACCGGATTCTGTTCTCCAACTCGGAGATTCGAGAAGGCGTTAGTAAGGATCCGGGGTGATAAGCAATATAAAATTCGTAGGAACATATTTATACAGCAAACATATTCAGTTCCTTGACATCATCATAGTGATGCACTCTCTTCGGATCACGCACCAGGAAGAGCTTCTCTGCAAGTTCATCCACCGACATCCTCATCCGGTATGCTGCACGGAATACCATGTTGTAGCGGTTCAGGTACTTGGTAGCCACACCGCGGTAGTCGTAGTAGCGGTTCTTGATGAAGCTGTGCAGATTGTTAACCGTGTTCAGGCTGAAGAAGCTGCCTGTCTCCTTCTTCACATTCATAACGCTGAGTCCCAGTACCTTGCCCAGCTTCGGATATACGTTCATTCCGTCCGTAAGGAAGAGGGTCCCCTTCTTAACATGACCTGTGTAGATGTCAACGACATCCTCTGTGGAAGGTCTTGCCCGGTTCTCTGACTTTACAACCAGATCGCCGCTTTTGCGCTGAACTGCAGTGCAGATGCAGATCTGCTCGTCCGAAAGGCCGCGCTTGGATGCCGGAGTACCGCGCTTACGGGGCTTTCTCTTGGCGTCGGGCCCGAATTTTGTCCCTTTCTCCGGCTCTGGTATGTAGGTTTCATCAGCCTCGACAACTTCCTCGACCATTGCAGGACTGACCTCCTGAAGATCCTCAAGCGCCAGCATGATCTTATGCCTCATAAAGAAGAGGCTGGTATGGCTGATCCGGATATGCTGAAGATCATCATCAAGGGATACGCCCATCAGTGTGTCAGCAAGGACGGTCTTCCAGACATCACTGCTGTAATGTGAGCCAGACAGAAGTGTGTTACTTGTTGTAACATACGACTTTCCGCATGCCCGGCACAGAAATGCCTGCTTGCCATGCTTGTGACCGTTCCTAACAACATGTGAACTGGTATGGCAGACCGGACATTCCATCCGGGGAACGATCTTCACCGAAGAAGCAAACGCCTTCTCATGGTTCAGACGGTCCATGATCTTGTTAACGAGAATCTTAAGATCCGAATCAGAGAGGTTGTTTCCTGCAGCCAGTATGCGTTCGATGTTACCCATAGTCGTGCCCTCCTGACACGACTATTATAGGTCAAGTCCTAAAAGGGCGTCGTACATTTAAATGTACAAATCCGGAAAAACTTTTGGGATCGTTACTTATCAACCCGTTTCTTTACTAACGCCTTCGAGAAATCCTCTGCGTCAACAACGCGGGGAATCTGATCTTTACCACCCAGAATGACTACAACCAGCACTACATGGTCCCCTACTATACTGGTGCACAGGACATCCTCTCCGGTGACTGGATTGCCCTTGCCGACAAGGCAAAGGGAAAGGAAGTCTTTCTGGGAACCAACGTCTTGTTTGACGACGGGAAGGATGAAACTTTTTCGATTGCCAAACGTCTGTACTCTACCAGGACAAGAAAACCGATTGGATATGTGGTATTCAACGTGAGAAAATCCGCGCTGGATGTCGCTTTTCCCATGAAGAGCGGAGAAAGTCAGAATGTCACGCACTACTTCGTCCTGGATGGAGACGGCGGTGTCCTTTACACCGCCGGCCAGGATACGCTGACAGATACGCAGAAAGAGGAGATCAGCTCGATCTTTCAGGGATCCGATGATGAGGATGGGAACTATCTCACCACTGCGGTGACCGATGAGAGTACCGGCTGGAAGATCGCCGCAGTGATCTCCAAGCAGGCTCTCTCGGGAAAGAGTGCCTCGGTGGGATACGTTGCAGCGATCCTGGCGGTGGGCATCATTATGATCAGCGTGTGGCTCTCGAGCATCATCGCGGGCAGAATCACACGCCCGCTCAATACACTGGAAAAGACCATGCGGCAGGTCGCAGAGGGCAGCAGCCACGTAGAGGAGCAGTTCGACGAAAGCGAGGTCGGCCGCATAGGAAATCAGTTCAAGGATCTCGTGAACAACAACATCGATCTCAAGAACCGACTTCTCAATTCCCAGATCCGTGAGCGGGAGCAGCAGCTTCTGCTTTTGCAGACGCAGATCAATCCGCACTACCTCTACAACACCCTGGATACCCTTTACTTCATGGCGGAGATCCGGGGAGAGGAGGAGATTGCGGACTTCGTGCAGGCACTGTCCGAGAATTTCCGGCTGAGCCTGAATGGAGGAGACAAGCTGATCCTGGTCTCCAGGGAATTGGAGCG
Organism: Lachnospiraceae bacterium; assembly: GCA_022483465.1. GTDB lineage: Bacteria > Bacillota > Clostridia > Lachnospirales > Lachnospiraceae > CAG-791. The sequence goes on along the minus strand of JAKVNF010000001.1, from coordinate 1,471,862 downwards.
GATCCGTGCCTACATGAAGATCCAGAATTACCGGTTTGAAGGAAGGTTTCAGCTGGTCATCGATGTTCCCGAAGCGATGATGGGGGAGTATCTGCTGACCTTTCTGCTGCAGCCACTGGTGGAGAATTCCGTATACCATGGCCTGGAGCCGAAGACCGGGCCGGGGACCATCTCTCTGACGGGAAGCCGGGAGGGCGGCATCCTGACCTTTGTGGTGGAGGACGATGGGATTGGCATTCAGGACCCTGCTGTGTTGAATGGGGGATACGGCATTCGAAACATTCGGGAGCGGATCCGGCTCTTTTACGGAGAAGAATACGGCATTGAATTTTCTGAGGGAACAAAGGGAGGCACCCGGGCTGAGATTCGGATTCCGGTGCTTTCCCAAGAGGAGGTAAGCGCCATCCTGCACCCGTCGGAGGAGAAAGAAATGCCGGAACGCAAAGAGAAAAAATCAGGAGGAGAAGATGTACCGACTGGTCATTGTAGATGATGAGAAGATTGTGATCCGCGGCATTCAGGTGCTGCTGGCGAAGATGAACATCGACTGTGAGGTCGTGGGAACCGCCTGGGACGGGCGGGAAGCACTGGAGGTGATTCGGCGCACCCATCCGGACGTGGTCATCACGGACATTCGGATTCCCTATCTGGACGGACTCTCTCTGATCGAGAGCGCCCAGGAGTTTAACCGGAACTGTGACTATATCATCATCAGTGCCTACCAGGAATTCTCCTATGCAAGAAAAGCGCTGGTCCTGGGGGCGCTGGACTATATCGACAAGCCGGTGACCCGGGACAAGCTCCGGATGGCGTTTGAGAGGCTGCAAAAAAGGCGTGAGGGGGAAATCCCTCCTGCGGAAAAGGATCCGGTGCCGCAGCAGGAAGATACAGCGGTTTCAGATAGCCGGGAGACCGCAAAGAATGACAAGGCGTTAGTTAAGAAACGGGTTGATAAGCGATCGCCTAGCATGAGACCACTAATACCTCACTTTGAGCTCGAGCTGGGTACACTCCTATCCGTGCTGTGTTGCATCATGTAACAAAGCATCACCTAGATTGCCTAAACACATACACTCACTTGCCGAGTATGTGACTATAAATAACAAGATAGGCATTATGCGGAGAAGAAAAGAGCTCCAAATGGGGATTCTATATCTTCATCGGACATTATCGCGTCGAGAGTTCACCATGGAGGTTGTGGTATGGAACCCATCAACCCGGTTCTTTACTAACGCCAATGACAATATTTCCGGGATCCTTGCATACCTGCAGGAAAACTATCAGCGGGATATCGGCCTCACTGAGCTGGCATCCTATACCGGACTCAATCCTGCTTATCTCTCTGTGCTGTTCAAGGAAACCGTTGGGACTTCTTTTGTGAAGTACCTGACCAACCTTCGAATCGAGCGGGCAAAGGAGCTCCTTGCACACTCGGATTTGCGTGCCGCAGACATTGCAGAGGCGGTGGGGTACAACGATCCGCACTACTTCTATGAGATCTTCAAGAAAAAGACTGGCCAGACGCCGGGCGCATATCGGGATGCACTCCGGCAGGAGTCCACTTCGAAAGGTGCGTAAACCAGATTCGGCACAATATATGCACAACGGAACCTAAAAAATACCGACTCAAATATAAAAAATGCTACATTTCATCGCACCAAGCGAGATGATAACGTACAGATAGCAAGAGGATCAGCCGTGAGGGAAGGTACAAAATGTACAAAACGGCCAAGTATGAAACAAGGGGGTACCAAATGAAAAAGAAAGTATTGGCGGCATTCATGAGCACTGTGATGCTCGCAGGGGTTCTGGCAGGATGCGGAAGCAGTTCCAGCTCCAGCAGCTCTGGAAGCACCGGAAGCGCTGAGACGACTGCAGCGGCAGAGACTTCGGCAGCAGCGGAGACCGCAGCAGCTGAGACCACAGAGGCGGCCACGACCGAAGCAGCAGCAGATACCGGGTCCGGAGATTTCTCAGGGGAGGACCCGCAGCTGACCAAGGACTTCCACATCCTCTCCATCTGGGCTGAGGACAACGACAACGGCGTCCTGATCAACCAGATCTGCAAGGATTACCAGAAGGTCAATCCGAACTTCACCTATGAGTATGAGCTGGTCTCCTCGGATGATCTGCGCCAGAAGATCTCTACATTGGCTGCATCCAATGACCTGCCGGATATGTTCGTCTATGAGTCCGGCAAGCCCATCGTAGATCTGATCGATGCAGGCCAGATCACGGATATCGGGGCACTCCTCAAAGAGACCGGATCTTCCGACTATGTGACACCGGCAGCTACATCTCTTCTGGAGACGCTCTCTGGAACGGATACGATTTATGATCTGCCTCTCGGACTCAATGTCGAGGGTTTCTGGTACAACAAGGCCCTGTTTGAGCAGGCGGGTATCACCAAGACTCCGGACACCTGGGATGAGTTTGAAGAGGATCTGAAGACGCTGAAGGATGCAGGCATTCAGCCGCTCTCCTGCGGTGCAGCGGATAAGTGGGGCGCCACGAGACTCATCAACGCCTACACGGTGCGCACGATGGGCGCGGACGCCATGCAGAAGGCGGCAGACGGAGATACCAACTACACGGATGACGGCTATGTCGCAGCAGCTCAGAAGATTCAGGATTGGGCAAATGCCGGATACTTCGGAGAGGGCGTCAACACGGTCGACATGAACACAGCAGGATCCATGCTGATGACTGGAAAGGCAGCCATCTTCTACAACGGCTCCTGGTTCACTTCCAACCTCAATGACACCACTGCAAACCAGGCAGGCCCGGATGGCATCGGCTTCTTCAACGTCCCGGTTGTAGATCCCTCCATCAGCCCGGCAGATTCCTACTCTATGAACTGCGGCAACATCCTTTGCCTGTCTCAGGACAAGACGGACGAGGCAACGAAGTGGTTCGTCAAGTATTTCGTGGAGCACATCGGAGATGTGGCCATGGAGATGCAGGGTTCCGTCAAGGGATATACCTACACAACGGAAGCATCGGACATGAGCGGATACACGCAGCTGGTACTGGACGAGATCGACAAGGCAAAGAGTGCTTTCACTTGGTATGAGGCGACCATGAATTCCGAGGTCTCCGATGCCGCACAGCAGAACGTTCAGACCCTTCTCTCTGGTGAGATGTCCGCACAGGATTACATGCAGTCAATCCAGGATGCCAAGGACATGTCAGATATGTAACAGCAATGGAATATGCAGGCGGGCAATTTGAATGCCGCCATGCATGTGCGATGGGCGGGCGGTAAGTACCCCTTACCGCCCGCTTATTCTCTCCAAGGGCGCAGGGAGGCAGCTGGAGGACGTATGAAAAAAGTACTTGGAAACAAAAAGGCGATCGCACTCTTTGTGATCCCGGCTCTCATCATTTACACAATCATTGTGGCATTGCCGGTGGTGTGGTCATTTTATTACTCGATGTACTCCGGATCTCCGGGACTCAAATGGAAGTTTGTAGGACTGGCGAATTACGGAAAGCTGTTTCGGGACAAGAACTTTATCGACGCGCTGGTCGTCAACCTGAAGTATATCGGATTTACAATGCTGGGACAGGTTGGAGGCGGCCTTCTGATGGCCCTGATGTTCCGATTCTGGGTCAAGGGAGGACGCAATGCGGTCCGAACCATTGTATTCTTTCCGACAGTGCTCCCCACAGTTGCAGTCGGCCAGCTGTTTCAGAAGATCTATGAGATCCAGCCCAATTACGGACTGTTGAACTCCTTCCTGTCCAACGTGGGTCTGCAGAAGTGGGTACAGCCCTGGCTCGGACAAGCGTCCACCGCACTTCCCTGCCTGATCCTGATGGATATCTGGACGGGCATCGGATTCCACTCGGTGATCCTGTACGGAGCTCTTCTGGATATCCCGGAGGACATCATCGAGGCAGGCCGCATCGACGGATGCGGCGGCTGGCAGCTTTTTAAGAACATCCTGGCACCGCTCCTTCGCCCGATGATCATCAGCTCCTGCGTGTTCTCTTTCTCCGGTACTGTGAAGATGTTCGAGTCCGCACTGGCATTGACCAATGGCGGCCCCGGAAATGCGACGAGATCCCTCTCCATGTACATGTACTCGGTCTCCTTCACCTACAACAAAGTGGGTTATGGTTCGGTCATCGCAATCTTTATCTTCCTGATGTGCATCGCGGGTTCATTTGTCATCAACCGCTTTGACGTCAAGGAGAGCTACTACTGAGAAAGGGGGAGAGTATTATGGCACAAGCAGCAGTGGCAGCACAGGGCAGCACCCGCAAGAAGAACAGAACCGGGAAGGTGGTCTCCTCCGTCTTGATCAAGATCATTGTGGTTCTGATCTGCTTTATCGATATCTATCCGATCTTTTGGATGATTACCGCATCCTTCAAGCAGTCCTATGAGTGGAGCGCAAAACCGGCATACTCCCTTCCGGACGGGCTGTATTTTCAAAACTATATTGATGCCTGGAATCGTGGGCATATGTCTACGTTCTTTATGAACTCCATGACTTATACCCTGATCTCCCTGGTATTCATTGTGATTTTCTCCGTGACAGTCGGTTTTGCCGTCACCAAGATGCAATGGAAGGGCCGGGATTTTATTAACCGCTACTTCCAGCTCGGCATTATGGTCCCCGTGGCCACGGCACTGATCCCGCTGTTCCAGATCTACAAGGGGATGAACATCTACAACACCAGATGGGCTCTGATCCTGACCTACATCGCATTTGGCCTCTCTCTGTCGATCTACCTGGTGACCGGATATCTGCGCAGTTTTCCCGACGAGATCATGGAGGCCGCAGTCATCGACGGATGTGACATCTACAAGCTGATGCGCTTTATCGTGGTACCGCTGATGAAGAACGCGATCGTGACCGTCCTGGTGCTGCAGTTCTTCTTCAAATGGAATGACCTGCTGTTCTCGATGACCTTCGTCTCTGATACCAAGCTCAAGACGATTCAGACAGGACTGATGTACTTCTCAGATGAATTCGGATCCAAAAACTGGGGTGCTATCTTTGCTTCCATCTCCATGAGCATCATCCCCATGCTGATCCTGTACTCCGTGCTCAACAAGTTCATCATCGAGGGCATGACGGCAGGTGCGGTCAAGGGCTGAGCCGACGACAGAGGAAGAAAAGTCGAAGAACCTCCCATGGCAAAAATTCAGCGCCGGCGGCAATCTGCCGCCGGCTGCTTTTGGTTTCTCGGAAAGGAAAAGGATCATGATGACCATGACACCGGCAGAGCAGATCTATCGGTATGCGGAACAGCATATCGACAGTGTGCTGAAAGAACCCCGCAGCTTTATCCGCTATCCATTCATTGATCCGGGCTCCGTCTACGATGGCAATGTCTGGGACTGGGATACATACTGGAGCGTTTACAGCCTGCTCCCTCTGGCAGAGCGGTTTCGGGGCGGAGCGCTGCGTGATGCGATCCTGTGCCACGCCAGGGGAAATGTCTTGAACTTTCTCGATTGGCAGCTGGAGGACGGATACATTCCGATGATGATTGAAGTCGGACAATGGAAGGAACCATATCTCAACCTGCAGCACAAAAATGGACACCTCATGAATATGCACAAGCCCTTTTTATGCCAGCAGATCTGCCTGATCTCCCGGTATCAGGGGGACTGGAGTTGGATCACCGGGCATTGGGAGCAGATTGATCGCTACTTTGCCTGCTATTGGAAGTACTACTTTCATGAGAACACAGGCCTCTTTGTCTGGCGGGATGACATCATGATCGGCATGGACAATGATCCCGCCTCCTTCGGTCGGCCTGGCTTTTCCACTGCGAACATTTTTTTAAACAGCTTCATGGTCATGGAATTGGAAGCTGCGCAGGAGTTCTATCACAAGGTCGGAGAGGAAGCGGCAGAGAGGAAAGAGGAGGAACTTGTCAGTCACGCAAAGGAGCGCGAACAGTGCGTGCAGCGGGAGCGTGAGGAACTGATCCGCAGCATCGAGACACGGATGTACGATCCGCGGGACGGTTTTTACTACTCAGTTGATGTGGACATCAAGACAAGAAAATATGACTGGTTCCACCAGGGACTCGGGGTCTTTTGGAAGTGCCTCCCGATACGTATTGCGGTATGGAGCGGCTTCCTGCCGATGCTGGCGGGATTTGCCACGGATGAAGAGGCAGAGCACCTGGTGTCCTGGTATCACAATCAGGCTGCCTTTGGATCTGACTATGGAATTACCACCCTGGATCGCCGTGAAAAGATGTTCCGGATCGAGGCGACGAACAATCCTTCCGACTGGCTTGGTCCCATCTGGGTGGTGGCCAACTACTGTGTTTTTGCGGGAATGAAGCGCTATGGGTACCAAAAGGAGGCTATGGAACTCGCAGATAAGACGCTCCGTCTCCTTGCGGAGGATCTTACTTCTTCTGAGTGTCTCCATGAGTACTACGATCCGGACAGCGGAAAACCCGTCATGAATGGAGGATTCCTGAATTGGAACCTGCTCGCCCTGAACATGGCCGAGGAGTGCCATGACCTGGTGGATAGCCGGAAAGGAGTTTCATAATGCTGACAGATACGAGAAAATCACCTTATGCAAAGGCGGTTCCTCTGGGCAGCCGCGACGTCACCTGGACGGAAGGCTTTTGGCGTGATGTGGAGAACATGGTGTTTCAGCACACCGTGCCGGTCCTGCGGCAGATGTTTGATCGTGCGGATGTGAGCCATGTGGTGGAGAACTTCCGCATCGCGGCGGGAGAAAAAGAGGGCGAGTTCGCCGGTACTGTCTTTGGAGATGGGGATTTCTACAAGTGGATGGAAGCCGGCATGTACGATGCGGTCAAAACGGGAAATCAGGCGCTTTTGGCCGATCTGGATGCCTATATTGACCTCATCGGCCGGGCTCAGCAGCCAGACGGATATCTCTCCACAAAACAGATCATCGGGGAGAAAGCGCATAACGGCGTGAAGCGGATGGGAGACATCAATGACTTTGAGGTCTACAACTTTGGGCATCTCTTCACAGCGGCGGCTTTGTACTACCGACTGACGGGAAAGGACCGACTTTTATCCATTGCCTCTCGGACGGCAGACTATCTGGGAAGAATGTATGATGAGGCCGAGCGGACGAAAGAGGTGCAGACGGCGGTCTGCCCCTCTCACTACATGGGACTTGTGGAACTCTATCGGGCAACCGGAGAGGAGCGGTACCTTCGTCTTGCTGCACAGGCGGTCCGTCTTCGGGATGCGGTCTCACACGGCCTCGATGACAATCAGGACCGCATTCCGCTTCGTCAACAGCGAAAAATCCAGGGTCATGCGGTGCGTGCGAATTACCTGTATGCCGGGATCATGGATCTTTATCTGGAATCGGGAGATCCGGATTTTCAGACGGTTGCCGGGAGCACGTTCTCGGATCTTCTGCGGCACAAGATCTACCTGACCGGAGGTTGCGGTGCGCTTTACAACGGAGCATCCCCCTACGGGAATTTCTTTGACCACCAGCTGATCCATCAGGCCTATGGCTACGCCTATCAGCTCCCCAATGTGACAGCGTACAATGAGACCTGTGCAGGGGTGGGCCTTGTTATGTGGGCGTACCGGATGTTTCTGGCGGATCCGAAGGCACAATATTTTGATGTCATCGAGCGTGTTATGCTGAACAACAACATGGCCGCTGTCTCCCTCGATGGGACCAGGTTCTTTTATGAAAACATGCTGGAGCGCAAGAAAAAGCTTGAGATGAAGCTGGTGTGGGATCTTCACCGGACCAGCTATATCACCAGCTATTGCTGCCCGCCGAACCTGGCGAGAAATCTCGCAGAGGCATCTGAGTATGCTTATGCGAGAGGAAGAGGGGAGCACGAGAATCGGATCTACTCCGGCCTTTATGGGGCATCCCGCGCAAAGATCACCCTGTCTTCCGGCGCCTCCTTCGTACTGGTGCAGAAGACCGATTATCCGTATGATGGAACTGTCTCGTTTTCCTTTGAGGAGGTGCACGGAAACAGTCCCTTTGAGCTTGCCCTGCGCATTCCCGTCTGGGCAAGAGAGGCAAAGGTCACACTCCGGCAGGGGGAAAATGTCACATCGATGAATCTGCCGAATCGCGCAGCGGGAACGTATCAGATCGTCTCCTGTCTGCCCTCGACGGATACCGAGATCACCCTGGTTCTTCCAATGCCGGTCCGCTTCACCACAGCCAATCCGATGGTGGAGGAAGACGAGGGGAAGGCAGCTCTCGAGCGCGGCCCTCTGGTGTACTGTATGGAAGATGCGGATCTTCAGAACCCGGATACCGGATCTCTCGATGAATTGACACTTCTCTTTGAAAATGGGGAGGGACCAAAGCGCTTTGTACCCCGGATGATCCAGATCGGAGGACGGGATGTCCTTGCCCTGGAGGGGAGTATGCTGCGGATCCAGGGAGAGAGAGACGAGCGCCTCTATGCAGAAATGCGACCCAGTACCCGTGAAGAAGTTCCGGTGCAGTTTGTCCCTTATTTCGCCTGGGACAACCGAAGCAGCATACAGGATGAAAATCCGGAAGAAGATGCCCAGATGAAGATCTGGTTTCCGGTGGTGCGCTGAGTCAAAAGGGAGTAACAAGGGAGAAAAGAAAATGAAAATCAGGGGAATGAAAACTTGCTATCAGATCAATCCGCTTGGCATCGATCTGGCGGATCTGACTTTTTCCTGGCAGGTGGAAGAGGCCAGGGGGATACGTCAGGCACACAGCAGACTGGTGATCGCGGAGAATCCGGATTTTGCGGACCTGCTATTTGACAGCGACCGGGATGACCAGGACAAGAAGGGCATTCTCCCCTCCGGCTGCTATACCCCTGCGGTGAAGGTACAGCCCGGGGTGTCCTACTATTGGAAAGTCACGGTTTCGGATGATGCGGGAGACGTTGGAGAGAGCCCCGTACAGACCTTTGAGGGCGGACATCCTGCGGGTGCCTGGAGCGGCTGCTGGATTGCTCCTTCCTTTACACATGAGCTCCACCCGGTGATGCGGAAGACATTTTCCGTCACGAAGGAGGAACTCCAATCCCTCCGGCGGGCAAGACTTTACATCTGCGGCCTTGGCTTATACGAGGCGTATCTGAACGGAAAGAAGATCGGAGATCAGTACCTGACGCCATATTTTACGGATTACCGGTACTGGGTCCAGTACCAGACCTATGACATCGCACCGCTTCTTGTCGAGGGAGAGAACACCCTGGACGTCGCGCTGGGAAATGGCTGGTACAAGGGACGGTTTGGATATCTTGCGAATGCACAGATGCAGGAGTATTACGGCGATACGTTCAAAATGATTGCAGACCTTGATCTCGTCGGTGAGAAGACCCGCAGAATTTGTTCCGACGGGAGCTGGGTCTGCCTGAAATCCCCCGTGATCTCCTCCGGAATCTACGATGGGGAAATGCTGGACCTTCGAAAGGAGGCGTCGCTCCTTCATCCTACGGACCGAGATGTAAGCGGGGTGGAAACGGTGACACCGCCCATGGCACAGCTTCATGCCATGGTGGGCGTACCGGTCACTTCCCACGAGATCCTGAAACCGTCCGCTCTTATTCACACGCCGAAGGGCGAGACGGTTCTGGACTTTGGGCAGGAGGTCACCGGCTGGGTAGAATTTTCAGCCGATCTCCCCGCCGAGACGAGGGTGACCCTGGAATGCGGCGAGGTGCTGCAGGAGGGGAACTTCTATCGGGACAATCTCCGCACAGCAACGGCGGCATTTACCTGTATTTTTGCCGGTGGCGGCAAGCGCAGTGTGCGGCCGCACTTTACGTTCTACGGCTTCCGGTACGTTCGGGTCACCGGAATGGAAGTCACAGAGGAGAACCTCGGCGACTTTTCGGCAGTCTGCCTGTATTCGAATCTGGAGGAAACCGGGAAAGTCACGACGGATATTCCCAAGGTGAATCGCCTGATCGCCAATACCAAATGGAGCCAGAAGGATAACTTCCTGGACATCCCGACAGACTGCCCGCAGCGGGATGAGCGCCTGGGCTGGACAGGAGATGCCGAGATCTTTGCGGATACCGCCTCCTGCCATATGGAGACGCCGCGCTTTTTCCGAAAGTACCTGCGGGATATGAATCTTGAACAGCGGGAAAAGGACGGTGCGGTTCCCTACGTGGTTCCGGATGTACTGACAGTTGGGCGGGAGAAGCTCCAGGAGCCGCCGTTTGCGCCGCAAAAAGATCAATGGGGCGAAGCTGGCGCTGCGGTCTGGGGCGATGCGGCAACGATCATACCCTGGACGCTGTATCTGCACTACGGAAACCGCAAGCACCTTGCAGAGGCCTATGATGGTATGCGCCAGTGGGTGGATTTTATCCGCTCAATGGATGATACGTTCTGTGGCGGATCACGGCTCTGGACCTGTGGATTTCATTTCGGGGATTGGTTGAGTCTGGATGTGGAAGGTGACACCGCCGGCATGAACAACCGGGAAGGTGGAACGGATAAACACTTCGTGGCCTCGGTCTTTTACCACTACTCCGCAGAGCTCGTGTCAAAGGCAGCAGCGGTTCTGGGAAAGCCGGAGGAGGCGGAAGAATACGCAACTCTTTCCCGCGAGGTTCTGGCGGCGGTGCGGAAGAAGTACGTAACCGGCGAGGGTTCCCTTACCATCGATACCCAGACAGCCTACGCACTTGCAATCTGCTTTGATCTGTTTGACACAGAGGAAGGCAACCTGCGCGCCGGAGATCACCTGGCAGAGCTTGTGCATGAGTGGAATGACCATTTATCCACGGGCTTTGTGGGCACGGCGTATCTCTGCCGGGCATTGACAAAAACCGGACACCAGAGAGAGGCGGTCACGCTTCTTCTCAATGAGGACTATCCAAGCTGGCTGTATGAGGTCAACCTGGGTGCGACCACGATATGGGAGCGGTGGAACTCCCTGCTGGAAGATGGAAGAATCTCCGGGACAGGGATGAATTCCCTGAATCACTACGCTTACGGCTGTGTCTGCGGCTGGATCTACGAGGACATCTGTGGACTGGGCGTGACAGAAGAGGGAGTCGGTGGGTCCTTTATTCGGATCAGTCCGCATACGGACGAGCGGCTGGTTCGGGCCAGTGCTTCCATCCGCTTCCCGAAGGGCCTCTTTACCTCGGGTTGGGAGGTCGCAGCGAAGGACAAGACGGTGATATACCGCTTTGCCGTTCCTTTTGACGCAGAGGCTGCTTTTCTGCCGGATCGGAAACTGAAGAATCTGACCTGCAACGGCGAACCTCTCACGGAGGAGATGCTACGCAGCCGCATCTTTACCGCGGGCACGTATGAGATCCGGGGGCAGTTTGCGGATTGATCAGAAAGCTGTCCGTGGGCGGCGGCAGATGGAAGGCTCTTTACTCTGCCGCTTTGGGACTGCCCTGTGCTGCGCCGGGAACCATACCCGTACAGGCAGTGGTCCGGAACCCTTTCGGCAAATGACGCGACAGGGAGATGACATGGTATTGGTGCCTCCCCGCGGTGCGTGACAAAGAAGCCTTCTTTGGCGATTGGATTTGCGTCTGTCAAATCCATGATGTGCCAAAGGAGGCCTTTTTATGCCTGACGATATTGCAGAAAGTGCCGCGCAGGAGGAAACCGGCTTTGCGCTGCCGTCGCAGCAGCAGAAATTCAGTGGAGGGTCCCACCCTCCGCCTGTTCCTTCACCCCGGACCGGATGGCATCATAAATGCGGTTTTTCCGGTCGTCCTCCCGGCGGACCACCGCAAGGTGCATCTTCAGCTCCGGAAGGGGCAGGGAGGAAAATGGGGAATCCCCCCTTCTCCACCCTGCACAGCATGCTGATGCTGTAGGCATCCGTCAGGAGAAGGATCCGCTCCCGAAATGTCCTGTCATCCACGCGGATGATGGTGTGGGGGTTGATATACTTCTGCAGCGCTCCGTACGCATCTGCGTACTGGTTGAGGTAATCCACAAACGGATCATTCCACAGGCGCTCCCGGGAAAAGCCGTCCCGCAGCAGGGGGATGCTCTTTGCGCAGGACGACGTTGCAGGTGCGCTCCGGAAAGGAAAACACAGAGAGCTTATGCGTCCTGGCATAATCCCCGACGGTCCCTCCGGCGCATTCTCCATGTCTCGGTCCCCAATGGCGTGGAGAACGGCCTCTTCCAGATCACGAAGGCGGCGCTCTTCAGCATTGTCGCGCTGCTTGGCACCAGCCAGATCGCGGCAAACGGGGTCGCGCAGAGCTTCTGGTCCCTCGCCGCGCTGTTTGCGATCTGGATGAATCTGGGGGTCATCGGAATCGCCTTCGCCATGGTGGCGGACTGGGCGGTGAAGGCGGGGCTGATCTGGACGCGGTACCGGGGCGGAAAGTGGAAAACCTTTCAGGTGATTTGACTGCAGGAAATGAGAAATCAAAAAACCTGCCGCACGGCGCGGCTGCGGAACAAAGCAGCTGCACGGCGCGGCAGGTTTTTGCCTGTTCTCTCAGGACGCGGCGCGGCTTCGGCGCACCATGAGGAGGGAGAAGAGGAGAATTCCAAGGCAGGGGGCAAGGTTTGCTGCCATGCCGGCACGAAGGCCGATCTTATCTGCCAGAACACCGATGAAAAGCGGCATCACGATGGCGCCGATCCCGGAGAGGGGAAGCATGACGCCCATGCTGACTGCACTCATCTGCTCCCCGACCCCGGCGACGGCGAGCGGGTTCACGCCGCTCATCGCAAAGGCGAAGGCAAACAGCGCAAGGACGGCGGCTACAGGGGTCTTTGCCTGGACGAGAAACAGGTACAGCACGGTGCAGCCAAGGCCCATGACGGCGATCACCCGGAAGAGGTTGCGGATCCGCAGGACGAAGGCGACGAGGAGCCGCCCGAGGAGGGTCGCGCCCCACATGATCGTGATGGTGTAGGCGGAGAGGGTTCCGGTGAGGATCCCCTCACTGCGGAAGTAGGTGACGAGCCAGCCGTTGACGCTCTGCTCCGCCGCGTTCTGGCAAAACAGGAGCGCGGTCAGAATCCAGAAGCCGGGATCCCGCAGAAAGGCAAGATCCGTGCGGCCGGTGCTGCCGGCGCGCCCGCCGTTGTCCGTGGGGAGCTTTGCCAGAAGAAAGAGGAGCCAGAGCACAAGGCCCAGCAGGGCGATCCCCGCCTCCGGAAGGACCGGGGAGACCGCAGAGAGGGCGGAGAGCAGAAACGGGCATAGGAGCGCCCCCGCCGCGTAGAAGCAGTGCATCTTGGTCAGGCTCTTCGGCCGGTCATCCGAGTGGTTGCCCACCAGCACCGTGCAGGTGTTGAGCGCATTGCCCTTGGCGATGCCCACGAGAAAGAAGGCTGCCATCAGGATGCCGACGGCGCCGAAGCGGCACATGAGGCCGTACCCCAATGGATATCCGATGGAGAGGAGAAGAACCGTCTTTCGCATGCCGGCCTTTTCCCCGAGGACCCCCGAGAGCAGCCCTGCCAGCATGTTTCCGATGGAGAGAAGAGAGAGCAGGGTCCCGGTCACCGCGAAGGAAAAGCCGAACCGCTCCTGCAAGAGAGAGACCACAACGCCGCTGGAGATGGCGCAGATGCCGCTGAGAAAGAACGCAAAAAATCCTGTGCGCTGCAGATGAGAATCCAAACTTGTCATGATAAGTCCCCCTGTCCCCTGATGTTTGCTATCTCCAGTATAAAAGGCCGGGCGGCGGGGGCAAAGGGTAAGTTTTTGACGGGTTGAAAGCGCTTACAAAAAGCGGCTTGAATCCGTCCGTTCACCGGGAGACCTGGCGCCAAAACACCGGCCCCCGGAGGCGTTCCTGTGGTATCATGAAGGGAAAGATTTACGTCTTGTTGGAGGTCATCACACATGAGAAAAGCCGGCATTTTGTTTCCGATCTCTTCGCTTCCATCCCGCTTCGGCATCGGCTGCTTTTCGAAGGAGGCCTATGATTTCGTGGACTTCCTCGCAAAGGCCGGGCAGAGCGTCTGGCAGATCCTGCCCCTGGGTCCCACGGGCTTTGGGGACAGCCCCTACCAGTCCGTCTCGGCTTTTGCGGGCAACCCCTACTTTGTCGATCCCGTCACGCTGATCGAGGAGGGATACCTGACCTGGGACGAGGCAAATTCCCTCTCCTTCGGCACGGATCCCTCACGGGTGGACTACGGCGCCCTCTATGAGAATCGGATGAAGCTCCTTTCCCTGGCGGCGCGGCGCTTTTTTGCCGCGGATGATCCGAAGGAGCGGGAGGCGTATCGGGCCTTTCTCAAGAAACAGTGGTACTGGCTGGACGACTACGCCATGTTTCAGATGCTCAAAAAGGTCAATGATCAGAAGTGCTGGACCGAGTGGGAGACCCCGTACTTAGAGCGCGACCGGGAGGTGCTGCGGACGATGGAGACCCAGCACGCGGAGGAGCTGGACCTGCACCTGTTCGTCCAGTACGAGTTCCAGAAGCAGTGGGACCGTCTCCACGCCTATGCGCGGGAGAAGGGCGTCGAGATCGTGGGCGACATGCCCTACTACGTCGCCCTGGACAGCGCCGATGCCTGGGCGCACCCCGAGTGCTTTGACTTCGACGAGGACCACCAGCCGGTGCGGGTGGCCGGATGTCCGCCGGATGCCTTCTCCCCCACCGGCCAGCTCTGGGGAAATCCGGTCTACAACTGGACCGGCATGAAGCAGGACCGGTACGCCTGGTGGATCCGCCGGCTCCAGCGCAACTACGAGCTGATGGACGTGATCCGCATCGATCACTTCAACGGCTTCGACAGCTACTACGCAGTCCCAGCCCAGGAGGAGACCGCCGAGAACGGCGAGCTGAAGAAGGGACCCGGCATCGCCTTTTTCCGCGAGGTGAAGAAGCAGCTCGGCGACGTCCGCATCATCGCCGAGGACCTGGGGACCATCACCCCCAGCACGGAGAAGCTCCTGGCCCAGACCGGCTTCCCGGGCATGAAGGTGCTGCAGTACGCCTTTGACTGGACGGAGTACAGCTACTACATGACCCACAACCACATCCGCAACTGTGTGGTCTACACCGGAACCCACGACAACAAGACGACGCTGGAGTGGATTGAGGAGTGCAGCGACCACGACCGGGATCTGGCCCGCCGCTACATCCACTCGGAGAACACTGACTACGGCGCCTTCGTCTGGGATTTCATCCGCGAGGCCTACCGGTCGGTGGCGGATCTTTGCATCGTGCCGCTCCATGACTACCTGGTTCTGGGGAAGGAGGCGCGGATCAACACCCCCGGCACCCAGGGCGGCAACTGGCAGTGGAGGCTTCTGCCCAACGTCCTCTCCGACGCGCTGGCCCAGAGCATTCACGCCCTGGCAAAGCTCTACTGCAGGATTCCCCCGAAGGAGGAGCCGGCAAAGGAGAAGAAGGAAAAGACCAAAAAGGCGTAAGCAAGAAGGAGCAAAGACGTGCATCAGCTGTACACGAAGTGGGGACGGGCCCTGGACCCCAGGAACATCCTGCCGGAGTATCCGCGCCCGCAGATGGTGCGGGGCGGGTACCGCTCTCTGAACGGAGCCTGGTCCTATGCCATCGGCAGGGCGGGAAAGCTTGGCCGCATCCCCAGCTGCTTTGACGGGATCATTCAGGTGCCCTTCTCCCCGGAGAGTGCGCTCTCCGGCGTGGGGCGGCAGCTAGGGCCCGACGAGGTCCTCTGGTATGACAGGACCTTTTCCCTGGGCGAAATTCACGGCCGGATTCTGCTCCACTTCGGGGCGGTGGACCAGACGGCGGACGTGTTGGTGAACGGCCACCCGGCCGTCTCCCACACCGGCGGGTACCTGCCCTTTTCCTGTGAGATCACGGGTCTTGTGCACCCGGGCCGCAATGAGATCGCGGTCCGGGTGACGGACAGAAGCGACACCTCCTACCACGCCCGGGGCAAGCAGAAGCTCGAGCGGGGCAGGATGTTCTACACCGCAACCAGCGGCATCTGGCAGAGCGTCTGGCTCGAGGAGGTGCCGGATCGCTACATCACCTCGCTGGACATCCGCCCGGACTTTGACACCTCGGTGCTGCACCTTTGCGTGCACACAAACGGGGAGGAGAAGGGAAGCGCCTTCGTCACGGTCTACGTGCCGGCGATCTACGAGAAGGAGAATTCCCCGGGCATGACGCTGACGAGTGTCACGGTGCCGGTGAACCGGATGGCGAAGATCCCCATCCCGGAGAAGAAGGCCTGGACGCCGGATGCGCCCTACCTGTACTACTTCGACGTGCAGATGGGAGAGGACACGGTCCGCTCCTATTTTGCCCTGCGCACCTTCACGGTGGAGAAGAGAAGCGAGAACGGGCGGGAGATCCCGCGCCTTTGCCTCAACCACGAGGTGCTCTTTCAGAAGGGCGTCCTGGATCAGGGCTACTGGCCTGACGGCATCCTGACCGCGCCGTCGGACGAGGCCATGATCTTTGACCTCACGGAGATGAAGAAGACCGGTTTCAACATGGTCCGCAAGCACCTGAAGATCGAGCCGGAGCGGTGGTACTACCACTGCGACCGTCTCGGGCTGATCGTCTGGCAGGACATGGTCAACGGCGGCGGGAAGTACCGGCACTGGATGGTGACCTACCTGGCAACGCCGGTATCGCTCCTGGGGCTCCCGACCACGGACCGGGTGCATTTCCTGCTGGCCCGCTCCAGCAAGGAGGGGCGGCAGGAATACGTTCGGGAGCTGGGAGAGACGATTCGGCTCCTTCGCAACCACCCCTCGATCTGCACCTGGGTCCTCTTCAACGAGGGCTGGGGGCAGTTTGACACCAACGAGATGGTGCGGCGGGCGAGGGTGTTGGACCCTACGCGCCTCGTGGACGAGGCCAGCGGCTGGTATGACCAGCGGGGCGGTGACTTCGTCAGCATCCACAACTACTTTTTCCCGCTCTTTGTCCACCCGGAAAAGGAGCGGGCCAACGTGCTCACCGAGTTCGGCGGCGCCGTCTGGTACGTGCCGGGCCACAGCTTCGGAAAGAAGGTCTACGGGTACGGTGTGTGCGAGAGCCGGGAAGCGCTGAATAGGACCTACCGGCAGAAGAACAGCGAGATGACGGCGCTGATCCCCAAGGGGCTCTGCGGCAGCGTCTACACCCAGTGGACCGACGTGGAGGATGAGGTCAACGGCGTTTTCACCTATGACCGGGCGATGCGCAAGATCGACGGATAAGGGGCAGATATGGTATTTCATTTCGTGGTGAATCCGGCCGGGGCATCCGGAAGGACCGGAAAGCAGTTCGCGGCCCTGAAGCCCCTGCTCGATGCCAGCGGCGCGGACATCCGCGTCCATCAGTCCACCCCGGAGCGGGACATCGAGGCGGTCTGCAAAGAGGTGCTCCGGGAGACGCAAGGGGAGGAGATCAACCTTGTCATCGTGGGCGGGGACGGCACCTTCAATCGGGCCGTGAACGCGGTGGAGGACTTCTCCCGGGTGCGGCTCGGCCTGGTGCCCGCGGGATCGGGGAACGATCTCGCGCGGGCCCTGGGCCTTGCCCAGCGGCCGGAGGAGGTGCTCCGCGTGATCCTGCAGGGCAAGGTGCAGCGCACCCTCGACTTCGGCGAGGTGGTCTACCACAACCTCTCCGACATCCAGCCGGTGGGACGGGGGCGCAAAGCCGGGGACGTGCGCCGCTTTGCGGTCAGCTGCGGCTTTGGCTATGACGCCGCCATCTGCCAGGGGGTCGAGATCTCCCGGTTCAAGCCGGTCCTGAACCACCTGCACCTGGGCAAGCTGATCTACATCTGCGTGGCTATCCGGCTCATCTTTACCACAAAGCTCGCGGAGCTTCGGCTGGACATCGACGGAAGGCAGCAGGCCTATCACCGGGGCCTCTTTGCGGTCTGCATGAACACCGCCTATGAGGGCGGCGGCTTTCGCTTCTGCCCGGAGGCGGACGGGGACGACGGGGTGATGGACGTGTGCATCTCCAACCCGCTGCACAGCAAGATGGTGTTCTTCCGCGCGTTCCCGATGGCCTACAAGGGCGCCCACGTCAAGCTTCGGGACGTGTTCTGGATGGAGCGGGGCCGGCAGATCCGCCTGCAGGCGGACCGGCCGCTCTGGGTGCACACCGACGGCGAGGTGGAGGGCAAATCCTCCGACATCACGGTCCGGGTCGGAGCGCAGAAGATCCGGCTGCTCATGTGAGGAAAATGCGGCAGATACCAGGGTACCTGCCGCTTTGTTGTAACAGGAATACAGAGAAAATCAGGAGAAAACGATGAGAACAGCAGACTGGAAGGACAGCGTATACAGCGACGGGACCAGAAACTATGTCTCCTGCCAGAGGCCCCAACTGGGGGATACGGTATCGGTGCGGCTGCGCATGTTTGCAGACGCCCCGGTGGAGCACGTGATGCTCTGGACGAGGCAAAACGGCGCCCAGCTCATTCAGGAGATGCAAAAAGAAAAAGAGCAGAACGGCCTTGCCTGGTACAAAGGCTCGTTTGCCATGGAGGATCCCCGGTGCGAGTACCGCTTCTATCTGATC
Organism: Lachnospiraceae bacterium; assembly: GCA_022483465.1. Classification (GTDB taxonomy): domain Bacteria; phylum Bacillota; class Clostridia; order Lachnospirales; family Lachnospiraceae; genus CAG-791. Next base: position 1,453,439 of record JAKVNF010000001.1, on the reverse strand, counting down.
TGCGCGGACAGGATCTTTTACTACACCCAGCGGGGCATCCAGGACTACATGCCGGATCACAGCACCAGCTTTGTGCTGCTTGCGGACTACGAGCAGCCGGCCTGGGTCAAGTCCGCCGTGTTCTACCAGATCTTTCCGGAGCGGTTTGCCAACGGGGATCCGTCCAACGACGTGAAAAGCGGGGAGTACACCGCCTACGGGTACCCGTCGATCCACCGGGACCACTGGGAGGATGTGCCGCTTACCTATGAGGAGGGACACTGCCTGGACTTTCACGGCGGCGACCTGAAGGGCATTGAGCAGAAGATCCCCTACCTGAAGCAGCTGGGCGTCACGGCACTCTACATCAACCCGATCTTCCGTGGCCCCTCGGTGCACAAGTACGACTGCATCGACTACTTTCACGTGGACGAGCACTTCGGCGGGGATGCGGCCCTGGCCTCGCTCTCGAAAGCACTCCACGAGAACGGCATGCGCCTGATCCTGGACATCTCCATCAATCACACCGGGGCAAACCACAAGTGGTTCAACCGGGACGGCGCTTTCTTCGACACCTCCGTCGGGGCCTACCACAACCCGGACTCTGAGGAGCGCAGCTACTACTTCTTTGAGAAGGGCACCAACCATTACAAGGGCTGGTGGAACCTGGACACCCTGCCCACCTTGAACTACGGGAGCGAGAAGCTCCGGGAGAGGCTCTACAAGGCGGAGGACTCGGTCCTGAAGAAGTGGCTCAAGCCCCCCTATTCCATCGACGGCTGGCGCTTTGATGTGGCGGACGTGATGGCCCGCAACGGGAAGTACCAGTACGCGGACGAGGTCTGGCCGGAGATCCGAAAGGCCATCCGCTCGGTGAACCCCCAGGCGTACATCCTCGCAGAGGACTGGGACGAGTGCTCGGAGCGGCAGCAGGGCGATGCCTGGGATTCCCCGATGAACTACTACGGCTGCAGCCGGGTGATCCGGGACTTCTACGGCCAGCCGGATCTCTTCCTCTCCCGCAATCCGGTCATGCGGGACAACACCCGGCGCCTTTCTGCTGGGGACGTGAAGAACGTGATCCTCTCCTACCTGGCAAAGATGCCCTACGTGTTCTGGCAGAACCAGTTCAACCTGGTGGACAGCCACGACGTGCCGCGCTTCCACAACGACCCTTCCATCACCTGGAAGATGGTCCGCGGGATGGCGATCTTTCTGTTTACGCTGATCGGCTGCCCCAGCGTCTACTACGGCGATGAGGCGGGGATTGACGGCCTGCCGCAGACCAACGAGGGCTGCCGCTATCCCATGCCCTGGAGCCGGGACATCACGGGCACCAAGGAGTATGCCCTGTACCACCGTCTGATCGAGGTGCGGCGGCAGAACCCGGCCTTTTCCAAGGGCGGCATGCAGTTTTTGTATGCCCAGGGCCAGACCCTGGCCCTGGCAAGGCAGGACGGGGAGAGCACCTTCGTTGCGGTGATCTCTGCGGAGGAGGAGCCCACCCAGGTCTTCCTTCCCCTTGCCCTTCTGGGCGTTACAGAGCCCGTCTCGGACACGGACCTTCTCGGGGAAGCGCTTACCTATGAGCGGATGGAAAAAGGCATCCTGCTCACGCTTTCGCCGCAGGATGCCTACCTGTTTGCCTGCCGCTGAGAAGCGGGTCAGGACTCAAATTCGAAGCGGTCCGCGTTCCGGTTGCGGAACAGCTCAAAGATCGCGTTGGCGAGACCTTCGTCGGCGACGGGGATCAGGGTGTTGTTCTCCTGGTCTGCGTTCTCCACCTCAAAGATCAGCACCTGGTCGTCGTCCGCCTCGCCCTCGAGGGGCGCGAGTACGGCGTACTGTTTGTCGGAGTAGTCAATGAAATCCAGGAATTCGAATTCCTGCTTCTGGCCGTTTTCGTCTGTCAGGGTGATGCGGTCGCTGCCCTCGTCTTCGGACGGGGCATCGGGATGGATGTTGTTCTGGTCTGGCATGGGTGAGCCTCCTTTCGGGGTGCTTTGTTTTTTTCTGAGTAGGCGTTAGTAAAGAACCGGGTTGATGGGTTCCATACCACAACCTCCATGGTGAACTCTCGACGCGATAATGTCCGATGAAGATATAGAATCCCCATTTGGAGCTCTTTTCTTCTCCGCATAATGCCTATCTTGTTATTTATAGTCACATACTCGGCAAGTGAGTGTATGTGTTTAGGCAATCTAGGTGATGCTTTGTTACATGATGCAACACAGCACGGATAGGAGTGTACCCAGCTCGAGCTCAAAGTGAGGTATTAGTGGTCTCATGCTAGGCGATCGCTTATCAACCCGTTTCTTAACTAACGCCTTCTGAGTATAACACCACTACCGCCGGGGCGGGGAAAAAAGCCCGCAGGGAGCGGAATCCCCGGGAAAGGGATGGTATAATAAACGCGTTATGACCCCTATTGATTTTGGTAAAAACTTCATTTACAGCCTGTACCAGGAGCGGGATGCGGCCGCGGCGGCCGCGGTGCTCGCCGATGACCTGGTCTGGGTGACGCCGGACGGGATCTTTCACCTGAAGACCCGGAAGGAGGTCCTGGACTTCATCGACAGCCTGATCGGCCGGGATCCCCAGCCCTACGCCGTGGACATCGCCTCAATCAAGTCTGCCCTGGTGCCGGGAGAGACCAATACCGTGGTCTATGACGTCAACCTGATCCCCAAGCGGGAGCAGGAGACGGTCAACCTGCGCTGCTCCCTCTCGATCTGCCGGCAGGGGGCGGACTACCGCCTGATCTACGTGGGCATGTCCCGCAGGTATGAGCCCTCCGAGGCGGACCAGATCCGGGAGTTCATCGAGAACGTCCCGGCGGGCCTCATGGTCCTTGCGGGGAACGGCACGAATCCCGGCACCCTTCGGGAGCTCTATGCCAACACCTGTCTGGCCGACGCCCTGGGCTATCCGCTGGATGCGTTCTACGACCGGGCCGATCTGAACCCGTTCTTTGCGCTGGAGGCGGCGGATCAAAAGCTTTTGCGCGCCCTCTGCGGCAGGCTGATGAAGGAGGAGGGGACGGCCCCTGCCTCCCTTCGCCTCACCGCCCTCACGAAGGAGGAGAAGAAGGTCCCCGTGGAGATCACCGCAAGGTGCGCCTACCGGGAGAAGAAGGGGAACCGAGTGATCCTCTACCTCTTGTTTGCCGACATGACCTCGATTTTGGAGGACCTTGCAAAGCAGCACCAGAAGGTGGAGGAGGAGCTCAAGACCATCCGGGAGGAGGAGATCCAGGACCGGATCCGTCAGCTCGACGCGGACACCGTGCGGGAGCAGGAGGAGGCCAAGCGGCAGACCGAAGAGGCCAAAAAGAAGATCGAGGAGACCGGCCGCCTGATCCAGGCGGCGCAGGATGCGGTGAAGCTGGCTCACAAGGAGGCGGACGAAAAGCTGCAGTCCGCGGCGGATGCCGCCCGCAAGGAGGCCCTGCAGGAGGCCGTTGGAGAGCGGGAGTCGCTGGAAAAGGAGCGGGACGAGGCAAAGGCCTCCCTGGAGAAGGCCAATGAGGAGCTGGCAGCGCTCCGGGAGACCCAAAATGCCCAGAGCCAGCGCATCCAGGAGCTCGAGGAGAGCCTTGCCGCCGAAAAGCAGGCCCTGGCCGACGAGAAGAGCGAGGCCGAAAAGAACGAGGAGGAGCTTCGCCGCCACCTGACCGCCGAGTGCGATGTGAAGGTCGAGGCCCTGCGGCAGGAGAGTGAGGAGAAGATCGCAGCCCTGCGCAAGGAGAACGACGAGACGAAGGCGCAGAGCCAGGAGCAGATCGAGGCCATCCGCGCCGAGCAGGAGGGCAACCGCCAGGGGTATCTGACCCAGATCGGACACCTGAAGGAGGAGATCCAGCAGAAGGAGCTGGGCCTGCAGAAGCAGGACACCGACAGCCGGGTCCGGGAGAAGGAAAAGGGAAAGACCGTGGGGCGGGTGCGCCATCTCGTCGGCGGCCAGATGAACGCGATCCAGAGCCTGGCGGCGGAGGCCCAAAAGCACGAGACCGCCGACCGGCTGATCAAGATCGACGAACGAATCCAGGCGCTGGCCGGCGCGGTGCCCGGCATGCTCACGGACCTGGAGGAGATCGCGAAGATCGATCCCGCCGAGCGCAGCATCGTCACGGCGCCGTTTCTTCTGTCCGAGTGCCTTGCTACGGTGCGCAAGGTGATCCGGCCCCAGTGCCGGGAGAAGGGCATCATCTTCTCCTGCGAGACCAACGGGACGGTGCCGGACCGGGTCGTGGGCAGCAAGCCCGGCCTCCAGCTCGCCTTTCTCGGAATTCTGGAGAATGCAGTGCAGAATACGGCAAGCGGGGGTAAAATCATCCTGACTGCGGTGGCAGATGCCCCGGTGCGGGACAGTGCCTACTTTCACTTCACGATTCAGGACACGGGGAGCGGCATCCCGGATGCCAAACTCCCGGTGCTCTTCGATGATCCCTCCGGGGAGCTCTCGATCGCCAGGCGGGTGATCAGCTCCATGGGGGGCAGCATACAGGTGCGGAGCAGCTTCGGAAGCGGCTCCCGGTTTGAGATCAGTGTCAGCCTGCAGCTGGGAGAGCCAGCAGAGTAAGGGAGGTTTTTCAGATGTCATCAGCAAAGAAGAATGCGGAGTTTCTGCTGGATATGGTGGCTTGGGCCGCCGTCGGCGCCCTGTTCGGAACGGCAAATTTCTACTACGATCAGCTGCTCGTGCCGAAGAAGTGCCCCGCCGGCCCGGAGGATCCCTGGGCGGAGGGTCGCCGCTGGATGAACGAGCACGCAAAGCGCGAGGACATCTTCCTCTCCTCGGAGGACGGCCTGCAGCTGCACGCCAACTTCATCCCCCAGGAGGACGAGTCCTGCCACCGGTACGCGGTCTGCGTGCACGGCTACGGCGACAGCGCGGACGGCGCGGGGCTGTTTGCACAGCGCTATTATGAGACCTACGGCATGCACGTGTTGCTGCCGGACCTTCGGGGCCATGGCGCCAGCGAGGGCCACGTGGTGGGCATGGGCCTTCCGGACAGCCAGGACCTGCTCCGCTGGGTCCGCTGGATCGTGCAGCAGGACCGGGATGCGGTGATCGTGCTGCACGGCGTCTCCTTAGGGGCCGCCGCGATCCTGCAGGCCACCGGAGAGCGGATGCCCTCACAGGTGAAGGGCGTGGTCGCCGACTCCGCCTTCACCAGTGCCCAGGACGAGCTGCACTTCCTCTATGAGCGGAAAAAGCACTTCTTCCCGGCCGCCGTCCTGCTGTTTGCGCTTCGGATCGTCTGCCGGCTGCGCGGGAAATACGATCTCGCCAAGGCCTCTCCGGTGCGGGCGGTGGAGGAATCCGTCACCCCGACCCTGTTTGTCCACGGAGAGGACGACGAGGTGGTGCCGCCGAGCATGATGCCCCGTCTCTTCGAGGCGGCGGGCTGCAAGAAGGAGTTCCTCTGGATCGGCGACGCCGGGCACATGGGCGCGGTCCTGGAGGACTCTGCCACCTACTGGACGCGGGTGGAGAAATTCTACAAGAAGCTCTCCCCCTGGATTCTGAAGGACCGGGAGAATGTGGAGGAGCAGTTCGCCCAGTGAGCATCGGGTGACCAAATCCAGGCAAAACAAAAGAACGGACTCTCGCCGGCTTGGCATGGGCCCGTCCGTGGAACGGAAAAACGATCGTGACGTCGTCAGCTGGGCTTGTCCCGGCTGACGATTTTTTCATGATTTTTCCGGACAGGAAATGTCCCCCTCCACAGGACTTTGCACTTCCGTGTCCTGTGAGGAGGGATCCTGTCAGTTGGTTTTGTCTTACTGGTAGGGCGTCAGGGCCGTCTCCAGGGCCGTCCTGGCCTGCTGCATGTCGTCGAGCATCTCCTGGGCGATCTTGTCCGCGCGAAAGCGCGACATGGACCGGGAGAGCTCCTTCTCGAGGCGGGTGAGCTCCTTGCGCGCCGCCTTGCCCGGCAGGCGCTTCTTGTCCCCGGAAAGCGCCTGGGACCGTGATAGGACCTCCTGGCAGTCCTGGTAGAGGGCAAGACCCTTGCGGCGGAGTTCATCCTGGGCCTGGTAGATCTGGGCCTTCGCCCTGGCCTCCATGACCTCATCCTGGGACATGCGGTCCGAGGCAGTGATCGTGATGGACTTCATCTTGCCGCTGGCCTGGTCCTGGGCGGAGACGGTGAGGATGCCGTTGGCGTCGATGTCGAAGGTGACATCGATCTGGGGCCCCCCGCCCTGGGTGCTCCGAAGGCCCCGGAGCCGGAAGTGGCCGATCAGCTTGTTGTCCCTTGCCAGGGGCCGGTCCCCCTGCAGGACCCGGATCTCCGCCTCCCGCTGGATCGGGGAGGTGGCGTAGAAGGTCTTGGAGAGGCGGGTGGGAATCGTGGTGTTGCGCGCAATCAGGGGCGTGGAGACGCCGCCCACGGTCTCGATGGAGAGGGTCATGGGCGTCACGTCGAAGAGCACCAGGCTCTCGGAGGCGCCCCGGGGCACCAGGGCGTTGCCGGCGAGGGTGCTGGCCTGGATCGCGGCGCCGATGGCGACGCACTCATCCGGGTTGACGCTGTGGGAGGGATCCCGCCCAAGGAGCGAGCGGACCTTCTCCTGCACCGCGGGCATGCGCGTGGAGCCGCCGACAAGAAGCACCCTGCCGATATCCCTGGGGGTGAGCCCCGCGTCGGAGAGCGCCTGCAGGACCGGCGCCTCGGTGCGGTCCGTCAGGTCCCTGGTGAGCTCCACAAATTTGTCCCTCGTCAGTTCGAGCTCCAGGTGCAGGGGGCCCTTCCCTGCGGCGGCGATGTAGGGGAGGGAGATCCGGGTCGTCTGGGCGGTGGAGAGCTCTTTCTTTGCGGCCTCCGCGGCCTCCCGGATGCGCTGCATGGCCACCGGGTCCCGGGTGAGGTTGATGTGGTGCTCCTGCTGGAAGCGGTCGACGATCCAGTCCGTCACCCGCTTGTCGTAGTCGTCTCCGCCCAGGTGGTTGTCGCCGCAGGTGGCGAGAACCTCCATGACGCCCTCGCTGATGCCGATCACCGAGACGTCGAAGGTGCCGCCGCCCAGGTCGTAGACCAGGACCTTGGTGGGCTCTGCGTGGTCGAGGCCGTAGGCCAGGGCCGCGGAGGTGGGCTCATTGATGATGCGCAGCACCTCCAGCCCCGCGATCGTGCCCGCGTCCTTGGTGGCCTGGCGCTGGGAATCGTTGAAGTAGGCGGGAACGGTGATGACGGCCTGGGTGACCGAGGTGCCCAGAAAGGCCTCCGCGTCCTTTCGGATCTGCGAGAGGATCATCGCGGAGATCTCGGGGGCCTTGTAGACCTGCCCGTCGATCCGGACGGACCAGTCGGTGCCCATGTGGCGCTTGACCGAGAAGATGGTCCGCTCCGCGTTGACGGCCGCCTGGCGGCGGGCGATGTCGCCCACCAGGTGCTCTCCCTGCTTGGTGAAGGCTGCCACAGAGGGTGTGGTGCGTGCGCCGGTGGAAGAGGGGATGATGACGGGCGTCCCGTTCTCCACCACTGCGGCGCAGCTGTTGGTGGTTCCAAGATCAATGCCGATGATACTGCTCATGAGGGTTCCGGTCCTTTCGTGTGGTTTGAAACAGGGTTGATCATAAGTCGGCCGCCGCACCGGAACAAGGGAACAGGGGAAGATTTAAGGAAAATTTCAGGAGACAGCTTTTCAAAAAGCAAAAAGTGATGAAACAGTCTACTCATAATCGGAATCCGCAAATCTGTCACAAAGCGGGAAACGGCAGGCGGCAGGATCTGTGAAATCGTTACTATTCACAGGGGTGAAACCCAAATCTGAATAACATCATTACCATTGACACAGAGCGGAGAATGCCTGATTTTACGGCGTTCTCCGCTCTATTTTGTATTGTGTGAAAACTCAAGACTGAAGTAGGTATATTCGTAATATAATATATACATTTTCTCTTGACATTGCACCATATAAGTTATATACTAAGGTATACCTACTAAGGAGGTGCGCAATGTCAAGTATCGTTTAGGCGTTAGTTAAGAAACGGGTTGATAAGCGATCGCCTAGCATGAGACCACTAATACCTCACTTTGAGCTCGAGCTGGGTACACTCCTATCCGTGCTGTGTTGCATCATGTAACAAAGCATCACCTAGATTGCCTAAACACATACACTCACTTGCCGAGTATGTGACTATAAATAACAAGATAGGCATTATGCGGAGAAGAAAAGAGCTCCAAATGGGGATTCTATATCTTCATCGGACATTATCGCGTCGAGAGTTCACCATGGAGGTTGTGGTATGGAACCCATCAACCCGGTTCTTTACTAACGCCATCGTTTATCTCACAAACAAGACGACCGGCATAAAATACGCGTATGAATCTGAATCGTTCAGAGATCCGGTCACGCACAAGCCGAAGAACAAACGAAAACTCATTGGAAAAGTGGATGCCAATGGGAACATCATCCCGACGGAGCCTCATGGCCCACGGCGGAGGAAGACAACACAGACTTGCACATCAGAGACAGCAAAACCGCCTGTGGATGAAGCGTCAGAACTGCGTCAGGAGATCATTCAACTAAGGCTCCAGATCAAGGATTTGACGGATCAAAACAAACAGCAGGAAAGACAGCTCGAACGACTGAAAGCACTGATTGCTTCTATGTCGGAAGTCTTTACCATGAGGGAATAACAGCCGACGGACACGGAGATGGCAGCGATGTATTCATTCAACGGAACACTCACGCGTAACAGCGAAATCGCAAAACTGAAACAGACCATTGCGATGTATGAGTCCGAAGACCCGCACGCTGCCTTCCGGGCTGACTGCAACCGAAAGGTCAAACTCGCAAACAGCCGACAGGAAAAAGCCGAGACCAACTGGCGGAAAGCACTGGAAACAGCAAAGAATCTGCAGAGCAGGTTAAGTCAGTCATTACGGGAAAACCGCAAGCTCTCAGAGCAGTTGAGAACAATCGGGATGAAGCGGGAATCCGCGGAAAGAAAGGCCGCAAACCTGCAGGAACTTCTGAGCAGACGAGGTCAGAAAATTGAAGAGCTTCAGGCGCACAACAATGAACTGAAAAAGGTCATTGCGGACAAGGACAGACAGCTGAGAGAAAAGCAGGACACAATCGATGAGCTGCGGGCTATGGTCAGGCATCTCGAGGACAAAATCAATCGGGATGGAACGGACAGCGGAACGCCGACATCACAGACGCCCAGGAACAAGAAAAAAGTAATTCCCAACCTGCGCCCGACAACAGGGAATCACAAAGGAGGACAGCCGGGGCACGCAAAATCAGAGATGCCGGCTTTTGATCCAGAACAGGCTACCGATACCACAACACATGAGCTGAAAGAAGATGAGAAAAAGTGCAGCGTATGTGGCGGAGATCTCATAGATACCGGAAGGTATGAGGAACATCAGGAGGTCGATTTCAAAATCGTCCGGACTTACCACCGGCATCTGTACAAGATCTACCAGTGTGCGAACTGCGGTACTCAGGTCAAGGTTCCAGTGGATGCAAGGCACACCGCAAAAAATCAGTACGGCAGCAATACCCGGGATCTGATTCTGTCCCTTGCTGTCTCCGAGAATGTACCGATCAACAAGATCCGCCAGTTTCTCTGCGGCCTTTTCGACGGCAGGTTTGTACCATGCGAGGGATATATCGCCAAGCAGATCAAAAGGGCGGCAAAGGATCTTCAGAATTTCAAAGAAGATCTTCGGAATGAGATGCTGAAGAAGGACCTGCTTTACTGGGATGATACGGTGATTTTTGTGAATACCAAGCGCGCATGCCTTCGCTTTTATGGTGATGACAGGATCGCTTATTACACGGCTCACGAGAAGAAGAATCTTGACGGTGTAAGGGAGGATGGCATCCTGTCAGAACTGAACGAAAGCCAAAAGGTAATGCATGATCACTACACCGGCAACTACAACAGGGAGTTCCGATTCCGAAACGTTGAATGCAATCAGCATCTGGAGCGTGACGCACAGCGGAATACGAATGATACCGGGCATACCTGGTCTGCAGATCTGAAAGATCTGATCGGGAAGACCATTCATGATCGGAACAAAGCGAAGAGAGAGGGAAGCACATCATTTCCGCCGGAGAGAATCAGGCAGTTCAATGCCTCATTGGATCAATGCCTGGCAAAGGGAGACAAGGAACACGCAGAACTGTACAAAAAGGTCAGGAATATGAAGGGAGCGGACTATGGATATGCGTTTGAGGGAGCACTGCTCAATCGTCTCCGCAAGTATCGCAGGAACTATTTCCATTGGATTGAGGACTTCAGCATACCCACAACGAACTCGTTATCCGAGAGATCTCTCAGAGGCGTAAAGAGCAAGATGAAGGTATCCGGTCAGTTTGAAAGCGTTGAGTATGCGCAGTACTACGCAACACTGCGGAGCTACGTGGAGACATGCAGGAGGAATGGATGGAACGAGATGAATGCATTGAAACGGCTGACGGATGGGAATCCGGTAACGGTAAAGGAACTGTTCCACGGGACCGAGTCAGGGTGAGATAAAATAGACGCAGAAAGTGCAGGCGCGCTGGCCGAAAGGCCGCGCACCTCTCATGATCATCTTGATAAGAGCTGGGGGATTGTTGCAATCTCCCGGCATGGAGGTCGTGACTTTGCAGCACGAGGCACTTTACCCCGTGAATAGTAACGTGAAATCGTCGGAACAGAAAAAGAATGGCTTGAATTCTTTTGGCAATCATGTTAGCGTATCAGGGTGAAAGACCGGAACTGACAAGCAAATTTCACAAGCGTGCAGAGAGAAGAGAGCACAATCCGGGGCGGGGTCATTCCCTGCCGTCTGATTGTGCTTTTTGCTGGCCAAGATTGTATCAGAAGAAACCAGCTTCCAAAAGGGATATGACGCGGACCGCCGCCGGACAGGAGGAGACATGGCGAAGTATGTAATGGCACTGGATGCGGGGACCACCAGCAACCGCTGTATCATCTTTGATCAAAAAGGAAATATGATCGCCGGGGCACAGAAGGAGTTCACCCAGTTCTTCCCCCACCCGGGCTGGGTGGAGCACGACGCCAGTGAGATCTGGCAGACCCAGCTGATCGTCGCCCGGGAGGCCATGAAGAAGGCCGGGGCGGAGTACAGCGACATCGCCGCCATCGGCATCACCAACCAGCGCGAGACCACCATTCTCTGGGATCGGGCCACGGGGCAGCCCGTCTCCCACGCCATCGTCTGGCAGTGCCGCCGCACCGCGGACTTCACGGAGGAGCTCAAGGCGAAGAACCCGGGGATCGTGGAGAAGTTCCGGAAGAAGACGGGCCTGGTCATCGATCCCTACTTCTCCGGCACGAAGATCCGCTGGCTCCTCGACAACGTGCCCGGCGCGCGGGAGCGGGCAGAGAAGGGGGAGCTGTGCTTCGGCACCGTCGACAGCTGGCTGATCTACAAGCTGACCAAGGGCAAGGTCCACGTGACGGACTACTCCAACGCCTCCCGCACCCTGCTCTTCAACATCAACACCCTGCAGTGGGACGAGGAGCTGTGCCGGATTCTGGACATTCCGATGAGCCTTCTGCCGGAGGCCAAGCCCTCCAGCTGCGTGTACGGCGAGACCGACCCCGAGTTCTTCGGCGGGCCGATCCGGATCGCCGGGGCCTGCGGCGACCAGCAGTGTGCCCTGTTCGGGCAGACCTGCTTCCAGCCGGGCGAGGCCAAGAACACCTACGGCACCGGTGCCTTCCTGCTCATGAACATCGGCGAGAAGCCGATCCTCTCCCAGAACGGCCTGGTCACCACCATCGCCTGGGGCCTGGACCACGAGGTGGTGTACGCCCTGGAGGGCTCCGTCTACGTGGCAGGGGCGGCCATCCAGTGGCTGCGGGACGAGCTGCGCGTGGTGGACTCCTCGCCGGACTCCGAGTACTTTGCAACCCGGGTGAAGGACACCAACGGCTGCTACGTCGTGCCGGCCTTCACCGGCCTCGGCGCGCCCTACTGGGACCCCTACGCCCGGGGCGTTATCACGGGCCTGACCCGGGGCGTCAACAAGTATCACATCATCCGGGCGACCCTGGAGTCGCTGGCCTTCCAGTCCAACGACGTGCTGCAGGCCATGGAGCGGGATTCCGGGTACCGGCTCTGCTCCCTGAAGGTGGACGGCGGCGCCTGCCGAAATGACTTCCTGATGCAGTTTCAGTCCGACATCAGCAACGCGCCGATCCGGCGCCCCTCCTGCGTCGAGACCACCGCGATGGGGGCCTCCTACCTGGCGGGCCTTGCGGTGGGCTACTGGGACAGCAAGGAGGATGTCATCAAGAACTGGTCCATTGACCGGGAGTTCACCCCGCGGATGGACAGTGAGGAGCGGGAGAAACAGCTCCGCGGCTGGCGCCAGGCCGTGGCGGCCACCAGGGGCTGGGCAAAGGAGTCCGGCGAGTGAGAAATTAGGTGTTTTTTGCGGCCGGGGGATGTGCTACAATACGGTCGGATCCGCAGGAGCGGGTCCATGAACTGAATAACCCGCAGATGAGAGAAGAGAATGTGCAGACAGACCGCGCGGGAGCGCGGTGTGCGGCGCATTCTCTTTTTTTTCTGCAAGCGTGCAGGGAAAAGGAGAAGCGAACATGTATGATGTGGTAATTATCGGTGCCGGTGTCAGCGGCAGCGCGACGGCGAGAGAGCTCTCCCGTTACGATGCCAGCATCTGCGTCCTCGAGAGGGAGGAGGACGTCTGCTGCGGAACCTCCAAGGCAAACAGCGCCATCGTCCACGCGGGCTACGACTGTGAGCCGGGCTCCCTGATGGCAAAGCTCAACGTCGAGGGCAACGCGATGATGACAGACCTTTCCCGGGATCTGGACATCCCCTTCCAAAGGATCGGTTCCCTGGTTGTCTGCACGGATCCGGATACCCGCGAAGGTCTGGAAAAGCTTCTGGAGAAGGGGCGCAAAAACGGCGTCCCGGATCTGCGGATCGTGGAGCGGGATGAGCTGGTGCAGATGGAGCCCAACATCTCCGATGAGGCGGTGGCGGCACTCTATGCCCCCAGCGCCGGCATCGTGTGTCCCTTCGAGCTCAACATCGGCATGGCGGAGAACGCCAATGTCAACGGCGTGGAGTTCCGCTTCAACACCGAGGTGACAAGGATCCAAAAGACCGGGGATCACTTCGAGATCGAGACGAACAACGGGACCGTGCTGTCGAAGTGCGTGGTGAATGCCGCCGGCGTCTACGCCGATGTCTTCCACAACATGGTCTGCAAAGAGCCGATCCACATCACACCCCGCAAGGGCGAGTACTACCTGCTCGACAAGAGCGCAGGAAACCATGTCCGCCACACGATCTTCATGCTGCCCACGAAGATGGGCAAGGGCGTCCTCGTCACGCCCACGGTCCACGGAAATCTCCTGGTGGGACCCACTGCGACGGATCAGGAGGACCGGGAGGGCACTAACACGACCCGGCAGGGCCTCGACGAGGTGGCGGCCAAGGCGGCCCTCACCGTCAAAGATGTGCCCCTTCGCTCCGTCATCACCAGCTTTGCGGGCCTGCGCGCCCATGAGGACCACCACGAGTTCATCATCCAGGAGGCGCCGGAGTGCGAGGGCTGGATCGATGTCGCCGGCATCGAGTCCCCGGGTCTGACCTCCAGCCCCGCCATCGGAAAGATGGCAGCGGGTATCGTGGTCAAAAAGTACGGCTTTGCGAAGAAGGCGCACTTTGTCGCGACCAGAAAGGGCGTGGTCAAGCCCGGAAAGCTCTCCCTCGAGGAGCGGAATGAGCTGATCCGCAAAAACCCCGCCTACGGCACGATCATCTGCCGGTGTGAGACCGTCTCCGAGGGCGAGATCCTCGACGCCATTCACCGGCCGCTCGGGGCAAAGAGCCTGGACGGCGTCAAGCGCCGCACCAGGGCCGGCATGGGCCGCTGCCAGGCGGGCTTCTGCTCGCCCCGTGTCATGGAGATCCTGGCCCGGGAAGTGCCCGGCATCACCATGCGGAATGTGACCAAGGCGGGCGGCGCGTCCCGGCTCATCGTGGGCCTGGACAAGGACGCCTACGATACGATGCCGGATGAGACGCAGCGCCGGAACTGAGGAGGAGAAGATGGAAAACTACAAGATCGTCATCATCGGCGGCGGCCCTGCGGGGCTGGCTGCCGCAGCAGCGGCAAAGAAGGCGGGGGAGGACAGCATCCTGATCCTGGAGCGCGACCGGGAGCTGGGCGGCATCCTCAACCAGTGCATTCACAACGGCTTCGGCCTGCACACCTTCAAGGAGGAGCTGACGGGGCCCGAGTACGCCGGGCGCTTTATCAAGGAGGTCCAGGACCTCGGCATTGAGTACCGCCTGGACACCATGGTGCTCTCGATCTCCGGGGACCGGGTGGTCACGGCGATGAACCGCCGGGACGGCATGTTTCAGGTACAGGCCGGGGCGGTCATCCTGGCCATGGGCTGCCGGGAGCGCCCGAGGGGCGCGCTGAACATCCCGGGCTACCGTCCCGCCGGCATCTACACCGCGGGCACGGCGCAGCGCCTCGTCAACATCGAGGGCTTTATGCCGGGCCGCGAGGTGGTGATCCTGGGCTCCGGCGACATCGGTCTCATCATGGCGCGCCGCATGACCCTGGAGGGTGCGAAGGTCAAGGTGGTTGCCGAGCTGATGCCCTACTCCGGCGGCCTAAAGCGGAACATCGTCCAGTGCCTGGACGACTTCGGCATCCCGCTCAAGCTCTCCCACACGGTGGTGGACATCGAGGGCAAGCAGCGGGTGGAGGGTGTCACCATCGCCGCCGTGGATGGCCACGGAAAGCCGATCCCCGGCACGGAGGAGCACTACCGCTGTGATACGCTCCTGCTCTCCTGCGGCCTCATCCCGGAGAACGAGCTCTCCCTCTCGGCGGGAGTCGAGCTCTCTCCCCGGCACAAGGGACCGGTGGTCAATGAGTCCCTGGAGACCAGCGTCCCCGGAATCTTTGCCTGCGGGAACGTGCTGCATGTGCACGACCTGGTGGACTATGTCTCCGAGGAGGCCGCCAACGCAGGCCGCCACGCGGCGGCCTATGTGCAGGGCGTAGGCCGCGGCGAGGAGAACGTGCCCGGCGTCGAGATCGTGCCCGGCGATGGCATCGGCTACACGGTGCCCGAGACGGTGCGGGCAAACGTCATGGGCGATCTTCTGACCATCCGCTTCCGGGTCCGCGGCGTGTACCAGAACCACTTCATCAGCGTGTACTTTGACGATGAGCGGGTGCAGCACAGGAAGAAGCAGATCGTGGCGCCCGGTGAGATGGAACAGGTGATCCTGCAGAAGAAGGACCTTTTGGCGCACCCGGATCTGAAGAAGATCACCATTTGTCTGGAGGAGGCCTGAAGATGAAGAGAACATTGACGTGCATTGGCTGCCCGATGGGCTGCCAGGTGACCGTGGACTATGACGGGGAGACGATTCACAGCGTGACCGGAAACACCTGTTCCCGGGGTGACATCTATGCCCGCAAGGAGGTGACGCACCCGACCCGCATCGTGACCACCTCGGTGCGTGTGGAGGGCGGCGTGATCCCCCAGGTCTCGGTGAAGACCGCCTCGGACATCCCCAAGGAAAAGATGTTTGCCATCGTCCGGGCATTGAAGGACGTGACGGTGCAGGCCCCCGTCGCCATGGGCGATGTGGTGCTGCAGGACGCTGCGGGCACCGGGGTCAGCGTGATCGCGACCAAGAACGTGCCGAAACAGTAAACAGCTGCTTCATGAAAAACCGGGAGAACCGCTTCACTGCGGTTCTCCCGGTTTTCTGTTACTGCGCGCTTTTCAGGGTGACGTGCCGCCCGTTGACCTCCACGGAGGGGATCTTTCGGTTCAGGTAGACGGAGAAGCGGGTGACGCCGGAGCGCTGGATCGAGGCGTCGAGGTTCGGGTTGATCGCCTCCAGCTCCTTTTTGAGCGTTGCGATGTTCATGTCGTCGGTCTCGTGCTTTTCGAAGATCTGGTGGATCTGCTTCTCGATCTCCGCGTCCGGGGTGATCTTCAGGGAGACCCAGACCGCGTTGTCCCGCGTGTTGACGGAGAGGGAGGGGAAGTCCTTCAGGAACTCCGAGAGCTTGCTGTAGTGATAGTTGCGGATGTCGAAGTCGGGATAGAGCTTGGTCAGGCGGGAGCCGATCTCTCCGAGCCCGGTCTCCTTGCCGTCCGCGTTGTTGTCGGTGATCATGGAGACGATCGCCTGCTCGATGGCATCCCGGTCGGTGAAGGAGGCCTCTGCGGCGCTGTCCGGATCCTCGGCGGGGACAAAGCCCAGGAACTCATCGGTGGTCTTGGGCAGCGGGGCGGGCTCCGCCTCCTTTTCCTTCTTCTTCGCGGTGGCAGCGGTGGTCTTCTTCTTTGCGGCGGTCTTGGCCTTTGCGGGCTTTTCCTGGGCCTTCTCGGTCACCGTGTCGTCGTCACCGCTGTCGATGACATCGAGGAAGATGAAGCGCTCGCAGGAGACCCGGAAGGACTCGGGGGTCTTCTTCTCGCCCATGCCGATGACCACCTTGCCCGCCTCCCGCAGCCGGGTCGCCAGCTTGTTGAAGTCCCCATCGCTGGAGACGATGCAGAAGCCCTGCACGTCCCCGCCGTAGAGGATGTCCATCGCATCGATAATCAGGCCGATGTCGGAGGCGTTCTTGCCGGGGGTGTTGTTGGGCTGCATGACCGGGGTCAGGGAGTACCGGGCCGAGCAGGCAAACCAGGAGTGCAGCCGCTCCTGGGACCAGTCGCCGTACATGCGGCGGATGGTGATCTTGCCGTATTTGGAGAGCTCGCTCAGAATGGTGGGAATATACCGGGAGCTGATGTTGTCAGCATCGATGAGGAGCGCAATATTGATGTCTTCCATACCAGAATCCTTTCTTTGTGGTGACAAGGCACCGGGCACATATGATATAATGTGCACCGTTAAGTTCAGTATAAAGGATTTTGGGAAAAGGGGAAAGAACGATTCGCGAAGGCCGCCGGGCGGCCGGGAAGGGAGCCATGCACGAACTGCCGGCCGTGCTCAGCCTGCTGGATACGATGGAGAAAAAAGCGGCGGCAAGCCACATCCGCAGGATCACCGAGATTGACCTGAAGGTCGGAGAACTCTCGGACCTGGTGGAGGACTGCATCCAGCTCTACTTCGACATGGCCTCCGAGGGCACCGTGTGCGAGGGCGCCTCGCTGGTCTTTTCCAGAAACCCGGCGCTGCTGCGGTGCAATGACTGCGGATACACCTTCCCCCACGAGCGATCCTTTACCTGTCCCCGCTGCGGCGGGGCATCCACCCTGGTCAGGGGGACCGGAGGGGGCCTGGAGATCATCCGCTTCCTCGGCGAAGACGATACCATGTAGGGCAGGCTGCCTGCCTAAGGAGGATAACTGCAATGGCAAAAGAGTTAAAAGATTACGTGGTCACCATTCCGGATTTCCCGGCACCCGGCGTCATGTTCCGTGATGTCACGAGCGTGATTCAGGATCCGGACGGGCTGCAGCTTGCGATCGACACGATGCAGGACCTGGTCAAGGACCTGGACTATGATGTCATCATCGGTGCCGAGTCCCGGGGCTTTATCTTCGGCGCCCCGATCGCCTACAACCAGCACAAGTCCCTGGTGCTGGCCAGAAAGAAGGGCAAGCTTCCGCGCAAGACCGTCTCGGAGACCTACTCCCTGGAGTACGGTACCGCCACGCTGGAGATCCATGCGGATGCCATCAAGCCCGGACAGAAGGTCCTGGTGGTCGATGACCTGATCGCCACCGGCGGCACCGTGGAGGCCATCCTGCGACTGGTGAAGAAGCTCGGCGGCGAGCCGGTGGGCGTTCTTTGCCTGATGGAGCTGGCAGGCCTCAAGGGCAGAGAGGCACTTGCACCGGTTCCGGTGTATTCCGCCATCACCTACGAGGGAAAGTAAACCGCAGAGCATCGCGATTGGAGAAAGGACCCCGGCGGGCGGCACTGCCCCCGCCGGGGCATTTTCAGCGAGGAGGCCTATGTCACAGAAACTGATCTCCTGGAACGTCAACGGCCTGCGGGCCTGCACGGCCAAGGGAGAATTTTATCCGTTTGTCGAGCGGGAACAGCCGGACATCCTCTGCCTCCAGGAGACCAAGCTCCAGGAGGGACAGATCGAGGTCAACCTTCCCGGCTACCACCAGTACTGGAACTACGCGGAGAAGAAGGGGTATTCCGGCACCGCGGTGTTTGCAAAGCAGGAGCCCCTCTCCGTCACCATGGGGCTCGGGATCGAGGAGCACGACCATGAGGGCCGGGTGATCACCCTGGAGTATCCCGACTGGTACCTGATCACCGAGTACGTCCCGAACTCCAAGGAGAAGCTCGAGCGCCTCTCCTACCGGATGACCTGGGAGGATGCGTTCCTCGCCTATGCGAAAAAGCTCGAGGAGAAAAAGCCGGTGATCTTCTGCGGCGACCTGAACGTCGCCCACGAGGAGATCGACCTGAAAAATCCCAAGCCGAATCGGGGCCATGCGGGCTTCACGGACGAGGAGCGGGAGAAGATGACAACGCTCCTATCCAACGGCTTTGTGGACACCTGGCGGTACTTCTACCCGGACAAGGAGGGCGTCTACTCCTGGTGGTCCTACCGCTTTCATGCCAGGGAGAAGAACGCAGGCTGGCGCATCGACTACTTCATCGTGTCGAAGGCGCTGGAGGGATCGCTGGAAGACGCGAAGATCTACACAGATGTGTACGGATCGGACCACTGCCCCGTGGGACTGATCCTGAAATGACAAAGGAGCAGAAAGCGCAATGAGCGAAGAGAAGAAAGAAAAAATCCCGATGCCGAAGCCGAACTTTCAGGTTCCGGCCAACCCGGGCAGCCATGTGAAAAAGATGATCGGCATCGTCAGCGGCAAGGGCGGCGTGGGCAAGTCCTCCGTGACGGGCCTGTGCGCCCTCTGGAGCAGGAAGCAGGGCTATCGCACCGCCATCATGGACTGCGACATCACCGGCCCCAGCATCCCGCGGATGTTCGGGGTGACCAGCGCCGATGTCGGCGTGGAGGGGTCGGATCCCAACGGAGAGGGCGGGGTTCTGATCCCGGCCCAGTCCGCCACCGGCATCCAGATCATGTCGATGAACCTGTTGATGGAGAGTGAGACCCAGCCTGTCATCTGGCGCGGACCTGTGGTCGCCGGCGTCGTCAAGCAGTTCTGGACCAATGTGAAGTGGGGAGATGTGGACTACATGTTCGTGGACATGCCGCCGGGAACCGGCGACGTGCCGCTGACCGTGTTCCAGTCCCTGCCGCTGGACGGCATCCTGATCGTGACCACGCCCCAGGACCTGGTCTCCATGATCGTGCAGAAGGCCTGCCGGATGGCAGAGGAGATGAACGTGCCGATCCTGGGCCTGATCGAAAACATGTCCTACGTGCAGTGTCCCCACTGCGGCGAGAAGATCGCCATCTTCGGCGAGAGCCACGTGGAGGAGACCGCAGAGAAGGAGCACACCAAGGTGGTGGCAAAGCTCCCGATTGACCCCAAGCTTGCCGATGCGATGGACCAGGGCACGGTGGAGTACTTTGAGGACTTCTCCCTGGACGGGCTCGCGGACGTGCTGCCCAAACTGGACTGATCCAAAAATAAGAAAAGAGACAAACCTTCCCCCGGGGAAATGGTCCGGTCCCCGTCAAGTGGATACTGAAAAATAATAATGCAACCGTCAGTTGGATCTATCGGAAATTTACAATAGACCGGTAATTACCGAACAAGCGGTAAAGCGTTTTTTCGATGAAAGCCTTGTGTTTACTGGGTTGTGATCGATATAAACACACTGTTTATTGCGTTACCGGTCGGCAATGTTCTAAATAGTGAATTTTATCTTGAACAACTGCCGTGGTTACAGGCTTTCTCATGTGGTGCAACACGTCGTATTGCCGGTTTAAGCAAAATTTCCGTCTATCACCAGGTAGATCTGACTGGCGATTTTTTACGCTGCCTCATAGTATTTCTTGTGGTATGAGATTGGTGTGAGAAGATGCAGCCTGCGCTGCGTACGCTCCGTGTTGTAGTAACTCAAACTTCCCACTTGAAAAATGCTGTAACAGCCGATGGTTTCTTGCTCAACAGGTGATTTTTTGAAACTTGACAGCATTATGCAGCTTTATCACTCATTAGAAACAAATTTAGGAAGTCGTGGAACAGGTTCTGTATAAACTCGGGCTGTGTCGAAAACCAGTTCTCCAGGTCGCTACGCATCTTTTCAGAGATCTGAATGGAGACATCACCTGTTCTGACCCCCTCGATCAGCATTGCAGTAAGATGGTCAATCGACTGCTTCAGGGAAATATCCTGAATGTCATCACAGCAGACGAAGAACAGCTCGCAGATGGTCTTGGGATCATTCTTCCTGCGACGGATATACTCGAGAATGAGAAATCGTGTGAGCACGAGTGCAGTTGTGCTGTCGGTTACGTCGTAGCTGAGTCCTTGAAACTCCTTGCCAAGCTTGAGAAGGGACTTACATGCCCTGAAGCATACCTCGATGCCCCACCTGTAGCCATAGATTCTGACTGCCTCACTGTCGGGCAGAGTCACCGCAGTGGTTAGAAGGATGATGTACTCGTCCTTCTTGTTGCGATTGCGGACAAAGACCAGCTTGACAGGAAGCTGCTGATACTTCGTTTTGACAACAATGGACCCGAACAGGTTCCCCTGCGGGCAATGACGGATGGCAATCTTCGCGAGGCCTTTCAGGTTATACAGCCTGCCTTTGTACCAATACTGCTGCTTGGTATCTTTGAGCATGCCGATCACCTCAAGGCCGAGGTCCTTGATGCTGCAGATGAACGGTTCTGTCGTGAACCAGGTATCCATGAGCACGTATTCGGCTTTGATATCAGCGTCAATGGCGGAGCGAAGCAACTGAAGTGCAATCTTGGGCTTTTGCGTAATTGCATCCACCCGTCTCTTATACGCGTTGGTGTTATGACGCAGGTGCTTGTCGTATACGTCGCAGATGCGGCTCTTAGCCTTGGCCGAAGCAAGCATGATGTACTGGACCGGAAGGAAGCTGTATCCATCGGTCCACCCAAGAAGAAGGAGATTAAATCCCCTCTCGGTTCTGTGGATCACGTGATTGTAGACATTGGAGAGCAGCTCCACCTTTTTGGAACGGTTACGGGCGATGACAGAGTCATCGAGCACAAAGCATCGAGCCCTGTTCTTGCGGGTAAGAGTAGTGAAATAGGCGGCAATCCTGGCGGAGAGGAGCAGGATGAACTTTCTCCAGTTGTAGCGTCCTTCATTCAGGAAGCGGTAGTAGGTGTTATCGTCATAGGCAGTATTCTTCTTCTTGGAGTTGAGGAAGTGATACAGGTTGCACCTCTGGAACACGAGGATTACAAGAAACTGAAACAGCTCATATGCAGAGGCGCCCTTCGCCTTGGTGATATTGGAGGCCTTCAGGAGAGCACTTACGCCAAGCTCTTTCATGGCGTTTCCAAACGCGGTCGATTGAAATCCGATGTTCCAGTTTGAAGAGGTAACTTCCGCTTTTTCCTGATTTGCAGCCGGAACCTCAGATTTTTGCTGCCTGCCCCTGTACAGCAAACCTGAAAACGGCTATAACTGGGGCATAGAAACGACCGTTTCTAAAAAAATGCGTATCTTCCAAAGAGGTCGAACCTGAAATCCGAAATTCGGAACTTTTAAGTTCCACCCCTGCTTCTGGTGCATGGAGTGGTCTTTCAGGCTGATGCTCCGACCGATACGTATTACTTCAACAGCTCAGGGCTCAGGTTGATTTCATCAGAAGGAATCTGCCTGAGCCCGAGTTTGTTCAGTACATCTTTCCCATACATGAATTCAAAGACTTCGTAGGGACTTTTGTTCCCCAAAGTCAGTCTCTTGTAAGAATTGATGTGTGACATCATCATCGAGATCTGTTCCTGCGTATAAGGAGTTATATCGACTCCCTTATGGATAACGCGGCGGATCATTTCGTGACGCACCTCACAGCTTCCTTTCTGATAGGGTGCAGAAGCATTACAGTAAAACATATGCGTGCGCTGGTTCCCGTTGGCATCAAACTCGATATGATGAGGGTCCGAGAACTCGCTTCCGTTATCTGCCAGCAGTATGGGAAACAGTTTCATAAAGGTCTCCGGCAGCAGCTCGAGATAGAGCTTGTCGAAGATATCGTCTACTGATTGGGCATCGTTGTGGTCACGGCGAATGGCCAGCTGAAGGCCGCATGCTGTGAAGGTAATGGTGAGCAGCACAGCTCCGCCTTTAACGCCTTCTACAGAATCAAGCTGGACCACAGGAGTATCCGGGTGTTCTGCCAGGTACCGCTTGTAATCCTCCAGAGTGCGTCCCTGACGGCATTTCGGATCGACCTTGATGGTATCCGGACGTTTACGGCGGGGCCTCATCCTCACTTTACGGGGCATATCAATGTTTCTGGCAGAGAAGATCCCGGCATCCATGTATGTGTAGAGCGTCCTTTCACTGACCATGAGCTCTGCCTTGTGATTCAGGCAGATATGGTGGAGTGACTGTCCCTGCCTCAGCAGCGGCGAAATGATGTCATCCAGCCGCTTCTTCTCATCGTCAGAAAGAGCAATACCCTGGCGGGCTTCCTGCAGAACACTGGTGTATTCTGTCTGGGCTGCGGCAGCGTCGTAAAGGCGCTTTTCCAGTGTACAGGTACGCTTGTCCTTACAGCCGTTGCAGACGTAAGGCGGTTTGGAAAGCCTGGGGCATGTTTCTTTTTCGTACATGATGCAGTGATCAACACATCTGCTGCAGACCGAGCAGAAACGGAAGCGCTGTCTGGTCTGCGGGCAGCTGTCACACACCGCGGACAACTGACAGCTCCTGCGTTTGGCACAGTCATTGAAGGGGCGCCCGTAAGCACCGGTCTTTTTATATACCAGGTGAGAGCGTACCTCTTTGGAGATAGTGGTGCAGTCCTTGCCAAGAGCTTCACCGATCTCTTTGAATTTCTGCCCGTTGTTAAGCCCGGCCTCTATGCTGAACCGGTCTTCACTGCTCATATGCTTATACTTGTCCATATGGTCCTCCTGTTCTGGTCGGAGCAACAGGTGGAGACCAACGTGGGCTATTATAGACTTTTCGGAAGGATTAAGTTCCAGCCATCCTTCAGAAGGATTAACTTCCGGTTTTAAAATTTGCTGGCGGAACTTCGTTTAGCAATTCACACGTTTCCAAACGCACATTCGTCCTCGAAATTAGTAGTTGCAATTGGCTTGTTTTGATGTATACTCAATGTGAGCACCTGTACCTTCCTTTGATTTTGGACGATCTTATTATAGAAGGCACAGAGTGCTTTTTCAATTGTCAAGAAGCCGAAAAACTCATAGTAGAAAGCTCGATTTTGGGCGTATTTTCAACGTTTTTCGAGGGTCGGACCAAGTGGGAAGTTTGAGTAGTAATAGATGTAATTTCTGATCATGGACTCCAGCGAACTGCGATCTGTAAATCTTCTGCCGTAGTAACTTTCGCGCTTGAGCATTCCCCAGAATCCTTCCATCGGCCCGTTGTCAATGCAGTGGCCTACCCTGGACATACTCTGCGTCATCTTATGCTCAACAAGTCTCTGATGAAACTCTCTGCTTGTATATTGAAATCCTCTGTCACTATGAAACAGTGGGTGAGCATCAGGCTCTGCTGCGACGGCCTCATCAAACGTCTTCATCACCAGGGGCTTGTCATTATGATCGCTGATCTCATAGGCCACGATCCTGCGGTCATACAGGTCCAAAATCGCGCTCAGATAGAGCTTGTGGACCTCTATACCAGTGTAGTACTTAAACTCGGATACGTCCGTCAGCCACTTCTGATTGGGACGCTCTGCCGTAAAGTCACGATGCAGGACATTCTCAGCGACATACATGGGATCTCCCGAACTTCTGGTGCATCCCTTCGGTCTCCACTTGATCGTCGACTGTATGTGTTTCTTCCTGCAGATCCGATGTGCCCTCTTGTCATTGATGTGGATGTGATCTTCCGTTTCCAGATCGTCCCGAAGACGGCGATATCCTTTCTCCGGATGTTCCTCATGGTGCTTCTTCATAAGCGCTGCAATGCGTTCATTCTCGGCCTCACGGGCTGATTTGGAATGTTTCCTCCATTTGTAATACGCAGAAGGGGCCACATGAACATATCTGCAGAGCCTGCGTACCGGATAATGCTTTGTTTTCGCAAGCTCGCTGATCGCACAGTATTTGATTAGGTTGTGAACTAAAGAGAGCGATCTTTCATCTTCAGTTCCCTTAGTTTTTTTAGGAGATCATTCTCCATCCGCAGGTCTCTATTCTGACGCTCCAGCTGGGCGATCCTGTCCCGGAGTTCTTCCTCCGGAGTCCTGCTCGGCTCAGTCCCGGCACGGTGGCCGCGCCTATCCTCAAGCCCGCTTTTGCCCATGGCGTCGTATTTTATGACCCAGTTTCGAACCTGCTGGTAGGAGCATTCATACCGGATAGCAGCTTCACCGTAATTTCTGTCGTGATCAAGACAGTACTGAACGATCTCTATTCTCTCCTCAAGAGTTGTCTGTCTCGCTTTCTTCATGTAGCTTCCGCCTCCACTTCCACGAGAACTGATTGTCCCTTGAGTATTATACGTCTTGATCCAATCGCGCAGCCGAGTCCAATCCCTTAAACCATATTTACTGGCGATCTCTGCCATAGAGCCTTTTCCATCAAGGTAGTCCTCAACCGCTATGAGCTTGGTCTCCTTGGAGTAATACTTATTGTGCTTTTGATCCAGGAGCCCGGTGGGACCTTCTGATTTGTAGATGGCGATCCAGGCTGAAAGTGATTTATCATCTACTCCTACCTTTTTGGCTTCTGCCGATATGCTTGACCTGCCTGAGATCACCTCCTCTACAGCTTTTACCTTTATAACCGGATCTATCTTTCCCTTTCTGGACATGAAATGTCCCCCTCCGTAGGACACTTATATTTCAGTGTCCTACAGAGGGGGATCATATCAAAACCGCAAAAGGGTTTCCCCGGGGGAAGATCTTTTTTGCGCTCTGGGAGGCGGATCAGTCCCTGCCGTCCCGCTTCCTGGTCCGGAGCTTTCCGGTCTCCTCGTTTTTCCGGTAGATATAGCCGAGGCCCTTGAGGAGCAGCCGGTTGTCGATGGTGATCTGGTGCCGGCAGTAGGGGGCGATGAGCCGTCCCATGCCGCCCGTTGCGACGATGCTCCCTACTTGGCCGAGCTCCGCGGCAAAGCGGTCAATGATGCCGTCGATGGAGCCCGCGGCGCCGTAGACGACGCCGCCCTTCATGGCGTCCACCGTGTTGGTGCCGATGACCTTCTTTGGCGCCGTGAAGTCGATGGAGGGCAGAAGCGATGTCTCCCTTGTGAGGGCGTCCAGGGAGATGCCGGTGCCCGGCATGATGGAGCCGCCCAGGTAGGAGCCGTCGGAGCCCACCACGGTGATCGTCGTGGCGGTGCCCATGTCGACGATGATGCAGGGAAGGGGATACTCCATCTTGGCGGCGACGGCCGTGGCGACCAGGTCCCCGGCGATGGTGCCGGGATCGTCCAGGCGGATGTTGAGGCCGGTCCGAACGCCCGCGCCTAAGAGCAAGGCGTCGCACCCGGTGACCAGGCGGACCGCCTTCTGCAGCACGATGTTGATCTGCGGCACCACGGAGGAGATGATGGCCCCCTCAAAGCCGGTGGGGTCGATCCCCGCCAGCTCCATGATCGACTTGATCTCCACCGCGTACTCGTAGGCGGTCTTGGTGGGCGTGGTGCTGATCTGCACGGTCTTCGTGACCTCGATCCCGCTCCCCTTCTTTTCAATGCAGCCCATGATGGTATGGGTGTTTCCGGTGTCCAGTGCAAGTATCATGGTGTTTCCTCCCTGCCGGTGCCAGCAAGAACGCAGGCACAGGCGTGTTCTCCCGAAATGGTCCGCAGCGCCGGCTGGGCGAGGCACGAGGGCCCCGCGTGGGGGCAGCGGTGGTAAAAGCAGCAGGCCCCCGGCGGGTCCTCCCGCGGGGTCTCAAATTCCGCCTCCTGCTTCGGATCCGTCTCTCCGGTGATCTTGGCGGAGAAGTCCGGGATCGCGTGGAGCAGGAGCTTGGTGTAGGGGTGGAGCGGGTGGAGGCAGATGTCGTCCGCGGTCCCCAGTTCCACGATCCGCCCCCGGTACATCACCCCGATCCGGTCGCAGAGGTAGTAGACCACGGACAGGTTGTGGGAGATGAACAGCATGGCGAAGTCCTTGGCCGCGTCAATCTCCCGAAACAGGTTCAGGATCTGGGCGCCGACGGAGACATCCAGGGCGGAGACGCACTCGTCCGCGATGACAAGCTCCGGCTCTGCCAGAAGGGCTGCCCCGATGCAGACCCTTTGGCGCTGTCCGCCGGAGAGCTCCTCCGGGGTGCGGCTTGCGTAGGAGGCATCGAGGCCCACCTGCTCGAGCATGCGGCTGACCGCCGCCCTGCGCGCCGCCTTATCCCCCATGTGGTGGACCTTCAGCGGCTCCTCCATGGTAAAGCCGATGGTCTTTCGGGGGTCCAGGGCACTCATCGGATCCTGAAAGACCGCCTGGATCTTCCGGGTGAAGGCTTCCCGGCCTGCCGTCTTGTGCGCCATGCCGTCCACCAGGATGGTCCCGGAGAAGGGGAGAAGCCCCAGGATGGCGCGGCCTAAGGTCGACTTGCCGCAGCCCGACTCTCCGACAAGGCCGAAGAACTCGTCCCGGTGCACGGAAAACGACACGTCGTGCAGCACCTCCTGCTCTTTGCGCTTTCCGAAGATGCCAAGCCCGTTGTCCTGGTAGGAGACGGACACATGCCGCACCTCCAGGATATCGGTCGCTGCGGGGACGGGCGCACTAACCTTCTGACTCATAACCTGCCTCCCTTCTGGATGACGTGGCAGCTGACGAAATGCCCCGGGGCCGTCTCGGCGAGCACCGGCGCCTGTTCCCGGCAGAGGGGAACGGCGAGCGGGCACCGGTCCGCGAAGGGACAGGGGGTGCGGGGCTCGGTGACGGCGGGCACGTGGCCGCCGATGGCGGGCAGGTCCTGCCCACGGCAGTCCCTGGTCGGGATGGAGCGAAGAAGCCCCTTGGTGTAGGGGTGGAGGGGCGCGCGCATGAGCTCGTCGGTGCCCGCCACCTCACAGATCTTTCCCGCGTACATCACCATGACCCGGTCGCAGATCTGGGAGATCACGGCGAGGTCGTGGGAGATGAACAGGATGGACATGTGGTGCTTCACCGAGATGTGCTTTAAGAGCCGCAGGATCTTTGCCTGCACGGTCACATCCAGGGCGGTGGTGGGCTCGTCGGCGATCATCAGATCCGGCCGGCAGATCGTCGCCATGGCGATCATGACCCGCTGGCGCTGTCCGCCGGAGAGCTGGTGGGGATAGCAGTCCATCAGGGCCTTCGGGTCGGGAAGACCCACCTCGGCCAGGGCCTTCTCCACCCGCGCCCGGATCTCCTCCTTCGGGAGCGACTCGTGGATGCGCAGCGACTCCCCCACCTGGGTGCCGATTTTCAAGAGCGGGTTCAGGCAGGTCAGGGGCTCCTGGTAGATCATGGAGATCCGGCTCCCGTTGACCCGGTTCCGCTCCTTCTCCGACAGGGCGGTCAGGTCCTGCCCCGCAAAGAGGATCCGGCCGCCGGTCACCGACAGGGAGGGCGGGAGCAGCCCCATGACCGCCAGGTTGGTGACGGTCTTGCCGCAGCCCGACTCCCCCACGACGCCCAGGACCTCTCCCCGGTGAACCTGAAAGCTCACCCCGTCCACTGCGGGGTAGACGCGCTTTCCCTCCCGGATGCCGATGGAGAGGTTCTCCACCGACAGCAGGACGTCCTGATTTTCATTTTGGGTATTGGCCATCAGGCCCTCCTTTCCGGCATGGCTTATTCCCGGTCCAGGTACCGCTTGCGGATGCCCTCTCCCAGGCAGTTGAAGCCGATGATGGTGACGACGATCATCAGGCCCGGCGCCAGGGCGCACCAGGGCGCCGTGAAGATGGTGCTCTGGGCCTCATAGAGCATCCGTCCCCAGGAGGGGGCGGGGGGCTGGATGCCCAGCCCCAGGTAGCTCATCGATGACTCGGCGAGGATGGCGTTGGAAAAGCCCACCACGATCGAGGAGAGGAGCAGGGGAAAGGTGTTGGGAAAGATGTGCACCAGAAGGAGCCGCAGGCCCGAGTCCCCGAAGACCCGGTTGCTGCGGACAAAGTCCGCGTCCTTGTACTGGAGCGTCCCCGTGCGCACGATCCTCGTAAAGCTGGGGATGAACATGATGGTCAGGGCCAGGATGATGGTGTACTTTCCGGACTCCATGACCGTCACGATGATGAGGGCGGTCAAAATCCCCGGGAAGCTGCTCAGGGCGTCCACGAGGCGCATGATGATCTCGTCCACGGCGCCGCCAAGGTACCCGGCGGCAAGCCCCAGGAGGGAGGCGATCACCGTGGTGCAACCCACGGTCGCCGCCGCGACAAAGAGGGTGAACCGGGCTCCTGTGATGGCCCGGGAGAAGACGTCCCGGCCCATGCTGTCGGTCCCGAAGGGGTGCAGCAGGGACGGCGGCAGAAGCCGCGCCGCAGCGTCAGTGGCGTTGATGTCATAGGGCGTCCAGACAAGAGACAGCAGGGCGAGGGCCACGATGAGGCCGGTCAGGAGAAAGCCCAGGATGAAATCAGATCTTCCCTTTTTCATGGGTGCCTCCTATCCCTGCAGGCGGATCCTGGGGTCGATGACCTGGATCAGGATGTCCACCGCAAAATTCGTGACGACGATGACGAGCGCCACGTACATGACCAGTGTCTGGGTGAGCGGGAAGTCCCGGCCCGTCACCGAGGCGATGAGGAGCCGCCCGATGCCGGGAATGCCGAAGACCTGCTCCACGATGATGGAGCCGGAGAAGATCTCCCCGATCATCATGCCGATCAGCGGCACCACGGAGACGATCGCGTTTCGGAGCACATGGCCGTAGAGGATGCCGGTTCGGCTCCTGCCCTTTCCCCGGGCGGTGCGGACGTAGTCCTTCGAGAGCTCATCGAGCATGGCGGCGCGGATGTACTTGGTCAGGATCGCGATCTGCGGGACGGCGATCGCAAGGGCCGGGAAAAACATGAACCGGAAGAACCCCAGGGGATCCGTGGCAAGATCCACGTACCGCCCCGGCGTGAACAGGTGCAGAACCAGGCCGAAGATCCACATGAACAGGATGCTGAGAAAGAACCCGGGGAAGGAGATCCCCAGCATGGTCAGCACGTTGATGACGTGCTCCCCGGCACGGCCCCGGATCCTTGCCGCGTGGACCCCCAGGGGGATCGAGACGGCGATCGTGAGCACAAGGACCATGAGCCCCAAAAGGAGCGTCACCGGAATCCGGTCCTGCAGAAGGTCCTTCACCGGCATGGAGTAGCGGATCGAGGTCCCGAAGTCGCCGTGCACAAACCCGGTGATCCAGTTCCGGTACTGGACAAGGAGGGGCTTGTCCGTGCCAAGCTGCGCCCGGAGGGCGTCCAGCTTCTCCGGCGATGCCGAGGTGCCCAGGATCAGCTGGGCCGGGTCGCCGGGCAGGATGTGAAACGCAAAGAAGGTGAGCAGCGAGATCAGAAACATCGTCACGATCAGGATCACCAGTTTTTTGACCAGATATCTCAAGAAAGTTCCCTCCCGAAGAGGAAGGCCCACGCAGGGAGAACCTGCCTGGGCCGGAAAACGGGTACTGCGATGGTTACTGCACCTGATAGATCGCCGCAAAGTCCGTCGCGTACAGCGGATAGGAGGCAAAGCCGCCGAAGCGGTCCGTGTAGACCAGGATGTTGGAGATATCCTGGATGTAGACCGAGGCGGCGTCCTGTGTCAGGATCTGCTCGCACTTTTTGAAGCCCGCGATCCGATCGTCCTGGGAGAGGGCAGAGGCTGCGCTCTCATAGGCCGCGTCAAAGTCGGCGGAGCTGTAGTTGACAAAGTTGTTGCCCGCGTCGGAGACATAGCGGGAGAGGAAGGAGGTGGGGCTTGCGATGGAGCCGTCTACGGAGATGATGGTCGCCTCGTAGTCCCGGTTCGTGTAGACGTTCTCGAGCCAGGTCGCCCAGTCCACCTGCTCGATGTTCATCGTGATGCCGACCTTGGCCAGTTCGTTCACAATGATCTGGGCGGTGTCCAGGTGCACCTGATAGACGCTGGGGACCTTCACGGTGAAGGTGAAGCCGTCCGCATAGCCGGCATCCGCCAGGAGCTCCTTGGCCTTGTCGTCGTCGACGTCGTAGGTGTCGGTCAGGGAGTCGTCGAAGTAGTCCTTCAGGCCTGGGATCATGGCCGTGCCGAGCTTGACGCCGTAGCCATAGCAGGCGGTGTCGATGATCTCGTCGGAGTCCACGGCGTAGGAGACGGCCTGCCGGACCACCGGGTTGTCAAAGGGGGCGGCGGTGTTGTTCAGGGCCAGCATCTGGACCGCGTTGGAGTTGCCGACGTTGATGACCGAGGTCGACTTGTCCACCTGCTCGGTGATGGCGCCGTTGGCGACAAAGCCGTCGATGGCCCCAGACTGGTAGTTCACCAGAAGGTCCGCGGAGCTGTCGATGAACTTCACGGTGACGGTGTCGAGGTAGGCGGGGGTCCCCCAGTAGTTGTCATTCCGGGTCAGGGTCAGGTGATCCTGCACGGCAAAGTCGGTGAGCTCGTAGGGGCCGGTACCGATGGGCGCGGTGGCGAGCTCCCCATTGTTGTCCGAGTCCTTCGGGACGATGGCCTGGCAGACCTCCGCCGGGAAGTCCCCGTCGGGGGTCTTCAGGGTGATCACGATGGTCTTGTCATCCGGCGCGGTGAAGGTGTCGATGTTGTCATAGCCGGTGATCTTGCTGTCGATGGCGAGCTGGATGGAGTAGAGCACGTCGTCCGTGGTGACGGGATTGCCGTTGTGGAAGAGGACGTTATCCCGCAGGGTGAAGGTGTAGGTGAGACCGTCGTCCGAGACCTGGTAGTCCGAGGCGATGGCGGGCTGGAAGTTGCCGTCCTCATTGCACTTTAAGAGACCCTCGTAGATGTTGAAGTAGATGCTCCGGGCATCCGCGGTGGTCGAGGCGAAGGGATCGAGGTTGTCCACCTCGGTGGCAAGGCCGTAGATGAAGGAGCCGCCCTGGGCCGGGGTGCCGGTGTCGGCACTCTGGGTGGCAGAGGCGGTGCTCCCCTCCGCTGCCGCAGTGGCAGCAGTGGTGGCAGTGGTCGAGGCGCCGCTTCCGCAGGCGGCAAGCGAGGCGGAAAGGGTGCCCAGAACGACAGCGGTCAACAGTTTCTTTTTCATATGGAGTTCCTCCCTCGGAGAGCCGAAATCACCGGCAGCACAAAAACTCTGTTCCCGCGGCAGGCGGGGTGCAGAGTGGCGTGTTTGTCAAACAATGCTGTGGATATACCGGGAAACGTCCCTCCGACCGGAGGGGACGGACTTTGATTTCATGATCTCTCCTGCTGCTGTTCCGGGGGGGCTGTCCCGCGCTGTGCGGGGCAAACAGGTCCGGGCCGGATATAGCGCAAGGTGAGTATCCCACCGGGCGGGGGAGAATGCAAGATCAGTGATGTTAAAAATTTAACAATGCGCCCTAAAATCTGGCCACTCCAAGGAAAACGGAGTATGCTCAGGGCAGCAGAAAGGAGGGCGCGATGGAACAGGACATGCCAGTCTGGACGGTGGAGGACATCCGGGAGGATGACTACGGCTGCGAGGAGCTGCCGGAGGGCGAGAAGGTGAAGGTCCTGGTCACCCTGCGGGCAGGGGACGGCACCCAGCGCATCGTCCGGGTGGAGGATGCGCTCCTCTACGAGCGCGGGATCTTAGTGGGAAGCCGGGTGATCGCAAAGGATCACCAGCTCTTTCCCGCCTGAGCCCTGCTCAGAGCCGCCGGATTCCCTCGAAGATCCACATGAGAAGATCTGAGGAGAGGAGTTTCGAGAAGAACCGGTGCAGCGTGCACACGGGGCCCGGGGTGGAGACTGAAAGGCCCAGGGAGGCGTCCGAGAGGGACCTCGCCGCGACATGGTCTACCGTGTCGGAGAAGGGGAAGCCGTGGATGTAGGCAGCGTCTCCGGTCTTCTGGGCCACCGGGATGAACTCCGTGTCCCGGATCCAGTAGGGGCAGACCGCGGTCACCCGGATCCGGTCTTTGCGAAGCTCTGTCGAGAGCGCCCGGGAGTAGCGGTACAAAAAGGCCTTGGAGGCCGCATAGACGTTGAGGTATTGGAAGGGCTGGAAGGCCGCCGTGGAGCAGATCTCCATGATGTGGCCGCCGGCCTGCATGTGGGGAAGGCAGATCTGGGTCACGTCCACCGCCGCCCGGCAGTTGAGGTCGATCATCTGGTCCACCTGGGCGAGGGGGATGTCCCGCCAGCTCCCGATCTTGCCAAAGCCCGCGGCGTTGATGAGAAGCCGCACGTCGGGATCCTCTTTGTCCAGAAGGGCAGAGAGGTCTTCGATGGCCTGTTTGTCGGTGAGATCCATGGGGAGCACCCGCACCGGGGTCTTCGTCTCTTTGGCCAGTTCCTCCAGCCGGTCCCGCCTCCTTGCGATCACCCAGAAGGCGTCGAAGGGGCGCACCGGGATCCCGTCCTTTTCTGCGGGGAAGAGATCCTCCCCGAAGTGATCCAGCTGCCGGATGAATTCCCTGCCAAGGCCCGAGGAGGCGCCTGTGATGATCGCAATCCGCTCTGCCATGTTTCCCTCCCGCGGCTGCCCGTGCAGCCGCTTTTTTGATGTGTCCATCATAAGACTTTTCGTGCCATTTCGCAATTTTCCCCTGTGAATTCGGCGGGACACCCGGTCCTTTTGTGCGTTTCTACCTATACACTTGCGGAAATGCTGCAATCCGTGCCGCGGGAAGGCGGCAGATCAGGACCCGAAAATTTTGGGCCCTTTCACTTTTTTTGTGGGATGAGCCCTTCCTGACCGTCTCCGAGGTCCTCTGCCCCCGGTCCTCCACAGGTGCCCTCTGCTCTCCGTGTATCTGTACTCCCGGGCGGACCGTGGGAGCATCGCCGAGGGGCCCACGGTCTCGGAACAGCGTTCTCCATCAGATCCGCTTGTACGGATTTCTGGATGCATCCATGATCTTTAGGAAAAAGTACTCATCATCTGGAAGGCCATAGGCTTTCCTGCGGATGACCTTGATGTGTGCGTTGATCCCCTCTATCTTCCCGGAGCTGATCGGACAGAGCCCGTATCCCACAATGCCGTCAAAGTGGTTCTCAATGAGCCTGGCAAACCAGAGAAAGTGCTTATTTTTCGTGCCCCTGCACCAGTCGATGATATCTGTAAACTTCTCGATCATCGTCGCCTGATTGGCTGAGGCATATGCTTCCTGCATGGCCTGCTTGATCAGATCACAGGTGAACAGCAGCTTGTTCGAGTTGATGATGTCGTCGTATCGCCGCTCGAAATCGTCATGGGTATGCCTGTAATCGGTCGTACCGAAGATCGCAGATCCCTTGCGGCACACCTTGCCCTCACGGGCTTCCTGATCGTGTTTCTGCAGGGACTCCCTGCTGGCACAGAGTATCTTCCTTGACCCCTTCAGGATAGCAGCTTCCTCGACCAGGCCTTCCTTCTTCAGGCGGATCTGTTCCTCCTTCCGAACCTCGGCAATGACCTTCTCGTTGAAGTTCTTGACGATGTGGAAATGATCATAAACGATCTGGATCCAACCGCATTTTGCCTTGAAAGCCTCCTGGAAGTCGCTGTTCATATCCATGGCAACGGCCTCTACATGATGCATCCAGTCGTCACCCACCAGCTCCATGAATTCTTCTACAACGGCCTTTGTTTTGCCTGCTCGGATGAACAGCACCGCACCGGTTATCAGGTCTATGATGTGCGTCGCATATTTGTGTCCGTTATGCAGCTTGAACTCGTCAATGGCAAGATACCTTGCATAGGCGGCAGGCTTTTTGAGCTTGCCATTCTCATCCGCGTAAAGACTCTTCAGACGCTTAAGATCGATCTTCTTGATCGTATTGATGTTGACGCCAGTAATGATTGCCGTGTCCGTAAGGGTAAATTCATCCATAGAAAGATAGCGAATGATCAGCTGCTCAAGCTCCTTTGTAATCATCGAATCATCTGCCTTGAACGCGACATCCGGTGTGATGGTCTTGCCACAGAGATTGCATCTCCACTGGTACTTGTCGCACTCAATGATGGTTTGGCATGCCTGAAAGGGAATGTGTTTGATCTTCGTGTGGTAGGTCTGATTCTTGTACATTCTGCGCCCGCAGCAAGAGCATACAGGATGGTCCAGCTGGTCCAATTTACCGCGCAGAATATAAGCCCTTTTGAAGGTATTCTCACTCAGTTTGCTCTTCCGCATGGAGTGGAAGGGCCTGACGTCTCGAATAGGAACCTCTTCAACGCTCTCCTGATGGAACCCCGTCAGGTGGCTTGGGAACATCAGATAGTCATTTTGAGTCCGGGCAGCAAAAGACATTTGCCCATTCGCCTCGGTGTATGTATAATTCTGATTCATAAGAGGTTTCCTTTTTATCCCGTATTGCATATCTTGGTCGACGTGCAATCGAGATGATATCAGGAAATCTCTTTTTGTAAATAGAAGATATTCTCTATAGGCTGCCTTCTTTTAGTGCATCACACAAGAAAAATGAAAGACCCAAATTTTGCCCCGGATTTTTACTTTTCGTTTACCATACGGAACTACCTTTCCCCCTGTAAGGAACAGAGAGGACCGGAAAGGAAACCGGTCCGGAATCAGGGAGCAGGCCGACAGGAAACGGCCCGGAACAGGAGGAAATATGGCAGCAGAAAAAGTCAATCATGTCAAATATGAGACATCCGTGAACTCGGAGACGGAGAAGGCGATCCGCGACCGGCTCTTCGACGGATTCAACAACTGGAACGGCGGCTACGACGGATGGCTCACCTGGTGCAACACGCTCTATGAGCCCGATGCCCACTACAACATCCCGGGGCCGAAGGGACTGGTCCCGCTGACTCTTCAGCAGTACAAGGATGCAATGGGAAAGCTCTTTGAGCACTACACCATGGAGCTGGGCAATTTTGAGAACATGATCATCCGCGACAACTGGTGCGCGATCCGCTACACGGTTACCATCCGGAACATCGAGACGGGGAAGGCGTTCACCCAGAACACGATGGAGTTCGTGCAGTTTAAGGAGAACCCGGAACCCATCGGCGTCCGTGTCGTGGAAGGCTGGGCACTGAGCGACGTCGCCCTGACAGATTTCTGAGAAGAGGCTGCAGAGAACAGAAATGACGCTTGGAGAGAGAATCACACATCACAGAAAGATGGCGTAGAGCTACCGTGCCGCCTATCTGAAGAAGACCGTGGAGGACGGCGCCACCTACGAGGAGTGGAAATTCGCCCCACGCCGAGTACAACAAGATCGATCTCGACACCACGCCGATGACCGTGCAGCAGTCCGCCACCATGGAGGCCCCGACCTACTGCATCACCCTTCCGGACTGGACCATCCTCGGCTTCCAGTGCTGGCCATCCGACAACGGCTTTGTCATGCAGAGCCACTTCGGCGGCCATGACCGGGACGGCGTGCTCCACGACTTCTACGCCTACGGCTTTGTCCTGACCAATGAGAAGGCCGAGATCACCCACTGTAAGACCCACGTGAGCCCCGAGTACAACGACTTCCTGGACGTGGTGCTCGGCGTCTACGGCCCCTTCAGGAACGGCGCCGACGAGTACATGGCAGCCGTCGCAAGAAAGATGCAGTCCGCGGGCATCCCGTTCCCGCACCAGTAACCGATACACCCACAATGGACCGTTTCCATGCTTCAGACAACCACGAATAGGTAACACGAACCAAACACGCAAACCAGACCAGACAAACCAGACAACAAACCCACCGGGGGGAGCGAGAGCTCTCCCCGGTGGGTTTGTGTACTGAAAAATGCGCCAGATGATATCCCGAAGCGGAAGACTTAATTCCAGGTCTCCACAAAGCCCTCCCCCATGGCCTCGTTGACGTTGCCGATGATGAAGAAGGCCCTGGGGTCGTAGCGGTGGACGATCTCCTTGATGTCCACGATGTCCTTGTTGGAGCAGATGCAGACCAGGATCGTCCGATTCTTGCCCGAGTACATGCCCCGGCCCTGGAGGCCGGTGACGCCGCGGGAGAGGTCGTTCATGATGTCCTTGGCGATGGCATCGTTGCAGTTGGAGATGATGAGGGCGATCTTTGCGGAGAGACCCCGACCGATCACGTAGTCGGTGAGCTTTCCGCACAGGTACACCGACAGGATGGCGTAGAGCGTGCGCTCCAGGCCGAATTCCAGAAGGCCGAGGATCACGACCGTGCCGTCCAACACCTGGATGATCCGCCCGATGCTGAAGCGCCGGAAGAAGTGGAAGTGGTGCAGGGAGTTGCCCAGCATGTCCGTGCCGCCGCTGGTTGCGTGGGCGGTCAGAAGAAGCCCCGTGCCGACCCCGTACATCGCGCCGCCGTAGATGGAGACGAGAAGCAGGTTGTCGGGAAGCAGCGGATGGGACGGAAAGAGGGCCAGCTCCGCGGTCATGATCAGCCAGGAGAGGGCGGACTTGAGGATGCTCCTGAGCCCGTCGGTCTTCCAGGCAAGGAGGAACACCGGGATGTTGAGGAGCAGGCTCGAGAGCCAGAGGGGAACGCCCCTGCCGAAAACCCGGGCTGTCACGGACTTGATGATGATGGCCAGGCCGGAGAAGCCCCCGGTGATGAGCCCCGCCGGGTCAAACACGTAAAAGGTCGCCAGGGCGATCAGCGTGCTGCCCGCGATGAGAAGGAGCAGCGTCTGGATCTGCTGCCTGGATGGAAGTTTTCTGGTCAAGATATGCGCCTCCTTGGGATCAGGAGAGCGCAGCGAGCGCCTCCCGGATCTGCTTTTCTTCTGCGTGGACGGAGCCCGTCACCATCTCGGGCTTTCCGCCGCCCCGGGCGCCGAGCTTCTCCCGCAAAAGGGAAGCCGCCTCCCGGGCATCCCGTCCCCGGCCGCCGATGATAAACACGTACCCGCCCTGGGGTGAGCCCGCAAAGACCCCGGCAAGGCCCGAGGTCTTCTCACACAGGCCGTTGACGAAGTTTCGCTGGACGATGTTGGGGAGCGGCCCCTCAAACAGGAAGAGGTTTTTCGTCTGCCCGCCGGGGATCGCGGCGAGTTTCACCGCGGTGAGCTCCACCTGGAGGGACTTGATCTCCTCCTTCTTTGCCGCGATCTCGTCGGCAAAGCGCTGCACGCCCGCGGCGGCCTCCTCCTTCGGGAGGTTCACCAGATGGGAGATCGCAGCCAGGGCATCCTCCTTCTTTCTGGTGTCCGCCAGGGCCCGCCCGCCGCAGAGGATGGTAAGGCGCATGCCGGAGGAGGTGCGCATCACGTCCAGGATCCGGATCAGGCCGATCTCCCCGGTGTGGGCTACGTGGGGCGCGCAGCAGGCGCAGACGTCCACGCCCTCGATGGTGACGATGCGGACGGGGCCGTCGATCTCCTTCTTGCTGCGGTAGGAGAGCTTTGCGAGCGCCTCCTTCGGGGGATAGACGCAGGTGACGGGGACATTGCGGTACACGACCTCGTTGGCCCGCCTCTCCAGGTCATCGAGCTGTTCCTTCGTAAGCTGCCCGGAGGTGTCCAGAGTCACCTCGCGGTCGGAGAGGTGAAAGCCCACGTTCTCAAAGCCGTAGAGGCTGTGCAAGAGCCCCGAGAGGATGTGCTCCCCGGAGTGGTTCTGCATGTTGGAGAAGCGGTGGTCCCAGTCGAGAACGCCGTGGACGCTGGCGCCGGGAGCAAAGGGTTCAGCTCTTTTTACCGTGTGGGTGATGACCTCATCCTGAATCTGCACGTCGCAGACCTTTGCCCCGTCGATGGTGCCCCGGTCCGGTGTCTGTCCGCCCTCCTCGGGGAAGAACAGGGTGCCGGCGAGGACAAGCTGCCAGGTTCCCGGCGCCTTGCCCGGCGCGCAGGAGACCACCTCCGAGGTGAATTCGGTGTCATAGGGCCTTGCATCATAGAGCTTCTCGGTTGCCATATCGGTTCCCTCCCGGAACGAAAATCAGCTGACAAAGGAAAATCCGGCGCCCAGAGGGCCGGATCCGGTGCCTCGAGTATACGCTTTTCATGAGATTTTCACAATCCGCCAATTGCCTGCCTGTTCCGGACTCTATATAATAGTAAAGATTCTCCCGTCGATGGGCCCAAAGGCAGAATGCCCGTGCGCCGGGAGGGTCAGAGGAGAAAAAGTTGAAAAAAATTTTTGAGAGATTCCGGGCACGCAGCAAAGAGCATGATCTCCAGAACCGGGTCCGCCGGTCGGATTTCTTCGGATTTGGGGACGGAGATGATGATGACGACAATAACCGGAGCAGCGGCGGAAAGGGCAGCGGCGGCCGGGGCCGGCAGGGACAGAACCTCCTGGTTCTGCTGATTGCGGCCCTGGTCACCCTTTTGTTTGTGAGCTACTTCATGGGCTCGAGCTCCACCTCCACGACGGAGATCACCTACACCCAGTTCGTGAAGATGGTGGACGACGGCGAGATCGCCCGGGTCGTGATCGAGACCAATTCCATTGATATCGCACCCAAGCAGAGCGGGGTGTCGGACGACGACGCCAGGTTCCGCTACTACACGGGACTGGCGGAGAGCAATGACCAGCTGACGAAGCGGATGCTGGACGCGGGCGTCATCGTCTCATCGGATGTGCCCAACTCCACCAACATGATCCTGTCGGTGATTTTGACCTACATCCTGCCGATCCTGCTGATGTGGGCCCTGCTCTCGGTGCTCTTCCGCAGAATGTCCCGCTCCGGCGGTATGATGGGCGGCGTGGGCAAGAGCAACGCCAAGGAGTACGTGCAGCGCGAGACCGGCGTCACCTTCGCGGATGTGGCCGGTGAGGACGAGGCAAAGGAATCCCTGGTGGAGGTGGTGGATTTTCTCCACAACCCCCAGAAGTACACGAAGATCGGTGCCAAGCTTCCCAAGGGCGCGCTCCTGGTGGGCCCGCCCGGAACCGGAAAAACGCTCCTTGCCAAGGCCGTCGCGGGAGAGGCCCACGTGCCGTTCTTCTCCCTGACGGGCTCGGATTTCATCGAGCTCTACGTAGGCGTTGGCGCCTCCCGTGTGCGTGACCTCTTCCGGGAGGCGACAAAGAACGCCCCCTGCATCATCTTCATCGATGAGATCGATGCCATCGGCAGAAGCCGTGACTCCAAGTACGGCGGCGGCAACGAGGAGCGGGAGCAGACCCTCAACCAGCTTTTGTCCGAGATGGACGGCTTCGACTCCCAGAAGGGCATCCTGGTGCTGGGCGCCACAAACCGCCCGGAGATCCTGGACAAGGCGCTCTTGCGCCCCGGCCGTTTTGACCGCCGCATCATCGTGGACCGGCCGGATTTAAAGGGCAGAATTGCAATCCTGAAGGTCCACGCCAAGAACGTCAAGATGGACGAGACCGTGGACTTCAACGAGATCGCCCTGGCCACCTCCGGCGCCGTCGGCTCGGATCTCGCCAACATGATCAACGAGGCCGCCATCAACGCGGTCAAGGACCACCGGGAGTTCGTCTCCCAGAAAGATCTGTTCGAGGCCGTGGAGCAGGTGCTGGTCGGCAAGGAGAAGAAGGATCGGATCATGAGCCCCGAGGAGCGGCGCATTGTCTCCTACCACGAGGTCGGCCACGCGCTGATCAGC
Source organism: Lachnospiraceae bacterium (assembly GCA_022483465.1). Taxonomy (GTDB): domain Bacteria; phylum Bacillota; class Clostridia; order Lachnospirales; family Lachnospiraceae; genus CAG-791. The sequence continues at coordinate 1,413,798 of JAKVNF010000001.1, read as the reverse complement.
GCGGTGCAGAAGAACGCGGAGCCGGTGCAGAAGATCACGATCGTGCCCCGCACGATGGGCGCCCTGGGCTATGTCATGCAGGTCCCGGAGGAGGAGCACTACCTGAACTCGAAGGAGGAGCTCCACGACATGATCGTGGGCCTTCTGGGCGGCAGAGCTGCCGAGGAGCTCAAGTTCCGGAGCATCACCACCGGTGCCTCCAACGACATCGAGCGGGCGACCGGCATCGCCAAGGCCATGGTCACCCAGTACGGCATGAGCGAGCGCTTCGGCATCATGGGCCTTGCCACCGTGGAGAGCCAGTACCTGGACGGCCGGGCCGCCCTCAACTGCGCGGACGCCACCGCAGCGGCGGTGGACGAGGAGGTCCGCAAGATTCTCGACGCCTGCTACAAGGAGGCCAAGCAGATCCTCTCCCAGAACCTGGATGTCATGGACCGCATTGCGGACTATCTGATCCGGGAGGAGACGATCACCGGCAAGCAGTTCATGCGCATCTACCGGGAGGCCAAGGGCCTGCCCCAGGAGCCCGCAGGGGAACAGCCGGCAAGGGATCACCTGGCAGGGGAGGAAAAAACGGCGCCGGCAGAGCCTGCAGCCCCTGCACCGGACCCGGTCCCAGGCCCGGATCCTTCGCCGGCACCATCTCCCGCTCCCAAAGAGGAGGCAAAGCAGAACCCGTCCGGGGAGGAGACCGATGCCTCCAAGAAGGGCCCGGTGGGGCGCTTCTCCGGCGTTCCCCTCTCCGACCTCTCCGACGACGAGAACAAGAAGAACTGAGCAGTGGTACAGGACACGAAAAGGGCCGGGCGCACCGACCCTTTTTTTGACGTCAGAAAGCGAGTGGCATGCAGGAAAAATTTGATATTCAGGAGGAGCTGCACAAGCTGCCGAAAAAGCCCGGCGTCTACATCATGCACGACAAGAACGACGTGATCATCTACGTGGGCAAGGCCAAGATCCTCCACAACCGGGTGCGGTCCTACTTCCGCGCCAACATCGGCCGGGGGCCCGCCATCGACCAGATGGTGAAGCAGATCGCCTACTTTGAGTACATCGTCACCGACTCGGAGCTTGAGGCGCTGATCCTCGAGAACAATCTGATCAAGGAGCACCGGCCAAAGTACAATACGCTCCTCGTGGACGACAAGACCTACCCCTACATCAAGGTGACCACCGGGGAGGAGTATCCAAGAATCGTGATGGCCAGGATCCGTAAAAAGGACAAGGCACGGTACTTCGGGCCCTTCATGAGCGCCAACGCGGTGCACGACACGATCGAGCTCCTGAATCGGATGTACGGCCTTCGGGACTGCAACCGGGTGCTGCCCCGGGACATCGGGAAGGAGCGGCCCTGCCTCAACTACTACATGAAGCGCTGCACCGGCCCCTGTCTTGCCGGCGCGGTGTCGAAGGAGGAGTACCGGAACCGGGTGGACCTTGCGGTGGAGTTTCTCTCCGGCAACTACGAGACCGTCACGAAGGACCTGACCGCGAAGATGCAGGCCGCCTCCGAGGCCCTGAACTTTGAGGAGGCGGCGCACTACCGGGATCTGCTCCAGTCCGTCCGCTCGGTCTCCCAGCGGCAGAAGATGACCGAGGGCGTCGGCGAGGACAAGGACATCTGCGGCATCGCCCTGGAGCCGGAGAACGCGGATGCGGATGCCGTCATCCAGACCTTCTTTGTCCGGGACGGCCGGCTCATCGGCCGGGAGCACTTCTACATGAACCACGTGGGCGGCAAGACCACCGCGGAGATCCTCTCCGAGTTCCTGAAGCAGTTCTACGCGGGCACCCCCTACATCCCCCGGGAGATCTACCTGCCCGAGGACGTGGAGGACCGGGGGGTCATCGAGGAGTGGCTGAGCCAGCGCAAGGAGGGAAAGGTCACGATCAAAGTGCCCCAGAAGGGGCAGAAGGAGAAGCTCGTGGAGCTCGCGATGGAGAACGCCGCCCTCATCCTCTCCAAGGACCGGGAGCGCCTAAAGCGCGAGGAGGGCCGGACCATCGGCGCCGTGAAGGAGATCGGGGCGCTGCTGCACCTTCCCAATCTCGACCGGATGGAGTCCTACGATATCTCCGACATCTCCGGCTTTGCCAACGTGGGCTCCATGGTGGTCTACGAGAAGGGAAAGCCCAAGCGATCGGACTACCGCAAGTTCCGGATCCGGACCGTGGCGGGGCCAGACGACTACGCCTGCATGAAGGAGGTCCTGACAAGGCGCTTCTCCCACGGCCTGCAGGAGCGGGAGGAGCTGGAGGAAAAGGACATGGACGCCTCCTTCGGGAGCTTCACAAAGTTCCCGGACCTGATCCTGATGGATGGCGGCAGAGGGCAGGTGAACATCTGCCTGGACGTTTTGCGGGAGCTCAACCTCACCATCCCGGTGGCCGGCATGGTGAAGGATGACAACCACCGGACACGGGGCCTGTACTACCACAACGTGGAGATTCCCATCGACCGCAGGAGCGAGGGCTTCAAGCTGATCACGCGGATTCAGGACGAAACCCACCGCTTTGCGATCGAGTACCACAGGTCCCTGCGCAGCAAGGCCCAGGTCCACTCCCGGCTCGACGACATCCCGGGGATCGGACCGGTGAAGAAGAAGGCGCTGATGCGGCATTTCGCCTCCATCGACGACATCATCCGGGCGGATCTGGACACCCTGGAGCAGGTGCCGGAGCTCTCGGCAAAGGATGCCCAGGCGGTGTACGACTACTTCCGGGAGGAGGAGCCCAAAAAGAAAGAGGAGGTCCCAGAAGATGGCGCCGAGTGAGAAGAAGCTCGTCTACCCCCTGACCGGGGCCAGGGCACAGGATTCGCTCTACTATGTGACCGGGGATCACTGGTGCATCGAGGGCGAGGAAGCGGGGCAGAGGGTGCAGATCCCGGGGCGGGGAAAATCGGAAGAGGAGTGGGAGGCACTCCTTCACGCCTATGCGGACCGGGGCTTTGTCCTCGTCTGGCAGAGCGGAGAGCCCTGCTAGACCGGAAACGCCCCGGAATCCGGGCGATGGGTGCAAATCGTGTCCGTATGGCCGGGCGCGGTATGCTATAATTTCATCAGCCCGTTTGGGCATACAACCTATGGGGACCGATTTTCCGGGGCATCTGGAAAACGGGGGAAGGAAAGGATATGGCAACGGTAAAACTGACCGAAGTGATTGAGAAGGAGCATCTGACCAATCTCACGCCGGATATCGCAACGGACGGAATCAAGATCAAGCAGCCGGATATCAACCGCCCCGGCGTGCAGCTGACGGGATACTTCACCCACTTTGACCCGTCCCGCATTCAGATCATCGGCTTCGTGGAGCACTCCTACATGCAGCAGATGTCGGACGAGCAGAAGGAGAAGATCTACGATCAGCTGTTCCAGATGCACGAGCCCTGCTTCATCTTCTGCAGGGAGCTGCACCCGGATGAGATCTTTCTGAAGTATGCAGAGCAGTACCAGGTGCCGATTCTGATGACCAAGCAGGCAACCTCCGTCTTCATGGCGGAGCTGATCCGCTGGATGAACGTGCGCCTCGCGCCCTGCATCTCGATCCACGGCGTTCTGGTGGATGTCTACGGCGAGGGCGTTCTGATCACCGGCGAGAGCGGCATCGGCAAGTCCGAGGCGGCCCTGGAGCTGATCAAGCGCGGACACCGCCTGGTATCCGACGATGTGGTGGAGATCCGCAAGGTCAGTGAGGAGACCCTGGTGGGCTCGGCCCCGGATATCACCAAGCACTTCATCGAGCTGCGCGGCATCGGCATCATCGATGTGAAGACCCTCTTCGGTGTGGCGAGCGTGCGTGACACCCAGAACATCGATCTGGTGATCCAGCTCGAGGAGTGGGACAAGGACAAGGAATATGACCGCCTCGGCCTCGAGGAGGAGTACACGGAATATCTCGGAAACCGCGTGGTCTGCCACCGGATTCCGATCCGCCCCGGACGGAACCTGGCCATCATCTGCGAATCTGCGGCCATCAACCACAGACAGAAGCAGATGGGCTACAATGCCGCCCAGGAGCTCTACAACCGGGTGCAGAAGGCGCTGACGACAAAGCATGACGATGACGATGAGTGAACACAGCGGGCTTGCGGCTGCCCTCCGGGCGGCAGCAGGACCGGACAACTTTTTGGAAAATGAACCGATGGCCCGGCACATCTCCTTCCGGACCGGGGGCCCGGCGGACTATTTCGTGCGGGTACAGGAGGAGAAAACGCTCCTTCGCGTCCTCTCCCTCCTTCGGGAGGAGAAAGAGCCCCTGACGGTCCTGGGCCGCGGCACCAACCTCCTTGTAGGGGACGGCGGCTACCGGGGGTGCATTGTCACCCTGACGGGCGGCAGCATCCCGGTGACGGACACCGGGCGGGAGGAGAGGGAGCCTGCTTCCGGCGCCCTGGGGCGCACCCAGGTCACAGGAACCCATCTCTTGGCGGGGGCCGGCGCCTCCCTGGCTGCGGCAGCCGGCGCGGCCGCGGCAGCAGGGCTCTCCGGCCTGGAATTTGCGGCCGGCATCCCAGGCTCTGTCGGCGGAGGCCTGGTGATGAATGCCGGCGCCTACGGCGGAGAGATGCGGCAGGTCGTGGAATCGGTGACGGTCCTGACGGAAAGCGGAGAGGTGCGGACCCTTCCGGCAGCGGAGATGGCCTTTGGCTATCGCACGAGCGCGCTTCGGACCCACCGCTGGATTGCCCTCTCCTGCACCATGGCGCTCACCCCGGAGGATCCGGAGAAGATCCGGGCGAAGATGGCGGACTATGCGGCAAGGCGAAAGGCCAAGCAGCCCCTGGAGTACCCCAGCGCCGGGTCGACCTTCAAGCGCCCCGAGGGGCACTTTGCGGGGCAGCTCATCCAGGAGGCGGGCCTTGCCGGCTTTGGCGTGGGCGGCGCCTGCGTCAGCGAAAAGCACTGCGGCTTTGTGATCAACAAAGATCACGCCACCTCAGCTGACATCCGGAATGTCATTCAAAAGGTGCAGCGGCGCGTGGAGGAACACTCCGGCATCCGTCTGGAGCCGGAAGTTATCTTTTTGGGAGAGTTCTGAGAGAGCTCGGAGGCGATATGCGCTTTGTGATCGTGACGGGAATGAGCGGCGGCGGAAAGGCCACCGCCATCAAGATACTGGAGGACGAGGGTTACTACTGCGTGGACAACCTGCCGGTGCGCCTCATCGACAAGTTCATGGAGCTCGTCATGATGCCCGCCTCCGACATCAGCAAGGTCGCCCTGGGCCTCGACGTGCGGGCAGACAAGCCCTTTGCCTACGTGGAGGAGGTGCTGACGGCCCTGCGGGAGAGGGGGGTACCGGTACGAGATCCTGTTCATGGATGCCAGCGATGAGGTGCTGGTGCGGCGCTACAAGGAGTCCCGGCGGGCCCATCCGCTCTCCCCGGAGGGGCGGGTGGAGGACGGCATCCACCGGGAGCGGGAGATCCTAAAGAACATCAAGTCCAAGTCCGACTACGTGATCGACACCTCGAACCTTTTGACGAGGGAGCTTCGGCAGGAGCTGATCCGGATCTTTCAGGACAACAAGCACTACAACTCCCTGATGATCAATGTCATGAGCTTCGGCTTCAAGTACGGGATCCCGGCGGACGCGGACCTGGTCTTCGACGTGCGCTTTCTGCCAAACCCCTACTACATCGACAGCTTAAAGCACCTGACCGGAAACGATACCCCGGTGCAGGAGTATGTGGAGAGCTTTCCCCAGACGAAGCAGTTCATGGAGAAACTCCAGGACATGATCACCTTCCTGATTCCCTACTACGTCAAGGAGGGAAAGAACCAGCTGGTGATCGCCATCGGCTGCACCGGCGGCCAGCACCGCAGTGTGACGCTGGCCAATGACCTCTATGGGCGGCTCAAGGACAAGGGGGATTACGGCATCAAGCTCTATCACCGGGACATCCGGAATGATTCCATGAGGAAGTAAAGGGTGACTTTTGCGGACGAAGTAAAGGAGGAACTCCTCCAGCACGTCTCCCAGGACCGGGGCGCCCAGCAGGCGGGATTGGCGGCGCTGCTTCTGTGCGTCGGGACCTTTTCCCGGCAGCCGGACGGGGCGCTTCGGCTGGAATTGCAGACGGACGACAGAAGGGCATTGACAAAATGCTTTACATTATTTCAGAAAACCGCTAATATAACTGCTGAATCGCGCGGCGAAGAGGAAAACGGCCCCCTCGTGCTGTCCGATGTGCTGCCGCAGACCCAGGTGAAGAGCCTGGCACAGCTGTGCGGCGCGGCGGATGCCAGAGGGACGCTTTTGGAAAAGCGGGATCTGTCCCGCCTTCCGCTGCGGAATGACAAGGCGGTGCGGAGTTTTTTGCGGAACCTGTTTCTGTGCCTGGGAACCCTCGGGGACCCGGCGCGGGAGTACCAGCTGGGCTTTGCGTGCCCGGCATCGGATCTGTCTTCCCTGGTCCTGGATCTGTTCCTGGGGCGGGGCATTCCGGTCAAGCTCGCGGTTCGGAAAAAGAGCAGATTTGTGTACACGCGGGATGCGGCAGTCATCTCGGACATCCTGTCCCTCCTGGGCGCCCACGGAAGTCTCTTGAAATTTGAGAACTTCCGGGTGGTGAAGCAGGTGCGGGGCGAGGTGAACCGGCAGGTCAACTGCGAAGCGGCCAACATCCAGAAGACGGTCGCTGCTTCAGGCAGACAGATCGAGGATATCCGTTTTCTGATGGAGCGGTCGTCCTTTGCGAAGCTGCCTGAGAATCTACAGGAGATGGCAAAGGTGCGGCTTGCGCATCCGGAGCTGTCCCTGACAGAGCTCGGTGCCCTTCTCAATCCCCCGGTCGGCAAATCCGGTGTCAACCACCGCCTGCGCCGGCTGTCGGAGCTGGCAGAGGAAGAGCGCAGTCGGGCGGAGGATGAGAAAGAAGGAGGAGTATGATTAGGAAATCGATGGTTGTTGCGATCAAGGGCGGCCTTGAGGCGAGACCGATTGCAGAGCTGGTGCAGGTGGCAAGCAAGTACGACAGCAAGATCTACATTGAGATCGGAACCAAGCGCGTCAACGCAAAGAGCATCATGGGCATGATGTCTCTGGATCTGGGCGCAGGGGATGTGATGAACGTCTCTGCCGAGGGCGCCGATGAGCAGGCCGCAATCGATGACATTGCGTCCTTTGTGACCGGCGGAAAGGCAAAGCAGTAAGAAACCGGTTGATTTTCCCGGTGAGCTGTACTAGAATCACCTCAATCCGAAGCCGGCAGGCCGAGGAGGAAAATTACATAAGCAAACCTGTGAGAAAGAGAAGTAGGCGGTCCGATGGACATCGCAGAGAGCGGCAGCTGGTGGGAATGCCGCATGGAGATCACCGCTGAATGGACTTTTGAGGGCAGCCCGATTCCCGCGAGGGAGGTAGGAGCTGACGGCTTCCGACACCGTGATCCGTCCGGAGCGCATGTTAGTGCGTGCAGAGTGGGCTTTATGCCAAGATGAGTGGCACCGCGTTAAAGATTTCTTTAGCGTCTCAGAATTATTTTCGGAAAAATGTTCCGGAAATGGTTCCGGGACGCTTTTTCATTTGCCGAAAAGGCGAGGAGGTAGCATTATGAGAAAGAGAGCATTGGCAGCAATGACCGCACTGGCAATTTCCGGTGCCGCTCTGGCAGGCTGTGGGGCAAGCAGCTCCTCCACGGAAACCACCACGGCTTCGACGCAGGCAGCCCCCGAGGCCCAGACCGCGGCGGCCGCAGAGGAGACGACAGCAGCCGCCACCGAGGCCCAGACCACAGCGCAGATCACGGACCAGTCCGGCAAGACTTACAAGGTCGGCATTGTCCAGTACATGGACCACGCCTCCCTGAACCAGATCACCGAGTACGTCGAGAAGGAGCTGGATGCCAAGGCCGCCGAGACCGGTGCCACCTATGACTATCAGGATTACTTCTTCAACGGCGAGGGCGACGCCACGACCCTGAACCAGATCGGTGCCCAGCTCAAGGACGACGGCGTGGACATCGTGGTCGCCATCGCCACCCCCACGGCGCAGATCATGCAGTCCGTGTTTGAGGGAACGGACACCCCGATCATCTTCTCGGCAGTCACCGATCCCGAGGGCGCAGGCCTGGTCGCCTCCAATGACGCCCCCGGCGCCAACATCACCGGCACCAGCGACGCGCTGAACACCGACGCCATCATGAACCTGATCTTCGCCCAGAACCCGGATGCGGACAAGATCGGCCTGCTCTACTCCAAGAGTGAGGACTCCTCCACCAAGGCAATCGCCGACGCGAAGGCCTTCCTGGATGACAAGGGCATTGCCTACACCGAGCGCACTGGAACCTCCACGGATGAGATCAACCAGGCAGTGGACGCGCTGATCGCAGACGGCGTGGATGCGGTCTTCACCCCCACCGACAACACCATCATGAACGCCGAGCTCGCCATCTATGAGAAGTTCATCGATGCCGGTATCCCGCACTACACCGGCGCGGATTCCTTCGCCCTCAACGGCGCATTCCTTGGCTTCGGTATCAACTACGCAGACCTGGGCACCAAGACCGGTGACATCGTTGTGGACGTCCTGGGCGGCGCAGATCCTGCCACCTATCCGGTTGTGACCCTCGACAGCGGCATTGCGACGATCAACACCGACACCGCTTCGGCGCTTGGCATCGACCTCGACACCGTGGAGCAGGCATTCGCACCGTACTGCTCTGACATCCAGGAGATCACCACCGGCGAGAACTTCACCGACTGAGTTGAATCTCTCTTTCATTCCTGTAACCTGTTCTCTGGTAAGGAGGTAACACCGTGGGCTTTTTTACGGTCGGCATCGTGCAGACGGCACTGGAAGTGGGCCTGATCTACTCCCTGATCGCGCTGTCCCTGTTTGTGAGCTTTTCCATCCTCGACATCTGCGATCTCTCCACAGACGGCTGCTATACCCTGGGATGCGCCGTGGGCGCTGTGATGACGGTGTCGGGGCATCCCATCGCCGGCATCTTCGCCGCGATGCTGGCCGGCGTCTGCTCCGGCTTTGTGACGGCCATTCTGCAGACCGTGTTCGGAGTCCCCTCGATTCTGGCCGGCATCATCGTGAACACCGGCCTCTACACGATCAACCTGGCGGTGATGGGCTTTTCCTCCAACGTGTCGATCTTCGGCACGGACACGGTGTTCTCGCTGTGGAGCGGCCTCTCGGACAGCTCCGTCTGGTCGTCCTGGAGTGACTTCTTCCTGCTGCTTCTCATTGTGGCGGTGGTGGTCATCCTCCTGAACTTCTTCTTAAAGACCCGGCTTGGCCTCTCGATCCGGGCGACCGGCGACAGCCGCCCCATGGTGCGTGCCTCCTCGATCAATCCGAACCTGATGGTGATCATCGGGCTGTGCCTGTCCAACGCGCTGACCGGCCTTGCCGGCTCCCTGATCGCCCAGTACAACAAGATGTCCGACATCAACCTGGGCACCGGCATGGTGACCATCGCCCTGGCCTCCCTGATCATCGGGGAGACGCTCTTTGGCCGGGGCAGGATGCTGGTGCGCATCGCCGGCGTCGTCGCCGGTGCGGTGCTCTACCGCTTCATCATGGCGATTGCCCTTCGGCTCAATGTCCCGACCGAGGCCTTCAAGCTGGTCTCGGCCCTGATCGTCGCCGTGGCCATCGCCGCGCCGGAGGCAAGGCGGCTCATCGTCTTTGAGTCCCGCAAGATCCGCACGCGCAAAGAGCGCATGGCAAAGGCCAGGCAGAGCCGGGAAAAGGAGGGAATGCGGTAATGCTCGAGATTGATTCCATCTGTAAGACCTTCCACCCCGGCACGGTCAACGAGAAGCGGGCCCTGGTGGACCTCTCCCTGCACCTGGCGGACGGGGACTTTGCGACGATTGTCGGCTCCAACGGTGCCGGCAAGTCCACCCTGTTCAACGCGATCGCCGGGTCCTTTCTGACCGACTCCGGCACGATCATCCTGGACGGGCAGGACATCACGTTTCTGCCGGAGCACAAGCGAAGCCGCGTCATCGGCCGCCTGTTCCAGGATCCCCTGATGGGCACCGCGCCCCACATGACGATTGAGGAGAACCTCTCGATCGCCTACCTTCGGGCCTCCGATCCCCAAAAGAAGAGCCTGGGCCGGCGCATTGCCCAGAGCTTCACGACGATCAGCAAAAAGGACGAGGAGCTGTTTCGGGAGAAGCTCTCCCTGCTCGACATGGGTCTGGAGGACCGCATGTCCACCCAGGTGGGGCTGCTCTCCGGCGGCCAGCGCCAGGCGCTGACGCTCCTCATGGCGACGATCGTCACGCCGAAACTCCTGCTTCTGGATGAGCACACGGCGGCCCTGGACCCCGCAACGGCGGCCAAGGTCCTGGAGCTCACCAAGAAGATCGTCGAGGAGAAGCACATCACCTGCCTGATGGTCACCCACAACATGACCCAGGCGCTGGAGATGGGAAACCGCACCCTGATGATGGATAGCGGCCGGATCGTACTGGATGTGTCCGGCGTCGAGCGCAGCCAGATGACGGTGCAGGACCTTTTGGAGAAGTTTGCCCAGCGGGCAGGCGAAAAGCTCGACAACGACCGAATCCTGCTCTCCTCGGAGAAGCAGGGCGCCGGCGCCTGAGCAAAGACAACAGAACAAGACCACCACAAAGGCTCCCGGGCGGAGGCGGCAGATCGGATCTGCTGCCCCGCCGGGAGCCTTTGCAGAAAAGGAGAAAAGAAGCGAAGAACGCTTCCAACAAGAAGCTGTGTGACATCCCCTCAGAAAGAAAAACCCCTGAAAAGGGAGGATGCCGGGTATCCGAAGATACCCGGCACATTATGAAAAAGTTGTTGTATGAGGTATCGATCTTGTTGATCTCTACGCTTTTTATAGTATCCTCCATTCATGGACAAAGTTTAACCCGGTTTTGAATAAACCGTAACGGTTTTGTGAACGAAATATGAACGAATCCATGCTGACCAAACAACTGCTGAGACAGGTCGCCCCCATGGGAAAGGGCGCCCGGGAGGTCCTGGAAAAGCTTCAGGCAAGCCGGGTCCCGGGGGACCCGGCGTTCTCCTTCGCGCCCCCCGAAGCGGGCGCAAAGGGGACGCTCTATCTTGCCCTGGACGACCGCGCCTTTGAGGATCTCCGGATGCGGGGCATCCCCTGCGCCTGCGTGCTGCCGGAAAAGGGGGATGCCCCGGACTTTTCCGGGGCGAAGGTGCTCGTCTCCACCCCCTGGGACATCGACGCGGCGGACTTTGAGCGGATCTACCGAAGGCTCTACCACCTCCCCTGGATCATTGAGGAGACGCCGCGGCTCTACCTGCGGGAGATGACGCTGCAGGATCTGCCTGCCCTCTATGCCTGCTATGACGAGGTAGCAAAGCGCTACCTCCCGCCCCTGTCGGAAGATCGGGAGGAGGAGAAAAAGATTCTCGCCGCCTACATCGAGAAGGTGTACGGGCTTGCGGGCTACGGCTACTGGGCGGTCATCGAGAAGAAGACCCTGGAGCTGGTGGGGCGGGCCGGCTTTGGGGTCCCCGGCAGCGCCTCCGCACCTGCGGAGATCGGCTACCTCATCCGAAAGGACCGGCGGGGGCAGGGCTATGCCAGGGAGGCGGTGCAGGCAGCCCTTTCCTATGAGCGGCGCGTCTTACAGTTTCCGGGCGTTGCGGCAAAGACCGCCAAGGACAACCTTCCCTCGCGGCGGCTTCTTCTCTCCCTGGGCTTTTCAGAACTTCCGGAAGAGGAGGACGGAATCTGCCGATATGCTTTATTTCCCAATCCCGCTGCGGTAGAATAAACCGAAACTTTCGCAGAAGAAAAGAGGAGGCTGCCATGATCAATCAGCACTACCTGGATATGCTGGGCCACAAGTCCGTGATCCGGGAGCTCTCAGAGTACGCCACCGCGCGGGGGAAGGAGATCGGGTATGAGAATGTCTTCGACTACAGCCTGGGAAATCCTTCCGTTCCGACGCCGGAGGACTTTACTGCAGCAGCAAAGAATCTCCTGGACACGATGGACCCGGTGCAGCTCCACGGCTACAGCCCGAGCCTTGGTCTTCCGGACGTAAAGGAGAAGCTCGCCGCCTCCCTTGCCAGGCGCTTTTCCATCCCCTACACCCCGGAGCTCATCTTCCCCACCAGCGGCTGTGCCGGCGCCATTGCCCACGCCCTGCGGGCGGTGACAGAGCCCGGACAGGACGTCCTGGTCTTTGCGCCCTTCTTCCCGGAATACGGCCCCTACATCGGGGAGACCGGTGCCCGCATGCGGATCGTCCCGGCCAAGTACCCGGATTTCCAGATCAACTTTGACGCCCTGGAAGAGATGCTGAACGAGAACACGGCGGCGGTGCTGATCAACTCCCCGAACAACCCCTCGGGCGTGGTCTACTCGGAGGAGACGCTGACGCGCCTGGCAGAACTCCTTTCGGCGAAGTCGAAGGCCTTCGGCCACCACATCTTCCTGATCTCCGACGAGCCCTACCGGGAGATCGCCTTTGACCACAAGACCGTGCCCTACCCGGCATCCTTCTATCAGGATACGCTGACCTGCTACTCCTTCTCCAAGTCCCTCTCCGTCCCCGGAGAGCGAATCGGGTACGTGGCGGTGAATCCGGGCTGCGAGGGAGCGGACGTGCTGGTCCCGATGCTCGGCCAGATCTCCCGCGGCATCGGACACAACTGCCCCTCCTCTCTGATCCAGCGCGCCGTGGCCGAGGTGGCGGATGAGACCTCCGACCTGTCCGTCTATGAGACGAACAGGAACCTTCTGTATGATACCTTTGTCGAGCTTGGCTTTACGGTCCCCCGTCCGGGCGGAACGTTCTACCTGATACCGAAGGCACTGGAGGAGAGCGCAGAGGCCTTTTGCAAAAAGGCCATGAAGTATGACCTGATCTTTGTCCCCTGTGAGGGCTTCCACGCCCCTGGGTACTTCCGGGTCGCCTACTGCATTGCCACCGAAAAAGTGAAGCGTTCGCTCCCGGTCATCCGGGAATTTGTGGAAAAGGAGTACCCGAATCGATGAGTCTGAATCTGCTGAAAGCGGCCCTCTTTGGCCTGGTGGAAGGTGTCACGGAGTGGCTTCCGGTCTCCAGCACCGGACACATGATCCTGTTGAACGAGTTCGTCAAACTCGATGTCTCGGAGGAGTTCTGGAACCTGTTCCTGGTGGTGATCCAGTTCGGCGCGATCCTCGCCGTCATCCTCCTGTACTGGAACACCATCTGGCCCCTGGGCATTAAGAAGCACCGCAAGCGCACCCGGATCGTGTGGAAGAAGAACACCCTGCAGCTCTGGGCCAAGACGATCGTCGCCTGCATTCCGGCGGCTGTGGTGGGCGTTCTGCTGGACGACTGGCTGGATGAGCACCTCTACAACTGGGCGGTGGTGTCCATCATGCTGATCCTCGTGGGCGCGGCCTTCCTGGTCGTCGAGAACCGCGAGGCGAAGAAGAATGAGCCGGCCCGGGTCCAGAACCTGGACGAGCTCTCCTACAAGGATGCCTTTGCCATCGGCCTGTTCCAGCTGGTTGCGGCCTGCCTGCCCGGCACCTCCCGCTCCGGCTCTACGATCATCGGCGGCCTGGTCATCGGGGTCTCCCGCACGGTCGCGGCGGAGTTCACCTTCGTCCTGGCGATCCCCGTCATGGCAGGTGCCTCCCTCCTCAAGATGGTCAAGTACAACGGCGCCCTTTCCGGGGATGAGAAGCTCATCCTGGCAGTGGGCATGGTGGTCGCCTTTGTGGTGTCCATGTTCATCATCCGGTTCCTGATGAACTACATCCGCCGGCACGACTTCAAGGTCTTCGGCTGGTACCGCATCGCCCTGGGCGCGGCCGTCATCCTGTACTTTGCTCTCAGAGGGTAAATTGCCCAAAACAGAGCACGAAAAATGTCGTTTTGCAAGAGGATTCCACAAAATCAGCAATATGCCCAAACGTTCGTGCTCTTTTTCAGTAAACTTTGTTGACATCCCTTCTTCCGTGTGCTAACTTAACTCACAGATCAAAAAGACAAGGATTAGACAGCTGAGTATGGCATCGTCCGGTCGAAAGGAGAGAGTCATGGCTGAAAAGAAGCCCACCGCAAAGGTCAAGTCCGGAGTCATCAAGACCCCTGAGACAGTGAAAGCCCCGGAAGCGCCTGCAAAGGCAAAGAAAGCAGAACCGGAGAAGAAAGCAGCAGCCGCTGCAGTGACACCTGCAGCAGCGAAGACAGAGGAGAAGAAAGAGGCGAAGGCAATGGAAGAGAAGAAGACCACCGCAGCAGCAAAGACCACCGCAAAGAAGCCGGCCGCAAAGGCACCTGCCAAGAAGGCAGCTGCACCGAAGAAGGCAGAGCTCAAGGCAGAAGTCATCCTGCAGTTCAATGGCAATGACTACACTGAGGAGCGCCTGGTTCAGTCCGCAAAGGATGTGTGGCAGTATGACATGGGCAGAGATGTCAACGACATCAAGTCCGTTAAGATCTATGCAAAGCCCGATGAGAAGAAGGCCTATGTGCTGGTCAACGAGACCGAGCAGCTGAGCTTCGATATCTGAGCTGTCACTGCATATTAAGCAGAGAGAGGGAGCAGGTTCGCCTGCTTCCTCTTATTTTGTCTCCCGGAAACCTCCCGATCGGACAGGAGGACGGGGTAACCAAATCTGAATGAAATACCGCATGGACGCCAGGCTGGCCTTTGTTGTCTCCGGAATCCGGCGGATGGGGGAAAAGGCGCCGGAGGAGGAAAGGCAGAAAAGGACGCGAAAATTTCCGGGCCCTCTGTGAAGGAGGCGGAGGCAGACCGCGGAAATTCGGATGGAAATCTGCCTCAGTAAAATTCAGATGAAAACAGCAAAGGACAATGACACGGGCAACCCTCTAGAATTTTTGAAAGAGGAGGAGACTATGGCAGACAATCCGGAAGTCTACAGCGATCTCTATCGGGACGGACGGTCGCACCAAGCTGTGAGACAGCAAATGTGGAAGGAAGAAAGCTGGAAAAGGCCGGTGTGAGAAGATAACAGCACCGGAATACCATGTTGGATGCAGGAAAGTTCCGGGCTGGAAGCGCTTTTCGTTTCCCCCTTTTCCCCCTCCGCGTTTCCAGCCAGGACGCGCCCTGCAAACTGCTGTTGTCAGCAGCAGGAAATTCCTCCTATATACAGTCGGAGAAGTGAAACAACCGAGAGACCCTTACTGTCGGTCAATACAAAATCCTCATTTTCCACTCTGGATCACGAAATTTCCTGCTTTTTCCATCCCTCCTGAAGAACTGCCCGCTCGGCAGCTCTTTGGGAGGGATTTTCGCGCAGATCCTGTCATCCAAATTAAATATGTAGATTTCCAACATTGCGGCACCGGCCGTGACATGGAAAGCATCCCGGAAAGGCAGGAGAATCCTGCCTTTTTGGCGCTCTTTGTGGGAATTTCCAGTCCGCTTCCTGCGCAAAAAAGAGCGCGCCTGAGAACCGGTTTTGGAAAGGCTAGTCGCCCTGCGCGCTCCTTGGGACGAAGCGAAAACACGGCGGCAGGAGGCAAAACAGCGGGATCGCCTTTGGAATTCCTTTTGAAAACCTTCACGCTTTGTTCATAATTCTTCCCCGGGACCGTGTTGACATGGTCTCGCAATGGTGCTATCTTATGCACTGTAGATGTTAGCACTCAATGAAAGCGAGTGCTAACAAGCTCCAATCGGATACGGAGGGAATAATGGAACTGCCTGAACGAAAAATGAAAATCCTGCAGGCCATTATCCGCAACTATCTCGAAACCGGTGAACCGGTAGGAAGCAGAACGATTTCCAAGTACACGGATCTGAATCTGAGTTCGGCGACCATCCGGAATGAGATGTCGGATCTGGAGGAGATGGGGCTGATTATGCAGCCGCACACCTCTGCAGGAAGAATCCCGACAGATAAGGGATACCGCATTTACGTCGATGACATGCTTCGCAATGAGAAGAAGGAAGTCAGCGACCTGAAGGAGGTTCTGCTGGAGAAGCAGGATCACCTGGAGAACCTGTTGCAGCAGGTGGCAAAACTCCTGGCGGTGAACACGAACTACGCGTCGATGATCTCGGCGCCGGTGGTCAAGAGGAACAAGATCAAGTTCGTGCAGCTCTCCCAGGTGGACCCGGAGACCGTGCTGGCGGTGATTGTCATCGAGGGAAACCTGGTGCGCAACACCATGATTCACATCGGCGAGGAGCTCGATGCGAAGACACTGCTTCGCCTGAACATGCTGCTGAACAACAGCCTGTGCGGGCTCTCAGTGGAGGACATCAACCTGGGACTGATCACGGAGATCAAGCGGCAGGCCGGCATTCATAGCACCATCGTGGCGAACGTCATCGACTCCGCCGCGGAGGCGATCCATCCGGACGACAAGCCCAAGATCTACACCAGCGGCGCCACGAACATCTTCAAGTATCCGGAGCTCTCCGGTGAGCATGCGACGGAGCTGATCAGTGACTTCGAGGATAAGAAGAACCTGGGCAACATCGTCAAGGAGACCCTGCAGGATCCGGACAACAACGGCATCCAGGTCTACATCGGCAACGAGATGCCGGTGGCGGCCATGCAGGACTGCAGCGTGGTCACGGCAACCTACGACCTGGGCGAGGGCATGAAGGGAACGGTCGGTGTGATCGGTCCCAAGCGCATGGACTACGACAGGGTGTTTGGCGTCCTCGAGCAGATCATGAAGCAGATGGACGAATTGTACAAGAAAGAGTGACCTTAGGGAGGCAGTTTTTTAAATGGCAGAAGAAGAAAAGACAAAACAGGACAACACCGGTCAGGAGAAGAAGACCGAGGAGAGCAAGGCCGCGAAGGAGACCGAGGAAAAGGCCGCCGCACCGCAGGCCGAGACCAAAGAGCAGACAACAGCCGACAGCGGCGCAGCAGATGCCGCTGAGGATTCGAAGGGCTTTTTCAAGAAGAAGCCCGACAAGGAAAAGCAGGCACTGAAAGATCAGGTGCAGTCCCTGCAGGACAAGGTGGTCCGCCAGATGGCAGAGTTCGACAACTACCGCAAGCGGACAGACAAGGAGAAGGAGCAGATGTTCTCGATGGGCGAGAAGAGCGTCATCGAAAAGATCCTTCCGATTGTCGACAACTTCGAGCGGGGCTTCGCCACCGTCACCGAAGAGGAGAAGAAAGATGCCTTTTATCAGGGCATGGAAAAGGTCTACCAGCAGCTGACCAAGCAGCTGGAGGACCTGGGGGTCAAGGCCATCGAGTGCGAGGGCAAGGAATTTGATCCCAAGTTCCACAACGCCGTGATGCAGGTGGAGAGCGAAGAGCAGGAATCTGGCACCGTGGCAAAGGAGCTCCAGAAGGGCTATCTCTACCACGACCAGGTGCTTCGCCACAGCATGGTGAGCGTGGTCAAATAACAAAATCCGCAGCGCGCAGCGCTGCCTGACATGAATTTGGAAAGAGGATACAATCCGACGGGTGCACGGTCAGAGAAAGACCTGTCGGGGGAAACAGTGGCCGGAACGGGCCATGGAGGTAGATATGAGTAAGATTATCGGTATCGATTTGGGAACCACAAACAGCTGCGTGGCAGTGATGGAGGGCGGCAAGCCCACCGTCATCGCAAACCAGGAGGGTGCGAGAACCACCCCTTCCGTCGTAGCATTTACCAAGAACGGAGAGAGACTCGTCGGTGAGCCGGCAAAGCGCCAGGCAGTCACCAACGCTGATAACACCGTCTCCTCTATCAAGAGAAAGATGGGCACGAACCAGATGACCACCCTGAACGGGAAGCAGTACTCCCCGCAGCAGATCTCCGCAATGATCCTTCAGAAGCTGAAGGCAGATGCAGAGAGCTATCTGGGTGAGCCCGTCACCGAGGCCGTCATCACGGTCCCTGCATACTTCAATGATGCACAGCGTCAGGCAACCAAGGATGCAGGCAAGATCGCAGGCCTGGATGTCAAGAGAATCATCAACGAGCCCACGGCTGCTGCACTGGCATACGGCCTGGACAATGAAAAAGAGCAGAAGATCATGGTCTACGATCTCGGCGGCGGCACCTTCGATGTCTCCATCATCGAGATCGGCGACGGCGTCATCGAGGTGCTTGCCACGAACGGCGATACCAACCTCGGCGGCGATGACTTCGATAACCGCATCATGGACTGGATGGTCAGCGAGTTCAAGGCAAAAGAGGGTGTTGATCTCTCCACTGATAAGATGGCCATGCAGAGACTCAAGGAAGCTGCTGAGAAGGCAAAGAAGGAGCTGTCCGCTGCCAACACCACGAACATCAACCTTCCTTTCATCACCGCAACGGCAGATGGCCCGAAGCACTTCGATATGAACCTGACCAGAGCAAAGTTCGAGGAGCTGATCAGTGATCTCGTTGACAGGACTGCCATCCCGGTGCAGAACGCTATGAGGGATGCAGGCCTGACCAATGCAGATCTCGGAAAGGTCCTGCTGGTTGGCGGATCCACTCGTGTCCCCTGCGTGCAGGAGAAGGTGCAGCAGCTGACCGGCCATGAGCCTTCCAAGAACCTCAACCCCGATGAGTGCGTTGCCATCGGTGCTGCTATTCAGGGCGGCAAGCTCGCCGGCGATGCCGGTGCGGGCGATGTCCTGCTCCTGGATGTCACGCCTCTGACACTCTCCATCGAGACCATGGGAGGTATTGCAACACCCCTCATCGAGAGAAACACCACGATCCCGACCAAGAAGAGCCAGATCTTCTCGACTGCAGCAGATAACCAGACCGCTGTGGATATCAACGTCCTGCAGGGCGAGCGTAAGTTCGCAAAGGACAACAAGTCCCTCGGCCAGTTCCGACTGGATGGAATTCCGCCGGCAATGAGAGGTGTGCCGCAGATTGAGGTCACCTTCGATATCGATGCCAACGGCATTGTGACCGTTTCCGCAAAGGATCTGGGCACCGGCAAGGAGCAGCACATCACCATCACCGGAGGTTCCGGCATGAGCGATGCGGATATCGAGAAGGCTGTCAACGATGCGAAGCAGTATGAGGCACAGGACAAGAAGCGCAAGGACGCCATCGATGCGAGAAACGATGCTGACAGCTTCGTGTTCCAGACCGAGAAGGCTCTGAAGGAGGTCGGCGACAAGATCGCTTCCGATCAGAAGTCCACGGTCGAGGCTGATATTGCTTCCCTGAAGACCGTGCTTGACCGCACCAAGGACCAGGTCGACATCAGCGATGCCGATGTGGATGCATTAAAGTCCGGCAAGGAGAAGCTGATGAACGACGCCCAGGCGCTGTTCGCACAGATGTACAACCAGGCAAATCCGCAGGGCGGCGCAGCAGGTGCCGGCCCGCAGCCCGGAGCAGGTGCCGGAACGAACAACAATGCCGGCTCCAACGGCGGCAAGGATGACAACGTAGTCGACGGCGACTACAGAGAAGTCTGATCCGCAGATTGAAATATTCTTTCT
Organism: Lachnospiraceae bacterium; assembly: GCA_022483465.1. Classification (GTDB taxonomy): domain Bacteria; phylum Bacillota; class Clostridia; order Lachnospirales; family Lachnospiraceae; genus CAG-791. The sequence goes on along the minus strand of JAKVNF010000001.1, from coordinate 1,394,429 downwards.
GATTCGTAAAACCCGGGGCGCTGTCAAAGGCGCCGCGGGCTTTACAAATGAAAAGAGAAATGTCAGAATCATATAGCCCAGGCGGGTTTCCGCACTGGGCTATATCTGAGTGAGGACAGACATGGCAGAGCAAAAGCGTGATTATTATGAGGTACTGGGCGTGCCCAGAACCGCAACGGAAGAGGAGATCAAGAAGGCCTACCGCACCCTGGCCAAGAAGTATCACCCGGATGTAAACCCCGGGGACAAGGAGGCGGAGAGGAAGTTCAAAGAGGCTTCTGAGGCATATGCCGTCCTCGGTGACAAGGAGAAGCGCGCCCAGTATGACCGCTACGGCCACAGCGCCTTCGACGGGACCGGCGGCTTCGGCTCCGGCGGCTTCGACTTCAACAGCGCGGACTTCGGAGACATCTTCGGGGACATCTTCGGAGATCTCTTCGGCACCGGCAGCCGGCAGCGGGGCGGTGCCCGGAGCGGACCCATGAAGGGGTCCAACATCCGCACCTCGGTCCGCGTCTCCTTCCAGGAAGCGGTGTTCGGCTGCGAGAAGGAAGTCACTTTAAATATGAAGGACCCCTGCCCCACCTGCGGCGGCACCGGCGCCAAGCCCGGCACCAGCCCCAAGATGTGTCCGCGCTGCAACGGCAGAGGCCAGGTGGTCTACCAGCAGCAGTCCTTCTTCGGCACGGTCCAGAACGTGACCACCTGCCCGGACTGCGGCGGTACCGGCAAGGTCATTGAGAACAAGTGCACCACCTGCGGCGGCACCGGCTATACCACGAGCCGCAAGACGATCTCCGTCTCGATCCCCGCGGGCATCGACAACGGCCAGAGTGTGCGCATCCGCGAGAAGGGTGAGCCTGGCATCAACGGCGGCCCCCGCGGTGACCTTCTGGTCGAGGTGGTCGTTGCGGACGATCCCAGGTTCGTGCGCCAGGAGTATGACATCTACTCCCAGGTGAAGATCTCCTTCGCCCAGGCAGCACTGGGCGCCACGGTCCTGATCGAGACCGTGGACGGCAAGGTGGCCTATGACGTCAAGCCCGGCACCCAGACGGGTACCCGGGTCCGCCTTCGCAGCAAGGGCGTGCCGACGCTCCAGAACAAGAACGTCCGCGGCGATCAGTACGTGACCCTTGTGGTGGAGACGCCGACCAAGCTCTCCCGCGAGGCCAAGGACGCGCTGATGGAGTTTGACCGCCTGACCGGCGGAAGCCTCTCCGCGGCAGAGGAGCCGGAAGAGGGCGAGAGCGAAGGCAAGGAAAAGAAGAAGGGCAAGCGCGGCTTTTTCGGCAAGAAGTGAGAAGCAGCAGGCCCGGTAGAAAACCAGACAGAGGGACAAGCGCATGCGCTGGATGAGATTCAAGGTGCGCACCACCAGTGAGGCGGAGGACATCCTGATTGCCGGGATGACCGATGTCGGCCTGTACGGTGCCCAGATCGAGGACCACGTGCCGCTGACGGCACAGGAAAAAGAGCAGATGTTTGTGGACATCATGCCGGAGGAGAAGCCGGACGACGGCCTGGCCGTCGTCAGCTTCTACGTGCCGCTGGAGGAGGACGGAACCCTCCTTCTGGAGGAGCCCGGTGAGATCGGCTCCGCTGCTGAAAGCGGCGGCTCCCTGGCCTCTGTCCCGGAGCAGTCGGGACGGAAGGTGACGCCGGAAGAGGTGAAAGCCTCCATGGAGGAGAAGATTCGGGAGCTTCGGACCACCTGCGACGCCATCGGCGACGGCACGGTCTCCATCGAGATCACCGAGGACGTGGACTGGATGAACAACTGGAAGCAGTACTTCCACCAGTTCTGGATCGACGACATCCTGGTGCTCCCCTCCTGGGAGAAGCCCGCGGTGCCGGAGGCAGTTCCGGCCGTCACCTTTCACATCGATCCGGGCACGGCCTTCGGAACCGGCATGCATGAGACCACACAGCTCTGCATCCGCGAGATCCGAAAGAACCTGACCCCCGAAACCCACCTCTTGGATGTGGGCACGGGGAGCGGCATCCTCTCGATCCTCGCCCTGATGCTGGGGGCTTCCTCCGCCGTCGGGACGGATCTGGATCCCATGGCGGAACCCGCTATCCGGGAAAACCTGGAGGCCAACGGCGTGGACGCTTCGAAGTTCCGGCTGATTCTGGGAAATCTGATCGATGATCCGAAGACCCAGGAGGAGGTCGGAGAAAACCGCTACGAGATCGTGGCGGCCAACATCCTGCCGGATGTGCTGGTGCCGCTGATGCCGCACCTGGTGAAGGCGGCAAAGGACGGGGGCGTGATCATCACCTCCGGGATTGTCGCCGGCAGAGAGGGCGAGGTCGAGGCCGCCATGCGCGCCCAGGGACTTGGCCAGGTCGAGACGGCAAAGCAGGGCGAGTGGCGCTGCGTGTACGGAAGAAAGATCTGAGGCAGACGAAAGACAAAGGCGGGACAGGAGGAGAGACTCCTGTCCCTTTTTTGGCACAGGAAAACAGGAGGAGACAACCGATGCTGCACATCTTTGCCAGACCGGAAGATCTTGTCGGAGAGGAGCTGGTGGTGACGGGGGAGGAGGTCAACCACATGAAAAACGTCCTCCGGCTGCGGCCCGGGGAGGAGGTCAGTGTCAGCGACGGCGAGAAGGACCTGGACTACCGCTATGAGGTGGTATCCTACCGGGAGGATGCGGTCATCCTGCACCGCACCAAGATCCTCCCCGGAGACACGGAGCTTCCCGTTCGGCCCTACCTCTTTCAGGGCCTTCCCAAGGGGGAAAAGATGGAGCTCATCGTCCAGAAGGCGGTGGAGCTTGGCGTGTACGAGATCATCCCGGTGTCGATGCACCGGTGTGTGATGAAGCTCGACGAGAAGCGCGCGGCCAAAAAGGTGGAGCGCTGGCAGAAGATCGCAGAGGCGGCTGCGATGCAGTCCAGGCGCCGGGTGATCCCGAAGGTGACCATGCCGATGACCATGCAGGAGGCCATGGACTACGCGAAAGAGCACGCCGCGGTCCGGGTTCTTCCCTATGAAAACCAGCAGGAGAGAGGCGGCACGAAGGCGCTCTTTGAGACCCTGCAGGAACCCGACCCGTCGGGAACCCCCAAGGGGATTGCCATCTTCATCGGCCCCGAGGGGGGCTTTGAGGAGGACGAGGTGACGAAGGCCAGGGAGAGCGGGATCCTTCCGATCTCCCTGGGCCGCAGGATCCTGCGCACCGAGACCGCGGGCCTTTGTGTGCTCTCCTGGCTTTCATACCTCCTTGAAATTTCCTGAGGAATGCACTAAGGTAGTCAGCGTGTCAAAATCTGCAGTTTTTGAGTAAGGAACGGCTATGGAACGAGAAATCTATCTGGACAATTCGGCAACCACCCGGTGCTTCCCGGAGGTGGTTTCCCTGATGGATCGGATCCTGCTGGAGGAGTACGGGAACCCCTCCAGCCTTCACCACAAGGGCGTGGAGGCAGAGCGGGAGATCCGGAAGGCAAAGGAGATTCTGGCGGACATCCTAAAGTGCAGCCCCCGGAACCTGATCTTCACCTCCTGCGGCACGGAGTCCGACAACATCTCCCTGATCGGGGGCGCCCTCGCCAACCAGCGGGAGGGAAAGCACCTGATCACCACCAAAATCGAGCATCCGGCAATCCTGGAGACCTGCAAGTACCTGGCCTCCCAGGGCTTTGAGATCACCTACCTCCCGGTGGACGAGAACGGTCTGGTCAACCCGGAGGACGTGAAGAATGCGGTCCGGGAGGACACGATCCTCGTCTCCGTAATGCACACCAACAACGAGATCGGCGCCCTGGAGCCCATCGAGGAGATCGGCCGGGTGATCAAGGAGAAGAACCCGAAGACGCTGTTCCACGTGGACGCGGTGCAGGGCTTTGGCAAGAACGTGATTCATCCGAAGCAGATGAAGATTGACCTGCTCTCCGCCTCCGGCCACAAGATCCACGCTCCCAAGGGCGTGGGCCTGCTCTACATCGGCGACGGGGTCAAGGTCCGGAACATCCTCTTCGGCGGCGGCCAGCAGGGCGGCATGCGAAGCGGAACCGAAAACGTGGCCAGCATTGCCGGCATGGCGCTCGCGGCCAAGATGCTCTATGACCACCTGGACGAGGACCGGGACCGCCTCTATGAGATGAAGCAGCGCTTTTTGGACCGGGTGACCCGGATCGAGGGCGTGCACGCCAACGGAAAGACCGGGCGCGACAGCGCGCCCCACGTCATCAGCCTCTCCATCGAGGGGGTGCGGGCAGAAGTGCTCCTGCACGCCCTGGAGGAGAAGAACATCTACGTCTCCGCGGGAAGTGCCTGCAGCTCCAACCGGCCCCACATCTCGGAGACGCTCCTTGCCATCGGCACGCCCAAGGAGTACCTGGATTCCACCCTGCGCTTCTCCACTTCGGTGATGAACACCGATGAGGACATGGACGACGCGGCGGCGGCCCTGGAGCAGCTCCTTCCGTTCCTTCGTAAGTACACCCGCCAGTGAGGCGAGAAAGATACCAATATGCGATACCATGCTTTTTTGATCAAATATGCGGAGATCGGCATCAAGGGCAAGAACCGCAAGCTCTTTGAGGAGGCCCTGTGCCAGCAGATCCGCCTCCAGCTCAAGAAGTGCGAGGGCACCTTCACGATCGACCGCACCAGCGGCCGGATCTTCGTGAACTGCGAGTCGGAGTACGACTACGACGAGGTTGTGGAGCACCTCTGCCGGGTGTTCGGCATTGCCGGCATCTGCCCGACGGTGATCCTGCCCGTCATGCCGATCGCGGAGCTGAAGAAGGCTGCAGCGGACTTCTTCGGCCAGGAGTACCCGGACCGGGCCCACTCCTTCAAGGTCCAGACCAGGCGCCTTGCCAAGAACTATCCCATTGACTCCATGGAGATCAACGCGGAGCTCGGCGAGGCCATTCTGTCCGCCTATCCGGAGTCCCGGGTGGATGTCCACAACCCGGAGATCCTCTTCCACGCAGAGGTCCGGGAGCGGATCTACCTCTACACCCATGTGATTCCGGGGCCCGGGGGACTTCCCCTCGGCAGCGGCGGAAAGGCCATGCTCCTGCTCTCCGGCGGCATCGACAGCCCGGTGGCGGGCTGGATGGTGGCCAAGCGCGGACTCAAGATCGACGCGACTTACTTCAACGCACCGCCCTACACCAGCGAGCGCGCCCTGCAGAAGGTCATCGACCTGGCGAGCATTGTCGCCCGCTACACCGGGCCCATCTACCTGCACAACATCAACTTCACGGAGATTCAGCTCTACATCTACGAGAAGTGCCCCCACGATGAGCTGACCATCATCATGCGCCGGTACATGATGCGGATCGCCGAGGCGATCGCAAAGCGCACCAAGTGCGACGCGCTGGTGACCGGCGAGTCCATCGGCCAGGTGGCGTCCCAGACGACGAGAGCCCTGGGCGTGACGAATGCGGCGGTGGAGACCCTGCCGGTGTTCCGCCCGCTCATCGCCTTTGACAAGGAGGACATCATCACGATCTCCAAGAAGATCGGGACCTATGACACCTCCATCCTCCCCTACGAGGACTGCTGCACGATCTTTGTGGCAAAGCATCCGGTGACCAAGCCCCTGCTGTCGGTCATCCAGGACCACGAGGGGAACCTGCGGGAGAAGATCGACGAGATGTTCCAGCGGGCGCTGGACACGGACGAGATCCTGATCGTGGACGAGAACGGGAGCCGGGTGTTCAAGCACCGGGAGGACCCGCTGACCGAAGGCATGTAAAAAAAGAGGGTCTCTCGGTTTGGGAGAGACCCTCTCTTTCTGTTTCAGGGTGCAAAAAACAAACCCCTGCGCTGCAGAGGTCTGTCATGCTTTTATTGTGGAACGGATGCTCAGACGAGATAGGGCTTTAAGACTTCCATGATCTCGTCGACGTTGTCCTCTGCGTGGATGTTCAGGTCGATCGGCTTGGACAGATCCAGGGAGAAGATGCCCATGATGGACTTGGCATCGATGACATATCTGCCGGACACAAGATCAAAATCGTAATCAAACTTTGTGATATCGTTGACAAAGGACTTTACCTTGTCAATAGAATTCAATGAAATTTTAACCGTCTTCATGAGGCCAACCTCCTTGGTGTGCTGAATCGCTTTCTTTAATACTACGGTCGAATCGGCCGGTTGTCAATGCGGCGGGGGGACGGAAAAGCGGAGGAAACTGCATGAGAAGAGCTGCCCTTCACAACCTGGGCTGCAAGGTGAACGGATATGAACTGGACGTGATGACGCAGCAGCTGCGGCAGGCGGGGTACGAGATCGTGCCCTTTGAGGAGCCGGCGGACGTCTACGTGATCAACACCTGCACCGTGACCAACATCGCGGACCGGAAGAGCCGGCAGATGATCCACCGGGCCAAGAAGCAGAATCCCGGCGCCGTCGTGGTGGCGGTGGGCTGCTACGTGGAGACCGACCCGAAGGAGGTGGAGCAGGACTCCTGTATCGATCTGGCGATCGGAAACAACCGGAAGGGGGAGATCGCAAAGATCCTGATGGACTACCTTGCGGACAGGCAGGCGGGAAAAGAGGAGGACAAGACCCTCTCCGGGGAGACCGTGGACGGGGCGCTGAACCAAAATCCCGCCTTTGAGTCCATGCACCTGGACACCCCCGGACACACCCGGGCCTACATCAAGATCCAGGATGGCTGCAACCAGTTTTGCTCCTACTGCATCATCCCCTACGCCCGGGGCAGAATCCGCTCCCGGGATCCCCAGGAGATCACGGAGGAGGTCAAGGGACTGGCAGCCGAGGGGGTGAAGGAGGTGGTCCTGACCGGCATCCACGTCTGCTCCTTTGGAAAGGACCGGGGCGAGGACCCGGAGGAGGCACTGCTGGACCTCATGCAGCGCCTGCAGCTCGTTGCAGGCATCGAGCGGATCCGCCTGGGTTCCCTGGAGCCGCGGATCATGACCGAGCGCTTCGTCTCCGGCATTGCGGGGCTCTCTAAGGTCTGTCCTCACTTTCACCTCTCCCTGCAGTCGGGGTGTGACGAGACCCTCCGCCGCATGAACCGGCACTACACAGCGGCCGAGTACCGGGAGGGGGTGGAGCGGCTGCGGGCCCACTTTGACCGCCCCGCCATCACCACCGATGTGATCGTGGGCTTTCCCGGGGAGACCGACGCGGAGTTTGCGGCAAGCCGGAAGTTCTGCGAGGAGATCGGCTTCTACGAGATCCACGTGTTCAAGTATTCGGTCCGCCACGGGACCGTGGCGGCGTCTCTTCCAAATCAGCAGAGCGATGAGATCAAGACCGCGCGCAGCAAAGAGCTCCTCGCCCTCACCAGGGCGCAGGCAAAGGCGTACCGCACCCGCTTTGTCGGGGAGCGGGAGGAGCTCCTTCTCGAGGAGCCCCTTGTCCGGGGCGGAAAGACCTTTTACACGGGGCACACGAAGCGCTATGTGGAGGGCCTCGTGCCGGCAGAGAAGATCCCCGGCGCCGGGGAGGGACGCCTTGTGCAGGGTATGGTCACCGGGCTTGTTGCGGGGACGCCCTACGTCCTTCTTGACCCGGATGATTGAATCCCCCCTGTGTTTATTGTAGAATAGCGAAGTATATGGAGAAATGCGGCTTCCGGAGGGACCGGAGCCGGGAATATAGAGCGGCAGATACCGCAGGAAGTGTGAAGAGATGAATCAGTATGAGTCAGAGGAGGATCTGGGCAGCACCCAGTATTTCAAGGTGAAGCCCGATGAGGAGAGCGGCGTCAAGAAGGTGCTCTCCGTGGTCTATGAGGCACTCTCCAAGAAGGGATATGATCCGGTCAACCAGATCGTGGGCTACATCATGTCCGGAGATCCGACCTACATCACCAACTACATGGGCGCCCGGAGCCTGATCATGAAGGTGGAGCGGGACGAGCTCGTGGAAGAAATTTTGGAGGACTATATCCGCAACAATCACTGGGCACCGGAGAACTGACCGATGAGAGTGATGGGATTGGATTACGGCTCGAAGACGGTGGGCGTTGCCCTGTCCGATGAGCTGCTGCTCACGGCCCAGCCCAAGGAGACCATCTGGCGGGACCGGGAGGGCAAGATCCGGAAGACCCTGGTGCGCATCGAGGAGCTCGTCGCCGAGTTCGATGTGCGCCTGATTGTGGTGGGCCTTCCCTTAAACATGAACGATACTGTCGGGGAGCGGGCAGAAGCTGCACTCGCCTTCCGTGACAGGGTAGAGCGGCGCACCTCGGTTCCCACGGTGATGAGCGATGAGAGGCTCACCACGGTGGAGGCGGATGAGATGCTCGACAAGATGGGAATCCCGCGGGAGGACCATAAGAAGTACAACGATCAGGTTGCAGCGAATATCATCCTGCAGGAGTACATGGAAAACCACCGGGAGGAGATGAAAGCACTCCTCTCGGGGTCAGCTGCGCCGCAGGATGCAGCAAAGGAGGTATCATCTGAGCAGGGAACAGCAGAATAATGCCAAGCTGAAAATCATTCCCCTGGGGGGACTGGAACAGATCGGCATGAACATCACGGCCTTCGAGTATGAGGGCAGCATCATTGTCGTCGACTGCGGCCTCGCCTTCCCCGAGGACGACATGTTCGGAATCGACATGGTCATTCCGGACGTCACCTATCTGGAGAACAATCTCAGCAAGGTCAAGGGCTTCGTCATCACCCACGGACATGAGGACCACATCGGGGCACTCCCCTATGTGATCCAGAAGATCAATGTCCCGATCTATGCGACGCGCCTGACCATGGGCATCATTGAGAGAAAGTTTGAGGAGAAGGGCCTCCTCGCCAGCACGAAGCGCCACGTCGTCAACTTCGGAGACACGGTGACGCTGGGAAAGTTTAAGGTCGAGTTCATCAAGACCAACCACAGCATTGTGGATGCGGCGGCCCTGGCGATCTACTCGCCGGTGGGCACGGTGATCCACACCGGAGATTTCAAGGTGGACTACACCCCGGTGTTCGGGGATGCGATCGACCTGCAGCGCTTTGCGGAGATCGGAAAGGAGGGCGTTCTCGCCCTGATGTGCGACTCCACGAATGCGGAGCGCCCGGGCTACACCCAGTCGGAGAAGACGGTCGGCGTCACCATCGACCGGATTTTCCAGGAACACCAGAACACCCGGATCATCATCGCGACCTTCGCCTCCAACGTGGACCGGGTCCAACAGATCATCAATTCCGCCTACAAGTACGGGAGAAAGGTGGTGATCGAGGGCCGCAGCATGGTCCAGATCATCGACATCGCCCAGAAGCTCGGCTGCATCAAGATCCCGGAGAACACCCTCATGGGCATCGACGAGCTCCGATCCTACCCGGACAACAAGACCGTCATCATCACGACGGGCAGCCAGGGCGAGAGCATGGCGGCCCTCTCCCGCATGGCGGAGGACACCCACAAGAAGGTCAAGATCAAGCCCGGCGACACCATCATCTTCTCCTCTCACCCGATCCCGGGCAATGAGAAGAGCGTCACCAACGTGATCAACAAGCTCCTTCGCAAGGGCGCGGACGTCATCTTCCAGGATGTGCACGTGTCCGGCCACCCCTGCCAGGAGGAGCTCAAGCTCATCTACTCCCTGGTGCAGCCCAAGTATGCGATCCCGGTGCACGGCGAGTACCGCCACCTGATTGCCCAGAGCAAGATCGCACTGCAGCTGGGCGTGCCGAAGGAGAACATCTTCATCCTGCAGTCTGGCGACGTCCTGGAGCTCAACAACAAGAGCGCCAAGGTCACCGGCAAGGTCCCCACCGGGGGCGTCCTCGTGGACGGACTCGGCGTGGGCGATGTGGGAAATGTGGTCATGCGCGACCGGCAGCACCTGGCCGAGGACGGCATCGTCGTGGTGGCGTTTGCCATCGACGCGGATCACAACCTGGTCTCCGGACCGGACATCACCTCCCGCGGCTTTGTCTACGTCAAGGAGGCGGATGTGTTGATGAACGAGGCCACCGCCATGGCAGAGCGGGCAATCTTCGGCTGCCTGGACGCGGACGTGACGGATGAGAACAAGATCAGGAGCGAGGTCCGGGACAGCCTTTCGGAATTTTTCTGGAAGAAGACCAAGCGCAGTCCGATGATCCTCCCGGTGATCCTGAACACCTGACGAAGGAGCACACAACATGGCAAGACCTGAGGCGGGAAACCGATATGACGACCGGAAGACGTTCCTGGACATCATGGGAACGATGCTCAAGTATGTCCTGATCATCGTGCTGATTCTGATCTTCGTCCGCTTTTCGCAGAAGGCCTACGCCATCGGCTACGCGGTCTTCTCCGAGGAGACCGTGGACCCGGCGGGGTCCGGTACCGAGGTTTCGGTGGAGATCACCTCCTCCATGACCGTCAACGACATCGGCGATCTTCTGGAGAGCGACGGACTCATCCGGGACAGCTCGGTTTTTCCGTTCCAGGAGCGCTTTTCCTCCTGGCATGGGGAGATCATGCCGGGTACCTACCAGCTCTCCTCCGACATGACGCCGGATGAGCTGCTCCAGACGATGGCGGCGAATTACGAGGACGGGGACACCGGGGCGGAGAACGACCTCGGCAAGGCACTGCGGCAGGTGCTGTTCTCAGGCTGAGACATGGAAGATTTGCGAGAGACATTTGGTCATACCGATACCATGCTGGAAGAGCGCATTCTGACGTTCATGGAGTCCATGGGCGGCAGCAATACGCCCTTTCTTCAGGAAAGGGAAAAAGAGGCCCTGGCGGAAGGCATCCCGATCATTCGGGTGCAGACCCAGGGCCTGATTCGCTTTTTGCTGGAGCTCTGCCATCCAAAGAACATCCTGGAGGTGGGGGCCGCAACCGGCTTTTCCTCCCTGTTTCTGCGCACCTACGCGGACAAAGAGGCGAGGATCACGACGATCGAGCGGGACCCGGAGCGGGCAATGGAGGCAAGACTCCATTACCAGCAGGCAAAAGAGGCAGAGGTGTTTGCCGGCACGGACGGCATCACCCTGCTGGAGGGGGATGCGGCCAAGCTTCTGCCCACCTTAGAGGGCCCCGTGGACTTTCTGTTCATGGACGCCGCCAAAGGCCAGTACGGGGCCTTTCTGCCGGAGGTGCTCCGGCTCCTCGCCCCGGGCGGGGTGCTCCTCTCCGACAACATCTTTCAGGACGGTGAAATCCTGGAGTCCCGCTTTGCGGTGCGCCGCAGGGACCGGACGATCCACCGGAGGATGCGGGACTACCTGTACCAGCTGACGCACGACGAAAGGCTGCAGACTCTCCTCTTGCAGGAAGGGGACGGCGCAGCGCTCTCCGTGAGAAAGAAAAATGTATGAGTGAGACAGCCATGCCCCGGAAGAAACCGGAGCTCTTATGTCCCGCCAAGGACCTGGAGGTTTTAAAAACCGCCTTGGACTTTGGCGCGGACGCAGTCTATATCGGTGGGGAAGCCTACGGCCTGCGCGCCAAGGCGAGAAATTTCACCCCGGAGGAGATGGCAGAGGGCATCGCCTATGCCCACGCCCGGGGGAGGAAGGTCCATGTGACCGCCAACATCCTGGCCCACAACGCGGACCTTGCGGGGGCGGCGGCCTACTTCCGGGAGCTCGAGGAGCTTCGGCCGGATGCGGTGCTCGTGGCGGACCCCGGCATGTTTGACCTTGCCAGGGAGAACTGCCCGGACGTCGACATCCACATCTCCACCCAGGCAAACAACACCAACAGCGGGACCTTCCGCTTCTGGGCCCGGCAGGGCGCAAAGCGGGTCGTCTGCGCGAGAGAGCTCTCCCTCCAGGAGATCCGGCAGATCCGCCGGGATGTGCCGCAGGATCTGGAGATCGAGGCCTTTGTCCACGGTGCCATGTGCATCTCCTACTCCGGCCGGTGCCTGCTCTCGAGCTACTTCACCGGGCGGGATGCCAACCGGGGCGCCTGCACCCACCCCTGCCGCTGGAAATACGCGGTGATGGAGGAGTCCAGGCCCGGGGAGTACCTCCCCATCGAGGAGAATGAGCGGGGGACCTTTATCTTCAACTCCAGGGACCTGTGCATGATCGACCACATCCCGGAGCTGTTGGATGCGGGGCTTGACTCCCTCAAGATCGAGGGGCGGATGAAGACCGCGCTCTACGTCGCGACGGTGGCCAGGACCTATCGGAAGGCCATCGACGACTGCACGGAGAGCGAGGAGAAGTACCGGGCGAATCTTCCCTGGTACCTGAATGAAATCAAAAAGTGCACCTACCGGCGCTTCACCACCGGCTTTTACTTCGGCAAACCCGATGCGGACTCCATGGTCTACGACAGCAACACCTACGTAGCTGAGTCGGTGTGGCTCGGCATCGCCGAGGAGGTCGACGCGGCGGGGCGGGTCCGGTTCACGCAGCGGAACAAGTTCCGGGTCGGGGACGAGATCGAGATCATGAAGCCGGACGGGAGAGATGTCCCGACCAGAGTGCTCGGCCTCTTCACCGAGGAGGACGAATCCGTCCCGGACTGCCCGCATCCCCAGCAGGTTCTCTGGGCAGTACTTGACAAGCCGGCCGAGAAGGGGGATATTCTCAGAATTTCCGTGCCACATGATGTAGAGTCATAGTGAATCCGACAAAGAATGGAGAGATGACACCATGGAAGAAAAAGTGAGAATTGATGAGCTGTACGGCAGGAACGTCTTTACCGTCGCCAAGATGAAGGAGCGGCTCCCCAAGAGTGTCTTCAAGAACGTCATGAGCGTCATGAAGAACGGCGGGGACCTGTCCCTGTCCGACGCAGACGTGATGGCAAAGGCGATGAAGGACTGGGCCATGGAGAACGGGGCAACCCACTACACCCACTGGTTCCAGCCGCTGACCGGCATCACGGCGGAGAAGCACGATGCCTTTGTGGGGATGCCCGACGAGGAGGGCCGCATGGTCACCACCTTCACCGGGAAGGACCTGATCAAGGGCGAGCCCGATGCCTCCAGCTTCCCCTCCGGCGGCCTGCGCTCCACCTTTGAGGCGCGGGGCTACACCGCCTGGGATGTGACGAGCCCTGCCTTCCTGAAGGAGGCGGGAACCGGCGTCACGCTCTGCATCCCCACGGCATTCTACTCCTACAAGGGCGAGGCCCTGGACAAGAAGACCCCGCTCCTACGCTCCATGGAGGCAATCAGCCGCCAGGCGCTGCGCATCGTGCGGCTCTTCGGCGACACCGAGTCCACGCGGGTCACGTCCAGCACCGGCGCGGAGCAGGAGTACTTCCTGGTCGACGCAAACGAGTACCTGCAGAGAACAGACCTCATCTTCACCGGCCGCACCCTCTTTGGCGCACCGGCCCCGAAGGGACAGGAGATGGAGGATCACTACTTCGGCGTCATCCGCGAGCGGGTCGGCGAGTTCATGAAGGACCTGAACGCGGAGCTCTGGAAGCTCGGCGTCCCGGCCAAGACCCAGCACAACGAGGTGGCACCGGGACAGCACGAGCTGGCACCGGTCTTTGAGGAGTCCAACCTGGCCACCGACCACAACCAGCTGATCATGGAGACCATGAAGCGGGTGGCGGAGCACCACGGCCTGCGGGTCCTTCTGCACGAGAAGCCCTTTGCCGGCGTCAACGGCTCCGGCAAGCACAACAACTGGTCCCTGACGACGGACACCGGCGTCAACCTCCTCGATCCCGGAGAGACCCCGGAGCGGAACATCCGCTTCCTTCTGATTCTCTCCTGCATCGTCAAGGCGGTGGACGTCCACGCTGATCTCCTGCGCCAGAGCGCCTCGGATGTGGGCAATGACCTGCGCCTGGGCGCCAACGAGGCGCCGCCGGCCATCGTGTCCATGTTCCTGGGCGAGCAGCTCGACGACGTGGTGCGGCAGCTGGTGGAGACCGGCATCGCCGACCGCCACATCAAGGGCGGCATGCTGCGCACCGGCGTCTCCGCGCTGCCGGACATCCGCAAGGATGCCACGGACCGGAACCGGACCTCGCCCTTTGCGTTCACCGGAAACAAGTTTGAGTTCCGCATGGTGGGCTCTTCCGACTCCATGGCGACGTCCACCACGACCCTCAATGCCATCGTGGCGGAGGCCTTCTCCGACGCGGCAGATGAGCTCGAGGGGGCACAGGACTTCGACATGGCGGTCCATGACCTGATCAAGAAGAACATGACCGAGCACCAGCGGATCATCTTCGAGGGCAACGGCTACTCGAAGGAGTGGGTGGAGGAGGCAGCGCGCCGCGGCCTTCCGAACATCCCCTCCACGATCGAGGCGGTGCCGTCTCTGACCACGGACAAGGCCGTGAAGCTGTTTGAGAAGTTCCACATCTTCACGCAGCCCGAGCTGGAGTCCCGCTCGGAGATCATCTACGAGAACTACGCCAAGACGAAGAACATCGAGGCAATGACGATGATCGACATGGCGCAGAAGCAGATCCTGCCCGCCTGCATGAAGTTCGTGAAGGCGCAGGCGGAGACCATCACGGCTGCGGCGAATGCCGGCGTGATCTTCCACAACGAGACGGAGAAGCTCCAGAAGTGTGTGGACCGGATCGACGCCGCCCAGGAGGCTCTGGACGAGCTGCAGGCTCTGGTGGACAAGGCCCAGGGCATCACGGACGCCAAGGAGCAGTCGTTTTACTACAAGGACACCATCGATCCCGCCATGGAGCGGCTGCGCAAGCCCTGCGATGAGCTGGAGACGCTGGTGGACAAGAAGGCATGGCCGTTCCCGACCTACGAGGACATGCTGTTTGAACTGTAAGGTCGGAATCGGCAATACATTTGGAGGGGAATAAGGAATGCGCATCATAGTAGTCGGCTGCGGCAAGGTCGGAAGGACCATTGTGGAGCGGCTGAGCGGTGAGGGCCACGACATTGCGGTCATCGACACGGACAGCGATGTGGTCACCGACATCACGGACAATTTTGACGTGATGGGTGTGGTGGGAAACGGAGCCAGCTATTCCGTCCTGAAGGAAGCGGGCATTGAGGACACCAACCTCCTCATTGCCGTGACGAATTCGGACGAGCTCAACCTCCTGTGCTGCCTGTTCGCCAAGAAGGCGGGCAACTGCAGCACGGTGGCGCGGGTCCGGAACCCTTTGTACAACGACGAGATCGGGTACATCCGGGAGGAGCTGGGTCTTTCCATGACGATCAACCCGGAGCGGGCCGCGGCCTCGGAGATCTCCCGGCTGCTGCGCTTCCCCTCCGCGATCAAGATCGACACCTTCGCCAGGGGCAGAGTCGAGCTCCTGCAGTTCGTGATTCCCCACGGGTCCATCCTGGACAACTGCTCGCTGACAGAGCTGGGCAGCAGGGTCAAGGCGGAGGTCCTCGTCTGCGCGGTCCAGCGCCGCGGCGAGGTGGTGATTCCCGGCGGCTCCTTTGTGCTGCACGCGGGGGACACCATCAGCGTCATTGCGGAACCCTCCCATGCCCGCAATTTCTTCGGGTCTTTCATTTTTCTTGTGTGATGCACCAGAAGGAGATAATCCATAGAGGATACCTTCTAAAAAGTACTACCACTTCAAGTGGTAGTCTGGACTGGCAGAGACAGCTCCGAGACCGTGGGCCCCTCGGCGATGCTCCCACGGTCCGGCAAAGATTACAGTAACCCAAAAGGCTTATTGGGCACCAGAGGAGAAGCCGGATCCAGGGCTCTGAGCGGAGGTCAGGAGGGGCTCATCCCACAAAAAAAGTGAAAGGGCCATTTCTTCTCCAAGATCGGCGTCGAGATCCACCGGGTTGCCAACACGATGATCGTCGGCGGCGGCACCATCGCCTACTACCTGGCGAAGCAGCTCCTCTCCTACGGGATCGGGGTCAAGATCATCGAGAAGGACCGGAGCCGCTGTGAGTGGCTCTCCGAGAACCTCCCGAAGGCCATCATCATCAACGGGGACGGCACGGATCAGGACATCCTGATGGAGGAGGGCGTGGAGACCTGCGAGTCCTTTGTCACGCTGACCGGCATCGACGAGGAGAACATCTTCCTGTCCCTGTTCGCCCAGCAGTGCAACCAGGCGGCCAAGGTCATCACCAAGACAAACCGGATTTCCATCGACACGATCATCGACCGCCTGAACCTGGGCAGCATGATCCACCCCAAGAACATCACCGCGGAGTCCATCATCCGCTATGCCCGCGCCATGCAGAACTCCCTGGGCAGCAACGT
The DNA here is from genome assembly GCA_022483465.1 of Lachnospiraceae bacterium. Lineage (GTDB taxonomy): Bacteria > Bacillota > Clostridia > Lachnospirales > Lachnospiraceae > CAG-791. The sequence goes on along the minus strand of JAKVNF010000001.1, from coordinate 1,378,346 downwards.
GGAGACCCTGTACTACATCGTGGAGGGCAAGGCGGAGGCGCTGGAGTTTGCCATTCACAATGAGCCCTCTGTGGTAGGCATCCCCCTGGCAAAGCTCCACACCAAGGACAACGTGCTGATTGCCTGCATCATCCGGAACGGCAAGTCCATTCTCCCCAACGGACAGACCTCCATCGAGGAGGGCGACAGCGTGATTCTCGTGACAACGCACAAGGGATTCGGGGATATCAAGGACATTCTGGAGAAGTAAGCAATGCATTACGCAATCGTTCGCTATATCGAGGGTATGGTGCTCAAGCTGGAGGCAGTGCTTCTGCTGCTTCCCGCGCTGACAGGGCTCTTGTACCAGGAGCAGCAGGGCTGGTCCTTCCTCATCATGGCAGTGGTGTGCCTGGGCATCGGCTTTCTTCTGACCCTGCGAAAGCCCAAGAAATTTGTGTTTTACGCCAGGGAGGGCATTGTCAGTGTCGCCCTGGCCTGGGTGCTGATCTCCATCTTCGGCGCCCTTCCCTTTGTGATCAACGGGGACATCCCGAACTTCTCCAACGCGCTGTTTGAGACGATCTCCGGCTTTACCACCACCGGTGCCAGCATTCTCACCGATGTGGAGGCGCTGTCCCACGCAAGCCTGTTCTGGCGCAGCTTTACCCACTGGGTGGGCGGCATGGGCGTCATCGTCTTCATGCTGGCCATCGTCCCGCTGACGGGCGGCTACAGCGCCCAGCTGATGCGGGCGGAGAGCCCGGGCCCCTCCTTCGGGAAGCTGGTGCCCAAGCTCAAGGAGAGCGCGAAGATCCTGTACCTGATCTACTTCGGCATGACCATCGTGCAGATCGTGCTCCTGCTTCTTGCCAGGATGCCGATCTTTGACGCGCTGTGCATGTCGTTCGGCTCGGCCGGCACCGGCGGCTTTGGCGTCCGAAACGACAGTGCCGCCTCCTACACGGTGCTGCAGCAGGCGATCCTCTCGATCTTCATGATCCTGTTCGGAGTGAACTTCAACTTCTACTATCTGCTGCTGCGGCATGACAGGAAGGATGCCTTCCGGATGGACGAGGTGCGCTGCTACCTGATCATCATTGCGGCCTCCATTGCGATGATCACCTTCAACGTCCGCGGCTATTTCAACAGCCTGTTTCTCGCCTTCCACAACGCAGCCTTCCAGGTTGCCTCAATCATCACGACGACGGGATACAGCACCTTTGACTTTGACACCTGGCCCACCCTCTCCAAGGGGATCCTGCTGTTTCTGATGTTCTGCGGTGCCTGCGCGGGTTCCACGGGCGGCGGCATCAAGGTCTCCCGGGTGGTGATCCTGTTCCGCAGCATGCGGCTGCAGATTCGGGAGTTCCTGCACCCCAAGGCGGTCTCCACGCTGCAGTTTGACGGAAAGCCCCTGGACAAGCAGACGATCAAGAGCACCTCGGTGTATCTCTCCACCTACACCTTCCTGTTCATCCTCTCGGTGTTCATCCTGACGATCGATCCCAAGTGGGATTTCATGACCGACTTCACCGCCGTCGCGGCGACCTTCAACAACATCGGACCCGGCTTTGCCGACGTCGGCCCCGCCGCGAACTTCAACGGGCTCTCGCTCCTGTCCAAGTATGTCCTGATGTTTGACATGCTGGCGGGGCGCCTGGAGCTCTATCCGATGCTGATTACCCTGGTCCCCTCTGTCTGGAAGAAGAACTGAGGGGCGGACCCTCGAAACTGGCAAAAATGTCAGACAACAAAGAAAATATTTCCCTAAAATAGTACTTGCAAGATTTGGGAGAGGCGTCTATACTTATTTCTCGTAGCGGAGAGCTAACACACTCCACTGCGGGAATCCATTGGGATATAGCCAAGCGGTAAGGCAACGGACTCTGACTCCGTCATTTCGTTGGTTCGAATCCAACTATCCCAGCGAAAAGCTATGGTGTCTGACACGATCTGTCGGACACCTTTTTTGTTGTCTATGATTGAATGGCATTGGGGGCAGAGAGGACACGCGAACCCGGCGGGCGGTGCCCTGCAGGCAGGAGAGCCGGGGCGATAGGATATTCTGAGCCTGTGCGGCGGGAGGACCTCGCAGGGGAGCGCCTCCGCTGAGAGGGCAGGTGCACAAAAATGCGGCGGATTCCGGAGTGGTCCGGAGTCCGCCGCACTTTGATTTTGGTGAGGTTTATGCAGAGGCTGCTGCCGCGTCCCGCTCCAGCGGGGCAATGCACTTGGCAGCCACCTTTTTATAAAATGTCACAGACAGAATCAGAGAGACGATCTCCGCGATGACAAAGCAGAACCAGACCGCGTCAACGCTGCCGGTCAGCGACAGGAGAAAGGCCGTCGGGATCAGGACGATCAGCTGACGGGAGAGGGAGATCCAGAGGGAGTACATGCTCTCGGAGAATGCCTGGAAGGTCGAGCCAAGGACAATGCCGATGGCAGCGATGGGAAAGTGAATGCTGATCGTGCGGAGCGCGACAATCCCCATCGCTGTGACGTCGTCCGGCGCGGAGAAGACGTGCATCAGCTGCTCCGGAAAGAGCCAGAACACAATGGTGCCGGCCAGCATGATGCCAAAGGCGAGCTTTAGCGCGAACCGGAGCGTTTTCCGGATGCGGTCCGGCTTGCGGGCACCGAGGTTGTAGGCCAGGATGGGAATGATGCCGTTGTTCAGGCCGAAGACCGGCATGAAGAAAAAGCTCTGCAGCTTGAAATAGATGCCGAACACCGTAATCGCATTCCTGCCGCCGATGCGGCCGAGGATCAGATTCATCAGGTAGCTCATGACGGAGCCGATTGCCATCATGGCAATGGTCGGGATGCCGACGTAGTAGATCCTGCCGATGACCTGCCGGGACGGATGCAGGATCTGCGGAAGGGAGAGGTGGAGCTCTTTGTTGAACCGGATGTTCAGGAACAGGCCGACGCAGGCGGCGAGACACTGCCCGATCACCGTGGCGTAGGCTGCACCGGCAACGCCGAGCACCGGGAAGGGTCCCTTGCCAAAGATCATCATGTAGTCCAGAATGATGTTGGCAACGGCACCTGTGATCTGGGAGATCATGGAGAGATGGGTCAGTCCGGTGGCCTGGAGCAGCCGCTCAAAGGTCATCTGCAGGAACAGCCCAAAGGAGAGGCACATGACGATGCGCAGGTAGGAGACTGCATAGTCGATGGCAACGGCACTCTCCTGGGTGTTGAGCTGGCTTCGGACAAAGATGCCGGCGATGGTAAGGTTGAGAAGCAGGAAGAGGACATAATTGACAGCCGCCAGGAAGATGCCGTTGTTTGCGGCCGCATCGGACTGGTCAAATCTCTTCTCCCCCAGGGAGCGGGAGAGCAGGGCATTGATGCCGACGCCGGTTCCGGCGCCGAAAGCAATCATCAGGTTCTGCAGCGGAAAGGCGATGGTCAGCGCCGCCACCCCGTAGGAGCCGTCGTACATGCCGACGAAGTAGCTGTCCACGATGTTGTACAGAGCCTGGACAAGCATGGAGATCATCATCGGCAGCGACATGCCGAGCACAAGCCTGCGGATCGGCAGGGTGCCCATCTTGTTTTCTTTGACAGGTGCGGTTTCGTTCATGGAATATTCCCCCCTATGTGGATTTCTCAGACAAGACAGCGAAGAAACGCAGAAAACAGCTGTCATGCTGTCAGATGATCATATCATAGTGGAACATGGTTACGAAACCTGATTGCCGATAAATGCCTGGGTTATCGGCCGCCGCGGTGTGAGGTGCTGCGGCAGCGAGGAGACGGCGAAGATGCCGACAGGGTGCAGGAGGAAGAAAAGATGAAGTTGCGATTCCGGCAGCGGATGTTTTCCTGGTTTGACAGCTATGACATCTGGGATGAGGCAGGCAGCAAGGTCTACACGGTGAAGGGGCAGCTGTCCTGGGGGCACTGCCTGAAGATCCTGGACCCGTCGGGACGGGAACTGGGCATGGTGAAGGAGAAGGTCGTGACGCTCCTTCCCCGGTTCGATTTGTACCTTGCCGGGAACCGGGTGGGGAGCATTGCGAAAAAGCTGACTCTGCTTCGGCCGGAGTACGACATCGACTGCAGAGGGTGGCGTGTGACCGGTTCCATCACCGAGTGGGATTACCGGATTCGGAACCAGGCGGGAGATACCGTGGCGGTGATCACCAAGGAACTCTTCCACTTGACAGACACCTACGTCATCGATGTCCGGGATCCCGGGGATGCCATCTATGCGCTGATGCTGGTTCTGGCAATCGATGCGGAGAAGTGTTCCCGCAGCTGAAGAATTTGCGGTCTGCCTGTGCAGGCCGTTTTTTTATGCCCCGAATTTTCAAGGGAGTATGTACAGATCGAAGGCGGCGCAGAAGCGGAGATGCAGAATGCTATAGAGGGGACACTGCGCCGTCTGACAGAAGAGAACAGCAGGTAAGAGGCAGCAGGTTCAGGGCTCCTCGGATGTCTCCATTGATGAGCTTGTTGTAGATGTGAAGAATCCGCTCGATCTTATCGCTCTTGATCTCTTCTTCCATGGTCTTATCCCTTCCTTGCGGCTTCCCGCCCTGATTTCTTCCCCATTGTAGAGAACCAGATGGACAGGATTTGTCATTCTCACCCGGCTTTTGGAGCTTTTCGTGAGAAAATCAGAGCTGGGATATCCGTGCAGGCACCTCCCCCTGTCATTCGGACCGGCGGTGCCGGTTCCAGATCAGGCAGCCTGCGGCGAGGGTGAGATCGACGCAGAGGATAATGAGAAGGTAGATCAGAGGGCCCCTGGTGAGATAACTCATCGGATCGCTGAAATAGCCGCTTCCCGTGCTGAATCCGGTCACCGAGTCGATATACTGGACGATGACACAGCAAAACGGCAGCGCACAGAGTCCGAAGACGCTGAGCAGAATCGTCCGGACCGCAAGAGCCGTAACATCTTCCCTTTTCATGTATTTCCCCCTTTTTCAATTGTCTGACCTGAAGCATCTGACTCTTCAAACAACTCTCTAGCTCCATTATGACATGCCTCTTTTGGGCAGGCAATTGTCGAACGGGAGAGGCGGCACGAACGAAAAAAGTATGCAATGATATTGACAACGATCTATCTGACTGCTATCCTGTCACATTGATGAGAATAAATGTGATGAGAGGGAGAGAAGTGATGGGTACGTTCATACAGGAGCAGATCCTGGGCATGCAGGGAATCCGGGAGCTCATGAACCGGGGGCTGACTGCCCTGGGCCTGGACACAGACAGCCGGATTGGCGGGAGCATCCTGTTCTTCTGCTACGACGTGGTGAAGATCTCGATCCTCTTGTGCGTCCTCATCTTTTTCGTCTCGTACATCCAGAGCTTTTTTCCGCCGCAGCGCAGCCGCCGGATCATGGGACGCTTCCACGGGATCGGCGCAAATGCGGTCGGCGCCCTGCTGGGTACGGTGACGCCGTTCTGCTCCTGTTCCTCCATCCCGATCTTCATGGGATTCACCAGCGCGGGCCTGCCGCTGGGGGTGACTTTTTCGTTTCTGATCTCCTCTCCGATGGTGGACCTGGGGAGCCTTGTGCTTCTTGCGGGTGCCTTTGGTCCCCGGGTGGCCCTCGCCTACGTGCTGTTCGGGCTGCTGGTGGCCGTTATCGGGGGAACGATCATCGAGCATCTGCACATGGAGGAGGAGCTGGAGGACCTGGTCCGGAACGCGGCAGCGCCGGCGGAGCGGGCCGAATCATCCCCCTCGGTGCGGGAGCGCCTCTCCTACGCGGGAGAGCAGGTGTCCTTCACCCTGCGGAAGGTGTTCCCGTACCTGCTTTTGGGTGTCGGCGTCGGCGCCCTGATCCACAACTGGATCCCCGCCGGCGCAGTGGAGACGGTGCTGGGGAGCAGGAACCCGCTCGGCGTCGTACTGGCCTCGCTGATCGGGGTGCCCATGTACGCGGACATCTTCGGAACGATCCCGGTTGCGGAGGCGCTCCTTGCCAAGGGGGCACTCCTTGGCACTGTGATCAGCTTCATGATGGCGGTGACCACGCTGAGCCTCCCCTCGCTGATCCTTTTGCGCAAGGCGGTAAAGCCAAAGCTTTTGGGTGTCTTTATTCTTCTGTGCACCCTGGGCATCATCGCTGTCGGCTACGTCTTCAACGGAATCCAGGCGGTGCTGCTGTGACCAAGAGAGGAAGGAAGAAATACATGAATGCGATGGATGCCTCTTTGATCTGCCGGGCTCTGGGAGATACCAACCGGATCCAGATCGTGGAACTTCTGACCGGCGGTGAGATGTGCGCCTGCCGGCTGCTGGAGCACTTTCAGATCACCCAGCCGACCCTGTCCCACCACATGAAGATCCTGACGGAGTGCGGACTGGTGCTTACCAGAAGAGAGTGGAAGAACACCTATTACTCCCTAAACTGCGAGACCCTGACCGCGTTCCGCAGCTTCATTGACAGCCTAAACTGCTGCTGCGGAAAGGCCGCCCCGGATCGGGACTGTTGCAATGAGGAGACGGAGGAATCAAATGAGACATAAGAGCGGAGAAGACCGCGGCATCAGCTTTTTCCAGACCTACCTTTCGGTCTGGGTGCTCCTGTGCATGGCGGCGGGCATCCTGATCGGCCATGCCTTTCCCGCCGTCCCGCAGGTGCTGGCAAGGCTTCAGATCGCGGGGATCTCGGTTCCCATCGCGGTCCTCATCTGGATCATGATCTACCCGATGATGCTCAAGGTGGACTTTGAGAGCATCCGGAAGGTCGGGGAGAATCCAAAGGGCCTGTTTGTGACTTGGGTGGTGAACTGGCTGATCAAGCCCTTCACCATGTACGGGTTTGCGTATCTGTTTCTGTTTGTGGTCTTTCGGAATGCGATCGCGCCGGATCTGGCGACTCAGTACCTGGCCGGCGCCGTGCTCCTCGGTGCGGCCCCCTGCACGGCCATGGTCTTTGTCTGGAGCACGCTGGTGCACGGAAATCCCGCCTACACCGTGGTCCAGGTGGCGACCAATGATCTGATCATCCTGGCGGCGTTTGTCCCCATCGTCAAGTTCCTGCTGGGGGTCTCCCGGGTGGATGTCCCCTACCGAACGCTCTTTGTCAGCATCGTCCTCTTTGTGGTGATCCCGCTGGCAGCAGGCATCCTGACCCGCCTTGCGGTCACAAAGCGCCGGGGCAGAGACTACCTGGAGAACGTCTTCGTGCACAGGTTTGACCATGTGACCACCGCGGGACTTCTTTTGACGCTTGTGATCATCTTCTGTTCCCAGGCGGCGGTGATCCTTGCCAACCCGCTGCACATCGTCCTGATTGCGGTGCCGCTCATCCTGCAGACCTTCTTCATCTTCGGGATCGGCTATCTTGCCTGCCGGGCGCTCAAGCTCCCGTTCGACATCGCGGCGCCCGCGGGGATGATCGGCGCCTCCAACTTCTTTGAGCTGTCGGTGGCAGTGGCCGTTGCCCTCTTTGGCACCACGAGCCCGGCGGCCCTTGCGACCACCGTCGGAGTTCTGACCGAGGTGCCGGTCATGCTGACGCTGGTCCGGATTGCCAATGCCACGAAGGGATGGTTTCGATATGAAGCATAAGACCATTGTTGCATTTGTCTGCACCCACAACGCCTGCCGCAGCCAGATCGCGGAGGCCCTGGGGCGGCAGCTGGCCGCAGATGCCTTTACCAGTTATTCCGCGGGGACGCAGATCAAAGAGGCGCCAAATCTCGATGCGGTGCGCCTTGTGAAGGCGCAGTGCGGGATCGACATGATCGCCGAAGGGCAGCACTGCAAGACGCTGGATGAGATCCCCGCGCCGGACTGGGTCGTCACCATGGGCTGCGGGGTGCGGTGTCCGGCTCTCCCTGCCCGGCACCGCGAGGACTGGGGGCTGGAGGATCCGACGGGAAAGGGAGATGCGGCCTTTCTGGAGACGATCCGGCTGATCCGGGAGAAGGTACTTGACCTGCGGGAGCGGATCCTGCAGGAAGATAACGAGGAGGAAAGCAATGGATAAGAGAAAGATCTGTGTTCTTGGCGGCGGCTGCAGAAAGTGCGAGGCCCTGCTTGCCGCGGCAAAGGAGGCGGTGCAGAATCGGGGAATCAATGCCGACATCGAGTACATCACGGACTTTGCGGTCATCGCCGGATACGGGATCCTGCAGACGCCGGCCCTGATGGTTGATGGCAAAGTGGTGTCCGAGGGCAGGGTGCTGCGGGCAAAGGACATCGGGGCACTGCTGTAACCATCGCAAAAACGTTAAGACATAAGGAGGAGAATATGCGGATTGAACCCATCGACCGGGAACTGACGGTCTGCCAGGTGCCATCGCTGGAAGAGGTCAAGGCGGCGCAGGGCTTTTATTTCCTTTCCTGCACCGACGAGGAGATCTCCCTGGTCTGTGAGACCGGAGAGGTCCCCGCGCACACCCTGGCCCGGGAGGACGGCTGGAGGGCCTTTCGGATTCAGGGGGTGCTGGACTTCTCCCTGATCGGAATCCTGTCCCGGATCAGCGGCATCCTGGCGGAGCAGAAGATCGGCATCTTTGCGGTCTCCACCTACAACACCGACTACATTCTGGTGAAGCGGGAGAACTTCGCAAGGGCCCTCGCGGCCCTCGCCGCGGCGGGAATCGAGATCGCGGAGGGACCAAAGAAGAGCGATAAATAGGGAAACAAATTTAAAATTTGCAGAAAACACACTGCCGTATGCCGCAGATCCATGTTAAAATGTTCCTGCGGGGGGATGAAATTCCTCCGGATCAGGTGCGGAACCCGCTGCAGGAGCTGTCCTGCCGGGCGCCCGCGGAAAGGGAGGGCATATGTACAGATCGGCGTTGTTTCTCACACTCGGCATTCTTCTGGGAATCAGTATCCTGTCTTCTCTGGTGCTGTCCTGGATCCGGAAGAAGGACTTCGCGGACCAGGTCAGCGGGAAAAAGCCGGAGCGGAAGGCGGACCCGAAGACCCGGATTTCCTGCGACCGGCCGCTGCAGGAGAATTCCCAGATCGCGATTGACCGGGAAATCCTGCGGACCCGGGGCGGGCAGAACCTCCTGGGACCCAAGTGATGCCGGAACATAGCGGTGCGTGTCAGAGAGGGGGCTGAGAGCTCCCTCTCTTTTCTTTTCCCGGCGGGAAAAGCATGGTAGAGTGATACTGCTGCCGGTTGTTCCGGCAGGAAGGAGTGGCCATGCCGGAGTACAGACCGGAGCAGATCCCGGAGGACAAAAAGAAATTTCAGCGGGCGCAGCGGCGGCGCGGGGCGGCCATCGATGCCCTGTACGCGGTGGTGCTCGCCGCGGTAGATGCCCTGATGGTGCGGAGCTTCCGGGGAAACTGGCGAGTGCTGGCTCTTTTGTGCCTTGCGGCGGCACTGGCGCTTCTTGGCGTCTTTTTTGTCGTTGCGCAGCACCGGTCTGAGAAGAGGCTCTCGGCCTTCCGGGAGGAGTCCAACGCGATCATCCGCCGCTACCGGGACGACCACAACGGGCAGAAGCTCTGGAACGCCCTCACGTCGATGCACGAGACGCCCCAGTGTTTCTCCCAGGAGTGCATGTGGTACTTCAACCTGGCGGTGGCCCTGTACGCGATGCGGCGGCCGGAGGATGCCCTGGACCTCTTGTACCACCTCGCCCCCTGTGCGGAGGGCGAGGAGAAGAAGCTGGTGGATGCCTACATCCGCCAGATCCGGGAGAACCTTTGACCCGATCTTAACCTGGCGTTGACAAGATTCTGATTCGAGGGGAATAGCATAGAGGAACGCGGAATGGAAGGAAGCACAAAGGATATGAGAATTGACGGCGGTACCTATCCGCTCTATGAGAGAGTCCGGCAGGACCATGCGGTATCGGTCTACATCGGGGAGCAGAACAAGTCGATGAAGGCGCTCCACTACACGGAGCACAGCTTTGCCCATGTGGGCATTGTCACGCGGCGCACCTACTACATCCTCACCACCCTGGGGGCGGATGTGCACGAGACGGACCTGGCGCTGTGCGCGGGCTGGCTCCACGACATCGGCAACATCGTGAACCGGGTGGACCACAGTCAGTCCGGGGCGATGATGGCCTTTCAGATCCTGAATCGGCTGGGCTTTCCCCCGGAGGATATCGCCCCGATCATCTGCGCCATCGGAAACCACGATGAGGGAAACGGCGTGCCGGTCTCCCGCATCAGCGCGGCGCTGATCCTGGCGGACAAGTCGGATGTGCGCCGCTCCCGGGTGCAGGAGGCGGACGAGCACAAGTTTGACATCCACGACCGGGTGAACTTCTCCGTCACCGACTCCGACTTAAAGATCAGCGACGCGAAGGACAGCATCGACCTCTCCCTCGCCATCGACACCCGCTACGGCGAGATCGGCGAGTACTTTGAGATCTTCATGGACCGGATGCTGCTGTGCCGGAAGGCGGCGGAATTTCTGGGCCTTGCCTTCCACCTGGTGATCAATGGACAGACCCTGATGTAGCCTTTGCCGAAAGTTGACAGCTGTACTATACTGTTCCCGGAACCATCGAAACACAAGGGCAAAGGAGAACCACAATGAGCAAGCTTGGCGGGAAGAACAAGAACAGCAGAGAGGCAGAGGCAAAGCGCATGAAGCAGCAGCTGGCTGCCCTCGAGCGCAGAAATGCCGAAAAGGCCGCGAAGAAGAAAAAATGACGGACCCCTTTCGGGATCCGTCAGGCGCTGTCCCTGCGCGGGATAGCGCTTTTTTTGTTCTAGGCGTTAGTTAAGAAACGGGTTGATAAGCGATCGCCTAGCATGAGACCACTAATCCCTCACTTTGAGCTCGAGCTGGGTACACTTCTATCCGTGCTGTGTTGCATCATGTAACAAAGTATCACCTAGATTGCCTAAAAGCATACACCTACTTGCCGAGCATGTGACTATAAATAACAAGATAGGCATTATGCAGAGAAGAAAAGAGCTCCAAATGGGGATTCTATATCTTCATCAGACATTATCGCGTCGAGAGTTCACCATGGAGGTTGTGGTATGGAACCCATCAACCCGGTTCTTTACTAACGCCTTTGTTCTATTCATTCGTTATTTCTGAAACAGCGGGGCGAAGGAGGCGTAGCCGGAAATCGGCACGCCGGCGGCCAAAAGATGGGAGCAGTCCCCCAACGCTTGGATCCGGAAGAAGGCGGCATTGTGGAGGCGCTTCTCCGCGTTGACGATGGTGACGCCGGTGGGCGGGATGCAGGTCCCGTGCCAGAGGATCACCGGGGAGATGCCAAGCAGGTAGGCGAGGCAGACGCAGGTGACACCCAGGTGGCAGAAGAGGACGACGGTCTTCTCGTCGTCCGCATCCCGGACCACGTAATTCCGGGTGCCGTGGAGCTGCAGGTCCTTGGCCTCTGCCGGGAGAACAGAGCCGTCGGGCTCAGCGAACTGGTAGTAGAGCCCAGTCCTCGTGTAGCCGTACTTTGCGAGGATCGCGTCAAGGCCAGCCTTGACCTCCTCCCAGCGCGCCGCAATCTCCGGGTTGTCCCGGTAGAGGGCGGCGTGCACCCACTCCTCCCGGTCATAGAGCATGGGATCGGCGGTGAAGTACTGGGGCATCAGGTCCCAGGGGCAGTGGTCGGCGCCCGTCAGGGGATCCCGGATCGGGAAGTTGAATTCCTGGAGCCAGGAGCACGTGGTGGCACTCCGGTGGAGCGCCTCCAGGGTGGGGGCTGCAGTCTCCTGCGCCCTGCCAAGAGGCGAGGCATAGAACGCGTCTACGTCCCAGCGGCTGGTCCGCTTGGCAAGGGCGGCGGCCTCCTTCTTTCCGTTCTCGGTCAGCGTATCGGTGGTGTAGTCCGGCTCACCGTGCCGGATGAAGATCAGTCTCATCGCTCAGTCCTCTCCCCCGTAAAAAGCAATCGAAAGCAGCACATCCCGGTCCGCGAAAAAGGGAGCCTTTTTGAGCTTGCCGGGGGAAGCGAGGAGTTCGTCCACCGCCTCGGTCAGAAGCGCCTTGGGAAGCTTTTCCCCGCCGCAGGCCCTCTGGTAGAAGTCCTGCCAGTCGGAAAGGGACGAAAAGCCCGCCGCGGCAAGGAGCTTCTTTCGCTCGTTCTCCGGCGCCTGGGCGAGATACCCCGCCTCGAAGTAGCCGATCGCCTGCCCGTGGGGGATGCGGCCTGCCACGGTCACGTGGTAGGAGAGGCCGTGGGGCAGGGAGGTGCCGGTCTGGGCGATTGCCATGCCGGCAAAGGCGGAGGCCCGAAGAAGACGGGCGCACTCATCGATCGTGAGCTCTTTTGGATCCCGGAAGAGAAGATCCCGGTTTTCCCGCCAGGCGGAAAGACCTGCCTCGGCGCACATCCTGCTGTAGGGGGTGGCGTCCGTGTTCAGCCAGGACTCCCACAGATGCCCCAGGGCATCCACGGCGGTGTTTCGCAGAATCCGTGCCGAGGCAAAGGAGAGGTACCGGCCGTCCAAGAGGGCGGTGTCGGCGAAGATCCGGTGGGGGATGGAGCCCTTGATCCCGGAGTCCTTCCTGGTGAGGACGCTGACCGGGGTCACCTCAGAGCCGGTGCCGCAGGTCGTGGGGATTAGGATCAGCGGAACGCGCATGCTGTCCGCGCCCTTCTCATCCAGAAAGTCCTTTCCCTTCCCCGGATGGGCAAGGAGCAGGGCGATCGCCTTGGCAGCATCCATTGGGGAGCCCCCGCCGATGCCGACCACAAAGTCGGCGCCGAAGGTGCGCACGAGATCTGCCGCCTCACAGACCGTGTCGGTGGAGGGATTCTCCTCCACCCGGTCAAAGACCTCCCAGCGGATGCCCAGGGAGGTGAGAACGCCGGTTACGTCGGAAAGGGAGCCGTTTGCCCGCGCGGAGTGGGCCCCCGTCACGATCAGGGCAGTGTGCCCTGCCCGGGCAAATACCTCGGGGTGATTTGCCACCGCGTGGTCTTCCTCAAATACTTCTGTCGGCATCATGTAGTGCATCGCAAACCTCCAAACGCCGCGCACCCCTCTGGTGCGGGCGATGTGAGTATACCATCCTTGGGAAGGCGGGGACCAGCAGAGGGCAAAAAAAGAACACCCATCAGTTTTATTCTGATCGGTGTTCCCTAAGTGCGATTCGACTCGTCTGTGCTCTCCATCGGACCTTACCTCCTTGTTGGGCTGTATTCAGTTGTCATGCTCACTGTCCCATTGGTCTGACCTCATCTGCGTATTTTTTCAGCTGTGGGATTACCTTTCCATTGGACTGTACCTCTCATCCGGAAGTGTTGTATGATGTTGTCATGCATCACTTCTTTTTGATGAGGTAAGTTTACTGCACTGTCAGAAAGAAGTCAATCGCAACTTGAAATATCTGAAAAGTCGGAATACACCTCCTGATTCTGAAAGAAGACAAAAACATATGGCGGGATTTCTCTTTCTGGATGTGGACGGCGTGCTCAACGGCCGGCATACGAGGGACAGGGTTCTGGGCTGCCCGGGGATTTCGGACCGAAAGGTCCGGCTGCTCTCCTGGATTTTACAGCGGACCGGGGCCCGGCTGGTTCTGACCTCCTCCTGGAAGGACCAGTGGGAGACGGTCGCCCGGGGCGGGCGCGACCCCTTCGGGGAGCGGCTGCAGGAGGCGTTTTCTTCTGCATCCGTCCGGGTCTTTGGTGTGACGAGGGATGCGGGACGGGACCGGGGCACCGGGATCCGGGCTTTCCTGAAAGAGCAGGGGGAGGCGGCACCCTTTGCGGTGCTGGACGACACGGTGTTTCCGGACTTTGCAGCCCAGGGGATCCTGCCCCACCTGGTGCGGACAAAAAGCAGCTTAGGGCTGACCTTTTGGGACGCCCTCCGGGCGGTCCGCATCCTGACGCGGGAGGAAGCAGGCGCCGCGGGACAAAGGAGAACAGATTGGAAGAGCTGAATTATGCGGTGCGCCGCTCCGATCGGAGGACGCTCGCAATCGAGGTGGGAGCGGGCGGCAGGGTCCTTGTGCGGGCACCCAGGTGGGTGTCGGAGCGGGAGATCCGCTCGTTTGTGAGCGCCCACGCGGACTGGATCGACGCCGCGAGAAAGCGGATGGCGGCAAGGCAGGCCTCCCTCTCCGAGGAGGAGAGGACGCCCCTTTCCGCCAGGGACATCCGGGAGCTGGGAAACCAGGCGGTGCGGGATCTGCCGCCCCGGGTGGCGCGGTACGCGAAGCAGATGGGGGTGACCTACGGCAGGATCACGGTGCGAAACCAGAAGACACGCTGGGGGAGCTGTTCCCGGGAGGGAAACCTGAACTTCAACTGCCTGCTGATGCTGGCGCCGGAACAGGTTCGGGACTATGTGGTGGTCCACGAGCTCTGCCACAGAAAACAGATGAATCACTCCGCTCGGTTTTGGGCCGAGGTGGAGAAGGTAATGCCGGACTACCGGGTGCAGCAGAAGTGGCTCTCGGACCACGGGCCGGCGCTGATCGCCCGGATGCTGAACCAGGTATCGTAAAAGACATCATTGTTCCGACAGGGGAAAGGGGAAAACATGAAAGCAGAACTGATTCGGGAAGAGGGATATGCAAAGAGCATGAAGGAGCGGGTGCTCCCCTACGTCTTGGCGCGCCGGGAGGCGGGATCGATGGCGCGAAAACCCGGGGAGAAGCTCCTTTATGAGCACTACCTTGCGGATGAGGAGCAGGCTGTGCTGGTCCTTGTCCACGGCTTTTCCGAGAGCATTGAGAAGTACCGGGAGTGCGTGTACTACTTCCTGCAGGAGGGGTATTCGGTCTGGCTTTTGCAGCAGAGAAGCCACGGCGGCTCCTTCCGGCCGGTGCCGGAGGACCCCTCCGTCGTGGAGATCACGGACTTCCAAGACCTTGTCGAGGACCTGCACAGCTTTGTGCACGAGGTGGTGATGCCGGCCAACCGGGACGGGAAGCCGCTGTATCTCTACGGCCACTCCATGGGCGGCGGCGTCTCCGCCTGCTACCTGGAGACCTATCCGGATGACTTCCCGAAGGCCATTCTCTCGAGCCCCATGCTGGACCTGGATTCCGGCGGCACCCCGGTCTGGATGCTGGTCCTTTATGCCAGGTGGATGCACCTGTGGGGGAAGGGCGCCAAGTACCTGCCGGGGGCGGAGGCCTTCTCCGACAAGCCGGACTTTGAAAACAGCTGCACCAACAGCAGGGCCCGGTACGACTACTTCTTCAACGAGATCCTGCAGCATCCCGAGATGCAGACAGCTGCCTCCTCTCTGGACACCGCCTTTTCCTTCCTGCAGCTGACCCGCTTTGCGAGAAAGCGCAGCAACGTCGACAAGATCAAGGCGAAGGTGGTGATGTTCCAGGCGGGCAAGGACGGCCTGGTGCCGCCCGCCGGGCAGGACGACTTCATGGAAAAGCTGGACGGGCGCGGGAAGAAGATCGTGATCCCCAATGCAAAGCACGAGATCTACCGCTGCTGCGATGCGGACATGGCCGAGTACTGGCCGCAGGTCTTTGCCTTTCTCGCATCCTGAGCCGGGTACTGGATTTTTTGCCCGGGATCGTTCATAATGGGCGGCAAGCATGGCGGAAGGCTGCCGGGGCAGACCGGACGCCTTCTGTTTTTGTCCCCGGGGATCCGGCATGGCAGGAGGCCGCTGACTGATGTATTCCTTTTCTTCGAGAATCCGATTTTCCGAGACCGACCAGCGCAGGAAGCTGACGATCACGGCGCTGCTGAACTACTTCCAGGACTGCTCCTGCTTTCAGATCGAGCACGCGGGGGTGGGCTTTTCCTACCTGGAGAAGCAGCACCTGGCCTGGGTGGTGAATTACTGGCAGCTGGACATCGGGGAGCTCCCGGACTTCGGGGACGAGGTGCAGATCATCACCAACCCCTACCGGTACAAAAACTTCATGGGGTTTCGAAACTTTGCCATGGACGATGCGGCGGGACGGCGGCTTGTCATTGCCAACTCCGTCTGGTCGCTGATGAATCTGAAAAAACTTTTGCCGGCGCTCATCACGCCGGAGCACGCGGACCGGCTCGGGCGGGAGACGCCCTTTGACATGGAGTACACCGATCGGAAGATCGCCGTGCCGGCGGGGGAGGGGCAGCCCTGCCCCCAGGTCCTGGTGGATGAGAGCATGCTCGACTCCAACCGTCACGTGAACAACGCCCAGTACGTGCGCATCGCCCTGGCGGCGATGGGAGAGCCCGGGGCACCCGGGCGGCTTCGGGCCGAGTATCGCAAACAGGCCTTTCCCGGCGATGTGATGATCCCGGTCCTCTATGCCGGGGACGAGGGGGAACAGGTCGTGGAACTGACGGCAGAGGATGGCACCACCTACGCGGTGGTCAGCTACCGGGCAGGCACAAGATAGGAGGGAAAATCGTATGCTGCAGAAGGGAATGAAACAGGTGCTGGTCGTCGAGAAGGCAGTCCCCATGGGACTGTATCTGAATGAGCCCGGGGCACCGGAGAAGGAGCACGTGCTGCTGCCCAAGAGCCAGGTGCCCGAGGGGGCAAAGCCCGGGGACGAGATCGAGTGCTTCCTGTACCTGGACTCCGAGGACCGGCTGATCGCCACGAGGAAGGAGCCGAAACTCACCCTCCACCAGGTGGGATACCTGACGGTGAAGGACGTGGGCAGGATCGGCGCCTTTCTGGACTGGGGCCTGGAAAAGGACCTCCTGCTGCCTTTCCATGAGCAGCCCCGGGACCACCACATGAAGAAGGGCCAGTCCTGTCTGGTCGCGGTGTACCTGGACAAGTCCGGGCGGCTCTGCGCCACCATGAACGTCTACCCTTACCTGAACAGCAAGAGCCCCTACCAGAAGGGGGACACCGTGGAGGGCACGGTGTACGAGACGAGCAATAATTTCGGCACCTTTGTCGCGGTGGACGACAAGTACTCGGGGCTGGTCCCGAAGAAGGAGCTGGTGCGGCCCCTCGTCCCCGGCGAGAAGGTCCGGGCCAGGGTGATCAGCGTCCGGGAGGACGGCAAGCTCAACCTCTCCCTGCGGGAGAAGATCCCGGCCCAGATCGGACCGGACAGCGAGAAGATCTACCGGATCCTGCAGGAGCAGGGCGGATTCCTGCCCCTGACGGACAAGACAGACGCAGAGAAGATCCGGGAGGTGCTGGAGATGTCCAAGGCGCAGTTCAAGCGGGCCATCGGGCATCTGTACAAGGAGGACAGGATCATCCTCGAAGAGGACGGCATCCGAATCGCACCCAAGCAGAAGTAGGCAAATCCCGCAAGACCCACACACTGCCCGGCAGGCTGCGGCGTTTTTGACCAAAGTTCACAAAAAGCTCGGCTTCTTTTGTGGAACTTTTCCACTCTCTGCATTAAAATGATCCCATCGGGGCGAAACAGAAACAGGCAAAGAGGTGGATGAGGGATTATGGTTTCCAATCAGGTTCTGCAGAATGCAATTGAAGGCGTGAAAAGTATTTCCGGATATGAGATCGGTCTGGCGGCGCCGGGGGAGGAGGGCACGCTGTTCACGGCCCCGGTCTTCCGGGACGCCTGGTCCTATCTGGAGACATTTCGCGCCCTCGGACAGACCGAGGCGCAGAAGGACGGCTTTCTGCTGTTCAAGGTCTATTCCGGAAGTGCCATGGAGTACATCCTGGCGGTGAAGGGCACCGGCGAAAACGCGACCCTGGTGGGCCGCATGGCGGCGTTCCAGATCCAGACGCTTCTGGGTACCGGCCGGGAGAGCTATGACCGGGACAGTTTCATGAAGAACCTCCTGTTGGACAACCTCCTGCTGGTCGATATCTACGAGCGGGCCAAGAAGCTCCACATCCGCTCGGCCCAGAACCGGGTGGTCCTGGTGGCGGAGATCGACCACACGAAGTACCTGCAGCTGGAGACCGATCCCCTGACGCTGTTGCAGTCTTTCCCCGGGATCCGGTCCACGGACTCGGTGACCGCGGTGGACGAGGACAGCATCGTCATCTGTCTCGAAGTGGAGGACAACGACACGGCGCAGACCATCTCCGCCAAGGCCCAGGATATCTACAGCTATCTCTCGGCAAACGGCGTCGCCAAGGCGCGCATCGCCTCCGGCTCGGTGGTGGGCGAGCTCAAGGAGCTGAGCAAGTCCTACAAGGAAGCCCGGATGGCGCTGGACGTCTCAAAGATTTTCTTTGAAGATCGCAGGGTAATCGCATATAATCAGCTGGGCATCGGCCGGCTCATCTATCAGCTGCCGATTCCGCTGTGCCGGATCTTCATTCGCGAGGTCTTCCAGGACCGCAGTCCCGAGGAGCTGGATGAGGAGACGCTGATCACCATCGACAAGTTTTTCGAGAACAATCTGAACGTCTCCGAGACGGCAAGGCAGCTCTTCATCCACCGGAACACTCTGGTGTACCGGCTGGACAAGCTGCAGAAGAGCTACGGTCTGGACGTTCGGAATTTTGACGACGCCATCACCTTCCGGATCGCGCTGATGGTCACCCGGTACATGCAGTACATGGATGCAAAAGACAGGTAAGTTTCGCAGGGGTGTTTCCCCCTGGCTGGAGTGATATATGGCATGGAATAGAACGGAGATACCTGGCCCCGTGGAGAGCGGTGAGGTTGTGATCTCCCTTCGCGACGTGAGCAAGCGGTATTCCAGAGAGGCGCCGGCAGTCAGCCACGCCAATCTGGAAGTGCACGAGGGCGAGTTTGTCTTCATCACCGGTGAGACGGGATCGGGCAAATCGACTCTTTTGAAAATCATCATGCACCAGCTCGTTCCCACGGACGGAACCGTGAACGTGCTGGGCTACAACCTGAACAAGATCCGCCACACCAAGATCCCGAAGTTCCGCAGAAACCTCGGGGTTGTGTTCCAGGACTTCCGCCTGTTAAAGGACCGGAATGTCTATGAGAACGTGGCCTTTGCGCAGCGCATCATTCAGGTGCCGGGGGAGCAGATCCGCCGGAACGTGACCGATGCTCTGGACATGGTCGGCCTGGCAGACAAGTACAAGAGACAGGTGACCCAGCTCTCCGGCGGCGAGCAGCAGCGTGTTGCCATCGCCCGGGCGCTGGTGAACAAGCCCTTTATTCTCCTCGCGGATGAGCCCACCGGCAACCTGGATGCCGAGACCGCATGGGACATCATGCAGCTGATCGAGCGCATCAACACCCAGTACGGCACGACGGTCATCGTGGTCACCCATGACCGCAGCATCGTCGACCGCATGAACAAGCGCGTGATCGAGATGAAGCAGGGCGAGATCATCCGGGATGATCCGGCCCGCACCGAGGAAGAATACGACGAATACTACGAGGATGAAAATGCCTACCAGGACGTAGATTCGGACGGGTATGACTATGAGAATTAGCACGTTTTTCTATACACTGTGGCAGGGAATCCGAAACATCTTTCGAAACAAGGGCTATTCCGCCGCGTCCATCGCGACGATCTCCGCGAGCCTGTTTCTGTTCGGCCTGTTCTTTTCCGTGATTGACAACATCTCCTACATGGTCCACAACGCCGAGCAGGGCGTGGCGGTGACGGTGTTCTTCGACGACGGCACCACCACCGAGGAGATCAACCAGCTCAAGATTGCGCTGGAGGAGCGGCCGGAGGTCAAGCAGGTGGTCTATGTCTCGGCGGATGACGCCTGGGCAGAGTTCTCCAAGGAGTACCTCGGGGACTATGCGGACGGCTTCACCGAGAACCCCCTGGCGGGCGATGACAACCTGGAGATCTACCTGAACGATGTCTCCAAGCAGGGCGAACTGGTCAACTACCTGGAGAAACTGGACAACGTCCGGGAGGTCAACCGCTCGGAGATCACGGCGGATACCCTGACCGGCGTCAACCGCCTGCTGGCCTACATGTCCGGCTTCATCATCGCGATCCTGATCATCGTGTCCATCTTCCTGATCAGCAACACGGTGGCCACCGGCATCACGAGCCACAAGGACGAGATCAACATCATGAAGTACATCGGCGCGACGGACTTCTTTGTCCGGGCACCCTACGTCATCGAGGGTATGATCATCGGCCTGGTGGGCGCTCTGATCCCCCTGGGCTTTACCTATTTCTTCTACAACCGTGTGGTGGGCATGATCGCGGACCGGTTCTCCATGCTCTCCAACATCCTGAAGTTCATGCCGGCGGCGGATGTGTTCCGCTATCTGATCCCGATCATGATCGCACTGGGCGTGGGCATCGGCTTCCTGGGATCCACACTGACCATAAGGAAACATTTGCATGTCTGATCCGGCGGGCCAAATTTCATACAGATCCGAAAAAACACAGCGGTGTGCACTCAAAGGGTGCACACTGCTTTTTGCCATTTGCCTTGGCGGTGCGCTGGCCCTGTCCGCGGGCCATGTCCGCGCCGCGGAGCTGACCAACGACACGATCAAGGAGAAGCAGGCGCAGATCGAGGAGGCCAAAGAGGAGCAGGAGACGATCCGGGACAGCATCACGGACGTGGAGGCGGTGAAGGAGCAGCTCGAGAGCCAGAAGAGCAGCCTCGAGGACTACGTCACCCAGCTGGACGCCCAGCTGACCAGCATCCAGGGCAACATCGACAGCCTGAACCAGCAGATCACGGACACGGAGAGCAAGATCGAGGACACCCAGTCGGAGCTGGCCTCGGCGCAGCAGCAGGCGGACGACCAGTACGCCGCGATGAAGGTGCGCATCCGCCTGCTCTACGAGAAGGGGGACGACTTCTACCTGACGGTGCTGCTGGATTCGGAGAGCTTCGCCGACATGCTCAACCGCGTGACCTTTGTCCAGAAGCTCTCGGAGTACGACCAGAACAAGCTGAAGCAGTACCAGGAGCAGGTGGCACTGGTGCAGGCGACGCAGGAGGAGCTGCAGGCCCAGCAGGACACTCTCGAGGAGGCCAGGCAGGGCGTTCTCACCGAGCAGCAGAACATGCAGACCCTGATGGACGAAAAGCAGGCGCAGATCTCGTCGGTGAGCGCCGACATCCAGACCCAGGAGGTCTCCCTCGAGCAGTACCAGGCCCAGATCGCCCAGCAGGATGACACCATCGCCTCCCTGGAATCCCAGGTGGAGGCGGAGCAGCAGCGCCTCGAGGAGGAGGCGAAGAAGGCCGAGGAGGAGGCCAAGCGCAAAGCCGCCGAGGAGGAACTGGCCAAGCGCAAGACCTACACCGGCGGCACCTTCACCTGGCCCTGCCCGAACTACACCGAGATCTCCTCGGACTACGGCTACCGGGTGCATCCGATCTACGGCACCACCCTGTTCCACAACGGCGTTGACATGGCGGCCGATGCCGGGTCGCCGATTTTGGCGGCAGCGGACGGCACCGTCATCGCCGCGGCCTACAGCTCCTCGATGGGAAACTACGTGATGATCGATCACGGCGGCGGGCTGTTCACCATCTACATGCACGCCTCCGCACTCTATGTCTCCCAAGGGCAGTCGGTGACGGCGGGGACCCAGATCGCAGCCGTTGGCAGCACCGGCAACTCCACAGGACCCCACCTGCACTTCTCGGTGCGCTCAAACGGCCAGTACGTGAGCCCCTGGCAGTACCTGGGATCCTGAGAAGCCACAATAGCAGATTGAACGGTCGGGATGAACCCGGCCGGAGAGAGGACAACAGATGGAATCCACCACACCACAGGAAACGAACACGCAGAATGCGCCGGCCGCACCGGGCGGTGCGGGACAGGCGCCGAAAAAGGAGAAAAAGCCGGGAAGAGGGCGGTTTGCCCTGGGACTTCTCGTCGGCGTTCTCTGCGGGGCCCTGGTCTTCGGCGCCCTGGTGCCGGCACTTCTCGGGACGGGCGTTTTCTTCTCCTCTGGGGACTCGGCGGTCAACAGCGCCTCGGTCACCAAGCTCAAACAGCTGGAGAGCCTGATCCAGAAGTACTACTATGAGCCGGACACCGTGGAGGTGTCCACCGAGGAGGACGGCCTCTACAAGGGCCTGCTGGAATCCCTGGGCGATCCCTACTCCGAGTACTACACCGCGGATGAGATGCAGCAGCTCTCCTCCAGCCTCCAGGGCGTCTTCGGTGGCATCGGCGCCTGGATCAGCACGGACAAGACCACCGGCTATCCCAAGATCGCCGGCGTCATCGACGACACCCCGGCCCAGAAGGCGGGCCTTCGCGAGGACGACATCATCTACAAGGTCGACGGGGAGGACTGCGCCGGCATGAGCACCGACGAGGTGGTCTCGAAGGTGCGCGGCGAGGTGGGCACGGACGTCACCCTGACGATCGCCCGCTCCGGTGAGCCGGACTATCTGGAGATCACCATCACCCGCGACACGATCAGCGAGCAGATGGTGAGCTCGAAGGTCACCGATGAGGATTCCCGCATCGGATATCTGGCCCTGGCGGAGTTCACCGAGGTGGCGACGGACCAGTTCAAGGATGCGCTCTCCGATCTCTATGATCAGGGCATTCAGGCGCTGATCCTGGATCTTCGCGGCAACCCCGGCGGCGAGGTCGACGTGGTGACCAGCATCGCCAATGAGATCATCCCGAAGGGCCTGGTCTTCTATATGGAGGCCCGGGACGGAGACAAGACGGAGTACACCGCGGACGGCAAAGATGAGATGCAGATCCCGCTGGTGGTCCTGGTGAATGGCAACAGCGCCTCCGCATCGGAGATCCTCTCCGGCGCGATCCAGGATTCCGGCAAGGGCATCATCCTGGGCGAGCAGACCTACGGCAAGGGCGTGGTGCAGACGGTCTACAACCTGACCGACGGCTCCGCCGTCAAGCTGACGGTGGCCCACTACTTCACAAGGAACGGCAATGACATCAACAAGGTCGGCATCACCCCCGACGTGAAGGTCGACTTTGACAGCAGCGCCTACTACCAGGACGGCACCGACAACCAGTACCAGAAGGCGGTGGAGCTCTTGCAGGAGGAGCTGGACGGAGCCTCCATGGACGAGGTCATCCGGGAGAACAGCAGCTTTGATGACACCGATCGCACCGAGGCCTCCACAGAGTCCTCGACGGAAGATGCCACCGAGTCTGCCACAGAGGAGACCACCGCATCCCAGGAGGAGAACTGAGCATGCGCCGGGACGGGAAGATCCACGTGACCGTTTGGAATGAATATGTCAGCGACCGGGAGAATCCGGCGGCAGCAGCAGCTTACCCGGAGGGCATCCACGGGTGCCTTGCCAAAACCCTGGGAGAGGAGCCGGACTTTCTCGTCCGGACCGCGACCCTGCAGGAAGCGCACCAGGGGATCACGAGGGAGCTGCTGGAGGGCACCGATGTCCTCCTGTGGTGGAGCCACATCCGGCAGGAAGAGGTGGACGAAAAGACGGTGGACCTCGTGGAGGACGCCGTGCGGCGCGGCATGGGCCTTATTGCCCTCCACTCCGCCCACTACTCCAAGGTCTGCCGCAGGCTTCTCGGCACCCCGATGACTCTGCACTGGCGGGAGGGGGACAGGGAGATCCTCTGGAAGGCGGATGCCTCCCACCCCATCGCGGCGGGCGTCCCGGACCAGATTCTGCTCCCTGAGGAGGAGATGTACGGGGAGCCCTTTGCGATCCCCAAGCCCGACGATGTGGTCTTTCTCGGCTGGTTTGCCGGCGGGGAGGCCTTCCGGAGCGGCGTCACCTTCCACCGGGGATACGGGAAGATCTTCTACTTTCAGCCGGGCCATGAGACCCGCCGCATCTACCTGAACTTCCAATAATCTTCTCACTCGAATCCAGTGAGAGTCAAATAGCGAGAGCCGCAAAACGTTGAAAAATAACGGTTTGCGGCTTTTTCTATGCTTGCTTTTAGGACGAAAAAGTGAGACAATACGAGTGAGAAAGTATAACTCGTATTTCGGAAGGGAGGACGATTCATGTATCTCACGACGCCGGTGGGCATTCCGGACGTTAAGGGCATTACGTATCTTTCTAAAAACGGGACTGAGTACGTTCGATACGCCGAGGAACGAAAATACGATAAAGACAAAAAGTATACACTGTCGAAGCACAAGATTATCGGAAAACGGGTAAAGGATCAGTTGGACAAGATGTACCCCAACGAGAACTTCATGATCTATTTCCCGGATCTGGCATATCCGCCGGAAGAGGTGGATCCGACGAGGTCGGTAACAATCAACTTTGGGGCGTTTCTGATCATCCAGAAGGTGATGGAAAAACTCAAAATGAAGAAAAAACTGCTCCAGCATTTCGAAGCAAAAGATGCCGGAAAGATCATGGATCTGATGGCATACTCCATCGTCACAGAGGATAACAAGGCACTGTATTATCCCATCTACACATTCAACCATCCGCTGTTTACGGACAGCATGCATCGGTACAGTGATTCGTCGATTTCGAATCTGCTCGGTTCCATCACGGATGAACAGATCCAGGGATTCTTAAATGACTGGAATGCAGACAGAGATCACAATCAGAAGGTGAATATATCCTATGATTCGACGAACAAGCACTGTCAGTCCGGAGATATCGAAACGGCGGAACCGGGGCATTCCAAGGATGGCGTAAAAGGAAAGATCTTCAATTATGCGATTGGATACGATCTGGATAACAGGATGCCATTGTTCTATGAATGGTATCCCGGCAGTATACCGGATGTTTCTCAGCTTGCGTACATCGTTGGTAAGGCAAAAGGCTATGGGTATAGCAAAGCGACGTTCATCATAGATCGGGGATATTTCTCAGAAGACAATCTGCGGTATCTGGATAAAAACGGTTTGAGCTTCATAATCATGTGCAAGGGTCAAAAGGATCTGATCAGCAAAATGATTCTGGAGCACCGCGGGCTGTTTGAAGAAAAGCGGGATTGCAAGATCAACAACAGTGGAGTCTATGGCATGACGGAAAAGGCTGATCTTGCGGACCGTGAGAGGTATTTCCATCTGTATCACTCCACGTTCAAGGAGCACGTAGAGCGCAAGACTCTGGAGGACAAAATTTCCGAAATCGGGGAAAAGCTGAAAAAGCTCACAGGAAAGAAAGTGACGATTCCGAAGGATTATGAGAATTACTTCGACATCATAATGGATCCAAAAGACCCGGAGGTCTTTGTGACTGCAGTGGAGAAAACAGATGTCATTGAAGCAGAGCTGAAAACGTGTGGATACTTCGCAATCATCACGTCAGAGGAAATGGATGCAGTGACTGCTTACAGGATTTACAAAAGCCGTGATGCATCGGAAAAACTCTTTGGAAGTGACAAGAGCTTTCTTGGGGATGCGACGATACGGGTGGCATCGACAGGATCCGCATCATCCAAGATTTTTATTGAATTCCTCGCACTGACGGTCCGCAGTGAAATCTACAGTCTTCTGAAAGACCAAAAGGATAAGAATGGGGATGACCCGAATTTCATGACAGTGCCTGGTGCGCTTGCCGAGCTGGAAATGATTCAGATGACGAAACTCACAGATGGCCGATATCACATGGATTACGCAGTTACGAAAAATCAGAAAATGATCCTTTCCGCGTTTGGCATGAATAGCGGAACTGTGAAGCGGGAAGCAGAGAAGCTTGCCGATCAGTTTGAGAAATACGATCAGACCGCTGCAGAGAGCAGTGAGGAATAGAAGAGGAGGTTTACGCAATGGAAGAACAGAGTTCATTTGCCCAGATCGATGAAGCAATCAGAAAGCAGCAAGACGCGGTTGATAAAGTAAAGGCGAAATACGATGATGAGCAGAAAAGGCTGAAGGAGCTCCAGAGGAAGAAAGAGCAGAAAGCACTGAAAGCGATCTCCACGGCGATGAAGAAAAGTACGAAAACTTACGAAGAGGTCCTTGCATTCATCCAGGGTTGAAGCTCCAAAAATGAAAAAGTACGGCCCAGAGGCAAAACGTTGGAATTGCCTCTGGGCCGCTTTGTAAAGTCATCACCCCGCTGGAAGTTAAGGATCTACGATCTGCCGCCGATCCGGCAGATTTTGGTAGGCGTTAGTAAGAAAACGGGTTGATAAGCAATAAGTGCATCTTGTAGTCATCAAATTGCAAGCAGATTGAGCTCCTTAACATCTCCATAATGGTGTACCTTCTTGGGATTCCTGGATGCAAAGAGAGCGTCCGCAAGTTCCCCAATCGTGGTCCTCTGCCTGTACGCTGCCCGGAATACGAGGTTGTAACGGTTCAAATACTTGGTAGCCACGCCGCGATATTCGATATAGCGGTGCTTGATAAAGGAGTGAAGGTTGTTCACAGTGTTCAGATTGAAGAAACTTGCCGACTCCTTCTTCACATTCATGACCGTGATTCCCAGGATCTTGCCCAGTCTTGGATACACATTCATGCCGTCCGTCAGGAAAAGTGTTCCCTTCTGGACATGACCAGTATAGATATCAACAACATCCGCACTGGAAGGCCTTGCCCGGTTCTCGGATTTCACGATCAGATCGCCAGTCTTGCGCTGTACTGCGGTGCAGATACAGATCTGCTCGTCTGAAAGGCCGCGTTTGGATGCGGGAGTGCCACGCTTGCGGGGCTTTCGACTGGCATCAGGGCCAAATTTCGTACCTTTTTTGGACTCCGGAACGTAGGTTTCATCCGCTTCCACGACATCTTCCACCGTGGCTGGCTGCTCCACCTGCATGTCCTCGAGAGCAAGCATGATCTTATGCCGCATGAAGAACAGACTGCTATGGCTGATCTTGCATCCATGGCTGGCAAGTGACTTGACCGTCTTATCCAGAGAGGTCCCCCTGAGCGTCTCTTCCAGAACCTTGGTCCAGATCTCAGTACCAAAGTGTGAGCCTGAGAGCAAAGTGTTGCTCGTTGTAACAAATGACGTTCCACATTGCCTGCAGATGTATGCCTGTTTTCCATGTTTGTGTCCATTCCTAACAACATGACCTTAACTTATTCGCTGTTTACACCCCAGTGGGTGTAAACATAGTTGCCTAACGACCGGATTTTCCGAGAAAATCAAGGAAAACTGGCCACAATCGTACACCACATGACACTTGAAAGTTGCTCTCAACTAGGGTATAATTAATCCCTAGTAAAGGAGCAACTATGCCACGCATTGCAAAGACGGAAAACAACATCGTAGAGATACCAATCAGTGTATCTGTCAACAAGCTTGGGTATGTCTATGTCAATACATCCACCGAATGGGTGGACAGTAAAAACGGAACCGGCAAGCACGCAGATCACAAAAAGCAGTGTATCGGTATGGCACTGCATCCAGGTTCTGACTGGAAGAGCGACCGGCGGATGTATGCCAACGAGTCCTACTACAAGATCTACGGAAAAGCTCCCACGGGAGAGCCATCTCCTGCACAGGAGTTGCCTGCTCCTTCCGTTGATACGGAGTATCCGGAACGGTCCGACTGCATCTCGGTTGGCTTGTACTCCGTGGTGAAGGCCCTCGCTGGGGAATCTCAGCTGTTGGATCTTCTGACCGAGGTCTTTGGCAGCACCAACACAGAATTGATCATGGACCTTGCGATGTACATGCTGTCAGCAAGATCTGCTGTTTTTCAGCATTATCCCCATTGGGCAAAGAGCCACGCGCTCTTTTCCGAATCCATCCGCAGCGACAGCTTCCTCTCGGATTTTGAGAAAGAAGAAATATCGGTCTCCAGGATCAATCTTTTTAAGAAGAAATGGGCATGCCACGTACTCGATGACGGCAGGGTGTTTGTCTGCTATGACTCTACCAACGTAAACTCGCAGGCAGAGGGCATCTTCATCGTGCAGAAGGGTCACGCCAAGGATGATCCGGATAAGGACCAGGTCAATACTGAATACACAATCCGTCAGCGGGATGGCATGCCCGTTACGTTCAAGAACTTCCCGGGCTCTCTGAACGACATGTCCGAAGCATCTGACATGATCACCGAGCTGAAGAATCTGCAGGAGGGCCTGGACACAGGGGTAAAGTTCCACATCATTATGATCGCGGACCGTGGATATGTCTCGGAAGAAAATATCACCGAGATGCGGAATGCAGGTCTTGGATTCATCCTGATGCTTCGAAAGAACATGGGAATCGTGGATGAAGTCCTTGATGCCCATGTCAGCGAAGTGAAGATGACGGAGAACTATGATGAGGAAACCGGAAGATTCGGCCTCTCATTTACGCAAAAGCTGTTCGAGGATGACGAACAGGATACCTGCTTTCACATCGTCTGGGACGGGGAGCTCGAGCGAAAACACCGTGACGACCTCATGAAGTGTGTCGCCGCTGCAGAGCATCGGCTGCAGAACGCCGAGAAGCGGCACACCCGAATGACGAAACAGGAACTCGACAATGACCGCACCTATTTCGACATCCACTGCCACGAGGAGGGAACCCTCATTGTGAAGAAGCGTGGCCGCGGAGCAGGCGAGGACAAGGAGGTTCCGTCTTATGTGATCAATTCCTTCACCCGAAACCGGGAAGCCATTGATCATGCCAGCAGCAAATGCGGATACATGGTCCTTGTATCAAGTGAACCGATGTCTGCCAAAGAGGCAATGCTGGCGATGTCCAGGCGCGACTGCGTAGAGAAAACATTTCGCGCGCTGAAGAGCTCTCTCGGAATGGACAAGATGGGCGTTCACTTTGAGCCATCCCTGCACACCAAGAGCCTCATCTGGTTTGTAGCCTCCATCCTGCATGCCCTCATCTTTTCCAAGACGGAAAAGCTTCGGGTTAAGGATCGCAAGCGAAGTACCGTTCCAGCGCTTGTAGAGCAGTACGAGGAGATTACAGCTGATCGGGATCTGACAACTGGAACCTATCAGCGCAGATACAAACTGACCAAGATGCAGCGTCAGGATCTTGCACCCTGCGACGTATCTCTGGACATGATCGATCAGGCAATATCCGGCCTTCCTGGTAATGCCAGAAACATGCCTAGGGTGTAAAAGTTCAATAAGTTAAGGACATGAGCATTGGAATGGCAGATCGGACAATCCAAACGGGGAGCAATCATCTTCTTCGGAGAAGAGGTTGCACTCTCATGGGAGAAGCCCTCCATGAGCTTGTTAACAAGAAGAATCAGGTCGTCCCTGGAAAGATCTCTGGCTTCGGTCAGTATGCGCTCAATGCAGCTCATAGTCTTGCCCTCCTGGCAAGACTATTGTAGTTCAAGTTAGAGAAGGCCGTTGTACAGCAGAATGTACAAAACGGCATATTTTATACTTCTGCTAAAATGCTTTGGAGCTTATCAACCCGTTTTCTTACTAACGCCTTTTGGTAAATGCCATCCGGTGGGCCAGGCCTTCCTTCCGGGTGGACCAGGATCCCCAAAACGTGCACGCCATCCAGCCCGCGGCGGAGGCGTTTGCCGAAAAAAGATGAACCAAGGCGCACAAGAAGCCCGGCGGTACAGGTATCAGACCTGACCGCCGGGCCCTTTTGACATGCAGAAGGCGCGGAAGGGACACCGCGCTTTTGGCTGTTCTTTCGAATTTTCAATCCCAAATCTGCAGGAGACCGTGTCATTTTTGGTCATTGTGGAAAGAAGAGTTAGGGGGGATAATAAAAAGAATCCGGGGCCCGAAGGGAAGAAAGGGAGTCCGGAACAACGTCGAAACGACTGACGCAGAGAAGGAGGATTCACTATGGGACTTATCGCAGCAGGACTGGGGGCAGCCTCAGGTGTATTTCGGGATCAGTACAAGGAATATTTCTATTGTGATGCACTGGATGCGGACATTCTGGCGGCAAAGGGACAGAAGCGGGGCAGACGGGGCTTCAACAACGGTTCCGACAACATCATCACCAGCGGCTCTGTCATTGCGGTCAACGACGGGCAGTGCATGATTATCGTGGATCAGGGCAAGATCGTGGACCTGTGCGCGGAGCCCGGCGAGTACCGGTACGACGCCTCCACCTCACCGTCTGTCTTTGCGGGCGGCCTTTCCAAGGGCGTGGCGGATTCCTTTGAGGAGTGGAAGCGCCGGGTCTCCTTTGGCGGAGATACGGCAAAGGATCAGCGCATCTACTACTTCAACACCAAGGAGATCTTGGGCAACAAGTACGGCACGGCCAGTCCGGTGCCCTTCCGCGTCGTGGACCAGAACATCGGATTGGATGTGGACATCTCGATCGCCTGCCACGGCGAATACGCCTACCGGATCGAGGACCCGATCCTGTTTTACAAGAACGTCTGCGGCAACATCGAGGATGAGTACCGGCGCAGCCAGATCGACTCCCAGCTCAAGGCGGAGCTTCTGACCGCACTCCAGCCGGCCTTTGCCCGGATCTCCGAGATGGGCATCCGCTACAGCGCGGTGCCCGCCCACACGACAGAGCTCGCCGCGGCGCTCAACCAGGTGCTCTCCGACAAGTGGGAGAAGACCTACGGCATCTCCATCACCAGCTTCGGCGTCAGCTCCATGAAGGCCTCGGAAGAGGACGAAAAGATGATCAAGGACCTGCAGCGGGCGGCGGTCCTGCGCAACCCCACCATGGCAGCGGCCACGCTGACCTCTGCCCAGGCCCAGGCGATGCAGGACGCGGCAAGGAACACCGCCACCGGCCCGATGATGGCCTTTGCCGGCATGAATGCGGCCCAGAACGCGGGCGGAATGAATGCCGCGCAGCTCTTCCAGATGGGAAGCCAGGTACAGCAGGCGCCTGCCCAGGCGGCAGCAGGCTCCTGGACCTGCCCTTCCTGCGGGCAGGAGGGCAATACCGGAAAGTTCTGCACGGGTTGCGGCAGTCCGAGACCCCAGCCCAAGATGACCGGCCCCTGGACCTGCCCTTCCTGCGGGCAGCAGGGCAACACCGGAAAGTTCTGCAGCAACTGCGGTGCGCCCAGAGCCTGAGAGCCTGAGAAAAACAGAACTTTGCGCCGCAGGCAGATCCCTCGGCGCAGGGCCGAAAAGCGGCCGGGAAGGAAAGTATGTCTGAACAGGCTACCAGCTATACCTGTCCCAACTGCGGCGGGTCGATGCACTTTGACGCTGCGCTTGGAAAGCTTCGGTGTGACTACTGCGACAGCGTCTTCACCGTGGAGGAGGTCCAAAAGGCCTTCGCCGCAAAGAACGAGAAGGGGGAGGAAAAGGGAAAGGCCGCCGAAAAGGCGGCACAGGCAGGAGAGGACTGGGGCGGAAACGTCCGCACCTTTCACTGTGAGAGCTGCGGGGCGGAGCTGGTCGCCGACGAGACCACGGTCTCGATGACCTGCCCCTACTGCGGCAACCCCGCGGTCCTGGTGGGGAAGTTTGCGAACGTGAGAAAGCCCGACTATGTGATTCCCTTCCGCCTCCAGAAGGAGCAGGCGGTGGAGAAGCTCCGGCAGTACTACCGGGGCAAGAAGCTCCTGCCGGGCTCCTTTGCCCGGGACAACCAGGTGAAGAAGATCCAGGGCATCTACGTCCCCTTCTGGCTCTTCTCCGGAAACGTGGACGCGGATGTCGCCTTTGAGGGGCAAAACAGCGAGACCCACCGGGAGGGGGACTTCGAGGTGACGAGGACCGCCCACTACGACATCCGGCGCAGCGGAAACGTGGCGTTTTCGCGCATCCCGGTGGATGGCTCCAGCCGGATGACCGACGATCTGATGGACTCGGTGGAGCCCTATGACTACAGGCAGCTCAAGACCTTTGCCTACGAGTACCTGCCGGGATATGCGGCGGACAAGTACGACGTGGAGGCACAGGACTGCGCGAAGCGGGCAGACCTGCGTGCCGCCAACTCGGCGGTGGAGGAGATGCGAAATACCGTCTCCGGCTATCAGGAGGTGATCGAGCGCAGCCGCAGCACCCGTGTGCACCGGGCAAAGCCCGAGTATGCGATGATGCCGGTCTGGATGCTCCACTCCAAGTGGAATGGAAAGGACTTCTGCTTTGCGATGAACGGCGAGACCGGAAAGATGACGGGAAACCTCCCCGTCTCTGTGGGCAAAGCAGTGGCCTGGTTTTCCGGCATCATGGCGGTCTGTACCCTGATTCTGGAGTTCCTGCTCTCCCTGCTCTCGGACGATGGCGACGGGGACAACCTGCTGATCGCGCTGATCTTTGGCATGGTAGTTGCCGGCATCACCATTGCCGTCATGGTGAGTCAGATGAAGCCGGTTGCAGCTGCCACCGAGGCGGGCGGCTATATCGATAAGGGAAAGACCAGGCTGCAGGTGCGGGAAGACCACTACACCCACACCACGGAGACCAGGGTGCGTGTGGAGTCGGATGATCACCACGGCCCGGGCGGTCCCGGAGGACATCGGGGATGAGTGCTTCTGCGGAGGGAAAACTCCGCAGAGGCTTTTTTGTGCGCATCGAAGTGAGCGGTACACGAAGCAGCGGATGGGTGTTTTTGAATTCATGACGGCACTATGTTATACTCCACCTCTGCACAGCCCGGCGGCCCGGGCGGAAGGATGGAAATGGATCACTTTGAACTGCATTCGGAATATCAGCCCACCGGGGATCAGCCCCAGGCAATCGACGCGCTGGTGAAGGGTTTTCGCGAGGGCAACCAGTTTGAGACGCTCCTTGGCGTCACCGGCTCCGGCAAGACCTTCACCATGGCAAACGTGATCCAGGCCCTGAACCGGCCCACCCTCATCATCTCCCACAACAAGACCCTGGCGGGTCAGCTCTACGGCGAGATGAAGGAGTTCTTCCCCAACAATGCGGTGGAGTACTTCGTGTCCTACTATGACTACTACCAGCCTGAGGCCTACGTGCCCCAGTCGGATACCTATATCGCCAAGGATTCTGCCATCAACGACGAGATCGACAAACTCCGGCTCTCTGCCACCGCCTCCCTCTCGGAGCGGCGGGACGTCATTGTCGTCGCCTCGGTGTCCTGCATCTACGGCCTGGGCTCCCCGGACGAATTCAAGGGGATGTCCATCTCCCTGCGCCCCGGCATGACAAAGGACCGGGATGAGACCATCAAGGAGCTGATTGCGATCCAGTACAAGCGCAACGATCAGAACCTGGAGCGCTGCTGCTTCCGGGTGCGGGGAGACACGATTGAGATCTATCCGGCCCAGGGATCGGACTACCTGATCCGGGTGGAGTTCTTCGGCGACGAGATCGACCGGATCACCGAGGTGGAGATGCTGACCGGACGGGTCCACGCGGAGCTTCGGCATGTGATGATCTACCCGGCCTCCCACTACGTGGTGCCGCAGGAGAAGATCAACGAAGCCTGCGATAACATCGAAAAGGAGCTGGAGGAGCGGATCCGCTACTTCAAGGGCGAGGATAAGCTCCTGGAGGCACAGCGCATCTCGGAGCGCACCAACTTCGACATCGAGATGATGCGGGAGACGGGCTTTTGCTCGGGCATTGAGAACTACTCCCGGCACCTGAACTTTATGCCCCCGGGAGCGGAGCCCCTGACGCTGATGGACTTCTTCCCCAAGGACTTTCTGATCATCGTCGACGAGAGCCACATGACGATCCCGCAGATCGGCGCCATGTACCACGGGGATCGGAACCGCAAGCAGACGCTGGTGGACTACGGCTTTCGCCTGCCCTCTGCCCTGGACAACCGGCCCCTTCGGTTTGACGAGTTTGAGCAGAAGATCGACCAGATGCTGTTTGTCTCCGCCACCCCCGGGCCCTACGAGAAGGAGCACGAGCTGCTGCGGGCGGAGCAGGTGATCCGGCCCACGGGCCTTCTGGATCCCGAGATCAGCGTCCGGCCCACCGAGGGACAGGTGGACGATCTCATCTCCGAAATCCGCAAGGAGACCGCAAAGAAGAACAAGGTTCTCGTCACCACCCTGACCAAGAAGATGGCGGAGGATCTGACCGACTATCTGTCGGAGGCCGGGATCCGGGTCCGGTACCTGCACTCGGACATCGATACCCTGGAGCGCTCGGAGATCATCCGGGACATGCGCCTGGATGTCTTCGATGTTCTGGTGGGCATCAACCTCCTGCGGGAGGGCCTCGACATCCCCGAGATCGCGCTGGTCGCGATCCTGGACGCGGACAAGGAGGGATTCCTCAGGTCGGAGACCGCACTGATTCAGACGATCGGTCGTGCCGCCCGCAACGCGGAGGGACACGTGGTCATGTATGCGGACACGATCACCGAGTCCATGCAGCGGGCCATCGACGAGACCAGCCGGCGCCGCAAGATCCAGCAGGCCTACAACGAGGAACACCACATCACGCCGACGACCATCAAGAAGGCGGTCCGGGATCTGATCTCCATCTCGAAGGAGGTCACCCAGAAGGAAGTTGCCTTCGAGAAGGATCCGGAGTCCATGTCGAAGCAGGAGCTGGACGAGCTGATCGCCAAGGTGGAAAAGCAGATGAAGAAGGCGGCGGCCAACCTGGACTTCGAGAACGCTGCCATGCTGCGTGACCGCATGGTGGAACTGAAAAAATATGCCCTGGATTTGGAAAACCGGGGAGATCACAGATAAGGAGCAAAAATTTGGCGGTAAAGATGACTGCACCGGACAGATGGCCGGCACTGAAACAGGAAGAGGAGCGGGCACAGAGCCTTCGGCGGGCGGATGCCCCCTTCCGGAAGCACGTGGGAGAGGCGGACTGCATCCGCATCCGCGGCGCCAAGGAGCACAACCTGCAGGATGTCTCGGTGGACATTCCCCGGAACCGGCTGGTGGTGCTGACGGGACTCTCCGGATCCGGCAAGTCCAGTCTTGCTTTTGATACCATCTATGCGGAGGGACAGCGCCGGTACATGGAGTCCCTCTCCTCCTACGCGAGACAGTTCCTGGGGCAGATGGAAAAGCCCGATGTAGAGAGCATTGAGGGCCTCTCCCCGGCCATCTCCATTGACCAGAAATCCACAAATCGGAACCCCCGCTCCACAGTGGGCACCGTGACGGAGATTTACGATTACTTCCGGCTTCTGTACGCCCGGATCGGCATCCCCCACTGCCCCAACTGCGGCAGGGTGATCGCAAAGCAGACCGTAGATCAGATGGTGGACCGGATCAAAAAGCTCCCGGAGGGGACCAAGATCCTGGTGCTGGCCCCGGTGGTGCGCGGCAAGAAGGGCCGCCACGAGAAGGTGCTCGAGCGGGCGCGCCGGGCGGGCTACGTTCGTGTGCGCGTGGACGGAAACCAGTATGACCTCTCCGAGGACATCACCCTAGACAAGAACATCAAGCACAGCATTGAGATCGTCGTGGACCGGCTGGTGGTGCGTGACACCATGGACCGGCGCCTCTCGGATTCCCTGGAAAATGCCCTGCACCTGGCGGAGGGCCTGGCCCAGGTGCAGGTGGTGGATGGAGAGCTGCTGCAGTTCTCCCAGAACTTTGCCTGCCCGGACTGCGGCATCTCGATCCCCGAGATTGAGCCCAGGAGCTTTTCCTTCAATAACCCCTTCGGCGCCTGCCCGGAGTGCGCGGGCCTTGGCTACAAGATGGAGTTTGACAAGGACCTGATCATCCCGGACCGCTCCCTTTCCATCAACGAGGGTGCCATCGCGGTGATCGGCTGGCAGAGCTGCATGAAGGAGGGAAGCTGGTCCAACGCCCTGCTCAAGGGCATGGCGGAGAAGTTCCACTTCAGCCTGGACACCCCTTGGAAGGATCTGCCCAAGGAGGCCGTAGACGTCCTTCTGTACGGCTCTCCGGAGGAGTTTGACATCCTGTACAAGAGCCAGAACTCGGTGGCAAAGACCCGGTACCGGGTGACCTTCGAGGGCCTTCTGGAGAACACCAACCGCAGATACCGGGAGACCGGCGGCGAGCGCACGCGCCAGGAATACGAGCAGTTCATGCGTATCTCTCCCTGCAAGAGCTGCGGCGGAAAGCGGCTGCGCAAAGAGTCCCTGGCGGTCACCGTGGGCGGCATGAACATCTACGATGTCACCTGCCTCTCCATCACCAAACTCCTGGACTTTTTGAACGGCCTCACCCTCACCGATCAGCAGCAGATGATCGGCGAGCAGATCCTCAAGGAGATCAAGAGCCGCGTGACCTTCCTGGTCAACGTGGGCCTCGACTACCTGACTCTGTCCCGGGCAACCTCCACCCTTTCCGGCGGAGAAGCCCAGCGCATCCGCCTGGCCACCCAGATCGGCTCCGGCCTCGTGGGCGTCTGCTACATCCTGGACGAGCCCTCCATCGGCCTGCACCAGCGGGACAACGACAAGCTCCTCGACACCCTGAAGAGCCTGCGGGACCTGCAGAACACCGTGATCGTCGTCGAGCATGACGAGGACACGATGCGGGCGGCGGACTACATCGTGGACGTGGGGCCGGGCGCCGGCTCCCACGGCGGACGGATCGTGGCGACAGGTACCGCAGAGGAGATCATGGCAAACCCCGATTCCGTGACGGGCGCCTACCTCGCCGGCAGAAAGTTCATTCCGGTGCCCGAGAAGCGCCGCACCCCCTCGGGGTGGCTCACCGTCCGCGGGGCCGCAATGAACAACTTAAAGCACATCGATGTGAAGATCCCCCTGGGGGTCCTGTGCCTTGTCACCGGCGTCTCCGGCTCCGGCAAGAGCTCCCTGGTCAACGAGATCCTGTACAAGCAGCTCGCCCATGACTTAAACCGGGCACGGACCGTGGCGGGGCCCAACGAAGGCATCGAGGGCATTGACCAGCTTGATAAGGTCATCGATATCGACCAGTCTCCAATCGGCCGCACGCCCCGCTCCAACCCGGCAACCTACACCGGGGTCTTTGACCTGATCCGTGATCTGTTCGCGGGAACGCCGGACGCGAAGGCGAGAGGCTACACCAAGGGCCGGTTCTCCTTCAATGTCAAGGGCGGCCGGTGTGAGGCCTGCGGCGGCGACGGCATCATCAAGATCGAGATGCACTTTCTGCCGGATGTCTACGTCCCCTGCGAGGTCTGCCACGGCCACCGCTACAACCGGGAGACCCTGGAGGTCAAGTACAAGGGCAAGAGTATCTTTGATGTGCTGGATATGACCGTGGAAGAGGCAGTGCACTTCTTCGAGAACGTGCCTGCCATTCGTGACCGGATCCAGACCCTCTACGACGTGGGCCTGGGGTATGTGAAGCTGGGTCAGCCCAGCACCGAGCTCTCCGGGGGCGAAGCGCAGCGCATCAAGCTCGCGGCGGAGCTCTCCAAGCGCAGCACCGGCCGCACGATCTACATCCTCGACGAGCCCACGACGGGCCTGCACTTTGAGGATGTGAACAAGCTGACCCAGATCCTGCAGAAGCTCGTGGACGCGGGCAACTCGGTGGTGGTCATTGAGCACAACCTGGACGTCATCAAGACCGCGGACTACATCATCGACATGGGTCCCGAGGGCGGAGACGGCGGCGGCACCGTGGTGGCTGCCGGCACGCCTGAGGAGATCGCGCAGAACCACGCCTCCTACACCGGCTACTATGTGAACCGGATGCTGGAGAAGGACCGGGCGCGTCGCGGGATGTGAGAAGAAATTTTTTGAAATGCATGCAGTGTTAGACTATACTGATATCGCGGCTGCGCCGGCAGCTGCGGTATTTTGTGTTGACCGTATTTTTTGTGAAGAGGACGTATGCAGCATTCAGATATCGGAATTGATCTCGGTACGGCCAGTGTGCTGGTCTATATCAGGGGCAGAGGCGTGGTGCTGAAGGAGCCCTCTGTGGTCGCCTTTGACCGTGACACCAACAAGATCATGGCGATCGGTGAGGACGCAAGGCTCATGCTGGGCAGAACCCCTGGCAACATCGTGGCTGTGCGCCCCCTGCGCCAGGGTGTCATCTCGGATTACACGGTGACCGAAAAGATGATGAAGTACTTCATCCAGAAGGCAATCGGCCGCCGCACTTTCCGCAAGCCCCGCATCGCGGTCTGCGTGCCCTCCCAGGTGACAGAGGTGGAGAAGAAGGCCGTGGAGGATGCCACCTTCCAGGCGGGCGCCCGGGAGGTGTTCATCATTGAGGAGCCTATCGCCGCGGCGATCGGTGCCGGCATCGACATCACCAAGCCTTGCGGAAACATGGTGGTGGACATCGGCGGCGGCACCACGGACATCGCGGTGATCTCCTTAGGCGGTACGGTGGTTTCAACATCCATCAAGGTCGCCGGAGATGACTTCGATGACGCCATCGTCCGGTATATGCGCCGCAAGTACAACCTTCTGGTCGGCGAGCGCACCGCGGAGGACATCAAGATCCGGGTGGGCAGCTGCTATCCCCGTGCGGAGGATCAGTACGTGGAGGTACGCGGCAGAAACCTGGTGACGGGACTGCCAAGGACCATCAAGGTGGGTTCCTCGGAGACCGAGGAGGCCCTGCGGGAGCCCACCAACCAGATCGTGGAGGCCGTCCACAGCGTGCTGGAGAAGACGCCGCCGGAGCTGGCGGCGGACATCGCGGACCGGGGCATTGTGCTGACCGGCGGCGGCTCCCTCTTAAACGGCCTGGAGGAGCTCATCACCGCTAAGACCGGCATCAGCGCGGTGACGGCGGAGGACCCCCTGACCGCGGTGGCGGTGGGAACCGGGCGGTACGTGGAGTACATCTCCGGTGCCACCGGGATTGAAGTACCGTGAGATAACAAGATGCGGCAGGACCTGCCCCCGGTGGGAACAGGCCCTGCCGCTTTGTGCAGGAGACGGGATTTGGAAGAAACACTTGTCGGGTATGTGAAGGAGATCACATATCGGAATGAGGAGAACAAGTACACGGTGTTTGTCCTTTCGACGGAGGCCGGGGAGGATCTGACCTGTGTCGGCTACCCCGGGCAGATCCATGCGGGAGACCCCTGCACGGTGCGGGGCACCTATGGGGAGCACCCGGTCTACGGCAGGCAGTTCAAACTCTCCTCCTTCGCCTGGCGGGCACCGGAGGGGTGGGAGGCCATCCAGCGCTACTTGGGGAGCGGCGCGATCCGCGGGATCGGCGCGGCGCTTGCAAAGCGGATTGTCAAGGCCTTCGGGGACGACACGATGCGCATCCTGGACGAGGAGCCGGAGCGGCTCGCAGAGATCAAAGGAATCAGCGAGCGGGGCGCCCGGGAGATCGCGGGGGTTCTCGAGCACCAGAAGGAGGAGCGCGCCGCCATGGTGTTTCTCTCCGGCTACGGCATCGGCGGCGCCCAGGCCCAGAAGATCTGGGACACCTACGGGTCGGACCTCTACGACGTGCTGCGGGAGAATCCCTACCGCCTCGCGGAGGACATCCAGGGAATCGGCTTTCTTCGTGCCGACGAGATTGCAAGGCGCATGGGCATCCGGGCGGATGCGGAGTACCGGGAGACGAGCGGCCTTCTGTACGTGTTAAACCTCGCCCTCGGGGAGGGCAACACCTGCATGGCGCGGGAGGACCTCTTGGAGAGGGCGGCAAAGCTCCTCGGCACGGGGCAGGAGGAGCTCTCGGTGCAGCTCGACAACCTGGCCATGGACCGGAAGGTCTGCATCCGGGCGACGCCGGATGGGGAGGGGGCCCTTGTCTTTCTTCGAAGCGCCTGGCAGGCGGAAGGGGCGGTGGCAAGGCTCCTTCTGGACCTGGACGCGGCGGGCTCCGGCGGCATGAAGCGGAAGGACGTCCTCTCACGCCTTGCCAAGATGGAACAGGACGAGGGCATTTCCCTCGATCCGCTCCAGAAGCAGGCGGTGCAGATGGCGGCGGAGGGAGGCGTCCTGATCCTGACCGGCGGCCCCGGCACCGGCAAGACCACGACGATCCACGCCCTGATCCGCTGCTTTGAGGGGGAGAACAAGCCGGTCCTCCTCGCGGCCCCCACCGGGCGGGCGGCAAAGCGCATGACCGAGGCGACGGGCCGGGAGGCAAAGACCATCCACCGGCTTTTGGAGTACCGGGCGGCGGACCAGGAGGCCGGGGAGCAGGGCGGCTTTTTCTTTGACCGGAACCGGGACCACCCGCTGGAGGCGGCCGCGGTCATCATCGACGAGATGTCCATGGTGGACCTCTGGCTCTTTGAATCCCTGCTGACCGCCATCGAGCCTGGCACCCACCTGGTTCTTGTGGGAGATGCGAACCAGCTCCCCTCGGTGGGACCCGGCCGGGTGCTCCAGGATCTTCTGGAGTCCCATGCCTTTCGTAGCGTTGCTCTGACTCGGATCTTTCGACAGGCGGCGGCCAGCGATATCGTTGTGAATGCTCATAGGATCCTGGACGGGGAGCCGATGGTGCTCGACAACAAGAGCAGAGATTTCTTCTTCCTCTCAAGGAGCAGCGCTCCGGTCATCTACAAGCATCTCGTTCTTCTCATCACCCAGAACCTCCCCAAGTACGTGGGGGCAAAGGAGGGGGACATCCAGGTGCTGACCCCGATGAAAAAGGGGGCGCTTGGCTCCATTCAGCTCAACCGGGTGCTGCAGAGCGTTTTGAACCCACAGGACCCGAAGAAGGCCGAACACGAGGCCCACGACACGGTCTTCCGTGAGGGGGACAAGGTCATGCAGATGCACAACAACTACCAGCTCACCTGGGAGAGGCGCGGGAACTTCGGCATGGTCCTGGAGAGCGGCACCGGCATCTTCAACGGGGACTTCGGCATCCTGGAGAAGATCGACGAGACGGAGAAGACGATGACGATCCGCTTCGACGAGGACCACCTGGTGGAGTACCCCTTTGACAAGCTGGACGACCTGGAGCTGGCCTATGCGGTCACCGTGCACAAGTCCCAGGGCTCCGAGTACCCGGCGGTGCTCCTGCCGGTTTTGGGGGGACCGAAAGGGCTCTTGACAAGAAACCTTCTCTATACCGCGGTGACGCGGGCGAAGAAGTGCGTGGTGCTCCTTGGGAGCGAGCAGGCCTTCCGGGAGATGGAGAATAACACGGCGGAGAACCGGCGCCTGACCGGTCTGAGGGACAGAATCGATGACATCAAGCAAGCTTCTGGATATGGCCCAGGATCTCCTCTTCCCGAGGAGATGCCCGATCTGTGACCGGCCGGTAAAGCCCTTCGGGAACCTGATCTGCGATAGCTGCCGGCAGGTGCCGGAGCCCCTATCTGGGGAGGACTGCCTCCGGGTGATCGGGGAGGCAGACCACCTCTTTGCAAGGGGGACCGGTGCCTTTTTGTACCGGAGCATCGCCCCCTCCCTCTATCGGTTCAAGTTTTCCGGCCGGGAGGAGTATGCCGACTGGTACGCGGGGGAGATGGCGCTTGCCATGGCAAGGGTCCTTGCGCCGCCCCGGGAGACCCTGCTTGTTCCGGTGCCGATCGCACCGGGCAGGATGCGGGAGCGGGGGTACAACCAGTCCGCCCTGCTCGCCCGGGGGATCGCGCAGCGCACCGGCCTTGCGGTCAGCGAGACGAGCCTTTTGCGGGTGCGGGAGACGCCGCCGCTCCGGCGGCTCCCCGCGGCGGAGCGCCGAAAAAAAGTGGCCGGCGCTTTCCATGCCTGCGGGGATGATGTAAAATCAAGATTGATTATGCTCATTGACGATATCTACACGACGGGAGCCACAATGGACGCCTGCGCCGCAGCACTGCTGGAGGCGGGAGCCGGGGAGGTGTGGTTCACGGTACTGGCGATGGGAGCGCCGAACAGCGATGATCAACGAATCCCGCGTCAGACTGATGACCGGTCTGGCGGTATATGAGTCCCGGGAGGGAAATCTGGATGAGCGCATCGGAAATCACTTCCGGGGGGACTACATCGGAGGGCAGATGCTGACCACCTTTGTCTGCGCCACGGTGGCCTATCTGCTGGGCACCTTTGCGGTGTGCTTCTATCACTTCGAGGAACTGATGCTCGCCATCTACAGCATGGATCTGACCCAGGTGGTGGTGCGCTTTGTGGTCAGCTATCTCCTCTTTCTCCTGGCTTTTCTGCTTATCACCTACTTTGTATACTCCTACCGCTACAACCGGGCGAGAACCCGGCTGGAGTGGTACTACCGGGAACTGCACCGCCTCTCTGGCACCTACCGGAAAGAGGAGTATTGAGGAATCCGTATGAACAACCTGCTTGAAATCCGGGACCGGATCATCTCCGTCTACACCCAGTATGAGAGCTTTTTTATCCCCGCCTTCCGCTTTCTGGTCTCCTTTCTGTCCCTGCTGTACATCAGCAGCAAAATCGGGTACCAGGAGGTCCTGACGGGACCGCTTCCGAGCCTTCTCGTGGCCCTGATCTGCACCCTGGTGCCGGCCTCGGCGGCCGCGGTCATCCTGGGCCTGGTGATGATCATCCAGCTGTTCTCCCTTGCCCTGGAGGCCGGGCTGGTGGCCCTGATCCTGTTTCTGATCCTGTGCCTTCTCTACTTCCGCTTCACCCCGAAGGACGCGATCCTGATCGTGATGAGCCCGGTGTGCCACGCGATCGGCATCCCCTACGTGCTGCCGATCGCCGGCGGCCTGATCTTCGGGCCGGTGTCCGCCGTGGCGGCCGCCGTCGGCATGGTCATGGTCAACTTCATTGATTTTGTGCACGACAATGAGACCACCATCGGCGCCACCGCCGGGGAGGAGGACACGGTGACGAAGTTCCGCTTCGTGGTGGACGGCATCGCCCAGAACCGGACTCTGATCGTGACGGCGGCTGCGGCGGCCCTGGCGGTCATCGTGGTCTACGCGGTGCGGCGCCTGCGCATCCGCTACGCCTGGTACATCGCCGTGCTCTGCGGCGCGGTGGCGGAGCTCATCGTGCTCCTGGTGGGCGACATGCTCTATGCGATCAGCATCCACATCGGGGCGGCCTTTTTGGGGGTCATTGTGTCTGCCCTGATCGGCTGCGGGATCACCTTCTTTTTGTTCAATCTGGACTACACGCGGATCGAGAACGTGCAGTTCGAGGATGACGACTACTATTACTACGTGAAGGCGGTGCCCAAGAACGTCTACATTGCACCCCGTCACACCGTCAAGAAGATCAACACCTCCCGCCACATCCGCGGCGCACAGGACGACGCCGGGGAGGAGGGACAGTATGAGGACGCTCCCGCCGACACCGGCTGGGAGGATGCCAATCGCAGCACACGGGACAGGCAGGCATGAATCTGATTCGCAGTTCACTGACATCATATATACAGCAGCTCCACACGCCGAGCATCCGGTGGACCGACATCGTTGAGATCCTGATCATCGCGTTCCTGATCTACCACATCA
Organism: Lachnospiraceae bacterium; assembly: GCA_022483465.1. GTDB lineage: Bacteria > Bacillota > Clostridia > Lachnospirales > Lachnospiraceae > CAG-791. The sequence goes on along the minus strand of JAKVNF010000001.1, from coordinate 1,335,605 downwards.
TCATGTGGGTGAAGAACACGAGAGCCTATGCCCTGTTAAAGGGTGTGCTGGTGATCATCGTCTTCGTGATCGTGGCCGCCCTCTTCAACATGACCACGATCCTGTGGATCGTGCAGAACGTCACCAGCATTGCGGTGATCGCGATCATCGTCATCCTCCAGCCGGAGCTTCGCAGCGCCATGGAGGAGCTGGGTTCCAAGAATATCCTGAGCTCTCTGTTTCAGATCTCCTCCACCCGCCGTCAGGGCGGGCGCTTTTCCGACCACACGGTCAATGAGCTGGTCCGGGCATGTACGGCCATGGCGAAGGTCAAGACCGGCGCCCTCATCGTCATCGAGCAGGACACACCGCTCCAGGAGTACGAGCGCACGGGCATCGACATCGACGCGGTCCTCTCCAGCCAGCTCCTCATCAACATCTTTGAGAAGAACACCCCTCTCCACGACGGGGCGGTCCTGGTCCGCGGGGACCGGGTGGTCTCCGCCACCTGCTACCTGCCCCTGTCCGACAACAAGCTGGACAAGGACCTGGGCACCCGGCACCGGGCTGGCGTCGGCATCTCCGAGGTCTCGGACTCCCTGACCCTCATCGTGTCCGAGGAGACCGGGCAGATCTCCATTGCCTACAAGGGAAAGCTTGCGCGGGACGTGACCGCAGACGAGCTGCGGGAGCGCCTGGTGCGCCTGCAGAATAAGACCTTACCGGAGGACAAGCACGGCGTCATCATGCCGTGGAAAGGCAAGGAGAAGGATGAAGAATAACAAACCGCATTTCTTCCAGAACATCGGCCTGCGGATCCTGTCCCTTGTGCTCGCCGTCATCCTTTGGGTGGTGGTCAACAACGTCAACGATCCGATCGGGCAGATGACCATCAGCAACCTGACCGTGCGCCTTCTGCACACCAACGAGATCACCGATGACGGCAAGGTCTACACCGTGCTCGACTCCACAGATGTGGTGCCGGTGGTCACGGTGCGGGCAAGCCGCTCCATCATCGACTCCCTGGATTCCTCCAACATCGTGGCAACCGCCGACGTGGAGGACATGACCGATGACGGCCAGATCAAGATCAACTACTACTCCACCAAGTACGACAGCGAGATCGCCTCGATCACGGGCAGCATCCAGTACGTGAAGCTCTCCGTGGAGGAGCGCAGCACCTCCTCCTTCGTGCTCAAGACCACCACCTCCGGAGACGTGGCGGACGGTTATCAGGTCGGCACCATCACGCCGGAGCAGAACCAGATCCGGGTCTCCGGACCCCAGTCCGTCGTCGAGAGCATCGAGTCGGCGGTGGCAAACGTGGACGTGTCCGGCGCGACCGGCAACATCTCCACCTACTCCGACATCCGCCTTCTGGATGCCGACGGAAACCAGGTGGACACCACGAACCTGACCATGAACATCACCAGCGTCAAGATCTCGGTGGCGGTGAACCCGATCTCCTCGGTGCCGATCATCGCCCAGTACACCGGGAGCCCGGCGGCGGGATACATGCTGTCGGGTGTTCTGACCATTGATCCGGACACGGTGGAACTCTCCGGCAAGTCCACGGTCCTCTCCACGGTGCAGAGCATCGTGATCCCGGCAGGGGTCATTGACATCAGCGGCCGGACCGAGACCTTCACCACCACGGTGGACATTACCCCCTACCTGCCGGACGGCACCTCCTTTGCGGATGCGGACTTTGACGGGAACGTCACGGTCACGATCGGCATCGAGGCGGGGGAGAACGTACAGGTCTCCGAGAACCTCTCGGACATCACCCTGGCGAACGTCCCGGAGGGGTATGAGGCACAGATCCTCTCCGCCAGCGACGGGACCTCGACGGGCACCCAGAGCGTGACCTTTACCTTCAGCACGCTCTCGAGCGACGCCGCCAGTGTCCAGGCCGCCGAGCTCAACCCCACGGTGGACGTGGGAGCGCTCCTGGAGAACGTGAACTCCTCGGACTACAGCGGCATCTACACGGCGACGGTGGACATCGCCGAGCCGGACAATGCGACGCTCCTGGGCACGGTGACCGCCAGAATTCAGATCACGAAAAAGGACGCGGAGTAAGCAAGCAGATTTTCGGAAGGAGAACAGAGAAGATATGGGAAGAATGTTTGGAACGGACGGTGTCCGCGGGGTGGCAAACCGGGAGCTGACGCCGATGCTGGCCATGCAGCTGGGCATGGCGGGGGCCTACGTGCTCTCGAAGAACGCGGACCACAGGCCGGTGATCCTGGTGGGGTGCGACACGCGCCGCTCCGGGGACATGCTGGCCAACGCGATCATGGCGGGCGCCTGCTCGGTCGGGGCGGACGTGGTCTGCCTGGGCGTTCTGCCGACGCCGGCGGTGGCGTTCCTCGCCAAAAAGCACGGCGCGGATGCGGGGGTGGTGATCTCCGCCTCCCACAACCCGATGGAGTTCAACGGGATCAAGTTTTTTGACGGCAACGGCTTCAAGCTCCCGGACGAGAAGGAGGATGAGATCCAGGCTGAGATCGAGTCCGGCATGAAGGACATCACCTTCCCCGTGGGCGCGGGGGTCGGCCGGGTAACCTACGAGCTCGACGCCTACAAGGAGTACGTGGACCACGCGCTGGAGCTGGTGCCGGTGCGGCTTGGCGGCTTCACCTTCGTGGTGGACACCGCGGAGGGCGCCTCCTACCGGACCAACATCGAAGCCCTGGAGCGCCTCGGCGCTAAGGTCATCCCGATCCACAACCATCCCAGCGGAATCAACATCAACGACCACTGCGGCTCCACCCATCTGGAGGAGCTGCAGCAGCGGGTCGTCGAGGAGCACGCCAACGCGGGCTTTGCCTTTGACGGCGACGCGGACCGGTTCCTCGCGGTGGACGAGAAGGGGAATGTCGTCAACGGCGACCAGATCATGGCGATCGTCGCCTCCCGCATGAAGGAGCAGGGAACCCTTCGGCAGAACGCCATCGTCGTGACGGTCATGTCCAACCTGGGCCTTTTCCTCTACGGGGAGCAGCAGGGCATCCACATCGAGAAGACGAAGGTGGGAGACCGGTACGTCCTGGAGAGAATGCGGGAGATGGGCGCCAACATCGGCGGCGAGCAGTCGGGCCACATCATCCTGCTGGATGAGAACACCACCGGCGACGGCCTGCTCTCCTGTCTGCACCTGGCAAGGGCGCTCGCGGAGACGGGACGACCCCTCTCGGAGCTTGCCGCCTGCTGCAGGATGTATCCCCAGGCGCTGATCAACGCCCACGTGGACAACACGAAGAAGGAGCATTACGGCGACTACCCGGAGATCATGGCGCGGATCGATGCGCTGGAGAAGGAGTTTGCGGGGAAGGGAAGAGTGCTGATCCGTCCCTCCGGCACCGAGCCCCTGGTCCGGGTGATGATCGAGGGCGAGGACCAGGATCTCATTCAGAAAAAGGCCCGGGAGCTGGCGGACTTCATCGAGAAGACCATGGCCTGAGGCCCCTTCCTGCGGCAGTTCACGAAGTTTTCATGAGGCCGGCGGCTTTACTTTTTCGGGAAGTCTGCTAGGATAAAGACAGAACAGCCGCAGCAGACAGGAGGCACAAACAGGAGCAATGGTCAGCCGGAAAGTCACAATTACAAATCCCACGGGTCTGCACCTAAGACCGGCAGGCGTCCTATGCAGGGATGCCATGGAATTTCAATGTTCGGTTCTGTTCCGGTTTAAAGATACCACGGCAAATGCCAAGAGCGTGCTCTCCGTGCTCGGGGCCTGTGTGAAATCGGGCGATGAGATTGAGCTGATCTGCGACGGTGTGGACGAGAAGGAAGCACTGGAGCGACTCACCGCGGAGATTGCAAGCGGCCTTGGCCAGTGACGCGAGAAGAAGGCAGCAAGCGGTCCGGAAGGAATCACCTCCGGACCGCTTTTTTCATGCAGATTCGGAACAGACAACCAGTACCCAGCAAGGGAAGGAGCAAAAGATGTTAAATTATCAGCGATATCAGAAGAACCCGGTCCTCAAGTTCCCGGAGCGGACCTGGCCCGACAAGGAGATCACGAAGGCACCGATCTGGTGCAGCGTGGATCTGCGGGACGGCAACCAGGCTCTGGTGGAACCCATGGTGGTCTCGGAGAAGATCGAGATGTGGAACCTCCTGCTGAAGCTGGGTTTCAAGCAGATCGAGGTGGGGTTCCCCGCCGCGAGCCAGATCGAGTATGATTTCCTGCGCCGCCTCGTGGATGAGAAGAGAATCCCCGACGATGTGACGGTGCAGGTGCTGGCACAGTGCAGAAAAGAGCAGATCGACCGGACCTTTGAGGCAATTCAGGGGGTAAAGCGGGCTGTTGTCCACATCTACAACTCCACCTCGACGCTCCAGCGGGACGTCGTGTTCCACAAAAACATGGATGAGATCGTCGACATCGCCGTCCAGGGCACGAAGTGGGTGAAGGAGGCCGCGGAGAAGTTTCCCGGCGAGATCATCCTCGAGTACTCCCCGGAGAGCTTCACCGGCACCGAGATGGACTTCGCTGTGCGCATCTGCGACGCGGTGGCGGACATCTGGCAGCCGGGCAAGGATCATCCGATGATCGTGAACCTCCCCTCCACGGTGGAGATGAACACCCCCAACGTCTACGCGGATCAGATCGAGTACTGCGCAAACCACATGAAGTGCCGCAGCAAAGTCACGCTCTCCATTCATCCCCACAACGACCGGGGCGAGGGCGTCGCCTCCACAGAGCTGGCGCTTCTGGCCGGTGCAGACCGGGTCGAGGGAACGCTGCTGGGCAACGGAGAGCGCACCGGAAACGTGGACATCCTGAACGTCGCCTACAACATGTTTTCCCAGGGCATTGACCCGAAGCTCAACATCGAGAACATCAATGAGATCATCGAGGTCTGCGAGCGCCTGACCAAGATGAAGGTGGATCCGAGACATCCGTATGCCGGCAAGCTCGTCTTCACGGCCTTCTCCGGTTCGCACCAGGATGCGATCAACAAGGGCGAGCAGGCGATGAAGGAGCGGGACTCGAAGATCTGGCAGGTTCCCTACCTGCCCATCGACCCGGCGGACATCGGCAGAAAGTACGAGCCGGTGGTGCGCATCAACTCCCAGTCCGGCAAGGGCGGCGTCGCCTTCGTCATGGACAACTACTTCGGCTTCAAGCTCCCCAAGGCCATGCAGCGTGAGTTCGCCGATGTGGTCCAGGCCCAGTCCGAGAAGATCGGAGAGGTCACCCCGGAGAAGATCATGGACGACTTCCGCAGGGAGTACCTGGACAAGAAGGAGCCGCTGCACTTCCGCAGGCTCCAGGTGGTGGACCTGTCCAACACGACGGAGTCCGATTTCGACACCCAGATCACACTGACCTACACGGACGAGGGCGCGGAGAGGACCTTCACGGCCGTCGGCAATGGCCCGCTGGATGCGGCGCGCCGCGGCATTCTGGAGTACATGGGCTGCAGCGTGCGGATTCTGGACTATGAGGAGCACGCGTTAAAATCCGGCTCCGATTCCCAGGCGGCGGCCTACATCCACCTGATGGATGCGGACACCGGAAAGGCAACCTTCGGTGTCGGCGTCTCGTCGAACATCACGAGGGCATCGGTGCGGGCCATCTTCTCGGCGATGAACCGGCTTGGCATCGGCTCCCGGGAGACCTTCCGCAACTTCTGATCCGGCAGCATACCGGGCAGTACAAAAAGAGAGAAAACCGCTGGCACAGGCGGTTTTCTCTCTTTTTGCTTTTCGCCGGAGAATCAAAAGCGGAAAAACAGGGCCTCCTGCAGAGAGGGGCTGCCCCTGCAGCAGACAATTCAGTCTCCGGAATGCTGCCTGTTCCTGCGGTACTGCTGCGGGGTCATCTTCCAGGTCTCCTCAAACAGACGATAGAAATGGGTGCGGTTTGTGAAGTGAAGCTGATCGGCAATCTCCTGCACCGACAGGTCCGTCTCCGCAAGGAGGGAGGCGGCCCATTTCATGCAGATGGAGGTGCCGTACGCAAAGATGCTCAGTCCCGTGAATTTGTGCACGATCTGGTTGAGGTAAGCCCCTTTGTAGTGCAGTTCCCTCTCCAGCTGGGAGCGGGAGATCCGTCCGCCGTTTTTTTCCATGAGAGCCGAGAGCGCGTCGAAGATCTTCGCTTCCTGCGTCGTTCCCACTCGAATCGGTACCGTCCGATAGAGATTCTCATCGGTGACCGCCGCGAGGATGTGCACCAGGAGCCCTTTCACGAGATAGGTGGATCCCGGCGCCGGGGAGACAAAGTGGCGGATCAGCTGATCAAAGCGGTCGTGCATCTGTTTTTTCTCCTTCTCGGTGTTCTCCATCGGGATGAAATCCATGTATTCCCGGGACGCAAGCCGGCTCGTCATGTCCGCATGCAGGAACTGATGGAGCGCCGCGCTCTGCCAGGCACACTCCCCGGGAAAAAGGGCAGAGTCGGATGCGCAGAGGATCTCCTCAAGGAGTTTGGAATCGATGCCGAGAAAAGCGCTCTGAAATGCGGTGTCAAATTCCTCCCGGTGCCGGACGTGCCGGTTCAGAAGGCAGAGGCTCCCCGCGGGATAGCGGTGCCTGCTGTTCTCGATATTCTGGACCATCTCGCCGCGGTTGACATACACCAGCTCAAAATAGTCGTGCTGGTGCAGCCTGGTCCGCTTCCCGGGATGATCGGGCGATTCTTTGGGGAGCGTACTGGAATAGTAGCCGGCGCGGTTGAACAGACTGACGGTAAAGCTGTTTTCCGCATCATTAGGGCGGGAGGTCTCGAGCGTCAAAACGATCGGATATCGGGAGGTGTAGATCCTGCTGTCAAGCTGAACGCCGCTGAGGGAGACCGCTTTCTCGGGCGGAATGTCTGCTCCGGGGGGATTCCGATGTTCAAACAATGGATTGATGGTAGAAGTCATAGCGTACCTCGTCCTGCAAATATGATACAAATGCGGAAATGATTCCTGCTTCGGTGACATTGTAGAAGCCCAAAAAGGTGCGATAAATTGGTGATATCCGGATTCGGGAGCGATGCAGCAGCAATCTAAGAATATCATATTTGGGGGTGCGCCAGTTCGGCGCTTGATATATAGGCGGGTGAAAGTCCTGCCCCGGTAAAGCCTCAGCAGGCAGCCGGTACACAGCCTTGGAGCCAAAGCCGTGAGGTGAGGTTTAAGCGTAGGCAGTGGAGTGCGAGAACCGCAATGCGAAAGCGTGAAGCGATTCAGCCCCGTAAGTAATATCGAGCGGAAGTCGAGGTGTTCTCCTTCACCGCAGACAGCAAGAAACGGTCGCTATGCAAGACCGCGGAGATTCCGTCGGGGTCCCAGAGCGTGGTGAGCGCACAAATGTAGATCAAGCGTACCTGGGAGGTCTGTGCATTTCTGCGGACAGCAGTAAGGCCAAGCAAAGTCTTGTAAACGGAGCGCGGCTAACGAATACACAGAAGTCGGATCAGCCCATAGTAGCGTTGAAACCGTCGAAAGACGGTGGAGTCAAGGGGCTGACGAATCAACAATCGCCGGAGGCGAAGCATGTGGGGCACAGGAGGCCCAATAACACATGGCACAGGAACTGAAGGGGATAAGGTATCAGTCGGAGACATACCCGAGACTGACGACTCTTATCAACCGAATCAACGAAGAGAGCCTGAAGGAGGCACATCGGAGGCAGAAGACGGGCAAGGCGGCCGGGGTAGACGGCGTGACCAAGGAGATGTACGAAGAGAACCTCGATGAGAACATCAAGAATCTCGTAACGAGAATGAAGTCGTTCAAGTACATCCCCCAGCCGGTAAGAAGAACGTACATACCCAAGGCAAACGGCAAGCTGAGACCGCTCGGAATACCTGCGTACGAGGACAAACTGGTTCAATGCGTAATGGCCGACATTCTGAACGAAGTCTATGAGCCGAGGTTTGCAGACTGCTCGTATGGATTTCGCCCGAAGCGCAGTGCTCATGACGTCGTGAGGTTCATCAACCAGACGGTAATGAAGGGCAAAGTGAACTACATCCTCGACGCCGACATCAAAGGTTTCTTCGACAATCTCGACCAGAAGTGGCTGATGAAGTTTCTCGAGCATGACATCGCTGACAAGAACTTCCTGCGGTATATTGGAAGGTTCCTGAAAGCAGGCGTCATGGAAGGGACAGAGCTGCAGGACAGCGACCGGGGTACTCCGCAGGGAGGCCTGATCTCACCAATACTTGCAAACGTGTACCTGCATTACGTACTCGATTTGTGGTATGAGATTGGTCTGAAGCCCAAGCTCAGGGGAGAAGTATACTACGTCAGATATGCTGACGACTTCCTCTTCCTGTTTCAGTACGAGAATGAGGCCCGCCTGGTCATGCAGGGATTGAGAAATCGGTTGAGCCGCTATGGACTGGAGCTCGCTCCGGACAAGACGAGAATACTACCGTTTGGGCGGTTCAAGGGCACAAAGGAGGACTTCACCTTTCTGGGATTCACGTTCTACAACACGAAAACCCGCGGCGGTAAATACCGGACCGGGATTAAGACCAGCAAGAAGAAGCTCAGCCAGAAGAAACAGACAGTCAAGGCGTGGCTTGCGACCAGGCTGACGAAGCCGGTGGCCGAAACAATGATGCTCATCGACAAGTCGTTGGCGGGACACTACAGCTATTACGGAGTCAATGGGAACTTTCACTCGATTCAGACCTTCTGGAAGTATGTGAAATATGCGACCTACAGGATGTTGAATCGGAGGGACCAAAAGGGGAAATTCAGGTATGACAAGTTTCTCCGTGTGTGGAGCTTCTACGTCAAGGAGCCGCACCTGACGAAGGATATCTGGGGTTGGAAACCGACGTTGGTTTGAAGAGCCGTATGCGGGAGAACCGCACGTACGGTTCTGTGAGGGGCAGTAGGCAAGCCTTTCACGATAATTGAGAAAGGAGTGTCGAGACTGTCTACTCGACGAATCTCGATGAACTGTGAGAAAAAATACCTGAGTTTTACCAAGAAACTGGCATACGGGACGGGAGACTTCGCGTCAAACTTTTTCTACATGATGGTCTCGTCGTTCACGATGATATACCTGTCCGATACGATCGGAATGAACGTGGGGATTGTCGGAACGCTGATCATGGTGAGCAAGGTGCTGGATGGGATTACCGATGTCTTCTTTGGGAGAATGATCGACAAAACCCATACGAAGATGGGAAAGGCGCGCCCCTGGATGTTCTACTCGGCATTCCCGCTGGCGCTTTGCCTGATCCTGATGTTTGCCATCCCGCAGAGCATGAGCCGGACCCTTCAGTATGCGTACTTCTTTGTGATTTACACAGCAGCCAATGCGCTGTTCTACACGGCGAACAACATCTCCTTTGCGACGCTGTCGGCGCTGATCACAAGAAATGAATCGGAACGCGTTTCGCTGGGATCCTTCCGCTACATCTTTGCGGTTGCATCGAGCATCCTTGTCATGTCCCTGACGATGAAGGGAGTGGCGGCAATGGGCGGCGGCACTGTCGGATGGAGAAACGTCGCCCTGCTCTATGCGGTCATCCTTGTGGCGTTTAACTCCCTGGCGAGTCTGTCCGTAAAGGAACTGCCGAGCGAGGAGGAACCGGTGTCCCAGGGGGAGTCCGAAGCAAAGGACGAGTCCTTCTTCCACGCGCTTGGGACAATCCTTCGAAACAGATACTATCTGCTTCTTCTGGCCATTTACCTTCTGTTCTATACCAGCAGCAGCCTGGGCACCAGCATCAACGTCTACTACTTCCAGTATGTCATCGGCAACACGGAGATCATGGGTGTTCTTTCGATGGCGTCCATGGTCATGATGATCGGCCTGATCTTCAATCCGGCGCTGGTGAAAAAGTTCGGCATGTACAGGGTTAACCTCACGTCATACCTCGTGACGTCTGCCCTGTCGCTGGCCATGCTGTTTGCCGCCTTTTCGGCCAACCTCCCCGGGCTGATCGCAATCTCCTTCGCAAGGGGAATCTCGAGCGCTTTTCTGATCGGATCCCTCAATGCACTTGTTGCAGAAGTTGCGCAGAACAGCTATCTGAAGTCGGGAAAACACAACGAGGGCATGATGTTCAGCTGCTCCTCGATCGGAATGAAGGTGGGCGGCGGCATCGGTGTTGCGCTGACCGGCTGGATTCTCTCTGCGGTCGGCTACGAAAATGGCGCAGCGGTCCAGCCGGCGCCGGTCATGTTTGCCATCAAGTTCATCTTCGCGGGAATTCCGCTGATCCTGACGCTTCTTATCACGCTCTGCCTGTATGGCATGCGGGTGGACAGAGAAAATGAGGCACTGCGCGCAGCCCGTGAGGCAGCGATTCGGTAAGCAGGAGGAAAAGAAAATCGGGCTTTTTGGGGAGAGGGGCGATGCCGTCCGGAGAGGGGATCGCCTTTCCCAATATTCAGGATAAGGGGGAAAATTCGTTGAAAAAGAAAAGTCGGAGAAAATGGGTCGGGATCCTTCTCTGCACCGCTTCCATGGTTCTGCTTCTTCAATGGCTGTATATCGGGTATCGGTACAGTTTCGGACCATTTCATACGCTCGGGAACCTTCGGCTGGCGGGACTTGCGGGAAACGCAGAGCGCTATCGCATGCAGTACGTGGAAGAGAGAAAGGACAGCCCTTATCGGGGAAAGAAGATCCTGTTCCTGGGGTCCTCTGTCACCTATGGGGCAGGTTCTCTTGGGGAGGGAATCCCGGAGTACTTTGCAGCCCGGTTCGGGGCGGAGGTAACAAAAGAAGCCGTCAGCGGAACGACCCTGACGGATGACAGCAGGACCTCCTACGTGCACCGCCTGCAGACAAAGGTGGATCCATCGACACCGTACAGCCTCGTTGTGATACAGCTCTCCACCAATGATGCCAGCAGGAAGAAACCGCTGGGAGAGATCGCAGAGAGTAGGAACCGGGAGGACTTTGACAAAAGGACCATAACGGGCGCGATAGAGACCTGTATTGCATACGCCGAGGAGACCTGGAACTGCCCGGTTGTGTTCTACACGGGGAGCCGCTACGACAGCAGCGAGTACGGCGCGATGGTAGAGCGACTGGAACAGCTGCAAAAGAAATGGGACATTGACGTCCTTGATTTGTGGAGCGATGAGGCATTCAACAACATCTCGGATGCAGAGCGCAAACTCTACATGACTGACGACATCCATCCCACCAGGGCGGGGTATCGGGAATGGTGGTGTCCGGAGATGGAACGGCAGCTGTGGAACAATCGGAAGTGACAAAGAGGGGCCGTGCTTTGGGGCAGGACGGCTTCCGGGAACCGACAGTTCAGGAGGACAGATCATGAAGACAATAGATTGGAATCGGGATTGGACATTCTGGAGAGAGGGAGAAGCAGAGAGAACCGCCGTTACGCTCCCGCATGATGCGATGCAGGAGGAGCCGAGAAGGCAGGAGAATCCGTCGGGATCTGCGGGGGCGTATTTCGCGGGCGGGGTCTATGAGTACCGCAAGGTGTTTCAGGCACCGGCGGAATGGGCGGCGGGAAGGGTCCTTCTGCGCTTTGAGGGGGTCTACCGCAATGCCAGGATCTGTCTGAATCAGAAGCCGATCGGAACGATTGTCAACGGCTATACGGAGAGGACGTTTGTCCTGACGCCGCACCTGCGTTTCGGAGAGGAAAATGAGATCACGGTCACGGTGGACAATTCGGAGATGCCGAACAGCCGCTGGTACAGCGGATCCGGAATCTATCGTCCGGTCACGCTCCTTGTCCAGCCGGCCTGCCACATCGAGGCGGATGGCATTCAGGTCCGAACGCTGTCCATCGACCCGGCCATGATCGAGGTTTCCCTGCAGAGAAGCGGCGGAGCGGCGGCGGTCGAGATTGTTTACGGCGAAACGACTGTCGCAAAGGCAGAGCTTTCGGAGAAAGCAGAGGGGCGGGTGCGTCTGGAGATTCCGGATGCTCATCTCTGGAGCGATGAGACGCCAGATCTGTATACCTGCCGTGTGACCCTCTATGAGAACGGAAACAGGGTGGATGAGCAGAGCACTGCCTTCGGGATCCGCAGGATCTCCTGGGGACCGAAAGGGCTCTTTGTCAACGGGAAGGAGACACTGCTCCGCGGAGGATGCGTCCATCATGACAATGGGGTGCTCGGCGCATGTGCCCCGGCCGAGGCGGAGGCGCGAAAGGTCCGCATCATGAAGGAGGCGGGGTTCAACGCGATTCGCTCTTCCCATAACCCGTGCTCCCGTGCCATGCTCGACGCCTGCGACCGCTATGGGGTCTACATGATGGACGAGACCTGGGATATGTGGTACCAGTGCAAGACGAAATACGATTATTCACGCAGCATTCGGGAATGCTGGAAAGACGATGTCGAAGCCATGGTAAAAAAGGACCGGAATCACCCGTGCGTGATCCTGTACTCGATCGGAAATGAGATCTCGGAGCCGGCAAAACCCGAGGGCATGGCATTTGCGCGAGAGCTGATTGACCGGTTTCACATGTTGGATGGGGACCGCGCGGTGACTGCCGGTCTGAACCTGATGATCGTGGCCAATGCGGCAGAAGGCAGGGAGATGTACCATGCGGATGGCGGAATCAATGCCGACGCGGCTTCGGACATAGCCGAAGGCGGGAAGATGCCGGGTCCCGGCCGGATGAACAGCACCGTGTTTAACCAGATCGCGCAGAAGATCGGAAGCGGGATGAACCATTCCGCAGACGGGGACGATGCAGACCGCGTCACCAGCCCCATTCTGGATGCGCTGGATATTGCGGGGTACAACTACGCGTCCGGTAGGTATCCCCTGGATGGGCAAAAGCATCCTGACCGCGTGATTCTCGGCAGTGAGACGCTGCCGCCGGATCTGCCGGACAACTGGGAGATGGTGAAAAAGTACCCGTATCTGATCGGCGATTTTGTCTGGACGGCGTTTGACTATCTCGGAGAGGCGGGCATCGGCGCCTGGAGCTATTCTCCGGACGCGATGGCATTTGACAAGCCCTACCCGTGGCTGCTGAGCGGCGCCGGCATGATCGACATTCTTGGAAATCCCGATGCGGAGGCGGTGTATGCCGGCATGGTCTGGGGGACCGATCACGGCGTTCGGATTGCAGTGTCGCCTGCGAATCATCCGGGGGAGGAGCCCTATCACTCCGCCTGGCGCGGAACAAACAGTGTGCTGTCCTGGGCCTGGCGCGGGTGCGGGGGAAACCCTGTCCGCGTGGAAGTGTATACGGACGCGGCAGAGGTGGAACTTCTCGTGAACGGAAGATCTCTGGGAAGAAAGGCGGCCGAGAGGCACAGGGCAGAATTTGTTACGGCATATGAGCCCGGCACGGTCACGGCGGTCGGCTATGATGCGGGGGGAAAGGTATGCGGCAGGGACAGCCTGCGATCGGCCGATCAGGCGCTAAGGCTCTGCCTTTTGCCGGAGAAAGCCGAGGCGGCGCCCGGGGAGGTGATCTACATCCCGGTTGCGGTCGCAGACGCCCGGGGCACAGTGGAGAGCAATGCGGATGCGCTGCTTCATGCATCGGTGAAAGGCGGAGTACTTCTTGGCTTTGGCAGCGCAAATCCAAGGACGGCAGAGTCGTTCCGGAGTGGAACCTATACCACCTTTTACGGCAGGGCACTGGCAGTTGTGCGCGCGGGCGCTGCGGGGGATACGGTCAGACTTTCGGTGCAGGGCGGCGGCTTTGCGCAGCAGACCGTGGAGATCCAGGTGCGGTAGGAAGAGGGCCGGAGTACCATTTGCAGAACCGAAGGAATCCCAGGGGACCGCGGGACGGAGCCCCTGGGATCTTTGAGCGTCCGGCAGTCTGCGGGATTGGAAATCCGCATGCTGTCTCCGATGGCATGGGCACCGGCAGCAGGCACAGCAGCCCGCCCGCGGGAGGCGTTCTCCCCCTCTTTTCTTGACAAGTGCGCCTATTTCCTCCTAAGATAGACTGCGCACGCTCCGTGTGTCATACAGGGGGACCCATCCTGTGGTCAGGGGCGCTGCAGAACAGAAATACGACAGGCCGCAGGACGGCCGGAGAGGAAATTATGGCGGATCAAAAGAAAATGGTCGCTGAGATCACCTCGATGGAGGAGGATTTCACCCAGTGGTATACCGATGTGTGCATGAAGGCGGAACTGGTGTCCTACTCCCAGCTCAAGGGCTTCATGGTCATCAAGCCCGCGGGGTATGCGATCTGGGAGGGAATTCAGAAGCACCTGGACGAGCGGTTCAAGGCAACCGGTGTCCAGAACGTATACATGCCCATGCTGATTCCGGAGAGCCTTCTGAAGAAGGAAGCAGAGCTGGTCAACGGCTTTGCACCGGAAGTTGCCTGGGTCACGCAGGGCGGCACCGAGCCTCTGACGGAGCGCCTGTGCGTGCGCCCCACTTCGGAGACGGTGTTCTCCGATTTCTTCAAGGATGATGTCCACAGCTGGCGGGATCTGCCGAGAGTCTACAACCAGTGGTGCTCTGTGGTCCGCTGGGAGAAGGAGACGAGACCTTTCCTGCGCTCGAGAGAGTTCCTGTGGCAGGAGGGCCACACAATCCACGCGACAAAGGAAGAGGCGGAAGCGCGGACACAGCAGATGCTGGATGTCTATGCTGACTTCCTTGCTGAGGATCTGGCCATCCCCACCATCAAGGGACAGAAGACTGAGAAGGAGAAGTTTGCCGGCGCGGAGGCAACCTACACCATCGAGGCACTGATGCACGACGGCAGAGCCCTGCAGTCGGGCACCTCCCACTTCTTTGGACAGAAGTTCGCCGAGGCCTATGACATCACCTTCACGGACAAGAACAACACCCTCCAGTATGTCTGGCAGACCTCCTGGGGCATGACCACCCGTGTCATCGGCGCCATGATCATGGTGCACGGCGACAACCGGGGACTTGTGATTCCGCCCAGAATCGCACCGACCGAGGTGATCATCATCCCGGTGCAGCAGAGAAAGGCAGGCGTTCTCGAGAAGGCCTACGCTCTGCGGGATCAGCTGATTCAGTCAGGCTTTCGCGTCAAGGTGGACGACTCCGACAAGAGCCCGGGATACAAGTTCGCAGAGTGCGAGATGCGCGGTGTGCCGGTTCGTGTTGAGATCGGACCCCGGGATATCGAGAAGGGTCAGTGCGTTCTGGTGCGCCGGGACACGCTGGAGAAGGAAGAGTGCGCGCTCTCGGATCTTTCCGAGCGCATCGGTGCGCTCCTCAAGACAATCCAGGGCGATATGTACACCAAGGCCAAAAAGCACATGGAGGCCCACACCTATGTCGCCCACAACGCGGAGGAGTTCCGCAAGACCTTCGAGGAGAAGACCGGTTTTGTGAAGGCCATGTGGTGCGGAGACCGGGCCTGCGAGGACAAGATCAAGGAACTCTACGGCGTCACCAGCCGCTGCATCCCCTACGAGCAGGAGAAGGTGGCAGACACCTGCGTCTGCTGCGGAAGACCTGCCACCAAGATGGTGATCTGGGGCAAGGCGTACTGATTGCCGCCGGATGACGGGACAAGCAGCGTGAACAGAACGGAAATACGGATCGCGGTGCCGGAGAAGGTGGAGATCGTGCTCTCCCGCCTTCGGGGCGCCGGATATGAGGCATATATCGTCGGCGGATGTGTCCGGGACGCCCTGCTCCACCGCACCCCCGGGGACTGGGACATCACCACCAGCGCCCTGCCCGGAGAGGTGAAGCAGATCTTCTCCCACACCGTGGACACCGGCATCCGCCACGGCACCGTGACGGTGATGTTGGGGCGGGACGGCTTCGAGGTCACGACTTACCGGATCGACGGCGCCTACGAGGACGGCCGGCACCCGGAGAGCGTGACCTTCACCCGAAGCCTTCTGGAGGACCTAAAGCGCCGGGACTTTACGATCAACGCGATGGCCTACTCCGAGGAGACGGGACTGGTCGATGCCTTTGACGGCATCGGGGACCTCGACCGGGGCCTCATCCGCTGCGTCGGGGATCCGCGGGAGCGGTTTTCCGAGGACGCCCTGCGGATCATGCGGGCCCTTCGGTTTTCCGCCCAGCTCGGTTATGAGATCGAGGAGAACACCCTGGCGGCGGCGAGGGACCTCGCCCCGAACCTGGACAAGGTCTCCGCGGAGCGGATCCGGGTGGAGCTCGAAAAGCTCCTCGTCTCGGATCACCCGGACAGGATTCTTCTCTGCCAGGAGACCGGGGTGCTGGCGCGGTTTCTGCCGGAGTTCACCCCCTGCATGGACCTTGTGCAGCACGCCCCCCACCACGGGGACACGGTGGCGCACCACACGGTGCAGGCGCTCTTTTCTGCGCCGGCAGAGCCGGTGCTGCGCCTTGCGGCCTTTCTCCACGATATCGCAAAGCCGGCCTGCCGGGTCACCGGGGCAGACGGCATCGACCGCTTTCCGGAGCACGCCAAAAAGGGTGCGAAGATGGCGGACGGGATCCTGCGGCGGCTTCGCTATGACAACGACACGAGGCGCCAGGTGGTTGCCCTGATCGCCCATCACAGCGACAAAATCGACCCGGAGCCCGCGGCGGTGCGCCGCGCGGCGGCAGGCATCGGACCGGGACTCTTCCCGAAGCTCCTCGCCCTGCAGGAAGCGGATGCGAAGGCACAGGCGCCCGCCTGGGCAAAGGAAAAGACCGCGCGCGTGGAGGAGGTCTCCCGCTGCTGGGAGGAGATCCTCGCCCGGGGCGACTGCCTCGACCTGGGGCACCTTGCCATCACCGGAACGGATCTGATGTCGCTGGGCGTGCGGCCCGGAAAGGAGATCGGCGCGCTTCTTGCGCTGTGCCTGGACGCGGTCCTGGAGGACCCGGCGCAGAACGAAAAAATGACCCTTCTTGCGCGGTGTGAAAGGGCCCGGGAAGCCGCTGCAAAACCTTGAATTTTCGCGGAAATTTCGGCTCCTTTGCCGCGCCTCTTCCTTGACAAACGGGGAGGCAGCGACTATAAATATGTAAGATTGTTTTTTAATGAAGAAATGATCGCAGCACAAAACATTTTTGTATGATGGAGGATTGATAAATGAACAAGAACGAACTGATCGCAGCCGCTGCCGAGAGCTCCGGACTCACCAAGAAGGATACTGAGGCAGCCCTCAAGGCATTCGTCGAAGTCATCACCGATTCCCTGAAGAAGGGCGACAAGGTTCAGATCGTCGGCTTCGGCACCTTCGAGGTCTCTGAGAGAGCTGCAAGAGAGGGCAGAAATCCTCACACCGGCGAGACCATGCAGATCGAGGCCTCCAAGGCACCCAAGTTCAAGGCAGGCAAGGCATTAAAGGACGCGGTCAACGAGTAAGACCGGTTCTGGCAGAAAAGCAAAGGAGAGTCGGAGAAGGCAGCTGCTTCTCCGGCTTTTTTGCGCGGAAAAAATAAGGAGAGACAAGTGAGACTGGACAAATATCTGAAGGTATCCCGGCTGATCAAGAGAAGGACCGTGGCGAACGAGGCCTGCGACAACGGCAGGGTCACGGTCAACGGGCGGGTTGCCCGGGCTTCCACGGAGGTGAAGGTGGGGGACGTCATCGGCATCGCCTTCGGGGACCGGGAGACGAAGGTGGAGGTCCTCTCCGTGCAGGAGGTCATCCGCAAGGGGGAGGCGGCGGAGCTGTTCCGCTACTGCTGAGGCAGGCTGCACAAAAGAAAGAGAAAAATTTTGTGCAGACTTTGACGGCAGGGCCCGGGGTCCACTCTTTCTTCCCGGCTGCGCTTTGTGGTATGATGGAAGGTACCAAATCGGAAAGGAAGGCAGCGGACGATGGCAAAGAGAAAATCCCAGAACCGGCTCAGCATGGCACTGGTGCTGTTTGTGATGTTCGTGATCCTCGGTGTCGTCGGCCTGCGCGCCTACCAGCTGCACCGGCAGCTGGACCAGTACACGGCCAAGAAGGAATCCCTCCAGGCACAGATCGATGCGGAGAATCAGCGCACCGAGGAGATCGCGGAGTACGGAAAGTACACGCAGACCGATGAGTACGTGGAAGAGGTGGCCAGGGAGAAACTGGGACTGGTCAAGAAGGACGAGATCATCTTTAAGAGTGAAGACGCCGGCCAGTGAGCGGTCGGAATCAGCCGGACAGCACCGTCTGTCCGGCTGAACTTGTATCCGGGGGAAAGGAGGGCCCGGGAATGGAAGAAGAGAAAACCCGCGCGCTCCTTGCGAAGGTGCGCAGCACCCTGCGGGAACAGGGCCTTTTGGAAAAAGGCACGAGGATCCTCGCCGCCGTCTCCGGCGGCGCCGACTCCCTGTGCCTTCTTTTCCTGCTCGATGCCCTGAAAGAGACGGAGCCCATCAAGCTGCGCGCCCTCCACGTCCACCACGGGATTCGGGAGAGTGCGGATCACGACGCGGCCCTGGTCGGCGCGTTCTGCAAAGAGCGCGGCATCCCCTGCCGGATTGTCCGGGTGAAGGTGCCAGAGTATGCGGAAACGCACCACCTCGGCACCGAGGAGGCGGCACGGATTCTTCGCTACGAGGCCCTGGAGGAGGAAGCGGCGGCCTGGGAGAAGGAGACCCCCGGGCGCCCCGTGCGGATCGCCCTGGCCCACCACCTGGAGGACCAGGCGGAGACCGTCCTCTTTCATCTTGCCCGGGGATCCGGGATCGCGGGGCTCTGTGGCATGCGCGCCGTGAGCGGGCAGAAGATCCGCCCGCTTCTTGACGTCTCTCGGGCGAAGATCGAGGGGGTGCTCCGGGAGCAGGCCATCGCCTGGGCGGAGGATGAGACCAACCGGGACCCCTCCTATGCGAGAAACCAAATCCGCCTGGTTCTTCTCCCCGAGATGGAGCGGACCCTCAACGCGGGCACCACCCGCCACCTGGCGGCCCTTGCCGGGGAGGCGGCGGAGGTGGAGGACTACCTGGAGGGGGAGACCCAAAAGGCCCTCCTGCGGGTCCTTCGCCCCGACGGGGGAATCTCCCTTCCGGCGCTTTCGAAGGAGGCAACCCTTCTGCAGCGCCGGCTCCTCTACCGGTACCTGACAAAAAAGGCGGGGCGCAAAAAGGACATTACGCGGGAGCACATCCTGCGGCTTCTCGACCTCGCCGCAGGGAGCGGCAGCGGCAGGATCGATCTGCCCTACGGCCTGCAGGGGGTGCGGCGCTACGACGCGCTGTATCTTGTGGGGCGGGGGGAGGACCTTCCCCGGGGAGAGCTCCCCGTTCCACAGCGGGAGGAGGACTACGAAGTCCGGGTCTTTCCCTTCTCCGGGCGGCTCTCCGACATCCCGCAAAAGAAGTACACGAAGTGGTTTGACTATGATAAAATATCTCCGGCTTTTTCATTTCGAACGCGCCGTCCCGGGGATGTGATGACCATCGCACCGGCGCAGCGCGCAGCGGACGGGAGGCTGCTCCCGGCCCAAACAAAGAGCATCAAGAAGTTTATGATCGATGTCAGGATGCCGGCGGATCTTCGGGACCGGATTCTGCTTCCCACCTGCGGCAGCCAGATCCTCTGGGTGCCCGGGTACCGGATGGGAGCAGCATACCGGGTCACGGAGACGACGCAGCGGATCCTGGAACTCAGGCTGACAGGAGGAGAAGATGGCAGAGACGATCACCACGCTGATTTCACAGGACAAGATTGAGAAGCGGATCACCGAGATGGCGGAGCAGATCTCAAAGGATTATGCGGGGCGGGAGCTCCGGATGGTGGGCATCTTAAAGGGCGCCTGCTTCTTCCTCTGCGAGCTGGCAAAGCAGGTCACCGTGCCGGTCTCCATCGACTTTATGCAGGCCTCGAGCTACGGCGGAGCGACTGAGTCCACCGGCACCGTTCGGATCCGGAAGGACCTGGATGAGTCCATCGAAGGGGTGGACGTGATGATCGTGGAGGACATCGTGGACTCCGGCAGAACCCTTGCCTTCCTCGGGGAGTTCCTGAAGAACAAGGGCGCAAAGAGCATCACCTACTGCACACTCCTGGACAAGCCCCAGCGCCGGGTGGTGGACCTGCACGCGGACTACAGCGGCTTTGAGATCCCGGACGAGTTCGTTGTGGGATACGGCATGGACTATGCAGAGAAGTACCGCAATCTTCCGTACATCGGGGTGGTGCACCTGGACAAGGATGGGAGAACAAGTTGAGCAGCGAAAAACCTAGAACAAACGGACAGGGAAATCGGCTCCTCGCGCTGGTGATCTTTCTGATGCTGATGATCGTGCTGATGCAGATCGTGCGCAGCACCACCACATACGATTCGGATCCTTACACGATGGACCAGTACCAGACGGACATCAGTGAGAACAGCATCGAGAGCGTGAACATCGTCCCGAACCGGGAGACCCCCACGGGCTATGCCCGGGTCACCCTAAAGGACGGGACCACCAAGAACCTGTACACCACGGATGTGACCGTGGCGGAGCAGATGGCGCGGGATGCGGGCCTCAACCCCTCCGTCAGCGACGTCCCCCACGAGAACTACTTCATCACCAGCGTCCTGCCGGTGCTGCTGGTCAGCGTGATCTGCCTCATCTTTTTCTACATGATGAGCATGCAGAACCAGGGCGGCGGGGCCAATGCCCGGATGATGAACTTTGGCCGCTCCCGCGCAAAGCGTGCGGATGACAAGAACCGGGTCACCTTTGCGGATGTGGCGGGCTTGGACGAGGAGAAGGAGGATCTGCAGGAGATCGTGGATTTCCTGAAGAACCCCGCCCGCTACACCAGCGTGGGTGCCAGAATCCCCAAGGGCGTACTGCTCGAGGGTCATCCCGGCACCGGCAAGACCCTCCTTGCCAAGGCGGTGGCCGGCGAGGCCGGCGTGCCGTTTTACTCGATCTCCGGCTCTGACTTCGTCGAGATGTTCGTCGGTGTGGGCGCCTCCCGTGTCCGCGACATGTTTGACGAGGCCAAGAAGGATGCCCCCTGCATCGTCTTCATCGATGAGATCGATGCGGTGGCAAGAAGAAGAGGAACGGGCCTTGGCGGCGGCCACGATGAGAGAGAGCAGACCTTAAACCAGTTGCTCGTCGAGATGGACGGCTTCGGCGTCAACGAGGGCATCATCGTGATGGCGGCGACGAACCGCGCCGACATCCTCGATCCCGCCATCCTGCGCCCCGGCCGCTTTGACCGGAAGATCACCGTCTCCCTGCCGGATGTGAAGGGCAGGGAGGAAATCCTGAAGGTGCATGCGCGGAACAAGCCGCTTGGCGACGACGTGAAGCTTGACGAGATCGCCAGAACCACGGCGGGCTTTTCCGGCGCGGATCTGGAGAACCTGCTGAACGAGGCGGCGATCCGGGCTGCCCGGGCAAACCGCAAGTTCATCTGTCAGGACGACATCAAGGAGGCCTTCATCAAGGTCGGCATCGGCGCCGAGAAGAAGAGCCACATCATCTCCGATGAGGAGAAGCGCATCACGGCCTACCACGAGAGCGGCCATGCGATCCTCTTCCACGAGCTCAAGGACGTGGGACCGGTCTACACGGTCTCCATCATCCCCACCGGCACCGGGGCAGCCGGCTACACGATGCCCCTGCCCGGCAAGGATGAGATGTTCCTGACCAGGGGCAAGATGATCCACGAGATCATGGTGAGCTTGGGCGGGCGCATCGCCGAGGAGATCGTCCTCGACGACATCACCACTGGCGCCTCCTCCGACATCAAGAAGGCGACCAGCGAGGCGCGCCAGATGGTCACCCGCTACGGCATGTCCTCCGCCATCGGAACGATCAACTACGAGCAGGAGGAAGAGGACGTGTTCCTCGGCTACGATCTGGGCCACGCCCAGCGGCACAGCGAGTACATGTCCGGTGAGATCGACAAGGAGGTCCGCCGGATCATCGAGCAGTGCTACAGCGATGCGAAGGAGATCATCCTGCAGCACCGGGACGTGCTGGAGAAGTCTGCAAAACTCCTGATGGAGAAGGAAAAGATCAGCGGTGCCGAGTTCGACGCCCTGTTCACAACCTGAGAAAAAGACAGTGCCTTCGGGCACTGTCTTTTTTGTGCCCTTTGACCCGGTGTTTTTGCGGCCGGATTTTTGTAGCAAAGTGACCGGAGCGGGGCACGGAAGGGACAAATTCTGTTTCCTTTTTCCCATGCGTGCGGTATAATCACGACTGGAAACATTGTCGTTTTTTTATCAAATCGACGAACCATTCAGGAAAGGTGGTAATTGCTATGCCCATCGTAACATCTACAGAACTGTTCAAGAAGGCGTATGACGGCGGATATGCCATCGGTGCTTTCAACATCAACAACATGGAGATCGTGCAGGGAATCACGGACGCTGCAGCTGAGCTGAAGAGCCCCGTCATTCTGCAGGCTTCCCAGGGCGCAAGAAAGTATGCAAACTCCGTCTATCTGGTCAAGCTCGTTGAGGCAGCTTCCGAGCTGCATCCCGAGGTCCCCATGGTCCTTCATCTGGATCACGGCGCAGATTTCGACGTCTGCAAGGACTGCGTGGATCACGGCTTCACTTCCGTCATGATCGACTACTCCGGCCATCCGTTCGAGGAGAACATCGCCGAGTCCAAGAAGGTTGCTGAGTACGCACATGACCACGGCGTAGTCGTCGAGGCTGAGCTCGGAACCCTCGCCGGTGTTGAGGATGCGGTCTCCGTTGAGGCTGACAAGGCATTCTACACCGATCCTGATCAGGTCGAGGAGTTTGTTAAGAGAACCGGCGTTGACTCCCTCGCCATCGCCATCGGAACTTCCCATGGCGCATACAAGTTCAAGCCCGGCACCAAGCCGCAGCTTCGTCTGGACATCCTGGCAGAGGTCGCAAAGAGACTGCCCGGATTCCCGATCGTTCTGCATGGCTCCTCCTCTGTTCCGCAGGAGTATGTCAAGATCATCAACGAGAACGGCGGAAAGCTCGTCGATGCCATCGGTGTCCCGGAGGATCAGCTGCGTGAGGCTGCTAGAGGCGCTGTCTGCAAGATCAACATCGACTCTGACCTTCGCCTCGGCATGACTGCCGGCATCCGCAAGCACTTCAACGAGCATCCGGAGCACTTCGATCCTCGTCAGTATCTCGGCGACGGCCGCGCCAATGTCAAGGCCATTGTCGAGCACAAGATCAAGGATGTCCTTGGTTCTGACAACAAGATCTGAGGCGATTCCGTCAGCGGATTCTTCTGAATTACATAGGACTGCAGCTTCTGACAACAGGGGCTGCGGTCCTTTTTTTGTCCCGGGCGGTGTGAAACAGCACAATGCCGGAACAGATCGGATCTGTGCGGCGGCATTCGAAGAATCCCCACAAGAAAATCGGCGGGGTGATGCGGGAAAATAGTAATACTACACAAACAGATCGGGGGATTTTCGGCGTTATGCAGTAGAACTTTTTCTTGCGAACGGGATGGGGGTTTCCTATAATCAAAGTATCTGAAAACGATTACATCGGGATTTCATGATCTTTTACCCGATGAATGGAGGAAGAAAATGTTTGAGGAGAAGAACTGGGAACCGGAGTTTTCACAGAGGCTGGCCGGCTGCTATGACGAGATGAAGTGGCTGTACGGGGAGCTCTACAGCGGGGACATGCACGCCTTCGACTACTTCTGCGACATGCTGCACCAGTACTACGCGGAGCGCAGTGAAAAGCTCAAGCAGTGGGACCGGGCCAGAGAGGTGGTCCCGGACTGGTATACCGGCAATGAGATGATGGGCATGCTGATGTACACCAACTGCTTTGCCGGGACCCTGCAGGGGGTGAAGAGCCATCTGGACTACATCCAGGAGTGCGGCGTCAACTACGTGCACCTGATGCCGCTTCTGGAGAGCCCTGCGGGCCGCTCTGACGGCGGGTACGCGGTGGCGGACTTCCGGAAGGTGGACCCTGCCCTGGGAACTATGGACGACCTGGCGGATCTGTCCAACGAGTGCCATGAGCGGGGCATGAGCGTGTGCCTCGACTTCGTCATGAACCACACCAGCGAGGACCACGAGTGGGCAAAAAGGGCCAAGGCCGGCGAGAAGGAGTACCAGGACCGGTATTTCTTCTTCGACAACTGGGACATCCCGAATGAGTTCGAGAAGACCGTCCCCCAGGTCTTCCCCCAGACCGCGCCGGGAAACTTCACCTGGTGTGAGGAGGCCCACAAGGTGGTCATGACCACCTTCTACCCCTACCAGTGGGATCTGAACTACCACAATCCCACGGTCTTCAACGACATGACCGCAAACATGCTGTTTCTGTGCAACCACGGCGTGGACATCGTGCGCCTGGACGCGGTCCCCTACATCTGGAAGACCATCGGCACCAACTGCCGCAACCTGCCGCAGGTCCACACGCTGGTCCGCATCATGCGGATGGCCACCGAGGTGGTCTGCCCTGGCACCCTGCTTCTGGGCGAGGTGGTCATGGAGCCCTCCAAGGTGGTGCCCTACTTCGGCACGGTGGAGAAGCCCGAGTGCCAGATGCTCTACAACGTGACAACCATGGCCAGCACCTGGCACACCGTCGCGACCCGGGATGTGCGCCTGCTCAAGCATCAGCTCTCCACGGTGTTTGCCCTGCCCAAGCAGTACACCTTCCTGAACTACCTGCGCTGCCATGACGACATCGGCTGGGGCCTGGACTACGACTTCCTGAAGCAGTTCGGCATTGAGGAGGTGGCCCACAAGAAGTACCTGAACGACTACTTAAAGGGCGCCTGGTACGGGAGCGACTCCCGGGGCGAGCTCTACAACGACGACCCGAAGCTGGGCGATGCGAGACTGTGCGGCACCACCGCCTCCCTGTGCGGCATCGAGGCGGCGGAGTACGAGAAGAACGACGGAAAGCTTGCCCGGGCGATCCGTCTGGATCTGATGCTCCACGCCTTCCTGTTCACCCAGAGCGGCATCCCGGTCCTCTACTCCGGGGATGAGGTCGGCCAGCTCAACGACTACACCTACCACGACGATCCGCTCAAGCGGGACGACTCCCGGTATCTGCACCGCGGAAACCTGAAGTGGGAGGACGTGGCAAAGCGCAACGATCCCTCCACCCGTCCCGGCAAGCTCTTTGCGGGCATCACGCGCCTTGCCAAGCTCCGCCGCTCCTTCGACGTCTTCGACTCCCAGGCGGATGCCTGGATCGTGGAGACCTGGAACGACCATGTCCTGGGCATCGGCCGCTATTACAAGGGGCAGAAGCTGATCGCCCTGTTCAACTTCTCGGAGTTCGATCAGACGGCCTGGGTCAACGAGCAGGAGGACTACTACGACATGCTCACCGGCCAGAAGCGGCCGGCCCGGGCGGTGGGCATCCCCGCCTATGACTTTGCATGGCTTCTGACCTCCTTCAATACCGCCGGCAACCCGGTGCAGGAGGAAGTGCGGGGCGAGAAGCGCATGGCAAAGATCGGAGAGAACTTTGCCCGGGAGCAGCAGGAGAAGAAGGCCGCCTCCGCAAAGAAGACCGCAAAGACGGAAAAGGCTGAAAAGGTAGAAAAGGCGGAGAAGCCGGCAAAAGCTGCCAGAAAGAGAGCGGCTAAGAAGACCGAAGCAGCCAAGGCGGACACGGACAAAAAGACCGTGGTGAAGGCGGACACGAAGAAGAAGCCGGCTGCCAAGGCGGACACGGAGAAGAAGCCGGCTGCCAAGGCAGACACGGAGAAGAAGCCGGTGGTGAAGGCGGACACGGAAAAGAAGTCCGTGGTCAAGGCGGACACAGAGAAGAAACCGGTGGTGAAGGCCGATACGGAGAAGAAGACCGTGGTGAAGGCCGACACGCAGAAGAAGACCGTGGTCAAGGCGGACACCGCGAAGAAGTCCGTGGTGAAGGCTGACACCGCAAAGAAGCCGGTGGTAAAGGCAGACATGAAGAAGACCCCCCTGACAGCAGAGCACCCTGCCGCGGCATCCGCCCTTGTGCATCCCGCCAAGGATGAGTGATCCGGCATTGGACCGACAGGACCGACAGCATTTGAGGATAGGAGGAGGGTACACCAAAGGGGGTGTGCAACGTAAATTTCACTGACCCCTTGGCAAGCCAAGGGGATTGATTAGGGGGACCCGAAAGGGAACGCTTAATCAATTCTGCACCGGAGGCGACGCAGCGTCAGTGAGCAGAGCCATGATACGTGTGCACCGGGTGTGATTTCCAAGCTCCCCGCTCTGCAAAGCACGTACCGAGGCTATGGAAACGTTAACAGGCTACCAGCCTGTGGCTTACAGCCATTTTTACGAAAGGAGACGGCATTATGCCTGAAGTGAATGTTATCGTCCAAAATGCTGACGGCAGTCCTTTGATGCCGACTCACCATTACGGACGGGTCAAACGTATGCTGAAAGCTGGCAAAGCACGCATAGTCAGCGTGAAGCCGTTTGTTATCCGGTTAACATATACAATTATCAACCCGGGACTCGATACCATTACTCTTGGCATTGATCCCGGCAGAACGAATATCGGGCTGTCTCTGATCGACAGTAAGGGCCGTAACCTTGGCTCTTATCTGGTGGAAACGGACAACCATGATATTCCGCACAATATGAACAATAAGAAAAAACATCGTCGGGCTTCCAGACGGGGTGAACGAAAACGCCGTCAAAGAAGAGCAGTGGTACACGATAACACGCTTAAGATCACCGAACTATATCGCATACTTCCGGGGTGTAAGAAAGCAATCAAATGTAAAGGCATCAAGAACTCGGAATCTAGGTTCAACAATCGCAAACGTCCCGAAGGATGGCTGACACCGACTGCCAAACACTTACTGAACACGCATCTCCGGATTGTGGAGATTATGTCACGATATTATCCCATTGCGAATGCAGCTATCGAGATTAACCGCTTTGATTTTGCGAAGATGGAAAATCCGGGTATCCGCAACTGGGAGTATCAGAAAGGCAGGCTGTTCGGTTTCAAAGATCGAAACGATGCTGTTTTTCATGACCAAAACGGAAAGTGTCTGCTATGTGGAAGGCGACCGATTGAACATTATCATCACATAATGCCAAGGGGACGAGGATCAGAGAGTATTGACAACATTGCGGGCTTTATGTACACGCTGTCACGGCCTTGTACATACCAACAGCAACATGCGTGCAAAGCTGCAGTCCAAGAAACACGGCATGCTGAAAAAGTATCACGCACTCAGCGTAATCAATCAGATCATGCCCCACCTGTTAAAGGAACTTGCATCCAGATACCCTACTTATATAACAACAGGATGGCAGACACAGCAAATGCGTGCCTTCTATGGGTATCCGAAAAAAGAGCCGGATGATGGAACGCATTATATTGATGCGTGGCTCATTGCAGGAGATGCGAAACGCATTACACCGACAGAGATACCATCATTAAAGAAGGTTGGACAGATTCGTCAGTTCAGGCGGCACGACAGAGCAAGAATTCATTATCAGCATGAGCGGTCATATTATCTGAACGGGACAAAAGTATGCGAGAATCGTCATAAGCGTACTGGCCAGACCGATGTCCGAAAAGGAAAGAAGGCTTATCCCAGTTTGGCAGAATACAGAGCAAGTCATCCATGTGAGGTATCAAAGCTGACTGTCAAAAAAAGCACTCGTGGGTACAACGATCTCGACCGTGTTATGCCGGGAGCACTGGTACGCTGGAATGGCAAACTATTAACAGTGAGTGGTAAGCACAATACAAGATATCAGTTCGTAGAAACTGATATTTGCAAAGAGGCTGGTGCATCCAAATGCACCATTGTAATGCGCAACAAAGGCTTTGCTTTTATTTGAAAGGAGAATGGGCGGTCGTCCCGCTTCGCGGCACCGGGCAAGCCCGGTGGCTTCGACTACGACCGCCAAAAGATCTATGACAATCAAGGAAGTGGCCAGACTGGCCGGCGTCTCACCGGCGGCGGTCAGCAGATACATGAACGGCGGCTCCATCAGTGTGGAGAAGTCGGAGAAGATCAAGGCGGTGATTGAGCAGACCGGCTACCGGCCGAATCCCTCTGCCCAGGTCATGCGGACGGGCCGGGGCGGCCAGATCGGCATCATCGTGCCGAAGGTCTACTCGGATTCGGTCTCCCAGATCCTGGACGGCGTGTCCGCAAGGCTCGGCGAGAAGAACTACATGGTGATCCTGGGGACCACCGGCGGGGACCGGGACAAGGAGATCCGCTACATCGAGTCCATGCAGAACAGCCAGGTGGCGGGCATCATCCTCATGGGGACGGTGATGACACCGCGGCTGCGGGACGCGATTGCGGGGAGTGAGAAGCCGGTGGTGGTCACCGGGCAGAACTTTCAGGGCATTCCCTGCGTCTACCATGACGACTTCCACGCCGTGCGGGAGCTGACGGAGCGCATGCTGGAGCGGGGCAGAACCCACCTGGCCTTCATCGGCGTCATGGAGGAGGATGCAGCAGCCGGCAAGGCGCGGCGCCTGGGCTGCGAGAGCGCCTTTACCGCCGCGGGATATGACGTGGCGGATCTGCACGAGACGATTGCCCCGTTCACCTCGGACGGCGGCAGGGCGAAGATGCAGGAGCTCCTCTCCGAGTACCCGGACATCGACGGCGTGATCTGCGCCACGGACCGGATCGCCCACGGTGCGATGAACGCGATCCACGCGGCGGGCCGCAGGATCCCGGAGGACATTGCCATTGCGGGCGTCGGGGACAACTGGGCGGACACGATCTCCCAGCCCCCGCTGACCACGGCCCACCTGTACTACCGGCAGTGCGGCCTGACCGCAGCGGACATGCTCATCAAGCTCATCGAGAGCGAGGACCCGGACCAGCCGGTGACACAGACCATGCTGGAGTACACGATCGTGGAAAGAAAGAGTATGTGATGGGAAACAAGAAACTGATCTTTATCGACATTGACGGCACGCTCACCCTGCCGGGGGAAAACGAGCCCCCGCAGAGTGCGGTGGAGGCGATCCACCGGGCACAGGAGAAGGGAAACCAGTGCTTTCTGTGCAGCGGAAGAAACTGGGACATGCTGTCGCCGCTTTTAAAGTACGGCTTTGACGGCGTGATCGCAAGCTCTGGCGGGTATGTCACCTGCCATGATGAGGTGCTCTACGATTGCCCGATGACGCCAAAGCAGCGGGACACGGCCCTCTCCGCACTCCACCGGCACGGAGTCTTCTGCACGATCGAGGCCAAGACCGGCTCCTGGGGCGATCAGAACATGGACGCCTTCCTGAAGGACCAGCCGGCCGGCAACAGCGAGATCGAGCGCTGGCGCAAGGCCCTCGCCTCCAACCTGGGCATCCGCCCGATGGGGGAGTACGACGGGAGCCCGGTCTACAAGGTCGTCATCATGTGCAATGAGGCCTCCCAGCTCGAGGAGGCGAGAAGCCTCCTCGAGAAGGACTTCCACTTTGTGATCCAGGAGGTCACCGCCCACAGCTGCCTGAACGGGGAGCTGGTCAACCGGAAGTTCGACAAGGGACAGGGGGTCCGCCGGATCGCAGAAAAGCTGGGGGTGCCCCTTTCCGACACGGTCGGCTTTGGCGACAGCATGAACGATCTCGAGATGATGCAGACCGTGGAGATGCCCGTCTGCATGGGAAACGGCGCGGAGGTCCTGAAAAAGGTCAGCAAACTCGTCTGCCCGCCGGTGCAGGAGGACGGGCTCGCCAAGGCCTTTGCACAGCTGGGACTGGTCTAGTCGGCATTTCAGCCAGTCGGCAGAGCGTTCGGACCGGGATCAACACTTTTCCGTAAAAATGCACAAAATCGATGTGCAAAAATCTCTGTATTGGGCATATTTACAAATACCGGCAATAAATTTACAATTAAAGTTGAAAAGGCTGTGAAAACGATTACACACCGCGGAACGGCCAAAAAACCCACAATACTGTATGAAAAGGGGGACCTAACATGGCACTCGATTATCACAAATGTGCGCAGGAAATCGTCGACAACATCGGCGGTCGGGAGAACATCGCCCAGGCGGCGCACTGCGCCACCCGTCTGCGTCTGGTCATCAAGGACAACAGCAAGGTCAACGACAAGGCACTGGAGAACGTGGAGGGCGTCAAGGGAAAGTTTGAGTCCAACGGACAGCTCCAGCTGATCATCGGCACCGGCACGGTCAACAAGGTGTATGACGAGTTCCTGGCGATCACCGGCATGACGGCGGCCACCAAGGACGACGTCAAGGCCGCTGCGGCCGCGAAGCAGCCCGTCTGGAAGCAGATGCTCAAGGCTCTGGGCGACGTGTTCGTCCCGATCCTGCCTGCCATCGTTGCCTCCGGTCTGATGATGGGTCTCATCGAGGCGCTGGGCAAGGCCATCCCCTCCTTCTCCACCTCAGACTGGTACCAGTGGCTGGACATGATCTCCAGTACCGCCTTTGCCTACCTGCCCGTCATCGTCGCGGTTTCCGCGGCCCGGGTGTTCGGCGGCAACATCTTCCTGGGCGCGGTCGTGGGTCTGTCCATGATCAACAGCAGCCTGCTCAACGGCTGGAGCGTTGGCTCGGCGGACGCGATCAACTCCTTCTTCGGCGTCACGGACGGCGCCATCCCGGTCTGGCACCTGCTCTTCTTCAACGTGCGCCGGTCCGGTTATCAGGGCCATGTCATCCCGGTCATCATCGCCGTGTGGATTATGTGCAAGGTGGAAAACTGGCTGCACAAGCACGTGCCCGAGATGATCGACCTCTTCGTCACCCCGCTCTGCACGGTGCTGGCCACCTGCTTTTTGACCTTCACGATCATCGGACCCATCTTTGCACAGCTGGAGACCTGGGTGCTGGAGGGCGCCAAGATCCTGGTCGGCAATCCCTTCGGCGCAGCAGCCATGGGTGCCCTGTACCCCTGGACCGTGGTCATGGGTCTGCACCATATGTACAACATCATCGAGGCCGGCATGCTGGCTTCCACCGGTCTCAACACCTGGATGCCCATCGCATCGGCCGCCAACTTCGCACAGTTCGGCGCCTGCCTGGCAGTCGGCCTGAAGACCAAGAACCAGAAGACCAAGGTCGTCGCGGTTCCCTCCTCGCTCTCTGCAGCCCTGGGTATCACGGAGCCCGCAATCTTCGGTGTCAACCTGCGGTTCTTTAAGCCCTTTATCGCAGCCATGATCGGCGGCATCGTCGGTTCCTTCTACGGCGCAGTCAGCGGCATCGGCGCAACGGCATACGGCGTGACCGGCATCCCCGGTTACCTGACCATCGACAAGCCCCTGCAGTACACGATCCTGCTGGTCATCTCCGGCGGCATCGCCTTCGCCCTGACCAACGTCATGTGGAAGGAAGAGGAGCCGGAAGAGGAGAAGAAGGCCCCGGAGATCAAGAAGTCTGAGGACGTCTCCGCAGCAGACAATGTCCCGCTGGGTCTGGGCGATGTGGTGATCCGCTGCAATGCGGGCGACATCTGCAAGCCCCTGAACGGAACCGTCATCCCCTACAATAAGATCGCAGATCCCACCTTTGCCTCCGGAGCACTGGGCATGGGCGTAGGTATTGAGCCCGAGGGCGACATCGTCTACGCACCGCTGGACGGCAACATCTCCTCGGTGGCAGAGAGCAAGCACGCCATCGGCATCACCGGTGCCGGCGACATGGAAGTTCTGATCCACGTGGGCATCGACACGGTGGAGATGAACGGCGACGGCTTCATCCCCTACGTGAAGGAGGGCGACAAGGTCAAGAAGGGCCAGCCGCTCCTGAAGTTCGACATCGATAAGATCAAGGCCGCCGGCCATCCGGACACGGTGGTGGTGCTTCTGACCAACTCCGACGACTACGACGATGTCACCTACGGCGCAAAGCTGAACAAGTGAGAAACCCCGGAAACTGCCACGAAACCTGTCGAAACGAAGGAAATTTCTGTACAGGTTGCAAACAAAGTGTGGCGCGGGTAAACTGAGAATCAGACAGATTTCACGAAGGCCCCCGACAGTCGGGGGCGCTTCTCCAGGATAACAGAAAGGAAAACATCATGAAGGAATTCAAGTACACGATTACCGATCCGGTTGGCATCCACGCACGTCCCGCAGGACTTCTGGTCAAGGAAGTCAAGGCACATGCGAGCAAGGTGACCATCACCACTGCAGACGGCAAGTCCGCAGACGCAAAGAAGCTCCTGGCCCTGATGGGACTGGGCATTAAGCAGGGCGACACCGTCACCGTCAGCATCGAGGGCGACGATGAGGACGCTGCAGCAGCTTCCGTCGAGAAGTTCATGCAGGATAATCTGTAAGACACAGCATCAGGCGGCGCGCACCGGAGACAGAGGCACTCCCGGTGCGCGCTTCTTGAAAAGGGGGTATTGGCATGCAGGTTGCGACAGGTATCAGCATTTTACACGGAATTGCCCTGGGCAAGATCCGTATCTTCAAGCATCCGGAGTACGTCATCGACGAGAAGACCGTCGACGATCCGATCCCGGAGCTCAACCGCTTTGAGCAGGCAAGGCTCAAGGTGCAGGCACAGCAGCAGGTGCTGTATGACCGGGCGGTGGCGGCTGCCGGCGAGGAGTCCGCAGCCATCTTCCAGTTCCACGCGGACATGCTCGACGATGATGATCTGCTCGATGCCTGCAAGACCATTATGGTGGAGCAGCACCACACCGCAGAGTATGCGGCCCGGCAGGGCTTTGACAACGTGGCCCAGATGTTCAAGGAGATGGAGGACCCCTACTTCCAGGCGAGAAGTGCCGATGTCATCGACGTGGGCAACTCGGTCATCGAGGTGCTCCTGGGACTGGACACCGACAGCCTGCAGGGAACGGAGCCGAGCATCCTCGTGGCAGAGGACCTGGCGCCCTCTGAGACCGTCAAACTTGACAAATCCCTGCTCCTTGGCATGATCACCCGTGAGGGCTCCTCCAACAGCCACACGGCGATCCTCGCCAGAAGCATGAACCTGCCGACGCTGATTCAGTGCAAGGACATCTCCGACGACTGGGACGGCAAGTTTGCGATCCTCGACGGCTACAACAGCTGCGTCTACATCGATCCCACCCAGGATCTGATTGATTCCCTGACGAGAAAGCACAACGAGGACCTGAAGAAGGAGGCCCTGCTCCAGGAACTCAAGGGAAAGACCAACACCACCATCGACGGAAAGACCATCAAGGTCTACGCCAACATCGGCGGTCCCTCGGACATCGGTTCCGTGCAGGCCAATGATGCGGAGGGCGTCGGCCTGTTCCGCTCCGAGTTTGTCTATCTGAACAGCAAGGAGGATCCGTCCGAGGAGATGCAGTTCCAGGCCTACAAGCGCGTCCTGGAGACCCTGGCACCCAAGCTCGTCGTCATCCGCACCTGCGACATCGGCGCCGACAAGACCATCGACTACATGAACCTCGACAAGGAGACGAACCCGGCGCTCGGCTTCCGCGCGATCCGCATTTGCCTGACCCGGAAGGACTTCTTCAAGAGACAGCTCCGGGCCCTGCTTCGCGCGTCGGTCTACGGGAACCTGGCAATCATGTTCCCGATGATCATCTCCCTGCGGGAGGTCCGGGAGGCCAAGGAGATCCTCGCAGAGTGCAAGCGGGAGCTTGCCAACGAGGGACAGAAGGTGGCTGACAACATCCAGATCGGCATCATGGTGGAGACACCGGCTGCCGTCCTCTGCGCGGATGAGTTGGCGGAGGAGGTGGACTTCTTCTCCCTCGGCACAAACGACCTGACGCAGTACACCTGCGCGATCGATCGCCAGAACGCAAAGCTCGAGCCCTTCTCCGACACCCACCATCCGGCGGTGCTCCGGGAGATCAAGATGACCATCGATGCGGGACACCGGCACGGCTGCTGGGTCGGCATCTGCGGCGAGCTCGGCGCGGATCTCTCCCTGACGGAGACGTTCCTGCGCATGGGCGTGGACGAGCTCTCGGTCAACGCCAAGAGCGTGCTGCCGCTGCGCAAGGCAATCCGCAGCATCGATCTCTCCAAGCCGGCATCCACGGCGGGACAGACCGAGTAATCAAATCCTGATACAAAAAAGAAAGGCCCTGGGACAATCCAATGTCCCAGGGCCTTTGCGGTGCGCTTTTCAGTTTTCGGGATCGGAGGGCGCCTCCTCTTTCCCGCTGGGGTTGGCACCGTCCTCGCCCTCCCCACGGTCCCGCTTCGGGCCGATGAAGGTGAACGAGGAGCCGTCGGCGCGGGAGTCAAAGGAGTGCACGTAGAGGTACTTGCGGATGGCAAAGATGCCCGCGATGGCGGCCACGCCCAGGACAAGATCCGGGCCGGTCTCGCCGCCCAGCACCAGGTGCCTTGCAATCGCAAAGAGCAGCACCTCCAGCGCGGAGCCCGGGGTGTGCTTGACCAGCATGCGGACGAACTCGATGCCGATGACCAGGTTGAAGGCGTGCTCCAGAAAGACGTGGAAGGAGTAGTCGTTGTCGTTGGAGAGGAGCTCCGGCATCTCCCGAATCAGCGGGATGATGGCAAGGAGAAAGCCGATGAGCACGACGATGGCAACGGCGATCTCCATAACCTCCGTCACGAGCTCCAGGTAGTCCGTCAGGGCCCGGTTGTGCTGCTCCCGCTTCTCCAGGCGGAGCCTTCTTCTTTCGATCTTGGTTTCACCGTGATCTGTCTGTTTCGTATGGTTTTCCATCTGCGTCCCCGCTTAACGATTTTGTGTCAGCAGCCAGCTGAGGGCTTTGGCCGTGCGAAGCGGCCCGTCCACGAAGTGGTTGCCGGGGTTTTTGACAAAGACCGAGGGGACGCCGCGCCCGGTAAAGAGCGCCGCCGCTTCCCCGGTCTTTTCCTCCACGGTCTTCATCAGGGGATTCTTTGCCGCCTTCTCCCGGTCGCCGACGGAGAAGTACACGGCCTTTGGCGCGCCCGCAAAAGGCGTCTTTTTGGCGTATTCCAGAAACCCTGGGTACCAGAGTGAGCCGGAGGCAGAGCCAAAGAGGGCAAAGCGGTCGGTCTGAAAGGCGGCCCAGACCGCAAAAAGACCCGCGAGGGAATATCCGGAAAGCGCCCGGACATCGGGGCAGAGCCCTTCTCTCTCCTCGGTCTCCTGTGTGATGCGGACAAGTTCCTCCAGGTAGGCCTTGGCGCCGTCCCCAAAGGGCGGGGCGCCGCGAAACACCGCGGGGGCTGGCCAGGGCGTCAGGTCCTTATTCCAGTCGGGAACGGAGACGGTGATGACACAGGCTTCCTTCCCCGGCATGGTCCGCAGGATCTCCACGCACTCCGGGCCCTCGCCGTGGTCACAGACGAGGTAGCAGCAGGGGGCAGCGGGACCTGCACCGGGATAGACAGTGACCTTGATGTCTCCGTGCAGGAAGGATTTGTTTTGTTCCATAGAAGGCGCTCCTTGCGCGGGAAAGTTATGACTTCTTCCGGTATTCGTCGAGAAGCTTCAGGATGATCGGGATCGAGTTGGTCTGGGAGGAGCCGGCCATGGTGTCGATGTAGCTCTGGCGGTTTCCGTAGAGCTCATGCACCTTGGTGACGATGCAGTCCGGCAGGTCGTCGTCCTGGACCACCATGCTGTAGCCCTGGGCCTCGAAGGAGGCGGCGTTGAGCTTCTGGTCGCCGCGGCCGGTGGGGAGCGGCACCAAAAGGTTTGGCTTCTTCAGGGCGAGGAGCTCACAGATCGCGTTGGCGCCCGCCCGGGAGATCACGATGTCCGCCATCGCGTACAGGTCCTTGAGCTCCTTCTCCACGTACTCGAACTGCTTGTAGCCGGGCTTGGTCAAAAGCAGGTTGTCGAGCTTGTCCTTGCCGCACAGGTGCACGATCTGGAACTCCTGCAGGAGCTTGTCCAGGTTGTCGCGGACCGTCTTGTTGACAGAGGAGGCGCCGAGGCTCCCGCCGATGACCATGAGCACCGGCTTGTCCGGGGTGAAGCCGCAGAGGGCAAGGCCGGTGGTTCGGCAGCCCTGAAAGAGCTCCTCCCGGATCGGCGTGCCGGTCAGCACTGCCTTCTGGGCGGGCAAATCCTTCATGGTCTCCGGGAAGTTGCAGCAGATCTTCTTGGCAAAGGGCATGCACAGCTTGTTGGCAAGGCCCGGTGTCATGTCGGACTCGTGGCAGATGACGGGGATCTTGAGGGAGGCGGCCGCCTGCACGACGGGGACGCCCACATAACCGCCCTTGGAGAACACGATGTCCGGCTGGAACTCCTTCAGGAACTTGTGGGCTTCGTTGAAGCCCCGGATGACCCGGAAGGGATCGGTGAAGTTCTTCGGGTCAAAGTAGCGGCGAAGCTTTCCGGTCTCCACGCCGGTGTAGGGAATGCCGGCGTCGGAGACGAGCTTCTTCTCAATGCCGGAGATGGAACCCACGTAGGCAATCTCATATCCCTCCTTCTTGAGGTAGGGGATCAGGGCGAGGTTCGGGGTCACATGGCCTGCCGTGCCGCCGCCGGTCAGAACAATCTTTTTCGTCATAGAAACTCCCTTGCTGCAAATGGGGCAGTGCGCCCCGCATGATGTTGAATTCAAATGATGATCAACCTGTAGTATATCCTTTTTACCCGGACTTGTCTCGGGAAAACACGCAGGCAGCGGCCGGGGAAGGTTGTCGCAGGCAGGTGGGTGTAGTACACTTTGGTCCACAGAAAATCATGCGGCAGGAGGCAGCAGATGGAAGCAGATCGCATCAAAATCCGGAGAAAAGAAGCGGGCGCGGGGGAACACCTTGTCCTCTCGGTACACCAAAACCCGGACGGGAGTGAACTTCCCCTCCTGACCTTTCCCGCGCTGACGGCGCCGGGCGTGGTGCACGGCTTTTCGACAAGGCTGGGCGGCGTCTCCGAGGGGCCCTTTTCGAGCTTAAACCTCACCTTCTCCCGGGGGGATGAGAGAGAGAAGGTACTGGAGAACTACCGGCGCCTTGCCGAGGCGCTTGGGACTTTGCCGGAGCGCTTTGTGCTGACCCGGCAGGTCCACGGCACGAACGTACTTCACGTCACAAAGGCGGACGCCGGAAAGGGTGTCACCAGGGAGCGGGACTGGGACGGGTTGGACGGCCTTGTCACCGACACCCCGGGCCTTGTCCTCTCGGTCTTCTCGGCGGACTGCGTGCCGATCCTGTTCTGGGACCCGGTGCGCCGCGCCATCGGCGCCTGCCACTCCGGCTGGCGGGGCACCGTGGGCAGGATCGGCGCCCGGGTGGTGGAGACCATGCAGGAGGAGTTTCACACAGATCCGAAGAATCTGATCTGCTGCATCGGCCCTTCCATCTGCAGGGACTGCTATGAGATCGGGGACGACGTGGCAGAGCGCTTCCTGGAGGCCTTCCCCGGAGAAGAGACGAGGATCCTGGAGAATAAACACAACGGCCACTGGCAGCTCGATCTCTGGGCTGCCTGCCGGATTGTCCTTACGGAGGCGGGGGTTCCGGATGCGCAGATCCACACGACGGATGTCTGCACCTGCTGCAATCCGGAACTTCTCTTCTCCCACCGGGCGGCCCTGGGGGGCACCCACGGCAACATCGGCGGATTTATCATGCTGCAGGAAAAAGAGAGCGGAATCGGATGATCATACAGCGGGAACAGGACAAACAGGCGCGCCTTCGGGCGCTGACGGCCCAGGGCATGGTGCTTCTGGAGAACCGCCGCGGCACACTCCCCCTTGCGGGGGCGGGGCAGGCGGCGCTCTTTGGCGAGGGCGTTCGGGGCATCTCGGACATCGAGGGAGGGCTCCTGCGGGCGGGGCTTGTCATCACCTCCCAGCGCTGGCTCGACGCCTGCAGCGAGGGGGACATTCCCCTTGTTGCCAGCGAGGACGTGGCGGCCACGGACCGGGAGATCGCAATCTATGTGATCACCCGCTCCAGAACCCAGGACCTGGGCCTTTCGGAGCGGGAGACCCGCAACGTCCAGCTCCTCGCCGCGGTCTTTCGGCGGCTCGTTGTGGTGCTGCAGACGCCCGGCATGGTCGACGTCTCGCCGATCCGCCGGATCCCCGGCGTGGGGGCGCTGCTTCTCATGGGAGAGGCGGGCGCCATGGGCGGGGATGCCCTGGCAGATCTTCTTTTGGGAAAGTGCACCCCCTCCGGGCACCTCGCCGCCACCTGGGCGCAGAGCCTCTCCGACGGCCCGGATGCGGGGAGCCGCCTGTCCGGCGCCGAGAACCGGAGCGATGACTATGTCACCGGCGGCATCTATGCGGGCTACCGGTACTTTGACACCTGGCAGAAGACCCCGGCCTATCCCTTCGGGTATGGCCTCTCCTACACCCGGTTTCTGACGGAGTACGACCGCACGATTGTTTCCGAGGGCACGGTGACGGTCCGGGCGATCGTGACCAATATCGGGGACCTACCGGGGCAGCAGGCCCTGCAGGTCTACGTCAGCGCCCCGGCGGGGCGGCTCGAGAAGCCCTGGCAGGTGCTGGCGGGCTTTGAGAAGACCGGGGTCCTCGCCCCCGGGGAGCGCTGCGAGATCAAGGTGGCGCTGTCCCTTCCCCTGTGCGCCTCCTACGACCCGGAGCAGGGCGCCTTTGTGCTGGAGAAGGGGGAATATCTGCTTCGCCTGGGGGAGAATTCCCGCAGCACGAAGGTGGTGAGCTGTCTCGTCCTCTCCAGCGATGTCGTCGTTCGGAAGGTCCGGCCGGTGCTGCCAAAGGAGGATGGCATGTACGTCCTCTCCGCCCTTGGCCGGGGCAAGACGGCCGCCAGGGAGGAGGAGCGGGAACGGGAGATGGCGCCGAAGCTCTACCTCGAGGGGCGGGACCTTTCCCTCCTCGCTCCCGAATACGGGGAGAGCGAGGATCCGCTCCCCAAGAGCAGCGCGGACCACGGGATCACCCTGGAGGAGACAAGAAGCGGTGCCCACTCCGCGGGAGAGCTCCTCTCCCAGCTCTCGGAGAAAGAGCTCCTTTCCCTCTGCACCGCGAGGGAGGAGGAAAACGGGGCAAGGACCACGTCGGCGCTTCTTTCCGGGCGTCATATCCCGGCCCTGACCATGCAGGCACCCTTTGACGGGGAGAGGGCAGGGCACCTGCCGGCACCCGCCCTTCTTGCCCGCAGCTTTGACCGGCAGGTCCTCACCGCGGCGGGGGACCTTCTGGGAGAGCAGATGGAGGAGACGGACACCGACCTGGTGCTCCTTCCCATCCTGGGGCTGCCGAGAACCCCCGGGGAGAGCGGGACGTGCCTCTCGGAAGATCCGTTTTTGTCCGGGGTTCTTGCCGCCGCGCTGGTGCGCGGGGTGCAGAGCCACATGGGGCGGGGCGCGGTTGTGGGGCGCCTCCCCGCGGGAAGGGGCGGACGAAACGTCCCGCCCGCCAACATCCACCTGACAGAGCGCACCCTGCGGGAGCTGTGCCTTTCAGGCTTTGGGCTGTGCGTTCGAAGCGCACATCCCATGGGCATCCTGACGTCGGGAGGACTTCTGTGCGGCACCCATGCCGCAGAGCTGCCCTCGCTCCTGCAGGGCGTTGTCCGGGACGAGTGGAATTTTGAGGGCCTTGTCCTCTCCGAGGTCGGGGCAGCAGGGGACGACCCCGCCCGCCGCCGGACAAAGTATCCGGAGGCCGGGGCGGCGGCAAGCCTTGCGGCAGGGTCCGATCTTCTGCTGTACGCAGGGGAAGCGGAGCAGAACATCCCGGAGGGAACCCTGACCCGGGCACAGCTCGAGCGCGCCGCAGGCCATGTGCTCACGGTCATCCGAAAGAGCGCGCGCTGAGCAGGGAGGAGATGGGAAGATGGAACAGGAAGACAAAATGAAAGAGGGGGTCCACAAGCGGCGCCCCCACTACAGCGGGAACCACCCGAAGACCTATGCGGAGAAGTACAAGGAGCAGAACCCGGAGAAGTACCCGGAGACCATCCAAAAGGTGATCGCAAAGGGCTCCACCCCCGCCGGGATGCACCTGCCGATCGCGGTGCAGGAGATCCTGCAGGTGCTGCAGATTCAGCCCGGGGAGTCGGGACTTGACTGCACCCTGGGCTACGGCGGGCACACGAGAAAGCTCCTGGCGGCCCTGGGGGAGAGCGGCCATCTGACCGCCCTGGACGTCGACTCGGAGAACCTCGCCCGCACCGAGCGCATGCTCCGAGAGGAGGGTTATGGGGAGGATCGCCTCGCGATCCTGCACCTGAACTTCCGCAACGTCGACCAGGCTGCCGCGCAGTACGGCCCCTTTGACTTTGTGCTGGCGGACCTGGGGGTGTCCTCGATGCAGATCGATGAGCCGGAGCGGGGCTTTTCCTGGAAGCACGAGGGACCCCTGGACCTTCGGCTCGACCCCGCGGGGGGCGAGACGGCGGCAGAACGGCTCCGGGAGTTTGATCGGGAGGAGCTGGAGGGGCTTTTGCGGGAGAATTCCGATGAGCCCTATGCGGCGGAGATCGCAGCCCTTTTGATCCGGAAGGAGCGGCACGGGGAGCACATCGAGACGACGACCCAGCTCGCCGCGGCTGTGGAGGAGGCGGTCACCGCCGCCCTGCAGCGGCAGGGGTTGAAGAAGGAGGAGATCCAGGAGATCGCAAAGAAGTCCTGTGCCCGCACCTTCCAGGCCCTTCGGATCGACGTCAACCAGGAGTACGAGTCCCTGGGACTTCTCCTGGACAAACTCCCGGATGCGCTCCGGGAGGGCGGCCGGGTGGCCATCCTCACCTTCCACTCCGGAGAGGACCGGCTCGTGAAGAAGCAGTTCCGGGAAGCCCTGCGGGAGGGGCGCTATTCCCAGATCGCAGAGGATGTGATTCGGCCCTCGAAGGAGGAGTGCCAGCGCAATCCCCGGGCGCGGTCCGCAAAACTGCGCTGGGCAATCCGGTAAATGTGCGTAATTCACGGAAAATTCAGGAGTTCACCATTGTCCGATTTTTTTATTTGTGGTATAACACCATCGGTGTTAATTCTTTAACAATAATTGTACGGAGGTCGCAATTACAATGGCAAAAGTTGATTTAACCAAGTATGGCATCACTGGCACCACTGAGGTCGTCTATAATCCGTCCTACGAGCAGCTGTTCGAGGAGGAAACCAAGCCTGAGCTGACCGGCTATGAAGTCGGACATGTCAGCGAGCTGGGCGCAGTTGACGTCTTCACCGGCATCTACACCGGCCGCTCTCCTAAGGATAAGTTCATCGTCATGGACGAGAACTCCAAGGACACCGTGTGGTGGACGAGCGATGAGTACAAGAATGATAACCACCCTGCAAGCCAGGAAGCCTGGGCTGCGGTCAAGGAGATCGCAAAGAAGGAGCTCTCCAACAAGAAGCTCTATGTCGTCGATGGCTTCTGCGGCGCGAACAAGGATACCAGAATGGCTGTCCGCTTCATCATGGAGGTTGCTTGGCAGGCACATTTCGTAAGAAATATGTTCATTAAGCCCACTCCCGAAGAGGAAGCGAACTTCGAGCCTGATTTCATCGTCTACAATGCCTCCAAGGCAAAGGTTGAGAACTACAAGGAGCTGGGTCTGAATTCTGAGACCGCAGTCGTCTTCAACATCACCTCCCGTGAGCAGGTCATCATCAACACCTGGTACGGCGGAGAGATGAAGAAGGGTATGTTCTCCATGATGAACTACTACCTGCCGCTCAAGGGCATTGCTTCCATGCACTGCTCCGCAAACACGGACCTCGAGGGCAAGCACACCTCCATCTTCTTCGGTCTGTCCGGCACCGGCAAGACCACCCTTTCCACGGATCCCAAGAGACTGCTGATCGGCGATGATGAGCACGGCTGGGACGACGAGGGCGTCTTCAACTTCGAGGGCGGCTGCTACGCAAAGGTGATCAACCTGGACAAGGACGCTGAGCCCGACATCTACGGCGCAATCAAGAGAAATGCTCTGCTCGAGAACGTCACCATCGATGACGCAACCGGCAAGCTCGATTTCGCTGACAAGAGCGTGACCGAGAACACCCGTGTCTCCTATCCGATCGATCACATCGAGAAGATCGTGCAGAAGGTGACCGGCGGCATCTCTCACGGCCCGGCTGCTGAGAACGTGATCTTCCTTTCCGCTGATGCTTTCGGTGTTCTGCCTCCGGTCTCCATCCTGACCCCTGAGCAGACGCAGTACTACTTCCTGTCCGGCTTCACTGCAAAGCTCGCAGGAACTGAGCGCGGCATCACCGAGCCCACTCCTACTTTCTCCGCTTGCTTCGGCCAGGCATTCCTGGAGCTGCATCCGACCAAGTACGCTCAGGAGCTCGTCAAGAGAATGAAGCAGTCCGGCGCAAAGGCTTATCTTGTGAACACCGGCTGGAACGGAACCGGAAAGAGAATCTCCATCAAGGATACCCGTGGCATCATCACCGCTATTCAGACCGGTGCTGTTGACAAGGCTCCCACCAAGAAGATCCCTTACTTCAGCTTTGAGGTTCCGACCGAGCTGCCCGGAGTGGATCCCGCAATCCTCGATCCCCGCGACACCTACAAGGATGCTGCAGAGTGGGATGCAAAGGCAAAGGATCTCGCTCAGCGCTTCATCAAGAACTTCAAGAAGTACGAGGGCAACGAGGCTGGCAAGGCACTGGTTGCCGCTGGCCCTCAGCTCTGATTCAGAGTTCTGATTGACTGATCCAAACAGGTAAATCCCGGTCCCGTCCGCGTATGCGGATGGGACCGGGATTTTTTTGCGTGCGCAAAAAAGACCGCCCTCGGAAGAGGACGGTCGGAAAACCGAAAGAAATCCAGTCGGGACAGTCAGGCGTTGGCGACGGCGTCCACAAAGGCGTCGAGCCTGGGCTCGTCGGCTGCGTGGAGGGCGGACTTGAAGCTGAAGGTGTCGTCCAGGATGGTGACGTTCTTGAAGCTCGAGAGCTTTGCCCGCATGAGCTTGCCGGCCACCGGTGCCCAGGTGCCGTTCTCCGCCAGGGCGAAGGTGCGGTTCTGGACGAACAGGGCGCCCATGTCCTCGATGAAGTCGTTCATCTTGGGATAGATGCCGTTGTTGTAGGTTGCGCTGAACAGGACAATCGTGCTGCAGCGCCAGACCTCGGAGATCAGGTAGGAGACGTCGGTCTTGGAGACATCCAGAACCTTCACGCCGCGGCCGGTCTTTGCCTGGAGCTTTGCGGCGAAGGTCTCCGCCGCAGAGGCGGTGTGGCCGTAGAGGCTGGCGTAGACCACCAGCACGTCGTTGGTCTCGGGGGTGTAGGTGGACCACTTCTGATACTTGTCGAGGAACCAGCCAAGGTCCTTGCGCCAGACCGGTCCGTGCAGGGGCAGGATGTTGGCGATCTCAAGGCCGGCGGCCTTCTTCAGGACCATCTGCACCTGCTGGCCGTACTTGCCGACGATGTTGGCGTAGTAGCGGCGCGCCTCGTCCAGGTAGGTCTTTTCGAAGTCGTAGGCATCCGCGAAGATCGAGCCGTCCACGGTGCCGAAGGTGCCGAAGGCGTCGGCGCTGAACAGGGACTTGGTGCAGTCATCATAGGCAAACAGCACCTCGGGCCAGTGCACCATCGGAGCCGCCACGAAGTGGAAGGTGTGCTTTCCGGTGCAGAGGGTGTCCCCCTCCTTGACCGTGAGACGGTTCTGCACAAGGCCGGGGAAGAACTGGTCCAGAAATGCGAAGGTCTTGCAGCTGCCCACCAGGGTCAGACCCGGGAACTTCTGCGTGACGATGCGGATGAGCGCCGCATGGTCGGGCTCCATGTGGAGAATGACGAGATAGTCGGGAGTTCTGCCCGCCAGGGCTGCCTCCAGGTTCTCCAGGTACTGGTCTGCGATGGAGACATCTGCGGTGTCAAAGAGCACTGTCTTCTCGTCCAGGACCACATAGCTGTTGTAGGAAACGCCGTTCGGGAGCGGAAAGAGGTTCTCAAAGAGCGCAAGCCTTCTGTCACTGCCGCCGATCCAGACGGTGTCCTGTGCTGCCTGCTGAATGTTGATCATGTGTTTCCTTTCCGGGACCGCAAGCGGTCCGAATCGCTGTAAATGGATATGGAGCGCGGACGCCCCTCCGGCGCCCGAATTCCGCCTGTTAGTATACCATGAGCCCCCATTGTCGTGCTAGTAACAGGACGTTGATTTTGGTATAATACGCGGTACGCAAGAGCAATAGAATCCAATAACAGCCGCACAGGAACGCGGCAATCAGGAAGGAAACAATCGAAAATGAGAAAGACAAAGATCATCTGCACGCTGGGACCGGCAAGCAATACCAAGGAGACCATTGCCGAGCTGGTAAAGGCCGGCATGAACGTGGCACGCTTCAACTTCTCCCACGGCGATCATGAGGAGCAGAAGGCAAGACTGGAGACCCTGATGGCGGTGCGCAGGGAGCTGGGTATCCCGGTGGCAGCGCTGCTCGATACCAAGGGACCGGAGATCCGCCTGCGGGACTTCAAGGACGGCAAGGTGGAGCTCAAGGCAGGGGATCACTTCACCCTCACCACCGAGGAGATCCTCGGCGACCAGAACCGGGTCTCCATCTCCTACAAGAATCTGCCCCACGACGTGAAGCCCGGCGGGACCATCCTCATCGATGACGGCCTGATCGGCCTGACCGTCGACAGCGTCACCGACACCGAGATCAACTGCACCGTGAAAAACGGCGGCCCGGTCTCCAACCACAAGGGCGTCAACGTGCCCGGTGCCGACCTGTCCATGCCCTTTATCAGCGAGCAGGACCGGAGCGATCTGATCTTTGGCTGCAAGTGCGGCTTTGACTATGTGGCGGCTTCCTTCACCAGAACCGCAGAGGACATCCGCGAGATGCGCTACATCCTCTGCAACAACGGCGGCAGCCGGATCAAGATCATTGCCAAGATCGAGAGCACCCAGGGCGTCAAGAACTTCGACGAGATCCTGGACGCGGCAGACGGCATCATGGTCGCCCGCGGAGACCTTGGCGTCGAGGTCCCGCTGGAGGACGTGCCGATCCTGCAGAAGCGCATGATCAAGAAGGCGGAGAAGGCCGGCAAGATCTGCGTGACGGCAACCCAGATGCTGGATTCCATGATCCACAACCCCAGACCCACCCGCGCCGAGGCGACGGACGTGGCCAACGCCATCTACGACGGCACGACCGCGATTATGCTCTCCGGTGAGTCCGCCAACGGCAAGTACCCGGTGGAGGCGGTCCGCACC
The DNA here is from genome assembly GCA_022483465.1 of Lachnospiraceae bacterium. Lineage (GTDB taxonomy): Bacteria > Bacillota > Clostridia > Lachnospirales > Lachnospiraceae > CAG-791. Next base: position 1,290,839 of record JAKVNF010000001.1, on the reverse strand, counting down.
ATGGCCCGCATCGCCGAGACAACCGAGAAGGACATTGACTTCTATGGCCGCATGGTCAAGCGCAACGCCGAGAAGCCCAGCACGACCGATGTGACCTCCGCCATCTCCCATGCGACGGTGACGGTCGCCCATGACATTGACGCCGATGCGATCATCACGGTGACGATCTCCGGCGGCACCGCCCTGAAGCTGGCAAGCTTCAAGCCCGCCCGCCAGATCATCGCCTGCACCATGGATGAGCAGGTGGCAAGACAGATGAACCTGTACTTCGGCGTGAGCCCGCTGATCATCAAGGAGGAGGCCTCCGCTGACCTTCTGTTTGAGGCGGCGATCAACGAGGCAAAGCGCGCTGGCTTCGTCAAGAGCGGCGACCAGGTGGTGCTGACGGCAGGTGTGCCGCTTGGCATCTCCGGCAACACCAACATGATCCGCGTGGTCGAGGTCTGGTAATCCATGGCCGGGAAGATCTTCTGCCTGATCGGAAAGAGCGCCTCCGGGAAGGACACGGTCTACCGCGACCTGATTGGAGATCCGGCGCTCTCCTTGCAGAGCGTCACCCCCTACACAACCCGGCCCATGCGTGCGGGCGAGATGGAGGGGCGGGAGTACCACTTCCGCACCCAGGAGGAATTTGATCAGGCGCGGAAGGCGGGAAAGGTCATCGAGTACCGCCGGTACGACACGGTCTACGGCCCCTGGTACTACTACACCGAGGACGACGGGCAGATCGATCTGGCGCAGCACTCCTACCTGCTGGTGGGGGTGCTGCAGTCCTACGTGAACCTCCGGGACTACTTCGGGGCCGCGCGGGTGGTGCCCCTCTACCTCTTTGTGGAGGACGGGGAGCGGCTGCAGCGGGCGCTGGACCGGGAGCGGGCACAGAAGCACCCCGGCTACCGGGAGATGTGCCGGCGCTTTCTCGCAGACAGCGAGGACTTCTCGGAGGACAAGCTGAGGGCAGCGGGCATCACCCGCCGCTTTGAGAACGAGGATCGCCGCACCTGCCTGGCAGAGCTTCGCGCCGCGATCCGGGAGGAACAAAAGAAGCCGTGAGCAGGTTTTCAGAGATCATCGGGCAGCGGGATGCCATCGTGCACCTGCAGAACTGCCTGCGCACCGGGCACATCCCCCACGCCGTCATTCTGGCGGGGGAGGAGGGCTCGGGAAAGATGGCGCTGGCCAGTGCCTTTGCCAACACCCTGGTCTGCCGCAACCGGCAGGAGGAGAACGGACGGCTTGAGCCCTGCGGAACCTGCCGGGACTGCCTGCAGGCAAAGGCCGGGAGCCACCCGGACATCAACGTGGTGACGCCGGCGAAGGTCCCGGAGAGCGGCAAGACGCCGGTCCTTGGCGTGGACGATGTGCGCCGCTTTCGGGCGGACGTGCAGATCAAGCCCTATCAGAGCGACTGGAAGATCTACATCGTGCCCCATGCGGAGCGCATGACGCCCCAGGCCCAGAACGCCCTGCTGAAGACGCTGGAGGAGCCGCCGGCCTATGCGGTGATCCTGCTCCTTGCGGATTCCCTGACGGGGTTCCTCCCGACGGTCCTCTCCCGCTGCATCGCCCTTCGGATGAAGCCCACCCCCGAGGCGGAACTGACCAAGGTGCTGATGGAGCGGTGCGGGGCGGACCTGCAGAGCGCAAAGATCGCGGGGCGCCTCTCCGGCGGCAACGCCGGGCGGGCGATGTCCCTCCTGCAGGACGAGGAGGCCGCGGCTTTCCGGCAGCAGGCGGTGGCCTTTCTGCGGGACCTGCCCCGGCAGGATGCGTTTCAGATCCACCAGTTTGCGGCGGACCTCGGGACGAATGCCCCGGTCTTCCTGGATCTTGCCTCCTGCTGGTACCGGGACATCGCCGTCCTGAAGGCGACTGGGGAGACCGGCGCCTTGATTTTTCAGGACGAGGTAAGATATAGTATTCAAAGTGCCCAAAATACAGGGTTTCCGGCGCTTTTGCGCATCCAGGAGAGCCTGGCAAAGGCGCGGCTTCGCAGGGCCCGGGGCGGGAACGATGCCCAGGTCCTGGAGATGCTGCTTTTGGAGATCCGGGATGCCTGCCGCGGCAGGGCATCGTGAGCGGCGTTCCGGGAAGAGTTGGAACATACATGGAAGAAGAAAAAATCGTGGCGGTGGGCAAGGTGACGGTCACAGAAAAGACCATCACCATTGATCACCCGCCGGTGGATCCGGCCATGGCACTCCCCAAAAAGGAGGAGGAGCCTTCGCCGGAACAGGAAGAAAACAGCGCGCCTTTGGCGGCCGAAGAGTCGGATGTGCCCCAGGATGCGCAGGAAGAGGAAGAAGAACCGGAGGAGACGCCGGAAGGCGCAGAAACCGCCGGGGAAGCCTCTGAGATGGAGGAGCTGCCCGAAGAGGAAGCCTCCGGGATCGAGGAGCTCTCCGACGAGGAAGTTGCGTCGGCTGAACCGGAGGAAGCCGGGGAGGAGACGGCAGAAGAGCACCCCGTGACGGTGCGCGTCGTGGGCGTGCGCTTTCGCTCTGCGGGCCGCATCTACTACTTCGCCCCCGGGGATTTCCCGGTCCGGCGCGGGAGCCGCGTCATCGTGGAGACCGCCAAGGGCCTCGACTGCGGCACGGCCGTCAGCGACCCGATGGATGTGCCCAAGAAGAAGATTCGCTCTCAGGTGCGCCGCATCCAGCGCATGGCGACGGAGGACGATGTCAAGAAGCTCGCGGTGAACCGCGCCCATGAGCGGGAGGCCTACCGCGTCTGCGCCGAGAAGATTCGGGCGAGAGGCCTGGACATGAAGCTGATCGACGCGGAGTACGCCTTCGACGGCAGCAAGATCATGTTTTACTTCACCGCCGACGGGCGGGTGGACTTCCGGGATCTGGTGCGGGATCTGGCACAGGTCTTTCGGATGCGGATCGAGCTTCGGCAGATCGGCGTGCGGGACGAGACCAAGATCCTGGGTGGCTACGGCATCTGCGGCAGACCCCTGTGCTGCCATGCCTACCTGACCGACTTCGTGCCGGTGTCCATCAAGATGGCAAAGGAGCAGAGCCTCTCGCTGAATCCCGCGAAGATCTCCGGCGTCTGCGGCAGACTCATGTGCTGCCTCAAGAACGAGGAGGAGACCTACGAGGAGCTGAACAAGACCCTGCCCCGGATCGGGGACGAGGTCCAGGCGGCGGACGGTCTCACCGGCGAGGTGGAGAGCGTCAACGTCCTGCGCCAGCGGGTTCGGATCATCGTGGAAGTCAACGATGAGAAGGAGCTGCACGAGTACGAGGCCAAGGACCTGACGATCCTGCGAAGAAGAAAGCGCGGCCAGGCAAAGCCCAAGTTCCGAAGGGGCGAGGGCGCGGAGGTGCACTTGGACGGCACCCGCTCCGGCGGACCCCGCCAGGAGGAGCGCGGCCAGCGCGCCGCGGTCCGGGAGGCGATCGACAAGAGCCTGAAGGAGCGCCAGGAGCAGCAGGACGCGGGCACCGCATCTGCCCCGGCGGCCCCGGAGGGGAGCGGAAGCAGCGACCGCCCCAGAAACCGCAGGCGCCGCGGCGGCGCCAAGCCCGGCCAGAACCAGGGCCAGGGCCCCAAGACCGCCGGCGGACAGGGCCAGAGCCAGAACCAGAATCCAAACCAGGGCGGCGCGAAGCCCAAGCAGCGCCCGCCGAAGAACCAGCAGCCGAAGGGGGACGGCCAGACGGGTGCACCCGCGCCCGGCGGGGCACCCCGAAAGAGCAGCCATGACAAGCGCCGCAGAAGGCCCGGACAGGGACAGGGACAGAATCAGAATGCGCCCGCACCGGAGAAGAAGGACCCCTCATGACGGTTCCCATCCTTCCCGGAGAGCATGTGGATGACCTGCAGAGAAACCACCTGCAGATCATCCAGAACCCGAAGAAGTTCTGCTTCGGCATGGATGCGGTCCTGCTGTCCGGCTTTGCCGCAGCGGGGGAGGACGCGCGCGTTCTCGATCTGTGCACCGGCACCGGGATCATCCCGATCCTGATGAGCGCAAAGACGGACGCCGGGCACTTCACTGCGCTGGAGATCCAGCACGAGAGCGCCGACATGGCCAGAAGGAGCGTGCTCCTGAACGACCTGCAGGAAAAGATTGATATCGTGGAAGGTGACGTGAAGGAAGCAGGGAGCATGTTTGCCGCTGCTTCCTTTGACGTTGTCACCTGCAATCCGCCCTACATGAAGGGGGATCACGGGCTGACGAACCCCGGGGATGCCATGGCGATCGCGCGGCACGAAGTCCTGTGCACCTTTGCGGACGTGGCGGCCGCGGCGGGAAAGCTGGTGCGGACCGGCGGGCACTTCTACCTGGTGCACCGGCCCTTCCGGCTCCCGGAGCTGTTTGCGGAGCTCGCCAGGGTGCACCTCGAGCCAAAGCGCATGCGCCTCGTGTACCCCTACGTGGACCGGGAGCCGAACATGGTCCTTCTGGACTGCGTCCGCGGGGCGAGGCCCCGGCTCCTGGTGGAAAAGCCCCTGGTGGTCTATGCGGCCCCGGGAGTCTACACCGACGAGATCACCGGGTGGTACGGCTATTGAAAGGACATACAGATGGAAGAAAAGACCGGGACGCTGTACCTGTGCGCCACCCCCATCGGTAACCTGAAGGACATCACGGAGCGGGTCCTGGAGACCCTGCAGGCGGTGGACCTGGTGGCGGCGGAGGATACGCGCAACACCCTGCGGCTTCTGAACCACTACGGGATCAAAAAGCCGCTGACGAGCTACCACGAGCACAACAAGTATGAGAAGGCGCAGGAGCTCATCGACCGGCACCTGATGCAGGGCGAGAACATCGCCCTGGTCACCGACGCGGGGACCCCGGTCATCTCGGACCCCGGGGAGGTGATCGCCAGGGCCTGCATCGAGCGGGGGATCCGGGTGACCTCCCTGCCGGGGGCCTGCGCCCTGATCACCGCCCTGACCATGTCGGGGATGGACGCGCGGCGCTTCTGCTTTGAGGGCTTTCTCCCGCCGGACAAAAAGGAGCGGGAGAAGGTCCTGGACCGGCTCTCCCGGGAGGAGCGCACGACGATCTTCTACGAGGCGCCCCACCACCTGAAGGGCACCCTGCAGGAGCTCTACGACGCGGCGGGGGACCGGAAGGTGACCCTGTGCCGGGAGCTCACCAAGAAGTTTGAGGAGGCAGTGCCCACCACCCTCTCGGGCGCAATCGCGCTCTACGAGGACCGGGATCCCAGGGGCGAGTACGTCCTGGTGGTGGCAGGCGCGGATCCGGAGGCGCTGGCTCGGCAGGAGGAGAAAAAGTGGGACTCCATGACCCTCGCCGAGCACATGGCCCTCTACGAGCGGCAGGGCCTGTCCCGCAAGGACGCCATGAAGCAGGTCGCAAAGGACCGCGGCGTCTCCAAGCGCGACATCTATGCTGCCCTGCTTCCGGAGGATAAGACGTAAATTTATGGCAGTTTATGCAATCAGTGACGTGCATGGGGCGATGGACGAGCTGGACCGCCTCATCAAAAAGACCGGCATCCGGTTTGACGGGAGCGATTCCCTGTACCTGTTGGGGGACTTCGGGGACTGGGGGGAGAAGTCCATCGAGACGCTGCTGTACGTAAAACACCTGGAGCAGACCTGGCCCTTCGTGCACTGCACGATGGGAAACCACGAGCTCATGTTTCTGAACACCGCCCTGGCGGCGGGGGAGGGAAAGCCCGAGGGGGATGACGCCGAGAACTGGCTCCTCAACAACCGGGGGCTGGTCACCTGGCAGGGATACCGGGCTCTGGAGCGGGAAGAGCGGGAAGACCTCCTCCAGTGGCTCTCGTCCCTTCGCTTTTCCTATGACGTGAACCTGGGGACGCTGACCTTCATGCTGGCCCACGCCTATCCCTACTACTACGACTGTACCTATCCGGAGCAGGAGGCCAGGCGCCGCCGCCAGGAGGCGGTCTGGCGCAGGCTCCTTCTGCGGGAGAACCCCTTTGCGGAGTACCAGGGGAGCAACCACTACGACTACCTGGTCTGCGGCCACACGATCTCCGAGTTCTACTTCCAGCAGCTGCGCGCCGAAAAGCCCCAGCACAGGAGGATGCCCACGGAGACGATCCGCAACCGGATCTTCCGCGGGGAGAACTTCATCGACATCGACTGCGGCGCCAAGTGCATGGATGTGGAGGACGGCGCCTCCGACCAGCGGAAGATGGCGGCGCTGCGTGCACAGCTCGCCTGCCTTCGCCTCGACGACATGGAGGGCTTTTACGTCCATCGGCCGGTGGTGAAGGTGCCGGATCTGACCCAGGCGGCCGTGCCGGAGGTCCGGATCCCGGAGGTGAAGCTCCCGGAGCTCCACTTCCCGGAACTGCACCTGCCGGAGAACATCTCCTTCCGGGACATCTGCCAGGAGGCGAACACCAACGCCCGGGATGCCTATGAGGACCCGGTGCCGGAACCCTGGCACCACCGAAAGGGGTGATCCGGGTGAACAGCATAGCGGCAGTTCTGCTGGTTTGTGCCGCGGCCGCTGCGGCCTTTCTGATCTTCCGGTACCTTCGGCGGGAGAAGCCCGTCGACATGGATGAGATGGAGGGGCACGACTTTGAGTACTACTGCGCCGATCTCCTCCGGGCCAACGGCTACACCCATGTGGAGGTCACCCGCGGGAGCGGGGACTTCGGCGCGGACATCCTGTGCATGCAGGGAGATGTGACACTGGCCATCCAGTGCAAGTGCTGGGACGGGCCGGTGGGCGTCTCGGCGGTGCAGGAGATCTACGCCGGCCGGGACTACTACGGCAGGATGGCCGGCATCGTGATGACCAACCAGTACTTCACCGCCCCGGCCCGGGAGATGGCGGCGCGGCTGAACGTGATCCTCTGGGACCGGGACGCCATGGAGCAGCTGGCGGCTGCGCTGGAGACATGATGGAACGGCGCGGTGGCATATGGTAAAATCGACTGGCAGGTTTGGCAGAAAAGATGGAGGGTACTCTATGGACAACTTACAGCTGAAAAAGACGGCAAATGCAGTGCGGCGGGACATCGTGACAGAGGTCTACTCTGCCAAGGCGGGACACCCCGGCGGATCCCTCTCCGCGGCGGATCTGTTCACCTTCCTCTACTTCGAGGAGATGCACATTGATCCGAAGAACCCGAGGGATCCGGACAGGGACCGGTTTGTGCTCTCCAAGGGCCACACCTGCCCCGGCCTCTACGCCGCCATGGCGGAGCGGGGGTACTTCCCGAAGGAGGAGCTTCCCACCTTCCGCCATCTGGGCGCAAGACTCCAGGGACACCCTTCTATGCAGTACCTGCCGGGCCTGGACATGAGCTCCGGCTCCCTGGGACAGGGAATCTCCGCGGCCTGCGGCATGGCCCTTGCCGGGAAGATTGACGGAAAAAACTACCGGGTCTACACGCTCCTTGGCGACGGCGAGCTGGAGGAGGGCGAAGTCTGGGAGGCCGCGATGTTTGCGGGCAACCAGCACCTGGACAACCTGTGCGTGATCGTGGACAACAACAACCTGCAGATCGACGGCAGGATCGACGACGTGAACAGCCCCAAGCCGATCGACGAGAAGTTTGCGGCGTTCAAGTTCCATGTGATCAAGATCAACGGGCATGACTTCAACGAGATCCGTGCTGCCTTCCAGGAGGCAAAAAATACCAAGGGACAGCCGACGCTGATCCTCGCCTCCACCATCAAGGGCAAGGGCGTCTCCTACATGGAGAACCAGGCGGGATGGCACGGCAAGGCACCGAATGCGGAGCAGTACGAGACGGCCATGCAGGACCTGGACCGGATTGACGAAGAGCTTGCGAAGGAGGCGTGACCATGGCAGAGACGAAAAAGATTGCAACGAGAGAGAGCTACGGACACGCCCTCGAGGAGCTGGGGGCGGAGAATCCCAACATCGTGGTGCTGGACGCGGACCTGAAGGAGTCCACCAGGACCTCGTACTTTGCAAAGAAGTTCCCGGAGCGGTTTTTCGACTGCGGCATCGCGGAGGGGAACATGATGACCGTGGCGGCGGGCCTTGCCACCTGCGGGAAGATCCCCTTTGCCTCGACGTTTGCGATGTTTGCCTCGGGCCGCGCCTATGAGCAGGTGCGCAATTCCATCGGCTATCCGCATCTGAACGTGAAGATCGGCGCCACCCACGCCGGCATCACGGTGGGCGAAGACGGCGCGAGCCACCAGTGCCTCGAGGACATCTCGCTGATGCGGGGAATCCCGGGAATGGTGGTGTTAAGCCCGGCAGACGACGTGGAGGCAAGGGCCTGCGTGCGGGCAGCGGCAGCCCACGAGGGGCCGGTGTACATGCGCTTTGGCCGGTACGCGGTGCCGGTGGTGTTTGACGAGGACCTGAAGTTCGAGATCGGAAAGGGCAGGATCCTGCGCCCCGGACACGATGTGACGATCGTTGCCACCGGCATCTGCGTGGCAGGCGCCCTGGATGCGGCAGCGGCCCTTGCCGGAGAGGGGATCGACGCAGAGGTCATCGACATCTGCACGATCAAGCCCATCGACGAGGACCTGCTGGTGGCCTCCGCGGCAAAGACCGGGAAGGTGGTCACCTGCGAGGAGCACTGGATCACCGGAGGCCTCGGCTCTGCCGTGGCAGAGGTGCTCTCGGAGAAGTGCCCGACCAGGATGCGCCGGATCGGCATGAAGGACCGCTTCGGAGAGTCCGGCACGGCCGCAGAGCTCGTGGCTAAGTACGGCCTCGATGGGGCCGGCATCGCCGCTGTGACAAGGGAGTTTATTCAGTCGTAAGTTCATCAGGGGAGGAAAAGGGGAGGGAACAAGCCGTGATCCGACTTTCGCCGTCCATCCTGGCGGCAGATTTCAATATCCTGGGGGAACAGATTCGGCAGGTCCGCGATGCGGGGGCGGACTGGCTGCACATCGACGTGATGGACGGCACCTTTGTGCCGCAGATCTCCTTCGGTTCGCCGATCATCCGGAGCATCCGGAAGAACACGGATCTGTTCTTTGATGTCCACCTGATGGTGCAGAACCCGGAGCGGTACATGGAGGAGTTTTCTTCCTGCGGCGCCGACTGCATCACGGTCCACTACGAGGCGACCCATGATCCGGGCCAGGCCCTGGAGATCATCCACGAGGTGGGCTGTCGGGCGGGCCTTGCGGTGCGCCCCTCCACGTCGGTGGATGTGATCATTCCGTACCTTGACCGGGTGGATATGATCCTGGTTATGACGGTGGAGCCCGGCTTTGGCGGACAGAAATACCTGCCTGCCTCCACGGAGCGCATCCGCAAGGCGGGATACCTGATCAACAAGTATGGAAACGGCCGGCACATCGACATCCAGGTGGATGGCGGCATCACGAAGGAGAACGTGGACACGGTGCTCGCAGCCGGTGCCAACGTCATCGTCTCCGGCTCCTCGGTGTTTCGTGGGAGTCCCGGGGAAAATACAGCATATTTTGTGAATCACTTCAAGGACTGGGAAAGCGCAGAAAAATGAGTTATCAGTTACTGGACAGGAATGACCCCTGCTGGTGCGGCAGCGGAAAGAAGTACAAGCGCTGCCACATGGAATTCGACGAGAAGATCCGGGAGTATGAGCTCCGGGGCTTCATCGTGCCCGACCGGAGCCTGTTGAAGCTCCCGAAGGACGTGGAGGGCATCAAGAAGAGCGCGGTCATCAACATGGCCGTCCTCGACGAGGTCGGAGACAAGATCAAGGCGGGCATGACGACGCAGGAGATCGACGACATCGTCTACAACACGACGGTGAAGATGGGCGGCATCCCCGCGGATCTCCACTATGAGGGCTACCCCAAGAGCGTGTGCACCTCGGTCAACGACCAGGTCTGCCACGGCATCCCCTCCGACAAGGTCATCCTGCAGGACGGGGACATCGTCAACGTGGACTGCTCCACGATTCTGGACGGGTACTTCTCGGACTCCTCGCGGATGTTCTGCATCGGGAACGTGTCGCCGGAGAACCGGCGCCTGGTGGAGGTCACGAAGGAGTGCGTGGAGGTCGGCATCAAGAACGTGATCCCCTGGCACACCCTGGGCGACATGGGCAATGCGGTGCACCAGCACGCCCTGCAGAACGGCTACTCTGTGGTCAAGGAGATCGGCGGCCACGGCTGCGGCCTGGAGTTCCACGAGGACCCGTTCGTCAGCTACGTCTCCCTTCCCGGCACCGAGATGCTGATGGTGCCCGGGATGTGCTTCACCATCGAGCCCATGGTCAACATGGGCAGTGACGAGGTCTATGAGGACGACCGCAACGGCTGGAGCATCTACACCAGGGACGGAAAGCCCTCCGCGCAGTGGGAGGTTCAGGTCCTGGTGACAGAGGACGGCTGCGAAGTCCTGTCGAAATAATTGCGCACCATTCGCGCGGGAAGAAGGCCATAACCATGCAGAACAAAGGAAAATATTACATCACCACCGCCATCGCATACACCTCGGGCAAGCCGCACATCGGCAACACCTATGAGGCGGTGCTGGCGGATTCCATTGCGCGCTACAAGCGGGCAGACGGCTACGATGTCCGCTTCCAGACCGGCTCCGACGAGCACGGCCAGAAGATCGAGGAACGGGCAAAGCGGGCCGGCATGACGCCGAAGCAGTTTGTCGACAAGAATGCCGCCGAGATCCGCCGGATCTGGGATCTGATGGGCACCTCCTACGATCGCTTTATCCGGACCACGGATCCGGACCACGAGCGGCAGGTCCAGAAGATCTTCAAGAAGCTTTACGACCAGGGGGACATCTACCTGGGCCAGTACAAGGGAATGTACTGCAAGGAGTGCGAGGCCTTCTACACCAAGAGCCAGATCGTGGACGGGGACAAGTGCCCGGTCTGCGGCAGCACGGTGCACGAGGAGAATGAGCCCGCCTACTTCTTCCGGATGAGCAAGTATGCGGACCGGCTCATCGACTACATTGAGAGCCATCCGGATTTCATCCGCCCCGTCTCACGCAAGAACGAGATGATGAACAACTTCTTAAAGCCCGGCCTGCAGGATCTGTGCGTCTCCCGGACCTCCTTCTCCTGGGGAATCCCGGTTGATTTTGATCCCAAGCACGTCGTCTACGTCTGGCTCGATGCCCTGACCAACTACATCACGGGCCTTGGGTACGACGCGGACGGAAACAGCTCTGACCTGTACAAGAAGTACTGGCCGGCAGACCTGCACCTGGTCGGCAAGGACATCATCCGCTTCCACACGATCTACTGGCCGATCTTCCTGATGGCACTGGGCGAGCCCCTGCCCAAGCAGGTCTTCGGTCACCCGTGGCTCTTACAGGGCGGCGAGAAGATGTCCAAGACCAAGGGAAACGTCATCTACGCGGATGACCTCGTCGACATCTTCGGCGTGGACGCGGTGCGCTACTTCCTGATCCACGAGATGCCCTACGAGAACGACGGCGTCATCACCTGGGATCTGGTGGTGGAGCGCACGAACTCGGATCTGGCCAACACCCTGGGCAACCTGGTCAAGCGTACGATCGCCATGTCCAACAAGTACTTTGGCGGCGTGGTGGAGAACCGCGGCACGGCAGAACCGGTGGATGAGGACTTAAAGCAGACCGTCACCTCCCTGTATCCGCAGGTGGAGAAGCTGATGGAAGAGCTCCGGGTGGCGGATGCCATCACGGCGATCTTCGGCGTCTTCAAGCGGCTGAACAAGTACATCGACGAGACCGAGCCCTGGACCCTCGCCAAGGACGAGGCCAAGAAGGACCGGCTCGCCACCGTCCTCTACAACCTGACCGAGGGCATCCTCTCGGGCGCATCGATGCTGGCACCGTTCCTGCCGGGCACCGCGCAGAAGATCGCAGAGCAGCTGAACTATCACCTCTACGACTTCGACACCCTCGGCACCTTCGGACAGTATCCGAGCGGCAACAAGGTCACGGAGAACCCGGAGATCCTGTTCGCAAGACTCGACTACAACAAGGACGTGAAGGACAAGGTGGACGCCATCATGGAGAAGCAGCGGGCCGCCTATGCCGCCGAGCAGGAGGCCATGGGGGAGACGTCAAAGAAGGACGACACCTCCCTGGCGGAGATCACCATCGACGACTTCGCGAAGATTGAGCTGAAGGTCGGCGAGGTCCTCTCCTGTGAGCCGGTGAAGGACTCCAAGAAGCTCCTGTGCAGCAAGGTCAAAGTGGGAGACCAGGTGCGTCAGATCGTCTCCGGCATCCACAAGGCCTACACGCCGGAGGAGATGGTCGGCAAGAAGGTCATCGTCGTCTGCAACTTAAAGCCCGCAAAGCTCGCCGGCGTCCTCTCCGAGGGGATGCTCCTTTGCGCCGAGGGACCGGACGGAAAACTTGCCCTTCTGACGCCGGAGAATCCGGATCTGCCCGCAGGCTCCGTGGTCAGCTGATGCGAAAGAAGATGGCGGTCCTTGCCGCCGCTTTGTGCCTTCTTGGCACATCAATTCCGGTGCAGGCGTCTGCCGCCGGGTCCTATGTCCCGGACGTGCAGAGCGAGAAGCCCGCAAAGCAGCAGATGCTGGAGGCCCTGGACTTTCTGCGGGACCACGGCCTGTCTGTCATCGGCGTCACGGACAAAGTCCTTGGGACCAGCGTCCTCGCAGACAGCGAGGCGCGGGCCGGGGATGCCATCGCCGACACCCTCCAGGAGGCGGCTTCCGCCGCCGGGAGCGATGCCGCGGATGCGGCCCGGCAGGCCGGGGAGAATGCGCTCAGTGCCGCCCAGGACGCGGCAAAGAAGACAACGCAAAGCTTTTTCGACACCCTGCGGGAGAAGATCGCGGACTTTTTTGCCCAGCTCTTTGTCCCCTCCAACTGATTCCGAGAAAGGAAGACGATCTTGAACAAGCTCTTTAATCTGGACAACCCGGTGATGCAGTTCCTCAGTGCGATGGCGGATCTGATCATCCTGAATCTTCTGACGCTTCTGTGCTGTCTGCCGATCTTCACGATCGGCGCCTCGCTGTCTGCCATGCACTACGTGCTGCTGAAGATGGCGCGCAAGGAGGAGTCCTACATCGCAAAGCCCTTCTTTCAGGCTTTCAAGGACAACTTCAAGCAGGCCACCGGGGAGTGGCTGATCCTGCTCTTGGTCTTTGCGGTGCTGGGGATCGATATCCAGATGATCCGCGCCAACGCAGGGCTCTTCCCCGGGTTCATGATGCCGCTTGTCATCGCGGTGGCGGTGGTGGTGTTCTTCTTCAGCCAGTGGCTGTTCCCGCTGCAGATGCACTTTGCGAACCCGGTGAAGACCACGATGAAGAATTCCATCCTGCTGGGCCTCGGGAAGTTCCCGCGGACTCTGGGTATGGCGGCCATCTGGGCACTGCCGGTACTGCTGCTTCTCTTTACGACGGCATTGGTGCCGCTGGTTTTGATGTTCGGTCTCTCCTTCCCGGGCCTTGTGATGGCCTGGCTCTACAGCCCGGTGTTCAAGACCTTTGAGCCCGAAGAGGAGGCCGCAGAGGACGAGGAGGCCGACGAAGCCGAGAAGGAGGATGCCTACCGGAGTCTCGCCGACATGCAGGAGGAGAACCGGAAGATCGAGGAGGAGCTGGCAAAGAAGAACTCGGATCACACCTGATTTCGGAAACCGGAAACCTGACGACCAAATGGAAGGCGCTGCCTGATCTGCCCGCAAGGGGCATCGGGCGGCGCCTTTTTGTGTGATCGGGATGACGAACAAAGTGGAAACTGATGCCGGGAAGAGCGAAAAAGTGCACAGCAGGATCGAAAAATATTTGTAGGTTTGCACGAAGACAGATGAACTTTTATACTTTTACTGAAATTGTTGACGAGGAAATCGCAAAATTTTCGTGAAGTTAGCTCATTGGCGGGAAAACGAGGAGCGCTTATACTATACCTTGGTTAGCGAAGTGGGGAACACCCATAACAGGAGGTTAAGAATGGCAAGTCTGAGTTTGGAGCATATTTATAAGAAGTACCCCAACGGGTTTGAAGCAGTTAAGGATTTCAATCTGGAGATCGCAGACAAGGAATTCATCATCTTCGTCGGCCCCTCTGGATGCGGAAAGTCCACCACGCTTCGTATGATCGCAGGTCTGGAGGATATCTCCTCCGGTACCCTCAAGATTGACGGCAAGGTCATGAACGATGTCGAGCCCAAGGACCGCGATATCGCCATGGTCTTCCAGAACTACGCACTGTATCCGCACATGACCGTGTATGACAACATGGCATTCGGACTCAAGCTCCGCAAGGTTCCGAAGGATGAGATCGACAAGATGGTCCGCAACGCGGCCAAGATCCTCGATCTGACCCAGCTCCTCGACCGCAAGCCGAAGGCTCTCTCCGGCGGCCAGAGACAGCGTGTCGCCATGGGACGTGCAATCGTCCGTAACCCCAAGGTCTTCCTGATGGACGAGCCTCTCTCCAACCTGGATGCTAAGCTCCGTGTCCAGATGAGATCCGAGATCGCAAAGCTGCACCAGAGACTGGGCACCACGATCATCTACGTCACCCACGACCAGACCGAGGCTATGACGCTCGGAACCAGAATCGTCGTCATGAAGGACGGCGTTGTGCAGCAGGTAGATACCCCGCAGCACCTGTATGATTCTCCTTGCAACCTGTTCGTCGCAGGCTTCATGGGATCTCCGCAGATGAACTTCCTGGATGTGACCGTGAAGGTGCAGGGCAACCAGGCATTCCTCACCCTCGACGGCAAGGACATCCCGCTCAACGCGGCAAAGTCCAAGGCCCTCATCGACGGCGGCTATGCTGGAAAGACCGTCATCATGGGTATCCGTCCTGAGGACATCTACGATGATGACGACAGAATGCAGAAGGCTGCCATCGAGTTCAAGACCAAGATCAACGTCTATGAGCTGCTCGGCGCAGAAGTCTTCCTGTATTTCGACATCGCCGGCACCCCTGTGACCGCCCGTGTCGATCCCAAGACCACCGCAAGACCGGGATCTGTCATCGACTTCACGCTCGACACCGAGAAGATTCACGTCTTCGACAAGGAGACCGAGAAGGTCATCACCAACTGATCGAAAATTCATCCAAACAAGAAGAAAAGGCGCTTCACCGCTGCGGTGGGGCGCCTTTTTGATGGTCCGGGGCAGATCGCACGGAAATGGAAAAAGTTTTTTTGCCGCCTTTGTTGTTTGTGCCAAATTTCTTGTGTAAAATAGAGGTCGGACTAGACGGATTACACGGAACGCCCAATCTTAAAAACGATTTCGTAATTTTTCCGGGGGAGAAAAGTACAGCGAGACAGAAAGGACCATGACATGATTTCAGCCCAGATTGTGAAGAGTTGTCTTGAAGAACTGACCGCCATCACCAAGGTGGAATTCTGTGTACAGGATCTGAACGGAACCCTGTTTGCCAAGACCGACGGCGCAGAGGTGCCCGAGGAGTCGATGATCGTCAACTTCTGCCGGCAGCCGGTGGACTCCCAGATCATCAAGGATCACTACTTCTTCAAGATCATGGAGGACGATGAGCCGGTGTTTGCCCTGACGGCCATCGGCAACGGCGAGTACACGATGATGGTCGCGAAGATTGCCGTCAGTGAGCTCCAGAACCTGATGCAGGCCTACCGCGAGAAGTACGACCGCAACAATTTCTTCCAAAACCTCCTGCTCGACAACCTGCTCCTGGTCGACATCCACAACCGGGCGAAGAAGCTCCATGTCAACTTCACCGCACCCCGGGCCGTCATCCTCATCGAGATCGAGACCGAGGGCGACAACGTCGCCGCGGATCTCATCGGCGGCATCTTCACCGCCGGCAACGGGGACTATCTGACCGAGGTGGACGAGAACAGCGTCATCCTGATCAAGTCCGTCAACGCGATGGACGACTACCAGACCGTCCAGGAGGCAGCCCAGATCTGCGTGGACATGCTCAACACGGAGGCCATGCTGAATGTGCGGGCCGCCTACGGCACCATCGTGGAGGATCTGCGGAGCATCTCCAAGTCCTACAAGGAGGCCCGCATGGCCATGGACGTGGGCAAGATCTTCTACGCCCAGAAGAACGTGATCTCCTACAACGAGCTGGGCATCGGCCGGCTGATCTACCAGCTGCCCTCGAACCTCTGCCACGTGTTCATCAACGAGGTCTTCGGTGAGAACGTGCCCGAGACCCTCGACAACGAGACCCTCTCCACGATCAACACCTTCTTTGACAACAACCTGAATGTCTCGGAGACCTCCCGGAAGCTGTTCATCCACCGGAACACCCTGGTGTACCGGATCGAGAAGCTGCAGAAGGCGACGGGACTCGACATCCGCGTCTTCGAGGACGCCCTGACCTTCAAGATCGCCCTGATGGTCATGGACTACTTAAAGTACCTGGATGCCAAGGACTATTGATTCCGATTTTCAGAATGGAAACGAAAAAGCGCGCAGGCTCAAAAACCTGCGCGCTTTTCAGATTCCGGTGCCGTCGAAGGCGGGGATGAAGCTCTTGGAGACCGTGCCGCCCTCCTGCAAAAAGCCGTTCTCGATCCCGATTTGGATGGCGTAGTCGGTGACCTCGTCATATTCCTCTTTGGTGAGGGGGCGGGAGAGCAGGGGATCGTCCTTGCACTGGGGCATCGGCGTGTACTGATTCATGATGCTGATGAAGATCTGATTCCCGAAGGCCTCGTGGAGCCGGGAGAGGATCTCTTTGCTGTCCTTCGTGCAGCCCGGCATGCAAAGGTGCCGCACGATGACGCCGGAACAAAGGAGCGGGTCGTTGGCATCATCCGCCTCGTCCAGGCTGTGGCTGCCGTCGGAGAAGACGGGCTCCGGGCACTGGCGCACCATCTCCCGGATGACCGCAAACGCGCGGTCGAAGTAATCCTTTGCGCGGCAGTAGCGGGCGGAGAGGGCCGGGTCATAAAACTTCAAATCGGGCAGGTAGATGTCCACCAGCCCCTCCAGCGCCCGGATGGCCTCCACTTTCTCATAGGAAGAAGTGTTGTAGACGATGGGGATTCCAAGGCCCTGGGACCTTGCAAGGCGAAGGGCGGGGATCACCAGCGGGAGCAGATGGGAGGCGGTGACCAGGTTGATGTTGGCAGCGCCCTGCTCCTTGAGCGAGAAGAAGATCCGGCAGAGGTGCTCCGGGGTGATCTCCTCGGCCTTCGAGGCGGTTCCCCTGGCGCCCCGGGAGAGGTCGTAGTTCTGGCAGAAGGTGCAGCCAAGGCTGCAGCCGGAGAAGAAGACCGCACCGGAGCCGGTCCTTCCGACCAGGCAGGGCTCCTCGTACCAAAGAAGCGCCGCCCTGGCGGCAAGAAGCGCACCGGGGGTCTGACAAAAGCCCAGCTGCCCCGCGAGCCGGTTGACGCCGCATTCCCGGGGACAGAGGGTGCAGTTGGCAAGATCCAGGATGTTTGTCTGTGACATGACACCTCCAAAGGACAGAAAAAAACCGGGCAGATGCCCGGCTGTCTGTTGTGCGCATGGCAGAGCCCGCAGAGGAGAGCCGCCAGGAGTCCCTGCGGCACATGAAAGGGTCTGCTTAGTGCTGCTTCGTTCCCGATCTGACACGGTTCGCAGGATTCATTGCGCAGGACCTGAACGACGCTCTGCGGGCCCTGCCACACGCATTGCAGTAAATGACAGTATACTTGCCGCAGGCAGGTCTGTCAAATCCAAAATCGGAAGCATCTCTCAGCTGGGTTACTATTCACGGGGTAAAGTGCCTCGTGCTGCAAAGTCACGACCTCCATGCCGGGAGATTGCAACAATCCCCCAGCTCTTATCAAGATGATCATGAGAGGTGCGCGGCCTTTCGGCCAGCGCGCCTGCACTTTCTGCGTCTATTTTATCTCACCCTGACTCGGTCCCGTGGAACAGTTCCTTTACCGTTACCGGATTCCCATCCGTCAGCCGTTTCAATGCATTCATCTCGTTCCATCCATTCCTCCTGCATGTCTCCACGTAGCTCCGCAGTGTTGCGTAGTACTGCGCATACTCAACGCTTTCAAACTGACCGGATACCTTCATCTTGCTCTTTACGCCTCTGAGAGATCTCTCGGATAACGAGTTCGTTGTGGGTATGCTGAAGTCCTCAATCCAATGGAAATAGTTCCTGCGATACTTGCGGAGACGATTGAGCAGTGCTCCCTCAAACGCATATCCATAGTCCGCTCCCTTCATATTCCTGACCTTTTTGTACAGTTCTGCGTGTTCCTTGTCTCCCTTTGCCAGGCATTGATCCAATGAGGCATTGAACTGCCTGATTCTCTCCGGCGGAAATGATGTGCTTCCCTCTCTCTTCGCTTTGTTCCGATCATGAATGGTCTTCCCGATCAGATCTTTCAGATCTGCAGACCAGGTATGCCCGGTATCATTCGTATTCCGCTGTGCGTCACGCTCCAGATGCTGATTGCATTCAACGTTTCGGAATCGGAACTCCCTGTTGTAGTTGCCGGTGTAGTGATCATGCATTACCTTTTGGCTTTCGTTCAGTTCTGACAGGATGCCATCCTCCCTTACACCGTCAAGATTCTTCTTCTCGTGAGCCGTGTAATAAGCGATCCTGTCATCACCATAAAAGCGAAGGCATGCGCGCTTGGTATTCACAAAAATCACCGTATCATCCCAGTAAAGCAGGTCCTTCTTCAGCATCTCATTCCGAAGATCTTCTTTGAAATTCTGAAGATCCTTTGCCGCCCTTTTGATCTGCTTGGCGATATATCCCTCGCATGGTACAAACCTGCCGTCGAAAAGGCCGCAGAGAAACTGGCGGATCTTGTTGATCGGTACATTCTCGGAGACAGCAAGGGACAGAATCAGATCCCGGGTATTGCTGCCGTACTGATTTTTTGCGGTGTGCCTTGCATCCACTGGAACCTTGACCTGAGTACCGCAGTTCGCACACTGGTAGATCTTGTACAGATGCCGGTGGTAAGTCCGGACGATTTTGAAATCGACCTCCTGATGTTCCTCATACCTTCCGGTATCTATGAGATCTCCGCCACATACGCTGCACTTTTTCTCATCTTCTTTCAGCTCATGTGTTGTGGTATCGGTAGCCTGTTCTGGATCAAAAGCCGGCATCTCTGATTTTGCGTGCCCCGGCTGTCCTCCTTTGTGATTCCCTGTTGTCGGGCGCAGGTTGGGAATTACTTTTTTCTTGTTCCTGGGCGTCTGTGATGTCGGCGTTCCGCTGTCCGTTCCATCCCGATTGATTTTGTCCTCGAGATGCCTGACCATAGCCCGCAGCTCATCGATTGTGTCCTGCTTTTCTCTCAGCTGTCTGTCCTTGTCCGCAATGACCTTTTTCAGTTCATTGTTGTGCGCCTGAAGCTCTTCAATTTTCTGACCTCGTCTGCTCAGAAGTTCCTGCAGGTTTGCGGCCTTTCTTTCCGCGGATTCCCGCTTCATCCCGATTGTTCTCAACTGCTCTGAGAGCTTGCGGTTTTCCCGTAATGACTGACTTAACCTGCTCTGCAGATTCTTTGCTGTTTCCAGTGCTTTCCGCCAGTTGGTCTCGGCTTTTTCCTGTCGGCTGTTTGCGAGTTTGACCTTTCGGTTGCAGTCAGCCCGGAAGGCAGCGTGCGGGTCTTCGGACTCATACATCGCAATGGTCTGTTTCAGTTTTGCGATTTCGCTGTTACGCGTGAGTGTTCCGTTGAATGAATACATCGCTGCCATCTCCGTGTCCGTCGGCTGTTATTCCCTCATGGTAAAGACTTCCGACATAGAAGCAATCAGTGCTTTCAGTCGTTCGAGCTGTCTTTCCTGCTGTTTGTTTTGATCCGTCAAATCCTTGATCTGGAGCCTTAGTTGAATGATCTCCTGACGCAGTTCTGACGCTTCATCCACAGGCGGTTTTGCTGTCTCTGATGTGCAAGTCTGTGTTGTCTTCCTCCGCCGTGGGCCATGAGGCTCCGTCGGGATGATGTTCCCATTGGCATCCACTTTTCCAATGAGTTTTCGTTTGTTCTTCGGCTTGTGCGTGACCGGATCTCTGAACGATTCAGATTCATACGCGTATTTTATGCCGGTCGTCTTGTTTGTGAGATAAACGATGGCGTTAGTAAAGAACCGGGTTGATGGGTTCCATACCACAACCTCCATGGTGAACTCTCGACGCGATAATGTCCGATGAAGATATAGAATCCCCATTTGGAGCTCTTTTCTTCTCCGCATAATGCCTATCTTGTTATTTATAGTCACATACTCGGCAAGTGAGTGTATGTGTTTAGGCAATCTAGGTGATGCTTTGTTACATGATGCAACACAGCACGGATAGGAGTGTACCCAGCTCGAGCTCAAAGTGAGGTATTAGTGGTCTCATGCTAGGCGATCGCTTATCAACCCGTTTCTTAACTAACGCCTAAACGATACTTGACATTGCGCACCTCCTTAGTAGGTATACCTTAGTATATAACTTATATGGTGCAATGTCAAGAGAAAATGTATATATTATATTACGAATATACCTACTTCAGTCTTGAGTTTTCACACAATACAAAATAGAGCGGAGAACGCCGTAAAATCAGGCATTCTCCGCTCTGTGTCAATGGTAATGATGTTATTCAGATTTGGGTTTCACCCCTGTGAATAGTAACTCAGCTGGTGGTGTCCTTGGGCGTCTTGAGCCGAAGGCGCAGGTCCTTGAAGAACTGCCGGATCAGGGCCTGGCACTCCGGGGCGAGGACGTCCCAGGTGACCTCGCTCTGGTGCATCAGCTTCTCGTTGTCCACGATGTTGAGCAGGGTCCCGCAGCAGCCGGACTTGTCGGAGCGGGCCCCGATGACCACCCGATCGATCCGCGCCTGTTCGATCGCCCCGGCGCACATGGGGCAGGGCTCCAGGGTGCAGTAGAGGGTGCAGCCGTCGAGGCGCCAGTCCCCGATGACCTTTCCCGCCCGCCGGATCGCCGTGATCTCTGCGTGGGAGAGGGTCGTGTGGTCGGTGTTCCGGCGGTTGTAGCCCCGGCCGATGATCCGGCCCTGGTAGACGATGACGGCGCCGATCGGCACCTCCCCCAGGGCCATGGCCTTTTTCGCCTGGCGCAGGGCTTCCCGCATGTACTTTTCATCTGGTGATACCGGCACTTTTGCCATCGTGTCTCCTTGATTTTATGCCCCCTGCCGGTATACTAAACCTGATGGCAATGGACAATGCTCCGATAGGAATAGGTAGTTTTGTGGGATTTGTCACCTCTCCGTAACGGATGTTACTGTACGGGGCAGGGACAAACCTTTACTATAGTACCGCAGACCGGGGCAGGCGCACAAGAAAAGGCGCCAAAATGGGGCATTTTCGGGGACTCCGGGTTTGCAAGCGCTATCGGAACGTGTTAAGGTATTCCGTGCCTGTGTGCGAAGAAAAGAGGAAAACGTGAAAATTTCAACAAAGGGGCGCTACGCGCTGCGTGTGATGCTGGATCTGGCACTGCACGACACCGGGGAGTTCATCTCCCTGAAGGATGTGTCGGCACGGCAGGGCATCACGGTCAAATATCTGGAGCAGATCATGACGGTGCTGACCCGGGCGGGCTATGTCCGCTCCCAGCGGGGCAACAACGGGGGATACCGCCTTGCGAAGGATCCGTCGGAGTACACCGCCGGGGACATCCTGCGGGTGATGGAGGGGGCGCTGGCCCCGGTCGCCTGCCTCGAGGATGATCCGAACCAGTGTCCCCGGGCTCCGTTTTGTCCCACCCTCTCCTTCTGGGAGGGACTGGCATCCGCAATCGATGCCTACGTGGACAGCGTGACACTGCAGAACCTGAAGGATCAGACCGTCGCCATGGCGGGAAATGACTTTGTGATCTGAGAAGAGAAAAGATTCGGGGCCGCGAGGCGGCCGGGAGGAAACTATGGCAGAACCGTTACTGAAGGTACAGGACCTGAGCGCGGCGATCGAGGAAGGAGAGCTGCTGCATCATATCAATCTGGAAGTCAATGCCGGGGAGACCCACGTGCTGATGGGACCCAACGGCGCCGGCAAGTCCACCCTGGGCTACACCCTGATGGGAAATCCGGCATACAAGGTGACCGGCGGGTCGATCTGGTTTGACGGAGAGGACGTCACAAAGCTCTCCACCGACAAGCGGGCAAGGATGGGCATGTTCCTGTCCTTCCAGAACCCGCTGGAGGTGCCGGGACTTTCCCTGGAGAGCTTTCTGCGCAACGCAATCCGGCAGAAGACCGGCAAGCCCCTCAAGATCTTCCAGTTCAAGAAGGAGCTGGAGGAGACCATGGCGCTGCTGCAGATGGATCCCTCCTATGCGGACCGGGATCTGAACGTGGGCTTTTCCGGCGGCGAGAAGAAGAAGGCGGAGATCCTGCAGCTTCTGATGCTGCGCCCGAAGTTCGCGATCCTGGACGAGACCGACTCCGGCCTGGACGTGGATGCGGTCCGCACCGTCTCCCGCGGCATTGAGGAGTACCAGAAGAAGCGCGACGGCGCCCTGCTGGTCATCACCCACAGCACGAAGATCCTGGAGTCCCTGAAGGTCGATTACACCCACATCCTGGTCAAGGGAAACCTGGTGAAGACCGGCGGACCGGAGCTGGTGGAGGAGATCAACGCCAACGGCTTCGAGAAGTACCTCGGCAAAGAGGACGGCGGGAAGGCGTGAGGCGCCATTGAGAAAGGACCTGGAAGAAACCTATGTCAGAAAAGCAGAACATTCAGGAAGTCGACCGGAGTCTGTATGACTTCAAAGACGACGAGTCCAAGGGCTTCTTCAGAATGAAAGAGGGTCTGACCCGGGAGATCGTCGAGCAGATCTCCGAGGAAAAGCATGACCCGAAGTGGATGCACGATTTCCGCCTGAAGAGCCTGGAAATTTACAACAACATGGAGGTCCCCAACTGGGGGCCGCCCATCGACGGTCTGGATATGGACCGGATCTCCTCCTATGTGCGCTCCAAGAGCAACATGAAGGGAAACTGGGACGAGGTCCCGGAGGAGATCAAAAACACCTTTGAGAAGCTGGGCATCCCCCAGGCAGAGCGGGAATCCCTCGCCGGTGTCGGCGCCCAGTACGACTCGGAGCTGGTGTACCACAACGTCCGGGACGAGGTCGCCAAGAGCGGCGTCGTCTACACCGACATGGAGTCGGCTCTGACCGGGGACTATGCGGACCTGGTGGAGCAGACCTTCATGCACCTGGTGCCGCCCACGGACCACAAGTTCGCGGCGCTCCACGGCGCGGTCTGGTCCGGCGGTTCCTTTGTCTACGTCCCGAAGGGCGTCAAGGTGGACATCCCGCTGCAGAGCTACTTCCGCCTCAACGCCAAGGGCGCAGGCCAGTTCGAGCACACGCTGATCATCGTCGATGAGGGTGCGGATCTGCACTTCATCGAGGGGTGCTCCGCGCCGAAGTACAACGTGGCCAACCTCCATGCGGGCTGCGTGGAGCTCTACGTCAGAAAGGGCGCCCGGCTCCGGTACTCCACGATCGAGAACTGGTCCAAGAACATGTACAACCTGAACACGAAGCGGGCCCTGGTGGAGGAGGGCGGCAGAATGGAGTGGGTCTCCGGTTCCTTCGGCTCCCACGTCTCCTACCTCTATCCCACCACGATCCTCAAGGGGGATCACTCCCACTGCGAGTTCACCGGCATCACCTTTGCCGGCAACGGCCAGAACCTGGACACTGGCGCCAAGATGATCCACATCGGGGAGGACACCTCCTCCTACATCAACACGAAGTCGATCTCGAAGGACGGCGGCATCTCCACCTACCGCAGCAGCATTGTGATCGAGCCCAGCGCAAAGCGCGCCAAGAGCTCGGTGGACTGCGCCTCCCTGATGCTCGATGACATCTCCCGCTCGGACACGATCCCGGCGATGGATGTGCGCACCGGCGACGCGGATGTGGGCCACGAGGCAAAGATCGGCCGCATCAGCGATGAGGCGGTGTTCTATCTGATGTCCCGCGGCATCTCGGAGTCCGAGGCAAGGGCCATGATCGTCTCCGGCTTTGCGGATCCGGTCAGCAAGGAGCTGCCTCTGGAGTACGCCGCTGAGATGAACAACCTGATCAAGTTGGAAATGGAGGGCATGTGAGAATGGCAGAGACAACAAAGACCATGCAGGTCGGCCGCATCCCCTCCCTGACCTGGAACCGGCTGAAGGTCAACTACAGCCTGGTGGAGGGGGATCTCTCCGTGCAGGAGGATGTCGCCACCACCTTTTCGGGCCTCCCGGAGGGAATTTCGGGATCGACCCTGACACAGAAACAGGCACAGGACTGGCTGTCTGCCAACGCTCCCGAGGAGAAGGCAGAGGCCGTTGTCGCCGGGAAAGAGCCGATCTACCATCCCCAGGCCTTCGGCACCGGACTCGGCAAGGAGTACGATGACTTTGTCCAGGGCGCAGCCAAGAGCGTGCGCTTTCTGGAGGTGGCCGAGGGACAGAAGATTGCGCGCCCGATTCTCTGGGACGTGCACTGCGAGCGCGGCGCCCGGGCGGTGACGAGCCAGATCCTCCACGTGGGGAAAAACAGCGCCCTGACCCTGGTCATGACAGAGGATTCCGATCGGGATGCCTCCGGCGCCTCCCTGGTCTCCACCAAGGTGGTCCTGGAGGAGGGTGCACAGCTCCATCTCGTGGAGGTGCAGCTTCTGGGAAAGGGCTTCCTCTCGATGCACGACTGCGGCGCAGCCCTCAAGGACAATGCGTCCCTTGAGGTGACCGGGCTCTATCTCGGCGCAGACAAGACCTATCTTGGCACCCAGGCGGAGCTGGTCGGCAAGGCCTCCCGCCTGCAGGTGGACATGGGGTATCTTGTCACTGGGAAGGAGACCTGCTCCGTCAACGTCAATGCGGTGCAGCGCGGGAAGAAGACCCAGGTCCAGATGCACTTCGACGGCGTCCTGGACGGGACCGCCCAGAAGAACTTCTGCGGCACCATCGACTTCCGCAAGGGCTCCAAGGGCTCGGTGGGCAACGAGCAGGAGAACGTCCTGCTTCTGTCCGACAGCATCGTGAACAAGACGCTCCCGGTCATCCTCTGCGAGGAGGAGGACGTGGAGGGCCGTCACGGCGCCTCCATCGGACGGCTGGACGAGCAGATGCTGTTCTATCTGGCAGCCCGTGGCATCGACGAAAAGACCGCGGAACAGATGATGGTCCGCGCAAGACTCCGGGCAGTGGCCTCTCACATCCCGGTCCGCTCCCTGCGTGAGCACATCCGGGACTTCATTGAGGAGGCATTCGAGGGATGAACGAGTTCAGAAAGGATTTTCCGATCCTGCAGGGGACGGATACGATCTACTTTGACAATGCGGCCACAACCCAGCGCCCTGCCTGCGTCATGGAGGCCATGACGCAGTTCAACAACACCTGCAACGCCAACCCGCTGCGGGGACTCTACACCTGGAGCATCCAGGCGACCGACGCCTATGAGCAGGCACGGCACGAGGCGGCGCTGCTGATCCACGCACAGAAGGACTGCGAGGTCATCTTCACGCGCAACACCACCGAGTCCCTGAACCTGGTGGCCTACAGCTACGGCCTCTCCCATGTGAAGGCGGGACAGGAGATCGTGCTCTCCGTCATGGAGCACCACTCCAACATCCTGCCCTGGCAGATGGTGGCAAGGCAGACCGGCGCCAAGCTGGTCTACTTAGAGCCCGATGCGGAGGGGACCCTTACCAAAGAGGAGATCGAGACGAAGATCACCGACCGGGCCGCCATCGTGGCCATCGGCCATGTGTCCAACGTCCTGGGTGTGACCAACCCGGTGCAGGAGATCTGCGAGGTGGCTCACCGGCACGGCGCCGTCTGCGTCGTCGACGGCGCCCAGTCGACTCCCCACATCCCGGTGGATGTGCAGAAAATCGGCTGCGATTTCTTCGCCTTCTCCGGCCACAAGCTCCTGGGACCCATGGGCGTCGGCGTCCTGTACGGGAAGCTGGAGCTTCTGGAGGAGATGCCGCCGTTTTTGACGGGCGGCGAGATGATTGAGTACGTGACCCGGGAGTCGGCCACCTTTGCCGAGGTGCCGGAGAAGTTCGAGGCGGGCACCGTCAACGCCAGCGGCGCGGTGGGCCTTGCGGCCGCCATCCGCTACCTGAACGGGGTCGGCTTTGACACCGTGCAGAAGACCGAGCAGGCACTGACCAAGCGCCTGATGGAGGGCCTTGCCACGATCCCCGAGGTGACCGTCTATGGATCCGAAAATCCGGAGAAGCACTGCGGCATCGTCACCTTCAACATCGAGGGATGTCATCCCCACGATGTGGCATCGGTACTGGACACCGAGCACATCTGCATCCGGGCGGGCCACCACTGTGCTCAGCCGCTGATGCAGTTTTTGGGCGTCAATGCGACGGCCCGCGCAAGCCTGTATTTTTACAACACGGAAGAAGAAGTCGACCGGTTCGTGGCAGCGGTCGGGAAAGTGAGGGGCTGGCTTGGATATTAAGACACTGTATCGGGAGATTGTGAACGAACACAACCTGCATCCCACCCACAAGCACGATCTGGAGCACCCCACGATGGTGCTCAACGGCGTCAATCCCTCCTGCGGGGATGACATCAACCTGCAGCTGAGCGTCAAGGACGGCGTCATCGAGGACGCGGCCTTCAACGGCTCCGGCTGTGCGGTCTCCCAGGCCTCTGCCGACATGATGTGCGATGACATCATCGGCAAGACCGAGGACGAGGCCCTCGCCCTCGCCGAGGCCTTCATGGGCATGATCCGCGGCACGGCAACCCAGGAGCAGAAGGAGTCCCTGGACGAGGCGGCCTCCCTGGAGGACGTCGCCCACATGCCGGCGCGGGTGAAGTGTGCCTCCCTCGGCTGGCGCACGATGAAGGAGATGGTGGAGAAGCTCCAGAAGGACGGCGTGACCCAGGGGCGGGTGACGGCAAACAATTCCGAAGTCTGCGGCGCATGTCAGAGAATGGACTGCGAGAAGAAGTGAGGGAGCAGACAGGAGGCTGATCGGGGGAGACCAAGCGGGAGAAGAGCTGTATGTCAGACTCAAACATGACCAAAAACGCACTGGCGGCTTCGATGAAGAAGCTGATGCGCAAACGGCCGTTCGAGAAGATCAGCGTGTCGGACATCTGCAACGACTGCGGGATCAATCGGAAGAGCTTTTATTATCATTTTCGGGACAAGTATGACCTGGTGAACTGGATCTTTTACGTGGGCTTCATCGAAGAGCTGAATCTGTCCGGCTATGACAACGGCTGGCAGCTGATGGAGGACATGTGCGAGTACTTCTACCGGGAAAAGGAGTTCTACCGCGCGGCCCTGAAGATCGAGGGGCAGAATTCCTTCAAGGACTACCTGATTGACACGGTCACGCCGATCGCGGAGTTCTTCATGCAGGACATCCTGCCCCACAACGACGATGACAACTTCTTTGTCTCCTTTGTGACAGATGCCCTGCTGACCTCCATCGTGCGCTGGCTCTCCGACGGCTACGACCACGAGATGGACGCCCAGGAGTTCCTGGCCAAGATCAAAAACATCATTGTGAGCCTGGCGAGCAACCTGGCCCTCTCGGTGTACCTGCCGGCGGATGACGACATCACCCGCAGGACCGAGAAGGAGCTGAAGGAGAACGCCGCGGGCAAGCAGTAAAACAAGTACAGAGAGAAAGAAGAGGTTTCGGATCAATTTTGATCCGAAACCTCTTTTTTATCTTGAGATATGCGGCTGCGTCCTCACACTTCCTGACAGGGGTAGGCCGGCATGACCTCCCGCAGCGTGTCGAGAAGGGGCTTTTCGGTGTCGTAGCGGGGACCCCGAGTGCCGTCCTCGTTGACGATATACCCCTCCTCGTCCAGCTCGAACAGGTAGGGGTGCTCGCAGATCGCCTGGCTGATCTTGTGGTCGTCGCCGTAAAAATCGATGCAGACGGTGGGGACGTTCTGGGAGAGCCGGGAGTGGTAGCACTCATCAGTGACATCCCGAACCAGCGACTGCGCGGTGCCGTCCCGAGCGATGGCGAAGAGGAAGGCCGACTCGGAGGCGATGGTGCTCTCCACCAGGTTTGGCAGCAGGGCGCTCTCCGCCTTGTCGTCATAGAGGTAGTGCAGGGCGAAGAAGATCTTCTGGTCCCGCAGGAGCGAGGCGGTGAGCATGGACTCCGGATCGTCCACCGGGAAGGAGATCACGGTGTTCTTACAGAGCTTCAGGATCTCGATCTGGGCGGCGGTGACGCGGCCTGAGTGGGAGAAGGCGACAAAGGCGCAGTCCCGGCAGCGCTCAAAGACCTCCAGCAGGGTGTAGGCGCCGGAGTCCCCCATCTCGCGGATGAAGTAGACAAAGATGCCCAGCTTCTGCCCCTGGCTGATCAGGTCCTCCAGCTGCTCGATGGTCAGGCCCTTCTTCCCGGCGGGGTCATAGCGCAGCGTGATGGCCCAGGGAAGACAGTGGCCGCACTCCTTCTCCTTCTGCCGGATCAGGCTGGCGCCGTAGGTCCAGCCCATGTATCCGAAGTTGACGCCGAACTTCTGGATCGCCTTCTCATCGGTGTTCTTGAGCAGGTTGTGGAGCATGTCGTAGTAGGAACTGCGGTCGTTGTCGAGAAGCTCCTGGATCACGGAAAAGATCATGTCCTGGAAGCGGTTGTGGGAGAACTGCTTTCCCAGATCCACCATCCGTCTGGCTGCCCGCTCCGGGTCCTCCTTCATCTGGCGGATGCCCTGGGAGACCGCGGACTCGATCATCGCTTTTTTCATCAGGTACGTGTTCAATTGCCACTCCTTGCTGCCTCACAGAGGCAAATTTTCTTAGGCGTTAGTAAGAAAACGGGTTGATAAGCAATAAGTGCATCTTGTAGTCATCAAATTGCAAGCAGATTGAGCTCCTTAACATCTCCATAATGGTGTACCTTCTTGGGATTCCTGGATGCAAAGAGAGCGTCCGCAAGTTCCCCAATCGTGGTCCTCTGCCTGTACGCTGCCCGGAATACGAGGTTGTAACGGTTCAAATACTTGGTAGCCACGCCGCGATATTCGATATAGCGGTGCTTGATAAAGGAGTGAAGGTTGTTCACAGTGTTCAGATTGAAGAAACTTGCCGACTCCTTCTTCACATTCATGACCGTGATTCCCAGGATCTTGCCCAGTCTTGGATACACATTCATGCCGTCCGTCAGGAAAAGTGTTCCCTTCTGGACATGACCAGTATAGATATCAACAACATCCGCACTGGAAGGCCTTGCCCGGTTCTCGGATTTCACGATCAGATCGCCAGTCTTGCGCTGTACTGCGGTGCAGATACAGATCTGCTCGTCTGAAAGGCCGCGTTTGGATGCGGGAGTGCCACGCTTGCGGGGCTTTCGACTGGCATCAGGGCCAAATTTCGTACCTTTTTTGGACTCCGGAACGTAGGTTTCATCCGCTTCCACGACATCTTCCACCGTGGCTGGCTGCTCCACCTGCATGTCCTCGAGAGCAAGCATGATCTTATGCCGCATGAAGAACAGACTGCTATGGCTGATCTTGCATCCATGGCTGGCAAGTGACTTGACCGTCTTATCCAGAGAGGTCCCCCTGAGCGTCTCTTCCAGAACCTTGGTCCAGATCTCAGTACCAAAGTGTGAGCCTGAGAGCAAAGTGTTGCTCGTTGTAACAAATGACGTTCCACATTGCCTGCAGATGTATGCCTGTTTTCCATGTTTGTGTCCATTCCTAACAACATGAGCATTGGAATGGCAGATCGGACAATCCAAACGGGGAGCAATCATCTTCTTCGGAGAAGAGGTTGCACTCTCATGGGAGAAGCCCTCCATGAGCTTGTTAACAAGAAGAATCAGGTCGTCCCTGGAAAGATCTCTGGCTTCGGTCAGTATGCGCTCAATGCAGCTCATAGTCTTGCCCTCCTGGCAAGACTATTGTAGTTCAAGTTAGAGAAGGCCGTTGTACAGCAGAATGTACAAAACGGCATATTTTATACTTCTGCTAAAATGCTTTGGAGCTTATCAACCCGTTTTCTTACTAACGCCTTTTCTTATCTTAAGAAAAGATATCCCATCTTCAGATAAAATTGAATCAACAATTCGGGCGTTTTGTCCCGGCACCTGTCGCGCATTTTTGTGCAGCGCTTCAAATCCCACGACAGGAAGTGTGGGAGCGGCGGCCGGGGCCTGTTATGCTTTTCCTGACCCGGCAAGGGACCGGGCCAGGGAGGAAAGCCTACGGAACAGGATAGCAGACAAGATGCGGCGTGGAAAATTCCGCTCTCCGGGATAACGGGGACAATCCTCGCAGAGAGCGCGGAGCAGGGGGCGCAGACAGAGCTCCTTTTGGGCCTTGCGGAGGCGTTTGCGGGGCGGGGCGTCCCGGTGCTCTTGGAGGACCCGGGCGGGACACTGCTTTTTCGCTATGCGGGCGGGGATCAGACGGGGCGCTCGCCTGCCGGCACCGCCGCCCTCTCCGAGGCCGCGGTCTGGCGGGCCTTTTCCGGGGACGGGATCCCCTTCCGGATCCCGGTCTCCGACCTGGGGCCGGAACTGCTCGCGAGGCTCCTTGGCCTCTCCGGGCCCCAGGAGGCCCTCCTTGCGGCCGTCTTTGCCGGGGCGGATGGTAAGGGGCTCCTCTTGGACGATGCGGCGGATCTTGGGGCCCTTCTTGCCGAGTATGGGAAGACGCACCGGGGACAGGCGGGGATGGCGGAGCGGATTCGGGGGCGGGTTGAGCTTTTTACCCGCGGCGCGGCGGGGGATCCCTTCGGGTCGCCGGCGGTGACGCTGGAGGACTTTCTTTCGCCGGATGGCGGGATGCTCCACTTCCTCGAGGGGACGGGGAGCGGGGTGTGCCTTCTCTGGCTCCTTGCCTCCTGCGCGCAGAACCTGCCTCTTGCGCGGCCGGGGGAGAAGCCGGTCCTTGCGGCCGTCCTCTCCGAGGACACGGCAAAGACCGCGGCAGAGCGCATGCAAAGGACCCTTGCCGCCCGGGGCATCTGTCTGATCGCGGGGACAGGGACCGGTGGGCCGGTCCCCGCAGCGCTGCAGACAGGCTCTGCGCTTCGAATCCTGTGGAATGGCGGGGAGCAGGCGAAGCTGATCTTTTCAGGACAGGGGCGAAGGCAGGAGGCGGCCGCCCTGCCGCTTCTTGCAGATCCCGCCCCGGCGTCCGGGGGACTTGCCGGCGTCCTGGAGAGAACCCGGGAGCAGCCCGAATTTCAAAGGCTCCTGGAAAAGAAGGAGAGAAACTCCGCCAGGGAGGTCCTCGCGGAAAAGGCAAAGGAGCAGGAAAAAGAGGACCAAAAGGCGCCGGCAGCTGCCGGATCCTCCCGGAAAAACAGCGCCGCCCTGCGCGAGGTGGGGCGGTCCGTTGCCGGCACCGTCGGTCGACAGATCGGCGAGGACGTGGGCAGAAACTTCGGGGACTTCGGCCGGCGGCTCGGGGGGAATCTTGGCGCAAGCCTTGGCCGTGGCATCCTGTCCACCCTCCTTCGCCGCTGACATCTTGTGCAAAGTGCGCCCCCTGCGGTATGATGGGGGCCGAATCAAAAACGGGGCGGTGTGCCCCGATGTGAAGGAGAGAACATGCTCGATGACATGATGATGCAGATGTGGTACCGGGACCCCCATGCCGCAGACACGGAGGCGGGGAAGGCGGTGTGCCGGGCCCAGGAGGCAGCCGCGGATGCGCTGGACGACTTCACCTTCTCCTTCAATATCTCCCTGATCGCGGACGATGTGGAGCGCAACCCGGTGAACGCCGGGAACATCCTCCACTACTTCGAGAAGGAGGCCGTGCCCGCGTTCAAGAAGCTGGACGAGCGCCTGCAGTGCGTCTGCCGGCTGGACTGGTACTCCTGCATCCTGCGCCTTCTGGAGCAGGTGGCGGCGATGCCGAGGGAGTGCAGAAAGAAGAAGACGGCGGCCTTTGCCGAGCGCCTCGACATGCAGAACCGCTGGCCGAAGGACCTTGCGCGGTACCGGGAGCTGGAGGAGAAGGCGCCGGAAGCAGACAAGCTCCCCGGCTTTGACGCCTGGCTGGAGAAGACCGATCGGGAGCTCGCCCAGCCCGTCATCGCCAGGTGGAAGAAGGCAGCGGCCATCTCCCACTTCCGCAAGACCGTCGGCCGGGTGGTGGGCCTTGCGGCAGTCGTTGTGATCGGCGCTGCCATCTGGCAGATCTACACGGGGACCGGAATCCTGGCCCGGGTGCTGGGCATCCACAGACCACGGCTCGTCGCCGAGGAGACGATCACCGAGGACTTCGGAGGACTGTTGACGGAGCAGGTGCCGATCAAGGTCAACAGCGACGGAACCATGGATTTCAATGCCAGCACGATCTTAAAGACCGATGACGGCAGCTTTGACGACACCAACATGATGGACGGCGACACCGCCACCGCCTGGGCGGAGGGCGAGAAGAACGACGGCACCGGAAAGCGCCTCTATTTCAACGTGGAGGGCACCCAGTTCGTGCACTACCTGGTGATCTGGAACGGCTGGCAGAAGGACGAGGACACCTTCAACCAGTACAACCGCCTAAAGAACGTGACCCTGCGCATCGACGACGGCAGCAGCAAGGTCAACACCAGCATCACCTTAAAGAGCACCGAGGGCCCCCAGTACATTCTGATCAACCAGAACGTGGATCGCTTCTGGATCATCATGAACACTGTCTACCGGGGAGAGGGCTCCGACAACGTGACCTGCGTCTCGGAGGTGGAGATCTACTGAAGCACAGGAAGAAAACGAAACGTGAAAAAGAGAGGCAGAGCGCGCCCGCGCTCTGCCTCTTTTGTGAAGGCGTTAGTAAAGAAACGGGTTGATAAGTAGCGATCCCAAAAGTTTTTCCGGATTTGTACATTTGAATGTACGACGTCCTTTTAGGACTTGACCTATAATAGTCGTGTCAGGAGGACACGACTATGGGTAACATCGAATGCATACTGGCTGCAGGAAACAACCTCTCCGATTCGGATCTTAAGATTCCCGTTAACAAGATCATGGACCGTCTGAACCATGAGAAGTCGTTTGCTTCTTCGGTGAAGATCGTTCCCCGGATGGAATGTCCGGTCTGCCATACCAGTTCACATGTTGTTAGGAACGGTCACAAGCATGGCAAGCAGACATTTCTGTACCGGGCATGCGAAAAGTCATTTGTTACAGCAAGTAGCACGTCTCTGTCTGGCTCACATTACAGCAGTGATGTCTGGAAGACCGTCCTTGCTGACACGCTTATGGGCGTATCCCTTGATGACACAAGAGATGGACTTGATCTTCAGCATATCCGGATCAGCCATACCAGCCTCTTCTTTATGAGGCACAAGATCATGCTGGCGCTTGAGGATCTTCAGGAGGTCAGTCCTGCAATGGTCGAGGAAGTTGTCGAGGCTGATGAAACCTACGTACCAGAATCGGAGAAAGGGACAAAATTCGGGCCCGACGCCAAGAGAAAGCCCCGTAAGCGCGGTACTCCGGCATCTAAGTGCGGCCTTTCTGACGAGCAGATCTGCATCTGCACTGCAGTTCAGCGCAAAAGCGGTGATCTGGTTGTAAAATCGGAGAACCGTGCAAGACCTTCCACGGAGGATGTCGTTGTGAAGGCATAAATAAGTTTGATGCCAAATGTAAATATAGCTGATACTAATGTAATTAAGTCTGCGTCTTGCGCTCGAGCCACTGGACGCCCCCGAAGCGCATGATCATCAGCGCGTGGAAGAGCGGAGACTGCTGACGAAGGCCATGTTTGATGACATCATTCCCCATACGGACCAGGTCCTCTTCGGGAAACAGTTCCAGAACGAACCCTGCATCCTTGCTGGCAAGATGCTTCAGGATGTCCTGCCATGAAGGGTCTGTTCCAAGCTCTGACTCGTAAAACTGCAGCAGTCTTTCTTCTGTTCCAATCCTTTCACTGTTCGCCAAAAGCCAGTCGATTGTCTTTGCCAGCTCGAAAAAACGATCCTGGAACACATCCGTTTCTTCCCCACGGCTTTCCCTTTCCATCTGACCGGCCATTTCTGCATCCGGTGCAGGATAAAAATGCACGAGCTTTTCACCTTCCGGCCAGGGACTTTCAATCAGTCTCATCCCATGAATGGGGCAGTATCTTACACCATTGATCTGGTGTACAAGGTGCCAGCAGGAATGGTGGTATTCCTCTGTGTCGCTCCTGACACAGTCAGGGCAGAAGCAAAGCTTCTGATGACGGCCCCGTAGAGCACCAGCCATCTGAGAGCGCATACCGCGTCCACGTTTTGCGCTGCCCTGCATAAGGCGCTGATAAGCGGTGTCCGGAAACCGTGAGGAAAGACGCAGGTACTGGTATGCTGTGAACTCACGAATGATTCTGTCCGATGTCAGCCCGCATTCTCTGGGGAGCCATGCGTCGATAAGCTTTACACGGGCGGGAAGGGTGACGGCAGCATCCAGCACCGTTTTTCCGCCGAACAGTTGGTCAAAGGTATACTTCTCGCTTCTGTTCCCGCTGATGGCATGGTACCTGGCAAGCAGGCTGTACCAGCATTCCCCCTTCATCGGGATAGGAAACACAAGCAGATGCTCCTGGTCTTCACGAATCATTGTCGGATCCCTTTGCAGAATCTTTCCCAATGCCGGACTTATCCAGGAGTTCCGCAGCATAGAGCAAAAGCTTTGCCGGATCCTTCTCATCCGGAAAAGCGGCAGCCACGCTGCGCGCAGCTTTCCTGGCGTCCTGCATGCTGACGCCAAAGACGGTAACGAGGTTTGAAATGAGGCTTTGCAGCGGATCATCCTTCGGCATCTGCTCCTGCGGATTCATTTCTTCCGGAATGGCAGGTGCTCTCCAGAGATGCTCGTACAGGGTCAGGTCGACATCCCTGCCTTCCCGCATGTCCTTCCGCTGCTGTTTCGTCAGACCAAGTCTGAGATCTGCTGTTCTGTGGACAGTTTCAGCGTCAAAGGTCTCCGTTTTGCTGATGATGGCATAGTCCTGTACCAGTTTGTACAGGATCGCAAGCAGGAACTGATTCCCGACAGTCTCCTCATAGAACGCGTCAGACAGGGCGGCTGTAAGCTCCACCTTCTTCCGGGTATACTGATAATGCCAGAGTGCCCGTATGTACCGGTTCCATTCTTTGCTTCCCTGCTTCAGCAGGTCCATGTGGACCTCTCCCTCTCCGGTGACGCGCTTGGCCTGCTGGAACTCAGACTGCAGGATGGTGGTAAACTTCGGTGCACCGACCATGACAATGGGGACTTCGGCAGTGTTCACGAGGGAGACCAGGAAGTTCAGAAGCTCTGTGGAGACCTGGTCTCTGACACTGCAGAGGTTCTGGACGTCGTCAATGACGAGGATGCCCAGACTGCAGGAATCAATCGCTGACCGGAGATCCCCAAGAAGTACTTCTTTACTGATCCGATTGAAGGAGTGCTGTTCTGAGAAGTGAGAGCCGAGAATCCGGTCCATCTCCTGAAGTATGCGCTGACATAGTCCCTTTGTGGAGCCATCCTGCGGACAGTCAACCTTCAGCCAGACAAGCTGATGAAGATCGAAAGGGACGCCTCTGTAGTTCGTATGGACAATGACCTGCGGGTAGAGAGTCAGGACGTTCATGACGGAACAGGTCTTTCCGACGCCGGAAATGCCGAACACTGGAAAGCCGTATGCAGGCTGCTTGTAGGACCGAAAAACTCGTCTGAGCCGGTCATCGAATGGAATCCCGTTTTCGGTAATGGCCTGCTGTATGACCGAAAGCGGCATCGGATTCCTCCCGTAGTAGCCCCAACGGAGGCACCGGTCGACATTCATGGCGATTTCGGTGTCACAGGTGCAGGGCACATGGAGCTGTTTAATATACGGCAGCTTGTTAAGCCGCTCCATCCGGTTCAGGTTCCGGTCGCTCTCCTGATAGGGCATGATCACCATAAGCTGTGCGGCATACTCCAGTGGATCCCCGATGGAGGGGATCGCCTCGATCAGTGGATTTCCCATAAACAGCACTTCTGTCGGGCTTTGATATACTGCGTTTTCAAAGATCTCATTCTTCAAAGCGAACCCCCTTTCCGTTCCTTTTCTTCAGATCAGGCCTGCTTTTTCCAACGCCTCGTCAATCGACTGGTCGATTGGAGAATCTTCGCCATAATACCGCTGATCTTTGTCTGCGGTGGCCCCCTCCTTTTGCGCATTCAGTTCCGTCTGCATGCGCTTGGCTCTGGCAGCGCCGGACAGTTCCTCACGCTCTGCCTTCCGGTTCTGTTCGATGTTCTTAATGGATTCCCTGATGATCGATGGAGCTGCCTTCCGGCTGCTGATCTGCCGGCGGATCTTTTCCATCGCCTGTTCGAACTCCGCGTTCTTCTGATTCATTGTAGCGGTATACTCGGCCTTCTGCTTCCTGTCCTCATCGCGGTAGCGGTCCATCTCTTCCTCCGTAATACCGCTGAAAGAAGCACTGCGCTCCAGGAGAGAACAGGTGATGAGCTTCCGATCATCTTCGGTGGTGACATAGATGTGATCCACACAGGTCGGATCATAGATGACTGTGACGGCGTACCGTCCTTTGGTTCTGGCAGTGGCAAACCATTCCTCGTCAACAGCTTCCTGACAGGTATAGTACAGCCCATTGAACTCGATGCCGCGCTCGGTGATTTTTGCCTTTCCCTGCGGCAGGAGCACCCGGTACATATCCTCCTGCGAAACGAGACGCATGGCGCCGGAGCGATATCGTATGCCATAGTTCCACAGGTCAAGAGGATCTGCGTTGACATGATCCCGGATCATCTCCGGTGTGCGCTGATAGGTATCTTCATCCAGCCACGATGAGTTGTACTTCAGGATACACAGGATCAGTGCCTTCATAAAGGTTCCATAGTCGCAGGCTGCCTTCAGACGATAATCATCTGCACCCCGGGTGCCGGCGTCCTTCTCCACATATCCGGGGAGGATGTCCTTCAGTGCCCCCTGTGCAAGACAGAACGCATGCTCAATGATTCCCTTCAGATCACCGCGATAGGGTGGGCAGTTTTCTACCATGATGCCAAGCTCTGAGATGAGTGACTCAACACCTTTTCCTCCCACTTCGCCGTTATCCGCAATGAGAACCGACGGGAGATGATGGCAGGGCCACTGTTCCTCGGTGATCTCCACACCAAACCGTCTGCAGAATGCCACCTTGTCTTCCGCGGAGTTCTTGATGGCCAGCAGCGCCTGGTTCCAGGAGGCGTTGTCCAGAGTGACATGCATTCCGGTGATTATACGAGAGTAGGCGTCTTTGATCAGGAAGATCACAGGCCTTCCGATGATCTGCCCTGGAAAGTTCTCCCGGACAAGATAGAAGTCCGCAATGGTGGCATCAATCTGTACCTTTTCAGAGGGCCCGCTGACCGTGCACTCCGTTTTTCCGGTGATAGCCCGTGAACTGAGTGCAAACTTATGCTCTCCATCTTTCTTCCGCTTCGAAGAAACAGAATCTCTGTTTCTGTGATACCAGTACAGGAACTGATTGATAGACGGAATCTCATCCGGAGGCAGTGAGACAACATTTCCCTGAGAATCCTTTGTCGTATATTTCAGTCCGATCATGCGGTGATAAGTGCTCGAGAGCGTAGCGTTTCTGCTTTTGCTGTAATGATAATCAATCGCATCTGTGAAGTTCTCGAAGTCCTTCTGGTTCAGGATCTTCCCGTTGCTTCCTGGTTTCTTGGGACGGCCAAGACGCTTTTTGACGCTGTTTTCGGTCCTGTGACCGCCACAGTTGCGGTATCCGGGGAGAAGAGCGTTCTTATCCTTGCCGCCCCTCCAGTACTTTCCGAGATACCGATACAGATCGGACTTGGGAACACCTGTTTTTGCCTCGACCTGCTTCAGAAGATCCGTCCGTTCGGCTCTCTGATAAATCTCCGGTTCTCTGGCTACGACATC
Source organism: Lachnospiraceae bacterium (assembly GCA_022483465.1). GTDB lineage: Bacteria > Bacillota > Clostridia > Lachnospirales > Lachnospiraceae > CAG-791. The sequence continues at coordinate 1,253,129 of JAKVNF010000001.1, read as the reverse complement.
CCTGATCAGCTCCCAGACCCTGTCACGGCTCTTCTTCATAGCTTCAGAGAGGGAATCCTCCCTGACACTTTTTTCGGTGTCGATGACTGCCTCCAAAGAGCCGCTATTCAGGGAGGAGAGCAGCTCTTCTCCGCGGATGCGGTCCGGGGTATTGCATTTCAGGTCGTTGATATCAATCCACCAGCAGCTGTCCTGAAGATTTGGAGATACATAGAGCACGCGGCAGACGCGTCCGCTCTGTCTGTTCCGCAGCAGCTGCCCCACAACGGGAGTAAAGCTCTCAGATGCTTCTGTATTCATCGTTGTATCCGTCATCTCATGTATTCTCCTGTATGCCTGTACGGGGATCGTCAAGGCAGATCGTTCTGTCAAGATCCAGTGTGATTTGTCCTGCCTGCACCAGGTGTTTGAACATCTGAATCACCGTGCCGTTCTCCAGATGGAGAGCAGTCTCCATTTCGCGGATGAGGACGGGAAATGGAATGCCGGGATCGTTGTAGCACTGAAGAAACGCCTGCTCAAGAAGCGCTCTCTGACGGTCAGAAGGTACAAGCTCTTCAAAGGAACGGCCGCCAGTGATCCACAGGATGTTTCGGGCCCGGGTTCTGTTGATCTCCTTCTCTGTCATAATCGACCAGCTGACCTGCTTTTTCTCCCAGTACAGCTGCTCGATCTTAAGCTTTTCGGCGACTCTCGCACTGAAGAGCTCTGAGGATGGCTTGACCGCCACCGCGTGCCACACGCCATCTTTAGAGTAGTAGAAATCGCTTGTCATCACATTCGGCCAGCCGTTTGCCTCCGGATGTCTGATGCCGGCTTCTGCAGCGATCAGGAGAGTCTCCCGCAATTCAAGGGGGTACTGTTCCCGGATATCCGTCACCGCAGGGTCGTAATCTAGGATCAGAAACAGATCACGTTCAAGGCTGGACATCATGTGGTGGATTCTTCCTGTCGTCTGTCCTCTTGCTCTGCATACCTGACCTTTGGATGGAAAGTCGTGCGTCGTGATCCAAGGCTTGTAGTCGGAGCCTTCGCCACTGCCGCGCCCTTCTTTAATCCTTCGGCGTTCTGTTTCCAACGACCATACCGTGCCTCGTCTGCTCATGGGATCTTCCTCCTCTGGTGAATGGATGAAAAACTGCCCACTAACAGTATATATCTTAATTACATATGTTTCAATAGTATCTGTATTAATTATGCATTTACTATATATGAATCAGTAGTATCCATCATAATTAAAAAAGCGCCCCAAACGGGACGCTAATGTAAGTCATAATTAATTTTTATCTAAGATAATTACACCTTCACAGTCGTCGACATCTACACAGGTCATGTCGAGAAGGGGACCCTTTTCCTCACGGACGGAATGAACGTATATCCGAAGCTGGGCAAGGTACTGGGACTCAGCGTTATGGAAGAAGGAGACAGGCAGCTTCTTCAACCTGAACACGGTTAACAATCTGCACAGCTTCATCAAGAACCGCTACTACGACTACCGCGGTGTGGCTACCAAGTACCTGAACCGCTACAACATGGTATTCCGTGCAGCATACCGGATGAGGATGTCGGTGGATGAACTTGCAGAGAAGCTCTTCCTGGTGCGTGATCCGAAGAGAGTGCATCACTATGATGATGTCAAGGAACTGAATTTGCTTGCTGTATAAATATGTTCCTACAAATTTTTACATAGCTTATCACCCCGGATCCTTACTAACGCCTTTGTGAAAGACGAAATTGATTGGGACAAAAAAATTCCTGCCGGAGAACCGGCAGGAATGAGGTCGTGCGCCTTCAGGGACTCGAACCCTGGACACCCTGATTAAGAGTCAGGTGCTCTACCAACTGAGCTAAAAGCGCAAATCCGCTGTGCCGCATCTCGCAGGCACGAGTGATATCTTACTCTGCCTCCCGCAAAAGTGCAAGAGGAAATGGAGAAAAAACAGCACAAATTTTTCCACCTTTTTTTCGACTCCTTCCGGCAGTTTTGCAGAGGACAAAAAAGAACACCATCCCCGCGGCCGATGCCGCAAAAACAGTGCTCCCGCTGCGCCTTCAGGGACTCGAACCCTGGACACCCTGATTAAGAGTCAGGTGCTCTACCAACTGAGCTAAAAGCGCATATCGTATGTGGAAAATTGCTTCCTTTTCTGAACGCAAGGTGTATTATAGGGGAACCGGTCCCGGAATGCAAGACCTTTTTCGAATGGCGTTAGTAAAGAACCGGGTTGATGGGTTCCATACCACAACCTCCATGGTGAACTCTCGACGCGATAATGTCCGATGAAGATATAGAATCCCCATTTGGAGCTCTTTTCTTCTCCGCATAATGCCTATCTTGTTATTTATAGTCACATACTCGGCAAGTGAGTGTATGTGTTTAGGCAATCTAGGTGATGCTTTGTTACATGATGCAACACAGCACGGATAGGAGTGTACCCAGCTCGAGCTCAAAGTGAGGTATTAGTGGTCTCATGCTAGGCGATCGCTTATCAACCCGTTTCTTAACTAACGCCTTTCGAATAAGTTTCCCGGCCCTTCACCGGAATTTTAGGGTCTTTCATTTTTCTTGTGTGATGCACCAGAAGGAGATAATCCATAGAGGATATCTTCTATAAAGTACTACCACTTCAAGTGGTAGTGTGGACTGGCAGAGACAGCTCCGAGACCGTGGGCCCCTCGGCGATGCTCCCACGGTCCGGCAAAGGTTACAGTAACCCAAAAGGCTTATTGGGCACCAGAGGAGAAGCCGGATCCAGGGCTCTGAGCGGAGGTCAGGAGGGGCTCATCCCACAAAAAAAGTGAAAGGGCCGAATTTTACAGACCAAGCAGCACAGGAGGAACGATGGCACAGATCTTTGATACCCATGCCCACTACGATGATGAGGCGTTTGCCGGCGATTACCGGGAGGTGATCGCCGCCTTCCCGCAATACGGAATCGGCCGCTGCACGGATGTGGCCTCCACCATGGAGAGCGTGGATCGGGTTCTCTCCTTGGCCCATGAGTTCCCCAACGTTTACGCCGCCCTCGGCATCCACCCCTCGGAGTGCCGGGACCTGACGGAGGCGTTTCTGGAGGAGATGGAGCAAAAGGCCCGGGATCCGAAGGTGGTCGCCATCGGGGAGATCGGCCTCGACTACCACTTCCCGGAGGAGGATCCGGACCCGGCGCTCCAGAAAAAGTGGTTTGTGCGCCAGCTTGTGCTCGCGCAGAAGACGGGGTTTCCCGTCATCATCCACTCCAGGGATGCCGCAAAGGACACCTTTGACATCCTGCAGGAATACCATTCCGGTCTTGCGGGCGGGGTGATCCATTGCTATTCTTACAGCACGGAGCTGGCGCGGGAGTTTGTGAAGCTCGGCTTTTACCTGGGGATCGGCGGCGTTCTGACCTTCAAGAACGCGAGAAAGATCCGGGAGGTGGTGCGGGTAATCCCGCTGACCTCCCTGGTCCTCGAGACCGACTGCCCCTACATGGCACCGGTTCCCCACCGGGGCGAGCGCAACTCCTCCCTGTTTCTCCCCCTTGTGGCACAGGCGGTGGCCGACTGCAAGGGCATCGATCCCGAAGAGGTGATCGCTGTCACCGAGCAAAACGCAGAAAGGCTTTATCACGTATGAGCGCACTACTCACAGCACCCTATGAGACCCGGCGGGTCCTGGACAAGTACGGCATCCGGGCCAAGAAAAAATTCGGGCAGAACTTCCTGATCCACGGCGACATCGTTCGCGGCATTGTGGCGGCAGCCGGCGTCACGAAGGACGACTGCGTGCTGGAAATCGGCCCCGGCATCGGGACCATGACCCAGGAGCTCTCCCTGGCGGCGGGCCAGGTGGTGGCGGTGGAGATCGACACCACCCTGGAGCCAGTCCTTGCGGAGACCCTGGACGGCTGCACCAACGTGACGATCCTCTGGCAGGACATCCTAAAGACCGATCTGCCGTCCCTCCGGGACACCTACAACGGGGGACGGCGCCTCAAGTGCGTCGCAAACCTCCCCTACTACATCACCACACCGATCCTGTTGCAGCTTCTGCGGCAGCGGGATGTCTTTGAGAGCATCACGGTGATGGTGCAGAAGGAGGTGGCGGAGCGGATTCTGGCTACCGAGAAGGACAAGGAGTACGGCGCCCTCTCCCTGGCGGTGCGCTACTACAGCGTGCCCAGGGTTGACCTGAACGTGCCGCCGTCCTCCTTTACGCCCAGGCCCGCCGTGGACTCGACGGTCCTGACCCTTACCCTTAGGGATACCCCGCCGGTGGAGGCGGATGAGGCGTTTCTCTTTGCCCTGATCCGGGCAAGCTTCAACCAGCGCAGAAAGACCCTGGCCAACGGCCTCTCCCACGGCTTTTCCCAGGACGGCTGGACCCTCACGCGGGAGGATGTGGTGGAGGCACTCGCGGCCCTCTCCCTTCCTGCGGATGTGCGCGGAGAAAAACTCTCGCTCGAGCAGTTCGCAGATCTTGCCAATGAGCTGGAAAAACGCCGGAAATGCGGGAATTCGGCCCCTTCTCCGGCCCGGAACGAATGAGTGAAAGCGACTTTGCTTTTTTGACATCACCATAGCCGTATGCTAAACTTTGTTGGAATTATGATTAGGGAAGGTCTGCTCTTTCTGCACAGAAGAGGGGAGCCAAGAGGTAGCAAGCGTTGGATAAGTACGAATATCGGATCAGGCTTCAGGAGATAAACTCGCTGATTTCCGCCCAGAATTTCCGGGATGCGGCTGGCGTCGCAGACGGAATCGACTGGCAGAGAGTCAAGAGCGCCGAGACGCTCTGCAAGGTCAGCGATGTCTATAAAATCAACAAGGAATACGCAAAGAGCAGGAGACTCCTGGTCTTTGCCGATCAAAGAGATCCCCAGAATCCGGAGATCATTTATTCACTCTGTGAGCTGACACTCTTTCTCTATGGAAGAGACGGCCTGCAGAGCGATTTGACGTCTGCCCTTGCGCTGATGCAGAATTTCAACACCCTGGCGCCGAACAGCTACAAGCGTCTGATCCTGCAGTACAAGATGTACCAGGTCTCCCCGGTCTCCGCCGACGAGAAGATCGATGTGCTCTCGCGTCTGCGCGAGGAGCACGCGGAGCCCAAGTGGGTCTATGAGCTGGCCGTTCAGCTCCATGCGGCGGGACGGGACGAGGAGGCCATCGCCACCTGCCGTGACCTGTCTGATCACGCCGGCGGTCGGTTTGCCAAGAAGGCCGAGCAGCTGATTCAGGAGATTGAGAGCGCGTCTCGCGCGCAAAAGCCCGAGGCCGTCCCCGAGAAGGAGGACATTTCCCCCGTCGAGGACGGGGAGAAGGTCGACACGGACGCTGCCCTGCAGCGGACCGTGGCAGAGGGCCTGGCCCAGCTCGACGCACAGGAGAAGGAGGAGGCAGCAGTCTCCGAACCCGAGGCGGCGGCAGAGCCTGCACCGGTTCCCCAGCCGGAGCTCCAGGTGGAGAACCAGTCCGCCCACGCAGAGGAGGCAGCGCCCGAAGAGGACGCCGGGGAGGAGGAGCCCGCAGAGAGCACCGCGCCCTCCCAGGCAACCCTGTCCATCAGTGAGGTGATGGCGGAGTGGGAGAAGATCCGCCAGAGCGTGAAGGACACCAGCGAGGAGAAGGTCGCAAAGAAGATCATGGAGGACACCGGCGAGCTCTTCCAGGAGTTCGACGAGACCTCCCGCCACGGCCTGCTCGAGGACATCGAGAAGAATGTGGAGAAGCGCCACCGGGATGCGAGAGCCTCCCTGGAGAGCGGCATCTCCGGCCGCGGCTCTGCCCGCTACCGCGGCACGCAGCAGGAAGAGGCGCCGCTCCAGCAGGAGCAAAGACCCGAGGGCGGCTACCGGGTGCGCCACATCCCGGCCCAGGAGATCCCGGAGGAGAACGCCGGCGCGCAGCAGGCCAGTGACCTGTTTGCCAACGCCGGCCCGGAGCAGGGCAGCTATGAGGGCGCGCAGGATGCGTACAGCGCGGCTCCTGAGCAGGGCGCTGCGCAGGAGAACGCCTACGGCCAGGCTGCTCTCTATGAGCAGGAGGGCGCCTACGGCCCGGAGGAGGGCTATGCCCAGGAGCCGGTGCAGTATGCCGATGACGGAGCGCAGGACTATGGCACCCCGGCAGAAAGCAGCATCGACGAGGAGCCTGCCTACGAGGAGAACGAGGATGGCAGCATCGTCACAAGACGCTGGGATGCCAACGCCGTCCGCCTTGCCATGGACCGGGAGAAGAAGCGCTACGAGGAGTTCGAGGCCCGGGAGAGAAGTCAGGCACAGGAGCCGGTGATGCAGCAGCCGGAGGAGGAAGTGCCGGCGGAGGCACCTCTTCCGGAGGAGCCTGCCGGGGAGGCATTCCCGGAGGAGCTCCCGGAGGAAGAAGCAGCTCCCGAGGAGGAGATTCCGGAGGAGGTCCCCGCAGAGGAGACGCCCGAGGAGGAGATCCCCGAAGAGGAGGAGAGCCCCGCGCAGCCTGAGGAAGAGGCAGCAGCAGAGGAGCCTGCACCCGAGACCGCACCGCCCGTCTTCACCAGACGGCGCCGCCGCCCGGTGCGCCCTGTCGCGGAGATGGCAGAGGAGACGGCTGCGCCAGAGCAGCTGGACGAGGCAGCACCCGATGCCTTCCCCGGCGCACTGCCGGAAGAGGAGGCACCTGCTGAGGAGGAGCCTTCGATGCGCTCGAGAAGACGCCGTCAGAGACCGATTCGCAGACCCGATGACGAACTGGTCCGCGAGGAGCCTGCAGAGGCTCCCGCGGAGGAAGAGGCAGAACCTGCTGCGGAGCCTGCTCCGCAGCAGGAGAGCGAGGCACCCGCTGAGGAGGCCCCGGCACCGGAGGAGAGCGCAAGAAGAGCTCCCCGTGCGCCCCGGCGTCCCCGCAGGGCACCCCAGGAGGCGCCGCAGGAGACCAAGCCTGAGGCAGAGCAGGAGCAGGAAGAGACCGCTCCTGCAAAGCAGGATGACACCCGTTCCCTTGCTGCCGCCGGGCAGCGGGCCCTCACGGAGAGTGAGAAGAAGCTCTTTGGACCGACCTGCATCGTGCCGGAGAACCGCCGGCAGATCCTGGCCGCCATCGACAACCTGAGCCTTGCGTCCTACACCGGCAACATCGTTGTGAAGGGACCCGAGGGCGCCGCCAAGAAGGTCGCCCAGGGCATCCTGGAGATCACCAAGCACAGCGATGCCAACTTCACCGGCAAGATCGCCAAGGCATCCGGCCCGGCGCTCAACCGGCTGGAGGCGGGCAAGCTCTCCGCCACGCTGGATCAGATCAGCGGCGGCGCCATGATTGTCTACAACGCCGCGGCCCTGGAGGAGGATACCCTGAAGAACCTGCACCAGGAGATCGAGGGGAAGGAGCGGGGGCTCATCGTGATCTTCGCCGACAAGAAGCGGGCGATGGACGAGTTCCTTGAGGAGTATCCGGACTACATGAAGAGCTTTACGGTCACGGTGGACATTCAGCCCCTGACCGACAAGGCGCTGGTGTCCTACGGCCTGGAGTATGCCAAGGCCAAGGACTACAGCATTGATGAGATGGGCCAGCTGGCGCTCTCCTCCCGCATTTCTGCACGGCAGACGCGGGATCATCAGGTGACGACCAAAGAGGTGCGCGACCTGGTGGATGAGGCCATCGGCTGGGCATCCAAGAAGAATCTGCACACGCTGATGCTGATCCTCTCGCGCAAGCGCTATGACCAGGATGACCGGATCATCATTCACGAAAAGGATTTCCAGCACTACGAGGCGTGAAGGACAATAAAATAAGGGGGTAACAGGGTATGGCAAAGACGGGCACCACCACAAAGAAGGCGGCGAGGGCGAAGACCACCGCCGCAAAGAAGCCTGCAGCACCGAAGAGGACCGAGGTCTTTGTATCGGAGGAGGACTGCTATCTGTTCGGTCAGGGCACCCACTACGACATCTACAAGAAGCTGGGCGCCCATCCGTCTGTGGAGAACGGACAGGAGGGGTACTTCTTCGGGGTCTGGGCACCGAATGCGGGGCAGATCCACGTGATCGGCGAGTTCAACGGCTGGAACGAGGAGCAGAACCCGATGACGAAGGCAGGGGAGGTCGGCATCTGGACCGCCTTCATTCCCGGCGTGCACGAGGGACAGCTGTACAAGTTTCTGATCACCACCCCGGAGGGGGAGAAGATCTACAAGGCGGATCCCTATGCGAACTGGGCGGAACTGCGCCCCGGCACCGCATCGAGGACGACGGATCTGTCCGGCTACACCTGGCATGACGCGAAGTGGATGACGGACCGCCCGAAGAAGGATCCGAACCGGGAGCCCATGGCGATCTACGAGTGCCATGTGGGATCCTGGATGAAGCACCCCGACGGGACCCCGGACGGCTTCTACACCTACCGGGAGTTTGCAGACCGGCTGGTGCAGTACCTGAAGGAGATGAAGTTCACCCATGTGGAGCTGATGGGCATCCTGGAGCATCCCTTTGACGGCTCCTGGGGCTATCAGGTGACGGGCTACTATGCGCCCACCTCCCGCTACGGCACGCCGAAGGACTTCATGTATCTGGTGGACACGCTCCACAAGGCCCACATCGGCGTCATCCTCGACTGGGTGCCGGCCCACTTCTGCCCGGATGCCCACGGCCTGGCCCGCTTCGACGGCCAGTGTATCTACGAGGATCCGGACCCGAGACGGGGCGAGCACCCGGACTGGGGTACGAAGATCTTCAACCTGGGCAAGCCCGAGGTGAAGAACTTCCTGATCGCCAACGTGCTCTACTGGATCCGCGACTACCACGTGGACGGCATCCGCGTGGACGCAGTGGCCTCCATGCTGTATCTGGACTACGGCAAGAAGGAGGGCCAGTGGCTGCCCAACAAGTACGGCGGAAACAAGAACCTGGACGCGATTGAATTCTTCAAGCACCTGAATTCCGTGGTCCGGGGCAGCTATCCCGGCTTTGTGACGATCGCCGAGGAGTCCACCGCATGGCCGAAGGTCACGAGCCCCATCGGCTCCCCGGACGGCCTGGGCTTCTCCTTCAAGTGGAACATGGGCTGGATGCATGATTTCTGCGAGTACATGAAGCTCGACCCGGTCATGCGCAAGGGCTCCCACTACAACATGACCTTCGCCATGAGCTACAACAGCGCGGAGAATTACATCCTGCCGCTCTCCCACGACGAGGTGGTGCACCTGAAGTGCTCCATGCTGAACAAGATGCCCGGCTACGAGGTGGACAAGTTTGCCAACCTGCGGCTGGGATACACCTTCATGATGGGCCATGCGGGCAAGAAGCTCCTGTTCATGGGCCAGGAGTTTGCCCAGGAGCGCGAGTGGTCCGAGGCAAGAGAGCTCGACTGGTACCTGCTGCAGCAGCCGCTGCACGAGGGTATGAAGAAGTACTTCGCACAGCTCCTCAAGATCTACAACAAGTATCCCTGCATGCACGAGATCGACAACGACTGGGCGGGCTTTGAGTGGATCAACGCCGACGACAAGGAGCGGTCCATCTACAGCTTCTTCCGCAAGTGCCCGGACGACAAGCGCCGCGTGATGTTCATCCTGAACATGACCCCGGTGGAGTACCCCGAGTACCGCCTGGGTGTGCCGGAGCTGAAGACCTACCGCGTGATCCTCAACAGCACGGATCCGGAGTACGGCGGGGCCGGCTCCAACGTGCCCAAGAGTCTGAAGGCGATCAAGGGCGACTGCGACTTCAAGCCCCAGTACATCACCTTTGACATGCCCGCCTACGGCGGTCTGGTGCTGGAGTTCTGACGTGCAGATCCACGAGTCCGCGGAGGACTATCTGGAGACGATCCTGATGCTGGAGGAGCGGGGCATCCCGGTCCGGTCCATTGACATCGTCAATGAGCTGCACTACTCCAAGCCCAGCGTTTCCATCGCGATGAAAAAGCTGCGGGAGAACGGCTGCATCCGCATGGACCCCTCGGGAAGAATTGTGCTGCTTGCCCCGGGGCGCAGGATTGCGGAGGAGATCTGGGCGCGGCATCGGCTCCTCGCCAGCATGCTGATGGCGGTGGGTGTCTCCGAGCAGACGGCTGCCAGGCAGGCCTGCCGCATCGAGCACGACATCGACGACGACACCTACCAGAAGCTCTATGCCTACTACACGGCCCACATGGCGCCCCAGCAGGAAGAAGAGAATATAAAGTGAAATGCCGGCGCCCGGCGCCGGATCGGAAAGGACAGTTGTAAGACATGGCAGATGGGAAGTTATTGGACGGCAAGACAATCCTGATCACCGGGGGTACTGGCTCCTTCGGCAGATGCTTTGCGAAGTACGTCCTCTCACACTACAGCCCGAAGAAAATCATCATCTACTCCCGGGACGAGTACAAGCAGTTCGTGATGAGCAATGAGTCCCCCTTCAAGGAGAACGCGAAGATCATGCGCTTTTTCATCGGCGACGTCCGTGATGAGGCGAGACTCGAGCGCGCGATGGAGGGCGTGGACTACTGCATCCATGCGGCGGCACTCAAGCAGGTCCCGGCCTGCGAGTACAACCCGGCGGAGGCCATCAAGACCAACGTCCACGGCGCGATGAACGTCATCGATGCCGCGCTGAACACCGGGGTGCACAAGGTGGTGGCCCTTTCCACCGACAAGGCGGTGAACCCGGTCAACCTCTACGGCGGCACCAAGCTGGTCTCCGACAAGCTCTTCATCGCGGCCAACGCCTATGCCGGCAGCAAGGACATCTCCTTCTCCATCGTCCGCTACGGAAATGTGGCGGGCTCCCGGGGTTCGGTCATCCCGTTCTTCCGCAAGCTCATCGCCCAGGGGGAGACCACCCTTCCCATCACCGACTACCGGATGACCCGCTTCTGGATCTCCCTGGAGCAGGGTGTGGAGCTGGTCATCAAGGCCCTGGCCGAGGCAAACGGCGGCGAGACCTTCATCTCCAAGATCCCGTCCTTCTATGTGAAGGACCTGGCGGAGGCGCTGCTCCCGGGCTGCAAGACCGTGGAGACCGGCATCCGTCCCGGCGAGAAGCTCCATGAGATCATGATCACCCCGGAGGACTCGGGCAATACCTACGAGTTCGAGAAGAACTACATCGTCTATCCCCAGATCGTGTACAACTCCCGGCAGGTCCCGAACCTGTCCGGAAAGAAGGTGGAGGAGGGCTTCTCCTACTCCTCCGGCACCAACCGGGAGTGGCTCTCGGTGGACCAGATCCGGGAGCTCCTCTCAGGCGTCGAGGAGGACTGAGACATGAAGGAACTTCCTGCCTTTGCCGGCGGCACGCCGGTGCGGAACAAAAAACTCTACTACTCCCACCAGTACATCGATGAGGCGGACATCCGCGCCGTGGAGGAAGTGCTCCGGAGCGACTACCTGACCACCGGCCCCCACATCACGGAGTGCGAGGAGAAGCTCTGCCGGGTGACCGGCGCAAAGCATGCGGTTCTGTGCTCTAACGACACGGCAGCCCTCCACATGGCGGTGATGGCGATCGGCCTCGGACCCGGGGACGAGCTCATCACCACGCCGATCACCTTTGCGGCCTCGGCCAACTGCGCCCTGTACATGGGGGCAAGGCCGGTGTTTGCGGATATCGACGAGGCGACCTGGAACATCGATCCCGCCTGCATCGAGGCGTGCATCACGCCCCGCACGAAGGCGGTGGTCGCGGTCGACTACGGTGGACAGAGCGTGAACCAGGACGCCATCCTGGCGCTGAAGAAAAAGTACGGCTTCGTCTACATCGAGGACGCGGCCCACTCTATCGGCACCTCCTACAAGGGAAAGCCCGTCGGCTCCTTTGCCGACATGACGACGTTGAGCTTCCACGCGGTGAAGACGATCACCGGCGGCGAGGGCGGCGCGGTGCTCACCGACAGCGAGGAGCTGTACGAGAAGCTTCTGTTGCTGCGCACCCACGGCATCACGAGAAACCCGGCCCAGATGGTCCACCAGCCCGACGGCCCCTGGTACTACGAGCAGGTCGCCCTGGCGCCCAACTACCGGATCACGGACATGCAGGCGGCGCTGATCTCCAGCCAGCTGGACAAGCTCCCCGCCTTTGCGGAGAGAAAAAAGAAGATCGTCGCCCGCTACAATGAGGCCTTCTCCAAACTCCCCGGCTGCATCGTGCAGCAGGAGACGGCAGGGTCCGACACGGTCCGGCACCTGTATGTGCTGCGGATCAACCCGGCGCACCTCTCCATCAACCGGCGCCAGTTCTTCGACGCCATGGAGGCGGAGAACATCGTCTGCAACGTCCACTACATCCCGATCTACTACTTCCCCTACTACGAGAAGCTGGGATACCAGAAGGGCCTGTGCCCGAAGGCGGAACAGCTCTACGAGGAGATGCTCACGATCCCGCTGTTCTATGCGATGACGGACCAGGACGTGGAGGATGTCATCCACGCGGTGACGAAGATCCTGACCTACTACGAAACATGAGTCTGACAGGCATGCGGACCAAGCCGCGTGTCTGTTTTTTCATCAGTACAAACCACAACAAGGGGAGGAGACTGCCATGCCGGAAGGCCGCAGTGTACAACAGGACAAGATCACGGTCATCGTCCCCGTCTTCAACATGGCCTCGGACCAGCGCCTTTCCACCTGCCTGGACTCCTTGGTCCATCAGACCTATGAAAACCTGGAGATCCTGGCTGTCGACGACTGCTCGACGGACGAGTCCGGGGAGATTCTGCGGGACTATGCCGCGCGCTATCCCGGCAGGGTGACGGCCCTGAAGACGGAACAAAACCACCACCAGGGCGGTGCCAAGAATGTGGGCCTTGCCCACGCCACGGGGGACTGGATCGCCTTCATCGACGCGGACGACTGGGTCGTGCCGGACTACTTCGAGCGGCTGCGTGGTAAAGCTGCGGAGACCGGGGCGGACTGCGTCGGCACGGACTACAGCCTGGTGAGCACGCACACGATGACCCCGGGAAAGCAGGTGGCAAACAACCATCCGGAGCAGACGGGGGAGCTGACTCTGGAGAAGAAGCGGTCCCTGATGCTGGACTTCGGGTCCCTCTGCGTCAAGCTCTACCGCCGGGAGATCATCCTGGACTGCCCCTCCCGGTTCCCAGAGGACATCTTCTACGAGGACAACGCCCTGGCCAAGACCTGGGTGTTCCGGATGCACCACTTCGAGTACATCCCGGAACCCTTGTACTTCTACTACCAGCACGCGGACTCCACGGTCCACACCGTGACAAGGCAGCGCCTGGAGGACCGGAAGATCGCCGCCGAGATCATGCTCTCCGAGGCGGTGAAGTACGAGTACTTCTTCACGTTTCGGGAGGAGATCGAGTACGCCTACACGGTGCTCTACTACAAAAACACGCTGTTCTCCTGCCTTCAGGGCAGGCGGGAAAAGGGAACCTATGCCTTTGTGACCGCGCTGGCTCTGAAGATGCGGCGGACCTTCCCGAAGTTTCAGGAGAATCCGTACTACCTGGAGCGGACGGATGCGGAGGAGAAGAAGCTGATTGCGATGCAGCAGCGCTCCCCCCGGGCGTTTTACCTGTACTACCGGCTGCTCTGGTGCTACCGGCACCTTCGGTATGGAAAAAGGAGCAGCTGAGGAATTTGCTTTTTCACCCGCCCCGCCGGGGTGCGCCCCGGCCGGGTGCATGGTATGATGAAGGCGTTCCGTTGGAGATCACTTCACGGTCTTTCGGCAAAGAGAGGAGCTCACATGAAGTCAGATATCGAAATTGCGCAGGAAGCGGAAAAAAAGCCCATCGGTGAGATTGCGGCGCGGGCCGGCATCCCGGAGGAGGCACTGGAGTACTACGGAAAGTACAAGGCAAAGATCGGCGAGAGCTATCTGAAGTCGCTGAAGGACCGGCCGGACGGAAAGCTGATCCTGGTCACCGCCATCAATCCCACCGCAGCGGGAGAGGGCAAGACCACGATCTCCATCGGCCTGGCGGATGCCCTGACTCTGCTGGGGAAGAAGGCCGTGCTGGCCCTCCGGGAGCCCTCTCTGGGACCCTGCTTTGGCGTCAAGGGCGGTGCCGCCGGCGGCGGCTACTCCCAGGTCGTCCCGATGGAGGACTTAAACCTCCACTTCACCGGCGACTTCCATGCGATCACCTCTGCCAACAACCTGCTGGCCGCGGCGATCGACAACCACCTGCACTTCGGCAACAAGCTCGGCATCGATCCCACGCGGATCGTCTGGAAGCGCTGCATGGACATGAATGACCGGGCCCTTCGCAACATCACCGTGGGCCTTGGCGGCCACGCCAACGGGCCGGTCCGGGAGGACCACTTCGTCATCACGGCGGCCTCTGAGATCATGGCGATCTTCTGCCTTGCCACGGACATGGAGGATCTTCGCGCGCGCCTGTCCCGGATCGTCGTCGCCTACAACTACCAGGGTGAGCCCGTCACCGCAGGACAGCTCAACGTGGTGGGCGCCATGATGGCCCTTTTAAAAGACGCGATGCAGCCAAACATCATGCAGACCCTGGGCGGCACCCTGGCGCTCATCCACGGCGGCCCCTTTGCCAACATCGCCCACGGCTGCAACTCCGTGCGCGCCACGAGAGCGGCCCTGAAGATCGGCGACTACGTGGTCACCGAGGCGGGCTTCGGCGCAGACCTCGGCGCTGAGAAGTTCATGGATATCAAGTGTCGGATGGCGGGCCTTGCCCCGGACTGCGCAGTCCTGGTCGCCACGATCCAGGCCCTCAAGTACAACGGCGGCGTCCCCAAGGCGGACCTGCACAAGGAGAACCTGGAGGCACTGAAGAAGGGCATCGGCAACCTGGAAAAGCACATCGAAAACCTGCAGCAGTTCGGCGTTCCGATCGTCGTCGCGCTGAACTCCTTTGTCTCGGACACCGAGGCGGAGAACGCCTTTGTCGAGAACTTCTGCAAAGAGCGCGGCTGCGCGTTCTCGAAGGCCACGGTCTGGGCGGACGGCGGCCGCGGCGGAGAGGATCTGGCCAAGAAGGTCCTTGCCATGATGGAGACCACCCCCACTGCCTACCACCCGCTCTACGAGCTGGATCAGCCGATCACCGAGAAGATCCGGACCATCGCGACCAAGATCTACGGCGCGGACGGCATCGAGCTCACCACGGCGGCGAAGAAGGCCGTGAAGACTTTGGAGGAGCAGGGCTTCGGGAACCTGCCGGTCTGCATTGCCAAGACCCAGTACTCCCTGACGGATGACCAGCACAAGCTGGGGCGGCCCACTGGATTTACGATCACGGTGCGGGACGTGTACGTGTCCGCCGGCGCCGGCTTTGTGGTGGCGCTGACCGGTGACATCATCCAGATGCCGGGTCTTCCCCGGGTTCCCGCGGCGGAGCGCATCGACGTGGGAGAGGATGGGGAGATCACCGGACTCTTCTGAAGAAGCAGCAAACGAGTCAAGTCGGGGCGCTGCCTGGCGGGAATCCCTTCCTGCGGGCGGCGCCTTTTTTGAATTGGAGGGTACCATGGAGAAGATCACACTGGAGGGGGCGGGGAGCCGGATTCTGGAGCTGAAGACGTTTCCGCAGGGCTGGCGCGCGGGGCGCGTGTTCCTGAGAACGCCCTGGCAGGCGGGGCAGCAGGCCGTCCTGGGAAAGGATGCGCTGCCGGTCTTTGCGGCGGGCACCCCTTTCTCGCCCGCGGTCTATGAGCTGACGGATGCCCTCCTGGAGGCGGGGACCCGGGCGGTGCTGACGCTGACCGGGATCCCCGAGGGGGCGGAGAAACCGTACCTGTACTTTACCCGACAGACCTTCCTGGATGGTCCCGCGGTCCTTGGCGGGAAGGAGGGCCTGACGGTCCGCTTCTTCGTCCATGCGAAGGACACCTACCGGGGGCAGATCCGGATCCGCTCGGAGATCTTCCAGAAGCCCCTGACCGCGGGGATCGCCTGCGGGGCGGGAGATCATAGGCTGCAGTTCTTCCTCCCCTGGGAGAACCTGGTCCCCGGGACCGAGCGCTGGGATCTGGGGCAGGGAAGGCTCCACACGCTGACCCTGGAGGGCGAGCATCTCGAGCCCTGCTCCTCCACCTTCGGCATCCGGGAGCTTTCCTCTGACGGGACCGGCCACCTTCTGGTCAACGGAAGGCGCGTCTTCCTGGTCGGGGAGACCAACGCGGGTCTCTCCCCCGCCTCCTCCGGAAAGAGCTGGGACGAGATCTTCGCCTTCCTCGGCCGCTGCGGCATCAATCTCCTTCGCTTTGCGGGACGCGTCCCGGGGGAGGAGGCGCTCTTTGCCGCCGACCGGGCGGGGTTTGCAATCCTCGCAGAGCTCCCGGGGGCGCAGGGCCGCTTTGACCGGGAGATGGCAAAATCGCAGCTTTCTGCCCTCCTTCGCTCTGCCGGCGTCCACCCGAGCCTCTTCTTTGTGAGCCTCGGGACCGGCCTCTCCCTCCACGAAACGTCCGTGAAAGAGGCGCGGGACCTTTTGGAAGACGCCAGGAGACAGAACCACCAGATCCTCTTTGCGGCGTCCACCGACCCGGAGGCGGGCCGGGGCGGCCCCCTTGCCGGGGACGATTTCTTCTGCTCCACCGGGTACCAGGACCTTCCCCTGCGGGACACCGGGCGGGAGGAGGAACCCACCTATGACGGGGTGCTGGAGCGGATCCGGGCGCACTTTGGCGGCCCGGTGCTCTCCATGGATGCCGGGCGCTTTGCGCTCCTTCCCCCGCTTCCCCAGGAGAAGGAGCGGCGGGAGAGCAGGGAGGCGGATCTCTTTGCCAGGATGGTGGAGACGGCGGGCCTTACGGAGACCTGGGAGAAGAACCGAAGCGCCGGGCTCTTTTCCTCTCTCCTGTTTCGAAGGGAGGAGGCGGAGCGGGCCCTGCGCACGAAAAGTCTGGCCGGCATCGTCTTTCGCGGTCTTTTCGATGAGCCGGGGGAGGTGATGCCCACCACCGGCCTCTACACCGGGCGCCTCCAGAGAAAGCAGGGGTCGCCCGCCCCGGAGGAGATCGCAAGGGCCCTTGCCCCGACAAGGCTCCTGATCCTTGCGGATCGGCGCTGCATCCTCGAGGGGGAGACCCTGAGCCTTCGGTGCGGGATGGCAAACTTTGGGAAGGAGCGGATCACGGGACCCTGGGAGATCCGCCTTCTTGGGGAGAAGGGCAGCGTGCTCGCCGCCTTCCCCGGCATGGAGGACGCGGACTGCCCGGCGGGGGGCCTCACCCTCCTCGGGGATGAGCTGATCCCGATCGAAACAAAACATACGGCACGGATGCTGACCCTGGAGCTGTCCGCGGCAGGTGCCACGGCGCGGGAGCGGATCTGGATCTATCCCCGCTTTGACGAAGAGGGCGGGGAGGTGGTTCTGACGGAGGATCCGAAGGAGGCCCTGGCCGCCCTGGAGCGGGGCGCCGCGGTACTTCTGTCTCCGCCCGCCGTGCCCCTCCACTTCCCGGCTGCGGCGCCGCTTGCCGCCGCGCCTTGGTATGGCCCCTTCGTGCGGGAGAAGATCCCGGAGGAGACGATGGGAATCCGGGTGGACCGGACGCACCCCCTCTTTCAGGACTTTGTCACGGCGGGCTATGCGGACTGGCAGTGGCGAGACATCCTGGCCGGGGCAAAGGCCATGGTGGTGCCCCGCAGCATTCCGGACGCGGCATCCCTCATCTCTGCCATCGACGGCCCCTTCGGCATGCGGCGGCTCTCGGCCCTGCTGTTTTTGGAGGTCAGCGGAGGAAAGCTCCTCCTTTCCAGCCTGGGACTTCTTCAGAAGAAGGACCGGCCCGAGGTGCGGGCTCTGCTCCACGGGATGTGCAGCTTCCTGCAGTCCCCGGACGCGGTGCCGGCTGCCAGGATAGACCCGGCGGAACTGGCAAAGCTCGTACAATAAGTGCCATCAACAGTACAGACACCCGGCGTGGGGAGTGGTTCCCCCGCCGGGGGTCTTTTTGACAGTCGGGCATTTTCGGGGTGCGCTGTGGGTCTGGCTGAAGAAAAATGAATTATTTTTTCTTGTGCAAAAACTTGAAAATAATTTTCTCTTATGATAGGGTAAGGTCAGACACAAAGCTGCAATGAGCGGGAAGGAGACCGGAATGATACTCAAAAATGCGTCGGTCTATACCCCGGAGCGGACCTTTGTCAGACGGGACGTAGTGATCCGGGATGGCCGTTTTGTCGAAGATACGCCGGAAAACCGGCAGGGAGAAGAGGTACTGGATGCGGGCGGCTGCCTTGCGATCCCTGGGCTCTTGGATCTGCACTTCCACGGTGCCCTGGGCGAGGACGTCAGCGACGGGACCCGCCACGCCTATGAGGTCATCGCGAAGTACGAGGCGGAGCAGGGCATCACAGCAATCTGCCCTGCCACCCTGACCCTTCCGGTGGACGACCTCTGCCACATCCTGTCGGTGGGCGCGGAGTTTGCCCACACCCCCCACGAGGGAGCGGACCTGGTCGGTTTCAACATGGAGGGCCCCTTCATCAGCCGGGCCAAGAAGGGCGCCCAGAACGAGCGCTACATCCTGAAGGCGGACCCGGAGATCGTCAAGCGCTTTGTCGAGGCCTCCGAGGGTCTGGTGAAGATCATCGGCCTTGCGCCGGAGGAGAATCCGGGCTTTGAGGGCTACATCCAAAAGGTGAAGGGCCTGGTGCGGGTGTCCCTCGCCCACTCGGCGGCGGACTATGAGACCGCCATGCGCGCCTTCTCGGCGGGGGCCTGCCACGCGGTGCACATGTTCAACGCGATGACGGACTTCGGCCATCGGGCGCCCGGTGCGATCGGCGCGATCTCGGACAGCCCCGCGGTGTGCGCGGAGCTGATCTGCGACGGCATCCATGTCCACCCGGCTGCAGTGCGCTGCGCCTTCCGGCTGGTGGGGAAGGAGCGGATCGTCATGATCAGCGACAGCCTGCGCTGCACCGGCATGCCGGACGGAGAGTACATGCTCGGCGGTCAGCCGATCGTCAAGAACGGCCCCTACTGCCGACTCAAGAAGGAGGGAAACATCGCGGGATCCGTCTCCAACCTGATGGAGTGCATGAAGACCGCAGTCCAGAAGATGGAGATCCCCTTGGAGACGGCCATCGCCTGCGCGACGATCCAGCCTGCAGAGGCGATCGGTGTGGCGGACCAGTACGGGTCCATCACACCGGGCAAAAAGGGAAATGTGGTGCTTCTTGCAGCGGACGAGACACTTACGACCCGCGGGGTCATCCAGAACGGCAGAGTCATCCGCTGAGACAATTCCTAGGGAGGTTAAGATGAGATTTATCGTTGCAAAGAACGACGAAGAGCTGTCCCAGCGGGCAGCGGATCTGATTGCGGCACAGGTGATTCTGAAGCCCGACTGTGTGCTGGGGCTTGCCACGGGGAGCTCCCCGATCGGGACCTATGACTGTCTGGCCAAGTGGTATCAGGAGGGACGGCTCGACTTCTCCCATGTGACCTCCATCAACTTGGACGAGTACCAGGGCCTGACCCCGGACAACCCCCAGAGCTACCACTACTTCATGAATGAGCACTTCTACAGCAGGGTCAACATCCGCCCGGAGAACACCCATGTCCCCGATGGCGCAGACCCCGATGCGGAGCGGGCCTGCAAGGCCTATGATAAGATCATCCAGGAGGCGGGCGGCATCGACCTGCAGCTTCTTGGCATCGGACCCGACGGCCACATCGGCTTCAACGAGCCCGCTGACGCCTTCTCCGTGGGAACCCACTGCGTTGCCCTGGATCCCTCCACGATTCAGGCAAACCAGCGGTTCTTCACCGACGGCCAGGAGGTGCCGCGCCACGCCTACACGATGGGCATCGGCTCCATCCTGCGGGCGAGAAAGATCGTCCTGATCGCCAGCGGCGCCGCCAAGAAGGCACCGGTGGAGGCATCCTTCTTCGGACCGGTGGTGCCCTCCATGCCGGCTTCCATCCTGCAGCTCCATCCGGACTGTACCGTGGTGCTGGACGAGGCGGCAGCAGCCGGAATCCGGGACCGGATTGAGACGGACTAAACACATCATCAGGAGCAAGAGGCGGGAGCACGCAGGTGCCCCCGCCTCTTTTCATGGCAGCAGGCGACCTCGACGAGATATGAATATGTAATAAATATGTTGACAACTAGGCGCTGCAGGAGTAGGATGCGGATGTGAGATGTAATGGAACGAGTTACATTTGCTGCTTCGCGGGCTGCCAGAGCCCGGAAAGGACCAGGATGAACGAGCTGGAACTGACGAAGAAACTGCACTTTCTGATCCAATGCCTGCAGGAGGAGATGCCGGAGTATGCGGAGTACGCCCTGCCGGGATCGTATGCGCAGTCCTTTGACCTCTACCGGGCGCTCTGCAATGTGCGGATACCGTCCGGGGAGACCGGGCACACGCTGCCGGAGGAATTCTATGCCGTACAGAGGGAGGTCCTGCAGAACATCACGAAGGAGAAGGGCATCACCGGGGCAGCAGATCTTGCGCCGTCCGAAACCGATCCGCGGGTTGTCCTCTGGCAGGGGGACATCACGACGCTGCGGGCGGATGCGATTGTCAATGCCGCCAACGCACAGATGCTCGGGTGCTTCTCACCGCTCCACGGCTGCATTGACAACATCATTCACACGATGGCGGGAACAGAGCTTCGCGAAAAGTGTTATCAGATCATGAAACGGCAGCAGCAGGTTCACGGCGGGGATGATCAGCAGCCGACGGCGGTGCCGATGATCACCCCTGCCTATAACCTGCCGGCAAAGTATGTGGTGCATGTCGTGGGACCGATTGTCTCCCCGTACCTGAAGCAGGAACACAGGGAGCAGCTCGCAGCCTGCTACCGGAACTGCCTGGACCTTGCGGCGGAGTATGGCTGTGAGAACATTGCCTTCTGCTGCATCTCTACCGGGGTATTCATGTTCCCGCAGGACAAGGCAGCGGAGATCGCTGTCAAGACTGTGAAGGAATGGCTGGATGCGCATCCGGGCAGCTGCCTGAAGAAAGTAATCTTCAATGTATTTAAAGACAGTGATCTGAGAATCTATAAGAAACTTCTTATGGCATCTGACAGCCGCGGGTCTAAAAGGATTATGGGCAGGTGATCGTGCATCCGATCTTGGCGAAGCAGTTTGCAGCCGGATGCCGATGACAATTGAATATTGATACATGAGAGACGTTTATTCTACATCCGGTACATCATTCTCAATGTCCCGGATCTTTTTCGCTGGCACTCCACCTACAATACAGTTATCTGGCACATCTTTGGTTACCACAGCACCGCCGGCAATAATAACATTATTTCCAATCGTGACACCGGGCATAATCGCCACATTTCCACCGATCCAAACATCATTTCCGATGGTAACAGGCTTTCCGATCCCCAGATGCTTTCTTCTGCCCATCGGGCTGATCGGATGATTCACGGTGGAGATCATCGTATTTGGCCCAATCATGACATAATCACCGATGGTCACCGGCATGATATCCAGAATAGTGACATTGTAGTTGGTGAGGAAGTTTTTCCCAACACGGATATGGAGACCGTAATCGCAGTTGAACTCGGGGCCGATTGAAGGATTATCTCCTGCCTCAGCAAACAGCTCCCGAATCAAAGACTCTCTGGCTGCTTCATCCGTCATTGACATGGCATTCAGCCTGCCGCACAGCTCAATCGCCCGCAGCTTGCGGCTGTTGACTCCGTTGTCCCAGAAATCATACTCCAGGCCTGCATCCAGCTTTTCAAGTTCTGTCATAACCGTACTCCTTACATCAGGTCAATCTTGTCCCAGAGAATATTTCCTTTGGTATCAAGATATTCCTCATCCACGTGAACCGCCTCGACTTTTCCGATGAACAGTTCGTGGGTGCCAGGCTTCGTGCTTTCCACTACGCTGCATTCAATGCTTACCGGGCAGTCCGTCAAAATCGGAGCATCCACATATTTTGCATCTTCCCATTTCAGGTCAAGTGCAGCAAACTTATCTCCGTCTCTTCCGGACTTTGATCCGAGATAGTCATATTCTTTTTTGAAGCTTTTCTTCGGAAAATTGATGACGAAACATCCGCTCTCTTTCACCAGATGATGTGAAAACCTGGACGGCATAATGCCTGTCATGACCATCACGGGATCAAGGCTCACATTTGCCGTAAAGCCGACTACCAGGGCGTTGTTTCTTCCGTCTTTGCCCCTGCAGGAAACGATCGTCTGAGGAACCGGCTGCAGGCATAATACTGTATTCGTCGCTAATTTCTTCATTTCTTAACACTCTTTCTATATTTCAGGCACTTTGTCTTGCAGTTATTGATGCTAGTATAACCTATGGAGGCCTGGAAAACAGCGCCGAATGTTAAGAATAATAGTGGTGATTTCTATTGTCCTGGACTATGATTAACTTATCCAGAAATGGGAGGTACGCATCTATAGATTGCCCTAAGATGTTGGCACTGGCAATAGAAAAACTAGGGAAGGAATTCAGCTCTCTTGATCTCACCTTTCACCAGATGAAGGAAGGCAGGCAGGGAGATGTTACGTCTTTCTGGCCCGGAAGTGAAGAGGAGGATATCCTGATCTGCGTGTTCAAGGGGACTTCTATCAACGAGCCCTTCCACAGGCAGGACTTTTTCTTTATCAATTACGCCTATCAGCAGGACTATCAGGCGCTCTCTTATAAATATGACAACCTGATCACCATCCGCGAGGATGAGTGTTATATAGGCCAGCCATACAGTGGCTACGCGCTTCGGGGAGATAGTGAAACAGAGCTGGTCATTATCGGTGTATTGATAAGAAAAGATACATTCTTTAGAGAGTATCTGCCGATCATGTATACAGATTCTGACTTATTCCGCTTTTTCATCGAGCCACAGACCAACAAGTTTTCCGATGAATTTATCCATCTTACTTCCGGCAAAGAACATGAGATCCGTTCTCTGCTTGAGGCTATGGTCATCGAGTATGCAGATCGACGGGACGACACCCAGAGAATGCTGAAATCCATGCTGCAGACGCTGTTTCTGCAGATTGCAAGACGCTACCGTGTGGAGAATACCAGAAGCTCCCAACTCTCGCTTTCAGAGAAGATCATGCAGTACATGGCAGACCATTCCGACGTAGTTACGTTAAAAGATATCGCATCGCACTTTTCCTACCATCCAAACTATATCTCTGCGCTTTTGCATAAGGAGACGGGGCGGAAATTTACAGAAATCCTTCTGGAAAAGAGAATGGAGAGAGCGGTGCTTCTTCTGAAAAACACAACTCTCTCAATCGAAGAGATTGCTGCCATGCTTGGGTACAGCAACAGCAGCAATTTTTATAAGGCTTTCAGGGAATATTACCACACTACACCGAGAGAATATTTGAAGTGATATGGTTTGAAATAATGGTGAAGCAGCTTCTGTCATCTGTTCTTCCTATACCAACGCTCGGGTGAACCACGCTAAAAATATGAGACAAGTTGTCCCACATTATTGAATTGGCCTAAACCCCCAGCTATGCTGGGGAGAATGGAATAAGCAGTAGCGTAGAATCGGCTTGAAAAAGCCTCCTTTGGCGTAAAATAGATTTGGCTGGCAAGCACAAATCTGATATGTAATGGCCCTTGTCAAGACCTTCCGGGTGTCACCCGCAAACTTTTGTAGTCCTGGCTGGCCATGTACTCCCTGACCGAAGGCATCTTGAGGTGGCATCGAATCTCAGTTCACCGGCATTTGACCACTCTGATATACGTGGATTCGGATTGCTCCTTACCAACAGGCCAATGGTCCGCCGCGGGCTCTGCCGTCTAAAAACGTGAATCACAGAAATATTACTGTCTGTGTCAACATAGATTTGTCGCAGATAGCCCAAACCTTGAAGGACTTCAATACCACCTCAAGGTGCCTTCGATTTTGCTCAGCCGCAGTAAGCGGCTTATCCCGCTTACTGCCTAATGATCGCTGACATCTGCTGAACGATGATGTCAAGACCTTGCCGCCTACGGCGGTGCGTAGCAGTCTTGACAACAGCGTTCCAGCAGATGTACCCCACTTGTTTCATTACGCCACATGATCTGTCATCATTCCCCAGATGAAGCAGGAAAGCTCGTGCGCAACAGCTGCAACAGCCACATTTCTGATCTTCCCGTCTTCCGTAAGCCTGTAAAACTTCCTGCGCAGCCGTTCATTGGCTTTATCTGCATATGCCACATACTTGGGCTCTACTCCCTCCTGGCGTTTTAGAAGTTCTTTGGATTTAGCTCCGATTCTGCCTCTTGCGTAGCTTTGTGCAGATTCAATCAACAGTCTGCGCACATGACAATTTCCTGCTTTGGTCAGTGACAGCATATTTCTGGATCCGCCACTTGAATTCTCCCCTGGTACAAGACCAAGATAGGAGGCAAACTGCTCAGCCGATTTAAACCGGCTAAAGTCACCCACCTCGGAAAGAACTCCCATTGCGGTGACCGTTTTGACTCCGATGAAACATGAGAGATGTTTGACCTTCTCGCGATAGGTATCTTTCTGAGAGATCTCCTCGATCTTCTGGTCAAGACGTGTGATCTTATCGGTCAGATAATCGAAGGTCCCCAGATATTCCTCAAGGGCATCTTTGTATTCTCCATTCAGAGCAGAAGCCTGGTCTCTGAGCCATTTGAGATGTTTCTGTGTCCAGTTATGAGGTTTGGACTTTGAATCTGGATCTGAATAATGCAGTCCTCGGCGGAGGCAGAATGCAAGAATCTGCTGTTTGATTTTCTTCAATGCCAATTTATGATCATCGCGCATGCGAATGTATTCTTTGACCTGGTCATCCTCCTCAGTAGGAATATGGACTGCATGATAGTTTCTGTCGGCAAGACACTTGGCAATCATTTCAGAATCCAGACGGTCTGTTTTGTGCTTTCCGGCGTTTGCAGTCTTGGCCATGGTTGTCGGAGCCATGATAATACACTCTACATTATGAGCGGTAAGCTGATTGTACAGTGAATACCCAAGGCAGCCAGCTTCATATGCGGTGACGAAATTTGCTTTTTCACCATACTGTTTGTGCATGCTGGCGATATATTGGAGCACATTTTTGTAATCAGAACTAAAGGTGCGCTTGAATCTGCACTTGTCATCCTCGTATGTGTAACAACAAACCGAGAAAGTGTCTTTATGGACATCCATTCCAACAAACACTGTGCTATACTCCATGTCAATGGCCTCCGATTTTGTATGATGGTATGCTGTAACTCTTTGAATACGTTATAGAGTATACGGCTAATCCTCGATGACTACAAAACTCGGGGGCCATTACATATTGTCTAAATAGCCAAAGGAGGCGTGTCCAAATGGACAACGAAAGTTTAACACACACCAAATGGAGGTGCCAATACCATATTGTTTTCATACCAAAGTATCGCAGGAAGAAAATGTGGGGAGTGGTGCGAACCGATGTGGTCGGAATCATCAAGACATTGTGCGATTACAAGCATGTCAGAATTACTGCTGGAGCGGTGATGCCAGATCATGTACATCTTTGCGTAGAGTTGCCGCTGAAGTACAGTGTATCGAGCTTCATGGGATACCTGAAGGGGAAGAGTGCACTGATGATCTTCGACAAGCATCCGGAATTCAAGCAGAGAGGAGACAAAGAATTCTGGGCAAGAGGATACTATGTGGAAACAATTGGCAATATCGATGAAGCCACGGTGAAGAAATACATTGAGGATCAGTACAAGGAATCAATGAGAGACAACGATTGAGTGACCCCTTTCAGGGGTTGCAAGCAATAGTGCTTGTCAACTGCCCCTTTTAGGGGCTGCTAGCAGTCTGCCCTTATAGGGCACATGCAACCCCCGCTTGAAGCGGGGGTTGTGATTCAATGTAATATTGAGTTGAGCCATTGGCTCTTTTGAATTATTGAATTTGCACCATTATACGGACTTTATCGGATTTCTGTTTCCAGATACGCAGATGATTTTACGCTGAAAGGCGGCATCCTCCTCTATGGTTTGTATACAGATGACTTTACGAGAGCTACAACGGACATCGACCTTCTTGGAGACCACATTTCAAATGATCTTGAGACATTGAAGACCAGAAGGATGTTGCGGACATCTTCCGCGCTTCGCTTTCATCGAATCCATGCAACCGAAAAGACGCCTGTCTGCCGCATCGGCAGACAGGCGTCTTACGCTATTTCAGAAAAAAGTTTCGGGATTTGCCAGAAGCTTGGCCTGCGCTCAGGTGCCGGACTGGGTGTGCTCCTCCCGGTACCGGACCGGGGAGAGGCCGACGGCCTTCTTGAAGAGCTTGGAGAAGTAGGTGGCGTCCTCGATCCCCACGGAGGCGGAGATCACCCGGATCGGTAGATCGGTCTCCTGCAGCAGGAGGCAGGCGCGCCGCGCCCGGTAGTTCTCCAGGTACTGTTTTGGGGAGGTGTGCAGGTTGTCGCGGAACAGGCGGAAGAGCTGGCTCCGGGAGAGACCCACAAACCCCGCGATGTCATCCACGGAGATGTTCAGGGCGTAGTGGCCGTCGATGAAGGAGATCGCCCGGCGGGTGAGGACCACGTCCCTTCCCATCGGCAGGTCCTCCTTGTGGGAGTGGGCAACCAGCACCGAGAGGGCGCTGTAGAGGGCACCGGTCATCGCGATGGAGTGGGCATAGGTGTTGCCGTAGGCGGCGCTGACGGCGAGGAGCTTTTCCCGCAAAAGCTCTCCGTAGGGAAGGGCGCGAAGAACCGGCGCCTCGGGGGAGAAGTCCGTGGCGGTCACGATGGCCGCAGCATCTGCCCCGGCAAAGCCGACCCAGACGTACTCCCAGGGGTCGCGGATGTCCGCCCGGTACCAGATTTTCTGTCCGGGCCGCGCGAGAAAGCAGTCCCCCGCCTCCAGCGGATACTGCTGTTCCTCTGCACAGAAGGTCCCCTTTCCGGATACGATGTAGTGGATCAGATAGTGATCCCGCACGCCGGGTCCCCACACGTAGGAGGGGGGACACTTCTGGGAGCCGCAGTTGTAGACCGAGAGGGAGACCAGGGACTTTCGCTCCACCTTGTTGCTCTTTTTGTAATCCAATGTCTGCCTCCTTTTCATTCCGGACTTCAGTCTACCATCCCTGCAACAAAATGACAAAATCCTGAAACCAATGTTCCTTGCAGGAAAGACCGATGGCGGCGATGATAAATATAGTAGTGAGAAATGGCGAAAGCCGCGCAGAAAGCGGGAGGGAACAGCACATGCGTGACGAGACAAGAGTGGAAGATGGAGTTCGGTCCCTGGTGGCCTATGCCCTGGCAAAGGGACTGATCGGGGAGGAGGACCGGCGGTATGCGGCAAACCTCCTCTTTGCCTGTCTGCAGCAGGACCCGGGTTCGGACTTTGACGCGGATACCATCGAGGCGAAGGACCAGCCCCTGGAGCCGATTCTCCGGGATCTTCTGGACGATGCAGCGGCCCGGGGCGTCATCGAGGAGGGCATCGCCTCCCGGGATCTGTTTGACACGAAGCTCATGGGGTGCCTCACCCCGCGCCCCTCGGAGGTGATCCGGGAGTTCTGGCGCCGCTACCAGGAGAGCCCGGAGAAGGCGACGGACTACTTCTATCAGCTCTCTCGGGACAGCGACTACATCCGGACCTACCGGGTGGCCAAGGACCGGAAGTGGGTCACGAAGACAGCCTACGGGGACATGGACATCACGATCAACCTCTCCAAGCCGGAGAAGGACCCGAAGGCCATCGCCGCGGCGCTCAAAAAGAAGCAGGACAGCTATCCCAAGTGCCTGCTCTGCCCCCAGAATGAGGGGTATGCGGGACGTCTGGATCACCCGGCAAGGCAGACGATCCGCCTGATTCCGCTGGAGCTGGCGGGCACCCGGTGGTACCTGCAGTACTCCCCCTATGTCTACTACAATGAGCACTGCATCGTGCTCTCCGCCTCCCACACGCCGATGAAGATCGAGCGGGCGACCTTTGCACGGCTCCTGGCCTTTCTGCAGCTCTTCCCCCACTACACCGTGGGCTCCAATGCAGATCTGCCGATCGTCGGGGGCTCGATCCTGACCCACGAGCACTTCCAGGGCGGCCGGTACACCTTTGCGATGGCAAAGGCGGGCATTCGGGAGAAGCTCTCCTTCCCCGGCTTTGCCGACGTGGAGGCCGGCATCGTGCACTGGCCGATGTCGGTGATCCGCCTGGATGCGGAAAATCCCGACCGCCTCGTGGAGCTTGCGGATCGGATCCTCACCGCATGGCGGGGATACAGCGACTCCGTCGCGGACATCCTTGCCTTTACCGGGGATACGCCCCACAACACGATCACGCCGATCGCCAGGATGCGGGACGGGAAGTATGAGCTCGACCTGGTCCTTCGGAACAATCGGACCACAGAGGAGTATCCGCTTGGCATCTTCCATCCCCACCAGGAGAAGCACCACATCAAGAAGGAGAATATCGGCCTCATCGAGGTCATGGGCCTTGCAGTGCTGCCGGCGCGGCTCCTGAAAGAGATGGACCTTCTTGCGGACACGGTCCTTGCGGGGAAGAACCCGGCGGACGTGCCGGAGATCGCCTCCCATGCGGCCTGGATGCAGGAGATCCTGAAAAAGCACCCGGCCTACGCACCGGAGAACGTGAAGAACCAGCCCGCCTCGAAGGAGGCGCTTATCTCGATCCTGCAGGAGGAGATCGGTCTCGTCTTTGCGGGCGTCCTCGAGGATGCCGGGGTCTACAAGGACACGGAGGAGGGGCGGGAAGCCTTCCGCAGGTTTGCGGCCTCCGTGCGCTGAGAACACAAAAAGATTCGGAATCAAAGCAATGCCTTCCGGACAGGAGCGGTCCTGTCCGGGAGGCATTTTTTGCGCCCTTTGGCCGAATTCGGAAAAATCCGGCGCGCCGGGAAAGCTTTGCAACGGCAATCCGTTGAAATGCACTTGCTGTTGTTTCATGGAGAAATGACAGTTGTAAAATTTAGCGTTAGTGGGAGAATCCGCATTTCCGCGCCGTTTCGCCGGTTTCGGCCCTTGACAGCCCGGGACTTTACCGGGGTTTTTCCTCTGCCTAACCTGATTTTCCCCACATTTCACCAAATCTCATGAAAATCTAACTTCGGATTCATTTCCATTTTACCCCGGTTTCCTGGAATACCCACCGCAATCGATTTCAGAACCGCAACGGCAGAGGAGATCTATGTCCACCATTTCGCTGTCGCATATCAGCAAAGAATACAAGAGGGGCATCCGCACGGTCGAGGACTTCTCCCTGGAGATCGGAGAACACGAGTTTGTGGTGCTGGTTGGCCCCTCGGGCTGCGGCAAGTCTACGCTCCTGCGCATGATCGCCGGCCTGGAGGAGATCACGGGCGGAGAACTCTGGATCGACGACAGGCTGATGAACTCTCTGAGGCTAGACAGGATGTGGAGAGCGGCATCGAGGACATGCGCAACAACAATGAGGATCCCCAGGATGCGGTCGACACCATCGCATCGGAGATCAACAAGGCGATCTCGGATTACAACATCGTCAACTCGTAAGATCCAACGTGCGGCCTTGCATAAGACCAAAAGACCCGGAGTGGGCAGCCGCTTCAGGTTTTTTCAACATCAGGCAAAAGACGTGCTACACTGAAAACACAGCAGAACGTAAGGAGGAAACACCGTGAATACAGTACAAGTTTGGGCACACCGGGGAGCGAGCGGCACGCTCCCGGAGAACACGCTGCCGGCATATGCCGAGGCGGCAAAGGTCGGCGCGGACGGCATTGAGCTGGACATCCAGCTGACCAAGGACGGGCAGATCGTCGTCTGCCACGACGAGCGGATCGACAGGACCAGCAATGGCACCGGCTTTGTGAAGGACTACACGCTGGAGGAGCTGCGCGGGTTTGAGTTCCACAAGACCTTCCCGGACTATCCCCATGCGCAGATCCCGACGATGGCAGAGGTGCTGGATCTCATCCAGCCCACGGGACTTATGATCAACATCGAGCTCAAGACGGGCCTTTTCTTCTACGAGGGCATCGAGGAGAAGGTCCTGAAGCTGGTGCGGGAGAAGAAGATGGAGGACCGTGTCCTCTACTCCTCCTTCAACCATTACAGTATCCGGAAGATCCAGACCCTGAACCCTGCGGCAAAGACCGCATTTCTGACCTGCGACGGCTGGATTGACCTGCCCGCCTACGGGAAGAAGTACGGCGTGAATGCCCTGCACCCGGATTTCCACAACCTCCAGTATCCGGACTTCATGGAGCAGGCCGACAGGGAAGGCCTGGATGTCAATGTCTGGACCGTCAACACGAAGGAGGACATCCTCTGGTGTGCGGCAAAGGGCGTGCATGCGGTCATCACGAACTACCCGGCGATGGCACTGGAGGTCCTGAAAGAGGCGGGATACCGCGCGGACAAGGCATAACCGAAGAACAGACTGATACGGCTCTCCGGCCCGGGCACCCCGGGACGGAGAGCTTTCTGCGTGTTCCAGGGAAATCGCCTCCGGGCATGGTATAATGAACCTCACTGCCGGGAGGAGTGCAAACTCACCGGACAAAGAGAATAGGAGAAAAGGCCGCAAGGGGCAGATTCTGTGGGGACCGTGAGCAGATGGGAGACAAGAGAGCGGAAAGAGAAGAGGAAGAAAAGCGCTGCGGCCTTGCTGCCGCGCTCTGGGAGAGACTGTATCCGGGGGACCTTGCCCAGTTTCAGGACAGGATCCATGCGGGAAACGGGGAGACACTCTGGAGAAATCAGTTCTCCTGTCTCCTCGCCCTGGGAATCGCCGGCGCGGTGCAGCTTGTTGTCTCCGGTACGGGGCTCTTTGCCGAGACGTTTTTTCTCCTGGCCCTGGATGCCGCGACCCTGGCACTGCATCTTGCCATCCGGCCCTTCGTGCGGGAGCACGGGACCGCCTTCCTCTACCTGTGGACGGCCTTCTTCCTGACAGCCGACGCGGTGTTTGAGACGATGGTGGAGCCGAATGAGACGGGAATGATCTTCATGGTCCTCCTCCTTGCCCTCACAGCCAGCATTCACGATGCCCCGATCCGGGTCGCCATGCTCGCCCTCCTCTCCTCGGTGCTGTACGTGCTGCTTTCCCTGTTCCGGATCGCGCAGGGGGCCTTCCGGTCTGACCTCGTCCGCCTGATCCTCGTCAATGTCCTGACGCTGAATAGCAGCATCCACATCACGTCGGTGTATTTTGCCATGCTCCGCAGGAGCGATGCGGCTTCGGACAGCGCCGCGCACGACAGCCTGACGAGAATCTTAAACCGCAGAGGGGGCGAGGAGAGGATCAATCGGTGCCTTGCCCGGGGAGAGAGTGGGACGTTCATCCTCCTGGACGTGGACCGCTTCAAGCACATCAATGACACGTACGGACACGGCATCGGGGACCAGGCGCTGCAGAGCGTGGCGGCGGTCCTGGGCGGCGCGTTCCGCACCACGGATGTCGTGATGCGCATGGGAGGCGACGAGTTCATTGTCTACGCCGTGGGGCTGGAGAATGAGAGCGCCATCCGCAGGAAACTCGAGGAGATCCAGCAGGAGGTGCATGAGATCGTCCTCTCCGACCGGGATGGGGATGTGGTCAGCGTCAGCATGGGCTGCATCATCAACCGGGGAAGCTTTGCCAGCTATGATGCGCTGTATGCCGCGGCGGACCGGCTCCTGTACCGCGTCAAGCAGGAGGGAAAGGACGGCTTTTCCATCCGGAATCCGGAGGAGGACAAAGAACCGGATTGAGATGCGCGGCGGCCCCTTTTCGTTTGCATTGCAACAGGGTACAATAAAAAGATGATTGCTGCGAAGGCAGCGGAAAAGAGGATTATTGCATGGCAAAAACGCCGCTTGCGTGGAAGGAATGGTACGAAGATCCCGCATTTGAGGCGGAGTATACCTATCGGGGGAGACTGGGGGCTTCGTGCACCGAGGCGGGTACTTCCTTCGCGCTCTGGTGCCCCGCGGCCGGGCAAGTGACCCTGAACCTGTACCGGGACGGCATGACCGGGGATCCCGTGCAGTGGCCGATGAAGAACCGGGGCCGGGGGGTCTGGGCCCTGGAGACCAGGAAAAATCTGGACGGGTGGTACTACGACTACGACGTGACGATTCAGGGGGAGACTGTGCGGACCACGGACCCGTATGCAAGAAGCTGCAGCGCCAACGGCACCCGGGACATGGTGCTGGACCTTGCGCGCACCGACCCCGAGGGCTGGGCGGAGGATCGGGCCCCTGAAAAGGGGCCGGAGACCTTCATCTGGGAGGCCCACGTGAAGGAGTTCTCCTGGGATCGGTCCGGGGGTTTTCCGGAGGCGGTCCGGGGCAAGTACCTCGCCTTTACGGAGAGGGGCACCACTTTGAACGATGCCGGGGAGTTCCCCACCGGGGTCGACTACCTGCGGCAGCTGGGCATCACCCATGTGCAACTGATGCCGATCTATGACTTCGGCTCGGTGGACGAGCTGGCGAAGGACCCGGACAAGGAGTTCAACTGGGGGTATGATCCGGTGAACTATTTCATCCCGGAGGGGTCCTACGCCACCGATCCGGTCCACGGCGAGGTCCGGGTGCGCGAGGTGAAGCAGATGGTGCAGGCACTGCACCGAGCAGGCCTTCGCGTCAACATGGACGTGGTCTTCAACCACACCTATCAGCTGGACACCAGCCTGCAGCGCACGGTGCCCTGGTACTTCTACCGGCTGAACCCCGATGGAACGCTCTCCAACGGCTCCGGCTGCGGGAACGATATCGCGGCGGAGCGCCCGATGGCAAGAAAGCTCATCGTGGACGCGGTGCTGTACTGGGCCAGGGAGTACCACATCGACGGCTTCCGGTTTGACCTCATGGGGCTTCTTCCGGTGAGCCTGATGAACGAGATCCAAAAGCGCCTGGACGATGCCTTCGGCCGGGGCGAGAAGATGGTGTACGGCGAGCCCTGGTCCGCAGGGCCCACCGCCCTCTCCCGCCCGGAGCCCCTGGCGGTGAAGGAGAACTTCGGGAAGCTGGACGTTGCCATCGCGATGTTCTCCGACGACACCCGGGATGCGATCAAGGGCTCGGTCTTCAACGAGCACGAGCCGGGCTTTATCAACGGGATGTGCTCCTCTGATGAGAAGATGATGCGGGCGATCAAGGCCTGGCGCTACAGCTCCGGCATGCCGGTGAAGGCCCCCTCCCAGATCATCACCTACGTGTCCGCCCACGACAACCAGACGCTCTGGGACAAGCTGGCGGTCACCACAAGGGACGAGGAGCTGCGCCTTCGGCAGAACCACATGGCAGCCGCCGTGTACATGACCTGCCAGGGCATTCCGTTCATGCTCTCCGGGGAGGAGTTTGCAAGGACCAAGGACGGCAACAGCAACAGCTACAACGCGCCGATCCGTGTCAACCGCCTGGATTGGAACCGGGCGTTTCAGTACCGGGGGCTTGTCCGCTACTACCAGGGCCTCATCGCCCTGCGAAAGCAGATCCCGGGGTTGTGCGACAAGTCCGAGGATGCCTGGCGGGCCATCAAGACCCCCTGGCACGAGGACGGGATCGTAGGCTTTTTCGTCACGAGCCCTGCGCGGCCGGGGGTGCGCCCCTGCCGCTGGAGGCTGGTCTACATCCTCTACAACTCCACCGACGAGTGCTCCGAGGTACCGCTCCCCCAGGGGGAGTGGCGGGTGCTCCTGGACGGAGAGGACTCCTTCCTCTTTGAGAACGCGGAGTCGGAGATTTTAACCGGCGGGGAGTTCCGGTACGTGCGCATCCCGCCCGTCTCGGTGCTGATTCTCGGCGAAGTGGGAACAGCGTGACAAAAAAGAGCGGCCAAACCCGTAGCAGGTAACCTGCTGGGTCTGGTCGCTCTTTGCTACCTTTTTTGAAACTGCCGCCGGTACTGCCCCGGGGAGAGGCCGAAGTGGGAGCGGAAGATCCGGATGAAGTAGGAGAGGTTGAAGAAGCCGCTCTTTTCCGCCACTGCCGACACCGGGTCCCCGGACTCCTTCAGCAGGTAGGATGCGTAGGAGAGCCGGTAGTCCGAGAGAAAGCGGATGAAGGTCTGGCCGGTCTCCTGGCGGAAAAAGCGCATGAAGTGGGCGGGGCTGTACTCGGTGACCGCCGCCGCGTCCTCCACGGTGATGGGCTCCGCGAAGTGCTCCTTCACAAAGAGGATGACCTTCTTGAGGGAGTCCTCGTGCTGGGAGGCGGGGCGGCCGGTCTCGGGGTAGCGGTTGGAGTAGAGGGCGTACAGAAACTGGAACAGGCTGCTCTTGACGAGAAGCGCATACCCGGAGGTCCGCTCCATGCAGGCGTGGTCCGCCAGATCCAGCGCCTGGGCCGCCTGACGGTGAAAGTCGGTCCCCGGCAGGATGGGCCGCGGGAAGGTGAGGGTGCCATTTTCCAGCGCCCGGATCACGTGGGTGCGGCACCAGTCATTCTCGTCGGTGCTCTCGAGGATCGAGAGGGAGAAGATGATGTTCTCGTACTCCATCCGAACCCCGGGGGTCCCCTCGATGGCGTGGAGCTCCCCGGGGAGGATCGGGACCAGGCACCCCGCACTGACGGGGAGGGCGGTCATGTTGACGGTGACCGTGCCGGAGCCCTTCTTGACGTAGATGATCTCCATCTGCTCGTGCCAGTGCAGGTCCACCCGCAGGAAGTCCTGGGGGATGGTGCACAGGTAGGTGTTGTAGGAAAAACCGGGCTGGTCGTGCAGCTTGGTCTCGTGGTACTGGGTATAGGATTCGAGCTCCATGAGCATCCTTTCTTTGCAAGCAGTGTTTGGGCAAGATGACGAAGGCGGGAGTGCCTGTTTGTGCAAGTACGACAGGAACCCGCCGGGATATGCTAGGATAGTGCAATTACATGCGGATTTATTGCAAGAAAACCGCACGGCAATGCTAGTATAATACGATTCAGAAACATTGAAAAGAGCAGCGCGGATCCGGGGAGGTCCGCGGACGGTAACCGGTAACAGGCAATCGAACGGAGGTAATGCTTTATGGCAAAGAAGATCGCAGATTACACCGACAAGCCGCTTGCGGCGTGCACGGATCTGGAGCTGTTCAACGCAGTCCTCAACCTGACCGCGGACGCAGCCAAAGAGAACGGCTATAACGAGGGAAAGAAGAAGCTCTACTACATCTCGGCAGAGTTTCTGATCGGCAAGCTCCTCTCCAACAACCTGATCAACCTGGGACTGTACGAGCAGGTGAAGCAGGAGCTGGCAGAGGCCGGCAAGGACATCACCACCCTGGAGGAGTTCGAGAACGAGCCCTCTCTGGGAAACGGCGGCCTTGGAAGACTTGCTGCATGTTTCATCGACTCCCTGGCAACGCTTGGCCTGCCGGCAGACGGCGTGGGCATTGCCTACCACTGCGGCCTGTTCAAGCAGTCCTTTGACGCCTGCCGCCAGTACGAGACCCCGGACTACTGGCTCAAGTGGGGCAAGGAGAGCTGGATGAAAAAGACCGGAAAGCACTACACGGTCGAGTTCGGCGGGCTCACCCTGACTTCCACCATGTATGAGATCGACGTCACCGGCTACGGCTCCAAGTCCGGAAGACTCCGCCTCTTCGACGTGGACACCGTCGATGAGCGCCTGATCAAGGACCGCATCAGCTTCGACAAGACCCAGATCGCAAAGAATCTGACCCTGTTCCTGTATCCCGATGACAGCGACGACGCGGGCCGGATCCTGCGCGTGTACCAGGAGTACTTCATGGTCAGCAACGCCGCCCAGCTGATCCTCGAGGAGGCAAAGGCCAAGGGCTCCAACCTCCACGATCTGGCCGACTACGCCGCCATCCAGATCAATGACACGCATCCGACCATGGTCATCCCCGAGCTGATTCGCCGGCTGACCGCAGAGGGCGTCGAGAAGGAAGAGGCCTATCAGATCGTCACGGATGTCTGCGGCTACACCAACCACACCATCCTCGCCGAGGCACTGGAGACCTGGCCCAGGAGCTTTTTGGAGAAGGCCGTTCCCCAGCTGGTCCCGGTCATCGAGGACCTGAACAAGTACATCGCCGCGAAGTACGACGAGCCGTTCGTCCAGATCATCGACAAGGACGGCCGGGTCCACATGGCGAACATCGACATCCACTTCAGCCACAGCGTCAACGGCGTGGCGAAGCTCCACACCGAGATCTTGAAGAACACCGAGCTGGCACCGTTCTACAAGATCTACCCGGAGAAGTTCAACAACAAGACCAACGGCATCACCTTCCGCCGCTGGGTCCGGATGTGCAATCCGGAGCTCTCCGCCCTCATCAGCAGCAAGATCGGCGAGGGTTGGATTAAGGACGCCGACGAGCTCGAGAAGTTCCTTGCCTACAAGGATGATGCCGAGGTGCTCGCAAAGGTCCGCGAGGTCAAGGAGACCAAGAAGAAGCAGTTCGCCTCCTGGCTCAAGGACTACCAGGGCGTGGAGGTCAATCCGGACTCCATCTTCGACGTTCAGTCCAAGAGACTTCATGAGTACAAGAGACAGCAGATGAACCTGCTGTGGGCGATCGATGAGTACCTGCAGATCAAGGAGGGCAAGAAGCCCGCAAGGCCGATCACGCTCTTCTTCGGCGCCAAGGCTGCTCCCGCCTACATCATCGCCAAGGACATCATCTCCGCGATCCTCGCCTTCTCCAAGGTGGTGGATGCGGATCCGCAGGTCAGCCCTTACCTGAAGGTGGTGATGCTCGAGAACTACAACGTCACCGTCGCAGAGAAGCTGATCCCTGCCGCGAACATCTCCGAGCAGATCTCCCTGGCCTCCAAGGAGGCCTCCGGCACCTCCAACATGAAGTTCATGCTCAACGGTGCCATCACCCTCGGCACCATGGACGGCGCCAACGTGGAGATCGCGGATCTGGTCGGTGCGGACAACATCTACACCTTCGGCGAGAGCTCTGACACCGTCATCGCCCGCTACAAGAGAGCGGACTATGTCTCGAAGGACTGGTACGACAGGGATCCCATCCTGCGCCGCGCCGTGGACTTCCTGACCGGACCCGAGATGCGGGCCGCCGGCAATGCCGAGAACCTGGAGCGCCTCTCCCACGAGCTGCTCTCCAAGGACTGGTTCATGACCTTCCCGGATTTCGAGGACTACCGCAAGACGAAGGCACAGGTCCTTGCAGACTACGAGGATCAGGATCCCTGGACGAAGAAGGCTCTGGTCAACATCGCAAAGGCCGGCTACTTCTCCTCCGACCGCACCATCGCGCAGTACAACAAGGAGATCTGGCATCTGAACTGATGGCCGGATCCCGAAAGACACGATGAGGCTTTTTGCACACTTGAGAAGATCTGTTTGAAATCGGCCCGGGGCGGAGTATAATCAGGCCAAGTGCACAATGGGGTGCAGCACAGGGAATACTGTGCTGTGCCCTTTTTGATTACCCAGATGCAGGAGGAAGCCATGGCGGAAGAAACCGTGCGGATCTGTCCGGAAGGAGACCGGGCACTGCTTGTGGATTTTGGAAACGTCATTGAGGAAAAGACCAACCGGAAGGTGGCGCGCCTTGCGGGACTTTTGAGAGAACGGACACTTTCCGGCGTCCGGGAGCTGATGCCCGCCTTCTCCTCGCTCCTTGTCCTCTACGACCCGGCTTTGACCACCTACCGGGTGCTGAAAGAGGAGGTGGAGGCACTTCTTCCGAAGCTCTCGCAGGATGCAAAAGAGGGAGAGAAGACCCGCCGGATCCACCACATCCCCTGCTGCTACGGCGGCGCGCTCGGGGAGGATCTTCCGTCGATGGAGGAGCTCACGGGCCTTACCGCCGAGGAGATCATCCGCATCCACGCCAAGGAGGCCTATCGGATCTATATGCTGGGCTTTCTGCCCGGCTTTGTGTACCTGGGCGGGCTGGATTCCCGGATCCAGGCGCCGCGCCTTGCAACGCCGAGGACCAAGATCCCCGCGGGTTCGGTGGGCATCGGCGGCGCCCAGACCGGCGTCTATCCCATCGCCTCCCCCGGGGGCTGGCGGCTCATCGGCAGGACGCCGGTGCGCCTGTACGACCCGGACCGGAAAGAGCCGATCCTGTGCCGGGCGGGGGAGTACCTGCGCTTTGAGCCGGTGACGGAAGAAGAATACCGCGCGATTGAAAAAGATGTGGAGCAGGGCACATACCGGGAGGAGGTGACCGGAGAATGAACAAGGCCATTGAGATCGAAGTGCTCTCCCCGGAGGTTCTGACCACGGTGCAGGACGCCGGGCGCTTTGGGTATCTGGCGGACGGGATCACGGAGTCCGGGGCCATGGACCAGGAGGCCTACCGCTTTGCCAATGAACTGGTGGGAAACCGGGACGGGGAGGCGGAGCTGGAGTGCACGATGAAGGGCCCGGCCCTTCGCTTTTTGGGCTCTGCCACGGCGGCCCTTGCCGGCGCGGACATGGATGCGCGGCTCGACGGAAGACCGGTGAAGACCGGAGAAGCCTTTTGGGTGGAGAGCGGCCAGGTGCTGGAGCTGCACATGGCGGGAAAGGGCCTTCGCACGTACCTTGCCGTCGCGGGCGGCATTGCGGTGCCGAAGGTTCTGGGGAGCCGCTCCACCAACCTAAAGTGCAGGATGGGCGGCTTTTCGGGCCGTGCCCTCCTTGCGGGGGATGTGCTCCCCGTGGGGGCGGCGAAGGAAACGCCCCAGGGCTTTGTCCGGCCCTATCACCCGGTCTTCTCCGACCACCTGGTGATCCACTGCATCCCCGGCCCCCAGGAGGAGGCCTTCACCGAGGCGGGGATCGAGACCTTCTACGGCAGCACCTACACGATGACGTCGGAGAGCGACCGCATGGGCATGCGGCTCGCGGGGCCGGTGATCGAGACCCGGCACGGCTCCGACATCATCTCGGACGGCATCGTCTTTGGCTCGGTGCAGGTCCCGAAGTCGGGCCTGCCGATCCTGCTTCTGGCGGATCACCAGACGGCGGGCGGCTATGCCAAGATCGCGACGGTGATCTCAAGGGATCTGCCCCTCCTTGCCCAGGCGGTGCCGGGGACGAAGCTGACCTTTGAAAGGGTCAGTATAGAGGAGATGCAGGAGACCCCAAAGGCCCAAAAAGCGGCAGAAAAACAGGACCGCAGAGCAAAGAAACCGGAAGCTTTGCCGCGCCCGCTCCATGAGCTTCGGGGCTGGCAGCGGTTTCGGACGTTTCGGGAAAGGAGAAAAAAATGGTGACAGGTGCAGGCAGTGAAAATCCCTATGCAGACGCAGAGCCCAAAAAGGTGCGGGCGCTGATCCGGGAGGGAAAGATCACCTCCCAGACTTCCGGCATGTGCGAGGGCTATGCCCAGGCAAACCTGGTGGTGCTCCCGAAAGAGCTTGCCTATGACTTCCTCTTGTTTGCCCAGCGCAATCCCCGCCCCTGCCCGCTTCTGGAGGTCTCGGACACCGGTTCCCGGATGCTCCACCAGATCGCAGAGGGTGCGGACATCGCGCGGGATATCCCGAAGTACCGCATCTATGAGAACGGCGTGATGACGGGAGAGTACACGGATGTCTCGCGCTTCTGGCGGGATGACTTTGTGAGCTTTCTCATCGGCTGCAGCTTCTCCTTCGAGGGAGATCTCCTCGCAGCCGATGTCCCGGTGCGGCAGATCGAGGAGGGGAAGAACGTGCCGATGTACAACACGAACATCCCCTGTGCACCGGCGGGCGTCTTCCATGGAAATATGGTCGTCTCCATGCGGCCGATTCCCTATGAGCTCGTGCCCAAGGCCGTGCTCATCACCGGGCAGATGCCCCGGGTGCATGGGGCACCGATCCACATCGGGGATCCGGCACACATCGGGATTCAGGACCTGTCGCATCCGGACTACGGCGAGATGGTCACGATCCGCGATGGAGAGGTGCCGGTGTTCTGGCCCTGCGGTGTGACGCCCCAGAATGTCATCATGAATTCAAAACCGTCATTCTGCATCACCCACGCACCGGGGCACATGCTGATCACGGATGTCAAAAACGTCAATCTCAAGTATTAGGAGGCTATTCATGGCACAGGAAGTGGATCTCAACGCCGACCTCGGAGAGAGCTTCGGCGCGTATCGGATCGGAATGGATGAGGAGGTTCTGCCCTTTATCTCCTCGGCAAATG
Source organism: Lachnospiraceae bacterium (assembly GCA_022483465.1). Classification (GTDB taxonomy): domain Bacteria; phylum Bacillota; class Clostridia; order Lachnospirales; family Lachnospiraceae; genus CAG-791. The sequence goes on along the minus strand of JAKVNF010000001.1, from coordinate 1,213,219 downwards.
TGGCCTGCGGCTTTCACGCCTCGGACCCTCTCGTGATGGAGCGCACCGTTGCACTCTGCCAGAAGAACGGCACCGCCATCGGTGCCCATCCCGGCTATCCGGACCTTGTGGGCTTTGGCAGGCGCAAGATGGCCGTCTCCCCGGCGGAGCTGAAGGCCATGGTGATCTACCAGATCGGCGCCCTCTCCGCCTTCTGCAAGGCGGCGGGCGTTCCCCTGCAGCACGTCAAGCCCCACGGCGCCATGTACAACATGGCTGCGAAGGACATCACCCTGGCCAGGGCGATCTGCGAGGGCATCCAGGCGGTGGATGGGAAGCTCATCCTGCTTGGCCTCTCCGGATCCAAGCTCCTGGAGGCGGCCCGCGAGATCGGGCTTCCCTGCCGGAGCGAGGTCTTTGCGGACCGGGGCTATCAGGAGGACGGCTCCCTGGTCCCCAGAACCCAGGAGGGCGCGATGATCACCGATGAGGACGAGGCCGCGGCCCGGGTCGTGCAGATGGTGACCAAGGGGACCGTGGTCGCGGTTACCGGCGCGGAGATCCCGGTGGAGGCGGATTCCATCTGCCTGCACGGGGACAGCAAGAAGGCGGTGCTCTTTGCACAGAAGATCCACGGCGCCCTGCAGGATGCGGGGATCCGGATCCGGCCGATGGGCGAGGCGTGAGAGGAGAGAACGTATGAGTGGGAAGATTGAGGACATCATTCTGCGGCACAGCGGCAGGGGCATGGACACCCTGCGCGGGTACCTGGCACCGGACTATGCAAAGCAGGCGGCACAGGAGATCCTGTCCTGGAAGCGGGGCACGGTCCTTCTGACGACGGGCTTTTACGTCGCGGGCTATGCGGAGACCGACGGCCCCGTCGGGACCCTGGTGCTGGCAAAGGCCCTGGACGCGCTGGGCTTTGCCCCCGTCATCGCGACGGATGCCTACTGCCGGGGCTTTTTCGAGCCGGAGGGGATCCCCGTCGTGTACATGGAGATCACCGATGATGCAAAGAAGCAGGAGCAGCAGGCGGACGAGATCCTGGACGGGAAAAAGCCCGTCGGCATGATCTCGGTGGAGCGCTGCGGCATCAACACAAGGCAGGACTTCGAGAACATGCGCGGCATCTCCATCAAAGAGCACACCGCGCGGACGGACCTTCTGTTTCTCAAGGCCCCGGAGCGGCACATCCCGACGATCGGCGTCGGGGACGGCGGCAACGAGATCGGCATGGGCAATCTCCAGGAGATCATCCGGGACAAGCTCTCCCTGGTTCCCTGCGCGGTGCCCTGCGACCACCTGGTCATCGCCTCCGTGTCCAACTGGGGCGCCTACGGGATCACCGCCTGGCTGGCACGCCTGACCGGGACTCCGGTGTTTCCCGCCTACGAAGCGGTGAACGACTTTATCGAAAAGACGGTCGGGATCGGATCGGTGGACGGCGTCACCCACGAACGGGTTCCCCACGTGGACGGCTTCTCCCAGGATGTGGAGCGGGAGATCGTCGAGGCCCTCCAAGAGGCGGTGGCAGAAAATTAACCCTTTTGGTCAATGAACGGCGGAAAAGGCCAAATCAGGCTTTTTTTTGGACATATGTGATGGTAGAATACGAACAGGATTGGGTTCCTGTTCGTATTTTTTTGTTTGGGAAAGGATCAGATATGTTCAGCAGAACGGCAGCAGAAGACAGCAGAGTGGTGATCCGCCTCGACTTTACCCTGGTGGTGCCCGGGGGCATGTCCTATTCGACGGACCCGGAGGAGATCGGGCCGGGAAAGGTGCTCGAATTTACCGACGGGAGCACGATGTTCTCCCTGGATGCGCCGGTGCCGACGGGGCTGCCTGCCTCCTATAAGGACCCGGTGACCCGGGGCGTTCTGCGAAACCATGTGGCCGGAAGGATCCGTCAGATCTACGGCAGGGAGGTGGCCCAGGTGGTCCTGGTGGAGGAGCCCCGGCTCCTCGTCATCTCGGCGGACAAGTCGGATGCGACCGGCGCGGTGCACTTCTACCTCGCCGGAGATCAGGGGCTCTACCACGGAACCCTGACGCTGCCCAAGGGCAAGATCAAGGAGAAGGACCGGCTCGATGCGGTGAAGAATCTCTTTGCCACCATCGGGGAGTACACGGCGGCACCGGACGAGCAGGCAAGGGCGATCGCCCTGGCAAAGCAGCGTCGGCAGGAGGAGAGCGCAAAGAAGGAGACTGCGCCCGCCGCCGCGCCGAAGAAGGAAGAGGCCGCGGGCACCGCCGCGGCCCCTGCCCCGGAGGAGAAACAGGAACCCGGCAAACCGGAAGAAGAAAAAGAAGAGAAGCCGCAGGCGCCGGAGGAACAGCCCGTCCCGGCCCCTGCCGCAGAGGAAGAGAAGAAAGAAGAAAAAGAGGAGGCGCCCGCTGGCAAGGAGCACAGCGAGACGCCCCTGACGCCTGAGGAGCTGCGGATCCGCACCCTCGAGCAGCAGCGCCAGAAAAAGCTCGCCCAGCTGCGGGCCAAGTACACCGGGAACCCGGCGGTGGAGTCCCAGATCGACAACTACATCGCCCGCTGCGAGCGCACGGCGGACCAGGTGGTGCAGGAGTTTACCGACTACCTCGCCTCCGTCCAGAAGTACGCCGCCAGCACCAGCTTCACCGGGACCGACGATCCCAACTACCAGGCGATGCTCTCGGACATGCAGGAGGCGGCGGACTCCCTGGGCAGCCAGATGGACCAGGTCGCCGTCAGCGCGGACGAGAACGCGACAAGGGCCCGGGACGCGGGCGTGCGGGAGCCCTACGTGGAGCGGCTTGTGCGGCTGATGGAACGGCTCGACAAGAAGTACGAGGCCTTTGCCGTCCGCATGGGCGGCGGGAGCGTCTTGGATGAGATCACCTACCGCCGGCCGGAGGAGATTGAGGCGATCTTCCGGAAGTGGAGCGCCGTCCGCTACACCCTGCCCTCCTTCCTGGAGGCATCCCAGGGCGAGATCGAGGAGCGGGAGAAGGAGGCCATCCAGAAGCGGATCGCCGCGGCCCGGGATGCGATCCCCGCACTGGAGGAGAAGCTCGCCGAAAAGGAGCAGGAGGCAGACGCCTTCGAGCAGAGCATCCCCGAGCGGGAGGCGGAGTACGATGCCTCCCTGCGCTCTGTTGAGGACAGAATGCAGGCCCTGGAGGAGCAGAAGGCGCAGAAGCTCGCCGGCTACCAGGAGAAGCTCGCGGGTCTGCAGGAGGAGCTTGCCGGCAAGGAGGGCGAGGAGGCGCGCCTGCAGGAGCACCTGGACAAGACCCTCTCCATCAACATGGGCCGCAAGCGGGAGCTCCAGACCAAGCTCACCAACCTCCGGAACGACCTGGAGGAGGAGCGCGGCAGAATCGCAGAGCTCAAGGAGCAGCGGGCGCAGCTTGGCACCGCGGAGGAGACCGAACAGGCAGAGCTCGAGCGCCAGAAGGCACAGCTCGAGGAGGGCAGGCAGGGCCTTGCCGGGGCAGCCGCATCGCTTCGGCAGGAGGCCCAGGCGCTTCGGGATGAGATCGCAGACACCCGCAAGTCGGTGGAACAGGGAGAGGAGGAGTTCCGGCACGTCCATGAGAACTATCTCCTCGGCAAGTATGACCGGCAGCCGGAGTAAGGGGAGAGGAGGCAGACATGACAAAAAAGGACATCTCGGTGACCGAATTTACCTGTGAGCGGGACGGCCTGGTGATCCAGGGAAAGAAGTACCGGAACACCGACCGGGTGAACCAGCCGGCCGTTATCCTCTGCCACGGCTTTCTGGCGGACCAGACCTCGCTGGACTACGAGGCCATGCAGTACGCGATCTGGGGCTTTGCGGCCTTCACCTTCGACTTCTGCGGGGGCGGCCTGCACACCATAAGCGACGGGGACACCAGGGACATGTCGGTGCTCTCCGAGGTGGAGGATTTGAAGGCGGTCTTTGCCTACGTCAAGGAACAGGAGTACGTGCGGCAGGATGACATCACCCTGGCCGGCCACAGCCAGGGCGGCCTGGTGGCGGCCATGTGCGCGGCGCAGCTGAAGGAGCAGGTGACAAGGCTCATCCTGTTCTATCCCGCCTTCTGCATCCCGGACGATGCGAGAAAGGGCAGGATGCAGAAGGCATCCTTTGACCCGAAACAGGTGCCGGAGGAGTTCTCCTGCGGCAGGATGAAGCTGGGCGCGGTCTACGCGGTGACCGCCATGCAGCTCGATCCCTGGAAGGAGATCACCCCCTATGCGGGGCCGGTGCTGATCCTCCACGGGGACAGCGACAAGGTGGTGAGTCCCGCCTACGCGCGGCGGGCGGTCTTTGAGTACAACCGCGGGCACAAGGAGCACGCGCAGCTCTGCATGTTAAGCGGCGCCGGCCACGGCTTCTACGGCCGCGAGCAGCGGGCGGCGGCGATGGAGATCTGCCGCAACTTTCTCCACGGCAGGCGCTGCGTTCTGACGTTCCGCACGAGGCGCCTCTCCCAGGAGATGGTGCCGGACGGGCTCGCCTACCGGTGCCTGCGCTATCCCCTGGAGGGAGATGCGGTGGGGCCGAACTTCCGCGGCATCCTGGACGGCGGCGAGGAGCGCCAGGACTGGAACATCCTGCAGCTTCTGCACCGGGGCTTCCGCTTCCGGGCAGACGGCATCGACAGCGAGGGAAAGAGTGCCACCGTCGGGGTGGACATCTCCTCCAACGACCTGGGAAAGCTCCCGGCGCACCTGACCACCGACAGCAGTGCACTGGCCCCTCTCGAGAGTGCAAAGTGCTATGCCGCTCTGGAGTATCACCCCGAGGGCTTCATCATCCGCATCTTTGCGCAGGTCTGACGGCGCGGCAGGGACAGCAAGCCCCTGCCTTTTTGCTATCCGAAAATTTCAGCTGAAGTGAAAAGTTGATTTCCACTTTTAAGCACTCTCCGGCGACAGTGGAAATTACTCCTGCGATGAAGGCAGTAAAGGGGTGGATTGAGGCTGATTTCGTGGACCGGAGTCTTACAAAGGCCCTGAATTCATGGAAGATATTCACTTCGGAGTATAAAAACCAGAGGTGAATTCAACGAACAGGATGTTTCCTGAAGATTGATTTCTGCCTCTGGATTTTTTCTTTGTAGTGAAGGCCCTGCAGGCGTTTTCTGTAGTTCAGATTTCTCAGCTTTGCGGTGCCGTTTTAATTCTGTGGTTTCCGTTTTCCGACTCTTGCATGCCAGATCCAGTCGGTAATGATCTGGCTCACGCTGGAGTGTTTTTCCTCCGCGTAAGCCTTCAGGCGTTTGGATGTATCCTCGGAGATGTAGATGTTAACCCGTTTCTTCATGGAGCATCTCGTCTGACCTCCTTTCTCCGTGTGTGTATACTCTACACACGGTAATCGTTGATCTCAGAAGGCTTCCCACCCCTGCTTGTCAGCGGCTGCTTTCTTCCTTCTGAAATAGGTGGATCGGCTGATCCGGATCAGATCCGTGATGACGGAAGTGGTCATACCGGTGCTCTCCATCTTCCGGACATCATCGACGGTACAGATGCGTTTTCCGATCCTGGAGGAGGTATCCGGCAGGTAGATATCCTGCCTGCGCTTGCCTGCATGCCGCTTCAGCGTTCCGGGATTCGCCATGACCAGGAGCTTTCGATATCCTTCCTTGTCGTGCAGGAGATTAAACCAGACGCCATGCCGATTGAGAATCTTGTTCAGAAACCGGATTCGGTCCTCTAGATCTGCTTCCGGTTCGGAGCTGTCAAGATTAAAAAAGGCTTTTTCGTTCATGCCTGACTCCCTTCTCCTGGATTCTTTTTAAACCTTTCCAGGCAGTGCTTCGTGAGATCGATGTCATCTCTGGGAATCTCCTGGATTCCGAAAGCCTGAAGCTTTTCCCACAGTTCCGGTTTCATGAATCGGGTGTACTCGATGGGAGACTTCCCGCCTATCGCCGGATGAGCGGAGCTTGCGATATTGGAGATCGCAAAGTTCAATGCGGTCTGGTTCACAAGGCCGAGGTCTCTTAAGTTGTCCCTGTGCGGGCAGATGTAGCGAAGCTCTTCGTGATTGACTTCCAGCGAACCTTTTTGTCCTGACTGCATGGGATCGCAGTAAAAAACGTGACACCGCTGACTGCCGTCTGCGCCGGTTTCCATCGCCCTGGCGAGGGTGAATTCATCGCCGCGGTCTGTCAGCAGTACTTCAAAGAGCTCTTTGAAGAGAGCATCACCAAGGACCTGATTCAGCAGGCTGACACCGTCCAGCATGTCCTGGGCGGTCTTGGTATCGTGATAAACAGCGACCATCAGGTAATAGTTGAGAAACTTGAAGGTCTGCATGAAAGGCCCGTGTGACACGTCGTTGTAGACGGTGTCCATTTCAACAACGGAAGCGTTTGGGAAGTTCTCTATGTACGCTTTGTAGTCCGCATAACTGCGGCCACGCAGATATGATCGTTCCTGCCGCTTCCGGTAGTTGTGCGCTAGCTTCCTGGGAATCTTTCTGGAGACCTTGCGGCGAAGGTCGATGTTGGCAATGCCGACGACACTGAAGACCTTTTCGTCGATGTAGTTGTAGAGGGTCTTCTCTGAGATGTTCAGCTCCGGATGATCCTGCAGAATCCGATAGGGAGAGTGCCCTTTCTGAAGTGCAGGCTTAATGATGGCAGCCATCCGTTTTGCTTCCTCCTCCGTGAGGTTGGCCCCGGTCCTGGAATTAACAAGGAGCTCCCGGTATTCCATATCTGCCTTTGCAGCGGAGTAGTAGTACTTTGAAAAACGGCACCTTGCGTAATTCTCACAGCCATTGCAGGCACCCGGGGAGCGATCCCTCCTGCCGCAGGTGAACTGGACAAAGTCCGGACAGTCATCCGGGCATTCACGCCCCCAGTTGCAGCTCTTATAGGCCCCACACTCTCGCCTCAGCCGGCACTTGTACTTCAGGGTTCTGTGCAGCTTGATCTCTTTGCCGATGGTAGACTTGTCCCTGCCCAGAACGGAAGCAATCGCTGCCTTGGAGGATCCGCTGCCGATCCCCTGCTCAATGAACCTCCGCTCGTCCAGTGAGAGTGCCTTATTCTTGTTCAAACCTGCCATGATCACGCCTCCTTGGGCATTTTTGCCCTTATGGGGCCAGTATGAATCGTCCGGAGGGGGAGGAGGTAGCGTTCATCTATGCTCCCAGGAAATCGGCTGAAACACGGACCTTTTCGGGGACGCTGACGAAGGAGGCCCAGCGCTTTTCCACGTCCCGGGAGAGGTTGGCAGGCCGGCTGCCGATCCACTTCCTGAGGAGGTGGAAGGCGTAATGCGTGCGGCGCAGAAGGAGCGTCCCGTAGAAGGTGAAGGTTTGGGAAGTGTGCGCGTAGACAAAACGGACCACCTGGATCACAACGGAGACATCCTCTGACTCGTACAGGACGGTGATCCTTCGTTTGGCGATGATGTGACGCCAGATGTGCTGCAAGGGGTGCTTCTCATTGTAGCTGTGCTGGAACTGACTGACCTCGGCATCGTAACGCTCTTGTGCTTCTTCCGTAGCTCTCTGGATAAAGTTCAATTGACTCTTGTCTGATGTACTCTTCATGGCTATCATTACAGGCAGACGGGTAGCAATACTCGCCTGCCTATAGTGATGAGACGGAAGGTACTTTCTTGCAGGGAGGTTGGCCTTCTGTCTCTTTTTTTAATTCGCAACGGGAAACAGTATAGTACAGTCAGGGAAAAGTAGGGCAGCTTTTGGTAGAGATAGTGTAAGACTTATATCAATGTAGAACTAAGTGAAAGATTAATATCCACTTCAGTGGAGTTTTGAATTACACTTCAGGTCCGAAAATTTCAGAGAACTTTCACAGGACAGGAACGCCCCTTCTGTCCCAGATGTGGTACACTGTGCCATACCTTGCGAGTCGGGCCGGGGGAGTGTCATCATCCCGAAGACCCGCAGAGAAAGGAAGAAACGTGCAGGGCAATTATTCCAGAGAGTCTGTCTACGGCCGGGAGCAGAACCGCCGGCCGGGCAGGGTAAAAAAGAAGAGAAAGCGCTCCCGGCTGTCGCAGACGGCGCGGATCACCATCCTGGTGATCATCCTCGGCATCCTGTCGGTGCTGATCTCGGCGGGGATCGGCGCCTACCGGAGCATCATCGACGACGCCCCGGACATCTCCAGCATCTCCATGACCGGCAAGGGGTATGCGACCTTTGTCTACGACGACAACGGAGAGCAGATCGCGCGGCTCGTCTCCTCGGACTCGAACCGGATCCTGGTCACCTCGGACATGATCCCGACGGATCTCAAACACGCCTTTGTGGCGATCGAGGACGAGCGCTTCTACAAGCACAACGGCGTGGACATCCAGGGCATCCTGCGCGCCATCGTCAAGGGCATCACCACCGGCAGATTTGACGAGGGCGCCTCGACGATCACCCAGCAGCTGATCAAGAACAGCGCCTTCGAGAACTGGACCAGTGAGACCTTCGCCCAGAGCGTGCGCCGCAAGATCCAGGAGCAGTACCTGGCGTTGCAGCTCGAGAAGGAGCTGACCAAGGACGAGATCCTGACCGACTACCTGAACATCATCAACCTGGGCAACAACTGCCTGGGCGTGCAGTCGGCCTCCCTCCGCTACTTCGGGAAGAGCTGTTCCCAGCTGACCCTCTCGGAGGACGCTGTCCTGGCCGCCATCACCCAGAATCCGACGCGGTATGACCCGATCACGAACCCGGATAACAACCGGGAGCGCCAGCAGGAAGTGCTCAAGAAGATGCTGGAGCAGGACTACATCACCCAGGATCAGTACGACGAGGCGATCGCGGACAACCCCTATGAGCGCATCCAGCTGACCCAGAGCGAGAGCTCCGACGACACCGAGGTGAACTCCTACTTCGTGGATGCCCTGACGGACCAGGTTCTCACCGACCTCCAGAACGTGGGCTACACCGAGACCCAGGCCTACCAGATGCTCTACTCCGGCGGCCTCCAGATCTATTCCACCCAGAACACCGCGATCCAGAACATCGTGGACGAGGAGGTCAACGACGAGGACAACTACCCCGGCGGCACCACCTGGTACCTGGACTACCGGCTCTCGGTGGAGGATGCGGACGGGACCGTGCACAACTACGACTCCTCGGACATGGCCTCCTGGCGGCAGGAACAGGGGCTGGGCACCAGTATGCTGTTCTATGACACCGACTCGGCCAATACCGCGGCGGCCAACTACAAAGCGGCGATGACGTCCGACGGCCAGACGGTCCTCGGGGAGACCATCGACGTCATGCCCCAGCCCCAGATCTCCATGACGCTGGAGGATCAGCGGACGGGATATGTGGTTGCCATCGCAGGCGGCAGGGGCGAGAAGACCGCTTCCCGCACCCTGAACCGGGCGACGCAGTCCCTGCGCCAGCCCGGGTCCACCTTCAAGATCGTCTCCACCTATGCCCCGGCTCTGGACGCCGCGGGCAAGACCCTGGCCACCACCTACGTGGATGAGCCCTACACCTACTCCGACGGCACCCCGGTCCGCAACTGGTATGGGGAGGCCTACCGGGGCACCACGACGATCCGGACCGCCATCCGGGATTCCATGAACATCATTGCGGTCAAGTGCCTGACGGACATCACGCCGGAGCTGGGCTATGCGTACCTTCTGAACTTCGGCTTCACCACCCTGGTGGACAACGAGGAGATCAACGGGAGCATCTACTCCGACGTGCGGCAGACCCTGGCACTGGGCGGCGTCACCAACGGCGTGAAAAACATCGAGCTCAACGCGGCCTATGCGACGATCGCCAACGGCGGCGTGTACATGGAGCCGAAGTTCTACACGAAGATCACGGACCACGATGGAAATGTGATTCTGGACAACACGAACCAGAAGACGCGCACGGTCCTCAGGGACTCCACGGCCTATCTTCTGACCTCGGCTATGGAGGACGTGGTGACCAGCGGCACCGGCACCATGTGCCAGATCTCTGAGACCCCGGTCGCCGGCAAGACCGGAACGACCTCCGATGAGAACGACGTCTGGTTTGCGGGCTTTTCCAACTACTACACCTGCACCACCTGGGCGGGGTACGACGAGAACACGAACCTCTCCGGCTCGGAGGCCAGCATCGCCAAGATCATCTGGCAGGCGGTGATGGAGCGGGTCCACGAAAACCTGGACTACTCCGACTTCACCCAGCCCTCCGACGTGGAGCAGGCGACGATCTGCACGGTCTCCGGGAAGCTGGCGGTGGCGGGGCTGTGCGACAGCACGTCTATCACCGAGTACTTCGCGACGGACACGATCCCCACGGAGTCCTGCAGCGCGGCCTACCACCAGAGCAGCGTGCAGGAGGAGCCGCAGGAGGAGACCACCCAGGACACCACCACCTCCTTGGAGCAGCAGGCCCTGGATGAGGCCAACCAGAACGAGCAGACGGCGGCGCAGATCTTGAGTGATGCGCAGGCGGCGCTGGACGCCGCCAATGCCAGCGGTGACGCGGCGCAGATCGCCAATGCCCAGTCCGTGGTGGACACGGCAACCAACAACTACAACACGGCAGTGGCCCAGGTACAGCAGGCCCAGGCGGCGCTGGACGCCGCGAATGCGGCAGCCTCCACCTCCACGGCCGGGACGGATTCGGACACCGGCACCGGCGTCACGGTGCAGGACAACACAGGACCCTGAGGAGGGGAGCACGGCAGCGGCCGGATGGCGGCGCGCACCGTGCTCCTTTTTTTGCGCGCAAAGATTGATAAAACTTTGTCAAATCTTGGCTGGAATTTCGTCCTTTGTAACCTTGCGCAGCGCGCCGATTTGGGATTTAATGATTCTGTAAGGATATTTTATAAAAGTCATTTCATTATAGGAGGGAAACATGAGCGATACCACCGCAACCATCCCGGAAAAGGGGCCCATCACCGACGAGCTGCTGACCAGGATGAACCAGTACTGGAGAGCGGCGAACTACCTGTCCGCCTGCCAGCTGTACCTGCTGAAGAACCCGCTGCTGCGGGAGCCACTGACGATGGACATGGTCAAGAAGAAGATCGTCGGCCACTGGGGGACGGTGCCCGGACAGAACTTCGTCTTCGTCCACTGCAACCGTGTGATCAAGCGCTATGATCTGGACATGATCCTGCTCTCCGGTCCCGGACATGGCGGAAACTTCTTCATCGCCAACGACTATCTGGACGGCTCCTACACCGATGTCTATCCGAACATCACCCAGGATGAGGCGGGCCTGCAGAAGCTGTTCAAGCAGTTCTCCTTCCCCGGCGGCGTGCCCTCACACTGCGCTCCGGAGACCCCCGGTTCCATCCACGAGGGCGGCGAGCTGGGCTACTCCATCGCCCACGGCTTCGGCGCGGTGTTTGACAACCCGGACCTGATCGCCACTGTGATCGTCGGCGACGGCGAGGCGGAGACCGGCCCTCTGGCCACCAGCTGGCAGAGCAACAAGTTCCTGAACCCCGTCCACGACGGCGCTGTCCTGCCGATCCTGAACCTGAACGGCTACAAGATCGCCAACCCCACCGTCTTCGGCCGGCTCTCCCATGAGGAGCTGGTGAACTTCTTCCACGGCTGCGGCTGGGAGCCCTACTTCGTCGAGGGCGATGACCCGATGACGATGCACCGCAAGATGGCAGAGACCATGGACACGGTGATCGAGCGAATCAAGGGCATCCAGGAGCATGCGAGAACCACCGGTGACACCACAAGACCCGTGTGGCCGATGATCGTCCTGCGCACCCCCAAGGGATGGACCGGCCCGAAGGTCGTCGACGGCAACCGCATCGAGGGCAACTTCCTGGCACACCAGGTGCCCGTGATGATGGACAAGCCGGAGCACCTGCAGATCCTCTCCGACTGGCTGCACAGCTACCATCCGGAGGAACTCTTCGACGAGAACGGCACGCTCCGCAAGGAGATCCGGGATCTGGCCCCGAAGGGGGACCGCCGGATCGGTGCCAACCCCCACGCCAACGGCGGCAAGCTCCTGCACGATCTGGTGCTGCCGGACTTCCGCGACTATGCGGTGGAGGTCAAGAAGCACGGCGAGAAGGACGGACAGGACACCACCGAGCTGGGCAAGTTCGTGCGGGATATCTTCAAGCTCAACGAGAAGAGCCGCAACTTCCGCATCTTCTCCCCGGATGAGAACAACTCCAACCGCTTCAACGCGGTCTTCCAGGAGACGAACCGCGACTGGAACGCGATGCGCACCCCCGAGGATGACCACCTGGATCCCGACGGCAGAGTCATGGACTCCATGCTCTCCGAGCACATGTGCGAGGGCTGGCTGGAGGGCTACCTGCTGACCGGCCGCCACGGCTTCTTTGACACCTATGAGGCCTTCTCCCGCATCATCGACTCCATGGCTGCGCAGCACGCCAAGTGGCTCAAGGTCTGCAACCAGCTGCCTTGGAGAGAGAAGATCGCTTCCCTGAACCTGATCATGTGCTCCACGGTTTGGCAGCAGGACCACAACGGCTTCACCCACCAGGATCCGGGCTTCATGGACCACATCGCCAACAAGAAGGCAGACGTGGTGCGCCTGTATCTGCCTCCGGACACCAACACCCTGCTGTCCACCTTTGATCACTGCATCCGCAGCCGCAACTACGTGAACGTGATCATCGCCTCCAAGCACGAGCGGCCCCAGTGGTTGTCCATGGACGAGGCGGTCCGCCACTGCACCCAGGGCATCGGCATCTGGGAGTGGGCATCCAACGACCAGGGTCAGGAGCCGGATATCGTCTTCGCCTGCGCCGGTGAGACTCCGACCCTCGAGGCCCTGGCAGCAGTTGACATCCTCAACCGGGAGCTCCCGGAGGTGAAGATCCGCTTCATCAACGTGGTCGACCTGTTCAAGCTGCAGCCCTCCACCGAGCACCCGCACGGCCTGACCGATGCGGAGTACGACATGCTGTTCACGAAGGACAAGCCGGTGATCTTCAACTTCCATGGCTATCCGACGCTGATCCATGAGCTCACCTACCGCCGCCACAACAACCGCCTGATGCACGTGCGCGGCTACAAGGAGGAGGGCACCATCACGACGCCTTTCGATGTCCGTGTGCAGAACGACATCGACCGCTTCCACCTGGTCCAGGATGCGTTAAAGCTCCTGCCCGGCCTTGGAAACCGCGGCGCCTACCTGTATCAGAAGATGAGTGACCGCCTGGTGGAGCACAAGCAGTACATCCACGAGTACGGCCAGGATCTTCCGGAGATCCGCGACTGGAGATGGGAGCGCAACTGAGCCGCTGACATCACAAAGCAGTAAGTAAGAAAGGGCTGTCCCCATGGCACACCGCGTGCCGGGGGACAGCCCTTTTTCGCATTCCCGAAAAAAACAGGCCCTCCGGGTTTTCCGGAAGGGCCTGTCTGATGGGAGCCTCTGCTTCGCTCAGTAGCTGTAGTTGTAGTACTCGTCGGCGTAGGTCACCGCATCGCCCTCCTCCTGGGGTGCGATCGCGTAGTACTCGTGGCAGGATGCCAGGGAGCCGTCGGCGTTGTAGGTGTAGGTAAACTCGGTCCCGTCGCTCCCCGTGACCTTGGTGAGCTGCTTTGCGCTGTTGTAGGTGTAGTTTCTCTGGAGCGTGATCGCGCCGTCATTGGTGTACACCGCCTTCACCAGCCGGTTGTTCTTGTAGGTGTAGTGGTTGTTGCTGGTGTGCCCGTCCTGGGTGGTGCCGTTCATGTCGGAGATCCGCCCGTACTGGTCATAGGTGAAGGTGTTGACCCACTCGCTGCTGGTCGATGTCATGCCGGTGATCTGGCCCGCCTCGTTGTAGGTGTAGGTCAGGGATGTCTGGGTGAGGGTGCCGTCGGTGTCCGCATTGGCCGCGGCGAGGACATAGCCGGACGCGTCATAGGCGAAGCTGCCCGCATCTCCCAGGGATCCGTCGGTGTGGGCCAGGTTTCCGGCCGCATCATAGGTCCAGATGTAGTCCTCCGTGTAGAAGCCGAGGTGGGGGTCCACCTGGGTGCGGCCCTTGTCGGCGTAGACGGTGCCGCCCCGCTCCAGGGATGTGGGCCGGTGCTGGCCGTAATAGATGTTGATGTCCTCATTGTAGAGCTGCGGGTGTCCGTAGCAGGAGACCAGCGCCCGGTTGTTTGCGTCGATGTACGCCTGGGTGCTGCTGCCTGCGGCCAGAACCGGTGTGCCTGCCAGGGACGCGGTCAGAATCGCGGCTGCCGCCGCTGCCATCAGCTGCCTGAAATGTCTCATCACCTCATTGTCCTCCTCAAAAATGCCAAATGGAACATCCGAATGATACTCCCGGGAAAATCGGAAAGGCAATCGGAATCCTGCAAAAAGCGGGCAGGTGCCCCGGTGGTCCGGAAGCAGCTGCCCGCTTGTATTATGCTGTTGTCTCCCCCTCTGCGGAGCTGGAATCCGCAGGGGCATTCTGCGCTGCCGCCCGCTTCAGGGCCACCGCGCACCAGGCGGTGATCTCAATGCCGTCCAGGTACCGGTCAAAGACGTGGCCCCCGTACTTGGCAAAGTAGCGCGCAGCGGGGCTCTCCAGGAGCACCGTCTCACTCCCTGCCCGGAAGGTGAACGTCACTGGTACCTCCATGATCCTACTGATGCCGGAGAGGGTGAGCGTCTGGCAGTTCTGGATTTGGGGAAGATTGGAGAGCATAAGCCCTGCCTCCCGCGCAAGGAACGTGACCTCCTCTCCGTCGCAGATCAGGTGCTTCACGTCCCGGGGGTCCTTCATGTCGCTGTCCAGGATCGCCTGCGCCGCGGAAAGGACAAAGCCGCTGTCATAGCGCCAGGTCGCCGCATACGTGATGCGGACGCCCCCATGTTCCCCCTCTGCAGTCTTTTCAATTCTCTGCACCAACATGTTTTCCCTGTATCGTTCTCTTCATCTGGATGTATTTTTGTCGAAATCCGCTTCGGAACTATCCTACCACGCGGCGGCAGGTTCCAAAAGAACCGTCGCGCAATTTCACGCAATTTCACACAAAATTTACGCTTTCCGGGGGCACAGACTACTTTTCCGGGAACATCTCCCCGGAGAACAGGGCACGGATGGTCTCGGTCAGGGCATCCTGGGAGAGGCCGGTCCCCTGCTCCACGTAGATCCGGGCGATGCCCGAGAGCCCGCCGGCGATGAACTCGGAGCAGAAGGCGCGCCGCGCCGGCGTCTCGCCCCGCAGAAAGCAGGGGCACTGGATGAAGGAGTCGTAGAGACTCCCGTGGAGCAGGTAGATGAGGTCGTTCTGCTCCAGCAGGGTCAGGAGCTCCCGCTTGTCGATGAGGTAGGCGGCGTACTCCCGGCTCAGGATGGAGAGGGAGAGGGTGTTGCTGCACTCCTTCCCCGGCTCAAAGGTGTGACAGGTGTCGAGCAGATACAGGACGATGTTCTCCCGGGAGGAGAAGAGGCTGTAGAAGGTCTGCCGGGAGACGTCCGCCTCCCGGCATATCCCGCTGATCGTGATGGAGGAGTAGGGCTCCTGCTTGAGAAGGCGCACCAGGGCGTCCGCGATGTTCTGCTGGGATGTGCGCGCGATGGGATTGTTTCCTCTGTACATGGGCTGAAATCTGCACCTCCAATCAAATTTCTAAAAGAAAAATAAACTCCGAACCGGAACCTTGACAACTGTCCAGGCTGGGAGTATGATCACAACAATCTTAGACAAATGTAAAGGTTTTGGCAAGCCCCGAAGCGGGCTTTCCTTTTAACTCTGGGATTGGCACTCATCAAAGATGAGTGCTGACAAAATTTGAAGGAGGAAACAAACCATGTTGGTGGTACCGGTATATAACAAGCTGATTGTCCCCTATGCGGACATCTATTTCCAGACGCCGGACTTCGAGAAGCTGGCCGGACGGGGCGTGGCCCTCAACGAGAAGGTCACCCTCCTGGTGCTGAAAGAGCCCAAGGAGCGGGAGGACTGGACCGACGAGAGCTTCTATCCCATCGGCGTGTCGGGCGTGGTCAGTGAGATCAACCAGGAGGGATACATCGGCATCAAGACGATGAACCGCGTCAACGTGGACAGCGCCTATGTCAACAGCGATCACACGATTGACCTGACGCTCTCGCGGCGCAGCGACATCCAGGATCTGGATGAGACCGCGAGCTACCAGAAACTCCAGGCCCTGAAGAAGGAGATCATCTCCCTCTCGGAGGGGTATCAGTGGGGCGCCTGGGTCAAGGCCTATGCGGAGCACATCAACTCCATCGGGACACTCGCTGCTGGCGTCTCGCCCTGGCTGTCTCTCTCCAATGAGGAGCGCTACCAGATCCTGGAGGAGGACTCCGAGGCAAAGCGCACCGAGAAGCTCGAGCAGATCCTCTATGAGTACCTGGAGGTCGCCAAGGTGACCGGGGAGGCCAACGCCTCCCAGCAGAAGGAGTATCAGGACCGCTACCGTGAGGCGGCGATCCGCAGGCAGATGGAGTACCTGCAGAAGGAGCTGGACGAGCTGCACCCGGAGAACGTCTCCGACGTGCAGAAGTTCGCAAAGAAGATCGATGCGTCCGGCATGAACGAGGATGCCAGGAAGGAAGCCAGGAAGGTTCTCTCCCGGCTGCAGCAGGAGGGGCAGGACGGCCAGGAGGCCGGCATGCTCTACGACTGGCTGGACTTCGTGACCGGCCTGTCCTGGAAGAAGGAGGAGCAGTCCTTCATCGACCTGGGCAAGGCGCAGGAGATCCTGGATGAGGACCACTACGGCCTCAAGAAGGTCAAGCAGCGCATCATCCAGCAGATCGCCGTCATGAACCTGCGCAAGGAGCAACAGGGCTCGATCCTGTTGTTTGTGGGTGCCCCCGGCACCGGCAAGACCAGCATCGGCAAGAGCATTGCCCGGGCCCTGGGAAGAAAGTACGTCCGGGTCAGCCTCGGCGGCGTGCGGGATGAGGCAGATATCCGCGGCCACCGCAGAACCTACATCGGCGCAATGCCCGGCCGCATCATGGACGGCATTGCCAAGAGTGGCGTCTCCAACCCGGTGATGGTGCTGGATGAGGTGGACAAGCTGGGAGAGTCCTACAACGGCGATCCCGCCAGCGCCCTCTTGGAGGTCCTGGATCCGGAGCAGAACAACACCTTCACGGATCACTACATGAACGTGCCCTATGATCTCTCCAACGTGTTTTTTATCTGCACGGCAAACACGACGGACACGATCCCGGAGCCGCTCCTGAACCGGATGGAGGTCATCCAGTTCAGCGGCTACACGCCGGATGAGAAGCTCCAGATCGCGAAAAAGCACCTGCTTCCGAAGTCCATGGAGGCCATGGGCATCCCGAAGGGACAGCTTGCAGTGGACGATGATGTGCTCCGCAGGATCATCTCCGACTTCACGATGGAGGCCGGTGTCCGGGGCCTTCGCAAGCGGATCGACACCCTCTGCAGGACGGCGGCGGTGAAGATCTCCGCTGACCCCAAGGCACAGATCACGGTGACCGAGGATTCGCTCCGGGAGGCGCTGGACATGCATCCCGTCCACCACGACAGCGTGCTCGAGAGCCCCAAGCCCGGTGTGGTGACCGGCCTTGCCTGGACCCAGGTGGGCGGCGAGATTCTCTACATCGAGACGCTCTTTACCAAGGGCTCCGGCAAGCTGATCCTGACCGGCAAGCTCGGCGATGTGATGAAGGAGTCAGCCCAGATCGCGGTGAGCGTGGTGAAGAGCATGTTCCCGGAGAAGGCGCAGCTCTTTGAGGAGAACGACCTGCACATCCATGTCCCGGAGGGGGCAGTCCCGAAGGATGGTCCCTCTGCCGGCATCACCCTGACCACGGCCATCGCCTCGCTGGTGACCGGCCATGCGGTGGACAGCCACATCGCAATGACGGGCGAGATGTCCCTGCGCGGCGCGGTGACCGCCATCGGCGGTCTGCCGGAGAAGCTGATGGCAGCCCAGCGGGCCGGCGTCACCAAGGTCTTCATCCCGGCGGACAACCAGGAGGATCTGAAGGACGTACAGCAGGAGGTTCTGGACAAGCTGACCATCGTCCCAGTTCGGGAGGCGGCAGACGTGCTGACCGCCGTCGGCATTCCGTATCGCCCCGTGCTGGAGCAGGTGATCTGATTTTATAAGAGAGATTTCGCAGCTGCGATGTCTGCAGGAGACAGAAGGGAAGAACTTCTTCCCTCCTGTCTCCTTTTTTATGCCGCAGGGAGAAATCCGCTGCGCGATGCCAGTTCCGATTTTTACAAGTATTTGTCCTTCCTGCCGTCTGCAATGCGGATAACGGTAAGGCAAAGGAGCCCCAGGCCAGGGAGATCGTCCCGGCCTGGGGCTCCTTTTGGTACCGGGACATTCCGAAATCAGAACCGGAAAAAGGAGGTCAGCGTGATGGAATCCAGGATTTCTGAGCATCCGATCCTTGTTGCCTCAATGAGTTCCCGAAACGTTCCGTCCAGAAATACCGGCATGACGCCCGGCGCAAACCGGATGCCGAAGTAGGTGTGATTCTGCACCATGGGTGACCTGGTGCCGGCGAGCACCGTCCCGGCCGCCATGGCAGCGGCGTCATCCGAAGTGATGTCAAACATCACGTCGATGCAGCCGTCGGGAATGACAATGGCCGCCTGGTCTGCGCCGTTGTGGCAGGTGTACGCATACAGGTGAGCGATGTCGCCGCTTGTAATAGCGGTCGGTGCTGAATGCGAAATAGGGCTGAATCGGATGAAACATAGGACATGCCTCCCGCATACAAAAAAACGCAGGGAAGCGGGAAAACCACTTCCTTGCGTGTCTTGCAGCCATCTTAGGTGCTGTGTATCAAAATGTCAACAAACCTGCCGGATCGGAAAAGTTCCAAACGGAAAAAACGAATCGGCAGAAGAAAGAAGAGCACCGGCAGGTGCTCTTTTCTTTCCTTTCATGATTTCAGCATTCAGAAGGCGATGCTGGAGATGTTCAGGCCGAGGTCCCTGGCGGAGCTGGATGACTTGGTCTTCGAGGAGGCCGTGTCAGCGCTTTCGGTGGCGGACTCGGTGGCAGATTCCGTGGAGGATTCGGCGGACTTTGTCGTGGACTTCTCTGTGGAATCTGTGGAAGCGCTCTCGGACGAGCTCTCAGAAGAGCTCTCTGTGGTGGCATCCTCGGTGCTCGCTGCGCCGCTTCCGAAGGAGGAGCCGGTGATGCTCTTCAGCAGGCTCTGGAACTTCTCCTGCGCGGCCTCAGCCTCCTTCTTCTTGCTCGCCCAGTAGTCGGCGTAGTTCGTGGTGCCGCTGTCAGAGGAGGTGCTGCCCTCCTGCTCCTGGATTGCGGACTCGACGCTCTCGATGGTGGACTGGAGCTCCTCCATGCTGTCCGTCATCTGGTCCACGGTATCCTGCAGGCTCTTGTTGGTCTCCTCGGCGGTGGCCAGGGCGTCCTGGGCATCCTTTAGGTTGGCGTTTGCCGTGTCGAGCTGATTCTGGGTATCCGTGAGCTGCTGCGTCACGGAGTCCAGGTCGGCGCTCGTCTCCTCGAGCTCCTTCTGGGTGGAGTTGACCTCGTCTGTCAGGGCGGCGATGTTCGCATCGGCCGTCTTCAGTTTGGTGCTGGAATCGTAGCAGAGACCGCCGATCCCGGCCGCTGCCAGGATCAGAACGATCACCAGCCACACCCGAAGGCTCCGGATCGTCTTCTTGTTCTTTTTCACCATCCGCCCGAGCCGCTCCGCCTCGTCGAGAAGCTCGGTCCGGGTCGGGGATGCCGCCCCGCCCTCTGCGGTCTCCCCGGTAGTAGCGGCGGGAGCGGGCTCCGGTTCCGGCGGTGTCTGCTCCGCTTCGGTCTGTTTTGCCTCGGATGCGTTTGGCGCTTCCTCCTTCGGTGTCACGGATTCCTCCGGCGCCGCGGAAGCGGTTTCCTCTTCTTTTGCCGCTTGTGCGGTCTCCTCTGGCACCTGGGGGGTCGGTTTTCCGGTATCGTCGTGATCATACGGTTCGCTCATACTTCTGGTCCTCCAATCCTTTCGAAATGTTCCCCACTGTGTGCCCGGCACACAGGTCCTCTCCTGTCAGTATAGCACGGGAAATCCCCGGATTTGCCCTGAAAATCGGTAAAAATTCGGTGAACCGGCGGCGGTCCCGGTGCCGGGAGAAAGCAACACGATTCGGGAATACTGTTATAAGTGAAACCGATAGCAAGCAATCGGAAATCGATATTTGCCCATATCGGGTTCCTATGATATCCCTGAACTTCCAATAATCTTCTCACTCGAATCCAGTGAGAGTCAAATAGCGAGAGCCGCAAAACGTTGAAAAATAACGGTTTGCGGCTTTTTCTATGCTTGCTTTTAGGACGAAAAAGTGAGACAATACGAGTGAGAAAGTATAACTCGTATTTCGGAAGGGAGGACGATTCATGTATCTCACGACGCCGGTGGGCATTCCGGACGTTAAGGGCATTACGTATCTTTCTAAAAACGGGACTGAGTACGTTCGATACGCCGAGGAACGAAAATACGATAAAGACAAAAAGTATACACTGTCGAAGCACAAGATTATCGGAAAACGGGTCAAGGATCAGTTGGACAAGATGTACCCCAACGAGAACTTCATGATCTATTTCCCGGATCTGGCATATCCGCCGGAAGAGGTGGATCCGACGAGGTCGGTAACAATCAACTTTGGGGCGTTTCTGATCATCCAGAAGGTGATGGAAAAACTCAAAATGAAGAAAAAACTGCTCCAGCATTTCGAAGCAAAAGATGCCGGAAAGATCATGGATCTGATGGCATACTCCATCGTCACAGAGGATAACAAGGCACTGTATTATCCCATCTACACATTCAACCATCCGCTGTTTACGGACAGCATGCATCGGTACAGTGATTCGTCGATTTCGAATCTGCTCGGTTCCATCACGGATGAACAGATCCAAGGATTCTTAAATGACTGGAATGCAGACAGAGATCACAATCAGAAGGTGAATATATCCTATGATTCGACGAACAAGCACTGTCAGTCCGGAGATATCGAAACGGCGGAACCGGGGCATTCCAAGGATGGCGTAAAAGGAAAGATCTTCAATTATGCGATTGGATACGATCTGGATAACAGGATGCCATTGTTCTATGAATGGTATCCCGGCAGTATACCGGATGTTTCTCAGCTTGCGTACATCGTTGGTAAGGCAAAAGGCTATGGGTATAGCAAAGCGACGTTCATCATAGATCGGGGATATTTCTCAGAAGACAATCTGCGGTATCTGGATAAAAACGGTTTGAGCTTCATAATCATGTGCAAGGGTCAAAAGGATCTGATCAGCAAAATGATTCTGGAGCACCGCGGGCTGTTTGAAGAAAAGCGGGATTGCAAGATCAACAACAGTGGAGTCTATGGCATGACGGAAAAGGCTGATCTTGCGGACCGTGAGAGGTATTTCCATCTGTATCACTCCACGTTCAAGGAGCACGTAGAGCGCAAGACTCTGGAGGACAAAATTTCCGAAATCGGGGAAAAGCTGAAAAAGCTCACAGGAAAGAAAGTGACGATTCCGAAGGATTATGAGAATTACTTCGACATCATAATGGATCCAAAAGACCCGGAGGTCTTTGTGACTGCAGTGGAGAAAACAGATGTCATTGAAGCAGAGCTGAAAACGTGTGGATACTTCGCAATCATCACGTCAGAGGAAATGGATGCAGTGACTGCTTACAGGATTTACAAAAGCCGTGATGCATCGGAAAAACTCTTTGGAAGTGACAAGAGCTTTCTTGGGGATGCGACGATACGGGTGGCATCGACAGGATCCGCATCATCCAAGATTTTTATTGAATTCCTCGCACTGACGGTCCGCAGTGAAATCTACAGTCTTCTGAAAGACCAAAAGGATAAGAATGGGGATGACCCGAATTTCATGACAGTGCCTGGTGCGCTTGCCGAGCTGGAAATGATTCAGATGACGAAACTCACAGATGGCCGATATCACATGGATTACGCAGTTACGAAAAATCAGAAGGCGTTAGTTAAGAAACGGGTTGATAAGCGATCGCCTAGCATGAGACCACTAATACCTCACTTTGAGCTCGAGCTGGGTACACTCCTATCCGTGCTGTGTTGCATCATGTAACAAAGCATCACCTAGATTGCCTAAACACATACACTCACTTGCCGAGTATGTGACTATAAATAACAAGATAGGCATTATGCGGAGAAGAAAAGAGCTCCAAATGGGGATTCTATATCTTCATCGGACATTATCGCGTCGAGAGTTCACCATGGAGGTTGTGGTATGGAACCCATCAACCCGGTTCTTTACTAACGCCAATCAGAAAATGATCCTTTCCGCGTTTGGCATGAATAGCGGAACTGTGAAGCGGGAAGCAGAGAAGCTTGCCGATCAGTTTGAGAAATACGATCAGACCGCTGCAGAGAGCAGTGAGGAATAGAAGAGGAGGTTTACGCAATGGAAGAACAGAGTTCATTTGCCCAGATCGATGAAGCAATCAGAAAGCAGCAAGACGCGGTTGATAAAGTAAAGGCGAAATACGATGATGAGCAGAAAAGGCTGAAGGAGCTCCAGAGGAAGAAAGAGCAGAAAGCACTGAAAGCGATCTCCACGGCGATGAAGAAAAGTACGAAAACTTACGAAGAGGTCCTTGCATTCATCCAGGGTTGAAGCTCCAAAAATGAAAAAGTACGGCCCAGAGGCAAAACGTTGGAATTGCCTCTGGGCCGCTTTGTAAAGTCATCACCCCGCTGGAAGTTAAGGATATCGTATGGTCATCGACAAACAAAACCTATTAAAGTAATAGGAATACCAAGAAAGGAGCGAACGGAATGCAGACCACAAACCGCCGCTGCCTGGTGGGAGGCGCCACCGCCCGAATGTGATCCGGGCGCAGAAAACAGGCTCCCGCAAAGGCCATACAACCCGAATACAAAATAAGAAAAAATAAAAGGCGTTAGTTAAGAAACGGGTTGATAAGCGATCGCCTAGCATGAGACCACTAATACCTCACTTTGAGCTCGAGCTGGGTACACTCCTATCCGTGCTGTGTTGCATCATGTAACAAAGCATCACCTAGATTGCCTAAACACATACACTCACTTGCCGAGTATGTGACTATAAATAACAAGATAGGCATTATGCGGAGAAGAAAAGAGCTCCAAATGGGGATTCTATATCTTCATCGGACATTATCGCGTCGAGAGTTCACCATGGAGGTTGTGGTATGGAACCCATCAACCCGGTTCTTTACTAACGCCAAATAAAAAGTGAGAACACCGGCGCCACGGCAGAACCATTTCTCTGCAGGAGGCGGACCGGTTCAGAATTAGGAGAAAATCATGAGCGAGCACAAGTTTGGTTTTGAGACACTGCAGTTACACGTAGGCCAGGAGAAGGCCGATCCCGCAACGGATTCCAGAGCGGTCCCGATCTATCAGACCACGTCCTACGTCTTCCACAACGCACAGCACGCAGCGGACCGGTTCGGCCTGCGCGATGCCGGCAACATCTACGGAAGACTGACCAACTCCACCCAGGCCGTCCTCGAGGATCGGCTGGCAGCCCTGGAGGGCGGAGTGGCAGGTCTTGCGGTTGCCTCCGGCGCCGCAGCCGTCACCTACGCGGTCACGGCTCTTGCAGGAGCAGGAGATCACATCGTGGCACAGAAGACCATCTACGGCGGCTCCTACAACCTGTTAAAGCACACCCTTCCGGGATTCGGCATCTCCACCACGTTCGTCAATGCCCGGGATCTGAAGGAGGTCGAGGCAGCCATTCAGCCCAACACCAAGGCCGTCTTCATTGAGACCCTGACCAACCCGAACTCCGACATTCCGGACATCGATGCGATCGCCGAGATCGCCCATCGGCACGGACTTCCGGTCATCGTGGACAACACCTTCGGCACCCCTTACCTGATCCGCCCGATCGAGCACGGCGCAGATGTGGTGGTCCACTCCGCAACGAAGTTCATCGGCGGCCACGGCTCCTCCCTCGGCGGCATCATCGTCGACGGCGGCACCTTTGACTGGTCCAAGTCCGACAAGTATCCGCAGTTCACCGAGCCCAACCCGTCCTACCACGGCATCTCCTTCGTGCAGGCAGCGGGCAAGGCCGCATTCATCACCTACATCCGTGCGATCCTGCTGCGCGACGAGGGCGCTACCATCTCCCCGTTCAACGCCTGGATCCTGCTGCAGGGCCTGGAGACGCTGTCTCTTCGCCTGAACAAGCACATCGAGAACACGAAGAAGGTCATCGAGTACCTGCAGAGCAATCCGCTGGTGGAGAAGGTCAACCATCCCTCTCTCCCGGATCATCCGGATCACGCCCTGTATGAGAAGTACTTCCCGAACGGTGCGGGTTCCATCTTCACCTTCAACATCAAGGGCGGCCAGAAGGAGGCCTTCGCCTTCATCGATGCCCTGCAGATCTTCTCTCTGCTCGCCAACGTGGCGGATGTGAAGAGCCTGATGGTACATCCCGCTACCACCACACACGCAGAGCTCTCCCCGGAGGAGCTTGCGGAACAGCAGATCGGCCAGAACACGATCCGCCTCTCCATCGGTACCGAGGATGTCAACGACATCATCTGGGATCTGGAGAACGGCTTCGCAGCGGTGAGGGCCCTGCAGAACAAGTAAGGTGTTTCGCTCAAAAGCACATAGAAATAGATTTCGGAAAGGCGCAGTCCCAACATCGGGGGCTGCGCCTTTTCCGGTCTCAAAATCGGCATCGGTTGTGTTATGCTGTCGGCAGAGGATACTGTCCCCTTCGGGGCGGGCGGGGAGGAACTGCGGCATGAGATATTGGAACGAAATCATCATCGATGTGAAGGCCAGCAAGCTGCGCCTGTCGCTCTCTCTGGTGTACATCGCGCTGATTGTGATCTTTCTTGGGAAAAAGAGCCGCAGCATCCCGCGCATGGTGGGAGAGATTCTTGTGTGGTATTTGGCGATGCAGGGAATCACTGCCCTCTACTACCAGTTCTTCGGGGACCCTCGCTACAACCTGTTCCAGGAGAGTCAAGTCCTTTGAGAAATTCGTTACTGCAGTCGATGATGATATCGATTACCATAACAACAGGAGAATCCAGAAGAAAACAAACTGGATGCCTCCTGTACAATACAGGATCGCATCCAGTTGTGGTGCCTCATGATAGTCAATGTGTCCAGAATTCTGGGTACATATCAAGGGTACCCGCACCGGCTGTAAAGAAAAGAGGACTGTCCCTCGAGACAGCCCTCTTTCCTTTCGTTTCTTCCTGCTGCAGCGCATCCTCCGCGCAAAAAACGCCGCGCCCGGTGGGCAGCGGCGGTTAAACAGTTGGATCATATGGTGGAACGGGAGAACCCCATTAGAGGGGTGCCTCGGAGAGATCGCAGGCGAGATCGTGTCTCTTGTTGCGGATGGAGTGGTGCTCCGCCTTGATGCGATAGAGGTCCTTGTCCGCGGACTTTAAGAGCTCCACCGGGGTCATGCCGGGCTTGTAGGAGCCAATGCCCACCGACAGCTGCAGGTTGTGCAGCGGATCCTGGGGATCGAAGGGCTTGGCGTCCTTCTCGTAGGTCCAGACATTGAACTGCTGCATGGTCATGAGAATCTTTTCCCGGAACTCGGATACCTGATCCGGATTCTCCGCCTCGCAGACGATGATGAACTCATCCCCGCCGAAGCGGGCCAGAAAAGCCCTGCCGGCGTAGCAGGCGCAGGAGGTCTTGAGCACATCTGCAACCCGGATCAATGCCTCGTCGCCCTCCTGGTGGCCGTAGCGGTCGTTGACCTCCTTGAAGAAGTCCACGTCGATCATGAGCAGGAACAGGCCCGGCGCCTTCTCCTTTTTCTCCTCCTGGTTCTGAATCTCCTGCACGACAAAACTCATCAGATACTGGCGGTTGTTGATGCCGGTGAGCTTGTCCGTGGAGATCTGCCGCGAGGTGGTGTCCAGAAAGCAGACGATCAGGATCACGGTGATCGGCAAGTCCGCCAGGGTGGCGTTCTGACTTGCCAGGGCGAGGACCAGGCCCCCGATCAGAAAGAAGGGGACCGAGGCACACAGGTATTTCACATGCCGCTGGTTGGCATCCGCAATGTCCGACGTGGCGACGTACAGCCGGATCGAAGTGGCAACAAGGAGTGCGAAGAGGAGCGTGGCCTCGGTGACAAAGTACCCAGTGGCAGAGTGCAGGTAGTGGGCGCTGGTGAAGAAGTCCCGTCCGAAGATCAGGCAGACCGTGCTGATGGCGCAGTTGACGATGATGATCGTCCGAAGAAACGAGAAAAAGCGCCGGTCCGGAAAGATGGCCTCGTACACCTGGGTCTCCGAGTAGCTGCACCAGATGGCCGCCGCCAGGTTGTAGGCGATCAGGTAGACCATCCAGCCCCGCCAGTAGCTCAGATCCGAGTGCATGTTTCCCACGAGCAGTTCCAAAACAAGGTCCACGCCAAAGAGCAGGATGAAGGCGATCAGGACTCTGTTGAACCAGTGCCCGGAGAGGGTGTGGTCCTCCTGCCTGCGATAGAGATACAAAAGAACCATCAGAACGCTGATCGACAATATATGAAGCTCACAATAAAGAAGAGTTTCCAATCACGGTTCCCCCTCGTTCTTACACTTATTACTCAAACTTCCCACTTGAAAAATGCTGTAACAGCCGATGGTTTCTTGCTCAACAGGTGATTTTTTGAAACTTGACAGCATTATGCAACTTTATCGCTTGTTAGAAACAAATTTAGGAAGTCGCGGAACAGGTTCTGTATAAACTCAGGCTGTGTCGAAAACCAGTTCGTCAGGTCGCTACGCATCTTTTCGGAGATCTGAATGGAGACATCACCTGTTCTGACCCCCTCGATCAGCATTGCAGCAAGACGGTCAATCGACTGCTTCAGGGAAATATCCTGAATGTCATCACAGCAGACGAAGAACAGCTCACAGATGGTCTTGGGATCATTCTTCTTGCGACGGATATACTCGAGAATGAGAAATCGTGTGAGCACGAGTGCAGTTGTGCTGTCGGTTACGTCGTAGCTGAGTCCTTGAAACTCCTTGCCAAGCTTGAGAAGGGACTTACATGCCCTGAAGCATACCTCGATGCCCCACCTGTAGCCATAGATTCTGACTACCTCACTGTCGGGCAGAGTCACCGCAGTGGTCAGAAGGATGATGTACTCATCCTTCTTGTTGCGATTGCGGACAAAGACCAGCTTGACAGGAAGCTGCTGATACTTCGTTTTGACAACAATGGACCCGAACAGGTTCCCCTGCGGGCAATGACGGATGGCAGTCTTCGCAAGGCCTTTCAGGTTATACAGCCTGCCTTTGTACCAATACTGCTGCTTGGTATCTTTGAGCATGCCGATCACCTCAAGGCCGAGGTTCTTGATGTTGCAGATGAACGGTTCTGTCGTGAACCAGGTATCCATGAGCACGTATTCGGCTTTGATATCAGCGTCAATGGCGAAGCGAAGCAACTGAAGTGCAATCACGGGCTTTTGCGTAATTGCATCCACCCGTCTCTTGTACGCGTTGGTGTTATGACGCAGGTGCTTGTCGTATACGTCGCAGATGCGGCTCTTAGCCTTGGCCGAAGCAAGCATGATGTACTGGACCGGAAGGAAGCTGTATCCATCGGTCCACCCAAGAAGAAGGAGATTAAATCCCCTCTCGGTTCTGTGGATCACGTGATTGTAGACATTGGAGAGCAGCTCCACCTTTTTGGAACGGTTACGGGCGATGACAGAGTCATCGAGCACGAAGCATCGTGCCCTGTTCTCGCGGGTAAGAGTAGTGAAATAGGCGGCAATCCTGGCGGAGAGGATCAGGATGAACTTTCTCCAGTTGTAGCGTCCTTCATTCAGGAAGCGGTAGTAGGTGTTATCGTCATAGGCAGTATCCTTCTTCTTGGAGTTGAGGAAGTGATACAGGTTGCACTTCTGGAACACGAGGATTACAAGAAACTGAAAGAGCTCATATGCAGAGGCACCCTTCGCCTTGGTGATATTGGAGGCCTTCAGGAGAGCGCTTACGCCAAGCTCTTTCATGGCGTTTCCAAACGCACATTCGTCCTCGAAATTAGCAGTTGCAATTGGCTTGTTTTGATGTATACTCACTGTGAGCACCTGTACTTTCTTTTGATTGTGGATGATCATATTATAGAAGGCACAGAGTGCTTTTTCAATTGTCAAGAAGCCGAAAAACTCATAGTAAAAAGCTCGGTTTTGGGCGTATTTTCAACGTTTTTCGAGGGTCGGACCAAGTGGGAAGTTTGAGTTATTATTATTCAGATTTTCTCAAATTGATAACGTCCCACAATTTATTGTAACAATGTTGAACGTCTATTGTAACGTGGCAGATCGCCGACATTTGGACCTATCATTTAGTCATTTTTATTTTTAAAGGTGGGATTTAGTTTTGATTTCTGGGCGGAGCTTTCGCAAACGCCCATAAAAAGGCAGGTATCCGGGCTTCAAAATCTGAAAAGAGTGAAAACGGATGCACCTTCCAAATCGGCTCTTGACAGCGGTAAAGGCAAATCTAAACAAAGTATAAAAACTCTTATATCGGCTTGACTATATGTGCTAGCTGAGCTATAACATACTTGTCCGGAGGGAGAGATCCCAAGGGACATCAATAAGAATCCAAGAAAATCAAAACCGTACCGGCCGCCGGAGGGGCGGAACCGGAAACCGAAAAGGAGGCAGTGCGATGATGTTTGTACCGATGCTTTGGAATCAGGATGATGACAATGAGATGCTGGATCTGTTTGATCCGGAGAAGACCTGGAGACAGATGTGGAATGCGTTCACCGGAGACGGGAACCGCGCATCGGCCGGCATGAAGACCGATATCGTGGAAAAGGACAACGCCTATGAGCTCAAGACCGATCTTCCGGGATTTGAGAAGGACGACATCCATGTGGACCTGAAGGATCATGTGCTGACGATCCGCGCCTCCCACAAGGCGGATACCCAGGAGAAGGACGAGAAGAGCGGTAGAGTACTCCGCAGGGAGCGCTCCAGCGCCAACTATGAGAGATCCTTCCGTGTGGACGAGGAGATCAAGCCTGAGGACATTCAGGCAAAGTATGAGAACGGCGTTCTGTCCCTGACCCTTCCGAAGAAGGAAGTCGAGGCAAAGGCGGATACCGCCCGCATCGAGATCCACTGATGCAGTATGATTTTTGGTAACACAATGCAGTTAGGCTACTGACTGCCATGCTAATATTTTCTCCTGTAACCCTTCCGGGGCCTGCGCCCCGGGAGGGATTTTTTATGCCCGCAAACATTGAAATCATTTATAAAAATGCGATATCATCTATCGGCAGGACCGGCAGATGTTACACTGGGAACAGTAGATCAGAAGATCACCGGTTCAGATTCGAAACCGGAGGAGGTTATCAAAATGACAGACGTGAAAAAACTGATCGCGCAGATGACGCTGGAGGAGAAGGCAAGTCTCCTCGGCGGCGACGATTTCTGGCACACCAAGGCGGTGGAGCGGCTGGGCATCCCCAGATTTATGATGTCCGACGGCCCTCACGGCCTGCGCAAGCAGGACCAGGAGGGAGACCACCTGGGCATCAACGACTCGATCAAGGCAGTCTGCTTCCCGGCAGCCTGCGCCACGGCATCGAGCTTTGACACGGACATGATCGAAAAGATGGGAGAGACGATCGGAGACGAGTGCCAGGCAGAGGATCTTGCCGTGGTCTTAGGACCCGCCGTCAACATCAAGAGAAGTCCGCTCTGCGGAAGAAACTTTGAGTACTTCTCCGAGGATCCGTACCTGGCAGGAAAGATGGCAGCGGCCTACATCAGCGGCGTGCAGTCGAAGCATGTCGGCACCTCCATCAAGCACTTTGCGCTGAATGACCAGGAGACCAACCGCATGAACATCTCCGCGGAGGCCTCGGAGCGCACGATTCGTGAGATCTACTTCCCGGCCTTTGAGATCGCGGTGAAGGAGTCCCAGCCCAAGACCGTCATGTGCTCCTACAACAAGATCAACGGCACCTACTCCTCTGACAACGAGTGGCTGCTGAACAAGGTCCTCCGGGAGGACTGGGGCTTTCAGGGCGCGGTCATGACCGACTGGGGCGCCGTCGACGACAGAGTGCAGGGCGTCAAGGCAGGCCTCGAGCTCGAGATGCCCGGCAACACCAAGGCAAACGACAAAAAGATCGTGGATGCGGTAAAGAGCGGCGCCCTTGACGAGAAACTCGTCGACCGGGCCGTGGAGCGGCTTCTGACCGTGATGTATGACCACTATGACAACCGGGTGGGCGGCACCTTTGACCGCGACCGGGATCATGAGGCTGCAGAGAAGGTGGAGGAGAACTGCGCGGTTCTCCTGCAGAACAACGGCATCCTGCCCCTGAAGGAGGGACAGAAGATCGCCTACATCGGCGAGTATGCGGAAAAGCCCCGCTACCAGGGCGGCGGCTCCTCCCACATCAACTCCTCGAAGGTGGTCAGCGCCCTGGATGCGGCTAAGGCAGCAGGAAGGGCCGTCACCTATGTAAAGGGCTTCCCCGCAGACAAGGACGAGGAGAATGCCAAGGAGCTGAACAAGGCCGTGGAGGCTGCGAAGGCCGCCGATGTCGCGGTCATCTTTGCAGGTCTTCCGGATGTCATCGAGTCCGAGGGATATGACCGCAAGAACATGAAGATGCCGGCCTGCCAGGTGAAGCTCATCGAGGAGATCGCCAAGGTCCAGAAGAACGTCGTGGTGGTGCTCCACAACGGCAGCCCCATCGAGGCGCCCTGGGCAGGAGACGTTGCGGCGATCCTCGAGATGTACCTTGGCGGACAGGCTGTCGGCACGGCAGAGGATCATCTCCTCTACGGCATTGCCAATCCCTCGGGACATCTCGCAGAGACCTTCCCGATGAAGCTCGAGGACAATCCGTCCTACCTGAATTTCCCTGGAGACTCCTACAAGGTGCACTATCAGGAGGGCGTCTTTGTCGGCTACCGCTACTATGACACCAAGAAGATGCCGGTGCGCTGGGCCTTCGGCCACGGCCTCTCCTACACGACCTTCGAGGTGAAGAACCTGCGGGTGGACAAGAGCGAGATGACGGATGGAGACGTCCTGACAGCCTCCGTGGATGTCACCAACACCGGATCCCGGCAGGGCAAGGAAGTGGTCCAGCTCTATATCAGCGACCGCACCGGCACCACTGGACGGCCGGAAAAGGAGCTCAAGGGCTTTGCCAAGGTGGATCTGGCACCCGGCGAGACCAAGACGGTGACTTTTGCCATCGACCGCAGAGCGCTGAGCTACTTTGAGGAGCGCCTTGGCGACTGGTATGCCGCTTCCGGCACCTATGAGCTGCAGGCCGGCGATTCCTCCGACCACATCACGGCAACGGCGGAGATTCACTTCACCACCGAGGTGGAGCTTCCGCTCCACGTGGCAGGAGATACCACGATCGGCCAGCTTCTCTCCAATCAGAAGACGGCAGCCGTGGTCCAGAAGCTGTTCTCCCAGATGAATCCTCTCGGCGGCCAAGACGCCAAGAAGGACGATCCGGATGCACGCCTCGGCGCCGGCGAGGAGGAGATGAACAAGGCCATGATGCTCTACATGCCGCTGAAGTCCCTGATCTCCTTCGGCGTCATGAACGGTGAGCAGCTGGAGGGCCTGATCGCAACTCTGAACAAGGTCGTGGAGGACTGAGCCTGGGAATAGTCAGACACCTGGCCCGGAAAATAAGAATGCACGCAGCGGCAGGAGAGTCCTCTCCTGGCGCTGCTTTGTTTTGTCTTTTGAACGGGGACGGTCCTGTGTTAAGATAACTCCTGTCTTGAATTGTGTGGGGGATTGGACTGTATGACACAAGAGGAAGCCTGCGCCCTGCTGGGCATCACCGACGGGGACAGCGAAAAGGCGATCGACATCAAGTACAAGAGGCTGATGCGAGAGTACCATCCGGATGCAAATGAGGGCAGGCCGGAGGCGGCACAGATGGCAAGCCGGATCAATGAGGCCCACGACCTGATCCTTGCGGGGATCCGGGACGGGAGTTTTGTGCTGCCGGGAGAGCGGAGTGAGCAGGATGCGGAGCCGACACTGGCGGAGCTTCGCCGCAGGGAGTCTGAGAAGCCGAAGAAGGAAGTGTTCTTTACCAAAGAGGACATGATCCGCCTGGCGGAGGACATGGAGGGGGAGATGGCGGAGAAGCCATCGGATTTTGACGCGCTGCAAAAGCACGCAAAGGTCCTCCGGAAGATGGTGGCGGCCCACAGCGGCGCCGCGCCGCAGGAGGTGGTCTCGGCCCTGGAGGCCTTCACCACCCTCTCTGGGGAGGTGGAGCGAAGGCAGGCGGCGGTCTCTGCCGCAGCGGCGGCCTTCATCCGCCCGGGGAGCATTGCCATGTCCGTGGAGCAGCGGGTGCAGCAGCAGGCACCGTCCGCAGCAAAAAAGGACATCCAGTCCCTGGAGCTGCAGGTGGAGGAACTGCGGATGGCCATGTACAAGCTGATGGACGGAAAGAATCCGAAATTCCGGGGCGTTCTGGAGGATGCGGAGGACTTTCTCGAGAATGAGGCGTCCTGCCGGGAACTGGCAGACAGCCTCTCCGCCGCGGAGTCGGTGGTGGACGAGGTGCGCACCGCGATCCGGGAGGGGCGGGAGGAGCTCGAAGCCTGCCGGGCAAAGAGGCGCAGCCGGATCATCACCGCTGTGCTCTGCACCGTGATTGTGGCGGCGGGGATCCTCATCACCTTCCTTCTGGTCACCCGGATGTGAGATTGCTAATACAGAGACTTATGTTCAGCCGTGCCGGAGCAGGCCATGGTGATCCTCCATGAAACCGCTCTGCACGACATTTTTGTATCCGAGCTTTTTGAACGCCCGGACACCCTTGGCGGGCTCGGAAGCGGTGCTCCCGATGACATAGATTTTGGTCTCCCGGTCCGGGATGCGGTGAGTGATGAGCTCTGCCTTGTCCAGGGGAATGTTGACGCTTCCTGCCACATATCCCTCCCGGTAGGCGTTCTTGCTCCGGATGTCGACGAGCACGGCATTTGGCGTCGTGCGGCTCTCATTGATGGCTTCGTTGACGGTCAGTGCTTTGTGAAAAAGACCCATGAAAATTCCTGCCTTCCTATGCGTGATGTCTTTACTATTTGGCGTTAGTTAAGAAACGGGTTGATAAGCGATCGCCTAGCATGAGACCACTAATACCTCACTTTGAGCTCGAGCTGGGTACACTCCTATCCGTGCTGTGTTGCATCATGTAACAAAGCATCACCTAGATTGCCTAAACACATACACTCACTTGCCGAGTATGTGACTATAAATAACAAGATAGGCATTATGCGGAGAAGAAAAGAGCTCCAAATGGGGATTCTATATCTTCATCGGACATTATCGCGTCGAGAGTTCACCATGGAGGTTGTGGTATGGAACCCATCAACCCGGTTCTTTACTAACGCCTACTATTTTAGGCGGCAGCAAGCCCTCTGCGCAAGGCCTGGGGGCGGGAAGGACTTCGAAAAAAAGAGGGTCTTTCATTTTTCTTGTGTGATGCACTAAAAGAAGGCAGCCTATAGAGAATATCTTCTATTTACAAAAAGAGATTTCCTGATATCATCTCGATTGCACGTCGCCCAAGATATGCAATACGGGATAAAAAGGAAACCTCTTATGAATCAGAATTATACATACACCGAGGCGAATGGGCAAATGTCTTTTGCTGCCCGGACTCAAAATGACTATCTGATGTTCCCAAGCCACCTGACGGGGTTCCATCAGGAGAGCGTTGAAGAGGTTCCTATTCGAGACGTCAGGCCCTTCCACTCCATGCGGAAGAGCAAACTGAGTGAGAATACCTTCAAAAGGGCTTATATTCTGCGCGGTAAATTGGACCAGCTGGACCATCCTGTATGCTCTTGCTGCGGGCGCAGAATGTACAAGAATCAGACCTACCACACGAAGATCAAACACATTCCCTTTCAGGCATGCCAAACCATCATTGAGTGCGACAAGTACCAGTGGAGATGCAATCTCTGTGGCAAGACCATCACACCGGATGTCGCGTTCAAGGCAGATGATTCGATGATTACAAAGGAGCTTGAGCAGCTGATCATTCGCTATCTTTCTATGGATGAATTTACCCTTACGGACACGGCAATCATTACTGGCGTCAACATCAATACGATCAAGAAGATCGATCTTAAGCGTCTGAAGAGTCTTTACGCGGATGAGAATGGCAAGCTCAAAAAGCCTGCCGCCTATGCAAGGTATCTTGCCATTGACGAGTTCAAGCTGCATAACGGACACAAATATGCGACGCACATCATAGACCTGATAACCGGTGCGGTGCTGTTCATCCGAGCAGGCAAAACAAAGGCCGTTGTAGAAGAATTCATGGAGCTGGTGGGTGACGACTGGATGCATCATGTAGAGGCCGTTGCCATGGATATGAACAGCGACTTCCAGGAGGCTTTCAAGGCAAAATGCGGTTGGATCCAGATCGTTTATGATCATTTCCACATCGTCAAGAACTTCAACGAGAAGGTCATTGCCGAGGTTCGGAAGGAGGAACAGATCCGCCTGAAGAAGGAAGGCCTGGTCGAGGAAGCTGCTATCCTGAAGGGGTCAAGGAAGATACTCTGTGCCAGCAGGGAGTCCCTGCAGAAACACGATCAGGAAGCCCGTGAGGGCAAGGTGTGCCGCAAGGGATCTGCGATCTTCGGTACGACCGATTACAGGCATACCCATGACGATTTCGAGCGGCGATACGACGACATCATCAACTCGAACAAGCTGCTGTTCACCTGTGATCTGATCAAGCAGGCCATGCAGGAAGCATATGCCTCAGCCAATCAGGCGACGATGATCGAGAAGTTTACAGATATCATCGACTGGTGCAGGGGCACGAAAAATGAGCACTTTCTCTGGTTTGCCAGGCTCATTGAGAACCACTTTGACGGCATTGTGGGATACGGGCTCTGTCCGATCAGCTCCGGGAAGATAGAGGGGATCAACGCACACATCAAGGTCATCCGCAGGAAAGCCTATGGCCTTCCAGATGATGAGTACTTTTTCCTAAAGATCATGGATGCATCCAGAAATCCGTACAAGCGGATCTGATGGAGAACGCTGTTCCGAGACCGTGGGCCCCTCGGCGATGCTCCCACGGTCCGCCCGGGAGTACAGATACACGGAGAGCAGAGGGCACCTGTGGAGGACCGGGGGCAGAGGACCTCGGAGACGGTCAGGAAGGGCTCATCCCACAAAAAAAGTGAAAGGGCCAAAAAAGAATAAAAAAGGGCAAAAAAAGAGGACATCCATCAGCTTCCCTGATCGATGTCCTGCTAACTGATAAACCGATTGATCTGCATGATTTTCATTGGTTTGTCCTCCTTTGCAGCTGCTCTATTCAGTTGTCAATCATGCTTTCCTTCCCATTGGACTGTACCTTCTCTTTGTGCCTGTCAGTGGTGTCGTCTCAGATCTGCATTGGTCGAATCCTCGTGTGCTGATTTACGGTTTCCCTGATATCCCTTTCCGATATCGGAATCTCGTTCACTTCGCTTCACGGTTTCGCTTGGATCTGCTTAGTACATTGGTCTTACCTTCCTTGTTGGGGATTCAATTATGGTTCTGTGGTCCTTACGTGCCCTTCGGTCCGTACCTCCTTTGTCGGATTTCCGCCCCTCCCTTTCTCGTCAGGAGGTTTGGATGGTGAAGTGCTTTCCTTCTTTGTTCTGACTACAGCTTACCATTGAGAGACCAATCTGTCAAACATAAATTATAATTGTCAGAGAAGATCTGCTTTACCGCGCAATTCAGAAAAAAGAGTGCGAAAACTTTGCGCCGGTTCAGCCCAATCCCCTCTCCACAGGTGATATAATCAATGGGAATTTGCCACCCGGCGGGAAGGAGGCAGAGCATGGGAAAACTGACCGGCGTTCGCACCGGCATCGCCCTCTCGGGGGGCGGCGCCAAGGGTGTGTACCAGATCGGCATGTTTCAGGCGCTGGAGGAGGCGGGACTGGAAAAACAGAATCTTGTCCTCTCCGGCTGCTCCATTGGCGCGATGACCGCTCTCGCCTACGCGGCGGGGGATCCGGACTTTCTGCGCCGCTTTTTCCGGGAGCTGGGCAAGGCCTTTGCGGCGCTCCAGAGCGGGGCAAAGATCCCGGACTGGGATCAGTACATGCAGGACTTCTGGGCGTCTTTGATCCCCGATGAGAAGATGGAAGCTCTCCCGGTGCCGGTCACGGTCTGCTGCTACTGCCGGGAGACGGCGCGGCCCGAGTACTTTCTGCTTAACGGCAGGACTCCGGGGGAGATGCGCCGCCTGGTGACCGCCAGCGGGAGCCTTCCGGGGGTGCTGCCCGCGGTGCCCCTCTGGGGCTTGCACTACACCGACGGCGGCGTGGTGCCGAAGGGGCTGGAAGCGCCGGAACCTGCGGACAAGGTCCCGGTGAAGATCCTGCGGCCCGAGCCGATGGAGCTCGAGATCGTCTCCTACCTGACGCAGCAGGATCACACGCCTGCGAAGGACTTTGTCCCCGGGGCGCGGCGGCTGGAGATCTGGCCCTCTCGCCCGCTGGAGGATCGGCCCCATGCGGGGACGCTGGACTTTTCCGAGGACAAGCTCCTTCGGAATGAGGCCATGGGATATGCGGATACAACGGGACTTCTTGCGTCCCTGACTTGATCATCATTGCAGAGGATGGGTTATGGAAATCGATGCAGTAACATTTGCCAATGGAAAGAAGGCGGCACTTGCCGCCTGCACGATCGGGATTCCTGCGGGCTTTGCCACCCGGGGAGATCTGAAGAAGAGTTTTACCGCCTGGCTCCCCGATAGGGAGCAGCCGAAGGATCCGGAGGCCGCACCGCTGGTCATCGCCAGCAGCCTCTATGAGCCCTATCCGAAGGGCGCCATGGAGGGCATCACCGGCCGGTCGCTGGGAAAGTATGTGCAGCTGGTCGCCGCGGCCTCGGAGAACGCGGAGAAAGATCCGGATGCCAGGCAGCAGAGTTTCTCCTTTGGGAGCGTCTGCGGCACCTACAACATTGTGCGGTTCTCTGGCAGCCGCAACTACTATCCGACCGTGTACCTGCCCGGCGGAACCCAGCAGTTCCACATCCGGGTCAACGATCCCACCATCCCCGGGGAGCAGATCCTGACCTTTCTGCAGCAGTGGATGGAGACCCTGGTGCCGGCCCAGACCTGGCCGGAGAGCCTGCCGCTCTCCGATCCGGGCTTTACGGCGGGAGAGCTGACGGCATCGTCCCTCGCCGCCTTCCGGGCAAACATGGAGCAGCGCATGCATGAGGAGGCGGTGTGCTTCCAGCTGGGCTTCCAGGTCGTGCAGGAGGAGATCACCAGGGCGTCGTGCACCGGAAGCCCCGACGGGGAGACCATCCTGGCGGACCTTGCGAAGGTTCGGGAGGAGTATGCGGCCGCGCTGGACGTGGTGATTGAGGAGTCCGCGGACTGCATCCGGGACGTCAGCAAAAACAACCCCGACAATGAGCTTTTGTTCTCCCTGGTGGAGACGATCCGGGATCTGAATCCCCTGGAGCAGGTGACCCAGACGATCAACGGCGAGGAGTACAAGACGCCGGTCAGCCTGGCCGCCAAAAAGGCGGAGCTCTTCTCCACCCCGGAGATCCGGAAGATGGAGGAAAAGCGCCGGGAGGAAGAGGAAAAGGCAGAAGCCGTGCGCAAAAAGCAGGTCGAGAAGGAGCGGACACAGATCGAGGCCAAGATCGAGGAGCTCAACCGCGAGAAGGCCTCCCTGAACGAGCAGAAGGAGCGGCAGGCCGAGGGGCTTGCCAGCAAGAAGGAGGAGTTCTACACGGGCCTTGCGGATCTCGAGGGGATCAACAAAAAGCTCGAGGAGGCAAACGGTGTCATCTCTTCCCTCACGGCCCAGAAGGAGCGGCTCACCTTCCTGCAGCGCAGAAAGAAGAAGGAGATGGAGGAGCAGCTCGCCGATGAGCAGCAGGTCTACAGCCGGCTCAAGGATGATCTCTTTGCCGCCAAGAAGGAGCGGGCAGAGCGGGACCGCAAGTGGGACGAGGTCGTGACCCTGGAGAAGGGCAAGACCCAGGAGATTGACGCTAGGATCGAGGAACTGGACCGGCAGCTGGCGGAGCAGAACGAGACGCTGGAGAATCTCCATTGATCGAAATTCATGAAATATTTAACGAATCTTTCAGACAACTAGCCCTTTAATAGCGGCTATTTTTGCCTTGTCTTTATTTTATCCTGAAACTGTGCGAAAATAAAGATAGAAAGGTAAAACGCGGAAATCTGACCGCACGGGATAAGACAGTGGCAGGCACAAACATACTGAAGGATAAGTTCACAGAGGAACTTCGGGGCAGGAGCAGCATGTCAGACGTGCTGCACGCCCTCCTGGAGACAGATGTCTTTGCGTGCCTGCACGCACCCACGGAGGATGACTACCTGGATTTTCTGGGCAGTTTTGAGGAGGACTTCCCCAACGTGGAGGAAATCCTGCAGGCATACGAG
Organism: Lachnospiraceae bacterium; assembly: GCA_022483465.1. Lineage (GTDB taxonomy): Bacteria > Bacillota > Clostridia > Lachnospirales > Lachnospiraceae > CAG-791. The sequence goes on along the minus strand of JAKVNF010000001.1, from coordinate 1,174,869 downwards.
GATCGCTGGGGGATTCCGCCGGGCGTGATCCTGACGGGACAGGAGATCCGGGAAAAGAAGGAGATTCTTCACTACAAGAAGCTCTATGAGGAGTACCCGGTGGAAACCCGGTACCGGATCCGGACCCTGGTGGAGTACTGCATCGAGAAGCCGGCAGAGCGGAGCTTCGTCTTCAACTACGGCGACGGGGTCTGCCAGGTATTTGCCCTGCGGCCGGTGATCGCCCGTGACACGGTGCGGCACTGCGTGGATCTGGTGGACTCGATGGTCTGCCGGATGGTAGACTTCGGTGGGGAGTTCCTGTTCACCTACCGGACTGACAAGACCGCCTATGTCAACGGCTTCCTCTCCGCCAACCGCCAGCTCTACATGGCGGACCGGGGGCGCATCCGGAGCATGCTGTACACCTGCGTGAATCCCCAGGAGAGCCCGCCCATCACGGCAGAGCCGGAAGTTCCGAACCTGGTCATCGCGATTGCCGGCGTCGGCAGTCCGTAACAAAAACCGACAACACTTTGAGGAGACAGACGAATGGAAACGCATCAGATTCAGGAGGGATATCTTCCCTTCCTCGGATACCGGACTTACTATCGCATCGTGAAGCCAAAGGGGGAGGCCGCGGATAAGCCGGCACTCCTCCTTCTTCATGGTGGGCCGGGTTCCACCCACAACTACTTTGAGGTACTGGACGGCCTCGCGGACACGGGGCGGCCGGTCATCAGCTATGACTGCCTGGGCTGCGGCAACTCCTACGTGGAGAACCGCCCGGATCTGTGGGTCATGGACACCTGGGGCCGGGAGCTGGAAAATCTGGTGGCGGGCCTGCATTTGGAACACTTTCATCTCCTGGGACAGTCCTTCGGCGGCATGCTGGCGCTGTCCTATCTCCTGGACCGGAAGCCCGCGGGGGTGTGCTCGGTGATTCTCTCGAGCACCCTCTCCTCCTCCCAGCTCTGGGGACATGAGCAGCACCGACGGATTCGGTTCCTGCCGGAAGAGTCCCAGGAGGCAATCCGCCATGCTGAACAGACCGGGGACTTCTCCGATCCGAAGGTGCAGGAGGCGACGCAGATCTTCATGGAGCGCTACTGCGCCAGTGCGCCGGGACCGGAGGATCCCGAGTGCCTGCGCCGGCCCAAGAAGTCGGGGACCGAGTCCTATATCACGGCCTGGGGTCCCAATGAGTTCACGCCCATGGGGACTCTGAAGGACTTCGACGTGACGAACCGGCTCGGCGAGATCACGGCCCCGGCCCTGGTCATCAGCGGGACCAATGACCTGTGCTCGCCGCTTATCGCCAAGACGATGTACGACGGAATTCCGGATGCGAAGTGGGAGCTCTTTGACGGCGCACGGCACATGTGCTTTGTGGAGGACACCCCGAAGTACGAGGCGCTTCTGACCCGGTGGATGGCGGACCACGACGGGAACTGACGAAAGCGCATTTTTTCCGGGAAAATTTGATCCTTCTTCCGAATTTGGTGCGACAACGTCGGGCCCTTGCGGTAAAATATTAGGGGACAGCCCAGACGAGAGCAATCCAGGGAGGAGGTACCAGAATGGCTAGAATCACAAAGGCAGCGCCGGAGAGCGCGAAACAGGAGACCGCGTCCAAGCGGAAGACGAAGGCAAAGCCGGAGATCCCGACCACGATCAACCTGCAGGCCTATGGCAAGAGCATCTCCGGAGAGGAGCTGGTCGAGATGGCAAAGCAGGCCTGGGTGGATACCGGGCATGAGCTCTCCGCCATCAAGCGCCTCGACATCTACATCAAGACCGAGGACAGCCGGGTCTACTACGTGGTGAACCAGACGGACACCGGAACCTTCTTTTTGTACGGCTGAGAAAGGCAGCACTTCTGCGCAGGCAGAGGTGCTGTTTTTGGTGCACGGAAAAATAAAGGGTCTTTCATTTTTCTTGTGTGATGCACTAAAAGAAGGCAGCCTATAGAGAATATCTTCTATTTACAAAAAGAGATTTCCTGATATCATCTCGATTGCACGTCGACCAAGATATGCAATACGGGATAAAAAGGAAACCTCTTATGAATCAGAATTATACATAGGCGTTAGTTAAGAAACGGGTTGATAAGCGATCGCCTAGCATGAGACCACTAATACCTCACTTTGAGCTCGAGCTGGGTACACTCCTATCCGTGCTGTGTTGCATCATGTAACAAAGCATCACCTAGATTGCCTAAACACATACACTCACTTGCCGAGTATGTGACTATAAATAACAAGATAGGCATTATGCGGAGAAGAAAAGAGCTCCAAATGGGGATTCTATATCTTCATCGGACATTATCGCGTCGAGAGTTCACCATGGAGGTTGTGGTATGGAACCCATCAACCCGGTTCTTTACTAACGCCTATACATACACCGAGGCGAATGGGCAAATGTCTTTTGCTGCCCGGACTCAAAATGACTATCTGATGTTCCCAAGCCACCTGACGGGGTTCCATCAGGAGAGCGTTGAAGAGGTTCCTATTCGAGACGTCAGGCCCTTCCACTCCATGCGGAAGAGCAAACTGAGTGAGAATACCTTCAAAAGGGCTTATATTCTGCGCGGTAAATTGGACCAGCTGGACCATCCTGTATGCTCTTGCTGCGGGCGCAGAATGTACAAGAATCAGACCTACCACACGAAGATCAAACACATTCCCTTTCAGGCATGCCAAACCATCATTGAGTGCGACAAGTACCAGTGGAGATGCAATCTCTGTGGCAAGACCATCACACCGGATGTCGCGTTCAAGGCAGATGATTCGATGATTACAAAGGAGCTTGAGCAGCTGATCATTCGCTATCTTTCTATGGATGAATTTACCCTTACGGACACGGCAATCATTACTGGCGTCAACATCAATACGATCAAGAAGATCGATCTTAAGCGTCTGAAGAGTCTTTACGCGGATGAGAATGGCAAGCTCAAAAAGCCTGCCGCCTATGCAAGGTATCTTGCCATTGACGAGTTCAAGCTGCATAACGGACACAAATATGCGACGCACATCATAGACCTGATAACCGGTGCGGTGCTGTTCATCCGAGCAGGCAAAACAAAGGCCGTTGTAGAAGAATTCATGGAGCTGGTGGGTGACGACTGGATGCATCATGTAGAGGCCGTTGCCATGGATATGAACAGCGACTTCCAGGAGGCTTTCAAGGCAAAATGCGGTTGGATCCAGATCGTTTATGATCATTTCCACATCGTCAAGAACTTCAACGAGAAGGTCATTGCCGAGGTTCGGAAGGAGGAACAGATCCGCCTGAAGAAGGAAGGCCTGGTCGAGGAAGCTGCTATCCTGAAGGGGTCAAGGAAGATACTCTGTGCCAGCAGGGAGTCCCTGCAGAAACACGATCAGGAAGCCCGTGAGGGCAAGGTGTGCCGCAAGGGATCTGCGATCTTCGGTACGACCGATTACAGGCATACCCATGACGATTTCGAGCGGCGATACGACGACATCATCAACTCGAACAAGCTGCTGTTCACCTGTGATCTGATCAAGCAGGCCATGCAGGAAGCATATGCCTCAGCCAATCAGGCGACGATGATCGAGAAGTTTACAGATATCATCGACTGGTGCAGGGGCACGAAAAATGAGCACTTTCTCTGGTTTGCCAGGCTCATTGAGAACCACTTTGACGGCATTGTGGGATACGGGCTCTGTCCGATCAGCTCCGGGAAGATAGAGGGGATCAACGCACACATCAAGGTCATCCGCAGGAAAGCCTATGGCCTTCCAGATGATGAGTACTTTTTCCTAAAGATCATGGATGCATCCAGAAATCCGTACAAGCGGATCTGATGGAGAACGCTGTTCCGAGACCGTGGGCCCCTCGGCGATGCTCCCACGGTCCGCCCGGGAGTACAGATACACGGAGAGCAGAGGGCACCTGTGGAGGACCGGGGGCAGAGGACCTCGGAGACGGTCAGGAAGGGCTCATCCCACAAAAAAAGTGAAAGGGCCAAAATAAATAGCAGAACAATTAGCACTCACCTCTTGACAGTGCTAACAATCGTGGTATAACGATGCTGTACGAGGAAACAAGAAGCTCCGGCCGGGGGCCGGGGCAGATCACATAGAACCCTGACAGAAGGAGGTACCACGATGCTGTATCCTGCATTTTTCGATGATGACTTTTTTGATGACTTTGATCGGGCCTTTGCGCCGCAGAAGAATCCGCTCTATGGCAGACATGCCAAGAACATGATGAAGACGGATATTCGGGAGACGGATGACGCGTACCTTCTGGATCTGGAGCTTCCGGGATTCCGCAAGGATGAGATCAATGTCCGCCTCGAGAACGGCTATCTGACGATCTCGGCAGAGAAGGCCGTGGAGGCAGACGCGGGCAAGACCGCCGGAAAGGTCCTGCGCAAGGAGCGCTATGAGGGAAGTCTCGAGCGGTCCTTCTATGTCGGAGAGTCGGTGCGCCCGGAGGAGATCTCGGCCTCCTATGAGAACGGCGTGCTGCAGCTCTCCGTTCCGAAGCGGACGGCAAGGAAGGATCCCGAAAAGAAGACTATTGAGATTCAGTGAGCACAGGCCAATGACGGACAGGGCTCCTGCGAAACCGGCAGGGGCCCTGTTGTGCTGTTTGGCCGCCGGGATCTTTTGACAAACCGGCCCCGGCAGATCACAATGTTCTAATACATGCCGCAGGAGCCGGAGGGGATCCGGGCGCGGCAGACCGGGAACGCTCACCGAAAGGAGAAGCCTGTGAAAGAATATTGCTACTGCAGTGTGCAGCCCAAGGGAATGTCCAGCGTCTATTCCTACCTCGCAGACGAGGGAATGGACATCCGGATCGGAACCCCGGTGGAGGTCCCGTTTGGCCACGACAACGTGCTGACCAAGGGCCTGGTGGTGGACTTCGGCTACTACACCGAGGACAATGCCCCCTGGCCCGTGGAGAAGACCAAGAAGATCATCCGCGTGCTCAGCCCCGAGGAGTACGAGAGCGACTGGGATGAGAATCAGAACGGGGAGGCGGCCGGGGACGAGAGCGCCCTCTCCGAGGACGACAAGAAGGAAATTGCCGAGGCCATGGGGTACATCCTGAGCGGCAATTACGATGAGATGTTCAAGTGGGCCGTGAACCACCACGACCGGGTGGACTGCCCGGGCATCATGAAGGTGGTGTGCAGCTGCTACCAGCTGTGCGTGGAGCAGAACAACCCGGTGGCGGCGCTGAACCTGGGAACCCTCTATTACACCGGAGACGGTGTGCCCCAGAACTTCAAGCGGGCCAAGGAGCTCTATGAGATCGCCGCAGCCGCGGGCGAGGTGCGCGCGATCTGCAACCTGGGCTATGTCTACTACTACGGCCGCTGCGGGGAAGTGGATTACGCCAAGGCCTTCCAGTGCTTTAACCTGGGGGCGGTCCTCTACGACGATCCCAACTGCCTGTACAAGCTGGGCGACATGTACCGGGACGGCCTGTTTGTGACCGCCAACGGGAAGTACGCCTTTCAGCTCTACCTGCGGGCCCTGCAGGAGATCTCCGCCCCGAACGCAGACCACAGCTGTGCGCCGGACATCCAGTTCCGCCTGGGGCGGGAGCTGGTCGACGGCGACATCGTGACCCAAAACGCCGAGAACGGCCTCTCGCTTCTGACCGAGGCCCTGAGCGGCTTCTACGCCAGGAGAAAGAGCGACGCCGCGGTGCCGGAGCTGATTCAGAAGACCAAGGACCTGATCCTCAAGGCCGAGAAGATGCTGGACGCGGACATGGAGTAAAAGATGTGCAGTTTACCCGGGAAAAGTCCTCCGAAAAGGGAGGGTTTCCCGGGTTTTGTTTTCCCCGGATTTCCCGTACAATCCAATTGCAACGATTGCGCACTGCCCGGGACGGGCAGGCAGGAGGAGGAAAGGAAATCATGCAGCTGCACACGGACCGCATTCTGTTTGGAGGGGACTACAATCCGGAACAGTGGCCGGAGGAGGTCTGGGAGGAGGACATGCGCCTGTTCCACCTGGCGCACATCTCGGAGGTGACGCTGAACGTCTTCTCCTGGGCCCTGCTCCAGCCCTCGGAGGACACCTATGACTTTCATGAGCTGGACAGGATCATGGAGCTGGCAAGGCGCGAACACCTGAAGGTGATCCTTGCGACTTCCACGGCGGCCCAGCCCGCCTGGATGTCGGCGCGCCATCCCCAGACGAACCGCACCGATGCCCATGAGCAGCAGCATCACTTCGGCGGCCGGCAGAACATCTGCCCGACCAGTCCGATCTTCCGCCATTTCGCGGGGCGCCTGGTGGAGAAGCTCGCGGCGCGCTACGCCGGATTTGACAACCTGGTGGCCTACCACCTGTCCAACGAGTACGGCGGGTACTGCTACTGTGAGCATTGCCAGGCGGCCTACCGGGACTGGCTGCGCAGGCGCTACGGCACCATCGAGAACTTAAACCGCGCCTGGAACACCACCTTCTGGGGACACCGCTTTTACGACTTCTCGGAGATCCGAATTCCGGACTATCTGACGGAGGAATTCGACTACGGAACGGCGGGGGCGCTGCGCACCAATGTGCAGGCCAACTCCATCGACTACCGGCGGTTCATGACGGACTGCACCATCGATCTTGTCGAGATGGAAAAGACCGCGATCCGGAAGTACTCCGACCTGCCCATTACCACGAACCTGATGTACAACTTCGACGGCTATGATCTGGCCAAGATCGCGCGGCACCTGGACTTTGTGTCCTGGGACAGCTATCCCGCCTACGGGGACGCGGCCTCCAACACGGCCCTGTGGCATGACCTGATGCGGGGCATCGGGGGCGGGCAGTCGTTCTCTCTGATGGAGCAGACGCCGAGCGTCACGAACTGGCATCCCTACTGCCGGCTCAAGCGCCCCGGGATCATGCGGCTCGGGAGCTACCAGGCGGTGGCCCACGGGGCGGACACCGTCCTGTTCTTCCAGCTGCGCCGCAGCCGGGGGGCCTGCGAGAAGTACCACGGTGCCCTGATCGACCACGTGGGGAACGAGCACACTCGGGTGTTCCAAGAGATGACAGAGCTCGGCGCGGAGCTGGAAAAGCTCGGCGGAACCCTCCTTGCGGCAAAGAGCAGAGCACGGGCTGCCATCCTTTTTGACTGGGACAGCTGGTGGGGCACCGCGCTCTCGGCGGGGCCGAGCGTTCTGATCTCCTACCTGGAGGAGATCCAGACCTGGTACCGGGCCCTCTGGCAGCTCCACATCCCGGTGGATCTTCTCCCGGTGGATGCGGTGCTGGGAAATCCGGACCGGGAGGTCAGTGCGATCCGGGACCCGCAGGCCGAGAACCCGGAGGGGGCGGCCGCGCTTGCCGCGTACGACCTCGTCTTTGCCCCGATGCTGTACCTGGACAAGAACGGCTTCTCCGATGCCCTCCACCGCTACGTGGCGCAGGGCGGGCACTTTGTGACAAGCTATTTCTCCGGCTATGCGGATGACACGGACCTGGTGCGACTCGGCGGTTACCCGGCCTCCTGGAAAGACCTCCTTGGGGTCTGGGTGGAGGAGAGCGATGCGCTGCCGCCGGATGTCGAAAACCACTTCAGCTATAACGGGGTGCGCCATGCCTGCCACATCCTCTGCGATCTTATGCATCCACTGGATGACACCGTTGAGATTCTTGGAGCCTATGAGGAGGACTTCTACAGAAATATGCCGGTTGTGACAAGGCATCCCTTTGGAAAGGGCGCCTGCTGGTACGTGGGGACCAGATCGGACGAGGCCTTCTACCGGGCCTTTGTGTCCGATGTCTGCCGGGAGAGCGGGATTGCGCCCCTGGCAGAGGCACCTTTGGAGGTGGAGGTGACCCGGCGGGAGAACGAAAACGGGGTCTTCCTGTTCCTGTTAAACCACAGCGATGCGCCGCAGGAGCTCGCCCTGCCCGTTGGCGGGACCGATCTTCTCACCGGGACCTCCTATCGGAAGGGAGAAACCCTGCACCTTGCCCCTGCCCAGGTGGTGATCCTCTCGCAACAGGATAAGTAAACAGTTGAAGATGCAGCAAAACAGGGGAGCCGGCAGTTATGCCGGCTCCCCTTGTCGTGGAAAATCAAAATGGGAAATGCAGCAGGGCATAAAAAAGGACATCAACCTGATTTGCGATTGATGTCCTCTCACCTGATAAAACGATTGATCTGCCGGATTCTGTGCGGAATCATCTCTGCATTTCCTTCCTTTCGTTCGTATTCTTCGGCTCCAGGCACTGTTGCTGCATTGGTATGGTATCGTGCTGCGGATGTTCGAACTGGGATCCTGATCCGAATCAGTCATGCGGTGTCTGTCCCGCCAGCTGCCCCGAATGCCTTTGATCCCGGCTCCTAATGACAGAGTTGCGATCTGTCTGTGGCAGATCCATTTCCTTATTGCACACTGCCCTTTGGTGAATTATGGAGCTGTGGTACCCTTACGTCTTTGCCGGAGTGTACCTCTTTCGTATATTTCCGCTGCCCCCTTTCTCGTCAGGGACTTTGGAGAAGAAACCGGATACTTTTTGTTTCGACGCGTCTTTGTTTTGTATCTCTTGTTTCTGACATCATTATACCTGCGAGCCCGAAAACTGTCAATCTAAATCTTGAATCGTCTGTATAGTCATAATCTTTACCCCAATTCCGACAATAAAGACAGAAATCGATTGAAAAATTCTGATAAACAAAAGCCGCGCGATGCGCCGGTTCGTCTGCTATCATGGAGACAGACACGGACTCCGCAAGGATGCGGAGAGGAAGGAGCACAATGGACTACCTGAAGGAGACCTATCCGAAACTTGCGGCCACGATTATCCGCAAGCTGGAAGCCAGAAACATGGACGGCGCCTACTATGCGAGCGCCGCCGAGGCAAAGGAGGCGATCCTCGCCGAGATGCCGGAGGGAAGCTCCGTCACCTGGGGCGGGAGCGAGACCTGCAAGGACATGGGCCTGTTTGACGCCTGTCTTGCCAGCAGCCATTTAAAGGCCCTGGACCGCACCACGGCCAAAACACCGCAGGAGAAGCGCGAGCTCTATGCAAAGCAGACGCTCTGCGACTATTTTCTGATGAGTACCAATGCGATCACGATGGACGGCGAGCTGGTCAACATCGACGGCAATGGCAACCGGGTAGCCTGTCTCATCACCGGCCCCACCCACGTCTTTGTGGTCTGCGGCATGAACAAGGTCGCCCCGGATCTTCAGAGCGCGGTGCTGCGCGCGAGAAACTTCGCGGCCCCGGCCAACTGCCTGCGGGTCGGCAGGACCAAGACACCCTGTCTGACCACCGGGCGCTGCGCCAACTGCCTGAGCGAGGAGTCCATTTGCAACCAGTTCGTCATCACCCGGCGCAGCGGGGTGAAGGGGCGGATCAAGGTCTTTCTCATCGGGGAGAACCTGGGATTCTGACCCGAAAAGTTATGCAGTAAAGAAAAGAGCAGGGTGACCTGCTCTTTTCCTTTGCCCTTGAACCCGCTTCAGCCCTTTTTGTGGTGAAAGAGGGAGAAGAGTCCGCCCTTTTTCTCCGGTTCCGCCGGAAGGCCCAGCTTTTGCGCGCTGTACTGCAGAAACTCCCGCAGCGCTTCCTTATCGGCTTTTCCCTTAACCTCTGGTTCGTGCTGCCGGGCAGTCTCCCGCAGGAAGGACCAGGCGGCCTCCTCCGTGAGGTTGACCAGCACCAGGCAGGAGTCGGACATGTCGATCAGGGTTCCGGTGGAGAGAAGAACCGCCTGGTCATTGGCGCCGATGCTGCCCTCGTAGAGGCACTGGTGGTAGGCGTTGTACTCGTGGAAGGTGAAGGCGCCGGAGAAGGTCCGGACCTTCTTCTGGGCGTCGTACTCCTTTGCGGAGGAGAGGTTGAGCACCAGCACATCGGTGGGGCCGGACTCGGCGGTACTGGGGAAGGAAACCTCACCGTTTTGCCGCAGAATGACATAGGCGCTGGCACTTTTCAGCGCGATCTGACTGTTCGCATCATTGAGAAGAAACATCGCTTTTCCCTTTCCGGCAGGCCCCCGGGACCTGCAACAGTCTCATTATAGCGCAGGGCAGAGGGGTCCGGCCCGTTCATAATCCGTTCATATTTTCGTCCGTTTCCTGCCACATTCCGGGGCTATAGTTCGTTTATCAATCGAGAGGAGAATGGACAATGAGAGATGCTGCTGCAAAAAGAGAAATCCGGGTGCTGTACGTGCTCTCCCTGGTGGGAACCCTGGCGGTGCTTGCCGCGGTGTTCTATCTGACCGCCCAGAGCGGCACGGATACCCTGAAGACCCAGGCCCTGGCAGAACAGTACTTCCCCACTCTCTTCCCCAAGCATGCCCACTGCAGGACCTGGCTTGCCCTGCACCTGAATAGTGCCAGGCGCCTTGCCCACATTTACGAGTTCTTTGCCCTGGGCCTTGCGGTGACGGTGCTGGTCCGGACAAGGCAGAAGCGCTCGGAGCGCGGCAGCCGCCGCGTGGTGCCGATTACCGGGTATGCCCTCTCGGCACTGCTCTGCAGCCTCTGCAGCGTCCTCGATCAGACCCACAAGATCTTTGTCCAGTACCGGCACTTTGATGTGCTGGATCTTCGCCTCGACGCGATCGGGTACCTGACTGCGGTGGGCATGGTGTACTCCGTGCACCTTCTGAGCGTGCTCCTCCAGCGGGCGAGGTCCCTCGCCCTTCTGCACGCGGTCCTTCTGATCCCGGCGGAGAACGGGTGAGCGCAAAAAGCGGATTTCCATGAAAAAACAGCACGGGCGCGCCCGTGCTGTTTTTTGCTGGTCAAAGGTTGGTTATCCGTTCTTACGGATCTTGTTGGTGTCGTCGATCCAGAACCCGGTGACCACGTGGTTGGAGACGTTCACCGTCATGGAGTAGTTGTCTCCGCTGTAGAGCCAGGTGTTGGAGTTGACGAACTCGGTGTTGGACTCGGGCTCTCCCGCGGCGGCGGTCAGGTCGGTGCTGGACATGCCGATGTAGATGCCGTAGGGCCCAAGGCTTGCCTGGGACCAGGTGACCGGTGCCGGCTCGGCGATGCCGATGTTCATGACGTTGAGATCGCCGTAGGTGTCCGGCGTCTCATCGAGCCACTTGTTCCAGAGACTGACAGTCACCGGATTCCCGGAGGAGTCGGTGGCGGTGATGTTTAAGTTTCCCCGCTTGTAGGCGGTATCGCAGAACGCCTCGTCCACCGGCACGTCCGTGTTGGTGGAGCTGTCGTGGTAGGTGAAGGATAAACCTGTAGCGACCACGTCGCGCAGGGTCTCGTCCAGGTAGAGATCGGTGCCGTCCAGAGAAAAGTAGATGGTCTTATTGCGCTCGTCGATGGCATCCTGGGTGTTTGCCGCAGCCTCCTCGGCGTCCTGGGTGGAGAGCTGTGTCGAGAGCTCTGCGGCGAGCTCCTCCTCCGTGTCGGCGGCCTCTGTGTCCGCAGCGGCAGGAGAAGTCGTTGCCTCGGCGGCAGAAGTCTGTGCGGCGGTGGCGGCAACAGAAGATGCCGCAGTGGAGGCCGCCGTGCTCCCGCAGCCCGCAAGTGCCGGGATGACAAGCAGTACACCCAGCCGGGTGATCAGTGATTTCTTCATAAAATATCTTCCCTCAAGTTTCCTGGCAGAGCCAGACAAAAGTTCCCGCCCCTATGGGGTCCGAAATTGCATTATCGCATGATCCGGCAGACCGGTCAACAAATACCCCTCTGTGTGTCAGACATGCGGGATTTTTCATTGACCCCTCCCGGCCAGTCGCCTAAGATAAGCAGGCAGTACAGGATTTTACGGAGGACATATGAGAGAGCTTTACTTTGCCCGGCACGGGCAGACCATCTGGAACGTGGCCAACAAAATCTGCGGCTCGACGGACATCGCGCTGACGGAGCTTGGCTATCAGCAGGCGAGGCAGCTGGGGGAGAAGATCCTTGCGGAGCACCTTCCCATCGACGAGATCCTGTATTCGCCCCTGATCCGGGCCAGTGAGACGGCGCGGATCGTCTCGGAGGTGACCGGACTTCCGCGGCGGGAGGAGGTGCGCCTCAAAGAGCAGAACTTTGGCCGCTTTGAGGGAACGCCCCGGGACGGGGCGGAGTTTGCCCTCGCCAAGACCCGCTTTGCGGATCACTACGGCGGCGGAGAGTCGATGCTGCAGATGGCCCAGCGCATCTACGGCCTGGTCGACGACCTGAAAAAGGAGGACAGGACCTACCTTTTGGTCGCCCACAACGGCATCGCCCGGGTGCTGAAGTCCTATTTTACCGACATGACCAACGAGGAATATGCGGCCTTCGGCATCCGCAACTGCGAGATCCTGCGGTTTTCCCTGGACTAGCTCCGTGCTATACTGGGGTTCACACAGATTGAAAAAAGGAGAGTGATGTTATGCCCTGTACCACCATACTGGCAGGCAGAAACGCCACCTATGACGGTTCTACCATGATTGCAAGAAACGATGATTCCGGATCCGGGAGCTTCACCGAGAAGAAGTTCGTGGTTGTGGAGCCGAAGGACCAGCCCAGACACTATGTCTCGGTCCTCTCCCATGTGGAGATCGACCTGCCGGACAACCCGCTGCGCTACACCGCCGTGCCGAATGCCGTGAAGGGTGAGGGCATCTGGGCAGCCTGCGGCGTCAACAGCGAGAACGTCGCCATGTCCGCTACCGAGACCATCACGTCCAACGTCCGGGTCCAGGGGGCAGATCCTCTGGTGACCTATCAGCCCGCAAAGGACGGTGCCCCCGAGAAAAAGGGCGGCATCGGCGAGGAGGACCTGGTGGTTCTGGTGCTCCCCTACATCCACTCCGCGCGGGGGGGCGTGCTGCGGCTGGGCGCGCTGACCGAGCAGTTCGGCACCTATGAGATGAACGGCATCGCCTTCCAGGATGTCAACGAGATCTGGTGGTTTGAGTCCATCGGCGGCCACCACTGGATCGCAAGAAGAGTTCCGGACGATGTCTACGTGGTGATGCCCAACCAGCTCGGCATCGACCACTTTGACCTGAAGGATGCCATGGGCGAGGGAAAGGAGTACCTCTGCTCGAAGGATCTCCCGGCATTTATGGAGAAGTATCACTTAAACCTCTCCTTCGACGGGAGCCTCAATCCCCGGGATGCCTTCGGAAGCCACGACGACTCCGATCACATCTACAACACGCCCCGCGCCTGGTTCATGCTGCGCTATCTCAACCCCCACGCCAAGAAGTGGGACGGACCGGATGCCGAGGCAAAGCCCACGGATGACGATCTGCCCTGGTGCATGGTGCCGGAGAAGAAGATCACCCCGGAGGACGTGAAGTACGTCCTCTCCTCCCACTACCAGGGAACCCCCTTCGATCCCTACACGGAGAAGGGCGACCTGTCGAGGCGGAACCTGTACCGCACCATCGGCATCAACCGCAACAGCTTCATGGGCTTCATTCAGCTCAGAGGCTATCTGCCGAAGGCATACCAGGCGGTGGAGTACCTGGCCTTCGGCTCCAATGCCTTCAATGCGATGATCCCGCTCTACGCCGACGTGGACAAGACGCCCGACTACCTTGCCAACACCACCGGGGACTGCTCCACCGACAACTTCTACTGGACCAGCCGCCTGATCGGCGCCCTGGCGGACGGCTCCTACAAGGCCTGCGCCTCCCACATCGAGCGCTACCAGAATGCGCTCCACGCAAAGGGATACGAGATCATTAACACCTATGACGAGCTGCTGGCAAAGGAGCAGGATCCCGCAAAGCAGGCCGCACTCAAAGAGGAGGCCAATGAGAAGGTGGCGGAGGCGGCGAGAGCCCTCTCCCAGGACACCCTGAACAAGGTGCTCTATGAGCGCAGCATGCAGATGAAAAACGCGTTCTCCCGCTCGGACGCCTGAGCAGGGGAAGAGCCGGATCCGGAAAGTCGGATCCGGAGGGGACGGAGCTTTCCACCGGGAAGGTTCCGCCCCTTTTTGGTACAATGGGGGGGGGGGAACAGGGAAGAAGGCAAGCTATATGGAAAGAACGAGGGACATTCGGATACTGGTCACCTGTTTTGCACCGCTTAGGGGAAAGAAAGAGAGCGCCTCGAAGGAGGCCCTCTCCTGCCTTCGCAAAAAGGAGCGCGGCGTGGAGCTCTATCGGGCGGAGCTTCCCCATGCCCATGGGAGCGCCCTGGCCAGAGCCTGGGAGGAGGCGGAGGGGGTCCATCCCGATGGGGTGCTGCTCCTTGCCGCGGCCCCGGGCCGCGCCGTGGTTTCGGTGGAGCGCGTCGCCGTCAACCTGGTCCGGGGAAGCCGGCCGGACTGCCGGGAGAAGCGGATCCGCCGGGATGCCCCGGACGCCTACTTTGCCACCATCCCGGTGCAGCAGGTTGCGGCGGAGATCGTCGAGGCGGGCATCCCCGCGGAGGTCTCCCTCAGCGCCGGTACCGGTGTGGAGAATGAGCTCCTGTTTGGCATGCTGGACCGGGCCAAGCGCGCCGGGACCGGCATGCGGGTGGGGATGCTGCAGTTCCCCTGCCTTCCGGAGGAGGCGGTGACGGAGTGCGGGACCATCCCCTCCATGGGAAAGACTGTGTCCGGCGCCGCCGCAGAGCGCGCCGTCCGGGCGATGGCGCGGGCCATCCGAAAGGGGGACACCGATGATTGATGGAAATGACCTGGCCCTTTCCCCGGAAGAGGAGAGCGGCATCGACAAGAACCGGCAGCTCTTTGTCGACTACCTGCGCCGTGCCGACAGACAGGGGATGGAGGAGCTGATCACATATCTTACGGACAAGACCGACTTCTTTGTCTGCCCGGCCTCCACCAGGTTTCACGGCAACTATCCGGGGGGCCTGTGCGAGCACAGCCTGCACGTTTTGGAGCGGCTCACCAAACACATGGCGGATCCGCTATTTCGGGAGCGGATCGCAAACGTGTCCATGAACACCGCGATCATCACGGCGCTTTTGCACGACGTGTGCAAGGCCAACTACTACACCGTGGAGTTTCGAAACCGCAAGGTCAACGGCGTCTGGCAGCAGGTGCCCTTCTTTGCAGTGGCGGATGACTACCCATACGGCCACGGGGAGAAGTCGGTGGACATCATCCGGAACTTCATCGAGCTCACCGAGGAGGAGAAGTTCGCGATCCGCTGGCACATGGGCTACACAGAGCCGAAGGAGGTCTGGGGGAGCCTGGATGCGGCCATCGAAAAATACCCCCTGGTCCTCGCCCTGCACGAGGCGGACCTGGAGGCATCGAAGTTTTTGGATCGGACGGTCAGCACTTAGGGAATAAAGAGAGGAAAAAGACCGAAACCGCCTGCGCAAGCGGCGGGAACAGAGCAAGCAGAATCCAAAACAGAAGTACGAGGAGCGCCAGAAACCCTGGCGCTCCTTTTGCTGCTGCGCGAAAATCCGCTCCCGAGAGATCCATGTGCAGCAGGATGGCAAAGGCAAGATACCAGACCAGGATCCTGGCTGCGGTGGTGGAGGCCCTTGGCAGGGCGGCGCGAAGAAGACCGTACAGGGAGAGACAGCCAAAAAACACCGGCGCAAAGGCGGTGAGGGTGCGGGAGAGACTCCCGGCAAGAAAGCCCCGGGGCGGAATGACCGAGACGCTTCCCAGTTCCGTCCCGGAGGGAAGGAGCCGGATGGCGGTCACTCGGGCGCCGGAGAGGACGGCCGCCAGCGCGTGGGAGAGCTCGTGGTGGAGCGTTCCGGGAAAGGTCAGGACGGTCAGCACAAAGGCGGCTGCCCCGGAGCCCAAAAAGAGGGAGAGGAGAAAGAGGAGAAGCCGTTGCAGGAGGCGGAAGACAAGCCCCGCGATGACAAGAAGCAGGAGAGCCGCGGCGGCAAGAACAAGCGCCTCTTTGAGGAGCGCCATCACCTACTTCTCCTCCCCGGAAAGGGTGCGCTGCGCAAGGCGGGCGAGGGCCTTTCGCTGGGCGCGGTCGGTCTTTTGAAAGAGGGCCGAGACCTGGGCAGGGGTGCAGCCGCTGGTCTTTTGCAGGGTATCCTGCGGGTTCTCCGTGGCAAGGGCCTGGAGCAGTGCCTCTGCCGGGATGATCTGCGTCATGCCCGCATCGGACAAGAGCGCCTGGGCTGCCTGCAGCAGCTCCTCGGGCGCGGGGCGCAGGGAGGCGTCCAAAAGAGATATCATCTTGGCACCCCGGGGAAGCGAGGGGGCCGAGCCGTCCAGAACCAGGGGCGCGGCGGATCCGGTGCGCTCCGGGAGGGCGGGAACCTCCGGCGCGGGATCCGGAAGATCCAGGGCGCAGGCTTCCTCCAGAGCAAGATCCCCCGGCGCAGTGGTCTCCCCTGTGGGGAGGGGCTCAAGAAGGAGCGCGGGCTTTTCCGAGGGAGCTGGCCTTTTTTGCGTATTCAGAGCTTTCTTTGGTGCCGGGACCGCCTTCTGGGGCGCCTCCGGTTTCTTTGCCGGGGGCTTTTGGGGCGAGCCGGTCCGCATCATCCGGATCCCCGCATCCTGCCACATCCGGATCGCGTTGTCATAGCCGTGGTCATCCGAGAGGATCACGTAGGAGGCCTTGGGGTGCTTGGCGCAAAGATATCCCGCTATGGAGATCAGGCAGAAGTCCAGAGAGTTCTTGCCGGTTCCCACCCGGATCAGCCGCACGCAGTCGGCTTCCAGCATCCGCTCCACCATGGAGGGCGCCAGCTTGGAGGTGTTGTCGGAGTAGAAGAGGAGGATATGGCACTTCTCCTCGTCGGTCTTTTTGAGGAGATCCTCCACGGTGTTGAAGCCTCCCGGATTTTCGGTGTCGACCAGGTAGTAGACGGCGTGCTGTTTGCTCATTGCGGTACCCTCCTGTGGTTACTCCGATATCATACGGCACCCGGCCGGGCGGGGGCAAGCTCACGGAAATTTTACCTTGGCTTACAAAATCGTAACCTGACCGGGGAGGGTATTTTACAGAGGGCAGATAGGATAGAGAGGCTCGAGAGGAGCATTTACCCTAAGGAGGAAGTGTCATGAAGAAAAGAGTCATTACCGCGATCACCCTTGCTGCCGCGCTCTCTTCCATGTTTGGAGGAACCGCCTTCGCAGCCACCTCGCATTACAACGATGCGACCCAGGCAGCCTTTGCCCTCAGCTATGACGACTGGAAGGCAAATTGGGCAGAGACCGCTTCGGATTACACCAAGGTCTCCATCGAGCCCGGCGCAGATGAGACCAAGCTCAACTTCTGCTGGATGACCGAGAAGGATCCCGACAATGCGGCTGTGGTGCTCTTCGGAAGAAGCAAGAGCAGCCTGATCCGCTACAAGGGCACGGTTGAGGCGGCCGACAGCTCCCTGACCGGCGGCACCGAGTACGTCTCCAACAAGGTCACAGTCACCGGACTCAAGCCCAACACCACCTACTACTACAGCGTGGTCAAGAACGGCGTGGAGTCTGAGGTCCGCAAGTACACCACCGGCTCCTTCACCGATGTGAAGATGCTCTTCGTCGGCGATCCCCAGATCGGCGCTTCCAAAGGCCAGATCCAGGGCTCTGAGACGCTGACCAACACCGACGGTGCTTCCAATACCGCAGCATGTAATGACTCCTATGGCTGGAACCGCACCCTTTCCATCGCCAAGGCCCTGAACCCGACCATCAACTACATCATCTCCGCAGGCGACCAGGTCAACAAGACCGGCAAGGCCAAGGAGGAGGAGTTCGCAGGATACCTGTCCGCAGATGTCCTCTCCGGAACCGCTGTTGCCACCACGATCGGGAACCATGATTCCCTGACTTCCGACTACAGCGCACACTTCAACGTCCCCAATGCGACCGACAACGGCGAGACCAAGGCGGGCGGTGACGACTACTACAGCTACGGCGACGGCCTGTTCATCGTCCTGAATACCAACAACTACAACGCCGCAGAGCATGAGGACACCATCAAGGAGGCCATTGCCTCGGATCTCACCGCAACCTGGAGAGTGGTCTGCATCCACCAGGATATCTACGGCGCGGGCCTCGATCACTCCGAGACCGACGGCATGATCCTGCGCACGCAGCTGACCCCGATCTTTGATAAGTATGACGTGGATGTGGTTCTGCAGGGCCATGATCACAGCTACTGCCGTTCCAAGCTCCTCTACAGCGATGGCAAGACCCATGATTCCTATCAATTCAACCTGGATGCCACCGGAGACGACTACGACTGGGATCACGCCTATGACACCACCACCGGCGAGAACATCAGCCTGTATCCGGAGGATGGCGACACCGCCAGCGAGGACAGACTCCAGCAGTTCCGCGATGACAACAGCTGCTACACGATCGAGGACGCTGCCTCCAACAACGTGATCGATCCCAAGGGCATCCTGTACATCACCTCCAACTCGGCATCCGGCTCCAAGTACTATGAGCTGAACACCACCCAGCAGGACTACATTGCAAAGCGGTCCCAGAACTGGCTTCCTTCCTACTCGGTCATCGAGATGACGTCCAGCACCTTCAAGATCGAGACCTACGAGATCGATGACGGCGGTACCGTCAGCGAGATCGACGATCCCTTCACGATCACCAAGACTGCCACAAGATAACACGTACTCTGTAACGCAAAGGAGCAAATGCCTTGAAATCCAAGCGATTCATGGCAGGAAAATGGCGCAGGGGAATCGTCCCTGCGCTGTTTCTTGTCATTCTGATTCTGTTTACAGTGAAAATAAACCAAACCGAGAAGATCCCCCTGGTGGAGACGGCCGGCTACACCTTTGAAAAGGGTGTGGTCACCCAGATCCTCGAGGACAACATCGACGAGAACGGCACCCGCGTCGGCGAGCAGAAGATTATGGTCCGCATGACCACCGGCGAGAAGAAGGGCCAGGAGCTGGAGACGACGAGCTCCGCCGGGTACCTCTTCGGTGCAGCCTGCACCGTGGGCATGCACGTCGTGGTCATGCAGTCCGTCTCCGGGGACACGGTGATCACCACCGTGTACGCCCAGGACCGGGAGATGGCGGTCTACATCTTTGCAGCCCTGTACCTGCTGGCTCTCATCGTGATCGGCGGGAAGAAGGGCCTTCGCGGCGCCCTGGGGCTGGTGTTCACCTTCGTGTGCGTGATCCTGATTGAGATCCCGCTCCTCTACCGCGGCTACTCGCCGTATCTTGTCACGATCGTCATCTGCGTCGTGACGACGCTGGTGACCATGTACTTCATCGGCGGGGCAACGAGAAAGACCGTCTGTGCCACCCTGGGCACCACCGCGGGCGTTGTCATTGCCAGCATCGCGGCAAAGCTCTTTGGCATGGCGACCGGTCTCTCCGGCTGGAACGTCTCCACGATTGAGAGCCTTCTGGACCTTTGGTACACCGGGGGCATCCAGGTGGGAGAGCTCTTATTCTCCGGGCTTTTGATCTCCGCCCTGGGCGCGGTCATGGACGTCGCGATGAGTGTCACCTCCTCGATGCAGGAGGTGCTGGTGCAGAATCCGAAGCTTACGCGCAGGGAGCTGTTCCGCTCCGGCATGCGGGTCGGCCGGGACATGATGGGCACGGACTCCAACACGCTGATTTTGGCCTTTGCGGGCACGAGCATCTCCACGCTCCTTCTCGACTGCGCCTATGACCTGCCCTACCGGCAGATCATCAACTCCAACATCATCGGCCTGGACATCATGCAGGGCCTCTCCGGAAGCTTCGGTGTGGTCCTGGCGGTCCCGGTGACAGTGCTGGTGGGAAGTCTTCTCCTGCGGGCACCGCAGGAGGCCAAGGCAGAGGAAGCGGTGCACAAAGAGGAAAAGACGGCTGCCGTGGAGGAGACCGCCACGCCCGTCCTGGAACAGAAGATAGTCTGACGAAAATCCTGCGGAATTCGGCATACAAAAACAGCAGGCGCGAGCCTGCTGTTTTTGCGTGGAATCAGAAAAAGGAGAAGGGAAGCTTACCGGTCCATCTCGGACTGTCTCCCGGTGGCGTGGTGGGCTGCGATGATCCGGTCAATCTCCTCCTTCCCGCAGGAGGGAAGGTCCCCGGGAATCGTGTTCTTGACCGCGCTGCAGGCGTTGCCGTAGGAGAGGGCCCGGGAGAGGTTCTCCGGGTCCGAGAGCAGGCCGTAGAGGACGCCGGCCACGTAGGCATCGCCGGAGCCGATCCGGTCAATGACGTCGATGTGCTCATAGGGGGCCTCCCGGAAGTATTGGTTCGTCCGGGCGTCGTAGATGACCGAGGTGAAGTCGTGGACCTTCGGGCTGTGGACGGTGCGCTGGGTGGAGGCGACGATCCGGATGGGATAGCGGCGGGTGAACGCCCGCAAGATCTCCTCCGCGCTGCCCTCCATGCCGAAGGTGAGGCGGGCGGTCTCCTCGGAGCAGAAGAAGATGTCCACCATCGGGAGGATCCCCTCGATGCAGGCGCGCGCCTCGGGACCCGTCCAGAGGTTGCCGCGGAAGTTGACGTCGAAGGAGATCAGGGCGCCCTGCTCCTTGAAGGCGCGGATCATGGCGATGGCCGTCTCCCGGGTCTTCTCACACAGGGCGAGGGTGATGCCGCTGGTGTGGAAGCACCGGGTGCTCTCATACATCGACGGGGAAAACTGGTCAGTCGCGATGCCGGTAAAGCTCGAGTGGCGCCGGTCATAGACAACGCCCGGCTTTCTCGGATAGGCACCGGACTCATAGTAGTAGACGCCGAGCCGCGCGTCTTTGCTGTCGTCATAGACCAGCCAGTCGTCGGAGACCCCGAGGAACCGGACCTGGTTCTTGGCGTAGGTGCCCAGGGCGTTGGCGGGAAGGCGGGAGAGAATGCCGGTGCGAAGGCCAAGGAGCGAGACGCCGGAGGCGACGTTGAGCTCGGCGCCGCCGATTGTCTTCTCAAACAGGCTCCCGCGGGCGATGCGCTCGTTCCCGACGGGGGAGAGGCGCAGCAGGATCTCTCCGAGGGAGAGAAGGTCAAAAGTGGGGGACATGGGAACTCCTTTCTGCGTATTGTAAGCGCTTACATTAAGTATACCACAGGAGCCCGCAATGGGACAGGGGCGCAAAAAAACACCTCCCGGCGGATCGGGAGGTGCAGCTTCTATTGACGTTTTGGGGTTTACTCCGCCTTGATGGAATCCAGGTGCAGCAGGTGCTCTGCGGAGACCATCCGGACGCAGACCGTGAAGAGCTTGGCGGCGGTCTTTAAGTCATCCAGCGGCGGATAGGTGGGCGCAATGCGGATGTTGGAGTCCTGGGGATCGTTGTGATAGGGCCAGGTGGCGCCGGCACCGGTCAGGGTGACGCCGGCCTTCTTTGCCTTGTCGACGATCTCCTTCGCGCAGCCCGGAAGGGCGTCGAAGCTGATGAAGTAGCCGCCGTTGGGCTTGGTCCAAGTGCCGATGCCGAGGTCGCCCAGTTCTGTCTCAAAGATCTCCTCCACGCACTCGAACTTCGGGCGGATGATGTCCGCCTGCTTTCTCATGTGGGCCTTGATGCCGTCCAGGTTCTTGAAGTAGCGCACATGGCGCAGCTGGTTGACCTTGTCGTGGCCGATGGTCTGGTGCTTGAGCTGCTCCTTGATGTCCTTTAAGTTGTTCGCCGAGGTGGCCAGGGCGGCGATGCCGCTGCCCGGGAAGGTGATCTTCGAAGTGGACGCAAATTTGTACACCATGTCGGGGTTGCCGGCTCTCTGGCACTCTCCGAGGATCTCGATCAGATGATCCTGGTGGTCGTCATACAGGTGATGGACGCCGTAGGCGTTGTCCCAGAAGATCCGGAAGTCCCTGGCTGCGGGCTTGAGCCGTGCGAAGCGGCGGACGGTCTCGTCGCTGTAGGAGTAGCCCTGGGGGTTGGAGTACTTCGGAACGCACCAGATGCCCTTGATGGACTCATCCTCGGAGACGAGCTTTTCCACCATGTCCATGTCGGGGCCGGTGGGGTGCATCGGCACCGGGATCATCTTGATGCCGAAGTACTCGGTGATGCCGAAGTGGCGGTCATAGCCCGGAACGGGGCAGAGCCACTTGACCTCGGGGAGCTTGCACCAGGGCGTGCTGCCCATGACGCCGTGGCTCCAGGCGCGGGCGACTGTATCATACATGACGTTCAGAGAGGAGTTGCCGTAGACGATGATGTTCTCCGGGTCGTTCTCCATCATGGCACCCATCAGGACCTTGCACTCCCAGATGCCATCGAGCACGCCGTAGTTGCGGCAGTCGGTGCCATCCTCACAGCACAGGTCGGAGGAGGAATTCAGGATGTCCATCATGCCCATGGACAGGTCCAGCTGTTCCTTACAGGGCTTGCCGCGGGCCATATTCAGAGCAAGCTGCATCGCCTGAAACTTGCGGTACTCGGCCTGGAGCTGCTCATATTCCGTCTGCAGCTCCTTCTTTGTCATCTCCGTATACGCTTTCATCGTTCTCTCCTTTTCCATGCGGCTGCGCCGGCGTAACTGCATTCATGTATACAATCGGCACACGCCTTTGATTATACACAACTTTGCAGGGGGAGAAAGCGGAAAAATTGCCGAAATCTGCGCGGCTTTGGGGTGTGCAGCCTGTCAGGATGCCATTCCCCGGCAAAGCGTGTTAGAATGTCACTGCACGCCCTGTGCGCGAAATTTGTTTCAGAAAGGAAATCAGTTACATGAATGGAATCACCGACGAGATACTTGCATCCTGGGAACAGAATACAAAGAGCGCAAGAGAGGACAAGGTTCTCTCCGCAGCGCTTGCCAAGACCGATATGGGGGAGCTGGCCTATGTGCCGGAGAGCGCAGCGCCCCTTCGCGGGGCCTTCGAGGTCGAGGTGAAGACCCGGGGCATCACCGCCCAGAAGAAGTCCGGCCGCTGCTGGATGTTTGCCGTCTGCAACATCTGCCGGGAGCTGGTCGCCGAGAAGCTGAACCTGGAGTCCTTTGAGCTCTCTCAGAATTACCTGACCTTTTATGACAAGCTGGAGAAGGCAAACAATCTCCTGGACATGGCCATCACCTACGCCAAAGAGCCCCTGCACGGACAGCGCTGGATGCAGATCCTCAAGGGGGTCGACGACGGCGGCTTCTGGAGCCAGGCGGTGGACTTGGTCAAAAAATACGGCATGATGCCGAAAAATGCCTTCCCCGAGACCTACCAGTCCGAGCACACGGACCTCTTTTTGCGGGAGATCAACCGGCTCCTCGCAAAGGATGAGCAGATCCTTCGGGACCTCGTCCTGGAGGGAAAGTGGGAGGAGGCCAACGCACGGAAGGACGAGATGGTCGGGGAGATCTACCGGGCCGAGTGCATCGCCTTCGGTGTCCCGCCCAAGACCTTCTCCTTCACCTGGCGCGACAAGGACGGAAACTACGGCGAGGAGCGGGATCTGACGCCGAAGTCCTTTTATGAGAAGTACATCGGCCTGGATCTGGACGCCTATGTCCCGATCCTGCAGGAGCCGAACAAGGCCCTGCACACGCCAATCATCTGGCACGGCATGGAGAACATGGTGGGCCGCGACATGTTTGCCCTGAATCTCCCCCAGGAGGAGATGGAGGAGCTGTGTGTGAAGCAGCTCCGGGCCGGGCAGGCGATCTGGTTTGCCTGCGATTCCCGGGCCTTCGAGGACCGCAAGGCCGGTGTCTGGGATCCGGACAGCGTGGACTATCCGGGACTGCTGGGCGGTTTTGACTACACGATGACCAAGGCGGGACGCCTGGATTACCGCCAGAGCATGGCGGTGCACGCGATGATCCTGGTGGGCGTTGGCTTTGACGAAAATGGCAGACCTGCCCGCTGGAAGATTGAGAACAGCTGGGGCGAAGAGGCCGGCGAGAAGGGCTACTTTGTCTGCTCGGAGAAGTACTTTCAGGAGTACGTCTATGAGGCGGTCATCCGCCGGGAGTACCTGACGAAAGAGCAGCAGGAGGACCTTGGCAAGAAGCCGATCCGCATCGAGAGCTGGGAGGAGGAGTAAAGGAGGCACAGCATGCTGACCAAGTCATTTGCGCCGTTTCCGGAGAAGATCTGGCTTTCCAGCCCCACCATGCACGGGGAGGAGCTGGAGTACATCGAGGAGGCCTTCCGCACCAACTGGGTCTCCACGGTGGGCGCCAACATCGACGCGGTGGAGAAGGCTGTGGCGGACTACTGCGGCGTGAAGTACGCCGTGGCGCTCTCCGCGGGCACCGCTTCCCTGCACCTGGCCACCCGCCTTGCGGGGGAGGCCCTCTACGGATCCCCGAAGGCCGGAGAGGGTGCCCTGCAGGGGCATCGGGTGTTCTGCACCGACATGACCTTTGATGCGACGATCAACCCCGTCGCCTATGAGAACGGCGAGGCGGTCTTTGTCGACACCGAGTACGACACCTGGAATATGGACCCTGCGGCCCTGGAGCAGGCCTTTGCCCTCTACCCGGACGTGCGGCTTCTGATCATCGCCCATCTCTACGGCACCCCCGGAAAGATCGATGAGATCCGCAAGATCTGCCGGGCGCACAACTGCCTGATCGTGGAGGATGCCGCCGAGTCCCTGGGAGCCACCTACAAGGGGAAGCAGACCGGGTGCTTCGGTGACTATAACTGCCTCTCCTTCAACGGCAACAAGATCATCACCGGCTCCTGCGGCGGCATGTTCCTGACGGACTCGAGGGAGGATGCGGAAAAGGTCCGCAAGTGGTCCACCCAGTCCCGGGAGGCGGCGCCCTGGTACCAGCACGAGGAGATCGGCTACAACTATCGGATGAGCAACCTCATCGCCGGCGTGATCCGGGGTCAGCTCCCGCATCTGGAGGAGCACATCGCGCAGAAGCGCGCGATCTACGAGCGCTATCAGAAGGGATTGGAAGGCCTTCCGGTGCAGATGAACCCCTATGACGCCAAGGATTCCGAGCCCAACTTCTGGCTCTCCTGCATGATCCTGGACGAGCAGGCCATGTGCCGCCAGGTGCGGGGTGAGACCGATGTGCTGTTTGCCCCGGAGCACGGAAAGAGCTGCCCCACGGAGATCTTAAACGCCATCGCGTCGATCCGCGCGGAGGGGCGTCCCATCTGGAAGCCCATGCATCTGCAGCCGATCTACCGGATGAACGCCTTCGTGACGCGGGAGGGAAACGGCCGGGCCAAGACCAACGCCTACATCGCAGGAGGACTCCTCGGGCGGGATGGAAAGCCCCTGGACGTGGGAGCCGACATCTTCCGCAGAGGACTGTGCCTGCCCTCGGACAACAAGATGACCCCTGCCCAGCAGGACCGCATCATCGAGGTGATCCGCGCCTGCTTTGAATAAGCCACATCCATATGCCTGCAAAGAGGAAATCCCGCTGAGGGATTTCCTTTTTTGCGCCCGCCAAAATTTCAAGGAAAGTTAATAAATGACCACTGGTCAAGAATGGCGGGAGCGGCTATGATGGGGGCAGAACACGAAAGCATTCCTGTAATTCAGTAAATCGCCAATAGGAAATTAAAATGGCCTCTGTTACCATGGAGGACGTCCATCGAGACGCAATCCAACACACGGTAAGGAGACCATCTATGAAGAATTCTACACGAGCAAAGAAGCTGCATCAAGTATCAGAACACCATCTGATCATCGGAGTTGACATTGGCTCCGAGAAAAACTATGCACGGGCCATGAACTGGCGGGGCGAGGAGTACACCAAAAAGGCTTTCTTCTTCCCCAACAACGAAAAAGGCTTTTTGCTCCTCATCAAGTGGATTGAGGAGATACAGGCCAGGAGCGGCCTTACGGAGGTTATTATCGGCTGTGAGCCCACGGGTGTGTACTGGCTATGCTTCAAACAGTATCTGACCAAAAAGGGCTTCAAGATTGTTACGGTGAACACACTCCATGTCCATAGATCGAAGGAGCTGGATGATAACTCCCCAAGCAAGGACGACAAGAAGGATCCCCGAGTCATTGCGGATCTGGTGCGGGAAGGACGTTTCTTTGAACCGTATGATCCGCAGGGAGATTACGCTGAGATCCGCAGCCTGTTCAATGTCAGGGAAAGCGTTGTGAAGAACATGGCGAGGGCCCGGAACCGTATGCAGGCATGGCTGCGCAGAAACTTCCCGGAATACCTGAATTGCTATTCAAAGTATGATTCCAAGGGCGGCCTGGCTGTCCTGGAAATAGCATCGCTGCCTCGAGACGTATATGAACTTGGCGTTGACGGAATTCTGCTCTTGTGGAAATCGAAAAAGATGCGGGGCACCGGCGGCAGGAAAAAGGCTGAAAAGCTTGTGGAGGCCGCTGCAGCAAACATGTGGCTGGACTATTGCGCCGCTGAAAAAGTTGCCTTCCTGTACATTCTTGAGGATTTCCGCAGGAACAGTGAACGGCTGGAGGAGCTTGACAGGAAACTTGAAGAGCAGGTTCGCCGGCTTCCTAACGTCGACAAGCTGTTGAGTATACGCGGAGTCGGAATGCAGACAGTTGTGGGATTCATTGCAGAGGTGGGCGATGTCAACCGCTTCAGCGATCCCAAGCAGCTGGTGAAGCTTGCCGGACTGAATGCGATTAACAACGAATCCTGCAAGAAGGTCGGTGAACATCGCATCAGCAAGCGAGGGCGTTCTGCCTTAAGACGAGTCATGTATGAAGCTGCGGGGTCTCTGATAGCCTGGAACAGTGCATTTAAGGCCTTACAGGTCAAATACACCACACGGACAACGAACCCTCTAAAACGGCGTCAGGCGCGCGTAGTAGTGGCATGCAAGGCTTTGAGGATCTTCCACGCAATCCTCCGTAAAGGCGTTGATTTTGACCCGTCTAAGGTCATTCACGATCCTGCGGCAGGTATGATGCCTGCATAACGCGCAGCCGGACAGCAGACAGTTTCAAGGACCAACAGGGCGGTTATCTACCAGGCAACACCGTTAGGATGACTCCCCCTCAACTGTAACGTATTAACCGCACCATGTACTTCAGTGTGGATCCAGGGATGCGTCCCCCGGGATTTCCGAGATTTACTGAATTACAGGGGTGCTCTCAAACAAACAGAGCATGAGCGTAGCCGCAGGATTTACTCCATGGGGCATATGACCCCGAACGAAAGCATAAGCGGCGCTCCGAACTATGGGATCGGCTGTACGAAGGAATTTGGGATGCCTCCGGGTGGGACCGAAGGCAGACTCCGCTAGACATGAGAGGTTGGCAGCCATGGTGAAGCAGGGAGATTGAAACGCGTTTCTTATACTGACAGCTAATGTCACTATTGTCAGACAATTAAGAGGATGCTTTTCTTTTTGTACCCTGAACACAGAAATCATAGGTGTCCGGACCTCCAGAGACACCGATTTCACCCGTAGTCATGCACTGTTGTAATGTTAAAGCATACATTTTTCACAGAGGTCTTACTCTCAAACCCCTATAGATTAAGGCTCATTGTGGATTATGTACAAATTTATCTAGAGAGGAGGAAGACATATGGAGGAGAATTTCAGTCCCTACCGCCGGGCCGTATGGCTGGTCCTTCTGTGCGTCCTCTCCGGTGCAGCGGGACTCTGGTACAGCATCCGGGTGGGCCGGGCGCTGGAGGCGATCCTTGGCATTTCCTGCACGCCGCTGCTTTCAGGTGGCACTTTGTTTCTTCTTTTGGTACAGCTTGTCTCGGACAACACCGGGCGGGAGCACTTCTCCGGCCTGTACCGGGTGCTGGTGTGGCTCTCGGGGCTTGCCGTGGCGCTTCTTGTCTACGGCGGGATGACGATGATCCTTTTGGACGTCGTCTTTTTCCTGCTCCGGCACCTTGGTTCGCTTCGCCCCTCCTATGAGACCGCTGCCGGGATCTCCCTGCTCGTGGGAGGGATTGTCACACTGTATGGGGTGATCCGGGCAAAACAGGTCACGATCACCCGCTACGCGCTCACCACCCAAAAGCCCATCGGCAGCTGCCGGGTGGTGCAGCTCTCGGATCTGCACCTTGGGGCCGTCGTCGGCACCGGACAGGTGGAGCGGATCGTGCGCAGCGTCAACGCCTGCAGACCGGACCTGGTGGTCATCACCGGGGACATCTTCAACCACGGGAAGGTGGGAGAGTGCCGGGATCCGAAGAGAGCAGCCGAGCTTCTTGCCGGGATCCGGTCCACCTGGGGCGTCTATGCGGTGACGGGAAACCACGATCCCCTGGTGGGGGAGGAACACTTTGCGGCCTTTCTGGAGGAAAGCGGCATCCAGCTTCTGCACAACACCTGTGTGTCGGCGGGCCCCTTCTTTCTCTGCGGCAGGGTCGGAAACCGCCTGCGCGGCAGAACGCCCCTCGATGCGTTCTTTGACCGGGCGGGGGCCCAGGACGCGTACAGCATCGTCCTGGACCACTACCCGGACGGGAGCGGGGAGGCGGCAGAGGAGGCCGCGGATCTCTTCCTTGCGGGCCACACCCACCGGGGACAGTACTTTCCCTGCGGCCTTCTGATCCGGGGCACCTACCGGGGCGGCATGCTCTACGGCCACTCGAAAAAGGGCGGCACGGACTGCATCGTCTCCTCCGGCACCGGCTACTTCCAGATCCCGATCCGGGTCGGCACAAGGTCCGAGGTCGTCTGCATTGACCTTGCGGGCGCACCGAAAAATCACCCGGATACCTGACATCTTCCCTGACCGAGCGGGTCCGAATCGCTGCCCCGCCCACCGCGCGAAGCGCGGCGGGCGGGGTTTTTCCATGCCCTTCCTGCGGTATGACAAATCTGGAACGAGTTCTGGCATTTGAGGGTAGCATTTTTCCGTGCCCTGGGGCATGACAAATCTGGAACGAGTTGTGGCAATCGGGGGTACCAGTGCCCCAAGCGGAAGTTATGACAGATTTGGAACGAGTTCTGGCAATCGGTCGGACGAGCGGCAGCACACCCTTAAAAATTTGAGATTTCCCCCTGCTTTTTGCAGATCCCTCGGGAACTGCAAAAATGCGGGCGGATTTGTGTGAAATCTGGGACGTGTGGGAAGGCAAAGACTCCGGTAAGAAGGTACCATGAAAGCACTGGGCGGATTTGTGCGGGGCAACTGGCGCGGGTCCGGACACCAAAAAAGAGAGGGGAAGACAGGGAACATGGGACGAAGACGGGCAGGATGGATCGGAGGACTTGCCGCCTGCGGACGGGGCGATACGACACAAGCGGGGGATAGGAGCGATTCGGAATTTCTCACGGTGGACGTCTTTGCCTCCCAGGCCAACTACCAGGGCATCCAGTCCGGCTGGTTTGCCAGTGCGGTGCGGGAGCGCTTCAACATGGAGTTCAACCTGATCTCGCCGAACACCGCGGGCGGCGGGAACGATCTCTCCGACATGGTCCAGGCGGGTCTTGTCCTGGACCTTGTCCCGTACCTCTCCGGCGAGGAGAACCTGACCCGCTACCAGAGCGCCATCGAGAGCTGCTCGGATTTGGCGGGGCAGGAGGGCCTCTGGGCGGTGCCCAGTGAGATCTCCCTTCTTCCCGCGGATGAGCCCTCGGAGTCCACGGAGCCCACCAACGGGGCGGACCTTCGGTTTGATCTCTATGAGGAGATCGGCGCGCCGAAGATCGCCACCCTGGAGGATCTGCTCCCGGTGCTGGAGAAGATGCAGGAGGCGGCGGGCACCAGCGATTCCGGAGAGAAGGTCTACGCCATTTCCCTGTTTCGCGACTGGGATGACACGATTATGCAGAACGCCGGCGCTGCTTCGCTCCGCTGCCGCAGAGGCGGGAGAGCCCCTGACGCTCGCCGAGATCTTCCGGCGGGCAGAAGGCGGGGACACCGCGATGAGCGAAGTCGTCGAGAACTACACGCTCATGCCCGGCCAGGGCATCGTCAACATCGTGAACCTGTTCCGCCCCCAGCTGGTCCTGCTCGGCGGGGAGCTGTCCGCCTATGCGGACCAGCTGGGGAGCCACGCGGGCCTCATCGGGGCGGCAAATCTGTAAATCGAAACAGAGCCTCGGGCTGTGCCGGAGGCTCTTTTGCTGCCCGGAAAAACCTGCGGCTGGGCATGAAAAAACCGGCCCCGTCCGGGACCGGTTTCCAAGGGGGAATCATTTATGAAAAAGAATAGCCTGTCTCTCAGGAGGAGATCCATTCGTCCTTCTGATGGTTTCAGAATAGCAGAGGTTTGTGGCTCTGGTTTGGACAAAGTGTGAACGGGTTATGACGAGAAAGAAAAATCTTTTTGAAGGAAAACAGAAGAAGCTGTCTGAGACAAAAAAAGCGCCGGTTCCGGGGGAAACGGAACCGGCATGAGGGGGAGTAAGAAAATGAAAAAGTCTTTTTCGTCTTCGGGGAGCTCTGTCATCTCCCTTTCGACAATGACATCATATCAGGGGGTTGTGGACAATGTATGAACAAATTGTGAAAAGTTTATGAAAACGAATACATGTTATTTTCATTTCAATTTTTTGCAGGGCGCCCATCCGCTCAGAAGACCAGCTGCACGAGGAGCATGTAGGCCACGGTGCCGGCCAGCATGGAGACCATCATGTTGCGCTTCCAGACAAACAGGGCGGAGGTCACCAGAAGTCCCATCAGCTCCGGGATGCCGTGGGTGCCGCCCGCGGCAAAGGAGGTGAGAAGGTCCGTGTTCCGGAAGCAGTAGACGATCAGAAGGCCGAAGACCGCCGGCCCCAGGACCTTCCCCAGATACAGGACAAAGGGCGGGATCTTCCGCCCCTCCGGGAAGGCGAGGTAGGAGAGAAAGCGGGTGAACACGGTTCCCGCGATGACGATTGCGACGGTGATCACCGCCTGCGTCAGAGTCATGGTCATTTGATCTCTCCCTCCTTTGTCTTATCCTCAAACCGTAGCTCATCCGCTGCGGGCTCCACCTGTTTTCTTGTCAGGGCCAGGATCGCGAGGATGGCGATCATGGACGGGATGATGAACCGCTCTGGTCCGAAGACCAGAAGGCACAGGAGCGAGGCGCCGACGCCCGTCATCTCCGGCGCGTGGGAGAGGAAAAGTGCTCTCCAGGGGATGTGCTTTCCGTAGCGGAGGTGGAGATTGTCCGAATCCCGCAGCCACTGGTTCAGGAAAATGCAGATGAACATGGCGGACATGACGAAGTCGAGCCCCTCGGTGTTGAAGGTGAGAAAGCCGCCGAAGATCGCGCCCAGGGCGGAGCCGGCAACCCAGTACATCTGGTCCAGAAAGGAGACCCAGAAGTAGTACCGGGTCCGGCTGAGCCCCTCCGGGATCCGCGCGTCGCAGTTGAGCGCAAAGGTCTCGTCGCTGGTCGTGTAGATCAGGTAGAACTTTGCCTTTCCGGTGCCCCGGTACTTCTGCAGCATGGACAGGCCGTAGAAGATGTGCCGTGCGCCGACCATCAGGGTGGTCGCGAGGACGGAGAACGGATTGAAGGGGGAGAGCAGGATCCCGACCAGCAAAAACTCCATGGAGCCCGTGTAGACGACCAGAGCCGTCAGGATCGGGAGCCAGAAGGGAAAGCCGCTGGTCACCATCAGTATGCCGTAGGTGATGCCGAGAAAGAGATATCCCATCAGGACTGGGATGGTTTTGGGAAAAGCTGCACGCAGTTCACGCATGGAAAGTGCCTCAACATGGTTCCGAATTGATTGCCGCAATGTCAGGATTCTAATCTGAAATCCCGGCTTTGTCCATGGAGTGTGTCATCCCTGCAGCATCCGGCAGGAGGCGCTGTTTTCGGAGAAAATACCAGCCGTATCCCGCAAGATCTGCCAGGGCCCAGCCGATCGGGATGGCCATCCAGATGCCGATCTCCCCGATTCCCGGCGCCAGCCAATAGGCCAGCATCACCCGGGTGCCGAGCGAGATCACGGTAAGAAGAAGGGAAAAGCCCGGACGCCCAATCCCCCGGTAGAAGCCGTATAGGAGAAAGAGGCAGCCGATCCCCACGTAGAAGGCGCCCTCGGTCTGAAGGTAGCGGATCCCGCAGGTGAGGACCTCGGTCTCTCCCTGCTGCACGAAGAGCTGCATCAGCGGCCCTGCAAAGCGGCATACGAGAAGCGAGAGCAGGGCGGAAAAGCCGGTGCTGAGGAGGGTGGCGGCGAGAAACCCCTTTTTCTGCCGGTTGGGCCTGCCGGCCCCGCTGTTTTGCGAGATGAAGATCGAGAAGGCGTTTCCGAAGTCCTGCACCGGCAGGTAGGCGAAGGTGTCGATCTTGACCCCGGCGGCAAAGGCGGCCATGGTGACCGCCCCGAAACTGTCCACCAGCCGTTGCACCAGGAGAATTCCGAAGTTCATGCAGGACTGCTGCAGGCAGGTCAGAAGGGAGAGCCGCAGGATGTCAGTGAGGACGCCCCGGTCAAAGGAGAAATCCGCCCGCCCCGGCCAGAAGCGCCGGCAGGTCCGAAAGAAGTAGACAAGGATCCCGATGCCCGCCGCGTACTGGGCGATGACCGTGGCGGCAGCGGCGCCGCCGATCCCCCAGCGGAAGGCGATGACAAAGAGAAGGTCGAGGGCGATGTTCAGGACGGCGGAGAGGCCGAGGAACACAAGGGGCACCGCGGCATTTCCAAGGGACCGCAGAAGGCAGGCAAAGAAGTTGTAGAGGGAGGATGCCAGAAGACCCAAAAAGATGATGCGAAGATACAACGCCATCGGATCCCGAACCTGCGCGGGAACACTTAAG
The DNA here is from genome assembly GCA_022483465.1 of Lachnospiraceae bacterium. Taxonomy (GTDB): domain Bacteria; phylum Bacillota; class Clostridia; order Lachnospirales; family Lachnospiraceae; genus CAG-791. The sequence continues at coordinate 1,142,474 of JAKVNF010000001.1, read as the reverse complement.
AATGCAAGGAGCGGCTGTGTCAGCGGAAAGAGGAGCACGTTGATCACGGCGGTGATGGCAAGGATCAGGAGGAAGGCGTGGGCGATGGCGGATTTCAGGCGGGGGAAGTTTTTCTGCCCCAGCTCCATGGAGAAGAGGACGCCGGCCCCCATGGAGAGCCCGAGAAAGACCGAGGTCAGAAAGGTCATGAGGGCGTAGGCGGAGCCGACCGCGGCAAGGGCGCTCTTTCCGAGAACTTGTCCGACGATCAGCGTGTCGGTGAGGTTGTAGAGCTGCTGCAGAAGATCCCCCGCGATCATGGGGAGGGCAAAGCGCAGAAGCCCCGGCACGATCGGGCAGGTGGTCAGATCCAGATACGGCGTCTTCCTGCGGCTTTTCAACTTTCTGTCTCCCCCTCATCTTGCGATACGATCTGATAAGCTTTCAAAACGATAGAATACTATGCTATCATATTGCAATACGGAATATACTTCATACATAACGGAAATGCAAACCGCAGCGGGTGGCTGCGGCAGAGGGAGGCTTTGATGTTTCTCGACAGGCTGGAGGAAACCGATCAGAAGATCCTGAAGCTCCTCATTGAGAATGCCAGGTACACCTACTCCGAGATCGGGAGCCGGCTCGGGCTCTCCCGGGTGGCGGTCAAAAATCACGTCCGGGAGCTGGAAAAGCGCGGCATCATCGAGGCGTACACGACGATCCTCGATCCCCAGAAGCTCTCGGGTGCGGTCTCGTGCTTCTTTGAGATTGAGACCAAGCCGGAGACCTTCCGGGAGGTGGTGCAGATTCTATCGGATGCCCCGGAGATCACCCAGATCTACCAGACCACCGGAAACTGCAGACTCCATGTGCACGCCGTGCTGTCCGGACAGGAGGAGCTGGACCGATTTTTGTCGGAGGTGATCAACAAGCTGCCGGGGACAGTTTCCGTCGAGACCAGCGTCATCCTCTCGAGGATCAAGGACGTCAAGGGGCTGCGGCTCTGAGGAAAAGCGGGGAGAAGAGATGAAACCGGAGAAAGTCTACGCGATGGATTTTGGCAGGGTCTATGCCTGCCTGGTGCAGAAGGCCCAGAGAAAGGGCAGAACAAAGGAGGAGGTGGATGCGCTGATCCAGTGGCTTCTGGGATATGCGCCCGCGGATACCGCGGCGGCGATTGCCCGGGGCGCGGACGTCGGGACTTTTTACGGGGAGGCGCCCCGCTGGAACCCGAAGGCGGATGACATCCACGGCTCGATCTGCGGCGTGCGCATCGAGGAGATCGAGGACCCCCTGATGCGGAGAATCCGCTGCTTGGACAAGCTGGTGGATGAGCTCGCCAAGGGGAAGCCCCTGGAGAAAATCTTAAACCGCAAAATGTCAGCCAAAGGGTGAAAAAAGAGCACAGAAAGACAACCGCGGCGGATTTCCCTGCAGTACAATGACCTTTAGAGACGAAGAAAGTTCGAAGAGGGAGGAACGCTCATGAGAGAATCCATCAGACTGTATGCGCCGGGGACCTATTCCTATCCGATGTCCGGGCGCTTTGTGCCAAACCTGGTGCCGTACCTGCACATGAAGGACGGCACGCTGCGGCCGGCGATGATCGTGGTGCCGGGCGGCGGCTATGCGATGGTCAGCCCCACCGAGGGGGAGATCGTGGCAGAGCGCTTTTTTGAGGCGGGTTTCCAGTGCTTTGTGCTGACCTACACCACAAACCTGCTGCAGGTGCAGCCGGTGCAGCGGCAGGCCCTGGAGGATATCTCCCGCGCGGTCCGCCTGGTCCGCAGCAGGGCAAAAGCGTATCACGTCGATCCCGGGAAGATCGCCTGCTGCGGCTTCTCCGCAGGTGCCCACGTTGTGGCATCCCTGGCGGTCCATGGAAAGGAGCAGGCGCCGGAGACGGAGGAAACACGGGAAGTCTCCAACCGGCCGGACGCGGTGATCCTGTCCTACCCGGTCATCACCTCCGGCGTGTATGCCCACAGGGACAGCTTCCGGCTGCTCCTCGGAGAGCATCCCACAGAGGAGGCGCTGGACTGGGCAAGCCTTGAAAAGCATGTGACAAAAGACTGCCCGCCCGCCTTCTTGTGGCAGACGCTGGATGATGAGCTGGTCCCCGTGGAGAACAGCATTCTCTATGCAAGGGCCTGCCGGGAGGCAGGCGTTCCCTGTGAGCTGCACCTGTTCCGCTCCGGAAAGCACGGACTGAGCCTTGCCAATGCGCGCTGGGCGAGGGGAGACTTTGGCGAGGACGCGGATTACACGGTGGAGCAGACCTGGCAGACGATGAAGGTCCTCTTAAAGGAGAACCCGGGGGCGATCCCCGCAATCTTTGCAAAGGCTGCTGCCGCAGATAGCGCAAAGGACTTCAATCGGGAGTTCGGCCTTGCCATCGCAGGCGGAAACCTCCCGGAGAACCAGCCGGTTCCCGCAGCCGCGAAGTGGCCGGATCTTGCACTTGCCTTCTTGGAGGCGGTGCTCTGAGAAAAAGAAAAGGGAGTCGGAGGACGGAGCATTCCGTCTTCCGGCTCCTCTTTCTTTGTCATGACGCTGGGGATGAAAGGAAAGCTGGCAGGCGATCCTGAGGTATTGGGGTTCCCGCACAGAAAAAGCCCGAAACGCCGCTGGGCGCTTCGGGCGAAACGTTCTATGCCGGGGAAAACCGGAAGGTTCAGCCGATGGTAAAGACGCGGCCCTCCCTGCGGGGTGCTGCTTTCGGCAGAGGACCATCCGGGATGCCCAGGATGACGCTGTCGATGCCGAGGAACGCATCCGGATCGATTCCCGCCTTCTTCAGGATGTCCCTGCCCTCCGGCGTCTCAAACTGCTCCCTGCCGCGGTGAATCCAGCAGCTGCCGAGGCCGAGGGAGGCCGCCTCATTGAGCATGTTTGTGATCACGCTGCTGCCGTCCCAGACCGCCGTGGGATCATCCTTCGGGGCGAGCACGCAGAGGACTGCGGGGGCACCGTAGAAGGCGTCCACGCCTTCCTTCCCGGTCATGATCTTCCCGTTGCACAGACCAAGTGCCCGGACGGTGGCGGGATCAGTGATCTTCAGGATGACCGGCGCCTGCCTCCCCATGCCGGTGGGGGCATAGAGGCCTGCCTCCACAACTCGCGCTAGAAGCTCCTCCGGTACCCTCTCTGCGGTAAATTTCCGCACGCTCCGCCTTGTCTTCAGACTCTCCAGTATGTCCATTCTGTCTCCTTTCTGTTCCGCCGCTTCCCGGCGGGAATCCGTACTTCCTCAGAATTGTTCTCGGTCCCCCGAGAAAATCCGCTCTCGCCCTCACGACCTGCCTTATGTGCGCCGCATCGGTGGTGCAGCAGCCGCCGACGGCCATGGCCCCTGCCGCAAAGAAGGACCGTGCATAGCCGTAGAAAGCGGCAGCGGAGCCATCCCCGGTCCAGGCCCTGGTCCCGGGATCGTACACGGCACCGCTGTTTGGGTAGACGGCAATGGGAAGATCCGTCACCCCGCGGAGGGCCTGGATCAGCGGCACGATGAATTTCGGTGCGGTGCAGTTGACGCCCAGCATCACAAGGTGCGGGTGATCCTGCGCGAGGGCCTCTGCCGCGGTCTGAATCCCCGTGCCGTCACACAGGTGCGACCCGTCCAGGCAGGAGAAGCTCACCCAGTAGTCCGCACCGAGTTCCTCCGCGAGGGCGGTCTCCACAAGAACCTCTCTCAGGGAGGGCTGGGTCTCAAAGAGGAGCAGATCCGGGGACTCGGAGAGCAGGATCTCCATCCGCCTCCTGTGAAAGCGCTGGAGGACCTCCCTGCTGACCCCGTACCTGCCCTGGTACTCTGATCCGTCAGCGAGGTAGGCACCATAGGGGCCCACAGAGGCCAGGCAGAGGGGAAAGGCGCGATTCTGAAACCGGCCCTCTTCCTCCCACCATCTGGCCCTTCCTCTCTTCAGGACACGGACAGAGCGGGCGATGATCTCCTCGGCTTCCGCCTCCCGGTATCCGCTCTCGACAAGCCCCGGGATCGATGCCTGGTAGCTGTCTGTGATGCCGCAGTCGGCACCGGCGCGGAAGTAGTCCCGGTGCACGGTCTCCACCAGCTCCGGCCGGTCAATGAGACACTGCGCCGTCCAGAGACGGGTGTCAAGGTCTGCTCCGAGCGCCTTCAGCGCGGTTCCCATGGACCCGTCGATGACCATCCGTCCCATCTGTTCCAGTACTGCATTGAGCCTCTCGTTCATGTCGCATCCTCTTTCCTGCACGGCATCCGGCAGGCTGTCTTCTCCAGTATACTATCCCGGGGCAGCTGCGAAAAGACGATGGGCGATGCCCCGATGGGAAGCGGGAGGGCAGACATGCAAAAATGCCCTGCACGGGCTTCCTGGGAAAACGGAGAGCCTGTGCAGGGCACTTTTCTTTTCAGATGGGGAAGATCAGGCAGAGATCCGGGAAAGGGTCTTGGTCTGTTCCTCTGCGGTCTTTCTCACACGGAAGAGGGTGCGGTAGAGAAGCCGCACAAAGGGGCCGCAGTAGAACATCTGATACAGGAGCGCCATCGGGAAATTCATGGCCCAGGTCTGGATAAAGGTGGAGAAGGTCTTGCTGTCCTTGAAGAGAATGGTCGCGATAAGGCTCATGATGGGACACATGATCGCACAGATGACAAGGGACATCGCATAGGTGACAAACTGTGGCCGGTCGGTGGGGCGAAGCACGGAGAAGACGATCCTTGCGGCGAGCTTTCCCACGATGGTGATCTCCAGCACAAAGGCAATCGGCATCATGATCGGGATCTCGTGGAAGGCGGCAAGAAAGCTGGTGGGAGAGACCCCGCCGCGGGCCAGGGAGATGTTGTAGACGATCATCCCGTAGACCATGCAGAAGGCCATGATGGCGGTGAAGACGACGTTTTGAAACTTGGTTTTGGGCATAAAAATCCTCCGGGTACTGATATGTGTTGTTCGTTATCATCCCTGGAGGATTGTGCGTTTCCAATTTGACCATATGAAATTTTGCAACGGCGTTACTCTATCATGATTCCCGGGATGCTTCAAGTGCTGTTTTTTCAATGTACGGGCAATGTACAGGCTGCCAAGCAGAAGACAAATCTTGGCAGAAGTGCAAAATCAACTCTATCGTTGGAGCAGGTCATACAGCAAGGGAAGGGAAAAGGCAGATAAAAAATACACACGGTAAGAACTCCTGGCGATGGCGGATCGGAACCTGGATCTCAACAGCACCGAAATGGTGTCGGAGAGCGCAAGCTCTGCCTATTCGAACTGGATCAACCGGCACCTGGAACGGGCGGACGAGAAGCTTCAGGAGAGGATGCTGTCGGAACTCATCGACAGTGCTGATGGCGCCATCATTGACTTCCAGGAGGACCTCCTGCTCGGTTTCCTCTTTTCCGGGTTCACGAAGGCACCCTTTGCGGATCCGCTCCCTGCCTTTGCCAAAAAGAGAAGGGCGGAGGCAATCGCGGAGGGGAGCCAGACGGAGGAGAACTGGAACCGGTGGATTGCGCCGCTTCGGCTCCTCCGGGGGGATTCGCCGAGGAAGATCGTGGGTGAGCTTGCCTGCGGGAGTCACGATTCCTCCTATGAGGAGACGATGAAGATCATCGATCAGGCGGACGATCCGCTTCTTTCCTGGTGTGCGCTGACCCGGTTCGCGAAGTGAATACAGAGCCCCGAGACAAAGGATACCGTGCACCGGGAACAGCTGCAGAGACTGGAGGAGACGGTGCTGCAGCGCTATCGGGACTTTGAGGCCTTCTGCAGCAGCACACCGGAGGACATCGCAAAATACGATACCTGGAGGGCGGCATTTCCGGAGGACCTCTGGCCGATTCTTGTGTGCCGCTGCAGGGTCGATTCAGAAGAGCCTGGCGGAAAAGACCGGAAACGGGCATTTCTATGCCGAGCTTCTGAGAGAGCAGCCTACTTTGGCGGTGGGGACATGCAGGAGGCAGACCGGGCTGCGAAGGCCCTGCGGAAGACAGATCCGCTGTTTCTCTTCGTACTGTACTGCGATGCGTTCAAGAGGGAGGCGGGCAATGCCCATACCCGTTCTCAGCATGCTGCCGTCGCAGAAAAGCTCGCCTCCCTTCAGGACATACCAGAGGCCGACATCGCACTTCCGATTATTCTGAAGGAGATAAGAGGGCCGTATGTCGGAAGGCCCGCCTTCACCGAGGAGCTGGAGAAGCGGTTCCCGGAGCTGCCATAAAACCTTAGCGCAATACAAAAAGGAGCGGAAGAAAGACGTCAACGGTCTTTCTCCCGCTCCCCTTTTATGCCTGCTCAGGCGGCACTGCCGCTTACTTCCAGATGCTATTCGGCATGATAAATTCCTGCTCTCCCATGGACATCGGCGCCACGTCGCCCTCGGCAAAGGCGATAACAAGGTGCCCGTCTGCATTGATGTAGAACTGGGTGCTGTCGGTGATGGAGGTGAAGTTCTGATCCCCAAGGAGCGGATCGTCCAGCCAGTAGGTCTTATTGGAATCCTTCTCGTGATTCTCCCTCATTTGCCGCTTGATCTCGTCACTGACCGCAGTGATGTAGTCAGTGCCGGTGCCGGCAAACAGGGATTTCAATGTCACTTCCTCACCGGTCGTCTTGTCGATGGTGTAGTAGTGGGACTCCTGATAGCCGTCCGCCTCCGAGACGAAGGTGGAGAGCTTTACGACATAGTACCGGTCACTGTCCGTGACCACATCCGTGGAGATGTCCAGGGCAGAGTACCCGTCTGCCTGAACCTGTGCCTTGAACTCGGTCATGAGCTGGTCCGTGATGAGGTTCATGTCGAGGTTGATGTTGGATGCAGCCTCTGCAGCAGCGCTGCCGGTCTCTGCGCCGTCTGCCTCCACATTTTCCACGTGGACGCTGGCGGAGTGGCTTGCATCCTCATAGTCCCAGTCCCGGAAGGTCACGAGCCGGAAGTAGGCGCCCACCACCGGCAGGTTCCCCAGGGTCTCGGCTGCCTGACTGCTCACATTTGGGACCAGGACCGAGATCGAAAGCAGCGCGGCGATCCCCACTGCCCATCTGGCTGCCCGCGGAAATGTGAGATGGCTTGCCCTTGCCGGGGCCATGTCTGCCTCGAGAACATACCGGTCATCGATCTCACCCATTGCTTCTGCCATTTTTGTCTTGTTCATCTGATGCCTCCCATGTCTGTGTCAAGACGCTTTGCCAGTTCCCGGCGCATCCGAAGGAGCGTGGATTTGACGGTGCTCTCCTTCATGTCATAGCGGTCTGCGATGTCCTGCACGCTGTCGAAGTAGAAATACCGCCGCACAAAGAGCTTGCGCTTTTCCAGGGGCTGGGCTGCGAGAAACGCGTTGATCTCCCCGGCGAGGGCCTTGGCCCCGATCTGATCCTCCACGCTGTCGGAGGAAAAGCTCTCGAGCTGCTCGAGCTCCTCGAAGGAGGCGTCCGCCTCCCCGGTGGAGCGCTTTCCTGCCCGGTCGTGCTTGATCCGGTTGAGGGCCAGGTTCCGCGTGATCTTCGCCACGTAGGCCTTCAGGCTGTCCGGCCTCTGCGGAGGGATCGAGTTCCAGGTGTTGAGCCAGGTATCGTTCAGGCATTCCTCCCTGTCCTCATAGCTGGCGAGGAGGTTCGCTGCGATCCTGCCGCAGTAGCGCTGATAGCTGTTCTGGGTCTCCCGGATTGCCCGTTGATCCCGCTTCCAATATAGTTCTATGATCTCTGCGTCTCTCATTTGCGTCTGCTTTCTTTGGTTTTCTGTCTGCATCGATATCACATGTTTTATCGTCCTGCACCTTGGAAGACAACAGGAGACGGCGGAAGGTTGCAGGGAGAGGCAAAATTCCTGCAGGCGGTATGATTGCCGTGTACGGAGAGGCGTACTACAATTAGAGGTGTGTATCAGTAGGACAGATCATGTTGTTTGGAAGACGGGACGACCGGGTGATCCTGCAGAAGACATCCCTCTCGGAATTTGTTGCAGTGGGATATGCAGGAGGCGGAGACATCCCGATCCTGGAGCAGACAGCGTACTTTATGTTCTACACCGTTGAGAAAAAGCGCATGGTGCGCAAAAACATGCTGTCGATTCAGGATACGAAGACGGATGCCATCATCCGGTAGCTCAAAGACCTGAAGGTGGATGTGGTGATCTGCCGGGAGGCGGGGCTGCGGGCAGCACACCTCTTGAAGGAGGCGGGCATTCGCTGCTGCTTCTTTGACGGGAGCACCCAGGCGGGGCTGCAGGCGTATCTTTCGGGAAAACTGACCGCGATATAGTTCAGCCGGCAGGGGGAGGCAGCGGTGGCAGAAAATAAGGAGCGCACCAGAACCAGCAAATTTCTCGCCCGGATCCTGCGGCACCACCCCGAGGATGCGGGCATCACTCTGGATGCCCACGGCTGGGCGGATGTGGAGGAGCTGATCCAGGGCATCAATAAGACCGGAAAGCACCGGATCGACCGGGACCTTCTCGAAGAGATCGTGCGGACCGATGAAAAGACCCGCTATGCCTTCAACGAAGATCACACGAAGATCCGGGCAAACCAGGGCCACTCGGTGCCGGTGGATGTGGAGCTTTCGGAGACCGCGCCCCCGGATCTTCTCTGGCACGGCACCGGAGAGAAGTCGGTGCCCGGCATCCTCGCGGAGGGGCTCCTTCCCATGGGAAGGCTCTACGTGCACCTCTCCGGGGACCGGGAGACGGCAGAAAAGGTCGGCACAAGGCACGGCAGGCCTGTCCTTTTCCGCGTGGACTGCCGCGGCATGAGAGAGGCGGGGCATCGGTTTTATCGCTCCGCCAACGGCGTGTGGCTGACCAAGCAGGTGCCGAGGCAGTTCCTGACAAGGGAGTAGAGGGTTCGAACGCCCTGCTGATGCAGGAAAAGTCTTGCGCAGCAGGACTTACAAGCAGCAGCGGTGCTGGTGCACCGGCTGCCGCATTCGGCAAGACCGCATTCGCGGATTTTGCCTCAGCGAGGTATGGAGATGAACGCACGGCGCGGCTTTGTGCCGGAGGATACCGAGAACTTCGGGGAGGAGGCGCTGCCGGTGCTGCGCCGGGCCTCCAGCCAGATCTCCTGGCTTCTGGAGGAGGGGTACGACGCAAAGTCCGCCTCGGTGTTTGTGGGAAACCACTTCCTGCTCTCCGAGAGGCAGCGCCTTGCCATTGTGCGCAGCATCGGGATCAAAGCAGAGCTCCTGATGCGGAGGGACAGCCAGAGAGCGCTGTCGGAGCTCTCTGGTCAGAAGGTCTGGGTCGATGGATTCAACGAGATCATCACCCTGGAGGTTTTGCTCAGCCGCTCGCCCCTGTTTCGCGGGATGGACGGCTGCATCCGGGACCTTGCCTCGCTCCGGGGAACCTACCGGCTGATCCCGGAGACGGATGGGGCGATCCTGCTTCTCCTGACAGCCCTGCAGCAGGCGGGCGCAGAGAAGGCAGTGATCCTCCTCGATGAGCCGGTCTCCAACTCCGGAAGGCTCAAGACAAGGATTGCAGAGCTTGGCGAAAAGATCCCGATGGATCTCGACATCCTGATCTTTCGTGGCGTGGACAGGGCGCTCTGGGATAAGGACTTTGTCATCACCTCAGACTCGGTGATCCTGGATCACTGCAAGGGCTGGGTCAACCTGACGGAGAAGATCGCAGAGAGGGAGCAGGCGAAGGTCCTGCAGGTGTGGTGAGAGAGGAGCAGAAGAGGGGGAGAAGCTTATCATGTTTATCGACTGGGATGGAAACGGCAGGAGCGACGATTTCTTTGATGACCTGATGGACTATGAGCTCATGAAGGACGCAGCCCGGCATCATGGCGGGGGCGGCGGGAACGGCAGGGTCTGCTGCGGGGTCTGCTGCCTGTACCTTCTGCTGGTGCCGGCGGGGGGCATCGCCCTTGTGGCGGGACTGTTACGGCTGCTGCACTGAGACCATCTGCGGTGCCTGTCCCTGCTTTGCCTTCTTCCGGTACTGGAGCGGCGTGTCGTCGTAGTACTTCTTGAACGCGTTGATGAGACCTCTGGAATCAGAAAAGCCGTTCTGCAGGGCGATCTCCAGGACGCCGTCGTTGGTGGAAAGCAGGGCGTCCCGGGCCTTGTCGAGGCGGAATCTCGTCACGTAGGACATGAAGGTCACGCCGGTGCACTCCTTGAAAAACCGCGCAAAGTACTCCTTGGAGAAGTAGAACTTTCCGGCGACCTCCTGCTGGGAGAGCTCCTCGGTGTAGTGGTCCGCGACATACATGAGAACGCCCCGGAGCCGCTCTTGGTTCTTGGCCCGGTTGATGGGAAAGTACACCTCCCGGGAGACCAGCCGGTCCCGGCAGAGCAGGTACAAAAACTCATCCACCGCGCTCATGATGTGGAGCCACTCATACCCCGCCACCCGGTACCCCTCGGGGAAGACCTCCGCGATTCTCTGGATGGAGGCGGCGAGGGCGGTCTGGTCATTTCCGGATTCCGGCAGGAAGTAGTCATTGGGATAGTCCCGGAGTACCTCCTGAAGAAAGTGCTGCTCGATGTGGATCACGATGGCGGCCGCCTCCCCCGGGGTCAGACTCCGGTTGGAGGCGATGTCCGGCAGGATCTTGTGGATGCTCTCGGAGTTGACCGCAAAGACCTTTCCCGGCGCCGCCGTGTACTCCCGGCCGTCGATGAAGTGGGTGGCGTAGCCGTGGAGGGTGAGGACGAATTCATAGTCGGAGTGCCAGTGCTCGAGGATGTTGTGGGGGTCCTCACCGATGCCGCCATGGCTCTGTCCCAGAATCCGGTGCACAAGAACCGGCACATGTTTTTGAAAAGGCGTCATCTGGTAGTGGCCCTTCTCCTCGTTGTAGCGCTCGCTGTTTCGCATCCTGCTGTCTCCTTTCCGGCCCGGCAGACCGCCGTCCGTCTCCCTGCACTATATCATTTTTTGCAATTTCCTCCCATTCTTTTCACGTCGTGACGCAAATCAGGTCAATCTGACGCAATTTTTATGCCCCTGCGGTCAAATGCTGCAATGCGAAATCCCGCCCTTGCCCGTAAGATAACAGAGTAGAAAAAACAGACTGGGCGCACCCACAGCGCCATGGAGGCAGACACCATGCAGCAAACAGCTTTACGATTTGATCCTGAAACCTATGAAGTCCGCACCCTCGAGCGGGACGGAAAGACCCTGGTCTACCGGGCCTTCGAGCACATCCCCTACGTGCAGTACCCGGTGCACCCGATCCAGAAGCTCTCGGTCTATGTCCCGGAGACCTTCTATGAGGACGGCGGCTCGGTGAACGGCTACACCCTGCACACGGCGCCGATCTTCTTCCCCAACACCGTGGGCGGATACATGCCGGGCCCCGAGGAGGCACCGGGACCTGACTTCATGGGACGGACGAATGCCTCCTTCTATGCCCTGCTCCACGGCTATGTGGTGGTCAGTGCAGGCGTGCGCGGCAGGGGCTGCCGGGACGCCAACAGCCACAACTGCGGCATGGCACCGGCGGACATCGTGGACCTGAAGGCGGCAGTCCGCTGGATCCGGCACAACAAGGACCTCCTTCCCGGGAATGCGGAGAGAATCATCTCCAACGGCACCTCGGCAGGCGGCGCCATGTCCTCGCTCCTTGCCTGCACCGGCAATCACCCGGACTATGAGCCGTATCTCACTGCGCTCGGCGCGGCAAAGGGGCGGGACGACGTGTTCGGCGCCTCCTGCTACTGCCCGATCACCAATCTCGACCACGCTGACATGGCCTATGAGTGGGAGTTCCACGGCATCCCGGACTACCACCGCATGGAGTTTGTCCAGGAGAACGGCCCGAAGGACCATCCGAACCTGCTTTTCGGAAAGCCGCCCAAGATGAGACGGGTGGACGCGGTGATGACAGACGAGATGGAGCGCTGCTCGGATCTTCTGGCACCGATGTTCCCGACCTACTTCAACAGCCTGGGGCTCCACACGGAGGACGGCACTGCCCTCTCCATGAACCCCGACGGGAGCGGAAACTTTACCGACTACATCCTCACCCACGTGCTGACAGCTGCGGACAAGGCGATGGCAGAGGGAAAGAATATCATGGAGGAGCCTGGCGTGTCCGACTGGCTCACCGTGGAGAACGGAAAGGCAAAGGCGGCAGACTGGAAGAAGTACGTCGCCTTCCGGACCAGAATGAAGCCCGCACCTGCCTTTGATGATATCCGGATGGGCACCGCGGAGACGGAGCTCTTCGGAAGCGCAGACCAGAGGGAGCGGCACTTCACGGAATTCTCCATGGAGCATGACACCTCCGGGCATCCCGCCCTGGCGGATGCCGAGCAGATCCGGCTCATGAACCCGATGTACTACATCAAAGATGCCCGGGCGGACAAGGCGCCCCATGTGCGCATCCGCCACGGCGCGGTGGACCGGGACACCTCCCTGGCGATCTCGGAGATCCTCTACCTGTCCCTTCGGGCGGCGGGCGTTGACGCCGACATCGCACATCCCTGGGGCATTCCCCACGCGGGGGACTACGACCTGCCGGAACTGTTTGCTTGGATTGACCAGATTGTAAAGGAGTGAAAGGGAGGCAGCGATGAGAGCAGAGGAAATCGACAGCCTGCGCAGTGCGCTGGCATTTTTGAAGGAACAGCCCGGACAGCTGATCGAGACCGACATCCCGGTGGACCCGGAGGCGGAGCTCTCCGGCGTCTACAAGATCGTCGGGGCGGGTGGCACCGTGGCAAGGCCCACCCACACGAACGGCCCCGCCATGGTCTTTCACAACGTGATCGGCTTTCCGGACACGGACATCGCGATCGGCCTGATGGCAAGCCGCGCCCGCGTGGCGGCGATGTTCGGCTGCAAAAAGGAAGAACTGGGGCGCCGGATCCGGGACTGCGCCAACAATCCGGTGCAGCCCGTTGTCATCTCCGGCCCCGCGCCGGTGCAGGAAGTGGTGCACCGGGCAGAGGATCCGGATTTTGACCTGTTCAAGCTCCTGCCGGCGCCGAAGAACACGCCGGTGGATGCGGGCCCCTATGTCACCCTGGGCATGTGCTACGCCACCCACCCCGACACCGGTCTCTCGGATGTGACAATCCACAGGATGTGCATCCAGTCGAAGGACACCCTGTCCATCTTTCTGCAGCCCGGCTCCCGGCATATCGGTGCCATGGCGGAGCGGGCGACGGAGCTGGGAAAGCCCCTTCCGATCTCGGTGTCCATCGGCGTGGACCCCGCAGTCAGCGTGACCAGCTGCTTTGAGCCGCCGACCACGCCCCTTGGCTTCAACGAGCTCTCGATCGCCGGCGCCCTGCGGGGAAAGCCGGTGGAGCTGATCCCCTGCCTCACGGTGAAGGAGAACGCGATCGCCAATGCCGAGTACGTGATTGAGGGAGAGATTCTCCCCGGCAGCAATCACGTGGTGGAGGATCAGAACAGCCACACCGGATACGCGATGCCGGAGTTCCCGGGCTACAACGGGAAGGCATCCCATGTCTGCTGGCTGCTCAAGGTCAAGGCGCTGACCCACAGGAAGCACCCCATTCTGCAGACCTGCATCGGACCCTCGGAGGAGCACGTCAACATGGCCGGCCTTCCGACGGAGGCCTCGATCCTGAACATGCTTGACCGGGCGATGCCGGGCAAGGTGGTCAATGTCTACTGCCATCGTTCCGGCGGCGGCAAGTACATGGCGATCATCCAGTTCCGCAAGACCGTCCCCACGGACGAGGGCAAGCAGCGGCAGGCAGCCCTGATCGCCTTTGCGGCCTTCACGGAGCTCAAGCACGTGATTCTCGTCGACGAGGACGTGGACATCTTTGACACGGACGATGTCCTCTGGGCGATGAACACCCGCTTCCAGGGAGACCGGGACATCATCACGATCCCCGGGGTCCGGTGCCATCCGCTGGATCCCTCCTCGAATCCGGTCTATGACCCCTCCATCGCGGATGTGGGCATCTCCTGCAAGACGATCTTTGACTGCACCGTGCCCTTTGCCATGAAGGAACGGTTCCACCGGGCAGCCTTCCAGGAGCCGGATCGGGACAAGTGGAAAGTATTTCTTTGACGGAGACAGGAGATGACAGCAAAATCGATTTTGGTGGGTGCCACCGGGGCGAGCGGCTTTCCGGTGCTGATCCGGGTGCTGGAGCTGATCCAGAGAGATCCCGCCTGGTCCGCCGGGCTCATTCTGACCGAGGAGGCAAAGCTTACCCTGGCCCAGGAGACGGATCTTACCGTCGAGGGCCTCTGCGGACTGGCAGATCGGGTCTATGACAGTGGGGATCTGGGCGCCGGACCTGCGAGCGGCTCCTTCGAGAACGCGGGGATGGTGATTGTCCCCTGCTCGATGAAGACCCTGGCGGGCATCCATGCGGGCTATGCGGAGAACCTTCTGCTGCGCGCGGCGGATGTGACGATCAAGGAGCAGCGCCCGCTGGTTTTGGGAGTGCGGGAGTGCCCGCTCTCCCCGATCCACCTTCGGAACATGCAGGAGCTCTCCATGATCCCCGGGGTGCACATCACTCCGCTCATGATGAACTTCTACACGCGCCCGAAGACCCTGGACGAGATGGTGACGCAGGTCGCCTGCCGGCTCCTCACACCTTTTGGAATTTCCCCGGGTAAGTTCCGGCGATGGGATGGAATGCAGTGCAATCAGACGTAATTTTTGGTCAATTGCTGCCGCGACAGGAGGGACAGGAAGACGTAACATCAAGACACAAAGGGAACGGAACGGGACATTCAGAACAGGCCTGCTGAAGCACGGTTCCTCTTCCAGAACGACCAGAAAATCGGAAATGAGGTATTGCCATGAAAGAGAATCAAGCGCAGGTTACAGAAGAACAAAAGGAGCTCGTGAAGATTCCGCTCCGGACCTCCATAGCATACGGCTGCGGTGCAGCGGGCGGAAATGTCATGTCCACGCTTCTTGCCTCCTTCCTGCTGTCCTACTACACGGACACCGCGGGAATGGCGGCAGCAGCCATCGGCACCATGTTCATCGTCTGCCGCATCCTGGATGGTGTGACGGACCTTGTGATGGGCGGCATTGTGGACCGCACGAACACAAAGCTCGGCAAGTGCAGGCCCTGGATCCTGGTCTCTGCGCCGTTGATGTTCCTCGGCATTGTCCTGATTCTGCGCGTGCCGGATACGACAGAGGGCGGCAAGCTCCTGTACGCCTACCTGACCTACATCTTCCTGAACTGCATCGTGTACACGATCCTGGGCATTGCCCACACCTC
Organism: Lachnospiraceae bacterium; assembly: GCA_022483465.1. Classification (GTDB taxonomy): domain Bacteria; phylum Bacillota; class Clostridia; order Lachnospirales; family Lachnospiraceae; genus CAG-791. Next base: position 1,127,325 of record JAKVNF010000001.1, on the reverse strand, counting down.
GCTCCTTGCGAGGATGACGCGGGATCCGAAGGAGAGAAACACGACCTCCACGGTGAGCTCCATCCTGAACAACCTCTCCGGCCTCGTGGTGGGTTCCCTGATCACGGTCCTGCAGCTTCGCTTTGGCTGGACTGTTACGTCCGTCATCCTGGGCGCCATCTCCTGCGGCCTGATCCTGATCCCTGGGATCTTCTGCCGTGAGGTCGTCGGCATGTCCGGGGAGAAGAAGGAAGAGCTCCCGCTGAACAAGCAGCTCCCCGCCGTCTTCCGGAACCGCTACTTCTGGATCTGCCTGGTGATCGGTGCCCTCATCCTGTTCATCAATGCCAATGCGATCGCCGCCCAGATCTACTACTGCAACGTGGTCCTGCAGGATCCCGCCTACATGTCGGTGCTGATGGCAGCAGGCCAGGCACCCGGCCTCCTGATCCTGTTCGTGATGCCCTGGTTCGTGAACCGCTACTCCAAGCGCACCTTTATGACCTTCGGCGGTATCCTGATGATGATCGGCTTTGCCCTCTGCGGCCTGGCCGGTGACAGCAGGAGCCTTCTCCTTCTCGGTGTGGTCATCCGCTCTATCGGCATCGGACCCATGTTTGCCGGCATCTACGCCTTCTGCGCTGACGCGGCAGACTTCGGCGAGTGGAAGTACGGCATCCGTTCCGAGGGCCTGATGGCTGCCTCCCAGTCCATCGGCTCCAAGATCGGCATCGGCCTGGGCTCCGCCTGCACCGCCTGGATCCTTGCCGCTGTGCATTACGTGCCGGGACAGGCAAGCGAGACAGTGGTCGCCGCGATCCGCTTTGACTTCGGATGGCTCGGTGCAATCGGCAGTGCGATCCTGGTGGTCCTGGTTCTGTTCATGGATGTGGAGAAGTACCTCCCCGAGATCCGCAAGAGCCTTGCCCGCGCAAAGGCATAAGCGCTTCTGAAAAATCATTCTTATGGCCGTACAAAGGCCCTGCTCCGGTAAGATGCCGGGGCAGGGCCTTTTGGGATCATCTGAAGTCCTGTGTTCGGAGGGAGACAGCGCTCATTCTCCCTGTTTTTTGGCCGCTTTCTCCCGGTCCCGCAGGGACTGGGGAACGGCGTTCTGCCGGTAGGTCTCCCAGACGTTCATCCAGTCCTTTTCATCGATCTTTCGGATCACCCGGGCGGGGACACCGCCTGCGATGCAGCCCTCCGGCACATCCTGGAGCACCACCGCACCGGCGGCGATGATGCTGCCCTTTCCAATGGTCACGCCGCCTGCAATGATGGCGCCGGAGCAGATCCAGCAGCCGTCCCCGATGGTGATCGGGGCGGAGTACTCGAGGTCATGGTATCCGTCGGGGTACTGGGCGTTGAGCCGCTCCTCGGGAAGATACGGGTGGTTCGGGGTGGCCAGGGTGACGTTGGCGCCGACCCAGACTCCGTCCCCCAGCGTGATCGGCGAGACATCGAGGAAGGTGCAGCCGTAGTTGAAAAAGCACTCCTTTCCCACGTGGATGTTGACGCCGTACTCGCAGTAGAACGGGGCAAACACGCCCAGGTTCTTCCCCACGGCGGAGGGAATCAGCTCCTCAAGAGCCGCCTGCTTTGCGGCAAAGTCCGAGACCGGGGTGCGGTTGAAGTTGTCGCAGCGGATCAGTCACTGCATGTGCCGCTCCTCGATGTCCTTGCTGGCGGAGTTGTAGAGCTTCCCTGCGACCATCCGGTCCCAGTCACTAATGCATTTGTCTTTGTCTTCCATAAAGTTCTCAAACTTCCCACTTGAAAAATGTTGTAACAGCCGATGGTTTCTTGCTCAACAGGTGATTTTTTGAAACTTGACAGCATTATGCAACTTTATCGCTTGTTAGAAACAAATTTAGGAAGTCGCGGAACAGGTTCTGTATAAACTCAGGCTGTGTCGAAAACCAGTTCGTCAGGTCGCTACGCATCTTTTCGGAGATCTGAATGGAGACATCACCTGTTCTGACCCCCTCGATCAGCATTGCAGCAAGACGGTCAATCGACTGCTTCAGGGAAATATCCTGAATGTCATCACAGCAGACGAAGAACAGCTCACAGATGGTCTTGGGATCATTCTTCTTGCGACGGATATACTCGAGAATGAGAAATCGTGTGAGCACGAGTGCAGTTGTGCTGTCGGTTACGTCGTAGCTGAGTCCTTGAAACTCCTTGCCAAGCTTGAGAAGGGACTTACATGCCCTGAAGCATACCTCGATGCCCCACCTGTAGCCATAGATTCTGACTGCCTCACTGTCGGGCAGAGTCACCGCAGTGGTCAGAAGGATGATGTACTCATCCTTCTTGTTGCGATTGCGGACAAAGACCAGCTTGACAGGAAGCTGCTGATACTTCGTTTTGACAACAATGGACCCGAACAGGTTCCCCTGCGGGCAATGACGGATGGCAGTCTTCGCAAGGCCTTTCAGGTTATACAGCCTGCCTTTGTACCAATACTGCTGCTTGGTATCTTTGAGCATGCCGATCACCTCAAGGCCGAGGTTCTTGATGTTGCAGATGAACGGTTCTGTCGTGAACCAGGTATCCATGAGCACGTATTCGGCTTTGATATCAGCGTCAATGGCGAAGCGAAGCAACTGAAGTGCAATCACGGGCTTTTGCGTAATTGCATCCACCCGTCTCTTGTACGCGTTGGTGTTATGACGCAGGTGCTTGTCGTATACGTCGCAGATGCGGCTCTTAGCCTTGGCCGAAGCAAGCATGATGTACTGGACCGGAAGGAAGCTGTATCCATCGGTCCACCCAAGAAGAAGGAGATTAAATCCCCTCTCGGTTCTGTGGATCACGTGATTGTAGACATTGGAGAGCAGCTCCACCTTTTTGGAACGGTTACGGGCGATGACAGAGTCATCGAGCACGAAGCATCGTGCTCTGTTCTCGCGGGTAAGAGTAGTGAAATAGGCGGCAATCCTGGCGGAGAGGAGCAGGATGAACTTTCTCCAGTTGTAGCGTCCTTCATTCAGGAAGCGGTAGTAGGTGTTATCGTCATAGGCAGTATCCTTCTTCTTGGAGTTGAGGAAGTGATACAGGTTGCACTTCTGGAACACGAGGATTACAAGAAACTGAAAGAGCTCATATGCAGAGGCACCCTTCGCCTTGGTGATATTGGAGGCCTTCAGGAGAGCGCTTACGCCAAGCTCTTTCATGGCGTTTCCAAACGCACATTCGTCCTCGAAATTAGCAGTTGCAATTGGCTTGTTTTGATGTATACTCATTGTGAGCACCTGTACTTTCTTTTGATTGTGGATGATCTTATTATAGAAGGCACAGAGTGCTTTTTCAATTGTCAAGAAGCCGAAAAACTCATAGTAAAAAGCTCGGTTTTGGGCGTATTTTCAACGTTTTTCGAGGGTCGGACCAAGTGGGAAGTTTGAGTAAAGTTTTACTCCCTGTCTTCCCGGCGGTTTCGATCCGCTTTCTATCCCCGGACCCTATTCGGTATCATACCATGAACGGCGGCGCCAAAACCCGGGGCTTGCAAAAGAAAAGACGGGGTCGGAATTCACAGTTTCTTCACGACAGGGACAAGAAGAGGACACAGACGGCTGGTAATCTGATCATTGTCCGAAGGAAACCGACAGAGCCCTTCGGCGGCAAGCAGAAAACAACTTTTTCATAACACTCCCCCTCACAATCGCCGTCCGGAATCAGCACGCCGGGCGGCGTTTTTGTGCGGTGCAGGGCTTTGCCCGGGAGCAGTCCTCGCGGAACAGGAGAACGATTTCACAGTTTCTTCACAGGAAGAACAAAAAACGGACACAGGCGATTGGTATTCTGATCCTTGTCCGAAAGGAAATGACAGAGCCTTTCGGATCGACAAAGCGAACAGCTTTTTCATTAACTTACTCCCCCTCACAAACAATCCTCCGGGCAGCTAATGACTACCCGGAGGATTGTTTTTGCTTTTACGGAGGCCGGTCCGGCAGAAAGGGCGAAAGCAGCTGCGGGATTGGATTTCACAGATTCTTCACGGCACAGACATAAACCGGACACAGGGGACTGATATCCTCATACCTGTCCGAAGGGAAATGACAGAGCCCTTCGCAAGAACAGAAAAAACTTTTTCATAACACTCCCCCTCACAGCAATCCTCCGGGCGGCCCTGCCGCCGGGGGATTGTTTTTTGCCCCGGGAAGAACAGGAGAGATCTCCCCAAGAGCGAGCGAAAAACGGAGATCGATTTCACACTTTCTTCACGGGCAGGACAAGAACAAGACACAAGAGGCTGGTATTCTGATCCTTGTTCGAAGGGAAATGACAGAGCCCTCCGGAACAAATAAAACAGCTTTTTCATAACACTCCCCCCTCACAGCACCGCCCGGCTTCCGGGCGGTGCTTTTGTTCGAAAAAAAGGGTCTTTCATTTTTCTTGTGTGATGCACTAAAAGAAGGCAGCCTATAGAGAATATCATCTATTTACAAAAAGAGATTTCCTGATATCATCTCGATTGCACGTCGCCCAAGATATGCAATACGGGATAAAAAGGAAACCTCTTATGAATCAGAATTATACATACACCGAGGCGAATGGGCAAATGTCTTTTGCTGCCCGGACTCAAAATGACTATCTGATGTTCCCAAGCCACCTGACGGGGTTCCATCAGGAGAGCGTTGAAGAGGTTCCTATTCGAGACGTCAGGCCCTTCCACTCCATGCGGAAGAGCAAACTGAGTGAGAATACCTTCAAAAGGGCTTATATTCTGCGCGGTAAATTGGACCAGCTGGACCATCCTGTATGCTCTTGCTGCGGGCGCAGGATGTACAAGAATCAGACCTACCACACGAAGATCAAACACATTCCCTTTCAGGCATGCCAAACCATCATTGAGTGCGACAAGTACCAGTGGAGATGCAATCTCTGTGGCAAGACCATCACACCGGATGTCGCGTTCAAGGCAGATGATTCGATGATTACAAAGGAGCTTGAGCAGCTGATCATCCGCTATCTTTCTATGGATGAATTTACCCTTACGGACACGGCAATCATTACTGGCGTCAACATCAATACGATCAAGAAGATCGACCTTAAGCGTCTGAAGGGTCTTTACGCGGATGAGAATGGCAAGCTCAAAAAGCCTGCCGCCTATGCAAGGTATCTTGCCATTGACGAGTTCAAGCTGCATAACGGACACAAATATGCGACGCACATCATAGACCTGATAACCGGTGCGGTGCTGTTCATCCGAGCAGGCAAAACAAAGGCCGTTGTAGAAGAATTCATGGAGCTGGTGGGTGACGACTGGATGCATCATGTAGAGGCCGTTGCCATGGATATGAACAGCGACTTCCAGGAGGCTTTCAAGGCAAAATGCGGTTGGATCCAGATCGTTTATGATCATTTCCACATCGTCAAGAACTTCAACGAGAAGGTCATTGCCGAGGTTCGGAAGGAGGAACAGATCCGCCTGAAGAAGGAAGGCCTGGTCGAGGAAGCTGCTATCCTGAAGGGGTCAAGGAAGATACTCTGTGCCAGCAGGGAGTCCCTGCAGAAACACGATCAGGAAGCCCGTGAGGGCAAGGTGTGCCGCAAGGGATCTGCGATCTTCGGTACGACCGATTACAGGCATACCCATGACGATTTCGAGCGGCGATACGACGACATCATCAACTCGAACAAGCTGCTGTTCACCTGTGATCTGATCAAGCAGGCCATGCAGGAAGCATATGCCTCAGCCAATCAGGCGACGATGATCGAGAAGTTTACAGATATCATCGACTGGTGCAGGGGCACGAAAAATGAGCACTTTCTCTGGTTTGCCAGGCTCATTGAGAACCACTTTGACGGCATTGTGGGATACGGGCTCTATCCGATCAGCTCCGGGAAGATAGAGGGGATCAACGCACACATCAAGGTCATTCGCAGGAAAGCCTATGGCCTTCCAGATGATGAGTACTTTTTCCTAAAGATCATGGATGCATCCAGAAATCCGTACAAGAGGATCTGATGGATAAAGCTGTTCCGAGACCGTGGGCCCCTCGGCGATGCTCCCACGGTCCGCCCGGGAGTACAGATGCACGGAGAGCAGAAGGCACCTGTGGAGGACCGGGGCAGAGGACCTCGGAGACGGTCAGGAAGGGCTCATCCCACAAAAAAAGTGAAAGGGCCGAAAAAAATATAAAAAATCCTATTGACATATGTTATAGATGTGCTATAACAATAATCGACAGGAGGGAAGAGGAAAGGTCCCAAGGGCGAAAGCCCCAGAGATCCTTTCCCACCGGAGCTTGGTGCTCCGGCAGGACCCCTCAGGTCGAAACAGTTAGGCGTTAGTAAAGAACCGGGTTGACGGGTTCCATACCACAACCTCCATGGTGAACTCTCGACGCGATAATGTCTGATGAAGATATAGAATCCCCATTTGGAGCTCTTTTCTTCTCTGCATAATGCCTATCTTGTTATTTATAGTCACATGCTCGGCAAGTGGGTGTATGCTTTTAGGGTGTGTCATCCTTTAAATTGATCAATTCACGAGTCCTTTTTCAGCCCATGAATGATGTAGTTCCATTTGTTAGATGTCCCGATATTGATCCATTCAATATCAACTTTATCGTACTCTTCCTCAGAAGCCTTCAGACCTGTTTTATAGTCATTGTAATCAGGCTGACAGGTTACCTTCAGACCAGTTGTTGTAGTTGTTGATCCGATCAACTGAACTACAGTTTCAACACTGATTAGCGGTTTACCTGCCCAACTTTTTGATATCTCAGAGAAAAGGCGATGCTCCACCTTGTTCCACTTTGATGTTCCCGGCGGGAAATGAGAGATCTGAATCGGAATCCCGATTTCCTCAACCAGCTTTGCCAGTTCCGTCTTGAACATTCGCACACGGCTGGAATTGCTTCCGCCTCCATCACACGTGATATAAATCATGGTCGCGTCAGGAAACGTGTTCTTGCCAACGGTGTACCACCAGGCACGTATACTGGCGACTGCGAACTGGGAGGTGTCATGTGTGGTTCCAAGATTTACAAACCCAGTATTATTGTTGACGACGTAAACACCATATGGTGCAACCTGACCAAGTTCCTTATCCAGAAAATCGTGGTCAAGCACCGCTCGAGGATCTTTGCTATGTCTGTACTCCTTGCCTTTGTTGGCATAGTCTCCTATGTTTTCCTTCTTTTTGCAATCGATGGAAATCATGGGATTCCCTGCAGCTAAAACCTCTTTACCCGTTGCATTGATGAATTCAAACTGCACATTTCTGTCTGGATGTTCCTTACCGACCTGCTTCAGCTTCTTGTTCTGTTGTTTGCTCCAACCGAGTGCCTTCAGCATTCGGTTGACGACATTTCTCCCAACTGAATAGCCCTTCTCAGCGAGCATAGCTGAGAGCTTGCGATCACTCAGGTTTGTATAAAGCAGCACGGATTCCGGATTACCATAGGTGTAGTCGTCAAGGATCTCCATCAATGCAGGAATCAGTTCCGGATTTTTCGCAGCTTCACTTTTTCTGCCACCACCCGCGCGGCGCTGTCTGCTTTCAAGTGAAGAAAGGCTGACGGAGCCATCATAAAGCCCGACAATCTGCTCTGGAGTTGCTTCCAGCAACATTTCAGAATCCTTATCGGTATCCGCAGTGCCAGAGTCTTCTGCTTCGTCACTTTTGGTTTCTGTCTCTGTGGAAGTAGAAGTCTCGCCGGCAGCATCAGCGATAATGAGCTTGAACTCTTCGTCGGACTTGCGCACGGTATTACGTGTCACACCGCATTTTTCACTGATCGCAGACTTGCCGCCATAACCCAGTGCATCAGAAAGAGCTCCTATAATCAGCCGTCTCTGGCGCTCATTGACATAGGGCAAAATGACGGAAATATTGGATAAAATATGATCAACGTGGTCGCTATCATATATTGGTGAAGCCATGAATCGACTGCCTCCGATCCGAGATATAAGGCTATTATAGCAGTCGATTTATTACGTGCCAACTGATTAATTTATTATGTGTCAATTCCTTAGGCAATCTAGGTGATGCTTTGTTACATGATGCAACACAGCACGGATAGGAGTGTACCCAGCTCGAGCTCAAAGTGAGGGATTAGTGGTCTCATGCTAGGCGATCGCTTATCAACCCGTTTCTTAACTAACGCCAACAGTTAAAAAGATTTTCAAGGAACCGGCCGCGCAGCAACGGACCCATTCCCGCTTACAAAAGGAGGAATGACTTATGTTAATGCCGATGGTTTGGACAAATGATATGGATGATATGATGGATGATTTCTTTGATGCCTATGATCCCTATGATCCGTTCGACATCGTCCCGGTGGTTCCCACGAAGGATGAGGTCGAGAGCGAAAAGAGCATCGAGCGCCACGCCCGCAAGGAAGGCAGAAAGTATGCAAGAGCGCTTCGCAGCGCCTACAATGAGATGAACAACAAGCTCACGAAGCTCGCGATGAAGACCGATGTTGTGGATAACGGCGATCACTTCACGCTGACCGCAGATTTGCCGGGATTCGACAAGAAGGACATCAACGTTGCGCTTTCTGACGGTGTTCTGACCGTCAGTGCCCGCCACGAGGAGAATGCCGACAAGAAAGATGAGAAGACCGGCAAGTACCTGCGCAGAGAGCGCACGGCATCTGCCTATGAGCGGTCCTTCGAAGTTGGCAAGGATGTAAAGCCCGAGGAGATCAGTGCGAAGTATGAGAACGGTGTTCTCACGCTGAACGTGCCGAACAAGACCGCGATTGCCAAGAAGGATGAGACCAAGAAGATCGAAATCCATTGATCGGGAGTTGGTTTGATGTTACGCCCGACGGATCTGAGACCCGTCAGCAGCCCGCAGGGCTGCAGCAGTAAAACATATGCAGAGAAAGGCCCTGGAAAGCGATTGCTCTCCAGGGCCTTTTTTGTCTGCGTCTGCTGCAGATGCCGGCTCTTTTCTGTCAGCTCACAGACCTTTTGCAGGTACATCTGAACAGGATACAGCCTTTTCACACAACTGTCAGAAAAGCGACAGTTAAGTCAGCAAAACGACAAAGTCGGCGCCCGAACCCTGCTATGATGCAGGCATCGAAAGGATACAGAAAGGAGCGGGACATGGCAGTCAGCAGTCAGGCGCAGCAGTTCATCGACATGCTCAGGGCGGGCAAGAATCCGAATCAGGGACAGGAGCGTCCGGACCCCGAGAAGACATTGGCGGAGCGGGAGGCCCTGCGGAAAAACGCGGACCGGATGCAGGAGATCATGCCGGAAGAGATCACGGTGGAGCCGGTGCAGGATGGAACGGTGCGCGGCGAGTGGCACCACAACCGGAACAAAAAGGAGGGGGAGAAGCGGATCCTCTACTTTATCTACGGCGGGGGCTTTGAGACGGGCTCTGTCGAGTCCAGGCGCTGGACCTGCGCCAAGATCGCCGCGGCCCTCGGAACGGACGCCTTTGCCGTGTCCTACCGGCAGTGGCCGGAGGCGATGCACCCGGCAGCCCTGCAGGACTGCTCGGCCGCCTTTGACTGGCTGATGGCAAAGGGATATGCGCCGGAGGACATCCTCCTGTTCGGCGAGTCCGCAGGTGCTTCCCTGTGCCTGACCACCACCTGCTATCGCAAGGACCACGGCATGGCGGTCCCCGCAAAGGTCAGCGTCTTCTCCCCGGTCATCAACCTGCGGGGAGACTACCCCTCGAGAGAGGAGCGGGATGCGATCGATCCGATGATCGGGAAGGACTCCAAGGCCAACTACTTTACCAAAGAGGACGAGACCGATCCCTACGCCGCAGCGCAGTACGCGGATTTTGCCGGATTTCCGAAGCTTCAGATCCTGGGCGGCACGAACGAGGTCCTCTTTGACGATGCGGAGCACCTCTTTGATCTCGCCAAAAAGGCGGGCGTTGACTGCAGGCGCAAAGCCTATGAGGGAATGTTTCACAGCTTTATCCTGTTCCCCTGCCCGGAAACGGACGAGGCGGTGCAGGAGATCGCAGACTTTTTGAAGAACTGATTGGAGAAGAAACCAAACACCGGATACGGATAGGGAGGAAACATGGGAACAAAGGAACTGGGACTTGACGCTGCGGGAATGCAGAAGCACCTGCGCCCGAAGGACTACGTGATGGACGCGGTGGGACAGATCGCGCTGAACTCGATCAGCTGCATGGCCGGGCAGATGACCTATTTCTACACCAATAAGGTCGGCATGGCGGCGGCCACCGTCGCCTCCGTCCTGCTCGCAGCCAAGATCATCGATGCGGTCACCGATCTCTTCATGGGCAAGATCGTCGACAAGACCAACACGAAGTACGGCAAGGCAAGACCGTGGCTGTTGTGGATGATGGTCCCCGCTATGCTGGCGGTGGTCCTTCTGTTCACCGTCCCGGCTGGCGCCGGAAACTTCCGCTACGTCTACGCCTTTTTGACGAACGTCTTTGCCTCCGCCATCGTCTACACGGCCACCGCGGTTCCCTACTACACGATGATGGCCTACAAGACCAGGAGCTCGGAGGAGAAGGGCAAGATGGGAACCTACCGCTCCGCGGTGGGCTACGCCATCGGCGTGGGCCTTGGCATCGGTCTGATCCCGATCACCACCGCCCTTGGCGATGACCAGAGGGCCTGGATCATCCTCGCCTCGGTCCTCGCCGTGCTCTCCGGCATCGGCCTGTTCATTGCTTTCCGCGGATCGAAGGAGATCTACCACGACTCCGAGGAGGCGGCTGCCAAGGAGTCGGAGATCTCAATCGCAAAGGGACTTGCGATTCTTGTGCACAACAAGTACTGGGTGGCGATCACGGTCTTCGGCGTATGCATGAACGTGGTCTACGCGGTGGTCATGGCGGCGCCGATCTACTACGCCCAGACCGTCGCCGGTGACCCGGGCTTCTACTCCACGGTCAACACCGTCAACCTGATTCCCTCCATCATCGCCTTTATCCTGGTGGGCTCCATCATCAAGAAGTTCGGCCTTGCCAAGACCGCAAAGTATGCGGCGGTCATCGGCCTTGTGGGAGCGCTCCTGCGCCTTCTGGCGCCGTCCAACACGGTGCTGTTTCTGGTCACCAATGCGATCATCACCTTTGCGACGATCCCGCTGATCTCCGTCCTGCCCGCCATGGTGCTCAACACCTCCGAGGTCAACATGCAGCAGTACGGCGTGCGGATCACCGGCATGACCAACGCCTCCAACTCCTTCATCGGCAAGATCGGCTCCGGCATCGGCGCCTCCGCCATCGGCTGGATCCTGGCGGCGGGCGGATATGACACCTACACCGAGACCGGCGAGCTGACGCAAAGCGTGACGAACGCGGTCAACATTCTCAACATCTACATCCCGATCGTGATCTTCGCGGTCATGGTCGTCTTCATGTGGCGGTATGACCTGGAGGAGAAGCTCCCCGGGATCATCGCCGAGAACGACAGGATTTCCGCACAGGAAGCGGCGGAGTAAGCGGCAGGTCCGGGCAGATCACTGTCCGGACCTGTTTTTGAATTCCGCCGGCTGGTAGCGGTTCCGGTATTCCCTGGGAGTCAGCCCCATCTCCTGCCGAAAGCGCTCGGTGAAGTAGCTCTGGGAGGGAAAGCCCACGTAGGAGCCGATCTCCGCCAGGGAGGAGTCGGAGAACTTCAGCAGGTTGGCGGCGCGCTCCACCCGGAACCGGACGACATAGCGCTGAAAGGGAAGGCCCTCCTGGCTGTGGAAGAGCCGGGAGAGGTAGCCGGTGCTGATGCCAAGCCCCTCCGCCACGGTCTCGATGGAGACCTTCTCCCGGTAGTGCCGGGCGACGTAGGACTTTGCGGCCTCCACGTAGTTGGAGTAGTTCCTTCTGGCATTGAGCTCCTGGCACATCTTCACGATCTCGGTGAGCTCGCTTCGGACGAGCCGCTGCTGCTCCAGGGCGGGAAGGGAGGGGTCGAGCTGCTGCAGGTAGTAGTCACTCAGGCCGTAGGCCCGGTCCGGGGACACCCCCGCCTCCAGCGCCGCCCGGGTGTTCAGGGTGATCGCGATGACGGCCATGTTGTAGGGCTGGAGGGCGCTCTTTCCCGCGACGCGCCCCGCGTTCTCGAGCATCATCTTGTTGTAGGCCAGGGCGCCGTCCAAATCCCCCTTCTGCACGTAGTCCGCCAGGATTTTCTCATCCCGGTAGGTGTGGTGGTACCCTTCCGTCTGCTCCGGGTCCGGCAGCTGCGCATTTTGGGCGGAAGCCTCCTCCTCTTTGGGCGCGGCAATCCCGTTCCCGGCAAGCAGCGCCCCCACGTCCAGCTCCCGGTTTCCCTCGAGGACCGCCGCGATGACGGCGACGGTGGAGAGGTACCGGTTCAGCGGCAGGTAGGAGAGCTTGCGCTCCTCGGGGGCCGGGATGTTGTACTTGCGGTAGAACCGGTGCTGGGCGAGGAGGTCCAGATGCACGGTGCTGACGGGGCCGGAGAGGTAATAGCAGTCCCCGTCAAAGAAGCTGGCCCAGAAGATCCCCGGCTCCTCATACAAAAGGGCGGGGAAGTCCTGCCCGCGCCGCTTCACGATGAGGAGCTGCCGAAGATCCGCCTTGCGGTAGAGGGGTTCGGAGGGGCTGCCGCCAAAGAGAACCCTGCCTGTGCTGTCAGTGGCCAGGATCCCCGCCATGGCCATGTTTGTGAGATTCTCCAGGACCTTTTTCGAATACATGTGTGCCCTCCCGGGGACAGCTGCCCCTCTGTTCAGTCTAGCAGAAGGGACAGAAAACGAACAGGCAGAAAGTGCAGAAACACGACAAAAGTGCGGAATGCAGAAATAAAGGGAAGGAGCAAAACCCATTCCCTTCCAAACCAAAGAGAGCGAAATCGTACCGATCCTGGCGAATCCGGACATACGCGTTCCGGGTTCCTTTTTTTATGATAGAGAAAAAGCAGGAACTTGTGCGGAAAAGCAGAGGAGGCGCAAATGAAAAAGATCTATCACGTGCTGGAGGATCCGGTCTATCGGGAGGTTGTGCTGGACCGGGAAGAGGAGAGAACCAGAAGCCTGCCGGACGGGACGGCTGTCCCCTATCACTACGTGCACGCCCACTGCGCCGGCACGGCACTGAAATTCATACTCTGCCTTCCGAAAAAGGAGAACTACGGCGGCCACTTTCTGCAGTATCTGAGCCCGTTCCCGGGGCCGGACGAGGAGGATGCCTCGATGGGGCTGACCGGGGAGAAGGACCGGATTCTGTTCGCCCTGGTGCACGGCTACTATGAGGTCGAGAGCAACATGGCCTCTTCCAGTGCCTTCGGCGCAAAGAAAGATGACACCCTGGTCTGGAAGACCAGTGCGGCGGCCGCCGAGTACGGCAGACAGATCGCCATGCGCTACTACGGCACGGACAAGAGGCCCTACGGCTATGTCTACGGCGGCAGCGGCGGCGGATACAAGGCCATGGCCTGCATCGAGAATACCGATGCCTGGGACGGGGCAGCCCCCTATGTCATCGGCTCCCCGGCCTCCCTTCCCAACACGATCTGCATGCACGTGCAGGGCGAGCGGCTTCTGCGCGGCGCCTTCGGCACCATCGTGGACGCGCTGGACGCGGGCGGCAGCGGCGATCCCATGCAGGGCCTTTCCAAAGAGCAGCAGGAGGGCCTGCATGAGCTGACCCAGATGGGCTTTCCGCCCCGGGCCTGGTTCCTCGAGGCCCACGGAAAGTTCGATGCCGGCTCGCTCCCGGTGCTGCTTCCCGGCGTGAAGGGAAAGGATCCCTCGTACTTTACCGACTTCTGGACAAAGCCCGGGTATGAGGGCTATTCGGGCATCCTGTCCACAAAGCGGGACCGGGTCCTCTTTGATGCCAAAGTGGTGCGGATCCATGTGCCGGATGCCTCCGGCGCAAAGAGCGCGCCCAAGGGGGAGAATGGCGTGGACGATGCCTGGCACAAGCTCCTCAGCAGCGCAGAGGGCTGCTGGGTCGAGCTCGACCATGTCCCGGTGCCGGAGGATGGCTATACGGACGGCACCCAGATCACCTTCCGGGACGGCGATGCCGCCGGCCGCGCGCCGATTCAGCTGGCACACTTTGTCGGAAACTGCGCCCTGATTGCGCCCTCCTTTGGGGTCTCGGAAAAGGACATCCGGGAGACGCTGCAGAAGGCAGCGCCCGGGGACCTTGTCCACTTTGACAACTCCGACTACCTGGCGGTGCAGAGCTACTACCGCCATCAGGTGCCGGACGATCCGGCCTTCCACGCCTGGGATGAGATCCGGCAGGAGAAGATCCCCCAGCGGGACGAGGTGATGGGATACTCCTTCACCGGCACCGGGACGGTGCAGGACGGACAGATCCAGGGCAAGGTCATCGTCTCCCAGTGCCTGATGGATGAGTCGACCACCCCCTGGTGCGGGGACTGGTACCGGCAGACCGTGGAGCGGGCAGGCAACGGGGCGGCATTCCGCCTCTACTACTTTGACCGCGCCCTCCACGGGGACACCAACGGCCTGGAGACTCCCTACATCACCAACTACCTGGGACAGCTCTACCAGATCCTCCTGGATCTGACCGCCTGGGTGGAGCAGGGAAAAGAGCCGCTTCCCGCGACGAATTACACCTATGAGAAGGGACAGATCCAGGTCCCCCAGAGTGCAAAGGAGCGCCGCGGCATGCAGCCGGTGGTCGAAATGACCGGGTACACGGCAAGAAACGAGAAGGAGAGCAGCTGCGTCCACGCAAAGGTGGGAGAGCCCATCACCTTTACGGCCAGGGCACAGGTCCCCGATGGGGCTGGTGCGGTCACCTCGCTTGCCTTTGACTTCTCGGAGGATCCGGAGGCGGATGTCAACGCAAATGCCACCTATTTCCCGGTGGAGGGAGCGCTCCAGGTGATGGAGGGCGGCGCCGCCCAGTCCCGGGTGACCCACTGCTATGAGACGCCCGGCACCCACTTTGCCGCGGTGCGCGTCATGTCCCAGCGGGATGGAAATCCGAAGGATCCCTTCACCAGGATCCGAAACCTGGCGCGGGTGCGCGTCATCGTAGAGGAATAACAAAAGACCTGGAAGGCGGAGCACGTTGTCCACACCGGGCAAAGAAAACATCAGCACAGTCCAGCTGCGGAAACGGAGGATGGCAATGAAGGCATACGAAAACACGAATCTTACGCCGAGAGAGCGCGCCGAGGCGCTCCTTGGGGAACTCTCCCTGGAGGAAAAGCTCGCCCAGGTGCGGGGCATGTGGGGATTTCCCCAAGCGCTTGCCGAGGCAACCCCGGAGCGGAAAACGGCCTACGAGCAGTGCTATGCGTATGGCATCGGCCATGTCTCCACGCTCTTTGAGCGGCAGATGAAAACGACAAAGGAGTGCGCGCAGTTCCAGCGGGACCTCCAGAAGAAGATCATGGAGAAGAGCCCCCACCACATCCCCGCCACCTTCCACATGGAGGGCATCTGCGGTCCCTTCATCCAGGACTCCACCAACTACCCCGCCGGCATCGCCCGGGGTGCCTCCTTTGACCCGGTGCTGGAGAAGAAGATCGCACAGAAGGTCGCGGCCCAGGAGCTGACCGCGGGTATCACCGAGATCCTGGCGCCGGTCCTCGACATCTCCCGGGATTCCAGGATGGGGCGGCAGGGGGAACCCTATGGGGAGGATCCGACCCTGGCCAGCGCGATGGGAGCTGCCTTCACCGCGGGCATTCAGGAGACCGAGGCGGCGGGCCGCCATGCTGACGCCTGCGCCAAGCACTTCCTCGGCTTCCACGGCTCCCAGGGCGGCATTCACGGCGCCAACACGGATGCTGGGGACGCACTGCTTTTGGAGATCTATGGCAAGCCCTTTCAGGCGGCGATCCGTCTCTCCAACCTGCGCGGCGTGATGCCCTGCTACAACAGCATCGCCGGGGAGCCGTCCTCCGCATCGAAGAAGATCCTGCATGACCTGCTGCGGGAGAAGATGGGCTTTTCCGGGTGCGTGATCTCCGACTACGGCGCAGTGGGAAACATCCACGGCGTCCAGTGCGTCGGGGAGACCGCTGCCGAGGCGGGACTTCAGAGCCTGATCTGCGGCATGGACTGCGAGCTCCCGGACGGGGAGGTCTTTGGAAGCAAAGAATTCCGGGAACTTCTCGACGTGCAGGGAAAGGACAGCCCTGCCATGCAGGCCCTCGACCGGGCGGTGGAAAACATCCTCGAGGCCAAGTTCCGGATGGGGCTGTTTGAGCATCCCTTTGCCGAGGAGGGGGAGACCCTTGCCCGGGCCTTCAACGATAAGGAGGCGGATGCCCTCTCCCTGCAGTCGGCAGAGGAGTCCATGGTGCTTTTGAAAAACGACGGCATCCTGCCGCTGGCAAAGAGCCTCGGAAACGGCGCGGACCCCGCGCACTTTACGGGCAAGGGCCTTCGGATCGCCGTGATCGGCCCCCATGCGGCAAATGCCAGGGACATGTTCGGGGGATACACCCACCTCTCCATGGCAGAGGGGGCGGTCGCCGCGGTCAACTCCACGGCAGGCGTCGGGGAGAGCGGCCAGCTTGGCGGCAACTACGAGAAGGTGCCCGGCACCCAGATCCAGCTCGATGAGACCCCGGAGTTCGACGCCGTCTTAAAGACCATCGCGCCGGACTGCAAAAACCTGGTGGAGGTGCTCCGGGAGGACCTTCCGGATGCGGTCATCACCTGGTCCCACGGGTACTACATCGCGGGGGACGACCAGAGCGGCTTTGCCGCTGCCCTGGAAGCCTGCCAAGACGCGGATGTGGTGATCCTGACCCTCGGCGGAAAGCACGGCACCTGCTCCATCGCCTCCATGGCAGAGGGTGTCGACTCCACCGACATCAACCTGCCGGCGGCCCAGGACGCCTTCCTGGAGAAGGTGAAGGCACTCGGAAAGCCCCTGGTCGGTGTCCACTTCGACGGCAGGCCGATCTCGAGCGATGTGGCGGATCGGACCCTCGATGCGATCCTGGAGGCCTGGAGCCCCGCAAAGTTTGGCGCAGAGGCCGTCTCCCGGATCCTGCGGGGCATTGTGAACCCCTCCGGAAAGATGCCGGTGACGACCGCAAGGAGCGCCGGACAGATCCCGGTTTACTACAACCACTCGAACGGATCCTGCTGGCACCAGGGAAGCTCCGTGGGCTTTCCGGACTATGTCAACATGTCCCACCGCCCGCGCTACTACTTCGGGCAGGGGCTCTCCTACACAACGTTTGCCTATGAGGGGCTTGTGGTCTCCCCGGAGAAGGTGGGCCCAGTGGAGCAGGTCACGGTCCGGTTCACGGTGGAGAACACCGGAGAGACTTTCGGCACGGAGACCGTGCAGCTCTATCTCAAAGACGTCTTTGCCTCCAGTACCCGACCGGTCATGGAGCTTGCCGGCTTTGCCCGGGTGGCGCTTCGCCCCGGGGAGAAAAAGGAGGTCGCCTTCGAGGTCACACCCTCGCAGCTTGCCTTTGCGCAGCCTGACGGGAGCTTTCTCACCGAGCACGGAGAGGTCCGCGTCCTCGTGGGATCGAGCTCGGAGGACATCCGACTCCAGGGGAACTATTTTGTGACGAAGGACCAGGTGATTGCGGGCCGGGATCGGGCGTTCTTTGCGAAAGCCCGGATCACAGAGGTCTCCGGAGAGGGAGAAGCAGATGGCACGGCAGTATGAGTGCTTTGAAGTCAGCATTCCTGTGTGCCAACTTTACGCCAGCGCAGCGGGATAAAGCGGTGACGAAAAAGCGGGTGCAGGGCTTTTGCCGGGGAGCCGGCACCTTCTGCGTGCGCTTCCTGCCGGAGGCGTGCGGCACCCTGACCTATGAGGCCAAGCCATCATCCCTTATCGCCAAGGGCGCCCTTCTTTCCGGCAGGGAGGAGGTGCTCCCGGCTTCAACGGGACGCCACGGCATGGCAAAGGCTTCGGGGACCTCCTTTGTCTTCGAGGATGGGACAAGGTTTCTCCCCGTCGGGACGCCCGCCTATGCCATGGTGCACCAGACCCGGGACCTTCTGGAAGAGACTCTCCGGTCGCTTGCCGCATCCCCCTTTCACAAGGTGCGCTTTTGCCTCTTTCCCGAGTACTTTTTCTACAACCGGGAGGAGCCGCAGCACTTCCCCTTTGTGCGGGGGCAGGACGGGCGCTTTGACTTCTCCATGCCGGATGAGGCCTTCTGAAGCCGGCTGGAGGAGACGATCCGGCGCCTTTTGGATCTTGGCATCCAGGCGGATCTCATCCTGTTCCACCCCTATGACCACTGGGGCTTTGCCGCGATGACCCAAAAGGAGTGTGAGGACACGCTCTCCTATGCGGCAAGGCGGCTCTCTGCCTTTCCGAACCTCTGTTGGAGCCTTGCCAACGAGTAACCCACTCTGAAAGGCCCTGGTGGCCGGACTTTGCGGCGCTCCTGCACCGGGAGAACCCTATGGGCACCTTCTCTCCAATCACCACTGCATCACGGAGTGGAACTTCAAGAATCCGGACACGACCCACGTGTGCCTGCAGACAATCCGCACCTTCCGCATTCCCTCCTACCGGCGCCGCTTCCGGAAGCCGGTGGTGGTGGACGAGTGCGGATATGAGGGGGATCTCCCCTATGCCTGGGGAGATCTCACCGGCCGCGAGCTGATGCGCCGCATCTGGACGGGATATGTGCTGGGGGGCTTTGTCTCCTACGGGGAGACCCTCCTTGCCCCAAAGGATGCGGGGGGGGTGCCGGATGACGGCGGCGCAGACGCCGTTCTCTGGTGGGCCAAGGGTGGGACCCTCCGGGGCGAGGCTGTTTCCCGGATCGCGTACCTCAAAACCATCCTGGAGTCCCTTTCGGGACCCATCGACCCCTGCCCGCTGGACCATGACAATGACCGGGAAGTCCTGCAAAGGCGCCTCCTGGACCCGGAGGAGGCGCGCAAGATGACCGATGTGCAGCGGGACCTTGCCGCGATGTCCGACAGCGACTACCATGATTTTGAGGACAGCGCCCGGGATATCGCAGGGCAGGCAGAGGATCTTGCCTATCTTCGCTACTTTGGCGCGCATCAGCCCTCCTCCTGCCGGCTTTCCCTCCCCGGGAACGCCGCCTACACCGTTCGGGTGCTGGACACCTGGCAGATGAGAGAAGTCCGCTGCATGCAGCACGCATCCGGGAAGATCAGCGTACCCCTTCCCGGGACACCGGATATCCTGGTGCCTGCCGTCAGGGAATGACAGAAGGGAGAACGAGCATTGAACCTGAGACAGTATGAGACAGCAGAGTGGAACGTGAACGGAGCCGTGCCAGAGAGCGCCCCCATCGGGGTCAGCTTCCCCGGCACCTTTGTGCTCACAAAAGAAGACGGCACCACGCAGACGACAGAGGCGGAGGGCTTTTACCGCGGCGCGGGCCGCTACACGATCCGCTATTACCCCAAGGCGCCCGGGACGCTGACCGTCCGGTTCCAGGTCCCCGGCGGGGATCCGGTTCAGGAGACCTGCCAGGTGGCGCCGGCGGACCCCGGCCGGCACGGCATGGTGCAGGCAAAGGGCATCCACCTTGCCTATGAGGACGGGACGCGGTTTTTCAGCGTCGGGACGACGATCTACGGGATGATCCACCAGCGGCAGACGCTCCTTGAAACCACCTATAGGACGCTGGCAGCTTCCCCTTTCAACAAGATCCGGCTCTGCCTCTTCCCGAAGTACTACGACTTCAACCACGAGGAGCCGGAGCGCTTCCCCTTTGCAAGAAATGAGGACGGAAGCTTTGACTTTGCCGCTCCGGACGATGGCTGGTGGGACATGCTGGAGAAAAACCTTGTGCGCCTTCGGCAGCTGGGCATCCAGGCGGATCTCATCCTGTTCCACCCCTATGACCACTGGGGCTTTGCCGCGATGACAAAGAACCAGTGCCTTGCCTACCTCTCCTATGCGGCAAGGCGGCTCTGCGCCTTCCCGAATCTCTGGTGGAGCCTTGCCAACGAGTACGACCTGATGGACCGCTTTGACAGGAGCTGGTGGAAGGACTTTGCCGCCCTCCTTCGCAGGGAGGACCCCTACGGGCACCTTCTCTCGAATCACCAGTGCATCACCGAGTGGGACTTCTCGGACCCCTCGACCACCCACGTCTGCCTGCAGAGCAGCGCGGTCATGCGCACGCCCCTCTATCAGGAGCGGTATCACAAGCCGGTCCTCTTCGACGAGTGCGCCTATGAGGGAAATCTCCCCTACAACTGGGGGAATATCACGGCCCGGGAGCTTCTGCACCGCTTCTGGACGACGTCGGTCCTTGGCGGCTACGCAACCCACGGGGAGACCTTCCTCACAAGGGAGGAGGCCAAGGCTTGGTTTTCCGGAAAGACCGGGGCGGACCCGATCCTCTGGTGGGCCAAGGGCGGCACGCTCCACGGGGAGGCACCTCGGCGCATCGCCTTTTTGCGCGCGCTGATGGAAAGCCTGCCCGGTGATCCCGAGCCGGATCCCCTGGATGCGTCCATGGACCAGGAGAAGCTCCTGGAGAAGATGCAGGATCCGGCCCGCGCGGCCGAGGTCCCGGAGGTCATGCGGCAGGTTGCGCGCATGCCAAAGGAGCAGTTTGCAGGCTTTCTCGACGGGAACCGCCTCTGCGCGGGGCACGTGGGGGAGCAGGTCTTCCTGCAGTATTTTGCACACAACTGCCCCTGCATCGCATTCTTAAATCTGCCCGGGGATAGGAAGTACGACATCCGCCTCGTGGACACCTGGGAGATGACAGACACCCTGCTTTCTCGCGGCGCGTCGGGCAGGACGCAGGTCTCCCTCCCGGGAAAAGAGGGCATGCTTCTTCTCGCCTGGGAGCACGCAGAGTGAAGTACAGGATAGGAGCTTCCTGTAAGATCCTAAGTGTAGCCGATCGGAAGAAAGAAGGTTGATAAAAAAAGATACCTCACGGTAATATAAAGATCGCTGACCACCAGTTAGCAATCCAATACATTACGAAAGAGGTATCAAGTGAATCATAACACACAGAACGACAAAATCGAAGCTATTGATTCGGAAACTCTTGTTGGCGGAATTGATATCGGCAGTGAGTATCATTTCATCAGGTTTTTCACTGATCGAAAGATTGAACTCTCGAAGAAGCCCTTCAAGTTCGAAAACAATCAGGAGGGATTTGATCAGATCATCGGGCTGATCGAGGATCTGAAGGCGAAATACCACAAAAAAGACGTTTACCTGGGAATGGAGCCTACAGGCCATTACTGGTTCAACCTGATGATTGCACTTGAATTCAAGGGGTATCACGTTGTTATCGTCAATCCGATGCATGTCAAGAAATCCAAAGAGTTGGATGATAACAGTCCTGCTAAGAACGACAGGAAAGACCCCAAGGTCATCGCTGGTCTGGTCATAGAGGGCAGGTATCAGAAGCCCTACCTTCCGGATGGTGTATATGCAGAGTTGCGAAGTTTTAACATCCTCATCGAGAATGCAACTGAAGAAATGACCTGCAAAAAGAATCAGATTGCTCGATGGTTTGCCATCTACTTTCCAAACTTCAAAGACGCTTTCTCAGATTATACGCGGAAAAGCGCGATGCTTATTCTTAAAGTGGCACCTCTTCCTGCTGATATCCTCAAACTTGGTGAGGAAGGCGTGAATAAGATCTGGCGTGAAGCAAAGCTTCGCGGTGTCGGAATGAAGAAGGCAAAAGAGCTTGTAGAGGCCGCCAAATGCACAGTAGGAATGCAGCGTGCTCCCAAATCAGCAACACTGGAGATACGGCATTTAATTGAGGATTTTGAGTGTCTCAGCGAGCGCAGGATGGAACTTGAGACGGAAGCTGCGGAACTGCTAAAGCAGGTACCAAACGCTGACAAACTTCAGGAGATCAAGGGCGTGGGTTTTAAGACAACACTGGGCTTCGTGGCGGAGATAGGCGATCTTACCCGCTTCGACAATGCAAAACAGATCCAGAAGCTGGCAGGATTGTCCATCGTCAATGATGAATCCTGTAAGCACGTCGGAGAACACCACATCAGTCACAGAGGACGGAAACGTCTGCGTTACACCATGTATCTGGCGGGGGTCAGTGTGATAGCTCACAATGAGGCATTTGCGGAGATCTACCAGCACCTGATAACAAGGAGTGAAAATCCGTTGAAGAAGATGCAGGCCGTGATAGCGGTGAGCTGTAAACTGATCCGTATCTTCTATGGGGTGCTCGCACATGGCATAACGTTTGATGAGAACAAGATGCTCAGAGACATCACCTGGTACGGGAAGGATGCGGCATGAGTGTATGACAAACAAGAAGTTGATCGGTATACAGCAGCAGGAACAAGCAGCGTAGTGAACAGCTAAATGTAGTTCGTGGCTGGATCCGGGTGTCAGATTCAAACCTGGCATCGGGATCCAGTCACGAGAAGACTGGAACTGGAGAACGTGTCGGGTGAACGTCCGCCGAAAGGTGCCGCCACGGAACTACAGGGACAGAGATCTGGTATTACAAAAAGAATGAGCCGTAGCCGGCAGATATTTTTTCCATAGGACGTAGATCCTGCAAAGGAGCTTAGCTGGCACCCGGGTATGGACAGGCGGGACGAAGGAAGTATAGGACGGGAGGTAAAACTCCTGATCCCGGTAGACATGGGAGGTTCAGCCGCCATAGGATCGAAGGGGCTTATACATGGCCTTTAGAACGGAGAAAAGAGACGTTCTATTCCGTGTACCCTAAAATACCTATATCCGCATTTGATGCAGAGGATTATCCATACCTCAGCTTATTCTTCTTTATGGTATCTAATGTAAACTATATCAAAAAACCTTTATATCTTAGGAAAAAGCACTTGACTATATAGGGAGGAAAAGATGGCAGAAGCATTCCCATTTCCTGTGGAGAAGGAGCATTTCCTGGGCCTTTCGGCTAAGGACCAGAAGGCAGCAGGCCTTGACCCGAAAAACCGCATCTGCGTGTTGTGGTTCGGCCTTCTGGCCGACCTGGACGAGGTGCCGGAAAGGTGCCCGGTGCGCCTCTCCGGACGGAGTCAGTACAAGTTTTTCGTGAACGGGACGGAGGTTCTCTTCGGGCCCTGCCGGGGGGAGAAGGAGATCTCCTACGTGGATGCGCTGGACCTTGCGCCCTACCTTGTCCCGGGGACCAACAAACTCCTGTTTCAAGTCTTCTCCTATCCGGAGCACCCGGAGGACCGGACCCAGGAGGGGCCGAATTACTGCTACGGCGACGATGACGGCCCGGCGATCATGATGGTGGGGAGGATCGGAACAACCGACCTTGCCGATCCCGCGAGCTGGCACATCTTTGTGGACCAGGCTGCCTCGTTCAACGCGGATGAGATCTTCCTTGTCGGCGCCACCGAGTGCGTGGATGGGAAGAAAGCTTTGGAAAATCCCTTTGCCGGCGCTGCCTGGGACCTTGCAAAGACCCTGCCCGCTGCCATCGTGCAGCCCTACCCCTGGGACCCCTATGGGGATCTGCAGGGAAAGGTCTTCCAGGACCGGCCGATTCCGCTTTTATACCGGCGGGAGAAGACCTTCCCCGGTTGGGAGAAGCGGGAAATTCCCGCCCACACGAAGGAGCGCTTTGTGCTCGACGCCGGGGGCCTGACCACGGCCTTCTTCCGCATCGGCTTTTCGGGCGGCGCGGGTGCAGAGGTCACCCTCACCTATGCGGAGAGTTACTTCAAGGTCCGCCCGGACGGAACCCGCTATAAGGGCGTGCGGGACGATACCACCGGCGTGATCCTCGGCGTCCACGACAGCTATGTCTGCGGGGGCGGGGAGGAGATCTACGAGCCCTTCCGGTTCCGCACCTTCCGCTTTGTGGAGGTCGCGGTGGAGACCAAAGATGCGCCCCTTGCCATCCTGCCGCAAAGCTTCGTGGAGACCGCCTATCCGATCGAAAACACAAAGCGCCCCGCCTTTTCGGACCCTGCAAAGGAGAAGCTCTACGATACGGCCCTTCGGACGCTCCAGCTCTGCTCCCACGACACCTTCGAGGACTGCCCCTACTACGAGCAGCTCCAGTACGCCTGCGACACGAGGCTCGAGATCCTGTTCACCTATGCCTGCTCGGACGACGTGCGGCTGCCGCGGCATGCGATCGATCTGCTTGCCGCGTCTCTGCGCCCGGACGGCTTGATCCAGTCGAGGAATCCCTCCCGGGTGCCCCAGGTGATCCCCGGGTTCTCGCTCTACTTTGTCCTGATGCTGGAGGACTACATCCTGGAGACCGGGGACATCGAGGCGATGCGCCCCTACATCCCCGCGGGGGAGCGGATTCTGGAGAGCTTTCTTGCCAAAAAGACCCCGGACGGGCTCCTTGCGCCCCGGGGATACTGGGACTTTGCCGACTGGACCCGGGAGTGGGACGGGCACTTCGGCGTGCCCACCGCAGTCCGGGACGGGGCTTCTGCCCTGCAGAACCTCCAGTTTGTCTATGCAGCCCAGAGCTTTGCAAGGATCCTGCCCCGCTACGGCAGGGCGGATCTCGCTGAGGAGCTGACCAAGACATGTGGGCAGATCCTTGCCGCCGTGGAGAGAACCTGTTTTGATGCATCACGCGGTCTTTACCAGGAGGGCCCTGCCACAGAGGAGTTCTCCCAGCACACCCAGATCTTTGCGGTGCTGACGGGCCTTGTAAGCGGGGAGAAGGCGCGCGGTCTCATGGAGCGCGTCCTTGCCGATGATACCCTGGTCCAGTGCTCCTTCTCGCAGAAGTTCTATCTGTTCCGCGCCCTGGAGCAGGTGGGACTCTATGACAGGACTGACGCGCTCTGGGCGCCCTGGCAGAAGTTTTTGGACCTCCACTGCACCACCTTCCCGGAGACGCCCTACGATCCCCGCTCGGACTGCCACGCCTGGTCGGCCCTGCCCCTGTACGAGTTCGCCCGGCACGGAGCCTGAAAAACGCTCCGATCTATATGCTGGCAAATCGAGAAACCGACAAGATGTTTGCCGTCAGCGATTTCTACGGCAGCCTTCCGATCCGGACCGAGTTCCCCCACGGGGAGATCTGGTCCATCGGGGACCAGCCGACGGTGTCGGTGCTTTTGGAGAAGCGCTATCACGAGGAGCGGGCACCCCGCATCCTGGACGACATGACCTACGGCCCCAACCCGACAGCAGGGCCATCCGGGTCTGTGACGGCATCGACTGGCGCCTCACCATGGACGACTTCTTCGAAAAACTCGCCCTCTGCTACGGCAGCCAGCAGTAAACAAGTTTTCACACATAGAACAAAACAGACCGGAGACGGCAATTTCTGCCGCTTCCGGTCTGTCTTTTTGTGTGCAGGATCTGCCGGCAGGGAAAGCGTAGTCACTGCGTGGATTCCCGCTCCACCAGCTCGGCGTGGAAGGAGAGGCGCTGCACCGCGGGCTTTTTGTCACTCCCCGCCTCGATCATCTGCAGCGCCATGTCCGTGGCCCGCTCCCCGATCTCAAAGGCGGGCAGCTCCATGGAGGTGAGAGAGGGCGTCAGCATACCGCCGATCTGGTGTCCGGTCATGCTCAAAAGACGCACCTGTCCCGGCACAGACAGGTCGTTGTCGTGCAGCGCCCGCATGGCCCCGATGGCCTGGGTGTCCGTGACGGCCAGGATCCCGTCGAGCTCGCAGTTCTCGTCGATGAGCTGGAGGGCGCAGTCGTATCCGTACTGGATGCCGCGCTGGAGGGATTCGCGCTCTGCGGTGATCTCCGGCAGGCCGAATTCCCGGATCCCCCGCCGGTATCCGCGGTAGCGCTCCGCATAGGGCCGGATCTTCATGGAGCCGTTGATCAGACCGATGTGCCGGCACCCCTTCTTCGCGAGGAGCTGGACGCTCCGGTACCCCACGTCGTCGTAGTCGACAACCACACTGCTGATCAGGGGATCACTGTCCCGGATCACCTGCACCACCGGCATCCCCTCCTCAGAGATGGAGCGGATCAGCCGGGTGTTCTCGCCGGTCCCCGCGATGATCAGCGCATCGATGAAGCCGCTCCGCAGGCGGTTCAGCACCAGCTTTTCGGTGTCCTTGTCATTTCCCGTGTTGCTCACCAGCGTTACGTAGCCGTGCTTTCTTGCCTGGGATTCGATCCCGGAGGCCACCTCCGCAAAGATCGAATAGGAGAGCTTCGGGAGGATCACGCCGAGGGTCTCCCGCTTTCCCTGCCGAAGACCCCGGGCCAGGATGTTCGGCTCGTAGCTCAGCTCCTTGACGGCCTTCATGATGCGCGCCTTGGTGTCCGGGTGGACATAGGCGCTGTTGTTGAGCGCGCGGGACACCGTGCTGACATCCACGTGGGCCAGTTTTGCCACATCTTTGAGTGTTGCCATAGCTCCTCCTTCGTCCGGTTTCCGAAACGCCTCTGTTTTCTCCCTTCATTGTAGCGTTTCCGGCAGTTTAATACAATCGTTTGCATCTGCCCGGCGCCGAAAAATGCGACGCCGCCCCGGGTAACAGCGAAAAATTCGGGAAATCATGCACAAAATTAGATGGAAAAAGCTGTAAAAATCGGACACTCTATGCAAAAACATGCAGACGACCTGCAACAATTTGCAGAGAGGGCCGAATTCGTTGACGGGAAATCCGGGGACTGGTATAACGCAGTCATGAAACAAAGCAAACGTTTGCAGATGAGGGAAGGGGCACTGCAGAGCCCGCCCGTTGCATGACACACAACACACGACAAAACGCTTCCGGAATGCGGGCGCACCGCCCCGCCGGATCACCGATCCAAGAGAGTACAAAGGAGATCATCATGGCAAAAGAAGTTACCTTTAAGACCATTTTCCCGGCAGTTGCTGTTCCGATGCACGAGGACGGCTCCATCAATGAGCCCGAGTTTCGCGCCTATCTTCGTTGGATCAAGAGCTTCTACGACAAGGGGATGAAGGGCCTGGTCTGCAACGGCCACACCGGAGAGATCACCGGACTGACCCGGGAGGAGAGAAAGCGGGTCGTGGAGATCTGCGCCGAGGAGTGCGGCGACATCATGACCATCATCTCGGGCGTCAACTGCGAGAACACGGCAGGCGCCATCGAGGATGCGAAGGATGCGAAGGAGGCCGGCGCAGACGGCATTCTCCTGATGCCGCCCCACATGTGGCTGCGCTTTGGCATGAATCCGAATGCCCCCTTTGAGTTTGTCAAGGATGTGGCAGACGGCGCGGACATCGACATCATCATTCACCTGTATCCGGCAACCTCCAAGGCCTTCTATCCCGTGGAGACCCTGGAGAAGATGTACAAGGAGATCCCGCACGTGAAGTGCGTGAAGATGGGAACCCGTGTGACGCCGATCTACGAGCATGACGTCCGCTACCTGCGGAAGACCTGTCCGGATCTGGCCCTGATCACCTGCCATGACGAGACCCTGTGCGTCTCCTGGTTCCCGGGCATGGACGGCGCGCTGATCGGCTTTGCCGGCTGTGTGCCGGAGCTGATCACCTCCGCCTGGGATGTCTTCTCCCACCCGGATCAGCACACCCTGAAGGAGGCCCAGGATGCCTCCAATCGGATCTATCCGATCAGCCAGGCGATCTACGGCGGCGGCCAGCCCTCCGGTGAGGCCCATGCACGGCTGAAGGAAGCCCTGAGGCAGCGCGGCATCTTCACCTCTGCCCTGATGAGAAGACCGGTTCTTCCGCTCGATCAGGACCAGATCGACTGGGTGGCCAAGGGCCTGAAGGAGTCCGGCCTTCCGAAGGTCGACATGACGCAGTATCAGTAATCCGGCATTTTCAGCAGGGCGGGAGAGAGCATAGGCACAGGCTTGTGCTCTCTTTTGCCAATCTAAGGGGAATACAGGGGACAGACTATGAACTACGAACATTTGGATCTGACGAAATCCGTGCAGGAGCGGATGGGATTTGATCCCGCGGCGGTCAAGCGGCTCCCATTCGGCGCCCTCCTGAAGAAGATCGGGCCCGGTATCATCCTGACCGGCATTGTCATCGGTCCCGGCAACATCACCACCTCCGCCATGATGGGGGCCAATTACGGGTATCAGCTGATGTGGCTCCTCATTCCCATCATCGCGATGGGCATCACCTTCACCATGTCCTCCTACTGGGTCACCTGCATGACGGGGCTCCCGATCCTGCATGCGATCCGGCACTACTACGGGGGCGTTGCCTCCTCCTTCTGCGGCATTGCGCTGTTTCTCTCCTGTTTCTTCTTCACCCTCGGAAATGTGACGGGAACCGGCGCCGGCATGAACCTGATCTTCGGCTTTGACTGGCGGATCGGCGCCGCCATCATGCTGGGCATCCTGGTCCTCTGCTACATGGCCAAGGGGGTCTACTCGAAGGTCGAAAAGATGATCATGCTCTGCATCTTCGCGATGATCGTCTGCTTTTACGCGACCCTCGCCGCCACCGGTGGCCCCGCCTGGGGCGAGTTCGGGAAGGGGATGGTCAATTGGCAGTTCCCGGAGGGGTCCCTGACCACAGCCCTCGGCTATGTCAGCACCAATGCCGCCGTGACCGCGGGCATTTACGGGACCTATCTCGGGGTGGAGAAGAAGTGGAAGAAGGAGGATCTCTTCAACGGGACGATGCGGGCGGATGCCATCGCCCACATCGTGACGGTGGTCCTCATCTCCGGCGCGATCGTGCTGGTCGGGGCCATTGTCCTGCATCCCCAGGGAATTGCGATCAAGGCGCCGGCCCAGCTCGGCGATCTCCTCCGCCCCTTCCTCGGGAATGCGGCCCCCGTCATCATGGGCATCGCGATCATCGGCGCGGGCTTCTCCTCCCTCCTTGGCAACACCCAGAGAGGTGTCGTCCTGCTGCAGGCGGGCCGAAACCGGGAGACGGCCCTGGACTCCAAGCAGGTCAAAACCCTCTGCTTTGTCTGCCTTGCCATCGCAACCATCGTCTGCTTCCTCTACGGCGGCTCACCGACCCAGCTCATCTTCATGGCAAATGTGGCGACCTCCATCGCAACTCCGGTGGCCGGGCTGTTCATGGTGCTGATCCTGTGGAAGAAAGAGCTCTTCTCCGGGATCCGGCCGCCGAGAGTCCTGCAGATCTCGATGACGATCTGCTACGTCTTTGCGGTATTCATGACCGTCAATGCGCTCCGCGTGCAGGTTCCAAACCTTTTGCACTCCTTTGCGGGGTAAGAAAGCAAAACACCACCACAAAAGACCGGAGACGGCAGGAATTCCTGCCGCTTCCGGTCTGTTTTTGTACTTGTGATGGTTTTATTTTGTGGACCGCTCACGTCAGCGGGTGGTGGCAGGCAAAGCGGCGCTCCCCCACTTCCTGCATGGCGGGTTCCTCCTCGGCGCATTTCGCATCCGCAAAGGGGCAGCGGGTGCGGAAGCGGCAGCCAGAGGGCGGGTTCACGGGACTTGGGATGTCGCCCGTAAGGAGCACCTCGTTCTCGTCCCGCTTGGTGGGATCCGGGTTCGGCACGGAGGCCAGCAGGAACTTGGTGTAGGGGTGGAGCGGATGCTCGTACAGGTCCTTCGTGGGACCCACCTCGCAGATCTTGCCAAGAAACATGACCGCCACCCGATCGGAGATGTGCCGCACCACCGAGAGGTCGTGGGAGATGAACAGGTAGGTCATGTGCTTTTGCTGCTGCAGATCCCGAAGAAGGTTCAAGACCTGGGCCTGGATCGAGACGTCGAGGGCGGAGACCGGCTCGTCGCAGACGACCAGCTTCGGGTTCAGCGCGATCGCCCTAGCGATGCCGATCCGCTGGCGCTGTCCGCCGGAGAACTGGTGGGGATAGCGCTTTGCGTACTCCCTGGGGATGCCGACAAGGTCCATGAGTTCAAAGACCTTTTCCTGGCGCTCCGCCTTCGTCTTTCCCACCCCGTTGGCGCGCAGGGGCTCCTCGATGATCTGCGTTACGTTCATCCGGGGGTCCAGAGAGGCGTAGGGGTCCTGAAAGATGATCTGCATCTGCCGGCGGTAGGGGGCAAAGTCCCGCTCCTTCAGGGCGAGGATGTCCGTCCCGTCGTAGGTCACCGTGCCCGAGGTCGGGGGCAGGAGGCGGATCAGAAGCCGCCCGAGGGTCGACTTGCCGCAGCCCGACTCCCCGACGAGGGCCAGGGTCTCGCCCTCGAAGAGGGTAAGGCTCACATCTGATACCGCGTGCACCGCGGAGCCCTTTTTGCCGCCCTCCACCGGGAATTCCTTGACGAGGTGTGACGCCTGCAGCAGGACGTTTTTGCTGGATTCAGGCATGGCTCTCCTCCTTTCCCGAAAGCTCCTGGTTGGTGGAAAAACAGCGGATGAAGTGGCCCGGCGCGATCTCGCGCAGTTCCGGGAGCTCTTCGTAGCAGCGGTCCTGTGCGTACCGGCATCTTGTGCAGAACCCGCAGCCTGCGGGCAGGTGCAGGAGGTTCGGCACCACGCCCGGGATCGTGTAGAGCCGGTCCACCACGTGGTCGATCCGGGGGATGGACTGGAGGAGTCCTGCGGTGTAGGGGTGCTGGACATTTCGAAACAGCTCGAACACCTCGGCCTGCTCCATCACCCGGCCCGCATACATGACGTAGACGAAGTCGCACATCTTGGCGACGACGCCCATGTTGTGGGTGATGAGGAGAATGGAGGTGCCGTTCTCGTCCCTAAGCTTTTTCATCAGGGCGAGGATCTGGGCCTCGATCGTGACGTCGAGGGCCGTGGTGGGCTCATCGGCGATCAGAAGATCCGGCTTGCAGATCATCGCCATGCCGATCATGACGCGCTGGCGCAGGCCGCCGGAGAGCTGGTGGGGATAGGACTTGAGCCGCTCTTCCGCCTCCGGGATGCCGACGGCCTCGAAGATCTCCACCGCCCGGCGGTGGAGTTCCTCCTTCGACAGGTGCTCATGGATCCGCAGGGCCTCCTCCACCTGGTGGCCCACGGTGTAGACCGGGTTCAGGCTGGTCATGGGCTCCTGGAAGATCATACTGATGCGGTCGCCCCGGATCTTCTGCATCTCGCCGGGGGTCTTCTGCAGCAGGTCCTCGCCCCGAAACAGGATCTGTCCCGACTCGATCTCGCCGGGCTTTCTGACAAGCTGCATGACGCTCATCGCGGTCATGCTCTTGCCGCAGCCGGACTCGCCGACAATGCCCACGATCTTTCCCTTGGGCACCGTGAGGGAGACGTCGTTGACCGCGGCAAGATCTCCCTTTCTCGTGTGGAATACGGTCCGCAGATGGCGGATTTCCAGGGTGTTTGCTTCGCTCATAGCTGCCTCCTCACTGCTTGTTCAGGTATGGATCCAGCACATCCCGCACGCCGTCGCCCAGGAAGTTGAAGGCGAGCGCCAGGATCAGGATCGCAACACCCGGGGCGATGGCCACCACCGGGTCGGTGAACAGGTACTGCTTGCCGTCGGAGACCATGAGGCCCCAGCTGGTCATCGGGGGCTGGGCACCGATGCCCAGAAAGCTCAGGGAGGACTCCGAGAGGATCGAGCCGGGGATGTTCAGCGTGAACAGGACGATCAGGTTGGGAAGGCAGTTCGGCAGGATGTGCTGAAACATGATCCGCCACTTGGAGACGCCCATGCTCCTTGCCGCCTCGATGTACTCCATCTCCCGGAGGGAGAGGGTCTGGGAGCGGATGACCCGGGCAGTGCCCGCCCAGGAGACAAAGGTCAGGGCCAGGAAGATGTTGACGATGCCGGCGCCCAGCGTGTACATGACGACCATCGCAAGGAGCAGAGACGGGAAGGCCATCGTGATGTCCGCAAGCCGCATGATCACAAAGTCCGCCGCCTTGCCAAGATACCCGCTGATGAGGCCAAGAACCGTGCCCAAAGCCAGGGAGAGGAAGGTCGGCAGAAGGCCGATGACAAGGGAGACCCGGGCGCCGTAGATCATCCGTGAGAAGACGTCGCGCCCGAGCTGGTCGGTGCCGAAGATGTGCGCTGCGCTCATGCCCTCGAGCCGGTGCAGAAGGTCCTGCTTGGTGGGGTCATAGGGTGCCACCACCGGGGCGAAGATCGCCATCAGGGCGATCACCAGGATGATGACCGCAGAGGCGGCCGCCAGCTTGTTCTCACTGCAGAGAATCTTAAACTTGTCCCAGCCGGTCTCGGCCTCGCCCAGGTCCGCGGCGAGCTGGATGCGCTTTTTGTCCTTTGCCGAGAGCTTGGCGTCCGGGTCCTGTGCTTTTTTGGCGGAGGAGGTCAGATCCCGCTTTTCATTCTTGCCGCCGAAGGCGGTGTCCGGTCTGAAATGCTTCAAATCGCTCAAGTTGGTACCTCTATCGTGTGAATCGAAAACTTCGTTGGTCTGCAGGCGGCGGGGCTCACTTCTCCCGGATCCGGGGGTCGATCACCGAGTACAGGATGTCGGCAATCAGGTTGCCCGCGATGATCAGGATCGTGGTGAAGATGACGGTGCCCTGCAAAAGCGGCATGTCGCGGTTGGTGATCGCATCGACGGCCAGCCGCCCGATGCCGGGGATCGCGAAGACGGTCTCGGTGATCACCGCGCCGGAGAGGAGCGATGCCACCTGGATTGCCATCATCGTGATGACGGGGAGCAGGGCATTCTTGAAGGCGTGGTGCAGGATCACCCCGGCCTGGGAGAGGCCCTTGGCCCAGGCAGTCCGGATGTAGTCCTCCTCGAGGACCTCCAGCAGGTTGGACCTGGTCAGCCGGGCGATGGTGCCCGCGCTGCTCCAGCCCAGCACGATGGCGGGCAGGATGTAGGACTGCCAGGTGTCCGCGCCGGAGACCGGAACCCATGCCAGCCGGTAGGCGAAGATGTACTGAAAGATGAGGGCGGCCCAGAACACCGGCATCGAGACGCCCAGGAGCGAGAAGCCCATGAACAGCCGGTCGACGATGGTGTTCTCATGGATTGCGGAGAGGATCCCGGCAGGGATGCCGATGAGCCAGGAGACGATCGCCGCCGCGATGGCGAGCTTTAAGGTGTAGGGGAAGGCGTCCGCGATCAGACTGTTGACCGAGCGGTTCAGCTTGTAGGACACCCCCAGGTCCCCGTGCAGCAGGTTTTTCATGTAGATCAAAAACTGCTCCCAGACGGGCTTGTCCAGCCCGTAGTAGGCGCTGATTCGGTCGATGACGTCCTGGCGGGCGTGCTCCGCCATCATGACCTCGATGGGGTTGCCGGGGATGATGTTGAGCATCACATAGATGATGAAGATGACGCCGATGAGCACCGGGATGGAGACCAGTACCCGGTTGATGATCTTTTTTGCCACTTTGTTTTACCTCTTTAGTGCAGTGCTGTCGAAAACTGAAATTCATCATAGCACAGGTTCGGCGCGGCGGAGAAGAAAGATACAGCGGGAAGCATGCACCCATTGCACTCTCCCCGCTGTATGCTGCAAAGATCCGGAAAGGAAGCCCCGAATCCGAAATCTTACCGTGTCACAGACACGTTGTGGTAGTAGTTGTTGGACCAGCCGTTCCAGGAGACCTTGAAGCCGGAGACCGCGGGGCTGACCACGTACAGGTGCTCCTTGGAGAACAGCGGCACCCAGGCGGCGTCGTCCTGAATGATGGTCTTCTCGAGATCCTGGTACTCGGCAATGCGCTTGTCGGGATCCGTGATCGCCCGGGCCGCGGTGACGCGGGCCATGGCGTCGGTGTTCTTGTAGTTCAGGCTCCGGAACTTGGCGTTGGCCGCGTCTCCGAAGAAGGTGTACATGAAGTTGTCCGGATCATTGTAGTCTGCAGACCAGCTGGAGGAGTAGCAGGAGAGCTCTCCGGCGTGCTTGGTGTCCTGGAGGGTTGCGTCATCCATCGTGTTGATCGTGCAGTTGATGCCGATCTCGCCCCACATGGAGGCCACGATCTGCATCAGATCCTGGGAGGTCTGGCTATCATCCGAGGAGACATCCAGCTCCAGGTCAAAGCCGTTGGCATAGCCCGCATCCGCCAGGAGCTTCTTGGCATCCTCCACATCGTAGGGGATCTCCGGCAGGTTCTCGTTGTATCCCACCAGACCGTGGGGCAGGATGCCGTTCTCGAGCTGGCCGCGGCCGCCGTAGAGGGCGTCCAGGATGGACTGGCGGTCCAGGGACTCCTGCATGGCCTTGCGGACCTCCACATTGCCCATGGGCTCGATGTCCTCATTGAGGGAGATGTAGTAGATGCCGACACGCGGTCCCTCGATGATCTCATCCTTGTACTTGTCGCTGCCTAAAAAGTAGTCCGCCTGGCTCGGGGTGTTGTCCAGATCCAGGATGTCCAGCTCGCCGTTCTCAAACATCATGCGCTGGGTCTCCTCGTCCGGGACAACCTTGATGTCGAGGCCGTCGCAGGCGGGGGCGCCGGACCAGCAGTTCTTGTTGGCGGTCAGAATCAGCTCGGAGTTGAAGGTCCAGGAGCTGAAGATGAAGGGGCCGGTGCCGATCGTGACGGAGGGGTCGATGCCGAACTGGTCGCCGGCGGCCTCGGTGGTGTCCTCATCTAGGATGGAGGCGCCCGGCACGGTCAGCTGCGCCAGGAAGGAGGCGTTGGGCTGGGAGAGGGTGATGGAGAAGTCCAGGTCATCGATGGTGGTAAAGCCGCCCACGTCCTCCAGGGAGGAAGCCTCCCCGTTCTCGACCTGGTCCGCACCCTTGATGCCCTCGGCGATGTCGTTGTTGACGGCCTTCGGGTAGGTGAGGAGCCGGTTGAAGGTGTAGAGCACGTCGGAAGAGGTGAGATCTGCACCGTTGGAGTACTTGACACCCTCATTCAGATGGAAGGTGTAGGTCAGACCGTCATCGGAGACCTCATAGCTCTTGGCAAGGGACGGAACGATCTCACTCGTCCCGTCATCGTTTACCTTCACCTCAAGCAGGCGGTCGAAGCAGTTCATCGGGATGGTGTAGTAGTCCGAGGTGCACTGCGGGTCCACGATGTTCGGGTTGTCGTCAGCAAACTTCAGGAACGTGGTGGTGTCGATGTTGGCATCGCCCAGGGTCTCGCCGGCGGCCTCCGTGGAGGTGCCGGTGGCCGCCTCGGCAGAGGCGGACGAACCGGAAGAGCTGGTGGAAGTGGAGCTGCCCGCAGAGGAGCCGCAGCCCGCGAGAAGGCCGCTGCCCAGCGCCGCGCACAGCAGGATGAGCACTGCATGCTTTTTCATAACAATCCTCCTTCTTGGCAGGGGAGCACTCTGACAAGAAGCACTCCCGCCTGAAACAAAAAGATGCATGGAAGCCGAAACCGGCCCCACACATCCTTGCATGTCCGTTGCGGACAGTTTAGCACACAAAAGTGCAGAGGAAAACCTTTTTCGAATCAACCTCAGAAATCTGCACAGCATCTGCACAGACGGGGAAAACCGGGATGGGAAAAGGGCGGCTGGCGCTGTGCCCGGCATGCCAGCTGAACAGATGAGAGCCGTGCCGCGCAGCCTGCCGTTGGAAATTCGGAACCCTGGAGCACACAGACAGCAGGCCATATTCAGAAAGAAGCCTTTCTCTGTATCAAACTTGAGAAGATCTTCAATCGGCGCAGGATGCCGTGGCATCACAGCGTGAATCGGTCTGAAGCAGAGCAAAACATACCATTGTACTAAGCCGCTCCGCGGCGGCATTTAAACCGTAAGGCGTTCTCTGACGCTTTACGGTTTTTTCGCATAGAAAAAGCAGCCTTGATAGCTGTGGTATAGTTAAGACGCGACTCAAAACAAACCCAGCACAGAAAGCTGCCACTGCTATCTTAACATACGCGTCTCATATCGACAATGACATTGCTCTTCCGATTTTTCGAGGCTGCTTCCTGAGTTCACAGGTTTGCTTTTTGCCGAAATTTATCTCACAGGAGGCTTTACCATGAGCGACTATTTTTCCGAATTCAGAGAAATGCTTCGATGTAGGAATCTGACAATCCATACGCAGAATCAGTATTGTATTACTATCGGAAGATTTTTGAATTACTACAGTGACAAGCTTAACAAGGATCCTGCGAATTTCGAATGGCATGAGATCCGTACTTTTCTAGACTATTTCCAGGAAAATCGACATCTCTCTGATCGCACCATCAACAGTATCATCCCTCAGAAATGTTTAGTGACACACCGCAGAGCAGTGGACTTGTGAGAGCATCCACTGGTGCCTGTGTTCACGAGCAGACAAGCCGGAACTGATCTGCCGAATTTGCTGATAACGTAGCCGTCCGCAACCCGAAGGTTTTTGGACAGGCGTGAAGCTACTCACTCAGGACTGCGATGGTGCTGCAGTCCTCACGTTAGGCCGATGGGGCTGCGTTGTCACACAACTCCCACGGCTTGCCGTGGGGTTAGTGAGTCAGGGCAAACAGGCGGCGTCTGGTGTCCTCATTGACAGCAAGCTCAAAGGTGACAGCGTGCCTCGGACAGACAGCCCGATAGCGGAAGAGGTACTCGTTTTCGGGATTCACATGCTTGTACGCCATACGCGCCTCCTCAAGAGAAGAGCTCTTTGTGTGACAGCACGTGCAGGCAGGTCTGATGCTGTCCCCTGCATCGGTATCGTATCATATCCTTTGGGAAAACGTTGTACACCGTGATGTACCAAATCGGAACTATTTTCAGCACCTGCGATGGATATTTAACAAACCATGGTACGAGGGTGAGCTGCCGATCCAGGCAGACTGGGCGTTTGCACTGCGGTCTGGCACCGCCCATCCCCTGCAGCGGGCAATCGTGCGGGAGTGGACTCGAGCTTTTTCCATGAGTCGGTGGGCCAGCTGATCCGGTTCCACTTCGCCAAGAAGGACGAGACCCTGCTCGCCGCCCTGGACTGGCTGCAGGACATCCGCAGCAAGCTCCCGCCAAGGTGAGAAGCACCGGAAAATGCAAAATTCCGGTTGTAAATGGGAAACAACTCCCGTATAGTAGAAACAACATAAAAGGGAGTAGCTGGCAGCACGCTTTCGTGCTGCGGGGGCGTGCGTCATCACGGCAGGAGTCCTGCCCGCATGCGCCAGGTATGGCAGCAGTACCGGCAGCAAGACTTTTATCGTCGCAAACCTGCGGCGGTAAAGGCCTTTTTTGTACCCTTCCGCCGCGCACTTTTCAAACGGAGGTACTGCAAGTCATGAGTGAAATCCTGAGTCTCTACGGGAATGCCGCCGCCATCACCCCACAGATGATCATCATGTGGGTCATCGGCGGCATTCTCATCTACCTGGGCATCGTCAAGAAGATGGAGCCATCGCTCTTGGTCCCGATGGGCTTTGGCGCCATCCTGGTTAACCTGCCCAATTCCGGGGCGGTCACCCAGACCCTCAACGGGGTCCTGACCGAGGGCCCTCTGGACGTCCTCTTCGACGCCGGCATTGCCAATGAGATCTTTCTGCTGCTGCTCTTTATCGGCATCGGGGCCATGATCGACTTTACGCCGCTTCTTGCCAATCCGCAGATGATGCTGTTTGGCGCGGCCGCCCAGTTCGGCATCTTCTTTACGCTGAGCCTGGCGACGCTGTTTGGCTTCTCCCTGCAGGATGCGGCCTCGGTCGGCATCATCGGCGCCGCCGACGGTCCCACTTCCATCTTTGTCGCCAACTACTACCACTCCAACTACCTGGGCGCCATCATCGTGGCGGCCTACTCTTACATGGCCCTGGTGCCCATCATCCAGCCCCCGGCGATCCGCCTGGTGACCACGAAGAAGGAGCGCTGCATCCACATGGATTACAACCCCCGCTCGGTCTCCAAGACCGCGAAGATCCTCTTCCCGATCTGCATCACCGTGGTCGCCGGTATCATCGCCCCCAGCTCCGTCGCCCTGGTGGGCTTTCTGATGTTCGGCAACCTGATCCGCGAGTGCGGCGTTCTGGACTCCCTCTCCGAGACCGCCCAGGGGACCCTGGCCAACCTGATCACCCTGATGCTGGGCATCACCGTGGCCTCCCAGATGCGGGTAGACGATTTCCTGAACATCCGCACGATCTTCATCCTGCTTCTGGGCCTTGTCGCCTTCATCTTTGACACCGTGGGCGGCGTGCTCTTTGCCAAGATCATGAACCTGTTCCTCAAGAAAAAGATCAACCCGATGATCGGCGCCTGCGGCATCTCGGCCTTCCCGATGTCCGCCCGAGTCATCACCAAGATGGCCCTGGAGGAGGATCCCACCAACGTGCTCATCATGCAGGCGACCGGCGTCAATGTCTCCGGCCAGGTGGCCTCGGTCATCGCAGGCGGCATCATCCTGAGCCTGGTGCCGCTGGTATGAGAAGAAATAGGGTCGGGAAAAAACAAAATCACAACAAAGGCCGCACAGCGGCCGGGAGGATCGAATGTCTTTGAATTTTCTTGCGTCCCTTCGCGTGATGGGACTTGGTATGCTGGGGATCTTTTCCGTGGCGGTGGTGCTTATGCTGATCATGATGCTGCTGACGAAGCTCTTCCCCGCAAAGAAGGACGAGAACAAAAAGGAAGAAACCGGGAAGGAGTAACCAACTGGGTTCCTCTTATCAGCTGTCCGCATCCCAAGGGGTGCGGGCAGTTTTTTATGTCCCGGACAAGAGGTCCCCCGCATAGAAGGAGAAGAACCCTTGTGTCGAGCCGGGAGAGGTCCCGCCCCAGGATCTCGCCGGCCCGGCCCAGCTCGTAGGAGATGGTGTTGCGGTGGACAAAGAACGCGGCGGCGGTTTTCGTCACGCTCCCGTTCTCCTCCAGGTAGCGGCGAAGGACCGGGGCGAGCTGGGAGTGCTTTTCCCGGTCGTAGGCATAGAGCGGTCCCAGGGTGTCCTCGCAGAAGGCGCGTAGCGGCGCCTCCTCCGGGATCTCCAAAAAGAGCCGGCAGACGGCAAGCGCCCGCCGATAGCTTGCAAAGAGGCGCCCGACGCCGTGCACCGCAGGTCCCGCGCCAAGAAAGAGGGGCGAAGAGGGGGAGCGGAGGGACGAGGTCCCCTCCTGCAAGAGCGTCCCTGCCCGCTCTCCCGCATCCGGGGCGCTGTCTGTGACGCCAAGGACCACCGCGAGGCGCTCCTCCATGGGAAAGACCGAGCAGGGCCGGAAGGCGTTCTGCAGGGCGTGGCCCGCGGCGCGAAGGAGCCGCTCCTGCTCCGGCGCCCTCGAAAAGCCCTCTGCCGAGAGGACAAGAACCTGGTAGTCCCCCTCCCCGTCAAAGCCGCTCCCAAGAAGGAGCGGAAGACAGGACGCTGTTCTTGCCGGTGCGAGGATCGCGGTGCGCAGCGCTGCACTGACACTGCTCGACTGGAGCCCCGCCTCGATCAGGTACTGGGACATCGGGCGGATCAGGGATTCGAAGGAGACCTCCCGGGGCAGGAGAAAGAGCGGAAAGGACCGGTTGTTGCAGTAGTCCAGGACCTTTTGGGGGATGCCCGGCATGTAGGCGCCGGTGTCGATGCAAAGGCCCGTCGCGTGATGGGAGGAGAGGGCATCGAGGAATGTAAGAAAGTCCTCCCCGCTGTGGATGCCGACGCCGGTGGCAAAGATCAGCTCCCCGCCCTTCAAAAGTCGGCCATGTACAGGGTCT
The DNA here is from genome assembly GCA_022483465.1 of Lachnospiraceae bacterium. Taxonomy (GTDB): domain Bacteria; phylum Bacillota; class Clostridia; order Lachnospirales; family Lachnospiraceae; genus CAG-791. The sequence continues at coordinate 1,088,096 of JAKVNF010000001.1, read as the reverse complement.
CCGTCACGTGAACCCAGGACACCCGCCGGGAGAGCCCCTCCTTTCCGGCGATCAGCTTCATCCCGGTGTCGGGAAACTCCTGCAGAAGATCTGCGAGCTCAACTTCCATCTGCCGCCTCCTTTCGCGCACTAGGGAGGAAGTACCATGGCAGGTTCTGGGATGGAGCACAACTAAGGAATAGCCATGAAATAAACTGGTTGTTTCGACCGAGAATCAATAACAAATACCCTTGTTATTTCGTGACATATATCATATACTTTGGTCAGGAGGTGTACTATGCCAGTCAGTCCCGAGACCAAAGAATTCGTCACAAAGATAAGTACCGAAATGATGCCTTACCTCAATGAGAAGCAAAAACGCATCTTTGTAGGTATCATCGCAAATGCAATCGGTTATGGTGGAATTGAAACTGTCAAGGATATGACAGGCAAGTCACGCACAACTATCGCAGCCGGTGCATCCGAAGTGAAGGCAGCTGCCAAAGTATCCGATGCCACTAAGAAGACGGACAGTGTCAAGCCAAATGGTGCTCCGCGCCTCAGAAAACCAGGAGGCGGAAGAAAGAGTGCTGTCTCAAAGAATCCGGATTTGCCGAAGTGGATCGAGGAAATCATCGATAACAGTACATATGGGGTGCCAACAAAGGTACTGCGCTGGACTACGATGAGTCTTCGCAAAATCGCAGAGCAAGTCAATACAGATCACAATGTAAAGATCAGTCAGAACATCGTAAGCGATGTATTGGATCAGCTGGGGTATAGCAAGCAGCAGAATCAGAAGAGCCTCCAGCTGGGTGAGCAGCACCCCGATCGGAACGCACAGTTTGAATTTATCAACAACAAGTCAGCATCTTTTTTGAATGAGAATCAACCGGTTATTTCAGTCGACACCAAGAAGAAAGAGCTGGTTGGCAATTTCAAGAATAACGGTCAGGAATACCGAAAATCCAGGGATCCCAGGAAGGTTTTGGATCATGACTTTGCCATTGAAGGACTGGGAAAGGTCGCACCATATGGCATCTACGTTGTGAACGATAACACTGGTTTTGTTAACCTTGGAACAGACCACGATACTGCCGAATTCGCATCAGAAAGCATACTCCGCTGGTGGGAAGCTGTAGGAAAGAATACTTTCCCCGATGCAAAAAAACTGTACATTACCGCAGACAGCGGTGGAAGCAATGGCGTGCGCGTGCGGTTGTGGAAGTACGAACTGCAACAGATCGCGGATTATACCGGCCTTGAACTACACATATCGCATTATCCATCTGGTACATCCAAATGGAACAAGGTTGAGCATCGTCTTTTCTGCTATATCTCAAAGAATTGGCAGAGCAAGCCGTTGATCGATATTGAAACGATAGTGAGCCTTATTTCCTCAACAACGATAAACAAAGGTCTCAAGGTAATCTGCAAGGTTGATGAAAACCATTACGAATTGAAGCGTAAGGTTAGCGACGAGGAAATGGATTCCATTTGTCTTGAACGATGCGAGCCCCTTGGCTATTGGAATTACATCATTCGTCCTCACAAAACTTGAAGTACTTGTTTCGTTACAGTTCCTAACTTTGGAATAGCGCACAAAGACTTGGGATGCGTGGCTCCCTATAATGAATGCAGGTAAAGAACGGAAGCGCAAAGGTGCTGCAGCGGGGAGAAGCCCTGCTGCGGCGCCTTTTTGCATTTTGCATGCATGGCCCGAGCGGATTCGGGACGAAGGAGGATATCAGATGTCTTTCAAGGATGAGCTGCCGAAGATTGTCACAGGTTCTGTGCCGGGGCCGGCGTCGAAGGCCCTTCTGGCGCGCTGGGATGCGGCGGTGCCCAAGGCCCTGGACGGGACCGCCTACCCGATCTGCCTCAAGCGGGGTGAGGGTGCGATGTTTGAGGACCTGGACGGGAACAAATTCCTCGACTGGATCGGCGGCGTCGGCGTGCTGAACATCGGCTACTCCCAGCCGGAGTTGGTCGCGGCCGTCAAGGAGCAGGCGGAGAAGTTCCTCCACGGCATCCTCAACGTCTACGTCCACGACGGCTACGTCACCCTGGCGGAGGGCCTCAACCGGCATGTCCCCTGCCGCGGCGCCAAGAAGAAGACCTTCTTTGCCAACTCCGGTGCGGAGTGCGATGAGAACGCAATCAAGGTCGCCAAGGCCTACACCAAGCGCGAGGGCGTGATCTGCTTCACCGGCGCCTTCCACGGCAGAACCAACCTGACCATGGCCCTGACCGCAAAGAAGTCCTACGCCCGGGGCATGGGTCCGTTCCCGGCCTCGATCTACCGCGCGCCCTATCCGTACCTGTACCGGGCGCCCAAGGGATATTCCGAGGAGGAGGCCATCCGGTTCTACATCGATGAGCTGAACCGGGTCTTCGACGAGGGCGCTCCGGCCAATGAGATCGCCTGCATGATCGTCGAGCCCCTGCAGGGCGAGGGCGGCTTCATCCCGGCTCCCATCGAGTGGGTGAAGGCAGTACGCAGGATCTGCGACGACAACGGGATCCTGCTCATCGCCGATGAGGTGCAGTGCGGCAACTGCCGGACCGGAAAATACTTTGCCTCCGAGTACTGGGCCGATGCGGGCTGCGCCCCGGACATCGTGACCACCGCCAAGTCCATCGCGGGCGGCATGCCGCTGTCCGCGATCACGGCCAGCGCCGCGATCATGGACAGTGTCCCGGCGGGCGTCATCGGCGGCACCTACTGCGGCAACCCCGTCTCCTGCGCGGCGGGCATCGCGGCGATGAAGGTCTACGACGAGGAGGACTTCCCGGCCAAGGCAAGGCACCTGGGAGAGCTGATGCGCAAGGGCTTCACCGACCTGCAGGCAAAGTATCCCTGCATCGGCGATGTGCGCGGCCTCGGCGCCATGATCGGCGTCGAGTTCGTCAAGGACCCGGTGACCAAGGAGCCCGACGGCGCCTTGGTGTCGCGGCTGATCCAGGCCGCCCTGCAGAAGGGCCTTCTCATGGAGAATGCGGGCACCGACGGGAACGTGATCCGCTTCCTGGCGCCGCTGGTCATGACCGATGCGCAGGCAAAGGAGGGTCTTCGAATCTTCGAGGCCGCCCTGCAGGAAGCCCTGCAGGCGTAAAGCAGAAATTTTGGTATCAAAAATCGCTCCGGGAAATCTTTCCCGGAGCGATTTGTTTCAGTCAAGGCAGGCGGACTGGTCCTTGCCCCGGCGCTTTGCGGCGTACATGGCCTGGTCCGCGGTCTGGATCATCTGCTGGCAGTCGCAGACCTTCGTGGTGTAGCCGAGGGAGGCGGTGAGAGAGATGCTCCCCTGCCCTGGCAGGGCGATCTTCGTCTCCCGCACCCTGGCAAGGAGGCCTGCCGCGGTGCGGGGCCCGTCAAAGTCCCGCTCCCCGGTGATGCCGACGACCTCCTCCCCGCCGAAGCGGTAGAAGGTGATGTGCTCCTCCTCCCCGAATTCCCGGATCGCGCGGCCGATGGCGCGAAGACACTGGTCCCCGGCCGGGTGGCCGTAGGTGTCGTTGATGTGCTTGAAGTCGTCGAGGTCCAGAAGAAGGACCGCCGTGACCGGCTCCGCGCCGGGCTTGCCAGAGATCCGGATTTTGTCAAGGAGGTCGAGCCGGCTGTTTAACCCGGTCAGGCAGTCGTAGCGCCGGTCCCGGTCCGCCTGGGAGTAGAGGCCCCAGGCGACTGCCACCTCCTTCTGCAGCGCCTCCTTCTCCTGCAGGGTCTTTACCCGCTCCCGCTCGAGCTCCTCCACCCGGGCCCGCTCCCGGGAGATGTCCACGCCGTAGAGGATGCTCTCGATGTGGCCGTTGTTCGGGTTGTCGATCATCTGGGCGGTGATCCTGGACCAGCGGATCGAGTGGTCGTCGTAGTAGGAGCGGGTCTCGTGCACGATCTGGTGCTGGCCCTTTGCGTGGGAGGCAAGCTGCGCCGTCCGGCTGAAGATCTTCTCGAATTCCTGCTGGCCCGCGGCGTCCGGCACAAAGGAGGCGATGCGGTGGATCAGGGTGTCCACGTCCCGCACGTGCTGCATGTTCCGGGCGTTCTGGGCGATGCCCTGGGAGCTCAGCCACCGGTCGGCGGTCAGGTCCATGTGGAAGACGCCCTGCCCCTCGGGAATGTTCTCGATGATGGACTGGATCTGCCGGGCGTACCGGTCCCTTGCGATCCGGGTGTCGGTCACGTCCCGGCCGTACTCGATGAAGACCCGCCTCCCGTTCCAGTTCGTGAACCGGGCCTTTAGGGAGAAGACGTGGGCCCCGTCATCCACCTCGATGCTCTTCTCGGTGGCCGTCCCCATCTTCTTCATCGGACAGTGGCCGCAGGGGGCGTCCAGCCCCAGCATGTACTGGTAGCACTTCTCCCCCTGGTAGGGGCGCTCCGGGTGGCCGGAGATCGCCAGAGTCTTCTCGTTGGCAAAGACCATGGTGTAGTCCTCCGGGCAGCAGACCTGGATGAACTGGTCATCGTGGTCGGTGAGATCGAGGAGGTCTTCCAGGGTGACCTCGGGGCGGGGAGCAGGGCATGTCTCGGGGGCGGTGTCCGGCAGGTTCCCCGCCGCCTCCAGGTAGGCGAGAAAGGCCTCCTCCGGCATGGGTTTTGCAAAGTAGTACCCCTGGATGTAGTCGCAGTGGCGCTCGCGCAGGAAGGCAAGCTGCGCCTCGTTCTCCACCCCCTCGGCGACGACCTGCAGGCCGATCTCGTGGCACATGTCGATGGTGGAGGTGATGATGGCCCGCACCGTCTCCTTGGCCTCGACCTGGTCGATGAAGGCCTTGTCGATCTTGATGACGTCGAAGGAGTAGTCCCCGATCATGGACAGGGAGGAGAAGCCGCTGCCGAAGTCATCGAGGAGGATCTTGGCGCCGCCCTGGCGGAGCTGCTCGAGCAGGTACGAGCAGTTCTTCTGCAGCACCGACACGGAGGTCTCCGTCACCTCAAAGTTGACAGAGCCCGCGGTGCTGGGATGCTGCTGGGCGAGTCGGAAGATGTCGCTGATGAGCTGGTCGTCGTAGAAGTCCAGCCGGGAGAGGTTCACCGAGATCGGAACCCGGAACCGTCCCCTGCTCTTTTGGGCCTCCTGCACGTCGAAGACGTGGGAGAGGACGGTCCGATCGAGCCGGGAGATCATCCCGCCCTTTTCCAGGATCGGGATGAAGACCGCCGGGGAGAGAAAGCCGAGCTCCGGGTGGTTCCAGCGAACCAGCGCCTCGGCGCCGCAGGGCCTGCCGTCCCGGGCCCGCACGATCGGCTGGTAGTACACCTGAAAGTCCCCGTTCTTCACGCTCCCCGTGAAGGCGGAGAGGATCTTTGCGTGGTCCACGTAGGAGCGGCGCATGTTGGCGTTGAACACGGCGATCCCGCCGTAGGACTCACGCCTGGCGAACTCCCGGGCGAGGATCGCCCACTCGACCATGTTGGAGACGTCGGAGGTGGCATCCTCCACGTAGTAGATCCCGCAGCGAAGGTGCAGCGGCACGACCCGGGTGTCGTGGGTCCACTCCAGGTTCAGGAGGGCGTCCAGGCTCCCCTCCCCGAGCCGGCTGCGGTTGACGAGAAAGAGAAACCAGTCGGACTCGATCCTGGCGGACACCACCGGGTGGAGCCAGCTGGACTGGAGCTGCGAGAAGACGTACTTCAGGACCTGGTCCCCGCCCTCGATCCCGAAGATGTCGTTGACCGCCTTGAAGTTGCGGATGTCAAAGACAACCACCGCGTAGTCCGTCTTCCGGACCCGGCCAAAGAGGGTCTCGGTCTGCCGGATAAAGCCCTTGCGGGAGTACCCCTCCGTCAGCTTGTCGAAGTACTCCTGCTCGAGGAGCCGGTTCAGCTCATCCCGGGTCCGGGGGAGCCGGGCCGAGATCGCCGCGCTCTCCCCCACGGTGCTCATGACCAGGGCATGGCCCGGGGCGCCGTTCTCGAGCACCATGTCCACGGCGTCCACGGTCTCATAGATGCCCCGCAGGGGGTCCAGATAGGTCTGAGGGCCCCGGATCTTGTTCGCCACCGGGCAGGGCGGGCAGGGCTCGTCCAGGCCCATCAGGCAGCGGTAGCACTTCCTGCCCCGCACCAGCTGCGGGTACAGCTCTCCGCAGGTCTGGTTGAAGGAAACGATATTGTAGTCGGCATCGATGACATAGATGCCCGAGGACTGATCACTCATGATGAAGATCCCCCCGCTGCAGAACCGGAAACAACAGATTCTGCGGCATTGAATCAAAAACAACAACTTTCTTTTTATTATACGTTACTTATGTGATGCCATCAACGCGAAAACCGACAGGAAAGTTAAATTTCGTTCGTGCTGCCGGGCCGCACCGGTTGTCGCAGGGCCGGCAGCCTGGCACAATGGGCGAAAAGAAGAGAGAGGAGACAGACATGTCTATGTATCGGGAAATGAGAAGAGCAAAACAGGAGATCTCCGGGGAGGCCTGCCGCAGGGTCCTGGAAGAGGCGCGCTTTGGCACCCTTGCCCTGTCGCTGGAGGATGGGATGCCCTATGCGGTGCCCGTCAGCTTTGCGTTTGACAAAGAGAGCAGCGCCCTCTACTTCCACGGGGCGGCAGAGGGGCAGAAGGCGGATGCGGTGCGCCGCGACCCGAGGGCGTGCTTTAAGATTGCGAGCGGGAATTCTCGGCAATTCAATTGCCGAGATGAAAGCGAGCCCGCTTCCTCGGCTGCAACGCATCTCTTAGCTTACAACAAGATTTTATAAATAGATTATACACATACCGCTATATATCTGCTAAACTATAGGTATGAAAACAAACCTCGTGCATTACCGCACATGCGTGTGCAATATCAATTACCATGTGGTATGGTGCGTCAAGTACCGACAGAAGGTATTAACCCCAGAAATTGAGAAGGACCTGAAAGCTATTCTGCTTTCCGTCGCCAAGGATAAGGGGTTCACCATCCACGAATGCGAAGTCGGCACTGCTGACCATGTACATTGCTTCGTGTCTGCACCTCCGAAGCTGTCGATCACAAATCTGGTCAAATACATGAAGGGCATTTCGGGCCGCATGCTATTTGAAAGGCATCCGGAGTTAAGAAACCATTTGTGGAGAGGGCAGCTTTGGAATCATTCGTACTACGTTGAAACCGTAGGCGATGTTTCCGAAGAAACCATCCGCAGATACATTGAGCGTCAGAGCAAGGCGTATTGATTATGGCTGTCAAAAAGAAGAACAAACCAAAATCATCAAATACAGCCCAAAATCGCAAAGTTTTTTACTAGGCGTCCCGGGATGACTCCATTAAAATGTCAATAGACGTTGGAAATAGGGCATAAAACGACATTGTAACCTCTGTAAAATGCTAGTATAATAACTGATAGATATTTTACTAGCAATTTAGAGGGCGGCCATGTACAGCAATACAGATGTACTCGTTAAAACTCCGAAATCAAGCGACAAGGGAACTATCCATATCCTCACCACGGGTTATGTCTTGCTCGCCACAGAGTATCATTGGGACTCTGAGAAGCGGCGTCCTGTCGACAAACGGATCTCAATCGGAAAAATTGTCGATGGCGATCGCTCTCATATGCATCCAAACAAGAACTATGAGCAGTTCTTCGGTCCCATCGATGCTGAGGTGAACCGACTGAAGGACACCTTCGGCACAAAGGCCCGTAAAGCTGCCGGCAAAACGGATTCGAAGCTCTCCTTTGGACCGTACCTGGTTCTAAAGGCGGCCGCAGAGCAATCCGGATGCTATACCGCTCTGACACGGGTCTACCCTGAATATGAGCGGAAAATCATTGCATTGGCCGTCTACTCCATTGTTGCGGAAAGTTCAACTGCCCAGCTGTTTCCCGGTTGGTGTTTTGATCACTACTGCGGTCTGGATCGTGTCATCGACGACAGTGAAGTCAGCGGCCTATACCGTCTGATCGGGTCAGATGAGGGAAATATCAATGTGTTCTTCCGGATTTTCCGGGAAGAATACGAGAAACGATTTCCCCGAAAGGACAGCAATCGGGTCATTGCCTTTGACTCCACCAATCAAAACACCCAGTCCGAGAATGAAGATCTTGCAGAGTTCGGAAAATCCAAGACCGATTTTGGCCTGAAGATCATTAACACGGCTATGTTTGTGGATGAAGAGACCGGCATTCCTATGTGGTATGAGCACTACGACGGTTCTCTCCTGGATAAGGTGCAGACGTCCTTCTCATTGAAAAAGATCGTGGATGCAGGATATCAAAAGCTGTTCGCAATGTTCGATCGAGGATACTTTTCAGAGGACATCATCAAAGCCCTCCGGAAAGTAAAGGATCTGGAATATGGTGTCCTCTGTCCAGACAATGTCAACTGGGTAGATGCGCTCATCAAAGATCATGGAGCGGAGATCCGCGGAAAGCAGAAATACCTGACGACGGAGCCCAACGTATTTGGAAAGCGGTACCCGGTAACAGTGGCTGGAAAGGCTTGCTTTGCCTACCTCTTCTTTGATCACTCCCGGGAATTTGATGAGGAACAGTCCATAAGGAGCACTATTTCCTAGGCGTTAGTAAAGAACCGGGTTGATGGGTTCCATACCACAACCTCCATGGTGAACTCTCGACGCGATAATGTCCGATGAAGATATAGAATCCCCATTTGGAGCTCTTTTCTTCTCCGCATAATGCCTATCTTGTTATTTATAGTCACATACTCGGCAAGTGAGTGTATGTGTTTAGGCAATCTAGGTGATGCTTTGTTACATGATGCAACACAGCACGGATAGGAGTGTACCCAGCTCGAGCTCAAAGTGAGGTATTAGTGGTCTCATGCTAGGCGATCGCTTATCAACCCGTTTCTTAACTAACGCCATTTCCTATTACTTCAATGAGGCATCCAAGAGAAAACGCTACACGGAAAAGATGGCGCAGGACTACGCTCCAAAAGGGATCATTGTCGTTAAAAAGGCCGATCCAGAAACAGGGAAGAACTTCACCATCCTGGAGGACACTGAAATGATCCAGACGATGGTCGATCGTGCCGGATTCTTTGTTCTCGTCAGTGATACTGAAATGACGGCATCCGAGGCAATCCGGATTATCCGGCGACGTGATGTTGTGGAGCACGTCTTCGAATCCATCAAGCGGCACTTTGATCTGTCGGTCACATACACCCACTCCATCGAGACATATCGGGGGAAGATGTTCACGGCCTTTATCGCAAGCATTCTCTTTGCCACGCTGACATGGGATTTGAGGGAAGTGCTTCACGATAAGACCAGTGCAACCATCGCCTTCGAGATGATGGAGCTAAACAAGTATAAGGTGGAACTGCAGTCTGATGGCAGTTGGTATCCGTCCTATGCGATGAGCAGGATTCAGAAGGAACTGGTCTCCAAGGTTGGCCTCACAGAGGACGAGGCAATCAACCAGGCAACTGAGATCAAGCTGCTAGTATAAAAACTTGCGATTTAGGGATACAGACGTTTACTACATCTGCTATAAAGACGAAATTGTTCCTACCGCCGATCAGCGCAGCTTTATTCGTTTCAATTTTGGCGCCAAACGGTGGCTCAAAAACCGCATGCTGGAAGATGACCTGTTCATGTACAACGAAATGGGGATACACCTTCACAACACTCCTGCGGATTATAAAGACCAGGAAGAGTGCCCGTGGCTTAAGCAGGCTGACTCGCTTGCACTCGCAAATGCTCAGCTCGAATACGAACAGTCGTGGGCCAATTTCTACGAAGGAAGAGCCAAAATGCCTCGCTTTCATAGCAAGCACGAAGCGCAATCCTACACAACAAACGTTGTCAGCAATGGAGGACACTCCAATCTTACCTATGATGAAAGCTCCGGGTTGTTGAAACTTCCAAAGCTGAAAACGCTCATCAAGCTGAAGTTGCACCGCAAAATCAAAAAAGGCGGCGTTCTCAAATCAGCCACCATCTCCATGGACCGCAACGGGAGATTTTTCGTATCACTCAAGTACGAATACAAGGAACCAAAAGCTGCTCCATCTGCAAACACGCATACTGATAACCAAGGTATCCGTGCCATCGGATTGGACATGTCATTGGAGCACTTGTATGTGGACAGCAATGGTGACACTGCAGAGTTTCCACGGTTTTATCGTCAGCAGGAAGAGAAACTTGCAAAACTTCAGCATGTGCTGTCGGGTATGAAACGTGGATCAAAGCGCTACGAGCGTCAGAAGCGCAGAATCGCAAAGCTGCATGAAAAAATAGCGGCACAAAGGCGGGATTTTCTGGACAAACTGTCCTATAACCTCGCATATCATTATGACGTGATCTGCATTGAAGACCTGAACATGCATGCCATGGCGCAAAGCCTTCATCTTGGCAAATCTGTTATGGATGTAGGCTGGGGCATGTTTACACGCATGCTGGAATACAAATGCAAGCGTTTCGGACATACACTTGTCAAAATCGATCAATGGTATGCATCATCCAAAACATGCTGCCATTGCGGTTCCCAAAAAGATGATCTGACGCTAAGTGATCGATTGTATGTCTGCCCTGTCTGCGGCAATATCATCGATCGCGACTGGCAGGCAGCAATCAACATCAAAGAGGAAGGTCTGCGGCTTTATCATCAAGAGCAAGCCGCATAACCATATAGAAACATCAATCGCCGTGACTGCCCGCGAAAGCGGTGAATAGAGAAGCAACGGCGCACCAACCATCCGGTTCGGATGGGGCTAGGCCTCAGATTTCCGGCGCATCACAGCCATCTGTGTATAAGACACCGTTGAAGGCAACTCAAATGAGGTGGAAAAACCACCGAAGCCCGCAGTTTTAACTGCGGGTAGTTCACCGTCGTCTCCGACCCGCAGCAGGAGGAGGGCCAGTGGTGGCGGGAGTTTGACAGCGTCACGGTCTTTGGCACGCTTCAGAAGGTGGAGGATCTGGAGGAGAAGGAGACCTGGCTTCGCCGGATCGGACAGCGCTACTACCAGGACGATGCGGCAGTGGAGGAGGAAATCCGGCAGACCCTGACAAGGGTTCTTGTCCTGAAGCTCGTCCCGGCGCACATGACGGGAAAGCACGTCCGGGAGAGATGAGGCGGGAACCGGCCTGAAACTATCAAATAGCTCAGCAAATCCGAACGAAATAAGCAGAAAATAGACGGACTAGCCGGAAACTGTCCGAGCAAAGCGGGCTCGCCTTTGGTAAAATAGCCCTAACGCAGACAGAAAAGTGCTGGGAGGCATACGATGAAGGACATCCTGGAGCAGCACCGGTTTTGGGCAATGGTTGCGCTGATCGGCATGGTGATGACCCTGATCACAGGGCATCAGATGATCGGCGGCGGAAAGAAGACGGACGACTGAGTCCGTCGGCACACCAAGACATGCAGCATACGGCAGAGGCGGAATCCAAGGTTGGATCGCGTCTCTGCCTTTTTCTTTCTTGCGGGCGTGGGGGATGGAAAGCAGTTTGTACCGGCATCGGTCTCCCTGCGCATGCTGACAGAAGCAGGGTTTTCTCCAATGGCGGAGAGACTGCAGATCTCTCCCTGTGAGGGAGAGCAAGGATCAGGGCCCGGGGCACAAGAGCTGTCCCGGGCCCCTTTTTCCTGCTCATTTTTCCCGGGCGCGTCAAACAATAGCGCTGCCATCCGGCAGATGGTCTCGGCGGTCTGCTGCTTTTCTGCCCCGGTTCGGGGCGCTCTGCTGCACTGCAGCAGAAGGTGCAGGATCCTGGGGTCTGCGTCCCTCCTTCTTTTCGGGCACCGGGGTGAGAGACCCGTCCCCGGAAAGGACCAGGGTCAGATCCGCCTCCCGGGACTGGGTGAGCACCCGGTGCACGTTTTTTGCATCGCTGTCTTGATAGAATGCCTCGGCCTGCTCCCGGGTGAGGCCGCCCTGGACCTTGCGCCCGATGAGGCGCTCCCGGACCAGTGCCTCCTCGCAGAGGATGAGGACCGAAAAGTCCGCAAAGGGGGCGATGACTCCCCAGCGGGGGTCGGCAAGAAGAAGCCAGTTCCCCTCGAGCAGCACGATGTCCCCGGTGACGGGAAGCGCCTCCGGGACCACGTCGTGGAGGCGCCGGTCGTAGATGGGAAAGCGCACGTTCCCCGCACGGAGTGCCGCAAGCTTTCTCTGCAGCGCGTCCACGTCAAAGGTCTCTGCGGCGCCCTTGATGGTGCGAAGGAGCACCTCCTTTCCATCCCGCCGGGTGGTGTGAGTGTCCAGCCAGGCATTGGGATAGTGAAAGCCGTCAAGGCCCACCGCCTGCAGGGGATGGACGCCGGGGGTCTTCCCGGAGAGGTCCTCGAGAAAGGCGGCGAGGGTCGACTTTCCCGCGCCGGGGGGCGCCGCGAGAAAGACGACAAGCCGCGATCCCTTCTTTTTCCAGAGCGCGGTCAGCTGCCGAAGAAGCGGCAGCAGCACTTGCTGCAGGGCCTCCTCCGGGTAGATCGCATGGACCGGCAGGCCGTTCACCATCGCATCAAATGTCACGCATGAATCTGCCACGTGCACTCCTTTCCCCATCTTGTCACTTCAGAAGATCTCCACGGACTCCACACCGGAAACCTGATGAAATTCCGACACCCAGGTCCTGCCGTCCCCGGCGGGGCCCGGGAGCTTCAGCACGAGCTCGGCGATGACCGGGATGTCCCGCTTCCTGTCGCTGTAGAGGTCCATGCTGTCCACCAGGATCTTGCGGGACGCCAGGTGGGCGAGAAAGAGATCCAGACTCTTGCCGTCCCGAAACTCCACCAGCACGCACAGGCAGCGGCTGTGGCGGAAGGCGATGGCCTCGAGCTTCGGGAGAAGGTGCAGGGCCACCAGGATGCAGGCGGTGGCCAGGTAGGCGCCCGCGAGGAACCCCGCCCCGGCCGCAAGGCCGATGCAGGCGCAGGTCCAGAGGCTCGCCGCCGTGGTCAGGCCCCGCACCTTGTGGCCGGTGACGAGGATCGTGCCGACCCCCAGAAAGCCGACTCCGCTGATGACCTGGGCCCCGAACCGGGTCACATCGCTCTCCCCCGGGTAGGCGAGGGTGATGTACTGGGCCGTCAGCATGACGAGGGCAGAGCCCAGGCAGACCACGGCGTTGGTCTTGACGCCGGCGACCCGGCGCTTGGCGCTCCGATCGAGACCGATGACGGTGCCCAGGAGCATCGCCGAGGCGATCCGGGCCGCGATGGAAACCGCATTCCACTGGGAAAACGCAAACATGTCCGTCCCCTTTCCGGCGGCCGCAGGCCGCCTTCTCTATTGTACTAAGCCGCTTCGCGGCGGCGTTGCTACCTCAAGTCTTCGGCTAAAGATTTACATTTTCGCTGCATCAAAAAAAGCAGCCCTTGATGGCTGTGGTAAAGTTAAGTTACGACACAAAACAAACCCAGCGCAGAAGAACTGCCGGGGTTTATATTACCACACTCGATCATTACCAACAATGGCATATCCTCCTGTCGGGTTTGCTTTCTGCCAGCAAATTTACTCATGCAGGAGGCTTTACCATGGACGATTACCTTGCTCAATTCAAAAAGATGCTTGATTGCAGGAACCTGTCACCACACACTCGTGATCAGTATGCATCTACAATTACCCAGTTTCTGGACTACTTCGATACTCAGCTTCATAAGGATCCTGCCAGTTTTGAATGGGGCGAAATACGCGCCTTTTTTGACCGGCTTAAAGCTACAAAAAATCTGAGCGACCGTACCATCAACAGCGACATTGCACATCTGGAAAACTTCATAATCTATGTTCTCCATAAGCATTGGGATCCAACTCAGGTTCCCAAGCGCAAGTTCGATAAATATATCCCGTTTGTTCCTACCGCAAATTACCCGTAGATCGGTAATAGACCATTGGATTTAGCCTTCATCGCTCTACGATGATGTCGAAAACCCCTTGAAATCAAGGCGTTTTTCGGACATCAGCCTATTGATTTTATATTTATAATTGTCTATAATATAGATGACCTATCGGTAATCTATATTGAGGCTATTATAAATGTCCCACATATACTGGAATAAAAAAGAAGTCCCGATACCAAAAGAAGCTTATATCAACCACAACGATGGCCGAGTATTCGTCATTATTGACGGTCATCGCAAGGTGATTGGGCATGCTGCCTCAGATACAACCATGTATCCGAACGAAGCGTACCGCACACTATACAGCGACCAATGGCTGCAGAATTATGGTGCAAAGGATTCTCTCCCTTTCGAGGTGAAAGTAGGTCTGTACATGCTGACCCTTGGGGCTGCATCACAGAATGGCATCTACTCGATCCTGACGGATGTATACGGTCCGCTGCATGCAAACGCCATCATGGACTACGTGATGTTCTCTCTGCACAGCAAGTCAGATATCACACAACTGTACAGCGAGTTTGCGCAGGATCAGGTCCTCTTTTCAAGGAAGCCTTACAGTGATGCCTGGTACTCCGATCTGTTCCGCTCCCTTATGACAGACCAGCAGGAAGGTGATTTCAAGGTTGCCTGGCTGAAGCACTGCAGGAAGCAGGGGATCACCAAGGCTTGGATTTCTATCGACGGTTCCAATAACGACTGCGAGGTCAGAGAATCCGACCTGTGTGAGTATGGAGCGGATAAGTCTCATAACGGCGGTACCATTGTCAGCTACATCTATGCTGTCGATGTGAAGACCGGCATGCCGATCACATATTTTGTGTATGAAGGCAGTAAGGTAGACAGCAAAGCATTCCAGAAAGTGCTGACATTTTTCAACGGATACAGCATCGAGATTGAAGGCGTTCTAATCGACCGTGGCTTCTGCACTCATGATGTTGTACAGGCATGCATTGACAGCAAGACAGATTACATCATGATGGTCCCATCCGACACCTACGGTCACCAGCAGATGATGGAGGAATGCTCCGAAGATATCCGCTGGGAACCAGACAGGATTGTTGACGATGATGGCATCTTTGGCATTGCCAGGGAAAAGCAGCTGTTCCGCAATCACCCGGAAACAGCATTCATGAACCTGTACTTCAATGGTACGTCAAGCTCCATTCAGTCGATACGCCTAATCCGAGAGATCCGGAAAGAGGGTCGAAAAGCCGAATTGGCTGTCGCTGAAGGCCGTGTGCCAAGTGTCTCGAAGACCTGCAAAAAATACATCAAGGTCGAGCAGACAGATACAGGCGGCTATGCTGTTTCCTATGACTTCAAGGCATGGAAGAAATCCATGCTTGGCAAGGGTTTCTTCTCTCTCGCTTCCGGCAAGAACCATGGTCCCCAGGAAGCATTTGACCTGTACCGGCTCCGCGATGCATCAGAAGTGCAGTACGGGATCCTAAAGTCCCAAGAGGGCTTCGATAGTACCCGCATACACTTCACAAGCAGCATCTATGCAAAGTTCCTGATTTGCTTTGCTGCAAGCTGTGTCAGAGCGAGCATCCTTAACGCCTGCAAAGATCTTTCTCTTGCTACGAATGAGATGATCCAGAAGATGGACCGGATACACTTCATTCTTCGTGAAGGTGGATCATACCTTCCGGTTAAGGATCTATCGAAGGAGTTGGAAGAACTGCTCATGAAGTTCGGCATCGACCGGAATTCACTGTCCGACTTCGCTTCGGAGTATAACAGCCGTTCGAATCCGATCGGCTCCCTGACCAGAACTGTGCCAAAGTCACAGCCCAAAGAGAAGGGACACCGTGGCAGAAAACCAGGTTCCAAAAACAAGAAGACGCTCGAGCGAGAGGCACGCGGCGAAGCAAAGATTAAACATGCGAAGCCAGGACGTCCGAAAGGAAGCAAGGATACCAAGCCCAGGAAGCCAAGATCCGACAAAGGTAAGAAGCATAAAAAGGCTTCTGACAAAGAAGTTTAAAATCGAGTCGAAACAATAATTACCGATTTACGGGAAATTTGCGTCAGGACATCCAGATAATCCGAGAATTTGATGTCCGGCTTCTTTGCCAGATTGGTCTCTGAAAATTGCGGGATATCCTTGGGGGCGATGGAGATATAGGCGATTGCGATCCCTGCCGTTGCGATCAGCGCGACAATCAGCCAATATTCATGGAAAAGCTCCGCATTGGCCATCGAGCCGTACTTCACAGCTAGAGCTGCTACCACAATCTGCATCACAGCGCGCATGATTCGCACCAGAACCGTTCCGACAATCGACAGAATCGGCCGCTGCTTCGGATCATTGGTCAGGCAGACATTGCCAACGTGGTTGCTGATGTTCAGAAATGTGTATCCGATGTAGTAGATCAGTGTGAAGATGATAAAGAACACGGGACGCAGCGCGCCTTCCGGCAGCCGGTCCGTGACGTTGAACATCAGAAAACTGTTGATGAAGAGCAGAGTGCCGCCCAGGATCAGGCAAAGACGCGTCTTGCCCATTCTGGTTGTCTCCCGGAACCGATCAACCAGAAAGCCCACCAGCGGATCCGTGACACCATCCCACAGGCGCATGAGTGTCGAGAAGCTGGAGGCCAGAACAACCGCCATGCCGACATAGCCGTTCAGATAATAGGACATGATCATCGTCAGTCCCATGTACAGATTGACTGCCATATTTGCCCCGGAAAATCCGATGATCCTCCATACCGGGACAAAATGAATTCCTCCCGGTTTCTGATATTTCCCGCAGTCGGTATTTGTATGATTATGCATAGCATTCCTCCTAATCTCTCCGACTGCGGCCGGCTTTTTCACCCCTGCCGCAGCCGTTTGTTTCACGATACGCAGAGAATACCATTGCAAAGACGACACTACATAGAAATATAGAGCGAGAAATAGTATGATAGTACACAACCTGACACCTCATTACCCATAGGAAACAGAAAGGCAGTGTTATGGATGCACTGGATACCAGCCTGCAGCTGGTCTGTGAGCTGTTTCATCTGGAACTACTGGACATGTCTTCCGGCAAGGCAGAACAGGAAACTGCTGCGTTTGCCAGTCGGCATCAACTGCACCCGGTCCAGCAGCTGTTCTCCGCTTCCGGACTGTGCGCGCTCTGTGGGACTGCTCGGCCGGATGCGGTCACATTTGTTCAGGATCCCTTTTACATAGAAATCGTACTGGTGTCTCTGAAAGGCCGCTGGCTGCTTTTCGGACCTTTCGTCCCGTCACCGCTGTCCACCAGAGACGCCGCAGATATCCTGAGAAAACGCCAAATTTCGGACCTGAGTGTTCACGACCTTCTCTCATACCGGGAATCCTACCCGGATGTGCCGGAAGAACGCATGGACGTTAACTTCCAAGATTTTGGTACTAATTTCAGCCGCCATCTGGCGTTGTGGACTAACTCGCTATCCGCAAAAGTGCCGGTAAAATAAGGAAAAATCGGCAGTTTTGCTTGACTTAAATTATCTATTTGGCTACAATATAGGTAAGTCCACAATAATCTTACCTAAATCGAGGATAAATAGATAATTATGGCAGTATTTTGGACCTACAAAGTAGCCATTCCAAAAGATCATGTAACTATTGAAAGGCAAAAAGACGGCAAGCCAGCGCGCATCAAATATGTCATAGCGGCTCCTTATAATCGGGAGAAGGGGTACGCAGAACCCAAGAGGACTCTCATCGGATACCAGTGCATGGATGATCCGAAAATGATGCACCCGACAACACAGTACAGGGAAATCTTTCCAGACCTGTGGAAAAATGTAACCGGTGAAACCGTCATGCCCACAACTAAGAGAATTGGACTATTCAGTTTGTGCCAGGCGCTGAATCAGAAGACCGGAATCAAGGATCTCTTGGATGCTACATACGGACCTGCTGTGGCAAACGGGATCATGGATTATGCGATTTTCTCGATCCGTCACCACTCCGATTCTACCTTTTCGTTTGAAAACAGCATGAAAGACGAAATGCTGTATTCTGAAACCGCCCGGAGTGATTCGTGGTATTCCAGCCTCTTTGAGCATCAAATGTCAAAGGCACAGGCTCTTCAGTTCCGCAAGGACTGGGCCATCCAGTGCAAAAATGAGGGTGTTGAAGAAGTCTGGCTCTGCATCGATGGCTCTAACGATGACTGCAAAGCGCAGGGAGTGGAACTGGCAGAGAAGGGCAACTCGAAGTCCGGTAAGAATGTAAACATCGTTAGCTTCACATATGCGGTTACGGAGAGCGGTCTGCCTGTTACTTTTGATCTGTACCAGGGCGGCATTGTAGATGCCAAAGCACTGAAAAAGGTTGTCGATTTTCTCTCAGAATGTGGGATTAAACTGAGGGGAGTCATACTCGACAGAGGATACTGCGATGGTCCCTCGCTTCGATACCTGAACAGCCTCTGTCTCCCCTATATCATCATGGTCAAAGGCTGCCCGGATGGTGTCGTCAATATCACGAATGAGTATGGCGCGAAAATCCGTTTGAATGCGGAGTATCTTGTGGAAGGGACGCATCTTTTCAGTGCGCAGCAGGAAGGACAGCTGTTTTCCAACTACAAGCACCTGGATACCATCACTCTGTTTTACGATTATCAGAACGGTGGAGAACGGATCAGCACCCTGCTCGACTCTCTCTACAAAATGCTGGATAAGCTGAACGCCGGCATTCGGCAGGGAGAGTTCAACCCCAAGATTCCCAAGAAGTACGAGGCCATGATCGACATTGCCGAGGAGTCAATTCACGGCGAAAAGGAACAGAAAGCAGTCATAAACCGGAAGGGACTGCAAGCCGCACTTGACAGTAAGGGCCTGTACGCAATCGTCAGCTCTGAGAAGATGACTCCGACTGAGATCCATCATAAGTACGTGGCGCGCAATGCGTCTGAGAAGCAGTTCATGTTTGTGAAGACCCAGCTTGGATATGGCACTGCGCGTATTTACTACACAAACGGCGTATACTCAAAGTTTCTTGTTGGATTTGTTGCCGCGGTATTGCGGTATGAAATCGAAAGTGCTTCTCTTACTTTGGACCGCAGTACGACACAGATGATCCGTGAAGTCGATCTTCTCGAGATGCAGAAGATCAATGATTTCTACACCTACACGCATGCAGAGAAGAACATCGTGTCAGATCTCTTCAGCAGTCTGGGCGCCGATGCACTGGCACTTCTGAATGAGTCCGTTAAGATCGAAAACGACCGGCTCGCCGGCAAGGCTCCTGTTCTTCGGCATCGTAAGCCGGGGCCGAAGAAGGGATCTCATCACAAGAACTACGATGCTGATGGGAATGTAATTCACATGAAGCCTGGAGTGAAACCTGGAACGAAGCGATCCGATGTGAACAAGGATGGAACACCCCGGAAAAAGCCAGGAGTTCAAACGGGCAGCACCAGGAGCAAGTACAACAAAGATGGCAGTCTGAGAAAGAAGCCTGGCCCCAAACCGGGGTCGCATCATAAGCCAAAATCTGCAGAGCCATCTACGAAATTAGTCCAAAAAACTTGAGAGATGACGCATGGAGGAGGTGATTCGTACGCTGATTCGGGTCTGTGACCCAGAATCGGCACAACGGGAAATCCGGAAAGTCCGACAGAGTGCGTCCGAGTCAGATGGAACGGAGGAGACAGAGAGTTCCCGCGGGGGTCGCCGTGCCCACTACATCCGAAGGCTGCAGCAGCGCTATGAGTACGAGCAGCATTTTATGGAAGACATCCGGCGGGGACGAGCGAGGTCTGCACTCCTCAACCTGCACAACATGCAGCAGGATGTCTCCTATCTGAAGCGGATTGGAACAACACTAGACAATGAGCGGATCGGTGCTGCGATCACGCGAACGAGCGCCCGGATCGCTGCTCTGGAAGCGGGACTTTCCCCCATTCTCGTCGACCGTATCACTACGGAGAATACGCGCATCGTCATGTCAGCAAAGTCCGTCTCCAGGATCCTGCAGGCAAAGGAGGAAATGGTACTTGCGATTTGCCGCGCCGTGGCAGCAAACAGCGAACATGCGCACAGCGCGCTGGCGCAAAGCGCCCTGTACTATCTGGAGCATGAGTATTACCGAAAAATCCGTCTGGATGAGATGGCGGCTGATCTGGAGACCTCCCGCACGAAGCTGATCCAGGTTTTTCGGACAGAGTATGGGATTACGCCGATCGAATACCTCAACCGTTTCCGGATGCAGAAGGCCGCTTTTCTGCTGGGCTCCTCTGACAAGAACATTCAGGAGATCAGTCAGATTGTCGGAATTGGGGATGCCAACTACTTTGTCAAGATGTTTCGAAGACAGTACGGAAAGACGCCGGGGGAGTACCGGAGACAGAATAAAGTCTGAGAAGCCGATCTGAGGTGAGAAAGACGATGCTTCCCACAGCAATCGTTCTGGCTCGTAAAGTATTCGAACCAGCGAATAACTTAACAATGCGGGGCGAAGGAACCTCCCGCCCGGGATCAGAAGCAGGACGGTGTCCTGCTTTTTTTGATGCGCGGAAACAAAATCGGTCAATCCCGGCGGGGGAGAGACAGATTCGGTGATGAAGCCTCTTACGGGACAGATCCGGCGCATCCTGACTGGCAAAAATGAAAGGCGTTAGTAAGAAAACGGGTTGATAAGCTCCAAAGCATTTTAGCAGAAGTATAAAATATGCCGTTTTGTACATTCTGCTGTACAACGGCCTTCTCTAACTTGAACTACAATAGTCTTGCCAGGAGGGCAAGACTATGAGCTGCATTGAGCGCATACTGACCGAAGCCAGAGATCTTTCCAGGGACGACCTGATTCTTCTTGTTAACAAGCTCATGGAGGGCTTCTCCCATGAGAGTGCAACCTCTTCTCCGAAGAAGATGATTGCTCCCCGTTTGGATTGTCCGATCTGCCATTCCAATGCTCATGTTGTTAGGAATGGACACAAACATGGAAAACAGGCATACATCTGCAGGCAATGTGGAACGTCATTTGTTACAACGAGCAACACTTTGCTCTCAGGCTCACACTTTGGTACTGAGATCTGGACCAAGGTTCTGGAAGAGACGCTCAGGGGGACCTCTCTGGATAAGACGGTCAAGTCACTTGCCAGCCATGGATGCAAGATCAGCCATAGCAGTCTGTTCTTCATGCGGCATAAGATCATGCTTGCTCTCGAGGACATGCAGGTGGAGCAGCCAGCCACGGTGGAAGATGTCGTGGAAGCGGATGAAACCTACGTTCCGGAGTCCAAAAAAGGTACGAAATTTGGCCCTGATGCCAGTCGAAAGCCCCGCAAGCGTGGCACTCCCGCATCCAAACGCGGCCTTTCAGACGAGCAGATCTGTATCTGCACCGCAGTACAGCGCAAGACTGGCGATCTGATCGTGAAATCCGAGAACCGGGCAAGGCCTTCCAGTGCAAATGTTGTTGATATCTATACTGGTCATGTCCAGAAGGGCACACTTTTCCTGACGGACGGCATGAATGTGTATCCGAGGCTGGGCAAGATCCTGGGAATCACGGTCATGAATGTGAAGAAGGAGTCGGCAGGTTTCTTCAATCTGAACACTGTGAACAACCTTCACTCTTTTATCAAGCGCCGATATACCGAATATCGCGGTGTCGCCACCAAGTATTTGAACCGTTACAACCTCGTATTCAGGGCAGCGTACAGGCAGAGGACAACGATTGGGGAACTTGCGGAAACTCTCTTTGCATCCAGGAATCCCAAGAAGGTACACCATTATGGAGATGTTAAGGAGCTCAATCTGCTTGCAATTTGATGACTACAAGATGCACTTATTGCTTATCAACCCGTTTTCTTACTAACGCCAAATGAAAAAACCGGTAACGATCCGGGCGTTTTGATGCGGATCGTCAAAAGATCTGTACAAACCGGCGGGGACTGCGTTATATTTATCATACTGTGCTAGACAGATGCCCTGCCAACGCTTTCCCCGCCCCTGGATAGGGTGGGAGACCGGCAGGCACTGCAGTTGGGGAACCGGCGCGGAGCTCTGGCACCATGGGACAGCGGATTGGACCAAAGCCGATGCGGGGTCCTGACAGCAGGGAGTGTGGACAATGACAGACTGGGAGATTCTGCGCACCGGGATCGAGCATGCAGAGCATGCGATCGCGGTGTATCGGTTTATAGAGGGAAAAGTGCGGACCATCTGCATCTCGGATGGCCTGTATGACATGGCACACGACAAGGATGAGCCGGACAAGGCGGCTCTCCTTCAACGCTTTGACACAAACATGTATCGAAATGTTCCGCCGGAGGATGCGGCGCGCATCAGTGCGGAGGCCAAGCGCTTCGCAACCGAAGGGGGCACCTATGACGTGGTGTACCGGGACAAGGTGTACGGGCGGGAAACCCGCTCCCTCATCCACGCGGTGGGCCATCATCACACCCTGGCCGATGGAACCCGAATTGCGATCATCGATTACATGGACCTCATCCAGGCGGCAAAGGCCTATGACTTCTCCCAGCTCTGCAGCGAGAACGTGCTCCGCAGCTTTCTGGACCAGAGCGATCTCGCGATGCTGGTCATCACGAAGCGGGCGGGAGAACTCCTCTACTGCAATGCGCCGATGCAAAAGCTCCTTAGGCCGGTCCGGAACTTCGACACCGGGGAGACCCTCTCGGAGTGGCTCCTTGGCTGGGAGGATCCCGGCATGCTGCGCAGGATCGCGGCCTTGGACGGCAAGGGAAACCAGGCGGTCTGCCTGCGGGAGGAGGGCGAGGAGCTGATCCTGCGGGTGATCTCCCGCACCTTTGACGGGCAGGAGGTCTACTGCATCCAGTCCGACCCCTGGAGCGGGCTGTTCTGTGATGTGCTGACGGGACTGCCCAATCTCTCCACCTTTCGGAGAAAGGCGGCGGATACGATCCGGCGCATCGAAAATAGCGGGGACGAGCCGGCCTTTGTCTACTTCAACTTCTACGGCATGAAGGCCTACAACGCCAGGTTCGGCATCCAGGAGGGGGACCGGATCCTGCGGATGACCGCCAACGACTTGAAGCACACCTTCCCGGAGGGCTACGTCTGCCGGATCTCGGAGGACCACTTCATGGTCCTTGCCGGGGACCGGGAGCTGGACGAACGGCTCCGGGAGCTGACGGAGCAGGTGCAGAGAAACGCCGCCGGGAGCGTGCTGCAGCTCAAGGCGGGCATCTATCACGGCGCCCTGGGGGCCCAGCCCACCGAGGAGGAGATCTCCCGCGCCTGCGACGACGCGCGGCTTGCCTGCAGTCAGATCCGGGAGAACGCGAGAAAAGCCTGGAACTACTACGATGCCGACGTCCAGGAGAAATACCAGAAGCAGACCTATGTGCTGACCAACTACAAGACGGCGATGAAGGAGCACTGGATCCGGGTGTACTATCAGCCGCTCTACGACATGGCGAGCAGAACCCTGGCGGGGTTTGAGTGCCTCGCCCGCTGGCAGGACCCGGAACGGGGCCTGCTCTCCCCCGCGGAGTTTATCCCGGTGCTGGAGCAGCACCACCTGATCGGCCTCTTGGACCAGTACATCCTGGAGCAGGTCTGCCGGGAGGCGCCCCTGCGCGCCAGAAAGGGCCTGGGGAAGATCCCGGTCTCCTTCAACATCAGCCGGGACGACTTCGACTACGGGGATGTCTACGAGAACGTGCGCAGCACCGCGGACCGGTACGGGATTTCCCACAACCTTCTGATCGCGGAGATCACGGAGAGCGCCTTCTCCGAGGCCCCGGAGCGCATCCGGGAGCAGATCCGGCGCTTCCACGAGGGCGGCTTCCAGGTGTGGATGGACGACTTCGGCAGCGAGTACTCCTCCCTGGGAACCCTCCAGAGCATGGATGTGAACCTGATCAAGCTCGATATCCGGTTCCTGGGGGCCTATGCGGAGGAGAAGAAGAGCGGCGACGGCAAGCGGGCCGCAGCCCTGCTGCAGGCCGTCGTGCGGATGGCCCAGTCCCTGCAGCTGCCCACCCTCTGCGAGGGCGTGGAGACCAGTGAGGAGCTTGAGCTGCTCCGGCAGGTGGGCTGCCGGGCGGCCCAGGGGTACTACCTGGGAAAGCCGGCCCCGCTCGAGCAGATCCAGACACATTGAACAGCAGATGGCGCGCACTGGCCGGAATCCGGTCCGGGTGCGCTTTTTTTGTGGCACCGGGCCCGCGCTTCTGCTATGCTGTCATCAGAAAGAGGAGGAACTTTCATATGAGACAGATTCAAGCAGACAGTGCGCCGGCAGCCATCGGACCCTATTCCCACGCCTACGAGGCGGGAGGTCTTGTCCTGACCTCCGGCCAGATCGGCCTGAATCCCGCAACGGGCGCCCTGGAGGAGGGCATCACGGCGCAGGCGAAGATGGCCTGCGAGAACGTCGCCCGGGTCCTCGCCGCGGCGGGGACCAGTCCGGAGAAGGTGGTCAAGACCACCTGCTTTCTGGCCGACATGGCGGATTTTCAGGCCTTCAACGAAGTCTTTGCGGACTATTTCCCCTCCAAGCCCGCACGCAGCTGCGTCGCGGTCCGGGCACTCCCGGCCGGTGCGCTCTGCGAGATTGAGGCCATCGCCGAGAAATAACGCAGCATCTGAATCAGACCAGAAAAGGAGACAGCAACGATGGCAAATAGACGACAGTACCGAGGAATGAGCGTGAAGGAGATTGGGGAACTCACCACGCTCCTCTTTGCCTGCAGCGAGCTTGCGGAGGTAATTTCGAGTGAGAGTATATCAAACGGCATGGTGGCGATTATGCAGGAGCTCTTTACGGATACCTTTCCGGAAGCACCGGTTATTCTGGGTATGACGAGCGATCTGCTTGCGGAGGATCTGGATACCGACAGCCTGCCGGGGCCTTTTGTAGAGATGTTGGGACAGCTCGGTGCCGAGCTGATGCGTACGTTTTCTCTGGCGGATGGGAAGGCGCCGGATTGGAAGACAGATCCCCTGGCACCCGGATATCCGGCCGTCGGACAGGCATTTGTGAATGCCTGCCGGGCATTCCCGGAAGATCTGGACATGGACGATCCGGAGTATGCCTGGGACAGGGACTGGGAAGATTTTGAGGTAGATTCCCTGTTCGCTGCCGCGGAAGAGGCAGAAGAGAATGCAATGGATGCACTCATCGATGAGGATGAGCAGCTCGGGATGGAGATCATGAGCGCATTCGATGATACCGGAAATTATTGTAACGATGAAGATGAGGTGCTCTGGGCACGGGTCAAAAGATGCCTGGATCGGTGCTTTTCATCGGACATGCTCCCGGAAGTTCCGACGCAGGAGCGGGACTATGTAGAACAGGCACTTTCCGAAATGGCCCCGGAGTTTGTGGAGTATTTCCTGGCGAACGTCTCTCCCGACAGAGAGGGCAAGATCCTGATGTTCCCCGGACAGGGAGACAAGCGGACCCGAATGATCGAACTCCTGGAGAAAACCTTCCTGGATGGTTTCATGAGGGAGATCATGGCTGAAGAAGATCTTGAGCTGATGCAGCATTATTCAGCGCAGGATCCCCAAATTCGCCACATCCTGTTCTTCGGCATGGTCGGAATTCTCCTGGACAACGGATATTTTGACGACGATGATGATGTGAACTGGAGTGAGTTCTTCCAACATCTTGGAGAGGATGATGAGGATGACGATGATGAACCGGATGACGAGTAAGCGGGGGAGACAGCAATGAGCGCCGGGAGCCTTGCGGCGGGCTTTCTGATCCCCTTTCTGGGGACCTCCCTGGGCGCTGCCTGCGTCTTCTTCATGAAGCGGGAGATGGGGGATGCGGTGCAGCGGATGCTGACCGGCTTTGCCGCGGGCGTCATGGTGGCGGCCTCGATCTGGAGCCTTCTGGACCCCGCCCTGGAGGAGTCCGCGTCCCTGGGCGTCTGGGCCTTTGTGCCGGCGGCCGTCGGCTTTTGGATCGGCATCCTGTTCCTGCTGGCCCTGGACCGGCTGACACCCCACCTGCACCAGTTCGCGGATAAGCCCGAGGGACCCAAGACCCATCTGGGCAACACCACCCTGATGCTCCTTGCGGTGAAGATCCACAACATCCCCGAGGGCATGGCGGTGGGCGCAGTCTATGCGGGCCTTGCCCTGGGCGGGAGCGGCATCGGCGCCTCGGCGGCCGCGGCGCTGTCTCTGGGCATTGCGATCCAGAACTTCCCCGAGGGGGCGATCATCTCGATGCCGCTCCACGCAAACGGAGAGGGCAAGGAAAAGGCCTTTGTCATGGGCGTTTCCTCCGGCGCGGTGGAGCCCGCGGCGGCGCTGCTCACCTTCCTGTTTGCGGGGCTGGCGGTTCCGGTGATGCCGTACCTCCTCAGCTTTGCGGCGGGCGCCATGCTCTATGTCGTGGTGGAGGAGCTGATCCCGGAGATGTCCCACGGGAGCCATTCCAACGTCGGCGTGCTCTCCTTTGCGCTGGGCTTCTCGCTGATGATGATCCTGGACGTGGCACTGGGGTGATGGCATCAGTTCCATGCAGTGCGGACACAGGCGGTGTGCCGGGGCTAAGGGCCCGGTGCGCCGCCTGTTTTTGCGAAGAGAGGGACCCGCGGTATAATTAGGAGAACAAAGGAGGCAGACGCAGGATGAAAGATATCAAGATCCTTGAGGAGGCAATCGGACGGGCAGGCGACGATGCGGGCAAGATTGCCCTGGTGGACCTGGTCGCCGACAACCTCTCCGAATTTACCCTGCTGCTGCCGCGCTTCTCAGAGGCGGATCTGCCGATTCCGCTCCTGCCGCTTTTCACCACAAAAGGCCAGCTTAAGGACCTGCCGAAGGACACCCTCTTCGAGGTGACCCTCCAGGACGCCTTTGAGCTGACTTTGGAACTGCCGGGCTGCCGGGGGGTGGTGTTCAACCCGGTCCGGGGCGGCGCACCCGCCCTGAGCGCCGGCGGAATCCGGGCGATGCTTGCCCGCTGGGACCGGCGCCGTGAGGATCCGGAGGAGGTCTACGAGGGCCTCGACAAGCGGATGTTGATCATGCGCCTTCTGCTCTCCCTCCCCGGCGCCGCCAAGGAGGGGGTGCTGTTTGTCATCCAGCAGTTCCATCTGCTCTGCAGCAAGCTCCCTGCTAGGGAGGCGGAGCACTGCCTTGACGAGGCCCTGGTCTTTCTCGAGGGCCCGGGAAAGAGCTGGCAGGATGCCAGGACGCGTTTGACGCAGCTCTTTGCCCGCTATGGGATCACCGGGGAGGAGCTCCTTTTGGTCAACGGCGGGGAGGATGCCCTGGAGCAGCTCCTGGAGAACGGGGACTATACCGGGGCCCTGGCCTGGGCGAAGATGCACGAAAGGGACCGGGAACTCTCGTCCAAGGCGGTCTTTGCGCTGCAGATCGGGCGCCGCCGGGACATCCCCGGCGCCTCCTTAGAGCTCGGGAAGTGGTACGAGGCAGGGAACCTGGTCGAGGCGGATGAGAACCGGGCCAAGGCCTGCTATGCAGCGGACGCGGCGAGGGGAGACGGCGCTGCCCTTTACCGCTTTGCAAGACTCCTTCGGAAAAAGGATCCGGAGAAGGCCCTCTCCCTGTTCCGGCAGGGGGCGGCGCTGACCGGCGACCCCGGCTGCTGGAAGGCGCTGGGGGATGCGGCGTTTTCGGGGGAGCTTCCCGGCTTTCGCGAGGAGAATGGCTTTTCCCTCTATCAGAAGGCCCTCCGGCGCACCTATGAGGCGCCGGGGAGCGAGGAGGAGCGGCCCGGGGCGCTTATTCGGGTGGGACTTTGCCTTCTCTACGGCAGGGGAACCGGGGCGGACCCGGCGCGGGCCGTCGGGTACCTGCGGCAGGCGGCCGGCCTCTACGGCGCCCGGAACGGGCGGGATGCGGAGAAGGCCTTTTTTGCGATGCTCCTCTGTGAGGAGGCAAAGCTGACCTGCCACCCCGGCGCCCTGCCCCTTCGGAAGGGGGATGCCGTCCGGTTTCTGGACCGGCGGGGGACTTCCCACAGCGGGACGGTGCAGGAGATCCTGGAGGAGGACCGGTTCTACCGCATCCGGGAGGAGGGCAGAACCGACGTCTTTGTCCGAAGGGAGCGCATCCAGGAGGTGACCGGGCAGAACTTCGGCCCCTTCCGGGAGAGACTTGGCCTCCCGCTTGTTGGCATCGCCGCGGCGGAGGGGGAGACGGCCCCTGACTTTTTGGGGGCGCTCGCGGTGGCAGAGGGACTTTTGCAGAGCGAGGGAAAGCCAGATAAAGAGCGGGAAGAGGCCATCACCCGGTCCTTTGGGAAGCGTGACGGGGAGAACGCCGTGCCGGCGCCCGTCCTTGCCGCCCCGATCGCGTATCTTGCGGGCTCTTTCGAGGAGGTCGAAGCGCTGGCGGATCTTGTGGCCAGGGCCCTGTCCCTGGACGGAGAGGAGGCGCTTCTTTACGCCTTCGCCCGGTTCGGTGTTCTTGCGCGGCAGGGCGCGCGCGGGGAGGCGCTTCTTGCCGCCCTGCACGCCGCAGATCCCGCCCTTTTCGAGAGCTCGGAGGAACCTCTTCTTCGCGGCCTGCAGGCGGCGGCCCTGGAGGAGAGCTTTTCGGAGGCTGTGCAGCGCGCAAAAGAGGTAGGATGCCCCGCCTCGGCCGCCGGCGCCGCGGCAGAGCTTCTCCACCCTGTGCCCGCGGGGGAGGCCTATGCCGCCCTCGTCCGGATGCACAACGACGCGCGGCAGGTCCTTCGAAGGCTCTGCCGCAGCGCCGCGCAGGCCGCGAAAGGGAACAGCGGGGCACAGACCCTGCACTGACGGTTGCCCAAAGGTGCTGCTTCGCAGTAGAATGAACCCTTGGCTGCCGAGACGGCAGAAGGAGGCATGCAATGCAGCATCAAAAGACGGCGGAGATGGATACCAAGGCGCAGTACAAGCGGATGACCGAGCTCCCGGTGGGAGCGCTCATCCGGCAGCTCTGCGCTCCGACCATCGTCTCCATGCTGGTCACCAATCTCTACAACATGGCCGACACCTACTTTGTCTCCTCCCTGGGGACTTCGGCGAGCGGCGCCACGGGTGTCGTCTTCGGTCTGATGTCGATCCTGCAGGCCTTCGGGTTCATGTTCGGACACGGGGCTGGCAGCAACATCTCCCGGCAGCTGGGCGCGCGGAATGAGCAGAGCGCAAGGCACTTCAGCGCCATTTCCTTTTACCTCTCCATCTTCATGGGCCTTGTGGTGCTGGTGCTGGGCCTTATCTTCATGGACCCTCTGATGCGGCTTCTGGGGAGCACCCCCACGATTCTCCCCTACGCCCGCACCTATGCGTTCTGGATCCTGATTGCCGCCCCGGCGATGACCAGCGCCTGCGTCATGAACAACATCCTGCGCTATGAGGGCATCGCCTTCTACGCAATGATCGGCCTGACCAGCGGCGGCGTGCTGAATATTTTCGGGGACGCCCTGCTGATCCGGGTCTTCCATATGGGCATCGAGGGGGCCGGCATCTCCACCGCCGTCACCCAGTACATCAGCTGCATCATCCTGATTCTCCCCTACCTGCGGGGCAAGACAAAGAGCAGCTTCCATCCCCGGTACTTCTCCCTGGACGGCCCGGTGATCCGAAACATCTGCCTGACCGGCATCCCCTCCCTGGTGCGCCAGGGCCTGGCCGCCGTCTCCACGATGGTGCTCAACAACCTGGCCGGTGGCTACGGCGATGCGGCGGTGGCCGCGATCTCCATCGTCAACCGGGTGGTGCTGTTTTTGAACTGCGTGACGATCGGCATCGGCCAGGGCTTCCAGCCCGTCTCGGCCTTCAACTTCGGCGCGAGAAAGTACAGCCGCGTGCGGGGCGGGTTCTTGTTCTCCCTGAAGTTCGCGGAGGGCATTATGGTGGTGCTGGGCGTGCTGTCCTTTGCCTTTGCGCCGGGCATCATCAGGCTGTTCCGGGAGGACCCGGAGGTGATCCGGGTCGGCACCCCGATGCTCCGGTTCCAGTGCATCGGCTTTCTCTTCAGCCCGCTGTCGGTCTTTGGCGACATGATGTTCCAGTCCATCGGGCGGGCGGGAACCTCCGCCTTTCTGGCGACGCTGCGCCGGGGCGTTCTCCTGATCCCGACGGCGTTTCTGTGCAGCGCGGTCTTCGGCCTGAACGGCCTGGAGTTCTCCCAGGGCATCTGCGACGTGCTGACAGGCCTGGTGACCATCCCCTTTGTGGTATCCTTCCTGCGCCGCCTTCCCCCGGACGGAGAGCCGATGCCGGCAAGGAGAAGGGCTGCGGCGTAGTGCCGAGAAAAATCAGAGGACAAAGCAAGAGCGCGTGTTCTTCCCAATGGAAGAGCACGCGCTCTTGGTTATTATCTGGATTTCATTCAGGAGTTGGAAGCGTTGGAGCTGCCGTCCATGCGGGGAAACTTCGTCTTGCCGAACACGTCCGCCAGGTCCTGGACAAAGGCGAGGGCGTTATCCTGCTCCTTCTTGTTCATGTGCGGGAGCAGTTCCCGGAGCGCATCCGGCAGGAGATTTCGATCCTTTCCGATGAGGCCGCGCCGGCTGATGGACAGGCGCAGAGAGAGCGGAATCGTGTACAGGGTCGCCTCGGTGGACATCCGGTCCGCGTAGCTTGCGACAAAGGGGATCAGGTCCTGCCAATTGGTTGTTCTGCCCACCACGCGGAAGATCAGGGCGTTCTCATTGAGCATGCCCTCCACCGCATCAAAGGCATCCTCGATGTCGATGCACTCCATGTACTGGCACAGCTCCAGGTATTTGCCCTGCTGGCGGATGCAGAAGCCGTTGTGGCTGGCATCCGAGGAGAGCAGAATCGCGTCGGTGCCCTCCTGGTTGTCGGAGAAGGTCAGCACGCCGTCAGAGGCAGCGCACAGCTGGATGAGCTTTTTGCGGCTCTGCTTGAACTCCTCCCAGCGCGCATCGGAGAAGGAGCCCTCCAGGTCGCCGAGGGTCTCGGCGAGATCCCGCAGCACAGTGGAGGAGGCCATGTCCTTCTTCTGCTTCTTGGTCAGCTCGATGTCGGAGCGGGGGTAGCCGTTGGCCAGGTCATCCGAGACCCGCTCGAGGTAGCTCGGACACTGCTTTCTCTGGCTGCAGATGTCGCAGTTGCGCACGCTGATGGGCGTGTCATCCAGGGGCTCCACGCTGAAGTGGGGGATCCACTTGTCCTCATATCTTGCCAGAGTCCGCCCGTCCTGCGTGTGGCGCAGCATTACCCAGGCAATCTGCATCTCGCCCTGGTTCGGGGAACTGCTGAAGAAGCCGCAGACTTCATCGTAGTCGACCCCGGGGTGCTCGTGTACGCTTTCGACGAAGCCTTCCTGCTCGTCGGCGCCGCCGCTGTAAGTCGTCAGAATGGTCGCGTGGGTGCCGGAGATCTGTCCCAGCGCCTGGAGATCACTGACCGAGAGTGTTGCCAGGTAGTAGACGTCGTTGTCCAAAAGCAGAGAGCCGGGGTCGTACCCCTGCCCTGCCGCATAGTTCTCGGCCTGATCGATCAGGTTCGAGAGAAATTCCTTTTTGCTTGTCATCCCGAGCTGAATATCGGTGATGAACTGTTCCAGTTCGTTGCGATGCTGTGCTTTCATCTTCCCTCCCGCCGTCGGTTTCCCCGCGGCTCATACAGCGTATCATAACAGGTGCAGAAAACCAACTGCCCGTTGGACCGTCAGCAATCCGACGGCGTCTTTCGAAGCAGGGCATTGAGCCAGCGCTCCGACGCCCGCCCGGGCCTTGCATCCCCGGAGACCCACTCCTCCACGAGAGAGAGTTCCGGGCGCGCCGCAAGAAAGCGGGAGAGTCCCGCCTCATTAAGATCCGTGAAGTACCGACCGTTTCGAAGGCCCGAGAAGGTCCCGTACTTGAAGGAGACATACAGGATGCCGCCAGGTTTTGCGGCCCGGGACATGCGAAAGAGGACGTCCGGGAGCGCAGCCATCGGGACGTGGAGAATGGAAGCACAGGCCCAGATGCCGTCATAGCGCTTTTCGGCGGATAGCTCCTGAAAGCGAAGGCAGCGGACCGGGATCTCGGTGTTTGCCGATGCAATCTTGGCAAGGGCGGGGGAGCCGTCGACGGCATCGACCAAAAAGCCCCGCGCAAGAAACGCCCGGGTGTCCCGCCCGGCCCCGCACCCAAAATCGAGAATCCGGCCCCCTCTGGGGAGCAGAGCGAGAAACCGGTTCTGTACGGCCGAAAAGGAGACGTCCAGGGTGTCGGCCGCAAAGTCCGCGGCGTGTTCCGCGTAGTAGCGAAGCGTCTCTTCTTCCAGATTTCTCTCCTCCAAGTGTGTCCTCCTTCGAATTCTGCCGGCAAAAAAAGATACCTCCCCGGGGCCGTCCCCCACATGCGAGGTATCTTGCAATCTTATCGCAGACACGGATAAAAAACAATTAAAAAACCGACAAAATTTGGAATTCTGCCGCTTTAACGGAGGAACCCCTGGTGTCAGACCGCTGGATTTGATGGTGCGATTGTCTGCTGCCTTCCGCTGCACAAGAGGCGGGCAGCCGTGTGTTGCCGCAATGACGGTGGTTATCAACTGTTTAACTTTTCGTCTCTCTGACGTTTCGCTTCATTGGGTAGAGTCCATGCAAGGCGGACAAAAGTCCTGCTGACGGGAATCCGTTCCCGGAGTGAAAACATGCCCAGACGAAAGCATTCCTGTAATTCAGTAAATCGCCAATAGGAAATTAAAATGGCCTCTGTTACCATGGAGGACGTCCATCGAGACGCAATCCAACACACGGTAAGGAGACCATCTATGAAGAATTCTACACGAGCAAAGAAGCGTAAGCATAACAACCAGCGTACGCTGACGAAACCTGCGTGAGGCGTTATCATTAAGGGGGAGGGTTCCAGTTGAAACCGCAAATACTTCAGAGATTCGCGGTTGACAGTGGAGGTGAATCTCTTTGCAGATGTATTGCTTTCGGCCTACGCATCTCCTGGGAATGAACTGCGCAGGTTCGGATCTGGACTGCAGGTACGTCGGTTGTGATGGGGCGTCTCCGTGTACCTGGATAGGTTGGGCATCCGGGTCCCAGTCTCCTGTCACCCTGAAGCGATGGATCCAGACACAAGAAAGTCCGGCATGGCGATTCCTCAGGTGGGAACAATACCATGCCGGACGGTCAATTCTGCAGTTTCACTTATGCGACTGCAAGTGGCCGATGCCTGCCTGTTCGGCAGACGTCGGCTACTCGGGTTGTTCTGTTTGTCAGGAGGTTATCATGCTGCCGGGTATGGGCCGACCACCTTTCCATCTCGCATCCACCGGCCATTTACCAGGATGGGCTCTGTCTCAGATTGAAAACTGATACCTTTCCCGGCCTGTGTGGCTTCTCGCTGCTTCGCTTCGTACGCCCTGTATTCTTCAGACCAGCACATCATCTTTGGAAGATATTCATCTGGGTTGTCTCCCCGCCTCTGATGCTTGGGTATCTCGATGAGGAGATACTGGAAGTAGTACTCCGGATCGGCATCATTCAATTCCGCTGTTGTTGCGATGGAGTTCGCAATCATGCGGTCGGTGGCACCTTCATCTGAATACGAAAAGAGACTGCTGTTTCTTTGCAAAGCAATCCTACGGATGTTTCTTTCGCAGTAAGTGTTGTCCGCAGGTACGTTAGAATCGTAGAGGAAGCTGTCGATGTGACCGCCTTTCTTGCAATCCTCAAAGTAGTTCATCGCCTTGCGCATCGTCGCGGTCATCGTTACTCGTTTTGATGGATCAGAGGAAGTACCATGCAGCGAGGCCTGATAGGCCTCCTCATACTCACAGACGTACTGCCAGGCCAGATCCAGGTGCGGCTTTACGTTTTTGATTCTTCCAGCAACCCGCTCCTCTCCGGACAGGCGCTTGAGCTTCGTATCCTCGCTCTCGGCAAGGCTGATCTCGCGCAGGATTTTCCATTCCCAGGTCTGTGCCAGCTGTTTTCTGCCCTCCTCCGTTTTCATGAGGTCTTTTGAGGCCATCTTCACAATAAGCCAGGCAAGAAAGAACGGCCTTCTCAGATGCGCAAGGCAGAATGAGACCACGATCTTTCCTTCAGACTTGCGCTCCAGTTCCGGATATGCAGCATACTTGTCGTTCTTGCATACGACAGATGCATTTCCTGTCACTGTCGTAGGATCGGGCTCCGTTTCCTGTTCCGGCGGAGTTGTCTGGCCTGCGGTATCCGAACGATCCGCGTCCTTATCCGGAAGAAAGTCTGCAAACAGTCCATCCAGAAATGACTCAGCCCTGGAGGGATTGAAGAAATATGCGGCAGCCTTGGGGCCTTCCCGCAGCTCACTTGTAATCAGCAGCCAGATATAGGACTTTTCTCCCGGCTTCTCAGCATCATAGATAGATCTCCAGGTGGTTTCATCCATCTGAATGTACTTGCCTGTTATGATGAAGCTGACGAGATAATCGAAGACGGGAAGCAGATATCTTGCGGCACAGGTATTGCACCAGTAAACCGTTTTCTGTGTTTTCATGGGATAGCCCATGTGACAGATCAGAGCAGCGATGCGCTTGTACGGGATGCTCATGCTGGTCAGCATGTAGTACATGAAGGCGACGATCTCCGGGGTTGCCCGGGATCCCGGCATGATATATCCCTCGCTGTAGGGCCGGTATAGCGTACGATTCACCTCATGACTGTCAGAATCGGATTTTTCTTCGTCGCTGACATCCTCTGAGTATGCGATGATTGGTTTCATGATTGTCAGCACGACGACATGAGCCTCCTCTATACTGAGTTTTTCGCTTGCTTCGAATCCCAGCTTAGATAAAGACTTTGCTTTTTCGATCATTTCCGGAGTCAGATCATCCACATCATAGCTGATTCTGTGCGGGAGATTCTGCGTATCACGCTCCCAGATGCCCGGCTTGCGCTTCTGTTTTTCCTTTGATTCATCGGGTATCGGTTTTCTCGGGGGACGGCTGCTCCGCCTGGGTTTCCTGCCTTTTTCGCCAGCTCCGCCTTTCCTGGACGGATTCTCATCCTGAGTTTTTCCGTCACTGTCTTTCCCATTTTCGTCTGCATTGGCTGGCTCTGCAGGTTCTTCTGTCCCTGTCGTGTCTTTGGCCTGCTCTCCATCAGCGTCAGACTCTTCGGTGAGCGGATCTGTCTCCACATCCTCGCTGCCGCCTTGTGGAATCCCGGTTTCGAGTTCTTTCCCAGAGAGCTGCTCGTCCTTTTCCCCAAAGGCTCTCCTACGTCCGAGTTTGTTGTTCTCGTCCTTATTCTGCTCCTTCTGTTTGAGTTCCTCATTTTCCTTTTGCAGCGCTTTATAATCTTCAGCTGCTTTTTCAGCTGCCTTTATCAGCGCTGCAATGCGGTTCGTCTTGACGATGTCATCCACGATAACCTCACTAAAGATGTTCGAGATGTCGCTCGGACTGAAAGCGCCACACTGGTACAGGAGGTTGTACTTATGAAGTCTCTGGACAGGGATCTCGGTTTCCATCACCGGGCCTCTTTGTCTACGGAAGCAAGGCTTGCGCTGGCCTTCTGAACGGCATCCTGATAGGCGCGGAGAGCCTTCCTCAGCTGTGTATTCTCATTCCGCAGAGATGCATTTGCCTCCTCCAGCTCTGTTATTCTGGAAATCAAAGTTTTCGTCGAACCTTCAGCCCGAACAGAGTTTGCCTGCTCTGCTGGTGCGTCGGAGGCCGATGCCTGCTTTCGAACGTACTTCCTGGTGGGCACAACCTCCCCTGTAACGGGATCAAGCTTCCCGATCAGCTTCCGGTCTGTCTTGTGCTGTTTAGCCTCCTTGTCCCAATAGCTGTGTGAAGAATAAACGTATACCGTATCCCCCTGTCTCAGATGAATGGTACCCATGTCAGACCTCCTGAGAGCTGCTTATCAGTTCTCAGGAGTATAGTAACATATCTATACCCTCTTGTCAACCGAAAATAAGGGTATAGATATCTGAATATTTATACTCCCCACTGAAGTAGCCTGAAAGTTCAAAAACCGCGTGTTTTCAGGATCTCTGGGATTCTGCGGCCACCTGATCAGGCATGTCGATGTGCGGGTATACTTCGCGGATGGTACCGTCAAGTGCGATTCCGCTCATGAGCTGACGGTACTGCTCCGGAGAAAGAGATCTGGCTTCGTCCGCATTCCTGGGATACTGGAATGAGTTTCCCGGCGCAAGGCGAAGCGTATAGAGCACAGTGCCGATTCCCTCGAAGCAGATCCCCTTGATCGTTCTGGCAGATCTGCCACGAAAAAGATAGAGAACTCCACGGTCCGTTGGATCCAGGTGATAGTTCAGCATGACATAAGCGGAGAGTCCATCAACGCCGCGGCGCATATCCACCCTCTTCGTGCAGAGAATGATCTTCCTGAAGCCGATGCCGTCAACAAACATGAAAAGCCTCCTTAAGCATGGAGAGGGTCTCGCGCCGGACAGAAGAGTAGAGATAGAGCCGACAGGACCGTGTCTCCAGGATAACTTCCGGAGACACGGCAGGCCCTCCCGGCCTGCCTGGAACAGATCCGGCATTTCCTTCTTCCGGTGTACCGGTGATCCGCGGAAGATCAGAGTGGTTCGACCGGCTGCGGGAACCCGAGTCATCAGCAGTACCCGGTTCCGAGCCTATTGTATTGACATCAGGGCGTGCCTGTCCGTTTACGATGTCGGTGATGTCTACGAAGTTCTCTGTCTCTGGCACTGAACCAGAGGATGCCTTCCTGTTACTGGCGTCCGTCTCCCTGATCACGTTTTTCCAGTAGTAGAAGAGTGAGGCGTTGATCTCATGCTCCCTGCACCATTGTGCAATCGACATCAGCTTCGTTTCTCTGTTCTCGTACGCATTGATGATCGGCCTCCAATAGCGAAGCTTCTCCTCACGAACCATCTGCTGTCTCTTGTCCATAAAAAAGCCTCCTCTGTAGAACGCAGCTAGTAGTTTCCTAGCCTCATTCTACAGAAGAGGTTGATCCGGGTCATGGTACGTCCGTTGTTACGCTTACAAAGAAGCTGCATCAAGTATCAGAACACCATCTGATCATCGGAGTTGACATTGGCTCCGAGAAAAACTATGCACGGGCCATGAACTGGCGGGGCGAGGAGTACACCAAAAAGGCTTTCTTCTTCCCCAACAACGAAAAAGGCTTTTTGCTCCTCATCAAGTGGATTGAGGAGATACAGGCCAGGAGCGGCCTTACGGAGGTTATTATCGGCTGTGAGCCCACGGGTGTGTACTGGCTATGCTTCAAACAGTATCTGACCAAAAAGGGCTTCAAGATTGTTACGGTGAACACACTCCA
This sequence comes from Lachnospiraceae bacterium, assembly GCA_022483465.1. Taxonomy (GTDB): domain Bacteria; phylum Bacillota; class Clostridia; order Lachnospirales; family Lachnospiraceae; genus CAG-791. The sequence continues at coordinate 1,051,139 of JAKVNF010000001.1, read as the reverse complement.
TGTCCATAGATCGAAGGAGCTGGATGATAACTCCCCAAGCAAGGACGACAAGAAGGATCCCCGAGTCATTGCGGATCTGGTGCGGGAAGGACGTTTCTTTGAACCGTATGATCCGCAGGGAGATTACGCTGAGATCTGCAGCCTGTTCAATGTCAGGGAAAGCGTTGTGAAGAACATGGCGAGGGCCCGGAACCGTATGCAGGCATGGCTGCGCAGAAACTTCCCGGAATACCTGAATTGCTATTCAAAGTATGATTCCAAGGGCGGCCTGGCTGTCCTGGAAATAGCATCGCTGCCTCGAGACGTATATGAACTTGGCGTTGACGGAATTCTGCTCTTGTGGAAATCGAAAAAGATGCGGGGCACCGGCGGCAGGAAAAAGGCTGAAAAGCTTGTGGAGGCCGCTGCAGCAAACATGTGGCTGGACTATTGCGCCGCTGAAAAAGTTGCCTTCCTGTACATTCTTGAGGATTTCCGCAGGAACAGTGAACGGCTGGAGGAGCTTGACAGGAAACTTGAAGAGCAGGTTCGCCGGCTTCCTAACGTCGACAAGCTGTTGAGTATACGCGGAGTCGGAATGCAGACAGTTGTGGGATTCATTGCAGAGGTGGGCGATGTCAACCGCTTCAGCGATCCCAAGCAGCTGGTGAAGCTTGCCGGACTGAATGCGATTAACAACGAATCCTGCAAGAAGGTCGGTGAACATCGCATCAGCAAGCGAGGGCGTTCTGCCTTAAGACGAGTCATGTATGAAGCTGCGGGGTCTCTGATAGCCTGGAACAGTGCATTTAAGGCCTTACAGGTCAAATACACCACACGGACAACGAACCCTCTAAAACGGCGTCAGGCGCGCGTAGTAGTGGCATGCAAGGCTTTGAGGATCTTCCACGCAATCCTCCGTAAAGGCGTTGATTTTGACCCGTCTAAGGTCATTCACGATGGCGTTAGTAAAGAACCGGGTTGATGGGTTCCATACCACAACCTCCATGGTGAACTCTCGACGCGATAATGTCCGATGAAGATATAGAATCCCCATTTGGAGCTCTTTTCTTCTCCGCATAATGCCTATCTTGTTATTTATAGTCACATACTCGGCAAGTGAGTGTATGTGTTTAGGCAATCTAGGTGATGCTTTGTTACATGATGCAACACAGCACGGATAGGAGTGTACCCAGCTCGAGCTCAAAGTGAGGTATTAGTGGTCTCATGCTAGGCGATCGCTTATCAACCCGTTTCTTAACTAACGCCTTCACGATCCTGCGGCAGGTATGATGCCTGCATAACGCGCAGCCGGACAGCAGACAGTTTCAAGGACCAACAGGGCGGTTATCTACCAGGCAACACCGTTAGGATGACTCCCCCTCAACTGTAACGTATTAACCGCACCATGTACTTCAGTGTGGATCCAGGGATGCGTCCCCCGGGATTTCCGAGATTTACTGAATTACAGGGGTGCTCTCAAACAAACAGAGCATGAGCGTAGCCGCAGGATTTACTCCATGGGGCATATGACCCCGAACGAAAGCATAAGCGGCGCTCCGAACTATGGGATCGGCTGTACGAAGGAATTTGGGATGCCTCCGGGTGGGACCGAAGGCAGACTCCGCTAGACATGAGAGGTTGGCAGCCATGGTGAAGCAGGGAGATTGAAACGCGTTTCTTATACTGACAGCTAATGTCACTATTGTCAGACAATTAAGAGGATGCTTTTCTTTTTGTACCCTGAACACAGAAATCATAGGTGTCCGGACCTCCAGAGACACCGATTTCACCCGTAGTCATGCACTGTTGTAATGTTAAAGCATACATTTTTCACAGAGGTCTTACTCTCAAACCCCTATAGATTAAGGCTCATTGTGGATTATGTACAACCCTAAATCGCAAGTTTTTATACTAGCAGCTTGATCTCAGTTGCCTGGTTGATTGCCTCGTCCTCTGTGAGGCCAACCTTGGAGACCAGTTCCTTCTGAATCCTGCTCATCGCATAGGACGGATACCAACTGCCATCAGACTGCAGTTCCACCTTATACTTGTTTAGCTCCATCATCTCGAAGGCGATGGTTGCACTGGTCTTATCGTGAAGCACTTCCCTCAAATCCCATGTCAGCGTGGCAAAGAGAATGCTTGCGATAAAGGCCGTGAACATCTTCCCCCGATATGTCTCGATGGAGTGGGTGTATGTGACCGACAGATCAAAGTGCCGCTTGATGGATTCGAAGACGTGCTCCACAACATCACGTCGCCGGATAATCCGGATTGCCTCGGATGCCGTCATTTCAGTATCACTGACGAGAACAAAGAATCCGGCACGATCGACCATCGTCTGGATCATTTCAGTGTCCTCCAGGATGGTGAAGTTCTTCCCTGTTTCTGGATCGGCCTTTTTAACGACAATGATCCCTTTTGGAGCGTAGTCCTGCGCCATCTTTTCCGTGTAGCGTTTTCTCTTGGATGCCTCATTGAAGTAATAGGAAATAGTGCTCCTTATGGACTGTTCCTCATCAAATTCCCGGGAGTGATCAAAGAAGAGGTAGGCAAAGCAAGCCTTTCCAGCCACTGTTACCGGGTACCGCTTTCCAAATACGTTGGGCTCCGTCGTCAGGTATTTCTGCTTTCCGCGGATCTCCGCTCCATGATCTTTGATGAGCGCATCTACCCAGTTGACATTGTCTGGACAGAGGACACCATATTCCAGATCCTTTACTTTCCGGAGGGCTTTGATGATGTCCTCTGAAAAGTATCCTCGATCGAACATTGCGAACAGCTTTTGATATCCTGCATCCACGATCTTTTTCAATGAGAAGGACGTCTGCACCTTATCCAGGAGAGAACCGTCGTAGTGCTCATACCACATAGGAATGCCGGTCTCTTCATCCACAAACATAGCCGTGTTAATGATCTTCAGGCCAAAATCGGTCTTGGATTTTCCGAACTCTGCAAGATCTTCATTCTCGGACTGGGTGTTTTGATTGGTGGAGTCAAAGGCAATGACCCGATTGCTGTCCTTTCGGGGAAATCGTTTCTCGTATTCTTCCCGGAAAATCCGGAAGAACACATTGATATTTCCCTCATCTGACCCGATCAGACGGTATAGGCCGCTGACTTCACTGTCGTCGATGACACGATCCAGACCGCAGTAGTGATCAAAACACCAACCGGGAAACAGCTGGGCAGTTGAACTTTCCGCAACAATGGAGTAGACGGCCAATGCAATGATTTTCCGCTCATATTCAGGGTAGACCCGTGTCAGAGCGGTATAGCATCCGGATTGCTCTGCGGCCGCCTTTAGAACCAGGTACGGTCCAAAGGAGAGCTTCGAATCCGTTTTGCCGGCAGCTTTACGGGCCTTTGTGCCGAAGGTGTCCTTCAGTCGGTTCACCTCAGCATCGATGGGACCGAAGAACTGCTCATAGTTCTTGTTTGGATGCATATGAGAGCGATCGCCATCGACAATTTTTCCGATTGAGATCCGTTTGTCGACAGGACGCCGCTTCTCAGAGTCCCAATGATACTCTGTGGCGAGCAAGACATAACCCGTGGTGAGGATATGGATAGTTCCCTTGTCGCTTGATTTCGGAGTTTTAACGAGTACATCTGTATTGCTGTACATGGCCGCCCTCTAAATTGCTAGTAAAATATCTATCAGTTATTATACTAGCATTTTACAGAGGTTACAATGTCGTTTTATGCCCTATTTCCAACGTCTATTGACATTTTAATGGAGTCATCCCGGGACGCCTAGTAAAAAACTTTGCGATTTTGGGGTACAAATTTATCTAGAGAGGAGAACGAAATGTTTCATAAAAAATGGAGAGAAAAGCTGCAACACCTGAACCTGAAGAAGTCCTTTGCGGGGCTCATCCTGGCGGGGACCCTCTTTGTGGCGGCTTCCTGCGGCCTTTCCTATGCCGCCTTCGGCGCACGCCTTGTTCAGGCGAAAGCGGCGGAGCAGACAGAATCCACCAGAAAGACGAAGCTTCCTCCTGCGGAAGAAGAGAACTTGATCATCCGCGGGGAGGAGGATGACAGATCCCAGGAGGAAACCCGCGAGGAGAGAGAACACGCACTTGGCGATTCGGCCAGGGAATAGGAAGACCTGAAGAAGACCGCAGGATGGAGCTTTACAACGGGAGACAAGATCCTGATCGGTGGGATCGCCCTGATCGGCGTGATTCTGCTTATTACCTACTGGGTGCTGGTGATGGTCTGGGCGGCGCAGAAGGCCATCGGCTTGGGATTGGTGCCAGTCCCTGGGCGATTGCGGCGCTGTTTTTCAACCTGATCGCCGTTATCGCACTCACCTCTATGCCGGTATCCGCGGGACCTGCTCAAAGCGCGGCCATCTGAGAAAGGGCGGGGAGCGGTTCTGCAGGCGCTGCGGTGCGGCCCTTGTGACCACCTGCCCAAACTGCGGCAAAGAGGTCAGACCGGATGATGCGTTCTGTCCTTTCTGCGGCGCTCCCTCTCCTACTTCGCGGAGGACGGCACCACCCTGCAGGGCTATGACATCGGCATGCTTGATGCCCTGCAGCAGATCCTGGGTTTTACCGTAAAGGACGGCGCTTATCAGGATATGGACTACGGCCCGCTGGGCACTTCCCTGATCCAGGGGAGCCTGGACGTCGGCGCTGCCGCCCTGTGTGCAACGGATGAGCGCAAGAAGAACATGAACTTCACGCAGACCTACTACGATGCCGGCATCGTAGTAGGTCTGCGTGGCAGAGGACAACGACACGATCACCAGCGTGGATGACCTCACCTCCGGCGACTACACCGTCGCCCTGCAGACCGGCACCATCGCCTACGAGTACGGCGTCGCCAACCTCCCCGAGAGCTGCATCCAGGCCTATGACTCCCAGGCGCTTGCCTACAAGGCCGTCGAGGATGGTCAGGCGGATGCCACGATCTACGACCTGCCCGGCACCAACTATGCGATCAAGACCGGCCAGATCCAGCTCAAGACCGTGGGTGATGAGTTCTACATCGGCAAGGCACCCTACGCCATCGCCCTTTCCTTTGACATCTGTGAGCAGTATCCCGAGATCCTCGATGACTTCAACGCCGCCATTGACACGCTGTGCGACAACGGCACTCTGGATCAGCTGAATGAGGAGTGGTGCCAGTAAGGAAGGCGCCCTGCACTCCAACCGCAGAAAGAGCCCGTACCGGCGGGAACGTGATCTCCCGCGCGGGCTCTTTTTCCATTCCGGAAGGAATTGAAAAAGGAGCTTAGCCATGTCAGCAGAACTCATCTAATCCTTTGTCCCCATGCTGTTTCGGGGCCTTCGGGTCACCATGCAGATCGCCGTCACTGGCATCCTTCTGGGCTTCGTCCTCGGCTCCCTCTCGGGCTACGCCCTGCAGAGCAGAAACCGGGTGGCCCGGGGCATCGCCAACGTCTATGTCTGGATCATCCGCGGCACGCCCATCGTGGTGCAGGCCCTCTACGTCTGCTTCGTGGTGCCCGCCCTGATCACCCTGGCCCGGGGGTCCCGCTACACGATGGACAGCAACCTGGCCGGCACGATCGTCATCACCCTCAATGCCGGCGCCTTCATCTCCCCGATCGTCAAGGGCGCGCTGGAGAGCATTGACATCGGACAGAAGGAGGCGGGCCCTGGGCCTGACAGAGGGGCAGATCCTGCGGCATGTGGTGATTCCCCGGCGTTCAAGTCCATGATCCCGGCCCTGTTCAACCAGTTCATCATCTCCGTGAAGGATACGGCACTGCTCTCCATGATCTCGGTGAATGAGATCACCAGGCAGACCCAGAACTATGTGTCGCGCATCTACAACACGATCCCCGCCCACACGATCTGCGCGCTGTTCTACCTGGTTCTTCTGTCTGTCCTGATGATCCTGCAGAAGGTGGTGGAGAACCGCATTCACAAGTGAGAATGGAGGTAACGTCTGGTCAAGGAGACCGAGGGGGATCTCGTGAAGGTACACCTGCACGGAAGGCTGGGTGTGCTCACGGTCCCCAGAAAGGTCATCCGAGGGGAAATGGAACCGGAGCCGGGCTGCGAGATGCAGTTCTACTTCAGCTATCTCTGGGTCACGGACGAACCCCTTGACTACGACGCCGCGCCGATGACGGAGGAAGAGGAGCTCTTCCCCTGCCTGGTGGGCGGGAAACTCACCGAGGTGAATGACACCGCGGTGAAGCTGACGCTGGATCAGAACCTCGGCACGATCGCCGTGCCGAGACGATGGATCTTCACCGATGTGCCGCTGCAGGAAGGCCTTTTGGCGGCGTGTTATCTAAGCGGCATGAAGATCATTGGAAAGCGGGACATCCCGCAGGAACAGATCTGAAGGTACAGACAAAGGAGAACAAGATGAGCCTTACGACAGTAGCTGGAAAGCGGTCTGAAATCTTTGTTCCGGTGACCCCCAAGCCGGTGTTCACGGAACTCAAAAAGCCCCTCCGAGTGCAAGGTGGCCTTTATCACCGCAGGCGGAATTCACAAGAAGAGCCAGGTACCCTTCAACACCTCCGGCGACTTCTCCTACCGCGTCATTGAAAAGGACACCCCCACGAGCGAGCTGATGGCCACCCACGGCGGCTTCGACATCAACAAGGATGTCAACGCCATGTTCCCGATCGACCGCCTCAGAGAGCTGGTCAAGGAGGGCTTTATCGGCTCCCTGGCCGATGAGACCTACACCTTCATGGGCGGCGGAAACGTCGAGAAGTTCCGCAACGAGACCGGCCCCGAGATCGCCAGAAAGCTCAAGGCCCAGGGCGTGGACGTCGTGCTGTGCACCGGCGGCTGCGGCACCTGCCACCGCTCTGCCACCATCGTCACCAGATGCTGCGAGGAGGCGGGCATGAGCTGCTGCGTCATCGCGGCCCGTCCTCCGATCGCAAGACAGCAGGGCGCACCCCGCATCACCGCACCCCACGTGCCGATCGGCTCCAACGCCGGCGAACCCAACAACATCCCGATGCAGACGGCCATTGTCAAGGAGTCCCTGGAGTGGGTTCGTGACTGCCCGAGCTACAACCAGATCAAGGTGCTGCCCTACGAGTACCGCCACAACGTATAAGGAGAACTGCCCGTGACAAGAGGTGCGCCGTTTCTCATCCTGTCCGCGGGGGTGCTGTGGGGAATCCTCGGCATCTTCGTGCGGCGCCTGAACGGGAGCGGCCTGACCTCCATGGACATCGTGGGGATCCGGGCGGCGGTGACCACCATGATCCTGGTTCCGGTCCTTCTTCTTCGGAGAAAGGGCGAGCGGAGGATCCGTCTGCGGGATGTGTGTTGCTTTCTCGGCACCGGCATCGGGAGCATCGTCTTCTTCAACTTCTGCTACTTTCAGGCAGTGGTGATGACCTCGCTCTACGTGGCAGCCTTCTCTATACCGCACCGGCCTTCGTGATCCTGCTCTCGGCCCGGTGCTTTCACGAGAGGATCACGGCAAAAAAGCTTGCCGCCCTGGTTTTGACGATCCTTGGCCTGATGCTGGTGACCGGGATGGTGGGAAGCGGAAGCCGCCTCTCCCTCCCCGGGATCCTCTTCGGGCTGGGGGCGGGGCTGGGGTACGCCCTCTACTCCATCTTCAGCAGGTTTGCAATAAAGAGAGGCTACGCACCCCCTCATCATCACCTTCTACACCTTTCTCATTGCGGCGGTGACCTCCGCCGCCCTGGGAAATCCCGCCCGTATCGCGGGGACCTTCGCCGAAACGCCCTCCCTTCTTCTTCCCGCCCTGCTTCTCGGGGGCCTCTCCACCGTGGCACCCTTTGCCTGTACACCACGGGGCTGCAGTACGTGGAGAACGGAGCCGCGTCCATCATAGCCTCGGTGGAGCCGGTCACTTCGACGGTGGTCGGGGTGCTCCTCTACGGCGAGGTGCTCTCGCCCTCCAACGCGGCGGGCGTGGTGCTGGTACTCTTTGGGGTTGTCATCAGCAGCCTGCCGGGAAGGAAACCGGTACCCGAAGATGGGCCGGCCAGGGTGTAAAACCTGTAAAAATAAGTTGCAAAGCACCGCATTGACGCGGTAAAGTAATACAATATTAAACGTTAATAAATTACGAAAAAAGGAGAATTCACTCATCGACCATTCACAGACGTAACGACGAAGGAGGATCACATGAAAAAGAGAGCACTTGCCATGCTTTTGGTTGGAACGCTGTCAGCAGGACTTCTGGCAGCCTGTGGGAGCGCATCGGAAACCCCTGCGGGCGGCAGCAGCGCTGCGGAGACCTCGGCGGCTGTGGAGACCTCGGCGGCTGCGGATTCCACGGCTGCGGCGACCCTGGCCACAGAGAGCACTTCATCGGATTCGACGTTCTATCTTCCCACAGACAGCGACGGCATCGAGGACTGGGTGACCCAGGTGGGCCTGACGGGCGACGGGCAGGCACCGGACTGGACCAGCTACGACGAGATCATCAACTCGATCTACTCGGAGACCGATGGCGCAACGCGTGAGGAGATGATGCACCAGGCCGAGGACATCGTGATGGCCACCGGTGCAGTCATGCCGATCTACTACTACAACGATCTCTACCTGGAGAACACCGCCTGGAGCGGCGACTACGCCAACCTCTCCGGAACCAAGTTCTTCCTGTACGCCAAGAAGAACGGGGAGCCGGCGGACGTGATGCGCATCAACCTGGCCTCGGAGCCGGATCACCTGGATCCCCAGCGCAACACCTCCGTGGACGGCGCGAGCCTTGCCTCCAACTCCTTCGTGGGTCTGTACACCTATGACTCCGATCTCAACATCGTGCCCGCCCTGGCGGACGGCGATCCCGAGATCTCGGACGACGGCTGCACCTACACGATCCACATGAAGACCGACCTCAAGTGGTCCGACGGCAGCACCTTAAACGCCAACGACATCGTCAACTCCTGGAACCGCGCGGCAGATCCGGCGACGGGCTGCGACTACGCATACCTGTTCTCGGTCTTTGACGGCTACGGCGACGGCACGGATCCCGACATCAACGTCACGGCACTCGACGACAACACGATTCAGTTCACGCTGGTCGCACCCTGCCCGTACATGATGTCCCTGCTGGCGTTCCCGCTGTTCTTCCCGGTTCCCGAGGAGGCCTTCGGCTCCGACACCTGGGCAAACGAGGCGGGCTTTGTGACCGACGGCGCCTACACGCTGCAGAGCTGGACCCACAACGAGTCCATGACCTACGTCAAGAACCCCTACTTCTATGACGCCGACAACGTCTCCGTCGATGAGCTCGACTTTATGCTCTCCGCCGACGACACCGCGATCCTGGCAGCTTACCAGTCCGGCGACATCGACTACGCGGACACCGTTCCCACCGGCGAGATCGCAAATCTCAAGGACGGCGATGACTTCCACATCATCCCGTACCTGGGCACCTACTATGTCGGCTTCAACGTGAACTCCGACCTGTTTGCAGGCAAGACCGTGGCACAGACCGCAGCCATGAGACGGGCCATGGGTCTTCTGGTGGACCGCCAGTACATCATCGACACGATCGGCCAGACCGAGCAGGAGATCGCAACCTCCTACATCCCGGCGGGCATGAGCGACGGCAACGGCGGCGTGTTCAAGAGCAATGACGACGACTACACCTATCCGGTGGAGGACGGCTACTTCGAGGATCTCTCCGTGGCAGGCGATGCCAACGTCGAGGAGGCCAGAAAGCTGCTCGAGTACGCGGGCTATGAGTTCGACGAGGACGGCACGCTCTCTGACAGCACGCCGCTCCACCTGAACTACCTGACCAACGAGGGCTCTGCCCACGAGGGCATCGCCCAGGCCATCCAGCAGGATCTCTCCGCCATCGGCATCACGATGGACATCTCCGTCGAGGATTGGCAGACCTTCCTGAACGACCGCAAGCAGGGCAACTTCGATGTGGCCCGCGAGGGATGGCTCGCCGACTACGACGATCCCATCAACATGCTGGAGATGTGGATGACCGACTCCGGCAACAACGACTGCCAGTTCGGCAGGTAATACCAGGAAAAGGGGAGGGAGGAAACCCGGCATTCACAGGTCCTCCTCCAACCCAGGGACCTGAGATATGCAGACGCTCCGCATGGGCACGTGCGGGGCGTCTTTTTTCGTGCCTGTGGTCGGAGGGCAGACAAAAACCCCGCCGGCACAGAGGCCGGCGGGGTGAAACGACAGAGCTTCGTGCGCTTTAGCGGATGAAGTTCGTGAAGTGGGCGTGCGGCGTGTCGGGAAGGCCGTGGGCGTCCTTTCCTTCTATAATAGACTGCATCAGGAAGGCCATGTTCCGGGAGAGGTTCTGGATCGTCTCCACGCCCTCCTCATCAGCCATCACATCCTCCTTGTGGTAGCCGTGCACGTCGTTCCAGTAGGTGGAGGGGACGGTGGGCATGCCGTTGATGCCGAAGAACTGGTTGAGCTGCTCAAAGACGGCGGAGTTGCCCGTGCGCCGGCAGGAGACGATGGCGGCGCCCACCTTCATGTGCAGGTCGAGGCCCGAGCTCTAGAAGAGCCGTTGCAGGAAGCAGAGCAGGGTTCCGTTGGGGGTCCCGTAGAAGACCGGGGAGCCGATGATCAGTCCATCCGCCTCGGCCAGGCGCGGTGCGGTCTCGTTGACGAGGTCGTTGAAGACGCACTTTCCCGTCGTCTTACACTTGCGGCAGCCGATGCAGCCGCGGATGTCGCGGTTTCCGACCACCAGCTCCTCGGCTTCGATCCCCTGTTCCGCCAGGGTGTCCTTGGCGATCATCATTGCCGTGTGAATGCAGCCCGAGATGTCCGGGCTTCCGTTGATCATGAGTACCTTCACTTCGTACCTCCTTGGCCGGTCTTCATGAATGTTCAGAAAAATCCTAAGCAGATTTTTCCTGCCCGTCAAGGGAAGATGAACCGCCGGGTATACCGATTGGGAAACCTGCCATACCAGAGAGGCATCGTGGGGGAACTCTGCAAAAAATGTAAAAAATCGGGGGAAATTCTGCAGGATATGTACCGTTTGGAAGCCCCCCGCCTGATAAGATGAAGTCAGCTGAAAAACAACAGACGGTGCGGCAGAGCGCGCCATGGGAGGACGAGATGAGAGTTTGTTATCAAGCGGGAGCGGTCACACAGGATGGGCAGATGGCCCTGGTGGAGACCAATGCGGTGCAGATCCGGATCCTGTTTTTGACGAAGGACATCCTGCGGATCCGTGCGGGGTTCGACGGGGACTTTGACGAGGCGTCCTACAGCCTGGCCCTGACAGCCTGGGATTCCCGGACCGATGAACTGCTTGCGGGATACCGGAAGAAGGTGGCCCCCTCTCCGATGCAGGTGTCGGACGGGGAGAAAGAGGCGGTGATCCAGGGAGAGCGCCTGCGGGTCGTCGTGGAGAAGAAGCCGTTTCGGATTCTGGTCTATGACCAGGACGGGACGCTTCTGCACGCGGACATCCCGGACCTCGCCTACCGTGAGGATTCCAACCACAGAAGGCTCCACACGAGCCAGATCGAGGCGGACGATTGCTTCTACGGCTTCGGTGAGAAGTCCGGAAAGATCAACAAGGCCGAGGAGCTCATGAACATGGCCCCCGGCGATGCGATGGGATACAACCCGGAGAAGACCGATTCCCTCTACAAGCACATCCCCTTCTACATCCGACTGAACCGCGGCACGAAGAAGGCGGTGGGGTATTTTTACCACTGCACGGCGGAGTGCGACTTCAACATGGGCCGCGAGAAGCGCAACTACTGGCACCGCTATTCCACCTTCCGGGCGGATGCGGGGGACATCGATCTGTTTCTGATCGCCGGCCCCTCCATCCGGGAGGTGATCGAGCGGTACACCGACCTGACGGGAAAGAGCGCCCTGCTCCCCCGGGCGGCGATCGGGTATCTCGGAAGCTCGATGTACTACCCGGAGCTTCCCAAGGACTGCGATGACGCCATCCTGGACTTCATCGACACCACCAGGGAGGAGGAGATCCCGGCAGACGGCTTCCAGCTCTCCTCCGGCTACTGCGCGGTGGAGACGAAGGAGGGCATCAAGCGCTGCACCTTCACCTGGAACTTAAAGCGCTTCAAGGACCCGGCGGGCTTTTTTGCCGCGATGAAGGAGCGGGGGATCACGGTCTCCCCCAACGTCAAACCCGGCATGCTTCTTGTACATCCGCTTCTTCCCGAGATGATCCAAAAGGACATGTTCCTGAAGGCCTCCGACGACAACCCGGGAGAGGCTGGTCCGGTGCAGGGCCTTGCGGTCGGCACCTGGTGGGGCGGCCCCGGCGTGTTTGTGGACTTCACCAAGGCCTCTGTGCGGGCACACTGGAAGGAATACCTCACGAAGTACCTCCTGCAGTACGGCTGCACCTCGGTCTGGAACGACAACTGCGAGTACGACAGCCTGGTGGACAAGGATGCGAAGGTCTATTTTGAGGGAAAGGGCAGCACCATCGGCGCCCTCAAGCCCGTCATGAGCAACCTCATGTGCCAGCTCTCCAACGAGGCCATCGAGGCGTACAACCCGAAGGTCCGTCCGTTCTCGGTCTGCCGCTCGGGCCATGCCGGCATCCAGCGCTATGCCCAGGTCTGGACCGGCGACAACCTGACCGCCTGGGAGACGCTCCGGTACAACATCGCCACGATGCTGGGCATGGGCCTTTGCGGTGTGGCCAACATCGGCTCGGATGTGGGCGGCTTCTTCGGCCCGGCGCCGGAGGGAGAGCTCTTCGTCCGCTGGGTCCAGAACGGGATCTTCATGCCCCGGTTCTCGATCCACTCCACCAACACCGACAACACGGTCACCGAGCCCTGGATGTACAGCGACAAGAAGCAGTACATCCGCGATGCGATCGCCTTCCGGTACCGCCTGAGCCCCTATCTGTACTCCCTGGTGTATCGGGCCCACGTGAATGGTCTGCCGATCATGGAGGCGCTGTTCATGGCCTTCCAGAACGACCCGGACACCTACGACGAGGGTGTGGACTTCATGTTCGGAGATGACCTTCTGGTCGCAAACGTCGTGGAGAAGGGGGCAACGGAGCGCACCGTCCGCTTCCCGAAGACCGAGGATGCAAGAGAGCGGTTTTACGATTTCTACGACAGGACAGCCTATGTGCCCGGCGAGACCGTTACCTTCCCGGTGGATCTTTCCAGCATCCCGCTCTTTGTGAAGAGCGGCGCCATCATCCCGATGGCGGGGAACCGCCTCATGAACCTGACGAAGGACCCGGTGACCTCTCTGGAGATCCTGATGGCACCGGATGTGGACTCCTCGTTCCTGCTCTACGAGGATGACGGCGTCAGCAACGACTATCGGGACGGCGTCTATCGCGCGACGAAGATCTCGGTGGAGGCCGGCGTGAAGACGAGGATCCGGTTCTCCCAGGAGGGAAGCTATGCCACCACGGTGGAGAACCTCCTGCTCGATGTGATCCACCGCGAGAAGTCGCCCTTCTATGTACTCCTCGACGGGGAGGAGCTTCCCCATTTCCTGCACCGCAGAAAGTTTGAGGAGGCAGAGAAAGGCTGGTACTACAGCCAGCGGCTTAAGTCCGTCGAGATCCGCTATCCCAACCCGAAGCGGGACCACGAGGTGGTGATCTCCTTCGAGCAGTTTGATCTGATCGGCATGTGAGAGAGAAGGAATCCCGGAAGGAGGGCTGCCAGACGGCAGCCCTCCTTTTCTCTCCTGATTCCCTTCCGGGCTGCCGTGGCCAGGGCAGAAAATGTACAAAAATCCCGCTTTGACAGCTAAAAATGTAAAACTTTGCCCTGCTATGTCCGGTATAATCCCGATTGTGAGATGAGTTCCTCACGAACCTGTACCATGTGCATAAAAAATTGGGTGATTAGCACATATTTATGTGCATCATTCACACAGACCCCTACAGAGCGACAGAAATATCGGAAACTGTACAGGCAGAGTGCACAAGAGAAATGAGGGAAAGGAGACGAAATGGCGAAGAGCCTGTATACCTGCGGCATCACCCACACGGAGCACACGATCGAGCAGCTCTACTGCACCCAGTATGACCAGTTCCGGAGAAAGCAGGAGTTTGCCATTCTGGCGGTGGGCATCCTGCTGGTTGCCCTCTCGGTGCTGCTGCCCGTCTCCCGCCCGGTGCGGATCCTGCTTTTGGCGTTGGGCGGCTGGGTCATGGTGAGCCGGAATCTCCCGGCCAGACTCCGCGCCCAGGATGTGGTGCAGGCGAGAAAGTCCCTTCCGGTTTACCGGTATGAGTTCTACGACGATCACCTGAGGATGTCGGGAGAGGGGAGTAAAAATCTCTCCTATCAGGACATCATCCGCCTGGTCGAGGAGAAGCGCTACTACTACCTGTTCACCGGTCCCGCCACCGTCATGATGCTGGATCGCAAGGAACTCGGAAAAGACGACGCGTCCTTCCGGGAGTTCGTCCAGAACAAGACCGGGGAGAAGTTCCGGAGGGCCCGCAGCATCCTGATGCTGACGCTCCAGGATCTGCTGCACAAGGGGTGAGCTGCGGCGCGGGCCATGGGCGCCCGTGATAAGCTGCCTGCCATAAGATACAGATGCGGCATCCGATATGGATGCCGCCTGATGTATAGAGCAACTGCAAAGAGGAGGAAGATGATGAGAACATTCCAACTGACACTCCTGGCACTTCTTGGTGCTGCGGTGGTCGGCGTCTCAGGCTGCGCCAATGCGGCGCCGTCCGTGAACGCTTCCGGAGAGAAGATCACCCAGCTCAAGATCGGCCACAACATGGCGGAGGACCACGCGGTCAACATCGCGATCCAGGGCATGGCGGATGAGGTCAAAGAGACCACCGCCGACACGGTGGAGATGTCGATCTATCCGAACGGCATCCTGGGATCCGAGACCGACATGATCCTGCAGATCCAGGCCGGAGCCCTGGACATGGCCAAGGTATCGGCTTCCACACTGGGCAACTTCAGCAGTGAATTCAATGCCTTTTCCGTCCCCTACGTCTTCGACGACCGGGACCACTTCTATGAGTTCATGGACTCGGATGCCGCCAAGGAGGTCTTCCAGTCCACCCGGGATCAGGGCTTTATCGCACTGACCTGGCTCGACTCCGGCGCCCGCTCCTTTTACACCGCGGACCGCGCGATCCGGGAGCCCTCTGACCTGAAGGGATTGAAGATCCGCACGATGGATTCCCAGATGGCCATTGAGATGATGAAATACCTGGGCGGCTCGGCGACGGTCCTGGGCTACTCCGACATCTACACCGGCATGCAGCAGGGCGTCATCGACGGGGCAGAGAACAACATCACCGCCCTTCGTGACCACGGCGAGGTGACCAAGTACTACTGCTTCGATGAGCACACGAGAATTCCGGATATCGTCATCATCTCCACGAAGGTCTGGGACAGCCTGACACCGGATCAGCAGGATGCCCTGCAGACGGCGGCCGACAACATGACCGAGAAGTACAAGCAGTCCTGGGCTGACTTCGAGGAGCAGGTCGAGGAGGAGGCCAAGACCAAGTACGACGTCGAGTTTGTGGACGATGTGGACAAGGCAGCCTTCCAGGAGGCCTGCCAGCCGATCTACGATGAGCTCAAGACCTCGGATCCCGACTGCTACAAGGTGGTAGAGGCCATCCGGAGCATGGCGGACAGCTCGTCGAGCTCGTCATAAGGAGGGGAGTGTCATGAAAAAGGTCAATAAAATCATCGACGCAGTGATGCGCTTTCTGATGGCGGTCTCCATGTTCGCCCTGATCGCGGGCGGCTTCTGGCAGATCTTCTCCCGGTGGGTGCTGAGAAATCCCTCCACCTTCACGGATGAGTTCCTGCGCTACGTGCTGATCTGGGCTTCCATGATCGGCTCTGCCTACTGCTTTTACAAGGATCAGCACCTGGCTCTGGATCTGATCAAGGACAGAACCAAGGGCATCGGCAGAATCCTGCTGAACATCTTCATTGAGGGCTGCGTCCTGTTCTTTGTGATCTACGTATTCGTCCACGGCGGCATGATGCTCTCGCGCTACAGCACCAACGCCTCCTCGGTTATGCACATCCCGTTCAAGATCCTCTATGCGATCCTTCCGATCTCGGGATACATGATCGTGATCGCCCGGGTCCTGAAGTACCTTGAGTACCTTCTGGACTACTGCAAGGCAAAGAAGGGAGAGAAGAGATGATCGGTCAGTCTATAGCTATTCTGTTTGGATCCTTTTTCTTCCTGCTCTTTGCAGGCGTTCCGATCTCCGTGGGCATCGGCATTGCCTCTATCATCACCGGGTGCTTCTACATCCCCGCGGACATCTTTTCCATCATTGCCGCCCAGCGCTGCTTCTCCGGCATTGATTCGTTCTCCCTGCTCGCCCTTCCCTATTTCATGATGGGCGGCAACATCATGAACAAGGGCGGCATCGCAAAGCGCCTGGTGCGCCTGGCAAGACTGGTGGTGGGCAAGGTCCCCGGGTACCTGGCAGCCACCAACGTGCTCGCGAACATGTTCTTCGGTGCGATTTCCGGATCCTCCGTGGCAGCGACGTCCGCCATGGGCTCCATCATGAGCCCGCTGGAGGAGGAAGAGGGCTATGATCCCAACTACTCCGCAGCCGTCAACATCTGCTCCGCGCCGACCGGCATTCTGATTCCGCCGTCAGGCCCCCTCATCCTGTACTCCATCACCGCAGGCGGTGTCTCCGTTGCCGCGCTGTTCATGGGCGGCTACTTCACCGGCATCCTGCTGGGCCTCTCGGTCCTGATCGTGACGGTGATCATGGCAAAGAAGAAGGGCTACACGGCCTCGAAGATCGAGGAGAAGGACCCCGCCATCAAGGTGCTGGCGGATTCGATTCCCTCCCTGCTCGCCGTCATCATCGTCATGGTCGGCATCCTGGCAGGCTGGTTCACCGCAACCGAGGCAGGCGTTGTCTGCATCCTCTACTGCACTGTCCTGGCGATCTGCTATCATGAGATCACCATCCGCGACTACTATGAGATGCTGGCCGACACGATGACGAGCTCCGCGACGATCCTGTTCCTGATCTCCGCCTCCACCATCATGTCCTACGTGATGTCCTTCACCGGCATTCCCGGAGCCATCTCCAGCGCCCTGATGAGCATCTCCAGCAACCGGTACGTGATCCTGCTCATCATGAACGTGTTCCTTCTGGTCATGGGCATGTTCCTGGATCTGACACCGGCCGTCCTGATCTTCACACCGATTTTCCTTCCCATCGCCCAGTCGGTGGGCATGGATCCGGTCCACTTCGGCCTGATGCTGATCATGAACCTGGGCATCGGCTCCGTGACGCCGCCCGTCGGCTCCTGCCTGTTCGTGGGCTGCGGCGTGGCACACACGAAGATCGAGGGTGTGACACCCTACATCGTGAAGCTCTTCATCGCGATGGTGGTCGCCCTCTTCGCGGTGACCTTCATCCCCGCGATTCCGCTGATCATCCCGTATCTGCTCGGACTGGTGGATCATTTCTGGTGGTAATCATTCTGCCCCGGGGCGGCCTTTCCCAGGTCCGTTCCGGGGTTTTTCATAGGCAGCAGGTTTGTGACAGGAGGACAAAGAGTTATGTTGGTGAAACAGTTTGCGGGAATCGAGAAGACCGAAAACGGCTATCGGATCCATGCCGACACGGCGGATCTGGAACTTGCCTTTTTACAGAAGGAGATCATCCGGATCCGGGTCTCCTTCTCCAGATCCTTTCCGGAGGCATCCTATGCCCTGGTGACTACGGCCTGGGAAGACCGGCTGGATCCCCTGTTTGCGGGAGAGCGAAAGCGCATTCAGGCCCTGGACGTGCCCTGTGAGGATACGGGAAACCGGCTGGCCTTTGACACCGGGGCCCTGCGCCTCGAGATGCGAAAGAACCCGCTCTCCTTTGTGCTGTACGATGCCAAGACTGGCGACCTCCTCTACGAGGACCTGCGGGAGCGGGCCTTTGAGAAGGATCAGCTGGGCCGCATCTCCCATTACTCGAAGATGGACCGGGAGCTGGACCACTTCTACGGCTTTGGGGAAAAGACCGGTTACCTGGACAAGAAGGGGCGGCGCCTTCGGATGTCCCCCAAGGATGCCATCGGTCACGACCCGGAGTTCGGGGATCCCATGTACAAGCACATCCCCTTCTACATCCGGATCCGGGAGGACAGCCTGCGCCCGGTGGGCCTTTTCTACAACAACTCCTATGACTGTGTCTTTGACATGGGACAGGAGATCAGCGGCTACTGGGATCGGTACTGCTACTACCAGGCGGACGGGGGCGACATCGACCTGTTCCTGATGACCGGAAAGACCATCCGGGATGTGGTGGAGCACTACACCTGGCTGACCGGCCGGACCTGCCTGCCCACCAAGCAGTCCCTGGGGTACTGCGCCTCCACGATGTACTACACGGAGCTGGACAAGGACTGCGACCAGGAGATCTACCGGGTCATCGACAAGTATGAGAAGGAGGACCTGCCCATCGACAACTTCTGGCTGGCCTCCGGCTACTCCTCCGGGGAGGAGGACAACCTGCGCTACACCTTCAACTGGAACCACCGGCGCTTCCCGGATCCCAGGGCGTTCTTTGCGAAGATGGAGTCCAGGGGCATCAACGTCATCTGCAACCTAAAGCCCGGCGTTTTAAAGAATCACCCCTATGCGGACTTCTATGAGAAGCGCCACGCGTTCATCCAGAATCCCGACGGAAACGGCGACTACTACGGCAGGTGGTGGGGCGGCGAGGGCCGCTTCATCGACTTCACCGGGAAGGCCGGGCGGGAGGCCTGGAAGGAGCTCCTGGAGAAGACGATCCTGGACATGGGCGAGAAGACGGTCTGGAATGACAACTGCGAGATGGACGGCGTGGAGGACCGGGCTGCCCGCTGCGACTTTGAGGGCGCAGGCGGCACGATGGCAGAGCTCAAGATCATCCACAGCAACATGATGGCCTGGCTCGGCAGGAAGGCCCTTCTCGAGAAGTGGAAGGGAGAGCGGCCCTATGTGATCAACCGGGCCGGTTTTGCCGGCATCCAGCGCTATGCGCAGGTCTGGGGCGGGGACAACCTCACCGACTGGCGCACGGTTAAGTTCAACATCGACACGATCCTGGGCATGGGACTCTCCGGCTGCGCGAACATGGGCTGCGACATCGGCGGCTTCACTGGGCCCGCACCGACCCAGGAGATGCTGCTTCGCTGGATCCAGACGGCGGTCTTCCAGCCGCGGTTTGTCATCAACTCCGCCAACACCGACAACACCGTCACCCAGCCCTGGATGTACGAGGAGGATCTCCCCTACATCCGGGAGGCATTCCATCTGCGCTACCGCCTGCTCCCTTACCTCTACTCCCTGATGTATGAGGCGAGCACCGACGGTGCCCCCGCCATGCGGCCGCTGTTCTATGAGTTCCCGCAGGATCGGAAGCTCTACCGGGACCGCCACATGGAGTTCATGTTCGGGCCGGCGCTTCTTGTCGCCTGCGTGGTGGAGGAGGGCGCCACAACCCGGGAGGTCTACCTTCCGGAGGGCGCCGACTGGTACGACCTGTCGGATCACCTGCGCAGGTATCCCGGCGGCTCGCTGATCCAGATCCCGGTTGACCGGGGGAGCATTCCGATGTTCCTTCGGGATTCCGGAATCGTGACCACCTCGCGGGACATCCGCAGAATCATGCGGGATACCCTGCGGCATCTGGACCTGCTTCTTGGCGGCGCCGAGGGCTCGTTTGTCTTTTATGACGACGACGGCCACACGATGCAGTACGAGGACGGCGTGTACGCAAAGACCACGATCACGGTGCATGGCGGAGAGCAGAAGGCCATCTCGTTTGCCCGGGAGGGAGACTACGAGGACACCGTGGAGACCATGGAGCTTCGCGTGGTGAGCAAGGAGAAGGGCGCCTACTGGTGCACCCTGGACGGCAGAAAGATCCCGGGCTTTGTGGTGCAGGATGACTACGAGGCAGCCTCGGAGGGCTGGTTCTACCACCTGCCGGATCGGACCGTCTGGGTCAAGTTCCAAAAGCCGAAGGCAAGGAACTTCACGGTGGTGGTCTCCACCGAGAAGTTCGATCTGGTGGGCATGGTCAAACACGAGGACTAACAAACGCACAGACAAAGAGCCGCAGGCAGCTGGCAGCTGTCTGCGGCTCTTCTTACGTCTGTTTCCTGTTTCATTCTCAGTGCTTGCTGTGCAGTTCCCTCGCCCACTTGCGGTACGCAGAGGGGGTCTCACCGGCGATCTGCTGGAAGATCCGGTTGAAGTGGGTGAGACTGGCAAAGCCGGTCTGCTCACAGACCTGGGTGACGTTGAGATCCGTCTCCATGAACAGGCGCTGGGCGTTCATGATGCGGGTGCGCTGGATGTACTGGACGATGGTCTGGCCCGTCACCTTCCGAAACTCCCGGCACATGTAGTACTCGCTGATGTAGAAGTGCTCGGCGAGGGCGGGAAGGGAGAGGGGCGAGGCGTAGTTGGCGTGGATGTAGGCGATGATGTTCTGCATGCTGTTTTTGGAGCGCACCGGCGGGGTCACCTGGTGGAGCCGAAGCACCCGCACCAGGAGCAGGTTCAAAAGGCTCACCAGGCAGGCGTCGTGGTAGGCATCCGTGCGGTTGTCATTTTCCTCGAGGAGCTCAAAGATGGTCCGCCGAAACCAGTGCAGAAGGTGCGGATCGGGCCGGTACAGCCCGCTCCCGTTTGTGGCGGCGGCGAGGAGGTTCGGATCCTGCACCATCTCCGGGGTGAAGTAGATGACGACCCGGGAGAAGGGGGCGTCCTTGTCGCTGTAGGAGTGGTGCATGACCAGCGGGGCAAAGAGCATGACATCCCCGGGAATGTTGTCGAGCACTGCGCCGTTGAGCAGTTGGTGGCGGCTGCCGGAGTCCAGAAAATAGAGCTCGAAGTACTCATGGTAGTGGGAGCGGGACATGTTGTCATTGACCCCGGAAACCAGTTCCATGGCAATGCCCTTGCCCTGTGCCATCTCGGTCTGTGCGCTGTCGATCATCGAATTTCCTCCGTAACATCTGAAACCAGCTGCATCCTACAGCAGAAAATGTCATATTTCAAGGGACCGAAATGGCAAATTGGACATATCGGGGGAAAACAAGCCGCCGTCGGATCAAAAAGCGGATCCGAAACGGCGGTTTTTCATCCTGTACGGCAGCGCTGGGGCACAGTCAGGAATTCTTCTTTAATGTTTCTTTGGCCGAATGAGCGGCACGGTCTCGAGCACCTCCACGTGGGATGCCTTAGCGAGCTGCAGTGCCCGCGCCTCGAGGTCCGGCCGAAAGACCATCTCCTTCACGTGGGCATCGCAGCCGAGGATCGCCTGGTTTCCCACCTCCCCTGCGATCTCCCAGAACCTGGGGTCCGGGTAGTTCCGGTTGCCCGCAAGGCCGTTGAAGTTGATTTCCAGCGGAATGTTATGCGCCTTCGCAAAGACGCAGAGGCGGCGCATCTCCCTTTTGTAGAACGCGTCATCCCCGATGAAATGGAACAGATCCGGATGGGCCGCGTAGGTAAAGGCCCCGGTGGAGAGCGCCTCGATGCACTGGTCCACGTACCGGGTAAGGCCCCTGGGGTCGCGGCAGGGGGTGAAGGAGTTGAGGTCATCGATCTCGTTCCCCAGGTGGTGCTGCCCCAGGAGAAAATACTCGATGGGAAAGTCCTGGACATAGGATAGGAGCCGGCCCCAGAAGGCGGGATAGTACTCCACCTCCAGTCCCAGGTGGATCTCGATGTCGGCGGCGTACTCATTTTTCAGAGAAAGAATCGTGTCACAGTACTCCGGCAGCTCCTCGGGCAGCATCTTGTCCCGGTCGACAAAGCCCTCGGGGTAGAACTGGGGCGTGTGGTCGGAAAAGCCGAGGATTTGAAGCCCCCCGGCGATGGCGGTCTCGATGTATTCCCGCTCGGTGCCGTAGGCGTGGTGGCAGCGGTAGGTATGGGTGTGGTAATTGGCGATCATGAAAACTCCTTTGACAGCGGCTTCTTGGCCGCAGTTCCCTATTTTGCCCGCTGCCGCGGCGTTTGTAAAGGGGGCAAGTGCGGGGCGAAAAATCCACCACATTTGAGTAGTTTTCGGCACTAGTAGAATGGGGTAGAATAATGCGCAGATTACTATGGAAACTGAAACAGGCAGGACAGCAAAAGGGTAGATATTCAAGGACAGGACCATGGCAGACGACAGCAGCAGACAAATCACAGCCGGCAGAAAACCCGGCAGGGCGGCAAGACGCCTTCTCTTTCTTCTGGTCGGCATATTTGCCGTCATTCTCCTTGTCGGGCAGGAGCCGGGAGAGACCACAACACCCATGATGCAGGCGGCCCCCATCACCGATCTGTCCGGGACCTGGACCATCGAGGGGGGAACCTTCGTCACCAAGCTTCCTGCGGATCTGCCGCGGGGAAGCCTGCTGCAGCTTTCCAGCATCGAGGGCGCCTATACGGTGAGTGTGGACGGGGAGGAGATCTACCGGGTGGAGCCGGACAACGCCGCGACCGCCTTCCAGTGGATCCCCCTTCCCGAGGACAGTGCCGGCGGGACGCTGCAGATTCAGGGCGAGGCCGCGGAGGAAACGCTGGAGGCCTTGAACGCCTCCTCTTTGCTGGGAACCCAGGCGGCGCTGCAGCGGCGCCTGATGGCATCCAACTTCTACGCCCTCTTATTCTTTCTGTTCTGCGTCTTTGTGGCGGCCTTCCTTCTGTATGCCAGCATCCAGCAGCGCAGAAGACAGGTGGATCCGTCCCTCTCCACGGGGTCGCTGGGTCTGTTTCTCCTCAGTGCCGGCATCTGGGCCCTCACTGACTCCCAGATTCTGCAGCTCGTGACCGCCAGGGTCAATCTCGGCGCCATGGTGAGCGTCATCTGCTTTTTTCTGATGCCGGTGTTCTTTCTGCAGTTCCTCGTGACCGTGCTGCCGAATGTGCGGGTGATCCGCTGCCTGGAGCTACTGTTTCTTGGCAACATGGCGCTGGGATTGTTTTTGCACCTTGTCGGCGTGGTCTCCGTCTATGGATATATGCTCTCCAACCACCTGCTCCTTCTCGTCATGATGCTGCTCGTGCTGCGGCACCTCTCGAAGGACCGGGAGCCGAGCCATCGGAAGATCCGGACGGGGTGCTTTGCCTACTTTGTCTGCGAGATTGTCGGCCTGTCGGCATACTACCTCGCCCCCACCTCCCGCTGGTATGCCCGGATTCTCAGCCTCGGGGTGCTGGTGCTGTCCCTGTTCTGCCTGGCCGCCTGGTTCAACCGGTACCAGGAGGACTTAAACCGGATCGCGCAGAGCGAGCTGTTCAAAAACTGCGCCAAGGATTCCCGTGGTTTTAACCATGGGAGGAATTGGCGCTCAGCCGTTTCGCCTGCCAGAGGCAAAAAAATATTGAAAAACTTTGCTTTTTCCCCCAAAATCTGACATATTTGGTGTGTAGCAGATCACGGTACAGGTAAGCGGCCAAGTCGAAAGGAAGCTGTTATGCGTGCTTGCTCTGAAATGCCATATCATATCGGCGTATTGCTAAAACTTCATTTATCTGAGGCGGGGAAGCGGCTTGTTGCTGTCAATGATGGTGCGCAGCGTTCTGTCTACAATCATCTGGTGGCATGCAATAATGAGATTTACCACTTGAAGAAAACCGCTGATTTTGTTCCTGCTGACAGAGATCGCATCGCTTATCTGAAGAGTGTTTCCTGCAATGCGGCTGCAATTAAGAATGCACTGCCATATCTTTATGGAAAAGATGTGGACTGCCAGACTGTAGAAAATGGTATCCGCAATTATCGGACTGCATGGAAAAACATGAAAGAACGCCATACAGGTGTACCGGCACTGCATAAAAAGTCAGCCGAGCAGACATGGCAGACAAACTGCCACTACAACGCACAAAGCACAGGCTTTTCGGATGGCACTGTTCGCTTTGTGGACAGGCATCACATTATGCTGCCGAAGCTCGGAAAAGTGCGCTGCGATGGTTCTCCAAAAATCATGGACATGCTGTTATCGCATAACGAGGATACCAGAATCGGGACAGTTACCATTCGCCGTGATGCTGTCGGTGAGTACTGGGTATCGCTTCAGATATCATCCGAAACACCGTTTAAGCAGACCCTTCCAAAAACCGGCAAACAATGCGGCATTGATCTTAACCTGCTGGATCTTGCCAACGATTCCGACGGCAACGCCATCGAAAACAAGCGTTTTCGTAAAGTATCAGAACACAGAATTGAAAAGCAGCAGCGTTCCCTGTCCCGTAAGGCAGAAGCCGCCAAGCGAAACGGGAAAAACTGGCAGATGCCAAAAACTATCAGAAACAGCGCAGGAAACTAGCCAAGACGCAGCGTCATATTGCAAGGCAGAGGGACGAGTATCTAAATGTGATCTCCAAGCGCATGGTCGAAAACCAAGACCTTATCGCCGCAGAAAACTTAAAGGTACGCAACCTTCTTAAAAATCACTGCCTTGCAAAAAGCATCAGCGATGCAGGATGGCGCACACTGCTTTCGTTATTGCAGCAGAAAGCAGACATGTACGGCAAAACCGTTATTCTGGTTTCCCCGCAATATACAACACAGACATGCAGCCACTGCGGGCATGTGCTGAAAGACAAGTACATGCTGCCGCTTTCTGCCAGAGAATGGACGTGCCCTGTATGCGGTACGCACCACATGCGTGATCAGAACGCGGCGCAGAATATCCTTGCCAAAGCATTGATTGTTACGGCCAAAACAGCCTTAACATAGTAACTGTTGACATGTCACCCTAGCATGGCAACTCGCTAGGATAACCGCCCCCTAATTGGCTGACCTCCACACAGGCTCCTGCGGGACTTGTGCGAGCCGGCTGTATCCGGGTAAGTTGTTGAAGGGGCAGCCTGTTCTTCGGAATAGGAAGCCTTTTCTACAAGCTCGCGGCTTTAGTCGTGAGTAGTTGACAAAACTCGCCTACCGGGACAGCCTCACGGGCCTTGGCAACCGGGCGGCCTACGAGAGAGACCGGCTGAAGGTCGCGCCCGGGGAGAACATGGCGCTGGTCATGTTTGACATCAATGGACTCAAGGCGGCAACTCACTAACCCCACGGCAAGCCGTGGGGGTTGTGTGGCAACACAGCCCCATCGGCCTAACGTGAGGACTGCAGCACCATCGCAGTCCTGAGTGAGTAGCCTCACGCCTGTCCAAAAACCTTCGGATTGCGGATGGGCTACGTTGTCAGCAAATTCGGCAGATCAGTTCCGGCTTGTCTGCTCGTGAACACAGGCACCAGTGGATGCTCTCACAAGTCCACTGCTCTGCGGTGTGTCACTAAACATTTCTGAGGGTAGGAGGAGTGTGATGCACAACAAACTGCTGACAACATTGGCGATGTGGACCCGCCGAACGGGGCTTCTTCCTCCGGGAAGGAGCCTCCTGTAGGCAGAACCCCGTGTATGCCTTCCCTGAGGAGACACAGCACGGGAAGCCGTAAGGCACCGTAACGATTGTTTGATTTTCAGAAAGGAGGCATCAGTTATGCTGACTTATGTACTGGCTGCAGACGGCTCACCGCTGATGCCGACCTACAACATCAAAAAGGTGAGACAGATGCTCAAGGGCGGCAGAGCAGTCATTGCAGGCCACAAGCCGGGATTTACAATCCGGCTGACCTACGCTCTGCCGGATCAGAAAACGCCGCATACGCAGAAGGTCGAACTCTGCGAGGATACCGGCTATCAGCATATTGGTGTCTCCGTAAAGAGCACAAAGCATGAGTTTGTCCATCTGCAGGTCGATACACTTGCAGATGAGAAGCAGCATCACGATGCACAGAGACGGTACCGCCGCACAAGACGAAACCGTCTCCGGTATCGTGAACCGAGGTTCGACAATCGCACACACTCCAAGAAGCCCGGATGGCTTGCACCCTCACTTCAGCATAAAGCGGATATCCATGTGCGTCTTGTATCCACGTTCCAAAAGGTACTGCCGATTCGTGATGTATACCTTGAAGTAGGGACATTCGATACACAGATACTTGAGGCAAAGGAAAAGGGCCTGCCAATTCCGGAAGGATCAGACTATCAGCATGGAGTCCGTTACGGTAATGCAACACTTCGTGAAGCGGTATTTTATCGTGACGGCTACAAATGCCAATGCTGCGGCAAGGGGATCGAAGATGGACGGATTCTGCGTGTGCACCATATCGGTTACTGGAAAACACCCTCCGATCATACAGACCGGATGAGCAACCTGATTACGGTCTGCACGAAATGCCATACGGCGGCAAACCACAAAAAAAGTGGCAAACTATATGGCTGGAAGCCAAAGATGAAGCCTCTGACCGGTGCGGCATTTATGAACACCGTGCGGTGGAAAATTGTGCAGGCTGTCAAAGACTTGGATTCCAGTCTGACTGTGCATACCACGTATGGAGCATATACAAAGCTGTCACGTCGGGATCACTCCCTTGCCAAGACGCATGCAAATGATGCCTATTGTATGGGAGCGTTTCAGCCGGTGCACAGAGCGACGGAACAGCTTCTGAAAAAGAGACGCCGCAATAATCGCGTTTTATCGAAGTTTTATGACGCGAAGTATATTGATATCGGGGATGGTGTCAAAAAGTCCGGATCAGATCTGTCCTGTGGCAGAACAAACCGTTCAGAGCCTCGAAATGGGAAGGCGTTAGTAAGAAAACGGGTTGATAAGCAATAAGTGCATCTTGTAGTCATCAAATTGCAAGCAGATTGAGCTCCTTAACATCTCCATAATGGTGTACCTTCTTGGGATTCCTGGATGCAAAGAGAGTTTCCGCAAGTTCCCCAATCGTTGTCCTCTGCCTGTACGCTGCCCTGAATACGAGGTTGTAACGGTTCAAATACTTGGTGGCGACACCGCGATATTCGGTATATCGGCGCTTGATAAAAGAGTGAAGGTTGTTCACAGTGTTCAGATTGAAGAAACCTGCCGACTCCTTCTTCACATTCATGACCGTGATTCCCAGGATCTTGCCCAGCCTCGGATACACATTCATGCCGTCCGTCAGGAAAAGTGTGCCCTTCTGGACATGACCAGTATAGATATCAACAACATTTGCACTGGAAGGCCTTGCCCGGTTCTCGGATTTCACGATCAGATCGCCAGTCTTGCGCTGTACTGCGGTGCAGATACAGATCTGCTCGTCTGAAAGGCCGCGTTTGGATGCGGGAGTGCCACGCTTGCGGGGCTTTCGACTGGCATCAGGGCCAAATTTCGTACCTTTTTTGGACTCCGGAACGTAGGTTTCATCCGCTTCCACGACATCTTCCACCGTGGCTGGCTGCTCCACCTGCATGTCCTCGAGAGCAAGCATGATCTTATGCCGCATGAAGAACAGACTGCTATGGCTGATCTTGCATCCATGGCTGGCAAGTGACTTGACCGTCTTATCCAGAGAGGTCCCCCTGAGCGTCTCTTCCAGAACCTTGGTCCAGATCTCAGTACCAAAGTGTGAGCCTGAGAGCAAAGTGTTGCTCGTTGTAACAAATGACGTTCCACATTGCCTGCAGATGTATGCCTGTTTTCCATGTTTGTGTCCATTCCTAACAACATGAGCATTGGAATGGCAGATCGGACAATCCAAACGGGGAGCAATCATCTTCTTCGGAGAAGAGGTTGCACTCTCATGGGAGAAGCCCTCCATGAGCTTGTTAACAAGAAGAATCAGGTCGTCCCTGGAAAGATCTCTGGCTTCGGTCAGTATGCGCTCAATGCAGCTCATAGTCTTGCCCTCCTGGCAAGACTATTGTAGTTCAAGTTAGAGAAGGCCGTTGTACAGCAGAATGTACAAAACGGCATATTTTATACTTCTGCTAAAATGCTTTGGAGCTTATCAACCCGTTTTCTTACTAACGCCTATGGGAAAAAGAACTTTCGGATCTTTCGTGGCAAAAAGGTAAGCAAAGGACGTATCGCAGTTCGAAAGCAGCGTTACCCGATTCAGCCGGGAACACAGGTAATGTATAAAAAGCATACCTATGTTGCAGTTGGAACACACAACCACGGCACAGCGGTTGTACTGAATTCAGGCAAAAACGTATCTGTCAGTAAGCTGCGGATATTGAATCATGCCGGAGCTTTTATTTGAGAAAGGGGGACGGCGCTCCTCCCCGCTGCAAGCGGCGGGGTTTCCGCGCCTGTATTCATTATGACACCTACGGACATGCGGTGGGGGACCAGCTGATCCGGGCCGCCGCCGGGCAGATCCAGGAGGCCTTCGGCGAAGATGGGACAGTCTACCGGATGGGCGGGGATGAGTTCCTCGCGATGGTGACGGGGAAAGCGGCCGCAGAGATGGACCGGTTCGACCGCATCCTCCAAAAGAGGCTGGAGGGGAGCCTGACCATCGAACACGGCA
Organism: Lachnospiraceae bacterium; assembly: GCA_022483465.1. Lineage (GTDB taxonomy): Bacteria > Bacillota > Clostridia > Lachnospirales > Lachnospiraceae > CAG-791. Next base: position 1,022,867 of record JAKVNF010000001.1, on the reverse strand, counting down.
TTCCGGTGCGGGCGGCCTGGGGCGCTGCCTCCACGAAGGAGGCACCCGCCGCGGAGCTCTTCCGCCTGGCGGACCGGCGGATGTACGAGAAGAAGCGGCAGATGAAGCAGGACGCAACGTGACAAAAGCGGCGCGCAGGAAAGAATCCTGCGCGCCGCTTCTTACTGTCCGGCGGTCTTTTGATCCGCCGCCTGCTTCTGCCGGTTCATCCGGCAGCAGTCGGGGACGTTGTCCCCGTAGGTCTTTTTATTTTTCTCTGCCATCTGCTCCGCATCGTAGTGGAGGGAGAAGCGAAGGTCAAAGACCAGTTCCCGGAGCTTTTGAACAAGTCCCATGATGGTTTCCTCCTTTGAGCTTTCTTTCGCAGTATACCGCGCTTTCGGGAGAAACAGGACAGGTTCCGCCATATAAAATCCAGTATGACGAAACGGCAGAAAGTGTCGATCTGTTCACAGAACCGACACCTCCCTAATCCGGGTCTGAAATTTATAAACTGCCGACAAACTCCCGCGAAAGCAGGCGGGAAGAATCCGCGAAACATTGGGAAACTGTGTTCCAAAGGAAAAATTCGGTGCTATACTCCCCTCATCAGAAAGAACGAGGCGCCGAAAGAGGAAGAGGCGCCCAGGGTTATCCAAGAAGAGAGAGGTACGCAAAATGAGAGCCTATTCCAAATATATCACGCTGGTGGTTTCCGCTATTCTGTTCGGTGTTGTCCTGTTTGTCGGTGAGCTGTTTTTGATCAGCCTGCTGAGCCTGAATCCCATCCTGGTCTCCTACCTGGTGGCGGGTGTGGCCGGCGGCGCAGCCCTCGCCCTGAACCAGGTCCGCCTGCTCGCCCCCACACGGAGCGGCAAGGTGAGACGGCAGTAAAAAGCACCGGATTCTTCTGTCCGACCTGACCTGAATCAGGCGGCTGTACCGGGAATCCGTTGAACTCATTTTTTCCCCCAAATATAGTAAGCAGCGTTGAAAGACGAGAAGAGGCACCGGCAGCCGCCGGTGCCTCTTCTTGTTCAAATATTGACTTTTCTTTGCCACACTTTGTCTTGTTTGGGGTACGAACAGATGACATAATAGCAGACATGCGCAGAGACACCGGGACCGGTTGTGTCAGGCCCCTGCCGGACATCCACACATCTGATTCCGGACCCCAGGCCCAAAGGAGAAAAAGTGAAGTACCTTCGTCAAGCTGCCATCATCCTGTTTGTCACCTGTATCGGGGAGCTCCTGCACTACTTTCTGCCCCTTCCGATTCCTGCCAGCATCTACGGACTGCTGCTCATGTTCGGACTTCTGCTTGCGCATGTCGTCAAGCTCGAGAGCGTGGAGGCCGTCGGGGATCTCCTCGTGGAGATCATGCCGGTGATGTTCATTCCCGCCGGTGTGGGCCTGGTCGCCTCCTGGACGGAGCTGCAGGCCATGCTGGTTCCCGTCTGCGTGATCACGGCGGCGGTGACGCTCATCGTCATGGTGGTGACCGGCAAGATCTCGGATGCGCTGCTGGCCAAGAAGCCCGGTGAGGTGAAGGAAGAGGTTCTGGAGTGTGCCGAGGAAGTGCGGCAGCAGGCCAAGTCCGCCCTGGCCGCCACCACCGCGGTGGCCGTTGCCAAGGCAAAGGAGGTGTGACATGGAGACCGCAATCCAGAATTCCGCAACGATCGGTGTGGTCATCAGCCTGCTCGCCTATGGCCTGGGCATTGCCATGAAGAAGAAGTGGAAGCTTGCGATCTTCAATCCGCTTCTCATCTCCATTATCCTGGTCATCGCCTTCCTCCTCATCTTCAACGTGAACTATGACTCCTACAACCAGAGCGCCCAGTACCTGAGCTATCTGCTGACCCCGGCGACGGTCGCCCTGGCGATCCCGCTGTACAAGCAGCTGGAGCTCTTGAAGAAGAACCTGGGTGCCATACTGGCCGCCGTGGCGGCCGGCGTGGTCTCGAGCCTTGGCTCGATCTTCGCCCTGTCCATGGCCTTCCAGCTGACCCATGCCCAGTACGTGACCCTGCTTCCCAAGTCCATCACCACAGCCATCGGCATGGGCATCTCGGAGGAGCTGGGCGGCAACGTCACGATCTCCGTGGCGGTGATCATCGTGACCGGTGTCCTCGGAAACATGATGCTGGAGCCGGTGTGCAAGCTCTTCCGCATCAGCAACCCGATCTCCAGGGGCCTGGCGGCCGGCACCGCCTCCCATGCGATCGGCACCGCAAAGGCCATGGAGATGGGCGAAGTGGAGGGCGCCATGAGCAGCCTTGCCATCGTCGTCTCCGGCCTCATCACCGTGGGTGCCGCCTCGGTCTTTGCCATGATCTACTGATCCGGAAATCAACTGAGAAATGTAATCCCGTCTCTTCTCAAAATAGAGGGGACGGGATTTTTGCGTGCCGGCAGATCTCAGAGAAAGTTTTCGGGGCGGATTCCGTCCTGCTTGAGCGCCTCCCAGAACAGGGCGAGCCTCTTGTCCCGGCCCTCCTACGGCATGCAGAAGCGAAGGCTCACGCAGCTCTCATCCCGGACGGGCACGGTGACAAGGTCCTGCGGGAGCGATCCGCAGAGAAACCGGAAGGTCAGGGCCACGCCGTCGAGGTAGCGCGAAAGCTGGCAGAAGTCCTCGTACTCGTTGGAGGAGTAGGAGAGGTTGCGCGTGGCAAAGAGCTTCGGGTAATTCTTCTGAAACATCCTTGTCATCTCGTGGGTCTTGTCGGGGATAAAGACCGTCATGCCGGAGAGCTCGGAGAGGGAAAGCGCCTGCTTCTTGGCAAAGAGGTGATCCCGCCGCACCACGGCGACGAGCCTCGAGCGGACGATCTCTAGCCCCCCGCAGGCAGGCGGCGTCTGCCTTTCCCTCCCCAAAGAGCGCCTCGCAGTCCAGGTCGTTTGCAAAGCGAAGGTCGAGCCGGCAGTCCGGGTGCGCCTGCTGGAAGGAGGCAAAGAACTGCAGGCCGAGGGCCTGCCTGATCCCGGGGCAGACCGCGATGACAAGGGGCTGCGCCGGGATGGTTTTCAGGGTTATCTGCACGCGGGCAAAGAGGGGAACCCCCAGCTCCCGGTGGCAGTGCGACGAGCTTTGTGCGGAGGCACTTTGAGTTTGAGACCGCCCTGCACGAGCTCTGCAACCTGGGAGATGCAGATCAGCCCGGCACGGTGTGGAAGATCTTTGCCGGGTACGGCATCAACCAGGTGGACGGCAGCGGGAGGACCGGCTGTTTCGCCTGCTGGTCCCGCGGGAGATTGACCTGGTGCTGCCCACCGGGGAGGAAGCCTTCTGTGACGCGATGGAGCAGGCAGTTCCGGGCTGCCGCCCGGCGGTGGCAGCGCTCCTTGCACTCGGAAAGAAGGCGACGCAGGCACAGGCTGTCGTGATGGGGCAGCACCCCGGCCCGGAAGAGGGTAAGCTCACGGTGCACATCCGGGATCAGGTGAGGGCCATCTCGGCGAAGACAAAGGACTCGATCCTGCAGTCCCTGGAGCGAAACGGCATTGCGGCGCCCTCCCGCTGCCGGAGCGGAGAGTGCGGGGACTGCCGCACGAGGCTCCTCTCCGGGGAGGTGTTTGCCCCGAAGGCCATGGAGCACAGGCGGCAGGCAGATCACACCTATGGCGATGTCCACGCCTGCTGCACCTTCCCGCTCACCGACCTGGAGATCGATGTGCCCCCGGCAGAGTCCTGCTGAGGCGACAGCAAATAGGATATTCTGACACGAAAGAAGCCGCAGGCGGACCGGAAAACCGGACCGCGCTGCGGCTTTTTCAGCCCTTCGAACCGTGCAGCGGGCTGCGGCAGGCACAGGGCCTGCTCTGCTTTTGACAGGGAAGTTTCAATCGTGCTCAGGCGGCACCAACTCTTGGCTTTTCACTTTGCAACAGGCCACACAATGGAAAACAGGGAAATAACGGAAAACCTGGAGACCTTCCACTTCGACCCGCAGCTGCGGTGGTATTCGCCTTTCCTGTCCGGAGAAGTCAACAATCTTAATCGGGGATCGTGAGGGTCGCGGTGCTGTTCACCCGGTCCAGACCAGTCTGCACCATGGAGAGCTCCTCCTCGGCGCTTTTCCAGTCCGCCATGACCTGCTCCGGGTCGTAGTTGGCAAAGCGGTACTCCACCAGGTGCTGCCCGGAAAAGCTCCGCTCCAGGCCGTCTACGCGCTCCCTCGCGAGGCGCCGGCTCATGTTCCCAAGCTTTTCCACCCGGGCGGAGAGCTGGGGCAGATACACCAGCACTTGGTCAATGGTCATGTCCGTGCCCGGCACGGTGGTGTTCAGGTTGAAGACGCTGATCGCGTGCTTCACCTTCCGGATCTTTGCCTCCAAGTCCCGGAGCTTTCGCTGCGTGGCCGCATAGTCGTAATCGGGACGCGCCATCTCCATGTCCTGGGGATCCAGGGAAGAGACGTAGCTCTTCTGAATGTTCTCGCGCTCTTCCAGGGCGGACTTCTCCCCCTGAAGCCGGCGCAGAATCTTGGCTGCCTCGGCAGAAGTGCAGGTTGTCATCTGTGCTCCTTTCCCTCCCCTGCGGGAGAACGGTCTCTTTCTCATCGGAACAGCATCCAGTATACCGGGGAAGCGGGGTGCGAAAAATTGGCAGATCCAAACAAAAATCCAACCCCTTTCCATGCCTGATAACCTGTGCTATACCGATATTAGACTGATATTTGCGACCCCTTTTTGGGGGTCATCACAGGAAAGATGCAGGAGGCACGGATGGCTTATCAGGAGAAGATCAACATCTATCTGCCGGAGGGGACGGGAGCCCTTCTCGATGAGGATGCAATGCGCTTTGAGATCCTGAAGAAGGACCGGGAGACCATCAACCGAAACCGGTTCCTCTCCAGAGTCCTTGCGGGATACTACCGGACCTACGCGGAGGAGTGCCGAATCCAGTATGAGGCGGCGGTCCAAGTCCTCGCGGACTACCTTCCCAAAAAGAACCAGCAGGAGGAAGCGGCAAACCGACTCCTCCTTTCCCTGCGCGGCGCAGCCGAGGCGCCGCGCAGGGATGCGCCCTCCAAAAAGTATTCCCTCAAGCCGACAGTCGACACCGGGGGGATCCTGCAGGAAATCCGCGAGAACCTCCCTTTGGAGGACTCCCTCTCCGGGTATCTGTGTCAGCTCCTTTGCTCCTACAGCCAAAAGCCCCTTCATGAAAGGGAGCGGATCGTGTTCCGGGAGGAGTACGGTCTCTTGGAGGACGCGGTCCAAAAGAAGCAGTGCGTCAGCTTTTCCACAAGCTGGAAGCCGGACAAAACCCACACGGTCCTGCCGTACGGCGTCTTTGTGGGTCAGGATGAGATGTACAACTACCTCCTTTGCATGGAGCAGGACAGGCGGACCGGAAAGGATCAGGCGGTGACCTACCGCCTGAACCGCCTCCAGGGGCTTCGAAAGAGCGCTGCCCGGATGACCCTGACCGCACCGGTGCGGCGGGATCTGGAGGAGATGACAAGGCGGGGCGCCCAGTACGTGATCCGGGGCAAGCAGAAGTCTGTCATCGGCCTCACCCCCAAGGGTCAGGATGCCTACCTTCGGGTCTACCAGGGAAGGCCAAAGCCCGATGCCATCGAGGAGAAAGACGGCATCCGTTGGCTTGTGTTTTCCTGCTCCGAGGAGCAGCTGTTCTTCTACTTTCGAAAGTTTGAGGGCGGAACGCTCCGGGTCCGGGAGCCGGACGCTCTGCGAAAGCGCCTCCTTGCCTTTCACGAGGGGGCCATACTGGACCTGCAGGAGAGTACTCCTAAATTTATGAGTGACTCATGAATTTCCTGAGGCGTTAGTAAGAAAACGGGTTGATAAGCTCCAAAGCATTTTAGCAGAAGTATAAAATATGCCGTTTTGTACATTCTGCTGTACAACGGCCTTCTCTAACTTGAACTACAATAGTCTTGCCAGGAGGGCAAGACTATGAGCTGCATTGAGCGCATACTGACCGAAGCCAGAGATCTTTCCAGGGACGACCTGATTCTTCTTGTTAACAAGCTCATGGAGGGCTTCTCCCATGAGAGTGCAACCTCTTCTCCGAAGAAGATGATTGCTCCCCGTTTGGATTGTCCGATCTGCCATTCCAATGCTCATGTTGTTAGGAATGGACACAAACATGGAAAACAGGCATACATCTGCAGGCAATGTGGAACGTCATTTGTTACAACGAGCAACACTTTGCTCTCAGGCTCACACTTTGGTACTGAGATCTGGACCAAGGTTCTGGAAGAGACGCTCAGGGGGACCTCTCTGGATAAGACGGTCAAGTCACTTGCCAGCCATGGATGCAAGATCAGCCATAGCAGTCTGTTCTTCATGCGGCATAAGATCATGCTTGCTCTCGAGGACATGCAGGTGGAGCAGCCAGCCACGGTGGAAGATGTCGTGGAAGCGGATGAAACCTACGTTCCGGAGTCCAAAAAAGGTACGAAATTTGGCCCTGATGCCAGTCGAAAGCCCCGCAAGCGTGGCACTCCCGCATCCAAACGCGGCCTTTCAGACGAGCAGATCTGTATCTGCACCGCAGTACAGCGCAAGACTGGCGATCTGATCGTGAAATCCGAGAACCGGGCAAGGCCTTCCAGTGCGGATGTTGTTGATATCTATACTGGTCATGTCCAGAAGGGAACACTTTTCCTGACGGACGGCATGAATGTGTATCCAAGACTGGGCAAGATCCTGGGAATCACGGTCATGAATGTGAAGAAGGAGTCGGCAAGTTTCTTCAATCTGAACACTGTGAACAACCTTCACTCCTTTATCAAGCACCGCTATATCGAATATCGCGGCGTGGCTACCAAGTATTTGAACCGTTACAACCTCGTATTCCGGGCAGCGTACAGGCAGAGGACCACGATTGGGGAACTTGCGGACGCTCTCTTTGCATCCAGGAATCCCAAGAAGGTACACCATTATGGAGATGTTAAGGAGCTCAATCTGCTTGCAATTTGATGACTACAAGATGCACTTATTGCTTAGGCGTTAGTTAAGAAACGGGTTGATAAGCGATCGCCTAGCATGAGACCACTAATCCCTCACTTTGAGCTCGAGCTGGGTACACTTCTATCCGTGCTGTGTTGCATCATGTAACAAAGTATCACCTAGATTGCCTAAAAGCATACACCTACTTGCCGAGCATGTGACTATAAATAACAAGATAGGCATTATGCAGAGAAGAAAAGAGCTCCAAATGGGGATTCTATATCTTCATCAGACATTATCGCGTCGAGAGTTCACCATGGAGGTTGTGGTATGGAACCCATCAACCCGGTTCTTTACTAACGCCATTGCTTAGGCGTTAGTTAAGAAACGGGTTGATAAGCGATCGCCTAGCATGAGACCACTAATCCCTCACTTTGAGCTCGAGCTGGGTACACTTCTATCCGTGCTGTGTTGCATCATGTAACAAAGTATCACCTAGATTGCCTAAAAGCATACACCTACTTGCCGAGCATGTGACTATAAATAACAAGATAGGCATTATGCAGAGAAGAAAAGAGCTCCAAATGGGGATTCTATATCTTCATCAGACATTATCGAGTCGAGAGTTCACCATGGAGGTTGTGGTATGGAACCCATCAACCCGGTTCTTTACTAACGCCATTGCTTAGGCGTTAGTTAAGAAACGGGTTGATAAGCGATCGCCTAGCATGAGACCACTAATCCCTCACTTTGAGCTCGAGCTGGGTACACTTCTATCCGTGCTGTGTTGCATCATGTAACAAAGTATCACCTAGATTGCCTAAAAGCATACACCTACTTGCCGAGCATGTGACTATAAATAACAAGATAGGCATTATGCAGAGAAGAAAAGAGCTCCAAATGGGGATTCTATATCTTCATCAGACATTATCGCGTCGAGAGTTCACCATGGAGGTTGTGGTATGGAACCCATCAACCCGGTTCTTTACTAACGCCATTGCTTAGGCGTTAGTTAAGAAACGGGTTGATAAGCGATCGCCTAGCATGAGACCACTAATCCCTCACTTTGAGCTCGAGCTGGGTACACTTCTATCCGTGCTGTGTTGCATCATGTAACAAAGTATCACCTAGATTGCCTAAAAGCATACACCTACTTGCCGAGCATGTGACTATAAATAACAAGATAGGCATTATGCAGAGAAGAAAAGAGCTCCAAATGGGGATTCTATATCTTCATCAGACATTATCGAGTCGAGAGTTCACCATGGAGGTTGTGGTATGGAACCCATCAACCCGGTTCTTTACTAACGCCATTGCTTATCAACCCGTTTTCTTACTAACGCCTTTCCTGATATCTTCCCAAAGCCTCCTATCTGGCTTATTCTTTGCAGCGCAAGCAGCAAAGAACAGCAAACAGCACAAACAAGTAGAAGATAATTATCATGCTGAATGAAAATGTGGTAAGGGTAATTGGAGAGTTCGATGTGGGATCTGGCAACCTGTGCGGCTGGTGAGCCGAACGTGGTGCCGGTTGCCTTCAAGCAGGCGACTGCGGACGGGAAGCTGGCCGTCGGTGATGCGTTCCTGGAGACAACCCTGAAGAACCTCAAGGCAAACGGCGGAAAGATCGCGATCTCGGTCTATGATGCCAAGACCCTGGAGGGATACCAGGTCAAGGGAACCGCGTCCTGCGTCAGCGAGGGTGCGATCGTGGACCAGTTCAAGGCCATTGTGGAGCAGATGTTCGGCGGCGCAGTCACCGCAAAGGGAGCTCTGCTCATCACGCCGGAGAAGGTCATCGTGACCATACCTGGCAAGGACAACAGGAAAGTGCTTTGAGACTTTACACGGCGGAGAGGAGACCGGGGTATATCAGAGAAAGACCGAGAAGGACAACCGCTGTCCACTGGTATACGGCATGGAGCTCTTTGGCGGGAAGTGGAAGTCCCGCGTGATCTGCGTGCTGCATGAGAGGAAGGTGCTGCGCTACAGCAGCATCCGCAAGGAGATGGTCAACATCTCCGATGCGGTCCTGGGGGCGACGCGCAAGGAGCTGATCCGGGAGGCGAATGAGAACACCCTGCTGCAGTGCCAAAAGTGCGACTACAACCGGGGAAGGGGACCAGAGTCGGCATAAGCCCGGAAAATACCGGGTGACCCTCCCGGGCCGGATCTGCTATACTGCAAGACGGACATTCGGGAGGTACTGCCATGCTCAATTGTATCGTTGTCGGCGCAGGCGGCGCACTGGGCGCCATGTGCCGGTATCTCATTGGTCTTCTCCCGGTGGAGCCCCAGAGCGGATTCCCGGTCAAGACCTTCTGCATCAACATCATCGGCTCCTTTGTCATCGGTCTGGTGGCGGCGCTCTCCGCAAAGAATGCGGTGAGCCCGCGGCTCGTCCTGTTTCTCAAGGTGGGCATCTGCGGCGGCTTCACCACCTTCTCCTCCTTCGCCCTGGAGACCGACCAGCTTCTGGCCCGGGGAAAGGGAGGCGTGGCACTTGCTTACGCGCTGCTCTCCATGGCGGTGGGCGTTCTGGCGGTCTTTGCCGCGGAAAAGCTCGTCTCATAAACGCCGGCAAGGCATGGGTCACACCCCTATTTGGAGGTGCGGCCCGTGCCTTTTTTGCTGGAAAGACGCCCGCGCGCCGGCTGCCCCAAAATGCGTTGACATGGTCACTTTTTGCGGTGTATGTTGTGCAGGATGGCTGCAAAAGAGCAGCCCAAGGAAGTGAGGGAGTGGCAGGATGAGAAAAAGAATGGGAATCGTCGGGGCCCTTGCGGGTATCGTGTTTGGCATCACGGCGGCGGCAGCGCCGATGCAGGCGCAGGCGGCCACCTGGCAGCAGCAGGGGGACAAGCTCTACGCCTATGACGATGCGGGAAACCTGATCACGAATGCACTGGTGCCCTTTCAGGGTTACACCTATGCGGCGGGGGCGGACGGCTCCCTGCAGACGGGGTGGGTTCCCTTAAACGGCGCCAACTACCTGTTTGATGAGCAGGGACGCCTCCTGGCCGACGGCGCCACGGTGGACGGATATGTCGTCAACGAGCTGGGCCAGTGTGTTGCGACGATCGGCGTCGATCCCTCCCAGATCGCCTATGCGGAGGACTGGGGCAGCGTCATTGACTTCTACATCGGGCCGAAGGAAACCTGGTGGGACGACGAGATGGTGGAGCTCGACGCCGCGACGGAGCAGCTCAACGGGGCAACCGGGCGCCCCCTGGTGGTGGCAGCGGCCCAGTCCCTGGTGGGCAAGCCCTACGTCTGGGGCGGCCAGGATGCGGACGGCGTGGACTGCTCCGGCCTTGTGGTGTACGCCTACTGGGCGGCTCTGCAGGATCCCCTTCTGCACGACGCCGATCTCCAGTCCAAGCTCGGGCGGAAAGTGGCCTTTTCCAACCTGCAGCCCGGCGACATCTGCTGCTACGACTGGGACGGCGACGGCACGGTGGAACACGTGGGGATCTACATCGGCGGCGGCAAGATCTGCCAGGCGAGCTCCAGCTCCAACGTGGTCAAGATCTCCAGCGTAAAGCTGAACGGCAAAAACCCCGTCACCTGCAGGAGCCTGTTCGCGGACTGAGAGGGCCTGCAAAGGGGAATATCATAGGATGCATCAAGCCTCTGCCTTTGCAGAGGCTTTTCTGCGCCCCGGAAAAGGCGAAAAAATCCACACGGCAGACCGGACATTTTTTGCACAGAACCGGTCAATCTCCATTGACAGCCCTGGTCAAAATCGACTATCATTTTCCCCGAACACAAAATTTCGGGGGCCAAACATGTCAACGACATTTCACTTCTCCGCGGCCGGAGCCCTGGTCGCCCTGACCGCAGGCACCATGCTCTCCCTCGCCGGGGGACAGCCGGTTTTCGCGGCGGGCTTTGTCTCCAATGGGACTGCACTCATCTATCAGAATGACGATGGCACCACCCAGGCGAATGCCCTGGTGCTGCAGGACGGCTACTACTACCACACGGACGCTTCCGGCGCCATGGTGAACGGCTGGGTCAGCGAGAACGGCAAGAGCTACCTGTTCGACGGCTTCGGCCGGCTGGTGGCAGGGGGTGCCACCCCGGACGGAAAGGTGGTGGACGCCACAGGAGCCCTCACCGGCACGATCGGCGTGGATGCCGCCTGCATCAAGGGGGTCACCGCAGACGGCACCTACTACACCTACGACATCGATCCCACACCCGACAATGACACGGACCCGGAATATGACACGCAGGTGACGCTCCCCGCGGCCCAGGAGGTCTATGTGCCCGGGGAAACCGCAGCCTCCGCATCCGCTGCATCCCAGGACGAGGCCGCTTCCAGCGAGGAAGCCCAGGAGACGTACACCGAGGCGGAGCGGGAGGAGGTGGTGCAGTACGCACTCTCCCTCGTGGGAACGCCCTATGTCTGGGGCGGGGAGTCGGCGGGCGGCCTGGACTGCTCCGGACTCATCCGCCTGGTCTACCGGGACACTCTGGGACTCTCCCTCCTGCACTACACCGACTACCAGGCGGTCTCCGGCAGGGCGGTCTCCCTGCGGAATCTCCAGCCCGGAGACATCTGCTGCTATGACTGGGAGAGGGACGGCCACATCGACCACGTGGGCATCTACATCGGAAACGGCAAGGTCGTGGAGGCCGGGAGCGGTTCCGGAAAGGTGATCGTCACCGGGATCAACATGATGAACCGTGCCCCGGTGGCCTGCCGGGACGTGATCGGAAACTGAGATACCATTTCATCGCAACATCAAGCGGGGCTCTCCCGGCGGCATCACCGCCGGGGGAGCTCCTTTTTTGGCTCCTGCCGGGCAAAACAACCCAAAGCACCGCGTTTTGTCGGGGCAGCGGGAGCCGGTTCTGTTACAATAAAGGTATGTATCAGCATCCGATTGCCGAAGGAGGTCTCCATGCAGCTGATCCGCTTTGAACATGTCGACAAGATCTACGGCCAGGGCGAGAGCGAGGTGCGCGCCCTGGACGATGTGTCCTTCTCCGTGGAGGAGGGGGAGTTCTGTGTCCTCTTGGGCGCCTCCGGCGCCGGCAAGACGACGCTTCTCAATCTCCTGGGCGGGATGGACCGGGCCACCTCCGGCACGATCCTCTTCGACGGCAGGGAGGTCTCCGCAATGAAGGAGAAGGAGCTGGTGAATTACCGGCGCCGGGACGTGGGCTTTGTCTTTCAGTTCTACAACCTGATCCCCAACCTGACCGCCCTGGAGAATGTCGAGATCGCCGCGATGCTCTGCGACAATCCGATTCCGGCAAAGGAGGCCCTGGACATGGTGGGGCTGTCGGAGCGGGCGGGGAATTTCCCCGCCCAGCTCTCCGGCGGCGAGCAGCAGCGGGTTGCGATCGCAAGAGCCCTCGCCAAGAACCCCAGAATGCTCCTGTGCGATGAGCCCACCGGGGCGCTGGACTTTGTGACAGGCAAGGCGGTCTTAAAGATGCTCTACGACCTGGGCCGCCGGAACGGGACCACGGTGCTGATGATCACCCACAACTCCGCCATCGCCCAGATGGCAGACCGGGTCCTTCGGATCCAGTCCGGGAAGATCCGGTCGGATGAGATCAACGCGCACCCGAAGAAAGCGGAGGAACTCGAATGGTGAGGCAGGGAAAGACGGCCGGGAAGCTTGCGCGCCGCAGCATCCGGGCCAAGAAGGGAAGATATCTCTCCATCCTCCTGATCGTGCTGCTGTCCGTGGGATTTCTGTCCGGACTCAAGGTGACAAGGGAGCAGATGTGGGATGCGGCGGACCGGTATCTGGATGCCCAGAATTTCTACGACTACCGGATCTATTCGACCCTGGGCTTTTCCGGGGATGACATTCAGGCACTGGGGAAGGTCTCCGGAATTGCCGACGCGGAGGGGGCAAAATCGGAGGACGTGCTCCTTACCTTTGACGGGAACACGGAGGACTACCTGGTCCTGTCCCTGCCGGAGCGGGTCAACGTGCCGAGCCTGACCGCAGGGCGCATGCCGAAGAATGACAGCGAGTGTCTTGCGGACCACCGGGCATTTACGGAGGAGGACCTGGGAAAGACCGTCACGGTCTCTTCGGACAACGACGAGGACACGAAGGACGGTCTCTCCGGAGACACCTATACGATCGTGGGCCTTGTGAACTCGCCGCTGTATCTCTCCACCGACCGGGGGAGCGCCGCCAACGGCACCGGGGAGCGCAAGGGCTTTTTGTACCTGCCCCTGGAGAGCTTTACCTCCGACTACTACACCGAGGCGGATCTCGTGCTGGATTCTTCGCGCAAGGAAGGGGATGCCGGGGAGATCTTTTCCGACGCCTATGACGACCTGGAAGACAAGTACCAGGACGGCGTGAAGCAGGAGGCCGAGGCGCTGGCAGACAAGCGATATGAGGACATCCTCTCGGACATCGAAGACGAGGCAGACGAGAAGAAGCAGGACGCCCTGGATGAGCTTGGCGACAAGGCAAAGAAGATCCAGGCAGACATCGACGACCAGGTGGAGGAGCAGGTCCAGCAGGCAAAGACCCAGCTGGATGCGGCCGTTGCCGCCGGCATGATGACGGAGGAGGCGGAAGAAGCGCAGCTCTCCGACATCCGCGAACAGGCCGAGGCTGCGGCCAATGCGCAGTTCTCCGATCTCTCGGTGGACGACTTTGCAAAGCAGGCTGGGATGTCGCAGGAGGATGCTGACAACCTGAAGAACCTCCTCGGCCAGGACACCATCAGCGGCCTCTCGGACCTCATTGACCGCAAGGCCATCCCGATGACCCGGGACGAGGCAGTGTCCGCCGCGAAGGACAACGGCGTGGAGGAGCCGGAGGTCTATGTCCTGACCCGCCGGGAGAACGCGGGGTATGTGAGCTTTGAGAGCGACACCTCCATCATCCACTCGATCGCGGACATCTTCCCGCTGTTCTTTATCCTGATCGCCCTTCTCGTGTGCGTCACGACGATGCTGCGCATGGTGGAGGAGGAGCGGGGCCAGATCGGCACCCTCAAGGCGCTCGGATACTCGGGCCCTGCCATTGCGGGCAAGTACTTGCGCTATGCGGTGAGCGCGGCCCTTCTTGGCTGGGCGGGCGGCTTCTTCCCGGGCACGTACTTTCTGCCCCGGGGCTTCTGGGCAGCATACGCAACGCTCTACGATTTCATCGGGCTCCGCTACCGCTTTGACGGGCAGCTCGCCCTTGTCACCCTCCTTGTCACGGTTCTTGCCATCGGCCTCGGCACCCTGGCCGCCTGCGTGCGGGTGCTGCAGGAGACCCCGGCGTCCCTGATCCGCCCGAAGTCGGCAAAGCCCGGCAAGCGGATCCTGCTCGAGTACTGCACCCCGCTCTGGAGCCGGCTCTCCTTTCTCAAAAAGGCGACCCTCCGGAACATGTTTCGCTACAAGATCCGGATGATCATGATGCTGGTGGGCATCGGCTGCTCCTGCGCCCTGATCGTCACGGCCTTCGGCGTGCGGGATTCCATGATCCACGTGGGAAGCCAGCAGTACGACGGCGTCCAGACCTATGAGATCGAGTGCACGATCGACACGGAGGAGGCAGATCTTGCGGACATCGTCAAAGCCGCGGAAGACGAGACGGGCGTCACCGGCGTCCTGCCCGCCTACAGCAAGGTTCTGGATGTTTCCTCCGACACGTCCTCGATGAGCTCGGTCAGCCTCTATGCCTTTGCAGATGGGACGGATCTGTCCGGTTACTGGACCCTGCAGGACGCGCAGGATGGCGCCGCACTCTCCCTGCCGGACGACGGGTCGGTCCTTGTCTCCAAGCGGCTTGCCGGGAAGCTGGACCTTGTGGAGGGGGAGGCGTTTAAGGCCTCCGACGATGGAGAGAAGACCCTGACGGCCGGCCCCGTCTTTGTCAACTACATCGGAAACTTCCTTCTGACCTCCCAGAATACGTATGAGGCGCTCTTTGGCGCGTCGGAGCCGAACACCCTGCTTCTTCGCACCAAGAGTCTCTCCCAGGAGGCGGAGCGCTCCCTCGGGGAGGCACTGGGAAAGATTGACGGCGTGACCGGCGTCACGCGGCTCTCCGAGAGCCGGGCCAAGGTGGACCGCTCCGTCAACTGCCTCAACTACATCATCTGGCTGATCGTCGCCTTTGCCGGCGCCCTCTCCTTTGTCGTCATCTTCAACCTGACCAACATCAACCTGGCAGAGCGAAGCCGCGAGATCGCGACGGTGGAGGTGCTGGGCTTTACGCCAAAGGAGGTCCGCTTCTACGTGCTTCGGGAGAACCTGGTGCTCTCGTTGATTGCGGGGATCCTTGGCATCCCCCTGGGAATCCTCTGCACCCACGCGGTGATGGATAGGATCCTCCTCGATGCTATGACCTACCAGATCAAGGTGGAGCCCGTCAGCTGCCTGCTCTCCTTGGTCATCACGGTGCTCTTTGCGGCCGTCGTGAACGGCTTCATGCGCCGGCAGATCCGCCGCATCAACATGGCCGAGTCCCTCAAGGCTGTCGAGTGAGCTGCGAAAGATAGAACAAAAAAGAGACAATTAACCACTGTAAATATTTGCGGGAGGTAAAAAATATGGAAGTTATCAAATTGAGGGACAGTATTTTCTTCTGACTGATGCTATAATGATTTCCGTGAGCAAGGTGCGGGAACCCGCCGCACCTCGTGCAGGGGAGGGCGAAGGTAGCAGGCGGATGAAACTTCCTTGGACTGCTTTCCTTTTGCGTGCGAAGCACACAGGAGGTCAAGATGTCTTTCACATTGGATCAGGCACAATACCACGAATTCTATGATGAGATGGATGGGGGAATCTGCATCATCCAGGCGGATGAGAAGGAGCAGATTCTCTTTGTGAACCGCGCGGTTCCGGAACTCTACGGCTGCAAAAATGAGGCGGAGTTCTACGAGAGAACCGGGGGCACCTTCGCCGGCATGACGAGGGAGAGCGACCGGGAACCCCTCTCCCTGCATGTGGTGCGGGGGGCAAAGTATTCCACCTGGTATTACCAGATCCCGGAGGCCGGCGGCTCCATCCTCCCGGCACAGATGCTGATCACCTGCGCCGTGCGGCAGAACACGCCGATCTATGTCTGCCAGATCTTCACGGAGGCCATGCACAAGGCGAGCCTCCTCAGCGACGGCCTCACCGGCCTTCCCGGGGTCAAGGAGTTCACCGCCTCCTCCCTGGATCTGTTGAAGACCAAGCGGGGGGAGAAGGTCCTCGGGGACTGGTGCTGCCTCTACTTCAACATCACCAACTTTCGCTTCTTCAACCGCTCCTACGGCGTCGAGGCCGGGGACCGGCTCATCAAGGAGATCGCGGAGACCCTCCGGGCCTCCTTTCCGGACGGCTTTGTGGGACACCTCTCCGCGGACAACTTCGCGGCGATCGTGCGCCGCAGGGGCGTGGAGACCGGCATCCAAAAGGTGACCGAGGAGATCCAGAGCGGCATCCGCAGCAAGAGCATCCAGCTCAAGACCGGCATCTACCTGCCGGAGGCGGGGGCGGACGACGACACCCTGAAGGCGGCGCTGGACCGGGCAAGGCTTGCCTGCGACTCCATCAGCCAGGATGCCACCCAGTATGCTGCCGTCTACAGCAGCAGGATGCAGGAGGAGAGCGAAAAGCGCACCTACCTGCTCAATCACTTCGAGAGCGCCCTGGCAGAGGGCGACATTCATGTCTACTATCAGCCCGTGGTGCGGACCCTGACGGGAAAGCTCTGCGGCTTCGAGGCGCTGGCCCGCTGGGAGGACCCGGTGAAGGGCATGATCTCTCCGGCGGAATTCGTGCCGCTTCTGGAGGAAGTCCACTTGATCGGCAAGCTGGACGCCTACATCATCGAGAACGTCTGCCGCCTGCTCCACGAAAGGCTCCAGAACGGCCATATGATCCTGCCGGTCTCGGTCAATCTCTCCAAGTTGGACTTCGATCTCATCCATCCGCTGGAACTCTTGGAAAATCTGATGAGCCGGTATGACCTGCCCCGGGAGAGCATCCACGTGGAGGTCACGGAGACCGTCATGGCCTGGGACCGGGAAAAGCTCGCCGGGATCATCCGGGACTTTCACGACGCCGGGTTTGAGGTCTGGCTCGACGACTTCGGCAGCGAGTACAGCTCCCTGAACGTCCTCCACTACTTCCAGTTCGACGTCCTGAAGATCGACATGGAGTTCTTCCGCAACTTCGATGAGCGGGGCCGCAAGATCATCAAGAGCGTCGTGATGATGGCAAAGTCCCTGGGCATTCTGACGCTGGCCGAGGGCGTGGAGAACGAGCAGCAGCTGGAGTTTTTAAAGAGCATTGACTGCGGGAGAATTCAGGGCTGGTACTACGGAAAGCCGGAGCCCTTCTCCGTCGTCATGGAGCAGATGACCCGCAAGGGGATCACCAGCGAGTCCGACATGGAGCGCAGGATCTTCTCCCGGGTCGGCCTGGTCAACACGGTGACCGAAAAGCCGGTGGCGATCTTCTCCTTTGACGGGAAGGCACCGACCCTGCTGACCGCCAACGAGGTCTATATGAACGTGCTGCGGGCCACGGGGACCCTGGACCAGAAGATGGCAAATGACAATCTCGCCTCCGGTGCCTGGGGACCGCAGAAGAAGATCTGCAGCTTTCTGGAGAAGGTCTTTGACGGCAAGGCCGGGTCTTTGACCTACGTGGACAACGGCCACTACATCATGGTCACTGCCGAGAAGATCGCCGGCACCCGGGAACTCTGGTACGGGAAGGCAAGCCTGGTGGATATCGGCGGAGAGAGCAGGATCAGCCAGGCCCGGCTCCTCGACAACCTCTACCGAAACGTGCTGGACATCTTTGACGGCATCTACTACCTGGACTACGAGCACGACAAGGTCCACGTCTACAGCTCGATCCACGGGGAGATCGGCACCGAGGACGATGGAACCGGCGTGGAGGAGCAGATCCGGACCTACACGAAGGAGCTCGTCCACATCGATGACAGGGAGCGGTTTTTGGAATTTATGAACAAGGACCGCCTCTGCGACGAGGCCCAGGCCTCCGGCCGCTCCGAGGCGACCGGGCTTTTTCGGATTCACCGGGAGGACGGCCGGTATCACTGGTCGGTCTTCCATGCGATCGTGTTCTTCAAGCACCGCAACCGGGATGTGCTGCTTTTGGAGCGGGAGGACATCTGGGAGAGAAAGGACACGAGAAGGGAGCTACTGGAGACCTTTGCCTCCACCTTCCCGGACGAGACCTCGGCGCTGCGGGCTGCTGCACCCAAGGAGGGAGAGTGGGATGGTCTCTTCACAGCGCTTTCGCACAGCGCAGCAATGAAGTTCTTCTGGGTGGACCGGACCGGCGCGATGCAGGGCATGTCGGATGCCTTCCGCGCCTATAGCGGCCTGTCCCTGGACGTGGTGCGGGGCAAGACCGGAAAATCGATCCCCTTCTTTCTGGACATCCGGCAGCTGGCCCAGCACGAGCGGGAGGTGCTGCGCACCGGAAAGGAGCTCGCGGTCCCCTGCACGGTCATCCGGGAGGGGACGATTCGCCAGGTGCGCCTCGTCGGCATCCCCTACTACCGGGGAAACGAGACCGCCGGAATCCTGTGCCTGCTCACCGATACCCAGGACATTGAGGTGGCGATGGACCAGACCGTGCTGGATCCCGTGACGAAGTTCTTGAACTTCCGCGGCATCTATGCCGCGGGGGCCAAGTTCGACGATGCCCTGCGGGTGAGCCGCACGGACTACTGCGTCCTGAACCTGGCACCCAGGGGACTGGGGCAGATCTCCTCCCGGTATGGCATAGGCTTCCTGGAGCATCTGGAGGAGATCCTGGCGGATGCGATCTCCCACGCCGATCTCTCCGGGGTTGTGGTGGGGCGCGTCCAGATCTGCTCCTTCGTCCTGCTCGCCGGCATCTCCAACTTAAGCCACCTGAAGGCGGCGGAGCATGCGCTGGAGGAGACCGCAGAGGAGCTCACCGACGTGGACGGCATTCCCTGCCGCATCACACTGGAGAGCGGCCTTGCTTACGGCGTGGAGGGTCAGGACTTTCTGAGCGTGTTCACCCTGGCGGGAAAGCGGCGCCTCGAGACCAATCTCCGCGGCGAAAAACTGGTCTATCCGGGGGAGCAGGTGCTGATCGACATGGGCGCTCTGGAGGATACCCCGGAGTACGTCTGCATCATCGATCCGGAGAGCTACCGGGTCCTGTTCATGAACCCGTCCATGCGCCAGTCCCTGGGCATCTCTCCGGAGGATAACGTCTCGGAGAAGCACTGCTATGAGCTGATGGCCGGACGGGACACGCCCTGCGAGACCTGCCGCAACAACTCCCTCTCGAGAAATCGGGTGGTGTGCTGGAACCGCAGGTGGAAGGGCGGTCGGATGCTGCTAAACCGCGACCTCCTGATCCCCTGGCACGGCAGCACCGCGGTCCTGAGCGTCGGAATCCTGATGAGCGACTACATCCGGCTCTCCACTGGCGGAAACGTCCTGCTCCTGCAGGAAAACGGCGCCAACGAGGCCATTGAGTCGGGCCTGTCCCAGGAGGAGCCGGGGGCGGCCATCCAGTCCACCCTGCGCGGCATTGCCAGGAGCCTTCGGGCGGAGCGGGTGCTGATCTTAGAGCGCAATGCGGCGGGCAGCTCCTTCTCCTGTACCCACGAGTGGCACCGGGAGGGGTATGTCCCCGCCAGGGAGGAGATGCAGAGCATTGTGGCCGAGCGGATCGCGCCGCTGGTGCAGCAATTCACGGACAAGCGGGTGGTTCTGCTCTCGGACTATGCGGCGTTCTGCCGCAGCAATCCGACCATGCGGATCCCGATCCCGAACATCCGAAACGTGGTCTCGGGGCAGCTGGTGATCGGCGGAAAGCCGATGGGGCTGACCCTGGTGGTCAACTCCTCGGAGGAGAC
The DNA here is from genome assembly GCA_022483465.1 of Lachnospiraceae bacterium. GTDB lineage: Bacteria > Bacillota > Clostridia > Lachnospirales > Lachnospiraceae > CAG-791. The sequence goes on along the minus strand of JAKVNF010000001.1, from coordinate 1,003,110 downwards.
CTTCCGGAACGCGAGCCTCTTGCTGCTCACGCTGACGGACTTTCTGGCGGTCCTGATTCGGCTGGAGGGGGTGCAGGGGCAGCTCCGAGAGGAGAGCTTCCGGGACGGCATGACTGGCGTCGGCAGCCGGCGCGGCCTGGCGCGGCTTGCCGGGCAGTACGACAGCAAGCGCTCCTGCGCCATCCTGGTCTGCGATGTCCGGGACCTGGACCACGTCAACGCCGTCGCGGGCATCGAGGCGGGAAATCAGCTGCTGAAGAAGACCGCAGAGACCCTGGCGCGCTTTGCAGACCTGGGACGGATCTTCCGCATCGACGGGGACGAGTTCCTGATCTTTGAGTACGACATGGATGCGGCGGGGGCGAAGTTCCTCGAGCGGAGAATCATGGAAGAAGCAAAGGCCCAGGACATTCCCCTCTCGATCGGCAGTGCCATTCACGAGCGGGGAAGCCTGGACCTTGGTGAAATCATGAACCGGGCGGAGCATGCAAGGCTCGCGTACCGGACGTATTCGGAAGTGGAGAATCCGGAGAATCTCAGATGACAAAGTCATCCTGCACAGCGGGGAGCATCTCCCAGGCGCGGAGCTTTCCGTCGCCCTGGAGCGAAAAGTGGTGTTCCTCATTGGTCGGGAAAACCCGGGAGGTGAACACGGCATCGCCGTCGTTGACAAAGATCTCGATGGAGCTGTGATCCAAAAAGATCCGAAGGTGGGCAAGACCGGTGAGATTCCGGGATCTCGACTCGCCCTCCGCCTCGTTGAAGCGGTTCGTCATGCCGGAGCGGTCCACGGTAAAGCGCTTGGCGGCGCTGTCCCAGGTGATCCGAAAGCCCCCCTGTCCGTCCGGCCGGGACAGGAGCACCAGGGAGAGATCCCCGCCTCCGCACAGAACCTCCACGTCGGCTGCGGCAGGAAGCACGCCGGCCGACGGGTCGACGGTCTGTCCGCGCAGGCGCTTGAGCTCCTCGATGGGCGTCTGGATCAGGCGCCGCCCCCGCATCCGAAGGACCCGGGGCAGGGTCAGGCAGTTGGCCCAGTTCTCGTCATCAGTGGGGTAGGAGACATCCGGCAGGCCCATCCAGGCGACCAGGATGGCCCGGTCCTTGTTGTGATGGATCGTCGCCGCGCACTCTGCGGCGTAGGAGTCAAAGCCCCGGTCCAGCACATGGAACCGGCCCATCGGGGTGAAGGTCAGGGTCTCATAGTCCATGTGGCCGAGAAGATACCCGTTGTGGTTCTGGGCGCTGCCCCGGCCCTCGATGGAAAGGTGCTGGGGGCAGAAGAGCAGCACGTCGGTGCCGTCGATGCGCTCGATGGAGGGACACTCCCACATGTCGCCGAAGTCCTCAAAGCCGGGGACCTTGAGCTGGCCCGCAAAGGTCCAGCCGGAAAACGGCTGGGTGGACTTGTAGCAGATCACGCACCCATGGTGGTCCTTCGTCTGGGCGCCCAGAAGTATCCAGTACAGCCCGGTCTGGGAGTCCTGCAGGATCTTGGGGTCCCGCTGGTGCTCGGTATAGTCGGGGTTGGGCCCAAAGAGCGGCTCTTTGGCCTTGACGGCGGTGCCGTCATCGGCAAGACGCACCAGACAGGTATAGGACTTCCGGGTCCAGTCCGGATCCCGGTGGTTGCCGGTGTAGTACAGGTAGAGGCTCCCGTGGCCGGAGAGGGCAGAGCCTGAGTAGGCGCCCTTGTTGTCCCACTCGGTGTCCGGGCGGATGCAGACGCCCTCATTCTGCCAGGTGACCAGGTCCTTGGAGGTTACGTGGTACCAGTACTTGAGGCCGTGCACGGCGCCCCAGGGGCACCACTGGTAAAACAGGTGCCAGAGCCCGTCGTGGTAGCCGAAGCCGTTGGGGTCGTTCAACAGCCCCGTCACCGGCTGGACGTGGCAGGTCTGCCGGTAGGGAGACTGCCGGACGGCGTCGTGGAGCGGGCGCAGTTCCTCCGGGTCCTGCAGCACGCGGTAGCGCTCCTCTCGGGTCCAGGTCTTGCTCATGAAAGTTCCTCCTGATGGAATGGCAAAACGGGTGCAGGGTCTGCCCCGTTTTCTGTGAAATCGATATAATTTGTTCCACCCTGATTATACCGGAAAAAGCGGGCCCGTCACCGCTGAATTTGCGGGAAAATTTCGGACTGACACGGAAGTGGAGAGAAAACGCCGAAAGATGTCAGGACAATATGCCGCCAGAGATCGCGATTGGCGCGCAGATCGGGCGGGCAAATTGAAATAGAAATGAAATATCACTGAAACAATCAATGAAACGAAGTGAAACAGGAGGTGCCAGATGCCGGTCTGGGAGAGCACGGAGCAGTATATCAAGGCGCAGCCGCAGAAGGTCCAGGAGGTGCTCCGCGCGATGCAGCAGATCCTGCGGGAAGCCCTGCCGGGAGCCGAGGAGTGCATCTCCTACTCGATGCCGGCTCTTCGGATTACGTTAGAACCCGGGCCCCGCGGGGGACGGGGCAAGTCCGTGGTGCTCGTCTACTACGCGGCGGCAAAGCAGCACCTTGGCTTTTATCCGACGGCAGGGCCCATCGAGGCCTTCCGGAAGGAGCTTGCCCCCTACGGGACCTCCCGGGGCGCGGTGCGCTTTCCGCTGGATCAGCCGCTCCCTGCGGATCTCATCACGCGGATGGCGCAGTACCGAAGGCGCGAGGCGGAGGGCAGACATGAGATATGAGAACATCTGCCCGGCGGTCTTTGTCCGGCGGAACAACCGCTTTACCGCCCAGGTCCTATTGAAGCAGGAAGAGATCACGGTCCACGTCAAGAACACCGGGCGGCTCGGGGAGCTCCTTCTCCCCGGGGCGCAGGTGATCCTGACAAAGAGCGGGAACCCAAACCGAAAGACCGCCTACGACCTCGTCGGAGCATACCGGGGCGAAAAGCTCTACAACATCGACTCCCAGGCGCCCAACGCGGTCGTCTACGAGTGGCTGCAGACGCGCGGGTTTGACGAGATCCGCCCGGAGACCACCTACGGCGCCTCGCGGATCGACTTCTGGATGCGCCGGGGAAGCGAGACGTATCTTCTGGAGGTCAAGGGCTGCACCCTGGAGGAGGGCGGCGTCGGCTACTTTCCCGATGCGCCCACGGAGCGCGGGGTCCGGCACCTGGGAGAGCTGGCAAGGGCTGCCGGGGAGGGCATCCACGCGGGCCTTGCCTTTGTGATCTGCATGAAGGGTGTGGAGCAGGTCCTGCCCAATGACAGGACCCAGCCCGCCTTCGGGCAGGCTCTTGCCAGGGCAAAACAAGCAGGCGTTGCCGTCTGGTTTTTGCAGACGGACCCAAAACCGGATGCACTTTTTGTCACCGGGGCAGAACAGGACAACAGTTAGGAGGAAACGATATGCTGGAAGTGGGAACGATGGCACCGGATTTTGCACTGCCGGATCAGAACGGAACGATCCGCCGCCTTACGGACTTTCGCGGGAGCAAGGTGGTGCTGTACTTTTATCCGAAGGACATGACCGCCGGCTGCACGAAGCAGGCCTGCGGCTTCGGGGAGCTCTATCCGCAGTTTCGGGAGAAGGGCGCGGTGGTCCTCGGCGTCTCCAAGGACACGGTGGCCTCGCACAAGAAGTTTGAGGAGAAGTACGGCCTGCCGTTTCTCCTCCTCTCCGATCCGGAGCGGACCGTCATCGAGGCCTACGGGGTCTGGCAGGAGAAGAAGCTCTACGGCAAGACCACGATGGGCGTCGTGCGCACCACCTATCTCATCGACGAGAACGGCATCATCCAGCGGGCGATGGAAAAGGTGAAGGCAGCGGACAACCCGGGGCAGATGCTGGAGATGCTGGACGAGGGGAAGGCAGAATGAAGATTCTCCTCTCCCCGGCCAAAAAGATGCGGGTGGACACCGACACGTTCCCGGTCACGGGCATGCCGGTGTTTTTGGACCGGGCAAAAGTGCTCCGGGACTGGATCGCAGGCCTTTCAGAAAAAGAGCAGAAGACACTCTGGGCGGCGGGCGATGCGATCACCGCGGCGAGCCGGGCGCTCTTTGCAGATATGGACCTCTCGCGCAATCTGACTCCCGCAGTCCTCTCCTACGATGGCATCCAGTACACATGCCTGGCCCCGGCGGTTCTGGAGGAGACGGCCCTTGCCTGGGTGCAGGAGCACGTCCGGATCCTATCCGGCTTTTACGGCGTGCTGCGGCCCTTCGACGGTGTCGTTCCCTATCGGCTCGAGATGCAGGCGAAGGGGGCACCGCTGGGGGAGAAGAACCTCTATGCCTACTGGGGGGATGCGCTGTATCATGAGGTGACTGGGGAGGATCGTGTGATCCTGAACCTTGCCTCGAAGGAGTATGCCCGGGCGGTGGAACCCTTTCTGCAGTCGGGAGACCGGTTTGTGACCTGCGTCTTCGGTGAGATGGAGGAGGGAGAACTCCGGCAGAAGGGCGTCTATGCCAAGATGGCAAGGGGAGAGATGGTCCGATACCTTGCCGGCATTGGGGCGCAGGACCCGGAGGAGGCAAAGGGCTTTGCCCTCTCCGGCTATCGCTTCAATCCGGACCGGTCAACAGAGACAGCGTACGTCTTTGAGAGAACCGGGGTGCCGGGAAAAATGGGAGAGACAGAGTAAGCGGATATCGGAGGCCATCCTGCGGGAGCAGGACAGGGCAACGGGAAAGGTGAGGCAGCAGAATGGGAAAGTCCGAGCAAAAAAAGGAGCAGGCCCGCAGAAACCGGCTTGCCAGGGCAAAGGAGATCTTCGAAGAACATCCGGATTCTTCAGAACCGGACTTTCTGTCCCGGTACTGCACGAAGCTTGGGGTCGATGAGACTCGAGGAGCAAAAGACCTTTCTCTCTGGGGAATTTCGGTCTCCGAGGAGCAGAAGAACATCGCCCGGAAGGACATCGAAACACAGAGCAGGCATAGGCGTGCGAGAAAACAAGCCATCCATGTGGCGGGGGACTGTGCGGTGAAGGGAAAAAAGTACAGCTTGCCCCATAACAATACGTACTGTTACATCCTGGGAGAGCAGGACGGCATCACTTGGGAGGAAGTGGGTGTGGACCCCTCGCTTTCTGTGAAGCAAAAGATTGCCGCCTTCCTGCAGCAGAATGAGCGGATGGGATGGAAGCGCTATGAGCACCGGGTGATAAAAAGCGGCGGTCGGCCCACAAAACGGCTGAAACAGCACTGGGAGGAGCAGGAGCAGTGGTGTGATGGCACCTTTGCCTACATCGCAGGCTACACCTCTGGCGGGGCGCCCTACGGAGTCACCTGGGAGGAGATGGGAATCGATCCGGATCTTCCCCGAAAGGAGCGGATCCGGGCGCTGGGGGATGGCTATAGAAAACCTGCCAGGGAGACCCCGGAATTTCAGGAAGAGGAGCTCCCGTTTGACTGATTATCGGTACCGATACCCTGTGCCGCGTTTTAGCGGCAGCTGCAGCCTCTGGTTGTCAAAGTGCAAGGCGGACCTGGCGGCCTGCCACGGCGGAATCTGGTACGCTCCCTGCAGAAAGGAAGCCGCTGAGACAGACCCAAACACAGACAGGCGGCACGGGAGAACAAGATGATACTGGCAGACAAGATCGCAATGCTGCGGAAAAAGGCGGGCGGGTCCCAGGAAGAGCTCTCGGAGAAGCTCGGAGTCAGCCGGCAGGCGGTCTCCAAGTGGGAGAGTGCCCAGTCGGTGCCGGACCTGAACAAGATCCTGCTCCTCTCCAGGACCTTCGGTGTCAGCACGGACTACCTGCTCCGGGATGAGTGCGAGGAGCCGGAGGGAGAGGCGGAGCCGGAAGTTCTCGATGATCAGGGAGAGAAGCTCCTTTCGGTCTCCCTGGGGGAGGCAAATGCCTTTCTCGCCCTGGAGCGAATGCTGGCTCCGAAAACGGCCTTCGGGGTCTTTCTCTGCATTCTGAGCCCTGTGCCGCTCCTTCTTCTGACCGGCGCGCAGGAGATGCATTGGATCCGGATGTCGGAGGGACAGGCTTCCGGCTTTGGCGTTGCCCTGCTCCTTGTTCTGGTGGCAGGAGGCGTTTTCCTCTTTGTGACGGGCGACATGCAGCGGGAGCCCTATGAGGGCTTTCGGAGGGAGTCCCTCGACACCGCCTACGGTGTGGAAGGCCTCACCCGGGAGAAGCGGGAGGCCTTCCGAGGTGCGAGAAACCGCGGCCTCGCCGCAGGGGTGCTCCTGTGCATCCTCAGCGCCATCCCGGTGCTGCTGGCGGAGGTGCTCCCGGGGGCTGGGAGAAACGCCATGCTCGACTGCGCGGGTGTCTCCCTGCTTCCTCTCCTTGTCGGAATCGGCGTCTTTGAGATCGTCTTTGTATCCGGGGTGTGGGAGTCCTTCCAGGTCCTCCTGGAGGAGGGAGCGTTCTCACGGGCGGACAAGCGCAGCAGCCGCCGCTACGGCGGGATCTACTGGAGCCTTGTCACGGCCCTCTACCTCCTTGTCAGCTTTCTGACGGGCGCCTGGCAGTCCACCTGGGTGGTCTGGCCGGTCGCAGGGGTCCTTTGGGCAGTCGTATGCCAGCTCCTTCGCCTTCGGGAGGCGGGAAAGGGCGGATGACCGGGACTTTCTGAGAAAAGCGAAAACGGATGGAACTGCTCTGCCTCAATATGCGCAGAACCTGGTCGAAAATGCGCGAAAGATGCGTGGACAGGGGACGGGGTCTGCCCGTATCATTTGGGATAGGAAAAGGAGGAGAGTTTCCATGCACTGCCAGTTTGCCTTCGATAAGCCGCCGGCTGTCCTGCGGCACCACTTGAACCTCGGAAGATACAACCGGGACACGGATCCTGTTGACCTCACAAGTCAGTACCTCACAAAGGGCGGAAAGCCCTGGCTCCCGGTCATGGGGGAGTTTCACTTCTCCCGCTGCCCGCGAGAGGACTGGGCGAAGGAACTTGCCAAGATGAAGGCCGGGGGCATCCGCCTTGTCTCCACCTACCTGTTCTGGATCTGCCACGAGGAAGAGGAGGGGGTTCTGGACTTTGCCGGGGAAAACGACGTGCGGGCCTTTGTGGAGCTCTGCGGGCAGCAGGGCCTCTTTGTGGTGCTGCGCATCGGCCCCTGGGCCCACGGGGAGGCGAGAAACGGGGGCTTCCCCGACTGGCTGGTTGCCAAGGGGCTTCCCCTTCGCACCGATGATCCCACCTACCTCTTTCTGGTGCGGAAGTGGTTTTCCGCGATCTTTCAGCAGGTGCAGGGCCTCTTCTACGAGGACGGCGGCCCGGTGATCGCCGTGCAGATCGAGAACGAGCTGACAAACGGGGCGCAGCACCTGCTGACGCTGAAGAAGATGGCGGAGGAGATCGGCTTTCGGGTGCCCCTGTACACGGTGACCGGCTGGAACGCGGCAAGCGGCGCGCGCATCCCGGTGGACGAGGTGCTGCCGGTTTTTTCTGCGTATCCGGATGCCCCCTGGAGCGAGGGGACAGATCCCCTTCCCCTCTCCCCGCACTATGTCTTCAACCCGGAGCGGAACGATGCGGCGGTGGGCGCGGACCTGATCCAGAAGACCGCCCCGGACGGCTGGCACCTGCCCTATGAGCGCTACCCCTTTGCCACCTGTGAGCTGGGACCGGGGCAGCAGTCCACCTACCACAGAAGGGTGCGGATCTCGCCGATGGATGCCTATGCCCTGTCCCTGGTCAAGCTCGGCTCCGGCAACAACCTGATCGGCTACTACATGTACCACGGCGGGACGAACCAGATCGGAAAGCACAGCACGTTTCAGGAGAGCCGGGCCACGGGTTATCCCAATGACTATCCGATCCGAAACTACGACTTTGACACGGCCCTCTCCGAGCACGGGGAGGCGCGCCCCCAGTATGGCATGCTGAACCTGCTGCACCTGTTTGCGGAGGACTTCGGGGAGCTGCTCGCCCCGATGCACTATGTCCCCTCGCTGGAGACGCCCGTCCCGGAGGATGAGACCACCCCGAGAACGGCGCTTCGAACCGACGGCAGGTCCGGCTTTGTCTTTGTCTGCCATCACCAGCGCCATAAGAAGCTGGCACCCTGGAAGGATCTGGTCCTTTCCGCCCTGGGGGTGACCTTCCCCGCCATCGATGTTGCGGAGGACACCGCCTTCTTCTTCCCGGTCCGGATGCAGCTGGGAGAGCGGGAGCTTGTCTTTGCCACGGCCCAGCCCATCTGCCGGCAGGGGAAGGACTGGTACTTTGCAAGGATTCCCGGAATCCCCGCGGTCTATCACTTTGCCGACGGGCAGGAATATTCGGGAGAGGGGGACGGCGAACTGAACCTTGGCGCGATCCGGATTCACACCCTGCCCTTTGCCGAGGCGGTGTACCTGCGCCGCCTGGATGGGCAGATGATATTGGGCGAAAGATCCGACTGGTACTTGCTGAACGGGAGCCTTGCTGCCATCGAGGGCGGAACGCAGCGCTATTGGACCTGGGAAGGAACAAGGCGGGTCTCTCACGAGGTCTTGGATCCTGCCTGGCAGCAGGCCAAGCTTCTGGCAGAGCCCTGCGCGGCGCCCTTTGCGCCGCCCTATGAGGAGGAGCTTCACCTTGGCGGGGACCGCCCGCTCTTATGGCAGAAACTCTCTGTCACCAGCCCCTGCGGCTTTGTGGAGATCCGGACGCCCTTTGACATCGCGGAGCTCTTTGTGGACGGGAAATTTGCCGCCGACAGCTTTGGCATCGGCAGGCCCTGGCGCCTGCCCGCGTCCCTCCTGTACCAAAAGAGCTGCTATCTCATCACGACGCCGGAGAACCCCGCCGTGTACCACGAACCCGCGGAGAAATAATTTGCGCTGCGGGGGTTGCAAATCTTGACCGGTTGAGTAAAATAAGATTGTAAGCAATTGATTTAGACACAATCGATAGGAGGAGAGACCATGATTCGTACCATCGCTGTGATCCTTGCTGTGCTCACCGCACTGGAGTTCTTTTACATCTTTTACCTGGAGACCCTTGCCCCCACGTCGGAAAAGACGAGCTCTGTCTTCAAGATCCCGCAGGAGACGCTGCGGGAGGACACGGTGAAGACCCTCTTAAAGAACCAGGGCGTCTACAACGGCCTGATTGGCGTGTTGATCCTTTTGGCGGTGTTCTGCTTTGCAAGCCTTCCCATGACCGCGGTGCTCATGGTCTACATCATCCTGGTTGCCGCCTACGGGGCGGTGTCCAGCCAGCCCAAGATCCTCCTGATGCAGGGCGGCCTTCCGATCCTGACGCTGATCTTCACGATCCTGGCAATGCTCTGAAAACAAATGAATAACAGGAAACGGGCGAACCGATGCTCCCCAACATGCAGGGAGCGGCGGTCCGCCCGTTTTTGCTGTCTGCTGCGCTGCTCGGATCACGCCCTCCGGATATCCCCGTGGGCCTTCTTGAACTGGTACATCCTCTGGTCCGCCTCCATGACGGCTGTCTTTAGGGGAATGTTGTCTTTGGCCTTTGCGGAGAAGATCCCGTAGCTGAAGCTGCAGCCGTGCCCCAAGGTGCTGTCCTGCTGTACGGCGGCATAGGCCTTTTCGATGAGGCTTGCGGCGATGTCCTCGCTGCAGCCCTTCAGAAAGAGCAGGAACTCATCACCGCCGAACCGGAACATCATGTCCGTGGTCCGAAACTGCGCGCGGATGAGGGACACCGAGCGCTGGATGTACCGGTCGCCGGCGTCGTGGCCGTAGGTGTCGTTCACGAGCTTTAGGTGGTCCAGGTCGATGAAGATCACGCTGTAGTCTTCCCCCTGCCCGAGTTCGTGCAGAAGCTCGTCGTAGTAGCGCCGGTTGTAGACGCCGGTCAGGGAGTCCAGATAGGTCTTCTGCTCCATGAGCACGTTTCGGCGGAAGACCCGGGTGGCAAGCCAGGTCCGGTGGAGGATGATCACGGTCTGCAGTGCCAGGTTCAGGATGATGCACCAGGCGAGGATCCCCGAGAGGCGAAGCAGCTTCTCCGAGTACGCCTCCGCCAGGGACACGGTGTTGTCGCAGAGGTCGTAGTAGGATTCGCTGGCATCAAAGAGCGCGCTCCGGACTGTGGGATCCGAGCTCTGTCGGACTTCTTCGATCTGCTGCTTCATGTCGGCCCACTCCGTCTGCTGCTCGGAGAGCTGTTCCTGGTAGGCCGCATCCGGGAGGGCGGTCAGCTGATAGGTGCCCTCGCCGCCCTGGAGCTCCGAGAGGATCGCATCGAGATAGGAGATCAGCTCGTCGGAGGTCTGTCCCGAGAGCTCCCGCTTGACCACCCGCTGGGTGCAGCCCCGCACGATCCCGGCGTAGTTGATGACCCGGCTGGTTCCCTGGATCTGCTTCGAGAGGCCCGCAGAGCGCGCCACCAGGATGAGCAGGATGAGCATCAGCATGCCCTGCAGGAGCTGCTCACCGAAAGTGTGTTTTCCCATCCTTGCACCCCCTTTTCCTCAGGGAAACGACAAATGCTGCAAAAATTGTTATGCGTGTAAGCAAAGGAAATTAAATAAGTCTATCGACGGCAATTTCCTATCGCGCATGATAACACGCCGGGCACGCAAAACAAAGCGGCAGAATCCGGAAAGTTGACGTTGACAGGAGAAAGCGGCTGTGTTCAAATCATACAAAAATAATAGGAACACTAACTATCTACTGCAGCAAGAAAGAAGGCTCCCCGTGGATGACACTCACTCCCCCTTCAACGTGCCGCCGGCGCTGTCCGGCCTGTTCCTCGCCTTCTCGGCGCTGACCAATGCATTGCTTGGCTGGTCCGCCCCCCTCTGGCAGGTGACGCTGGGAATCGCGCTGGTTTTGATGGCGCTCCTTGTCCTTCGCATCCTGTCCGACCCGGCAAGGCTCCTTTCCGACCTTGCAAGCCCCGTGACGGGGGGCATCCTCTGCACCTTCCCGATGGGGCTTTCCTTTCTTGCCGCCATCCTGCAGCGGGTGGCGGCAGGCCCTGCGGAAGTTCTCTGGGCCGGCGCTCTTTTGCTGCACCTGGTATTTCTTCTTTCCTACTCGGTGCGGTTTCTCGGAAAACCTCTCTCCACCTTTGACACCCCGGCCTTTCTGGTCTTCGTGGGTCCCGCCGCGGCGGCGGTCACGGCGCCGGCCTTCTCGCAACAGGCGCTGGGCCGCGGCATCCTTGCCCTGACTGGGGCGGCCCTTCTTGTCTGGTATCCGCTTCTTCTCTATCGAAGAAGAACGGTCCCGGTTCCCGCGCCCCAGGCGCCCCTTGTCGGCATCTTTGCCGCACCGCTCCCATTGTTTTTGATGGGCGTTCTGCAGTCCGCGGTGGAGCCGGCAGGAGCTCTCGTCCTTTTCCTGTGGCTCCTCTCGCTCCTTGCCTTCCTGGCGGTACTGCCGATGGCATTTGGGTATCTTCGAAGGCCCTTTACCCCGGCCCTTGCGGCCTTTTCGTTTTCCCTTGTCAACAGCTCCCTCGCCACCCTGAGGGCGGCGGTTTACCTGGGAGAAGACGGCGCAGCGCACCCCGCGCTCCTTGCGGTGGGCGCGCTGCAGCTGCTTCTTGCTGTCACCATACTTGGCATCGAGCTGTGCCGCTTTGCGGCGCAGCTCGAGCGCAACTCCATGCAGAAGGAGACCACCACATGATCGAACACATCCACAGCCACAGAAATCTCATCGGATTTGACGAGAACGGCATCCCCACCGTCACGCTCCGCGCAACGCCCCACGATCCCGAGGACGTCGATGCCGCCTACCGGCGGGCAGAGGAGATCGAGGCGGGGGCATGTCCCGAAGAGGAGGCAGCGCACCACCACCACCATCACCATCACGAAGATGCGCCGGAAGAGGAGGATGACGACGCCTTCATCCGCGACTACATGAATGCCGTGGCAGCCTACCGCAAGACCTTCCCCAGCGCTAAGGAGCAGATCGAGAAGACCCCGGACCCGGCGATGCGGGAGATGCTCCTGTACGCAAAGCAGCTCGGCATCGACACCACCTTTGACCGGTTCGAGGCCCAGCAGCCCCAGTGCAGCTTCGGCCTTGCGGGCGTCTGCTGCCGCATCTGCAACATGGGCCCCTGCCATATCAGCCCCAAGGCAAAGCGGGGCGTCTGCGGCGCCGACGCGGATCTGATTGTGGCGAGAAATCTCCTCCGGGCCGCGGCGGCGGGCGCTGCCCAGCACGGCATGCACGCCAGGGAGCTGATGCTCGAGCTCCTCTTTGCGGCGGACGGAAAGCTGGACGCGCCGCTCCTTGGCGAGCAGAAGATCTTTGCCACCGCGGAGAAGTTCGGCATCCCGGTGAAGGACCGGGAGGTCCACGCGGTCGCCCATGACCTCGCTGAGGCCCTCCTCGCCGATCTCTCCAATCCGGATCCTTCCCATGTCTACAGGACGCCGGAGGTCTGTGCCCCGAAGGAGCGGGTCGACCTCTGGAAGAAGCTGGACCTGATGCCGATCTCTGCCTACCACGAGACCTTCGAGGCCTACCACAAGACCGCGGTCGGCACCGACGGGGACTGGAAGAGCACCATGGAGCAGTTCCTGCGCTGCGGCCTCTCCTTCTGCTTCACCGGCGTCGCCGGTGCCTCCATCGCGACGGACTGCCTCTTCGGCGTGGGAGACCGGGTGACCTCCAAGGTCAACATCGGCGCCCTGGAGAAGGGGTATGTCAACATCGCGGTCCACGGACATCTGCCGCTTCTTGTCAAGGAGATCGTCAAGTGCGGCCAGACAAAGGAGATGGTGGACCTTGCAAAGTCCAAGGGGGCCAAGGGCATCCGCTTCTATGGCATCTGCTGCAGCGGCCTCTCCGCAATGTACCGCTACGACGGGGTGATCCCGCTCTCCAACGCGGTGTCCGCGGAACTTGTCATGATGACCGGTGCCTTGGATCTGTGGGTTGCGGACGTGCAGGACGTGTTCCCGGCCATCATGGATGTCGCGAAGTGCTACCGCACCACCGTGGTGACGACCAGCGCCTCGGCAAGACTCCCCGGCGCCGAGCGCTATGAGTTCGACCGGCTGCACAGCAACATCGGGGAGGCAAAGGAGCTCGCAAAAAAGATCGTCCTGCGGGCCATCGAGAGCCATACGCAGCGGGAGGGCGTTCCGGTCTACATCCCGCCCTATGAGGTGACCGCCGAGGTCGGCTTCTCCGTGGAGTACCTGATGAAGCGCTACGGGAGCTTTGCCCCGATCGCGCAGGCCCTGCGCTCCGGAAAGATCCTCGGCATTGTCAACATGGTCGGCTGCAACAACCCCCGGGTCCCCTATGAGCGCTGCATCGCGGATGTCGCAAGAGTGCTCATCGAAAACAACGTCCTGATTCTCTCCAACGGCTGCGCCTCCTACCCGCTGATGAAGCTCGGCTACTGCGAGAAGACCGCCTGGGACCGGGCAGGGAAGAACCTGCAGGAATTTTTACAGCCCGACCTTCCCCCGGTCTGGCACGTGGGAGAGTGCATCGACAACACCCGCTCCACCGGAATTCTCGGCGGCATCGCCGCTGCCCTCGGGGAGGACATCCCGAACCTCCCCTATGCCTTCTCCTCTCCGGAGTGGAGCAACGAGAAGGGCATTGATGCGGCGCTCGCCTTCCGCTTGCTGGGCATCTCCTCCTACCACTGCGTGGAGGCGCCGATCTTCGGCTCGAAAAACGTGATCGAGTTCCTAAAGCTCGGCACCGAGGAGACGCTGGGCTCCCACATGGTGGTCAACGTGGACCCGGAGAAGCTGGCCCAGACGATCATCGACGACATGAAGGAAAAGAGAAGAAAACTCGGCTGGGTGGTTCCCGAGGCGTGAGCCAAAAGCCCCCGATCCAGACAGCCGATAATTGAAAAGCACTGCTGCCCCGGAGCGATTGGGTTCCCGGGCGGCAGTGCTTTGACTCAATTTTTGAAACATTCTTATCAGGGGAAACTATGGGCTTTGCGGGAGCACAGGCGGAATGTCAGAGGGCGTCCTTTCCCCAGACGCGCTCGGCAATGCGGCGGACCAGGGCGAGCTTGTCCCACTGCTGCTGCTCGGTCAGCCGGTTTCCGATCTCGCAGGAGGCAAAGCCGCACTGCGGGGAGAGATAGAGGCGGTCGAGCGGGATGTACTTCTCCGCCTCGTGGATCCTTGCGATGACGGCATCCTCGTCCTCGAGCTCGGGGCGCTTGGTGGTCACAAGGCCCAGCACCACCTTCTTGTCCGGGGAGACCTTGGCAAGGGGCGCAAAGCTGCCGGAGCGGGCGTCGTCGTACTCGAGGTAGAGGGCGTCGGCGTTCTCCTTGGCGAAGACGTAGTCGGCGACCCGGTCATAGGGGCCGCTGCAGGCGTAGGAGGAGTGGTAGTTGCCGCGGCAGATGTGGGTGTTCACGATAAGGTCTTCGGGTCTTCCCTCGAGGGCCAGGTTGTTGACGCGAAGGTACTTCTCTGCCTCGCCCTCCAGGGTTGCGCCGCTCCCCACCCGGGAGGACCAGTAGCCGTCGTCGACGATCATGCCCCAGGTGCAGTGGTCGAACTGAACGTTTCGGCAGCCCGCCTCGTAGAGGTCCCGCAGCACGGTCCGGTAGGCGGCGGCAAGGTCCTCGATGAGCTGGTTCTCGCCGGGGTAAATGAAACAGATCTTAATCCCCCAGCGGAGCTGGGGGAGTGACAGAAGCCCGTGGCGGCAAGCGGAGTAACAAAAAACAGCCTCCGCTGTACAATGAAGTAGGTCTAGCAAACCACTTCAAGACAGCGGAGGCGCCCATGGACGATTTGAGTTTAGCACACAGTCGATATAACTGCACATATCATATAGTGTTCATTCCGAAGTATAGACGAAAAGTAATGTTCGGGGAGCTGCGGAAGGAAATAGGCGAAATTATAGGGAAGGTCTGCAAGATGGAAGGAGTCACGATTATCAAAGCGGCCACCTTGCCTGATCATGTACATATGTATGTGTCGATCCCACCGAAAATGAGTGTGGCAAAGGTAGTTGGCCGCATCAAAGGAAAAAGTTCTCTCATGATCTTCGACAAGCATCCAGAATATCGCCAAAGATACGACAGACATTTCTGGGCAAGAGGCTACTATTGCGAAACGGTGGGAAATGTCAATGAAGAGACAATCAAGAAGTATATTGCAGAACAGTACGAAAGGGATCGACTGGAAGGAGATCCCGAAAAGTAGTCAAAAAGGGAGCCGCCTTTAGGCGGCCACCAGTAATGTAAGAACGGTTTGCTAGACCGCCTTTAGGCGGAAACGCACCGGTAAGCCCCGGAGGGGCGAACACAGACCACCAGCAAAGCTGGTGGTACTGATTCGCCTTTGTGATTGCGGCGTTGTCCTCGCGGTAGAGCTTCTGCGAGGGTCTGGGCGGGCGCGGGAATCGTCTGCTTTGCCACGGTGTTCTCGTCCGCAAACTGCTTCACAAAGAGAAAGTCCTTTACAAACGGATGGTTCTCTCCGGAGATCTTTCCGGTGCAGCGGGCGGTGCCGTGGGTCGTCTCCTCACCGTGGAAGAAGTAGCCGTGGGAGAGCTCCAAGTGGTCGATCCCCTGCAGACCCCACATGAAATCCAGGTGCCAGTAGGCCCTCCGGAACTCGCCGTCGGTGATCACGTGGTAGCCGGCGGCCTTCTGCTTTCCGACAAGCTCCCGGATCAGCCGATCCTCCACGCTGCGCAGTTCATCCCGGGAGATGTGTTCCTCCCCGCACTGCTTTCTTGCGGTCTTCAGGTCCTCCGGGCGCAGAAAGCTCCCGACATTGTCATAGCGAAACGGTGTGTGCAGGCTCATGGCATCCTCTCTTTCCGGGGCGGGTCTCTTCCCGCCGCAGCTTGTGTTCTCGTTTGATCGATGCGCCAGAGGATACGCACCTGGGAGCCCTCCGTAAAATATCGCTCTTTGCGGAGGAGGCATAGCTTCAAGCTATGGAAGGAAGGGAGCGTGCCGGCTCAGGCCGGAGTTTCGCCGCTGCTTCCCCGGGTGTACTGCCCCAGAAGCTCGATGTAGCGCCTTGCAAAGCGGCCGGGCTGCACGCCCTCCTTGACGACGTACCCGATGCGCATCGCGTCGTCCACGGCGAGAGGCCTTGCCACGATGTTGTCCCCGTTTAGGTCGGTGTTGAGGATGCCGCTGCAGATCGTGTACCCGGAGAGGCCGATGAGGAGGTTGAAGAGGGTCGCCCGGTCGCTGACCACGATGTCCTTTTTGCAGCGCCTTGTGCTCTCGAGCTCCTCCGCAAAGTAGAAGGAGTTGTGATCGCCCTGCTCATAGGAGAGTCTGGGGTACGGGTCCAGATCCTCCAGGGTGAGGACGGACTTTTGGGCGAGGGGATGGGCTGCCGAGAGAAAGACGTGGGGGGATGCCTCAAACAGGAGGCGGAAGGAGAGGCCGTGGTCCCGAAATTCCCGCGTCATCACCGCTTCGTTGAAGTCATTGCAGTACAGAACGCCCACCTCGCTCTTCATCGAGGCGACGTCCTCCAGGATCTCGTAGGTCCTCGTCTCCCGGATCGCGAAGTGGTACTCCGGACCCGGGTACTCCCGAAGAAGCTGGGAGAAGGCCTTGACCGAGAAGGAGTAGTGCTGGGTGGACACCGAGAACTGGCGCTTTGCCGCGCCGGTCCCTTGATATTCCTCCTCCATGAGGGCGATCTGGGCCATCACCTGGCGGGCATAGCCAAGGAGCGTCTCCCCCTCCGGGGTCGGGGTGACGCCCCGGCTGGTCCGCACGAAGATCGTGACGTGCATCTCCTTCTCCAGCGCATGGATCGCGTTGGAGAGGCTCGGCTGGGAGATAAAGAGCTTTTTGGCCGCCTCGGTGATGTTTCCGGTGTCTGCCGTCACGATGAGATAGCGCAGCTGATCCAGTGTCATGAATGCCTCCAATCCGAATCCGTTTCCCCGCCAGTGTAGCAGGCGGGGGAGAGGGGTGCAAACAGGAGACATAGTTATAGTTGCATTACTAAGATAATATATATAAAACTAAGCCCGGGGACCACAGAACGAAGAGCGCAGAAGAGATGAAAAAGATGGAAGCGGATTACAGAAACTGGGTGCCAAAGGGCATGCTCCATGGCGTTTTTGGAGGAGGCGCGGCGGCACTTGCCCTTGCTGCTGTTTTTGTGCTTCTTCGCCCGTTTTCCTCCCGGGCGGCAGACCTTGCGGTCTGCATTGTCCCTGCGGCCATCGGTGTCTTCCTTTTGGGGCGGGGCGCAAGGTGCTTTGCATGCACCGGGCTTTCGACTACAGCAATCCCGATGCCCTCTCCTGGAAGATCATCCGCGGGGGTGCCTTTTATGTCCGCATCCCGGACGGCGGGACCTGCCTGGACGTTGGCCACGGGAGCGGCGCGCTGACGATTGCGGTGGCAAAGGAAAATCCGAAGGCAACGGTCACAGGGTGCGACCGCTGGGGAAAGGAGTATGCCTCCTTCAGCAGGACTTTGTGTGAGCAGAACGCAAGGGCTGAGAACGTCTCCAATGTGACCTTTGTTCCTGGAGATGCGACGGCGCTCCCCTTTGCGGAGGAAACCTTTGACGCCGTGACGAGCAACTACGTCTACCACAACATCCCCGCAAAGGACCGGCAGGCACTTCTTCTGGAGACTCTCCGGGTCCTGAAGGACGGCGGCACCTTTGCGATCCATGACCTGATGTCAAAGGGAAGATACGGGGACATGGATGCCTTTCTGGAAAAGCTCCGGAAGATGGGATACCGGAACGTGGCGCTGATCCCCACGGGGGACGGAAAATTCATGACGGCAAAGGAGTGCAGAATGTATTTCCTTTCCGGCACGGCGCTTCTTGCCGGAGAAAAGCACAGAGGAGAAAGCAGATGACGGAACAGGTGGCAGCGTGTCTGAACGATCAGATGAATGAGACCTTTGCCCTCGCCTTCCACGACCTTGCCTGCGCGGACTATTGCCACGTCCGCCGCCTGCACGGCTTTGCGAACTGGTTCGAGGTGGAGGCGAGAAAGGAGATGGACAGCGCCATGATGGTGCGCTCGTACCTGCACCAGAACGGGGAGGCGTCGGTCCTCTTGGGAATACCGGCAGCAAGGAGCCGGGACTGGAAGCTGGAGAATCCGGTTTTGGAAGCGCCACGCCGCGCGGCAGGAGTTCTCGCCGCCCTGGACCGGTCGGTGCAGGCGGCAAGACAGGGTGCGGATGCCCGCACCCTGCAGTTTCTCTCCTGGTTTGTCCGCGAGATGGCCGGGGAGGAGCGGGAGATCCAGAACATGGTGAGAAAGTTCGAGACCTTCGGGAAAAACGGCAGCGGGAGAGAAGCCCTCAACTGGGAGTGGATGGCAAGAGCCTATACGGCGCCCTCCCTTGTCGTGTGAGAAACACTGGAAGCAGAAAGAAGAACAAAACCGATGAGCACCGAGACACTGCATCTTCTCTCTGAGAAGCAAAAGAGCATGCCGGAATTCCATCTTGTGGACTGCTGCGCGGCGACGCTGGCGGGCATGAAGGCGGGGAGCATCTTCAACGTGACCTTTTCGGGGGAGGAAACGCTCCATGCGTGGGTCCGCAGCATCAACCAGAACCTCTGCTTTTCCGGCCTTGTGCTGTATCCGCTGCGGCGCGTGGGAGGGAGCGCCCTGATTCTGCTGTTTCGCGTCTCCCAGCTGGATGCCATCTTAAAGGACCGGGAGGTCCGGGCGCTTCTTTCCGGGGACGGGTATCCCGGCGGGGGCGTCTTTGCAGATCTTGCCTGCCTAAAGGCAAGGATTGCGGACCAGTCCGGGGAGTTTCCCCACGAGATCGGGATCTTTCTCGGATATCCGCTCTGCGACGTGAAGGGGTTTATTGAGCATGGGGGAAGGGACTGCAAGCTCTGCGGGATCTGGAAGGTCTACGGGGATGAGAAGGAAGCGGCCGCCTGCTTTGCGCGCTACGAGCGCTGCCGGGAGACCTACTGGCGGCTTTGGATCACCGGAAAGCGCACGATCCCGGAACTGGCGGTCGCGGGCTGAGCGGAGAAAGGAGAAGAAGATGGCGGATGTCGTTGACCAGCCGGTCAGGGAACAGGAAAAAGCGCCCTGGTTCGGCTTTTTTGCATCAAGAAATAAGAAATCGAGGGTTGGGAGAGAACCGGCTTGCCAGAGGGCGGCCGGTTCTCTCCTTTTTGCATGCCCGAAAAGGGCAGACAACAAGCCCGCCGGGCAGAAGAGCCGCCCGGCGGGTTCTAGAGGAAATGAAACACGGTTATGTGGAAGAAACCAACTTCAGAGAGGAAAACTCAGGCGAGATGGGCGCCCAGATCCCGGCACTCGGCAAGGGCTCCATCGTCGGGTGCGTTGTTTGCGGTCACAGTGCCAACCAGGGTGGCGCCAGTCTGTCCGGCATCAGCGGACCAGTCTTCCATCCAGGCTCCGCCGCCCCAGCCCCAGGAGCCGAAGAGGCCGATCTTCTTGCCCTTGAGGGATCCCTTGACCTCATCCCACATGGGCTGGAAGACGGACTCCTCCAGAACCTCGGCGCCCATGGCGGGGCAGCCAAATGCGATGGCATCATATCCTGCCACGTCAGCTGCGTGGAAGGCGTCTGCGAAGACGCTGGCCACATCTGCGCCGGCTCCCTTGGCGCCCTCTGCCACGGCGTCCGCCATGGCCTGCGTATTGCCGGTTCCGGTCCAGTACACCACTGCCACTTTGCTCATTGTTGAAACCTTCCTTTCGATTCGTGATTGTCGGGAACCCCCGATGGAGGTTATATTACTTTAAATGCTGATATATGTCAACAACACAAATGCAAGTTATAAAACTATAACTTCGCTTTCACCCCTTGCCATTTCTCCGGGAATCGGTTATGCTGGCATAACTTAAAGAAATCTATCGCAAATTATATCAATATAACATTTATTCAGATGGCGCAAGAGACGCCGGAAAGGAGACCTCATGAGCGTGGTCATCGTGGGAGGCAATGAGTGCATGGAGCGCAAGTACAAGGAGATATGTTCCAGCCACGGCTGCAATGCCAAGGTGTTCTGCAAGTACCAGAGCGGTATGCACAGCAGAATCGGAAGCCCGGATCTGATGATCCTGTTTACCCACACGGTGTCGCACAAGATGATCCAGTGCGCCCTGCAGAGTGTGGCCGCCAATACCCAGGTGGTCCGCTCCCACACGAGTTCCATTGCATCGCTCCAGCAGATCCTGCAGGAGTACACCGCATAAGAAATCGCGGAGGGAGTTCGGTTGGACACGGATTCCGGGGTGGGTCCCCGAAATCCGCTCTTTTTGTGTCTTCCGATAGGAAGAGTATACGAGCTGTAAAAAGAGGCGTCTAATCAATTCTAAAGATTGTATAAATTAGGGGATTGACACCGGCCTGCCTGGAGAATAGAATGGCAACCGGAAGTTAGAGACATATACTTAACATTGCAGTAAAGGAACAAGTGTACAAGCACGGTAAGTGAGATCAACGCTGATGAATTTCAGCAAGATCTGCTTCGAAAGGAGGCTGTATGCTGCCGCTTTCTATGGCAAAGACCGGAGAACAGGTGATGGTGGCCCGCATCGGCGGGAACCCGGACGTCAAGAAACACCTGGAGGATTTGGGATTTGTGACCGGAGCCGGGGTGAAGATCGTCTCCGCGCCCGGGGATGGAAACGTGATTGTCATGGTCAAGGACGCACGGCTTGCCATTACCGCCGAGATGGCGAAGAAAGTCATGATCACCCTGTGAGCACTTTTTTATGCCTGCAGGTTAGACAAGCAAAACGCATGTAATAATTCAAGTCCTGAGATAAGAGTAATCTCTTTTGCGGGAGCAAGCTCTTATTTTGAGATACCAAAGGTCAGTTCAGAGGAGGCTTCAGATGAAGACATTGCGAGATGTGAAGGTGGGCGAAACCGCCAAGGTCATGAAGATCCACGGAGACGGTGCCCTCAAGCGCCGGATCATGGACATGGGCATCACCAAGGGCACAGAGATCACGGTCCGCAAGGTGGCACCGCTGGGAGATCCGGTGGAGGTCACGGTCCGTGGATATGAGCTCTCGGTCCGCAAGGATGACGCGGACATCCTGGAGATGTCCTGACAGGGATACTTCTGCGAAAGATAGAACCGAATTTCAAAGATCTCAAACGAGAACAGTACAAGACGTACAGAAAAGAGGATTCGAAATGGCACTGAAAATTGCACTTGCAGGAAACCCGAACTGCGGCAAGACGACGCTGTTCAACGATCTGACCGGAAGCACCCAGTACGTGGGCAACTGGCCCGGCGTCACGGTGGAGAAGAAGGAGGGACGCCTGATCGGTCACCGGGATGTCATCATCCAGGACCTTCCCGGTATCTACTCCCTGAGCCCGTATACACTGGAGGAGGTGGTCTCGAGAAACTACCTCGTCAATGAAAAGCCCGACGTCATTCTGAACATCGTCGATGGAACGAACATCGAGAGAAACCTGTACCTCACGACCCAGCTCGTGGAGATCGGCATCCCGGTGGTGATCGCCTTCAACATGATGGACCTGGTCCGCAAGAGCGGAGATCAGATCGACACCAAGAAGCTCGGCAAGGAGCTGGGGTGTGAGACCATCGAGATCAGCGCCCTGCACTCCGACAACACGAAAAAGGCCGCTGAGCTGGCCATCGAGCAGGCAACCAAGAAGAAGGGCGAGCTCCCCCACGTGTTCACCGGCAGCGTGGAGCACGCCATCGCCCACATCGAGGAGTCCATTGAGACGCTGGTTCCGGCAGAGCAGCTTCGGTGGTACGCCGTCAAGCTCTTTGAGCGGGACTCCAAGGCAACGGAGCAGTTAAAGCTCTCCGCAGACACCAAGGCCCACATCGAGCAGCACATCGCGGACTGTGAGAAGGAGATGGACGATGATGCAGAGAGCATCATCACCAACCAGCGCTACACCTGCATCCAGAAACTCGTTGCGGACACGGTTTCGAAGAAGCACACCAGCGAGCAGATGACCACCTCTGACAAGATCGACCGGATTGTCACGAACCGAATCCTGGCGCTCCCGATCTTCGCAGTGATCATGTGGGCGGTGTACTTCATTTCGGTCACAACACTTGGCTCCTGGCTCACCGACTGGACGAATGATGTCCTGTTCGGCACCTGGATCACCAATGGCGCCACCGCAGGTCTCACCGCTCTGGGCGCCTCCGATGCGGTGATCAGCCTCCTGGTCGACGGCATCATCGGCGGTGTCGGCACGGTCCTTGGCTTCGTGCCGCAGATGATCCTGCTGTTCCTGTGCCTGTCCATCCTGGAGGATTCCGGATACATGGCACGTGTCGCCTTCATCATGGACCGGATCTTCCGCAGATTTGGTCTCTCCGGTAAGTCCTTCATCCCGATGCTGGTCGGCACCGGCTGCGGCGTGCCTGCCATCATGGCCTCCCGTACGATTGAGAACGAGAAGGACCGCCGCATGACGATCCTCCTCTCCACCTTCCTGCCCTGCGGCGCCAAGATGGAGATCGTCGCCATGATGACCATGGTCTGCTTCCCCGGAAGCATGTTTGTGGCACCTGCCATGTACTTCCTCGGCCTCGGCATCGTCGTCTTCTCCGGCATTGCCCTCAAGAAGACCAAGTACTTCTCCGGAGATCCCGCACCGTTCGTCATGGAGCTGCCTGCTTACCACATCCCGACTGTCAAGGGCGTTCTGATCCATGTCTGGGAGCGCGCAAAGGCCTTTATGATCAAGGCCGGCACCATCATCTTCACGATGTGCATTGTGATCTGGTTCCTGATGCACTTCGGACCCACCGGCTTTCTTCCGGATGACATCGATGCCTCGTTCCTGCGCTACATCGGCGAGGGCCTGTCCTGGATCTTCAAGCCCCTTGGCTTTGGCACCTGGCAGGGCGCCGTTGCATCGGTCTCTGCTGAGGTCGCAAAGGAGCAGGCAACTGCTACCCTCGGCATGCTGGCACATGCGGCAAGTGATGATGAGACCGATGTGGCAGCAGCCATCAACACCATGTTCGGCGGCAGCAAGCTGATCGGCATGAGCTTCCTTCTGTTCAACATCTTCGATGCGCCCTGCATGGTCGCCATTGCCACCGCATTCCGTGAGCAGGCAAGCCGCAAGTGGGGCTGGATCACCTTTGGCTATCAGATGATGGTCGGCTATTGCCTGTCCCTGTGCGTCTATCAGATCGGCGCCTGGGTCTCCGGAAGCTTCACCTTCGGCACCGTGGTTGCCATTGCCCTGATCCTCGCTGCGTGCTACTTCGTCTTCCGTCCGAATCCGTATGCCAAGAAGCGGACAGAGTACCGCCGCGAAGCGGAACGAGCCTGACCTTCTGACGGCAGGAAGCGAGGTAACTGCCGTGGAGGAACAGGAGCACACCAGACAGGCGAAGGAGCCAAAGCTCTCTGACGCCATGATGAACTACCTGGCCCTGATGGTGCAGATGGAGGCGGCGGGGATACGACTCCGCTCGATCGACATCGCAAACCGGATGGGCGTCAAGAAGCCCAGCGTATGCAACGCCCTGGAGAAGCTGGCCGAGAACGGCTGCGTCATCTCCTGCAACGGCAGAGATATCGTGCTGACACTGAAGGGACGGGACCTGGGAGCGATCTTCTGGGAAAAGACCCGGATCCTCTCGGGTATGCTGGAGGCGGGGGGTATGGAAGAAAAGACCGCAAAGGAACAGGCACAGCGCCTGGCCCATGCGGTCAGCACGGATGCCCTCCACGCCCTGCTGCGGGTCGCCGGGGAACCACTCCGGACGGACCCGGAAACGGGAGGGCAGACATGAGATCGTGGAGCTGCGGAATGGAATCACTTCTGTTGGGATTGGCCTCGATGGCCATCGCGGCGCTGATCGGTGCCGGGATGCTGGCGGCAAAAAAATGCCTCTGGAATCTCTCCCTCAGGATGCTGCGCCGCGATCCAAGAAAGAGGAGAAATCGCAAAAATGATCAAGACTACCGTTAAGATCGGGGGCATGGCCTGCGGCATGTGCGAGTCGCACATCAACGACGTCATTCGCAAGACCTTCCCGGAGGCAAAGAAAGTTTCCTCCTCCCATTCGAAGGGGGTCGCCACGTTTGTGACGGAGAACGAAGTCGATAAGACGGCGCTCGAGCGCGCCATCGAGGATACGGGCTACCATTTCCTCGGCATCGAATCCGAACCCTACAAAAAGCGCGGCCTCTTCGGCTGAGACAACAAAACAACGAAAAAGGGAGCGCACCTGCAGTTCTTCTTGATATATACCCTCTTTACTGGACACGAAAGTGGTAAGCGTAACAACGGACGTACCATGACCCGGATCAACCTCTTCTGTAGAATGAGGCTAGGAAACTACTAGCTGCGTTCTACAGAGGAGGCTTTTTTATGGACAAGAGACAGCAGATGGTTCGTGAGGAGAAGCTTCGCTATTGGAGGCCGATCATCAATGCGTACGAGAACAGAGAAACGAAGCTGATGTCGATTGCACAATGGTGCAGGGAGCATGAGATCAACGCCTCACTCTTCTACTACTGGAAAAACGTGATCAGGGAGACGGACGCCAGTAACAGGAAGGCATCCTCTGGTTCAGTGCCAGAGACAGAGAACTTCGTAGACATCACCGACATCGTAAACGGACAGGCACGCCCTGATGTCAATACAATAGGCTCGGAACCGGGTACTGCTGATGACTCGGGTTCCCGCAGCCGGTCGAACCACTCTGATCTTCCGCGGATCACCGGTACACCGGAAGAAGGAAATGCCGGATCTGTTCCAGGCAGGCCGGGAGGGCCTGCCGTGTCTCCGGAAGTTATCCTGGAGACACGGTCCTGTCGGCTCTATCTCTACTCTTCTGTCCGGCGCGAGACCCTCTCCATGCTTAAGGAGGCTTTTCATGTTTGTTGACGGCATCGGCTTCAGGAAGATCATTCTCTGCACGAAGAGGGTGGATATGCGCCGCGGCGTTGATGGACTCTCCGCTTATGTCATGCTGAACTATCACCTGGATCCAACGGACCGTGGAGTTCTCTATCTTTTTCGTGGCAGATCTGCCAGAACGATCAAGGGGATCTGCTTCGAGGGAATCGGCACTGTGCTCTATACGCTTCGCCTTGCGCCGGGAAACTCATTCCAGTATCCCAGGAATGCGGACGAAGCCAGATCTCTTTCTCCGGAGCAGTACCGTCAGCTCATGAGCGGAATCGCACTTGACGGTACCATCCGCGAAGTATACCCGCACATCGACATGCCTGATCAGGTGGCCGCAGAATCCCAGAGATCCTGAAAACACGCGGTTTTTGAACTTTCAGGCTACTTCAGTGGGGAGTATAAATATTCAGATATCTATACCCTTATTTTCGGTTGACAAGAGGGTATAGATATGTTACTATACTCCTGAGAACTGATAAGCAGCTCTCAGGAGGTCTGACATGGGTACCATTCATCTGAGACAGGGGGATACGGTATACGTTTATTCTTCACACAGCTATTGGGACAAGGAGGCTAAACAGCACAAGACAGACCGGAAGCTGATCGGGAAGCTTGATCCCGTTACAGGGGAGGTTGTGCCCACCAGGAAGTACGTTCGAAAGCAGGCATCGGCCTCCGACGCACCAGCAGAGCAGGCAAACTCTGTTCGGGCTGAAGGTTCGACGAAAACTTTGATTTCCAGAATAACAGAGCTGGAGGAGGCAAATGCATCTCTGCGGAATGAGAATACACAGCTGAGGAAGGCTCTCCGCGCCTATCAGGATGCCGTTCAGAAGGCCAGCGCAAGCCTTGCTTCCGTAGACAAAGAGGCCCGGTGATGGAAACCGAGATCCCTGTCCAGAGACTTCATAAGTACAACCTCCTGTACCAGTGTGGCGCTTTCAGTCCGAGCGACATCTCGAACATCTTTAGTGAGGTTATCGTGGATGACATCGTCAAGACGAACCGCATTGCAGCGCTGATAAAGGCAGCTGAAAAAGCAGCTGAAGATTATAAAGCGCTGCAAAAGGAAAATGAGGAACTCAAACAGAAGGAGCAGAATAAGGACGAGAACAACAAACTCGGACGTAGGAGAGCCTTTGGGGAAAAGGACGAGCAGCTCTCTGGGAAAGAACTCGAAACCGGGATTCCACAAGGCGGCAGCGAGGATGTGGAGACAGATCCGCTCACCGAAGAGTCTGACGCTGATGGAGAGCAGGCCAAAGACACGACAGGGACAGAAGAACCTGCAGAGCCAGCCAATGCAGACGAAAATGGGAAAGACAGTGACGGAAAAACTCAGGATGAGAATCCGTCCAGGAAAGGCGGAGCTGGCGAAAAAGGCAGGAAACCCAGGCGGAGCAGCCGTCCCCCGAGAAAACCGATACCCGATGAATCAAAGGAAAAACAGAAGCGCAAGCCGGGCATCTGGGAGCGTGATACGCAGAATCTCCCGCACAGAATCAGCTATGATGTGGATGATCTGACTCCGGAAATGATCGAAAAAGCAAAGTCTTTATCTAAGCTGGGATTCGAAGCAAGCGAAAAACTCAGTATAGAGGAGGCTCATGTCGTCGTGCTGACAATCATGAAACCAATCATCGCATACTCAGAGGATGTCAGCGACGAAGAAAAATCCGATTCTGACAGTCATGAGGTGAATCGTACGCTATACCGGCCCTACAGCGAGGGATATATCATGCCGGGATCCCGGGCAACCCCGGAGATCGTCGCCTTCATGTACTACATGCTGACCAGCATGAGCATCCCGTACAAGCGCATCGCTGCTCTGATCTGTCACATGGGCTATCCCATGAAAACACAGAAAACGGTTTACTGGTGCAATACCTGTGCCGCAAGATATCTGCTTCCCGTCTTCGATTATCTCGTCAGCTTCATCATAACAGGCAAGTACATTCAGATGGATGAAACCACCTGGAGATCTATCTATGATGCTGAGAAGCCGGGAGAAAAGTCCTATATCTGGCTGCTGATTACAAGTGAGCTGCGGGAAGGCCCCAAGGCTGCCGCATATTTCTTCAATCCCTCCAGGGCTGAGTCATTTCTGGATGGACTGTTTGCAGACTTTCTTCCGGATAAGGACGCGGATCGTTCGGATACCGCAGGCCAGACAACTCCGCCGGAACAGGAAACGGAGCCCGATCCTACGACAGTGACAGGAAATGCATCTGTCGTATGCAAGAACGACAAGTATGCTGCATATCCGGAACTGGAGCGCAAGTCTGAAGGAAAGATCGTGGTCTCATTCTGCCTTGCGCATCTGAGAAGGCCGTTCTTTCTTGCCTGGCTTATTGTGAAGATGGCCTCAAAAGACCTCATGAAAACGGAGGAGGGCAGAAAACAGCTGGCACAGACCTGGGAATGGAAAATCCTGCGCGAGATCAGCCTTGCCGAGAGCGAGGATACGAAGCTCAAGCGCCTGTCCGGAGAGGAGCGGGTTGCTGGAAGAATCAAAAACGTAAAGCCGCACCTGGATCTGGCCTGGCAGTACGTCTGTGAGTATGAGGAGGCCTATCAGGCCTCGCTGCATGGTACTTCCTCTGATCCATCAAAACGAGTAACGATGACCGCGACGATGCGCAAGGCGATGAACTACTTTGAGGATTGCAAGAAAGGCGGTCACATCGACAGCTTCCTCTACGATTCTAACGTACCTGCGGACAACACTTACTGCGAAAGAAACATCCGTAGGATTGCTTTGCAAAGAAACAGCAGTCTCTTTTCGTATTCAGATGAAGGTGCCACCGACCGCATGATTGCGAACTCCATCGCAACAACAGCGGAATTGAATGATGCCGATCCGGAGTACTACTTCCAGTATCTCCTCATCGAGATACCCAAGCATCAGAGGCGGGGAGACAACCCAGATGAATATCTTCCAAAGATGATGTGCTGGTCTGAAGAATACAGGGCGTACGAAGCGAAGCAGCGAGAAGCCACACAGGCCGGGAAAGGTATCAGTTTTCAATCTGAGACAGAGCCCATCCTGGTAAATGGCCGGTGGATGCGAGATGGAAAGGTGGTCGGCCCATACCCGGCAGCATGATAACCTCCTGACAAACAGAACAACCCGAGTAGCCGACGTCTGCCGAACAGGCAGGCATCGGCCACTTGCAGTCGCATAAGTGAAACTGCAGAATTGACCGTCCGGCATGGTATTGTTCCCACCTGAGGAATCGCCATGCCGGACTTTCTTGTGTCTGGATCCATCGCTTCAGGGTGACAGGAGACTGGGACCCGGATGCCCAACCTATCCAGGTACACGGAGACGCCCCATCACAACCGACGTACCTGCAGTCCAGATCCGAACCTGCGCAGTTCATTCCCAGGAGATGCGTAGGCCGAAAGCAATACATCTGCAAAGAGATTCACCTCCACTGTCAACCGCGAATCTCTGAAGTATTTGCGGTTTCAACTGGAACCCTCCCCCTTAATGATAACGCCTCACGCAGGTTTCGTCAGCGTACGCTGGTTGTTATGCTTACCGAAAGTGTCACAGTAAGGAGGGTATTATCATCTGCGGGCGCGCTCCCTTTTTGTCAGCAAAAAAACAGAGGACAGGCACTGTGCCGGTCCTCTGCCTTTCTGGGAAAGAAGTCCCTTTCTCAGGTTTTTTCCTCCTCGATCTTGTCGAGCCGGCCGCTCTCCACCAGGGTCTTGAGGGCCTGGAAGGAGTCTTCGGAGAGATCGTGCTCCACCTTGCAGGCGTCGTTCTGCGCCTGGTCGTGGGGGATGCCGACGCTCTCGAGGAGCTTGGTCAGCACGTGGTGCCGGTCCAGCGTGCGCTCTGCAATCCGGCGGCCCTCATCGGTCAGAACCAGCATCCCCGCGTGATCGGTGGTGATGTAGTTCCGCTCCTTCAGGCGCTTGGTGGTGTAGGTGACGCTGGGCTTGGAGACCTCCAAGAGATCCGCCACATCGATGGAGCGCACATAGCCCTGAGCCTGAAAGATCTCCAGGATCGCCTCCAGGTAATCCTCTGTAGTTTTCTGTGTTCCGTTATTTTCCTCTGTTCTTCTCATGGTAAAACCTCATCTGGATCAGCGGGCACCCGGTGCTGCTGCTCCTGTGGGTGCCAAATTTTTAAATCTGAATTAAGGACATATTACTACAGTATTGATCTTTTGTGAAGTGGGCAGGAAAAAGATCGGCGCTTTTATGATTTCACCGACAGTTCATGGAATTTCAAGGTTCCTTCAAAGGTTCCCTGCAATAATGAAAAACCAAGAGGGCAATTCGTTTCAGAAAGGAATCACAAAGGATGAGAAATAAGGCAGTTACACTGCTGCTGTGCATGAGTATGGGCGCGGGGGTGCTGTCCGGCTGCGCCCAGTCGGACTCCGGCAGCACGGCCAGATCAGAGAACACGGATACCGGCAGCACGGAATCTGCGCAGAGCACGGAGTCGGCCTCGACCGAGTCCTCCGAGACCGCAGAGGTTGCGGATGAACTGATGAACAGACCAAGGAGGAGATCGAGAACGCGCTGAACCTGGCCAACAACGAGGACCAGGAGTAGCCCTACGACAGCGGTGCCGACGCCTGGGTGCTCTCCATCACCCCCCTACTGCACGAACCAGCAGCTGCCGGATCAGCAGGGCTGCTCCGTTGCCGTGCCCGGTGCCTATGTCACCGGCATCGACACAGATGGGGACGGCACGGAGGATGTGACCGCAGAGGATGGAACCGATGCCGTCAAGGGCTCCCTCGCCATCGACTATGACGCCCAGGTGACCAGCGAGAACGGCCAGGTCTACACGGCAGCCACCGCGCCGATCATCCTGAACACCGGCGCTGCGGGAGGAGTTTGACCTCTCCGCCTGCATCGAGGGGGCGGTGCTGCCCTTTGAGGCCCTCGCCTATGAGCACGGTGCCCGGCTTGAGATCGAGCTTGCGCCCGGGATCTTCCTTGTGGGGATCCGGACCAGATCGCCAGGGCGGCCGGCATCCTCGTGGACAACGCGGTGCACCACTGCCGGGAAAACGGCACGATCCGCGCAGCGCTGATACGTGAGGGAAAGCAGGCGGTCTTTTCCGTTGCCAACGAGGGAGACCCGATTCCCGAGGAAGAGCGGGAGCGGATCTTCGAGAAGTTCTACCGGGTGGACAAGGCGAGAAACCGAAAGGAGGGCAGGTACGGCCTGGGTCTTCCCATCGCAAAGCACATCGTGGAGGCCCACGGCGGCAGGATCCGGGTTGACTGTCAGGACGGCTGGACCACCTTCACGGTGAGCCTTGCCGCAGAGCCGCTCCGCAGGCATCTCTCTGGCGGGCGCCGGGAGACGGAATGAGCCTTGCTGTACTGGTCATGACGGCCGCCTCCTTTTCGGCGGCGGGTACCGGTTGGCTCTTTGTCAACTACTCACGACTAAAGTCGCGAGCTTGTAGAAAAGGCTTCCTATCCCGAAGAATAGGCTTCCCCTTCAACAACTTACCCGGATACAGCCGGCTCGCACAAGTCCCGCAGGAGCCTGTGTGGAGGTCAGCCAATTAGGGGGCGGTTATCCTAGCGAGTTGCCATGCTAGGGTGACATGTCAACAGTTACTATCTCAAACTTCCCACTTGAAAAATGCTGTAACGGCCGATGGTTTCTTGCTCAACAGGTGATTTTTTGAAACTTGACAGCATTATGCAACTTTATCGCTTGTTAGAAACAAATTTAGGAAGTCGCGGAACAGGTTCTGTATAAACTCAGGCTGTGTCGAAAACCAGTTTGTCAGGTCGCTACGCATCTTTTCGGAGATCTGAATGGAGACATCACCTGTTCTGACCCCCTCGATCAGCATTGCAGCAAGACGGTCAATCGACTGCTTCAGGGAAATATCCTGAATGTCATCACAGCAGACGAAGAACAGCTCACAGATGGTCTTGGGATCATTCTTCTTGCGACGGATATACTCGAGAATGAGAAATCGTGTGAGCACGAGTGCAGTTGTGCTGTCGGTTACGTCGTAGCTGAGTCCTTGAAACTCCTTGCCAAGCTTGAGAAAGGACTTGCATGCCCTGAAGCATACCTCGATGCCCCACCTGTAGCCATAGATTCTGACTACCTCACTGTCGGGCAGAGTCACCGCAGTGGTCAGAAGGATGATGTACTCATCCTTCTTGTTGCGATTGCGGACAAAGACCAGCTTGACAGGAAGCTGCTGATACTTCGTTTTGACAACAATGGACCCGAACAGGTTCCCCTGCGGGCAATGACGGATGGCAGTCTTCGCAAGGCCTTTCAGGTTATACAGCCTGCCTTTGTACCAATACTGCTGCTTGGTATCTTTGAGCATGCCGATCACCTCAAGGCCGAGGTTCTTGATGTTGCAGATGAACGGTTCTGTCGTGAACCAGGTATCCATGAGCACGTATTCGGCTTTGATATCAGCGTCAATGGCGAAGCGAAGCAACTGAAGTGCAATCACGGGCTTTTGCGTAATTGCATCCACCCGTCTCTTGTACGCGTTGGTGTTATGACGCAGGTGCTTGTCGTATACGTCGCAGATGCGGCTCTTAGCCTTGGCCGAAGCAAGCATGATGTACTGGACCGGAAGGAAGCTGTATCCATCGGTCCACCCAAGAAGAAGGAGATTAAATCCCCTCTCGGTTCTGTGGATCACGTGATTGTAGACATTGGAGAGCAGCTCCACCTTTTTGGAACGGTTACGGGCGATGACAGAGTCATCGAGCACGAAGCATCGTGCCCTGTTCTCGCGGGTAAGAGTAGTGAAATAGGCGGCAATCCTGGCGGAGAGGATCAGGATGAACTTTCTCCAGTTGTAGCGTCCTTCATTCAGGAAGCGGTAGTAGGTGTTATCGTCATAGGCAGTATCCTTCTTCTTGGAGTTGAGGAAGTGATACAGGTTGCACTTCTGGAACACGAGGATTACAAGAAACTGAAAGAGCTCATATGCAGAGGCACCCTTCGCCTTGGTGATATTGGAGGCCTTCAGGAGAGCGCTTACGCCAAGCTCTTTCATGGCGTTTCCAAACGCACATTCGTCCTCGAAATTAGCAGTTGCAATTGGCTTGTTTTGATGTATACTCATTGTGAGCACCTGTACTTTCTTTTGATTGTGGATGATCTTATTATAGAAGGCACAGAGTGCTTTTTCAATTGTCAAGAAGCCGAAAAACTCATAGTAAAAAGCTCAATTTTGGGCGTATTTTCAACGTTTTTCGAGGGTCGGACCAAGTGGGAAGTTTGAGTTACTATGTTAAGGCTGTTCCAGCCGTAACAATCAATGCTTTGGCAAGAATATTCTGCGCCGCGTTCTGATCACGCAGATGGTGCGTACCGCATACAGGGCACGTCCATTCTCTGGCAGAAAGCGGCAGCATGTACTTGCCTTTCAGCACATGCCCGCAGTTGCTGCATGTCTGTGTTGTATATTGCGGGGAAACCAGAATAACGGTTTTGCCGTACATGTCTGCTTTCTGCTGCAATAACGAAAGCAGTGTGCGCCATCCTGCATCGCTGATGCTTTTTGCAAGGCAGTGATTTTTAAGAAGGTTGCGTACCTTTAAGTTTTCTGCGGCGATAAGGTCTTGGTTTTCGACCATACGCTTGGAGATCACATTTAGATACTCGTCCCTCTGCCTTGCAATATGACGCTGCGTCTTGGCTAGTTTCCTGCGCTGTTTCTGATAGTTTTTGGCATCTGCCAGTTTTTTCCCGTTTCGCTTGGCGGCTTCCGCCTTACGGGACAGGGAACGCTGCTGCTTTTCAATTCTGTGTTCTGATACTTTACGAAAACGCTTGTTTTCGATGGCGTTGCCGTCGGAATCGTTGGCAAGATCCAGCAGGTTAAGATCAATGCCGCATTGTTTGCCGGTTTTTGGAAGAGCCTGCTTAAACGGTGTTTCAGATGCTATCTGAAGCGATACCCAGTACTCACCGACAGCATCACGGCGAATGGTAACTGTTCCGATTCTGGTATCCTCGTTATGCGATAACAGCATGTCAATGATTTTTGGAGAACCATCGCAGCGCACTTTCCCGAGCTTCGGCAGCATAATGTGATGCCTGTCCACAAAGCGAACAGTGCCATCCGAAAAGCCTGTACTTTGTGCGTTGTAGTGGCAGTTTGTCTGCCATGTCTGCTCGGCTGACTTTTTATGCAGTGCCGGTACACCTGTATGGCGTTCTTTCATGTTTTTCCATGCAGTCCGATAATTGCGGATACCATTTTCCACAGTCTGGCAGTCCACATCTTTTCCATAAAGATATGGCAGTGCATTCTTAATTGCAGCCGCATTGCAGGTCACACTCTTCAGATAAGCGATGCGATCTCTGTCAGCAGGAACAAAATCAGCGGTTTTCTTCAAGTGGTAGATTTCATTATTGCATGCTACCAGATGATTGTAGACAGAACGCTGCGCACCATCATTGACAGCAACAAGCCGCTTCCCCGCCTCAGATAAATGAAGTTTTAGCAATACGCCGATATGATATGGCATTTCAGAGCAAGCACGCATAACAGCTTCCTTTCGACTTGGCCGCTTACCTGTACCGTGATCTGCTACACACCAAATATGTCAGATTTTTGGGGAGAAAGCAAAGTTTTTCAATATTTTTGGCCCTTTCACTTTTTTTGTGGGATGAGCCCTTCCTGACCGTCTCCGAGGTCCTCTGCCCCCGGTCCTCCACAGGTGCCCTCTGCTCTCCGTGTATCTGTACTCCCGGGCGGACCGTGGGAGCATCGCCGAGGGGCCCACGGTCTCGGAACAGCTTTATCCATCAGATCCTCTTGTACGGATTTCTGGATGCATCCATGATCTTTAGGAAAAAGTACTCATCATCTGGAAGGCCATAGGCTTTCCTGCGAATGACCTTGATGTGTGCGTTGATCCCCTCTATCTTCCCGGAGCTGATCGGATAGAGCCCGTATCCCACAATGCCGTCAAAGTGGTTCTCAATGAGCCTGGCAAACCAGAGAAAGTGCTCATTTTTCGTGCCCCTGCACCAGTCGATGATATCTGTAAACTTCTCGATCATCGTCGCCTGATTGGCTGAGGCATATGCTTCCTGCATGGCCTGCTTGATCAGATCACAGGTGAACAGCAGCTTGTTCGAGTTGATGATGTCGTCGTATCGCCGCTCGAAATCGTCATGGGTATGCCTGTAATCGGTCGTACCGAAGATCGCAGATCCCTTGCGGCACACCTTGCCCTCACGGGCTTCCTGATCGTGTTTCTGCAGGGACTCCCTGCTGGCACAGAGTATCTTCCTTGACCCCTTCAGAACAGTAGCTTCCTCGACCAGGCCTTCCTTCTTCAGGCGGATCTGTTCCTCCTTCCGAACCTCGGCAATGACCTTCTCGTTGAAGTTCTTGACGATGTGGAAATGATCATAAACGATCTGGATCCAACCGCATTTTGCCTTGAAAGCCTCCTGGAAGTCGCTGTTCATATCCATGGCAACGGCCTCTACATGATGCATCCAGTCGTCACCCACCAGCTCCATGAATTCTTCTACAACGGCCTTTGTTTTGCCTGCTCGGATGAACAGCACCGCACCGGTTATCAGGTCTATGATGTGCGTCGCATATTTGTGTCCGTTATGCAGCTTGAACTCGTCAATGGCAAGATACCTTGCATAGGCGGCAGGCTTTTTGAGCTTGCCATTCTCATCCGCGTAAAGACCCTTCAGACGCTTAAGATCGATCTTCTTGATCGTATTGATGTTGACGCCAGTAATGATTGCCGTGTCCGTAAGGGTAAATTCATCCATAGAAAGATAGCGGATGATCAGCTGCTCAAGCTCCTTTGTAATCATCGAATCATCTGCCTTGAACGCGACATCCGGTGTGATGGTCTTGCCACAGAGATTGCATCTCCACTGGTACTTGTCGCACTCAATGATGGTTTGGCATGCCTGAAAGGGAATGTGTTTGATCTTCGTGTGGTAGGTCTGATTCTTGTACATCCTGCGCCCGCAGCAAGAGCATACAGGATGGTCCAGCTGGTCCAATTTACCGCGCAGAATATAAGCCCTTTTGAAGGTATTCTCACTCAGTTTGCTCTTCCGCATGGAGTGGAAGGGCCTGACGTCTCGAATAGGAACCTCTTCAACGCTCTCCTGATGGAACCCCGTCAGGTGGCTTGGGAACATCAGATAGTCATTTTGAGTCCGGGCAGCAAAAGACATTTGCCCATTCGCCTCGGTGTATGTATAATTCTGATTCATAAGAGGTTTCCTTTTTATCCCGTATTGCATATCTTGGGCGACGTGCAATCGAGATGATATCAGGAAATCTCTTTTTGTAAATAGATGATATTCTCTATAGGCTGCCTTCTTTTAGTGCATCACACAAGAAAAATGAAAGACCCATATTTTTTAGCCTCTGGCAGGCGAAACGGCTGAGCGCCAATTCCTCCCATGGTTAAAACCACGGGAATCCTTGGCGCAGTTTTTGAAATCTGCTGCGGGCTGGAGATCTTCCCCATTCCGGCGCTTCCTGTCCCTTTACGAATTGATATCAATATGATATCATCATGATAGAGGCGAGAACATCTCGCGGGACCGGAGCGTCCCGGAAAGGAAGCTGGAATGAAAGAGAAGGTGTTGGAAGGCAAGAAACACGGCATGGCGGTTCTGATCCTGTGGATTGCCGTGACGGCACTGGCAGTGATCCTGCTGATCATGGCCATCATGAAGGGGAGCGCGGACGAGCCCTACCTGCCGCTTTTTCTGCCTGCCATGATCTGGATCATGGGCGGATGGATCCTGCTCCCCGGATTCCGGGTCCTGAAGCCTCAGGAGGCGCTGGTGCTGACGCTGTTCGGCAAGTATGTGGGAACCCTGAAGGGAGAGGGCTTTTACTACGTGAACCCCTTCTGCACGGCAGTGAACCCCGCAGCGGGGACAAGACTGGGCCAGAGCGCGGACGTGAACGATGCGGAGGGACGGGGAGGTGCTGCGAGAGAGAGCTCCTCGGAGAAGAATGGCTCCAAGAAGATCTCCCTCAAGGCGATGACACTGAGCAACGCAAAGCAGAAGGTCAATGACGTTCTGGGAAATCCCGTCGTGATCTCCGTCGCCATCATCTGGCGGGTGCAGGATACCGCAAAGGCGGTGTTCGAGGTGGACAACTACAAGGAGTACCTCTCCCTGCAGGCGGATGCCGCGGTGCGTGACATTGTGAAGATCTATCCCTACGACGTGGCGCCCGGGGTGGACACCACCGGGGATGGCAAGGCGGATGACGGAAGCCTTCGGGGCTCCACCACGGTGGTGGCGGAGCGGATCCGGGACATGATCCAGAAGAAGGTGGCCCCGGCGGGCCTCTCCATTGAGGAGGCGCGGATCACCTACCTCGCCTATGCGCCGGAGATCGCCGCGGTGATGCTGCAGCGGCAGCAGGCCTCTGCGGTCATCGATGCTAGAAAGATGATCGTGGACGGCGCGGTCGGCATGGTGGAGATGGCGCTGGCCGCCCTGGAGAAGGACGGGGTGGTGACCCTGGACGAGGAGCGCAAGGCCGCGATGGTCTCCAACCTCCTGGTGGTGCTGTGCGGCAGCCACGATGCGCAGCCTATCGTGAATTCCGGAAGTCTGTATTAAAATATACGAGAGAACCAACCAAGACATGTGATAAGGATGGAAAATGGCAAAGAAACAGGTGCCGCTTCGGCTCGATGAAAAGCTCTACAATGCGATTGCTGCCTGGGCAGAAGATGACTTTCGGTCTGTCAACGGACAGATCGAGTACCTTCTGACCGAGTGCGTCAGGCAGCGCAAAAAGGACGGAAAGTATGTCTCGGAGCACCTGGACGAGCCGCCCCACCTGGACATCTCCTGAGAGAAAGCAGAGGGCAGCAAAAAGCCAGGCAGGAGTAACCTGCCTGGCTGCAAGCATCAACAAGATAAGATCATACCTTCGCAAGAAGGGAGAGTCCCATGGAGATGACCCAGATGTACATCAGGGTCTTCGGCAGCATCAGTGCGCCGACCATGGGCTTTTTCTTTGCCAGCACCGTGACGGGAAGGTAGAAGGCGAAGCTCAGGGCGATGGCGATGCACATCTTCCAGAGCCCGTACCCGTAGGTATTGCCCGAGATGGCAAAGAGGGCGATGACCAGGATCCCGGTCACGAGGAAGGGAAGGTTCCGGTACCAGGACCAGCGGATATCCCCATCCCCGGTGAGCCAGCGGTTCTGGGGAAAGAGACAGAGCACGATCCGGACAAGCGCGGTGATCCAGATCAGGGCCGGGATGACCGGTGAGATCGCAATCTCCGGGAACAGGAGCCGCCAGATGTAGTAGAGCAGGATGTAGAAGACCGTCATGGTGACCGAGGTCACCGCAGTGCCAAAGCCCAGCTTTTTGGTGGTGTCCTCATCCGGACCCATCAGGTGCATCTGCACCCGCGGAATCAGGTGGAAGGCGTCGCCCCCGCCGAGACAGAGCGTCAGAAATCCGTAGAGGACAAAGACGGTTCTTCCCTCTGCCCGCGCGAAGAAGACGATGGTGGCAACAAGATCAAACAGGAGATAGGCAATGTCAAAGGCGCTCTCGCCGTAGCGCATGCCCTTTGGCATCTGTTTTTCCGTATTATTCTGTGACATGGTTTCCTTTCCGGGAGCCCGGAGCTCCCCTGCAAGAGCGCATCGTATCAGCGGGGAGAGCCCCCGTCAAGCGGGAGGAGGACCACAGTTTCCGGCAGCTGAGGCGCAGGGTGCACTGCCCCGGGAAGAAAGATCCTGTTCTCCCACCGGCGGATCTGATGCGGTATACTGAAAGCAACGGGCAGGGACCCGGAAAACAGATCGGATGGGGAAATAGGAGGGGAGCATGCTGCTGTATACGAGTGTACTGCGTGTGACGCCTGCGCTGACGGAGGACGTCTTCCTGCAGATGGTGGTGCGCTGGAATCTGGAGAGCCCCTATGAGGAGAACATCATTCCGGCACTTCGAAACTGGGACGGGAAGCGGAACTGCCGGATTGGGACCGATTCGCTCTGGATTGACTTTGAGGAGGATGCCAGGGACCGGATTATCGCGGTGCGGTACGAAAAGCGGGCAAAGGATGGCGCCGTCTGGGACACGGACTACGTGTGCAACTTTGCCGAGCGGGAGCTGGCGATCCGGCTGGATCGGAGTTACACAGAGGATGCCCTGATGGAGGACACCGCCTTCTCCACGCCCCACTTTGTGACGCTCCTTCTGGAGGGCGGCTACGTGGAGGCGGACAACGGACTGCCGGTCCGGCGGGATGCCCATATCATCCAGGAGGACAACCTGAACCTGTTGACGGATGTGGTCAACCAAAAGGCCCGGTACCGCCTGCCGGTGGTGTACGTCTCCCGGACGGTCTTTGACTACGACCCGGTGGACATCCGCCGGCTGGGGAGCATGTTGAAGGGAACGGCCCACATCCTCGCGGAGGGGTCCAAGAGCCTGAACACGAAAATCCGCACCGCCTGTCAGGACCAGAACGAGTACAACGGGGGCATCGGGATCTACTTTCCCAACGGCAGTCACAGCCGCTTCTGGTACCGCGCTTACACCGGGATCGACAAGGTCCTTTTGACGAAGGTCATCCGGGCTGTCCTCCGGTATGCAAACGCCCAGACGCTGCCGCTTCTGTACACCTGGTCCGGGGTGAATGAGGCCATCCTGAACGAGCGCCTTGACCTGCAGCAGAAGGCCCGGCTCGAGGCCGAGCGTGCCCGCAGAGAGGCAGAGGAGACGGTCGTTGCCTACGAGGACAACTTCGACGACGACCTGCAGCGGCTGAAGTCCCGCATCCAGGAGCTGACGAGGGAGAACAGCTCCCTGCAGATGGAGAACCAGGGACTTCGGAACAAGCTCAGCGGCGCAAAGAGCACCCCGATTCTGTACCTGGGCGAAGAGGAGGAGTTCTACCCGGGGGAGATCCGGGAGATGCTGCTGGATGCCCTGGCAAAGGCACAGCAGAGCGCAAAGCCAAAGTCAAGGCGGGCTGCCGTGCTGGAAGACGTACTCGAGCACAACGACTATCAGCATGTGGGAGAGAAGCGGGACAAGGAAGTGAAGGACCTCCTGAACGGCTACAAGACAATGTCCGGCACTCTGCGGCAGGCGCTGAAGGAGCTCGGCTTTGTGATCACTGAGGAGGGCAAGCACTACCGCCTGACCTACTACGGGGACGACCGGTACCAGACGACGCTCGCCAAGACCGGGAGCGACTGGAGAGAGGGAAAGAACGCAGCCTCAGTCATCACCTCCATGATGATGTGATAGCAAAACAATAAACTGCTGCCCATGATCGGTTTCCAGATCGGAATCCCGGCCATGGGCTTTTTTTTGAGAGCGCTCTATCTGCCATTATTCTCTGGCGGGAAGCGTATGCGCTGACACCGGACGACTCCCTTCGGAGGCTGAGATAGGGCTGTAGGTGATCCGCACCCGGATGTCCTGACTGTAATTGCCAAAGGATCATCCAAAAATGGTGAGACCGCCGACGTGCTCGGCATCCTCCGAGACGGAGAGCCGCAGTTGAATCGTGGACTTGTCTTTATAGCCGAAGGTGTCGATCGTCACATCGGATTTGCGGACGCCATCGATAAAGGTCCCTCTGTGGTTGATCTGCAGGGTCTTGAGCAGCCCATACTGGTTCCAGTCCTCATACCACCAGTCCGGGGTAAAGATGCCACGCTGGGTGCCGTAGTCTCCCGGGGCAGTCCACATGGCGATGGGTATGCCATCCAGCAAAAAGTGAATGTCAGAGGGCCAGTCCTCATTGTACCCCGGGGCTTCGCTTCCCAGTCCCATGGAGAGCGTGATGTCATCGATCTTCTGCCCGTAGGGAATGAAGTTCGGGATGACGTACTCCACATATCCCCTGGTAAACCAAAGAATCTGTGCCTGGGAGCGGTCGCTGTGAAAGAAGTAGCGGCGGTCATCCACCGTTCCGATCAGATGATCCGGTGCAGCCAGCCCGCAGGTGGGATAGACGTCGCATTCACAGTAGCTGCCGATGGGGATTGAGGTGGAAAAGACATTGGGATGGGGCTCCCGCTCGGCCAGTTCCACCAGCATCTTGACCTGCGCGAGGGAGATGATCTTCTCACTCCCATGCCCGGTGCTTTTTGCGGTCAGGCGGATGAGACTGCCGGCTTCCAGCTTTTTGATATGGGCGGTTAACGCTCCATTGGTGAGATGGAGTCGGGCGGCGAGGAACGAGAGATTCATTTCCCCCTCGGATAGGAGGAGTTCCAGAATCTGTACCCGGACCTCGCTTCCGAGTGCCTGAAACAGAGCTTTTCCTTCATGCAGGTTTTGGATGTGCAGCATTTGTGCCTCCGGGAACTTTGCAATTTTGTGAAACCCAGCGCCGCAGACCGGTTCCAGGCGGGATGCCGCAGGAGGGGAATGACGATGGCATGGGATTTGTCACACGGAATGAATTTTAGAATGTTCTAAAGCATTTAAGCTGACAATAAAACACGCATTGACACCGGAAAACGAGATGCGTATAGTCAAAATCGTTGGAGAAGCAGTCAGGATCTGCATTCGTCTGCAAAAATGGATTGGCGTTAGTAAAGAACCGGGTTGACGGGTTCCATACCACAACCTCCATGGTGAACTCTCGACGCGATAATGTCTGATGAAGATATAGAATCCCCATTTGGAGCTCTTTTCTTCTCTGCATAATGCCTATCTTGTTATTTATAGTCACATGCTCGGCAAGTGGGTGTATGCTTTTAGGCAATCTAGGTGATGCTTTGTTACATGATGCAACACAGCACGGATAGGAGTGTACCCAGCTCGAGCTCAAAGTGAGGGATTAGTGGTCTCATGCTAGGCGATCGCTTATCAACCCGTTTCTTAACTAACGCCAATGGATTTATTTACGGAGGACTTGAAACATGGCACAGAAAGCAAAGATGACCGTCGATCGGGATTTCGCAATCGGTGAAGTGGATAAGAGAATTTAGACTCTTCTGGCATCACCGTGGGTCAGAAATGCCATTTTTCCTTGTAATCAAGCCACTTTCTGAGGGTATGCCCACGGAACAGCGGCGGTGACAACTCCGTGTTCCGGGCAGGTGACACGGTGGGTGGGAGCTTCGACTTCAACGAGAATACCCGCAAAGTCCAGACCGCGCCAGACCTTGTTGCATCGGGTCTGACGGCCGTATCCGGGAAGATTCCTTCTTCCGCAGAAGGGGCAGTCATCCTGATGCCAGGCATTAGGACGGGCATTGATCGGAGGTGAGTAACACCATTCAAATCGTTGTAGAAGTTGTGGGATTCTACAACAACGTTCTTGACATTGAGCAGTTTCTTGCATAAGGTATCAGCAGAAGCCATCCGGGTTCTCCTTTATCGTTGATGTTTGGTCGCTGATACTTTATAGGAGCCGGGATGGCTTTTTCAATATGTAGTTGTAAATAATGATGTTGAAGAGGCGGGGCTATCTACCCACAATCATGCCAGAAGCCTCGTATCTTTTGGATTGGCGTTAGTAAAGAACCGGGTTGATGGGTTCCATACCACAACCTCCATGGTGAACTCTCGACGCGATAATGTCCGATGAAGATATAGAATCCCCATTTGGAGCTCTTTTCTTCTCCGCATAATGCCTATCTTGTTATTTATAGTCACATACTCGGCAAGTGAGTGTATGTGTTTAGGCAATCTAGGTGATGCTTTGTTACATGATGCAACACAGCACGGATAGGAGTGTACCCAGCTCGAGCTCAAAGTGAGGTATTAGTGGTCTCATGCTAGGCGATCGCTTATCAACCCGTTTCTTAACTAACGCCTTTGGATTTTCGAAATCCGGAGGTCCGGAAATACTGCACGGATACCGTAGAGCGATTGATCCAGGACCTCGGCGTCTCCTATTTAAAGATCGATTACAACGTAACCACGGGAATCGGCTCCGATCTTTATGCGGACAGTGTGGGAGAGGCTCTGCGACAGCATATCGAGGCCGTTCACAGCTGGCTGCAGGATCTGTATGCGAGATATCCTGACCGGGTGATTGAAAATTGCGGATCCGGTGGACAGCGAATGGATTACGGGATGTTGGCACTTCATAGTCTGCAGTCGACAAGTGATCAAACGGATGCAATTACCAACGCCCACATTGCAAGTAATGTGGCGAGTGCAGTTACACCGGAACAGGCAGGAATGTGGGTTTATCCCTATCGTGATGAGAGGGAGCATATCATCTGGAACGCGGTAAACGGGTTGCTTCTTCGGCCATACATCAGTGGTCAGGTATGGGACCTCTCCAGTGAAAATTTTGCACTGCTTGCGGAGGGCATTGCCTGCTATCGCTCAATGCGGAGCAGAATTCGATCCATGGTACCATTTTGGCCGGAGGGCTTTTCCAGGCCGCGGTCCAAGTCCTATTGCTACGGCTTGAGGGATGACCAGGGCGCATATCTCTGCGTCTGGTCACAGGAGGAGAAAAAAGTGATTGTTGATCTGTCCTGCCTCCCCTCCCTTGCATCCGTCTGCCGCCGATATCCCTCGAAAGATGACTGCAGCGTTCGACTTGAGGGAACAAAAGTCGTTCTGGAGCTTCCTGCCGCTCCGGGGGCAAGACTGTTGGAACTGTCATTTGGTGACGCTGTACAGGTTAAGAAATGAAGAGATCGATTCAGGGAGAACATATTCATCCACTTCGGCTGAAGATACTGGAAGGGTTCATTATCATTGTTTTTCTTTCCGATCTGCTGCTGTGCGCTGGCGTTTTTGCTATTTATGCCGGGGAGGAAAAAAACCGGTTCAATCAGCAGACGGGTCAGGCACTGGAGCTCCTCTCGGACAGCCTTGGACGCAATGAATTGGAACTTGAGCAGAACATGGTCTACAAGATTCAGGCCAGCAACCCCTTCTGCCAGGAGGCTGGTGGCTTTGCACAGGATAACTATGCCTTCGAAAAGAATACCAAGAAATTGGCAAGCCTGATGCAGATGTCCAAGATTCCACTCTACAGTATCTACGCATTTCGCGTGGATGGCGCGACCGCTTTTTACAGAAATGGGGATTCTGCGTTTGATTCAACAAAGCAGTACCTGAATTCCGGAATCTACCAATATGCAGAAGCGCATCTGAAGGAATTGTCGGATCGGTCAGGCGGCACCTGGTTTATGAACTTTGATGATACGGCAGATCGCGTGTTTATGATCAAGAATGTCATCGATTTTTCAACCGCAAAGCATCTTGGTGTTCTGATTCTGGAACTGGATCAAAGCTATCTGCAGAACCAGTATCAGAGAATGGAGGAGAGCTATCGCTGCAGCGTTGTTGTCTATACTACAGAGGGAAAGCTCCTCTCCTGTGATCCGGAGATTCGGGAACTGGCAGAGGTGTCCGGGGAAGAGGTCCTGGGAGGTCTGAAGCAAAAGAGCGGCTATCTCGTCACGAGCAGGCAGGACCGAAATGCAGACTGGGTCATTGCAGCCTTTATGCAGAGTTCGGAACTTTACCGTGGCTTGCAAGTGCTCATCCCTGCGTTCCTCATTCTGTTCCTTCTGATCCTCGCGCTGTGCGTTCTGATTTCCCAGAAGCTCTCGGGAACAATCACCAAGAGCATCGATACGATAACGGTACAGGTTCAGAAAATTCTGGATGGTCGGATGGATTCCCTGACGAAAATCGATGTTCGGTCTAACGATGAAATGCGGTATCTCGAAACCGCCTTCAACCGGCTGATCGATCAGCTGAACATCTCCGTTCAGCGAATTGCCACGGCAGAAATTGAGAAAGACCGTGCAGAATATTATGCCCTTGCGTCCCAGATGGATCCGCACTTTCTCTATAATACGCTGGAGGGCATCAATTCCCTCGCCAGGCTCCATGGGGACAAGGACATCGTGGAATGTATCAACCGTCTGAGTTCGCTCTATCGGGCAGCTGTCCATGGAAACAAGCGTGAGATCCCGCTTCGAGAGGAGATCACGTATGTCGAGAATTATCTGGAACTGGAAAAGATGATCATCGGAGACCGGATCACCACGGCTGTGGATGTGGAAGACAATACAAAAAGTCTGATGATCCCTAAGCTCATCATTCAACCGATCGTGGAGAACAGCGTTCGGCATGGCGTCGCAGACATGAAAGAAGGCGGCACGGTGATCATCACCGCGATGATACGGGATGACAAGCTTGCTGTGGAGGTCGCTGATAACGGAAAAGGAATTGATTCCACACTGATTCAAAATCTGCTCTCCTCAAAGGAGGACAACAAGATGCACGTTGGTATCGGCACAGTGCAGCGCAGAATCCAACTCCTCTATGGACCGGAGTACGGCCTCAAAATTCAGAGCGGAGAGGAAGGCACAACGGTGACCATCCTTCTTCCGATAATACCGGAGAAGAATAGCAGTGCACTGGTGCAGCAAACCGGTGGATGCCATCAGTAGAAATTATGTAATAGGGGGCAAAATGTACAGGGTCTATCTGGCGGATGACAATGAGTTGTTTCGGGAGTCCATGCTCCAGACGATTGATTGGGCCAAACAGGACTGCGTTCTGGTTGGCAGTGCAGGAGACGGTGAGACGGCATGCCGGGATATTCTGAGACTAAAACCGGACATTGTACTGATGGATATCCGAATGCCAGGAATGAGCGGGCTTGAGGTGGCCTCCATCCTGCAGCAGCGCCGGGAACGAGCCAGAATCATTTTAATCACAGGATACAGTGATTTCGGCTATGCGCAGAAGGGTATCCGTGTCGGCGTATTTGACTATCTGCTCAAACCTGTGGATGATTCAGAACTACAGAACGTAATTGCCAGAGCAATTCGATCTCTGGCAGAGATTCCAGAGCAGGATAAACCTTACGACGTGAAGAATTCCGTGTGCAGATACGATCAGGAAAAGAATCAGCTTTTCAAAGGAGCACTGGAGGAGGATCCGGATATGCTTGAAGAGCTCTCGCACGCCGTGGTTGAGGACTTTTGCTTCGTGCATTATGAATTACTGCGCATCTGCCCCGGAACAGGGACGACGGAGGAAGCCCTTCCGATGCGGGAATGGGTACAATCCGTGCAGAGCGCCATCGCACAGTCCGGACAGGAGGGAACAGAGAGCTGTTCTGCGCTTTTTGGCAGTGCCCTGTATGTGCTGGTTCTCTACACCAGGTTCATGGAGCCCAAAGAGGACGACGTCTGTGCC
Organism: Lachnospiraceae bacterium; assembly: GCA_022483465.1. Classification (GTDB taxonomy): domain Bacteria; phylum Bacillota; class Clostridia; order Lachnospirales; family Lachnospiraceae; genus CAG-791. The sequence continues at coordinate 958,208 of JAKVNF010000001.1, read as the reverse complement.
ATTTCCTTTGCCAGTGCGATTCTGAGTCATACAGAACAGGACGTGTGCATCAGTATCAGCGGCTGCCATGACAGCTTTTCGGAGCTCTCCAAGGCGGTGGAAGAAACGGAGTTTTCCTATGACAGTCGGTTCTTCATAGAAAATCGCAAGATCATTCATTATCACAGCTTAAAGAGCCGCAGCATTGCGGAACTTTACCCGATCATGCGCAAAGAGGAAGAGGCGCAAAATGCCTTGCGGCAGAATCCGAAAGAGGGGGAAGCAGTTCTGGAGGAACTCGAAGAGATGCTGAAAAAGTGTGACGTCCTGGACAAGAATGTCGTGCAGAGCGTCCTTACCAATCTGGCAGTCATGATGGATGCCATGCTCCTGGAGTATGAAAAAAATGAGCCAGAAGGAAGGAAAGACGAGTTTCACAGCGCCGTCCAGGAAACGCTGCAGGCGAGAACGATGACGGAGACCTTTCAGATTCTGAAGCGGTATGCGGTCAAGCTGGCGGTTCATGCGGAGAGTGCGTCTGGAACCTCAAGGAGTGCTGTAGCACAAAAGATTCAGAAGGCGTTAGTAAGAAAACGGGTTGATAAGCTCCAAAGCATTTTAGCAGAAGTATAAAATATGCCGTTTTGTACATTCTGCTGTACAACGGCCTTCTCTAACTTGAACTACAATAGTCTTGCCAGGAGGGCAAGACTATGAGCTGCATTGAGCGCATACTGACCGAAGCCAGAGATCTTTCCAGGGACGACCTGATTCTTCTTGTTAACAAGCTCATGGAGGGCTTCTCCCATGAGAGTGCAACCTCTTCTCCGAAGAAGATGATTGCTCCCCGTTTGGATTGTCCGATCTGCCATTCCAATGCTCATGTTGTTAGGAATGGACACAAACATGGAAAACAGGCATACATCTGCAGGCAATGTGGAACGTCATTTGTTACAACGAGCAACACTTTGCTCTCAGGCTCACACTTTGGTACTGAGATCTGGACCAAGGTTCTGGAAGAGACGCTCAGGGGGACCTCTCTGGATAAGACGGTCAAGTCACTTGCCAGCCATGGATGCAAGATCAGCCATAGCAGTCTGTTCTTCATGCGGCATAAGATCATGCTTGCTCTCGAGGACATGCAGGTGGAGCAGCCAGCCACGGTGGAAGATGTCGTGGAAGCGGATGAAACCTACGTTCCGGAGTCCAAAAAAGGTACGAAATTTGGCCCTGATGCCAGTCGAAAGCCCCGCAAGCGTGGCACTCCCGCATCCAAACGCGGCCTTTCAGACGAGCAGATCTGTATCTGCACCGCAGTACAGCGCAAGACTGGCGATCTGATCGTGAAATCCGAGAACCGGGCAAGGCCTTCCAGTGCGGATGTTGTTGATATCTATACTGGTCATGTCCAGAAGGGAACACTTTTCCTGACGGACGGCATGAATGTGTATCCAAGACTGGGCAAGATCCTGGGAATCACGGTCATGAATGTGAAGAAGGAGTCGGCAAGTTTCTTCAATCTGAACACTGTGAACAACCTTCACTCCTTTATCAAGCACCGCTATATCGAATATCGCGGCGTGGCTACCAAGTATTTGAACCGTTACAACCTCGTATTCCGGGCAGCGTACAGGCAGAGGACCACGATTGGGGAACTTGCGGACGCTCTCTTTGCATCCAGGAATCCCAAGAAGGTACACCATTATGGAGATGTTAAGGAGCTCAATCTGCTTGCAATTTGATGACTACAAGATGCACTTATTGCTTATCAACCCGTTTTCTTACTAACGCCATTCAGAATTATCTGGAGGAACACTATGCGGAGCAGATCAGCCTGAAGGATGTGGCAGATTATGTTGGCCTCTCCCAGGGACATGTCTGCCGCGTTCTGAAGAGCGAGACGAATGATACCTTTGTAAACTTACTGAATAAGATCCGGATCGGAAAGGCGAGAGAGATGCTGATGGCACACAAGTACAAGGTTTATGAGGTGGCCGAGGCGGTGGGATTCACCAACTACGCCTATTTTTATCAGGCCTATCGCAAATATACCGGGGAGGCACCGACAAAGAGCTGATAGGATGAATATTGCCATACCGGAAATCGACAAGAGGTGACAATTGTATATCAATGGGTGGGAGGATGGTTAAAATCACAAATAGTGATCAAAATATCTAATAACTCGTTGTGCAGAAATGATAAGATCGTCGATGGTTTCATGCAGCAGCTTTTCCTAAAATGTCCTCAGTAGATGAGAGCAGACAGGGAAGCTGCTTTCTTGATGGGATCCGGTCTCTCAGGCCGGAGAAGGAGGGTTTCATGAAAAAGAAACAGTTATTAAGCATTGTCCTCACAGCACTCATGGTCACGGGAGCTGTTGCGGGCTGCGGCGCCAGTTCGAGCTCAGGGTCAAATACCGCATCCAGCAGCTCTACCACGGCTGCTACAGAAGCAGCCCCTGCAGCCGAGACCTCTGCGGCGGCAGCAACGGACAGTGCGGAAGCGGCCACGGAAACATCCTCCACGGCTAACACGGATATTTCTGGAGAACTGAATCTGATCCATTACCTGACGGAGGATAACAAGATTGCAGCACTCGATGAACTGGTTTCCGGATTTGAGAGTGAGTATCCGAATGTGACGGTTAATACCGAAGCCATGTCAATGGACAATTACACGGATGTCATCAAGCTTCGCTTCTCGACCAACGAGGCACCGGATATCATCTTCGGACAGCCTAAGAGCAACACCGATTTGATTGATAATGGCCTGATTATGGATCTGTCCGGCGAGGACTTCACGAGTCGTTTGTCGGAGTCTTCAAAAGCCTGCGTGACTTATAACGACGGCGTTTACGGAATTCCGCTGGATCAGATGGCCAACGTGGTCTTCTACAACAAGGATATCTTTGAAAAGGAAGGAATTGAGATTCCGACTACCTACGATGAGTTCATTTCCGTCTGCAAAAAACTCAGTGATGACGGAATTGTTCCCTGCGCCGCTGGCTACACAGACGATATCGCAATTGGCGCCAACTTCTACACCATCTACTACGGTGCAAAGTGGGAGCAGGCGGAGAACAACGCCCAGGAGCTCATGGATGGGGCAAGTTTCTCGGACTATCCGGGATACTCTGAGGCACTCGATGAGTGGCGCGAGATCATGAAGTATCAGAACACGGATTGCAAGAGCATTGATACGGCACGCGCAGAGCAGATGTTTGCAAACGGTGACACGGCAATGATCATCATCGGAACCTGGGGGCTTGGTTCCATCCTTGGTTACAATCCGGATGGCAACTTCGGAGGCTTTATGTATCCTTCCGAGAATACGGCAGATGACAATGCGGTTCCGGTCAATATCGATGACTGTTGGATGATCTCTCAGGATACCCAGAACAAAGATGCAGCGCTTGCTTTCCTTGAGTATGCGACCAGGCCGGACGTCAATGCAAAGTGGTGCGGCACAGCTTCTCAGCTGAGTGCTCTGGATGGCGTTGAGTGTGACAGCCTTCCTGCACCGGCGCAGGACATCGCAAACGAGATCGCTACGAAGAAGACGACTGCATGGGCTTCCGTATCCAACTTCTCTGGACAGTACAACACCGCTTATTACGCTACCCTTCATGACTTTGTCAATGATGACAGCATGACAGCAGCTGACTGGTGCAACGAGATTGATCAGGAGTTTGCATCCGCAAGAAAATAATTAAGCAGGAGACAGTAAGAATTCCTGAAATCGGGAGGGCATCGATCAGTGCAATCGGTGCCCTTTTATCAGAGTAAGAAACTGACGCTATGACGCCGCTGGAGGAATCACCATGAATAGTGCAACAAAGAGAAAAATTCGACGTGAATTGGGAGATTTTGTCTTTGTTCTCCCCGCAATCATTGTTTTCATTCTTGTCATCATCATCCCGATGATAGCTGGCATCCGCTATTCCTTTACGGATTGGAATGGAATGTCAAAACAGATGAACTTTGTGGGGCTGAAGAATTACAACACAATTATTCATGATAAGGATCTCATCAAACCCATTTGCAACACGGCCCTCTATACGGTGGTTACAACTGTGGTGATCAACATCCTTGGCTTGGTATTTGCGATGATGGTGGTGAACGAATTCCGCAGCGTCAACGTGATCAAGAGTATCATCTTTGTTCCTCTTGTCGTGAGTCTGGTCCTGGTCTCCTACATGTGGATGTATGTTTACAGTGATTTCTTCAGCCTCTTTGGATTGGAAAGTCCGCTCATCAAGGAGAAAACGGTGATGATCGGCCTCTGCGCGATGGCCATTTGGAAAGAGACCGGCTTGGCCATGATGATTTATCTGGCGGCACTTAAGGGAGTTCCTTCAGACTATTATGAGGCTGCAACGATCGATGGAGCCGGATTCTGGGCCAAGTTCAAAAACATCACCATTCCGATGATTGCTCCGGCGTTTACCTACTGTATCCCGTATTGGATCGCTGGTGGCCTGCGTATGTACGACTACTCCTATGTTGCAACCAATGGCGGCCCCAATCATGCCAGTGAGTCGATGGCCTATTACATTTATGAATATCTTTTCCCGTACAATAAGGTCGGTTATGGACAGGCCGTGGCTGTCATTTATCTGATAGTCTGCCTGGTACTTTCCCAGATTGTCACGAGGAGTCTCAGAAAGAGGGAGATTGAATTATGATCCACAATACAAGATATAAGGTATTAAAGGCGCTTCGGATCACGATTCTCTGGTTGGTTGCGATCATCAGCCTTGCCCCGTTCTATGTTGCAATCTGTTATGCATTCAAGTCAAAACAGGAATTTGCAAAGACCAAGCTGGCTTTCCCGACTTCAATCTATCTGCAGAATTTCGTGGATGCGTTCAAGCTGAAGAACTATTTCAGCGCGATCATCAACAGTTCCATTGTGGCGGTAAGCGTGGTGATCCTCATCATTATTTGCTGCTCCGCCAGCGCATACATGATCACGAGAAAGAATAACAAGTTCTACAATTTCGTTTATTACTTTTTCCAGATGGTCATTTTGATTCCGTTCCAGACCATTATGTTCCCGCTATATCAGGAACTCTCTCGTGCACATGCACTCAACACGCTGTTTGGCGTCATTTTTGCAGAACTTGGTGTATACATGGGATATTACGTCTTCCTGTATGCCGGCTTTATCAAGACGGTTCCGGTGGCCCTGGAAGAGGCTGCATCGATTGATGGCGCAAATCGATATCAGGTATTTATGAAGATTGTTCTTCCTCTCCTGAAACCGATCACCATGACCGTCGGCGTCCTCTGCTTTCTCTCTTCCTGGAATGACTTCTTCCTTCCTCTGATCCTGATTCAGAAGGATGAGATGAAGACACTGCCCCTGATGCAGTTTTTCTTCTTCGGCCAGTATTCCGCAAACATCAACCTCGCTTTTGCAGCATCTTTGATTGCACTGGTGCCTCCGGTGATCATCTATTTCTGCGCACAGAAATACATTGTTGCAGGCATGGTTGCAGGTGCCGTCAAGTCCTGAATAGGGGAACAGATAGATGAAGACAGAGCAAATCCAGGCCTTTTTGGAAGAAATCGATGACAAACGGCAGCTGCCGGGCAGTATCTGCCTTGTTTATCACAACCGGAAGGAAGTCCTGAGCTATTCGTCGGGATATGCAAATCCGGAACACAGAATTCCATACTCGAAGGATACGATCCTTCACATGTTTTCCATGACAAAACCGATCACCTGCGTCGCAGCGCTTCAACTGTATGAGCACGGTGCATTCCTGATGACGGATCCCCTGTCAGATTACCTTCCGGAGTTTCAGGAGAGCAAAGTAGTTGAGAAGCAGGAAAATGGCAATGAGATCATTCGGCCCGCCAGTGCGCCCATTCGGATCCGTGACCTGTTTACTATGACGTCCGGTTACTGCTACCCACAGGATGAAAATGCAACCGGCAGAGCATTGCGAAGCAGGTTTGGTAATGGTGCAGGGCTGTCTAAAGTACCGCTGAGAGTGTTCGCTCGAGAGCTTGCAAAGATACCGCTGCTATTTGATCCTGGCACGCACTGGCATTATGGATACAGCCATGATCTCCTGGCGGCCCTGGTGGAGGTCATATCCGGTCAGGCTTTTTCTGCCTATGTGGCAGAGAACATCTTCAGGCCACTCGGAATGAACAATGCCTGGTTTCATCTTCCGGAGTCGGAGAAAAACAGGCTCGCAACGCTTTACACATTCGAAGAGAAGACTGGCGAGCTCGTCCCGGCATTCCATGAGACCGATCCGGTTTTTGAGAGCGGTGGGGCTGGGCTATTCTGTACCGCAGCGGATTACATGAAATTTGCAGAGATGCTGTGCAAGCTGGGAACTTCATCGGATGGGGTCAGGATCCTGGGCAGCAAAACGGTTAAGATGATGACGACCAATGCACTGACACCAACCCAGCAGCAGGATTTTGACTGGATCCATATGCGTGGATATGGGTACGGCTACGGTGTGCGGACGATGACGAATCCATCCTTCGGAGGAAGCAACAGCAATATTGGTGAGTTTGGATGGGCAGGTCTTGCCGGAACGGATCTCATCATCGATCCAACGGAACAACTGACTGTCGTGTACGGGCATCAGCGAATTCCCAATGATGAGCCGTACATCCATCCAAGACTTCGAAATGTCATCTATGCAAGCCTGTAAACGAGGAGAAACGATATGAAGCCATTGAGAGATTACAGCTTTGTAAAAGGAGTGAATGGATCGCCACGTGACCCCCAAACAGCAGAACGACATCTTGGCTATGCGAAGAGAATCGGTATCAACAGCGTACGATTTTGGCTTGAGCCTGATACCTATGAAAAGGATCCGCAGACGTACGTCAGTTTTATCAAGAATTTTGCAGAAACTTGCAGAACGAACAACGTCACAATGGTGCCGATCCTCTTTAATGGAAACATGCTGAACCCGGAGAAGCTGGAAGAAGCTTACTTTCCACGCGGGGAGAAGTACTGTGACGACATGCTTCGGATCTTCCAGAACAATGAAGCACTGCTGATGTGGGACATCATGAACGAACCAGCTTGCAATGACTACATCAACAAAAATGTCACAGAGGAGGAGCAGGCGTCGAGACTCAGAAAGCTCTGGAAATTCGTCCGGCATTTTTGCAGCTACATCAAGAGCAAAGATCCAGTCAATGCAATTACCGTCGGTCACTATATGACGAAATATCTTGTTGAGACAGCGGATTTGGTCGATGTGATCAGCTACCACAACTATTCAGAGACGGTGAAAGGTATACGGACTGCAGCGGAGGAAGCGCTTGCTGTCGGTCAAAAATATGGCAAGCCTGTGATCAACAATGAGATGAGCTGCGTCGCGCGCGCCAACCCATACGATGTGACGATACAGATCATGGATTCGTACCATATTCCCTGGTATGTGTTCTGCCTGATGATCGAGGGCTACTGGGGAGAAGTGCATGGCATATTCTATGAGGATGGGACTGTCAGAGATCCGTCCATTCCTGCAGCCATTACAGGATGTTTTCGAAATCGGAATCTTGAGACTTTGGTGCCGGAGAAGCCGGATCGGGAAGCACATGCCAGAAATGTTATTGAGCGGTTAAAGCGGCAGCTCACTGACAGTAGCGAAGATGTCTTTGCTTATAAAGAAAATACGAAGACAGATGATTTGCTTGAAACCATGGAGGAGGCGGCAAATCTCCTTGAGGCAGGGCAGATGGTGTCCATGCGGATTCCTCCGACAGCGAGAATCTATGCATTTCGCAAGCAAAAACAGCAGAACATGGAGGAATTGAGGGCATATGCTTGGGAACTGGCACAGATGCTCCGGAGCGGCTGCCATATCCTCTGAGAAGCGATGGGACAGTAATTCTATCAGATCCACAAAAATCGGGACGCCAGGACTGGCGCCCTGATTTTTGTTTGCCCGGTCATTTTCCCGATCCGGTCAAAAGGTCATGGATTGAAACAGCGCGCTTGCTTGCGGACTGTCGAGTCCACCCAGGGCAGCGAAAGATTTGTAATGCAGCGATCGGAAGACCATTTTCTGCGCTGGCAGCACTCATGCGTAGTCAAATTTCCCGTCATTCTTTTCTTCCAGTGCCTTGATCAGGTTATAGCAGGTCTCTGCTGTGGGAACAGCAAGACCCTTTGCCGCCGCCTTCTGCATCAGCACGCCGCAGAACATGTCGACCTCGGTGTGCCGCTTGGCGTCCAGGTCCTGGAGTGTTGAGTAGCGGTTTTTCTTGCTGTAGCGCGCGTTGTAAAGACGGTCAATACGGGGCACCTCGATCCCGTACGCACTGCCCACGCGGATGACCTCATCCTCCAGGGCCTTTGACACCGCGCTGACATAGACACTGTCCTGGAAGGCGCCGATGCCGACGGAGAGGATCGCCTGGGGGATGTTGTAGGAGAGGTTGCGGCAGAACTTTGCCCACTGCTGCTGGATGATGTTCGGGACAAAGTGAGCATGCACCTGTGAGCCTGCGAAGAGCGCCTCGATCGCGGCGCACCGGTCGGTCTTGTCCGGGGTGCTGGCCTCTCCGAAGACAAGGCCCTTGGTCGCCTTCGGGTCAAAGCGGATGCTGCTGCCTGTCCGCTCGGAGGCGATCACCATGTAGGCGTGGACGATGGGCGGCCAGCCGATTTTCTCCGCGATGATCTCCTCGGAGTCAACGCCGTTGAGAAGACTCATGACCGTGGTCGTCCCCGGCACGGTGATCTGTTCGATGGCGGGAAGGACGGCGGGAAGTCCCGTGTACTTGGTGGCGACAAGCAAAAGGTCCACGCCCCGCGCCTCCTCGGGCGTGCGGACGGGGAAGTGGATTACTTTTCCGTTGATGCAGCGCCCCTCCTTAAGAAGGCGCTCCCTGCGCTCTCCCTCTGCGACGACGCAGAAGTCAATGTCCGGGACGGCGGAAAGCCCCCAGATAAAATAGGAGCCGACGGCTCCTGCCCCAATCAGTGCGACACTTCGGATCTTCATGCCCGTTCTCCTCTCTCCCGTTTGAACCGGATCCTGTTTTTTGCAGTATGGAGGTATTGTACCATTCCTGCGGAGGTCCTGTTTTGTCTGTGCGATCGCCCGGTCCATGGTATGATGGGAGAAGACGTGGACCCTTCGTCCACACATCACGGAAAGGAGATCACCATGCTGAAAGTATACGGAAGCGCCCTCTGCCCGGACTGCCGGGAGAGCGAGCGAAATTTTGACCACTACGGAATTGAGCGGAACTTCTGCGACATCACGAAGAGCCTGAAATATATGAAGGAGTTTCTGAAGCTTCGGGACACCGAGGCCGCCTTTGCCAACGTCCGGGGGAGCAACTCCATTGGTATCCCCGCCCTGGTGGAGGAGGATGGAAGCATCACCCTCGACTGGGAGGGATATCTGAGAGAGCAGGGAAAGGAACCCCTGCCGAAAGAGGATGCCCCTGCCTGCGGCATCGGCCACACCGGAAACTGCTGAGAGGAAAGACTGTGGACCAAGAAGGCGAGAGACAGAGAAAGGCGCTCCGGGCGGAACTGGTCAACAAGATCGCCGCGATGGGATATCCGCCGGAGCTGGGGTATCTGCTAGGAGAACAACTGGCGACCCCGGCGGCCCTGCACCGGATGCTGGGGTACCTTGCCAGCGCCCATCCCAGGTCCGCGGAGGAGATCACGGACGAGATGCTCGCGATCTGCGACGATCGGGACCGGTGGATGGCAAAGAAAAAGGCGGAGTACTACAACGGAAAAGTCAACGAGATCTACTGGAGGGGCCTGGACTCCGGGGACGACGAAGACGGGGATACGTTCTGAGAAAGACGGCACTGTGCGGCGTGAAACGCCGGAAGGTGCCGTCTTTTACTGACCGCCCCTTTTCCGGACGGAATAACGGGGGTACAATCGGAACCGCCGCGCCTGCGGCCGAGAGGACAACGGGAAAGGAAGGACAACCACCTTGCAGAAGAATGCGCGAAAGAGATCATCTCATGATGTCGATATGCTGAACGGCCCGATCTGGACCAGACTCCTGCTGTTTGCACTGCCGCTGACCATGACCAGCATCCTGCAGCAGCTGTTCAACTCCGCGGACACCGCGGTGGTGGGCCACTTTGTCTCCAGTGAGGCGCAGGCGGCAGTCGGTGCCAACAGCGCCGTCATCAACCTCTTGGTCAACACCTTTGTCGGCATCTCCGTTGGTGCCAACGTGGTCATCGCGGCCCTGGCTGCCAGGCGGGAGGAAAAGGCAATCCACCGGGCTGTGCACACGGTGATCGCCTTCTCTCTCCTGGCAAGTGTTGCCATCATCGCGGTGGGAGAGCTCCTTGCGGGTTGGATTCTGACCCTCATGGCAACGCCGGCAGATGTGATGGACCTGGCGCAGCTTTACCTTCGCTTGTACCTGGTGGGTGTGCCCTTCGAGATGGTTTACAACTTCGGCTCCGCAGTGCTGCGCAGCAAGGGGGACAGCCGGCGGCCGCTCCTTGCCCTGTTCCTCTCCGGCGTCCTGAACGTGTTCATGAACCTGTTCTTCGTGCTGGTCCTGCACCGGAGCGTGGACGGCGTCGCCATCGCCACCGTCCTCTCCAACGCGGTGGCGGCAGGGCTGGTCATCCACTTCCTCGCCACCGAGGAGGGGGCCTTCAAGTTCCGCTGGCGGGACCTGTGCTTGGACCGGGGGATCCTGCGCAAGGTGATCCAGATCGGCCTGCCGGCGGGCCTGCAGGGCGCGGTGTTCTCCGTCTCCAACATGTGCATCCAGAGTGCGATCAACAGCTTCGGCTCCGATGCGGTGGCCGGTGCCTCCATCGCGACCTACTTCGACATGTTTACCTATTATTTCAGCGGCGGCATGGCCCAGGCCTGCCTGACCTTTGCCAGCCAGAACCACGCGGTGGGGAAGGAGGAGCGCTGCACGGCGGTGTTTCGGGACAGTATCCTCCTGGGCCTTGCCCTGACCTTTTCCGTGGGCATTGTGTTCTACCTGGGCAGATCCGCCTTCCTCGGCTTCTACACCAGGGATGCGGCGGTGCTCGCCTTTGCGGTGACCAAGATGCGGCACACCATGGTGACCCAGTTTCTGGAGGTGCCCTTTGACATGCCGGGGTCCATGCTACGGGCCTATGACCACCCGCTGGCACCGGCAGTCATCACGGTGCTGGGAACCTGCGTGTTCCGCCTGGGGTGGGTATTTCTTGTCTTTCCCCATGACCGGGACTATGCAAGGCTCATGAACGTCTACCCGATCTCCTGGATCCTGACGGACATCCTGATGCTCGCGGTCTGGGCCTTGGTGCGCCGTGACTGGTACCGCAGGCATCCGAAGACGGCGGGGCAGCAGGCAAAGGCCTGATGCGCAGAAAGAAGCGCTGTGACAAGAGACAAACATAAGTCAGAAAAAAGGAGGCAGGAGCGCAACGCGCTTCTGCCTCCTTTTGAATGGATTCATGAAGATATTGGACGGATTCGGTCAACGGCCCCGCTTTTCCAAAAGGCCGTCAAAGAAGGTCTCGTACCATCTGGCCAGGGCGGTCACGTCGTAGCCGGCAGCGGCGATCCGCTCCCGCTGGCAGGTCCGGTCCGTGTGGCTCTTTGCGATTTCGATCGCCCGCTCTGCCCACAGGGCCGGGTCCTCGTCGATGGAGCGCTGCTCCACGACGCCCTCTGTCAGGATCACGCTCTTCGTGATCCGGTCGGAGATGAGAGACGGGAGTCCCGCCGCCTGGGCCTCGATGAGCGTCAGGGGAAGCCCCTCATAGGTGGAGGGGAAGAGCAGCACGTCCAGCGCGGAGAGAAAGTCCGGCACATCCCGGCGAAGGCCAGTTAGGACCACCTTCCCGGCGAGGTCGAGATCCCGGATTCCCTGCTCGATCTGGGGCCGGCACTCCCCGTCCCCGATGCAGAAGCAGACCGCGTCCGGATCCCGGTTAAGGATTTCCCGGTAGATCTTTAAGAGGTAGAGGTGGTTCTTGGCCGCAAAGAAGTTCCCGACGTGGCCGTAGACATGCTTTCCCGCAAGGGAAAATTCCTCCGAGATCGCCCGGGTCCGCTCTTTTTGGTAGAGGAAGGCGTCGATGTCGATGGCATTTCGGATCACCGTAAAGTCCAGATCCCCGTACATCCACTTCCCCGCCTCCGGGGTGCAGGCGATGCGCACGTCCGCCGCGCGCTTCATCATGCGGCGGCCGATCTTGTGCAGGAACACCTGCGGGTCTGTGGAGCTGTGGGAGTGGCAGATCGTGATGGCGCCGCCCCGCTTTGCCGCAAGAAGCTGCGGCGCGATCAGGGCATTGGCAGTGTGCCGGATCACGATGGGATAGTGCTCCCTTGCAACGAGGTCCGTGATCTCCCGCAGGTTTTGGGCCGGATGCCGGGTGAGCCGCGGGAGACAGTACACCCGTCCCCCCAGGGCCTCGATCTCCGGCCGGTAGTCCCCCTCCCGCTCCTGGTGGATGCAGAAATCAAACTGAAAGCGGGACCGGTCGATGTGCCGGTACAGGTTCATGATGAAGTTTTCGATGCCGCCGGGGTACATGGCGCCGACGATGTTCAGAATCCGCACAGGGGCGGCAAGGTGTTCTTCCATAAGGTTGCTCCAGCAATACGCCGGGTTTCCCCGGTCAGATGAGTTCGAAACGGGCGGGATCCTGTGTGAGGTCGCAGGCAAAGAGCCGCACCATCGGGAAGGATTCGTGCAGAAGATCCGCCAGGGCGAGGGCGCTGCCGCGGGTCTTATCATCGGTGACCCCGTTGATCAACAGCGTGTCCGCCGGGATGTCCTCGGCAAAGAGAAGATCGCCCAAAGCCTCCGGGGTCAGAGGATCCGAGGGGGCAAGGCCTGTCGCCTGGCAGAACCGCTCGGGGTGCCGCACGGCATCCTGTATGGGCTTTCCGAATCCGGCGGCGTTGATAAGAAGAAGCACCCGGTCCGCGCCCTCAATCTGGGGGAGCTCCCCCGGTGCGTGGGCTGCGGCAAAATAGCTGTCCTCTGCCGCCTCGTCCCGGAAGGAAAGACCCGGAATTCCGGAGAGCGCACAAATCAGCGCCTTCCTGCCGCCGGTTCCCGTGACCGCAACGATACCGGTCTGTCCATGCAGTCCCAAAGCCTCTGCCAGTGTCTCCATGATGCATTGCCTCCTGTCTTTGCAGAACGAGTATACCACGAGCGGGGAGGGAGTGGAGAGGAGGACGGGAATCGGAACCCCTGCATGCATTCCCCTCATTTCCGGATATGCATCCATTCACAAGTGCCTTCCTCGGGATCTTGCAGATGGCACGGCCAGGTCTCTTCGCAGCAAACAGATTTGCAAAGAGGTTTGTCTGGATAACGCTGCGCGCGTTGGTGCAGACCTGTCTCGTAAGGCTGCTCTGGGCGACTGCACGGCTCTCCGGCTTCCCTGCGGGGATTCTGAAAATAGCGGCCATCTGGTCTGAAATGGCATCTTCCCTGTCTTTGCGGAAGATCCGGCATTTGCTGGAAACGATCAGGAGGTTCCCTCCTGTGCCGTATCTGCTGCGGACTCCTCGCCTTCTTTCTCAGCGAGAGGGTTGTAGGAGATCCGGACGTTGATGTCCTGGTCGTAGTTGCCGAAGGACTTGCCGTAGAGCGTAAGCCCGCCTACGTGCTGTGCATCTTCCCGGACAGAGAGCCGGAGCGTGATCTTGGAGCGGTCGGTCAGATGAAAGGAGGAGATGGAGACATCGGATTGTTTTACCCCGTCGATAAAAGTCCCCTTCTGGTTGATCTGCAGCATCTTCAGAAGGCCGTACTGATTCCAGTCGTCAAACCACCAGTCGGGGTTCAGGAGCCCGCGCACCTGCCCGAAGTCGCCGGGGGAGGTCCAGGTCGCAATGTCCACGCCATTCAGGGAGAAGGTGATGTCGGATGGCCAGTTCTCGTTGAACCCCGGGGCCTCACTCGAGAGCTCCATCGAGAAGCTGAGTTCATCAATCTTCTGTCCATAGGGGATGAAGTTCGGAATGATGTACTCAATATAGCCCCTGGTAAACCATAGGATCTGCGCCTGGAACCGGTCCCCGTGGAAGAAATAGCGCTGGTCATCGACATTCCCGATGAGGTGCTCACTGGTCGCAAGGCCGCAGGTCGGATACACGTCACAGGCGCTGTAGTGCCCGACGGGAATGGATGTCTTGAAGATGTGCTCCTCCGGCGTCTTTTCAGTGAACTCAATCAGGATCCTGTTCTCCGCAAGGGATGCGATCTTCTGGTTCCCATGACCGGTGCTCTTTGAGGTGATCCGGATGAGTCCGCATTCCTCGAGCTTGCGGATGTGCGCCGTGAGAGCACCGTTTGTGATCCCGAGCTCCTCCGCGAGACTGTTCATGTTCTGGTGATCGTCATTCTGCAGGATCTCCAGGATGCGGATCCGCACGTCGCTTCCCAGTGCCTTGAACAGGTCCAGGCCATTCTCCAGATTGGTTATGCGAATCATGAAATTCTCCTCTGTATAGTTTAGATATTCTTAAAACATACACACATCATACCACATATCCCGGAGGCAATCGCAAAATTATTCGGCGGGTTTGCTGTCAAATTTAGCAATATCAAAAATAAAAAAGAAAAACATAAAATATAGATTGACAGGGAAAGGTGCGGGCCCCAAAATGAGGAAGAACGGCTGCAGAAACTGCAGATTTCAGGAAGGGAAAATCATGGCAGATAAGGCAAAACTCATTGTTGACAGAGACTTTATCACGGGGGACGTGGACAAAAGGCTGTATGGCTCCTTTATCGAGCACCTGGGGCGTGCCGTGTACACCGGCATCTACGAGCCGGGACATCCGACTGCGGATGCGCTCGGCTTCCGGAAGGACGTAATCGATCTTGTAAAGGATCTCGGGGTGTCGATCGTGCGGTACCCGGGCGGCAACTATGTCTCCAACTTCTACTGGGAGGACTCGGTGGGGCCGAAGGATCAGAGAAAGCCGCGGCTTGATCTTGCCTGGCGCACCTATGAGCCCAATGCGGTCGGCATCAATGAGTTCTCCAAGTGGGCAAAGAAGGCGGACACCAGCATCATGATGGCGGTCAACCTGGGAACCCGTGGCACCTCTGATGCCTTGAACCTGCTGGAGTACTGCAACCTTGACACGAAGTCCGAGTACGCGGATCTTCGGCGGGCGCACGGGGATAAGGATCCCTACGGGATCAAGCTCTGGTGCATGGGCAACGAGATGGACGGGCCCTGGCAGTTCGGCCACAAGAATGCCCGGGAGTACGGACACCTCGCGGCAGAGACCTCCAAGGCGATGAAGACCATGGACCGCTCGATCGAGACCGTGGTCTGCGGCTCTTCCCACGTCAACATGCCCACCTTCGGAACTTGGGAGGCCCAGGTTCTGGACGAGGCCTATGATTATGTAGACTATGTCTCCCTGCATCAGTACTGGGGAAATCGGGCAAATGACACAGCAGACTTTTTCGCCGTCACCGATGACCTGGAGTACTTCCTGCACTCGGTGATCGCCGCCTGTGACTATGTCAAAGGGGTCAAGCACAGCAGGAAGACCATCAACCTCTCCTTTGACGAGTGGAATGTCTGGTATCACTCCATGCAGCAGGACGATGAGGACATGGAAAGTCTCCCCTGGAGATCTCACCCGCATCTTCTGGAGGATGTCTACAACTATGAGGATGCGATCGTGGATGCGCTGGCGCTGATCAAGTTCCTGCAGCATGCGGACCGTGTGAAGATTGCCTGCCTGGCACAGCTCGTGAACGTCATTGCGCCGATCATGACAAGGGAGGGAGGACCCGCCTGGAGGCAGACGATCTACTGGCCATTCTATCTGATCTCCAGATACGGCAGGGGCACCGTGCTGCAGAAGGTCCTCGCCTGCGGGGATCACCCGACGTCGACCCATGACCATGTCTCCGATGTCGAAGCGGTTGCTGTCATGAACGGGGAGAAGGAGACGCTTTCGATCTTTGCTGTCAACCGCAGCACCGGGGAGCCGGTGGACTTTACAGCAGACCTTCGCGGGTTTGAGGGCTACACGGTGAAGGAGTTCTATGCTCTGGAGGGGACGGATATGAAGGCCGTGAACACAGAGCAGAACGAAGCAGTGAAGCCGGTAAGAAGGCAGGACGCTGTGATGGACGGAAATACGCTGGAAGCGGTGTTAAAGCCCGCAAGCTTTGTGACCATTGTACTGGGGAGGTAAAAGACATGGCAAAACTCTATCTTCGGGAAAACATCCAGGGGGCGCACATCAATCCGGAGCTGCAGGGTCAGTTCTCGGAGCACCTCGGGCGCGGCATCTATGAGGGCCTCTACGTGAAAGAGGACTCCGGGATTCCGAACGAGAACGGAATGCGAAAGGACGTGGTGGAGGCCCTCCGGGAGATCCGGGTGCCCCTTCTTCGCTGGCCGGGCGGCTGCTTTGCCGATGAGTACCACTGGAAGGACGGCATTGGGGACAAGGCAAACCGCAAGAAGATGATCAACACGAACTGGGGAGGTGTCCTCGAGGACAACTCGTTCGGCACGAACGAGTACTTTGAGCTCTGCCGGCAGCTTGGCTGCAAGACCTATGTGAACGGGAATGTCGGCTCCGGCACGGTGCAGGAGATGTCGGAGTGGGTGGAATACATGACCTTTGACGGGGTCTCTCCGCTCACAGAGCTCAGAAAGAAAAACGGCCATGACAGTCCCTGGCAGCTCGACTACCTCGGCGTCGGAAACGAGAACTGGGGCTGCGGCGGAAATATGACGCCGGAGTACTACGCAAATCTTTACCGCAGGTACCAGACGTTCTGCCGGCAGTATCACCCGGATCACCCGTTCAAAAAGATCTGCTGCGGACCGAATGTTGATGATACGAACTGGACAAGAGGCGTCCTCTCAACCTGCTTTCAGGAACCGGGCGGACATGCAAACCACGGGTTTATGGATCTGCTGAGCGTCCATTATTACGTCCTCCCCGGCGGATGGGAGCACAAGAGCTCCGCGACGCAGTTTGATGCTGCGGTCTGGTACGAGACAATGAAGAAGACCCTGACGGCGGAGGATCTCATCAGGCTGCATGGCAACATCCTGGACACCTATGATCCGGAAAAGAAGATCGGGATCTCGTTCGACGAGTGGGGCGGCTGGTATGAGGTCGAGCCCGGCACCAATCCCGGATTCCTGTACCAGCAGAATACGATGCGGGATGCCCTGCTTGCAGGCACCACGCTGAACATCTTCAACCGCCACTGCGACCGGGTGAAGCTTGCCTGCATCGCCCAGATGGTGAATGTCCTTCAGTCCGTGATCCTGACGGAGGGCGAGAGAATGGTAAAGACCCCGACCTGGCATGTGTTCCACATGTACCAGCATCACCAGGATGCGGACCTTGTTCCCGGCGACCTTCTGGAGAACGAGGAGGTCGGCACCGACGAGAACCATGTGCCTGCGCTCAATATCTCGGCATCGAAAAAGGATGGCGTCTATACCGTGACCGTCGCCGACATGGATCTTGCAAAGAGCCATCCTCTGGAGATCCGCTTTACAGACTTTGTGCCAAAGGCGGTCAAAGCGAGCATTGTCACAGAAGAGATGTGCGCAAAGAACACCTTTGATGAACCGGACTGCGTGACAGAGAAGGCCTTCTCGGGCGTCACCCTGACAGAGCACGGAGCAAAGCTCGACGTGCCTCCGTGCGCGGTGCTGCTTCTTCAGTTTTCATGAGGGAGGAAGAAAAACGATGCATTCCGGGAAATTCACATATGAAAAGCCCTGGATCCCCCAGAGGGCAGATCCCTTTGTGACAAGAGCGGGGGACGGAAGCTATTACCTATAGCTCCCAAGCCTAATTCTCACTACGCTCGTCTTCCCTCTCGATGAGTTTTGGAGGGTTTAGGTTGAACATACGGTAGATCTCGTTATCCTCGCGGCATGGTTCGTATGGCACCAGTGCCTTATCGAATACCTTACACTTCTGATTGCGAAGTTGCATAAAAGCCTCAAAGATATTGACCTTATCGCCCTTTTTCCGTTTAGCCAGCAAAGCACTCTGCAGCCTCTGCAGAATAGCTGTTGCGATGAAGCAAAGAAGCAAATGCCCACGAAACGTCATCTCGTTGTCAACACGGATAGGAAGAATGTCGGCATAGTTCTTCGTGACATCGAAAACCTGCTCTACCTGCTGTCTTGTGTAATACAGCGGCAACACCTCTTCCGTGCTGAGCGCCTCTGAGGAGACGATGACGAAAAGCCCCAGCCGCATCATCTGTCTGTCAATCTCGTCAGGGTCAATACCATCGCTCAGGTATCGGAGCATGGTTTTGGCACTCTGCGCATTGTGCGAGACAGCGTCTATGCCTATAAAGACGTAAATGTCATGATCATAGAGACGTCTTGCAACCCTTTTTAGATATACCAGGCGCCCGCCGTAGTTGACAGCATATCTTGCACTTTGAAGATCTGAGATGCTCTCGTTGTTATTGCCGACAACCTCTTTGAAGAGTACCCGATTGGGGGCAAGCCTTGTGATGAAGGGAACTCCATTTTCAAACAGTTCTCTAACGTTCTCCTCGCTGAAATATCCGGCATCCATGATTGCATAGCTGATATCAATGCCGTACTGCTTCATCTCATTGAACGTTGTGATCAGGGTTGAGACGTCGATGATGTTTCCCTGAACATAGCGAAAGTAGATGGGCATACCGTTTTTGCGGTCGATCACATAGATGAGGCGTACCTCAACGTTAATGTCACCGTTATGGTTGCTGAGCTGCGTGACCTGCATCTTGGTAGCATTCGGGATACCGGTACTGTCGATCAATATGCCTGTTGCTCCATTCTTACCATAGAGAAGGCTGATGTAATGGTCAAAGAACTGGTGCTGGATCTGCTCACTGCCGAGGTCCTCCAGGACAAGACTGATGTGCTGGCTTTTCAGATTTGCCAAAGGGAAGAGCATGGAAGCGTAGTTTCCACGCCACCAGGTTAACGCGTGCATACTGGCCTTTTGGTCTGTCAAAACCTTGTAGAACAGCAGTGACATGACTGTGTCTGCGTCATGAGGGATCAGATCTCTCACGATGTTGGTCAGATTCAACTCCTTCATGTACCAGTCAAGGAAGAAGGCATCGCCAAAATCGATCGGCATCCTCTCATTACCATAGGACCGCTCTTCTGGCTCAGGACCATTTTGACGTTCTTCAGCTATAGCAACATCCTTCGCGCTGGCCTCGGAGTATCCATCTTCAATCGTGTAGCGGTAATATCCGCGCTTTCGATTTTTGAAGATCCCCTTCTCTTTATCGATTACCCGGCCGAGATTTCCGCCGTACTTTGAGCTGATCTCATCCTTTATGCGGGAACTGGACTGGAGGCAGGCGTATTCAACACCATTTTTTGTGTAGTAACGGATGAACATATGGCAACCTCTGTAGTGAGAATATGTTTCTTACTACATGCTACCACTGCGGCAGCTTACCATCAAGTGAAAAGCAGCCTAAATTTCCCGAGTTTCTTAGCTTATTTGACCTTGAGGACTTGACCGTAGTGAGAAATCGTAATGGGAATTATAGATTACTTTACGGCGAGCCTTCCCTCCTTTGACGGGATTGCGCTGCGGCACGCACATACGCTCCGCGGCCTTCCGCAGGCAGAGGAGAAACTCATCTGGAAAAAGCATGAGACGGGTCCCATGAGCTTCAACATCTGGGCTCCGGAACTCCATTACCTTTTTGGCGGCTGGTATCTCTACTTTGCGGGGAGCGAGAAGGATGATATCTGGAAACTGCGCCCATATGTCCTGCACTGCACAGGACAGGACCCGATGAAAGATCCCTGGGAGGAGTGCGGACAGATGCAGTGCGCGGGAGAGGATGAATTCTCCTTCCGCGCCTTCTCCCTCGATGCGACAGTCTTTTTCCACGCAGGCAGCTGGTATTACGTCTGGGCGGAAAAGGTCGGCGTCGGAAAGCAGATCTCAAACCTCTACATCGGCCGCCTGGCAACGGCGACAAAGCTTGCGACAGTGCAGGAGCTGCTGACAACGCCGGACTACCCCTGGGAGCGGCATGGCTTCTGGGTGAATGAGGGTCCCGCGGTACTCATCCGAAATGGGAAAGTTTTTCTGACGTTTTCTGCGAGTGACACGAGCGCCGCCTACTGCATGGGGCTTCTCTCTGCCGATGCCGATGCGGACCTTCTGGATCCTGCTTCCTGGACCAAAAAGAGGGAGCCCATCCTTCGCACAATCCCAGAAAAGCACCTCTTCGGTCCCGGACACAACAGCTTTACCACAGATGACGAGGACGGAAGTGATGTCTGCGTGTTCCACGCAAGGACAAGCGGCGCTGCCTCTGAGGGAGATCCCCTCTTTGACGGCGCCCGGCATGCTTTCTGCCTGCATGTTGCCTATGACAGGGACGGGTTCCCCGTCCTCTCGCCGGATGTGTGAGATGAAAGGGGTACCCTGCCGGAAGTGCTTTCTTGAGGAGATCGATCCGGAGGCCTACGAGAGAGATATCAAGAGGCTCCTGGACCTCATGGAGCCAGAGGAGAAGGCAAAGGAGCCGGTTGTGAGAGAGCGGCTTGCCGTCTGCAGGACGTGCAGCTACCTCGGCCGGGCGACCTGCAATGCCTGCGGCTGCTTTGTGGAGCTGCGCGCAGCCCTTCGGGATGGCAGGTGCCCCTATGGGAAATGGAAGAATGGAAAAGGAAAGTAAGAGAAACCGGGGAGCAAGAAGAGAAGAGAGGGCCGGGATTCGACAGCTTCATCTTTCGGATCCGTTCTGGAGCCCCTACGAGGATCTCATCCTGCACACGGTGCTCCCCTATCAGGAGAAGATCCTGAAGGACGAGATCCCCGGCATTGAAAAAAGTCATGCCTTTGAGAACTTCCGCATTGCCGCAGGAGATGCAGAGGGAGAATTCTACGGCATGGTGTTCCAGGACAGTGATGCCGCAAAGTGGGCGGAGGCGCTCTCGAACGCGGCTGCCATCGCGGACCGGCAGGAGGACCGGGAGCGCTTTGAAAAAAAGCTGGAGCGCTTTACCGACCTCGTGCGGCGTGCCCAGGAAAAAGACGGGTACCTGGACACCTATTTTCAGATCAAAGAGCCGGATGCGAAGTTCAGCAACCTCCAGGAGGCCCATGAACTCTACTGCATGGGGCACATGATTGAGGCAGCCGTGGCAGACTATGAGGCGACCGGGAAGACGGACCTGTTGGACGTCGGGGAGAAGATCGCGGACTGCCTGTGCAGGCGCTTTGGCAGGGGAAAGACGCGGGGAATCCCCGGACATCCGGAGATCGAGACAGCGCTTCTTCGCCTCTATCACGTGACGGGAAAGAGGGACTATCTGGATCTTGCGGAATACTTCATCGATGAGCGGGGAACCAGACCGGGCTACTTTCAGGAGGAGGCACAGCACCACAGGGTGAAGATCTGGGGCATGGACCCGAAGGATGAAGTCTATCTTCTCAATGACCGTCCGGTGCGGGAGATGGACCATGCGGAGGGACATGCCGTGCGTGCCCTGTACCTCTACACCGCCATGGCGGACCTTGCCGCAGAGACAGGGGATGCTTCGCTCAAAAAGGCCTGTGAGACCCTCTTTGCCAACATCGCGGACAGGCAGATGTACGTAACAGGCGGCGTCGGACAGACAGCCCAGGGCGAGGCCTTTACGAAGGACTATGACCTTCCGAATGATACTGCCTATGCGGAGACCTGTGCCGCGGTCGCCCTCATCTTTTTCTCAAGGAGAATGCTGCAGCTTGAGACGAAAGGCAGCTACGGGGATGTGATGGAGCGCGCGCTCTACAATGGCATGCTCTCCGGCATGCAGAAGGACGGGAAGCGCTTTTTCTACTGCAATCCGCTCGAGGTGGATCCCAGGGTGGACGGAACCGTAAAGGGCTATCAGCACGTTCTCCCGAGAAGACCGGAGTGGTATGCCTGTGCCTGCTGTCCGCCGAATGTCGCAAGACTGATCACCTCTCTTCCCCGCTATGCGTACGGAGAGAACGAGGACACGATTTTCTGCCACCTGTACCTTGGCGGCATCTACACGTCAAGGACAATCCCGAATGTTTCTCTGCGGGCAGAGAGCGGCTATCCGTGGAACGGAAGGATCCGCTACGAGATCCTGACCAATGATGACGGAAGAGATTTCACCCTGGCAGTCCGGATCCCGGGGTATGCAAAGGAGGTCTGTGTCCGTCGAAACGGAAAGCGTCTCCTCAAACCGGAACAAAAGGACGGGTATCTCTATGCTGCCGGCCCGTGGCGGGGCGGCGATACCCTGGAAATCAGCTTTGCCATGCCGCCGGGAAGACTCTATGCGAACGGGAACGTGCGGCAGGATGCCGGCCTTGTCTGTCTCTTCCGCGGTCCTGTTGTCTACTGCATGGAGTCCTGCGACAACGGGGAGAAGCTCTGGAACCTCGCACTCCCGGAGCAGACACCGGTTATGGAGGAGAAGGGCGAGGGCGTTTGTGAGGGCGCTGTGGTTCTGAGGGCCCAGGGTGTCCGCTTTCTCCCCTCGGAGAATGCGCTCTACAACCAGGAGCGGCCCGGGGAGAAGATCCAGAACCTTGCGTTTGTGCCCTATTACCTCTGGGGCAACCGGGAGCCGGGGGGAGATGCGCGTCTTTGTGCGGGAGATCCCGTAAGAGACGTCCGGAGATCAGGGCAGCAGGGC
The DNA here is from genome assembly GCA_022483465.1 of Lachnospiraceae bacterium. Lineage (GTDB taxonomy): Bacteria > Bacillota > Clostridia > Lachnospirales > Lachnospiraceae > CAG-791. Next base: position 935,568 of record JAKVNF010000001.1, on the reverse strand, counting down.
AAAAACTTGAAAAGGGAAGGGAGACAAATGGAACGAATAGAGCTTGAGGAGGCAGGTCTTCGGATTGCAATCCGGATAAACGATGACAAGACGGTGGAACTTGTGGATGCCTCCGCAGTATGTGCGGAAAAGAGAGGGAAAGAAGATCTTGCACCGCTTCGGGGACATGGTGCAGAAGACCGCGGTATATCGAGAACCCATCCGCTTGTTTCGCTTCAGGTGACGGGAGAGAGCAGCCTTGACCTTCACGGAAACAAGCATGATTCAGGAAGTGAGTCCTGTGCGCTCAGGTATGTTCACCACACTGTGGAGACAAGACAGGGGGGAAGGGAGTTAAAACTTGTCCTTGAGAGTGCCCACGGACTTCTTGTGACCTATCATCTGCAGACTTTCTCCGGCATTCCCTGTGTCCGGTGCTATTCGGAGATCAAAAACACCACAGAGGAGAAGATTGGCATCGACTTTGCTGGATCTTTCAGCTACGGAGGCCTCTCGAAAAACGGGGAAATTCCCTGGTATGAGAAGACGAAGATCCTCGTCCCGAACAACAGCTGGTCCGCAGAGGCACAATGGTCTTCCTTCGACTGCAGAGACCTTGGCCTTACCCACATGGCAGTACATGGCTACAACCTGCCGGACAGGAGCAACAGCGTGTTTCATTACGGGAGCATCGGCTCCTGGTCTGCCTCTGAGCATCTGCCGATAGGAATGTGTGAGAACACAGAGACGGGGGAGATCAGCTTCTTTGAGATCGAGACCTCTGCCTCCTGGGAGATCGAATATGGATCTGATGTGGGTGAGAATCTGTATGTCTGCCTTCTCGGCCCGGATGATCTCTCTGGATTCTGGAAAAAGCTATGCCCTGGGGAGACCTTCACGACCGTTCCCGCGTCTTTCGGCTGCGTAAGGGGAAATGTTTCCGATGCAATTTCAGCCCTCACGGACTACCGCCGCAGGATTCGGAGACGCAATGCAGACGATGAAAAGCCTGCCATCATCTTTAACGACTACATGAACTGCCTTTTTGGTGATCCGACCAGTGAGCGGGAGAAGCGGACCATCGACCTTGCGGCTTCCCTTGGCTGTGAGATCTACTGCATGGACTGCGGCTGGTATGACAGCGGCGCCTGGTGGGACCGTGTCGGAGAATGGGAGGAATCCGCAGAGCGGTTCCCGGAGGGAATGAAAACCATCTGCGATTATGCAAGAAGCAGGGGAATGAAGATGGGGCTGTGGCTTGAGATCGAGGTCATGGGTACCGCATGCGCTCTCTCTCACACGCTGCCCGATGACTGGTTCTTTTGCCTCCACGGGAAGCGGCGAGTTGACAATAAGCGCTATCTCCTGGATTTCCGAAATCCGGACGTCCGTGCATACGCGACAGATACCGTGGAGCGCTTGATTCGCGACTACGGAATCGCTTACTTCAAGATTGACTATAACGTGACGACTGGAGTCGGATCGGATCTTGGGGCCGACAGCCCTGGAGAGGCTCTTCTTGCACACTACCGAGCTTACTATGACTGGATCCGCGCACTGTATGCGCGCCATCCGGACCTCGTGATCGAAAACTGCGGCAGCGGGGGACAGCGGATGGACTATGGCCTTCTCTCCCTTCACAGTCTGCAGTCGACGAGCGATCAAACCGATGCGGTCTCCAATGCGCATATCGCATCCAATGTCGCTTCTGCTGTCACGCCGGAACAGGCAGGAATGTGGGTTTACCCTTACGAGGATGACCGGGAGCATGTCATCTGGAACATGGCAAACGGCATGCTGCTCCGGCCTTACATGAGTGGGCGCGTATGGGACCTTGGGGCACCACAGAGGGAGCTGCTAAGGGAGGGAATTGCGTGTTATAAGGACATCCGGGAAGATCTTGCAAAGATGCACCCGTTCTGGCCGCTGGGCTTTTCGACAGTTCGTTCGGGAGCATATGCATACGGCCTTCGGAACGAAGAAAAGGCGTATCTTACGGTCTGGTGTGAGAAGCAGAAGACAGCAGACCTTGATCTTTCTATGCTGCCAGAAATTCGAAAGGTCCGTGTCCTCTATCCGGAAACGGAAGACTGTCAGTTTGACGTGAAAAATGCCCGCCTTCATGTGGAAATGCCGGATGCACCATGCGCAAGAGTCTTTGCTCTATCCTATATTTGAGGAGGCAATGAGAACTGCAAAAAAACAATAACAGCTGAGTGTGAAAAGAACACAGCTTGATTGAGGCAGAACCGGGACAAAGTGCTCTTGCGAAATGCCTCTGACAGCATCATGAGGAATCTCCGGAGAAGGACATTCGTGTCCTTCTTTTTTCTTTCGGAAAGCGAACTGTCCCCCCTGGGAATGAGACTGGTTTGATCTGATGAATAAAACTTCATGAAGAAGCAAATGGCTGAAAGGATAGTAAACTGGCATGCTATGGCTTTTTCGGAAGACACACCGTATTTTTACCTTTGAGGTGTTGATTGCGGCAAGGCACCAAGGCGGCAGGCAATATATGCTAACCCAGTTTACACATCAAAATTTATATTTTTTCTCAATTCACACAACATTTACAGGAAGCCGAAAAACCGCGGAGAGATTTTTCATATCCTGACCAACTGGGGCTGCTTCAAAGCTGGGTACAATCTGTGCCTGGATTTTTGAAAAACATGGGGCTTACATCAATATCGAAGCTATAATTGCTTTTCTGTTGATTTGTTGTAAGATGAATACGTATACCTTGTACGGGTAGATATGTCACATATGGAAGAAACCAAAAGCAACCAGGGGGCTATTATGGCTGTCACAACAAAGGATATCGCCAGGGAATGCGGGGTTTCCCTGACCACGGTACAGCGTGCACTGCACGGAAATGGGAGAATCAGCGAGAAAACAAAGCAGGCTATTCTAACCAAAGCAAAGGAACTTCACTATGAGCCGAACCTTACGGCAAGAACGCTCACACTCGGAAGAAGCAGGATGCTTGGCGTTATCATTCCGTTTCTTGACAACGTTTATTACGCCGAAATCTGCAACTCCATGACAAGGGAAGCAGTCAGACATGGATACATCCTGAACATTTTGGTACATGGAGATGATAAGTCGCTGGAGGCACAGATGCTTAAACTCCTTGAGAATTACAACGTGGACGGGATTGTCATGAACCCGATCAACAAAGGAGAGGAATTGCAGCGCCTACTGCACGTAAATGGCCGTCAGAAATTTTGCCTTCTGGCTCTTGATGAGGCAGAGGAGGCGGGAGTCTGCGGTATTGGTATTGATGAGCGGGCAGCAGGATACGAAAGTGCTAAAAATGTGCTTTCTTTTGGCTATCAGAAGATTTATTTTGTTGCTCCAACCTATTATGACAAGGACGGCAGGGAGAATCCGGGACATCATTCCCGCTATGAAGGAGTAAAAAAGGCCTGCGCAGAGGCAAATATTCTGCCACTTTGTATCACGGGTGACGATTATCCTGAACAGATCGCGGAAGTCATGAAAAAAAATACAGGCGGAAAGCCGGCATTTCTCTGCTCTGGTGCGCCCTTCGCCGTGAAGGTGATCCAGCGGCTCTTTGGCAGCGGTATGGAGCCCGGAAGAGAGTACGGGATGATGACTTTCGACAAGGTGCCGGAGATGGCTAGCAGCAGCAACATCCGCCTTGCATATCTCGACAACAATGTAGACCGGATCGGAAAACTCGCTGCGGATACGATCATCGGTCTGTGCGAGGGACAGAATGTCCCGGAAAGGATTAATATCCCCTTTACTATCGTAAATGGCAATTCGCTGTAGTGCGGTTGCCATGTTGTTAAGATCATGCGCAAAGGCGCTCTCGGGCAGGAGATGGAAATCTGCGATCTCCGATTCCGAGGGCGCTTTTTATATCCAAGGGAATGTGCAACATATCTAAATCTACGAGTAATATATGGAGATATTGCACAAAATATGAGAGGATTATAATTTGCATCTTGCGGAAGGTTGGCAAAGATGTATAATTTTGATTGTGAGGATACGTATACGCAAAGTGCAAATCCTCAAAACCAAAATCCAGGGGTTGCCGTCACCGATGCGGCAAAGAAAGAAGGAAGGAAAATGAAAAAGAGACTCGTAGTACTACTCACAGCGGCAATGGCAGCGTGCGCAGTTGCCGGATGCGGAAGCAGCTCTTCAGGTTCCTCGGGAAGCACTTCCAGTACCACGGCAGGCACAGCGGCAGCGACAGAAGCTGCTGCGGAGACTGAAACAGAAGCCGCTGCAGAAAGTACAACAGAAAATGCAGAGCCTTCTAATCCAAATGCGACAAAGGTTGTTTTCTGGAACAGCTGGACCGGCGGTGATGGCGATACCCTGCAGGCACTTGTCGACAAGTTCAACACTTCCCAGTCGGATGTATATATCGACATGACAAGGACCACCTCCTTTGCCGACATGCTGCAGACGAACATGCCGACCGGTGAAGCGGCAGACCTCATTCTCCTCAACAGCAATGATTTCACGAAGTACTCGAGCTATCTGCTCCCGATTGATGATATCTGGGACAATACCTCCCTCAAGAAAGAGGACTTCTCTGATACGTACCTGAATCTTTGCTATAACAACGACCAGCTTTACGGAATTCCGTTCCAGATTTCTACCTACATGCTCTACTACAACAAAGACCTTCTTGAGCAGGCGGGGTACGGCGAGGATGAGATCCCGACAACCTTTGACGAGTGGACAGAAGCAGCTGAGAAGATCACTGCGCTGTCTACTGCCGACAAACCCATCTACGGCTCCGGCCTGTTCTACTGCTACAATGGGCAGAATCAGGCGGCCATTCAGAGATTTGGAACCGACTATATCATCACCGGTGATGAGGAGAACGGCTTCAAGGCAAACCTTCTCGACAACGAGGCATTTGCCAATGCCATGATCTGGATGAAGAATCTCTATGATAATGGAGACAACCCGAAGGAAAAGGACATTGATTCCATGATGGCTGCAGGCCAGATTGGACTTGAGATCAATGGCGGCTGGCTGAAGGGCACACTGGATGCTTCCGATATCAACTATGGCATTGCGAAGGTTCCGACAGTCACTGGAGACGATCAGGATGACTGGGCGCTTGGCGATGTAAACTGCTTCTATATCACTTCTTCTGCATCCGATGAGGAAAAGGCAGCAGCAGAGAAGTTCATCGAGTGGTGGATGACCGGAGAAGGCCTGGAAGCTTCCGATGTGACACAGCAGGTGGATTATAGCGGCATGACGCCGAACACCGAGTGGTCTGTGTCCATGTGCTATTTGAATGCCTACACGCCGACGGTTGAGAGCGCTGATTACCAGGGAAATCAGGTTCTTGTCGATCTCACTCCTTCGGATTCTGCACAGGTTCAGATGTTTGCAGCGCCTGGGACACTGTTCTGGAGTGACGTTGCAACTTGCCAGGCGGATTATGTTCAGGACTGGGTCTTCAATGGACCGACAAATCCGACCTATGATGATGTTCAGAGCTTCTTTGAGCCTTATCAGGAAGACCTCGAGAGCTATATTTCCGAGTACTATTGAGCGTTTTCCAGAAGAGAACAGGGCATCTTGAAATAACAAAGGCAAAGGAGAGATGTCAGAGACCCATCAGACGTCTCTCCTTTTTTGCAGGAGGAAAATCATGGCAGCAGCAAGAAGCAGTTCCAGGCCGCGTGGAAAGTTCCAGAAAAAGCTGGAACGGACAGCGTATCTGTTCATTGCACCCGCGGCGATACTGCTTATCATCTTCAATATCATCCCGCTTATCGCTTCGTTCTGGGTCAGCACCCAGAACATGGGGGTAGATCTCAGCCAGGCAAAGTTTGTGGGATTTGACAACTTCATTCGTGCATTCTCAGATCGCAGATTTTTGCAAAGTATCCAAATTTCATTGAAGTACACGGCGATTGAAGTTCCGCTACAGATGATTATTGGTGTCCTGCTTTCTGCGATGCTGTCAAAGAACACACAATTCAATAAGACAATCCGAGGCATCTATTTCCTTCCGGTTGTCTGCTCGGCCGTGGTGGTCGGTGTCACCTGGCAGCTCGTTCTTCACTCCAACATCGGTATCTTTACCTACTGGCTGAAGTGCCTTGGCTTCACAAACGTGAATCTTCTCAACGATCCGGGCTCCGCTCTGTATGTGGTGGTTTTTGTTGCCATCTGGAAAACATTTGGGATCTCGACGATTATCCTGGTCTCTGCCATTCAGAACGTACCGGACTCCCTCTACGAGGCATCGGCAATTGATGGCGCGGGAAAGATAGCCCAGTTTTTCCATGTGACGCTTCCCGGGATCATGCCTTCTTTCTGGTTCCTTCTTATGACAAGACTGATCGGTTCTCTACAGATGTTTGATATCGTCTATACACTGACGGGCGGAGGACCGAGCCGATCGACGACAACAATCGTCGTTTACATCTATGATACCGCGTTCAACTCCATGAATAAGATGGGCTATGCAACAGCCATGAGTGAGATCTTGTTTGCCTTCATCATGGTGATTACGATTATTTTGTACTACATCATGGGCAAGACCTCGGATGACTAAGGAGAAAAACAAAAATGAGCGAAAAAGTTATTGTAAATACAAAGAAGATATCGGGAAAAAAGCTCGTACTCCGCATCATAGTAGTCGCGATTCTTCTGATTTTTGCTTTTCTGCTTCTCACACCGCTCATCTGGATGATGCTTGGCGCCTTCAAGAGTGATGCGGAGGTTCTGTCCTATCCGCCAAAATTCTTCCCTGTTGCCAACCACTTTGCAGATAACTGGAAGCATGTGCAGTCTACGATTGACATGTGGAAGCTGATCCTGAACACCTCGATCTATGCAATCGGCACCACAATTCCTGCGATGTTTGTAAATTCCCTTGCTGCCTATGCCTTTGCAAGGTTTAACTTCCGCGGAAAAAATGTAATCTTTATTCTGTTCCTTGCGACGATGATGATCCCCTTTCAGGTCATCATGGTCCCTCTCTACCTCGAAGTCTACAGCCTGCATTGGCTGAACACCTATTGGGGCCTTATCATCCCAAAGATTGCCTCTGCCTACTGGATCTTCCTATGCAGGGCAAATTTTGAGCAGCTCCCGAAGGATCTGGAAGAGGCGGCGAGAATCGACGGCATGGGAGAATTCGGTATCTACCTGCACATCATGATCCCGCTTATCAAGCCTGCTATGGTTACCGTCTTCCTGCTCTCCATCAACAATTGCTGGAATGATCTTCTGTGGCCGCTGATCGTGGCGAGCAAGACCAATATGCGCACGCTCTCCAATGGTCTTGCCATGTTCATCGGTGACCGCACGGATGATTACAGCCTTGCTTTCACCGCAGCAGCTGTCTCGATGATTCCGATGCTGATTCTGTACCTGTTTTTCCAGAAATATTTCGTCGCAGGCCAGGCTACATCAGGAATCAAGGGATAAGGGACATGAGATGAAAAAAGCACGACTGATTTATGACAGAGACTATGAAATCGGCTTGATTGATCCGCGGCTGTTTGGATCCTTTGTAGAGCATCTTGGACGCTGCTGCTATGGCGGTATATACGAACCGATGAACAAAAATTCGGATGCGCTTGGCTTTCGAAATGATGTCAAGGAACTTGTTCGGGAAGCCGGAATCACAGGCCTTCGCTATCCTGGTGGTAACTTTGTTTCCGGCTATGACTGGAAGGATGGCATTGGGCCGAGAAATGCGCGTCCTGTTAAAAAGGATCTTGCATGGGGAGTTACAGAGACCAATGAGGTCGGAACCGATGAATTCATGCAGTTTGCAAGAGACTGTGGTACGGAAGTCTACATGGCAGTAAATCTTGGCACTGGAACTCCCATGGAGGCAGGAGAGGAAGTCGAGTACTGCAACGGAAATGCCGGTACAAAATGGGCAGACGAACGCGTAAAAAATGGTCATGCATCTCCTTATGGAATAAGAACCTGGTGTCTCGGAAATGAAATGGACGGTTCCTGGCAGATCTGTGCCCATACACCACAGGAGTACGCAAGGCTATGCCGCGAGACAGCAAAAATTGTAAAGTGGGAGGACCCCAACACCGAGGTTATTGCCTGTGGGAGCTGCACAAATGAGGTAGGGCATGCGCCATTTGGTATCTTCGATCGTACCGTACTTGAAGAGTGCTACGACGTCATCGACTACCTCTCGATCCATCGGTACCTCAATTATCGCCCGGACAAGAAGCTCGCCTATCCCTGCATCAACGAGGAATCCGATGTGCCCTATCTGTTTCGTGACCTGCAGAATTATATCGATGCGGTGAATGGCGCAATACGCCTCGTAAAGGAAGAAAAGCACTCGGAGAAGACTGTAAAGCTCTCTTTCGACGAGTGGGGTGTTGTCACGGAAACCGGGGCAATTCCTGGGGTTGGTTCACAGAACTACGGCTACGCCAGCTTTTCAGCACTTGATGCAGTTGTGTACGGTGGCATCCTCTGCACGTTACTGAATAATGCGGACACGATCCGCATCGCCTGCCAGTCGCTCCTTGTAAATGAGGGCGGGATGATCAGCACGGATCCAAATGGAAAGGCAATCCGGCAGACGACATTTTATCCGTTCTGCGATGCGGCACATTTTGGCCGCGGCATCGCCCTCCGGGCAGCAGGAAACTTTCCGAAAAAGGAGACCGGCCACTACGGAAGCCAGATAACAATCCAGACAGTGGCAGCCTATGATCCGAAGACCGGCATGCTGACTGTCTTTGCTGCCAATACAGATGGGGAAGAATGTTGCATGCTGGATTTAATCCTTAGGGGATTCGGGCAGATCAAGGGCGTTGAGCGAAGGGAACTTCACAGCGAAGATCCCTCTGCGGTGAACACTTTTGAGGATGAAAACAGGGTGATTCCCACTGTCCTTCCTCTCGAGGATCCGACAAATGGAGTGTTGCAGGTTGTGTTGAAGCCATATTCGTGGAATGTATTTCGCTTCCAGGCAAAAGAGGATTTGCCAGACAGACCATAAAAATTCAGGCGGAGTCAGTATCAGGGTACTGGTTGATCTTTGAAATAGTTTGTGAGGGAATGCGGGGGAAGGACATTCGTGCCCTTCCCTTTTTCGTGCTGAAAAGGGAGTCGCTCTTGGAAAGGCATTAGATCTCATCTGATGAGCGCAATTTTTCAACATAATGGGTCAAGGTTTCTCAATTACAGAGGGGATTCCATCTGATAAAACATACATGAGGGGAGTGGGCAATCAGGCGGGAGCCGGAGCAACTGCAGATTTCTTTTAACAGAAAAACAACGAGGCAGCCGGTGCGCGGGAGCGGACCGGCAGAGAGGGGAAGACGATGGAAGAAGCAAGGGTGTGGGAGGAAGAGGTCATGATTCCGACCTATGAGGTCGGCGAACCGGACAGGAATCCGATGTTTCTGGAGAAGCGGGTCTATCAGGGCAGCTCCGGGAAGATCTATCCCTATCCGACCACGCAGAAGATCAGCAGAGAGAAGACAGATCACGCCTGGAAAGCGGTATTTCTTGAGAACCAATACATCCGCATCATGATTCTTCCGGAACTGGGCGGCCGCATTCAGCGCGCGTATGACAAGACGAACGGCTATGACTTTGTGTACTACAACGAGGTCATCAAGCCGGCGCTTGTGGGCCTTTGCGGGCCATGGATCTCCGGCGGCATTGAGTTCAACTGGCCGCAGCATCACCGCCCTACGACCTTCTCCCCGGTGGATTATTCCCTGCGCGACAACGGCGACGGCAGCAAGTCCGTGCTCGTGAACGACGTGGACCGGATGTACGGGACAAAGGAGATCACGACATTTACCGTGTATCCGGACAGGGCCTACCTCGAGGTCCGCGGACAGCTCTACAACCGCACGTCGCTTGCGCAGACATTCCTCTGGTGGGCAAACCCCGCGGTATCTGTCAACGACAACACGCAGTCTGTGTTCCCTCCCGACGTCCACAGTGTCTATGACCACGGCAAGCGAGCCGTATCCCGCTTTCCGATTGCGACCGGCATCTACTACAAGCACGATTACAGCGAGGGGGTCGATATCTCCCGCTACAAAAATATCCCCGTCCCCACATCCTACATGGCGGCAAAGTCCGACTACGACTTTGTTGGCGGCTATGACTACGGGAAGGAGGCAGGGCTTCTGCATGTCGCGGATCACCATATCTCCCCCGGAAAGAAGCAGTGGACCTGGGGCTGCGGGGACTTCGGAAAGGCGTGGGACCGCCAGCTGACGGATTCCGATGGCCCTTACATCGAGCTCATGACGGGGATGTACTGCGACAACCAGCCGGATTTTTCCTGGCTGAAGCCTTATGAGGAGAAGGTCTTTACGCAGTACTTTATGCCGTACAAGAAAGCCGGCTGCGTGAAGAATGCGACCATCCATGCGGCACTGAACATGGAGCAGAAGGAAAACGGCCTGTATGTCTGCGTCTATGCGACGCAGAGGTATGATCCCGCCGTGATCCGTGTTCTGGAAAACGGCAGGGAGATCTTCCGGGAGGAGACGTGCCTGTCTCCGACGGATGTCTATGAAAGGACAATCCCGCTTCGGATTTCGGATATTTATCAGATCCGCGTCTGTGCGGAGTGCGCGGGAAAAGAGCTTGTCTCCTATCAGCCAAAGGACCAGGGAATCCCGGTGCCCGCAGAGCCCGTCAGCGCGGCAAAGCAGCCGGAAGAAATCCGGACGAACGAGGAGCTCTTTATCACGGCGCAGCGCATCGAGCAGTACCGTCACGCGACCTGGCGCCCGGATCCCTATTATCTGGAGGGATTGAAGCGCGATCCGGGGGATGCGCGCATCAACAACGCATACGGCCTTCTCCTCCTTCGCAGGGGGTGCTTTGCAAAGGCGGAGAAGCACTTTCGGACTGCCATCCGGAGGCTGACCATGTATGTTCCGAATCCGTATGACTCCGAGCCGTTCTACAACCTGGGACTTGCGCTTCTGTATCAGGAAAGGGAAGAGGAGGCATACGACGCCTTTTACAAGGCAGCCTGGACGAGCGAGGAGCAGGAGATGAGCTTCTACAGCCTTGCGCTGATTGCCGCGCGGAAGGCAAATTATGAGGAGGCCCTCGAATTTGCGGACAGGAGCCTTGTCCGCAACGCGCATAACGTCAGGGCCCGGGGCCTCAAGGCGGCGCTTCTTGCCAGGCTCTGCCGAAAGCATTCCTGTAATTCAGTAAATCGCCAATAGGAAATTAAAATGGCCTCTGTTACCATGGAGGACGTCCATCGAGACGCAATCCAACACACGGTAAGGAGACCATCTATGAAGAATTCTACACGAGCAAAGAAGCTGCATCAAGTATCAGAACACCATCTGATCATCGGAGTTGACATTGGCTCCGAGAAAAACTATGCACGGGCCATGAACTGGCGGGGCGAGGAGTACACCAAAAAGGCTTTCTTCTTCCCCAACAACGAAAAAGGCTTTTTGCTCCTCATCAAGTGGATTGAGGAGATACAGGCCAGGAGCGGCCTTACGGAGGTTATTATCGGCTGTGAGCCCACGGGTGTGTACTGGCTATGCTTCAAACAGTATCTGACCAAAAAGGGCTTCAAGATTGTTACGGTGAACACACTCCATGTCCATAGATCGAAGGAGCTGGATGATAACTCCCCAAGCAAGGACGACAAGAAGGATCCCCGAGTCATTGCGGATCTGGTGCGGGAAGGACGTTTCTTTGAACCGTATGATCCGCAGGGAGATTACGCTGAGATCCGCAGCCTGTTCAATGTCAGGGAAAGCGTTGTGAAGAACATGGCGAGGGCCCGGAACCGTATGCAGGCATGGCTGCGCAGAAACTTCCCGGAATACCTGAATTGCTATTCAAAGTATGATTCCAAGGGCGGCCTGGCTGTCCTGGAAATAGCATCGCTGCCTCGAGACGTATATGAACTTGGCGTTGACGGAATTCTGCTCTTGTGGAAATCGAAAAAGATGCGGGGCACCGGCGGCAGGAAAAAGGCTGAAAAGCTTGTGGAGGCCGCTGCAGCAAACATGTGGCTGGACTATTGCGCCGCTGAAAAAGTTGCCTTCCTGTACATTCTTGAGGATTTCCGCAGGAACAGTGAACGGCTGGAGGAGCTTGACAGGAAACTTGAAGAGCAGGTTCGCCGGCTTCCTAACGTCGACAAGCTGTTGAGTATACGCGGAGTCGGAATGCAGACAGTTGTGGGATTCATTGCAGAGGTGGGCGATGTCAACCGCTTCAGCGATCCCAAGCAGCTGGTGAAGCTTGCCGGACTGAATGCGATTAACAACGAATCCTGCAAGAAGGTCGGTGAACATCGCATCAGCAAGCGAGGGCGTTCTGCCTTAAGACGAGTCATGTATGAAGCTGCGGGGTCTCTGATAGCCTGGAACAGTGCATTTAAGGCCTTACAGGTCAAATATACACCACACGGACAACGAACCCTCTAAAACGGCGTCAGGCGCGCGTAGTAGTGGCATGCAAGGCTTTGAGGATCTTCCACGCAATCCTCCGTAAAGGCGTTGATTTTGACCCGTCTAAGGTCATTCACGATCCTGCGGCAGGTATGATGCCTGCATAACGCGCAGCCGGACAGCAGACAGTTTCAAGGACCAACAGGGCGGTTATCTACCAGGCAACACCGTTAGGATGACTCCCCCTCAACTGTAACGTATTAACCGCACCATGTACTTCAGTGTGGATCCAGGGATGCGTCCCCCGGGATTTCCGAGATTTACTGAATTACAGGGGTGCTCTCAAACAAACAGAGCATGAGCGTAGCCGCAGGATTTACTCCATGGGGCATATGACCCCGAACGAAAGCATAAGCGGCGCTCCGAACTATGGGATCGGCTGTACGAAGGAATTTGGGATGCCTCCGGGTGGGACCGAAGGCAGACTCCGCTAGACATGAGAGGTTGGCAGCCATGGTGAAGCAGGGAGATTGAAACGCGTTTCTTATACTGACAGCTAATGTCACTATTGTCAGACAATTAAGAGGATGCTTTTCTTTTTGTACCCTGAACACAGAAATCATAGGTGTCCGGACCTCCAGAGACACCGATTTCACCCGTAGTCATGCACTGTTGTAATGTTAAAGCATACATTTTTCACAGAGGTCTTACTCTCAAACCCCTATAGATTAAGGCTCATTGTGGATTATGTACAAATTTATCTAGAGAGGAGGAGGCCTATTCCTGGATCCGGGAGAACCTGAGGGTGGATCCTTTTGACTATGTCTCCATGTTTGTGCGCGCATCGCTCACCGGAGAGTCCGAGGCGCCGATCCAAAAACTGATGCGCGGCTGCCAGGAGACCTATCTGCTCGCTGCAGGAGATTTCGCGGCGGCCGGGTTCTACGAGGAGGCGCTGCACGTCCTCTCTCTTGCAGACAGGACAAAGCCCATGGTCCTCTACCGCACCGGCTATTACCTGCAGAAGCTCGGAAGGACGAGGGAGGCGCTCCTTGCGTATCAGGAGGCGGAACGGGATTCCCCGTATCTGTGCTTCCCCAACAGGCTCGGGGACATCGCGGTGCTCCGCGCTGCCATAGAAGCCAACCCGGAGGGGGCAAAGGCGTATTACTACCTCGGCTGCCTCTACTATGACAAACTCCAGTACGACACCGCAATCAGCCTCTGGGAGACCTCGGAAAAGCTTGACGGCACGTTCCCGACCGTGAGGCGGAATCTTGCCATCGCATACTTCAACAAGCGGGGAGACGGGAAGAGGGCAGGAAGCGAGATGGAGAAGGCCTTTTTGCTGGATCCCGATGATGCGGGCGTCTTCCTCGAGAGGGATCAGCTCTGGCAGAGGCTCCAGGTGGATGTCAGCGAGCGCCTGTATAACTTTGCGGCACACATCACTCTCACGAAGGAGCGCGATGATCTCTACTGTGAGTACGTCACGGCACTGAACCTTGCAGGAAAATACCAGGAATCCTATGAGGCCATCATGCGGCACACGTTCCGCACCTGGGAGGGCGCAGAGGGAAGGATCTCCATGCAGTACAGGATCTGTCTCCGGGAGCTGGCAAAGGCCGCCTTAAAAGATGGCGATGCGGCAGAGGCGGAGAGGCTTCTTAGGATGGCACTGCTGTGTCCCGAAAATCTCGGGGAGGGACGGCTCGAGGGAACAAAGAACAACGACATCTACTACACACTGGGACTGGCACTTGAGAGGCAGCAGAAAGAGGAGGAGGCAAGGCAAGCCTATGAGCTTGCAACGCTCGGCGCAGCAGAACCCGCCGGCATGCTGTACTACTACGATCAGCCCGCGGACATGATCCTCTACCAGGGACTTGCCAAACTGAAACTCGGGGATCAAAAAGAGGCGAATGCAAGATTTTACAGGCTCCTTGACTACGGGGAGCAGCATATCCGCGATTCCATCGTGATGGATTACTTCGCGGTCTCCATGCCGGACATGACCGTGTTCGACGCCGACCTGGATGCGAAGAACCGCGCCCACTGCCGGTATCTCATGGGTCTTGGAAAGCTGGGACTTGGCAGGAGAGAGGAAGCAGCACAGGAGTTTGAGAGGGTCCTTGCAATAGACCGGAATCACCAGAACGCGAAGGACTATCTTCGGATGATCCAAAGAGAAATTCCGATGATCTGAAGATCACAGAAGGGAGCAGCCGGGGGAGATCCCCCCCGGCTGCTCTTTAGCGCGTCAAAAGCTCTCCTGTTTCCGGAATCGCTTTTATGCCAGGGGATCCTTTCCCTGGGGCCTGATGCCGAGGAGGCTTTTCCGGTATGCGGAGGGCGTATAGCCTGTTCTTGCCCGGAAAAAGGCGCAGAAACTGCTCGCATCCGCAAAACCGGTGTCCGCAGCGATCTCCTTCACGGAGCGCTGCGTCGACGAGAGCAGATAGCGCGCAGACCGAAGCCTGGTTTCCAGTACGTACTGATGCGGCGTCATGCCGGTGGTGCGCTGGAAGGCGCGGGAAAAGTAGCAGGGACTCAGGCAGGCAGTCCGGGCCAGGGTGTCAAGCCGGAGCGGCTCCTGAAAGTGCTCGCTGATGTAGGTCATTGCCCTTCGGATACCGGATGAGGCATCCGCACGCACATCCGTCATGGAGAGAAGACACAGGAGTGCATGATAGAGACGCCCGGATTCCAGGCACTCCTCTGCAGGCCTTCCGTTTCGGAAATCCTCGTAGACTGCCTGGATGTCATCGCGGATGAGGGCGTAGTCCCTGGGGGCGGAGACGCAGCCGGGGTTTGCCAGGATGTGCTCCACGAAGGCCTGCGCCATCGGGCCATCGAAGTGAATCCACAGGACCTCCGCGCCCGATGCCGAGCCGTATTCCTGTACCGCATAGCAGTCAAGCAGTACGGCACTGCCCGTAAGCGCAGTGATTTTCTTCCGGTCTCTCTGCACCCAGATCGATCCGCTCTCAACCAGCATGAGGAGAAAGCTGCCAAAGCTTGTCCGGTGAAGGTGGTAGCCGGGCTCATAGGCAAAGCGGCCGACGATCAGGGGATAGAAGAGCAGATCATGTGCAGTGACGCTGGGGCTGTGGACGTAGTAGTCCGATCCCGCAGCAACCTTCTGTTCTGTGGAAAGCATGGCAGATACCTCCGGGGAATATCGATTATCTTATGACATGCGGGTGGGAGACGCAAACAGCCGGAGGGAGAGAGCGGGCAGAGTCGGAACGGCAGAGATTCCTTCAGGAACCTGGATCCTTTCCCGGCGCGGTGCCGCGCTGCCTCAGAGGGTTCAGAGATGTTCTTGATCTCGCAAATGATTTCAAATACACTTCCCTTTGCAGCGGTTTCGGAAAATCCCGCCGGGAGGGAGGGTATCCGAAACCGGGGAAGAAGGGAGAAAAGGAAAATGAAAATCATTGACAGTCATGTTCATCTTTACAGGAAAGCGGCACAGATCATCGGCAACTACAGCGGGTACATGATCCAAGACCCCGCTGGGTACCGGGAGGAACTGGAGGAAGCGGGAATCTCCCATGTCTGCGGCTCTGTCATCGACGGAATCATGCAGGGGGTGGACAGGAAAAACCCGGAGATCTGGCAGCATATCCATGCGCTCAATGAGACCGCATGCGGGCTTGCGAAAGAACTGGACGGTTTTTACACACCGGGCTTTCATGTACACCCGGATTTCGTCCAGGAATCCTGCGACGAGATTGAGGCCATGCAGGCGCGCGGCCTACGCCTGATCGGGGAGCTGGTGCCATACATGCACGTCTGGTACGACTATGACAGCAAGGCCATGAAGGAGATCCTCGATACGGCAGAGCAGTACCATATGATTGTCAGCTTCCACTCCACGGGGTATGAGTTTTCGAGAATGGTGGAGGATCATCCGGGGCTTACGTTCCTCGCCGCCCATCCGGGGGAGAGGCCCCAGGTAGACCGCCATGTTGAGAGGATGAAGCAGTATCCGAATCTGTATCTGGATCTGTCCGGAACGGGACTGTTCCGGTTCGGAATGCTGCGCTTCCTCGTGGATGCCGTGGGGTCGGAGCGGATTCTGTTCGGCACGGACTACCCGATCTGCAATCCCCGCATGTATGTGCAGGCGGTCTATGGGGAGCATCTCGCAGAGAGGGATCTTCAAAATATCTTTCATAAAAATGCTGAGAGGATCTTTGGGCTGCCGGAGACAGACTGAATAACAGCGGGGAGTGAGATCCCGGGATCAGGCGCATGCAGAAATGTTGGATCTGCACAGTTTTCTTCCAAAAACGGGAAGAAGACTGTGCAGTATTTTTGTATGCTTGCGCAAAGCAGGATGGGACGGGAAACCGTCCGGGGAGATCTTATGAGAGACATGACAGAGGGCAACCCCCTACGCCAGATCATGAGCTTTGCGGTGCCGATGCTGTTTGCGAGCATTTTTCAGCAGCTCTATAACCTCGTGGATACGCTGATCGTGGGCAGGTTTCTGGGGCCCGATGCGCTCGCGGGTGTGGGCGCCACGGGGACTTTAACCTTCCTCCTTCTTAACTTTGCGCTTGGTATGGCAAATGGCGGCGGCCTCATCGTCTCCCAGTGCTACGGGAAGAGAGATCGGACACAGATGCGGGAGACGATCCTTGCGATGGCGTGGACGATGGGCATTCTGTGCCTTCTCCTCTCTGTCATCGGATTGATTTTTGCAAGGCCGCTCCTTCTCCTTCTGAATGTCCCGGAGAGTGCCCTTCCCTATGCCCTCACCTATATCCGGATCATCCTGCTGTTCTCGGCTTCCTCCATGCTCTACAACGGAACAGCGGCGATCCTCCGGAGTGTCGGCGACTCGAAGACGCCGCTTTACGCCCTTATCGTCTCGTCGTTCATGAACGTGGGGCTGGACCTGCTCCTTGTTGTCGTGTTCCCCATGGGGGTGGCAGGTGCCGCGGTGGCGACCGTGGTATCCCAGTTTGCCGCGGCGGCCGTCAGCGTGCACCGGATCGCCGTGCAGAGGGAGGACTTCGGACTCTCGAGGGAGTACGGGAGAGGTCTTGTCCCCGCGAGGGATCACGTTGTGAAGGTGATTGAGACCTCTGTTCCCAGTTCCTTCCAGAGCTGCATGATCTCGATCGGGAATCTCTCTGTACAGAGGCTCATCAATTCCTTCGGGGTCCAGACGATGGCGGGCTACACGGCGGCCGGAAAAGTGGACCAGCTTGCCATCCAGGTGATTCTCTCCGTCGGCAATGCGCTGTGCGTCTTCACGGGACAGAACATCGGATCCGGGAACCTGGCAAGAATCCGGGAGGGCCTCTGGAAGTCCCGCATCATCATGCTCGTTTCTGCGGCGGTGATCGCCGCGGCGGCGCACGTTTTCCGCTATCCCATCATGGGACTCTTCCTGGATCCGGTAACCGCTGCAGAGGCGACGGAAGTGGGCGCTTCGTACCTCAGTATCATCGGTGTCGCCTATCTTGTCTGTGCCGTGATGCAGAGCTATCAGAACGTGATCCGCGGGGCGGGGGATGTGAACACCTGCATGGTTGCGGGCCTCTCGGAGCTGGCAGGAAGGATATTTTTTGCCTACCTTCTTGCCCCCAGGATCGGCTCCACCGGGATCTGGCTTGCGACACCCCTCTCCTGGAGCTGCGGCTGTGTGATTCCGGTTGTTCGCTATTACAGCGGGAAGTGGAAGACAAAGAAACTTGTGTAAGGAGAGAAGCTGACCTCCTGCCGCGAAAATAGGGGGCAGGGGATCGGCAGCTGTCAGGAGAGGAAGAATCTCTCCTGAAGGCGCAAAGGGCTCTTTGAGAGCTCATGTTCAAAAGGAGAGAAGAGAATGAAGCTTGTGATTTCAAAGGAAGCGGTTACCCAAACGAGCGCGGTCCTATGCTGGGACAGGATCGAGGGCGCAAGCGCCTATCGGGTCCTTCTGGATGGAGTGATCGTGGCGGAAGTTTCTGTCACGGATGCAAAGCTGACAGGGCTCCGGGAAAAAACGCGGTATCTTGCCCTCGTACAGGCACTGGATGAGAATGGCCGGATCCTGGAGAGATCCGCGGAGGAAGCCATGACAACGAAAGCACCGGGAGAAACCATAAGCGCCGCAGACTTTTGCCTTGTGAGAGACAGACAAGATCCCGAGGCTGTAAGGTGCAACACGGCAGCCCTTCAGCGCGCCATCGATGCCTGCCCGGAAAACGGCACCCTTGTGATCCCGGAGGGGACATACGCAGCAGGGGCTCTGTTTCTGCATGGAGATATGAAATCAATACTCAGAGATTGATACAATTTAACGAAGCTACAGCTGCCTGATATCGAGGGGTGCAAGGCACATTGATGGGGTGCATTTGCCTCCAAGGGGGTGCAGTTGAAAAAACACATTGACATTCTTCTATCTGTGCGATATTATAACACATAGAAATAATTCAATGTGAGGAACACAGATGGAAAAGGTTTATACAGATGCAGCCAAGTTATTAAAAGTCATTGCTGATCCGAAGAGGCTGAAGATCGTAGATATGCTTTCCTGCGGGGAATTGTGCGCATGCAGAATCCTTGATGCATTTCAGATTACACAGCCGACGCTTTCCCATGACATGAAACTTCTTGTAGATGCCGGGATTGTCAATGATCGGAGGGAAGGAAAGAACATCTATTATTCCCTGAACAATGATGTTCTCGATCAGCTTCAGAAAACTCTTGCATCCATTTTTACGGAAAAAGAGAACTGTATCTGTCAGAACCAAAATTGCTGTGCAGATTAAGTAACCCGATGCCTTAAAAGGCATCGGAATATTTTAACAAACACATAGAATTATTTCAATACTTCTATACTTGAAAAGGAGAAAAACGATGAAAAAGATGGTTATCTATGAACCGGCGATGTGCTGTGAAACAGGAGTCTGCGGAGTGGGCGTGGATCCCGAACTACTGAGAATTTCAGCTGCCGTCAGTACTCTTAAAAAAGAAGGAATTTCCATAGAACGTTATAACTTGAGCAGTGCTCCGATGAAGTTCGTGGAAAGTGAACCGGTAAGTGCATTCCTCCGTTCAGAAGGAGCAGAGGGCCTTCCTGTCATCACTGTAGACGGAGATATTGTGATTACCGGAAGGTATCCTTCCAATGAGGAAGTGATCAGCCTTCTTGGACTTCCGGAAAGTATGCTTTCATCTGATGTTAAAGAAGAGAATGAAGACAAGAATGGATCCTGTTGTTCGGATGCAGCAGGGGAATCCTGCTGTGGTGATTCAGCCAAAGAGGAGAAACCGGAGAGCGGGTGCTGCTGCGGAGGCTGCTGTTGAGGAGGATTGATCCATGATGAAACCATTCAGCCTGAATGAAGTGAATTTTACAAAGTACATTTTCTTTACCGGCAAAGGCGGTGTCGGCAAAACGTCAATTGCATGCGCCGTGGCGGTCAGCCTTGCAGATCAGGGGAAAAAGGTGCTTCTGATCAGTACAGATCCCGCTTCCAATCTGCAGGACGTATTCGGTATCGATCTTGAAAATCATGAGACCGAAGTTCCGGATGTCCCGGGTCTTACGGCGGTGAATATCGATCCGGAAAAAGCTGCGGCAGAATACCGTGAAAGTGTTGTGGCTCCTTACAGAGAAAAGCTTCCCGAATCCGCCATTGCCAACATGGAAGAACAGCTTTCCGGATCCTGTACAGTAGAAATCGCAGCATTTAATGCTTTCTCCGGCTATCTTACAGACAGGAAACTGAATCAGGCGTATGACCATATTATTTTCGATACAGCACCCACGGGCCATACTCTCCGGATGCTCCAGCTCCCATCTGCGTGGAGCGGATTTCTTGAAGATAATAAAAAAGGCGCATCCTGTCTGGGTCAGCTTTCCGGTCTGGAATCAAAGAAAGATATTTATAAACACGCTGTGAGAGTGCTTGGAGATAAGAGTCTTACTACACTTGTCCTTGTAACAAGACCGGAATCCCTGCCTTTAAAAGAAGCAGCCAATGCATCCGTTCAGCTCGGGCAGTTGGGAATACAGAACCAGATCCTGATTATCAATGGCCTTCTGGACGTTCATTCGGAAGATAAGTTGTCTGCTGAGATGTACAGAAAGCAGCAGGAGGCGCTGTCTGAAATGCCGCCTGCACTTGCCGGAATGAAGGTATTTTATGTTCCGCTTCGTGCTTATAACGTGGAAGGCATCGCGCACATCCGTGCGCTGCTGAAGGAGGACGAAATCGAGCCTGAGACGGAAACGCTCGTCTCTTTAAAGTTGAACCGCCTTCAGGATGTCATAGATGATCTTTATAAGGCAGAAAAGAAAGTCATCTTCACGATGGGAAAGGGCGGTGTCGGAAAGACGACAATCGCGGCAGCCATTGCTCTTGGCCTTGCGGACAAGGGAGTACATGTTCATCTTGCAACAACGGATCCGGCGGCCCATCTGAAATATGTCATTGACCAGTCCGCCCGGATCAGAATGAGTTACATCGACGCCGAAAAAGAATTGAAATCGTATCAGGAAGAGGTTCTTGCAAAAGCAAGAGAAAGTATGTCTGAATCAGATCTCGATTATGTGGAGGAGGATCTCCGCTCTCCATGCACGCAGGAAATCGCTGTATTCCGGGCTTTTGCAGACATCGTGGAAAGTTCGAAGAAGGAAACTGTGGTTATTGATACTGCTCCGACGGGACACACGCTGCTTCTCCTGGATTCTTCCCTGAGTTACCACCGGGAAGTGGAACGTACTGAGGGGGCTGATATCCCGGAGTCTGTCCGGAAACTCCTGCCGAGACTTCGTTCTCCGGAAGCTGAAGTTATCATTGTCACACTGGCAGAAGCCACTCCGGTTTATGAGGCGCTCCGTCTGGAAAAAGATCTGAAACGTTCTGGTATTGCCGTCAAATGGTGGATCGTCAATTCTTCTTTCTACGGCGCGCAGACAAGTGATCCTCTTATAGAAGCGAAGGCTGAACACGAAATCTCATGGATCAACCGGGTGGCCGAACATACAGATGGAACCTTTGCCGTAGTCCGATGGAGTCCCGATGAAATCAAAGGGAAAGCACTCCGTGAATTATTTTAGGAGGCAGTAAAATGGATAATGAAAAAAATGCATCAATCAGTTTCTATCAGCGCTATCTTACGATCTGGGTATTGCTCTGCATGGCGGCAGGTGTGCTGATTGGGCACTTTATTCCGGCAGTCTCGGAATTCCTCGGGAAGCTGCAGATCGCGGGTATTTCCATTCCGATCGCGGTGCTCATCTGGATCATGATCTATCCGATGATGATCAAGGTAGATTTCCAGAGTATTAAAAATGTCGGAAAGAATCCGAAAGGTCTTTTTGTTACATGGATCACGAACTGGCTGATCAAGCCGTTTACAATGTACGGGATCGTTTACTTCTTCCTGTTTGTGGTTTTCCGTAGCCTGATCCCGGCGGATCTCGCGACGCAGTATCTGGCCGGTGCCGTTCTTCTCGGAGCCGCGCCCTGTACGGCGATGGTCTTCGTCTGGAGCAGCCTGACGCACGGGAATCCTGCCTATACGGTTGTTCAGGTAGCGACAAATGATCTCATCATCCTGATCGCGTTCGTCCCGATTGTGAAATTCCTTCTCAGAGTTTCCAATGTGACGGTCCCTTACAGTACGCTGTTCGTCAGCATCTTCCTGTTCGTTGTGATCCCACTTGCTGCAGGCATTTTGACGCGTATCACAATTACGAAAAGCAAAGGCGAAAAATATCTGGATGAGGTTTTCATCCACAAGTTCGACAACGTAATGACGATTGGACTTTTGCTCACGCTCGTTATCATTTTCAGCTCACAGGCGGAAATGATTCTCTCGAATCCGCTACATATCGTGCTAATCGCCGTCCCTCTGATTCTTCAGACCTTCCTGATCTTCTTCATTGCCTACGGAGCGTCAAGACTTGTGAAACTGCCGTTTGATATAGCTGCACCTGCCGGTATGATCGGAGCATCGAACTTCTTTGAACTCGCCGTAGCAGTTGCCATCGCACTGTTCGGGACAACAAGCCCCGCGGCTCTTGCCACAACGGTCGGCGTCCTGACAGAAGTCCCAGTCATGCTGACGCTTGTGAAGATCGCCAATTCTACGAAAGGATGGTTCAATTATGGGAAAAAGAAAGCCGAAGGTGGCGTTTATCTGCGTTCATAATTCCTGCCGCAGCCAGATTGCGGAGGCGCTCGGAAAAAAATATGCTTCTGATGTGTTCGAAAGTTATTCCGCCGGAACTGCATTAAAAGAAAACATCAATCCGGATGCCGTCCGGTTGATGAAAGAGCTTTATGGAATCGACATGGAAAAAGATCAGTACAGCAAAACCATCGACCAGATCCCCAAGCCGGATATTGTCATTTCGATGGGCTGCTTGGGTGGATGTCCATATATTGGGAGACCGTTTGATGAAGACTGGGAACTGCCCGACCCGACCGGGCAGGCGGATGAAGTATATTTAAAAGTCATTCAGGAAATTGAGAAAAACATCATGAGATTAAAAGAAAGTACACTCCGGATATGAATATGTCTTTATAGAACTATCAAGAGACTCCCCGGTGTTTCAGCAATCTGCTGGTTCCGAGGAGTTTCTTTATGCCTTGACTTCTGTGCCGTCCTTCATGGTAAAACGAATGTCGTCCTTTGAGAAGACGGTCACGTGGTCGACCATGCCGTGCCAGAGTCTGGCTTCGTATTTCTGAATCGGACTGTCCTGCTGTTCGAGCAGGTCGAGGTAGTAGCCGATGGATTGGCAGCGGGAGCGCTTGTCGTGAATGGAGGCGGTGACTTCGTCAAGCCGGGCTTTTGCTTTTTCGTAGCGGGCGGTGAGGGCCTCGTAGCTCTTTTCATATTCGGTCTGGTCCTGCGCAACGTGGGCATTCTTGTAAATGCCGTCCTGAATCTGCCCGGCAACAAGGTTGACCTCAAGGGTAAGGTCATCCTGCTCTTTTTCAAGGGCGCTGGTATCGAAGGTCGTGTCTTTGATGGATCGGAAGGTCTCGATGACGTTCTTCCGGTTGGATAGCACTTTGTTTGCGGCGCTTACGAAGGCAGCCTTGATCTCATCGTCCGTCAGGTGCGGCGTGGTGCATTTTTCATCGCCATCGAATTTGTGGTTGCATTGCCAGATCATTTTGCGGTACTTGCTGGTTGAGTGCCAGACCTTTGAGCCGTACCAGCTGCCGCATTGTCCGCACTTGATCATACCGGAAAAGTCGTGGACTCCGCTGTGCCGGTTCCGACCTGGGCAGCGGCGTTCTAGTTCAATCTGCACCTGGTCAAAAATGGCAGGCTCAATGATAGCCTCGTGGTCGCCTTCTACATAGTACTGTGGAATCTCGCCTTCGTTCGTTTTTGTTTTCTTTGTCAGGTAATCGACGGTGTAGGATTTCTGGAGCAGGGCATCGCCCTTGTACTTCTCGTTTTTGAGAATTCCCTTGACAGTAGTGACAGACCATTTGGTTTTGCCTCCTGGCGTCAGGATGCCTTCGCTGGTGAGCTGCTTGGCGATGCCGTATGGTGTCTGACCTTGCAGAAAGAGGCGGTAGATTTCCTTTATGGTTTTCGCCTCCTCAGGGTTGACTACAAGCTCCCCGTTCGGACCTCTGTCGTAACCGAGGAATCTGCTGAACGGGACGCTGACCTTTCCGTCGGCGAATCGCTTCCGCTGACCCCAGGTGCAGTTTTCAGAAATGGATCGGGATTCCTCCTGAGCAAGGCTTGACATGATGGTAATCAGAAGCTCGCCCTTGCCGTCGAAGGTCCAGATGTTTTCCTTCTCAAAATAGCACTCAACGCCGTGATCCTTCAGCTCTCGAATGGTGGAAAGGCTGTCGACCGTGTTTCTGGCGAATCGGCTGACCGACTTGGTGACAATCAGGTCGATTTTCCCGGCCAGTGCATCATCGATCATGGTGCGGAAGCCGACTCTCTTTTTCGTTCCTGTACCGGAAATTCCTTCATCGGTGTAGACCTTGACGAATTCCCAGTCGTCTCGGGACTGGATGTATTTGGTGTAGTAGTCGATCTGAGCTTCGTAGCTGGTGAACTGCTCGTCGTGGTCCGTTGAAACTCGTGCGTATCCGGCAACCTTCCTTTTGACTGGCTTATCGATGGGAGCAGCAGTAAATTTGCTGATGGAAGCCGGAATCGTTGTTACTTTCTTTTGCTGTTCCAATATTTCTCACTCCTTATTTTCTTCATCTTTTTACTCATTGGCGTTAGTAAGAAAACGGGTTGATAAGCAATAAGTGCATCTTGTAGTCATCAAATTGCAAGCAGATTGAGCTCCTTAACATCTCCATAATGGTGTACCTTCTTGGGATTCCTGGATGCAAAGAGAGCGTCCGCAAGTTCCCCAATCGTGGTCCTCTGCCTGTACGCTGCCCGGAATACGAGGTTGTAACGGTTCAAATACTTGGTAGCCACGCCGCGATATTCGATATAGCGGTGCTTGATAAAGGAGTGAAGGTTGTTCACAGTGTTCAGATTGAAGAAACTTGCCGACTCCTTCTTCACATTCATGACCGTGATTCCCAGGATCTTGCCCAGTCTTGGATACACATTCATGCCGTCCGTCAGGAAAAGTGTTCCCTTCTGGACATGACCAGTATAGATATCAACAACATCCGCACTGGAAGGCCTTGCCCGGTTCTCGGATTTCACGATCAGATCGCCAGTCTTGCGCTGTACTGCGGTGCAGATACAGATCTGCTCGTCTGAAAGGCCGCGTTTGGATGCGGGAGTGCCACGCTTGCGGGGCTTTCGACTGGCATCAGGGCCAAATTTCGTACCTTTTTTGGACTCCGGAACGTAGGTTTCATCCGCTTCCACGACATCTTCCACCGTGGCTGGCTGCTCCACCTGCATGTCCTCGAGAGCAAGCATGATCTTATGCCGCATGAAGAACAGACTGCTATGGCTGATCTTGCATCCATGGCTGGCAAGTGACTTGACCGTCTTATCCAGAGAGGTCCCCCTGAGCGTCTCTTCCAGAACCTTGGTCCAGATCTCAGTACCAAAGTGTGAGCCTGAGAGCAAAGTGTTGCTCGTTGTAACAAATGACGTTCCACATTGCCTGCAGATGTATGCCTGTTTTCCATGTTTGTGTCCATTCCTAACAACATGAGCATTGGAATGGCAGATCGGACAATCCAAACGGGGAGCAATCATCTTCTTCGGAGAAGAGGTTGCACTCTCATGGGAGAAGCCCTCCATGAGCTTGTTAACAAGAAGAATCAGGTCGTCCCTGGAAAGATCTCTGGCTTCGGTCAGTATGCGCTCAATGCAGCTCATAGTCTTGCCCTCCTGGCAAGACTATTGTAGTTCAAGTTAGAGAAGGCCGTTGTACAGCAGAATGTACAAAACGGCATATTTTATACTTCTGCTAAAATGCTTTGGAGCTTATCAACCCGTTTTCTTACTAACGCCTACTCATTTTCTGTCTTCGCTCCGGAGTGAAGCTTTCACGGATGGCCTGCGTCTGCTTTACACGCCGGTCATCGGTCCATTTGACACCTTCTTTACGAAATTCGTATTCTCGTCCTTCAGTATGGCCGTCGTAGAAATGAAAGGTGAGATGCGTGACGTCTCGGACGGAAATGTAGTCGATCTGCTTCAGAAAAACTTCTTCGTCGAAAGATTCAAGCCCAAGCACCTCAGCAGTAAGCTCTTTTAGATGATCATCCCGAAGGCTCTTGCCGCTGCAGCAGTGCCAGTAGCTGTTCTGATGGCCATCCGCCATCGTCACCGCCTGCCTGCGGTAATTGCCGCCGCATTTCTCGCAGCGGATTTTGGCGGTGAAGCAGGTCTTTCCCTTCTTGTTTGCTGGGTGCGTCCGTCGATACGCCGATGCCTGTTCCCGCAGTTCTTTGGTCCAGGCATCCTTTTTGAAGTTGCGGTGCCAATGGTGCTCCAGCGTGGTGCCGTCGATAAACTCGAAGATGAGCGTTCCGGTTTCCGGGATGGTGATCTGCTTTACCCTTGCGGTAAAGGCATCTTCGTCAAAATCGGGAAGGCTGAGAACCTTAGCGATTTCTTCCTTGAGAACCGACTCCCGGATAACGCCGCTGGTGCAGGCAACCTGTCCGGGATGCTTTTTCTTCTTGTGGCTTGTGCAGAGCCAGAAGACATCGTATTCGCCGAGGTTGCTGTGCTTTGCCTTGTTTTTCTTCTTTGACCGGACAAAACTTCTGCCGCAGCAGCCGCACTTGATCTTCGTTGAGAAGCAGTTGAGCGTCAGGGCTTTGTTTGCGAAGCACCCGAGTTCTTTTCTACGGGCCATCTCACGCTGCACATAGTCGAAGGTCTCTTTGTCGATGATGGCCGGGTGGGTATTCTCCACATAGTATTGGGGAAGCTCGCCGTGATTCTTCTTTACCTTTTTGGTAATCGGGTCGGTGATGTACTCCTTCTGGTAGAGCATGTTGCCGGTGTAGGTGACGTTCGAAAGCACAACCTTCAGGTTGGAATCTACCCATCGTGCACCGGCGCGGGTTGTGATTCCTTCAGCGGCGAATTCCTTCTCGGTCTCCAGCCTCGACTTTCCATCAAGGAAGTTCTGGTAAATCCTTTTTACGACTGCCGCTTCTTCGGGAACAATAACCAGCTCATCGCCTTCCCATCGGTAGCCGTAGACGTTCATGTGACCGTTGGCATATGGAATTCCTGCCTGCATCCGCTTCCGGATGCCCCATTTCACGTTGGTCGAGATGCTTTCCGATTCGCTTTGAGCGAAGGAAGCCAGAAGCGTGAGCATAACCTCGCCATCGCCGGAAAGGGAATTGATGTGCTCCTTCTCGAATCGTACCTCGATGCCCAGCTCCTTTAAGTGCCGGACGGTCTCCAGCAGGTCGACCGTGTTCCGGGCAAACCGGCTGATGGACTTCGTTAGAACGATGTCAATCTTACCGGCTTCGCAGTCGGAAAGCAGGCGCTGGAATTCCGGGCGTTTCGATGTGGATGTGCCGGAGATGCCTTCGTCGGCATACACACCGGCGTACTCCCATTCGGGATTCTTTTGAATCAAATCGGAGTAGTAGCTTACCTGGGCAGAAAGCGAATGGTGCAGTCGCTCGGTTTCCATCGATACACGGGCGTAAGCTGCGACTTTTTTCCTTTTCGGAAGAGCCTTTACAGTTGGCTCAATCTTCGTGATTTTTCCCATAAAATCAGCTCCTTTCCGTGTCTATAGATCACTCTGAAGGCCACACACATCAAGTTGTTTCCGAGAATAATGTGCCGAATTTCGGCTGGTATTTCTCAATCAATTTTGTATCAATTACTGCGTATTCTTCCTCGGTGAGAAGTCCTTTCTCAAGGAGATTTTTGGCGATCTGGATGGAGAGCATGTAGTCGGTTTCACGTTCAAAATCCTTTTTACTCATGTGGATCACCTCCAAACCGATCTGCGATATAGCAGGCATGGGAGCAGTATTTCCGGTGTGAGTTGCCATAGGCGGTGAAGTGTCGACCACAGTAGGCACATGTGTATTCGTAGACAGCCTTCCGGTTCACCTGGTCCAGATGGCTGTTCCACCATTCCTGACGGCAGGCACTGCTGCAGAACCGGATATGTTTTCTTCCCGGAATCTGCCGGACGGGCTTTCCGCAGTTCGGACAGAATTCCGCAGGCTTTGCATCATCAGACTCCTGTTTCCTGCGTCCGGAAAGGTTGTTCCGGCGGCAGTAAGACTTGACGGTATTCTTGGAAAGGGAGAGGGACTCGGCAATCGCGTCATAGCTCATTCCCTGTTCTCTCATACGGAAGATACGGGTTTTCTGTTCATCGGTCATGGATGAGCACCTCCTTCATGTCTTCCGTCCTCAAAAAGACGGGCAGAACGCACCCCTTCGGATTAAAAAGTGCGTCTGCCCATCAGAAACGTCAGTCTTTCTTATAAAATTCGCATTCGTAGCCGTCCGCACGGAGCAGAAGTCCGGGTGCCCACGGAGGGGTTCTTCCCATCTGCTTGCAGACCGCGTCGACGGATACGTCCATGCCGCATTCGATGATCAGCTCATCGTGTACATGAGCGCAGATAAAGCAGTGGGAGAGCGTCCGCATGGCGTAGCAGAGAATGTCGCGGCTGATCGCCTGGGTAATGTTCTCCACGATCTTCGGACCGTATGATTCAATGCGTTCCCACTTCTTCGTGGATCCGATGCCCATGTATGTGATGGATTCGCCGCCATACTGATTCGGCTGGATCATCGGCTTCACGTAGGCCAGATCTCTGCCGGAAGGAAGATGGATAAAGAGCATCTGGCTTTTGTAGAAGAACCGGATTCCCCTGACTTCCCTGGTTCCCTTTGTCCGGATAACTTCCTTCACGGCACGGTCGACGTCCCACCAAAACTGCGTGAT
Source organism: Lachnospiraceae bacterium (assembly GCA_022483465.1). Classification (GTDB taxonomy): domain Bacteria; phylum Bacillota; class Clostridia; order Lachnospirales; family Lachnospiraceae; genus CAG-791. Next base: position 906,819 of record JAKVNF010000001.1, on the reverse strand, counting down.
ATTCGGGTTTGCGGCACGCCAAGCGTCCACGATGGGCTGGAGATCTTCTTCCTTGAGTCCCATATCAAGGGCACCCATCGCCTTCAGAGCGCCCACGGAACCGCCATAACCGCAGGCCAGCGTCGCAATCTTACCTTTCTGGCGGAGCTCACCGTTGATGCCATGCTTGACCACAGGTTTGTGGAACATGGCTGATGCAGTTGCACAGTAGATATCTTCGCCTTTGGCAAAGGAGTCTATCGTATGCTGTTCACCGGACAGATAAGCCAGGACTCTTGCCTCGATGGAAGAGAAGTCACTGACAATGAATTTCATACCGGGACGGGGAATAAAAGCAGTTCGGATCAGTTCGGACAGAACATTCGGAACGGAATCATAGAGAAGATCCAGAGAATCATAGTCGCCGCTTTTCACGAGGGCTCTTGCCTCCGCCAGATCCGGCATGTGGTTCTGAGGAAGGTTCTGTAACTGAATCAGCCGCCCGGAGAACCGTCCACTGCGGTTTGCCCCATAGAACTGGAACATTCCTCTTGCTCTGTGGTCCCGACAGGCAGCGTTCTGCATGGCCTGATACTTCTTTACAGAGGATTTGGCAATTTGCTGACGGAGCTTTAACACTTCCTTCAGATCATCCGGAGCAGTTTCCAGAAGGGATGCCACAGCCTTCTTGCCAAGGGTATCTGTCTTAAGGCCGTGGGCACTCAGCCAGTCCTTCATCTGCACGACAGAGTTCGGATTGGAAAGACCGGTCAGCTTCTTGAGCTTCTCGGTAAGAGAGGCTCTTGACCGGCTGTCAATTGCAATGGCCTGTTCTGCCATCTCAAGGTCTACAAGAATGCCTCGGTCATTAATCTCCTGATCGATGTGGTATTCCTCCCAGACTGATTCCGGGACAGGGAAGTTACGCAGGTGCTTTTTGATGGACATTTCCGCCTCGACATCGCGGCGGTTGTATTTCTTAAAGACCTCCCATTTATCCGGTGCGTCAGAGGGGAGATTCCTTGTTCTGCCGCCGTTCGCCTTTGTCGGCTTGCACGGAGTGCAGAAGTAGCGGAGGAGTTCCTTGCCTTCTGCCATTTTCTGTTCTTCGAGATCTAATGCCTCGCCGACGCCTTTCAGAGAGAGGGGAAGGCCAAGATAGGCAGACCAGATCATGGAACAGCGCCAGGATGCCGGGTCGAGGTAATTTCGGACGCTGTCTTCCGGAATACTGTAGGTGACAAAGCACTCCGGGTAATATTTTCTAAGATATGCGGAAAGACAGATCCGTTCAAAACTTGCATTAAATGCCCACTTTGTCACTGTTTCGTCTGTCAGTGCATCCAGAACATCTTCAGGAACGGTATCGCCGGCAGTCAGATCCAGGACGGTTACCGGATCATCATCTCTGGCAAATCCGAAGAGAAGAATCTCAAAGGCCGGACTTTCCGTGTACCGGTACACACCAGACTTGTTCAGATCGACGTCTGAGAATGTTTCGAGATCGATACTAAGTGATTTCATAATGTGTCTCCATAAATTGTGAAGGATAGTTGCCGGTTCCCGTAGGGGGCCGGCAACTATCCTTTGTTTTGAACCGAATCGCTCTCAGCGTAGACTATGGGAATAGTTAGGAATTTTTAGCATCCGACTTGGCTTGAATACCCTGGCTCAGAAACCCATCTTTCTTCTTCTGAACCGTTGACCGGGTGGGATTTACAGACGTTGTGACATGAGAAATAGGCCATCCGGGCAGATGACCTGAAAAGAATCTTTATTAAAAGCGCGGATGGGAGACATCCAACATTCCATCCGGTCCCCGGCAATACCGGGGTATTTCGATATAGCTGCTTCCTTCAACCTTCCCCATTGCTCTGAGATAGATCGCTGTCTTATCCATGCTGAAGAGAAAGGCATGCATCTGTGCCCCACAGTTGGAGCAGCGGGCCGGATCCTTATCAAAAAGGGCCTTCATGACCTCACAGCTTTTCATTCCGCGAATCAGACTCGGTACATATTCATCACCCAGAATTTCGTGGATCCTTGCAAGCTTCTTTTTACGGACATTCCCGGCAAGATACCCTGCCATCCGGATCTTGCGTACTCCCTTCGGAAGGATGTGAAGTGAAAACCGTCGGATGAATTCTTCCGGCGTGAGTACCATGTCCTTCTTGTCATACGAGCCATCGGTATGATAGTCCTTGTACTCAAACGTGATACCGCTGTCCGAGACGTCCCTGATCCGGGAGGATGTGATTGCCGTTCTGTCGGCGTACCGCCCAAAATAACCTATGACATCCTCCACATCCGGAAGTGACGGATCCCGTTCTCTGTCTTCTTCAGAATAAGAGCCATACCTCTTGAGGTTGACATTCCAAAGGCACTTGTAGCACTCGTCGCATAAATTCTGGAATGACTCCTCACTCTCATAAGGTGCGGCAGAGCCATTGAAGGATAGTTTTCCCTTTCTGTAGAGCCGCTTGAGTCCTCTCATGAAGTGCTTCCGGTATCGTCCGGATATCTTCTGGACAGGGAGGAAGAAGCCCCTGATCTTCTTAAAGGAGGCGTCATCCGGTGTCAGTCCGCCTGCGGAGATCAGCACGTGCAGGTGGTAGTGGAGCGTCATACTGCTCCCAAAAGTGTGGAGCACCATGATGATTCCGGGCTTAATGTTGTGCCTTTCAAGGCAGAGCTCCAGAAGGGCATCCTGCGCGGAATGAAACAGAAGATCCAGCAGAGCCTTCTGATTGTTGTAGATCAACTCATTCAGATCGTGGGGAACCGTGAACACAAGATGATGGTAGGACATCCCGTGAATGACTTCGGACCTGCGCTCAGCGATCCACTTTTCACGGCGAAAAAAGCCACAGCAGGGGCAGTTCGAGTTGCCGCAGGATCTCGGTGTAAACGAAATTTCTCCGCAGTCAGGGCAGATGGAGACAATATAACCCAGATCTCCCGTGCCGCATTGTGCCATGAGACGGAGAATCTTCACCTTTTCGGGCGGCATTTCCTTTCCGTGCTTTGCCAGATAGTCTGGGAGAAATCTCCGGAAGATCTGGCGGATTCGATATCTTGAAGGCTCTTTTTCCTGTCTGAAGCCGGTAATGCATCTGCGAACTCTGATCGCAGTCTGACTGTCAGGAAGGCGGAAGGTTCTGCCTGGCCGGCTCGAGGGTACCATCTTTTTTGTTTTTTCAGAGCGCGAAGCCGTTTCCGTCGAAGGGGTTTGCAACGTTTTTTCTCTCCTGAAGCTGACCATCCAGCTGTACGTAGATCATCGTGGAAGCAATGGAGCGGTGCCGAAGTCTGACCTGTACCTGAAAGAGATCAGCGCCGCCCTGATAGTAGAAAAGCGCATGGGCGTGTCGGAGGGAATGGAAATGATATCCGCGGTTTTCCCATCCGAGTTCTTTCAGGCGCTTCTGAAAGAAGCGCTGCACTGCTCCGTCAGACAGATGATGTGCGGCATCTCTGCCGGGAAAAAGGTAGTCCCCCTCTCCGGCATCCCGACGGAATCTTTTGAAGTAGAAGTAGAGCATCCGCGCGAGATCTTTTGGAAGTTCGACCTTCCCTTCATTTCGGTTCTTGCTGACTTCCGCACGAATTGTGATCTGCATTCTTTTGATGGAGATATCACCGAAGCGCAGAGACAGGACTTCATTCAGACGGAGCGCACAGCCAAAGCCGAGGGCGAGAATCAGGCGGTTTCTCGGATCTTTCGTCCCCATAATCAGCTTCTGCACTTCCTGACGCGTCGGTACCTTCGGGAGGGTATGATCCACCTTCATCAGCGGAAGGTTTTCCAGAGGGATGGGAGCATGCGCAACGGAAGCATGATAACGCCGGATGCTGACGTTGTAGACGTTGACAGATCTGGGCTTGAGCTCTCTCCCGCCTTTGCTTATGGGCTTATGGAGATAAACGAGAAAACTCTGAAGCTGTTCAAGATCAGCATCATCGAGGGAAACATGATAGGTTCTCTCAAGCCATTCACAGCACTCGAAGACGGTCTGCAGATAGCCCTGAATGGTAGACTCGCGGTAGTCGATCAGGGACAGAAATACTTCCAGCCTGGACAGTTCGGTTTTGAATTTCGGGGAATCAAGGTATCTCATGAAATCGTTCCGGCAATGATGGTATGGGGATGAAACTCATGATTGGCCGGCCGACAAAGATGGGGCTTGCAGATTTGCAAGGGACTTGATAAACTCACCTTGCTTATGAGAGCCCCATGGATGAACGCTCGACGCCAATCAAGGTCATCTGTGGGTTATTTTTTTTGTAGAATACAGAAAAGAGGAAGAGATGACAAGATCATTTCTTCCTCTTTTGTCTATGCTGAAGTTTGTCATGGTATCCCCAACAGAGAAAGCTGTGAGCTTTAGGGATAACTTTGATGGAGCATCGCGCTCGCGCGATTTGGTTCAAAAAAAAATAAGCGGCGGGAATTCTGCCTCCCGCCGCCGTTATATGTTGCCGTTATTCAGTTGTCAGTGCTTCAGATCTTCGAGAGCAGCCATGCGTCTTTCATGGTATTCCTTGTCCCACTGCTGTTTTTCCGCTGCGAATTCCTTGTCACGCTCTGCAGCGGCTGCCTCGTTTTTCATCTTCTGGTCGTGCAGTTCCTTCTCAAACGCATCGTCGCGCTTTGTATTCCGGATGGAAATCACGACCATAATGATCGTGAGTCCCAGTCCGCCGAGCCCGAAGAGGGCGTAGATGATGTAGAGAACTGTATCAAGAATGTCTAAGAACTGCGTATCTAAACTGAAATTATTATTTTGATGTTAGGAGTAATCAAGCTGGACGAAAAGAAAGTATTAAAACCAATCGATGAAATGCTTACTGATCCTTGGCAAATTGATATTCAAGAATTGCTTGAAGCTTCTGTCAATGAACCTGACGAGCTTAAAAAGATAATACTTTGATAGCCAAGTAAAGGGCATGGCAACAGAAAAGAGTTTATTTCCCAGTGATGAACACGGAAATAAACTCTTTTTGATTTGGCCGATGACTGGTTACTTTAATAGAAGGAAGGCTTATCGCCTTGGGTGTTAGGTTGGTCAACGCCAAGTGAAGCACCGATGTGTTTGCTTGGATCGTTAATCAGCTTGACGACGAAGTCAGCGATGCTGCGCCGAGAGACTTCTGTGCCCTTAAATGGCTCGCCTTTTTCCGTTAATTCATAACTGACAATGTTTTTATTGGAAAGCCAAGCTGGCCGAATGATCGTATATTTTAAGTCAGAATTTTCAATGACTTTGGCGGCTGCGGCGTAGGTTTCAAGATAACCACCATCAAGCATTTGATGATTCCACTTGCCAAAAGCGCCGGGGACTTCATCGTAAATTCCCAACGTCGAAATCCAAATCAATCGACTCACACCTGCAGCATCCATCGCTTTCACGACGGATTTTGCCTGATCTTCAATTCCCTTGTTGCCAAGGTTGGCATAGACAACGTCAATGCCAGCAAGCGCCTTGGTCAACTTGGCGGTGTCGGTGACATCCCCGTCAATCACCGTCTCCCGTTGCGGATTGACGTCTTGTAGCCGCCCGGCATTGCGTAGAAACAAACTCAGGTGATGATCGGTTTCTTTCAGCAACTGATGCCGCGCTAACGTTGCAATTTGCCCGTGTGCGCCTAAGATCATGATATTTGCCATTTGAATCTTCCTTTCTTGTTCCCAATACAGTTTTATTGTAACACAGGTATTTGTGATACAGTTTTATTGTAACACAGGTATTTGGATTTCATATCGTTGCCTTTCTGCTATTAGCCAAGAAAATCATCATCGCCGTTGTTGTCGGAGAAGTCGGAGAAATCATCAGCAGCACTGCTATGACCGCCGAGAGGCTCTCCGTCCCTGATCTTCTGAATGTTACCAAGGCCGCAGGCCACGCCCTTGTTTCCATTGGAGTTGAAAGCGTAGAAAGTGACGGATACCCTCGCATAGCAGCCGCTGTAAACTTCGCTGCGATCTAGAATCGGCTGAACATGAGCGTCAACGATCTGGGGCGGAGTGGTGCTGTTGGCATTGACGAAGAAGCTGTCCTTGTAGGCCTCGTCATCACGCTCAATATCACCGTCGCGGAGAGGGAGCTTGATGGCTGCCTTGTTCGGCTTCTTGCCGCCGAACTTGCTTACGCCGTCCTCGATAGCCGCATCGACCGCCTTGTTGATAGCGTCAATGGTCTTCTTGTCGGACTTCGGGATGATCAGCGAAACGCTGTACTTTTCCTTGCCTCCGTTGATGGACTTCGGTTCCCATACATTTGCATAAGAGAGTCTTACGATACCGGTTACGACTTTTGTAGAATGATTGTTAATAGGCATAATTAACTCAAACTTCCCACTTGAAAAATGCTGTAACAGCCGATGGTTTCTTGCTCAACAGGTGATTTTTTGAAACTTGACAGCATTATGCAACTTTATCGCTTGTTAGAAACAAATTTAGGAAGTCGCGGAACAGGTTCTGTATAAACTCAGGCTGTGTCGAAAACCAGTTCGTCAGGTCGCTACGCATCTTTTCGGAGATCTGAATGGAGACATCACCTGTTCTGACCCCCTCGATCAGCATTGCAGCAAGACGGTCAATCGACTGCTTCAGGGAAATATCCTGAATGTCATCACAGCAGACGAAGAACAGCTCACAGATGGTCTTGGGATCATTCTTCTTGCGACGGATATACTCGAGAATGAGAAATCGTGTGAGCACGAGTGCAGTTGTGCTGTCGGTTACGTCGTAGCTGAGTCCTTGAAACTCCTTGCCAAGCTTGAGAAGGGACTTACATGCCCTGAAGCATACCTCGATGCCCCACCTGTAGCCATAGATTCTGACTACCTCACTGTCGGGCAGAGTCACCGCAGTGGTTAGAAGGATGATGTACTCGTCCTTCTTGTTGCGATTGCGGACAAAGACCAGCTTGACAGGAAGCTGCTGATACTTCGTTTTGACAACAATGGACCCGAACAGGTTCCCCTGCGGGCAATGACGGATGGCAGTCTTCGCAAGGCCTTTCAGGTTATACAGCCTGCCTTTGTACCAATACTGCTGCTTGGTATCTTTGAGCATGCCGATCACCTCAAGGCCGAGGTTCTTGATGTTGCAGATGAACGATTCTGTCGTGAACCAGGTATCCATGAGCACGTATTCGGCTTTGATATCAGCGTCAATGGCGAAGCGAAGCAACTGAAGTGCAATCACGGGCTTTTGCGTAATTGCATCCACCCGTCTCTTGTACGCGTTGGTGTTATGACGCAGGTGCTTGTCGTATACGTCGCAGATGCGGCTCTTAGCCTTGGCCGAAGCAAGCATGATGTACTGGACCGGAAGGAAGCTGTATCCATCGGTCCACCCAAGAAGAAGGAGATTAAATCCCCTCTCGGTTCTGTGGATCACGTGATTGTAGACATTGGAGAGCAGCTCCACCTTTTTGGAACGGTTACGGGCGATGACAGAGTCATCGAGCACGAAGCATCGTGCTCTGTCCTCGCGGGTAAGAGTAGTGAAATAGGCGGCAATCCTGGCGGAGAGGAGCAGGATGAACTTTCTCCAGTTGTAGCGTCCTTCATTCAGGAAGCGGTAGTAGGTGTTATCGTCATAGGCAGTATCCTTCTTCTTGGAGTTGAGGAAGTGATACAGGTTGCACTTCTGGAACACGAGGATTACAAGAAACTGAAAGAGCTCATATGCAGAGGCACCCTTCGCCTTGGTGATATTGGAGGCCTTCAGGAGAGCGCTTACGCCAAGCTCTTTCATGGCGTTTCCAAACGCACATTCGTCCTCGAAATTAGCAGTTGCAATTGGCTTGTTTTGATGTATACTCATTGTGAGCACCTGTACTTTCTTTTGATTGTGGATGATCATATTATAGAAGGCACAGAGTGCTTTTTCAATTGTCAAGAAGCCGAAAAACTCATAGTAAAAAGCTCAATTTTGGGCGTATTTTCAACGTTTTTCGAGGGTCGGACCAAGTGGGAAGTTTGAGTAATTAAATTTCCTCCTTGAATTCGTTATGAACATCATCTGCCATTATTTCCGGTCGCCCGTCCGATCTCGGTACGAGCGTCGGTTTGCCCGGCGGCTTCATCACAAGTCCGCCAAGAACTTCATGGAACGTTTTCTTACCCATCAGGCGTTCCATTTCCGTGATGGGGATGAGGCTTCTCCTGTAAATGTCGGTATAGCCGGCATTCTTCGCGGCCTCTGATACAGCCTGCTCATCTGTGTACTTTCTCTTTGAGCGTCCCTCGACAAGTTTGTAGGTTTTCCACTTCTTCCCATGTTCGGCAGCTTCATCTGTGGCATACTGCATCAGATCTTCAGCCCATTTCATCAGTGGATCGAGATCGGGAAGGATCTCATCAATCTCTTCATCCGAGAGGAGGGGTGGCTTCTGGAATTCGTACTTTGCGAGAGCGAGCTGCTTTTCGGCTCTTGCACGGCACTTGACTGCTGCTTTGCAAAAGCGGCACCAGTCGCCGGAGCAGTAATCGCCGAGTCCTTCATTGGCCAGAGCAACTTTAGGTTTTAAGACTTCATCTGCCCATTCCCTGAGGTGTGATACCGTGGTGTTCCAGGTCGAAATATTGTCTCGTCTCGGCTGGAAGATGGTCAGCGATACTTCCTCGAAGTTGTACAGATCTCCGAAGAGATCCAGTGCGCCGAGTGCATAGAGCATCATCTGCGGGTTTTCTTCTGACTCCACGAGCACTCCCTGACCGTACTTCAGATCAATGACATGCATCCTGTTATCGGAAACAATGATGCAGTCGCTGGTCCCAAAGCCATGCGGAATGTAAGCTGAAAGGTCAAGTTCGATCTCCGTGTAAGCCTGAGCATCACTGCAGGTCTGTCTTTCCTTGCCAAGCTGCTCCATGACAAAGTCACGGTAATCGTCAGTGCATTCCTCCATCTCGTCTGTGTTGTAATCAGACACCGGACGTTTGCTGCGACGCTTGAGAGCTCGCTTTACTTTGTGGTCAGCAAGGGCATGAGCGGCAGTTCCTTCCGCTGAAGCAGGAGAGCTGGTATCACTGAAGGATTTCTCGAGCAGTGCGGAAGGCGTACAGTGAAGCCACCTGTGTGCACTGGAAGGAGAGAGCATTGCGTGATTAACCGGCATTCCCGATCACCTCAGCTTTCTTCAGCATTTCCCTGTAGTGCGAGGGATCGACCGCGCTGAGCTTCTCTGCACCGAATGAGTGGATGAGATCGCGGACCTGGCTTCCATAGCCTTCGCTGCTCTTTGCAGAGAGAACCGTGCGAACTTCCTCGAGTGTCACCGGCTTTTCATCCGGTACGTTTTCTGCAGACGGGGCCGTTTCCGCTTTAGGATCGGCGGGGCTTTCTACACCTGCACCTGTGAGCTTTTCAATGTGGTCGGCTGTTCTGCGGAAATCTTCTGCGATTGCCTTAAGCAGTTCTTCCTGAGTCATTTGTTTCGCCTCCTTTCATTTCATGGATTTCTACTGACTGGACGCTCTGACCAGGAGAGAGGATTAGTACTTCCGTGTTTTCCCCGAAGAGAGCTGTGAGGAGTTTCATCGGAAGGTGGCGGACACCGCTGCTTACTACCTTTGTCCTGCGTCCGGAGCTGTCCGTGACGTTGATGCGGATTCTGTGTCTGAGTTTCATGTCATCACCTCGATTCTTTGTTGTTCTCCCTTCATGTCTTCCGTCCTCGAAAGGAGGGGAGAAACGCACCCCTGAATGAGAAAAAATAAAAAAAGCCTGCGGGCATTCGAAGAGGATACCTTCAGGCAAGGAACAGATATTTATTGAACGGTATAGATCAGAGTGGTATAGAATCAGATTAGAGAACAACAAATTAGAATTTAGGAGTAATATAAATGATTAAAGATTTAATGTATATTGAACTAAAAACAGGATATTCTGATGATGGTCCAGCATGGATTGGATATGTGAAAACTTCAAAAACCAAGAAAACCATTTACTTTAATGACCATGCTTTTCAAAAATATAATGGTGGTTATTCTAACTATGTAGATATTGAAAACGGCGATGAATATTGGATTTCTGGCTTGAAAAAGAGAGAGAGCAATCGTCATTGGGCCGGTCATGGGAAAATTATGATTGACCGCAGAGCTGTTAATGAATATCTTACTCTGATTGGGGAGAAAGAATTACCCCTAAATTTGTTTGAAATAATTGACATTGAAGACAGATTTCCAGTTGAAAGAGTAAATAAGCTTTTGAACGACAAAGAATAAAATTCCAGTTTGTAGAGAAAAAAAATAAGGCCAGAGGATAACACTCATAAGAGTAGTCCTCTGGCCATTTCTTTATTCCACACGAATTTTCCATCCAACCTGGATCAGGTTCACATTTCGGATCAGCGTAGGATTGAGCTTTTGGATTGTGCCGACAGATGTGCCGTACTTCCTTGCAATGGCAGAGAGCGTATCACCGGAACGCACGGTGTAATAGATCACCTGCGGCTGGCTATGGGCCCCCATCAGCTCATTTACTCTGGCCTGAACAGCGTCATAGCTGTATCCAGCGGCAGCAAGACGGTTCTTTCTGTCGTCTCCGTTTCCCCATGAACCGCTCAGAACTTCATGCGCGATTTCATCCACGCTCTTTCTTGCCGGCGCTGGTGCCGGAGTGGGAGCAGGAGCCTGCTGCTTTGCAAACCCGTTGAATCCACCGGTCTTAATAGTGGACGGATAGTCGATGTAGGAAATATCCATATCGACGTTTCCGCTGATGCCGTTTACTGAGCCGGTGGAAGAATACTGCCAGATCCCGTAAGCCCCGCAATAGGTACATTTGGAAGCATACTGAGCGACCCAATGTGTGAATGGCGTGAGCTTGGAATCATCCAGTCTCTCACGGAAGCCGGAATCGGTGGAGCTGTAAATCCCTGCAAAATATCCAGCCGCTTCCAGTGCTCGGCAGAATGCAATCGCAGCTTCCGTAGCGCCTGCCTTGGCAGAAGGAGCAGTGGCTTCCAGATCAATAAAGACAGGATATTCGAGCTGCTTTCCCTTGAGCTGTGCAAGGAAGCGTTCTGCATCTGCCTTTCCGTCTGCTGCGGAAGTGCAGCCAGGCCCGACAAAATAATACGCTCCGACAGCGACGCCGTTAGCCTTCGCATTTCTGTAGTTTTCTTCCCATCTGGGATCTGTGTAGAATCCGTCATCCGATCCGCCAGACTTGATAATGGCGAACTGAATACCGGCTGCTTTGACTCTTGTCCAGTCAATGGCTCCTTGCCAGTGGCTGACGTCAATACCTCTGAACTCACTCATGTTCTTACCTCCTTAAGATTTGTGACAATAAGAAAGGCTCCCTGGGTTTTGAAGCCCAAAGAGCCGGAAGCGCTCCTTTGACGGAAGGAGCAGCCGAGATATGAGGATCACCTCCTCTCACTGATTCGTTTTGGTCAGCTGCTTGTAGATCTGGTTTACACCGGTTGCTGCAAGACCGGATACGATGCCGACTGCGAGGGCGTTGATGATATCCTTGGCTGGGAAGTCCGGCATGAGATACAGCCCGGCGATTCCGAGCACGGCACCGACGCAACCGCAGATCACCGGGATCAGCTCATCCTTCACGGAGCCAGCCGCCTTGCAGCCGATACCGACGAGATAGGCGATCACCGTGATTGCTGCCACACTAGCGATTCCAAAGTCCATAGCTTCATTCCTCCTTTTCTTTACTGTCTGCCGAGAGGGGCAGTTCCTGACACTTTTTGTACAGGGTTTCTCCGGTTCCGTTGCCGCCAAGTGCCTTGTATGGTTTGTACAGGTACTCAAGATTGCTCCGATCTTCCGGAGTGCAGTATCCCCGAGCAATAAAAAAGCTGCAGGCCTGATAAATCCGGTCGTGCAGCAGTGCCATCATTCCTTCTCTGATCTGTTCGTTTTCCTGTTTTCTTCGCAGAAGTGCTCGCCAAAGCCATGTGATGATGGCGATGACCAGAGCGAACAACTCCTGAATCCAATACTTCAAAATGAAGTCGATCAATGGAATCACCTCCTTCCTTAATCCTCCACATATACCATCAGGTACTTGTACTTAAGCGTTGCTTGGTTATAAGCCATCAGAGTTGTCTCATCATTGGCAACACCATCGGCAAACTTGAAATGCCCGATCTGGTCCGCATCCGGGTAGCTGGTTGTTCCGTTGTCTTCGCTATCTACGATGCACTTTCCTGTTGTGGCATAGAACCGGAATCCGTTATAGGTATCCATGTCCGTTGACAGGGTTCCGTCCGAAAGCTGTACTTCCACGACTTTCAGGCGGATATCCGGATCGCTCTTCGTGATTGAGGATCTCTTCAAATGCACAGCGCTGTTTGCGGGATGGGTAATGAAGCCCCTCCCGTCATCCACATCCAGCGCAAGCTTTGTCACAGCAGCGACGTTCTTGATGTGATCGAAGGAGGGCTTGCGTACCTCCATGACGTCACTGGAAGATCCTCCAGATCCGGATGTCGGAAGAGTCAGCACCTGTTTGGTTCCTTCCGAGGAGCGGATGGTGAGCTTGCCGTCGCTCAGCTCAAAGGTGTAGGTCGTATCGGAAAAGACGGCTCCTTCCGGGACATCCGATTTTACGGTATGCCCGCCAAGAGCTTCTGTATTTTTCTGGATGGCATCGGTGTTTTTCTTCACGGCAGCTTTGATTTCCGTATCGTCATAGGCGGTATCCGTAAAGACCGCATTCTCAGGTACGTCGCAGGCTACCGTGTGTCCGTTCACCTTGGCGGCATTGTCCACAACTCCGTCCCCGTCGGCATCAAAGGAAGAAACCACATCAACGAGAGCGTTCGAGAGCTCGCATAACTTTTTAAGGATTTTAGATTTCCCCTTGTAAGCAATCCGGAAATAATTCATGAGCCTGCCTCCTTTGTCTTATCCTCATCAAGCAGCGTGTATGTGATCTTCATCGTCTGTGAGGCATTCTTTTCGATAGGACTTGAGAGGTTGGCAATCGTCCCGAGATAGTTGGCAACATAACCACGGTAGATCCGGGACGAGTCATAATAGCCAAAACACTCCAGATGGTCCCCGCATACCTGGAAATGATCCGACCAGTCCGACTCGCGGCGGGTGCCTTTAAAGTTATGGAGAAATACAGTTCCGTCTTCATACACCAGACCGTTTCGCCATTCATAGCCGTCCTTGGTGTAATGATAGAGGTTCAGCGGAACACCTCCGTTATAAGGGGTGATCTGCTGAAAACTGTAGATATAGTCACTGGATCCGTCCTCAATCACCCGGATTGCTTTGACATCCACGGGATTTTTGAGACTCACCTTAAGCACCTCTTTCTGGTTTACCGCAATCACATACAGATAGCCATTCCGAACCCGGATCTGATAAGGATCGCTGAAGTAACTGACATATTGCGACACATAGATTTTCTTTGTTTTGTCATAGACGGATACCGTGTCATAATTGCATAAAACTCTCGGCGCTATCGTCATCGTGTGGATGTCAGATTTGCTGTAAGAGCCATCTGAATACTTGATGGTAAACCAGTTGAATACGTGGCCGGGCTCTTTTTCGGGATCAAATCCCGCGTAAACACAGTAAAGGAATCCGTCTCCGCCATCAAAATACAGCTTCTCGTTCCGGCAGCGGTAGGTATAGGAATTCGTTGCTCCGGAACTGCTCGATACATATGTGAAAGAACAGCACGTCGTGTCAAATTCCGTAACCGCTTCATAATCCTCCACGCGGGAAGCAAAGTCGTACACGTTATGGTGGAGCATAGCTCTGCGGACACGAGATACCCGAATCGAATCCTTGACATTTTTAAACATATACAGGTATTCCCCATCATATCGAACTGGATACCAGCTTCCGTCTGTGGAAGGGCTTCCATTGGACGAGCTGCTGTAGTAGCCCATGTAATTGATCAGCGGATTGGAAGCCGCGTAATTACTGGTACGTGCCAACGCTTTGATCGTCCCGTTCGCCTGTGACGTACCGAAGTCCCAGACGCTTTTATATCCATTCTCCACAGGTCCCGATTCTGCAGCATTAAACGAGCCTCTGTGGATATCCGATGTGTTTGTAGAGCCGTCTGCATATCCTACGAGGTGCACGTCCTTTGTCGGAAAATGTACGTTACGGATGTCCTCCGTAAGCGTCCCATCAAAAAGAAGGATGCCGCCGAGGGCATTGGTCGCAATCGGAAACACCTCGCTATCCAGATTGGCCCCACAGTTCTGCGCGATATTCATCACGTACCGGAGCGCATCCGTGACGAGGTTATGATCCTCTGCCTTCTTCTCCAGCTTCCCCGTCTTTGCATTAAAAAGTTCTATCGTTGTGATCCCTCTCATGCCGATATTTCCTCCTCATAAATCTGAATGTCCGTAACGGTTGCGGACTCTGTCAAAATCGCGCGCACCATCACGGAACCGGTGCATTTTTCCGCCCACGTCGAAGGGGTAATCGAGCGCATTGTTCCCTCAAACATGCCGTACACATCCTGGGTATAATCCGGTGTCACCCACTCATCCGCATAGGTCCACCAGCTTTTTCCTTTATCAAATGACACCAGGTATGCGACATCGTCCCCGGAATGCTTGGATGTAATCTGCATAATGGCGGAAACTTCACAAACGGGCGTGGTCAGGGTTCCCAGGCTTGCCCCATCCGCGTTCTTCCAAACGGCGCCGTCATAAGTGACTCTGTCATAAGCCATGACATCCTTTGCGTAGGATACTGTGAACTGATGCAACCGGAAAATAGGACCGATTGCATCTGAGAATGCTCTCAACAGTACCTCTGCGACATCGAGATGGCTGATTTGGTCGTTAAGTGCAAAGTCTTTTGCTGCCGCGAATACAGAAGAAACAGAATCCTCAAAATCTCCAAGAAGCACTTCCCGAAGATCCGTTGCAGGAAGCGTATCCTCCACTTGGGTCGTCCCATCCCAGGCACCATCCCCGACAAGTCCCTGACCGGAAATATATGCCCTCGCCTGCGCCATGCCGATGTCAATTTCTCCGCCTTCCATCGTGATGTTTACCAGAAAGGATCCGATGATATTTGCCGTAGAGTTCCAGGTGTATAACAGATGAAGCAGATGCGTTCCGTCTGACGCGGTCTCCACAGGATAGTAGTCTGTGATTGACTCGCCGTTTAGTTCGTAGCTGACCTTCAGGATTCCTTCCTGTTCGGAAAAGGTCCCTTCCAGAATGGATTCTGTTGTATTGAGCTGATAGATGATCTCTGCATGAAAGTCCACATGGGTGTCTTTTGTCGTGACGTAATGAAATTCAATGATCTTTCCACTCTGACCATCCCCGATGTGGATGTCCTGTGCATTCTGGTAATCGTAATAGTGGACTGCATCTCCATCGACCCGGTTCATAAGCCCCGCGAGGTTCTTATCCACCTTGCTTCTGGCGCTTGCAAGTGCCGGGTTCTGACCGACACCTTTTACCTTGTACTCACCGCCATATGTCCAGTCGTACTTTGTGATGCAGTAGAGCTTGTCTCCATCTGCAATCCCATCAGAAAATACCAGTACGTCTCCAAGATCATAGGCTGGGTTACCGATCATGGACACTTCCATTGGCACGTAATCAATTGCAGAAAGCGCACTAAGGACAGCCCTGGTCTGCTGCTCAAGCGTATCGGAAACGCCATACTGGAGCAGAGGGTTTGCGCCGAGGTTGTAGGTTAAGCCATCATCCGCATCAAGACAGTAGTATTTCGTTGTCTGTGTTGAGATATCCACTCTTGAGACGCCCGTGTAGCGAGTCTCAAAATCTGAGAACTTCGCTCCAGTATAGCGATGCCTGGAATCGATCGTATCCACCGGTTCCTTTGTGTACCGTCGAAGGATAAGCTTTCCCTCTCGATCCATTGTGGCAAAGGAACCCGCTGCCTGAGCGGTCCAGCTCACCAGATCCCGCCAGGTTTCTATGTCGTTGTCCTCATACACGGCAAGATTCTCTTTGCCGTTTGGGAATAACTGAAGATCTGTCTTGCTCTGCGCCATCAACACACCGCAGGCGTTACACGCCAGGTGCAGAAAATCATAAATGGTGCCCTGTGAAGATGATAGTGAAACCGTCTTATCAAACAGGCCCATTCCGTCATAGGCTGTGATTTCAACTCCCGACAAGGTCCAGTTTGCTTCGGCAATGTAAAACACACCAAGCGGCACGTCCTCGTAGCTTCCGTCCGCAAGTTTTAGCCCACAGACTGGAGTTATCGGTTTTCCGAGAAGTGTTCTCTTCTCTAAATGAAGGCCATTAAAAGTTGCCTTTAACTGCCCGATATAAACCTGTCCGATCCCCACGTTTGTTTCATCCGAGCACTGATTCGTAATCGAAAAAGACCCAGAGAGGATGTTTTCATCCCAAAAAGGAACTGCTCCAATCGTTCCCTTCATACGAAAGCTTTGTACCGGCTGCTTCATGGCGGCCTTGTATTGTTCACTTACAGCGTACATGAAGCGCCTCCTTTCTTAGAACTCTTCCAGATCGAAGCTTACGGTGTAGAGTCCATTCGTTCCTCTCGTCTTCTCTGAATGCTTCTCCGGTCCGGTTTTGAAGTTCCGCATCCGCATGGTTCTTGTCTTGTAGCCCTGCGTCTTCAGATCATAGAGCTTTACCTGTATCGAATCCTTATCCCGGAACGTGGCAAAGGTCGCTGCCCACCGGCTCGAACACGGAAAAGAGGCAGAGACGGACAGCTTGTCATACCTGGTGACAATGACCTGATCCGTTCCTGCCTCGGTTTGATTGGTACTCTCAACGACAGCGTAGCTCTCCTCCCAGCTTTCCGGTGTGAAGAGCTTTACGTCATCAAAGTAGATGGGGTAATCACTTAACATGCATCATCGACCTCCTGACCGATAGTTGCTCCGCTGGGTCGCCCGGACGACGATCTCATCAATTCTCTCCTGCCCGATGTAGACAGGGATAATGATGTCACCGCCACCTACTCCTGCGAGGGCACCCTTCACAATTTCCACAAGTTTATCCGTACCAACCACGGCTTCCTGCCCGGCTTCGCCGCCTCCAAGGAGCCTTCCTCCGGAAGCTCCGAAGATCGTCGGGCTGTTTAAGAGATAGGCATCATCCATAGCCTTCCGGTACCAGCTGACCGACAGGTGCGGAACCGACGGAGGATCAATGGAAAGCTTTCCGCTGATCGAGAAGTGCGGGAGCTTGATATGTGGAAGTTCCAGGTGGCAGCCGGAAAAGAATCCGCTGATCCTGCTCAGGCCACCGCTTACAATGCTCTTGGCATTTTCGATCATGGAGGAGAAAGCATTCCGTATTGCTCCAAGTTTCCCCTGTGCGGAAGAAAGCGCATCACCAAGCTTGCCGCCTGTGAGATTATTGATGGTAGTAAAGCCCGCCTCCCAGATCGACTTGTAAGCATCCACAGCCGTTCCGATGATGCCCTTGATCCCGCCGCCGTGCTGATCGATGGATGACTGAATCGCATCCCATGCATTCCCGGTGTTCGTCTTTACGGTCTCCCACGCAGTACCGATTGTGGTCTTGATGTTGTCAAAGGTCGTACCTGCTGTCGTCTTGATTCCGTTCCACACACCGGAAAGCGTCGTCGTGATGCCGTTCCATGTGGTGGTGGCAACAGAGCTGATGGTCGTCCAGGTATTTCCGAGAAAATCCGAAATGCCAGTAAAGACCGTGGTAGCTGTCGTGCTGATCCCTTCCCAGAGTCCTGTGAAGAAGCCGCTGATCCCATTCCACACAGTCTCAGTCACAGACTGGATTCCATCCCAGAGCCCGGAAAAGAAGTCGCCGAGGCCTTCACCAATGCTCTGTACACCAGAGCAAACGGTAGACCAGACGCCGCCGAACCACTCAGAGATTTCTCCCCAGTGCTTCACGATCTCAATCACTGCGACTACAGCAGCCACCACCGCCGCGATGATGGCGATGATCGGAAGAATCGGAACGGAAACTGCTGTGATCGCCGGGATTGCCGTTGTGGAAAGGAAACCGACCAGCTTTCCGACCACACTTGTGACGGAACCCACAGCGGTGACAACCTTGCCAACGCCAACAACGACTGGGCCGACAGCGGCAGCGATGAGCGCTGCTTTTACGATGGCTTCCTGCATGCCCGGGGATAATCCGTCCCATGCATCCTTGAGTTCGGTCACCACGTCTTTGATCTGCGTCATGGCTTCAGTGATCATCGGTGCAGAAGCATCGACGATTTCTGCGCCGAGATCTTTCAGGTTGTTCATCACAACCGTCATCTGATCCAGAGGATCCAGCGTTTCGTTGAAGGTATTCTCTACGGATCCTGCATAATCTCCGAGAGTAGAGGACAGGTCATCGAGGGAGAGCTTACCACTCTGCACAGCGTTATAGATGGCACCACCAGCACGAGAGCCGAACAGGTCGTATGCTGCCTGCAGCTTCTCCGTGTCACTCTGGTTGCTGTTCATCGTTTTGGAGAAGTCCTTCAATGCATCACTGAGGGATTGACCATTCTTCGTTGCAACCTTCTGCGCTTTGGTGAGGCCAGTGAGCATTGTGGAGGTATCCAGACCAGACATCTCGACGGCACCCATGAAGCCTGCTGCCTGTTCTGCAGAAAGCCCCATCGACTGGAACTGTGCGGCATTCTTGGAAAGATCCTGCGAGAGCGTATCCATCGACACTCCGGTTGCCTGTCCGACCTGATTCAAAGCATCGAGGAGGTTCCCGGCATCATCAGACGACTGACCGAAGGCATTGAGGACGGAAGATACGTTATCGACAGAAGTAGAAACATCGGTAGAATTCAACGTCGAGAACTCCACAAACTTCTTAGAGAGGTCTTCCAAAGCATCCCCCGTCAGACCAAACCTGGTGTTTACTTCGCCAATGGCATCCCCGGCAGTCTGAAAGTCCGTCGGAATCGTCTCTGCGATTGACTTGGCGCGCTTCTGCATGTCCTCAAGGGCTGCACCGCTTGCGCCTGTCTTCTGCGTCACGGTATCGAGCGCTTCATCGACTTCCTTCCAAGCGGCAACCGAGGCAGCACCCACCGCAGCAACAGGGACCGTGATGCCTTTGGTGAGTCCCTCTCCCACATCATTGATCTTGCCGCCGACTTCCTTCATCTTGTCACCGGCGACCTGCAGCTGCTGACTGGCGACAGAGTCGAACTTCTTATATTCGTCCTCCAGACCTTCGAGGGACTGCTTTGTCGCTTCGATCTCCCGGGTGAGCGCTTCCTGCTGTTTCTGCGTCTCCTCGGTCTGCGGCCCTGCCTTGAGCTGAGCTAAGGCTTCCTTCTCCTCAGCAAGCTTCCTCTTCGTGGCATCGATGGCGTCAGTCAGATATTTCTGCTTCTGTGCAAGAAGATCGGCATTACCCGGATCCATCTTCAGGAGCTTGTTTACATCCTTCAGATTGCTCTGGGTATCACGGATTTCCTTGTTTACACCTTTCAGGGCATTGGAGAGCTTGGTAGTATCGCCGTCCAGCTCAATCGTTATGCCCTTGATACGATCTGCCATAGCTCATAACCTCCTGAAAAACGGCATGAAAAAAGCACCGGCTTTTACCGATGCTGATTAAAACGAATCGAAATCCTGCTGCGTTGCAACCTGCCTGTACTCGTCATCACAGAGATCATTTCCGGATTCAATGATCATATCCATCACGAGTCCTTCCTCCACGTTGTCGAGTTCCTCTAAGGAAAAGCCCAGCTGTTTGGCACGCAGCATAAACACAGCCGTGTTTACTTCCCGTTCAGTTGGGCGACTTCTTTTTTTGGCTTTGAGGTTGTCCTTCTGGAGCCAAGATAGAGAGTAACGAACTCCTGCATGTGAAGGAAGAGTTCTGCGCCATCGAACTGGTCTGCCCAGGTAAGGAAAGCATCTACGCTCAGATGATTCATATCCTTCTTTTCTGCCTGTGCATTCATGATGAAAGCGAGTTTGTCACCGACTGTCATATCGGTTTGATCATCCTCGCTGTTTTCCATCTTGTTCAAGAGGATCATCAGATCCTGATGGAATACCTGCTTAAAGCGGTAGGCTGTTGTTCCCGTTGCGAGAAACGGGAAATTCTGCTCCGACCCATCACTGAGCCGGAGCGAAATCTCCTGATACATGATCGTTCCTCCTTATTACTTGCTGGAACCAGATGTCGAAGTAGTGGTGCTCGTTGTACTGGCTGCCTTTACTGCGGCAGGCGTGTACACCTTGCTGTACCAGTTCTGGTAAGTGGCATCGGCTGTATCTGCTCCAGACCTAGCCTTGACGATGTTCTTGCCAAGGGTTGCATCCTTGATGCTGGTGGCATTAATGGTAAGACTCTCGGTCTGGACCTCGATGGAATCCTCCTTCGTGGAAGATGCTACGGAAGGTCTCGTCGCCGTGCAGTTATACATGACGTGACGGATTTCATTCACATCGCCGTCAAACTCAAAGAGCAGGGCAAAGTGAATCGGCTGCGCATCCGCGTCTTCAATCAGGACACCGTTGCCGTCCTTGATCTCTCCGAGCACATTCTCCCGAAAGTCCTCGGGTACCATTGCAGACTCAAAGTCCCCGTTATATCCACTGTTTGCAGTGGTGACGAAGTACTGCACACCGTCTGCCCAGAAGATAGTCTGGTCTCCCTGAGCATCCAGAGAGAGGGATACAGCACCCGGCCACGCTACAGGGTCTGCGAAAGTGGCAGTGCCGTCTTCCGCGATTGTCGCAATGGCATAATGTACATTTTTAAGGTTGTACTTGACCTTATTCTTTTTATTTGCCATTTCAGGCCTCCTGTTCAAATGAATACAGGACCTCGTAGAGCTTTTCCGACTCTATCCAGGTCTCTGTTTTGTTAAAGAAGATTCCGCTTTTCACGAGCAGGTCTTCCAGTTCCTTTTCGATCTTTGGATCCTTCTTATCCGTGTAGAGCTCGATATCGATCTCGGTAATCGGGAAATACACGGTTCCATCCGCAGCGAAGTTATCACTGTTCGGACAGCGATAGCAGAGAAAAGGTGGATCCGGTCCTTCACCCTCGGTAAAGTGATCGTAGGCAAAGGGAAGACCCAGCTCCTCCAGAATGGTGATGATCTTGTCCATCAGCTTTTCAACTCCTTCTCAATCTCGTCGGATAGCTTTCCGGTGATGCCTTCCTCCACGGTCGAGATATGCGGGATACCATCAACGCGACCTCCGCCACGCTTGGCATGACCTTTTTCCAGAAGATGGGTGAGTCCATAGATCTTGTTATGAACGACGACTTCAGCGCCGACAGCCGTTTCCTTCTGAACTGTGGATCGCCAACTCTTGGCGTACTTGCCTCTGCGCTTGGGTGATTTTTCCTTCAGTTCCTTTACAGCTTCCTTGCCGGCATCCTTGATTTCCTGCTTTACAACATCGTTCACATCCTCCACGTAGTCGGAGAGTGTCTTCTCAACCGTTGCAGCAAGATCGTCTGCTTTTATCTTCATCGCTTCACCTTCTCACATCGGAATTTCAGACTTCGGTGATGGAATCCCATCGGGTCTATCGCCGTCACGTTGTAGAGATCATCGCCGTGTCGGATCCTGAGCTTCGTGGAGTCGAGCCCTTCGAGGCATTCCGCATACCGGACCGTGAAATCAAGTGCCTCCGTACTGTTCGTAGTTCCGGCTTCCTGTTTCTCTGAGCCGCCGCTTTGAACTGGCGTTGCCCAGCAGGTGAAAAAGTCCGTCCACGCATTGGTGTGGTTTCCGTACTTGTCCTTCACGATTTCATTTTTCTGAATCGTGATGCGGATGTTCATGCCTGCAATGTTCATCAGAATCCAGGGCTCCTTTCTCCAAACAGAATGGCGCGGAGGGTAAGAATCAGTGCGTGATGGTCTGCTTCCTCCCGGTGCTCATTTAAGTAAGCGAGGGCATAGAGAACAGCAGCCATGACGAGAGGGCTGTCACTGTCGTCGAGCGAGTCCTTCCTCAGCACATCAGCTACCAGACGTTCTGCTGCGGAGATCTCGCTTTGCAGGAGTGCATCTTCATCCGAATAATCAATTCGGAGATATTTCTTGGCGTCCTCAAGCTTTACCATAAGCACCTCCATAATGATATGGACCGGAGTGATTGGCTCCGGCCCCTTTACTAGTTAAGAGGAAATCCGTCAGGCGGATGCTCCAGCCTTCAGAATCTGTACAGCCTCCGGAAGAACGAGCTTGCCGTCAACACGCTCCTTGGCGACGTAGCCGATCATTCCGTTGCCTGCGAAAAGCTCACGGAGTTCCTGAACGGAACGAGTGCCACGGTCTCCGATGTTGTAGTAGGAGAAGTCGCCGAATGCGATGGCAGGCTTTCCAGCTTCCAGCGCCGGAGCATAAGCAGAGGTCAGAACGGAATATCCGCAGAGACGATCCGGCTCACCGGCAGTGTAGGAAGGCTGCCAGATGTACGCACCGTTCGAATCCTTGAGCTTGCGGAGAACTGCAAGAGTGGAGTCGTTCAGAATGAAAAGGGCATTCTTTCTGTACGGACGCTTGAGGGCGTAGATGAGGGAGATCACATCATCGGCAGTAATCTTAGTGCCGGAGATGGTCACACCAGTCTGGCCGCCACCGGTCTCAGCGAAGATGCCGGTCGGCTTGCCCTTGCCGTCACCGTTCAAGAAAGCATCCTCCTCGGCATTGCCGATGGCCTTTCCGAAGGTATCGATGATATAGTTCTCAAGATTGAAGGCGTTGTCGTAGAGCAGTTCCTCCGTTACCTTGATGGCTACGTGCAGTTTGTGGGCATCGAGGATCACCTGGTCGAAAGTAGCGTCGCCGAAGGTGAGCTCCTGACCTTCCTCAATCCATGCAGCCGCGGGCTTAGTCGCAGCAATGTTGATCTTGTGCTCGCCGGATGTGGTGATGGTAGTCGCAAGTCCGCGGAAGATATTCTCCTCCTCGAGTCTGTCGATCAGACGGGAATCCCATTCCTCCGGAACAAGGTAGCCGCCGTTCGCGTCATTGCCTTCTTCCAGAACATCGGATACCTGGTGGAATCCGGTACGCATGGCAGCGATCATTGCCTTGGCGTATGCGTGAGAAGCACGGCCTTTTTTCTCCGGCTCGTCCTTTACGCCGGCTCCCGGCTTTCCAGTGAGGGGAGAAGCGGTCGGCTTTCCCATCTGCTCCTCAATAGCTGCCTGTCTGTTCAGACGGTCGATTTCCTTGGTGTAGTCGGTGATTTCCTTCTCCATGCGGTCGTAGGTTTCACCGTCCTCCTGAGAGAGAAGTCCGTCGGTGTTTCTGTGAGAGTCAAGGAAGGCTTTTGCAGCTTCCCATGCCTTTGCTCTCTTGTTCATAAGCTCCTGTAAAGTCATAATATTTTCCTCCTTAGATGAACTGTTTCATGAGATCGAGTCTCTTTTCGAGGTCATCGACCCTGTGTAAGTGAGTGGTATCTTTGGCCTGCGGGGTTGCAGGGTGGTTCCTTGCGTAGTCGCAGAGTTTCTTATTGATCGCTGCTGCCACCTGGTAGCGGGAGAAAAGCATGCCGGAAGGCTGCTCTTCAATCTCCTCTGACGACTCGTCCGGTTTCTCATCGCTCTCGGATGGCTCATCCTCTTCGTCAGGCTCAGGTACTGTTTTGGTACCGTAGAGTTCGTCGCGCTCGATCATGCCGTCTGCAAAGTGAAGCTCCACAGCCTTGCCGGCATCCATCCAGGTCTCCTCATCCATGAGTTTCGAGAGCTTGTTTCTCGAAAGACCGGTCTTTGCCTGATAGGCATTGATGATGGAATCCTTCACCTCGGAGAGCATCTGGATGGCTTTCTGCATTTCTGCTGTGTCACCCATCGCAACAGTGCTCGGGTTATGGATCATGATCATCGAGACAGGAGAGACGAGAACCGTATCGCCTGCCATTGCAATGACGGACGCTGCCGATGCAGCAAGACCGTCTACCTTGACGGTGACCTTTCCCTTGTAGTCACGGAGCATGTTGTAGATCTGAGCTGCCGCGAAGCAGTCGCCTCCGGGGCTGTTTACCCAGACGGTGATGTCGCCGGTTCCGTTCTCAAGATCGGAACGAAAAAGAGCCGGGGTGACGTCATCGTCAAACCACGACTCTTCAGCGATTGTTCCGTTTAAGAACAAGGTTCTTGATTCAGTTGTTTCGCTTGGATTTTCCGGTACGGGCGTTTTGTTTCTTACCCATTTCCAGAACTTCTTCTGTGGATTCATCTGAGTCCTCCTTATTTTCTGATTCTGTATTCTTCTCATACGCGGATCCTGCGTCAGCGAGTTTTACGACATTTCCGTTCAGGACGTGAAGGTTGCCGCCTTCCTCATCAGAAAGCAGGTCCATGTTTTCAAGCTCTCTCACATCATTGATGGAGTAGATGCCGTTCTGAATGCCGGTGGCGTAGCCGCTCATCCGGCTGCCGTAATCTCCTCGAAGCAGGCCGTCCACGTTGAAGCGGATGAAGTAGTTTTCCTTTTCCTGCGGAAGCAGGAGAGAGCGCTGCATCGACTGTTCCCAGCGGACGAGCCACGGCTCCAGCGTATAAGTGACAAATTCCAGTGACTGCTCCTCAATGTTTGAGAAGGTTGCATGCTCCAGATCACCGATGAGGTGGGGTGGAATCCGGAAGATCCTTGCGATCTCATCCAGCTGGAATTTCCGAGTCTCCAGAAACTGCGCCTGTTCGGGCGAGATGGAGATCGGGGTATAAGTCATGCCCTCCTCTAAGATCGCAACCTTGTTGGCCTTGTGGCTTCCTCCGAAGCCCGCTTCCCAAGAGGAGCGGATCTTCTCCGGATCCTTTACCGTCCCGGGCATGGAAAGCACGCCGGACGGATTCGCGCCGTTCTTAAAGAAGGACGCGCCGTATTCTTCGGTTGCCATTGCCATGCCGATGGAGTTCTTCGCCATCGCGATAGGGGAGTAACCGACAAGGCCGTCAAAGCCAAGACCGGGAACATGCAGCACTTCCTCCGGGGAGAGCCGGACCGTTCCGGTTTTCATCGTGGGAGCATCCGAGGTATTCATCTGGTACTCATAGTAGATGTGGCCGTTCTCATCACGGTCCACACGCATCCGGTTTGCCATCAGAGGATATAGCCCTACGACTTCACCGCGTCCGTTCCTTATGATCTGTGCGTAAGCGTTGCCCCAGAGGAGCAGATGCGTCATCAAAGTCTCCCGGAAGATATACGATGTCATTTCCGGATTCGGCTCATCATGTAAAAGCCGGTAAAGCGGATGTTTCACAGCTTTCACCTTGCTGCCTTCCTCTGTGTATTCATAGAGGTGAAGCGGCAGGCTTGCGATGGCCTCCGAGAGAACACGGACGCAGGCATAGACTGCTGAGATCTGCATGGCAGATCGTTCCGTTACGGTATTGCCGGAAGTCGTGCCGCCGAAGTAGTAGCGATAGCCGGACCCGTTCGTGGAGTTCTGCGGCTTATCTCTGGATTTAAATAGTTTTGAAAAGATGCTCATTCATACCTCCTGCATGATCAGAGAAAGAGGATGCCGCGGTCGTCGTAGACGGATTCGCCGCTATCGTTGCCGCACCGGATTGCCCGGTCGAGGCCCATGATCATAGCGACCGCGCCATCGATCTTCTCTGTGGACTTTTCCTTGTCTGCCTTGATGTTTCCTGCCGGATCACGACGGATGAAGATGTTATCCATCATCCAGCGGAGCACCGGATGCCCGCCGTGGGCAATCCGTTTCTCAAGGACCAGATTCATGAGCTCCTTGGTAGGCGGAGACATATCTTTAAATCCCTGGCCGAAAGGAACAACGGTAAAGCCCATGCCCTCGAGGTTCTGTACCATCTGGACAGCTCCCCAGCGGTCAAAGGCGATCTCACGGATATTGAACCGGTTCCCGAGATTCTCGATGAACTTCTCGATAAATCCGTAATGAATGACATTGCCTTCGGTCGTTTCGAGATAGCCTTCCTTCTCCCAGAGGTCGTAAGGAACGTGATCACGCCTCACACGAAGATCAACGTTGTCCTCCGGAATCCAGAAGTAGGGGAGAACCACATATTTATCCGTCTCATCCCTTGGCGGGAAGACGAGGACAAAGGCTGTGATATCCGTTGTGGACGAAAGGTCAAGACCGCCATAGCAGACACGGCCCTCCAGCTCATCCGGATCCACAGGATAGGCACAGGCGTCCCATTTGTCCATTGGCATCCAGCGGACAGCCTGTTTTACCCATTGGTTCAGTCTCAGCTGCCGGAAGGCGTTCTCTTCGCCGGGATTCTGTTTGGCGGAGTTGCAGGCATCTTGCACCTTATCGATGCCGACCGTGATGCCAAGCGACGGATTCGCTTTCTTCCAGACCTCCGGATCTGTCCAGTCGTCGGATTCCGCTGCGCCGTAGATCACAGGGTAGAAGGTCGGATCAATCTTTCTTCCGGCGATAATATCGAGTGCCTTCTGGTGGACCTCGTAGCAGATGCTATTCGTATCCGTTCCTGCAGTCGTGATCAGAAAGTAAAGCGGCTGGGTTCTGGCATCGCCGGATCCTTTTGTCATAACGTCGTATAATTTCCGATTCGGCTGGGTGTGAAGCTCATCGAAAATCACGCCGCTCGTATTAAAACCGTGTTTATTGGCGACATCTGCAGAGAGCACCTGATAGGTACTGTTCGTCGGAAGATAGATGAGTTTCTTCTGGGATTCCAGAATCTTCACTCGTTTATCCAGAGCGGGGCAGAGCCGCACCATATCAACGGCCACGTCGTACACGATCTTGGCCTGATTTCTGTCTGCGGCACAACCGTAGACTTCTGCACGCTCTTCCCCATCGCCGCAGGTGAGAAGCAGAGCGACCGCCGCGGCAAGCTCGGACTTTCCTTGTTTCTTTGGAATCTCGATGTAGGCTGTATTGAACTGGCGATAGCCGTTTGGCTTCAAAACACCAAAAAGATCTCGGATGATCTGCTCCTGCCAGTCAATCAGATCAAAGGGCTTCCGGTACCAGCTGCCTTTGGTATGCCGGAGACTTTCGATAAAGAGCACGGCATAATCTGCAGCCTCCTTGCTGTAGTGGGAGGTCTCCGCCATAAAGCGTGTCGGCTTGTAATTCTTCAGTTTTCGCATCGCCATCAGGCGACCTCCTTTCCTTGCATCAAAAAAGGACCGCCGAAGCGATCCAGACCATGTGGTTTGTGTACGAGAGAAAGAGCCTTGCGGCTCCCTCTCGGTGCTTTCTTATCTGAAGTTGTTCATGATGGCAAGAACCGCCAGCTGTGCGTTTTCTGTTTCCGGCTCGATGTCCCAGCCTCTGTCGTATCTTGCGACCGGGAAGTCTCCGAGGCAAATCTCAAGCTTGCTGATCTTGCCGCCTTCGATGCCGTAGTCCTCGCTAGGCTCTCCGTATACCTTTGCGCAGTAGGTGAATGTCTGGTTCTCGATCTTAATGCTTCCTTTTTTCCACATGGTCTTTTTCCTCCGTTTCTTTTGTGTGCCCTTTTCCTTTGGCATGTACATATATCACTCTGC
The DNA here is from genome assembly GCA_022483465.1 of Lachnospiraceae bacterium. Taxonomy (GTDB): domain Bacteria; phylum Bacillota; class Clostridia; order Lachnospirales; family Lachnospiraceae; genus CAG-791. Next base: position 879,403 of record JAKVNF010000001.1, on the reverse strand, counting down.
GCCGGATATAAAGCAAGGAGAACCAACGCATATATGTGACAAAGATCAGCGGAAGAAATTGTGTGTATTTGTACGAGGAACAGGGCCTTTCATAAGGGCTCCGTTCCCGATTCTTTTTACTTGAATGGCACCTCCGCTCTGGCGATGCTTCTCGGATCCATCTGCATCGATATGGCATCCGGGTAATGGCTTAAGTGCGCTAGTTCTTCCCAGAGCCGGTTCTCTTCCTCGTACAGAGAATCGTAAGCACCGGGAGGCGCCATTCCGCATCCAAGCTTATCATCGACGGCAATAAATGTTTCGATTTCGTCAATCTTCTTCAGGATTTCCTTTTTCTGTCTTGTCATGGTCTTTGTCTCCTTTCCGTGTTCCAGAATTGGAAGGCCCCTCTTCAGGGCCCTCCCAATTCCCTTAATTCAGGATCATCTTGAAGGCGTGGCCTTTTTCATATCCTTTGCCCCAGAGGTCCTTCCGGAGGTTGACCTCAACCATCTCGCCGATCGTGCAGCCTGCCTCTTTAAAAAGCCATAAGGTTTCGATTGCATCCGTTGCCCTGCAGGAGTAGGTGAAGGCCTTGATGCCGTTCTCCTTCATGCATGCGGTGAGGGCTTCCACATCCCGGTCCCAGATGATGTCGTCGAAGTCGAGGATCTCGTTCTCGTTGTCTCTTGATTTCTCGTAAGCCCTCCAGATCTTCCAGGCGATGTCGCCCATCGCATCGATCCTGTCCTCGGCTTCCTTCCCGGCTTCTCTTGCGGCGTCCCGCTCCTCTGCGGTGGTGGCTTCCTTGTAGGCTTTCTTTGCTTCTGCGATGGTGTTGTAGGTTTCTTCGAAAATGTTCGTCATTGCTTTGTCCTCCTTGCTTTGTGCTTGTTTTCCTTTGGCATGTGTATTAATCACTCTACCGGGAAGATATAGCAAGGAAATGTAGATCATAATTTGCACAAGATTTGAGGGCAAAAGCTGTGTAATTTATGCCTCGCCGTGCAGGATGAGATGGGCATATTCATCGCGGTGATCCTCGAGGTAGAGGACCAGCTCGAAGTAGCCTCTCTCGTAGGCAAGGCGCTGAACCATCGGAAGATCGAACATGTTCGTAAGTCCCGTATCGCGGATCGAAAGGATCTGTTCCTTTACTTTCGGATCCATCATCTTGCCACCTTTCTTACGACATCTTCGCCGTAGATCACGTTGAGGCCGGAGCCGTTGTCCCAGTTCACCAGAAGGCTCCCCGTATCATCGACTCCGATGACGGTTCCGAGGGTTCCTGCAGGCGGCGCCTGAATATCATCCATCTGCACCAGTTCGATTCGTGTGCCCTGCGGGTAATTCTCCCGCAGAGCCTTGAGTGCTGTCTCGCTTATCATTCTCATGCCTTTGCCTCCTTTGACGGAGCTCCGTTTCGGAAGGCTGCGCTTCCGGTCAGGTTCTGAAGCAGGATCTTTCTTGCTTTCTTGTACTCCGGTCCGATAAAGCCGAGGCGGAGAAGGAAGCAGCGGAAGGCGTATTTCTCATTGTCCGTTTCTACCGGCCTGTTGCTGGCGTGTTTCAGCTCTTTTGAGAACTTGCAGAGCAGGGAAAGGAAAGTGGTGTAAGCTTTTGCTTCCTCGGCGGTAAGTTCCCGGGTAAACCATGGGAATTCAATCTTGTCCTCGGTGACGTTGATTCGAAGGTCCGTGACCCCGAGGGCGTGCCGGATCAGGTCTCCCTTGGAGGAGAGGATGTTCGTCAGGGTTCCGACGTTTGCGGCTGTGAGCGGGAGGCTCACCGTAAGCTCCGGCGCTTTCTCATCTGCTTCCGTCTTCTCGTCTGCGGCAGGTGTTTCTTCCTGTGGCTCAGCTTCCGGGGCGCCCTTGGCTTCAAGCAATTCATACCCCTGAGCTTTTAGGGCTTCGAGCAGGCTCCCGAGGTCCTTTCCGTCCGGAGCCGTCAGGGTTGCATCCCGGTTTACGGTCAGGTCGCCGATCTGGAAGGCGTAGGTCGGGGTGAACTGGTAGACTGCTTTTTCTCCGGTGATCTCTCCGATGGCCTTTGCGAAAGCCTTCTTGTTTTCCTTGGTAACGTTAAATGCAAGTTTCATGGTATGTACCTCCTTTGTTTTGTAGTACATACATCACTCTGTGCCCGGAATATAGCAAGAGAATCTAAATGAAATAACTACCAAAGAGAAGCCGAAGAAACGCAGCAGTTTATGTGGTTTCGACTTCCTTTACGAGGTCGGAATAGGGGAGCTTCTTGCCGCCACGTTCTACATACACACCATCCGCATCACCGGTATCCTCGACATAGCGGCGGAGGATCACAGAGGCATATTTCGGATCAAGCTCTGACATGTAGCAGATTCGATTCATCTGTTCACAGGCCATCATCGTGGAACCGGAGCCGCCGAAGGTATCGAGCACGATGGCGTTCTCCTGACTGGAATTCTTGATCGGGTAGGAGAGAAGATCGAGCGGCTTGCTGGTCGGGTGATCCTTGTTACGCTTCGGCTTATTGAAGTTCCAGATGGTCGTTTGCTTTCGGTCGGAATACCATGGATGCTTTCCATTCTGAAGGAAGCCGTAGAGGATCGGTTCATGCTGCCACTGGTAATCGGAACGACCGAGAACCAGAGAGTTTTTTACCCAGATACACACTCCTGCCAGATGGAAGCCGGCATCAATGAAGGCTTTTCGGAAGTTAAGCCCCTCGGTATCTGCGTGGAAAACATAAGCCGCACCACCTTTCTCAAGGTGAGCGGCCATGTTGGTAAATGCAGAAAGCAGGAACTTATAGAATTCATCGCCCTTCAGGCTGTCGTTTTCAATCGTGAGCCCGTCGGATGCTTTGAAGGAAACTCCGTAAGGCGGATCTGTAAGGATCAGGTTTGCGGTCTTGCCTCCCATCAGGCGCTCGACGTCTTCAGGAGAAGTAGCATCGCCGCAGAGCAGTCGGTGCTTTCCGACCGTCCAGAGATCACCTTTTTCGACGAAGGATGCCTTCTCAAGGGCAGCGGAGAGATCAAAATCATCATCTTGTGCGCTGCCATCGTCTGGGCCTGCCATCAGCTTTTCCAGATCCTTTTCGTCAAAGCCGAGGAGTGACAGATCAAAGGATTCATCTTTCAAATCGGACAGTTCCACAGAGAGCATCTCTTCATCCCATCCTGCATTCAGAGCCAGCTGATTGTCGGCAAGGATATAGGCACGCTTCTGAGCGTCGGTCAGGTTTTCGGCAAAGACGCAGGGGATAGTCTTATATCCTTCCTCGCGTGCTGCCTGCACACGTCCGTGGCCGACGAGGATGTTGTATTTACTGTCGATCACGGCAGGGGAGACAAAGCCAAATTCACGAAGGCTTGCTCTTAGCTGTGCGATCTGTTCCTTGGAATGTGTTCTGGCATTCCTTGCATAAGGCACCAGCTTATCAATTGGTACCTGCTCGAGTTTTACGGTATCCATTTATCGTCCTTTCCTTGAACGAAGAAGCTGCTCCATCGTGTCATTCGGATTTCCATCCTCAAACTCCTCGGTGCAGTTCTGTTTCACAATGTCGTAGATTTCCATCCAGATGAGATTGGCAGCCTTCTGAAACTGGCTGGCCATCTGGACGAAGGGAGAGCTCACAACACCGCCGGTCGTCGGATGTTTGCCTAGAAGGCCGTAGGTACTGATCGCATCCTCGCACTGAATGTAACGAGCGAAGTTCTGAGCGTAGGATTCAATGAGACGCTTGTTTACGAGATTTTCGCAGTGGCGGCGCTTCAGCCAGAGCCAGGTTTCCTTGTAGATAACGTCGGCCCCGAGAGGCTTGCCGTTCTTCTGTTTGGCAGAGAGATATTCATCCGGCTTCGGCATATCTGCGCCTTCGAGCACAGCTCCCTCCGGAAGATCCACTGCCTCAAGTTCATCCGGCTCCAGATCAGGAATGTCATTTCTCATGATCTGAACCGGCTTTCCATTTGCTATCTTTTCCGCAGCAGGAGTGGGCTTGCCACCGGCTTTAATTCGCCTGCCGCCACGGTATGTTCCGTCTTTTGCCACGGGTTACACTTCCTTTCCTGCAGGCGGCTGGGTTTTATCCCCTGTTTGAACCGGAAAAAACGCACACGAGAGGGGCCGGCGGTCTTTTAGCCTTTTGGTTTTAGAGATTCAGACCGCCCCTCCCGGTTTCCTGTCACCACGTTTCTCGTGGATTTTTTCGTGACAGCTCCGGCAAAGACTCATGAGATTGCTCTCGTCGTTGGTTCCTCCCTCGGAGATCGGAACGATGTGGTGGACTTCCTCGACCGGAACGAATCGCCCATGCTTTAAGCACTCCTCGCAGAGCGGGTGCTTATGAACGTAGCGTGTCCGGATCTTTCTCCACTGGCTGCCGTAACGCTTGTGTCCGTTATAGCCCCGGGTGAAGTCATCGTAGTGCTTCTCCATCAGTCTCTTATGCGTGGGGCAGTACTGTTCGCCGTCCTCACAGAGATCTCTGCATCCCGGATACCGGCAGGGACGTTTCGGCTTCCTTGGCATGCCTGCCGCCTCCTTTCTGGCATAACAAAAGCCCCGGAGGAATCTTCCTTCGAGGCTTCGGTTCAGCCGCCTGCGCGACTTTGTATCATTCATTTTTGCTGATTCTACTATAACATACAGGGGTGGCGTGCGTCTTGTTGCAACGTGTGGTATTGCGTGCAACTTTTAAATCATTACAGGATTTTCAGGTACCTTCAGGTGATCGAGTGCGTTGTCATGCCAACGGCAGGCAGTGGTCCGGTCGATGTGAAGTTCCGTTCCGATCTCTTTCCAGGTCATCCCGCAGAGATAGCGGTAGGAGAGAATCAACTGCTCGTCCGTGGAAGGAAGGGAACGGATCATTTCGCCGATCTGTTTTTTCAGCTTGGAAAGGAGATTCAGTTCATCCGCAATCTTTCCTTCTAGTTCTTCCAACCGTTCCAGTGCCTGCACGAAAGGTGCATCCGATGGATGGGAGGCCTGCACGTGTTCCTTGTCATAGCAGATCGCAGAAACGCTGCAGGACAGCTCCCGGATTCGTTTTACTTCCTCGGTGTCCAGACGTATGCGCTGGTCGAGGCGATATGCCTGCTGGAGATATTCTTCTGGGGTCATTCGAGAACCTCCTTTCTTATGTTTTCTATCAGGTACTCTCCATCTACAGAGGTAAGAGCCGAATACCATCCGGAGCGGAAGAACCGCTCCAGATCAGAGGCAGCAGCCTTGGCTTCCCGGTTCCTCGGAGTTTTCTTCAGACGCTTTAGGGCACTCCGGTAATCCTTCGCTGCCAGAAGGACGATGGCGTTGGCGAGTTTTTCATAAGGATCCATTCGCATCTCCTTTCAGGTTTGCCTTCACTGCATTAATCAGTGCGGACTGCGTCTTGTCCTTAGTCCGGAGCGCCTTCATGATGTTCTCGTCGATGGTGCCCTCGGTAATGATGTGATGGATGACCACGGTTTCGGACTTCTGTCCCTGTCTCCAGAGGCGGGCGTTCATCTGTTCGTAAAGCTCAAGACTCCAGGTCAGAGTGAACCATACGATGGTGCTGCCGCCGGACTGAAGATTGAGGCCGTGACCAGCGGAAGCCGGATGAATCAGGGCGATGGGAATTTGCCCTTTGTTCCATTCCGTAAAGTCCTCGTGACTCTTCAGTTCTCTTGCTGAAGAGAAGCGCTCTTTGATGCGGTCCAGATCATGGCGGTACCAGTAGCTCACCAGCACCGGCTTTCCATTAGCGCCTTCGATCAGATCTTCCAGCGCATCGAGCTTCCTGTCATGGATCTTCACGACTCCGCCGTCGTTGTCATAGACAGCACCGTCCGCCATCTGGATCAGCTTTCCGGAGAGAGCAGCAGCATTCCCGGCATCGATTTCCTTGTCCCTTAAGGAAATCGTCAGTTCCTTTCTCATCGTGTCGTAGAGCTTCTGTTCCTTTTCATCGAGCTTTACCCTGACTTCGTTCATGATCCGTTCCGGCATTTTCAGGTAGTCGGTACTTTTCATGGAAATCGTGATATCGGAGATCTTGTTGTAGATCTGTTCTTCAGCTCCGGGTAGCGGCTTGTAAGAGTAAACGACAGGGCCGTTGTACTTGTCTGGTCGGAAATATTGAAGGCGATATCTGGAAATATATCTTCCGAGCCGCTCTCCAAAATCCAGAATCCGGTACTCGGCCCACAGGTCCATGAGCCCATTGGAGGAAGGGGTACCGGTGAGCCCGACAATCCGTGTGATTGTCGGACGGACCTTCATCAGCGCCCGGAAGCGCTTGGCCTGATGATTTTTGAAAGAGGAGAGCTCGTCGATTACGATCATGTCGTAGTCAAAGGGAATGCCTGATTTCTCAATGAGCCACGGAACGTTCTCGCGGTTAATGATATGGATGTCGGCGGGTTTCTTCAGTGCATCCAGTCGTTCTTTTTCGCTTCCGACGGCAACCGTAAAGGTGAGGTCTTTTAGGTGATCCCACTTTTCAATCTCAGAGGGCCAGGTATCCCGGGCTACCCGAAGAGGCGCTACGACGAGAACGGATCTCACTTCGAAGCGGTCATGGATCAGCTCTTCGATGGCAGTGAGCGTGATCGCCGTTTTGCCAAGACCCATATCAAGCAGGACCGCAGCAATGGGGTGGTCGATGATGTATTGAATGGCGAATTTCTGGTAGTCATGCGGTACGAATTTCAATGGCCAGTACCTCCTTCCATCTTCCGGAGGACCTCGCCGATCTGTTCCGGGTCGTCAATGACGAATACGGTAAAGCCAAGGTGTTCGAGCTGGATCTTTCTCCGTTTCTGGAGCGGACGGAGGTGTTTGCCCGGTGCCTTCAGTTCAGCAAAGGCCATCCGCCCGGAAGGGAAAAGCAGGATGCGGTCTGGCACACCTGCCGTTCCGGGAGAGGTGAATTTCCATGCTTTCCCTCCGGCAGCACTGACTGCCTGCACCAGTTTCTGTTCGATATCTTTTTCTCTCATAAAGCCTCCTTCGGGTCCGCCAGATCAAAGGCGGCATAAGCAGCGGAGAGGAAGTTGTCGATAGGTCTTCCCTTGTAGCGGTAGCTTTTATCATTGCCACACCGCACATAAAGCCGGCCGTTTCCGAGTCTGTTGATGAATACACCCTGATCGTGATAGTTGAGGTAGTAATTTCCGTTCCGGAGCGGTCTCCATTTCCGTCTCGGAAAGTTCAGCTTCCGTTTCTGACGATTCTTGAAGCGGCGCTCACGGTCCTTGGCCTCAAGAATGTCGCCTTCCATGATTCCGGCGCAGATGCAGCCAACACGGAAATCATCGAAGTAGTCGTCATGGCGCATCACATGGATATAGCGCACTTTCTTGCAGCCGCAGAGTTCACATTCGGTTGTTGCATCCTCGTCATCCATTTCATCTGCAATGTCGATCACCTCTACGCAATACCAGCCGGAGAGAGGCGCACCATATTCTTTTAATTTCCGGTGGCATCGGGCGATATACTTTTCATCAAGTTCTTTCATAAAAAATCATCCTTTCCATAGCCTGTCCGGAGCTTGTCCCCGTGAAAAGGAGTCTTTTCATAGGGAGCCAAATGTCCGGAAAGCCGCTAAAATCAATTGTTTTCATGCCATAGGGGATTCAATTTTTCTTTTGGACAAGGGGACAGAAAGGACAAGAACTCCCTATATACCCTTACGCGTGTGTTGTTATTACCTACTCCTTTTTGTTACAAGGATTTCGAATATATATAGAAATCTTGTCCTGTCCACGTATCTTGTCCCAATCAAATCCTGCGATAGAGCCTCTGCCTTCCGTAGAAGGCCTGCTTTTTCCTGTCATTGGTGCGTTCCCAGCCATCGACCTGTGTCATGAGGGCAGCAATCAGATAGCTGTCGGATGATTTGAGTTCCGGCAGGTTCTTGTTGAAACACTCGCACCAGATTTCCGCATTGGAGATTTCGTTCCGAAGATGAAGTTCCCCATGATCCGGATTTCCGAATTCAGAGCCCTGAAGAAAATTCTTTCTGGCATAAAGGTCCATGTCGTCCCAGTTGGCGGGAACAGGGGTATTCAGGTACTCCTCGACCATGCCGACACGCTCATCCGCCTCCATAGCGCCGCGCTGCTCTTTCTCGGCGGCTTCCAGTACGTCACCCTCGAGGTACAGCTTTTCGCCAGCCTTCCAGATCTGCTTTGCCTCCGCCCAGAACTGGGCACGGTAGTTCTCGTCGAAGTTCCATGCCTTCCTCTGCTTTTTCTGATGGCATTTGATGATCCAGAAACGGCGGTTTCCGGTGATATCACGCAAGTATCCGCGCTCGCCGTTGACGGTCGCAATAATGACGCACTGCCTCGGATGGCTTTCTACGACCTTGCCGTAAGAAGGACGGTACTTGTCGTCGGATGTTGAGAGGAAGGCCTTGACCTTCTCGATGTCGGCTTTCTTCATTCCGGCAAGTTCTCCGATCTCGACGACCCAGAATCCTTGCAGCTTTTCTGCGCCTGACTTGTCGTCCATATCAGTGAGGGAGAGCGTCTCGCTGTAGTAGTCCGAAGTCACGAGATCTTTTACGATGGAGGATTTTCCGATTCCCTGATCGCCGTCCAGAACAGGCACACAGTCAAACTTCGTTCCGGGCTCATAGATTCTTGCGACCGCAGCGGCGAAGGTCTTTCTGGTGACGGTCCGGACATATTCCGTATCATCAGCCAGAAGGTAGCGGATGAAGAGATCCTCCACGCGCTCGATCCCATCCCACTCTGGCAGACTGTCCAGATAGTCGCGGATGGGATGGAAGTGGCGGTCGTCTGCAGTCTTTGTAAAGGAAACATCGTAGTTTCTGCTGGAGAAGGGCAGATAGCGGATGTCGATGATGGACTTCAGCTGCGCCGTATCGGCATCCCTCCAGAACTCATTTCCTTCGGGTCTGTCCCACGGCAGCGGCCCGGTTACCTGGATGCGGTTTGCCATCTCGTTGAAGGCAAAGTTCTGGAAATCCGGATCATTGGCCAGAATCAGATTGAGGTTGTACACGGTGTTCTGGAGAAGCGTGGAACGGGACATGTACTTGAGCTTTTTCTTCCAGTCATTGTTCTCATCCCCGGCATCGGTAAAATCGGACTGGGCATCCTTCATGCGTTCCTCGGAAGCAGCCAGCTTTACGTCGTCCTGCTGCATGGCAAAGTCGCACATCGCGCTGAAGGATTTCTTTTCATCCAGGTCGCCGAAGCGGTGAATCCGCACAATGTCGAAAGCATTACAGAGTTGCAAGTAGGCGGGATCCTTGGCGTGGTGGGAGTAGACGAACTTGTCCTCCTTGATCTCGACGCCTGCCATGGAGTTCGATTCGATTAAGTGCCAGCGTTCTGGATTTGTCGTCGGCTCATATACATCTGAGAGAAAAGTCTCCAGAGCCTTCGTAATGGGGTAGTAGGTACGATTGAAAAGCCCGACGACGCCGGACTTCGTAAGCGGATCCTGCACCTTTTTCTGCTGGGTGGTATTGGCCTTGCTCTCCCTCGATGAGGTGGGAAGCCGTGTCGGATCCTGCCACTCCGGGTGAGCAGAGAGAATCACATCCGGATCCAGCCATCCGCCGTCCGTCTCCTTGTAGACGAACGTTCCGTTTGACGGGCACGAAGGCCAGTACATCAGCTGATTAGGCTGATAGCTGCACTCGTCGAAGTACTCAATGTTCAGGGACTGAGCGAGGTATCTTGCGACCGCGACATATTCCTCCGGAGCCACATCTCGGGTCAAAGGGAAGACCAGACGGACTCTTGGGTTGTCGGGCGTGCTACTGTGCGTAGTGTAGAGCACTGAGGTGTACGGGCAGAGATTCTCGTAGTTATCAAGGAACTCTGGCGTAATGCGGTCGCCGTCCAGAGCCACCATGGAACGTTTCTCGACCGTGTCGATCTTCCTGCGTCCGCCGATCAGGGAGCCGCCGACAAAGCCGCCGTGGTCCTTGGCAGCATCGCGGGCTAACTTGGCCATTTTCGAATATTCCTCGGCCGACTCAGTCGTGCGGATGGGAGTCTTAAGACGGGCCTTCAGGTCATCAAAGGTCGTTGTCTTATTGGTCCATGTTTTTGCCTGACGGGAATTTCCGTAGGCAATGGCAAGATCTCTCATAACGTCACCTCCCGGCAGTCCTCAGTGAAGTGTCTGATCTTCATGCGGCGCTTTCTGGCGCGTTCCAGTTCAATGTCCATGCCGGAAGTGATCCGGTCTCCGAAATACCAGAGTTCAGAACATTTCCCAAGCAGGACCAGATCCATGAACATGGCCTTCCTGCGCTCTGTTGCTTCATCCATGAAGGAGAGCAGGAGATGGGGCGAGATCGGAATGTATCCGCTGTCCGTTGCAAACCGGGCATACTTTTTTGCTTTTTCCGTATTGCCTTTCGGATCATCTGCATAAGGAGCGCAGATGTAGATCACGGGCATATAGCTGTGTTCCATAAAAACCTCCTTAATCTGTAAAGAAAGACCTGGGGAGAGTTAGTTCTCCTCAGGTCTTCCGTCCTCGTTTTCAGTTTGATTTCGCACCCTTCTTATACATTTTTCTTAGCACGGGATCTTTACTGATCGTCTCAGTGATTTTGCCCAGAGTCTTTCGAATCGCGCTTTCGGACACACCACGCTTGTCTGCAATTTCACAGTTGTTGTATCCTTCGATGAATTTCATTTCATAGATTTCCCGCCAGCTTTTCTTCATTGTGGCAATGACTTCGTGCAGTCTTTCGATATCCGCCGGCAGCTTTTTGTCGTGCTCATCGATGGTGTAGAGGAATCTTGCCTTGTCACCGACGCCGTCCTCATCGCCGTCACCCATCATCTCTTCAATGGAGCCAAGCCAGTTCTTCGGTACAGCTTCTTCCATGGCGACGGCAAGTTCGTCTTCAGTCGGCATGCGGTGATAGGCGGATTCAAACCATGTGACGTAGTCCTTTTTCCATTTCTCGACCATGGCTTTCTGTTCCTTCTGATTCCCGTGCAGATACTTAAGATTGCTTCTGACTTCACTGTCATCCAGAAGATGAAGAGTGCGGATGTCTGCTTCCGTTACATCGTTTTCTCCGGGTTTCAGTTCGATTACGAGCTTTCCGTTTGCGTCGTAATACTTGTAGGTCTCACGCTGGTTCCGCCTGGTCTTGTGTAATTTCATAAAAAACCTCCTGTTCTTCCCGTTGCCGAGGAGAACCGGAGGCATGAAAAAAGCATGGCGGTACCATCGGAACGGGGTAAAAAACTCGCTCTGTTGGTCCGCCATGCTCGTAGCCGGACTTACATATTTACTTGTGACCATCACATCCGCTCGAGCCACTCTGTGCACCGGGTGAACGTCTGTGAAAGTGAAGCTGACAAGAGCAAAAATTTCTGACAATACAATGCCTTTATTGAGAGCTGTATTGTCACGTGGTATAATGTTTTAGTGGGGTTTGTTACGGGTTGCTGATCCATATCCCCAGAGTAGATAAAAGCATTCCACCAACTGAAAATGACTCTTGCTTTGCTTACAAGAATCATTAAGAAGTAGAAGTTGCTTTATTTCATGTTGTCGGGATTGTCGCTTTTGTCGAAGTTTTTGAAGTGAGGACAATCTATGGATAACAGAGATAAATGGAGACTGTGCGGGGGAACATTTTTTATATTGATATCTAATGCTCGCAAACAGATGATTTCTAAAGGTGAGATGTACGCGGGAAAGAAAAGCGGCATAACTGAGCCGGAGACACTTATGGCTTTGGCAAGAATCATTACGCCAGACATTCAGGACCCGGAAGATTCAGAAAATAAATCAATGCGAGATGGGACTTTAAAGTTCAAATCATGCGCTACTTGGGGATGGCGTCCATTTCTTTTCAACGATAAAGCAGCAAAGAAATCTTTTGATGAGCGAATAAAGAACGATTATCAGGGATGCTTAGCTCAGATGACAGAGTTTACAAATAAATATTTGGACTTGAGAACAGACACCCATAAGGATTTTTTTCTTGTGAAAGCATTACTAGAGCTGTTGGATGCAGACAGAACAATAGATGGTGATACAAAGTTCTACACTGAAAAATCAGGTGAAACTATTACCAAAGATGAACTGCTGGGGCAGACAACTATTTGCCTGGAATCATTTCTTCTTGGACTTTGGCATTACTGCATCGTCGAGGTAAAGAAAAACTCCATAGGGCAAGAGACTTATAAAGAATGGTGTCCGCCCACGGAAGGAAATAATGAACGTCCTTATGAGGCCTGTGTCGGAGAAGACAGTGATCGGCAGGTGAAACTTACATATAGCATGCCTTCGGAATTTATGAATTACGAGGATAAAAAGGCACCGGATGAGGCAAGTGATCCTGAGCCGGAACGTATAGGTTCTGTTTATGAATCAAAAGAAAACGCGCAACAGAACCTGGAACAGACAATCAATCAGCCGAAGGTGTTCAATTTCCGTTTTGAGCAATCGGGTAATGGCACGCAGATCGGATATGTAGAGCATTTTCACGGGAAGAAGGAGGACTGAGCCTGTGGAGAAAAATGAACTTCAGAAGTCCTCTTCTCAGCTTCCAACGATGGAACAGCCTCAGCAGGTTGGTATCCATATGGAACAGTCCGGCGAAGGCGAGCAGATCGGATATGTAGAACATTACGAGGCGAATAACACCATTCAGGTTGTTATTCCGGTGAGCCATACCGGCAGACGAGGCATGGGCCAGCAAGTCATCACCATGAACACGGATTGTTACAATCTGTTTGTAGTCGAGGGCGAGATGTATGAGAACACTACTGGAACATTTACCATCGATACAAGTCTTGCTTTGACAGAAAGCATCGATGACGATTTGAAGGCTAAGTACGCCCGGCTTGATGAGGAAGCGCAGCTTGCTGTGAGGGCGTTCCCAGCGATATTTGCCAGCAAGAATCACCATTACGGATATACAGACGCAGATCATTATGCTGCCTATGGGATTGTGACGAATATCGAAAGAGATGGTCATCAGCTCATCATCTCGTATTTCATTCTGTCGGATGTTCCACAGCAGGTTCTGAATGAAATGGCGACAGAACTTGACCTCAAACGAGCAGCACAATACAACGAATTGAATGATCCGCATTGGACAATCAAGAAAGCAAACTTGATCGCGTTGTTAAAAAGCAGAGGAATAAATGTAGCGACAATTTCATAGCATTCAGCTCATGAGAAGCACGGATATACGGAGGTAACAAATGAGTGTTGAATACGAAAACATGAACGTTGAAAAATGGGTAAATCTTGAAGATATCGCAGATTATCTGAGCGTTAGCCAGGACACGATTCGCACATGGATTAAAGAAGGAAAGCTGCCGGTATACAGGGCCGGAAAACGATACAAATTTAAAATTTCTGAGGTCGATGAATGGATCAGAGAAGGCAAAATAAAGAATGGAGACGCAGTTATGAAAGGAGCAGACAAGGCACATGGGGACAAGCGAAACTAATGAAAAAATGCCAGCATCTATACGGAGAATCACTCTGAATAGCGCCACATCTCTAATTCCCGGGTATGTTGATAACTTTACACTTTTCAACTTTCCATCAACCGCGGGCTTTTTGGAACTTCGCCCGCGGAAAATAATGGGCTAAATATTACGGATCCATGGTAATCGGCTCCTGTTTTTGGAACTCAATGATAACTTCGCTTGTTGCTCAGGCCCCGTCTCGCTTTGTCCCGGAAAGATCTGCTTCCCTGGCCTCACGCTCAAGTGTCTTCTTGTTCTTGGATCCCGGTGGCCTGCCTGGCTTTCTCTTGACGTGTACGATACCTGCAGCTGCCTCGGCTGCCTCTCGCTCGAGGGTCTTCTTGTTCTTGGATCCAGGCGGTCTGCCCCGGCCTCTCTTTTTCGTTATTCCGTCTGAAGAGTCGGCTGTCCGCGGTACAGAAGTTGCATCCTGCTTTCCTTTGTCCGGAGCAGGTATTGCACCATTGCCATCTGTGATGACATCTGTTGGCTTTTCACCTGAGACGCCGGCTTCTGGTACTGTCAACGGATCGCTGCTATTCGTGTCGAAAGAAGCAACGGATTTTCCACTGGCATCATCCTCAGCAATCCTGAGCCCTGCCTTTTCCGCCGCTTTTCTCACGCGAATCAGCTCGTTTGCCTTGCGCTTTTTCTCGATTTCATCATCCGAGAGATAAGCTTTGCGTGCAAATGCGTACTTCCTTGTGAGTTTGTTTTTCTCACCCTCTTTGAAGACATAGGTGAGCGCATTGTCCTTCCGATTGATCTTGAAAGGGCTGGCAATCCGGAAGGCATCGTAGAAATCTCTGGCCTGTCGGATCGGAATCTCGGGGAGAATGACCTCATCAAAAACCTCCGCCTTCTGACCACGCAGTTCCAGAAACAGGCTGGAGGGAGATTCCCTGAAAACCTGCCCAACTGGGATCTGTTCAAGGAAGCTCTTCCCGCTCTTGTCGGTCATGGCATCCTCGGAAGGTTCATCCAGAGCTTTGGCAAGTGCCGGGGATACCTCCACATACCTGCTGTCCACCATACCGAGACGATTCTTGATGACGATAACAAGAAACGTGGCAATGAACGCAATCAGCATGTGTCCTTTCAGGGTCTCCATGTTGTGCTGCCGTACCGGAAGGAACTTTGCATAGTTCTTGCCAAAGTCAAAGTACTGCTCGATATCCTGGCGGACATAGTATTCCGGAAGGACCTCCTCTACAGGAAGGTCTCTTGTAGTGACGATGGCAAAAACACCAAGCTGCTCAGAAATCTCGAGGATCTGGTCACAGGTCATCTTCCTGGCAGACTTCGTCTTCATCAGCCGTGTGTACTTGAAGGAGCTGCTGTCGCGGTCTCTGCAGAGATAAACAAACCCTGTGACGTCCTTCCCGGTTTCCTGATCGACGGCGATCTTCGTCTCGACCTTGACGATATAGAGAATGCGGTCCCTGTACCGAATCGCATTTGTGTCATCTTTAAGCTCCGCGGCATGCTCATCCAGGATCTGCTTGTACAGATCATAGGTGGGATTCAGTCGGGTCATGAAGTCAATGCCAGAGAGAACAAGTTTCTCCATGGTAGAGGGACAGCAGTATCCTGCATCACCAATGGCATAAGAAACATCGCAGTGATACTGTTTCGCCAGCTCAATGATGCGCTGTGTCGTGGAAACATCCACGATGTTGCCCGGGATGATCTCATAGAAGATCGGCAGTCCGGTAGACCGCTGAACAAGGGCAATCATCCGGAACTCGATATTGATATCGCCCTCATGGTTGCTGACACGGGTGACCGGGAGATCACACTTGTTTGGCATTCCGGTGCTGTCGATCAGGATAGAAACCTCCTGATCCGTTGAATTCAGCAGATACTTGATATGCGCAAGAAGGAAGTCCCTGCGCTGGCTGTCGTCGCCGAGCTTTGCCAGCATATCACTGATCCGCTGGCTGTAAATGTTGGCCTTCGGGAACAGGTACGATGCATAGTTCTGTCGATACCACCTGTCGGCATTCACGTTCGCCTTTCCCTCAAGGATGTAATAGAAAAGGAGGGCGTACAGAGTGTCCCGATTCACATATTTGAGAGAGTCAAGGACTTCGTTATAGCCGATCGAATCGATCAGTGTTTTCAGGAAGTAGGAGTCGCCGAAGTCCACAAGCACATGCCGCTCTTTTCGCGCTCCGTCAGGGTTCTGTTCCGCGTTCGGGACATCCTTTGCCTCAAGTGCAGTGATGCTCTGATCATCCGGATTGAAATGGAAGTAACCTTCATCCCGTTTCCAGAAGATAAGGCGGTCCTTGTCGATCACCTTTCCGAGGTACTTCTGCCCCTGCTTCCTGGGGCCCTGATCCGTCTGAATCGTAGAGCCTGGCCATACAGCAACAAGTGTGCCGGATGAGTTATTGCGATAAGAAATGCTAGGCATTTATTCGTCCTCAAGTTATTGTTTGTGATAACTTATTGTACGATATTTTGCCCGGCTTCGCAATAGTAGTAGCCAAGAAACACCGTGCTTTAGGCACTTTTTTGAAAATATTGTGCAGAAATATTCCCGAGAGTTATCAAGTTACCCGGGAAATAGAGCACATTCGAGGGGCAGAACGAACATATCACTCCAACCTTCATCAACTTCTTTTATGGCAGGAACGGAGCTGGAAAATCTACGATTGCCAAGGCTATAGATGCGGATGATGGTGTTGAATGGGACGAGGGACTGAGTGCGGACAAGTTTGATGTGCTTGTCTACAATCAGCAGTTCATCGACGATAATTTTTCTGATTACAGTGAAGTCGCAGGTGTCTATACGGTCTGCAGCGACAATAAGGAAAGGCGTTAGTAAAGAACCGGGTTGATGGGTTCCATACCACAACCTCCATGGTGAACTCTCGACGCGATAATGTCCGATGAAGATATAGAATCCCCATTTGGAGCTCTTTTCTTCTCCGCATAATGCCTATCTTGTTATTTATAGTCACATACTCGGCAAGTGAGTGTATGTGTTTAGGCAATCTAGGTGATGCTTTGTTACATGATGCAACACAGCACGGATAGGAGTGTACCCAGCTCGAGCTCAAAGTGAGGTATTAGTGGTCTCATGCTAGGCGATCGCTTATCAACCCGTTTCTTAACTAACGCCTAAGGAAAAAGAAGAAGCCGCACGACAGAAGGGCGAAGAAAGGGATAAGGTTGAAGAAAAGAAAACAGCAGCGAAACAGGTAGTCGACGGCAAAAAGCAATACCGCGACGATCTTCTCCCGACGCTGCAACAGACACTTTTTGATATTGTGAAACCATTAAGGACGCAATTTAGTAAGGTCGCAGACGGCACCGGACGGAAAGAATCATTATACAAGCTGATCAAAGATGTGAAAAAGCCTGTTGCTCATAAGCTTGAAGAAATACAGAGAATCTATGATGTCGCATACAAGGGAGAATTGAAAACATACAGACTGTTCGACCGCGTCAGTACGTCCTCTACATATGGCAGGCTTCCGGGCTATGCACTTATGGATAAGGTGATCATCAGCAGCGGCGACACTCCGTTCTCCAAATTCATGAATGCTCTTGGAGCGTCCTCCTGGGTACGTGAAGGGCATATTCACTATGTCCCCGGGTCAGAAGGAAAGTGCCCTTTTTGCCAGCAGAAGCTGCCGGTTAATTTTGAGGTAGAAATTGCTGCGAGTTTCGATGAACAGTACCAGAATGACCTGGCGGATATAAAATCGTTCCAGACAGCTTACGATAATGAGACTGCCGCTATTCTGCGGACGCTCAACGGTAATCTAAGCGGAAGCATTATGCCTTCTCTTGATCTGGATGAGTACAGAGACAAGCTGAGCCTTCTGGAGAAAAGCATCGCTATCAATAAAGACCGTATTTCCACAAAGGTGGAAAAGCCAACAACCGAGGTTTCGCTGGAGGATACGGATTCACTTCTGCTTGAAATCGGTTCTCTTATTGACGAGATCAATAAGAAGATAAAAGCCAACAATGACGTAGTAGACGACATTGGCAATCAGAAGAAGCTGTGCAAGCGCATGTTTCAGGAGTATATCGCATCGCTTGCCCAGCCGCACATTGCTGCATACGATGCCAATTACGCAAAAGCCGATGAAGAAGTCAAAAAGGCAGAGGAAGAATGGAAAAAGCTCGACAAGCAGAGCCGTGAAATCGGTTTTGATATTGCCGAGTTGAATAAGAGCATCAAGAACACATCTGATACCGTCAACAGGATGAACGAGACGCTCCGTGAAACCGGATTTCAAGGATTTCATCTGAGAGAACGTGAGGACATTCCGAACCACTATGAAGTCATCCGCGAAAACGGCGAAGTGGCCAAGAACCTGAGCGAGGGCGAGCGCAACTTTATCTCGTTTCTTTACTTCTATCATCTTGTGCGTGGCAGCCAGAGCCGCACAGAAGAAAAGCCGAAGATCGTCGTTATCGATGACCCGGTGTCCAGTATGGATTCGAGCACGCTGTATATCGTCGGTTCTCTTGTCCGTGAAATGATCGAAGTCTGCTACAACAACACAGATTACAAGGGAGACACGGAACTCGGAGATTACATCAAGCAGATCTTTATTTTGACGCACAATGTCTACTTCCACAGTGAAGTAACCTATAAGCAGGAGAAGAACTTCAGGAGTACGAGCTTCTTTAAGATTCTGAAGACAAATAACACATCTTCTGTTGTTCCGTGCGTGCGGCCTGATCCGAAGCGCCCGAGCGAGGATGAGAATTACAATCCGATCCAGAATTCCTATAAGGCTCTCTGGACGGAACTGAAAGAGACCAAGACAGCCATTCCGGCGCTGAATGTCATCCGGCAGATTCTTGAGTACTACTTCATGCAGATGTGCGGGTACGACAGGAAGGAGCTGCGCCAGCGTGTGCTTGAAGGTGAGCACAAGAATCTGTTTATGTCACCTGCTCCAGACGGTGGTAGGCCTGATCCTACCAAGTATCATCTCGCAGATTCTCTGCTCCGCTACATCAGCAATCCGACCGGCTTTGGAAGCGAAATTCATCTGATTGAGGATTACGCTGATGCGCAGCCATACATCGATGTATTCAAGCTTATCTTCGAAGCAATGGAACAGGGCGAGCATTACAAGATGATGATGGAAATGGACTGATGTCCGTTTTATCGGACACCTGAAAATATTAAATACAGACAGCAGGACGAACTGCTGCCGTGAATGGAGAAGAATCAAATGTCAGAACATCAAATGATCGACGCAATGTGGGACGACTCCCCGGTTGACGTTTCAGAAGAAACCAGCATGATCTGGTCTATCGCAAACAAACTGCGCGGACCGTATCAGAGCGACAAATATAAGGATGTCATCATCCCGATGACGATTATCCGGCGCTTCGAGTGCGCTCTTGAGCCGACGAAAGAGAAGGTCGTCGAGCAGTATGAGAAGAATCCGAATTATCCGGCAAAAGCAATGTACCGTATCTCCGGATTCCAGTTCTACAACACGAGCCGCTTTACGCTTACGGAGCTGTGCAATGATCCGGATCATCTTGCAGACAACTTCGTGTCATACATTCAGGGCTATTCATCAAATGTACAGGACATTCTGCTTTCCGAGGCGAAAGGTCTGGATTTCAAAAAACAGATCACAAAGATGGACAAGAACAACCGTCTGCTCGCTGTCGTGAAGGCGTTTTCCGAACTCGACCTGAACCCGAGAACTATCGACAACGTGAAGATGGGATATATCTTTGAGGACCTGATCCGCCGCTTTTCTGAAAATGCCGAAGCGGGCGATCACTACACAGGCAGAGACATCATCAAGCTCATGGTCAATATCCTGCTCGCAGAAGGGTGCGACGATATCTTCGACGACGGCAAGGTCATCACAATTTTGGAGCCAGCCTGTGGTGACGGAAATTTCCTTTCTGTTATTCTTCAGCGAAAGCTGGCTATCGTAACAAAAAAATATAAGCGCAGCGCATACGATTGGGAGCGTAATTCCTTGCTGGCCCTTGGCAGTATGTATGGCGTAGACATTATGCTGGATAATGTCCTCGCCTGTCAGGAGCGCTTGTTTGAAATCTGGAACAAGGAATACAAAAAGGTCTGCAAAAAAGAATGTAACGACGCAACGAGAGAAGCGGCTCGATTCATTCTCCGATTGAACATCGTCTGCGGAAATGCGTTGACTCTGCTGTGTTGCGATGCTGAGGGCAAAGAACTGAATGTTCCGATTATCTTCTCTGAATGGACATTCCCGTTCAACGATGCTCGTATGCAGCGCAAGGACTACACTTTTGCAGAATTGCTGGCAATGGACGACCCGAAACCGGCAAAGAAAAAGAAGAAGCCCGACGATGATTTTGAACAAGGCACTCTGTTTGATATGGGATTGGATGCGCCGGAGGAACCGGATGAACCGGATGACGAAGGTCAGTTCCTGCAGCAGTACATTGCGCACTATCGCCGCATCCAAGAAGATGATACCAGATGGAGAGAAGCGTATCTTCATTTAGAATTACCAAAGGAGGAAACGAACAATGGCTAATGGCCTTTTTGATAATGTTTATAACCCGGACGTACTATCGTGTCTGGCAAACCTCTCCAACGACGAGGTGTTTACGCCACCGGATGTTGTGAATCAGATGTTGGATATGCTTCCGCAGGAGTTGTTCAGAAATCCAGACACTACATTTTTGGAAATTAAAAAGACTCATGAATGAATGAAGCTCTCGGCTCCCCCTCGCTGCATAAAGGCGAGGGGGAGCTATCCTTTGGAGATGATAGTAAAATAGGGACAATTAGTATCTCAAACTTCCCACTTGAAAAATGCTGTAACGGCCGATGGTTTCTTGCTCAACAGGTGATTTTTTGAAACTTGACAGCATTATGCAACTTTATCGCTTGTTAGAAACAAATTTAGGAAGTCGCGGAACAGGTTCTGTATAAACTCAGGCTGTGTCGAAAACCAGTTTGTCAGGTCGCTACGCATCTTTTCGGAGATCTGAATGGAGACATCACCTGTTCTGACCCCCTCGATCAGCATTGCAGCAAGACGGTCAATCGACTGCTTCAGGGAAATATCCTGAATGTCATCACAGCAGACGAAGAACAGCTCACAGATGGTCTTGGGATCATTCTTCTTGCGACGGATATACTCGAGAATGAGAAATCGTGTGAGCACGAGTGCAGTTGTGCTGTCGGTTACGTCGTAGCTGAGTCCTTGAAACTCCTTGCCAAGCTTGAGAAAGGACTTGCATGCCCTGAAGCATACCTCGATGCCCCACCTGTAGCCATAGATTCTGACTACCTCACTGTCGGGCAGAGTCACCGCAGTGGTCAGAAGGATGATGTACTCATCCTTCTTGTTGCGATTGCGGACAAAGACCAGCTTGACAGGAAGCTGCTGATACTTCGTTTTGACAACAATGGACCCGAACAGGTTCCCCTGCGGGCAATGACGGATGGCAGTCTTCGCAAGGCCTTTCAGGTTATACAGCCTGCCTTTGTACCAATACTGCTGCTTGGTATCTTTGAGCATGCCGATCACCTCAAGGCCGAGGTTCTTGATGTTGCAGATGAACGGTTCTGTCGTGAACCAGGTATCCATGAGCACGTATTCGGCTTTGATATCAGCGTCAATGGCGAAGCGAAGCAACTGAAGTGCAATCACGGGCTTTTGCGTAATTGCATCCACCCGTCTCTTGTACGCGTTGGTGTTATGACGCAGGTGCTTGTCGTATACGTCGCAGATGCGGCTCTTAGCCTTGGCCGAAGCAAGCATGATGTACTGGACCGGAAGGAAGCTGTATCCATCGGTCCACCCAAGAAGAAGGAGATTAAATCCCCTCTCGGTTCTGTGGATCACGTGATTGTAGACATTGGAGAGCAGCTCCACCTTTTTGGAACGGTTACGGGCGATGACAGAGTCATCGAGCACGAAGCATCGTGCCCTGTTCTCGCGGGTAAGAGTAGTGAAATAGGCGGCAATCCTGGCGGAGAGGATCAGGATGAACTTTCTCCAGTTGTAGCGTCCTTCATTCAGGAAGCGGTAGTAGGTGTTATCGTCATAGGCAGTATCCTTCTTCTTGGAGTTGAGGAAGTGATACAGGTTGCACTTCTGGAACACGAGGATTACAAGAAACTGAAAGAGCTCATATGCAGAGGCACCCTTCGCCTTGGTGATATTGGAGGCCTTCAGGAGAGCGCTTACGCCAAGCTCTTTCATGGCGTTTCCAAACGCACATTCGTCCTCGAAATTAGCAGTTGCAATTGGCTTGTTTTGATGTATACTCATTGTGAGCACCTGTACTTTCTTTTGATTGTGGATGATCTTATTATAGAAGGCACAGAGTGCTTTTTCAATTGTCAAGAAGCCGAAAAACTCATAGTAAAAAGCTCAATTTTGGGCGTATTTTCAACGTTTTTCGAGGGTCGGACCAAGTGGGAAGTTTGAGTTAGTATTGTTCGTATGGTAATGTAGAACATGGCGAGTGCGGCACAACTCCGAGGAACACCTGAACATGACGTGGGGTCAAAACGTTTGCTGGTTTGATTGGGAAATGATTTTTTCAATAAGGAAAAAGTAATTATTTTTTTATGCTCACCATCTAAGATAACCCTATCGAATTAGCATTTTAAAACATGCCCTATCAGATTTTCGTCTTGACAACCGTTCGATTTTGAACTATAATTTTACGTGTTCAAAATCGAACACTAAGGTGCGTGAGGTAATTACATATGAAAAACAATTTTTGGAACATGCTCAAAGAAGTTGAAAGCGCCTATAATTTTCACCGCAGAAAAGTTATGAACAAATATTCTCTCTCGGCAATAGAAGTAGATGTTATGTTATTCCTTGCGAACAACGGCGGCCTTAATACGGCTGCCGATATTGTATCTGTACGAAAAATATCCAAATCTCACGTCTCACTGGCGACAGACGAGCTTTATAAAAAAGGGTACATTTGCAAAAAAGTAGACTCGGCGAATAGAAAGCGGATTTGTTTGTTTATTACTCCAAAGGCCGATGAGATAGTCCGTTATGGGCAAGAACAACAGGAAGAATTCATGAAAAAGATCGGTGACGGGTTTTCGGAAGATGAGAAAAGGCAGTTCTTCGACTCTTTTGATCGAATCATTGACAATGTCCGCCGCTTCTACAACGTGAAACCGAAAGAATCAACGGACTGATGGAAAGACAAAAGAAACGGAGGACAATTATGGAAAAGGCACATAATGAAGATAAGAGTTTCCTCGGTACAGAACCAATCAGGCCGCTTATGTTTCGCCTTTCTGTACCAGCAATTCTTGCCCAACTGATCAATGTTCTATACAACATTGTGGATCGTATCTACATCGGCCATATGCCAGAGGTTGGCGGGTTGGCGCTTACCGGTCTGGGCGTGTGCACACCGCTCATTATCATCGTGTCGGCTTTCGCCATGCTGGTTGCGATGGGAGGAGCGCCCAATGCTTCCATTGAGATGGGCAAAAAAAACGACGAGGGAGCCGAGCACATTATGGGCAGCTGCGTTGCCTTGCAGCTTGTAATCTCCGCTGTGCTTACCGCAGCCCTGCTAATTTGGAACCGACCCTTGCTTTTAATGTTTGGGGCCAGTGAAAACACCATCGGCTATGCATCCCAGTACATGAACATCTATGCGATTGGTACCGTCTTTGTACAATTAACCTTGGGCATGAATGCATTTATCACGGCGCAGGGTTATGCAAAAGTAAGCATGTACACGGTTTTGATCGGGGCAATCTGTAATATTATCCTTGACCCAATCATGATCTTCGGCATGAACATGGGGGTGCGCGGAGCAGCTCTGGCGACAATCATATCTCAAGGAATCAGTTGCGTGTGGGTAATTCATTTTCTCACTTCCCCAAAAAGCAGCATCAAGCTCCGGATGAAAAATATCAGATTTGACAATGTCCTTCTGTCCTGCGTAGCACTGGGTGCAGCTCCGTTTATAATGCAGGCAAGCGAAAGCATCATTTCTATCTGCTTCAATTCCTCCTTGCTGAAATATGGCGGAGATATTGCCGTGGGTGCCATGACGATTCTGAGCACTGTGATGCAGTTTGCCATGCTGCCGATGCAGGGTTTTGCGCAAGGTGCTCAGCCGATCTTCAGCTACAACTTTGGTGCTCACAATTCAGCTCGTGTCAAGCAGACCTTTCGACTGCTTTTGATCTGTTGCTGTACCTATTCCGTATTGCTGTGGGTTGCCGTGCAGATATTTCCGCAGGTTTTTGCCTCATTATTTACAAATGATACCGCAATGGTGGCGTATACTAAAAGTGCATTACGTATCTACGCCGGTGCCATGTTTATTATGGGCGTTCAGATAGCCTGCCAGATGACCTTTATCTCCCTCGGGAATGCCAAGGCTTCAATTTTCGTAGCAGTATTCCGAAAATTTATCATGTTGGTCCCACTCATCTATCTTCTCCCCATGCTGCTACCTGATAAGACAGTAGCCGTGTATCTTGCCGAACCGATTTCAGATACTGCTGCGGTGATCTGTACTGGTATTGTGTTTGCGAAAGAATTCAGAAAAGCGATAAAAAAGTTGGATGAAGGCCCGCACGACAATTGAGATGAATCATGCCGACCTTCAATACTGAAAAAGGAACTGGACTTGGGCTGATCATTGCCAAGGGAGATATACAGCTATTAGATGGTGTTTTTTCACGCGGCGCAATTCGTTTGTTTCGATCAAATTAAAAAAAGCGCTACAAAAAAGCGTGAGTTTGGCGGGTCTATCTTCATGCCTGAATAAGCAATACCGTAACCCTTCAAGCTCACCAGTCTGGAGGGTTTCTATGTCTGCTCAATTTACCATGAATTTCAGGCGACCGCTATTAAGTAGCGGTCGAGCGTGATGCAACGGATCACAATCCGCTACACACCGCTTTTCTAACCGATAGCTCGTCAAAAAAACCTGTGCTTTTCAAGGAAACAGCGCGGGCAGCAGCACGAACCATCAGAGCAGATAAAATATGAAATAATTTACAGGAGCATACCTGTGGGCAACCGTGCTCACAAGTACGTTCCTGTTTTTTTGAACCAAATCGCGCGAGCGCGATGCTCCATCAAAGTTATCCCTAAAGCTCACAGCTTTCTCTGTTGGGGATACCATGACAAACTTCAGCATAGACAAAAGAGGAAGAAATGATCTTGTCATCTCTTCCTCTTTTCTGTATTCTACAAAAAAAATAACCCACAGATGACCTTGATTGGCGTCGAGCGTTCATCCATGGGGCTCTCATAAGCAAGGTGAGTTTATCAAGTCCCTTGCAAATCTGCAAGCCCCATCTTTGTCGGCCGGCCAATCATGAGTTTCATCCCCATACCATCATTGCCGGAACGATTTCATGAGATACCTTGATTCCCCGAAATTCAAAACCGAACTGTCCAGGCTGGAAGTATTTCTGTCCCTGATCGACTACCGCGAGTCTACCATTCAGGGCTATCTGCAGACCGTCTTCGAGTGCTGTGAATGGCTTGAGAGAACCTATCATGTTTCCCTCGATGATGCTGATCTTGAACAGCTTCAGAGTTTTCTCGTTTATCTCCATAAGCCCATAAGCAAAGGCGGGAGAGAGCTCAAGCCCAGATCTGTCAACGTCTAC
The DNA here is from genome assembly GCA_022483465.1 of Lachnospiraceae bacterium. Lineage (GTDB taxonomy): Bacteria > Bacillota > Clostridia > Lachnospirales > Lachnospiraceae > CAG-791. The sequence continues at coordinate 854,327 of JAKVNF010000001.1, read as the reverse complement.
AACGTCAGCATCCGGCGTTATCGTGCTTCCGTTGCGCATGCTCCCATCCCTCTGGAAAACCTTCCGCTGATGAAGGTGGATCATACCCTCCCGAAGGTACCGACGCGTCAGGAAGTGCAGAAGCTGATTATGGGGACGAAAGATCCGAGAAACCGCCTGATTCTCGCCCTCGGCTTTGGCTGTGCGCTCCGTCTGAATGAAGTCCTGTCTCTGCGCTTCGGTGATATCTCCATCAAAAGAATGCAGATCACAATTCGTGCGGAAGTCAGCAAGAACCGAAATGAAGGGAAGGTCGAACTTCCAAAAGATCTCGCGCGGATGCTCTACTTCTACTTCAAAAGATTCCGTCGGGATGCCGGAGAGGGGGACTACCTTTTTCCCGGCAGAGATGCCGCACATCATCTGTCTGACGGAGCAGTGCAGCGCTTCTTTCAGAAGCGCCTGAAAGAACTCGGATGGGAAAACCGCGGATATCATTTCCATTCCCTCCGACACGCCCATGCGCTTTTCTACTATCAGGGCGGCGCTGATCTCTTTCAGGTACAGGTCAGACTTCGGCACCGCTCCATTGCTTCCACGATGATCTACGTACAGCTGGATGGTCAGCTTCAGGAGAGAAAAAACGTTGCAAACCCCTTCGACGGAAACGGCTTCGCGCTCTGAAAAAACAAAAAAGATGGTACCCTCGAGCCGGCCAGGCAGAACCTTCCGCCTTCCTGACAGTCAGACTGCGATCAGAGTCCGCAGATGCATTACCGGCTTCAGACAGGAAAAAGAGCCTTCAAGATATCGAATCCGCCAGATCTTCCGGAGATTTCTCCCAGACTATCTGGCAAAGCACGGAAAGGAAATGCCGCCCGAAAAGGTGAAGATTCTCCGTCTCATGGCACAATGCGGCACGGGAGATCTGGGTTATATTGTCTCCATCTGCCCTGACTGCGGAGAAATTTCGTTTACACCGAGATCCTGCGGCAACTCGAACTGCCCCTGCTGTGGCTTTTTTCGCCGTGAAAAGTGGATCGCTGAGCGCAGGTCCGAAGTCATTCACGGGATGTCCTACCATCATCTTGTGTTCACGGTTCCCCACGATCTGAATGAGTTGATCTACAACAATCAGAAGGCTCTGCTGGATCTTCTGTTTCATTCCGCGCAGGATGCCCTTCTGGAGCTCTGCCTTGAAAGGCACAACATTAAGCCCGGAATCATCATGGTGCTCCACACTTTTGGGAGCAGTATGACGCTCCACTACCACCTGCACGTGCTGATCTCCGCAGGCGGACTGACACCGGATGACGCCTCCTTTAAGAAGATCAGGGGCTTCTTCCTCCCTGTCCAGAAGATATCCGGACGATACCGGAAGCACTTCATGAGAGGACTCAAGCGGCTCTACAGAAAGGGAAAACTATCCTTCAATGGCTCTGCCGCACCTTATGAGAGTGAGGAGTCATTCCAGAATTTATGCGACGAGTGCTACAAGTGCCTTTGGAATGTCAACCTCAAGAGGTATGGCTCTTATTCTGAAGAAGACAGAGAACGGGATCCGTCACTTCCGGATGTGGAGGATGTCATAGGTTATTTTGGGCGGTACGCCGACAGAACGGCAATCACATCCTCCCGGATCAGGGACGTCTCGGACAGCGGTATCACGTTTGAGTACAAGGACTATCATACCGATGGCTCGTATGACAAGAAGGACATGGTACTCACGCCGGAAGAATTCATCCGACGGTTTTCACTTCACATCCTTCCGAAGGGAGTACGCAAGATCCGGATGGCAGGGTATCTTGCCGGGAATGTCCGTAAAAAGAAGCTTGCAAGGATCCACGAAATTCTGGGTGATGAATATGTACCGAGTCTGATTCGCGGAATGAAAAGCTGTGAGGTCATGAAGGCCCTTTTTGATAAGGATCCGGCCCGCTGCTCCAACTGTGGGGCACAGATGCATGCCTTTCTCTTCAGCATGGATAAGACAGCGATCTATCTCAGAGCAATGGGGAAGGTTGAAGGAAGCAGCTATATCGAAATACCCCGGTATTGCCGGGGACCGGATGGAATGTTGGATGTCTCCCATCCGCGCTTTTAATAAAGATTCTTTTCAGGTCATCTGCCCGGATGGCCTATTTCTCATGTCACAACGTCTGTAAATCCCACCCGGTCAACGGTTCAGAAGAAGAAAGATGGGTTTCTGAGCCAGGGTATTCAAGCCAAGTCGGATGCTAAAAATTGGCCCTTTCACTTTTTTTGTGGGATGAGCCCTTCCTGACCGTCTCCGAGGTCCTCTGCCCCGGTCCTCCACAGGTGCCTTCTGCTCTCCGTGCATCTGTACTCCCGGGCGGACCGTGGGAGCATCGCCGAGGGGCCCACGGTCTCGGAACAGCGTTCTCCATCAGATCCGCTTGTACGGATTTCTGGATGCATCCATGATCTTTAGGAAAAAGTACTCATCATCTGGAAGGCCATAGGCTTTCCTGCGGATGACCTTGATGTGTGCGTTGATCCCCTCTATCTTCCCGGAGCTGATCGGACAGAGCCCGTATCCCACAATGCCGTCAAAGTGGTTCTCAATGAGCCTGGCAAACCAGAGAAAGTGCTCATTTTTCGTGCCCCTGCACCAGTCGATGATATCTGTAAACTTCTCGATCATCGTCGCCTGATTGGCTGAGGCATATGCTTCCTGCATGGCCTGCTTGATCAGATCACAGGTGAACAGCAGCTTGTTCGAGTTGATGATGTCGTCGTATCGCCGCTCGAAATCGTCATGGGTATGCCTGTAATCGGTCGTACCGAAGATCGCAGATCCCTTGCGGCACACCTTGCCCTCACGGGCTTCCTGATCGTGTTTCTGCAGGGACTCCCTGCTGGCACAGAGTATCTTCCTTGACCCCTTCAGGATAGCAGCTTCCTCGACCAGGCCTTCCTTCTTCAGGCGGATCTGTTCCTCCTTCCGAACCTCGGCAATGACCTTCTCGTTGAAGTTCTTGACGATGTGGAAATGATCATAAACGATCTGGATCCAACCGCATTTTGCCTTGAAAGCCTCCTGGAAGTCGCTGTTCATATCCATGGCAACGGCCTCTACATGATGCATCCAGTCGTCACCCACCAGCTCCATGAATTCTTCTACAACGGCCTTTGTTTTGCCTGCTCGGATGAACAGCACCGCACCGGTTATCAGGTCTATGATGTGCGTCGCATATTTGTGTCCGTTATGCAGCTTGAACTCGTCAATGGCAAGATACCTTGCATAGGCGGCAGGCTTTTTGAGCTTGCCATTCTCATCCGCGTAAAGACTCTTCAGACGCTTAAGATCGATCTTCTTGATCGTATTGATGTTGACGCCAGTAATGATTGCCGTGTCCGTAAGGGTAAATTCATCCATAGAAAGATAGCGAATGATCAGCTGCTCAAGCTCCTTTGTAATCATCGAATCATCTGCCTTGAACGCGACATCCGGTGTGATGGTCTTGCCACAGAGATTGCATCTCCACTGGTACTTGTCGCACTCAATGATGGTTTGGCATGCCTGAAAGGGAATGTGTTTGATCTTCGTGTGGTAGGTCTGATTCTTGTACATTCTGCGCCCGCAGCAAGAGCATACAGGATGGTCCAGCTGGTCCAATTTACCGCGCAGAATATAAGCCCTTTTGAAGGTATTCTCACTCAGTTTGCTCTTCCGCATGGAGTGGAAGGGCCTGACGTCTCGAATAGGAACCTCTTCAACGCTCTCCTGATGGAACCCCGTCAGGTGGCTTGGGAACATCAGATAGTCATTTTGAGTCCGGGCAGCAAAAGACATTTGCCCATTCGCCTCGGTGTATGTATAATTCTGATTCATAAGAGGTTTCCTTTTTATCCCGTATTGCATATCTTGGTCGACGTGCAATCGAGATGATATCAGGAAATCTCTTTTTGTAAATAGAAGATATTCTCTATAGGCTGCCTTCTTTTAGTGCATCACACAAGAAAAATGAAAGACCCTAAAAATTCCTAACTATTCCCATAGTCTACGCTGAGAGCGATTCGGTTCAAAACAAAGGATAGTTGCCGGCCCCCTACGGGAACCGGCAACTATCCTTCACAATTTGCTTGCAGTTATATCATGCTGCCGAGTTCCGTCGCTTATTTTTCATTTTCAGATTTCAACAATCACGAGATGGATGACAGACACTATGGCGAAGTACCAGAAAAAGACGAATTACCGGGAGAAGTATCCCGGTGTGAGCAAAGAAATCATTGAGGTTTTAGAAAAGAGCGACCGTCAGATGGAATACCTGCAGTATGACATCAAAGCCGAGCGATGCCGAATCGATTCCACCAGCGGAACTGTTACATATCTCCCCAGCCGAGAAGACTCATACGAACGGCTTCTGGAGGGAAACAAGCAGTTTCCCTCCGATGACGAAGATGTGGACGATGCCGCGATTAAGGCCGTGATGATCGAAAAAATGCTAACCTGCCTCAAGCGTCTCAGCCCGGAAAAACAGAAGTTGATTACCGCTCTGTTTTTTGATAATAAAAGCGAGCATCAGGTGTCCAGAGAAACTGGTGTTCCACAGCGGACCATTCACGACCGAAAGATAAAAATCTTGGCGATCCGGCATGCAAAACGGGAGTATTTTTGCGAGAAATTGCAAAACGACTCATTGAAGGACTTGAACCACAGTTTCCCGACCTGCAAGAGCGTCTGGACCATATTTTCCATAATCAGCTTTATGGTATTTCTATTACAGAATTAACCAGTATGCTTTCTCGCCGAGGTGTGTATTGTTCAAAGTTCCCGCACAGCGAATTTTCGGTATCTTATTTCGATGAGGCACACCAAGATGGAAATATTCGTTTTAAGCGCATCCAACACACTTGGGACCCACCTAAATTAATGACTTTGAATGGTAAGAAAATTGGAAAATGCCTGTATTGTGGCGCTTCGAGAGATGAGTATGACCGTTCAGATGATTTGGAAACCCATGCATATGAGTGGATTCATACCAGCAAGCCAGAGGAGATATTTAACATGAAATTCGATGTAATTATAAGTAATCCACCGTATCAGCTTAGTGATGGTGGTGGCAATGGAGCAAGTGCAAAACCTATTTATCAGCTCTTTGTAAATCAGGCAAAGAAATTGAAACCTCGTTATATGTCAATGATTATCCCTTCCCGCTGGTTCACTGGCGGTAAAGGACTTGACGAGTTTAGAGATGAAATGTTGCATGACAACAGCCTTCGTGTTATCCATGATTACCCAGAGGCATCAGACTGTTTTAGCGGTGTTCAGATTAAGGGTGGCGTTTCGTACTTTTTGTGGGATCGTGATAATAAAGGCGATTGTCAGGTGTATTCTCACAAGGGAAATCAAGTGTTCGGACCTATGGAAAGACCGCTTCTCGAACCGGGATGCGACACTTTCATTCGTTATAATGAGGCAGTGGAAATTCTGCACAAGGTTTTGAAGCAAGGTGCGCCTTCTATGACTTATATGAATTAATCGAGTATGTGTATGAGGAAAGCGATGATTACGGATTGGGTGGCGTTCCTATTCGTCCGCAGATTTTGAGTCCAGATCAAGTCGAATACAAGGAGCATGATGTCGTTTTTACAGAAATACAAGAAACGATCATTCAAGGTATCAGAGATGCGAAATATACAATTTGGGCTGCAGTAGCGTGGTTAAGCAATCAAGCGATCATTGATGAATTGCTTGCTAAAAAGAAACAGGGAGTGCATGTTAGGTTAATAATCTCCGAAGAAAGCAGCAACAGGCCGTTCTATCAGCAACTTTCCGAGAACTTTGACCTAATGCTTATTCCACATCATGGATGGGATGACTGGAATAGGATGCATGATAAATTCTGCATTATTGATTTTGAATATGTAATGCACGGCTCCTATAATTGGACTAAGGCCGCAAATTATAACGATGAAACCTTAGCTACAGCACTTGACCGTGATTTTGTTAAAAAGTTTTCAGATGAGTTTATACGCTTATATGGAATGGGCCGTCGAGTATAGTTTTGGTTTCTGAATGGAGGTGTCACCGTGAGACAATACACATGGGATGAATATTACGAGAAATTCTATGATTGGGCCGAAAGCACTCAGGTCCGTAATCTGTCTGCGTTGACTTCTCTCGGTACAGCGGATGAGGTTGGTGAAATCATCATCGAGCTGCAGGTCAATGTACCGGCGGCAAACCGTCTTCTGCGCAAAGCGGTCGAGGCTAAACTGGCCTTTTCAGGCTCTGATCTGGTCGAGTTTGCCTGTATCAATGATAAGGCGCTGGCGATAGCAGCAGTGCGCAATTCAGCGGAGCGATTAACAGCCGAGGATATGGAATATCTGTATGGCGAGATTGATGATGAGGTTATCATCGAAATCTGCAAGCAGCGGAATATTCTATTGCCGGAAGATTTGCGTGAAGAGGAAGAATACGAAGACGAGGAACCAGAGGAAATCGAAGAAGATGAACCTCTGGAAGAAGTCGATATATATGTGGACGATTACTGTCCACCACCGAAACGGCCCGGTTTCTTTGCTACTTTGTTTGGTGTGATTGCCGGTATCGACATGGCCAGCGGTCCCAATCAACACCGGCATAACGGTCGTTGTAACGGAGACTGCGCTCATTGCCCACCTCACTACGGATATCGTTATGGACGTTGGTACTATGGCCACGACCATGTACACGGGTGTGAATTTGGCGGCAACAGAGGCAGCGGTAGCATGGATTAACGGAGGTCGGTCATGTTCGGTAGAAAAAAGAAGGCTCCAGAGCCTGTTTATGATGTTACCCAGAAGATAGCGAAAACTTGGTGGGGTGGCATAAAGCTGGTTCCTACAACAAAATCGGAACAAAAGAAGATGAAGGCTGAAATCCTGAAAAGAAATCCGAATGCAACAGTTATTGATAGTAAGGCCAAAAAGCAAAAGGAACTGGAATGGATTGATCGCATTGAGGAATTTGACGCATTTATGAATGATTGATAGGAGGTGTATCGCAGTGGCAGACATGAAGCAAATCCACGAATTTGCCATCAAGTGGTATGAAAAATTCAGGGATAAGAAAATCAACTATATCGAACTTGTAGACCACTATATGGCCGATGACTGTGAGGCTCTTGGCTTTGTAATGGACTGCGGTCACGCTTTTTCCGAGAAATATGGCAATGCGGCAAATAAGTTTGAGGCATTGGAACGCATCGTTGGAGAGATAATCGATATTCCGTTGCTCGGCTCGGCTATTTATTCTCAATGGAGGTATTTCAATCATTGGGCGTATTCCGGTGCGGAAATTTTGGAACCGCAGAACCGTGCTTGGTTTACGATAGCTTTGTCCCGTCTGGGTGAACTGGCAGAATGTCAGTTGAATCGGTTCAAAGGCACTCCGCAGAAAGTGCGCATCGTTTCCAATCACATCTGCTATGGCCCAGCACCAGAACCGGATGACGAGGTCGAACAACACATCACCATCAACACGGATGGCCGTGTGTGGTTCTCAGCCTACAATTTTGGATCTGGATACAGTGGCCACGAAAAGTCCAGAAGTAAGATTTATAAAATTGAAAAGAACACTGCTGCTAAGGTGTTGAATAGCATCGCACAATATTTCAGCACCGAGTACATTGAGGTGTTTGCTACCGACATTGGCGAGTGGGAGATGGAGATTACCAGCACCGATGGCGAAGTCTATAAGTACCGTGGTTCGTTAATTGCGGACTTTGAAGTAGATGGTGTTGACCTGTCGGATATGGTGCGAGAGGCTCTCGGAATGGATGACCTCTATGTATTTGACGGCAATAACAAGCCGGATAGAGTTGACCGCATTACCATTGATTATCACCGCATTACCAAAATAAAGCCGAAGCAGCCAGTCTCTGAAACCGTTGAATACGTGACTTGGGACTACAGCGAGAGATTGGTGCTTGACCGTGAAAGCGAGACCTTAGAGCATATTCAGAATATCGGCAGCGGTTGTGTAGTGTCCAGAAAATACTATGTTCAGGGCGGCATTGAAGAGTTGCTCAATGACATTGATGCGGATGACTTGTTTGGCGAAATTGAGGGCAATCCTGATGATGTGGTGGACAACCCGCTTGAAACCAAGGATTATACCATCACGGTGGACTTCAAAAAAGGACCGCAGCGTGTCCTTCAGGGAACATACGATAAGAAGGCGCTTCCTGAGTTCTGGAGCGATTTTGCCGAGTCTGTATGGCAGTTTATGCGATTTTACGGAATGGGCGAAATACTCAATCCTGCGGTCTATGAGAAAGTCAAGCGCCGCAGAACCGATTACATCTACTGTAGCGTAGAATTTGACGAGGGCTACAAAAGCTATTATTACATTGCCGATGAGGACAATATTTCCGTTGGCGATTACGTGATTGTACCCGTGGGCAAGGATAACCATCATTCTGCAGCAGAAGTAGTAAAGGTGGAGTATTTCGCAGAGGAGGATGTCCCTCTGCCGCTTGACCGCACTAAGCATATCATTCGTAAATGCACGGATGACGATTTTGACCCGCCGGAGGAATAATTACACTTTTTAATTTTGGCATACTTTTTAATTTTACCTTTTCCGGGCCTGTCGGAATGACCTCCGGCGGCATCCGGACCGGGTGAAAAACACTGACAATAGAATAATCGCTGGGCTTCCACAGACAGCAAATGCCGTGAAAGTCCAGCAAAATCAAGCCTTTTTCGGTATTTACACACCGGAGAAGGCTTTTTTCTTTGTATTAAACATAGCGTCTTGTTAGACCCTGCACCTGGAACAGGGTGCGGTTCTGAGGGCCTCTGATGACCCCGCGGACTTTCCGCCTGCCCTGTACCGCTATGAGGGCATCGTGCAGAAAAACTTTACCTGCATCCTCAATACCAGACCCGGGGAGAAGCTGAAGAACCTCGCGATCACAGGAGAGGGGGTGATTGACGCCAACGGCGCGGTTCTGTTTGAGAAGGAGCTGAATGCCCCGGAGGCAAACCGCTCCAATGCCGTCTGCATTCAGAACACGGACGGCCTGTACCTGGATGGAATCACGATCCGGGAGGCCCCGTTCTGGTGCCTGCATCCCGTCTTCTGCCGGCATGTCACGATGTACGGCATCACCATCGATACGGGGAGGGATAAAAATGGAAACCCCTACGGCCTCTTCAACGGGGACGGGATTGATCCGGACTCCTGCTTTGACGTGCGGATCCTCCACAGCAGCATCACCAGCCAGGATGACTGCATCGCACTGAAAGCGGGGCGGTACGGGGCAGGAAGAGAGGACGCCGTTCCCACAGAGCATGTCCGGATCTCAAACTGCAGGTTTTTCCTCGGCTTTGGCGTTGCCATCGGAAGCGAGTCCTCCGCAGGCATCCGGGATGTCCTTGTGCAGGACTGCTCGTTTTCGGATTCCTTCAGCATCGCCACGGTGAAGAACCGCAGGGGTAAGGCTGGCTACATCGAGAACATCACCTATGACCACTGCACGCTGACGGATCGGGACCCGAAGATAAAGGAGTGCATCTGGTTTCGCGGTGTGATCAACATCGATCAGAGCTATGGCGAGGAGAACTTTGACAGGGTGCATCCTGAAAAGATCACAGAGGATACGCCCTACATTGGAGACATCACGATCACAAATCTGTTCTGCTCCTCTCCCTACGGAAAGCCGATTTACATCTGCGGGCTTCCGGAGCGGCATATCCGGCACGTGACCCTGAAAAACATCGTGGCGGAGGGTGCGGACGGCTGCATCATCGCCAACGCGGATGATATCTGCATGGAGAACGTCTCCGTGCGCCTGATCGGGGACGATTCCGTCTGAAGGATTCTTGGGGACAGGAAGGAGGAGAATTCCGGAAAGAGAATACCGGCGGGATGAAAGCGGGAAAACGGAGGAAATCTTGGGCCCGTGCCCGATAAAGAGCACGGGCTTTGTGCATCTTTGGGAAAGACCGGCGCCCCGGGGAGACACTGGTTGGTCAGATTTGCAAAGTTTCCCTGCATTTTTGCTAAGAAAACTGTTCCGTAAATATCTACAATAAATTCAGTAATAGCAGATTGAAACTATACAAATTGCAGGGGAGCGTTTAGAAAATAACGTCAAACGGACGGTTTCAATCGCGGAAGTTGCCTTGCTTTCATACAAAATGAGAGCGGGGCGTGTTCAAGAAAGGGAGGAACAAATGAAAAACAAGAGACTCTTTGCGGTGCTTCTGACCGGTGTGATGACAGCGGGTATTCTCGCCGGATGCGGATCTTCTTCGGATTCCGGAAGCAGTGCGCAGGATACCTCTGCCGCAGCAACGCAGGCGGCCACGGAAGCAGCAGCGGAGGCTGAAACCTCTGCGGCAACGGAGGCGGGAACTGAGACCGCAGCGGCAGATTCCGGAGAGGGCGGAATGGCCTCCTGGGAGCCGTTTGCAGAGAATGTCGAGCTCAAGGTTCCGGTCTATGACCGCGGCGTCGAGGGCGTTCCGGATGTCACAGACAACTACTGGACCAAGTGGGTGCAGTCAAACTTCGGCGACAAGTACAACATCACCGTCACCTACGTCCCGATCACCAGATCTGATGTCATGAGTGACTACGCGATGCTGGCAGCTTCCGATTCCCTTCCCACGATTCTCTCCGAGTTCGACTATCCCAAGCTCGCCCAGTGGGCAACGGACGGCTATCTGACAACCTTCGACATGGACGAGTTCAAGACGGTGGCACCGACCTTCTACAAGGCCATGGAGGACAACGACCTCGTCAAGTACAGCACCCTCGACGGAGACACCTACTTCTGCCTGGCACAGAACCCGTATTACGAGACCAACTACAACTGGGAGGTATTCTACCGCAAGGACTGGCTCGACAAGATCGGCTATGACGAGTATCCCACGAAGTGGGAGGACCGCAAGGCGATGTACCAGAAGCTCAAGGATGAGGGAATCTGCGATTATCCTCTGGGCGGCCAGATGTGCACCGGCCTCGGTGCAGACCAGAACTACGCATTCCGCGATTATCCGCAGGATGAGAAGACCTGGGCAGTCTATGGCAACTACACGATTCCGGCGCTTGGCAGCGAGTGGAACCGCAGATTCCTGCAGAGAGAGAACGAGAAATACAACCTCGGCTTCCTGGATCCCGAGTACTACACGATCGACACGGAGACCGCAAAGGCAAACTTCGTCTCCGGAAAGACCCTTGAGTTCGGCGGCTACATCTCCGCAAACATGGATTTCATCTCCGCATTCTATGAGAACAACCCGGACGGCGAGCTCGCGGTCCTTGTCTCCAACGACACCGTGGATGACGACGGCAGCGTCCCGTTCGCATTCCGCTCCAACAACCCCTTCGGCGTCATGAGCGGCTTCTCCTCTCAGGCAACGGACGACGAGATCAGGGCAGCCTGGATGTACATGGAGTGGCTCCTTCAGGACGACAACCTGTTCACGATGCAGTGGGGCGAAGAGGGCGAGAACTTCAACTATGACGACAAGGGCCTTCCGGTCTCTGTGACGGATTACGACGGGGACAAGAAGCAGGGCTACAGCAACAACAAGGACTACTGGAACCTCGTCATGAACATCCGCACCGCGGGAACGATTGAGGATGTCATCCGCCAGAATACACCGGCCGATGTTCCGTATGCTGAGGAGCTCACCCAGGGCGTCATCGACAACTTCTACGCACAGCAAAAACTTGCGGAGGAGGGCTACTCCGTAAAGGACTGCCTGTATGCAACCTCGATCGCAGCAGAGTCGGAGTACCAGGAGACGCTGATCAACGATTACAAGGAATTCCGCGATAAGATCACCATGGCAGATCCTTCCGACTTCGATGCCACCTATGACGAACTCTCCCAGGACTTCGCAGACGATGGCTGGCAGGAAGTGGTGGACGAGAGAACCGCGGCCTACGAGAACGGCCAGACGACAAAGCTTGACTGATTTGTGACAGCCCGTCAGTAACAAAAAGGCACAGGCTCCGGCAGGGAAACTTGCCGGAGCTCATTTTTTAAGATTGCGAGCGGGAATTCTCGGCAATTCAATTGCCGAGATGAAAGCGAGCCCACTTCATCGACTGCAGCACATTGCTTCGATTAGTACAAGATTTTATATATAGTTTATACACTTACAACACCCAATCTGGTATACTATGTGTATGAAAACAAACCTCGTGCATTACCGCACATGCGTGTGCAATATCAATTACCATGTGGTATGGTGCGTCAAGCACCGACAGAAGGTATTAACCCAAGAAATTGAGAAGGACCTGAAAGCTATTCTGCTTTCCGTCGCCAAGGATAAGGGGTTCACCATCCACGAATGCGAAGTCGGCACTGCTGACCATGTACATTGCTTTGTGTCTGCACCTCCGAAGCTGTCGATCACAAATCTGGTCAAATACATGAAGGGCATTTCTGGCCGCATGCTCTTTGAAAGATATCCAGAGCTACGAAACCATTTGCGGAGAGGACAGCTTTGGAATCATTCGTACTACGTTGAAACCGTAGGCGATGTTTCTGAAGAAACTATCCGCAAATACATTGAGTGTCAGAGCAAGGCGTATTGATTATGGCTGTCAAAAAGAAGAACAAACCAAAATCATCAAATACAGACGTTTACTACATCTGTTATAAGGACGAGATTGTTCCTACCGCCGATCAGCGCAGCTTTATTCGTTTCAATTTTGGTGCCAAACGGTGGCTCAAGAATCGTATGCTGGAAGACGACCTGTTCATGTACAACGAAATGGGGATACATCTCCATAACACTCCTGCGGATTATAAAGACCAGGAAGAGTGCCCGTGGCTTAAGCAGGCTGACTCGCTTGCACTTGCAAATGCTCAGCTCGAATACGAACAGTCGTGGGCCAATTTCTACGAAGGAAGAGCCAAAATGCCTCGCTTTCATAGCAAGCACGAAGCACAATCCTACACGACCAACGTTGTCAGCAATGGGGAGTACTCCAATCTTACCTATGATGAAGGCTCCGGGTTGTTGAAACTTCCAAAGCTGAAAACGCTGATCAAACTGAAGCTGCACCGCAAAATCAAAAAAGGCGGCGTTCTCAAATCAGCTACCATCTCCATGGACCGCAACGGGAGATTTTTCGTATCACTCAAGTACGAATACAAGGAACCCAAAGCTGTTCCATCTGCAAACACGCATACTGATAACCAAGGTATCAGTGCCATCGGATTGGACATGTCATTGGAGCACTTGTATGTAGACAGCGATGGTGACACTGCAGAGTTTCCACGGTTTTATCGTCAGCAGGAAGAGAAACTTGCAAAACTTCAGCATGTGCTGTCGGGTATGAAACGCGGATCAAAGCGCTACGAGCGTCAGAAGCACAAAATCGCAAAGCTGCACGAAAAAATAGCGGCACAAAGGCGGGATTTTCTGGACAAACTGTCCTATAACCTCGCATATCATTATGACGTGATCTGCATTGAAGACCTGAACATGCATGCCATGGCGCAAAGCCTTCATCTTGGCAAATCGGTTATGGATGTGGGCTGGGGCATGTTTACACGCATGCTGGAATACAAATGCAAGCGTTTCGGGCATACACTTGTCAAAATCGATCAATGGTATCCATCATCCAAAACATGCTGTCATTGCGGTTCCAGGAAAGATGATCTGACGCTAAGTGATCGTTTGTATATCTGTCCTGTCTGTGGCAATATCATCGATCGCGACTGGCAGGCAGCAATCAACATCAAAGAGGAAGGTCTGCGGCTTTATCATCAAGAGCAAGCCGCATAACCATATAGAAACATCAATCGCCGTGACTGCCCGCGAAAGCGGTGAATAGAGAAGCAACGGCGCACCAACCATCCGGTTCGGATGGGGCTAGGCCCCAGATTTCCGGCGCATCACAGCCATCTGTGTATAAGACACCGTTGAAGGCAACTTAAATGAGGTGGAAAAACCACCGAAGCCCGCAGTTTTAACTGCGGGTAGTTCACGAGCCATTCGGAGACTCTGGAGATTGGGTGAAAATGCAAAGGATTCATCCGTTTTTAAGAAGAACCCGATATGGCAGGAATGTACAATAAAAACACTTGAAAAAGAACTGAAAATGAGCACTCTGCAGAAAAAGTGGCGTGCAAAGGACAGCAAGACTTTTCAAAATGACGAAAACCGAGGGAGAAATTGCCATGGGAAAAAACAAAAAAGAAGCGGAAGCACAGAGCACCCTGCCAAATGAAAACAGGCGGACCTTTGCAAAGGACCTGAAGAGGGACTGGCAGCTGTATCTGCTGCTGGTGATTCCGATCGTCCTCGTCATCGTCTTTAATTACGCCTCCTATCCGGGTCTTCGGATGGTCTTTTACGATTACAAGCCGGCAAGGGGGTGGAACGGATCGAAATTCGTCGGACTGAAGATCATCCAGAAGGTGTTTCACGACAGGAAGTTCCTGGGCTCCCTCTCCACAACCCTGATCTTCAACCTCCTCGACCTCGCCCTCGGCTTCCCGATGCCGATCATCCTTGCCCTGATGCTCAACGAGCTCCGCGTGCGTTGGTTCAAGAAGGTGTCCCAGACCATTCTCTATCTGCCGCACTTCCTGTCATGGGTCATCGTCGGGTCCGTCGCCTACGCGATGTTCCGTCCGAATACCGGCCTTGTCAACATGATGCTCATGAACGCAGGGCTGATTGACTCGGGCATCCCGTTTCTCACCGAAAAGTGGCACTGGGCGGTCGCCTATCTTCTGATCTATGTCTGGCAGACGATGGGCTGGGGAACCATCATCTACCTCGCCGCCATCACGAGCATCAACGGCGAGCTCTATGAGGCCGCGATGATCGACGGCGCAAACCGCTGGCAGAGAATGACGAACATCACGCTCCCCGGCATCCGCGGCACGGTGGTCACCATGCTGATCATGAACCTCGGCAAGATCATGGGATCCAACTTCGAGCGGCTCGACTCCCTGCAGAACACGCAGGTGCGCGACTTCTCCTATCAGCTCGCAATCTACATCTACGAAAAGGGCCTCCAGGGCGCGAAGTTCTCAGAGGCAACGGTGGTCGGCCTGTTCCAGTCCGTCATCGGACTGATCATGGTCATCATTGCGGACCGCGTTGCGAAGAAACTTGGCGAAGAAGGATTGCTGTAAAGGAGGTTAATTCGAAATGAGCAAGAAGAAAGAAAAGGAAATCGAATCCGTATCCGATGGCAGCAGAGCCATCACCAAGGTTCACACCAGTGATGTGGTGATCATGGTCATTATCACGATCCTGTGCCTCACCTGCGTCCTGCCGTTTCTGCATCTGTTTGCGAAGTCCATCTCCTCGAACTCGATGGTCATGGCCAAGAAGGTCTTTTTCTGGCCAAAGCAGGTGACGTTTGACGCCTACACATCGATCTTCCGGGACGGTGCCATGGTGTACTCGATGGTCTACAGCGCGATTGTGACCGTGGTATTCACGCTCCTTGGCATGATCGCCTGCACCTGCGCTGCCTATCCGCTCTCGAAGAAGAGACTTCACGGCCGCTACGCATTCTCGTTTATCCTGATGTTCCCGATGTACTTCAGCGCAGGCCTCATCCCGACCTACCTCCTTTACAAGGACCTCCACATGCTGGATACGGTGTGGGTGCTGATTCTGCCCCTCATCTACTCCCCCTACAACATGCTGATCATGAAGACCTACTTCCAGGCAAACCTCCCGGATTCCCTGGAGGAGTCCGCAAAGCTCGACGGCGCATCGGACTTCCAGATCCTGTTCCGGATCGCGCTGCCGCTCTCGAAGCCCATCATCGCGACGCTGTCCCTGTTCTATGCCGTCGGACGGTGGAACTCCTACGCAGACAACAAGTACTACATCCAGGCGGATACTCTCAAGATGATCCAGTACCGCTTGAGCCAGATGGTCTCCTCTGCAACGGAGGCGCAGACGACGACCCTCTCCGAGGCAGCCGCGGTGACGAGTACCCCCGAGGTGCTCCAGGCAGCCGCCATCATGTTTGTCACGATCCCGATCATCTGCATCTACCCGTTCCTGCAGAAGTACTTCGTCAAGGGTGCCATGGTCGGTGCGGTGAAGGGCTGAGCACAAAAAACCACCGCTTCCCTGTGAAGCGGTGGAGAAGGAAATTCAGAGCTCTTCCGGCTTGAGCCATCCGGAGTGAACCGTGACGGGCCGGGTTGCTGCCGCCCCCGGGGCCTTTCGCCACTCGCTCGGCTTCTTTTGCATGATGGCGTAGAAGTTCCGGTTGAAGCTGGAGATCGAGTGGAAGCCCACCTCCTCCGAGATGTCGAGAATCGACAGGTTCGTGGCGCGCAGAAGCTCGACGGCCCGATGGATCCTTAGCTGAATCAGGTAGTTTAAGGGGCTGGTCCCCATGATCTTCGTGAAGTCCCTGCGAAAGCTCGAGGGGCTCATCGCGCAGACCTCCGCGAGGTGATCGATGGCAAAGTCCTCCGCGTAGTGCTGCCGCAGGTAGGAGAGGGCGGGCAGGATGGAAGTCGTGCTCTGATGGGTCTGCACGAGGGAATCCCCCGTCTGGAACTGGTGGTCATAGTAATTCATGACGTGAACTGTGAGCGCAAGGAAATACCCGCGCACAGCGTAGTCGAAGTTCCGGCACTTCCAGCCGAACTCGTTGAGGATCGTCCGCACAAGGTCATAGATCCCGGGGTGCACATCCCTGGGGAGGATCGCGCTGTACTCGTGCTGCATGCTGTTGAAGATGCCAAGCCCCTTGAGGGTGGGAAGATCCTTGATGTCGGAGAGCAGCTGCTCGAGATCCACCATGATGTAGCTCCAGCGGCTCCGGGTGCCGGGGGCAGACCAGGTTGTGTGCACGACCTCGCTCCCGACAAAGGTCATGTCCCCCTCGTGGATGGCGACCTCCCTGTCGCCGAGCACCATGAAGGCATCCCCCTCCTCACAGACGCCGATCTCAAGGCAGTTGTGGAAGTGCAGGCGCGGGGAGCGGACATCGGAGAGTCTCCAGATCTCGCCGGTGAGCACGAGGACGGGGAAGGCACTGTTCAGTTCATATTTGCGAAATTCGATGGATTCCGCACGGGTTTTGGAAGCCATAAGACATTACCTTAAGAAAAAAGTATCGTAGCAAAAATATAACAGAAATATCATATTAAAATTTGATCAGCGAGACAAGCGCGATGGGAGAAAAAGTGAACAGGATGACACAGGAAGAAATCAATCCCGGCAGCATCAAAGACGCGATCGGCCGGATCGTGGAGCGCACGATGCGCATGGACATGCTCTGGGACTGGCCCTGCGGGGTTGCCTACTACGGCGTCGGCAGGGCGTTTGAGGTGACCGGAGAGACCCGGTACATGGATCTTCTGAAGGCGAGGGTGGACGAATACATGGAGCTCGGCCTTCCAAAGCCCTGGAACGTGAACCGCTGCGCGATGGGGCACTGCCTGCTGTCTTTGTACGAGGCGACTGGGGAGAAGAAGTACCTGGAGGTTGCGGCTGACAAGGTGGACTACCTTGAGCACGATGCGCTGCGCTTTGGCGATGGCGTCCTGCAGCACACGGTGTCCGCAAAGAACGACTTCCCGGAGCAGTGCTGGGCAGATACGCTGTTCATGGCGGCATTCTTCCTCCTGCGTTTTGGCGTTATGACAAAGGACGAGAGCGTCATCGGGGATGCCCTGAATCAGTACTACTGGCACATCCATTACCTGCAGAACCGGGAGACGGGTCTTTGGTATCACGGGTACAGCAATAAGACGGGGGACCACATGTCCGGCTTTTACTGGGGCAGGGCAAATGCCTGGGCCGCCTACACCATGAGCCAGGTGGGGAGAATCCTGCCGGAGGCGTATCTGTATCCGAAGTTTATGGATATCTGCGGCTCCCTGGAGGAGCTCCTCTCCTCCGTGAAGCTCCTGCAGACGGAAAACGGCCTCTGGCGGACGATCCTGGATGACCCCGACTCCTATGAGGAGGTCTCCGCCTCCTGCGGCATCGCCGCAGCGATGGAGACCGGCAGGAATCCGCTCCGGAGAAAATATGTGGACCGGGCGCTTGTCGGTGTCATGAATGAGATCAGTCCCGACGGGAGGGTGACAAACGTCTCTGCGGGAACCGCCGTCATGAAGGACCGGGAGGGATACCGGAACATCTCCCGGGACTGGATTCAGGGCTGGGGACAGGGACTGGCGCTGGCGTTTCTGTCCGAGGTTCTTCTCCGGACTTTTGACGGGGAAAGGAAAAAAGAGGAGAGACAGGCATGATGAAGGGTGATTTCACGCTGCCCGGCGAAGCTGGCTGCGAGGAACTGACATTACAGCTTGCGAAGAAGTGGGGCGCAGATGTGATCCGCGACAGTGACGGCACAAAGCTCTCCCCGGAGCTCTTGCAGGCAGGATACGACATCTACTCCACGATCTGCGTGATCCGCGGTCACAATGACTACGCAAGGACCCATCCGGAGGACATTCAGGAGACGTTCCTCATGTCGGACCCCGTGGTGGCAGACGAGGAGCCACTGTGCATCCATCTTCTCTCCGGGTATCTTGCGGAGCAGTTTGCGGTCAACACCAGCAGCGAGAGCCTCAGGCTCTGGCAGGTCTTTGACCGCACCGAGAACCGGGAGGTGTCCAGAAACAGCTGGGTCTTTGAGGCGGAGACCGGAAACGTCGTGGTGACCGGCGCGCTCCCCTGCCATGAGTATACGGTCAACTTCCTGGCCTATCGGATCTGGGAAGAGATCAATATGTACAACTCCCTCACAAACGGCTGGAAGACGGAGCATCTCATCCCGATCGATCCGAGAAGCAGCGAGGCGCAGGCGTATCTTCTCGACTGGATGGAGCGCTGGTGCACAGAGCACCCCGATACCGACGTCGTCCGGTTCACCTCCCTCTTCTACAACTTTGTCTGGATCTGGGGCTCGGACCCGAAGCGGCAGAACCGTTATACGGACTGGGCCTCCTATGACTTCACGGTGAGCCCGAAGGCCCTGTCGGACTTTGAGAAGGAATACGGCTATGCCCTCACCGCAGAGGATTTCCTTCATGAGGGGAAGCGCCATGTGACCCACATGCCGCCGACGAAGCGCCAGCGGGACTACATGGACTTTACGAACAAATTTGTCGTCGGCTTCGGAAGACAGCTCGTCGACGTGGTGCACCGCTACGGCAAGAAGGCGCTGGTCTTCTATGATGACTCCTGGGTTGGCATGGAACCCTACGGAAAGCGCTTCCCGGAGTTTGGCTTTGACGGCATCATCAAGTGTGTGTTTTCCGGCTATGAGGTCCGCCTCTGCGCCAACGTGAAGACGAAGATCCACGAGATCCGCCTGCACCCGTACCTGTTTCCGACGGGCCTTGGCGGTGCGCCGACCTTCATGGAGGGGGGAGATCCGAAGCGGGATGCGCTCTCCTACTGGACCCACATCCGCAGGGCCCTCCTTCGGCAGAGCGTCGACAGAATCGGTCTTGGCGGGTATCTCCACCTTGTGGAGGACTTCCCGGACTTCGTGGACTGCATCGAGACGATCGCCGACGACTTCCGGAGAATCAAGGCGCTCCATGAAGCGGGTCCCGTGCAGACCCTTCCGATTCACGCGGCGGTTCTGACCTCCTGGGGGAGCCTTCGCAGCTGGAGCCTCTCCGGCCATTTCCACGAGACCTACATGCATGACCTGATCCACGTGAATGAGGCGCTCTCGGGCCTCCCGGTCCAGGTCTCCTTCCTCGACTTTGACGATATCAGGGCTGGAAAGCTGGAGGACGTGGACGTCGTGATCAATGCCGGGCGCGCGGGAACGGCCTGGTCCGGCGGCGATGCCTGGAAGGACCCGAAGGTCGTCTCTGCGCTCACAGCCTGGACGCTTCACGGCGGTGTCTTTGTCGGCATCGGCGAGCCCTCCGCCGTCGATGGCTATGAGCACTACTTCCGCATGGCGCCGGTCCTTGGCGTCGATGAGGATACCGGCGCGAGGGTCTGCGAGGGAAGATACGCCTTTTCGGTCGAGGAGGAGAAGGGCCTCATCCCGGAGGGGGCCTTTCTGAGGGCAAGACGCGGCAGGTATCTGACGGACGGCGCGCACACAAGGGTCCTTGCGGCGGAGAACCTGACGATTGCAGGATATGAGGATCCGGAGCCGGCGCTTTTGATGCACCCCTTCGGCGAGGGGAAGGGCGTGTACCTCTCGTCCTTTGAGTTCAGCTTCGAGAACGCTAGAATGCTCTTCAACGTGCTTCTTCTTGCGACGGGGCACGGCCTGGACCGGCCGTTTGTGACGGACAATGCGGGGGTGGAGTGCGCGTACTTCCCGGCATCCTCGACCGCAGTGCTTGCCAACAACCTGGCCTCAGAGGAGACCGCCTCTGTGCGCATCCAGGACAGGGACGGCAGGGAGAAGCGCCTCACCGTGACGCTTGCCCCCTATGAGACGAAATTTGTAGAGGTTACGGACTAAGGATATGAGACAGCCATTCCACTATGCAACCGGCGCAGATCTGGATACGGCCTCCATGGAAGCGCGGCACGGAAAGCACATCTTCCGTGCCGCTTCCTTTGGGCTCACAAAACAGGGGCGCCCCATCAACAACACCTTTGCGATCAACCTCGCGATCCGGAAGGCGGCAGCCTTTCCGGAGGGCGGTACGGTCGTCATCCCCGAGGGGAGCTATCCCGTCTACACGATTGTGCTTGCAAGCCACGTGACGCTTCACCTTGAGAAGAACGCGGTCCTTCGCGCAGCAAGGCCGGATGCCTCCCTCACGAGAGGAACAAGGGGGCACGGCGAGAACGGAAACGTTCTTGCCCCGGAGGCAAACCCGATGGCGGGTCCCCAGGACGGGGGCCACTCGTACTTTGCCAACAGCCTGATCTACGGCCACGACCTGGAGGATGTCGGGATCACCGGAGAGGGATCCCTGGAGAGCTTTCTTGACGGGAGCAGCCTCCACGAGGAGGGGCATGCGGGGCCGACCGAGTACATCCTGCGAACGAGTGATCCCGCCCCCGGAAGGGACCGGGAAAGGCCCGGGCACTGCGGCACCTGGTTTGGGAACAAGGGCGTTGCTCTTGTCCGCTGCCGGGACATTCATCTTGCGGACTTTGGCGTCCTCATCGGGGGACACTTTGCCTTTCTCCTTACGGGCTGCCGGAACGTGCTTGCAGAGCGCGTCGTCCTTGACACCGCCAGGGATGCGTTTGACATCGACAGCTGCCAGGATGTGACGGTGAGGGAGAGCTGGTTCAACTCCCCGAATGACGATGCCCTCTGCATGAAGGCAAGCTTCGGGGCGGGCGCGTGGATCCCGGAGCGGAACCTCATCCTGGAGGACTGCACGGTCTCCGGGTTTGACGCGGGCTCTGTCTTTGACGGGAGCTTCTCCACCGACAGGCAGATCGCACTGGACCGCTGCGGCCCGACGGGGCGAGTCAAGTTCGGGACGGAGGGCTCCTGCGGGCTCGACACCGTGATCATCCGGAATATCCGGTTTCTTCGCTCGCGGGGCCTGTGCCTGGAGAGTGTCGACTGCGCGAAGATGCACGACATCCTGGCGGAGAACCTTGTCATGGACGGTGTCTCAAGTGCGCCCATCTTCATCCGCGTCGGCGACAGGGGGCGGTTCCCGGTCACAGGCTATCACAAAGACAGCGCGCTCTCCCATGACAGGGACATCCGCCTCTCGGACAGGCAGTGGTGCATCCCGAATACAGAAGCGTACCCGAAATACCCCGCCGTCCGCTGGAAGGCAGCGGTGAATCGCAGCTTCCTGGTCTCGACGGACGGGAGAACGAAAATCTCCATCCCGGATCCGGATGCGCCGTGTCTGGAAAATCCGGAGAACTTTGAAAAACGGGACGGAGAGACCTGCCTCAGAAGATGGAAGGAGGAAACGCGCTGCTATGAGCCTGATCCCAAGAGCAGGATCCCGGAGAAGGAACGCGTTCTCTATGCAGACGGCGTCGCAAAGCCCCTGGCCGAGGCTTGGAACATCGTGATCCGGAACGTGACGGCAAGGGACATCGACCCCAGGTACCCCATCCTTCTGCACGGCCTCTCCGACTCGAGAATCCGGGATATCCGGATCGAGAACGTCGATCTCATCTTCCGGGGCGGCATGACGGAGAAGATGGCGGTAGAGCAGCGCCAGCAGAACACCGGGCACCGCTTTTCCATGCGGGGGACAGAGCCGCTGGCACAGCTTCTTCCCTGGCAGGTGAATACGTTCTTTGCAAAGAACGAGGCGCTTCTTCCGAGGGCGGACTACGATCCGGGGAAGAGAGCCTGGGCGGCTGACATGTACAACGTCCCGGAGGCGTCCGCTGTCTATCCGGAGCCCTCCAACTGGGGGATCCTGCCCGCCTTCGGGCTCTACGCAAGGCATGTGGAGGGACTAAGGGTGGAAAACCTCTCTGTCAGGACCCTTGTCCCGGACACGCGAAAGGCCGTGGTCCTCGATGATGTCAGAAGCGCAGCACTCCATCGCGTCAGCGTCCGAAACGGGGAGGAGAGAAACCGCGTCGTTCTCGTGCGGGATCCCTGGAGGAGAAGGACCGGGCAGGAGATGGTCCCCGATGCGCCGTATCATGAGGAGTCCGTCACGGATTTTTCCATGGAGCAGTCGGATCTTTCCGTGGAGAACGTCACCGTGTCCTCCCCCGCCCCCGGGACGCCCGCGGATGCCCTCTTTCCGTATTGCACCGTTCCGGTTCCGGAGAACGGCTACCGGTATCCGGAAAGGACGGAGGAGCTGCCGCTTCCCGTGACCGTATTTCCGCCCTATGCGCTCTGGATAGAGCGGCCGCAGAGGAAAGAGAAAACGCCGCTCTCCGGGAGGTTTCGGATCATCGACCCCGCAGGGGAGGCGATGCCGGAGGAGTACATCGAGTCCTCGGCCTTTCCGGAGGTCAACCCCGTGGTCCCGACAAAAAGGCGGGAGCTTTCCTGCAGCGCAGTCCTTCTTGCGGGAGAGAAGGAACTTCCTGTCAGCTTAAAGAGGGAGGGGGACAGTTTCCTTGTAAAAACAGAGGAGCCGGTGCCGGATGCGGAACCGGTCCTTTTGAAGATCCTGATGGATGATGGAGAATGCAAAACCGCGTGCTTTCTTCCCGTGCGGACAGAGCTGCGCCCCGGGATTGGCGGCACCGGAAAGGAGAGAAGATGAAGACGATGGAGAAGACAGTCCGGGTTCCCGGCGGGGAGGGGAAGCTCACCCTCTACCTTCGCGACAACCTGGACATGGACAGGGATGCCCTCCGGCCCATGGTGCTGGTGATTCCCGGCGGTGCGTACGCATACTGCTCGGACCGCGAGGCGGATCCCGTGGCGCTCTCGTTTCTTGCAAGGGGCTGCCATGCGGCGGTCCTTCGCTACAGCTGCGCGCCGGACGCAGTCTTTCCGACAGCGCTTTCAGAGCTCGCAGAAAGCACAGCCCTGATCCGGGAGAATGCAGAGGCCTGGCACGTGGATCCCAAGAGGATCTACCTCTGCGGCTTCTCTGCGGGAGGCCATCTTGCCCTCTCTCTCGGCGTCTTCTGGAACAGGGAGGACTTCCGAAGGGTCCTTCCGCCTGCAGAGAAGATCCGCCCAAACGGCCTGATTCTCGCCTATCCTGTCGTGACAAGCGGTGCCTTCGCCCACAGGGGCAGCATCGAAAACCTGCTCGGCAGGGACAGCGCAAATGAGAAGCTTTTGTCCCTCGTAAGCCTCGAGAAGCAGGTGACAAGGGACGTGCCGCCCTGCTTTATCTGGACGACAGACGGGGACCGGGATGTCCCCGCGGAGAATTCCCTTCTCCTTGCGCTCTCTCTGCGCGCAAACGGGGTTCCTGCGGAGCTCCACATGTTCCGGCGAGGCGGCCACGGGCTCTCCCTCGGCACGGCGGAGATGAACGGGAAGACAGAAAGCGGGGAGGTGGCGTTCCCGGAGATTCAGGCGTGGCTATCGCTTGCGCTCACCTGGCTTGACGTGGATGGAAGGAGTAAGGAGGAAGAACATGATCATCAAGGGGTTTAAGATGAAGCTGCATCCCGGCATGGAGAAGGAGTATGAGAGGCGTCACAGCCTCCTGTGGCCAGAGATGCAGGAGAGCATTCACAGATTCGGGGGAAAGAACTACAGCATTTTTCTCGATCCCGAGACGCTGACCCTATTCGGCACCATCGAGATCGAGGACGAGGAGAAGTGGAAAGAGCAGGCGGATGATCCCATCAACCGCAGGTGGTGGGACTACATGGCCGACATCATGGAGACCAATCCGGACAACAGCCCGGTGAGCAGGGACCTGCACCTCGTGTTCCACCTGGACTGAGGAGAATTCCGGACCAAGACAAAAAGAACGCGGCAGCCAGGAGAAATGCCGGAGGGCAGGGAAGCGATGATGAACATAAAAGAAACCAGGATACCACTGGAGGGGGCATGGAACCTCACCCTGCTCTCTGCAGAGGGAGAGAAAAAGGTCTGCCAGAGCGTGCACCTTCCCTCCACGGTGACGGAGCAGGGCTATGGGGAGGAAAACAGCAGGCAGGAGCTGCTCTTTCTGAGCGAGAAGAAAAAATTTGTCGGGACGGCTGTCTTTGAACGGGAGTTTGTGCTGCCGGACTTTGGCTGCAGCCGCGTCCTGTTCTGCATGGAGCGGACCAGACCGACCCGTGTCTTCGTAAACGGGGGCTTCGCGGGCTCCCGGGATGCCCTGACGACAGAGCAGCGCTACGACATCACCTCCCTCGCCCATCCCGGGGAAAATCACATCCTGGTGGAAGTGGACAACACCTACCGGGGGGCGCCGCGGGATGCGATCCTCTGCTCCCACATTGCATCGGAGCACACCCAGACAAACTGGAACGGGATCCTGGGCAGGATTGAAATCCGGGTGGTCCCGTTCTTTCAGCCCTCCTGCATTCGGGTGCTCCCGAATGCCAGGGACAAGACCGCGCTTGTCAAGATCGACTTTGATGCGCTGCCAAAGGCCTGCGATTTTCGGGAGGCGGCGCTCACCGTCCGCATCACGCAGCCGGATTTTCTGGGGCAGGGGGAAGTAACGGCCTGCGTAACGCAAAAAAAGCGGGTGCCTGCAAGAGCGGAGGCGGAAGCGGAGAGGGAATCTCTCACGGCGGTTCTTGCCCTGGATCCTGATACGCCGCTCTGGAGCGAGTTCTCGCCGGATCTGACGCGGATCCTGGTGGAGACAGAATGCGGAGCGGATGCCGTGATCCAGGAAGTGCCCTTCGGCCTTCGAACCTTTGACGTGGACCCGGATCATCACCACTTTCGCATCAACGGGCTGCGCACGTTCCTGCGCTCGGAGGCAAACTGCTGCGTCTTCCCTCTCACGGGATATGCGCCGATGGACGAGGAGAGCTGGGAGAGACTGCTTTTGACCTATCAGTCCTATGGGGTCAACTGCGTCCGCTTTCACTCCTGGTGCCCGCCGGAAGCAGCCTTTTGCTGTGCCGACCGGCTCGGGATCTACCTGCAGCCGGAGCTCTGCGCTTGGTCCTTTCACATGTTTGAGGAGGATGGCGCGTACGACTACTACACCCGGGAAGCGCAGGACATCGCCCGTGCGTATGCAAACCATCCGTCCTTTGTGGCGATGACGTGGGGAAACGAGCTGCGCAGCGCAAACCGGGAGCGGATGGGAGCACTCTGCCGGAAGATGCGCGCTTTCGATCCGACAAGGCTCTATGCGGAGGGGTCCAACACCTGGTACGGGGAAAACGGCATCAGCAAGGAGTCGGACTTTGTGATGGCGCAGCAGAACGGCGGCAGCATCTGGCGCGGCGCGTTTGCAGGCAATCACGGGTTCCTCAATGCGGAGAGGCCGGGGGAAGATCACACCTATACCAGAGAGCTGGAGGATGTCCCGGTGCCCGCCGTCAGCTTTGAGGTGGGACAGTTTCAGAGCTATCCCGACTATTCTGAGATCGGAGACTACAGAGGGACCCTGGAAGCGCGGAACCTTCAGCACGATCAGAGAACGCTTCAGGAGCACGGGATGGAGGGCCTGGACAGAACCTTTCACCGCTCCTCCGGGATCCTCGCACAGCGGTGCTACCGCGCGGAGATCGAGGCCGCGATGCGGACACCGAACCTTGCCGGCATCTCCCTCCTGGGGCTTCAGGATTTTCCGGGGCAGGGAACAGCCCTTGTGGGGATGATGGATGCCTTCGGAAGACCAAAGGCGTTCTCTGACCCGGCAGTCTTTCACCGCTTTTTCTCGGACGTGGTTCCGCTTCTCTCCTTCTCAAAATACTGCTATCAGGAGCAGGAGACCGCAGTGTTCGCAGCCCTTGTTCACAACTTCGGCCCTTCCGATCTTTCGGATCCGGTGGAAGTTAAGATCCGGGATGCGCGCGGAGCCGTCCTTTTTGAGAAGAAGTGGGTGAATGCTGACCTGCCCCAGGGCGCCGTGTCGGAGGTGGGGCGCTTTTCCTTTATCCTTCCGGTAATCGGCGACGGGATCCCAAAGATCCTCACGGCCTGCATCAGGACGGGCTCCCACAGGCAGGACTACGACTTGTACGTCTATCCGGCGCCGCGAAGGATCCCGCAGGAGAGCATCGTGACAAAACTCGATGAGGAGACGTTCTCCCGCCTCGCAAAGGGAGAGAAGCTCCTCTTTCTCCCGGAGCGGACACCGGAATCGATCCCCGGGGGTTACCCGGTATCCTACATCTCCGACTTCTGGTGCTGGATCATGTTCAGCAAATCGGATCCCTGCGGGACACTGGGCATCTGCCCCCGGAAAGACGCTGCCCTCTGGAAGGACTTTCCGACCTCTGCCGCAACGGACCCCAGGTGGTGGAGCCTTCTGCACGGGGCAAGGGCAGTGCGGGTGACAGGAACAGGGGCGGAGGTCCTGCTCTCTGCGATTGACAACATCCAGCGAAACGAGAAGCTCTCTCTTCTCATGCAGGCAAAGGTCGGAGAGGGCGCCCTTCTGATCTCCACCTGCAGCACGGAAAATCCCAAGGACCCTGCGGTCAATGCCTATCTGCAAGCCCTACTGCACTACCTTCATTCCGGTCACTTCCTGCCGGAGGGCGCGCTCACGAAGGAGGAGCTCCTCTTTCTGTTTCCGGGTGAGCGGCCAGAGCTTGCTGAAACCGGCGCGGTAAGGAGCATCACGGCCGGTGTGAACCAGGACGAGGCGGCGAATGTTCTCTCCGGGGACGGGAGGAGCTGGAGTACCATTGGAAGTACATCGGAGGCGGAAAATTACCTGGAGCTTTCCTTTGATCAAAAGAGAAGAATCAACACCGTCCGGCTTTTGTTCCTCCCGGATGCGGCGGCTGCGAAGGAGGGGGCAGACAGGATCCTTCCGGATTCCTATGAGGTCTATTGCCGTGTGAACGGCGCCTGGCAAAGGGCGTCCGTCCTCTTCCAGAGCGCGGTCTCCGACAGCGGGGAGAATGTCTGCTATTTCCGGCCGGTCTCCGCAGATGGCGTGAAAATCCATCTCCTCCTGCATGCCGGTGCGGGGGTGGACGTCATGGGAGACGCTGCAGAAAAGAGGCGGGACTTTGCGGCGGTTCAAAGAGTCGGGGTCCTTGAGGCACCGGTACATCTTCCCTGACACAGCAGCCAGGAGACAGAAGAAGCCGGAGAAATGCAAAAGAGGGTCCTTCATGCCCCGGAACGAGCGGAGCATGGAGGACCGGGACAGGAGCAGGGTCGCAGATCCTGCCTCAGCATGGGGTAGGCAAAAGGAAGAGACTGCGGCTCCGAAGAAACCCAGGGAAGAGCGTGCGGTCATCGCCCTTTCCGGCCCTGCGTGCAGAAGGGGATCTGCTTTCTGCGGGATCTTACCGGAAAGCGGAACCGGGTCCTGCGGATACCGGGCGGGACTCATCCCCCCAATCAAAAACAGCACAGCGGCGTGCCGCTGTGCTGTCAGTCTGTCTGGGAGAAGCTAGGAAGGAGGTCAGGAATTTTCTGCATCCTGATAGGAGGATCCGCCCTCGTTTTCTGCCCGCCGCAGGTAAAAATCCTGTACCACGGCATAGGCGAGCTTTCTGGTCCTGTGGTCCTCTGCCACAAGCCCCTTCCGGTTGTACCCGCCCTGCAGGGGATGGAGCCGCTGCCCCGAGCGGAAGTCGAAGAGAATCCAGGGGAACAAACCGTTTACACGGTCCCCCGCAATCCGGATCTGTTCTTTCAGGACCTTCTCCTGGTGATTCTCGGTGAAGAGCTCCTCCTCCCCGCCATACGCTCCGGCCCTGGCTGCAGCGCCGGTCTCGGAGATGACAAGGGGCTTTTGCAGGCCGAGAAGCGTCCTGCAAAGAATCTCCTCCAGAATGGAATAATCCCGGTAGTACCAGCCGTAGTACTCATTCATCCCGACAACGTCAACCACCTCGGAGAGCCGGTCTTTCACGCGTTTATCGTCGGTGTCGATCAGGCAGGCGGCGGTGACAAGGCGAGTGGGATCCTGCTCTCTGCACACGCTGGCAAGATGGGACATAAACCTGCAGCGCGCATCCGTGTCCGGCGTCTCGTTCCCGATGCTCCAGAGAATGACACTGGGATGGTTGTAATCCCGTGCGATCAGCTCGCGAAGCTGATTCTCCGCGTTCTCAAGCGTCTCCTCCTGGTCAAAGCGCAGCGCCCAGTAGACCGGGATCTTCTCCCAGAGCAGCATGCCGATCCTGTCGGCAAGGCGGGCAGTTTCCTCGTCGTGCGGATAATGGGCAAGGCGCATGGCGTTGCAGCCCATTTCCCTTGCGGTGCGCATCATCTCCTCCCGCTCGTTAAGGGAGAGGGTTCTCCCTCCGCGGCTGCTCTCCTCGTGACAGCAGCCGCGGAGAAAGAGCTCTTTTCCGTTCAGCAGGATCTTCTTCCCCTCTGTCCGGATTTCGCAAAAACCGGTTTCATCGCTGACAAGATCTTCCCCAGCCCGGGCAAGGATGCGATAGCACCTGGGGTGTTCCGGGCTCCAGAGCAGGGGCCTTGCATCGATATCTAAAGATGCGGTTCCGTCTTCCTGAATCGGAACCTCTCTCTCCACGTCCAGTTCCGGAATGGAAAAATGGAGCGAGCGGAGGGAAGAATCGGGATGGTTCAGGGCAAAGTCCGCGTGAAGGTGCGAAAAGGTGCCGTCTGGGACAAGCTGGCAGTGCATCTTCTGCAGATAGGTGTCCGGGAGGGGCAGGAGATAGACGGAGCGGAAGATCCCCCCGTAGTTCCACCAGTCGAAGTTCCGGTCCGGAACGCCTCCGATCCTGCGCTCATTGTTGACGGCTGCGATCAGCCGGTTTCCGGTCGGACGAAGCTCATCCGTGATGTCGATGACAAATGGCGAGAAGCCGCCGATATGCCTTCCCAAGTATTTTCCGCCAAGGAACAGCCGGCATTCGCAGTTTGCCCCCTCAAAGCAGAGAAGGACGCGCCCGCCCTTTTTTGTCCGGGGATCATCGAATGTCCGGAAGTAGATGCCGGTTCCCTCGAAATAGGTGTATTCCGGTTTTTCCGTGTTCCAGCTGGAGGGAACGGAGATCTTCTCCCAACCGGAGAAGTCGTAGTCCGTCGGGATCTCCCGCCCGGCGTCATCCGTGTGCACTTCCCGGTAGATTTTCTTGCGAAAGCACATGTCGAATACATCCGGCGCAAAGCTCCACGCTCCGTCCAGAGAAATGATGCTCCGCCCCATCGGGCGGACCAGCGTGGATGCCTGGATGGGAGAGACCTGGAAGGGGCGGTCGAAGTCCTCGTCCAGAATGCTCGCATACGCTTCTTTCATGGTTTCAGCCATTGTGGGTTTTCCTCCTGTCACGCGATCGGGTGATCCTGCTTCGAATCTGCGGCGGCACATGCTGCTGAAGGTGCTTCCGGCATCCCTGGACTGCCGCACCGCCAAGGATTATGGTAACAGGCAAAAAAAGGCCGTGCCAGTTCCCAGATAAAACCGGCACGATTTTCCCTGTTTCCAATAACAAATGCAGGCAGTCGGTCCAGACTGCGGGGACTGCTCAAACAGATATGGCGGTGGGGAGACTTGCTGCGGGCACAGCCAATGGGGCAAATACACTTTCAGCCTCATCTGCCCGATTGTTATGAAGAGATGCCGCACATGTTCGATTCCGGTTGGAGCATGGTATAATCCCTTTTGCTCACAAACGGTTTTTCTTGGTGCAGGGGGGAAAGAAAAGCATGTATTCTGTTGCTGTCGTGGATGATGAAAAGAACATCTCGGAGGGAATTGCCGCGCTGTTTCCCTGGAAGGAAATCGGCTTTGAGGCAATTCCCTTTTCCGATCCCAGAATCGCGCTCTCCTATATGCATAGCCATCACGTGGACGTTCTTCTTTCCGACATTGAGATGCCGGGAATCTCAGGACTGGAGCTGTGCCAGGCCGCGCAGGACCTGAATGTCATCGTTGTCTTTATCTCGAGCCATCAGAATTATGACTACTTCCGGTCCGCGATCCAGTACCGGGTGGAGGACTATCTGCTGAAGCCGCTAAAGAGCGGGGATATTCTCGAGTGCTTTGGCAGGATCCGGGAGAAGCTCGATGCGGTGAATCAGGTGCATGAGGAGAAGCCGCAGTCCTACTATGATGACATCCGGAGGAAGGTCGGGGCCTATCTTGAGGAGCACTACCGGGATGCCCGCCTCGAGGATGCCGCGGTCGCCGTCAACCTGAGCCCTGCGTATCTCTCGAGTCTCTTAAAGGACCGCTTCAGCCTCGGCTTTTCGGAATGGCTCCTGAAGATCCGGATGGAGAAGGCGGCAGACATGCTGCGCGATGCGGGCACCAGAACGTATGACATCGCCTACTACATCGCCTACTACATCGGCTACGACAACCCAAAGAGCTTCTCGAGAGCATTCCGCAACTACTATGGCTGTACGCCTTCGGAATACCGAAAGGGGGAGGACAGGAAGAACTGATATGCAGCAGCGAAAATTCTTTCTGAAGCGCCTCAGGACCTATCTGGCCGTGTTTCTTCTGCCTGTCATTACGATCATTGTCGTCATCTCCGTGGTGCAGGCGTACACCCTGTCCGGGTCACTCAGCCGAAAAGGGAAAAACCAGGCGGAGGCTGTCACAACGAACCTCAATCTTGCGCTCAGCAACCTGGTCCAGCAGAACAGTCTGTTTGCCAACAATCCGTACATGGTGCTCTCCCTCAAGCGGATTCTGGAGAACGGAAACTTCATTACCTACGCCGATGCCATCAACGCGCGCAGCATCAATGCGACTCTGAAGAGCACCCTCACCACCTACGATTACGTGCTCTCCGTCTACCTGTATCTGGATGGATACGACTACTACTACACCTCTTCCCAGCAGCTGAACAGGGTGCAGGGGACGGAGGGCTGGTACCGGAGCTATCAGGAGATGGACTCCGCCCTTGAAAACGAGGTCCTTGTCCTCAAAGAAGACAGGGACGAAAGCGGAGAGGAAAGGATCCTCACAATCCTCCAGCGCATCCCCTATTACAGCGGCGTCCTCGTCATGCGCATTGATCTTGACCGCTATCGGGATCTTCTTGACAGGACGGTCGGGCAAAAGGATATGACCACCGTTCTCTTTAAGATTGCGAGCGGGAATTCTCGGCAATTCAATTGCCGAGATGAAAGCGAGCCCGCTTCCTCGGCTGCAACGCATTGCTTAGCTTACAACAAGATTTTATAAATAGATTATACACATACCGCTATATATCTGCTAAACTATAGGTATGAAAACAAACCTCGTTCATTATCGCACATGCGTGTGCAATATCAATTACCATGTGGTATGGTGCGTCAAGTACCGACAGAAGGTATTAACCCCAGAAATTGAGAAGGACCTGAAAGCTATTCTGCTTTCCGTCGCCAAGGATAAGGGGTTCACCATCCACGAATGCGAAGTCGGCACTGCTGACCATGTACATTGCTTCGTGTCTGCACCCCCGAAGCTGTCGATCACAAATCTGGTCAAATACATGAAGGGCATTTCGGGCCGCATGCTATTTGAAAGGCATCCGGAGTTAAGAAACCATTTGTGGAGAGGGCAGCTTTGGAATCATTCGTACTACGTTGAAACCGTAGGCGATGTTTCTGAAGAAACCATTCGCAAATACATTGAGCGTCAGAGCAAGGCATATTGATTATGGCTGTCAAAAAGAAGAACAAACCAAAATCATCAAATACAGACGTTTACTACATCTGCTATAAAGACGAGATTGTTCCTACCGCAGACCAGTGCAGCTTTATTCGCTTCAATTTTGGTGCCAAACGGTGGCTCAAAAACCGCATGCTGGAAGATGACCTGTTCATGTACAACGAAATGGGGATACACCTTCACAACACTCCTGCGGATTATAAAGACCAGGAAGAGTGCCCGTGGCTGAAGCAGGCTGACTCGCTTGCACTTGCAAATGCTCAGCTCGAATACGAACAGGCATGGACCAATTTCTACGAAGGAAGAGCCAAAATGCCTCGCTTTCATAGCAAGCACGAAGCGCAATCCTACACAACAAACGTTGTCAGCAATGGAGGACACTCCAATCTTACCTATGATGAAGGCACCGGATTGTTGAAACTTCCAAAGCTGAAAACGCTCATCAAGCTGAAGCTGCACCGCAAAATCAAAAAAGGCGGCGTTCTCAAATCAGCCACCATCTCCATGGACCGCAACGGGAGATTTTTTGTATCACTCAAGTACGAATACAAGGAGTCCAAAACTGCTCCATCTGCAAACACGCATACTGATAACCAAGGTATCCGTGCCATCGGATTGGACATGTCATTGGAGCACTTGTATGTGGACAGCGATGGTGACACTGCAGAGTTTCCACGGTTTTATCGTCAGCAGGAAGAGAAACTTGCAAAACTTCAGCATGTGCTGTCAGGTATGAAACGCGGATCAAAGCGCTACGAGCGTCAGAAGCACAAAATCGCAAAGCTGCATGAAAAAATAGCGGCACAAAGGCGGGATTTTCTGGACAAACTGTCCTATAACCTCGCATATCATTATGACGTGATCTGCATTGAAGACCTGAACATGCATGCCATGGCACAAAGCCTTCATCTTGGCAAATCTGTTATGGATGTAGGCTGGGGCATGTTTACACGCATGTTGGAATACAAATGCAAGCGTTTCGGGCATACACTTGTCAAAATCGATCAATGGTATCCATCATCCAAAACATGCTGTCATTGCGGTTCCAGGAAAGATGATCTGACGCTAAGTGATCGATTGTATGTCTGCCCTGTCTGTGGCAACATCATCGATCGTGACTGGCAGGCAGCAATCAACATCAAAGAGGAAGGTCTGCGGCTTTATCATCAAGAGCAAGCCGCATAACCATATAGAAACATCAATCGCCGTGACTGCCCGCGAAAGCGGTGAATAGAGAAGCAACGGCGCACCAACCATCCGGTTCGGATGGGGCTAGGCCCCAGATTTCCGGCGCATCACAGCCATCTGTGTATAAGACACCGTTGAAGGCAACTCAAATGAGGTGGAAAAACCACCGAAGCCCGCAGTTTTAACTGCGGGTAGTTCACTGATCAGGGAGAAAAGCTCTTTACCTGGGGAGGCAAGGACACCTCCTCCTTTGCCGGCGCAGCGGACCTCCCCGTGGAAAAGTATGACGGCAGCTTGGAGACGATCGGGGGAAGAAAGTACCTGATTCACCGGGAGAAAAATGACACCTTTCAGGTGCTTGCCATCACCCTGATCCCGTTCGGCATGCTGCAGGAAAGCCTTTTCTCCTATCTGCCCACGATCCTCCTTCTTCTTGGCTGCGGGATTGCCGCGGTGCTGATCTGCGCCTATGTCACAACGCGCCAGAACTTCCACAACATCGAGAACATCATCACGGTCCTTGACAAGGCGGAGCGGGGGATCGCCCCGGATGCGGGGAGAAACAGGAAGCATGACGATGAATACGGCGTGATTCTCAGCAACATTATCCGCCTGCACCTGCAGGCGGAGCAGCTCAATGCAGAGCTTCAGAACAAGAAGCACATGCAGGAGGTGGCATCCCTCTCGGCGCTGCAGGCTCAGATCAATCCCCACTTCATGTTCAATACGCTGCAGATGATACAGTTTGAGGCGGCAAGGGGAGGAGAAAAGGCGGCAAAGGTCGTCCGCATGACGGGCCTTCTCTCGGACATTCTGAAGTACGCACTCGCGGATCCGATGCAGACTATTCGCCTCGAGGAGGAGATCTGCTATCTCCGGAAGTACGTGGAAATCCAGCACATGCGGTTCGGGGATCACTTCATCCTGTACTACGAGGTGGATGAGAGCCTCGACGAACTGCCGGTCTATCGGCTGATGCTGCAGCCGCTCATCGAGAATGCCATCTCCCACGGGATCCGGGACAAAGAGGAGCGGGGCTACATCAAGCTGACGATTCAGGACCGGGGAGATGCCGTGCATTTCAGCGTCTTTGACACAGGCGTCGGCATGACGAGGGAAAAGCTCTCCGCGGTCCGAAGGGACATCGACGCCTTCAATGTCCACAACATCGGGCTTGCCAACGTCAACAACCGCCTGAAACTGTATTACGGGGAGAGCGCAGGACTCCGGATCCGGAGCGTTGCAGGGCAGGGGACCATCGTCGACTTTACGCTGACAAGGACCGATATCGAAAAATCGGTGACCAATTCGAAAAATCTGCAACCATTGCCCCAAAAAGCAAAAAATCTGTGACCAAATGAAAAGAGACCTCCCTGCTTGCCGGGGAGGCCTTTTGCTAGACTTGAAAGCAGCAAGAGGAAGTTCCGGGAGACCCTTCCGGGACCTGAAGTGAAAGGGAGGAAATCGAATGAAAAAGAAACTCGCAGCAGCAGTTATGGCGGCATCCCTCATGGCAGCAATGCTTGCAGGGTGCGGCAGCTCTTCCAGCACGGAGGGTGCGTCCGCCTCTGCAGCGGATACGGCAGCCACCTCTGCGCCAGCTGAGGCGGCTGCGACATCCGGTGACGGCGGCTCAGAAAGTGCCAGCCTCCGCTTTGCCTGGTGGGGCGGCGATGAGAGAAACGCGGCAACGCAGCAGGTGATCCAGCAGTTCATGGACGCGCACCCTGGGGTCACGATTGAGGGTGAGCCCGGTTCCTCCGACGGCTACCATGACAAGCTGGCAACACAGCTCACCTCCGGCACCGCAGCAGACATCGTTCAGATCGATCCCGAGACAATGCCGACGTTCGTCAAGTCCGGCGACTACTTTGTCGATCTGAAGACCACCAGCATCGACATGTCGGACTTCGACCAGAACTACATCGGGGAGCAGATCAACGGAAATTATGATGGAAAGCAGCTGGGACTTCCCACCGGTATTGCAGGCCCCTCCATTCTCGTCAATAAGACCGCAGCCGACAAGTTCGGCGTGGATCTTACCAAGGAGGGAATCACTTGGGATGACTGGATCGAGGCAGGAAAGACCGTTCAGTCCCAGGATCCCGAGACCTACCTGTTCTGCGTGAACAAGGAGTACATCGTCAACCTGTTTGTCCTTCCGATGGCAAAGCAGTATGCCGGTTCGATCTTTGATTCTGACGGAAAGCTGGTGCTCACCCAGGATGATCTCACCAAGGTCTTCCAGTACGTGAAAGAGCTGTATGACAACGGTGTCGTTGCTCCGGCAAGCTATCAGTCCTCCTATGTCGGCGATGACATTCAGTCCGATGCGAACTGGATCGCCGGCAAGTATGTCGCAGCGCCGTGCTACATCTCCACGATGGATGTCATGATGGCAGGTTATCCCGATGGGGACTATGTCGCCGGCACACTTCCTTCAATCGAGAATGCAAAGGACGGCGGCTTTGCTTCCAACACGCCGCAGCTGCTCGTAATCACCAATACCTGCTCTAACATCGATGTTGCAGCTGAGTTCCTAGACTACTTCTTCAATGATTCGACTGCACAGGAGACGCTCGGCACAACCCGTTCCATTCCGCCGACCTCCAGCGCGAGAAAGATCTGCGCAGACAAAGGCATTATTAAGCAGGTTGTCATGGATTCCGTAGACATCGAAGTTGCCGTGAACGGAACCCCGAACGACGGCATTACCTCCTCAGATGAGGCAAAGACCATCCTCTACGACGCAGTCGAGGGAATCGGCTATGGTCAGGAGACACCGGAGGATGCAGCGGCTGATGTCATCAGCCAGTTCCAAGATCTCGCAACCAAGTAAGCATCTCTCTTCAATCGTTCATCTGGCAGTGCCCTGCATGGAAGCATGCGGGGCATTTTTCAAGGAGGCAGACCATGGCAAAAACGTCAGCCGTGACAATGAAGAAGCACTACACAAAAAGAGACTGCAAGGGGCTGCTGTACCTGATTCCCTGGCTCGTCGGCTTCGCAGTCCTGCAGCTGTATCCGTTCATCACATCGCTTGTCTATTCCTTCAGCGATTACACCATGGGCGGGAGTCTGAACTTCACAGGCCTTGACAACTACATCAAGCTTTTCACCAGGGACAGGGATTTCTGGAACTCCCTGAAGGTGACGCTTCTGTTCGGCCTTTACGTCGTTCCGGGCAAGGTCATCCTGGCGCTGCTCGTTGCGATGTTTTTAAACCGGAACATCCGCGGCATCGGCATTGTGCGCACGCTCTACTACATCCCCTCCCTGTTCGGAGGATCCGTCGCGATCGCCCTCCTGTGGCGGCTGATGTTCATGGACGGCGGCATCATCAACTCCATGGCCGCGGCGATCGGTCTGCCGGAGGCCTCCTTCCTCGGTGACACCCACTATGCCCTGCCGACGATCTGTCTTCTCGAGATCTGGCAGTTCGGTTCCTCCATGGTCATGCTGCTTGCTGCACTCAAGATCGTTCCCAAGGAGCTCTATGAGGCGGCAGAGATTGACGGCGGCGGAAGATGGGTCAAGTTCTGGCACATCACGATCCCGCAGATCTCTCCGATTCTGTTCTTCTCCATCCTGAATCAGACCATCCAGGAGCTGCAGAACTTCACCTCCCCTTACACCATCACAGACGGCGGTCCGCTCAAGTCGACCAACGTCCTCGGAATTCTCCTGTACAAGCAGGGCTTTTCCTACTTCAAGATGGGCTATGCATCCGCCATCTCCTGGATCGAGTTCATCGTCATTCTGATCTTTACGCTGCTCCTGTTCGGTACCTCGAAGTTCTGGGTACATTACGCGGATGAAACCTGAGGAGGAAAGAGATGAGCAAGACAAAAACAATCAAGCGGGACGAGGACGTCAAGGAGAAGGCAGGCTTTTTCACCTATCTCATCATCGTCATCATCGGCATTGTGCTCCTGTTTCCCATCATCTGGATGTTCTTTGCCACGTTCAAGGACAATGCGGCCCAAAATCGCAAAGTTTTTTACTAGGCGTCCCGGGATGACTCCATTAAAATGCCAATAGACGTTGGAAATAGGGCATAAAACGACATTGTAACCTCTGCCAAATGCAAGTATAATAACTGTTAGATATTATACTAGCAATTCAGAGGGCGGCCATGTACAGCAATACAGATGTACTCGTTAAAACTCCGAAATCAAGCGACAAGGGAACTATCCATATCCTCACCACAGGTTATGTCTTGCTCGCCACAGAGTATCATTGGGACTCTGAGAAGCGGTGTCCCGTCGACAAGCGGATCTCAATCGGAAAAATTGTCGATGGTGATCGCTCTCATATGCATCCAAACAAGAACTATGAGCGGTTCTTCGGTCCCATCGATGCCGAGGTGAACCGACAGAAGGACACCTTCGGCACAAAGGCCCGTAAAGCTGCCGGCAAAACGGATTCGAAGCTCTCCTTTGGACCGTACCTGGTTCTAAAGGCGGCCGCAGAGCAATCCGGATGCTATACCGCTCTGACACGGGTCTACCCTGAATATGAGCGGAAAATCATTGCATTGGCCGTCTACTCCATTGTTGCGGAAAGTTCAACTGCCCAGCTGTTTCCCGGTTGGTGTTTTGATCACTACTGCGGTCTGGATCGTGTCATCGACGACAGTGAAGTCAGCGGCCTATACCGTCTGATCGGGTCAGATGAGGGAAATATCAATGTGTTCTTCCGGATTTTCCGGGAAGAATACGAGAAACGATTTCCCCGAAAGGACAGCAATCGGGTCATTGCCTTTGACTCAACCAATCAAAACACCCAGTCCGAGAATGAAGATCTTGCAGAGTTCGGAAAATCCAAGACCGATTTTGGCCTGAAGATCATTAACACGGCTATGTTTGTGGATGAAGAGACCGGCATTCCTATGTGGTATGAGCACTACGACGGTTCTCTCCTGGATAAGGTGCAGACGTGCTTCTCATTGAAAAAGATCGTGGATGCAGGATACCAAAAGCTGTTCGCAATGTTTGATCGAGGATACTTTTCAGAGGACATCATCAAAGCCCTCCGGAAAGTAAAGGATCTGGAATATGGTGTCCTCTGCCCAGACAATGTCAACTGGGTAGATGAGCTCATCAAAGATCACGGAGCAGAGATCCGCGGAAGGCAGAAATACCTGACAACAGAGCCCAACGTATTTGGAAAGCGATACCCGGTAACAGTGGCAGGAAAAGCTTGTTTTGCCTACCTCTTCTTCGATCACTCCCGGGAATTTGATGAGGAACAGTCCATAAGGAGCACTATTTCCTATTACTTCAATGAGGCCTCCAAGAGAAAACGCTACACGGAAAAGATGGCGCAGGACTACGCTCCAAAAGGGATCATTGTCGTTAAAAAGGCCGATCCAGAAACAGGGAAGAACTTCACCATCCTGGAGGACACTGAAATGATCCAGACGATGGTCGATCGTGCCGGATTCTTTGTTCTCGTCAGTGATACTGAAATGACGGCATCCGAGGCAATCCGGATTATCCGGCGACGTGATGTTGTGGAGCACGTCTTCGAATCCATCAAGCGGCACTTTGATCTGTCGGTCACATACACCCACTCCATCGAGACATATCGGGGGAAGATGTTCACGGCCTTTATCGCAAGCATTCTCTTTGCCACGCTGACATGGGATTTGAGGGAAGTGCTTCACGATAAGACCAGTGCAACCATCGCCTACGAGATGATGGAGCTAAACAAGTAT
This sequence comes from Lachnospiraceae bacterium, assembly GCA_022483465.1. Taxonomy (GTDB): domain Bacteria; phylum Bacillota; class Clostridia; order Lachnospirales; family Lachnospiraceae; genus CAG-791. Next base: position 815,369 of record JAKVNF010000001.1, on the reverse strand, counting down.
AAGGTGGAACTGCAGTCTGATGGCAGTTGGTATCCGTCCTATGCGATGAGCAGGATTCAGAAAGAACTGATCTCCAAGGTTGGCCTCACAGAGGACGAGGCAATCAACCAGGCAACTGAGATCAAGCTGCTAGTATAAAAACTTGCGATTTAGGGATGCGGACCTGTTCGGCACCGTAAAGCTTCTGCCTTCCACCTGGCACTTTGAGAACTATATCGAGGGCTGGAAGGGGAGTGCCGGCATCACGTACACGAAGTTCTTCCTGAATACGTTCCTCCTTGTTGTCCCGACAACGCTTCTCACGCTGTTTTCCTCTACACTGGTTGCCTACGGATTCGCAAGGTTCAATTTCCCTTACAAGAAGCTCCTGTTCACGCTCCTCATCGCCATGATGATGCTGCCGAACACCGTGGTCATCATTCCGCGCTACATTCTCTACAACAAGTTCCACTGGGTCGACAGCTACATGCCCTTTTACGCACCGGCGCTCCTGTGCTGCAACTCCTTCTTCCCGTACATGCTGATCCAGTTCCTCCGGAGCATTCCGAAGGATCTCGATGAGTCCGCCTACATCGACGGCTGCAGCACCTGGAAGTGCCTCACAAAGATCATTCTGCCGCTCATGAAGCCGGCACTGTTCTCGGCAGGCCTGTTCCAGTTCCTGTGGACCTACAACGACTACTTCAATTCCCTGATTTTCATCAACTCTGTCAAGAAGTACCCGATCTCCCTGGCAGTCCGCCTGTCCCTCGACTCCGAGTCCATCGTGAACTGGGGCAAGGTCATGGCCATGGCCTTTGTCGCGGTGCTGCCGCTCATGGTGCTGTTCTTCTGCTGTCAGAAGTACTTCATCGAGGGCATTGCAACCAGCGGCATGAAAAACTGAACGTGTGCTCCGGGAGGGAATCCTTCCCGGAGTTTTTCAAAGGAGAAAACAATGGAACTGACAATAAACGGCTGCAAGGTCCATCTGTCCATGACCCTTCTGGAGAACGGCGCGTTCCGACCGGTCCGGGACGAGGATCCGGTATCGCTGGAACTATCTGAAATGCCGGGCTGGACAGAGTACCGCCTGGAACTGCATTCGGAGACAGAAACACAGGTCCGCCTCGAGCTTGTCCCTGCGGAAGGAGGCCCCTGCTTTCCCGTCATCCCCTGCTGTATTCTTGGCGACAACAATGCGGCGCTTGTTCACGAGGGCGAGTTCCCGGTGCTGACACAGGACACGAAGGGCGATCCCTTCCGCTCCCCCTTCTGGGAGTTCCGGGCAGACCGCGCGGCGATGCCGCTCTCTGCGCTCTGCCTTTTCTCCGGAACCCTGGCGGTTTCCGTTGAGCCCTATTCCCAGACAGAGCACGGCTGGATCCACAACGGCGTCTTTGCCTCGCTCCCGGATGCCTGCGGCGTCTCCCTCGGATATACGAATGATCCGGTGTCCTTTATCAACAAGAGAACGCCCGGACCAAAGACCGGGGAGAGCGCCTGCCATGCGGTGACAACCGGCAGGATCTATTTTGAGGCGGCAAAGGAGGGAGAGCCCCCGCGGCTCTCGATTCACAGGATCATCCGGAAAGAGTATGCGCTCCGGCATGAGCGCCCGGTCTTCCATCGCAGCTTCCGGGATGCCGTGGAGGGGTGCCTCACCAGTTTTTCCACCATCAGCTGGGACCCGGAGGCGAAAGAATACACAAACTGCAATTGTCTCCCGCCTGCCGACAAAAAGCTCAAGCCGTGGCGGCTTGTCAAGGAGATCGGCTGGACTGGCGGCGGAGTACTTGCCTATCCGCTTGTTCTCTCCGAGGATGTGCTCGGGGAAAAGGCAGCCCGGATCCGGGGAGCTGCCCGGTCCGGGGAGGAGATGTTTGACCAGATCGCATCGGGATACAACGAGTCTTCCGGTCTTCTCTATGACCTCACTTCCCCGATCGATGAAACCGGAAGCATGGTGAACGGCTGGTGGTCCGGATTTGGTCTCACAAAGGACGTGCACTGCGCCTATACGGTGGGAAGCGCCGTCCACTACATGCTGAAGACGCTGGTGTATCTAATAGACCAGAAGAGAGCACTGCCGCAGGCGTGGCTCTTTGCGGCGAAGAGGACAATTGACACGGCAATCGAGCTGCAGCGAGAGGACGGCGCCTTTGGCTATACGTTCCGCACGGACCGGAAGGAGGTCGCAGACTGGGAGGGCTTTGCGGGCTGCTGGTTTGTTCCATGCTGCGCCTATCTCTACCACCTGACGGGAGAGGAGAAGTACCTTGCCGCCGCGGACCGCGGACTCTCATACTATGGGCAGAGCGTCGACACGCTCACCTGCTGTGCAACGCCGATGGACACCTGGAAATCGCCGGATGAAGAGGGAAACCTTGCGTACATCCGGGGTGCAAGACTGCTTCACGAGTACACGGGAGAGGAAAAATACCTGCGCGCGCTGGAGCGCGGCGCGGCGTTTGAGTTTCTCTGGCGCTACGGCTACAGAACCCGTCCCGACAACCGTCCCCTAATAGATGGCTGGAATGCCTGCGGAGGGAGCATTACTTCGGTATCGAATCCGCATATCCACCCGATGGGCATGATCGTTGACAGCGATCTCTATTACCTTGGAAAGGTCACCGGGGACTCCTACTATACAGACCGCGCAAAGGATGGCACTGCCTGGCTCATGCAGACCCTGGAGCTCTATCCCGAGAAGACGGGATACGGGCGCTATGGCGTCCTCTCCGAGCGCTGGTGCCCTTCTGATGGACTCGTCATTCAGAGGGACTCCGAGGGAAAGCCTTACAGCTCCTGGTTCTCCTTCAATCTCTGGGCTGGCGCGGCTGCCTTCGAAGAAGTCTGCGAGCGGGCGCTTGACCAAGAAAAGGCTGGAAAGTCCTGCTGAGGCAGGATTTCGAACCAAGCAGCGGTGCTGGTACACCGGCCGCCGCAGAATTCTGTCCACGCTGCCCGCCGTGCCGCCGGCCTTGGACCAAATACTTCCGAACAGCAGGTGCCCCCTCGGCGGTGTGCACCTGTTTTTCTGCGGCTCCGGGTTCATGAGAGCGCGATAAATTGCGGTGCGGACCCAAAGAGGAGAGGGCAGAGGAGACGAGAGGGACCTGCTGCCCCGGCTGCAGCGGTACAGGCACAATCAGGAGAGCACTGAGAAATGGAGTGCAGAGAAAAGAAGGGCGATATCTTGCGAATGTATCCCACGATTTCGTATGATGGGATGTGCGTGAGGAAGAGGCCCTGAAAAGGCGGATAACCGGTGTCATGTGCCTCCTGGCCCTTCTGTCCGTTTCATGATCATTTCGATGGTCCAGTGCAGTATGACAAGAGGAGGTGCCGGATGCCAATGCGAAGATGCCCGGTGTGCCATAAGACGATTCCCGAGGGCAGCTGGACCTGCCCGCACTGCGGGTCGGTGCTCCCAGGATTCTCCGGAGATGGACAGGATCCCTGGGAGCAGAAGAGGGAGAGGGACCCCTGGGAGCACGTCAGTGGCTTTCACGATCTGGAGTCACCGCCGGAGGGATGCGGCTGCCCGAAGAACGCTGCGGAAAAGCGGAAGATGAAGGAACAGTCCCGCACCGCGCAGCCGCACCGCAGTCTGCAGGGCTTTCATAGCAGCCCGGAGCGCTTTGTGTCTGTGGCCAGTCTCGTCTTTTTCATCCTGATCCTGGTCACACTCTACTTGAGTTTGAGGCAATAGCGGAACAACTGCATACGGTGAATGGCAGGCGCTGTGAGGGTGCCTGCTTTTTCTTGCGGATCTATGGCGGATTCCCGATCTGCGCTCTGCCTGGCACTTTTTGTCGGCGCTTCCTGCCCCGTACCGCCGCTGGTTTGCCTGCCCGATGAGATCTTCTTCCCGGGGCGGGAGACTGTTCCGAACGCAACACGGAGAAGAACACGGTGCGCTCCCTGTCCCCGCGTTGGACTGTTTTTGCTGTTTAACCGGATGCTGCCAGTGCCCTGCGCATTCTGCTGCCAGCCCGTGCTGCGCGGCAAAACAGGAGAATCCCGCCTTCGATCCGGGGCACCTTTGCAGCAGCTGAGGCGGCAGGGATGCAGACAACCTGAGACGTTACTATTCACAGGGGTGAAACCCAAATCTGAATAACATCATTACCATTGACACAGAGCGGAGAATGCCTGATTTTACGGCGTTCTCCGCTCTATTTTGTATTGTGTGAAAACTCAAGACTGAAGTAGGTATATTCGTAATATAATATATACATTTTCTCTTGACATTGCACCATATAAGTTATATACTAAGGTATACCTACTAAGGAGGTGCGCAATGTCAAGTATCGTTTAGGCGTTAGTTAAGAAACGGGTTGATAAGCGATCGCCTAGCATGAGACCACTAATACCTCACTTTGAGCTCGAGCTGGGTACACTCCTATCCGTGCTGTGTTGCATCATGTAACAAAGCATCACCTAGATTGCCTAAACACATACACTCACTTGCCGAGTATGTGACTATAAATAACAAGATAGGCATTATGCGGAGAAGAAAAGAGCTCCAAATGGGGATTCTATATCTTCATCGGACATTATCGCGTCGAGAGTTCACCATGGAGGTTGTGGTATGGAACCCATCAACCCGGTTCTTTACTAACGCCATCGTTTATCTCACAAACAAGACGACCGGCATAAAATACGCGTATGAATCTGAATCGTTCAGAGATCCGGTCACGCACAAGCCGAAGAACAAACGAAAACTCATTGGAAAAGTGGATGCCAATGGGAACATCATCCCGACGGAGCCTCATGGCCCACGGCGGAGGAAGACAACACAGACTTGCACATCAGAGACAGCAAAACCGCCTGTGGATGAAGCGTCAGAACTGCGTCAGGAGATCATTCAACTAAGGCTCCAGATCAAGGATTTGACGGATCAAAACAAACAGCAGGAAAGACAGCTCGAACGACTGAAAGCACTGATTGCTTCTATGTCGGAAGTCTTTACCATGAGGGAATAACAGCCGACGGACACGGAGATGGCAGCGATGTATTCATTCAACGGAACACTCACGCGTAACAGCGAAATCGCAAAACTGAAACAGACCATTGCGATGTATGAGTCCGAAGACCCGCACGCTGCCTTCCGGGCTGACTGCAACCGAAAGGTCAAACTCGCAAACAGCCGACAGGAAAAAGCCGAGACCAACTGGCGGAAAGCACTGGAAACAGCAAAGAATCTGCAGAGCAGGTTAAGTCAGTCATTACGGGAAAACCGCAAGCTCTCAGAGCAGTTGAGAACAATCGGGATGAAGCGGGAATCCGCGGAAAGAAAGGCCGCAAACCTGCAGGAACTTCTGAGCAGACGAGGTCAGAAAATTGAAGAGCTTCAGGCGCACAACAATGAACTGAAAAAGGTCATTGCGGACAAGGACAGACAGCTGAGAGAAAAGCAGGACACAATCGATGAGCTGCGGGCTATGGTCAGGCATCTCGAGGACAAAATCAATCGGGATGGAACGGACAGCGGAACGCCGACATCACAGACGCCCAGGAACAAGAAAAAAGTAATTCCCAACCTGCGCCCGACAACAGGGAATCACAAAGGAGGACAGCCGGGGCACGCAAAATCAGAGATGCCGGCTTTTGATCCAGAACAGGCTACCGATACCACAACACATGAGCTGAAAGAAGATGAGAAAAAGTGCAGCGTATGTGGCGGAGATCTCATAGATACCGGAAGGTATGAGGAACATCAGGAGGTCGATTTCAAAATCGTCCGGACTTACCACCGGCATCTGTACAAGATCTACCAGTGTGCGAACTGCGGTACTCAGGTCAAGGTTCCAGTGGATGCAAGGCACACCGCAAAAAATCAGTACGGCAGCAATACCCGGGATCTGATTCTGTCCCTTGCTGTCTCCGAGAATGTACCGATCAACAAGATCCGCCAGTTTCTCTGCGGCCTTTTCGACGGCAGGTTTGTACCATGCGAGGGATATATCGCCAAGCAGATCAAAAGGGCGGCAAAGGATCTTCAGAATTTCAAAGAAGATCTTCGGAATGAGATGCTGAAGAAGGACCTGCTTTACTGGGATGATACGGTGATTTTTGTGAATACCAAGCGCGCATGCCTTCGCTTTTATGGTGATGACAGGATCGCTTATTACACGGCTCACGAGAAGAAGAATCTTGACGGTGTAAGGGAGGATGGCATCCTGTCAGAACTGAACGAAAGCCAAAAGGTAATGCATGATCACTACACCGGCAACTACAACAGGGAGTTCCGATTCCGAAACGTTGAATGCAATCAGCATCTGGAGCGTGACGCACAGCGGAATACGAATGATACCGGGCATACCTGGTCTGCAGATCTGAAAGATCTGATCGGGAAGACCATTCATGATCGGAACAAAGCGAAGAGAGAGGGAAGCACATCATTTCCGCCGGAGAGAATCAGGCAGTTCAATGCCTCATTGGATCAATGCCTGGCAAAGGGAGACAAGGAACACGCAGAACTGTACAAAAAGGTCAGGAATATGAAGGGAGCGGACTATGGATATGCGTTTGAGGGAGCACTGCTCAATCGTCTCCGCAAGTATCGCAGGAACTATTTCCATTGGATTGAGGACTTCAGCATACCCACAACGAACTCGTTATCCGAGAGATCTCTCAGAGGCGTAAAGAGCAAGATGAAGGTATCCGGTCAGTTTGAAAGCGTTGAGTATGCGCAGTACTACGCAACACTGCGGAGCTACGTGGAGACATGCAGGAGGAATGGATGGAACGAGATGAATGCATTGAAACGGCTGACGGATGGGAATCCGGTAACGGTAAAGGAACTGTTCCACGGGACCGAGTCAGGGTGAGATAAAATAGACGCAGAAAGTGCAGGCGCGCTGGCCGAAAGGCCGCGCACCTCTCATGATCATCTTGATAAGAGCTGGGGGATTGTTGCAATCTCCCGGCATGGAGGTCGTGACTTTGCAGCACGAGGCACTTTACCCCGTGAATAGTAACCCTGAGACAGAGGCAAAACTGCACTTTTTTGCTTTAACGCGGCGCATGCAGTATACTGGATTTTTGTTCTGTGAAACAAAATCAGAAGGGAGAGTTCGCATTACATATGGAAAAGAGAGAGACACTGGGATCCCGGCTGGGCTTCATTCTGCTGTCAGCCGGCTGCGCCATCGGGGTGGGAAACGTCTGGCGCTTCCCCTACATCACAGGACAGTACGGCGGGGGATTTTTTGTCCTCACGTACATCCTGTTTCTGATCATTCTGGGCATTCCCGTCATGACGATGGAGTATGCGATGGGGCGGGCATCCCAGCGCAGCATCCTGCCCGCCTACCGGATGCTCGAGAAGAAGGGGACGAAGTGGCACCTGATGGGGTATCTTGCCATGGCGGGCAACTACGTGCTGCTCATGTACTACTCGGTGATCTCGGGCTGGATCCTCTACTACGCGGTGCAGATGGGCCTCGGGCGGTTCTCCGGCCTTGACACCGACGGGATTGCCGCGGTGTACACGCAGATGATCGCCTCGCCGAAGATCCTGGTCACCAGCATGCTGATCGTGGTGGTCGTCACTGCGGTGGTCTGCTCCATGGGACTTAAAAACGGCGTCGAGAGTGTGACCAAGTTTATGATGATCGCCCTCCTGGCGATCATGGTGGCCCTCGGCATCCGGAGCCTGACGCTCCCCGGGGCAGAGGAGGGCATCTCCTTTTATTTAAAGCCGAATCGGGAGCGGATCCAGGAGGCGGGCCTCTGGAACTGCATGTACGCGGCCCTGAACCAGAGCTTCTTCACCCTCTCCATCGGCATGGGCGGCATGGAGATCTTCGGAAGTTACATCGACAAGACCAAGCGCCTCGCCGGGGAGGCCCTGACGGTCACCGTGCTGGACACCTTTGTGGCCATCACCGCGGGACTCATCATCTTCCCCGCCTGCTTTGCCTACGGCATCAGCCCGGACTCCGGGCCGAGCCTGATCTTTCTCACTCTCCCCCGGGTCTTTTCCTCGATGGAGGGCGGCCGGTTCTGGGGCTTTCTGTTCTTCGTGTTCCTGTTCTTTGCAGCCCTCTCCACAATGATCGGGGTGTTTGAGAACCTGCAGGCCTTTGCCATCGACCTGCACGGCACCTCCCGCAGGAAAGCGGGCCTTGTCAACGGCATCGTGATCGCCCTGGGATCGATCCCCTGCGCCCTGGGCTTCAACGTCTGGTCGGCCTTCTCTCCGCTTCGGGCGGGCAACACGGTAATGGACATGGAGGACTTCTTTGTCAGCAACATCTGCCTGCCGGTGGGATCCTTCGTGATCACCCTGTTCTGCTGCTGGAAGTTCGGCTGGGGCTTTGACGCCTTTTTGAAGGAGGCCAACGAGGGAGAGGGACTTCGCGTCCCGGCAAAGCTTCGCTGGTACTTCCGCTATGTTCTTCCCTGCATCGTGGGATTTCTTGTCATCTACGGCATTGTGACCTATTTTCGCTGATTCCGTTTCACAACACACCCAAAAGGAGGCACAGGATGGAACTCTGGGACATCTACGACAAAAACAAGCAGCCGACGGGCCGCACCATGGAGCGAAACCACTGGACGCTGAAGGACGATGAGTACCACCTGACGGTCCTGGGCGCGGTGTGCAACCGGGAGGGAAAGTACCTGATCACCCGCCGCGTTCTGACCAAGGCCTGGGCGCCGGGCGCCTGGGAGATCTCCGGCGGCGGCTGCCGCGCCGGGGAGACCTCGGAACAGGCAATCCACCGGGAGATCCTCGAGGAGACCGGACTGGACGTCGCCTCTGCAGAGGGGGGATATGTCTTTACCTATCACCGGGAGAATCCGGGACAGGGGGACAACTACTTCGCGGACGTGTACCGGTACGTGCTGGACTTTGCGCCGGAGGATGTGAAAATCCAGAAGGAAGAGGTCCTGGAGTGGAAGCTTGCCACACCGGAGGAGATCGCGGAGATTGCGCGGACGGGAGAGTTCCTCCACTATGACAGCATCCGCCGCATCTTTTCCCTATGAGGCGGGAGAAAAAGCAGGAGGAGAACGCGGTCTTCACGACGATGCCGGTCCGGCAGGCTTACGCAAAGCTCGCCCTTCCGGTCATCCTCGGCATGGTGATGAGCCTTGTCTACAACCTGACGGACACCTGGTTCATCGCGCGCACCGGCAGCACGGAGCTGGTGGCCGGCGTCTCCCTGTGCGCCCCGATGTTCACGCTGATGGTGGCCTTTGGAGACGTGTTCGGCCTGGGCGGCGCCACGATCATCTCCCGGCGCCTCGGGGAGGGAAGAGGAGAGGAGGCTGAGCACCTCTCGGCCTTCTCCGTTCTGGCAGGTCTTGTCTTTGGTATTGCCGTCGCCGCGGTGCTCCTTCTGTTTCAGAATCCGATCCTCGCGCTTTTGGGCGCGCGAGAGGACACCCTTCCCTATGCGAAGGCCTACTACCAGATCCTCGCCGCGGGAAGTCCTGCCGTCATCCTCAGCATTATTCCCAACAACCTGCTTCGGACTGAGGGCCTTGCCAATGAGGCGATGATCTCGACGGTGGCGGGCGCGCTCATCAACATCGGCCTGGATCCGCTTTTCATCTTTGCGCTGCACATGGGGGCGGCGGGCGCTGCACTGGCAACGGTCCTGAGCAACCTCATCGCGGTGCTGGTCTCCCTCTGGGCCATGAAGGCGCGCGCAAGGCACCTGTCCTTTGCACCGAAGAAGGCGTCCATCCGCGGGCGGGACTTTGCGGGCATCCTTGCCATCGGCATTCCCGCCTCCCTCACCAACATCTTTCAGAGCTACGCCAGCCTTCTCACCAACCGGATGCTCCTGCCCTACGGGACCGACCAGGTGGCCGCCTACGGCATCGCCATGAAGGTCAACATGGTCTGCACCCTGATCATGGTGGGCTCCGCCTTCGGCGCCCAGCCGCTTTTGGGCTACAGCTACGGGGCCGGCGACCGGAAGCGCCTGTCGGCCCTGATCCGCTTTGACATCCTGGCGGAGCTCGTGATCTCGGCGGTCTTTGTGGCGGTCTCCTTCGTTGCCGCACCGCTCCTCATCGGGGCCTTCATGAAGGATGAGGCCATCATCGCGGCAGGAACCCGGATCCTCCGGGCGGCGATGATCTCCCAGCCCGCCGCCGGGGTGATCCTCGTGTGCACCACGCTGTTTCAGGCACAGGGGCGGGCCCTGCCGGCCCTCGTCCTCTCGGTGGCAAGGCAGGGGCTTGTATTCACCCTCTGCATTGTCCTGCTTGCGCGGGCGGCGGGCCTTCCCGGTGTCCTCTACGCCCAGGCGCTCTCGGATGTGCTGACCCTGGTTCTGGCGCTTTTGTTCCTTCGCCCCGCGGGGCGGGAAAAGACTGCAGAGACAAGATGAGACCGCCGGAATACGGGAAGATGATCATCAAACACCGCTTTCTTCTGCAAAAGGGAGAAAGCGGTGTTTTTGATATCGCAGAGAATGGAGAAAGGAAGCGCAGCTGCAGGGCGGCAGGCGCGAAGACCAAGATCACAGGCAGCAAAAGTCCCCGGAGGGGGCCGCGCTGCGCGGCCTCTCCCGGGGACCTTGTGTTCTTAGCGGGAGTTTCGATTTAGGACAAAGCAAAACCCTTGCGAAGCCAGATGTTTAGCGGCTTCGCAAGGGTTCACTTTTGTATCGCCCAATTACTATTCTGTAGTTAATTCTTTCTTAGTTTTCTTTTTTTATCCCTTTTTACATTATCTGGCGAAGGTATCTTCTCGACGATATTCCACATGCTCTGCAGACTTGGCGTTAGTTCCTCGAGTGCCCTGACTGCCTTCTTCTGACCCGGCATCAGAATCCATCCGTCGTGGATTTTGCACAACTCGTCCAGCATTGCCGCCTTTGTATAGGTAAGACCTTCATCTGCCATCCGTCTTCGAAGTACCTCTGCGATCGTGATCGCGAGGAAGCAGAGAAAGACGTGTACCCGGATCTTGTCGTCTGTCCAGTGATACTGCGGGCGTACGGCAAAGTGGTCCACTTTCTTGCTCGTCTTGAAGAGATCCTCAATGCACTCCTGTGAAGCATACGAAGAGAGGACCTCCTCCGTCGACCAGTCCGTTCTGTCGGTGCAGGTCAGCTTCTTGCCGTAGTACTTTCTCTTATAGACTGCCAGTTTCGCTTCATCGAGCTGGAAGCTCACATCGTATCCGCTCTCCATGTTTCCGGAAGGGATGATGGTGATGAACTGCTCCAGCGTGCGCAGCCCCGTGAAACAGCTGCGGGTAAGCTTCAGAAACTCACTGGCTTCGTCCCATACCGGGACCTCCTTTGGCTTCTTCTTTCGTCCCTTCTTCGCCTGATCTTTCTGCTCCTTCAGCAGCTCCTCGTTTTCCTTCGTGACCTCGCTGATCTGCTTTTCTACCTCGGTTTTGCGCTTCCTCATGGAAGAGTAGATGCGGGATCTGGGATTCTGGCAGCGAGACCTGAACTCCTCAAACTTTGCCTTGAACTTCTCGATGTCCCGGCCCATCTGCGCTTCCTGGCCGATGTACAGATCCTCGCTGTACGTCAGAATGCCCGTTCCGGTGATTCCGGAAAATGTGAGCCCGTCGATGCGGTATGCACGTCTTGTGTGGCCGTTTGCAAGCTTCACTTCCTGGTACTGATCCACGTCGATGTCATACAGCTCTTTATGGGAGTCGAGTGAGTGGGCGCAGATGAAGTGTACCCGGAGGGACTTGAAGTTCTCCTCCGAATTGCTGCCGCCATCGAAAGAAACCGTGACTTCGTCCAGAGATTTCCCGATTGTATCCGGGAGATCCTTCTGTACCTTCTCCATGAATGCACCGAACTCTGCCTTGTCATTCCTGCTTCCCTCATACATCTCCCAGAGGACAGGAACCTGCAGCAGATGACTGGTGATCATCGCAAGACTGAACTGCCGCAGATCAGTCCGCTTCTGCTTGTTGTGCCCCCGCTGGCACACCACGCAGCGGCCGTTCCGGGTGTCGATGTAGGTGAAGTAATTCGTGTAGTCGAGGTGCAGGTCGTTCAACTCATCGGGGTACATCTCGAGCAGTCTTTTGGTGAGCAGCTGCTGTGCTTTGTGGACTTCCTCCTCGGAGATCCCGTCCATCGCTTCCCAGAATGCCTGGGAAGACAGGGCTTCCGGTGCGAAGCCGAGATGATACGGGAGACTTGTTGTCTGCGCCCAGGCGGAAAACGCTTTCTTGCTGGCAGGATCGATTGCTCTGTGAATAGCAGCAAGCAGGAGCACTCTGCTGCGGGACATCCCTTGGATTGTCTTGGATGAAAACGCCTCGTCCAGGATCTTCTCGACTCCAATGTACTGAGCCATGCGGAACATCGCCATCGGTCCGCCATGCGAATAGCACTTGAACCTCACCCCGCCAGTTTCATGTTCCGCCTGTTTTCCAGATGCGTTTCCCTTTGGGTCACCTGTCCGGAGGTAATACTCGTTCAGCACACGATCGAAGAGTTTGTCAACAGGGCCGATGTATTCCAGGACGACCTCTTTGGGGTACTTGCTCCCTGGAGCCCGTCTACTGGTGACGATGTAGTAGTAATCATGTCCCTTTTTGGTTTTCTTTCTGATTGACGCCATGTATCGCCCTACCTATATATCCCTTAAATGCTTGATTATTATATCAATATGTGTTCGATAAGTCAATGAAATAGGACATAAATCAATAGTCTACACATAGAAGTAATAGGGCGATACATTTAGGCCAACAAAAAAGCATGGAAACACGGTCAAAACTCCGCGTTTTCATGCTGAAATGTCGAAACTCCCGTTAGTATCTATCTTTATTTCAAGCTTCAGGTGAGCAGAGGACGGATTGCGGAGGTCAGAAGATCCTTCTTTGCCTGGGCCTCAGCCAGATCCTTTCCCTTGGTCGTGAAGTAGGTCTTGATCTTGGGCTCGGTGCCGGAGGGGCGCACCACCACAGTGGAGCCGTCCGCCAGGGCGTAGATCAGGACGTTTGCCTTCGGCAGGCCGGTCTTCTCGGACTCCTCGTAGTCAGTCACCTTCGTGACGGCGATGCCGGCGAAGTCCTTCGGCGGATTCTTGCGGAGGTTCTCCATGATGCCCGCCATCTTGTCCATACCGGACAGACCCGGGAACTCATAGCTGTCGACCTTGTTCAGGTACCGGCCGTACTCCTGGTAGATCTCCTCCAGGCGCTGCTTGATGGAAGAGCCGATGCTGCGATAGTAGGCTGCCATCTCGCAGATCAGCATGGAGCCGATGACGGCGTCCTTGTCCCGCACGTAGGGGCCAGCCAGGTAGCCGTAGGACTCCTCGAAGCCGAAGATGAAGCGGTCCACCTCACCGGCGGCCTCGAGCTGGGCGATCTGATTGCCGATCCACTTGAAACCGGTCAGGACGCTGCGCAGCTCCACGCCGTAGTGGGCAGCCACCAGGTCGGCAAGCGGTGTGGAGACGATGGACTTGACCGCCACCGGGTTCTTCGGCATGGTGCCCTTCTCGATTCTGCCGGCGCAGATGTAGTCCAGAAGCAGGACGCCCATCTCGTTTCCGGTGACCAGCTCATAGGTGCCGTCCGGGCACTTCATGGCGATGCCCACGCGGTCCGCATCGGGATCGGTGGCGAGCATCAGGTCTGCGCTCTTCTTCTCGGCCAGGTTCAGGCCGTACTGCAGTGCCTCCCGGATCTCCGGATTCGGATAGGGGCAGGTGGTGAAATACCCGGAGGGGTACTCCTGCTCGGGGACGATGGTGATGTCATGGATGCCGATGTCGTTCAGCACGTGGGTGACCGGAACGAGGCCGGAGCCGTTGAGCGGAGAGTAGACGAGCTTGAGGCCTGCGCTCTTGCAAAGACCCGGGCGCACCTGTCTTGCCTCGATGGCCTCATAGAAGGCCTTCTTGCAGTCGTCTCCGACGAAGCGGATGAGGCCGTCCTCCACGCCCTGGGCGAAGGACTCGAACTTTGCCCCGGTGAGGATGTCGGTCTTCTGAATTTCATTGTAGACGATGGCTGCGGCGTCATCGGTCATCTGGCAGCCGTCCGGGCCGTAGGCCTTGTAGCCGTTGTACCGGGCCGGGTTGTGGGAGGCGGTGATCATGATGCCCGCATTGCAGTGATAGTAGCGGGTTGCAAAGGAGAGGGCCGGCACCGGCATCAGCGCATCGTAGATGCGAACCCGGATGCCGTTTGCCGCGAGGACACCGGCTGCGGTCTTTGCGAACACATCGCTCTTGATACGGGAGTCATAGCTGACTGCCACGGTCTGGGTCCCGCCCTGGGTCTTCACCCAGTTGGCAAGTCCCTGGGTTGCCTGCCGGACCACCCAGATGTTCATGCGGTTGGTGCCGGCGCCAACGACGCCGCGAAGACCCGCCGTGCCAAACTTCAGGGACACGGCAAAGCGGTCCTGGATCTCTGCGTCATTCCCCTGAATGCGCATCAGTTCCGGCTTCAGATCCGAATCCTCCAGATTTGCGGCAAGCCAGCGCTCATACATATCCTGCTCCATTTCAATCCTCCATTTCCTGATCGATTGGTGACAAAACAGCTCCTGTGTAGCAATGGTTCCAAATCCGAAACAAGTATAAAAAACTACAAATTGAGTGTCAACGAAGGGACGCGGGGAAACGAAAAAGGGGAGGGGAGCCGCCGCAGAAATTTTGGGAACGGTGCTTGACAGATACCGTGAGGGGGTATATAGTACGAGCCACAAGATACCCAGACGGGGTATAAGGAGGAACCTATGGCAGAACAGAAAGACCAGGAAACAAGAGACATCATCCCGGAAGGCGAAGCAATGGCTTCGCCTGCTGCCGGGGAAACGGGTGCCTGTCCTGCCTGCAGCGGACGGCACGTCAAGCGCACCCCGGAGGAGCAGAAAGCTCTGCTCTCCCGGCTTCGGCGGATCGAGGGACAGATCCGCGGCATCGAGAAGATGGTGGAAAACGATGCCTACTGCCCCGACATCCTGATTCAGGTCTCGGCGGCAACCAGCGCGCTCAACAGCTTCAACAAGACGCTGCTGGGCTGCCACATCCGGGGATGCGTCGCGACGGACATCCGCAACGGCAATGACGAAACCATCGACGAGCTCTGCAACGTGCTGCAAAAGCTCATGAAGTAAGACCGTCCCGGGCATGGCACCCGGGGGCCGAAAGGAAGACAGCTATGGATCAATACATTGTGACGGGCATGACCTGTGCCTCCTGCCAGGCCCATGTCGAGAAAGCCGTGGCCAAAGTGCCCGGCGTATCAAGCGTATCGGTATCGCTTCTGACCAACTCCATGGCGGTGGAGGGAACCGCCTCCCCGCAGGAGGTCATCCAGGCCGTGGAGCGGGCGGGATACGGCGCCCAGCCAAAGGGCGAGGGAACCGTACAGAAGGAGAGCGCAAGTGCAAAGCTTGCCGCTGAGGAGGACGCGCTGAAGGACCGGGAGACCCCGAAGCTGGTGAAGCGCCTTGTCTCCTCCATCGTGTTTCTCCTGATTCTCATGTACATCACGATGGGCCACAACATGCTCTCCTGGCCCGTCCCGGCGTTTCTAAACCACAACCATATCGGCCTTGGCATCGTGCAGATGCTGCTGGCGATCGTGGTGATGCTGATCAACAAGGCATTCTTTATCTCGGGCTTCCGCTCCCTCTGGCACCGCGCCCCGAACATGGATACCCTGGTGGCTTTGGGCTCCTCGGTCTCCTTCGGCTGGTCGGTTACCATCCTGCTGCGGATGACCTACCTGGTGACCACGGGCACCGCAAACATGGATCTGATGCCGCTCTACCACAATGAGCTCTACTTTGAGTCCGCGGCCATGATTCCGGCGCTCATCACGGTCGGAAAGACCCTGGAGTCCCTCTCCAAGGGGCGGACCACGGATGCGCTGAAGAACCTGATGAAGATGGCGCCCAAGAAGGCTGTCGTCGAGCGGGACGGCGTCCAGCAGGAAGTCGGCATCGATGATGTGCGGATCGGCGACATCTTTGTGGTCAAGCCCGGCGAGGCGATCCCCGTCGACGGACAGATCATCGAGGGCGAGACCGCCGTCGATGAGTCCGCCCTGACCGGTGAGTCGATTCCCGTGGACAAGGCGGTGGGTGACAAGGTGAGCGCTGCCACGATCAACCAGTCCGGCTTCATCCGGGCAAAGGCAGACCGGGTCGGTGAGGACACCACCTTCTCCCAGATCATCCAGATGGTCAGCGATGCGGCGGCCACCAAGGCGCCCATCGCCCGGATCGCGGATGAGGTCTCCGGCGTGTTTGTGCCCGCCGTCATGCTGATCGCTGCGGTGGTCTTCGTGGTCTGGATGCTGCTTGGCCGGGACGTCGCCTACGCCCTGGAGAAGGCCATCAGCGTCCTGGTGATCTCCTGCCCCTGCGCCCTGGGCCTTGCAACTCCCGTTGCCATCATGGTGGGCAACGGCATGGGCGCCAAGAACGGCATCCTGTTCAAGACCTCTGAGGCCCTGGAGAATGCCGGCAAGATCCAGATCGTTGCGCTGGACAAGACGGGTACCATCACCGCGGGAAAGCCCCAGGTGACGGATCTTGTCCCGGCAGATGGCTGCTCGGAGGAGGAGCTTCTCTCCGCGGCCTATTCACTGGAGCAAAAAAGTGAACATCCTCTGGCGCGTGCCATCGTGGCGCTTGGCGAAGAGAGACACCTTAATGCCTCTGCGGTATCCGGGTTCCGCGCTCTTGCCGGAAACGGCCTGACCGGAACGGTTGCGGGTCATACCGTGACCGGCGGCTCCGGGAAGTTCATCGCCACGGCTGCAGCGATCCCCGAGACACTGCAGAAGAAGGCCGACGCCCTGGCCGAAGAGGGCAAGACCCCGCTGTTCTTTGAGCGGGACGGCGCATTCCTTGGCATCATCGCCGTGGCGGATGTCATCAAGGCGGACTCCGCACAGGCAGTCAAGGAACTTCAGAACATGGGCATCGAGGTCGTGATGCTGACCGGTGACAACGAGCGGACCGCCCGGGCCATCGGAAAGCAGGCCGGGGTGGACCGCGTGATCGCGGGCGTTCTTCCCGAGGGGAAGGAGGCCGAGATCCGCAGGCTCCAGAAGCGCGGCCGGGTCGCCATGGTGGGCGACGGCATCAACGATGCCCCGGCCCTGACGAGAGCCGACATCGGCATCGCCATCGGCGCCGGCACAGATGTGGCCATCGACTCCGCCGACATCGTGCTCATGAACTCCAAGCTCACGGATGTGTCCGCCGCGGTGCGGCTCTCCCGGGCGACACTCCGGAACATCCACGAGAACCTGTTCTGGGCCTTTGCCTACAACGCCATCCTGATCCCGGTGGCAGCCGGTGTCTATCCGGCGCTCCAGATCAACCCGATGATGGGCGCGGCGGCAATGAGCCTCTCAAGTTTTACGGTCTGCATGAACGCCCTGCGGCTGAACCTGTTCAAGCTGCATGAGGCGGGACACGATCATCCGATGAAGAAGCGGGCTCTCCCGGACGAGGAGACGCAGAAGGTCACCGTGGCGGTGAATGCCGTGAACGGCACCCAGACGAACTGCCCGATCCCGGAAAAGAAGGAGCCGGAAGAAGCGGCCAAAGCGGAGACCGTTCTGGTAAACGGCATGATGTGTGAGAACTGCGAGCACCATGTGCAGGAAGCCCTGAAGAAGGTGGACGGCATCACGGACGCAAAAGCGGACCATAAGACCGGAAAGGTGCTTGTCACCTACACGAAGACGCCGGATGAGGCTGCCATGAAGAAGGCAGTCGAGGACGCGGACTACGAGTATGCGGGCACCGAAAAAGAGGAAGCAGCAAAGACGGAGACGGTCCTGGTAGACGGCATGATGTGCGAGAACTGCGAAAAGCACGTGTCGGAAGCTTTAAAGAAGGTGGACGGCATCGAGGATGCGAAGGCAGATCACACCACCGGAAAGGTGGTGCTCACGGTCACAAAGACCCCCGATGAGAAGGCCATGAAGCAGGCGGTGGAGGATGCGGACTACACCTATGTGGGTGTGGATAAGGATGCCGCTGCCGCAGCTACCATGGCGATCCGGGTTGGCGGTATGATGTGTGAGAACTGCGAGCGCCACGTGTCGGAGGCCTTGAAGAAGGTGGACGGCATCGAGGATGCGAAGGCAGACCACACCACCGGGATCGTGGCGCTCACTGTCACGAAGGACCCGGACGAGAAGGCCATGAAGCAGGCGGTGGAGGACGCGGACTACACCTATGAGGGCGAGATCCGGGAGAACGGCGCCGCATAACATAAATTTTGTAAAAAACACAGAAAAGAGGAGAAACAAATGACAAGAACCGTACACGTAGATGGCATGATGTGCAATATGTGCGAGAAGCACGTGAAGAAGGCGCTGGAGAAGATCGACGGCATCACCTCCGCCGAGGTCTCCCATGAGAAGGGAACCGCTGTGATCGAGGAGACGAGAGAGGTCCCCGCCGCAGATCTGGAGAAGGCTGTCGCGGACGCTGGATACAAGTTCGTGAGCGTGGAGTAACGAAGGCTCCTGTGATACCATCAGTCCCCGGAGACAGCTGCCTCCGGGGATTTTTGACGCAAAGGCAGAACACTGCCATGGAGGAGACATGAAAGAGAACATCATCGGGGTATTCAACGGCTACGACCTGATTCTCATCGCCATGCTCGCGGTGGTCCTTGGCTTTGCCCTGCGGGACTTTCTGAGCATGTTTTTTGACCCGAAGCGGCCGAAGGAGCGGGGGAAGGAGGACGACCTACTCCCGGCGGGAACCCGCATCGAGTGCGTCGTCGCCGGCATGATGTGCGGCGTCTGCGAGAGCCACATCGCCTCGGCCGTCCGGTCTGTCGTTCCGGACGCAAAGGGGCTCTGCGTCTCCCATGTCACCGGGAAGGCGGTGTTTGTCCTCCGCGGGCAGAGAACCTACGGGACGCTGCGGGCAGAGCTCTCAGAGGCGATCGGAAGTACCGGCTATGAATTTCTCGGCATGACTGTGACACGCAGAAAAAGTGGGACATTTTGCAAAAAGTGAGGAGCGATGCGTGCGGAAACCGCCCTCCCCGCCTCCGCTTTTTTATGCTATCGTGTAGGCGTTGCAAGCTATTTTGCCTGCGCGGTGCGCAGGAGAGGAGGAAGAGAGCATCATGAAGAAATTCGGAATCAAAGAAGTGGTTGCCATCGGCATTGGCACGGCCCTGTTTGTGGCCCTGACGGAGGTCCAGATCCCCACCGGTATCCCCAACACCTCGCTCCAGCCGAGAATGGCTGTCCTTGCCTTCCTGTCGGCGATTTTCGGACCGCTGGTCGGCGCGATCGTGGGACTTCTCGGCCATGCGCTGGGAGATGCGCTGTTCTACGGCAGCGTCTGGTGGAGCTGGGTCTTCCCGGAGGCAGTGGTCGGAATTCTGATCGGTGCCTTTGCAAAGAAGTTTGCGGTCCGGGAGGGCGGCTTTGCAAAGAAGAACATCGTGCTCTTCAACGTGGTTCAGGTTGTGGCCAATGCCCTTGCCTGGATTCTCCTGGCTCCGGCGCTGGACATCGCCGTCTATGCAGAGCCCGCAAACAAGGTGTTTTTACAGGGCGCTGCCGCCTTCCTCGGCAATATCCTGATCGTCGGCATTCTGGGATCGCTCCTTCTGGCAGCTTACAGCAGGATCGCCGGCAAGTCCGCTTCCCTGGAGAAGGAGGACTGAGAAAGGCCCGGGGGTGATCATCCCCGTCTGTCCCTGCAAAGCAGAGGAAATCGTGTGCCTGGCACTGCCGGCATGCGGTTTCCTTTCCTTTTTTCCGGAAAGAAAAACAGAGGAGGAGAAAAGACAGATCTATGGAAACAGAAAGGATCACAGAGAAAGCGCAGAGAGAAGACAGCCTGGAGATCCATACGAGGAGGCTCCGGATCCGCTTTGTGCGGGAATCAGACTGGAAGGCCCTGATGGAGATCTGGGCGGATTTCAATCGCTCCGGATATGCGCGGTATGACGTCCCGCACCGAGAGACGGCAGGGGAAGCACAGGAAAAGGCAAGGCGCTGGGCTGCTCTCTCCCCGGGAAGGGAGCACATGTTTTTTGCCGTGTGCCTTGCTGACGCGGTAATCGGGTATGTCATTTTTCACAAGACCCCGGAGGGCTATGAGATCGGGTACTGTTTTCACAGCGCCTATCACGGGAAGGGATATGCCAGAGAGAGCCTGGAGGCACTGCTTTGGGCAATCTCGCAGGGGAGGGAAACCGAGTTTGCCGCGGGGACGGCCCTTGCCAATCTTCCGTCCGTGCACCTTCTTACTGCCCTTGGCTTTGTCCAGACGGGCACGGAACAGGTCTCCTTTTATCAGGACGAACAGGGTGCTCCCCTGTATTTTGACGGCGGGATCTTTCGCAGGAAGCTGGGGGCGGTTTCTCTCCAGGATTGACGCCGGCGCGCAGGGGAACCTACAATAAAAGGGCACAGAAAATCGCTTTGCCGGATTGCACCCGGCAGGAGACATACAGGATCATTCATGGAACCTACGAACAACAAGACAAAAGACAACCCCATCATCTCCTTTCAGGACTTCTCCTTCCGATACCGCTCGCAAAAGGAGCCGACGGTCAGGCACATCAATCTCGACATCTACCCCGGGGAGAAGGTGCTGATCACCGGTCCCTCGGGCTGCGGCAAATCGACCCTCGCCCACTGCATCAACGGTCTGATCCCCGGGTCCTTCTCCGGAGAGATCAAGGGGAAACTCCTGGTTGATGGGGAGGAGCCGAAGAAGGCCGGCGTCTTTGGCATGTCCAAGAAGGTGGGAACGGTCCTGCAGGACACCGACGGCCAGTTCATCGGCCTGACGGTGGCAGAGGACCTGGCCTTTGCGCTGGAGAACGACGCCCTGCCCCAGGAGGAGATCTTCCAAAAGGTGGACCGGGCGGCGGATATCGTGGAGATGCGGGACTTTCTGGACCATGCCCCGGGGGAACTCTCCGGCGGACAGAAGCAGCGGGTCTCCATGGGAGGCGTTCTGGTCGATGACGTGAAGATCCTGCTCTTCGATGAGCCCCTCGCGAATCTCGATCCCGCCACCGGAAAGCGCACCATCGACCTGATCGAGAGAATCCGGCAGAAACAGGATGTCACGGTGGTCATCATCGAGCACCGGCTCGAGGATGTGCTCTACCGGGACGTGGACCGGATCGTGGTGATGCACGAGGGAGAGATCGCGGCGGACGAATCGCCGGATCGCCTGCTCTGCACGGATCTTCTGGAAAAGGAGGGCGTGCGGGAACCCCTTTACATCGCAGCCCTGAAGCATGCAGGGGCAGTCTTAAAACCGGAGGATCATCCGCAGCACATCGAGACCATGAACCTTCTTCCCTACCGGGAACAGGTCCGCAGCTGGTTTGCCCGCACGAAGGAGCCGGCGGCAAAGGCGCTGGGAGAGCCGGTTCTGGAGGTGCAGGACCTTACGTTTTCCTACACCCAGGGCACCCCGGTCCTCTCCCATGTCTCCTTTGGCATCCGGGAGGGGGAGATGGTCTCGATTGTCGGGAAGAACGGAGCGGGAAAGTCGACCCTCTCCGCGCTGATCTGCGGCTTCCTGCAGCCGGATGCCGGAAAGATCCTGCTGGAGGGCAGGGACATGGCGCCGCTCTCCGTCAAGGAGCGGGGGGAGAGGATCGGCCTTGTCATGCAGAGCCCGAACCAGATGATCTCGAAGCCCATGATCATGGACGAGGTGGGGCTGGGACTTTCTGTCCGGGGCGTTCCGGAGAAGGAGAGAACCGAGCGGGTGCTTAAGACCCTGAAGATCTGCGGCCTCTACCCCTACCGGAACTGGCCGGTGTCGGCGCTCTCCTTCGGGCAGAAAAAGCGGGTCTCCATCGCCTCCATCCTGGTGATGAACCCCAAGATCCTGATCCTGGATGAGCCGACGGCGGGGCAGGACTATCGCCACTATACCGAGATCATGGAATTTCTGAAAAAGCTCAATGAGCAGATGGGGCTCACCATCCTGATGATCACCCACGACATGCACCTGATGCTGGAGTACACGGATCGGGCCCTGGTCCTTGCGGACGGGACCCTTCTTGCGGACGAAAAGCCCGCCGCTGTGCTCTCGGACGAGGGACTCTCCGAGAGGGCCTATCTCAAGAAGACCTCCCTCTACGATCTGGCAGTGCGCTGCGGCATTGACGACCCGACGGCCTTCTCGGAGCGGTTTATCGCCTGTGAGAGGGCCCTGCGGGAGGGAGGACAAAACCAATGAACCGAATGATTTCCTACGTAAAGAAGGACACCTGGATCCACCGGCTCTCCGGGGTGACAAAGCTTTTCTTCTTCCTGCTCTGGTGCATTACCAGCGCCCTGACCTATGACACCAGGATCCTGCTTGTCATGATCGCCGTGACGATCGCGGTCTTTGTGATGTCAAAGACCGCCTGGAGGCAGGTTGCCCCGGTGTTCCGCGTGGTGCTCTTTTTCATGGTCCTGAACGTCGCCGCGATCTTCCTGCTCTCCCCGTACCAGGGCTGTGAGATCTACCATCACAGGGCGGTGCTTGCGCCGCTCTTTCCAGGCCATGATCTGACGGCGGAGGAGCTGTTCTACCTCTTCAACGTGGTCATCAAGTACTTTGCGATCACCCCGGCGATCTTCGCCTTCCTGGTGACGACGGACCCCTCCGAGTTTGCGGCGAGCCTAAACGGGATCGGGATTCCCTACACGGCAGCCTATTCTGTCGCCATTGCCCTGCGCTACATTCCGGATGTGCAGGATGATTACCACAGGATCAGGAACGCCCAGGAGGCCAGAGGAATTGAGATGAGCAGCAAGGCAAAGCTCACGGACAGGATCCGCCGCACCTCCAGCATCATCTTTCCGCTGCTGTTCTCGGCAATGGATCGGATTGACGTGGTGTCCAATGCCATGGAGCTGCGGGGCTTCGGCAAGAAGAAGCGCCGCACCTGGTACGCCCACCGGAAGCTTGCGGCGGCGGACATCCTCGTGATGGCGGGGACCGCGGCCTTCTGCACTTTTGCACTGGTCTTTACGTTTCACGACGGCGACCGGTTTTACAACCCCTTTGTGTGAGGGGAGAAACGGATGGGATCATGATTGACCAGAAGGCGTGGAACAAAGAGGAGCGGGAGCTTGCCTGGCGGGCCCTGGAGACAAGGCATCTGGTGCAGGATGCCTGGATCGACTTTCGGGAGCAGACGTTTGCCTTCCCGGATGGGACGAGCTTCGGACCCTACTACAACTACTCGAGAAGAAACTACGCGGTGATCCTCGCCTCTGATGAGGAGGGGAGGTTCCTCTGCGTCAGGCAGTACCGGCACGGCCTGCGGCAGGTGACCTGTGAGTTCCCCGCGGGGGGCATTGAGGAGGAGATTGCGGACCCGATGTCGGAGGCGGGGGAAAAGACCGCCCTTGCCGCCGCGATGCGGGAACTCTCCGAGGAGACGGGATATGAGACGAACGACTGGTCCCATCTTCTCACAGTCCCCTCGGCAGCGACGATGGCAGACAACTGGGCGTTTCTGTTCCGGGCGAAAAACTGCCAAAAGACGGCAGAACCGCACCTGGATGCCACGGAGTTTTTGAAGCAGGAGCTCCTCCTCCCGGAGGATATCGATGCCCTGATTGCGGAGGGCAGATTTCAGCAGGCCATCCACTGCATGGGGTGGTTTCTGACAGAGAGGGGGAGACGATGATTCTTGTCCTGACGGCGGAGGTGGTGCTGCTTATCTGCTTTGTGTACCTCGCAGCGGAGCTTGTCCTGTATGCCAGGAAGGTAAAGGGCACCTTCGTGGAGCGGGTGCAGCGGCACAAGGGAAAGGAGGGCCTCTCAAGGAGAATGCAGTACGCGGCCCGGGTGATCTATGATGTCGGAGAGGAGCACTACAACACCTGCTCTCAGGATGACATCAGCGCCGCGGGGCCCGAGCGGTCGGGTGTGGAGGTCACGGTATATGTCAACCGGCGGCACCCGGAGAAGTTTCTGATCCGGCGCAATGCGAACATCCCGTGGATGTGTGTGACGGCAGCGGTCATGGCGCTGCTGCTGTTTTTGTGAGGTGATGGCGATGGGAGAAGACAGGTCCAGACAGAAGAAGGAAAAGAAATCCTATGCGTACAAGACGCGGATCGGACGCTATGTCCACTACCTGAACATGCGCATCAAGCGCAATGAGAAGGCCTTTCGGATCTACACGGTACTGCGTATCCTGGTCATCCTGACCCTGATCCGGTGCGTGCTGGAGGGAAATTATGAGTCGGCAATGCTGTGCGTGCTCTCGCTTGTCCTCTTCCTCCTCCCCTCCTTCCTCGAGGAGAAGCTCCACGTGGAGATTCCGGCGAGGTTTCAGGTGATCATCTTTCTGTTCATCTTTGCGGCGGAGATCCTCGGCGAGGTCAACCGGTTCTACACCAGAATCCCCGGGTGGGATACGATGCTGCACACGCTGAACGGGTTTCTCTGCGCGGCGATCGGCTTCTCCCTGGTGGACCTCCTAAACCGCTCGAGCAAGCGGATCCAGCTCTCCCCGCTCTACCTGTCGGTGGTTGCCTTCTGCTTCTCGATGACGATCGGCGTCTGCTGGGAGTTTGTGGAGTTCTTCTTCGACAGCACGTTTTACCTCGACATGCAGAAGGATTTTGTGATCCAGAAGATCGGCTCGATCTACTTCGACCCGACCCACAGCCAGGTCCCGATCCAGATCTCCGGAATCACAAAGACGATCATCGAGACCGCATCCGGAAAGACCTACGTCGTGGACGGCGGATACCTCGACATCGGCATCATCGACACGATGAAGGACCTGTTCGTGAACTTTATCGGCGCCTTGGTGTTCAGCGTGATCGGCTACGTGGATGCGAAATTCCACAACCACCGGGCGGAGAAGATTGCAGGCGGTCTTCGCGTGACAAGGGATGATACGGCGAAAGGAAAAGAAGCAGAACAGGACCTGGCAGCGCAGGACGCCGCGCCGGAGCGTGCGACGGAACAGGAGGAGCAGCATTGATCCTGCAGACAGGAAGCCGGACGGACATCCCGGCCTTTTATGCCGACTGGTTCTTCCGAAGGGTCCAGGCGGGCTTTGTGGACGTGCGCAACCCCTACAACCCGGTGCAGGTGACGCGCTACCGGATTGACCCGGAGGTGGTGGACGCGCTGTGCTTCTGCACGAAGAACCCGACTCCGCTCCTTGGCAGGATTCACCTCCTGGACCCCTTCCGGACGGTGTTCATGGTGACGATCACGCCCTACGGGCGGGACATCGAGCCCTTCGTTCCGGAGGTAAAAGAGGTCGCAAGGTCCTTTGGCGCCCTCTCTTCCTACACCGGGCGGGAAGCCATCCTGTGGCGCTACGATCCGGTGCTGATCTTTGGTCGCTACACGGTGGACTTTCACAAGAGGGCCTTTGCGTCGCTCGCAGGGGCCCTCGCCCCCCTATACGGACCAGGCGGTGATCAGCTTTGTGGACCTGTACGAGAAGACGAAGCGGAATTTCCCGGGCATCCGGGAGGTGACGCAGGGGGAACAGGAGGAGCTTGTTGCCTCCTTTGCCGAAACGGCGGGGAAGCTTGGCATGCAGATCCACCTCTGCCACGAGGAAAAGTCCCTGGTCCGGGACCACGTGGACGCGAACGGCTGCTTCTCCCAGGCGGTCATCGAGCGGGCGATCGGAGAAAAGCTCCTGGTACCCCGCATGAACTTTGCAAGGCAGGGCTGCCGCTGCCTTCTGTCTGCGGACATCGGGGCCTACAACACCTGCGGCCACGGCTGCCGCTACTGCTATGCCAATGCGGATGCAGCAAGCGTCCGGGAGAACATGAGAAAGCACGACCCTGCCTCCACGATGCTGGTGGGGCAGCTCAATCCGGAGGATGTGGTGAAAAAGGCCGTGCAGAAGTCCTGGATCAACGGGCAGCTGGACTTGTTTTCCGATTGGCAGGGAACGTGAGAAAAAGAGCATACGGACAACGAAAAAGCGCCGCTCTGCAGGGCCTCACGGACCCGCAGAACGGCGCTTGCTTTTGCATTCTCCCCTCAGTACAGACTCTTCCGGTTCGGATCCCGCTGATAGGGGGTATAGTCCGGACAGAGGGCATGGAGGATCAGCAGCGCGTCCTCCATCTCGGAGACGGGAACCCGCAGCGTGTAGATAGACCGGTCGATCTTTCCGTTGGGACCAAAGTCCCGCACATCGAGGTGGGCACCGCAGCCGCAGGCGGGTGCCTCGTCCAGCCAGACATCGGAGGACACGCCCCGGATCCCGGCATCCTTCAGTGCCTTCTTCAGCTTTTTCCACTCGGCCTGATTCCCCTTGACCGAGTACAGGATTTCCTTCTTCTCCATCAGTCCCATCGTGCAGCCTCCCTCCTCACACAGTATACCATGCGGAGGGGAAAATGTTGTGTTTGCCTGCAAATTGCGGAGCAGCATCAGCTGGTACGGACGATGGCAGGGATAACCGGCATCTTCCGTGCAGGGTGTCAAATTCGACAAATGGAGGCATGATATTTGGAAATATTGACGAAAATACAAAAGTATATTGACAGCAAGCTGTAGATCATAAATAATAACACTGTGCAAACGGTTGCACGCACTGACATGACCCCGCCAAAGGGGCCGATTCTTTTTCCCAATCGTGCAAACGGTTGCATTGAGAACGGAGATCGACGATGTCGGCAACGATCAAAGATATTGCAAAAATAGTTGGAGTTTCTCCCTCCACAGTTTCGAGGGTGATCAACGGAACAGCACCGATCTCGGATGAGGTGACTGCCAGAATCCGAAAGGCGATGAAGGAGATGGACTATCACCCGAATGCCCGCGCCAGAAGCTTTGCAACAGGGGTTACCAATACCGCAGGGCTCGTGATGAATGCCACCAATGAGGCGACATTTTCCAACAGCTTTTTCAACCGCAGTGTATTCGCCATCGAGAAAGTGCTTCAGGATCACGCTTACAACCTACTGATCGCGAATGACAATGGCCAGAGCGATTCCCAGATTCTGGAGCTGGTGCAGGGCAAAAAGGTGGATGGACTGATTATCCCGTCCTCGAGCCTGGATGACCGGCTGATATCCTTTCTCCAGAATGCGGAATTTCCCTTTGTGGTGATGGGCGAGCCAGCCCGCCGCGCGGAGGAAGTGCCATGGGTCGATGTGGACAATGAGCAGGGCGCGGTCGAGGGGACGGAGGAGCTGCTGAGATCCGGCTATCCGGAGGCGGTGCTGATTGCGGACGATGATGAGACGGTATTCTCCCGCAATCGTCTGAGAGGATACCGCGAAGCTGTCCAGCTCAGATGCAGGGAGCAGGTGGTGATGGCGCATCACCGGTATGAAGACCTCGGGAAGAAGCTTGTCAAAGAGGTTGGAAGCCTGCAGAACAAGGGCTTCCTCTGCGCCAGCAATGAGATCGCCTTTTATACACGAAGGGCACTGAAGGAACTGGAAATCCAAGTGCCCGAGAAGGCAGGAATCGTGACGTTCGATAACTATCCCCTGGCGGAATATATGGATCCGCCGTTTACTGCCATCGACGTGGACACGTATCAGCTTGGGGAAAAGGCGGCAGAGATGTTGATGGAATGCATGCACGGAAAGAAGATTGTGCAGCATCAGCTGATCCGGACGAAGCTCCTTGTGCGGGCTTCGTCCGGGAGAACCATAAGAAGGGAGTGAGGCCAATGAAACTGGAAGCAGTTCGACATACCGGTACCTATCCGGACATCTATCTTTCCGATCGACGGACCCTGGTTGTCACACTGCGAACCGCAAAAAGAGATGCGGAAGAATGCAGGATTCATTACTTTGCAAGAACCGCACCGGAAGAGGAGAAAACACAGACGCTGCAGTTCCTGTACCGGGACGGCCTGTTTGATTACTACCAGGGAACGCTCTGTTTCCATCAGGTAGCCCGGTACCAGAAGT
This sequence comes from Lachnospiraceae bacterium, assembly GCA_022483465.1. Taxonomy (GTDB): domain Bacteria; phylum Bacillota; class Clostridia; order Lachnospirales; family Lachnospiraceae; genus CAG-791. The sequence continues at coordinate 787,531 of JAKVNF010000001.1, read as the reverse complement.
ACTATTTTGAACTGAGCGCAGGAAAGGAAATCTGGTATCTGACGGCAGAGGGATTTCGAAGAGATCCGCCGGAGGATGGGTATTTCGAATTTCTGTATGCCAATCGAACCGGCATTGTGACTCTTCCGGATTGGTCCCAGGGGCAGGTGTTCTATCAGATCTTCCCGGAGCGGTTTGCAAACGGGGACCCCTCTAATGATCCGAAAGGTGTGAAAACCTGGGGCACCATTCCGGATCGGGAAAACTACATGGGGGGAGATCTGAAGGGAATTCTGGATCACCTGGATCACATACAGGAACTCGGCGCAGACTGCATCTACCTGAATCCGATTTTTCTCGGGGACTTCAACCACAAGTATGCGACCACAGACTATTACCGGATCGACCCGATCTTCGGCACGAATGACGATTTTCGGAAATTGGTCCGCGCCGTGCATGACAGGGGAATGAAGATCATTCTCGACGGGGTCTTCAATCACAGCGGCGTTCACTTCGCACCGTTTTTGGATGTGCTGAAAAACGGGGAGAAGTCAGAATATCGGGAATGGTTTTATCCCACGACATTTCCTCTGGACATCACGCATCATGACTATGAGTGTGTCGGCGCCTACAAGTACATGCCGAAGCTGAACACCGGGAACCCCGAGGTGAGAAACTACTTTCTGCATGTCATGGAGTACTGGATTCGGGAATACCGCATCGACGGCTGGAGACTGGATGTTGCGGATGAGGTGGATGAGGGACTCTGGGAGGAGGCAAGGCTCCTGCTCAAAGACCGGTACCCGGACTCGATCCTGATCGGGGAAACCTGGGGAAGCGGCCTGCGGCTCATGAATGGTGTCCAGATGGATGCCATCATGAATTATGTATTCCGCGATGCCGTTCGGGATTTTATCGCCCTGGAGACCATCGATGCCGCTGCCTTCGATGACAGGGTGGAAAAGATGCTCTCGGATTACCCGGCGCAGATGGACCGGGCTATGTACCTGCTCCTGGATTCCCACGATACGGAGCGCTTTTTGACGCTCTGCGGCGGTGACAGGAGAAAGCTGAAGGCTGCTGCCGCCCTCCAGATGATGTTCGTCGGCTCGCCGGCTGTCTACTACGGAGATGAGATCGCCATGGAGGGAGAGAATGATCCGGACTGCAGAAGATGCATGATCTGGGACCGAGATCTTCAGGATTCGGATCTGGAGCGCTGGTATCGGGATCTGATCCGGATTCGGCACAGGGAACCGGCAGTACGGACCGGGGCGTTCTATGCGGACGTCTGCAGAAACCGCAGCTATGTCTTTTCCCGTACTGACGGGCAGGAAACCATCCTGACGGCAATCAATGCGGGGGAGACGGAACAGGAGGTGGAGATTCCGGTGCGGCGGGCGGCTTCCTATCGGGACCTGATGACAGGGGAAGAGTTTCTGGCAGATCCAGGAGCGCCGGAAGCCGCAAGGCTTGGTGACAAGGTGAGATATCAGGGGAGCCTGATGATCAAGATGAAGCCCTTTGAGGCAAAAATTCTAAAGGAGGATTGAAAATGAAAAGAGACAAAAAAATACCGGCAATTGCACTGACAGCAGCTATGTGCCTGGCAGCAGTAGGCTGTGGTCAATCACCGGCATCATCTGAAACCACTGCTTCCAGTGAGAACTCAGCAACAACGGAGGCAGCAGGGCAGGCAGCAACAGAAGCGGCAGCAGAGACCACAGCCGAAGCGGAGCCCGCCGAGGAGGTCACCCTCAATTTCTGGCATCATTATAGCGCACAGTCTCCGGAAAATGAAACCTTAACGAATGTCCTGATCCCGAAATTCGAGGAGGAGAACCCGGGGATTACGGTCAATGCCGTTTCCCATGAGTGGGCGGATCTGCACGATAAGATTCTGATCAGCGCCCAGTCCGATACCCTCCCGGATGTTGCGAGACTGGACAGCGCGTGGGTGCCGGAATTCCAGAAGATGGGAATCCTGGTTCCGCTGAACAAGGAGATGAGCGATTTTCAGGATGTTGCGGACGGCCTGCTGGAGAGCGCCATGACAACCGCGCAGATCGGCGGAGACAGCTACGGGCTGGCACTGAATACCAACACAAAGATCCTCTACTACAACACGGAGGCGTTTGAGAAGGCAGGACTGCAGGCACCTGCCACGATGGATGAGTTTGTCGAGGACTGCAAAAAGCTCTCCGGGACGAATGATGCCGGTCAGCAGGTCTGGGGCTACGATGAACCCGGCCTTGCCGGCTGGAACCTCTGCCCGTTCATCTGGAGTATGGGCGGTTCTCTGACCAATGAGGATCAGACCAAGGCCACCGGCTATCTCAACAGCAAGGAGACCGTGGCAGCAATTCAGATGCTTGCGGATCTCTACCAGGAACAGGCAATCACAGGATGGAACAGCGGTGATATTCCGATGACCGACGGCTTTGGAACCGGGCGCTACATGATGCTGCTGGAGGGACCCTGGAAGGTTTCAGAGCTCGCAGGTGCCTATCCGGAATTCAAGTATTCCACAGCACCGGTCCCGGCAGGGGATGGCGGATCCATCTCCGTCCTCGGCGGTGAGGATATCGGGATGTTCAACACTGCCAACAAGGATGCGGCATGGAAATTCATGAAGTTCATGACGAGTGAGTACGCGCAGGAAGAGATGGCAAAGTGCGGGCAGATCCCCTGCAACAAGGAAGCACTCGAATCCGATACGGTGAAAAATGCAGACTTTGCGCCGTACATTGAGCAGCTCAAGACTGCAAAATCCCGCCCGACCGTGGCAAGCTGGTCGGAGATTGACAGTGAGCTCACTGCCTCCGTCACATCGGTTATGAACGGGGAGCAGACAGCACAGGAGGCTATGGACGATCTGGCGAAAAAGGTTGACGCTCTGCTGGCGGAATGACCTTTCTCCGACCGGATGAATTCGATGCAGGGACAGAACCTCTCCTCTGTCCCTGCAGATTTTCAAAGGAACTGACATGAAATTAAAAGGAAAGAGCAAGGCTCAGATCGGGCTGCTTTTGCTTCCAGGGCTTCTGATCTTCTGTATTTTTACGGTGTATCCGATTATCCGCCTGTTTTGGATGAGCTTTTTCAAATGGGACTTCGGATCCTTCCTGAGTCAGAAATTTATCGGGCTTGAAAACTATCGGAGTGTTGTCACGGACCCCTACTTTCAGACATCCTTTGTCAACACGATTGTCTACACGCTGATTACCGTTCCTGCCCAGATGATTCTGGGACTTCTTGTGGCAATTCTGATCAATTCGGTCAAAAAATTCAAAATCGGATTCCGCGTTGCCTATTATCTTCCCGTCATCACTTCCTGGGTGATCGCATCTCTGGTATTCAAATATGTTTTCAACACGGAGGGCCTGCTGAACTATTTCCTGACCAATGTGATCCATGTGACAGGTTCCAACATCCGCTGGCTTGACAGCCGCTGGGGCGGAATGACGGTCGCCATGCTGCTCGGCATCTGGAAGGGAATTGGCTGGAACATGGTGGTGTTTCTGGCTGCGCTGCAGGCGGTTCCCCAGGAGCTGTATGAGTCTGCCGCACTGGATGGTGCTGGCTCCTGGCAGAAATTCCGGTATGTGACGCTTCCCGGCATCAAGGGGACGGTCCTGTTTGCTCTTGTCATGCTGACGATCGGCGGCTTTAACGTCTATACGTCGACAAAGCTGATCACCGATGGGAAGCCCGGCCATGATACGGAGGTCGTTCTCACCTGGATGTACTACAAGGCATTCAGCACCGGAAAGTTCGGATATTCTGCGGCACTGTCATTTATCATTGCCTTCATACTCGGCATTCTGGCCATCCTGGAATTCCGTCTGATGCAGAACAAGGAGCAGCAGTAATGGAGATGAAGAAGAAAAACGGTATGCAGGCCCTCATCTATGTCCTGCTCATCCTCGGAATGGTGATTGTTATTCTTCCGATGCTCTACATGGTCAGCACTTCGCTCAAGCCCAATGGAGCATTGTATGAATATCCGCCGCAGTTCTTTCCGAAGCTGCATGAAATCACGTTGGAGAATTACAAATATATCCTGAGCCAGAGGAAGTTTCTCGGCAACTTTCTGAACAGCATTGCGGTTTCGGTTTGCACGGTCGCAATCTCCGCGGCGGTGTCCTCCGCACTCGCTTTCTGTATCGCCAGATTCCGCTTTCCGGGACGCAGGGCGCTCTTTGCCTTCATCATCCTGACCATGATCATTCCCGGTACCACGATGATTGTGCCGCAGTACGAACTGGCGGTAAAGCTCAAGACCATAAACAGCATCTGGGGCCTGATTCCCTTCTATGTTGCCTGGGTGATTCCCTACTCGACCTTCATGATCAAGGGATTTGTGGAGGGCGTGCCGTCCGAATTGGATGAGGCAACCTACATGGACGGCGGCAATGTCTTCACTGTGTACGTCCATGTCATCATCCCATTGACCAAACCGGGGATTGCATCGATCTCCATCTTCAACTTCCTCACCGCGTGGGAGGAGTTCCCCTGGGCAAATACGGTAATCAATGATGACTTAAAGCGGACGCTCCCGATTGCGATCTCCGGATTCTTCGGACAGCATCAGTTCACCCAGTGGGGCTATGTGTTTGCGCTGTCCGTACTCAGCCTGATTCCGATCTTGATTGTTTTCATCTCCTGCCAGAAGTTCTTCGTGCAGGGTTTGACGGCGGGGAGCGTGAAAGGGTAGCTTGCCACAGGGAGTTCTTTAGAGATGATGCCGCATACCGTCCATGGAAGATGCAGAAACCAAAGGATGTGCATGGGCATCTGGAGGCAGTGAAAACTGCCAGGGGCAGCGTGGCACGGAAAGGAAATGGCTGTATGAGTGGGGCCGATCGGCATGGCCGCCGCTTATACAGCCATTGTTCGTTTTCTGCTGAAACCACCCGCAGATCGAATGGGATGTGCGGTGCGAGAGAACAGGGACCAATCCCCTCCTCCCTCTCGATCTGCGCAGATGCAGGGACTGGCGCATTCTGCCGCTTCATGGGACAATGTTCTCAGATACAGGCCCTCGGGAGAGGGTGAGATGCAAAGAGTGCAGAAAGGGCCGGTAGAAGAGCGTGGCGAGACACATATCACAGGAAGAGGGCGTACCGGATTGCATCGAGGGCGGAGACCCTGTTTTTCATGGCGATGGATGCGATCCGGGAAAAAGACCCAGAGAAAAAGGCGGAGTACCTGAAGAAGGTACAGTACCTTGCGGATCGGTTCCCGGGAGATGCAAAGCTCGTGAAGAGGGCGGCAAAGGATGCCGTGATCGCGGAGAGAGACGGGGAGATTCCGCTCCCGGAGGATGCCCCGGAGGAAAAGAGAAGGGCCAGAAAGCTGCGGGAGTATCTGGAAGTGGATGATCCCGATCAGGCGAAAGCAATCGCAGCGTTCTGCGATGACGGGACCTACGACACCATGCCTGCGGAGCTTCTCCGGGAAGGACAGAAGGAGTACTGGGATACCGGTTGGGACTATGAACCGGACCTGCCCGAGGAGGATACGGACTCTGGCCAGAATGCAGGGCAGCAAACCGCGCTGACAGAGCAGGAGATGGAGACAGCCAAGCTTCTCATGGGGTTCACCCCGCTCTTTTTGGATACATCGCTCCGAAAGAACCTGCTCTCTGCGGTCTACGGCTACCTTGAGGACCTGACGCATGACAACCGGAAGAGAGCCCCGCGCGCCTGGGAGAAGAAGTTGGCACTTCTCGATGAAGCCGGGATGAGGGAACTGGCAGCTCCTCAGGATATCGAGAACCTCATCTCCTACCTGCAGAGCTGCCCGCCGAGGATCCTGACCATCTGCTACCGGATCCTCGCAGAACTTGTGCCGGAGGAGGCGCTGGCAGAGAAGATCCGGGAGATGTTCCCTGTTCCGAAGAGCAAGAACTATGCGAAGGAGGAGGAAGAGATCGTTTACTACGAATCCCAAAAGGCCTATATCGAGCTGATGGACAGGAAGGAGCGCGAGGAGAAACTGCGGAATGACTTCGATGGGCTGTTTGCAGAGGCGGAAGCCCACAGGCTGACCCTGAAAGAGCACTTTCAGTTCGGCACCATCATGAAGAGGCTGATTGGGATCCGGCAGGAACTGAATCATCGGATCGATGCCTACATGAAGGAAGATACGGAATAGGACGCCTGGCTGCATACCGTCCAGGCAGGTCCCGGAAACGGCGAAGAGATCAGAGTACCTCGCATGAAAACGCTCGGGGAGGAAAGAGACTCACTAACCCCACGGCAAGCCGTGGGGGTTGTGTGGCAACACATGGCCCTCTCGGCCCAACATGAGGACTGCAGCACCATCGCAGTCCTGAGTGAGTAGCCAGAGCCTGTCCAAAAACCTTCGGGTTGCGGATGGGCTACGTTGTCGGCAAATTCGGCAGACCAGTTCCGGCTTGTCTGCTCGTGAACACAGGCACCAGTGGATGCTCTCACAAGTCCACTGCTCTGCGGTGTGTCACTAAACATTTCTGAGGGTAGGAGGAGTGTGATACACAACAAACTGCTGACAACATTGGCGATGTGGACCCGCCGAACGGGGCTTCTTCCTCCGGGAAGGAGCCTCCTGTAGGCAGAACCCCGTGTATGCCTTCCCTGAGGAGACACAGCACGGGAAGCCGTAAGGCACCGTATCGATTGTTTGATTTTCAGAAAGGAGGCATCAGTTATGCTGATTTATGTACTGGCTGCAGACGGCTCACCGCTGATGCCGACCTACAATATCAAAAAGGTGAGACAGATGCTCAAAGGCGGCAGAGCAGTCATTGCAGGCCACAAGCCGGGATTTACAATCCGGCTGACCTACGCTCTGCCGGATCAGAAAACGCCGCATACGCAGAAGGTCGAACTCTGCGAGGATACCGGCTATCAGCATATCGGTGTCTCTGTCAAGAGCGCAAAGCATGAGTTTGTCCATCTGCAGGTCGATACACTTGCAGATGAGAAGCAGCATCACGATGCACAGAGACGGTACCGCAAGAGCAGACGCAACCGGCTTCGGTATCGTGAAGCGAGGTTCGACAATCGCACGCACTCCAAGAAGCCCGGATGGCTTGCACCCTCACTTCAGCATAAAGCGGATATCCATGTGCGTCTTGTATCCACGTTCCAAAAGGTACTGCCGATTCGTGATGTATACCTTGAAGTGGGGACATTCGATACACAGATACTTGAGGCAAAGGAAAAGGGCCTGCCAATTCCGGAAGGATCAGACTATCAGCATGGAGTCCGTTACAGCATTGCTACGCTTCGTGAAGCGGTATTTTATCGTGACGGCTACAAATGCCAGTGCTGCGGTAAGGGGATCGAAGATGGACGGATTCTGCGTGTGCACCATGTTGGTTACTGGAAAACACCCTCCGATCATACAGACCGGATGAGCAACCTGATTACGGTCTGCACAAAATGCCATACGGCAGCGAATCACCAAAAAAAGGGAAAATTATATGGCTGGAAGCCGAAGATGAAACCTCTGACTGGCGCAGCGTTTATGAACACCGTGCGGTGGAAAATTGTGCAGACTGTCAAAGACTTGGATTCCAGTCTGACTGTGCATACCACGTATGGAGCATATACAAAGCTGTCACGTCGGGATCACTCCCTTGCCAAGACGCATGCAAATGATGCCTATTGTATGGGAGCGTTTCAGCCGGTGCACAGAGCGACGGAACAGCTTCTGAAAAAGAGACGCCGCAATAATCGCGTTTTATCGAAGTTTTATGACGCGAAGTATATTGATATCGGGGATGGTGTCAAAAAGTCCGGATCAGATCTGTCATGTGGCAGAACAAACCGTTCAGAGCCTCGAAATGGGAAAAAGAACTTTCGGATCTTTCACGGCAAAAAGGTAAGCAAAGGACGTATCGCCGTTCGAAAGCAGCGATATCCGATTCAGCCGGGAACACAGGTAATGTATAAAAAGCATACCTATGTTGCAGTTGGAACACACAACAACGGCACAGCAGTTGTACTGAATTCAGGCAAAAGCGTATCTGTCAGTAAGCTGCGGATATTGCATCATGCCGGAGCTTTTGTTTGAGAAAGGGGGACGGCGCTCCTCCCCGCTGCAAGCGGCGGGGTTTCCGCGCCTGTATTCATTATGACAATACGATTCTATGTCGGAAGCTATGCAGAAAAAAGCGAGCCGGGAGTTGCACTCTGCGAACTGGACGGGGAGAGAAAACACATCTTGATCCTTGCCCGCTATGCCGGGGTGAAAAATCCCATCTACTTTGCGAGACATCCGAAAAAGCCCATGGCGTTAGTTAAGAAACGGGTTGATAAGCGATCGCCTAGCATGAGACCACTAATCCCTCACTTTGAGCTCGAGCTGGGTACACTTCTATCCGTGCTGTGTTGCATCATGTAACAAAGTATCACCTAGATTGCCTAAAAGCATACACCTACTTGCCGAGCATGTGACTATAAATAACAAGATAGGCATTATGCAGAGAAGAAAAGAGCTCCAAATGGGGATTCTATATCTTCATCAGACATTATCGCGTCGAGAGTTCACCATGGAGGTTGTGGTATGGAACCCATCAACCCGGTTCTTTACTAACGCCAAGCCCATTCTTTACTCCTGTGCAGAGAAAGAGAATGGGGAGGCGGCGGTTGCCGCCTGGAGAATCGGGGAGAGTGGAGCACTCACTCTGGCAGGCGTCACAGGAGACGGCGGGAAGGGGTGCTGCCACGTCTGTGTCAATGCGGATGGAACGGCTCTTGCAGCCTCCAACTACGGGGACGGGAGTCTGTCCCTCCTTCGCATCGAGGGGGATGGCACCGTGCTGTCTCTCTCCGACCGGAAGGTCCACACGGGGAAAAGCGCGCACTGGAGGCGGCAGCAGGAGGCGCATGTGCACTTTGCGGCGTTTGCCGGACAGGAGCTCTTCTCCTGTGACCTCGGGGAGGACAGGATCTGGCACTACCGCCTGGAAAAGGAGGGAAGTCTCACAGAGCAGGCGCCGCAGTACCGCACGGCGGCAGGGGACGGACCCAGGCACCTTGTCCTGGACAAAGACCGGAAGCGGATCTACTGCATCACAGAGATGGGCGCCAATGTCACGGTGATCGATGCCGTGACGGGGAGAAACCTCCAGAGACTTCGCTCGATCCCGGAGGAGGTGGATCTTCGGTCCCTCCCCGTCGGGGATTTTGACGCCTACGGCGCCGCGATCCGGATGACGGAGGATGGAAAACGCGTCCTTGCCTCGAACCGGGGTGATGACAGCATCAGCGTCTTTGCCGTGAGAGAGGGCGGCATCCTGCAGCGGCTCTCCACGCAGAAGACGGGCGGTGTGATGCCGAGGGACTTTATCCTCGCCGGGGACACCGTTCTCGCGGCCCATCAGGTGAGCGGGACGGTGACTTCCCTCTCCTGGAATGCGGACCGAACTGCTCTTGTGAGGACGCCGGCGGTGCTGTCCTTTCCCCGTGCCGTGGCGCTGCTTCTTGCATAGCAAGGTAAATTTTCGGAAAGATGCACAAAACTGCGCGAAAAACTTACCTATACTGAACAAAGTTTACAAAAACTTTACCAATCCTCCCGGGGAATGCACTATAATGAAACTGTACAGAAGATATCGACAGCCTGTGCAGACGGGGAGGTGCGTGTCATGAAAAAACGCGGAATTGTGTTGGCGATCGCAGCTTTTGTCCTTGGTGTTGCGATGTTTGTGCACCCGAGGGCGTCGCTTCTCTTCATTGCCCGGCTGATGGGTGTGGTCTCCCTGGGTGCCGGAATCGTCAGCCTGTTTCTTGCGGCGGCGGATGCGAAGAGAAAGGAGGCCGGTGCGAGGGACTTTGTCGTCCCTGCAGCCCTCCTTGCAGTCGGCGCCCTGCTCATTGCAGACCTTTCCTCGGTCACGGCAGTCCTCCAGGTGGTCCTCGGGGTCGCGATGATCGGGGATGGCTTCCGCCATCTGGTGCGCGTCGGCGTGCAGAAGAGAAAGAAGTCCTCGATTCTCCTGATCCTCGGGGGCATCACGATTTTGCTGGGCTTTACGATCTGCCTGCGCCCGCTGACCTCCATGTGGTACACCACAGCCTGCGGCCTGTTCTTCATCTTTGATGCCGTCGTCGGCATCCTGACGGACAGCCCGGAGGAGACAGACAGCAGGAACCCGCAGAGGGGATAAGCGGAAAAGTAAGATCAGAGACAGGACATGAGAACAGGGAAGGAGCTGTTTCCGGAGAGCACCGGAAACAGCTCCTTTTTCCTTGCGGAAAGAACGCGCTCTTCCCCTCAGATCAGCCCCAGCTTCTGAAAGCCAAGATAGATGCCATCTTCGTGGATGGATGCGGTCACAAAATCCGCCTGTGCCTTGCAGGCGTCTGTGCCGTTTCCCATGGCGACCCCGGTCCCCGCATAGGCAAGCATCTCGAGGTCGTTGGGGCCGTCTCCAAAAGCGGTGGCGTCCTTCCGGCTGGCACCGATGTACCGGAGAAACTTTGCCATGCCATGGCTCTTGGGACAGGCTGCCATCGTGATCTCCCCGTCCGTGTACCCGGTGCTCACTGCCCTGCGGAAGGAGGAGTCCGTCACCTGAAAAAAGGGCCCTGCAGCGCGCTGCAGCTCCTCCAGGGTCTCCGGGAGGCGATAGTAGACCAGCTTGTTGCAGTCGGTGCGTAAGACAAGATCCGGGAGAACCTCTGTCCTTCCAAAGAGCTCTTCCCGCTGCCTTGGGTCCAGGGCCCCGTTTCCGATCAGCATGGTTCCGTTTTCCACGGACCAGGCATTCCCGAACATCCCACCCATGGACTGCAGAAAGAAGATCGCGTGCTTCTCCTCCAGATGGGAGAGAAGGAGAGAGAGCTTCTTTCTGGGAATGGTGCGGTTTTCCAGGCAGGTCTTCCCTGCAAACACGACGGCGCCGGCCGCGCAGATGCAGCCGTCAAAGAGGGGGGACTGCCGCATCCAGGGGTAGATCTGCGTGACGCCCCGCCCGGAGCAGAGAACAAGGCGGTGCCCCGCGCGGTGCGCCCTCTCCAGGGCCTCTTTTGCGGAGTCCGGCATCCTGCCCGCAAAGTCCGTCAGTGTCCCATCGATATCCAGAAAAATGGTCCTGGTTCTCATTGGTACGTTCCTCCTCTGCCCTGCAGAACTGCATAAAAAGGCGTGCAGGCATTTTTTGCCTGCACGCCCGCATCTTCATTCCACTGGCTTTTCCGCCGCAGCAGTTCCTGCATTGCTCTTTTTTGCCGCCCGCTCCAGCTCCATCTCCTCCTGCTGATCCTTCTTCTCGTTCCGGATCTCCCAGTGGATGAGAAAAGTGAGGACCGCCCGCAACACGATGATGGCGCCGAGGATTCCCAGCTCCGACCACTCCCGGACCACCACGGTGCGCAGCACCTCGCCGCCCATCTTGAACTCCAGGGCCAGGGCGATGCCCTGGGCGAGGTTCAGGCGGATGTTGACGGGATCCCGGCGCACCCACTGGACGAAGCAGCGGAAGGCCACACAGACCAGCACGATGATGCCGAAGAGCTCCAGGACCACCGTGAAGACCTCGACGACGTCCTCCAGAAACAGATCGAGAAATGAGATCAATGCTGCCATGCCTTTGCCCTCCCTGCGGTGTGCTCATAAAAAGCATGATAGCAGAAAACCGGCGGCGGAAAAATACCCAAAAGATGCGCCGGGGATCCCGAAAAAGAGAGCAGAAACACGAACCGCCAAATGAGCTCTGGAAGCCCTCCCCGCTTTTGGTGTACAGTGAAGAGCGAGTGCGGCGGGTGCGTGACCTGCCGCGGCAGGAGGTGAAGATGATCCGAAGTGCTGCAATCGTCGGCATGGGTGCACTGGGGCTTCTCTTTGGGGAGCCCATCGCGGCGGCCCTGGGACCGGAACACGCCGCCTTTGTGATGGACGGGGCAAGGCTCCGGCGCCATCAGGGCGATGTCTACCGCATCAACGGGAAGACGGCCTCGTTTTCAATGCGGGCCTCGGAGGAGGTCCGGGAGCCCTATGACCTCGTCATTCTGGCGGTCAAGTACCCGGGGCTTGAGCAGGCCCTAGCCACCATGGCACCCTGCATCGGGCCGAACACGATCCTGATCTCGCTGATGAACGGCATCACCAGTGAGGACATCCTCGCAGAGCGCTTCGGCGCCGAGAAGGTCCTGTACTCGGTGGCCCAGGAGATGGACGCCCAGCGCTACGGGACCGAGCTGACCTTTACGCGGCGCGGACGCCTCCTTCTTGGCGTGCCGAAGGATGGCGATCCCGGGGTCGGCGCTGCCAGAGAGCGCGCCCTGCAGGAGGTTTGCGAATTCTTTACGAGGGCTCAGGTCCCCTATGCCGTCGACCCGGACATTCGGACCCGCCAGTGGTCCAAGTGGATGCTGAACGTCGGCTGCAACCAGGTCTGCATGGTCTTTGACCAGGGGTACGGCCCCTGCATGGAGGAGGGATCCCTCCCCTTTGCGCTGATGACCGGCGCCATGCGGGAGGTGATCGCCCTGGCGGGAAAGCGCGGGATCCCCGTCGGAGAGAAGGAGCTTGCCGAGTACCTTGCGATCGAGCGGACCCTGGACCCCGAGGCGGTCCCCTCCATGGGACAGGACAGAAGACAGCACAGAAGGTCGGAGGTGGAGCTCTTTGCCGGCGAGGTGCTGCGGCAGGGAAGAGAACTCGGGGTAGAGACCCCGGTCAATGCCTACCTGTACCGGCGGGTGCAGGAGATCGAGGCTTCCTACGCGGACTGAGATCTTTGGGAAGGAGAGAATGGCAGAATGAAGATCTTTTTCTATGCGATGCGCGAGTACGATGAGGTGCCCTTTGCGCAGCAGTTTGCAAAGGAGATGGGAATCGACTACGGCTGGTCCGCCCTGTACCCCACCAAGGACACGGTACAGCTGGCGGCTGGGGCAAATGCCATCTCCACGACGCCCTGCGACCTGTCTGCGCCGATGTTGGAGGCCTTTCACGCGATCGGGGTGAAGTACATCCTCTGCCGCTCCATCGGCTATGACCACGTGGACCTGGTCCGGGCCGGGGAGCTCGGCATGCGGGTCTCCAACGTGTCCTACCCGCCCTCAGGGGTTGCGAACTACGCTATCATGCTGATGCTGATGCTCCAGCGCAAGATCGTCCCGATCCTCAAGCGCGCTGAGCTCCAGGACTACAGCTTGAAGGGCAAGATCGGGGATGACCTGTCCTTTGGCACTGTGGGTGTGGTCGGCACCGGAAGGATCGGCACCACGGTCATCGAGCACCTCTCGGGCTTTGGCTGCAGGATCCTGTGCTACGACCCCTATGAGAACGACACGGCAAAGAAGTACGCCCGGTACGTGTCCCTGGAGGAGCTTCTTGCGGACTCGGACATCATCACCCTCCACACCAACGCGACCCAGGACAACTATCACCTCCTGGATGCGGCGGCCTTTGCCAGGATGAAGACCGGGGTCCAGATCATCAACACGGCCCGGGGAAAGCTCATCGACACCGATGCCCTGGTGGAGGCGCTGGAGTCCGGAAAGGTGGGCGGCGCCGCCCTGGACGTCCTCGAGAAGGAGGATGGCCTCTACTACTACAACCGCATCGGGGACATCATCGCCAACCGGGACATGGCGCTTCTGCGCTCCTTCCCGAACGTGCTGCTGTGCCCCCACACGGCGTTCTACACAAAGCAGGCCGTCGGAAACATGGTCCGCAGCAACTTTGAGGCGGCAGAAGCCTTTGAGAAGGGGGAGCCCACGCCCCACGAGGTGCGCCTGTAAGAGGGGAGACCGGCAGTTCTGCCGGCCTCTTTTTCGTGCCGTGAAATCCGTATTCAGGCCCCGGAAAAGAGTGTATGATGGAGCCAGTTGAAAGAAAACCCGAGCATTCGGAGGAAGACCGCCATGACCAGCAAGAACGACTTTGCCAAGACCCCGCCCAGGGGTTGGAACAGCTATGACTACTACAACACTGCGGTGACCGAGGAGGAGGTCCGGCGCTCTGCCGATGTGATGGCAAAGCGCCTCCTTCCCTACGGCTATGAGTACGTGGTGATCGACATCGAGTGGTACGCAAACGACGCGGACACCAGCGACCAATATCAGTACCTGCCCTTCGGGGACAACGAGATGGACGCCTATGGGCGGTTTCAGCCCTCCCCGAAGCGCTTCCCCTCCTCGGCGGACGGGAGCGGGTTCACGCACCTTGCGGCCTATGTCCACAGCCTCGGCTTGAAGTTCGGCATCCACATCCTGCGGGGGATTCCGCGGGAGGCGGCCCACCGGCACCTGCCCCTTTTTGATTCTGCCTGCACGGCGGCGGACATCGCGGATCCCGCCTCGATCTGCGGCTGGAACCCGGACATGTACGGGGTGCGCAATACCCCGGAGGGACAGCACTACTACGACACCCTGATCCAGATGTACGCGGACTGGGGCGTGGACTTCATCAAGTGCGACGACATCTGCGACAGCTGGACCTACCGGCCCTCGAACCACAACGTCTTTCTGGGCTGGGAGGAGACGCGGATGATCCACCAGGCGATCCGAAAGACCGGCCGCCCCATCGTCCTCTCCCTCTCCCCGGGACCGGCGCAGCTGGCCCGCTCCTTCGAGTACGCCCACAACGCCAATATGTGGCGGATCACCGACGACTTCTGGGACGACTGGAGCCTGTTAAAGCCCATGTTTGAGCGGTGCGAGGTCTGGGAGAATCACGTAAAGCGGGGCTGCTGGCCCGACTGCGACATGCTGCCGGTGGGGCGCCTCGGCGGGCGCTTCCCCGGCCACCCGGAGCGGCAGACGAACTTTACCAGGGAAGAGCAGAAGACCATGATGAGCCTCTGGTGCCTCTTTGGCTCACCGCTGATGATCGGGGCGGAGTTGACTTCCCTCGATGAAGCGACCCTCTCCCTTTTGACCAACCGGGAAATCCTGGATCTCGAGGACGGGGCGCACCGGGGCAGGCAGATCCGGCGAAGCGAGGAAGATGCCGTCTGGGCAAACACCGGAGAGGACGGAAGCCTGGTCCTTGGCCTCTTCAATCTCGGCGACACGGCAAAGGACCTTTCGGTTTCTGCTTTCGAACTGGAAGAGGAGGACATCGGCGCCGGAAATGTGGCGGAGGGGACCATCTGCCGGGAGCTCTGGGGGGAGGCCAATGCCGTCTGGCGCGATGGCCTGAAAGCCCCGGTGCCGCCCCACGGCGTCCGGGTGTTTCGGATTTGCTGAGAAAGCAATGGAAAGGAACCACACAGCAAGATGAGGTATTCGATTGACAGCACACTTGGGGAGATCCTCTCCCGCCCCGGGATGGAGGAGTATCTTCCCTACTTCTATTCGGCGGAGAACCTCGCCTGCTTTCCGAAGGAATATGCACAGGAGCCCCTGGCGCTCTCCCGCTTTCGCGGCAGGACGCCCTGGTCGGCGGATCTTTGCGAGGCCGCAGAGCAGCTGGTGGACGCTGCAAACATGATCCTGGACATCCAGAAGGGGAAGCGGCGCTGCGTAGTCCCCGGCACCGGCGCCGACTGGTTTCCCGAGGGGATGGGGAGCGATGACAGGGCGCAGGAGGAGGTGTTTCTCGTCACCCCCAGGATCCCGAAGAAGGCCGCCGAAAAAAAGCCGGCTCTTCTCATCTGCCCCGGCGGCGGGTATGAGTTCGTGAGCTTTGCCAATGAGGGAAATCCTGTGGCGCAGCGGGCGGCAAGGAGAGGGTACCTTCCCTTCATCCTCCGCTACAGCACGGCGCCGGCCCGCTTCCCCAAGCCCCAGGTGGACCTGGTGGAGGCGATTGTCTACATCCGGCGCCACGCGGCCCAGTACGGGGTGGATCCGGACAGGATCGGGCTGGTTGGCTTCTCGGCAGCGGGGCACCTGATCGCCTCCACCATGTGCCTCTACGCGCACCTCGCGATGGGGATCTCGGAGGATGCCGCCCTCCATCCGCCGAAAGCGATTGCCTTGGGGTATCCCGTCATCACCTTTGCAAAGGGCGTCACCCACGAGGGGAGCTTTCAGGCTCTGACCGGCGGGCAGGAGCACCTGCGCAGTAAACTCTCTGTGGAAAACATGCTGTCGGAGGAGCCCTTCCCGCAAGCCTACGTCTTTGCCTGCGAGGACGACGAACTGGTGCCCCCGGAGAATGCGAAGATCCTAAAGCGGGAGCTGGATCGGCGGGGCATCCCCTGCACCCTGCGCCTCTTCCCCACGGGAGGCCACGGGTGCGGGCTGGGCTATGCCACCAGTGCCTTTTCCTGGAGCGGTGAGATGCTGGACTTCTTTGACCGGGCGCTGGCCGGCGGGGGCAGACCATGATCCGGCACGCCATCCCGCTGTTTGTGATTATGACGGCGGCGGCCGCGGTGATCCTGGTTTTCTACCTGCGGCGGCAGCACAAAAAGATCCGGTCCTACCAGAGGCGGTGCACGCAGAAGGCCACGGGCACCTTTGAGGAGTACCGCTACTACGGCAGCCCCAAGCATCCAAAGGTCTGCGGCGCGCGTTTTTCCTATCGGGCGCCGGACGGGGAGATCGCAAAGCCGGTGTTTCCGATCCAGTCCACACCCTTTCGGCGGGGGGACACCCTGGAGTTCTGGTTTGATCCGGATAATTACTACTTTGTCTGCACGGACTCGATGATCAAAAGCCTTCGGCGCGACATGATCTGGTCCGTCGTCATGGCAGCGGTCTGGATCGCGGCAGGGCTTGCGATCCTTCTGCTGGATCTGCATCTGTATTGACACGGCGGCAGCAACCGGGCGGGAGCGGACGACATCCGTTCCCGCCCTTGCCATTCCTGATCTTATATTGTTACTATTCACAGGGGTGAAACCCAAATCTGAATAACATCATTACCATTGACACAGAGCGGAGAATGCCTGATTTTACGGCGTTCTCCGCTCTATTTTGTATTGTGTGAAAACTCAAGACTGAAGTAGGTATATTCGTAATATAATATATACATTTTCTCTTGACATTGCACCATATAAGTTATATACTAAGGTATACCTACTAAGGAGGTGCGCAATGTCAAGTATCGTTTAGGCGTTAGTTAAGAAACGGGTTGATAAGCGATCGCCTAGCATGAGACCACTAATACCTCACTTTGAGCTCGAGCTGGGTACACTCCTATCCGTGCTGTGTTGCATCATGTAACAAAGCATCACCTAGATTGCCTAAACACATACACTCACTTGCCGAGTATGTGACTATAAATAACAAGATAGGCATTATGCGGAGAAGAAAAGAGCTCCAAATGGGGATTCTATATCTTCATCGGACATTATCGCGTCGAGAGTTCACCATGGAGGTTGTGGTATGGAACCCATCAACCCGGTTCTTTACTAACGCCATCGTTTATCTCACAAACAAGACGACCGGCATAAAATACGCGTATGAATCTGAATCGTTCAGAGATCCGGTCACGCACAAGCCGAAGAACAAACGAAAACTCATTGGAAAAGTGGATGCCAATGGGAACATCATCCCGACGGAGCCTCATGGCCCACGGCGGAGGAAGACAACACAGACTTGCACATCAGAGACAGCAAAACCGCCTGTGGATGAAGCGTCAGAACTGCGTCAGGAGATCATTCAACTAAGGCTCCAGATCAAGGATTTGACGGATCAAAACAAACAGCAGGAAAGACAGCTCGAACGACTGAAAGCACTGATTGCTTCTATGTCGGAAGTCTTTACCATGAGGGAATAACAGCCGACGGACACGGAGATGGCAGCGATGTATTCATTCAACGGAACACTCACGCGTAACAGCGAAATCGCAAAACTGAAACAGACCATTGCGATGTATGAGTCCGAAGACCCGCACGCTGCCTTCCGGGCTGACTGCAACCGAAAGGTCAAACTCGCAAACAGCCGACAGGAAAAAGCCGAGACCAACTGGCGGAAAGCACTGGAAACAGCAAAGAATCTGCAGAGCAGGTTAAGTCAGTCATTACGGGAAAACCGCAAGCTCTCAGAGCAGTTGAGAACAATCGGGATGAAGCGGGAATCCGCGGAAAGAAAGGCCGCAAACCTGCAGGAACTTCTGAGCAGACGAGGTCAGAAAATTGAAGAGCTTCAGGCGCACAACAATGAACTGAAAAAGGTCATTGCGGACAAGGACAGACAGCTGAGAGAAAAGCAGGACACAATCGATGAGCTGCGGGCTATGGTCAGGCATCTCGAGGACAAAATCAATCGGGATGGAACGGACAGCGGAACGCCGACATCACAGACGCCCAGGAACAAGAAAAAAGTAATTCCCAACCTGCGCCCGACAACAGGGAATCACAAAGGAGGACAGCCGGGGCACGCAAAATCAGAGATGCCGGCTTTTGATCCAGAACAGGCTACCGATACCACAACACATGAGCTGAAAGAAGATGAGAAAAAGTGCAGCGTATGTGGCGGAGATCTCATAGATACCGGAAGGTATGAGGAACATCAGGAGGTCGATTTCAAAATCGTCCGGACTTACCACCGGCATCTGTACAAGATCTACCAGTGTGCGAACTGCGGTACTCAGGTCAAGGTTCCAGTGGATGCAAGGCACACCGCAAAAAATCAGTACGGCAGCAATACCCGGGATCTGATTCTGTCCCTTGCTGTCTCCGAGAATGTACCGATCAACAAGATCCGCCAGTTTCTCTGCGGCCTTTTCGACGGCAGGTTTGTACCATGCGAGGGATATATCGCCAAGCAGATCAAAAGGGCGGCAAAGGATCTTCAGAATTTCAAAGAAGATCTTCGGAATGAGATGCTGAAGAAGGACCTGCTTTACTGGGATGATACGGTGATTTTTGTGAATACCAAGCGCGCATGCCTTCGCTTTTATGGTGATGACAGGATCGCTTATTACACGGCTCACGAGAAGAAGAATCTTGACGGTGTAAGGGAGGATGGCATCCTGTCAGAACTGAACGAAAGCCAAAAGGTAATGCATGATCACTACACCGGCAACTACAACAGGGAGTTCCGATTCCGAAACGTTGAATGCAATCAGCATCTGGAGCGTGACGCACAGCGGAATACGAATGATACCGGGCATACCTGGTCTGCAGATCTGAAAGATCTGATCGGGAAGACCATTCATGATCGGAACAAAGCGAAGAGAGAGGGAAGCACATCATTTCCGCCGGAGAGAATCAGGCAGTTCAATGCCTCATTGGATCAATGCCTGGCAAAGGGAGACAAGGAACACGCAGAACTGTACAAAAAGGTCAGGAATATGAAGGGAGCGGACTATGGATATGCGTTTGAGGGAGCACTGCTCAATCGTCTCCGCAAGTATCGCAGGAACTATTTCCATTGGATTGAGGACTTCAGCATACCCACAACGAACTCGTTATCCGAGAGATCTCTCAGAGGCGTAAAGAGCAAGATGAAGGTATCCGGTCAGTTTGAAAGCGTTGAGTATGCGCAGTACTACGCAACACTGCGGAGCTACGTGGAGACATGCAGGAGGAATGGATGGAACGAGATGAATGCATTGAAACGGCTGACGGATGGGAATCCGGTAACGGTAAAGGAACTGTTCCACGGGACCGAGTCAGGGTGAGATAAAATAGACGCAGAAAGTGCAGGCGCGCTGGCCGAAAGGCCGCGCACCTCTCATGATCATCTTGATAAGAGCTGGGGGATTGTTGCAATCTCCCGGCATGGAGGTCGTGACTTTGCAGCACGAGGCACTTTACCCCGTGAATAGTAACCTTATATTTTTTTAAAAAACTGAAAAATGTAGAAACCTTGAATCCCCCTATGGTACACTGTGATAATGGGCCCGCTTGGGGAATGCGGGAAGGAGGAACAGCTTGGAACCGTTAAAAATCATATCGCTGAAAAAGACCATCCTGGAGGACAACGACCAGGATGCAGAGAAGCTCCGGGGGGAGACGCTGGGACAGCATCTCTCCTACGTGAACGTCATGTCTTCGCCGGGCGCCGGCAAGACCACGACGATCCTGGCGCTGCTTCATGCACTGCAGCGGGAATTTCGCTGCGGCGTCATGGAGGCGGACATCGACTCCGATGTGGACGCAAGGGCCATCCGGCAGGCGGGGTACCCGTCGGTGCAGCTCCACACCGGGGGCATGTGCCATCTGGACGCCCAGATGTCCCGCCAGGGCCTTGCTGCCCTTGGGACCAAGGACCTGGACCTTGTCTTTCTGGAGAACGTCGGAAACCTGGTCTGCCCGGCGGAGTTTGACACCGGGGCGGATCTGAACCTCGTGATCCTCTCGGTGCCGGAGGGGGACGACAAGCCGCTGAAGTATCCGCTGATCTTCTCAAAGGCGGACGCGGTGCTTGTCAACAAGATGGATGCCCTCCCCGCCTTTGACTTTTCACTGGAGCGGTGCCGGGAGAACATCCGGCTCCGGGCGCCGGGGCTTCCGGTGTTCCCGGTGAGCGCAAAGACCGGGGCGGGCATCCCGGAGGCCGCGGCGTTCATAGCCGCCCATGTGCGGGGGAGGAACTGAAGATGGCAGTTAAAGTGGTGGAAGTCAACGAGAGCGTCTACGCGGCCAACGATCACCTGGCGGAGGAGATCCGGGGACAGCTCAAAGCCCAGAAGACCTTTTTGTGCAACGTCATGGCATCCCCGGGGGCCGGAAAGTCCTCGGTCCTTCTGCGAACGATTTCCCTCTTGCGGGAGCGCTATGCGATCGGCGTCATGGAGGCGGACATCGATGCCACGGTGGACGCCGAGAAGATGGCCCGGGCGGGGGTGCAAACAATCCAGATCCACACCGGCGGCGAGTGCGCGATGAACGCGTCGATGACAAAGCAGGGCCTGGACCGCTTCCCGACCAAGGACCTGGACCTCGTCTTTCTGGAGAACATCGGGAACCTGGTGTGCCCCGCGGAGGAGGACACCGGCGCCTCGATGAACCTGGAGATTCTCTCCGTGCCGGAGGGAGACGACAAGCCCCTGAAGTACCCGCTGATGTTCGAGGTGGTGCAGGCGGTCCTCATCAACAAGATTGACACGAAGGATTATTTTGACTTTGATGATGAGAAGGTGACGGAGCGGATCCACGCCCTGAACCCGGAGGCGAAGATCTTCTTTGTCTCGGCAAAGACCGGGGAGGGTTTCGATGCCTGGGTGAAGTGGCTCTCGGAGCAGGCGGATGCCTGGAACCGCTGAATAAGCGCAGACGGCAAGGGAGGGAGCACGATGATACTGGGGATGACCTACTATGAGATCTGCATGTATTTTCTCATGTATTCTTTTCTCGGCTGGTGCGTGGAGGTCGTCTACCACGCGCTGGTGGTGGGCAAGATTGTCAACCGGGGCTTTCTGAACGGACCGGTATGTCCGGTCTACGGCTTCGGCATGCTGGCGGTCTGTGCGCTGCTTCACTTTGTGCCAAAGGACGCGGGCACCGGAGAGGTGAACGTCTTCGCGGTGTTCTTCGGCGGCATGCTCCTTGCCACCGCGGTGGAGTTCGTGGCGGGGTACCTGCTCTACCACCTGTTTCACGCCAGGTGGTGGGACTATTCTGACAAGCCCCTGAACATCGGTGGCTACATCTGCCCACTCTACTCGGTGCTCTGGGGCATCGGCTGCGTCATCGTCGTGAAGTACGTCCATCCCCTGGTGCAGAGCGCAACCGACGTCGGGATTCCCCCGCGGTACGGCTGGCCCATCATGCTGGTCTTGTACGTGGTGTACTTCGTGGACCTCGTTGCCACGGTGATGACGGTGGCGGGGCTCAACCGGAAGCTAAAGGAGCTCGATGAGCTCAACAAGTCCCTTCGGACCGTCTCCGACTCCCTCTCCGAGGCGATCGGCGGCACCACCCTCAAGACCTCCGAGAAGGTGGGGGAGGCGAGAGTCCAGGGCGCGCTGGCCAAGGCGGAGTTTCAGAACCGGGTAGGAGAGGCCTACGAGGCGACCCAGATCCGCTACAAGGAGCAGAAGGCAAAGGTTCTGGCACGTCGGGACGAAGCCGCAGAGCGGCGCCAGGCGGGCGCTGCCGCGCAGAAGGCAAAGGTCGAGGCGGCAAAACAGGAGCTCCTTGCAAGGCGCGATGCCCTGCTTGCGGATCTTGCCGCCCACAAAAGCTTTGGCCCCGGGCGGCTTCTTGCCGCCTTCCCCGGCATGTCCCACCGGGACTACGGGGAGGCACTGGAGAGGTTCCGGGCGTACCTCTCCGGCGCAAAGCGTGACAACAAAGACGAAAACAGCAAAGAGGATGACAGCGGGAACTGAGCCGCTGCCCGGGAGGTTGTATGGAGATCAAAGAGGTACTGGAGCAGTGCATCGCACAGGACCGGCAGGCGCTTTCAGAGAAAACCCCCACCAGGGAGACGGGCGAACAGCTTGTCACCTGCCACCTCGCCCTGGAGAAGGCCCTTTCGGCGACGGGGGAGGCGGAATGCACCGATTCCGGGCTCTCGGAGGAGGAGCAGAAGCAGCTCGTCTCCGAGCGGGCGCTCCTTCAAGTCTTTCACTCGGAGTATGAGCGGGTGAACGCCCTGGTCACCTTCAGCTGCTTTCTCCTGGCCCGCCGAGCCGGGGAGCCCCTCCACAGCCCCCGCTACATGGCCGACGTCAGAACCCTGCACGCGGCAGTGAATCTCTTCTACGGGCGGGACCCGAAGGATGCGCGCGGCTGCTGACAGAAAATTTGAAAAGAATGACAGTTTGTTCTAGTGACCGTAACGATTCGGAAAAGAGAAAGAAATCGATGTATTTCGAAAAATATGGAAATTTTCCGGAACATATAGTATAATATAGACACTTCCAGTAGATGTTCCATGGGAGAACAGATGAAAACGCACGAGATCCAGATTGATCAAGACAAATGTGTGGGCTGCGCCAGCTGCGCAATGGACTGCCCGCTGCACAACCTGAAGGTGGAGCGGCAGAAGGCCCGGGTGATCCGGGAAAGCTGCCTCTTCTGCGGACACTGCGCGGCGGTATGTCCGATGGGTGCGGTGACGATCACCGATTTTGCGATTGCCCCGGAGAAGATGCCAGAGATAAGCCCTGCGCCGGATGCGGCATCCCACCTCGACTTTCTGCGATTTCGCCGTTCGATCCGCCAGTTCCGGAGGGACCCTGTCCCCCGGGAGGCACTGCAGCACATCCTGGAAGCGGGAAATCTCACACATACAGCGGCCAACGCGCGGGACGTCTCCTTTGTGGTGCTGGAGAAGAACCTGCAGCGGGCGGAGGAGCAGGCCGTGAAGGCCGCCCGATCGCTGCAGAAGGTGGGAGGGCTGTTCCGCCGGGACCTTCGCGGCCTGACGATCGACAGCAGCTTCTTCTTTCACGGAGCGCCGACAGCCATCGTGATCTATGCCAGAGACCGTGCGGATGGGGATCTGGCAGCGGAAAACATGGCGGCCCAGGCCGAGTGTGAGGGGCTCGGAGTTTTGTTCTCCGGCCTGTTCACAGCGGCCGTGAACCACGTGCCCGCTGTCAGCCGGGCGATGGAGATCTCCACGAAGAAAAAAGCGGTGATGACGCTGGTCATCGGGGTGCCCGGTGTGCGGTACCAGCGCAGTGTCCCGAGGGACCCCGCAAGCGTTCTGTACCGATGACGCGCGGCGCGCACCCGGGCAGAGCGGATAGTTTGACAGCAGGAGGACAAAGCGATGCTGGAAGTGACGCCGAAGAGAAATGAAGAATCAGCAAAGGAGTACGTTCGCCGGGAACTGGTGAGGAATATCGTGACGCTCCGACTTGCGCCCGGACAGCAGCTGGATGCAGATGAGCTCTGCAGCAAGTTCAGCGTGAGCCGAAATCCTGTGCGGGAGGCGGAGCTGGATTTGAACCAGACGGGACTGGTGGAGATCCGGCCCAAGGTGGGGGCCTTTGTCTCCAAGATCGATCCGGAGCTCATCGAGGGCATCCGCTCCATGCGGCTTCTGCTCGAGCAGCGGCTGGCCGAGGAGGCCTGCGACTGCAGGACCGGAGATCAGATCTCGTACCTGCGCCTGAACATCCGCAGTGCCAGGAGCTGCTTTGAGACCGATGTGATGCACTGCTTTGAGCTCGACCGGGAGTTTCACGACATGTTTTTCACGATCTGCCATCGCGAGGTCTGGAACCGGATGGTGAGCGGCTACCAGCCCCACTATGACAGGATCCGGATGCTGGAGTACCGGATCCGCAAGGACGCGCGCTTTCTGGACGCCCACGAGGAGCTGACCGATGCCGTGGAGCGGCAGGACAAGGATGCCGCCGTCAAGGCGGTGATCGGGCGCAGCACCGAGTACCGCACCAGCGTGATTCGGCTCTATGACGCCTATGGTGAGTTCTTCACCACCGGCCTCGAGAGCGGCGGGGAGGCCGTCCGCGCCGCCCAGGCCTGATCGTCCGACAAGAAGTGAAAGAGTGCCCTGCGGCTGCCGGCGCAGCTGCGGGGCATTTTTGTCCCACCGGGGGGATGTAATTAAACACAAAACAAGAATTTAACACCAATTCTGTCGTGTTATGTGATAACATATCCTTGCGATTTTTGCCAAACCTAAGGTTTTGAGTAGAGAACAGAGAGATGAAATCATTGCGACACACCGTACACAGCAGGCAAGACCTGCCCAACAGGATCTATCTGGCCCTCGTGGCCGCATTTGTCCTGCTTCTCGTCTATGTCGGCCTGACCGCCCACACGCAGATCACCAAGACCCGCCAATATGCAACCAGTTTTGTCATCTCCGATGTGACAAAGACCCGCGTGACCGACGAGGAGTGCCCCGCCGGGTACTATGACTCCTACCGGTTCACCCTGGGAAACCTCCCGGAGGACAACCTGAGCCTTGCCTTCTACACGGTGCACTCTGAGGTGGAGGTGCTGCTCTCCGGAAACGTGGTCTACCGATTTACCCGGGAGGCGGGGAGCGTCGGAAAGACCCCGGGCAACACCTGGCACCTGGTCAACATCCTCGCCTTGGACTCCAACCAGAAGGTGGAGGTCCGGGTGATTCCGGTCTACCAGAACCTGCAGAAGACCCAGGTCACGTTTTACGTGGGCGAGCGCTCGAACATCACGATGACGGAGGTGATCCACGCAACGCCGATCATCCTGATCTCGATGCTTCTGGTTTTGGCGAGCCTCTTTCTGCTTGCCATCTCCTGCATCCCCTTTATGACGTCCAACACCATGGAGCGGGCGGAACTCCGGTACCTGTCTCTGTTCTGCATCCAGCTGGGCCTGTGGCAGCTCTCGGACGTGCGGGCAGCCTCCCTCCTCTTTCCCAACAGCACGATCCTGCTCAGCGATATCACCATGAGCTGCCTGACCCTGATGCCCTTCTCGGTATTTGAGTTCATGCGCTGCACGGTGCAGCGGCGGGAGATCTACTACCGGATCGCGGAGCTGATTTACCTTGGCTTTGCCGGCCTGTTTTTGGTGCTGCAGGTCTTCGGTATCCTGGATTTTCGGCAGAACCTCACCTTCCTGCACATCCTCATTGCGATCTCGATTGTGACGACGCTGGCGATGGGCCTGCGGGATCTGATCCGGATGGGAAACCGCTCCAAGCTCTTTTTCACCACCCTGGCCTTCCTCCTCGTCACCGTCGGGATGGCCGTGGATCTGTACCTCTACTACAACGTGGACACCTCGATGGAGTCCAACTACCTCCTCCTGGCGATGCTGCTCTTTTTGATCTTCCGCGGCGTCAGCTACCTGCTGCAGCTTCGGCGGGATGCGATCTACGACCGGGCAACCGGCCTCTACAACAAGAATCTCTGTCAGAAGACGATCGGGATGCCGGGGCCTGCCGCCCCGGGCACCGTCTTTTACATGTTTGACCTGAACGGTCTCAAGTCCGTCAACGACCGGAAGGGGCACGAGGCGGGAGACCAGATGATCGCAGGCTTTGCCAAATCCCTGAAGAAGGCCTCGCAGATTCTGCCCGGCGCCTTCTGCGGCCGCTTCGGCGGGGATGAGTTCATTCTGTACTTTGACGGGAGCCGGCTCGAGCCGGGGGCCGAGGAGGCGTTTCAGAGCGCCCTGGCCCAGATGGCGGGCACTTCCTGCGCCGACGCAGAGCCCGGCTACTGCTACGCCTTCGGGCGGGCCGCCGCCGCAGACTTTCCCGGGGAGCCCCTGGAGGTCCTCATGCGCAAGGCGGACCAGGCGATGTACCAGAACAAGAAGGCCTGGTATTCCATGCCAGGGCACAACAGACGAAGACAATCCTGACGCATCTGCCTTTTCCATGGACAGTGCCGGTTCCCTGTGGTAAGATGGGAAACATCAATTTCGAAAGGAGTGGCGAAAGGCCATGCATCAGCCGGAACAGGTCCGCAACATCCTCTACACCTACCTCTACTGCCTGCAGCGTGCGGACAGCTTATTTTGGTGCGGAATCCGGCAGGATGGAGACCTTTATGCTGCGTAGCAGTGTTTGATACGGGCGCCGTCTGCGGATCCTCCGCAGGCGGTTTTTTTGATATTTGGAAAGAGGAGACAAAATGCCCGTCATCGACATGGTAGCCACAGGAGAAAACATCGACCGCATGCGCCGGGAGCAGGGCATGTCCATTAAGGACATGCAGGAGTTCTTCGGCCTGGGAACCGTGAACACGGTCTACACCTGGATCCGCGGCAAAAAGCTGCCCTCCATCGACAACCTGGTCCTGCTCGCGGACCGGTTCGGAACGACGATCGATGACATCCTGGTGACCCGGCGGATCTCCTGAGCAGTGCGGGAGCGCGACACTTTTTGAGATCTGTCCGCCGGGATTTCGGCGCGAAAACTTTACAGACGGCCCCGTTCAGCGTATGATACATACAGTTAGTGTGCACTAACACACAGGAAGGGGACCGAAAGATGCAAAATCACGAACTCGGACAGTCTAAGGAGGATTACCTGGAGGCCATCGAGGTGCTGACCCAGGAGAACGGGGCCTGCCGGCTGACGGATGTGGCGGAGTATCTGCACTTTTCCAAGCCATCGGTCTCCATCGCCCTGCGCAAGCTCGAAGACGGCGGGTATGTGCAGCATCGGGACTGGCAGGTGGTGCTGACCGAAAAGGGCAGGGTGATCGCAGACCGGACCCTGGAGAAACACCGGTTCTTCCGGGCGCTCTTTGAGTCTATCGGGATTCCGGGAGAGCGGGCCAATGAAGAGGCCTGCGCCGTGGAACACGTCATCAGCGAGGAGAGCTTTCGGCAGATGGTCCGCTACTGGGGGGACCTGGCCGGAAAGGATGCCGCAAAGGACGCGGGCTGAAACGGGCAATCGACGACACAACAGGGCTTCGGGGGACTGACCCCGGAGCCTTTTTGCGTGGCAGAGCGGAAAACAGTCCGCGCTGTGCTATAATGCTGCGTAAAAGCGAAAGAGAGGCGCGAGGCATGTCAAGAGAACGAGCAGAAGCAGATCTTGCGGCAAAGGGCTTTCTGGATCACGTGATCCGGCTCACCGCACTCACCGCAACCGTACAGGAGGCGGCGGATGCCCTGGGCGTGGAGCCGGGCGCCATCGCCAAGACCCTGTCCTTTCTGGTGGGGGAGGACCCGGTCCTGATCCTCGCCGAGGGGTCCGCCAAGGTGGACAACCACAAGTTCAAGGAGACCTTCCACACCAAGGCGAAGATGATCCGCCCCGATGCGGTGGAGCAGTACGTGGGTCACGCGCCGGGCGGGGTCTGCCCCTTCGGCGTCAAGGAGGGTGTGAAGGTCTACCTGGACAAGAGCTTGAAGGCCTACGACATCGTCTACCCCGCGGCGGGGGATGACCACAGCGCCGTGAAGCTCACGATCCCGGAGCTGGAGCAGGTCTCCGGCTATCTTGCCTGGGTCGATGTCTGCAAGGAGCCGGAAGCGCAGTAAAGAGAACGGATGAAAAGGAGGAGAACATGGCGACACCGCACAATGCAGCCGAGAAGGGCATGATCGCAAAGACCGTGCTGATGCCGGGGGATCCGCTCCGGGCGGAGTACATCGCAAAGACCTATTTGGAGAACCCGGTGTGTTTCAACACGGTCCGGAACATGTTTGGCTTCACCGGCACTTACCACGGCAAGACCGTGTCGGTGATGGGGTCGGGCATGGGCATGCCCTCCATCGGAATCTACAGCTATGAGCTGTACCATTTCTACGATGTGGAGACGATCATGCGCATCGGCTCCGCCGGCGGACTCCAGGACGACGTCAACCTGCGGGACATCGTGATCGCCCAGGGGGCCTGCACTGACTCCCGCTACGCGTACCAGTACCAGCTCCCCGGGACCTTTGCCCCGATCGCGAGCTTCGACGTGCTGGAGCGGGCCGTGGCGGCGGCGCGGAAGCTGGGCGCCAACGTGAAGGTCGGCAACTGCCTCTCGGCGGACGTCTTCTACAACAACTACCCGGACGTCAACAAGAAGTGGGCGGACATGGGGGTGCTGTGCGTGGAGATGGAGAGCGCGGCCCTGTACATGAATGCAGCGGCGGCCCACAAGAAGGCCCTGGGGATCTTCACGATCTCCGACCACCTCTTCAAGGAGGGGCAGCTCTCCGCAATGGAGCGGCAGACCGGTTTTGACCAGATGATGCAGATCGCCCTGGAGACGGCAGAGTAAGACGGGAAGCAGCGGGCAAACGCCCGCTGCTTTTTGCCGCCTTCGTTTCCCGGAGGATTCCCGGCGCCCGCGGCTGGCAAAAGTCCGAAAAGTGCGATAAAATAGGGCTGTCAGATGACAAGCGCGGAGGAGAGACCTCCGGGATCCGGCATCGAACGGAGAAGCGGTCGGAGCAGCAGTGCATCGTGACGCACGAAAGGAGAGTTCAATCCGGCTCCGGACGGATGTTATATGACGGAAGGAAACAAACGTAAGATGCTGGTGGAAAAGAGGGCGATGCGGTTTTCGTTCCTCGGCAGTGCAGCCTTTGTGGCGGCGGAGCTGGTCTCTTTTTTCATGACCGGAGCGCACACCATTCTGATGGACTGTATCTTTGACGGGATGGATCTCATCCTGATCGGTCCGTTCCTGGTGCTGATCCCGTTCCTGTATCGGCCGGAGACCGAGCGGCACCCCTATGGCTACAGCCAGTTCGAGTCGCTGTTCATCATCCTGAAATACTCGGCGCTCCTCGTGGTCTGCGCGGCCACGATCGTCGACAACATCCGCCTGATTCAGAGCGGCGGACACCTGGTGAATGCCGGGGATGTGGCGGCCTTCGAGTTCTTCGTGATGGCAGGATGCCTGACCGTGGTGCTGGCCCTGCACCGTCTCTCCAAGAAGTACTCCTCCCAGATCATCCAATCCGAGCTCTATGCCTGGAAACTGGATACGGTGACGAGCTGCGGCATTGCGATCGCGTTTCTGCTGCAGATCGTGATGGAGCACACCTCCCTTGCCTGGCTCGCCCCCTACATGGATCCGGCGGTCGCCATCGCGCTGACCTGCCTGCTTTTGGCGGAGCCCATCAAGGAGATCTGCGAGAACGTGAAGGAGCTCCTTCTGTTCTCGGCACCCAGTGAGACGGTGGACCATGTGCGGGAGATTGCCGCTCCGGAGGTGGCAAAGTACGGTGCGGAGATCACCTTCCTGGAGGTGGTGCAGACCGGGCGCAAGACCTGGATTGAGATCTACGTGCGGGAAAAGAGCGACACCGTCTCGGTGCACCAGCTGGCAGAGGCGACCAGGAGCATCCGCGAGAAGCTCTCCGGCGACTTCGATCAGTACTGCGTCGAGGTGGTCCCGGATGTGGATGCGGCCCCGGCAGGGAGCAAGCCCTATCAGGCATCGCTCCCCGAGCAGGAGGCCGTCTGAACCAGGACAACAACCAAGTAACCACTCCCGGAACAGGAAATCCTGTTCCGGGAGTTTTCCGCAGTCTGCAAAAAACCAGGCGGAAAGGAGTGCTATGCCGATCTGGAGTCCCTGGGAGAGGGATTCGGCAGCGCCCGGCCGAATGCGCCGGACGACGAGCTGGAACCTGCCGGTGCGGCGGGACCGGGCGGGAAACTGGAAGAAACCCGGCACCGCGGCACCGGTCCTTCTTTGTCCGGACGAGGACTTTTTTGCAGAGGGGGCGGACGATCTTCGGGACGGGATCTATCCGATGCTGCGGGCAAGGGAGGACCTTCTGTTTCTTCTTCTCACAAGCGACGTGCGGCAGATCCCATCGCGCCTTCCGCGGGACTGGGGGAGCGGGTACCCGAACGTGATTCTCGGCATCCGCGTCTTGGATCAGGCAGCCGAAGAAGCGCTGGCACCGCGCCTTGCTTCCCTCCCCTTTGCCGCAAGGGAGCTCGTTCTGGAGCCCCTGTGGGGCCCCCTGGACATCTCGCCGCTTCTGCAAACAGGCGGCGCCTCGGCCGTCTTTGCCGCGGGGGATGACGATCCCCAGGGGACGGTTCTTGATCTTTCCTGGGTGCAGGGAATACGGGCTGCCTGTGAGGCAGCGTCTGTTCCCTTTTTCTTTTGCAGCACGGGGGCAAGGCTTCGCATCGGGGAGAAGATCTGGTCCATCCCCGGGAGGTACCGCGCAGAACAGGCGAAGAAGTCGGGCCTTTCTTTTTTGCCGGAGCATCCAACGCCCCTTGCAGAGAGCTTTTCCCGCCAGGCGGCGTTCCCCTCCCGGGACCCCGCGCTGGATGATCTCTTTCTTCGGCTCTCCAAGAGTGGCTTTCGGAGCGGCTTTTCCCTTTCCGAGGAGGACCGACGCTATCTTAGAGAGAAGGGGATGGAGACGATCCGCCGGCACGCCGGGGACTTTGTGGCAAAGCGCCTTGCCCCGGCCCATCCAGCCCGGGACGGAAAGCAGACCCCGATGCGGGGACACCCGGTGTTTCCCGCCCAGCACGCCACTGGCTGCTGCTGTCGGGGATGCCTTGCCAAGTGGCACGGGATCCCGGAGGGCGTCCCGCTGACCGAGGCGCAGCAGCGCGCCGTCACGGACATCCTGATGGAGTGGATTCGGCGGGAGCTTATGTGAGCGCCACAGCCGCTCTTTGGTACTTGCGGACGGGGGTTTCTCTGTTCTAAGATGAGCCGCGTAAGATTTCGATGAAGGAGACGGAAATGGCAAAGATTGCAGTGGTATTTCCCGGGATCGGCTATCACACGGACAAGCCCCTCCTGTATTTTTCCAAAAAGATCGCCAGGGCGAGCGGCTACGAGATCACAGACCTCCATTACGAGGACCTGCCCCACGGCATCAAGGGGAACGCGCAGAAGATGCAGGAGGCGGGACTGCAGGCCCTTGCCCAGGTGGAAGAGCAGCTTCGTCCGCTCCACCTCGAGGACGCCGAGGAGGTCCTGTTTCTTGCCAAGAGCATCGGCACCGCGGTGGCGGCCGCCTATGCCAAGCAGCACGGCATCCCGGCCCACGAGGTGCTCTACACGCCGGTGGAGCAGACCTTCCCCTACGTGGCGCAGGACCCCGATGCGATCGCCTTCCACGGGACGAGCGACCCCTGGGCGGACACCGGGGCGGTGATCCGCCTTGCCCGGGAGAAGAGCATCCCCCTCTATCTCACCGAAGGTGCCAACCACTCCCTGGAGAGCGCCGATCCGATGCAGGATCTGAAAAATCTGAACGTCATCATGCAGCACACCTGGAACTACGTCGCGGAACACCGGAAGGACCCTTCGGACATCTGAGACAGCAAGGAGGACACACATGAGCAGCGGACTTCTGATCGAGAAGGAACGGAATCAGCCGGTGGAGACCCGGTCCAAGACCAAGAACAGCATCGGGCGGGGCCTGTTTGCCGCCGCCTCCATGATCCTGCAGGTCGTCTGGGTCGTGCTGGCGATGACCTTCTTCAAGGACAGCTATGTCTGGATCGACTGGCTGATTCAGGCGGCAGCGGTGTGCATGGTGCTGCACATCTACGCCAAGCGGGAGAACATCTGCTTCAAGCTCCCCTGGATCATGCTGATCCTGGCCTTCCCGATCCTGGGCGTTGCGATGTACGGGATGGTGGAGCACTCGGGCACGATGAAGAAGATGCGGCTGCGCTACCGCCGGATTGACGCCTGCCTCCTGCCGCTTCTTCCGGACAGCACCGACCTCATCAACCAGGTGGAAAAGGAGGACCTGATCTTTGCCAACATGGCCCGGTCCATCCAGGATGCGGGGGCGCAGCCCCGGGGATATCCCCTCTACGCGGGGACCGATGCGGTGTACTACGCCGATGCCATGGAGGGACTCCTGGCCCAGGTGGAGGAGCTGAAGAAGGCGGAGCACTTCATCCTGATGGAGTACCACGCCATCGAGGACGGCCAGGGCTTTGCGAAGATCCACGAGGTGTTGAAGGAGAAGGCGGCCGCGGGCGTGGAGATCAACCTGATCTACGACGATCTGGGGAGCATCGGCTTTGTGGACCGGGCCTTCCGGGAAAAGCTCAACGCCGAGGGCATCCACACCAGGGTCTTCAATCCGGTGTCGCCGATCCTCGGGTTCTTCCAGAACAATCGGGACCACCGCAAGATCACGGTCATCGACGGGCGGGTGGGCTTTACCGGCGGCTACAACCTGGCGGATGAGTACTTCCACTACAAAGAGCCTTACGGCCGCTGGAAGGACTCGGGGGTCAAGCTGACCGGAGATGCGGTCCTGTCCCTGATGGAGATGTTCGAGGAGATGTGGAACGCCATCGACCCGGAAAAGGGCGAGGACTTCATCCGCTTCTTCCCGAGAAAAAGCGCGGCACTCCCCGGCGCCCACGGCTATGTGCAGCCCTATGCGGACAGCCCGATGGACAGCGTCCTCGTCGGCGAGGACGTCTACATGAACCTGATCAACGCGGCGCAGAAGTACATCTGGTTTACGACGCCGTACCTGGTCATCACCGAGGAGATGAAGCGCATGCTCATCCTCGCCGCAAGGCGCGGCGTGGACGTGCGGATCATCACCCCGGGCATTCCGGACAAGAAGCTCGTCTACAACGTGACCCGCTCCTACTACGGCGAGCTGGTGGACGGGGGCGTCCGGATCTTTGAGTACACGCCGGGCTTTATCCACACGAAGGACTGCCTGTGCGACGGCCGGTATGCGACCTGCGGCACCATCAACCTGGACTTTCGGAGCTTCTACCACCACTTCGAGGACGGGGTGCTGATGATGGACACCCCGGCGGTGGGACAGATCCGGGCGGATTTCCTGGAGACCTTCGATGTCTCCAAAGAGGTGACGCAGGATTACCGGAACCGGACAAAGATCACGCCGACCTGGATCTGGCGGCTGATCCTGCGCCTCTTCTCCCCGCTGATGTAACAAAAAACGCCCCGCCGGATGCGCTCCGGCGGGACGGCTGTCTCAGGAACTTGGTTCGCTCTCCTTTTCCTGCGGGATCTTCGGGAGGTTGAGCTCTAGGGTGATGGCGAGGAGCCGAATCAGCACCACGGCGCCGGCCCCGAGCAGCATCGCCAGTGTCTCCCCCAGCACCCGCCAGAGCAGGGTGCAGAGCAGGGCTCCCGCCATGGAGGCGCAGGCGTAGATGTGCTTGTAAAAGATGTAGGGCCGGTCCCCGGCGAGCAGATCCCGCAGGACACCGCCGCCGACGCCGGTGATCGTGCCGAGAAACAGGCACAGAAACCACCGGGAGCCCTCGTGGAGCGCAAAGCCCGCCTGCACGCCGACGACAGAGAATACTGCAAGACCCACGGTATCAGAGGCGAGAAGGACCTTCTGAAAAAGAGGCCCCCTCACGGAGCGGAAGCTTGCGATCCGCAGGTAGAGGACCAGAAAGACCAAAAAAGCGGTGAACAGGCTCACCAGGGCGTAGACCGGATCGGTAAAGGCGTCCGGCGGGGTCTTTCCCAGGATCAGGTCCCGGAGGATGCCGCCGCCGACGGCGGTCATCATCCCCAGGATCAGGACGCCCAGAAGGTCCATCCCCTTGTGGATGGCGGTCAGGGCGCCGGATACCGAGAAGGCGGCGGTGCCGATCAGGTTGAGAACAAAGAGCAGGGGTTCCATCTATGATAAATCTCCTTTGCGGGGTCAGTGACACGATGGTACTCGCAGCCGGACAACTTTGCAATGGGAAGAGGTGGCAGGATGCGGCGGGATGAAGCGGCGTTCTACGCGGGAAAGCTCGAAGAGCTCAAGGCGCAAAAAAAGCAGCTCCTGGTGGATATGGAGCTGCAGCAGATGACGAAGGATCCGGAGGCGTTCTCCGCCTGGTGGATCGAGGAGGGAAACTTTGCCAGGGTCCGGGCGCTCTCTGAGGAGATCGAAAAGCTCTCCAACCTGTTAGCGCGGTCCGAGATCACGGACGAGGAGGGACCCGGGCGCATGTTCCCCAGAGGCGGCGGGAAGGGTTTATAAATTCAGCCCCTCGTAGATGCCGTTTAAGGTGTTGGCGCTTTCGAGGACCTTGGCGGCCTCCTCCTTGGAGAGGTGGAAGGGCGGCAGCGCCTCCACGCCATTTGCGCCGACGATGGCGGGCAGAGAGAGCACGGACTCCTCGATGCCGTAGCGGTTCTTCACCCGTACAGAGACCGGCAGGATCGACTTCTCGTCCATGACGACGGCGCGGCAGATCCTGGTCACGCTCATTGCGATGCCGTAGTAGGTGGCGTGCTTCTTCTCGATGATGCGGTAGGCGCTGCTGCGCACATCCTGCGCGATCTGCTCCATCGAGGCCTCGTGGTTGTAGAAGCCCCGCATCTCGCAGAAATCGGAGAGCGGAATGCCCGAGACGTTGGCGCAGGACCAGGCCGCGATCTCCGAGTCGCCGTGCTCGCCGACGATGAAGGCGTGCACGCTTCTCGCATCCACGTTGAGATGGGCGCCGAGCTCAGACTTAAGCCGCGCGGTGTCGAGCACGGTCCCGGAGCCGAAGACCCTACCCTCGGGCATGTCGGCAAGCTTCATGGCGACCCTTGTCAGGATGTCCACCGGGTTTGCCACGATGAGAAGAATGCCCTGATAGTGGCGCTTTGCGATCTCCGGCAGGATCGACTGGAAGATCCCGACGTTCTTGTGGATGAGGTCGAGCCGCGTCTCCCCGGGCTTCTGGGCGGCCCCGGCCGTCACGACGATGATGCCCGCGTCGACGATGTCGTCATAGCCGCCGGCGCGCACCCGCACGTTCCCCACAAAGGGTGCGCCGTGGGCGATGTCCATGGCCTCGCCCTCCGCCTTGTCGGCGTTGGCATCGAGCAGGACGATCTCTGAGAACAGCCCCGACTGCATCAGGGCAAAGGCAGAGGAGGAGCCGACAAACCCGGCTCCGATCACGGCTGCCTTCCTGTTGTTCAACTGGGTGCGATTGATTTCTGTCATCTGACTGCCTCCTTTGTAAAATGTGATAGCGATATGGTTCCGAATGCCTCCCGCAGCCTTTGGCGGGAGGGGATTCTCCTTGATTCCTGTGGTATCATAGGGCAGATGAGGGGGAACAGTCTGTTGCAGGGGCAACAGGAACCGGAAGGAACAATAGAGAAATGATACAGGACATCAAACCCCACATCTACCACAACGAGTATCGCCCGGCGCCGCCAGAGGACCGGGACCTGGTCTTCTCCTTTGCCGGACAAAAACGGCAGATCCTCCTCTCGGAGGATGAAAACCACATCCCCCGGGTGGAGAACCTGCCAAAGACAGCGCGGGAGAAGCTCCGATACCTCTTTTCCCTGGACGGAAAGAACTGCTTTCTCTATGAGGACCAGGAGAAGCCCCTGACCCTCGGCGGCTTTTCCTACGACGGGATCAAGACCCTGCGCCGGGACGGAAGCGACGTCCTCGGCTTTGCGGGGAGCACCGCCTGGCACCTTGCCACCTGGTACCGTAAAAACGTCCACTGCGGCGTCTGCGGGGCGGTGCTCGTCCCCGGCAAAAAGGAGCGGTGCCTGGTCTGCCCGGACTGCGGCAACGTGGTCTATCCGACCATCGCCCCGGCGGTCATCATCGGGATCACCGACGGGGATCGGATTGTCATGACCCGCTACCGTGGCAGGGAGTACAAGGGAAGAGCCCTGGTTGCCGGCTTTTGCGAGATCGGCGAGGAGGCGGAGGATACGGTCCGCCGGGAGGCTAAGGAGGAGACAGGACTTTCTGTCACCAACATCCGCTATGTGGGCTCCCAGCCCTGGGGCTTTGACTCCAACCTGCTCCTTGGGTACTTCTGCGATGTCACCGGGGATCGGACGATCACCAGGCAGGAGGATGAGCTTGCCGCCTGCGAGTGGGTGGCGCGCCGGGATATCACCCCGGACCCCAACCTGCTGAGCCTGACGGCGACGATGATTGAGCGCTTCCGGACCGGGACGGGGGAGGAAGGAAGACGAGATGGAAAAATATCCCAGGGGATATAAGACGCCCGCCGAGTCCGTGGAGGTGCGGTCCAAGTCGGTCATGTATGCGGACATCAACGGGTACGGCCGCCTCTTCGGTGGGCGGCTGATGGAGTGGATCGACGAGGTGGCGGGGCTTGCCGCGGTGCGGCACTGCCGCCACATGGTGACCACCGCCGCTGTCGACAACCTGCAGTTCAAGCGGGCGGCCACTTTAGGCGAGATCGTGGTGCTGATCGCAAAGGTCACCTACGTGGGCCACACCTCGGTGGAGGTGCGGGTGGACACCTACGTGGAGGACGTCGAGAGCGGGGTGCGCCGGCCGATCAACCGGGCCTATCTGACCGAGGTCTGCATCGACGAAAACGGCCGCCCGGTCCCCGTGGAATACGGCCTGACGCCCGAGACCCCCGGGGAAGAGGCGGAGTACGAGGGCGCGAAGCGGCGCATCGCCCTGCGCAAGACGCGCCGGCAGGAAGGGTATTAGGACAAAGTAAAATCGGAATGTAGGAGGACAGTATGCCATTTCACATCCTTGAGAAAGATATCACTAAGGTTCATGCGGGGGCCATCGTGGACCCCGCCAATCCCTATCCCACCTACGGGGGCGGGACCGACGCAGCCATCTACAAGGCGGCCGGTGCGGCAAAGCTTCTGGAGGAGCGCAAGCTGATCGGAAACATCCGGCCCGGCAACTGCGCTGCGACCCACGCCTTTGATCTGGACGCGGACTATATCATCCACACGGTGGGCCCCTCCTGGGAGGGCGGAAATGCCGGGGAGCTGGACACGCTGGCCAGCTGCTACCGAAACTCCCTGGAGTGCGCGCGCATGCTCCAGTGCCGGAGCATCGCCTTCCCGCTGATTGGCACCGGTGTCTACGGCTTCCCCAAGGACAAGGCCCTGCAGACGGCGCTTTTACAGATCACGGACTTTCTCATGACGCCGGAGAAGGACCACATGGTGAACATCAAGCTCGCGGTGAAGGACCGGGAGAACTTTGTGATGCCAAAGGCCCTGATGAGCGACCTGGACGCGTACCTTTCCGAGAACTTTGTCCCGGAGGTGCCCCAGGAGGAGGAAGAGGAGCCCTTTGAGGAGGAGGCACCCAAAAAGAAGAGCTTCTTCTCCCTGTTTGGCAGAAAGAAAAAGCAGGAAGAGGAGGCACCGGCCGCGCCCGAGGAGGAGCAGGGTGCCCGGCTCTCGGACTTTGTCCGCTCCCGGGGGGAGAACCTGGGACCCCTTGTCAGCCGCTTTGCCGGAGAGAAGAGCATCGCGATGGACGAGCTCCTTCGCAGATCCAACCTCTCCCCCGCCAGGTTCCACCGGATCCTCTCCGGGGAGGAGACCCCGGAGAAGCGGGATGTGCTGGAGCTCTCCCTGGGCCTTCGCCTGACCGAGCAGGAGGCGGGACGGCTCCTGCAGGCCTGCGGCTACCGGTACCAGTCCTCGGAGATCCAGGACGTGATCACCTGGTACTGCCTGACCCATCACATCTACAACTGCGTCCAGGCGGAGGCCCTGTTCTTTGCAAGGGCGGACTACGGAATGCGCTGATTGTGTCCGGAAGGACCCAAAACCATCGAATCGACAGGAGGCATCGGGAATTCCCCGGTGCCTCTTTTGCACAAATGGAGAATTTTGTGGCGTTGATTCATTTTTTTAGTCGATTAAAATATAACCAGTAATGAGACTTGCCTTTCTGCGGCCTTTTGGCGCGAAGGAAGAGGTGAGGAAATCCATGCAGGCCGCTGACCTGCTGACTAGAGGAGGAACCAAGACATGGCGGAAACATTCGACAAAGTGAAGCACGCTGCAGAGCGGAAGGCCTTCGAGGTGGTTCTGGACGGAGCGCTGAAAAAGGTGGGAAAGGACCGTGCCAACGGCTATATTTCCTTCCTGAACTTCGCAGAGAAGGGACTCGGTGACATCTGGGGTCATGCGGCATTTGACCGGCTTCGCGGCACCTTCAAGGAGGGCGGCAAGTACAACGAGTTCTTCAACTCCGTTCTGGATGATCTGGACCACGACTACTTAAAGGGCCTGTTCATGAGCTTCGGCTTTGAGGGCGGCGTCTGGGGCTATCACCTGGCAAAGAACATCGAGAAGAAAGAGGGCATCAAGATTCCGTGGGTCATCCTGTTCGACCCCACCTCTGCATGTAACCTGCACTGCACCGGCTGCTGGGCATCCGAGTACAGCAGACAGCTGAACCTCTCCTATGAGGACATGGACAGCATCGTCACCCAAGGTGTGGCGCTGGGCATCCACGCCTACGTCATGACCGGCGGCGAGCCGATGGTCCGCAAGGACGATATCATCCGTCTTGCCAAGGCCCACAGGGACTGCGGCTTCATGATCTTCACCAACGGCACGCTGGTGGATCAGAAGTTCTGCGACGGCATGCGGGAAGCTGCCAACATCGTGCTCTCCATGAGTATCGAGGGCGATGAGGAGGCAACGGATTCCAGAAGAGGCAAGGGCACCTTCCAGAAGATCATGAAGACCATGGATCTTTTGCGCGCCAACAAGCTGGCCTATGGTACCTCCATCTGCTACACCCACTACAACTACAAGGCAGTCACTTCGGATGAGTTCTATGACTTCCTGATCAGCAAGGGCGTCAAGTTCTCCTGGTACTTCCACTTCATGCCCGTCGGCAACGACGCCACCATGGATCTGGTTCCCACCCCGGAGGAGAGAGAGTACATGTTCCACCGTATCCGCGAGGTCCGCGGCTACGAGGGCGGCAAGAAGATCTTCTGCATGGACTTCCAGAACGACGGCGAGTGGGTCAACGGCTGCATTGCCGGAGGCAAGAACTACTGCCACATCAACCCCAGAGGAGATGTGGAGCCCTGCGTGTTCATTCACTACTCCAGCGCCAACATTCACGACCAGTCCCTGCTGGATTGCCTGAAGCAGCCGCTGTTCCGCGCATACCAGGCGGCACAGCCCTTCAACGAGAACCTGCTTCGTCCCTGCCCGTTCCTGGAGAACCCGGAGAAGCTCCAGGCCATGGTCAAGGCAACCGGCGCAAAGAGCACCGATATGCTGGATCCCGAGTCCGTCGAGCATCTCTGCGGCAAGTGCGAGAACTACGCCAAGGAGTGGGCTCCGGTGGCTGACAAGCTCTGGGCTGAGGAGATGAAGAAGAAGGCAGAGGCCAAGAAGCAGGCAGCTGCGAAGTAATGATTCATCCCGTTTGAACCAAACGAAAAATCCGCAGTGGGCGCGCGCCCACTGCGGATTTTTTCTCGCCAAGCGATTTGAAAAGAAAACATCTTACTTTTTCGTGTCGGCAAGGTCCGGCCGGTGGGCCTGGACGTGCCGGATGATCGCCTCGTAGGTCTCCTCGGAGAGGTCATGCTCCACCTTGCAGGCGTCGATTCTGGCCTGTTCCTTTGAGACCCCCAGGGCAGTGAAGAAGGCAGTCAGCTTCTGATGCCGGTCGTAGACCCTTTCGGCGATGGCATTCCCCTCCGGCGTCAGAAGGAGCATCCCGTTCTGGTCCGCACTGACAAGGCCCGCCTCCTTCAGCCGCTTGGTGGTGTAGGTGACGCTGGGCTTGGCAACGCCGAGCTGCTCCGCCACATCCACGGAGCGCACGTATCCCTGGCGCTCCCGAATCATGAGTATGGCCTCGAGATAGTCCTCCCGGGTCTTGTTGACACCTTCCTGATTTCGATCCATGATCATTCACCTCTGAAAGCAGTTAGAAAAACCTAACGTGTAACCAGTTTACGGCATGCGGAGGCTGTTTGCAACAGGGACCCTGCGGGGGGATTGCCCGGGACTATGGTTTCGGATAGGATGGGAGAATGCAAAAGGAGGAGACATGGAAGGCAGTACGCTGGGTGTGACATACCGCCGGAAGGAGAACGGCGTGCCGGTGCTCTCCGCATCGGTGCTGGACGTTTTGGGGGAGCGGGCGGCAAGGACCGTGCAGCCGGAGCTCTTTTCGGGCGCAATCGACAGGACGGATCTCAAGAAGGTGATGGGGCTGTTGCCGAACTGGCACTACGCGGGGCGCTTTCTCTCGCAGGACGGGACGCTCCTTGGCTGCGCGGTCTTTTCGGGCGGGACGGCCACGGTCTTTGACGGAACAAGAACGCTGCCGGAAAAGATCCTTCTTCCGGACCGGACGATCCTCGTGGACCGGGGCCTGTATGCGCCGCCCTGCGAGAAGATGTTCCGCTTTACCTTAGCCCACGAGATCGGCCACGCCCTGCTCCACGGCCCCTACTGTGAAGATCCCGCCAACATGGAAAAGTACCGGGAGGATGAGCAGGATATGCTCCGGGACCGGGCGGAGAAGTTTGCCCTGCGGGATCGGCGGCGTCTTCGCACCGACCGGGACTTTGTGGAGTGGCAGGCAAACGCCTTTGCGGCGGCCCTCCTTCTTCCAAAGACGCTGGTCTACCGCACGGCGGCCCTCGTGCGGGAGGAGGGGGAGAGCAGCCTTGCCTTTGCCAACGAGCTCTGTGAGACGCTGGAGGACGTGTTTGCGGTGTCCAGGACCGCGGCATTTTACCGGATGAAGGAGCTGGAGCTTTTGCCGCCCTCCGCAGTGCAGCTGGAAAACGGGCTGATCAGCCCGCAGTAGAAAGGAAGAAAAGATGGAAGAGGATATCCTGGCGGATCTGAATGCGGCGCAGACCGAGGCGGTCACCCAGACGGAGGGGTACGTGCGGGTCGTCGCGGGGGCGGGCTCCGGAAAGACAAGGGCTCTGTCCCACCGCTTTGCCTATCTGGTGAACGAGCTCGGCATCCTGCCGGGCCACATCCTGTGCGTCACCTTCACCAACAAGTCCGCCAACGAGATGCGCCAGCGCATCCACGCCCTGACCGGGGACAACGACACCGGCTACATCAACACCTTCCACGGCTTCTGCGTCTCGGTGCTGCAGGAGGACGCCCACGCGGTGTCCTATCCCAAGAGCTTTCTCGTGCTGGACAACTCGGACATCGACGACATGCTCAAGATCATCTACGAGGAGCGGCACCTGACCCTGCGGGACATGACCTTTTCCAGGGCCCGGGACATGATCGAGGGCCGCAAGGTCTTCACCCAGACCGACTACTACAAGGACCTGATCGCCATGGGACTCGGGGCCCTGAAGCAGAAGTACGACGAGGCGGCGGACCCGGAGGACATCATCTTCTACGGGTACCTCTACCAGGAGAAAAAGGCCTTCGCCCTGGACTACAACGACCTGATCCGGTTCACCCTGTACATCTTCCGGGAGCACGAGGACATCCGGCAGAAGTGGCAGGAGCGGCTCGAGTACATCATGATCGACGAGTTCCAGGACATCGACGCGCTGCAGTACGAGCTGATGGAGGTGCTCTGCGGCTACCACAAAAACCTCTTTGTGGTGGGCGACCCGGACCAGACGATCTACACCTGGCGGGGCGCCGAGATCCGGTTTCTGATGGAGTTCGACAAGGTCTTCCCCGGCACGAAGACCGTCATGATGATGGAGAACTACCGCTCGACGCCCGAGATCCTTGCCTGTGCCAATGCCCTGATCGCAAAGAATACCTACCGGATTCCGAAGAACCTGATCCCGGTGCGGGAGGGCGGGGAGGTGCCCCTGTGCCACCACGCGGAGAGCACCCAGGGGGAGGCGGCCTGGATCGCGGACGAGATCGGGCGTCTGGTCGCTGGCGGCACGAAGTACTCGGACATCACCCTTCTCTACCGCGCCCACTACGTGACCCGGCCCATCGAGGAGACCTTTCTGAAAAAGAAGATCCCCTACACGATCTACAGCGGCGTGCAGTTCTTCGACCGCATGGAGATCAAGGACGCCCTGTCGTACCTGCGCATGATCGCGATGAAGGACGACCTCTCCTTCCGCCGCATCGCCAACAAGCCAAAGCGCAACATCGGCGAGAAGCGCCTCGCCTTCCTCGAGGGGAAGGCGGCCTCCTCCGGGAAGACCCTCTACGACACGCTCCGGGAGAACCTGGAGGACCCGATCTTTGCGGGGACCGGGGCGGCGGACTTTGTGGCCCTGGTGGAGGAGTTTGCATCCACCTACGAGGGGATGCCGATCTCGGACCTCTTCTCCGCCCTGATGAATCGCTCCGGGTACGAGGCTATGCTGCGCACCGAGGGCGCCCAGGACCGCCTCGACAACCTGGCGGAGCTCAAGCAGTCGATCTACGAGTACGAGACGAGCTGCGGCGAGGAGGCCCACCTTGCCGACTACCTGCGCCATGTGGCACTGTTCACAAATCAGGACGCGGAGGTGCCGGGGGACAAGGTCAAGCTGATGACGGTCCACACCGCCAAGGGTCTGGAGTTTCCCACGGTCTTCCTCATCGGGATGAACGAGGGGGTCTTCCCCTCCAGGAAGGTCCGGGACAAGAAGGGAATGGAGGAGGAGCGGCGCCTTGCCTTTGTCGCCCTCACCCGGGCAAAAGACCGGCTCTATCTGACGGAGGCAAGGGGCCGGAACTTTGACGGCTCGCCCCGCTATCCCTCCCGGTTTCTCTTTGACATCGGCCCGGAGCA
The DNA here is from genome assembly GCA_022483465.1 of Lachnospiraceae bacterium. Lineage (GTDB taxonomy): Bacteria > Bacillota > Clostridia > Lachnospirales > Lachnospiraceae > CAG-791. The sequence goes on along the minus strand of JAKVNF010000001.1, from coordinate 744,864 downwards.
CCTTCGCTTCACCGCGCCCCCGGATGAGAACCTCATCAGGGAGGCAAAGCAGTACATCCGCCTGCAGGAGGAGGCGGGAGAGGAGAGGAACGCGGCCTTTGCCGTGGGCACCAGGGTCCGCCACAAGGTCTTTGGGGAGGGAAAGATCACAAAGATCGACCAGGACGCCGGGGCCTATGTGATTCGCTTCGACCGACTGGACACGGAGCGGGCGGTCTCCTTCCGGGCAAAACTCGAAAAAGTGGAGCCCTGACAAGAACACAGATTTCTCATCAAATGATCACAGGTCCGATACGATTTGAACACAGAAGCGACCTTCTTTCCCGCTAGGATAGAAGCATCGAAACGGAAAGGAGGCGCCCCGGATTCAAGGGGCCCGTGACAGATATGAGAAGAACAAACGGATATCATGAGAAGAATAGAGGGACAAAGAGAATGGTCGGGACGGTGCTCCTCGTTGCCGCCCTGGGTGCCGCCACGGGAGTCGTGACCGCACGGCTTCTCTCCGGCGGCACCGCCACCCAGAGTTCCTACTGGGAGGCCATCCCGCAGAGCAGTGATACCTCCTCTGCCGGCAGCACGGCGACCAACACCGCCTCCAGCAGTTCGGATTCCTACCCCGCCACAAACATGACAAGCAGTTCCGCAGACACCACCTCGAGCACCCAGCTCTCCACCACCTCGGAGGAGGCGGCGTCCTCATCCACTGACTTCTCCAGCGTCGTGGAGGCGGCAATGCCCTCTGTCGTGTCCATCACGAACACGATCCGCTACCAGCAGTACGGCTATTCCCAGTTCGGACAGGGTCAGGATCAGACGGCCGAGGCCGCGGCCAGCGGCTCTGGTGTCATTGTCAGGATCGATGACGACTACGTCTACATCGTCACCAACCACCACGTGATTGCAGATGCCTCGGAGCTCTCGGCGGAGTTCAACGACGGCACCAGCGCTGACGCCCAGGTGGTCGGGGATGACAGCACCGATGACATCGCCCTGATCAAGGTGGCGGTGTCGGATCTCTCCTCCGACACGCTCTCCCAGATCAAGGCCATCACCTTTGCCGACTCCGACAACGTGAAGATCGGCAGCACGGCCATCGCCATCGGCAATGCCCTCGGCTACGGCCAGTCGGTGACCACCGGCATCGTCTCCGCAAAGGATCGGGCCATCACCTCCGAGCGTGAGACCATGGAGGGTCTGCTGCAGACCGATGCGGCCATCAACCCCGGCAACTCCGGCGGTGCACTCCTGGATGCCAACGGGAACCTGATCGGCATCAACGTCGCCAAGTACAGCTCCACTGATGTGGAGGGCATGGGATACGCGATCCCTTCCAACAAGGTGCTGGAGATCGTGGAGGAGATGCTCGAGGGCTCCTACAGCCCTTCGACCTCTTCCGCATCCGCTGCCTCCTCTGCCTCTGCACAGCAGGGCGCGGCAGGTCAGCAGGGAAACCTGTAAGGCGGGGCTCCCAAAAGGAAATTTCGTCTGCTATACTGGTTGCAGCCACGGGACACGGCAATGGCCGTGCCCCGTTTTGGCTGTGCAGAAACAAGGAGGAGAACATGCGGGTGGGAACGGTGTGGAAAGCGGCTGCCCTGGCAGCAGGCGGCGCACTGGCGCTTTTTACCGCGGCGGAGTACCGGCCAAACAAAATCGAGGCACTCCCCGAGACGAAGACGGGGACGGGCGCGGGGAGAACCCTGCGGGCGGGAGAGAAGCTCTCTCTCCTTACCTGGAACATCGGCTTTGGCTGTTTTGACGCGGGGGCGGACTTCTTCCACGACGGCGGCAAAAAGGTCAACCCCGCCTCCCGCGCGCAGGTGGAGCAGAACATCCGGTCCATCGGGGCGGTCCTTGCGGGCATGTGCCCGGATGTCGTCTTGATTCAGGAGGTGGACCAGAAAAGCGCCCGCTCCCACGGGGTGGACGAGTACGGAAAGCTCTGCAGCCGCATGGCAGAAACCGCGGGCACCGTATTCTCGGCCCTTGCCTGGAACTTCAAGGTCCTGTTTGTGCCCTATCCCATCCCGCCCATCGGCCACGTGGAGAGCGGCATCGCCACGCTGACGGCCCTAAGGCCAAAGAGCGGGACGCGGGTTTCCCTCCCCTGCCCCTTCCCCTGGCCGGTGCGCACCTGCAACTTAAAGCGGTGTCTTCTCATCACTCGGATCCCGCTGGAGGGGAGCACGAAGGAGCTGGTCCTTGTCAACCTCCACCTGGAGGCCTATGACAGCGGGGCGGGGAAGGCCGCCCAGACAAGGGCGCTGCGGGAAGTTTTGTTTGCAGAGGCCGCCCGCGGCAACTACGTGATTGCGGGCGGGGACTTCAACCAGAGCTTTTCCACCGCGGACGAGACCCGGTATCCCCAGCGGGATCCGTCCCTGTGGCGCGCGGGGAAACTGGACGTGGAGGCCTTTTTGCCGGCGTTTACGCCCGCCGAGGACCCGCGGGTCCCCTCCTGCCGCTCGCTGGATCGGCCCTACCGCGGCGCGGACCCGAAGAACTTCCAGTACTACCTCATCGACGGGTATCTCGTCTCCCGCAACGTGGAGATCCTCTCCGTCGAGACGAAGGACCTTCACTTTGCCGCCTCGGACCACAACCCGGTCCAGCTGACCTGCCGCCTTCGGGCGGAGCAGACGAAATGATCAAAAAGGAAAGGAAGCATCAGCCGTTGAAACATCAGAACATCTTACGAGTCAGAATCGAAGCATTACTTCTTGCCGCCGCCCTCTCGGGAACCCTGGCGGCCTGCGGGGGAGCCGGTGCGGGAACTTCGGACACGGAAACCGCCACGTCCGCAGAGACGACGACCGCCTCTGCCTCCACCGACCCTGTCACCAAGCAGAGCTACTACTTTGACACGATCTGCCAGATCACGATCTACGACATGAAAGACATGTCGGAGGAGAATGCCGCCGACGCGATCCAGGCGGCCTTTGACAAGTGCGCCCACTACGAGAAACTCCTCTCCAAGACCAAGGAGGGTTCCGACATCTGGAACATCAACCATGCGCAGGGGAAGCCTGTCACCTGCGATCCGGAGACGATCTCGATCATCGAGAAGGGCATCTCCTACGGGGACCTGACGGACGGGAAGTTCGACATCACGATTGGCGCCTGCGAGGACCTCTGGGACTTCCACTCGGACAATCCCAAGGTACCGGACGCGGATGAGCTGGCGGAGGCGGTCAGCCACGTCAACTACAAGAACATCCAGGTGGACGGGGACACCGTGACCATGCTGGATCCGGACTGCGAGATCGACCTGGGCGGCATCGCCAAGGGCTACATCGCCGACCGCACCGCCGAGGTCCTCCGGGACCAGGGGGTGACCTCCGCGATCATCAGCCTCGGGGGCAACATCGAGTGCGTCGGCGGAAAGCCCACCGATGCCGGGTCCCAGAAGCCCTTCACCATCGGCATCGAGACCCCCTACTCCGACATGAGCCGGATCGTGGGCACCGTCCAGCTGACCGACGGCACCGCGGTGACCTCCGGGGTCTATGAGCGGTACTTCACCTACGAGGGCAAGGAGTACCATCACATCCTGGACGTGAAGACCGGTTACCCGGTCGACACCGACACCCTGGGCGTGACGATCATCGGGGCGGACGGCACCAGCGCCGACTGCGATGCCCTCTCCACCACATGCCTGATCCTGGGCTCCGAGGCGGGTGCAAAGCTCATCGAGAGCCTGGACGGGTACGAGGCGGCCTTTATCCTGCGGGACAACTCGATCGTCAAGACCAGCGGGATGGAACTGACCGAGACCAATTCATGAAAGAGCGAGACAAGAAAGGGGAAGGAAACGATGGATCGGCTATTATACGGCGCAGCCTACTATGACGAATACATGCCCAGGGAGCGGCTCTCACAGGACGTCGCCCTCCTGAAAAAGGCCCACATGAACGTGGTGCGGATCGGGGAGAGCACCTGGGCCACCTGCGAGCCCCAGGACGGGGTCTTTGACTTCTCCCACGTGACCCGGGTCATCGAGGCGATGGGAAAGGCCGGGATCGATGTGATTCTGGGCACCCCCACCTATGCGGTGCCCTCCTGGCTGGTGGAACTCGACCCGGATGTCCTTGCGACCACAAAGACCGGGCGGGGGCTCTACGGCCCGCGGCAGATCATGGACATCACCAACAAGACCTACCTGTTCTACGCGGAGCGGGTGATCCGGAAGATGATGGAAACCTGCCTTCCCTATGAGAACGTCATCGGCATCCAGCTCGACAACGAGACGAAGTCCTACGGCACCGCCGGGAAGAACGTCCAGGTGGGCTTTGTGAAGTACCTGAAGGAGAAGTTCCACGGCAGCTGCGAGGAGATGAACCGGGCCTTCGGCCTGGACTACTGGAGCAACCGGGTCAACGCCTGGGAGGACTTCCCGGACGTGCGGAACACGATCAACGCCAGCCTCGGCGCCGAGTTCCAGCGCTACCAGAGAAAACTGGTGGCGGAGTTTCTGCAGTGGCAGCGGGATATCGTGGACGAGTACCGGCGCCCGGACCAGTTCGTGACCCACAACACGGACTACGACTGGCGGGGCTATTCCTACGGCTTAAACGGCGAGACGGATGTCTATGAGAACGCGAAGGCCTTCACCCTTGTCGGCACCGACATCTACCACCCCACCCAGAAGCACCTGACCGGGATGGAGATCGCCTTCGGCGGCGATGTGTCGCGCAGCGCAAAGGGGGACAACTACCTCGTCCTGGAGACCGAGGCCCAGGGTTTCCCCCAGTGGCTCCCGTACAAAGGGCAGCTTCGCCTGCAGGCCTACAGCCATCTCGCCTCCGGGGCGGACATGGTGGAGTACTGGCACTGGCACTCCATTCACAACGCGGCGGAGACCTACTGGAAGGGCGTCCTCTCCCACGACTTCAAGGAGAACGAGACCTACCGGGCGGCCTGCCAGGTGGGGGCAGAGTGGGAACAGGCGGGGGAGCACCTGCTCCACCTGAAAAAGCACAACAAGGTGGCGGTTCTCGTCAGCAACGCGTCCCTGACCGGCCTTGCCTGGTTCCCGATGGCGGCAGGGAACGCCGCCTACAACGACATCCTGATGCAGTATTACGGCGCCCTGTACCGCAGAAACCACGAGTGTGACATCCTGTTTCCCCAGAATGCTGCGCAGAAGATGGGAGACTACGACCTGGTGGTCATCCCGGCGCTCTATGCGGCACCGGAGGAACTCCTGTCTGCCATCGACAACTACGTGCAAAACGGTGGGTGTGTCGCGGCTTCCTTCCGCACCGGCTTTGCGGATGACAACCTGAAGGTGTACGACGACAGTGCGCCGCACCTTCTGGATCGGACCTTTGGTATCTCCTATTCCCACTTCACGGTGCCGGAGGATCTGACCCTCGCCTCCGACGACCCCGCGCTCTCCGGAGAGAGGATCGAGACCTTTCTTGAACTTCTTCACCCGGAGGGGGCCAAGGTCCTCGCCTCCGTCAAGGACTCCCCGTTTGGCGAGGCGGCGGCCGTCACCGAAAATGCCCGGGGAAAGGGAAAAGCCTGGTATATCGGCTGCGGACTTTCGGACAAGGCACTGGAGGAACTCCTGGACGGGATTGCAAGAGGGGCAGGAGATACACCTGATCCTGCGCTTTCCTTCCCGCTCATCCTGCGAAGCGGCACCAACCAGCTGGGAAAGACGATCCACTATCTTCTGAACTATTCCGACAAGGCGCAGCAGATCGTCTGGCACGGCGCCCCGGGGAGTGATGTGCTCACCAGGGAGAAGGCTGCCACCGGGCAGGCCCTTTGTGTCGGGCCCTGGGACCTTCGGATCCTGGAGGAGGACTAGGCGCTGTGGAAAAGAAGGAGGGCCGCCAGATCCCGCGCCTTGTCTTTCACGTGGACGTGAACAGCGCCTTCCTGTCCTGGACCTCGGTGAAGCGCCTGCAGGAAGGGGAGAGCGACCTGCGCAGCATCCCCGCCGTCATCGGCGGGGACCCCGCAAAGCGCACCAGCGTCGTCACCGCGGCCTCCATCCCGGCAAAGCGCCTCGGGATCCGCACCGGGGAGCCGGTGTCGATGGCACTGCAGAAGTGCCCGGATCTATATGTGGCGCCCTCGGACTTTGCCTGGTATGAGACCTGCTCCCACCGCTTTGTGGAGATCTGCCGCCGGTATGCCCCGGTGGTGGAGCAGTTCTCCATCGACGAGTGCTTCCTGGATATGACGGGGACGGACCTTCTCTACCCGGATCCTCTGGCCACCGCGAGGCAGATCAAGGACGAGATCCGGGATACGCTCGGCTTTACCGTCAACGTGGGGATCGGGGACTCGAAGCTCCTTGCCAAGATGGCCTCGGACTTTGAAAAGCCCGACAAGGTGCATACGCTCTTTCGAAGCGAGGTGCCGGAGAAGATGTGGCCGCTTTCCGTCTCGGATCTTCTGTTTGTGGGGCATGCTGCCTCAGACCTCTTTGTCCGAAACGGCATCGCAACCATCGGGGACCTGGCCCGGGCGGACCGCTCCTTTCTGGTGGGCCTTGTGGGGGCGCGGGCCGCGGACCAGTACCAGCAGGCGGCGCGCGGCATCGACGATTCGAAGGTGCTCGCCCACCCGGAGGAGGCGAAGGGGTACTCCATCGTCACCACTCTGGAGGAGGATGTGACCACCCGGGAGGCCGCCCACGGGATCCTTTTGGGCCTCTCGGAGAGCGTCTGCTTCCGGATGCGCAGGGAGGGCTGGAAGTGCCAGGGAATCGGCGTTCGGATCCGCTCGGGAAACTACAGCACCCGGGTCGACCGCTCCCACCAGAAAAAGCTGGAGGTGCCCACCGACCTGACGCGGGAGATCCGGGAGAGCGCGCTTGCCCTCTTTGACGATCTCTGGGACGGAAAGACGGGCCTGCGGCTCCTCGGTGTCCGTCTCTTTGACCTCACAAGGGAGGATGCGGTGCAGCTGGATCTCTTTGGGACCCAGGAGAAGCGCCGCAAGGAGCAGCGCGCCGAGCAGGCCCTGGACGAGATCCGGGCAAAGTACGGCCGGGGCGCAGCGGGCCTTGGGCCAAAGAGCTGGAAGGACCCCCGCGGCCGGTTCTGAGGACACCGGTCGAATCATTCGCCTTTTCGAATCTTTTCACCTGTGTTAATATTTTATTCGTATCGGAGAGATCGAAATGGGAGGCTTTCGATATGGATTTCAGAACGTTACAGTACTTTTCCGTAGTGGCAGATGAGCTGAACTTCACCCGGGCGGCCCAGAAGCTGGGCATGAGCCAGCCGCCCCTCTCCAACGCGATCAAGCAGCTGGAGCAGGATTTGAGGGTGCAGCTCTTTGTCCGGGGCAAGCGTCACCTGCAGCTGACGGAGGCGGGGAGCCTTCTGCTCCACCGCACGAACCAGCTCCTGTCCCTGGCGGATCAGACAAGGAGCGACCTCGCCCACTTGGAGAGCGGCCTCACGGGGAATATCTCCCTCGGCATGGTGGAGGGCCGGGCCCCCTACATCGCGTCCCGGTGGATCGCGGGCTTTCATGAGGAGTACCCAATGGTCCGCTACCAGATGTGGAACGGCTCCTCGGACGACGTGCTGGAGCGGCTGCAGCGGGGCCTCTGCGACCTGGCGCTGATCGCCGTCCCCTTTGATACGGAACACTTTGACAGCATTATCATCAGCCGCCAGCCCTGGATCGCCATCATCCCCAGAAACCACCCGCTGGCAAAGCAGGAGGGCAATACGGTGTCTCTTGCGAGCGTTGCGGACTATCCCGTCATCGTGCCCCGACGGGCCTCCCGGATCGAGGCAATCCGCCGGTGGTTTTCCTCCATCGGGCGGGAGCCGGACATCATCTGCGAGATGTCGAACTACATCGACGCGGTGGCGCTCTCGGAGCAGAACGTGGGCATCAGCATCTTCCCGCAGACGACCTACACCCCGAACCAGCACGTGGTCTCCAAGATGATCACCAATCCCGCGAAGATCGTGGAGTACGCCCTGGTCTGGCCCAAGGAGCAGAGGCGCAGCCCTCTGGTACAGGAGTTCATCAACTTCGTGCAGGACTTCCTGGAGGAGGACAGGATGCACGAGGACCGCTACCGGGTGCGGGAGGAGGAGTTCCTGGTCCCGGAGGATGCAGACATACTGTGAGAGAGATTCCGGCGGCCGTCGGAATCTTTTTTTGTCCAAAAATCCGATCCGGATGCAAAAATAATTTGACACAGCAATGCGCCTGCGCTTTAATGTAATAAAGCTTTTGCATGAAGGAGGATGACTTATGAAAAAGAAACTGGTAACCGGCGTGATCGCCGCGGCCATGGCCGCGTCCCTGGCTGCCTGCGGAAGCAGCAGTTCTTCCACCACCACAACCACCACCGCGTCCACTGAGGCCGCCACCACCGCAGCGACCGAGGCAGCCGCTGCCGAGACCACCGCTTCTGCCACCGCTTCGGCAGATGGCAAGACCTACAAGGTCGGTGTCTGCCAGCTCGTGCAGCACGAGGCACTCGATGCAGCCACCCAGGGCTTTGAGGATGTGCTGACCAAGGCACTCGGCGACAATGTCACCATCGACGTGCAGAACGCCCAGGGCGACTCCACCACCTGCGCGACCATCGTCAACGGCTTCGTCTCCAACGAGTACGATCTGATCCTGGCCAACGCCACCCCTGCCCTGCAGGCAGCCGTTGCCGCGACAACGGACATCCCGATCCTGGGCACCTCCATCACCGACTACGGCACCGCCCTGAACATGTCCGACTTCTCCGGCACCACCGGCATCAACGTCTCCGGAACCTCGGATCTGGCACCGCTGGATCAGCAGGAGGACATGATCCTCGAGCTCGTCCCCGATGTCAAGAACGTGGGCATCCTGTATTGTTCTGCGGAGCCCAACTCCAAGTTCCAGGCGACACAGATCGAGAAGTACCTGGATGAGGACGGCGTCGCCTACACCGAGTACACCTTCTCCGATTCCAACGACCTGCAGTCCGTGGTGACCAGCGCGGCCGGCTCCAGCGATGCGATCTACATCCCCACCGACAACACCGCTGCCTCCAACATGACGGTCATCTCCAACGTGACGGAGCCCGCCAAGATCCCGATCATCTGCGGTGAGGAGAACATGTGCAAGTCCGGCGCACTGGCAACCCTCTCCATCAGCTACTATGACCTCGGCACGGCAACCGGCAACATGGCCCTGGATATCCTGCAGAATGGCGCAGACATCTCCACGATGGAAGTGCAGTACGCCTCCGCAACCACCAAGGAGTACAACCAGGAGTACGCCGATGCCATCGGCTTCACGATGCCCGACGATTACACCCCCATCGCAGATTAATAACAGCAGCCGGAATCATCCGGAAATCCAACAAGACCTTACGCAAAGGAGCCTGTCTGCAACACAGGCTCCTTTGTATCTGCTATAATAGTAAAAATTTCTGGAGAGACGGAGGATCGTTTATGGCAGCATACTTTGCTTCACTGAATCCGGTTGCCCTGTGGAATGCGGCACCCGGCGGTCTGGCGCAGGGCCTCATCTGGGGCATCATGGCACTGGGCGTTTACTTTACGTTTCGGATCCTGAACTTCGCGGATATGACCTGCGACGGCTCCTTTGCGCTGGGCGGGGCGGTGGCCGTGATGCTGATCCTGGGAGGCGCCAACCCCTGGCTGGCGATCCTGGCGGCCTTTGCCGTGGGCCTGCTTGCCGGCTTTGCGACCGGCATCCTGCACACGGTGCTGGGCATCCCGGACATCCTGGCCGGAATTCTGGTGCAGATCTCCCTGTACTCGATCAACCTGAACATCATGGGCAAGGCCAACCAGGCGATCCCGGTGGGGCAGAGCACAATGCCCTTCACCTCCAACATCCGGTACCTGGGCCAGACCATCGCCCTGACGCTGGTCTGCGACGTGGTGATCATCCTGATCCTGTACTGGTTTCTGGGCACAGAGGTCGGCAGCGCGATCCGCGCCACCGGCATCAATGAGCACATGTCCCGGGCACAGGGCATTCCCACCGGCAAGATGAAGGTGCTGACGATCTCCCTCTCCAACGGGCTGATCGCCCTCTGCGGCGCAATCATCGCCGAGTACCAGGGCTTTGCCGACGTCAAGATGGGCCAGGGCTCCATCGTCATCGGCCTGGCCGCCGTGATCATCGGCGAGGTCCTCTCCGAGGCGATCTGCGGCAAGCGCCTGACCTTCATGCTGCGGCTGGCCTTCACGATCATCGGCGCCGTGGTGTACTACTTCGTGTACGTGTTCGTGCTGTGGCTGAAGTTCCCGGCAGATGACATGAAGCTGCTGACCGCCATCGTGGTCGCCATCTTCCTGGCCGTGCCGCACTTTCAGAGCGCCGGGAGCAATTCCTTCCGTGCGCTGGCACGCCGCAATGCCAAGGCGGCAAAGCAGCAGCAGAAGGAGGAACACCATGCTTGAGATCCGACATATTTCCAAGACCTTCAATCCGGGCACGATCAATGAGAAAAAGGCACTGGTCGATGTCTCCTTTACCTTAAACGACGGCGACTTCTGCACCGTCATCGGCGGCAACGGCGCCGGCAAGTCCACGATCATGAACGCGGTCTCCGGCGTGTGGCCGGTGGACTCCGGCTCCATCTGGATCGACGGCGTCGACGTGACGACGCTCCCGGAGCACAAGCGGGCCGCCTACTTAGGCCGCGTCTTCCAGGACCCGATGACCGGTACCGCCGGCGACATGCAGATCGATGAGAACATGGCCCTGGCCGCCCGCCGCGGAAAACCCCGCGGGCTCCGCTGGGGCGTCACGAAGGCGGAGCGGCAGAAGTACCGGGAGGAGCTGGCAAAGCTCGACCTGGGACTGGAGAACCGGCTGACCGCCAAGGTGGGCCTTCTCTCCGGCGGACAGCGCCAGGCGCTGACCCTGCTCATGGCAACGCTCCAGAAGCCGCACCTTCTGCTTCTCGATGAGCACACCGCCGCCCTCGACCCCAAGACCGCAGCTAAGGTCCTGGCGGCCACGGACCGCATCGTGTCCGAGGGACACCTGACCACCCTGATGGTCACCCACAACATGCGCGATGCCATCGCCCACGGCAACCGGCTCATCATGATGAGCAACGGCCAGATCATCTACGACGTGCGGGGCGAGGACAAGAAGAAACTCCACGTGGAAGATCTGCTGCGCAAGTTTGAGGAGGCGGGCGGCGAGGTCAGCGACCGCATGGCCCTCTCCTGAATGACAGAGAAAACGCGTACCAGAGCTTTCGGCAGGTGCCGGGAGCTCTTTTTTCGTGGGCGCAGCGCCCCCGGCGGCCGGCAGTTGACAGCGGGAAATAAATTGCGTACAATCTAATTGTTACGAGACAAACATACGGAGTCGAAGCTCCGTTCCAAACAAACCCTCAATGGAGGAGGAAATCATGACAGAAAAGGATATCATTATTGTCGGTGCCGGCACGGCGGGACTCTCCGCCGCCATCTATGCCCAGCGGGCGGGAAAGTCCGCCCTGGTTCTGGAGCAGGAGGCCTACGGCGGCCAGATCATCAACACGCTGGATGTGGAGAACTACCCGGGCATTGCCCACATCTCGGGCTTTGACTTTGCCACCGGCCTCTATGAGCAGGCGACAAAGCTGGGTGCAGAGGTGGAATTCGCAAAGGTCACCGGCGTCGAGGAGAAGGACGGCCTCAAGATCGTCCACACCGAGGGCGGAGATTATGCGGCAAAGGCTTTGATCCTGGCCACCGGCGTGCGGCGCAGAAAGCTCGGCCTTGCCAAGGAGGAGACCTTTGCCGGGAAGGGTGTCTCCTACTGCGCAACCTGCGACGGGGCGTTCTTCCGCGGCAAGGACGTGGCGGTGAACGGGGGCGGCAACACGGCCCTGGAGGATGCCCAGTACCTGTCCAGGATTGCCAACAAGGTCTACCTGATTCACCGGCGGGACGCCTTCCGGGCCGATCCCGCAGAGGTGGAGAAGATCCGGGGAATGGAAAATGTGGTTCCGGTGATGAACGCGACGGTGACGGATCTTACGGGGGACGGAAAGCTCTCCGGGGTGGAGGTCACCGACAAGATCACCGGCGAGAAGAAGGTCCTTCCCGTCTCCGCACTGTTCGTCGCCATCGGCCAGGCGCCGGAGAACGAGGCCTTTGCGGATCTCGTGGAGCTGGATGAGGCCGGATACATCAAGGCGGGGGAGGACTGCAAGACCTCCCATCCCGGGATCTTTGCCGCCGGCGACTGTCGGACGAAGAAGGTCCGCCAGCTGACCACCGCGGCGGCGGACGGCGCCGTGGCGGCCCTTGCGGCAGCGGCATACCTGGGCTGACGGGGAACGGCCCCGAGAAGGGAGAACAGGATGGGAAAGATCAGGATCTGGGCAAGGCGCGGTGCGGCGGCCTATGAGCCGGAGAACACCACGGCGGCCTTCCGGAAGGCGGTCCTGCTGGCCTCCGACGGCGCGGTGCTGAACGTACACCTGTCGAAGGACGGGGTCCCGGTGGTCATCCATGATGCCTGCCTGGAGCACGTCCCCAACGGGAAGGGGTATGTGGCGGAGCGGACACTCTCAGAACTCAAGCGCCTGGACGTGGGCCGCACGGATTCCATCGACTTCATGCAGATCCCGACCCTGGAGGAGGCGCTCAAGATCCTCGCCCCCTCGGGGATGACCGTCAACATCGAGCTGATGACCCGGTTTGACCCGTACCCGGGGCTGGAGGAGAAGGTGGTGGCGCTCGCAAGGGCGTACGGCATCACGGACCGGGTGGTCTACTCCTCCTTCTGCCATGAGAGCCTGATGAAGATCCGGGAAATCGAGCCCGGAGCAAAGCTTGCGCTTTTGTTCTCCGACGGCTGGTACCGCCTCTTTGACTACGCAAAAAACACGATCGGCGCCTCCATCCTCTGCATCCCCTTCGAGGATCTTCGGAGGGAGGGGTTTGTGGCGTCAGCACAGGAGGCTGGCTTTTCGGTTGCGGTGCAGGATGCGGAGAGCTCCGAAGAGATCCTCGCCTGCCTTCGGGAGAAGGTGGATATCATCATGTCGGCTCGGCCGGACCTCTGCCGCATCGTCATCGCGGACGCGGTGTAGGAGGATACCATGTCAGAAGTGGGTGCGCGGGCGCTCTGCCTTCTTGTGGGCTACGCCCTGGGCAATTTCATGACGGCGGAGGTGGTGACGAGAGCCCTCACCGGAAAGCCCTGCCGGGATCTGGGAAAGACCGGAAATCCCGGCATGGCCAACGTGATGGCAAACCTGGGCTTTGTCCCGGGGATTCTGGTCCTGATAGGAGACCTTGCCAAGTGCGGTCTTGCCTGCCTCCTTGCCTGGCTGATCGCCGGCCCCTCCATCGGGCACATCGCGGTGCTCTTCGGCGGTGTCGGCGCGACGCTCGGCCACGACTTCCCGGTGTGGCTTCCGCCGGGAAAGGGCGGCAAGGGCGTTGCCACCTCCTGTTTTGCCATGTTTCTCTTTTCGCCCCTCTGGGGGCTGGCCGCCAACGTGATCGGAATGCTGGTCACCTTTGCGACAAAGTACCTCTGCATCGGCGGCGCGGTGCTGCCCGCGAGCTTCGTGCCCTTTGCCTTCCTGTTCTACGGAAGAGAGGCGGGGGTGATCTCGATCCTGGTTGCGGTCCTGTGCTTTTGGAAGCACTGGCCGGCCATCCGGACCATCCCCGCAGGCACCTGTGAGAAGACGGACGTTTTGGCCGCCCTGCAGAAATTCGTGGCATCGAAGAGGAAATCAGAGAAATGAACGAGACATCCCAATCCCCGGTCCTCACAACCCTCTGCTATCTGGAGCAGCAGGATCAGTACCTGATGCTCCACCGGTTGAAAAAGAAAAACGACGTCAATGAGGGCAAGTGGATTGGCGTCGGCGGCCATATCGAGTACGGGGAGAGCCCGGAGGAGTGCATCCTGCGGGAGACGAAAGAGGAGACGGGGCTTTCGCTGCATGGCCCGAAACTGCGGGGCGTGGTGACCTTTCTCTCGGACCGGGGCGACTATGAGCTGATGTTTTTGTTCACGGCGGATCATTTCTCCGGGACGCCCCACCCCTGCAGCGAGGGGGAGCTCGCCTGGCTTCCGAAGCGGGAGGTCTTTTCGAAGAACCTCTGGGAGGGGGATCGGATCTTCTTTCGCCTTTTGGAGGAGGGTGCACCCTTTTTCAGCCTGAAGCTCTCCTATGATGCCAAGGATCGGCTGAAGGGGGCCGTGCTTAACGGAAGACCCCTGGAGCTCTTTGACATCCTGAACGAGGACGGGACCAAAAGCGGCATCGTCCGGGAGCGGGGCGTTGCCCACCGGGATGGGAGCCTGCACCAGACGGTCCATCTCTGGATCGCAAGGCGGGATGCGGACGGAGAGTTCTCGCTCCTTCTGCAAAAGCGCTCCCTGTCCAAGGACTGCTACCCCGGCTGCTGGGACATCTCCTCGGCGGGGCATGTCTCCGCCGGGGAGACCACGGAGGAAGCCCTCACAAGGGAACTCTCCGAAGAGCTTGGCATTCCGAAAAAGGAGCAGCAGGGCATCCGCCCGGCGGGGCAGTTTCGGATCGCCTTTGACGATGTGTTCCACGGCCAGCCCTTCTGCGACCGGGAGATCGCACAGCTCTACGTCTGGGAGAAGGATCTGGATCCCAAAGCGCTCACCCTGGAGGCCGACGAGATCACAGAGGTCCGCTGGTTTCCGATGGAGGAGTGCTTTCGGATGTCCCGGGACCGGAGCCTTCTCTCCAACTGCCTCGTCTATGAGGAACTTGCGCTGGTGAAAGAGGCGCTGGAAGACAGTTCCCAGGCGGCGAGGATGTGACAGCCGGCATCCGGGACATAGCACATGACCTTCCGGTGCCAGCCGGTGACCACATATAACAAGGATTTATCTCTCGTGCGGCCGGATCCCACAGCGAGGATCCAGTGCCAGGAGAGGGGCCCTGCGGCGACAAGAAGCGCCGCAGGGTTTTTTCGTACCTGAACGCACTGGGCAAGAACCTCCGCCTTCTCATGGGCAGGCGTCCCGAAAAAGAGGGGCAGGCGCACAGCTTTGGCGGGGATGGCAAGGCGGGCAAAGAGGCGCGGCGCCCGGCGCCGCAGAGTCAGGATCGGCCCGTTGGGGACAAAGCGATGAATCCTGGAAAAGAGCTCCCGGTCGGAGAGAGCGGAGAGCTCTTTGGGGAGCCTTCCCCGATCCTCCAGAAGGCGGCAGTAGTTGAGCAGCATCGTGGCGCAGCAGTGGTTTTTGGCAAGGTCCGAAAAGTCCGCGGTGACCGCGCCGTCCCGGGCAAAGAGCATGCCGGTGCCCCGGGTTTTACTCCCCGGCATCGGCAAAAATCCAAATTTTTCTCGGTTCATGGTGCCTTCCCTCTTGTTCCTTCGACCCGCAATCCCGGCATATCTTGCGGTTGACGGGCACTTCATTGACTGCTATAGTGGACAAGAAATATCTTCGTAATAATTTCGCAAAATCTTTGCGGAGCGCGGGACCTCCCGCCTCCCTATCGTATCACAGCGGGGTGGATATTCGATGAACCATTGGAAGCGCAAAACAGCAGGGGCGGTGCTGGCGGGCACCGTCGCGGCGATGCTGGTATCGGGACCGGTCTTCGGGGAGAACTCCTCGGCCCTCTCGAAGCTCACTGCGGCAGGGGCGGCCTCGGGCCTGGTCAGCGACATCCCGGAGACGGGACGGCTCTTGCTCCCTTCCTGCGGCGTGCAGTACGCGCTGGCGGCAAAGAAGGTCTCCCTGCGCGATGTGAAGAGCGCGGCTGGAGAGACCTCCGAGGACGCGGCGGCTGCGGAGAGCACTTCCTCCGCTTCGGCAGAGACCACAGCTGCACCCGCCACGGTGGGCGCTGCGGTGCTCTACACCGCATCTTCTGCAAAGACCACGCAGGCACAGGCAGCAGAGACCACCGACACCGCTTCGACCGAAGCAGCACAGGAGACGACGGACACTGCCGCTTCCACAGAAAGCGCACCGGAGGCGGCTGCTGACACGGCAACGCAGAGCGCCGTCTCGGTCCAGCCCGCAGAGAGCGCAGACGTGATCCTCGATACAAGCCTCACCCCCACCCAGCAGAAGGAGCAGGACCTCGTCCTCACCGAGGGCGCGGTGGCCGAGGTGGACGCTTCCCGCGCCACGGAGCTTGCCGCGGCGGCAGGGCAGCAGGCCGATGCCTCGACAGCTGCTTCGACCCAGGATGCGCAGGACACTGCTGCAGCAGCGGATACGGCCGCTACGGAGACGGACGCAGCTGCCAGTGCAGATACGAGTACGGACACGGAAGACACCTCTTTGGTGGTCTCCACGGCGGCGGACTATGTGAACATCCGCAAGGAGCCCTCGGAGGATGCGGAGATCGTGGGCAAGCTCTACGCCAAGAGCGTGGGTACCGTGATCGCCCCGGCCGATGAAAACGGCTGGGTGGAGATCACCTCCGGGAGCGTGACGGGCTATGTGAACACGGATTACGTGGCCACCGGCTCCACCGCAAAGGAGCTGGCGGATGCGGTGGTCACCCAGAATGCGGTGGTCACCACCGAGACCCTCCGGGTGCGCGCGGCGGCCTCCGAGGACTCGGATGTCATCTCCCTGATCGGCCAGGGCCAGACCTATGAGATCCTGGGCGAGGAGAACGGCTGGTACAAGGTGAACACCGACGACGGCGAGGGCTACATCAGCGCGGACTTCGCGGATGTGGAGGTCCAGTATCCGGAAGCGGTCTCCATCGCCGAGGAGAAGGCGCAGGAGGCAGCCAAGAAGGCGGAGGAAGCACAGAAGCAGAGCGAGGCCGAGCAGGCAGCCAAAGCCCAGAGCGCGTCGAAGGGCCAGCAGGTCGTCGACTATGCGATGCAGTTTTTGGGCAACCCCTATGTCTGGGGCGGCAGCTCTCTGACCAACGGCACGGACTGCTCCGGCTTTACGATGGCGGTGTACGCCCACTTCGGCGTATCCCTTCCCCACTATGACGCCTCCCAGAGAAGCTGCGGCACCGCGGTGTCGAGCCTGTCTGCGGCACAGCCCGGAGACCTGATCTGCTACTACGGACATGTGGGCATCTACATCGGAAACGGACAGATCGTCAGCGCCTCCAACCCGAGAAGCGGTATCAAGATCAGCTCTGCCACCTACCGGCAGATCGCGGCGATCCGCCGGATCTTCAACTGAAGAAGAGAAAACAGAATCTGACTTTTGGCGGGCCCTCTCCCTTCGGGAGGAGCCCGCTTTTATTGCGCCAAGACAGGGGAGAGATGTAAACATTTTGTGAACGGAAGCAAAGGGAGCGCCCCCGAGAATTTGGTGTGTTATACTCGAAATGCAGGCCTGAGAGGGGAATTCGCGGGCAGTCTGCACAAAACAGACCCCGCGGACTGCGGAAAGGAGCAGGTATGGAATTTACCATTGTGGGCAAAAATATGGAGGTGACCCCGGCGCTGGATGCAGCAGTCCGGGAGAAACTGGGGAGGCTGGACCGGTTCTTTTCCAGTGGGACCACGGTCCATGTGACGATGAGCGTGGAGAAGGACCGCCACCGGATTGAGGTCACGATCCCGGTCCGGGACGGGGTGATCCGGAGCGAGCAGGCCTCCAACGACATGTATGTGTCCATCGACCTGGTGGAGGAGGTGATCGAGCGGCAGCTCAAGAAGTACAAGAACAAGATCGCGGACCGGAACACCGCGAGGGAGTCCTTCCGCAAGGAGTATCTGGAGCGGGACTACCTGGACGACGAGGGCATTCGGATCGTGCGCAAGAAGCAGTTCGACATGAAGCCCATGTACCCGGAGGACGCCTGCGTGCAGATGGAGCTGTTGGGGCACAGCTTCTATATGTTCTGCAATGCGGAGACCGAGCAGATCAACGTGGTCTACAAGAGAAAGGGCGGCACCTACGGGCTGATTGAGCCGGAAAACTGAGGGGCTGCGGCCGGTCCCCGTTTCTGTAAAATTGGTCGATTGAAATCCGATGTTCCAGTTTGAAGAGGTAACTTCCGCTTTTTCCTGATTTGCAGCCGGAACCTCAGATTTTTGCTGCCTGCCCCTGTACAGCAAACCTGAAAACGGCTATAACTGGGGCATAGAAACGACCGTTTCTAAAAAAATGCGTATCTTCCAAAGAGGTCGAACCTGAAATCCGAAATTCGGAACTTTTAAGTTCCACCCCTGCTTCTGGTGCATGGAGTGGTCTTTCAGGCTGATGCTCCGACCGATACGTATTACTTCAACAGCTCAGGGCTCAGGTTGATTTCATCAGAAGGAATCTGCCTGAGCCCGAGTTTGTTCAGTACATCTTTCCCATACATGAATTCAAAGACTTCGTAGGGACTTTTGTTCCCCAAAGTCAGTCTCTTGTAAGAATTGATGTGTGACATCATCATCGAGATCTGTTCCTGCGTATAAGGAGTTATATCGACTCCCTTATGGATAACGCGGCGGATCATTTCGTGACGCACCTCACAGCTTCCTTTCTGATAGGGTGCAGAAGCATTACAGTAAAACATATGCGTGCGCTGGTTCCCGTTGGCATCAAACTCGATATGATGAGGGTCCGAGAACTCGCTTCCGTTATCTGCCAGCAGTATGGGAAACAGTTTCATAAAGGTCTCCGGCAGCAGCTCGAGATAGAGCTTGTCGAAGATATCGTCTACTGATTGGGCATCGTTGTGGTCACGGCGAATGGCCAGCTGAAGGCCGCATGCTGTGAAGGTAATGGTGAGCAGCACAGCTCCGCCTTTAACGCCTTCTACAGAATCAAGCTGGACCACAGGAGTATCCGGGTGTTCTGCCAGGTACCGCTTGTAATCCTCCAGAGTGCGTCCCTGACGGCATTTCGGATCGACCTTGATGGTATCCGGACGTTTACGGCGGGGCCTCATCCTCACTTTACGGGGCATATCAATGTTTCTGGCAGAGAAGATCCCGGCATCCATGTATGTGTAGAGCGTCCTTTCACTGACCATGAGCTCTGCCTTGTGATTCAGGCAGATATGGTGGAGTGACTGTCCCTGCCTCAGCAGCGGCGAAATGATGTCATCCAGCCGCTTCTTCTCATCGTCAGAAAGAGCAATACCCTGGCGGGCTTCCTGCAGAACACTGGTGTATTCTGTCTGGGCTGCGGCAGCGTCGTAAAGGCGCTTTTCCAGTGTACAGGTACGCTTGTCCTTACAGCCGTTGCAGACGTAAGGCGGTTTGGAAAGCCTGGGGCATGTTTCTTTTTCGTACATGATGCAGTGATCAACACATCTGCTGCAGACCGAGCAGAAACGGAAGCGCTGTCTGGTCTGCGGGCAGCTGTCACACACCGCGGACAACTGACAGCTCCTGCGTTTGGCACAGTCATTGAAGGGGCGCCCGTAAGCACCGGTCTTTTTATATACCAGGTGAGAGCGTACCTCTTTGGAGATAGTGGTGCAGTCCTTGCCAAGAGCTTCACCGATCTCTTTGAATTTCTGCCCGTTGTTAAGCCCGGCCTCTATGCTGAACCGGTCTTCACTGCTCATATGCTTATACTTGTCCATATGGTCCTCCTGTTCTGGTCGGAGCAACAGGTGGAGACCAACGTGGGCTATTATAGACTTTTCGGAAGGATTAAGTTCCAGCCATCCTTCAGAAGGATTAACTTCCGGTTTTAAAATTTGCTGGCGGAACTTCGTTTAGCAATTCACATTTCTGTAAAATTTCACGGAAAACAGGGGATCGGCGATTGAAAACACTGTAGCCTTATGCTATAATACTCCACAGTGTGATAAAAATTTAACAAACTTGATTGGCAAAGCACACAACAACAATTCCAGAAAACCAAGATGAAAGGTTAGGGAGGCTATCATGTCAGAAGATCGTATCGTAATTGCCAGTGCGTGCCGTACCGCAGTTGGAAAGATGGGCGGAGCCCTCTCCACCACCCCCGCTGCCAAGCTCGGTGAGATCGTCATCCGCGAGGCAGTCAACCGCGCCGGCATCAAGCCTGAGGATGTGGACCAGGTATTCATGGGCTGCGTCATCCAGGCTGCCCAGGGACAGAACGTTGCCAGACAGGCTTCCATCAATGCAGGCCTTCCGGTGACCACCCCCGCCGTCACCCTGAACGTGGTCTGCGGCTCCGGTCTGTACGCTGTCAACCTTGCAGCCGACATCATCAAGGCCGGTGAGGCGGATGTGGTCGTCGCAGGCGGCATGGAGAACATGTCCATGGCTCCCTATGCGCTGACCAAGGCCCGTTTCGGCTATCGTATGAACAACGCCACCATGGTCGATACCATGGTCAACGATGCCCTCTGGGATGCATTCAACAACTACCACATGATCCGCACGGCAGACAATGTCGCTGCAAAGTGGAACCTGACCCGTGAGGAGCTCGATGAGTTCTCCGCATGGAGCCAGACCAAGTGCGCTGAGGCACAGGAAGCTGGAAAGTTCAAGGATGAGATCGTCCCCGTCGAGGTCAAGATGAAGAAGCAGACCGTTGTCTTCGACAAGGATGAGGGCCCCAGAGGTAGACAGACCGCTGCGGACATCGCAAAACTCAAGACCATCAATCCGGACGGCGTGACCACCGCTGGCAATGCTTCCGGCATCAACGACGGCGCTTCCGCCCTGGTTGTCATGAGCGAGAAGAAGGCCAAGGAGCTCGGCGTCAAGCCGATGGCTGTCTGGGTTGCCGGCGCACTCGGCGGCGTGGATCCCGCGATCATGGGCGTCGGCCCGGTTGTCGCAACCAAGAAGGTTCTGGCAAAGACCGGCCTGACCATCGACGACTTCGATCTGTATGAGGCCAATGAGGCATTCGCAGCACAGTCCGTCGCAGTCGGCAAGGAGCTCCACTTCGACATGGACAAGCTCAACGTCAACGGCGGCGCCATCGCCATCGGCCACCCCGTTGGAGCATCCGGCGCGCGCATTCTGACCACCCTGCTCTATGAGATGCAGAAGAGAAACAGCAAGAGAGGTCTTGCAACGCTCTGCATCGGCGGCGGCATGGGCTGCGCAACGGTTGTCGAGAGATACGAAGCATAACAGCATGAGCAGTATCCTGCAGGGAGCAAGTAAGCCCTGCAGGATATTGATGTGCCATGCATCAAACAGAATTCATTTGGAGGGAAGAAACCATGGGATATGTGAAGGTAGAGACTGAGGGCGCCGTCGCGGTGCTCACCATCGACCGCCCGAAGGCACTCAACGCGCTCAACTCCGAGGTGCTGGACGATCTTTCCGCAGCCATCGACGGCCTGGATCTGGAGGCAGTCCGCTGCCTTGTCATCACCGGTGCCGGAGACAAGTCCTTTGTGGCCGGCGCAGACATCGGAGAGATGAGCACCCTCTCCAAGGCAGAGGGCGAGGCATTCGGCAAGAAGGGAAATGACCTGTTCCGCAAGATCGAGACGCTTCCGATCCCCACGATCGCAGCAGTCAACGGCTTTGCACTCGGCGGCGGCAATGAGCTCTCCATGAGCTGCGACATCCGCCTGGCAGCAGAGAACGCCGTCTTCGGACAGCCCGAGACCGGCCTTGGCATCACCCCCGGCTTTGGCGGCACCCAGAGACTGGCAAGACTCATCGGACCCGGCTATGCAAAGCAGCTCATCTACTCCGCAAGAAACATCAAGGCGGATGAGGCGCTTCGCGTCGGTCTCGTGAATGCAGTTTATCCGCAGGAGGAGCTCCTTCCTGCAGCCAAGAAGCTCGCCGCTACGATCGCCGGCAACGCACCGATCGCAGTCCGCGCCTGCAAGAAGGCCATCAACGAGGGCCTCGAGCAGAACATGGACGATGCCATTGTGACCGAGGAGAAGCTCTTCGGCAGCTGCTTTGAGACAGAGGATCAGCGTGCCGGCATGGGCAACTTCTTAAAGAAGAAGGATGACCCCACCAAGGTCAAGCACGTTGCATTCCAGAACAAGTAAGTCGAACCTGGTTTCACCCCGCGCCGACAGCGCGGCGCGGGCCAAAAACATAAATGGAGGAAAACATATCATGAAGGTAGCAGTCATCGGCGCCGGCACCATGGGATCCGGAATCGGACAGGCATTCGCACAGAGTGATGCAGTGGAGAAGGTTTATCTCTGCGATATCAAGCAGGAGTTCGCAGACGGCGGCAAGGCCAAGATCAAGAAGAATCTGGACCGTCAGGTTGCCAAGGGAAAGATGGATCAGGCTAAGGCCGATGCCATCCTGGGCAAGGTTGTGACCGGACTTGCAGACATCGCTGTGGATCCCGACCTCGTGGTCGAGGCTGTCCTCGAGAAGATGGATCTGAAGCAGTCCACCTTCAAGAACCTGCAGGACAACATCGTCAAGAATCCGGACTGCATCTATGCATCCAACACCTCTTCCCTCTCCATCACCGAGATCGGAACCGGCCTCTCCAAGCCCGTCGTCGGCATGCACTTCTTCAATCCGGCTCCTGTCATGAAGCTGGTTGAGGTCATCCAGGGCGCCAACACCCCCGATGAGACCGTTGCCAAGGTCAAGGAGATCTCCGAGACCATCGGCAAGACCCCCGTTCAGGTCAACGAGGCTGCAGGCTTCGTCGTCAACCGCATCCTGGTTCCGATGATCAACGAGGCCATCAACGTCTACTACACCGGCACTTCCGACATCGCCGGCATCGATACGGCTATGAAGCTCGGCTGCAACCATCCCATGGGACCGCTTGAGCTCGGCGACTACATCGGACTCGATGTCGTCCTGGCCATAATGGATGTGCTCTTCGCAGACACCCACGACAACAAGTACGCTGCCAGCCCGCTCCTTCGCAAGATGGTCCGTGCAAAGCACCTGGGCGTGAAGACCGGCATTGGCTTCTACAAGTACAACGCAGACCGCACCAAGACTCCGGTGGATCAGCTCTGATCCCGAAAAGCCCCGAATCAGGTTTAGCTACGGAAGGCGCACCCATGGCGGTGCGCCCTCCGATTTATCTCAACAAAGGAGAATGAAACATGGACTTTCAGTTGGACAAAGAACATGAAATGGCAAGATCCCTCTTCAGGGATTTCGCGGAGAAGGAAGTAAAGCCCCTCGCAATCGAGACCGATGAGACCGAGAAGTTCCCGAGAGAGACCGTCGAGAAGATGCAGAAGTACGGTTTCATGGGCATTGCAATCCCGAAGGAGTACGGCGGACAGGGCTGCGATCCCCTCACCTATGTGATGTGCGTTGAGGAGCTCGCAAAGGTCTGCGGCACCACCTCCGTCATCGTCTCCGCACATTCTTCCCTGTGCTGCGATCCGATCCTGACCTTCGGTACCGAGGAGCAGAAGCAGAAGTACCTCGTTCCCCTTGCAAAGGGCGAGAAGCTCGGCGCATTCGGTCTGACCGAGCCCGGCGCCGGCACCGATGCCCAGGGCGTCCAGACCAAGGCAGTCCTCTCCGAGGACGGCAAGGAGTGGATCCTGAACGGCTCCAAGTGCTTCATCACCAACGGCAAAGAGGCTGATATCTACATCATCATCGCCTACACCGACATCGTCCTGGACAAGAAGGGCAGAAAGCAGAAGAAGTTCTCCGCCTTCATCGTGGAGAAGGGAACTCCGGGCTTCACCTTCGGAACCAAGGAGAACAAGATGGGTATCCGCGGATCTTCCACCTATGAGCTGATCTTCCAGGATATGCACATCCCGGCAGAGAACCTGCTTGGCCCCAGAGGAAAGGGCTTCCCGATCGCCATGCACACCCTTGACGGCGGCCGTATCGGCATTGCCGCCCAGGCACTGGGCCTTGCAGAGGGCGCACTCGACCGCACCATCGCCTATGTGAAGGAGAGAAAGCAGTTCGGTCGCAGCCTTGCACAGTTCCAGAACACCCAGTTCCAGCTCGCCAACCTCGCCACCGAGGTGGAGGCAGCACAGCTCCTTGTCTACAAGGCTGCTGAGGCAAAGGCCACGAAGGACAGATACTCCGTCGAAGCGGCAAAGGCAAAGCTCTTTGCTGCAGAGACCGCAATGGATGTCACCACAAAGTGCGTCCAGCTGTTCGGCGGCTACGGCTACATCAGAGAGTATGAAGTGGAGCGCATGATGCGCGACGCGAAGATCACCGAGATCTACGAGGGCACTTCCGAAGTGCAGCGCATGGTCATCTCCGGGGCACTCCTGAAGTAATTGCTGCAGCAGGTTGTAAGTTCTATTTTTGAAGCGGATATCACAAGGAGAAAAAGATGAAAGTTGTAGTTTGTGTGAAACAGGTTCCGGATACCAAGGGCGGCGTGAAGTTTAAGCCGGATGGAACTCTGGACAGAAGCGCCATGCTCGCCATCATGAATCCGGATGACAAGGCTGCACTTGAGGCAGCCCTGGAGCTCAAGGATGAGTTCGGCGCAGAGGTGACCGTGCTCACCATGGGTCTTCCCAAGGCTGACGCTGTCCTTCGTGAGGCATTTGCTATGGGCGCTGACAATGGCATCCTGGTCACGGACCGCGTTCTCGGCGGTGCTGATACCTGGGCAACTTCTACCACCATCGCAGGCGCTCTCCGCAACCTGGATTATGACCTGATCCTGACTGGCCGCCAGGCAATCGATGGCGATACCGCACAGGTCGGACCCCAGATCTCCGAGCATCTGCACATTCCGGTCATCTCCTATGCCGAGGGCATCAAGGTGAACCCGGAGGAGAAGACCGTCGAGGTCAAGAGACAGTTTGAGGACAGATATCACATCGTGAAGGCAAAGCTTCCCTGCCTGGTCACCTGCCTGTCTGAGCTGAATACCCCCAGATACATGACGCCCGGCGGAATCTTCGATGCCTTCAAGAAGGATGTCACCGTTTGGGGCAGAAAAGATCTGAAGGATGTCCTGGATTCCGATATCGGAAAGGTGGGTTCTCCCACCGTCATCGCCAAAGCTTCCGACAAGGTCGCAAAGGGTGCCGGCGAGAAGGTTGTCCCGGATTCTGCTGAAGAGGCCGTGGACTACATCGTTGGAAAGCTGCAGGAGAAGCACGTGATCTGAGCACTCAGATGACGCAGCCCATTTCATTTGATTGATTGGAGGAAGTTTTAAAATGGCTACTGAACATATCGAGGATTACAAAGGGGTATTCATCTTCGCGCAGCAGGTCGACAACAAGATCAGCCCCATCGCCCTGGAGCTCCTTGGCAAGGCAAGATCCCTCGCTGAGGATCTGGACAACAAGCAGGTCACAGCTGTTCTGATCGGCTCCGACGTCAAGGGTCTGGTCGACGAGCTGGCTGCTTACGGCGCAGACCGCGTCATCGTGGTCGATGATCCTGCCTGCAAGGACTATCGCACTGAGCCCTATGCACACGCACTCGCATCTGTCGTAAAGGAGTTCAAGCCCGAGATCCTTCTTGTCGGCGCAACGGCAATCGGCCGTGACCTCGGCCCCAGAGTCTCCGCGAGAATCCACACCGGACTGACTGCAGACTGCACCAAGCTCGACATCGGCGACTTCCCGCTGATCGCTGTTCCCGGACATGAGGCAGAGCAGAAGCACAAGCAGCTGCTCATGACCCGTCCTGCATTCGGCGGCAACACCATCGCTACCATCGCTTGCCCGGACTATCGCCCTCAGATGGCAACTGTCCGTCCCGGCGTGATGCAGAAGATTGCGCCCGACACCAGCCGCAAGGCAGAGGTTGTCGAGTTCAATCCCGGATTTGAGACCAACAGCTGCTACACCGAGATCGAGAAGATCGTCAAGGAAGTCAGCCAGGTCGCAGATATCCAGGCAGCCAAGATCCTTGTCTCCGGCGGCCGTGGTGTCGGCAGCCCCGAGAACTTCAAGATCCTGGATGACCTTGCAGAGGTGCTCCACGGAACCGTCTCCTGCAGCCGTGCAGTTGTGGATGCAGGCTGGAAGCCGAAGGATCTGCAGGTCGGCCAGACCGGTAAGACCGTTCGCCCTCATGTCTACTTCGCCATCGGCATCTCTGGTGCCATCCAGCACGTGGCCGGCATGGAGGAGTCCGACATCATCATTGCGATCAACAAGGATGAGAACGCTCCGATCTTCGACGTCGCAGACTACGGTGTTGTCGGCGATCTGAACAAGGTTGTCCCGCTCCTGACTGCAAGACTCAAGGAAGAGCTGGCAAAGAAGAACGCTTCCTGAGCTCGTTAAGCGGCGCCTGCTTTTTCTGAAAAATTGATTTCACAAGACCTTCAGGTATAATGGTGTTCGGAACCGTTCCGATCACCATTTCCTGGAGGTTTTTTGTATGAAGCGCGTACTCTCGGTGCAGGACCTCTCCTGCGTGGGCAAGTGCTCCCTGGGGGAAGCCCTTCCCGTGCTCTCAGCCATGGGCGTGGAGGCCTGCGCCCTGCCGACGGCAGTGCTCTCCGCCCACACCGCCTTTTCGAATATCACCCGGGTGGACCTGACAGATCGGCTCCCCGGCGTCCTGTCCGCCTGGAGCGCGGAGGGCCTGCAGTTCGATGCGATCTCCAGCGGGTATCTCGGGGCAAAGGAGCAGATCCTTCTGGTCCGGGATCTCTGGGAGCACTTTGGCAGGAAGAACTGCCTGCGCCTCTGCGACCCCGCCATGGGGGATGCAGGAGAGCTCTACCGGGGCTTTGATGCGTCCCATGTGGCCGCCGTGCGGGAGCTCGTGAAGGAGGCGGACGTCGTGCTGCCAAACGTGACCGAGGTGTGCCTCCTTCTGGGAGAGCCCTGGCGGGAGAATTTCACCGAGGAACAGGAGCAGCATCTAGTCCTTGCCCTGGCAGACAAGATCCGGGGCTCCGTCATCATGACGGGCTACCGGCAGGGAGAGAGCGGCCTCGGCGCTGCCTGCTATGACAGGCAGGAAAACCGGTTCTACGCCTTCTGCGGCCGGCAGCTCCCCGGGTGCTATTACGGCACCGGAGATCTGTTCAGCGCAGTGGTGACGGGTGCCCTGGTGCAGGGGAGAAGCATGAGCGAGGCGGTGCGCCTTGCGGTGGAATTCACCTCCCGCAGCATAGAGAAGACCCTGGAGGACCCCGAGGCGAGATGGTACGGTACGGACTTTGAGCGCGTCCTGCCCTGGCTCTGCCAGCAAATGCAGGAGCGGGATTGAGAAAGAAGGAAGAGCCGCTATGGCAAAGAAGGAAAAAGAAGTCAAGACCAACGCGATGCGGATTCTCGACCGGGAGAAGATCCCCTATGAGCACTTCTCCTATGAGGCCGGGGACTTCGTGGACGGCGTTGAGACCGCGGACAAGCTGGGCCTGCCCCATGAGCTGGTCTACAAGACCCTTGTGACGGTGGGAAATGACAAGAACCACTACGTGTTTGTGCTCCCGATCGAGAAGGAGCTGGATCTGAAGAAGTGCGCAAAGAGCGTGGGGGTCAAGAACGTGGAGATGATTCACGTGAAGGACCTCTTCGGCCTCACAGGGTACGTCCGGGGCGGCTGCACCTCCATCGGCATGAAAAAGCAGTTCGTGACGCGGATCGATGCCTCTGCCGCGCCGCTGGAGAAGATCTACGTCTCCGCGGGCAAGATCGGATGCCAGATCAAGTTGGCGCCGAAGGACCTGGCAAAGGTCACGCGCGCAGAGTTCGCGGATCTCGTGGAGGAATAATAAGACCATAGGAAAGGGTCAGGGCGGGCGCCCTGGCCCTTTCTCGTGGATGCCAAAGCGTCGGACGGACATTTCCCCGGCATTCATGCATAGTGGCAAAAACGGCGCGATTTGAGGCCAAAAAAAGAGACAATCTGTGAAATTCGTTAATGCGAAACAAAGCAGAAGGGGTATAATAGCACTGTGACAAAAAATTAACAGGATACTGATAGTTTGGAAAGCACACACAGCAGTCAAAACTGGTATGGAGGTGTACATATGGAGAAACGTAAGGTAGTCCTCGCCGGCGCGTGCAGAACCGCAATCGGCAAATTCAATGGAACTCTGAAGGACGTTCCGGCGACCGAACTCGGCACCATCGTCATCAAGGAAGCCCTGAAGAGGGCTGGGGTGAAGCCGGAGCAGGTCGATGAAGTGTACATGGGCAACGTCATCCAGGCGGGCCTTGGACAGAACCCGGCAAGACAGTCCGCTGTCAATGCGGGTATCCCGGTTGAGGTTCCTGCCATCACCATCAACGTGCTCTGCGGCTCTGGCCTGCACTGCGTCAACCTGGCTGCGAAACTGATCCAGAACGGCGATGCAGACATTATTGTGGCAGGCGGCATGGAGAACATGGACGCTGCACCGTATCTTCTCTATAAGGCAAGATTCGGCTATCGCATGAACGCCGGCAAGCTCGACGATGCGATGATCCGCGATGCTCTGACTGATGCGTTCGGCGGCTACCACATGGGCATCACCGCTGAGAACATCGCAGAGCAGTGGCATCTGACCCGTGAGGAACTCGATGAGTTCTCCGTCAACTCCCAGGCAAAGGCAGCCAAGGCCATCGAGACCGGCCGCTTCAAGGATGAGATCGTTCCGGTCGAGATCAAGACCAAGAAGGGAACGATCGTCTTCGATACCGATGAGGGACCCAGACCCGGCACCACCATGGAGGCACTGGCAAAGCTTCGTCCTGCCTTCAAGGAGGGCGGTGTGGTCACCGCCGGCAACTCCTCCGGCATCAACGATGCTGCAGCAGCCATCGTCGTGATGAGCGAGGAGAAGGCTAAGGAACTGGGCGTGACCCCGATGGCAGAGTGGGTCGGCGGCGAGCTGGCCGGCGTGGAGCCCAGAATCATGGGCATCGGCCCGGTTGCAGCCACCAAGAAGGTCTGCGCGAGAACCGGTTACAAGGTCTCCGATTTCGATCTGTACGAGGCTAACGAGGCATTTGCGGCACAGTCCGTGGCGGTGAAGAAGGAGCTCGGCTTTGATCCCGACAAGCTCAACGTCAACGGCGGCGCCATCGCACTCGGCCATCCCGTCGGATGCTCCGGCACCAGAATTCTGGTCACCCTTCTGTATGAGATGCAGAAGAGAGATGCGAAGAAGGGCCTGGCAACCCTCTGTGTGGGCGGCGGCATGGGCTGCGCCTGCATCGTCAAGAGAGACTGAAAAACAGCCAAAACGGCGTAAAACAGCAAAGGAGGAGGACAGATCCAAGGATCTGCCCTCCTCCTTTATTAACGCTTAAAAACGCGCAGAAATGGCCCTCCATAGCAATGCTGTCGGGGCAACAAAAAAGCACTCAGGATAACCCTGAGTGCCTCTTCTGCGTGCGACAAGATTCGAACTCGCGACCTTCTGGTCCGTAGCCAGACGCTCTATCCAGCTGAGCTACGCACGCATTTCTTGTTGCTTCATCAGCAACAAGAGATATTTTAGCTGGCAGGGGCTTCATTGTCAAGGCATGAATTGCAAATTTTGTGTCTGTGAATGTCAGCAGGTGTCAGACAATACAGCCCACTTAAAAAGCGGATCCTCTCAGCCCATGACGGCCTCGACAAAGACCTCCTTCTTGGAGCTGTCCAAGGGAATCACATTTCCGGCCACCGGGGTTCCGTCTACGGTCAGGGATTTCAGACCCTTTTCGACGTGGTTCGGGTTGGTCACATGGATGTGATACCGGACCCCGCGGAAGAGCCGGTCCACCGTGTAGTCCCCGAAATCGCCGGGAACGCAGGGGTCCACGCACAGGCCCTGATGCGTCGGACGGATGCCCAGGATGTACTGGGAGATGTCACAGAAGGTCCAGGCAGCGGTGCCGGTGAGCCAGCTGTTCTTGCCCTCACCAAAGTATTTTGCTTCCTTTCCGGCCACCATCTGGCAGTAGACATAGGGCTCGGTGCGGTGAATCTCGGAGATCTCCTCGGTGTAGGCCGGGCAGGTCTTCCGGTAGATCTCGAAGGCGCGGTTTCCGTGGCCCAACACGGTCTCTGCGATGGAAATCCAGGGGTTGTTGTGGCAGAAGATGCCGCCGTTTTCCTTGTATCCCGGCGGGTAAGAGGAGATCTCACCGAGTTCGAGATGGTACTCCTTATAGGCGGGGGAGAGAATGCAGATGCCATACTTCGTATCGAGCTTTTCCTCAACCGACTTCAGCGCTTCTTCGGCCTGTCCGGACTTGACACCGCACCCTGCCAGCACGCAGAAGCCCTGGGGCTCGATATAGATCTGTCCATCCGTACACTCGTGGGAGCCCACCTTGTGTCCGAACGCATCATAGGCGCGCACGAACCACTTGCCGTCCCAGCCGGCGGTGCAGACCGCCTCGTCCATCTTTTTCACTTCCGCCCGGGCGCGGGCAGCTTCCTTCTCATCGCCGCGCAGCTCGGCAAGCTGGGCATATTCCTCGCCGTACTTCACAAACATGCCGCCGATGAAGACAGATTCCGCAACCGGTCCTTCAGAGGGACCGAAGGTCTGGAAGGACTCTCCGGGATGCTTCGAGAAGCAATTGAGGTTCAGGCAGTCGTTCCAGTCGGCCCGACCGATGAGGGGCAGACCGTGGAGACCTTTGTGGGTGATCGTGAAGTTCAGTGAACGCTTTAAGTGCTCCATGAGCGAGGTGGCAACAGACTCATCGTTGTCGTAGGGCACCTTCTCGTCCAGGATGGATTCATCACCGGTCTCGCGGATGTAAGCAGAGACCGCAGCAATCAGCCAGAGCGGATCATCATTGAATCCGGAGCCGATACCTGCGTTGCCCTTCTTGGTCAGCGGCTGGTACTGGTGGTACGCAGAGCCGTTCTGGAACTGAGTGGAGGCGATGTCGATGATCCGCTGCCGTGCCCGCTCCGGGATCAGGTGAACAAATCCAAGAAGATCCTGGCAGGAATCACGGAAACCCATGCCTCTGCCAATGCCGGACTCATAGTAGGAGGCGGAGCGGGACATGTTGAAGGTGATCATGCACTGGTACTGATTCCAGATGTTGACCATCCGGTTGACCTTGTCGTTGCCGGAGTGGAGCGTGTAGCGGGAGAGGAGTTGGCTCCAGTAGCTGCAGAGCTTCGAGAAAGCGGCATCCACCTGTTCATCGGTCTGATACCTGGCAAGCAGTGCGTGGGCGCGGGTCTTGTTGATGATGTTGTCCCGGGCCGTGGTGCCGGCTTCCCACTTCTCGTCCTCGGGATTTTCGATGTAGGCAAGGACAAAGACGAAGGACCGGGTCTCGCCGGGCTGCAGGGTCAGATTGATCTGCTGCGATGCAATCGGAGACCAGCCGGAGGCAACGGATCCCTTGCAGGCGCCGTCCAGGACCGCCTGGGGACGGTCCGGCCCGTTGTAGAAGCCCATGAACTCGGAGCGGATCGTGTCAAAGCCGTCGATGGGGCTGTTGACGGAGTAGACCGCATAGTGGTTCCGGCGCTCCCGGTACTCGGTCTTGTGGTAGATCGTGCTGCCCTCCACCTCCACCTCACCGGTGGAGAGATTGCGCTGGAAGTTCTCGCAGTCGTCGGAGGCGTTCCACAGGCACCACTCCACGTAGGAGAAGAGCTGGAGGTGCTTCGGTGCGTCGGTGGCGTTGGTGAGCTTCAGCTGCTGGATCTCGCAGGCATCGGAGAGGGGAACAAAGCAGAGCAGGTTTGAGCTCACGCCGTTTTTCCTCGCCGTGAACCGGGAGTATCCCATGCCGTGGCGGCACTCGTAGAAGTCGAGATCCGTCTTCGTGGGCTGCCAGGCCGGGTTCCAGATGGTGTCCCCGTCTTTGAGATAGAAGTACTTGCCGTTGCTGTCATAGGGCACGTTGTTGTAACGGTACCGGGTCAGGCGCAGGAGTTTGGCATCCTTATAGAAGGAGTAGCCGCCGCAGGTGTTGGAGATCAGGGAGAAGAAGTCCTGGTTTCCCAGGTAGTTGATCCAGGGCAGCGGCGTCCTGGGTGTGGTGATCACGTACTCCCTGTGGGCATCATCAAAGTATCCGAATTTCATGGTTCCCCTTTCCTGAACGATAACGATTACGGTAAAGTAAACGTTTAAGTAAGTTTTTACATCGATCTGTTTGTATTATAACCTCATCTGTCCCGCACATGCAACAGAAATATCGGAAAAGCCCGGGAATATCCGGCATAATCAACAAATATTTTTGAAATTGCTTGCGAAAAAACGTGAATTATTCTACGATAGTATCGTAAACGATTTAGTAATGAAATCGGCACTTCCGGAACGGACGGGATCGGCTATATAATCGATGGGAAGCAAGCAGAAATCAAGAATGTGAGGCGCAGGCATGGCAGACAGAACAACGGGTAGAGCAAAAGAAACATCCTTAAAGGATATCTCTGCATACTGTGGTGTCTCGATCGCCACCGTCAGCAAGGCATTAAACGGCCACAAGGATGTGAGCGAGGAGACAATCCGGAAGATCCGCAAGGCGGCGAAGGAGCTGGGATATCGGCCCAATTCCGCAGCCAAGGCATTAAAGACCAACCGGACATATGACCTGGGTATTCTCTTCGTGGATGAGGCCCAGAGCGGGCTGACGCACGACTACTACGCAGCACTCCTGGACAGTTTCAAGCGGGAGGCAGAGGCCAGAGGATATGACCTGACCTTCATCAACAGCAACCGGGGCGAGAAGAACAGCATGTCCTATCTGGACCATGCCAAGTATCGGGGGTTTGACGGCATCTGCATCGCCTGCGTGGATTTCTACGACCCGGAGGTAATCGAGCTCGCGAGGTCGGACATCCCGATCGTGACGATCGACCATGTCTTCAACAACCGGATGGTGGTGATCTCCGACAACGTGCGGGGCATGGCAGACCTTGTGGATTACTGCTGCGACATGGGACATCGAAAGATCGCCTACATCCACGGCGCGGATTCCGCCGTCACCCAGGCGAGACTCTCGAGTTTCTACAAGACCACCTATGAGCGGGGCATCACGATACCCGATGAGTACGTCAGTGAGGCGGCCTACCGGAACACCGACGAGACCTACCGGGAGACGATCCGCCTTCTGAACCTTCCGGATCCGCCGACCTGCATCCTGTACCCGGATGACTTTGCCGCCTTTGGCGGAATCAATGCAATCCACGACCGGGGCCTTTCCATACCGGATGACATCTCGATCTGCGGCTACGATGGGATCCGCATCACGCGGCACATCACGCCCCATCTCACCACACTCCGGCAGGACACCAAGCAGCTGGGCTCCAAGGCGGCGGAACTTCTCATCACCCTGATCGAGCACCCGAAGACCACGCTGATCCAGCAGGTGATGGTGGAGGGAAGCCTCTACAAAGGAGAGACGGTGCGCCGGATTCAGCCGGAATCATGAGAGAAAAGAAAACAAAATGAACCTGATCCAGACTGAGATCATGCTGTATGTGAAGGACATGGAAGGCGCGAAACGCTTCTGCACCGAATAGATAGGCTTTCGGGTCCAGGAAGAGCGCAAAGGCCCGGAGAACAGTGCTTCCTATGCATTAGTGGGAACGGACTCCGGCACAGCCCTTGTCCTTTTGGACAGGGCTCTTGTAGAGCGCTTCTCCCCGGAGGTCTTCCTGGGGATTCCCTCCCTGACGCTCCGGGTATCTGATCTGGAACAGACCAGAGAGGACATGCTGTCACACGGCGTATCGGCATCGGAGATCCAGGAACTTGCCGGTCAGATGACCTTCCACTTCTGCGACGACGAGGGCAATTACTTCGCGGTGGGAGAGAAGAGGAGCTGAACACACGAGACTGTGCAGAGCGCAGAGAGAAAAACAATTATCCGCGGCAACCGCTCAGACGGCTGCCGCGGACTTTTTGCTCCTGGAAACTTGTGAACCGCGATCGGAGATTTCGTTCTTGGCGGGATTGGTTCATGCTGTGTTCAGCACGCCAGCCCCCGTCGATACCCCTGCGGACAATATAGCACGCTATTACAGGGACGGGAAGGGAGGTTCTACTGCAGCAGGGGATGGAGCACGTCTCAAGGCAGGTCCAATTTCCGCACTTCGTGGGAGGAACATCATCGATCCCTGAAGTTTACAGAACAACGTTTCTGCCTTTTCGTGAACCTCTTCTGGCCAAAAACGAAGAAAATCATATCAAACCGTGGATATCGATTCGACCGATGAGATGCAAAAAATCCCGTAAAACCAAGGCACTCCTTGATTTTACGGGTTTTCTCCAAATGCGGATAAGGGGACTTGAACCCCTACGGTTGCCCACTGGAACCTAAATCCAGCGCGTCTGCCAATTCCGCCATATCCGCATAGACAGATCCCCTTGGCACGAAAAAAACGCCCGGCAAAACCAAGGCGTTGCAGAAATTTCATGAGCGATATGGGACTCGAACCCACGACAACTTGATTAAAAGTCAAGTGCTCTACCACCTGAGCTAATCGCCCGTTAACTGGGCTAGCCAGATTCGAACTGGCGAATGCAGCAGTCAAAGTGCTGTGCCTTAGCCGCTTGGCGATAGCCCAATGATATTGCCGCTGCCTTTCTTAAAAGAGGGTGGGTACAGGGACTCGAACCCTGGGTCTCCAGAACCACAATCTGG
Source organism: Lachnospiraceae bacterium (assembly GCA_022483465.1). GTDB lineage: Bacteria > Bacillota > Clostridia > Lachnospirales > Lachnospiraceae > CAG-791. The sequence continues at coordinate 710,555 of JAKVNF010000001.1, read as the reverse complement.
CGCGTTAGCCAACTACGCCATACCCACCATATAGGGGTAATCTCACGATTCTTCCCAAATGTGCCCGCGGGGATTCGAACCCCGGACCCACGGCTTAGAAGGCCGTTGCTCTATCCAGCTGAGCTACGGACACATGAAAGCGGGTGATGGGAATCGAACCCACATATCCAGCTTGGAAGGCTGGTGTTCTACCACTGAACTACACCCGCATCGGAGCGAAACGCATTTAGTTTAAGAAGTCGGGGTGACAGGATTCGAACCTGCGACTTCCTGGTCCCAAACCAGGCGCTCTAGCCAAGCTGAGCCACACCCCGGCGGTACCATATCCGTGACGCAAGTACAATTATAGGGCTACCCTCCACCTCTGTCAAACTTTTTTTAAAATCAGACTGCCCAAAAATCTCACGCCTGAAGTGTAATTCAAAACTCCACTGAAGTGGATATTAATCTTTCACTTAGTTCTACATTGATATAAGTCTTACACTATCTCTACCAAAAGCTGCCCTACTTTTCCCTGACTGTACTATACTGTTTCCCGTTGCGAATTAAAAAAAGAGACAGAAGGCCAACCTCCCTGCAAGAAAGTACCTTCCGTCTCATCACTATAGGCAGGCGAGTATTGCTACCCGTCTGCCTGTAATGATAGCCATGAAGAGTACATCAGACAAGAGTCAATTGAACTTTATCCAGAGAGCTACGGAAGAAGCACAAGAGCGTTACGATGCCGAGGTCAGTCAGTTCCAGCACAGCTACAATGAGAAGCACCCCTTGCAGCACATCTGGCGTCACATCATCGCCAAACGAAGGATCACCGTCCTGTACGAGTCAGAGGATGTCTCCGTTGTGATCCAGGTGGTCCGTTTTGTCTACGCGCACACTTCCCAAACCTTCACCTTCTACGGGACGCTCCTTCTGCGCCGCACGCATTACGCCTTCCACCTCCTCAGGAAGTGGATCGGCAGCCGGCCTGCCAACCTCTCCCGGGACGTGGAAAAGCGCTGGGCCTCCTTCGTCAGCGTCCCCGAAAAGGTCCGTGTTTCAGCCGATTTCCTGGGAGCATAGATGAACGCTACCTCCTCCCCCTCCGGACGATTCATACTGGCCCCATAAGGGCAAAAATGCCCAAGGAGGCGTGATCATGGCAGGTTTGAACAAGAATAAGGCACTCTCACTGGACGAGCGGAGGTTCATTGAGCAGGGGATCGGCAGCGGATCCTCCAAGGCAGCGATTGCTTCCGTTCTGGGCAGGGACAAGTCTACCATCGGCAAAGAGATCAAGCTGCACAGAACCCTGAAGTACAAGTGCCGGCTGAGGCGAGAGTGTGGGGCCTATAAGAGCTGCAACTGGGGGCGTGAATGCCCGGATGACTGTCCGGACTTTGTCCAGTTCACCTGCGGCAGGAGGGATCGCTCCCCGGGTGCCTGCAATGGCTGTGAGAATTACGCAAGGTGCCGTTTTTCAAAGTACTACTACTCCGCTGCAAAGGCAGATATGGAATACCGGGAGCTCCTTGTTAATTCCAGGACCGGGGCCAACCTCACGGAGGAGGAAGCAAAACGGATGGCTGCCATCATTAAGCCTGCACTTCAGAAAGGGCACTCTCCCTATCGGATTCTGCAGGATCATCCGGAGCTGAACATCTCAGAGAAGACCCTCTACAACTACATCGACGAAAAGGTCTTCAGTGTCGTCGGCATTGCCAACATCGACCTTCGCCGCAAGGTCTCCAGAAAGATTCCCAGGAAGCTAGCGCACAACTACCGGAAGCGGCAGGAACGATCATATCTGCGTGGCCGCAGTTATGCGGACTACAAAGCGTACATAGAGAACTTCCCAAACGCTTCCGTTGTTGAAATGGACACCGTCTACAACGACGTGTCACACGGGCCTTTCATGCAGACCTTCAAGTTTCTCAACTATTACCTGATGGTCGCTGTTTATCACGATACCAAGACCGCCCAGGACATGCTGGACGGTGTCAGCCTGCTGAATCAGGTCCTTGGTGATGCTCTCTTCAAAGAGCTCTTTGAAGTACTGCTGACAGACCGCGGCGATGAATTCACCCTCGCCAGGGCGATGGAAACCGGCGCAGACGGCAGTCAGCGGTGTCACGTTTTTTACTGCGATCCCATGCAGTCAGGACAAAAAGGTTCGCTGGAAGTCAATCACGAAGAGCTTCGCTACATCTGCCCGCACAGGGACAACTTAAGAGACCTCGGCCTTGTGAACCAGACCGCATTGAACTTTGCGATCTCCAATATCGCAAGCTCCGCTCATCCGGCGATAGGCGGGAAGTCTCCCATCGAGTACACCCGATTCATGAAACCGGAACTGTGGGAAAAGCTTCAGGCTTTCGGAATCCAGGAGATTCCCAGAGATGACATCGATCTCACGAAGCACTGCCTGGAAAGGTTTAAAAAGAATCCAGGAGAAGGGAGTCAGGCATGAACGAAAAAGCCTTTTTTAATCTTGACAGCTCCGAACCGGAAGCAGATCTAGAGGACCGAATCCGGTTTCTGAACAAGATTCTCAATCGGCATGGCGTCTGGTTTAATCTCCTGCACGACAAGGAAGGATATCGAAAGCTCCTGGTCATGGCGAATCCCGGAACGCTGAAGCGGCATGCAGGCAAGCGCAGGCAGGATATCTACCTGCCGGATACCTCCTCCAGGATCGGAAAACGCATCTGTACCGTCGATGATGTCCGGAAGATGGAGAGCACCGGTATGACCACTTCCGTCATCACGGATCTGATCCGGATCAGCCGATCCACCTATTTCAGAAGGAAGAAAGCAGCCGCTGACAAGCAGGGGTGGGAAGCCTTCTGAGATCAACGATTACCGTGTGTAGAGTATACACACACGGAGAAAGGAGGTCAGACGAGATGCTCCATGAAGAAACGGGTTAACATCTACATCTCCGAGGATACATCCAAACGCCTGAAGGCTTACGCGGAGGAAAAACACTCCAGCGTGAGCCAGATCATTACCGACTGGATCTGGCATGCAAGAGTCGGAAAACGGAAACCACAGAATTAAAACGGCACCGCAAAGCTGAGAAATCTGAACTACAGAAAACGCCTGCAGGGCCTTCACTACAAAGAAAAAATCCAGAGGCAGAAATCAATCTTCAGGAAACATCCTGTTCGTTGAATTCACCTCTGGTTTTTATACTCCGAAGTGAATATCTTCCATGAATTCAGGGCCTTTGTAAGACTCCGGTCCACGAAATCAGCCTCAATCCACCCCTTTACTGCCTTCATCGCAGGAGTAATTTCCACTGTCGCCGGAGAGTGCTTAAAAGTGGAAATCAACTTTTCACTTCAGCCAAAAATCTCACGCCCTGACTCAGGCGCCCTGTGCATTCTGCCCTCCGTCTTCCAGGTAGTGGATCCTGGCGGAGAGCATGCCGTCCGGGGCAAGGTCCAGGATGAGGTAGGAGGACAGGCGCCCCTCCTGCCTCGGCCAGCCGACACTTCCGGGGTTGCACACAAGGATACCCTGCTCCCGGTGCAGGACCGGGCGGTGGGTGTGGCCGTAGATCACGATGTCATCTCCCCGGGCTCTGGCCTCCTCCACCAACAGGTCCTCGGAGAGGGAGACGTGATAGCGGTGGCCGTGAGTCAGAAGACACCGAAAGGGCCCCAGGGGGATCTCCCGCTCCTCGGGGAGGTCCGCAAAGAAGTCGTTGTTGCCCCGCACGCTGAGGAAGGGAGCCGGGGCAACCAGCGCGGCAAAATCCGCCTCGGACCCCTCCGCGTCCCCGGCGCATAGCACCAGATCGCAGGGAGCTTCCCGCCGCCAGATGGCTTCGACCAGGCGGTCCCGCCTGTGGGTATCGGAAATCACCAGAATTTTCATGCGGGCTCCAACACCTCCCGGATCTGGCGCAGAATCTCCCGCACCGCCTTCCCACGGTGGGAGATGGCATCCTTTTCCATGGGAGCAAGCTCTGCGCTGGTCTTCCCGTATTCGGGAAGATAGAAGAAGGGATCGTAGCCAAAGCCATTGGCCCCGGCAATGCCGTGGGCGATCCGCCCCTCCATGGTCCCCTCACTGGCAAGAACGAGATCCTCTCCCTCCTTGGGATAGCGGACGCCCTTCTGCCCCTTGGGGAAGATACAGGAAACCGCCGCCACAAAGCGGGCGGTGCGCTTTTCGTCCGGCACGTCCCGGAGCTGCTCCAGAAGAGCATTCATCTTGACGCGGTAGTCCGTGTCATGTCCCATAAAGCGCGCCGAGTAGATGCCCGGGGCACCGCCCAGGGCATCGATGACAAGCCCTGAGTCGTCGCTCACGATGCAGTAGGGCGCTTCGATATCTGCCTGCTCTGCCAGTTTTGCCACAGCCTTAGCCTTGAGCAGGGCATTCTCTGCAAAGGTGGTGCCGGTCTCGTCCGCCTCGGCGAACACCCCGGCCTCCTTCATGGAGCGCACGACAACCTCCGGATCCGCCACGATCTCCCGGACCTCCCGGACTTTGTTGGCGTTCCCGCTGGCCAGTATCATGGTCAGTTTCACGGTAGTCTCCTTCCTCCGAGCCTCACTCGGACAGCTCTTCTTCTTTCTTCTTGCGCGGTGCGGGCTTTGGCCCGGGGAACATGTAGAAGTAGGTCTTGATCATGCCGTTGTAGATCTTGCGGTTCTTTGCCGCCTTCATGCCAAGTTCCTTCTCCGCGTCGGCATAGGAGGTGATGAGGTACAAAGACCAGGAGTCCAGGGCCCGGAACCGCTCCCCGAGCTCCCGGTAGAGCGATGCAATCTCCCGCTCGGAGGCGAGGGAGGGCGTCCGCTCCTGTCTTGCCTCCCGCCCCGGGTGCATGCCCCGCAGGTAGAAGTCTCCGCCGTGTTCCTGGTCGGTCAGCCGCTCACCGTAGGGCGGGTTGGTCACAATGAAGCCGTATTTCTTGGGATGGGAGAGGGCGGACACCGGGCGCACCTGGAAGTGGATGAGGTCCGCCACACCGGCATTGCGCGCATTCTCCCGGGCCGCTGCCACAGCAGCGGGATCGATGTCGTATCCCTGCAGATCGGTTTCCACGGAGAGGTCGATGGCATCGGCGGCCTCGGTCTGGCCGTCCTTCCAGTAGGAGGAGGGGATCAGGTTGGTCCAGCTTTCCGCAGTGAAGTGCCGGCTCATGCCTGGGGCGATGTTGGCCGCCATCATGGCCGCCTCGATGAGAAAGGTTCCGGAGCCGCAGAAGGGGTCCACCAGGATCCGGCCGGGCTTCCAGGGAGTCAGCTGCAGAAGGCCTGCCGCCAGGTTCTCCGCAATCGGCGCCTTGACCTGGGCGAGGCGGTATCCCCGCTTGTGGAGACTCTCCCCGGTGGTGTCGATGCCGACGGTCACCTCATCCTTCTTGATGAAGACGCGCACCGGATAGGAGGCGCCGTCCTCCGGGAAGTGGTCGATGTGGTATCGCTCCTTCATCCGCTCCACCATGGCCTTCTTCATGACCGACTGGATGTCGGAGGGGGAGAAGACCTTGCTCCGGACGCTGGAGGCCTTGGTCACCCAGAACTTCGCATCCCGGGGAAGAAACTCCTCCCAGGGCAGGGCCCGGGTTCCCTGGAAGAGATCCTCGAAGGACTCCGCATGGAAGGATCCGACCTTGAGCAGCACCCGCTCTGCGGTCCGCAGGCAGATATTGGCCCGCACAATTGCCTCCGGATCCCCGAAAAAGGTGACTCTGCCGTCATCCACCTCGGAGATCTCGTATCCGATGTCGTAGATTTCCTGCTTGCATACGCTCTCGAGGCCGAAGTGACAGGGGGCAATCAGTTCAAACTGTTTCATAGACGGGTCCTTTCTGCAGGCATTCCGTGGATCTGCAATGTTCATATCGTAAAGATTGTAACGCGGCAGGCGGCCATTTCCCAGACAAAAAAAGGCCCTTTCACTTTTTTTGTGGGATGGGCCCCTCCTGACCTCCGCTCAGAGCCCTGGATCCGGCTTCTCCTCTGGTGCCCAATAAGCCTTTTGGTTTACTGTAACCTTTGTCGGACCGTGGGAGCATCGCCGAGGGGCCCACGGTCTCGGAGCTGTCTCTGCCAGTCCAGACTACCACTTGAAGTGGTAGTACTTTTTAGAAGGTATCCTCTATGGATTATCTCCTTCTGGTGCATCACACAAGAAAAATGAAAGACCCCAAAAAAATGCCGATTCCGGGGGAAAATCCCCGAAATCGGCATGTGTGGTTCAGTCTGTCTTATGGGAAGCTGGATCAGACGTTGCCCTGGGCGAGCATGGCGTCTGCCACTTTCTCAAAGCCGGCGATGTTGGCGCCGACCACGAAGTCGCCCTCGTGACCGTAGGTCTTGGCAGCGGTGGAGACTCTCTGGTAGATGCTCTTCATCATATCCTTGAGCTTTGCATCCACTTCCTCGAAGGTCCAGGCAAGACGCTCGGAGTTCTGGCTCATCTCCAGCGCGGAGACGCCGACGCCGCCAGCGTTTGCTGCCTTGGCGGGCATGTACAGGAACAGGCCGTTCTCTCTTGCCTTCTCATAAGCGTTGATGGCATCCTCGTCAGAAGGCATGTTTGCACCCTCAGCGACGCACCAGCAGCCGTTGGCGATGAGCTTTGCGGCATCTGCGCCGTTGATCTCGTTCTGGGTTGCGCAGGGAAGTGCGATGTCGCAGGGCACACCCCAAGGGCGCTCGCCCTCGTGGTACTCCGCTCCGGGCACGCGCTCTGCGTACTCCTTGATTCTGCCGCGGTGTGCCTGCTTGATGTCGAAGAGCACGTCGAGCTTGATGCCCTCGGGATCGTAGACATAGCCGTTGGAGTCGGAGACGGTGACCACCTTGGCGCCGAGCTCCTCTGCCTTCTTGCAGGCGTACTGGGCCACGTTTCCGGATCCGGAGATGACGACGGTCTTGCCCTCCAGGGATCTGCCAGCACCCTTCACCATCTCATCGGTGATGTAGACGAGGCCGTATCCGGTTGCCTCGGTCCGGGCGAGGGATCCGCCGAAGGAGAGACCCTTGCCGGTGAGCACGCCCTCATAGAGGTTGGTGATTCTCTTGTACTGGCCGTACAGATAGCCGATCTCACGGCCGCCGACGCCGATGTCTCCTGCCGGGACATCCTCGTCCTTGCCGATGTACTTGTAGAGCTCTGTCATGAAGCTCTGGCAGAAGCGCATCACCTCGGCATCCGACTTGCCCTTGGGATCGAAGTCGGAACCGCCCTTGCCGCCGCCGATCGGAAGACCGGTCAGGGAGTTCTTGAAGATCTGCTCAAAGCCGAGGAACTTCAGAATGGACTGGTTGACGGTGGGATGGAAGCGAAGACCTCCCTTGTAGGGTCCGATGGCGGAGTTGAACTGGACACGGTAGCCGAGGTTCAGCTGCTGCTTTCCGCTGTCATCCACCCACGGAACACGGAACGTGATGATGCGCTCGGGCTCCACCAGGCGCTCCAGAAGCGTGTTCTTGCGATAGAGCTCCTCATTGGCCGAGACGATCGGCTCGAGGGATTCCAGGACGCGCTTTGCTGCCTCGAGGAACTCGGGCTCGTAGGGGTGCTTTGCTACCAGGTTCTGGTAGACTTCCTCAACATAAGACATGGTCTTCCTCCTTTGATCGCATGGATGCGAATCTGCAGTTGTATACAGCAATACATTATAATGTCTGGCCTATGAAACGCAAGCACTTTACCGATGCAATGCGTAAAAAGATGTGGAAAACCTAATAATATTAGCCGGATAGAACAGAAAGAGACTGAAAATACCCCTGCCTGGACGCAATGCGCGGCCAGACAGGGGAATTCTATGATACAAAAAAGATATCGTAATACGAAGATATTTGGTATGGCGTTCCCGCCTCACAGCAGGTGGATGCCGTTCTCCTCACAGGTTCTCGTCACGTCCTCCGGCCAGAGGGATGCCTGTACCTCGCCGATGTGGGCCTTGCGCAGGAAGAACATGCAGATTCGGGACTGGCCGATGCCGCCGCCGATGGTATAGGGAAGTTCCCCGTTTAATACGGCTTTCTGGAACGGGAGCTCCGCCCGGTCCTCACAGCCTGCCTTCTTCAGCTGTTCCGCCAGGGACTTCTCATCCACGCGGATGCCCATGGAGGAGAGCTCCAAGGCGATGTCGAGGAGCGGATAGTAGACCAGGATGTCGGCATTGAGCTGCCAGTCATCGTAGTCCGGGGCTCTTCCGTCGTGGGGCTCGCCGTTTGCCAGCTTGTCCCCGATCTGCATGACGCAGAGGGCGCCCTTCTCCTTCGTGAGCAGGTACTCCCGCTCCTTGGGGGTCTTGTCCGGATACATGGCCTCGAGCTCGGAGCTCGTCACAAAACTGATGTCGTGGGGCAGAAGATCCTCGATGTAGTCGTAGCGGATCGACATGTACTTCTCGGTCTTGCGCAGCACCCGGTACACGGTGCGGACGGTCTCTTTCAGGGTATCCAGGTTGCGGTCTTCCTTCCGGATGATCTTCTCCCAGTCCCACTGGTCCACGTAGATTGAGTGAATGTTGTCGGTGATCTCATCCCGGCGGATGGCGCTCATGTCGGTGTAGAGGCCCTCGCCCACCCGGAAGCCGTACTTCTGGAGGGCATAGCGCTTCCACTTTGCCAGCGACTGCACCACCTCGGCGTCGCGGCCGGTCTCCTTGATGTCGAAGCGCACCGGGCGCTCCACACCGTTCAAGTTGTCGTTGAGTCCGGAGGCCGGATCCACGATCAGCGGGGCGGAGACACGCAGCAGGTTCATCCGCTCTGCCAGGAGGTTCTGGAAGAAGTCCTTCACGACCTTGATGGCGACCTGCGTCTCGTGCAGGTTGAGGGACGATTGATAGCCTTGCGGTATTTTGAGATGTTCCATGTTTTACCCTGTCCTTTTCCTCATTCCACAAATGGCCCGGTCTTTCACACCGGGCGAGTTCTATCCTATTAAATAACATGCACAGTCGATTTTCAAGAGAAGGATTGAAGGCTGCCTCTCCATGCGATCGGCAGCCCGGTCATAAGACCCAAAGTGACTGCAAATGCCGACAAATGCAGCAAAGATATCCACAATTATCCGATAAATTCGCGTAAAGTATGAATGATCTGTACAAAATCTGGCCCCGGAACACTCGAAATCTTGTTCATCCCTTCCATTTACAAATCCCAGCCAGCGCGTATAATGGGGCAAAGGTTGGATGAAACAAGCATTGGAATCGTTTACATCTCGGTGTTTCACCCGGCCTCTGAGGCGCGCCTCACTTCACAGGTCTGTCTGGTCTGTGGGAAAGGAGAACGATATGATGAAAAAGAGAGATATCAGACTCACCACCGGTCAGGTGAGAGAGTTCGTCAACGCGGCGTCGCATTGCGATTTTGACATCGATGTGGCCAGCAAGAGCCGCAATCATATCACTGTGGATGCCAAGTCAATCCTTGGCGTATTGGCACTGAATCTGATGGATCAGCTGGAAGTGACCTACAACGGGTATGATAAGCAGTTCGAGGAGGAACTCAACCGTCTGGCGCCTGCAGGCTGAGCAGTCGGGTGAACAGACGAGCCGGCTTTCGGAGCATTTACTCCGGAAGCCGGCTTTTTTTGCGCGCGGATTCGTGAGACAATACGGCTGCTATGTTTACAGAAGATGTGGTATCGGTCCGGGAGCTCGTGGAGTTTCTGCTGCGCTCCGGGGACCTGGACAACCGAACCGGCGGCAGCGTCGGCGACATGCTGGAGGGCTCCCGCCTGCACCGCATGATTCAGGAATCCGCGGGGGAGGACTATGCCCCCGAGGTCTGGCTCACGCTGCGCTATTCGTTCCCGGAGGCAGAGGGGGAGGCACCGTCAGACATCACCATCGAGGGTCGGGCAGACGGGATCTTCACCGGGAGCGACCCCAAGGGCGGCGAGACGGGCATCTATATCGATGAGATCAAGACCACCGCAAGGCGCCTGGACCGGGTGCGCCGCCCCGAGCCGGTGCACCTCGCCCAGGCCAAGTGCTATGCCGTGATGCATGCCCTGGGGGAGGGCCTTCCCAGAATCGGCGTGCGGATGACCTACTGCAGCCGCATCACCCAGAAGATCCGTTACTTCTATTTTCAATATGATACGGAAGAACTGCGCACCTGGTTTGACGGGGTAATGGCAGAGTACGCCCGCTGGGCAGACCTCTGCCGTCGCTGGAAGGCGGAGCGGACCGCCTCCCTCCAGCAGCTGGTCTTCCCGTTTTCCTACCGGCCGGGGCAGAAGGAGCTGGCGGGCGCCGTGTACCGGACGATCGCCCGGGAAAAGCTCCTGTTTTTGGAGGCGCCCACCGGGACCGGAAAGACCCTCACCACCCTCTTCCCCGCCGCAAAGGCCATGGGGGAAGGCCTGACGAGCCGGATCTTCTACCTGACGGCCAAGACCATCACCCGGACCGCGGCGGAGGAGACCATCGGATTGTTCCGGGAGAAGGGGGCAAAGCTCCGCTCCTGCACGCTGACCGCCAAGGAGAAAATCTGCGTTTTGGACAAGCCCTCCTGCAACCCGGAGGACTGCTACCGGGCGGCGGGACACTTCGACCGGATTAACGACGCCCTCTTCGACATGCTGACCCATGAGGAGGCCCTGACCAGGGAGAACATCGAGGCATATGCGGCAAAGTACTTTGTCTGCCCCTTCGAGATGAGCCTGGACCTTGCCCTCTTCTCGGACGTCATCATCGGGGACTACAACTATCTGTTCGACCCCCACGCGAGGCTCCAGCGCTTCTTTGCGGATGGGACGCCGCGCACCGACGCGGTCTTTCTCATTGATGAGGCCCATAACCTCCTGGACCGGGGCCGCGCCATGTACAGCGCAGACCTCACAAGAAGTGAGATCGGGACCTTCCGCAAAAAGATCCGGACCCTGTACCCGGAGCTTGCAAAGCGCCTTCTGTCCCTGCAGCGGGAGCTCCTAAAACTCCGGCGGGGGCAGGAAAAGACAGCGCCACTTACTGCAAACGCAAAGCGCGAAGAAAATTACTGGATTCTCGAGGATGTTGACCGGATCAGTGAGAGGGTGCAGGAAGCCGGCAGGGAGATGGAGGACATCCTCGCGAGGGAACGGGACCTTGACTCAAAAAGTCAAAGAGATCCGCATCTTGCCGAGAAAAAGGCAATCCGGCAGGAGTTCCTGGATTTTTACTTCCGCCTGAGCCACTTTGGCATGGTGGCGGGATTTTTGGACGAGCGCTACATCCTCTATGCGGAGCCTGCGGGCAAAGACGACCTTAGCCTGCACCTCTTCAACGTGGACCCTTCCGGGAACCTGCGGCGCTGCATGGACCGGGGGCGCTCCGCCATCCTCTTCTCTGCCACCTTCCTGCCGATCCAGTACTACAAGGAGCTCCTCGGGGGCACGAAGGAGGACTATGAGATCTACGCCCACTCGGTCTTTGACGCGGACCGGGAGGGGCGGTTTCTCGTGCGGGACGTGACGAGCCGCTATGCCCGCCGGGGCGAACAGCAGTACCGGAAGATCGCGGACTGCATCCTCGCCATCACCGGCCAGCGGCACGGCAACTATCTGGCCTTTTTCCCCTCCTACGCCTTTCTGCAGGAGGTGGCGGACCGGATCGCACCAAACCCCGGCGTAATCACGGATCCCGGGGCCGATTTACCGGAGGGGTCAACGAGAATTCTGACCCAGACGCCCGGAATGGGGGAGAAGGAGCGGGAGCAGTTCCTTGAAAACTTCCAGACGGTCTACCAGGACCGGAGCCAGCTGGGCCTGTGCATCCTCGGCGGGATCTTCTCTGAGGGGATCGATCTCACGAGTGACCGGCTGATCGGCGCCATCATCGTTGGCACCGGCATCCCCCAGGTCTGCGCCGAGCGGCGCATTGTGAAGGACTACTTCGACGGCCGGGGCGAGGACGGCTACGCCTATGCCTACCGGTATCCGGGGATGAATAAGGTGCTGCAGGCGGCGGGCCGGGTGATCCGCACCCGGGAGGATGTGGGAATTGTGGCCCTTTTGGACGACCGGTTCCTGACGCCCGCCTACCGAAAGCTCTTCCCCGCGGAGTGGGCGGATCTGGAGGAGACGAACACCAAAGAGGTCTCCCTTCGGGTCTGCCGCTTCTGGGACAGCTGGCTGTGACCTCCCCGATGTGGACAAACGCAAGATCGATGTGGAGGAAAAATCGTGTCTGATATGGTAACCAAAAATGCTCAGAGTTATCAGAAAACAACCCGGAATTTCCGCCTCGAAACGGCTGAAAAACGAAAATATGACACACGTGTCAATGTGGATAACTCTGTGGAATCTGGGGATTTCTGGCAAGTTGGGGATGAAAAAAGACTGAAAATAGAACGGAAATTCGAATAATCCACAAAGTGCGCATTTCCAAGGTTCCGGGAACGGATTGACCAAAACAGTCAAAAACGATATGTCACCCAATGAGAGCCGCAATTCTGAAAAAAGCGGGCCCGTCCCGGACGCTGTGGTTTACAAACCGGCCGGCCCGGGAGAAAATAGGATGACAAATTCGAACAAACAGTACAAAAACAAAGGAGGCAAACTCATGTGGGCAGAAGAAATGGCAATGTATCAGATCTATCCCCTGGGGATGTGCGGCGCGCCGTTTGCCAATGACGGCGTCCTGGAACACCGGATTTTGAAGGTTTTGGACTGGATCCCCCACCTCAAAAAGCTCGGCATCACCTCGGTCTACTTCGGACCGGTCTTTGATTCGGACACCCACGGCTACAACACCCGGGACTACCAGAAGATCGACCCCCGCCTCGGGACGAATGAGGACTTTGCGAAGGTCTGCGCCGCCCTGCACGAGAACGGCATCCGGATCTTTTTGGACGGCGTCTTCAACCATGTGGGCCGGGGATTCTTCGGCTTTCAGGATGTTCTGAAGAACCGGGAGAACTCCCAGTACAAGGATTGGTTCTATCTGAATTTCGGCGGGAACGACGCCTGGAACGACGGCCTCTGGTACGAGGGCTGGGAGGGCAACTACGATCTCGTCAAGCTCAATCTCGACAACCCGGCGGTCTGCGACTACCTGATCGACAGCGTCAAGAGCTGGGTGCGGGATTACGACATCGACGGCCTGCGGCTGGATGTGGCCTACATGGTGAACCGCAACTTCTTAAAGCGCCTTCGCTGGGAGACCGACCAGATGAAGCCTGCCTTCTATCTCATCGGAGAGATCCTGGGCGGCGACTACCGACAGATCATGAATCCCGAGATGTGCCACTCCGTCACGAACTACGAGTGCTACAAGGGAATCTACTCGAGCTTCAACAGCATGAATCTGTTTGAGATCAACTCCTCCCTGGAGCGGCAGTTCGGCACGGATCCCTGGGATCTGTACCCGGGCATGCACCTGATGAGCTTTGTGGACAACCATGACGTGACGAGAATTGCCAGCATCCTGACCAACAAGAAGCACCTGCCCCTTGCCTTTGCCCTGATGTGCGGCATGCCGGGCTATCCCTGTGTGTATTATGGAAGCGAGTGGGGCATCGAGGGGAGAAAGGAGGACGGAGACCAGGCGCTGCGCCCCGCGGTGGACAAGCCGGTCTGGAACGGGCTCACCGACTATGTCGCGGCCTGCCTCAAGGCAAAGACCGGGAGCGAGGCCCTGTGCTACGGCGGCTTCCGAAAGGTCCTCCTCACCAACCGCCAGTACATCTTTGAGAGAAAGAGCGAGCACGAGCGGGTGCTGGTGGCGATCAACGCGGATGAGAACGAGTACGTGGCCCACTTCGACGCGGGCTGCGGCCAGGCGGTGGACCTGATCACCGGGAAGCTCCACGACTTCGGCGGCGGCTCCCATCTGGCGCCCTGCAGTGCGGCACTCTGGAAGTGCGAGCGATAAGAAAATCACAAAAAGGCCCGGCTGTGATCGGAAAAACTTATAACCAGTCATCGAGAATGCGTATAATGGAACTTGCGGATTGCGATTGACAGCGGCGACGCGGTGGTGTAAATTCCTAGGCAACAAGTAGGAAATGCGAACAAACAAGAGGTAACCATCGTGAGAAGCGCAGCGGTCAACAAGTTCACACAGATGCGAATGAGTGACACACGAATGTCCCAGTGTGCGATGTGCATGTGGGAGATTCCGCAGCGGGCGATGCATTTGTTTCCATAACATTGTGAGAGCATGATGGGAGACAGGTGCTTTGCGCGGCAGGCACCTGTCTTTTTCTGTGCCCGCCGCAGGATGGAAACGAGAGGGAAACAGTTATGCCTATCATTGAAGTGAGGAACCTGTCCAAGACCTTTGTGACAAAGGATGCGACGGTGCAGGCCCTCAAGGAAATCAACTTTGAGGTGGAGGAGGGCGACATCTACGGCATCATCGGCATGTCGGGCGCCGGCAAGTCCACACTGGTGCGATGTTTGAACTACCTGGAGGTGCCCACACAGGGCACGGTCATCGTGGAGGGCCACGATCTTTCCAAACTCTCCGGGGCAGAGCTTCGGAGCCTTCGGTCCTCCATCGGGATGATCTTCCAGGGCTTTAACCTGCTGATGCAGAGCAAGGTCATCGACAACGTGATGTTTCCACTTCTGATCCACAAGGTGACGAAGGCGGAGGCCAAAAAGAAGGCGGAGCAGCTCCTGGATACCGTGGGGCTGTCCGACAAGGCGCAGGCCTATCCCGCACAGCTCTCCGGCGGACAGCGGCAGAGAGTCGCCATCGCAAGAGCGCTTGCCATGGATCCCAAGATCCTGCTGTGCGATGAGGCAACCAGCGCCCTGGATCCCCAGACGACCCAGTCCATCCTGCAGCTGCTCAAGAAGATCAACCGGGAGACCGGGATCACGATCGTGATCATCACCCACCAGATGTCCGTTGTCCGGGAGATCTGCCACAACGTGGCCATTGTGCAGAGCGGTGAGATCGTCGAGCGGGGCCTGGTGGAGGACATCTTCACCCATCCCCAGTCCCGGGCAGCCAAGCAGCTCGTCATCGAGGGCAAGGACCCGGACGAGTTCGCAAAGGAGCAGGAGGCCAAGAGCAAGGCAGTGCCGATCCTCCACGAGTCGCGCAAGATCCGCATTGTGTTCGGCACCCAGTCCTCCTTTGAACCGGTCATTGCAAACATGATCCTGACCGTGGGCGTCCCCGTCAACATCCTGCGGGCGAGCACCATGGATGTGGGCGGCACCGCCCGGGGCGACATGATCCTGGGACTTCCGGCGGATCCCGCATCCCAGGAGAAGATCATCTCCTATCTGAAGGAGAGAGGACTCGCAGTCGAGGAGGTGCAGTGATGACCGCAAATGAAATCAATATGATACTCACCGGCGTCTGGCAGACCGTGTACATGACTCTGGTCTCCACGCTCTTCGGATATGTCCTGGGTCTTCCCTGGGGGATCGCCCTGACGGTGACCGCAAAGGAGGGCCTCCACCCCAACAAGGTGGTGTACCGGATCCTGGACATCGCGGCCAACATCATGCGCTCCGTCCCGTTCCTGATCATGCTGATCCTGGTGATGCCCCTGACGATGCTGATCGTGGGCAAGACCTACGGATCCACCGCGACGGTGGTGCCCCTGGTGATCTCCGCGGCACCGCTCATCGCCAGAATGGTGGAGTCCTCCCTCAATGAGGTGGACCACGGCGTCATCGAGGCGGCCCAGTCCGTCGGCGCCACGAACTTCCAGATCGTGACCCGGGTCCTCATCGGCGAGGCCAGGGTGTCCCTGGTCTCCGGCGCGACGATCACGATCGGCACGGTCCTCGGGTACTCCGCAATGGCGGGCACGATCGGAGGCGGCGGCCTCGGCGACATCGCCATCCGCTACGGCTACTACCGCTACCAGGCGGACATCCTCTGGACGACCGTCATCCTGCTGGTCCTTCTGGTCCAGCTCTTCCAGGCCATCGGCACCCTGATCTCGGTGCGCATGGACAAGCGGCACATCTGAGTGCCGGCACAATGCCTAACCTCCGGCCCAAGGGCCCGGGTTATCAAATTTCATGGGGAACTTCCCCGCACGCGCAGTAGGCGCAGAAAAGAGGAGAACATTATGAAGAAGAAGTTACTTGCAGCACTGACCGCAGCCGCTCTGGGCACCGCATTCCTGGCAGGATGCGGAAGCTCCAGCAGCTCTGACACCGCAGCCACCGAGGCTGCCGCCGCTTCCACCGAGGCTGCTGCGGCAACCACCGAGGCCGCTGCCGAGGCAGAGACCACTGCAGACACCGCAGCGGCAGACGGAGACAACGTCATCACCGTGGCAGCTTCCCAGACGCCCCACTCCGAGATCCTCGAGCAGGCCAAGAGCCTTCTGGCAGACGAGGGATACGACCTGGAGGTGACGGTGTTCGAGGACTACGTCCAGCCCAACAACGTCGTCGAGTCCGGTGACTTTGACGCCAACTACTTCCAGCATGTCAACTATCTGAACTCCTTCAACGAGGAGAACGGCACACACCTTGTGGTCGCCACCAACGGCAAGATCCACTATGAGCCCTTCGGAATCTACGGCGGCACCAAGTCCTCTCTGGACGATGTCGCAGACGGCGATGCGATCGCCATCCCGAACGACACCACCAATGAGGCAAGAGCCCTGCTCCTGCTCCAGCAGGTCGGCCTGATCAAGCTTGCTGACGGTGTCGGCGTCAACGCCACTGTCAACGATGTCACCGAGAACCCGCACAACCTTCAGCTCGTTGAGGTGGAGGCAGCCCAGGTGGCTAAGCAGCTTCCTTCCGTCGCCTTCGGCGTCATCAACGGCAACTACGCACTGGAGAACGGCCTCTCCGTGCAGAATGATGCACTGGCAACCGAGTCTGCAGACGGCGATGCCATCCAGCAGTACGTGAACATCATTGCAGTCAAGGACGGCAACCAGGATCTGCCCAAGATCAAGGCTCTGACCGATGCCCTGCACAGCGACACCATCGTGAACTACATCAATGACACCTACCAGGGTGCCGTGGTTCCTTACGAGGGAGAGCAGTAATCCGCAATCCCAAAGCTCCACACAAGAATCGGAAAATCCGGCTGCACGGCTGTTTCGTGCGGCCGGGTTTTGCTATACTGAAGAAAGCGTGAACCACGAAAAAGGAGAGCAACTATGCTGTATATCCTGCTGATCGGAATGATTCCGGCCATTGTCCTCATTGCCTACATCTATCACCTGGACTCGGTGGAGCGGGAGCCGATGGGACTGTTGGCCAAACTCTTTGTCTTTGGCGGCCTCAGCACCATCGGGGCGGGGCTTCTGGAGGAGCTGGGACAGCTGATCCTTGTCAATATCCCGGGGCTTGCAAGGTCCTCCTGGTACAACGTCCTGATGTACTTTGTCGTGGTCGCGGTCTCCGAGGAGGGACTCAAGCACCTGACCCTGCGGCGGCAGACCTGGTATGATCCCAACTTCAACTTCCGCTTTGACGGCATCGTCTACTCGATCGTCGTGTCCCTGGGCTTTGCTGCCTTTGAGAACGTCATGTACATCCTGAACTTCGGACTGGGCGTGGCGCCGATCCGGGCCGTCACTGCGATTCCGATGCACTGCATCACCGGCATCTTCATGGGACACTACTACGGCCAGGCCAAGTATGCGGAGTACTACCACGCCTGGGGGCGGGAGAACTTCTACTGGGTGCTCTCGATGGTGGTGCCGGTCCTTCTGCACGGCTTCTATGACTTTGCGGCCAGCAGCGAGGATCCGCTGCTGTGCACGCTGTTTCTCATCTACGTGGTGGTGCTCGACATCGTGGCCTTTCTGTCGGTGCGCCGCTATGCCCGGGAAGACACCCCGGTCTGACCGGAGATTTGTCAGGCATCAGAGCGAAACAGAGCGAATTGCGGAACTTTGAAAAATTTCGGAATTTCGTTTGACAGACCGGGCTCTTCAGGGTATGATAACTAAGCATCGCGAACGAAGTGTTGCAGCGATGCGAATGCGATAGTAGCTTAGTTGGTAAAGCGCCACCTTGCCAAGGTGGAGACCACGGGTCCGAGTCCCGCCTGTCGCTCTGAACCCTCCTGAACCGAAAGGTTCCGGAGGGTTTTGTTTACTTTCCAATTCATCGACACACAGGAGATCTGGACATGGCACAACAAGCGAAGAACCGGATGGAAATCCAGACGCAGCGGCTGAACCCGAAGCAGGTGCTGCTCGTGGTCACGCTGTCCTCGGACCTGGCAGACACTGTCTATCTCACCATTGATGAGACCCAGTCGGAGACGGCCATGCTCGAGGGCGGAACCGCCCGCCTCGAGTTCACCCTCCCGGATGAGCAGAGCAAGCTCCACCTGCACACCCTGACGGCGGAGTTCTTTGCCGGGGAGACCCCGGAGTCCTGCGGCGCCGTGCAGAAGGAGATCGCGACCTGAGCAGGCAGAGTGACGGGAAGCCCCCTCCCCGGATCCCCGGAATTTGGCCAAAATCCCAGTGGCGCCCGGGACGGGGAGGGGATATAATAAACTCAAACGTTAGGGATAGCTAACGTAGGGAAAAGAATTCTGATCAAGGAGGTCCGCTATGATTGCAGACATCATCATCGTCCTGCTTCTTGCCGTGGCAGTGTATTTTGCACTGCGCAAGATCATCAAAGACAGAAAGGCGGGCATCGGATCCTGCGGGGAGCGGTGCAGCGACTGCCTTTCTGGCTGCAACTGTGACATGAGCAAGGTACCGGAGCGCTTTCGGCTGAAGAAGTAAAAGCGAAGGCGTTAGTAAAGAACCGGGTTGATGGGTTCCATACCACAACCTCCATGGTGAACTCTCGACGCGATAATGTCCGATGAAGATATAGAATCCCCATTTGGAGCTCTTTTCTTCTCCGCATAATGCCTATCTTGTTATTTATAGTCACATACTCGGCAAGTGAGTGTATGTGTTTAGGCAATCTAGGTGATGCTTTGTTACATGATGCAACACAGCACGGATAGGAGTGTACCCAGCTCGAGCTCAAAGTGAGGTATTAGTGGTCTCATGCTAGGCGATCGCTTATCAACCCGTTTCTTAACTAACGCCAAAGCGAAACGAACATATCACAAAGAAGAGGAGACCGCGCGGCAAATCCGTGCGGCCTCTTTGCGTCTTTGAAATCTGCGAAGTACCAGGAGTCATCCGGGCTGCGAAAGCAGCTGCCCTGCCTCTCGCCCGCCTGTGCCTGCAAGACGATCGGGAAACGATTAAAAATTATTGAAAAACGATAATAGCATATTGACATTCGATATGTACCGGGATAGTATGAGGATGCTTAAGCAAGAATCCGTGCACGGGAGAACACAATGAAAAACAACATCAGAATCACGAAAGCTGCCATCTGGGTGCTGGCCGCGGTCTGCGGCGTGCTGTGCCTTCTTGGCCCGAAACTGGTCAACTACGTGGTGCAGCGCCCCGGGATTGTCTTTCAGGGGGCGCTCCGCTGGTGGACCATCCTGCTTGCGGGGTACGCGCTGGCGCTTGCTGCCTTCCTGTGCCTGCACAGCCTCTACGTTCTGCTGAACCGGTTGGAACGGGGGAAGGTGTTTGTGCGGGAGAATGTCAGAAGCCTTCGCACCGTGGAGAAGGAGATCGCCCTGGCGGGCGCCGGCTCCCTGTTTTTGGGGATCACCTGCCTGCTGCTCATGCTTGCCGTTGCGGCGGTGGCACTGTTTGCCGCCCTGGTCGTCCGCGTCGTGCGCAGCGCCTTTGAGGAGGCGGTGCGCATGCAGGATGAGCTGGACTACACGGTATAGGAGGCGACGATGATTCGGGTCAATCTGGATGTGGTCATGGCAAAGAAACACATCGGTGCCAAGGAACTCGCCGAGCGCATCGATCTCACCCCGGCAAATCTCTCGATTCTGAAAAACAACAGGGCAAAGGCCATCCGCTTTACCACGCTGGAAGCGCTGTGCAGGGAATTGGACTGCCAGCCGGGGGACATCCTGGAGTATGTCCCCGAAGAGGAAGGATAGCGCGGACCTGCCCGAAGGAGTGGTTATGGAACCGGGTAAGAAGAGTGCGCTGCGCCTTGCGGCGCTGGTCATGTTTGTGCTGGCATACTGGTACACAAAAGCAATTCTGTTTGGGAGTGATTGGGCGATGGGAAGCTGGCAGCCGCTGGCCTTTGCGGCAGCGTTTCTTGCTTTCCTCGCCTGGCTGACCCGCAGGGCACCTGCTGCGCCGGAGGAGGCGCGGCGGGCAGATGGCAGAACCAGCGCAGGGATTGCCGCCTGCCTTCTTCTGCAGTCTGTGGCGTTTGGGGTATTTCCGGTCCATGATGACCTGATGGGCGTCTTCCAGGTCCTTCTGTGGCACGCAACGGCCGTCTTTGCCGTCCTGGCAGCGGCAGGGATGCTGGCGGAAAACAAGCTGGGTCTTTTGTTCCCCGCGGACGCTGTAAACGGCACGGTCCGGATCCCCTTCCGGAACCTGTTTCTGCGGGCCCGCATCCTGTACGGGCGCTGGGACCGGAAGGAACCGGAAAAACAAGAGGGCAGGCGGTCCCGCGCGGCCGCGGTGGCGGTGCCGCTTCTGACAGCGGTCATTGCGGTGATCCTTGCCCTCTTTGCGGCGGCGCAGCTTTCTGCCGCTTCCACCTCCTTTGCGGCGATCGGAGACCGGCTCTCGGACTTTTTCGGGACCTTCTCGATGGACCGGTTCCTGACCGACGTTCTCCCCTATCTGATCCTCTCCATCCCGGTGGGGGCCTATCTCTACGGCCTGGTGGCGGGATGCCTGACTGAGTCCCCCAAAGCGCTGACAAGAACAAGCTGGGAGAGGGGGACACGTCCTCTTCGGATCTTCCCGGAGGCATCCTGGAACCTGATCCTCGGCGCCCTCCTTGCGGTCTATGCGCTGTTCTTTGCCCTGGCAGGGGGCTGGAGCGAGATCTTTGACCTTGCGCAGTTCTCTGCCGGGGAGGCCTGCGGGAGCGCGGTGTCCGGCTTCTGGCAGCTGGTGCGGGTGATGTGCCTGAACTTTGGCATCCTCTTTGCCTCCACGGTCTTTGCCGGGCACCCGCTCTGGGAGCAGAAGAGAGGCAGAAAACTTGCAGCCGCCCTCCTGGTCTTTGGCCTGGGCTTTGGATTTCTGGCCTTCTGGAAGCTCTTCGTGCTCTACATCGGCCTCTTCGGGCCGACGCCCCGCCGCGTCTTTGCGGGCTGGGTGCTGTGCGTGCTGCTCTTCTGGGACGCGCTGGGCCTTTTGCGGCTGCAAAAGCGCTTCCCTGCCTCCACGGTGGGCATCTGGGGCGCCCTGATCTCGTTTACCATCCTCAACCTCGTTCCGATCGAGGCACTCTGCCGCTGAGGAAACGGCGCAGAAAACAGAATCATGCAGCAAAAAAATTCCTCCCGGGTGACCGGGAGGAATTTCTTTGTGAAATCGGGGGCTTACCAGCGGCCCTCGGTGTGAATCGTGAAGTAGTGGGTCTTCTTGATGAGATATCCCGCGATGACGATGATCAGGCTGATCAGCACCATCAGGTAGAAGGAGAAGCTCCGGGAGAGAAGCTCGAGCTGGAGGGAGGCCTCCTTGTCCATCAGGGTGCGGAGTCCGTCGTATAGGATGTAGTCCGCAATGCCCATGCCGCCGGGAACCGGGGTGCAGACGCTGCCCATCGTGGAGAAGCACTGGGAGGCGTAAATCTGGCGCACGTTGCTGCCGGCTCCGCCCAGGGCCAGGTAGGTGAGAGTGGAGATGATCGTCTGGCAGAAGCGCTGCAGCAGGTTCATCAGGTAGGTGAAGAGCAGAACCTTGGCGTCTCCCTTCAGGACCTTGACCGCCTTGCCGTAGTCTTCCAGGGAGTGGGCGAGGCGCTCTTTCCAGTAGTCCGGGCGCTTGACGATCTTCTTTTTCGCGAGCCAGTCGATGATCTTGTTCCCGGCCTTATTGATGGTCTTCTGCCAGCCGAGCAGCAGGACGAACAGGATGGCCAGGGCGGAGACCGCCATGTATCCCAGGACGATTAGGATCTTGGAGAGGACCGAGGCGTTGATGAACAGGTCCCGCCCCAGCACGATGCCGGAGGCGCCGATCGTCAGGGTGGCGAAGGTGTGCAGCACCAGGTACATCGTCAGCACTGCGGTGATGTAGCCCATCGGCACGCCGTCCCGCTTCATGAAGTAGGCGCATACCGGCTGCCCGCCTGTGGCGGAAGGGGTGATCGCGGAGCAGTAGATATCCGAAGCGGCGTAGATGACCGAGTTCCCCAGGCTTTGGGGGTGGTTGCTGGCCTTGAGGAGCTGCTGCAGGGCGAGGCCCTCACTCAGGATGTACAGCACCATACAGGCAAAGATCAGGAAGAGAAAGCCCTTGTTGGCACTTGCGATGGCGGCGGTCAGATCCGAGAGTGTCAGGTCCTTGCTCTGTGAGAGCATGGCGGCTACCGTGAGCACCATGATCAGCGCGGTGATCAGAGCCCATTTCAGCTGTTTCTTCTGTTGTTTCATCCGATTTCCTCATGCGGCCGCCGGAAAATGGAAGATCCGGTACGGCCTGGAACATCTTGTAGTCATTGCAAAATTGATTTTATCTTAACATTTCCCCTGGTTCCGTTCAACGAAGCGGCGGGGGTTCAATTATGAAAGTTCAATGAAGAACCAAGAGTGCAAAAAAAGCTCCCAGATTCCTGCGAATCTGGGAGCTTTGCGAGAGCGACAGGCGGGACTCGGACCCGTGGTCTCCACCTTGGCAAGGTGGCGCTTTACCAACTAAGCTACTATCGCATTTGACTTGTCCTTCGAAGTGATGTCTCCGTCGAACAAAAGCTATTCTACAGGAGGCGGGGGTGCCTGTCAACCCAAATCCGAAAAAAATTTAAGCAAAGTTTTCTGAAAATACAACACAATGAAAAACCGAACCCCCGGGTGGGCTTCCGGGCAGAAAACGGCTGTCGTACAATGCTTTCAACCAGAAGAAATGGAGGAACCTTTCATGCATATCCCGGACAATTACCTAAGCCCCCAGACCTGCGCGGTGATGACCGCTGCCATGGTGCCCGTTTGGGGCGTTTGCATCAAAAAGGTCCGCAGGGAACTCTCCTCCAAGGAGATCCCCATGATGGGCGTCGGCGCGGCCTTCTCCTTCCTCGGCATGATGTTCAATGTTCCGCTCCCCGGCGGCACCACGGGACACGCGGTGGGGGGAACCCTGATCGCCATGCTCCTGGGACCCTACGCCGCCTGCATCTGCGTGAGCGTGGCGCTCCTTCTGCAGGCGCTTCTGTTCGGGGACGGCGGCATTTTATCCTTCGGCGCCAACTGCTTCAACATGGCTTTCGTCCTTCCCTTTGTGGGCTGGCTGACCGCAAGAGCTCTTCAGAAGCTGGTGAAGGCAAAGACCGTCCGGGGCAGAGCACTCTGCGCGGCGGGCGGATCCTACGTGGGCATCAATGCGGCGGCACTCTGCACTGCGATTGAGTTCGGCATTCAGCCCATGCTCTTTCGGGATGCGGCGGGCCAGGCGCTGTACTGCCCCTATGACCTGTCGGTCTCGATCCCGGCGATGATGGCGGGGCATCTCACCGTCTTCGGCCTTGCCGAGGCGGTCTTTACGGGGCTCATCTTTGCCTTTGTGGTCAAGACCTCCCCGGAGATGGAGCACCAGGATGCCGGGACGGCAAAGACGAGTCTTCCGGTCCGGATTCTTCTCGGCGCGCTGATCCTTGCGGTGCCGTTTGGGCTCCTCGCCCAGGGAACCGCCTGGGGCGAGTGGGGGAGCGATGAGATCGCGGCAACCGGCGCCGGCTACACCCCTGCCGGGATGGCGAACGGCATTGACTTCTCGTCCCTTCTGCCCGACTACTCGGTGGCGGGACTTCCCGATGCGGTGGGGTACATCCTGTCCGCGGCGATCGGAGTGGCAGTCCTGATCATCGTGTTTAAGCTCCTGCCGCTCGGGCGGCGCGGGGAGAGCGTCTCGTGAACGGAAATTTCCCGATCATGCGGGCCATCGCCCGCATCGCTGATATTGAGGAAGCAAACAGCAGACAAGCGCAGAGCAGGGTTGCACCTGCTCTGCGTCTTGTCGTCTGTATTGCCGCCATTCTCCTCGTCTCCCTCTCCCGGAACGCCGCCTTTGTGCTCCTTTTGATCGCGGTGGAGCTGGTACGAATGGCGCTCCTTTCGCCGGAGCGGATCCGCCGGATCGTGCTGCGGCTTCCGCTCCCGGTTCTTATGACGGCGCTCTTGATGCTCCCCGCCGTCTTTCTCGGCTCGCCCCGCTCGATGCTCACCGTCACGATGAAGGTGTTCTGTGCGGTGCTCCTCCTCGCGGTGCTGAACGAGAAGCTCACCTGGCGGGAGGTGACAGGGGGCCTTGCGGCCCTGCATCTGCCGCCCCTTGTGGTGCTGACGCTGGACACCACGGTGCGGTTTGTCGTGCTGCTCGGCCGCTACAGCGACCGGATTTTGGAGGCGGTGTCCCTTCGGCGCGTCGGGCGAAAAAACTGGAAAAACGCCGCGACCGGCGGGATCCTTGGCACCACGTGGCTTAAGTCCCAGCAGATGGCGCAGGCCAACGCGGAGGCGATGACCTGCCGCTGTTTTGCCGGCGTCTACAAAAAGCGCCCGAATCTTGCGGCGGCGAAAGACCGGAAAAAGGAGCTTACTGCAAACCTTGCCTATGCGCTTCTTCTTCCGGCCCTGCTTGTCTTCTTTTTCTACAGTCAGGGTCTGGTGTGAGAGGAGCAAAGCACCAGGATGCGGGCAGAACAGGATACGAAACCAGGAGGCAGAATGCAGATGGATGAGATCATCCGTTGCCAAGACGTGAGTTTTTCCTACCCCGGGAGCGGGGAGAAGGCCCTGGACGGGGTGAACCTTGCGATCCCCAGGGGCTGCTGCGCCGTCCTGGAGGGCCCGAACGGCTGCGGCAAGTCCACGCTGTTTCGGATCCTTTTGGGATTGGACTTTCCGGACCGGGGGAGCTACTGCTTTGACGGCGTGCAGATCACCCGAAAGAACATGAAGGACGAGGCCTTTGCGGCGTCCTTTCACAAGAAGATCGGCTTCGTCTTTCAAAACAGTGAGGTCCAACTCTTCACCGACTCGGTGGAGCACGAGATCGCCTTCGGTCTGGACCAGCTGGGCCTTCCGGAAGAGGAGGTGCGAGCAAAGACTGAGCAGGCGATCTTGGAGTTTCACCTGGAGAAGGTGCGGGAGCGGGCGCCCTTTCACATCAGCGGCGGGGAGCAGAAGCGCACCGCGATGGCGGCGGTCTTTGCGATGGAACCGTTGGTGATCGTGCTGGACGAGCCGCTCTCCGGCCTCGATGAGGAGGGACAGGACTTCGTGCGGGGGCTTTTGAAGAAAAAGCGGGATGCGGGCACCACGCTGGTGGTGGCGACCCACAGCCGGGAGCTGGCAGAGGATCTGGCGGACCTTCGGATCCGCATGGACCGCAGCCACCGGATCGTGGACATCGGATAGCAAGCCGGAAGCTTCTCTTTCGCCTGCATGGAGGAAGGCCCTTGCCATATGAACAGAATAGGTGTAAGATGTTGAGATAGCATATATTAGAAATAAGCAGAAGGAGACATCCGTGCCAGAGGCGTGAAAGAGATGCCACAGCCTGGCACTGCCCTGCTGCGGCATCTCTTTGCAGATGACGGCGTGCGCTTCGCGCATCGGACGTCTTCCGGAATGCAGGGGAAGGAGCGCAACATGAACATTGTGGTAAGCATTGATCCGGAGACAGGGGAGATTTTCCAGCACTTTGGAAGGACCGCCTATTTCAAGCTCTATGACGTGCAAGGCGGCAAGGTGATGGCTGCCCACGTGGAGAGCACCGAGGGGCCAAAGCACGGCGCCCTTGTGGGGGTCCTCCAGGATTTGAAGGCCGATATCCTGATCTGCGGCGGCATCGGGGACGGCGCCCAGAATGCCCTCAGAGCGGTGGGCATTCAGATCTTCGGCGGCTGCACCGGCTCCGCGGACGACGCGGTGCGGGATTACCTTGCGGGAAATCTGCACTTCCAGGCGGACGTGCACTGCGATCATCACGAGGGGCACGGGGAAGCGGCAGAAGGCTGCCACTGCCACGGGACAAGGTAACACCGGAGACTTTGCGGGGGTGGTATACTGGTAAGAGATCCGAAGCCAAAAAGAAAGGACCACTTGCCATGGAGCAGACTAGCAGCAGGCAGGGCGGGACACCCCGGGAAGACGGTGTCCAGAGCCCCCACTCCCACACCCATGATCCCCAGGAGATCCGGGCCATCGTCAACCGGCTCTCCCGGTCCATCGGCCACCTCGAGTCGGTGAAAAAGATGCTCGAGGACGGCAAGGACTGCGCGGATGTGCTGATTCAGCTCTCCGCGGTCCGCTCCGAGATCAACAATGCGGGCAAGCTCCTCTTGAAGGAGCACATGGAGCACTGCATTGTGGAGGCTGTGGAGCAGAACGACACCGCGTCCATCGAAAAGATGAACAAGGCGATCGACATGTTTATGAAATGAGCAGGGACATGGACCGGGATCCGGCCCATGTCATTTTTGATGCAGAAAGGCAGGAGTATGGAGCAAAACCGGGAGGGCGGCAGGACCTATGCGGCCATCGACCTCAAGTCCTTCTATGCCTCGGTGGAGTGCCGGGAGCGAGGGCTTGACCCCATGACGACAAACCTGGTGGTGGCGGATGCCTCCCGCACCGAGAAGACGATCTGCCTGGCGGTCTCCCCGGCCCTGAAGGCAAGGGGGATTCCCGGCAGGCCCCGCCTGTTTGAGGTGCTGCAGAAGGTGGAGCGGCTGAACCGGGAGCGAATCCACGACAACGGGGGAAAGTCCCTGACCGGAGAATCCTATGACGATGCGGCGCTTTCGGCAGATCCTGGCCTTGCCATCTCCTTTGTCACCGCGCCGCCGCAGATGGCAAAGTACATGGAGATCAGCACCGAAATCTACAACATTTATCTCAAGTACCTTGCCCCGGAGGACATCCACGTCTACTCCATCGACGAGGTGATTGTTGACCTGACGGAGTACCTGGGCACCTACGGGATGGGCGCCGAGGAGCTGGTGCGGACCATGATCCGGGACGTCTATGACAAGACCGGCATCACCGCCACCGGCGGCATCGGCACCAACATGTACCTGGCCAAGATCGCGATGGACATCATCGCCAAGCACATGCCGGCGGACGGGAACGGGGTGCGGATCGCCACGCTGGACGAGGCGGGCTACCGCAGGTCGCTGTGGACCCACCGCCCGCTGACGGACTTCTGGCGGGTGGGCCGGGGCATCGCGGACAAGCTGGCAAAGTACGGGATCTTCACGATGGGGGACATCGCGCGGACGAGTCTGTCGGACGAGGAGCTCTTCTACCACCTGTTCGGGGTCAACGCGGAGTTTTTGATCGATCACGCCTGGGGGTGGGAGCCCTGCACGATGGAGGCCATCAAGCACTACAAGCCCAAGGCCTCCAGCGTCGGCCAGGGGCAGGTGCTCCATTGTGCCACTGCCCCGGATGAGGCAAGGCTGATCCTGAAGGAGATGGCAGATGCCCTCTCCCTGGACCTTGCTGCAAAGCACCAGGTGACCGACCAGCTGGTCCTCACGGTCTGCTACGACAGGACGAGCCTGGACGATCCGAAGGCCGCGGCGGCCTACCACGGCGAGATGGAGCAGGACTGGTACGGGCGCGTGGTGCCTCGCCACGCCCACGGCACCGAGCGCCTGGGGAGCCTGACCGCCTCCACAAGACTGCTGGACGAGGCGGCGGTACGCCTCTATGACCGGATCGTGCACCCGGCCCTTCTGGTGCGAAAGCTCTACCTCACCGCAGGCCATGTACAGAAGCAGCAGGAGGAGGACTGCTACCAGCTGGACCTCTTCGCAGACTTTGGCGAGGCGGGAAAGAAAAAGCAGGAGGAAGCAAAAAAGCGCAAAAAGGAGGAGGCCCTCCAGGGCGCGGTGCTCGACCTTCGCAGGAAGTTTGGAAAGAATGCGGTGCTCAAGGGAATGGACCTCGAGGAGGGCGCCACGGCCCGGGACCGCAATGAGCAGATCGGAGGACACCGGGCATGAAGGATCTGGACGAGAGTCTGCAGAACAGCTGGCACAACGTGCGGGGTGCCTCCCGGAAGGACCTGGAGGAGGGAGAGCGGCAGGCCCTTCTGCAGTACGGGGACATCATCGACCTGCCGCACCACGAGTCGACAAAGCACCCGCACCTTTCCATGGACCTTCGGGCCGCCCAGTTTGCCCCCTTTGCGGCCCTCACCGGCTTCGGGGATGCGATTAAGGAGACCGCAAGGCGGACCGAAAAACGCCCGGAGATCGATGAGGACCAGAAGGAAGAACTCGACCGGAAGCTGCGCGAGGTGCTCGCCGCAAAGGATCGGAGCATCCGCATCACGTATTTCATCCCGGATGCAAGAAAAGAGGGCGGGCAGATTGCGGTGCGGGATGTGACCGCCGTTCGCATTCGGACCCCGGAGCGGGCGCTGGTGCTTGCTGACGGGAGTGCGGTGCCCCTTGCCGACATCCTGGATCTGGAGCGCGGAACCGATGTGCAGGGCGAAGAGAACAGGGAGGATACGGAATGGATGTGATCACACTGGAAAAGGAGAAGGTGCCGGAGGAGAAGCTCGAAGCCTTCGAAAAAGAGCTGACAGAGAGCGGAACGCCCCTCCCCGAGGAGGAGGTTCTGGCCGCCCTTTTGGGGAAGAGCCCGCTGCGGAGGGGAGCATCCTTACAGATGACCGGGCAGCGCACCGGGGAGAGCTTTTGCTGTCCTATCTTCCGGACACGCCGGAGGAGGTGCTGCGGACACTGACAGAAGCTCTTTTGCAGCGCCTTGTTGGGACGGAGGTCACCCTCGTTCTTTGCATGGTGCCGGCAGGAGAGGGGGCCTTTTCCCACGCGCTGGAGGACTGCGGCTTTGCAAAGGAGGGGACGATCCCTGGGTATTTCTGCCGGGACGGACTCTATCAGGACGCGGACCTCTATGCCCTGGACCTTCGGGAGGACGAAGAGGACGACGAGGAGGACCGGCAGCGCACGTATGTGATCTCAATGCTGCGGGACGGCTATGACGACGGCAACACCGCCTACTTCTGCGGCGTCGACGAGGCGTACGTGGCAGCGGTGCGGCAGGAGCTCGGCATTCCGGAACCGGAGGACCAAATTTAAACGATCAGTAAAATTCTGGAGAGTTGAAAGTTCTCCCTTTGTAAGTGAATAAAGCAACTCCATTTTGACGACAAATAGACACGCGGATGGTACAATTATAGTGGTAAATGAATGACTAATGGTCACTATTTTGTAGTAGCGCTATGAATAGTGAATATGATACAATACCACTATGGAGGTGCCGCGTGGGCTATATTTACAAAAAAACCAAAAATGGAACAACGTATGTTTATGACAATGTAAGCTATTGGCGTAAGGACATCAAACAGCCTCGCTCGAAGCGTAAACTGATTGGCAAACTCGACCCGGATACAGGCGAAATCATTCCTACCTCCGGAAGAGGCAGAAAGCGCAAAGTCCAGCCAGACAGCACTACTGTTGTAGTTACCACTGCTTCATCAGCACCAAAGGCCTCTGGATCAGGTTCACAAAACTCTGATGATCTCCGCTATCAATATGAGGAATGCCGACGTAAGCTTCTTGAAACACAGGCAGAACTGGCTAAGGCTCGAAGTCAGGCAGACGCATACCGTGCAGAAGTTGTGAAGTTCAAGGCTGATCTGGAGTCCTTTTTCAGAAAGTACCATTGACACTAGAAAAGCATTGCTCTCCAGGGTTTGTGCCACGCGGCTGACAACTCATGGCCGAATATCTGGAAAAGTCGCTGCAGTCGTTCCGCTCCTGCTTCTTCAAGGAGAGGGCTTTCCGCTGGTTCGTCCTCGTCATCCTCATGTTTATCCTGAGGGAGGATCACCTCGGAGTAACTTCAACCATCCGGGCTTTGTCACTGAACCATGGATGCTACGACACGCTTATCCACTTTTTCCATTCATCAGCCTATCAGACGCAGATGGTGAGGCTGGCGTGGTATCGTTTTGTCCGTGACTCGGCAAACTTTCTCCTGGCAGACGGCCGTACGATTCTCATAGGTGATGGGGTCAAGCAGTCCAAGGAAGCAAGATACATGCCGGGAGTAAAGAAGCTTCATCAGGAGTCGGAAGATTCCTCCAAGGGAGAGTACATCTTCGGCCACATGTTTGGCGCCATCGGCGTCCTCATTGGCACCAAACAGCATCACCTGTGCCTGCCACTCCACATGAGCATTCAGGACGGACTTCGAGATGCTGCAGGCTGGGAGAACAGCGGCATCAGTGCAGAAAGCCATGTGGTTCAGATCATCCGTAACGCTTATGATGCCGCCAGGACACTGGGAAGAAGCTTTCTGATCCTGGACCGTTACTTCCTGACTGTACCTGCCATCAGCGCGATGAATGAGCTGAACTCGTCAGATGGAGGCAATCGGATTGCCATCATCACCAAAGCAAAGAGGAATGTCATCGCTTACCGCCAGCCAATCCCGACACTCCGGAAAACCCGCGGCCGCCCCCGTAAGAAGGGAACACCCGTCAAACTGAACGACCTGTTTGATTCGAAGAAAAGTCATTTCGAGACCGAGGTCATGTACCTTTACGGGAGAAAACGGACCGTGCGCCATATGTATCTGGATCTTCTCTGGGGAACAAAGCTTTACCAGGAGCTCCGCTTTGTCCTCGTAGAGTACGAAGATGATGGAGGCCCCAAGCGGGGAATCCTTGTATGCACCGAAAAGTATGCGCCCAATCTCATCATTACACTGTACGCATACAGATTTTCGATTGAAGAATTCTTCCGCGAATTCAAGCAACGCTTTGGAGGCTTCGGGTACCACTTCTGGACCAGAAGCATTGCGAAGCTCAACCACTTCAAGAAGAAAGATGAGCCTGATCGTCTCAGCCATGTAAAGGATCCGGCAGCGCAGAAGAAGATCCTGAATACCGTCGACGCGATAGAGCGCTTCGTTCTGTTTGCAGAGATCGCCATGGGGCTTGTTCAGCTGATGACGTATCGGATCCAGGACGTCAGGAAGATACAGGACTTCCGGTATGTGAGGACACAGAGAGATGGGTACATTTCAGAAGCTACGTTGTTGTACTATCTGCGCCACACATTTTTGGGCAGTTTGCTCTCGAGGCCGGAGTCCTTCCTAACCCGGTATATTTCTGCACTGCAGGCCCACTATTCGGATGAAGACCTGGTCTCATAGGCGAAAAAGCAAGCAATAACTTAGCTTTTACAATAGAAGCAATAACACTACTTTTAAAAGAGCTGGAGACGTTTGCGCTTTTTCAAGTCAAACTTTCAACTCTCCAGTAAAATTGATGAAAAATATATGAACTTTTCTGCTCGATTTGTACACAATAGCCGTTGACGTGTACCAATATCGGTCGTATTATGTCAATCAATAAAGTAAAGCGGCAGAAGAAAAACCGTTTTCGGAATAAGAGGGCAAGGGCGCCTGGCAGCATCAGCTGCCGGGCGCTTTTTTACGTTCCGGAACGGAGCCGCGGACAAGGAGCTGTGAATGAAGACACTTGGATACTACAACGGGAAATACGATGAGATCGAGAACATGATGATCCCGATGAACGACCGGGTTCACTGGTTCGGTGACGGCGTCTATGATGCCGGCCCCTGCCGGAACTACCACATCTTCGCCATCGACGAACACGTGGACCGCTTCTTCAACAGTGCGGCGCTGATGGACATCAAGATGCCGGTCACCAAGGACCAGCTGAAGGATCTTCTGAATGAGCTCGTCAAGAAGATGGACACCGGCAACCTGTTCGTCTACTACCAGGTGACCCGGGGCGGCACCACCAACCGCAACCACGCCTTTGATCCCGAGATCCCCGCAAACCTCTGGGTGACCCTGACGCCCGCCTCGATCCGCGACGGGAAGGAGCCCATCGCCTGCGTGACCGAGCCGGATACCCGGTTTTACCACTGCAACGTGAAGACCCTGAACCTGATGCCCTCCGTCATGGCAGCACAGCACGCCAAGAAGGAAGGCGTGCAGGAGACGATCCTCTACCGCAAGAACCTCGGAAACCGGGTCACCGAGTGCGCACACTCCAACGTCCACATCATTCTGGACGGCAAGATCTTCACCGCACCCACGGATGAGCTGATCCTGCCGGGCATCGCAAGAGCGCACCTGATCCGCATGGCAAAGAAGCTGGGCTATGCGGTTTCGGAGACCCCCTACGACCTGGATACGCTCCGGGGCGCGGAGGAGATCCTGGTCACGAGTTCCTCGAACCTGTGCCTGTGGTGCAACAAGCTCGACGGCGTGGCGGTGGGCGGCCGCGCACCGGAGATGCTCGAGGATCTTCGCAGCCATCTGATCGACGAGTTCCTGGAGGCGACCGAGTAAACAAAATCAACAGTCATTGAGAGGAGGAAGTTTCGGGGCATCTGACCCGGAGCACAACAAGACAGGCCGAAACGGCCGGGGAGGTGGATATGGAAACCTTAAACAACATCGTCAGTGCAGTCGACAGCTTCGTCTGGGGACCTGTGATGATCGTTCTGCTGATCGGCACCGGCATCTTCCTGACGGTAAAACTTCGATTCCGAACCTGGAGGAACTTGGGGTACGCGCTCCACAGTGTGCTCTCCAAGGAGGCCCGGTCCACGGGACGGGGCACCGGTGATGTGTCCCCCTTCGCCTGCCTCTGCACCGCTCTGGCGGCCACGATCGGCACCGGCAACATCGTCGGTGTGGCGACGGCCATGTTCGCCGGCGGCCCCGGCGCCCTGTTCTGGATGGAGGTCTGCGCGGCTTTCGGTCTGACCTCCAAGTTCTCGGAGTGCATGCTGGCGGTCAAGTACCGCGAGACCAATGCGAGGGGTGAGATGGTCGGCGGCCCCGCCTTCACCATGAAGAACGGCTTCCGCAACAAGAAGGTCGGCGCAGCGCTTGGCTTTCTGTTTGCCCTGTTCGGTGTCATCGCCTCCTTCGGTATCGGAAACATGACCCAGGCGAACTCGATCTCCGGCGCCCTGAACACCACCTTCGGCGTTCCGCTGTGGGTGACGGGCCTGATCGTCACGGTGCTGGCACTGCTCATCATCGTCGGCGGCATCAAATCGATCTCCAGGGTCTCGAGCGTGGTTGTTCCCGCCATGGCCGTATTCTACGTCATCGCAGCGGTTGTCTGCCTGATCGTCGGCTTCCGCAACATCCCCTCCGGCCTGTATCACATCTTCGTGATGGCATTTGCTCCCAAGGCAGTGGGCGGCGGCGTCCTCGGCGCCATCACCGTCTCCGTCATGAACGAGGTCCGCTACGGCTTTGCAAGAGGCTGCTTCTCCAATGAGGCAGGCATGGGCTCCGCGGCCATCACGGCTGCTGCAGCGACCACCGATGACTGCGTCCGCCAGGGCTACATCAACATGACCGGCACCTTCTTTGACACCACGATCGTCTGCACGATGACCGGCCTTGTGATCGCATCCTCCGGTGTTCTGGGAACCTCCGACGGCACCGGCACCCCGCTCCAGGGCGTCAACCTGACCATGGCTGCCTTTGCCGCTTTCATCGGACCGATCGGCCGCTACATCGTCTCCATCGGCATCATCCTGTTCGCCTTCTCGACGATCATCGGCTGGGAGTATCACGGAGAAAAGTGCTTTGAGTACATCTGCTCCAACCGCAAGGCCATCATGGCCTACCGGATTCTGTTCTCCCTGGTCGCCTATGTGGGTGCCACCCAGACTCTGGACCTTGTGTGGAACTTCTCCGATATCGCCAATGCTCTGATGGCAATCCCGAACCTGATCTGCCTGC
Source organism: Lachnospiraceae bacterium (assembly GCA_022483465.1). GTDB lineage: Bacteria > Bacillota > Clostridia > Lachnospirales > Lachnospiraceae > CAG-791. Next base: position 676,846 of record JAKVNF010000001.1, on the reverse strand, counting down.
TGGTGATGTCCGGCACGATCAAGCAGGAAGTGGACCGCTACCAGGCTGTGATCGAGCAGGAAAAGTCCATCGCCAAGGCTGCAAAGCCTGAGGCAGAGACCGCATAAGCTGCAAAAGAAACATGAGAGCGCCCCGCAGGGCCCTGTGCAGAAGCACAGGCCTGCGGGGCGCTCTTTCCTGTCCTTTTCGCTGCCAGCTGGGGAAAATTCCACACAGATTCCTCATTCCTTCCAAAGAGCCTCCAAACTCCTGTCCCATCCTGAAGCTGCTTAGCAACAGGGCGGAGTCTCTCATCAAGCTGACTGAAAGGAGAAGAAGCGCTGCAGAAAGACCGTCTGCAGGACCTAGAGGAGGGAGAAGATGACGGCCGTGCAGAGAAGAAAGCAGGTCCAGAGTCTGGTGCGGAAGGATTTCGTCTTATGCATCGAATTTGTACCCTACGCCCCGGACCGTGCGGACGAGATCCCGGTACTTTCCCAGTTTTCCCCGCAGGAGCTTGATCTGCCAGTCGACGGTGCGGTCCTCCCCGAAGAAGTCGACGCCCCAGACCGCGTTCAGGATGTTCTCCCTGGTGAGGACGATGCCCCAGTTCTGCACAAGATAGGAGAGAAGATCGTACTCCCTGGCGGTCAGCTCGGTCCGCACCCCGTCCACAAAGAGTTCACGCCCCAGGGTGTCCAGTGCAAGGCCGGCGGCCCGGAGGATGGCGGGCTTTTCTTCGGCGGGTGCGGTCCGCCGGCTCCTTGACAGGATCGCGTGGATGCGCGCCATCAGCCCTCTTGGGGAGAAGGGCTTGGTGACGCAGTCTTCGGCGCCAACCTCGAAGCCAAAGAGCTTATCCACCTCCTCGCCCCGGGCGGAGAGCATTGGCACCGGGTTGTCTTTGTATGCCCGGATCCTGCGGCAGGCTGTGTACCCGTCCATGTCCGGCATCATGATGTCCATGATGACCAGGTCGAAGTCCTCCCGCCGGCACAGGGCAGCCGCCGCGGCCCCGTCCGAGACGCCCACCGTGTCATAGCCGTCGTGTTCGGCATTTCTCTGGATCAGCCGGCAGATATCCGACTCCTCATCCACCACCAGTATGCGTGGCATCCCCTGCCTCCTTTCGCGCTGTGTTGCAAAAAGCCGCTTCCGAAATTGACTTTACAACCGAAGTCCTCGTTTTCTTTCATTGCATGAAAAGTCCCCCGGAGCACCTGTCAAAGGCAGGCGCCCCGGGGGCGGTGATGCGTGCGGTATTCGCTTCAGTCAAAGTCCTGTTTTTGGTGTGGATTCGCCGCCGTGCAGGCGGGTGCGGATCCAGAAGGCGCCCATGGACTCACCTGGCTGCATGGTGACCTCCCGGGAGAGATAGGAGGAGAGCCCCGCCTCGGCAGGGGTGAAGGCGCGGGCCGCGTCCTCCGTCGGGAACTCCACCTCCGCGTACCAGAACGCATCGGGGGAGTCGGCGTCCACGTGGTTGACCTCCAGACGCAGATCATGGGGCAGCTGATAGGTTCTGCGGGTCTTGGGGATCAGGGGAAGGCCGATGAGATCCTTCAGGTCTTCAAATTTATCCTTTGGAATCTCCATTTCAATTTCCTTGCGGGAGAGGAGCCCCTCGGACTTGAAGCAGAGAACGTAGTGGGGTGCTTCCTTTGCGGCCTGTTCGAGGCGGATCCGGACCGTCGGGTGGACGCTGATGTATCCCTGCTCCATGTGCTGTTCAAATAAAAGAGGAAGATCTTCGGGCCAGCCATTCACCAGCCACTTGCGCTCAATTTCCATCTCGTTTTCCTTTCCGTCACATCAGGCATAGCGCTCGTACAGGAGCGGGTTCTTGCACAGCACGCAGTCGGTGTCCACGTTTCGCTTGGTGACGAGCCGGGGTTTTGCGGTGGCGGTGGACTCCCGCACCACCAGCTCCGCCCGCAGCAGGGTCTTGCTGATGCTGGTGCCGTTCATGATCGAGTACAGGGCAAAGAAGCCGCTCTTTCCCAGGGCGCTCCGATCCTGCCGGATCGTGGTGAGCGGTGGGGTGAGCTCCGCCGCAAGCGGGATGTCATCGAAGCCGATGACGGAGACGTCCTCCGGCACCCGCATGCCCTGGGCACGGCAGCTGTCGATGACGCCCTGGGCGATGAGATCGTTTCCGCAAAGGATCGCGGTGGCGCCCAGCTCCAAAAGACCTGGCACATGGTAGTGGGCCGCATCCGCAGTGAAATAGGAATAGATGGCCATGTTCGGCTCGATGGGCAGGTGGTGCTTGCGCAGTGAGATCAGGTAGGCCGCCATGCGGTCGTCGGAGATCATCGACCCGGTGGAGCCGTCGAGAAAGGCGATCTTCTCGTGACCCAGGCTGATGAGATAGGAGATGGCGCTGTCGATGGACGCCTCGGTGTCGGTGCCGACGTAGGAGACGTTGGGGTTGTCCACCCGGTTGTCGAGGAGCGCGGTCGGGATCGTGGTCGTCTGCAGCTCCTTCATCCAGGGATCCTCCAGCGAAAAGCCCACGAAGTATCCTCCCTTGCAGCTCTTCTCCATCATCAGGGTGTCATAGCGGTTCTCCTCCTGAAACGCCGGGGACACCGGAACCAGGTCCACGTCCCAGGAGGCGGAGAAGGCCGCCTGCCGAAAGCCCAGGACGATGTCATAGCCGAAGTCGCCCGGAGTTTGATAATCCATATTTTCGACGAAGATGGCCACGGTGCGGTGATCCAGTTTCCTGGCCCTTCGGTTCTCATATCCCATCTCCACGGCCGTCTCGAGTATCGACTGCCGGAGCTGTTCGCTGATGTCCCGTCCGCCATTGAGCCCCTTGGAAACGGTGCTGACGGAGACACCAAGCCTCTCTGCGATATCCTTGATTGTCGCGCCCAAAGCAGAAACCCTCCACAGTAAATTTCAATCAATTTATTATAAATTCACGAAATCGAAAAAGCAATGAAGGCGAAACTACACGAAAATAAAACGTGAAATTTCACAAAAGCGTCCACCTTATCTTAGCGGGAGTTTCGATTTAGGACAAAGCAAAACCCTTGCGAAGCCAGATGTTTAGCGGCTTCGCAAGGGTTCACTTTTGTATCGCCCAATTACTATTCTGTAGTTAATTCTTTCTTAGTTTTCTTTTTTTATCCCTTTTTACATTATCTGGCGAAGGTATCTTCTCGACGATATTCCACATGCTCTGCAGACTTGGCGTTAGTTCCTCGAGTGCCCTGACTGCCTTCTTCTGACCCGGCATCAGAATCCATCCGTCGTGGATTTTGCACAACTCGTCCAGCATTGCCGCCTTTGTATAGGTAAGACCTTCATCTGCCATCCGTCTTCGAAGTACCTCTGCGATCGTGATCGCGAGGAAGCAGAGAAAGACGTGTACCCGGATCTTGTCGTCTGTCCAGTGATACTGCGGGCGTACGGCAAAGTGGTCCACTTTCTTGCTCGTCTTGAAGAGATCCTCAATGCACTCCTGTGAAGCATACGAAGAGAGGACCTCCTCCGTCGACCAGTCCGTTCTGTCGGTGCAGGTCAGCTTCTTGCCGTAGTACTTTCTCTTATAGACTGCCAGTTTCGCTTCATCGAGCTGGAAGCTCACATCGTATCCGCTCTCCATGTTTCCGGAAGGGATGATGGTGATGAACTGCTCCAGCGTGCGCAGCCCCGTGAAACAGCTGCGGGTAAGCTTCAGAAACTCACTGGCTTCGTCCCATACCGGGACCTCCTTTGGCTTCTTCTTTCGTCCCTTCTTCGCCTGATCTTTCTGCTCCTTCAGCAGCTCCTCGTTTTCCTTCGTGACCTCGCTGATCTGCTTTTCTACCTCGGTTTTGCGCTTCCTCATGGAAGAGTAGATGCGGGATCTGGGATTCTGGCAGCGAGACCTGAACTCCTCAAACTTTGCCTTGAACTTCTCGATGTCCCGGCCCATCTGCGCTTCCTGGCCGATGTACAGATCCTCGCTGTACGTCAGAATGCCCGTTCCGGTGATTCCGGAAAATGTGAGCCCGTCGATGCGGTATGCACGTCTTGTGTGGCCGTTTGCAAGCTTCACTTCCTGGTACTGATCCACGTCGATGTCATACAGCTCTTTATGGGAGTCGAGTGAGTGGGCGCAGATGAAGTGTACCCGGAGGGACTTGAAGTTCTCCTCCGAATTGCTGCCGCCATCGAAAGAAACCGTGACTTCGTCCAGAGATTTCCCGATTGTATCCGGGAGATCCTTCTGTACCTTCTCCATGAATGCACCGAACTCTGCCTTGTCATTCCTGCTTCCCTCATACATCTCCCAGAGGACAGGAACCTGCAGCAGATGACTGGTGATCATCGCAAGACTGAACTGCCGCAGATCAGTCCGCTTCTGCTTGTTGTGCCCCCGCTGGCACACCACGCAGCGGCCGTTCCGGGTGTCGATGTAGGTGAAGTAATTCGTGTAGTCGAGGTGCAGGTCGTTCAACTCATCGGGGTACATCTCGAGCAGTCTTTTGGTGAGCAGCTGCTGTGCTTTGTGGACTTCCTCCTCGGAGATCCCGTCCATCGCTTCCCAGAATGCCTGGGAAGACAGGGCTTCCGGTGCGAAGCCGAGATGATACGGGAGACTTGTTGTCTGCGCCCAGGCGGAAAACGCTTTCTTGCTGGCAGGATCGATTGCTCTGTGAATAGCAGCAAGCAGGAGCACTCTGCTGCGGGACATCCCTTGGATTGTCTTGGATGAAAACGCCTCGTCCAGGATCTTCTCGACTCCAATGTACTGAGCCATGCGGAACATCGCCATCGGTCCGCCATGCGAATAGCACTTGAACCTCACCCCGCCAGTTTCATGTTCCGCCTGTTTTCCAGATGCGTTTCCCTTTGGGTCACCTGTCCGGAGGTAATACTCGTTCAGCACACGATCGAAGAGTTTGTCAACAGGGCCGATGTATTCCAGGACGACCTCTTTGGGGTACTTGCTCCCTGGAGCCCGTCTACTGGTGACGATGTAGTAGTAATCATGTCCCTTTTTGGTTTTCTTTCTGATTGACGCCATGTATCGCCCTACCTATATATCCCTTAAATGCTTGATTATTATATCAATATGTGTTCGATAAGTCAATGAAATAGGACATAAATCAATAGTCTACACATAGAAGTAATAGGGCGATACATTTAGGCCAACAAAAAAGCATGGAAACACGGTCAAAACTCCGCGTTTTCATGCTGAAATGTCGAAACTCCCGTTAGGCAAAATCACGATTTCCAAGATTTTGGCTGGATTCCGTTGACAAATTGGCCAATCAAATTTAGATTATATCCAGAACACGAAAAAACACGAAAACAGCGAGGACAAAACTACGAGCGATTACGAATTATTTCGAAACATGCTCCATCGCTGATTCGAATCGTGGGATTCATCACAAGGGAAACCTGCCGGAGCTGTCCGGGGGCAGAACCAAAAACAGGAGGAAATGATGAAGAAGAACGTAGTATCCGTATTGCTCACAGGCGTTGTGGCTGCTTCGATGCTGGCAGGCTGCGGCTCCAGCTCCAGCAGCTCCGATACGGCGGCAACCACCGCTGCCACTGAGGCAGCAGCTGAGACGGCTACCGATGCAGCCGCTGCAGATGATGCCGCTGCGGCTGACACCGAGGCTGCTTCCACGGTTTCGACCGATCCCGCAACCTATGACGGAAAGGAGGTCAAGGTTTGGGTGGCAGATAACATCGTGGACTTCACCAACGATGAGATCGCCAAGTTCCAGGAAGCTTATCCTCAGTACGCCGGCGTGACCTTCACGGTTGAGCCAGTGGGCGAGGGCGATGCTGCTTCCAACGTCATCACCGATGTCGAGGGTTCTGCTGATGTCTTTGGCTTTGCACAGGATCAGATCGCAAGACTGGTTTCCGCAGGCGCCCTTGAGGAAGTCAATCCGGACTATGTGGACGATGTCAAGAGCCGCAACGATGAGGGCTCTGTCAACGCCGCTACCGTCGGCGATACCCTCTATGCTTATCCGCTCACCTCGGATAACGGCTACTTCCTGTATTATGACAGCAGCGTTGTGACCGATCCCTCCGATCTGGATCAGATCATTGCAGACTGCGAGGCAGCAGGCAAGAACTTCTACTTCGAGATTAACTCCGGCTGGTATCAGACTTCGTTCTTCTTCGGAACCGGCTGCACGCTGACCTACGACACCGACAGCGACGGCAACTTCACCAACTGCAACGTCGATTACGCATCCGACAAGGGCGTGGTTGCCCTCAAGGAGATGATCAAGCTCGCCTCCTCCAAGAGCTTCCAGAACGGGTCCTCCGCAGGCGATGCTACCAACTATGCAGCCATCGTCGATGGCACATGGGATGTGGATACGGTCAAGCAGGCATTTGGCGACAACTTCGCCTGCGCAAAGCTTCCTTCCTTCACCGGCTCTGACGGCAATACCTATCAGCTCTCCGGCTTCTCCGGATACAAGCTCCTTGGTGTGAAGCCGCAGGAGGATGAGGACAAGCTCCAGATCTGCGATGACTTGGCAAACTACCTGTCCGGCGAAGAGGCGCAGCTGGCCCGTTATCAGTCCGTTGCTTGGGGCCCGTCCAACACGAACGATCAGCAGAACGCAGATGTGCAGGCTGATGTCGCACTCGCCGCTCTGAACGATCAGATGCAGTATGATGTTCCTCAGGGTCAGTATCCTGGAGACTACTGGACTCTTGCTACCGGCCTCGGCGACGATGTGATCCAGGGCAACCTTACCTCCGATACTTCTGATGACGACCTGATGGCTGCTCTGCAGACCTTCCAGGATACCTGCATCTCCTACGCAAGCGCACAGTAAGTTCCATCCAATACCAACGGCCTGAGAACAGGCTGCGGGCCGGCAGAGAAATCCTTTGCCGGCCTTTGTATTGAAAATAAAAGAAGTACCGCCGAAGCGGCGGCATGGAGGAAAAATGAGCGGCACCACCAAACGGAATTCCCTCGGGAGGGAGTTCGCTGAAATCGGTATGACGTTCCGGGACGGGGACTGGAAGACCAGGATTTCCTATGTGATCCTGGGCTTCGGACCTCTGATGCGGGGACAGCTGGTCAAGGGCATCGCCTTTCTTGCCTGTGAGGTCCTGTTCTTCGTCTATCTGTTCCGGTTCGGACTGCAGTACCTGTCCAAGTTCAACACACTGGGCACCATCGAGACCCAGAAGATCCACCGCAAGACGGTGTACGGCGACAACAGCTTCTTCATCCTGCTGTTCGGCATCCTGACCATCGTCATCATCGCAGCCTTCATCTTCCTGTGGCGGATGAACATCCGCGAGAACATGATCGAGCAGGAAAAGCTCAAGGCCGGGAAGTCCCTTCCCACCAACCGGAAGGCCCTTGCCTCCCTCCTGGATGAGAACTTCGACAAGACCCTGCTGACCCTTCCCTGCCTGGGGATTTTCGTGTTCACGGTGCTGCCGATCCTGTTCATGATCTGCGTCGCCTTCACGAACTATGACAAGAACCACCAGTCTCCTGCCCACCTGTTCACCTGGGTTGGACTGGAGAACTTCGGAAATCTGTTCTCTTTCGGAACCGCGGGCTTTGGCTCCACTTTCCTGAAGGTTCTGGCATGGACTCTGATCTGGGCGTTCTTCGCCACCTTCCTGGACTACTTCCTGGGTCTTGCGGTGGCCATGCTGATCAACAAGAAAGGCATCCGCTTCAAGAAGCTCTGGCGGACGATCCTGGTCATCACCATCGCGGTGCCCCAGTTCGTCTCCCTGCTGTACGTCTCCAAGATGTTTGCCAGCGACGGCATCATCAACGGGACCCTGCTGAAGTGGGGCTGGATCGACCAGGCAATTCCGTTCTGGACGGATCCGATTCTGGCCAAGGTCACGATCATCGGCATCAACATCTGGATTGGTATTCCCTACATGATGCTGATCGCAACGGGCCTTTTGATGAACATCCCCCAAGATCTGTATGAGTCCGCCAGGATCGACGGCGCCAGCGGCGCGCAGATGTTCTGGTACATCACGCTCCCCTACATGCTGTTCGTGACAGGCCCCTTCCTTCTGACCCAGTTCACCGGAAACCTGAACAACTTCAACGTCATCTACCTGCTCTCCGGCGGCGGTCCGCAGTCCGTCTCGATGGTGGGCAACGCGGGTTCCACCGACCTTCTGGTCACCTGGCTCTACAAGATGACGGTCACCGACACGAACTACAAGATGGCCGCGGTCATCGGCATCATGGTCTTCGCCGTCACCGCGATTGTCTCCCTGATTGTCTACAACATGCTTCCTTCGGTTAAAGATGAGGAGGGCTTTCAGTAACTCAAACTTCCCACTTGGTCCGACCCTCGAAAAACGTTGAAAATACGCCCAAAACCGAGCTTTTTACTATGAGTTTTTCGGCTTCTTGACAATTGAAAAAGCACTCTGTGCCTTCTATAATATGATCATCCACAATCAAAAGAAAGTACAGGTGCTCACAGTGAGTATACATCAAAACAAGCCAATTGCAACTGCTAATTTCGAGGACGAATGTGCGTTTGGAAACGCCATGAAAGAGCTTGGCGTAAGCGCTCTCCTGAAGGCCTCCAATATCACCAAGGCGAAGGGTGCCTCTGCATATGAGCTCTTTCAGTTTCTTGTAATCCTCGTGTTCCAGAAGTGCAACCTGTATCACTTCCTCAACTCCAAGAAGAAGGATACTGCCTATGACGATAACACCTACTACCGCTTCCTGAATGAAGGACGCTACAACTGGAGAAAGTTCATCCTGCTCCTCTCCGCCAGGATTGCCGCCTATTTCACTACTCTTACCCGCGAGAACAGGGCACGATGCTTCGTGCTCGATGACTCTGTCATCGCCCGTAACCGTTCCAAAAAGGTGGAGCTGCTCTCCAATGTCTACAATCACGTGATCCACAGAACCGAGAGGGGATTTAATCTCCTTCTTCTTGGGTGGACCGATGGATACAGCTTCCTTCCGGTCCAGTACATCATGCTTGCTTCGGCCAAGGCTAAGAGCCGCATCTGCGACGTATACGACAAGCACCTGCGTCATAACACCAACGCGTACAAGAGACGGGTGGATGCAATTACGCAAAAGCCCGTGATTGCACTTCAGTTGCTTCGCTTCGCCATTGACGCTGATATCAAAGCCGAATACGTGCTCATGGATACCTGGTTCACGACAGAACCGTTCATCTGCAACATCAAGAACCTCGGCCTTGAGGTGATCGGCATGCTCAAAGATACCAAGCAGCAGTATTGGTACAAAGGCAGGCTGTATAACCTGAAAGGCCTTGCGAAGACTGCCATCCGTCATTGCCCGCAGGGGAACCTGTTCGGGTCCATTGTTGTCAAAACGAAGTATCAGCAGCTTCCTGTCAAGCTGGTCTTTGTCCGCAATCGCAACAAGAAGGATGAGTACATCATCCTTCTGACCACTGCGGTGACTCTGCCCGACAGTGAGGTAGTCAGAATCTATGGCTACAGGTGGGGCATCGAGGTATGCTTCAGGGCATGTAAGTCCCTTCTCAAGCTTGGCAAGGAGTTTCAAGGACTCAGCTACGACGTAACCGACAGCACAACTGCACTCGTGCTCACACGATTTCTCATTCTCGAGTATATCCGTCGCAAGAAGAATGATCCCAAGACCATCTGTGAGCTGTTCTTCGTCTGCTGTGATGACATTCAGGATATTTCCCTGAAGCAGTCGATTGACCGTCTTGCTGCAATGCTGATCGAGGGGGTCAGAACAGGTGATGTCTCCATTCAGATCTCCGAAAAGATGCGTAGCGACCTGACGAACTGGTTTTCGACACAGCCTGAGTTTATACAGAACCTGTTCCGCGACTTCCTAAATTTGTTTCTAACAAGCGATAAAGTTGCATAATGCTGTCAAGTTTCAAAAAATCACCTGTTGAGCAAGAAACCATCGGCTGTTACAGCATTTTTCAAGTGGGAAGTTTGAGTCAGTAACCTCAACTTACTGCAATAATATAGGCTCTCCCCTCTGGTAAACCGCAGAATAGGGTGAGCAAGCAGCAGTTGCCAAACTAAATCAGATTCCTCGGAAATGCCGTAAATAGGGCATTCCTGAGGCATTGGTAAAAGCTGAAGGCGTTAGTAAAGAACCGGGTTGATGGGTTCCATACCACAACCTCCATGGTGAACTCTCGACGCGATAATGTCCGATGAAGATATAGAATCCCCATTTGGAGCTCTTTTCTTCTCCGCATAATGCCTATCTTGTTATTTATAGTCACATACTCGGCAAGTGAGTGTATGTGTTTAGGCAATCTAGGTGATGCTTTGTTACATGATGCAACACAGCACGGATAGGAGTGTACCCAGCTCGAGCTCAAAGTGAGGTATTAGTGGTCTCATGCTAGGCGATCGCTTATCAACCCGTTTCTTAACTAACGCCAAGCTGAATATGCGGCATTCTGACCAGATGAAAATGTCAGGTTGACATCCTCAATACGAGCCCATAATATAGGCTCTAAGGAGGAACCTCTATGGCCAGGATTAAGAAGGTACCAGGTAACCTGTTTCCGCTGCCCACAGGTGCGTACATTGTCGGCAAAGGGTATGTTTACGTGAACACCAGCTCGAAGTACATCAGTGCTTCAGAGCGAAAATCCGACGGTAAAGGTTACACCACTCACACCGGCGAGTGTATTGGCGTCCTGGAAAAACCAGAGGACAAAAAATGCCGCATGTTCTATGCAAACGATAAGTATCGTTCCAATCATCAGCTTGAAGAACTTCCTGATCCTCCGGATATCGCCGACAGTATTGCTGTTGGGCTGCTTGCTGTTGTCCGCGAATTCAGTGAAAGTTCCGGACTCGCCGAGGATCTCACAACAGCTTTCGGCTCAACAGATGCCGCTCTTGTGCTCGATCTCGCTTCCTATATGGTCTCAAGGGAATCCGCCGTCATGCAGCATTTCCCCGCATGGGCACGTGAACATGCCCACTTTTCGGGGGACATACGCAGTGACAGCTATATCGGTACGTTCCTGAAAGAGCATCTGACAATTCCGAAGATCAAAATGTTCCGCAGACTATGGCTTTCCAGGAACATCGGCACCGGATATGTCTACCTCTGCTATGACTCTACGAATGTCAACTCGCAGGCCGAGGGTGTTGCCATCGTACAGCGGGGACATGCCAAGGATGACCCTACACTGGGTCAGGTAAACACCGATTATGTCATCCGGCAGGAAGATGGACTGCCACTGACATATCTCCATTCTCCGGGATCGGTAACCGACATCGTACAGGCCGGGGAGATGATCCGGTTCATTGATGATACAAAGAAGCTCACCCAGATTGATGTGACGCTGTGTCTCATCTGCGACCGGGGCTACATTTCCGTCGCCAATCTGAAGAAGATGGATCAGGCAGGCATCAGCTATCTGATGATGCTTAGGTCGGATCTGCGCCTTTTTCAGGATCTTGCCGATTCGTACATTGACACAATCCGTTCCTATAAGAACGTCATTGTAACGGCTGACGATGATGAGCGGTACGGTATCACGGTGCCGCGCCAGATGTACGAGGATGGTCCTCTGTGCTATGCCCACTTATACTGGAGTGCCAGTTACTATAGCAAAAAGCGCAAGGCAGCGATGGCAGCGATTGAATGCAAACGTGCTGAACTGGAGCAATTCATCCAGTCTCAGGGCACCGGAACAGATCCGAAGGAACTCGAGAACAGGTTTCCTGCTTACTTCAGGCTGAAGACAGCTCCCGGTAAGCCCAGGGTTGTTATACAGAAAAAGCGCGGCCGCGGTGAAGGAACCAAGGAGGTTGAGAAACCAACCGTCCTAATCACCGGATATGAAGATGACGAAGCCGCAATCAACCGTGAGATCATGAAGGCTGGCATCATCGTGATGCTGTCGCGTGATGAGATGACTGCACAGGAAGCTGAGATACGGTACCACAAACGCGACTGCGTAGAGAAAGCGTTCGAGGCTCTGAAGAGTCATCTCGGGATGGACAAGATCAGCGTCACAACTGAAGAGGCGATTCATGGCAAGGGGCTGGTCTGGTTCACTGCGTCCATCATGCACGCGCTGTTGTTCAACCTCACAGATAAGCTTCGTGCAACAGACAGAAAGAGCTACACAACAGAGTCCATGGTAGACCAACTGGAGGCAATCAAGGCTGACCGGGAACTGCCAGGCCATACATACAAACGACGGTACAAGCTCACCCGAAAGCAAAACAGCATTTTGGGATGCTTTGGGCTGAGCGAAACAGACATCGATGAGCAATGCAAGCAACTTTCACAGTAACTGTGCTCAGCATTGGAAGTAAGCCGAGAGGCCTACGAGCCTATATTTTTTCAAGAAGTTAGGGCAGTAATGGCTGACGGTAAGAAAACTTCATCGATGTCGCGGAACCGGAAGATCGGGAACTTCTTCTCCTACCTGGTTCTGATCCTGATCAGCATCATCTGGCTGTTCCCGTTCTTCGGACTGGTGATGCAGAGCTTTCGCTCCTATGACACCGAGTACGGCGGAATGGTGGACTACATCATCCCCAAGCACTTCTCCCTGGACAACTACCGGTTCCTGTTCTCCGGCCAGACCAACTACCTGCGCTGGTATGGGAACACCGTCATCATCGCCTTTGTGACGGCCATCCTCCAGACGCTGATCGTGCTGTGCGTCTCCTACGCCCTCTCGAGAATGCGCTTCAAGGGCAGAACCCTGCTGATGCGGGTCTGGCTGGTGCTGGGCATGTTCCCGGGCTTCCTGACCATGATCTGCATGTACTTCCTGTTGAAGCAGTTCGGACTGACCCAGGAGGGCGCGGTCCCCGGCCTGATCCTGACCTACATCGCCAGCTCCGGCATGGGATACTACGTCTGCAAGGGCTACTTTAACACGATTCCCAAGGCCCTGGACGAGGCAGCGCGGATTGACGGCGCCAACCGGTTCCAGATCATGAACATCATGATCCTGCCGCTGTCCAAGCCCATCATCATCTACACCGCACTGACCGCATTCATGGCGCCCTGGTGCGACTACATCTTCGCCTCCTACGTGGCCTTTGGCACCGACAAGTCCTACAACGTCGCCGTTGCCATGACCCGCTGGGTGAAGACCAACGACTATCAGGGATATTTCACCCGGTTCTGCGCGGGCGGTGTGCTTGTTGCGATCCCGGTCACGATCCTGTTCATGGCCCTTCAGAAGTACTACGTGGAAGGCGTCACGGGCGGTGCCGTCAAGGGATAATCCATTTGCCAGATTTGAAAGAGGCGGCGGAACAAGATCCGCCGCCTCTTTTTGGCCCGGGGAAACGCGGGAGGAATCAAGATGAAAAAAAGAGGATGCGCCGCCGCGGCGGCGCTGCTCTCCCTGCTCCTTGCAGGCTGCGGCGCGGCAGGCCCTTCTGCTTCTGCCGTGACGAGTGCAAAGACAGAGGCGCAAGCTGAGACAACGCAGGCGCAGGAGACCACCGCCACCCAGATGGAGACCCTCTCCGCTGCCCTTTCTGCGGACAAGGAGGAGGGAAACTGCCGCACCGGGTACGAGATCTTCGTACGGAGCTTTTACGACAGCAACGGGGACGGGATCGGAGACCTTGCGGGGGTGGAGGAAAAGCTGCCCTACATTGCGGACATCATGGGCTTTGACGAGATCTGGCTCATGCCGATCTGCCCCTCCCCCTCCTATCACAAGTACGACGTGACGGATTACGAGGACGTGGATTCCGAGTATGGGACCCTTGCGGACTACGAGTCCCTGGTGAAGGCCTGCCATGACAGAGGCGTCACAGTGCTTAACGACCTTGTTTTAAACCACACAAGCAGCGAGCACCCCTGGTTTCTTGCGGCACAGAAATACCTGGAGAGCCTCCCCGCGGGAGAGGAGCCGGATACTTCTGTCTGCCCCTGCGTGGACTACTACAACTTTAGCGACACCGCCCAGGACGGCTATGCCGCCCTGCCCGGCACCGATTGGTTCTACGAGGCGCGCTTTTCCGACTCGATGCCGGATTTAAACCTCGACTCCGAGGCGGTGCGGGGGGAGATCTCCGACATCGTCCGGTTCTGGCTGAACGAGGGGGCCGACGGCTTTCGGCTGGATGCGGTCACCTCCTACTACACGGAGTCCGCTGAGAAGACGATCGCCTTCCTCACCTGGCTGAATGAAACGGTGAAGGAGATCAAACCGGACGCCTACCTGGTGGGAGAGGCCTGGACCGATCAGAAGACCTATGCCTCCTACTACGCCAGCGGCGTCGACTCCTTCTTCGACTTTGCCTTCTCCGGAAGCGAGGGGGATGTGGCCAAGCTCGCCCGTGGGAAGCTCTCCGCCCTGACCTTTGGGCAGGCGATGGAGGACGAGGAGGCACTCTATGCCTCCGTGAACCCGGACTGCGTGAACGCACCCTTCTACACGAACCACGACATGGCCCGCAGCGCCGGGTACTTCACCCAGGACGCGGACGGGAGCAAGACGAAGTTTGCTGGGGCGTTGAACCTGCTCCAGCAGGGCAATGCCTTTGTCTACTACGGCGAGGAGCTGGGCATGAAGGGCTCCGGGAAGGATGAGAACAAGCGGGCGCCGATGTACTGGTCGGCGGACGCGGACGAGGCGGGCATGTGCGATCCGCCGCCGGGGATGGATTCCTTTGACATGAAGTTTCCATCTGAGGAGGAGCAGGCAGAGGATCCCCTCTCGATTCGGAACTACTTTCAGGCGGCGGACCGGATCCGAAACGCCTTCGGGGCGCTGCGAAGCGGGGACACGAAGGTCTTCTCCGATCTCTCCGGCCACGACGTGCTGGTCTTTTCCAGGACGGATGCGGATCATAGCACCACCCCGGTCCTCGTGGCCGTCAATGCCGGCGACGAGGAAACGCAGGTGGACCTTGCCGGGGAGGGAGCTTTCTTTGACACCCTCTCTGCGGTTCTCACCGTCGATGCGCAGGAGGTGGACCTCTCGGGCACGGTGCTCACGCTCCCAGCGCACGCGATGGCTTTCCTGACAGGACAGTGAACAAGACAGGAGGTATCATGTATCAGAACTATATCTTTGACCTCTACGGGACCCTGATCGATATCCACACCGATGAGGAGACCCGGGGGCTCTGGAAACAGATGGCGGGAATCCTCGCGCGCCGCGGCGCGAAGTACCGGCCGGAGGAGCTGCGGCAGGCCTACCGGACCTTCTGCGAAGAGGAGACCGAAAAGAAGCGGCAGGAGACCGGCTCCCGCTGGCCGGAGTCGGACCTGGCAGCGGTCTTTCGAAGGCTCTACGAGGAGGCGCCGGCAAAGAGCGCCTGCCCGGAGCAGGTGACGAAAGACCTGCTCCAGCACACGGCGGACGAGTTCCGGGCCCTGTCCATGAAGCGCTTTCGCCTCTACAGCCACGCAAAGGAGGTGCTCATCGCCCTGCGCGAGCGGGGAAAGAAGGTGTACCTGCTCTCTAACGCCCAGCGCCTTTTCACGGTGCCGGAGCTTCGCGAGACCGGGATCGAGGACCTCTTTGACGGGATTTCGATCTCCTCGGATGCGGGCATCAAAAAGCCGGACCCCGCCTACTTAGAGCAGCTGATCGAAAGGGAGCAGCTGCTCCGCAGCGAGTGTCTGATGATCGGAAACGAGCTCGACACCGACATGGGCATCGCCGCCAGGTGCGGCGTGCGGGGGCTCTTTCTTAACACCTACAACGTCCCCCTGCAGGAGGTCAAAAACTGGCTGGAGCGTATGCGGGAGGAGGGCATTCAGCCGGATCTGCAGATGCAGATGTCCGGCGACATCCGGTATGTGCTGCGCATGCCGGAGGAGACAGCAGAATCATAAGGAGGAAATGACATGAATCGAACAATGCCGGAGTGGCTGAAGGATGCGGTCTTCTATGAGATCTATCCCCAGTCCTATCAGGATTCCAACGGCGACGGCATCGGGGACATCCCCGGTATGACGTCCCGGCTTCCCTACATCAAGAGCCTCGGCTGCAACGCCATCTGGCTGAACCCCCTGTTTGACTCCCCGTTCAAGGACGCGGGCTATGACGTGCGAGACTACAAAAAGGTGGCGCCAAGGTACGGAACCAATGAAGATCTGTACCACTTCTTTGACGAGGCCCACAAGCTCGGCATGCACGTGTTCCTGGATCTGGTGCCGGGGCACACCTCCGAGGAGCACCCCTGGTTTTTGGAGAGCGGGAAGGCTGCGCGCAATGAGTACTCCGACCGCTACATCTGGACCGACTTCTGGCTCTACGGCATTCCGAACCACCCCTACATCGGCGGGGAGTGCGAGCGCAACGGCGTCTACATGCTGAACTTCTTCAAGTGCCAGCCGGCGCTGAACTACGGCTTTGCCAAGATCGACTATCCCTGGCAGCAACGCCCGGAGGATCCGGACCCCATGGCGACCAGAGAGGCGATGAGGGACGTCTGCCGCTTCTGGCTCGGCCACGGGTGCGACGGCTTCCGCGTCGACATGGCGGACTCCCTGGTCAAGGAGGACGAGGGCAAGAAGAAGACCGGCGAGGTCTGGCAGGACATCCTGGGGTCGCTCCGGAAGGAGTTCCCGCAGGCGGCCTTTGTCTCCGAGTGGTCCAATCCGGCGCAGTCGCTCCTTGGTGCCTCCTTTGACATGGACTTCTACCTCGACCACCCGGGGAACGGCTACAACACCCTGGTGCGGGACTATGAGACCAAAGGCGGCGACCACAGCTACTTTGCAAAGGATCGCGGTGGGGACATCGAGCGGTTCCTTGCGGACTACCTGCCCAAGTACGAGAAGACGGCGGGAGAGGGCTACATCAGCTTTCTGACCGGAAACCACGACACGCCCCGCATCTCTTACCACTTAGACCGCCGGGAGACGGCACTTGCCTATGCGCTGTTTGCGACCCTCCCCGGCGTCCCCTTCCTCTACTACGGGGATGAGATCGGGATGCGCTACCAGTCGGAGCTTCCCACAAAGGAGGGCGGCTACACGAGAACCGGGAGCCGCACGCCGATGCAGTGGAGTGCGGGCAAAAACGCGGGCTTTTCCGACGGGGACGAAAAGGACCTCTACCTCCCGGTGGATGCGGACTATGAGAAGGTCAACGTGGCAGCCGAGGAGGCGGATCCCGGATCGCTCCTTCACACCGTGCGGGATCTTCTTGCCCTGCGCCACGGGGAGAAAGAGCTGCAGGCGGACGGATCCTTTGCCGTCGTCTATGAAAAGAAGGAAGATCCTCTCTTTGTCTATCGAAGGGGCGGAATTCTCCTTGCGCTCAATCCCTCGGGGGAGGAGAAGACGCTCCCCGCGGGGACAGACGGCACCCCGCTCTACACCATCGGGACGCTGACCAAGCAGGATGGAAACCTGGTTCTTGGCCCCCAGTCCTTTGCAGCCCTTCGAAGCTGAGAAGAGAAACCAGCAGCAATCACACATGAAATCAGGAAAGCAGCGGCAGCCGGGAATCCCCCGGGCCGCTGCCTTTTTCGCGCCCTGGGTCCCTTCCCGGCTTCGGAAATGCCGTTTTGTCAAATCCATGCCAGAAAAGAAACATACGTAATAGTGATCCCCCCGGATTCCGCTAGGATAAGGCCTGTCAGAAACACAAATCATCGCAGCAATCCCATGATGGTGGGAAAGGGAGGTATCACAATCATGAAGGCAAAACAAAATCCGTCCGAAAAGATCGGTATTGCGAAGTTCTGGGGCTGGCAGGCCCGCGCCATCTCCATGGGCAGCATGGTGATCATTCTGGGGTATCTGCAGATCTATTGCACCGATACCCTGGGGCTGAACGCCGCGATCGTCGGAACGATCATGCTGGTGTCCAAGATCGTCGATGCATTCACCGACCTGGTGGCCGGCCTCATCATCGACAACACCCACACGAAGCTCGGCAAGGCAAGGCCCTATGAGCTGGCCCTGTTCCCCCTCTGGATCTGCACCTGGCTCCTCTTCTCCTGCCCGGAGGGTTTTGGCACCACTGCCAAGTACATCTGGGTCTTCTTCATGTACGTATTCGTCAATTCCATCTTTGCGACGGCCCTGTACTCCAACCAGACGGCATACATGCTGCGGGCTTTTGACACCAACGAGAAGATCGTGAAGGTCAACTCCTACGGCGGCATCGTCGTGACCCTCGGCTGCGCGGAGCACAACGTGCTGTGCGGCAGGAAGCGGATGGAAACCTCTCTGAGCGCACTCAGCTCCTTTGCGACCAAGGTCGGTCAAGGACTCGGGAGCGTCGTGATCGGCAGCATCCTGACGGCCTTTGGATATGACGGAACCGCCGTGGCCCAGTCGGCATCGGCGATCCTGGGCATCAAGCTCTGCTTCAGCTTCATTCCGGCCGCGGCGTACCTGCTGATTGCCATCCTCTGTATGGTGTACAAGCTCGACGGCGTACTGGCGAAAAAGCGCGCGGAGGGGGCTGCCAAGGCAAAAGCGGAGGCATGACATGACAGCCATCAAAGAGATCACCGTGGAATACCGCCAGCACCCCCCTGGGGATCGACGCGAAACACCCACGGTTTGCCTGGAAGCTGGCGGCGGTCCTCTGGGGATACCGGCCGGATGCCCTCTATCACTGCAGGATGGTGTACGGCGCGCAGAAGGTCCGGATCGGCGCCCTCACGACATCGAACAGACTGTGCGCGAGCTCCTCCCCAAAGAGCAGGCAGCGCAAAGTATTTATTTCATGTACACGCTGGCGCGGGTAGAATAGGAGTAGTACAGAAGGTGCACTGATGCACCGAAGGAGGAGAAATATGGCACAGGAAAATCCGTTGGCAAATCTTCCCACCGGGAAGGAAGACAGGCCGATCTGCTTTGGCATGACCCGGGAGCCGTTCGTCTACGACATGCACGACATTGACGGGCTGATGTACATGCTGGACCATGCGCTGTCCGGGTGCCTGGTTCTGACCTGGGCAAAGCAGATGGACCCGTCCGTTCCGGGCCGCATCCGTGTGGATGGAAGAGCGGTGGAGCACTACGTCCTCAAGCCCATGGCGATGATGCACGGCATGTGGATCGTCGGCATTCCGCTTCGCGGCATTGTGACCGAGCCGGGGCGCACGTACACGCTCCACATGGAGGGCTTTACTGACACCGACGGCAACGAGATGCTCCCCAGGGATTTCCAGGTGATCGGAAAGGAGCAGGTGCTCCCCGACCCGAAGGATGCGGCGCACGAGGCGGTTGCCAGGCAGGCGGCCGCGGAGGGCATTGTCCTTCTCAAAAATGAGAAGAACGTCCTGCCCCTTCCCGCGGGAACCGCGATCAACCTCTTCGGAAAGGGCGTCTGGGAATTCCGTGACAGCGCCGTGGGCGCGGGAAAGATCAATCCCCGCTACCACGTGAGCCTCGTCGATGCGCTCCGGGAGGAGAAGGACTATCCGGTCAATGAGGAACTCTTGGCTTTCTACCGCTGCGACGAGGACCGGATTCCGGACAGGGACATCCTGGCGCGGGCAAAGGCAAAGTCGGATCTTGCGATCATGCTGCTCACCCGGGCCAGCGGCGAAAACATGGACAACGCAAGCGGTGCGGGGGAGTTCAACCTGACCCCGGAGGAGGATGCCCTGATCCGCACCCTTTCCGAGACCTTCTCCCGGACCATCGTGATCCTGAACGTCGGGTACCCGATCAATGTGACCTTCGCAAAGAAATACCATGTCAGCGGCCTTCTCTACAACGGGTTTGGCGGCATGCTCGCCGGCCGCGCGCTGATGGATGTGCTCAAGGGCGCAGAAAACCCCTCCGGCAAGCTCCCGGACACCTGGGCCCTGGACTGGCACGACATCCCTTCGAGTCAGAACTTCTACGATGCGGTGGACAAGCCCCGCCTGGATGCGGACTCGACGAACCTCTACGTGGACACCGTGTACGAGGAGGGCATCTATGTCGGCTACCGGTACTTCACGACGTTCAGCAAGCCCTGCGCCTATCCCTTTGGCTTTGGCCTGTCCTATACACAGTTCGTGATCGAGCCGGGGGAGGCCTCCTTTGACGGGCACAAGCTGCAGGTGCGCGCCATTGTTCGAAACATGGGCGCAAGGCCGGGAAAGGAAGTGCTGCAGATCTACGTGGGGAAGCCTGACACCCTGGTGGAGAACCCGGAAAAGGAGCTGGTGTTCTTCCAGAAGACCAGGCTCCTTAAGCCAAAGGAGGAGGAGATCATCGAGGCGAAGATCCCGGTCTCCCATCTTGCCTCCTACGTGTCGGCGCGGGCGGCCTACATCGCGGCGGAGGGCAGCTACCGGGTGTATGTCGGAAACAGCGCGGAGGCACTCCCCTGCGCCTCCTTTGCCATCGCAGATCCCATCGTCACGAAGAAGGTGACAAACCTCTTTGGAAATCCCGGACCGCTTGAGGAGCTCTCCAAGAAGCACCCGGAGAGCACCTTCCCGAAAGGGGCGCACTCCGGCGTCGTGGAGGGAAAGGAGAGCTTCCTCCCCTATGCGGCGCGCAAGACCTATCCGGCCGTCTTTACCGGCAGCGCTGCGCACCCGACGACATTTGCGGACGTTCGAAAGGACCTCTCCAGGGCGGAGGACTATGTCGCCGCCTTCTCCACCGAGGAGCTGGCGCGCCTTGTGGTCTGCGCCTCCGCGGGCTGGGGGCAGCAGGGTGTCGGCGAGGCAGGAAGAGTTTTCCGGCCGGAGCAGGGACACGGCTCTGATCTTCCGGATTTCCCGGTGTCGGATGGCAATTCCGGGGTGAACCTGCGGATCCCGAACATCGGCATGCCGAGCGGCGCGACGATCTGCGCAACCTTCAACCGGCCGCTGTGTGAGGAGGTCGGAAAGGTGATCGGCGAGGAGGCCCGGGCGCTCCACATGCCCATGATCCTGGCCCCCGCCTTCAACATCCACCGGAATCCCCTCTGCGGGCGGCAGCCCGAGTACTTCTCCGAGGATCCGTTCCTCGCGGGGGAGATGGCAGGCTGGTACACGAAGGGATTGGAGAGCACCGGCGTTGCCGCCTGCATCAAGCACTTCGCGGTGAACAACGCGGAGACCGCAAGAAAGAGAAACCAGTCGGTGGTGAGCGAGCGCACCCTGCGGGACATCTACCTTCGGGCGTTTGCCTACTGCATGGAGGTGCATATGCCTGCCGCGGTGATGACTGCCTACAATGCCTGCAACGGCAGACCCACCTCCGCCGATCCCGACCTGATCCAGGGCTTTTTGCGCAAGGAGAACGGCTTTGACGGCTTTGTCATGACGGACTGGGGCACCTACGACACGGTGGATGTGGCCGAGATGGTTAAGGCAGGCATCTCCTGGATCACGCCCGGCTCCCTTGATGACACCTACACCGCGCCGATCGTCCGGGGCGTGCAGGACGGGACCATACCGCTTGCAAGGCTCCAGGAAAATGCCGCGCAGCTCGTCCGCACAATCGCAAGATTTGCGTAACGACACAGCGATGCGGCAGATCCAGATATGAAAAATCGTCCTATCCGCCGCGGATTTGTTCTAACACCGGGCGGCCGGCCCCCCTAAAATAGAAACCAGTTCGGTCCTTCGCGGGCCGAATGGTTCACACGGGGAAGGAAAGAAGACAGATGTCGCATATTCGGGCTGAGGATTTCATAAATAGAGGAGGATCGATGCGATGTTGAAACCTGCGATGATGTTCCGGGATGGCATGGTTCTGCAGCGGGACAGGAAGGTGGCGGTCTTTGGGACCACCGACCGAAGGGACCCTGTCGTTGTCCGCATGCAGAGAAAGACCGCCACGGCGGTGCCGGGAGAGGATGGAAAGTGGCTGGCAGAAATCGGGCCTTTTTCCTGCTCGGAGAAAGAGGAGATGGAGATTTCCCAGGCGGGAACCCGGCTTCTTCTTGAGGATGTGGCCGTCGGGGAGGTGTACCTTGCGGGCGGCCAGTCCAACATGGAATTTGCCATGCGCTATGACCGGGACTTTCCGAAGGAGCGGGAGAAGCTTGCGAAGGAGGCAAATCCCCATCTTCGCTTTTTCGACTACCCGGAGGTTTCGTACCCGGGGCAGCTTAAGGAGGCGGACTACCAAAAGGAGTACGGGCGTTGGAGAAGGGCGGATGTGGAGAACCTCCAGTGGTGGAGCGCTGTCTCCTACTACTTTGCGGTAGAACTCTGGGAAAAGCTCCGGGTGCCGGTCGGCATCATTGGCTGCAACTGGGGCGGCACCAACATCGGCTGCTGGCTCCCCGAAGAGGTGCTGCGCGCCTGCGGAGGCGAGGCGTACCTGACAGAGTATGAGGAGGCCGTGAAAGACCTGGACCTTGCTGCGTACGAGAAGGCCTTCCACGCCTACCCGCTCGCCTACCGGACCAATCAGCTGGAGTTTCCCGGGAGTGAGATCCAGGACTTTATCATGCATGGCAACTATGGCGAGGACCATCTGACAGAGCTCGGGAAGAAGATCGCGGAGATGATGAAGAGACAGGGGCTTCCGATGCCGGATGAAAAGGCGGCTGCCGCGGCACAGCTCCCCATGGGACCGAAGCATCCGAACCGCCCCTGCGGCCTCTACGAGTCCATGCTGCTGCCCATTGTCCCCTATACGCTCCGCGGCATCCTCTGGTACCAGGGGGAATCGGACGGGGATGAAAAGGCGCGGGCAGACTTGTACGAGAAGACCTTCCCGGCCCTCATTGCCCACTGGAGAGGGCTGTTTCGCGATCCCGATCTGCCGTTTCTGTTCGTCCAGCTGGCAATCTATGAGAAGTGGATGATGAACACCGGGGACTGGTGCGGTGAGGTGCGGGAGGCGCAGAAAAAGACCGCAGATACGGTGCCAAACACCGGTATGGCGGTGATCAGCGATGACGGCATGCGCTGGAACATTCACCCCATCATCAAGAAGGTGGTGGGACACCGCCTGGCCCTGCTCGCCAAGAACCGGATTTACGGCGATGAGACGGTCCTCTGCGAGGCACCGCTCCTTGTCAAGGCAAAGGCAGAAGACGGAAGAGCGGTTCTCACTTTCCAAAATACCGGCGGGCGCCTCTACCTTTCGGATGAGGGCCTCTACGGGGAGCACTTCCCTAAGGGGAGAATGCTTGGCGCCGTGCTCTCGCAGAAAGACACGGTGATCCGCTCTGAGGACTGCGGCGGCGAGGTGAGGGGAGACGAGGTCATCCTGTCCTCGCCCACATTCCGAAGGGATGTGCCGCTCCACGCTGCCATCGCAAAAGAGCATTGGTACCAGGTAAACCTCTACAACCGGGCGGACATCCCCGCGATGCCGGCGGAAGTCTGAAAAAAGCCAAAAGAAGGCTTCTAAAACCAGAGCTGCCAAACCATTCGATCCTTAGCGTAAAAAAATACCTCCGGGACAGCAGATTGATATGATCCCCCTCTGTAGGACACTGAAATATAAGTGTCCTACGGAGGGGGACATTTCATGTCCAGAAAGGGAAAGATAGATCCGGTTATAAAGGTAAAAGCTGTAGAGGAGGTGATCTCAGGCAGGTCAAGCATATCGGCTGAAGCCAAAAAGGTAGGAGTAGATGATAAATCACTTTCAGCCTGGATCGCCATCTACAAATCAGAAGGTCCCACCGGGCTCCTGGATCAAAAGCACAATAAGTATTACTCCAAGGAGACCAAGCTCATAGCGGTTGAGGACTACCTTGATGGAAAAGGCTCTATGGCAGAGATCGCCAGTAAATATGGTTTAAGGGATTGGACTCGGCTGCGCGATTGGATCAAGACGTATAATACTCAAGGGACAATCAGTTCTCGTGGAAGTGGAGGCGGAAGCTACATGAAGAAAGCGAGACAGACAACTCTTGAGGAGAGAATAGAGATCGTTCAGTACTGTCTTGATCACGACAGAAATTACGGTGAAGCTGCTATCCGGTATGAATGCTCCTACCAGCAGGTTCGAAACTGGGTCATAAAATACGACGCCATGGGCAAAAGCGGGCTTGAGGATAGGCGCGGCCACCGTGCCGGGACTGAGCCGAGCAGGACTCCGGAGGAAGAACTCCGGGACAGGATCGCCCAGCTGGAGCGTCAGAATAGAGACCTGCGGATGGAGAATGATCTCCTAAAAAAACTAAGGGAACTGAAGATGAAAGATCGCTCTCTTTAGTTCACAACCTAATCAAATACCTAAGCGAAGTATGAGGTGAGGAGCTGGGCGTAGCCCAGGATGGACGAACCTCATACTTCGCGTTTGTGGTAAGACGCTGAGCGGGCGGCCCCCGCTTTCCGTCTCCGGGAGCGAGCTCCCGGAGACGGTGAAACTCAGTTTTTCGTATGTAGATTGTATTCAAATGTAACGCAAATTTCCCGTAAATCGGTAATTATTGTTTCGACTCGATTTTAAACTTCTTTGTCAGAAGCCTTTTTATGCTTCTTACCTTTGTCGGATCTTGGCTTCCTGGGCTTGGTATCCTTGCTTCCTTTCGGACGTCCTGGCTTCGCATGTTTAATCTTTGCTTCGCCGCGTGCCTCTCGCTCGAGCGTCTTCTTGTTTTTGGAACCTGGTTTTCTGCCACGGTGTCCCTTCTCTTTGGGCTGTGACTTTGGCACAGTTCTGGTCAGGGAGCCGATCGGATTCGAACGGCTGTTATACTCCGAAGCGAAGTCGGACAGTGAATTCCGGTCGATGCCGAACTTCATGAGCAGTTCTTCCAACTCCTTCGATAGATCCTTAACCGGAAGGTATGATCCACCTTCACGAAGAATGAAGTGTATCCGGTCCATCTTCTGGATCATCTCATTCGTAGCAAGAGAAAGATCTTTGCAGGCGTTAAGGATGCTCGCTCTGACACAGCTTGCAGCAAAGCAAATCAGGAACTTTGCATAGATGCTGCTTGTGAAGTGTATGCGGGTACTATCGAAGCCCTCTTGGGACTTTAGGATCCCGTACTGCACTTCTGATGCATCGCGGAGCCGGTACAGGTCAAATGCTTCCTGGGGACCATGGTTCTTGCCGGAAGCGAGAGAGAAGAAACCCTTGCCAAGCATGGATTTCTTCCATGCCTTGAAGTCATAGGAAACAGCATAGCCGCCTGTATCTGTCTGCTCGACCTTGATGTATTTTTTGCAGGTCTTCGAGACACTTGGCACACGGCCTTCAGCGACAGCCAATTCGGCTTTTCGACCCTCTTTCCGGATCTCTCGGATTAGGCGTATCGACTGAATGGAGCTTGACGTACCATTGAAGTACAGGTTCATGAATGCTGTTTCCGGGTGATTGCGGAACAGCTGCTTTTCCCTGGCAATGCCAAAGATGCCATCATCGTCAACAATCCTGTCTGGTTCCCAGCGGATATCTTCGGAGCATTCCTCCATCATCTGCTGGTGACCGTAGGTGTCGGATGGGACCATCATGATGTAATCTGTCTTGCTGTCAATGCATGCCTGTACAACATCATGAGTGCAGAAGCCACGGTCGATTAGAACGCCTTCAATCTCAATGCTGTATCCGTTGAAAAATGTCAGCACTTTCTGGAATGCTTTGCTGTCTACCTTACTGCCTTCATACACAAAATATGTGATCGGCATGCCGGTCTTCACATCGACAGCATAGATGTAGCTGACAATGGTACCGCCGTTATGAGACTTATCCGCTCCATACTCACACAGGTCGGATTCTCTGACCTCGCAGTCGTTATTGGAACCGTCGATAGAAATCCAAGCCTTGGTGATCCCCTGCTTCCTGCAGTGCTTCAGCCAGGCAACCTTGAAATCACCTTCCTGCTGGTCTGTCATAAGGGAGCGGAACAGATCGGAGTACCAGGCATCACTGTAAGGCTTCCTTGAAAAGAGGACCTGATCCTGCGCAAACTCGCTGTACAGTTGTGTGATATCTGACTTGCTGTGCAGAGAGAACATCACGTAGTCCATGATGGCGTTTGCATGCAGCGGACCGTATACATCCGTCAGGATCGAGTAGATGCCATTCTGTGATGCAGCCCCAAGGGTCAGCATGTACAGACCTACTTTCACCTCGAAAGGGAGAGAATCCTTTGCACCATAATTCTGCAGCCATTGGTCGCTGTATAGTGTGCGGTACGCTTCGTTCGGATACATGGTTGTATCTGAGGCAGCATGCCCAATCACCTTGCGATGACCGTCAATAATGACGAATACTCGGCCATCGTTGTGGTTGATATAAGCTTCTTTTGGTATCGGGACTTCTTTTTTATTCCAGTATATGTGGGACATTTATAATAGCCTCAATATAGATTACCGATAGGTCATCTATATTATAGACAATTATAAATATAAAATCAATAGGCTGATGTCCGAAAAACGCCTTGATTTCAAGGGGTTTTCGACATCATCGTAGAGCGATGAAGGCTAAATCCAATGGTCTATTACCGATCTACGGGTAATTTGCGTGTAACATCGTAGATGCAATGCTGATGTTTCTAAAATCCTGGAAATCAACTGCTTAGAGGCATAGTATCTGCATCTTCGAATTAAAAATGAGTACAACAAAAAGGCCCCATGGTTAGGAGCCGATAAAAGATATTCGGCTTTGCTTTTTATGCGCTGTTGGATTTAGCTTCAGGCCTTGGCTTGAAATCTACTTTCACCATATCAGCGCCACACCTTGGACAAATATGATAATCATCCGAAAATAGCTCAAGGAGTATCTCGCTTTTACCCATGCCAGCAAAACGTGAGACAAACCTCTGCTTCTTTTGCTGTTTCTGAATACGGGCTACATTCTTCTTCCTTTGAGAATTACTCAGATACCCATAGTATCGGATCTTCTGGAAGCCCTTAGGTAGGATATGAAGAAGAAATCTGCGAATGAATTCCTGTAAGCTATAATTCCCATTACGATTTCTCACTACGGTCAAGTCCTCAAGGTCAAATAAGCTAAGAAACTCGGGAAATTTAGGCTGCTTTTCACTTGATGGTAAGCTGCCGCAGTGGTAGCATGTAGTAAGAAACATATTCTCACTACAGAGGTTGCCATATGTTCATCCGTTACTACACAAAAAATGGTGTTGAATACGCCTGCCTCCAGTCCAGTTCCCGCATAAAGGATGAGATCAGCTCAAAGTACGGCGGAAATCTCGGCCGGGTAATCGATAAAGAGAAGGGGATCTTCAAAAATCGAAAGCGCGGATATTACCGCTACACGATTGAAGATGGATACTCCGAGGCCAGCGCGAAGGATGTTGCTATAGCTGAAGAACGTCAAAATGGTCCTGAGCCAGAAGAGCGGTCCTATGGTAATGAGAGGATGCCGATCGATTTTGGCGATGCCTTCTTCCTTGACTGGTACATGAAGGAGTTGAATCTGACCAACATCGTGAGAGATCTGATCCCTCATGACGCAGACACAGTCATGTCACTGCTGTTCTACAAGGTTTTGACAGACCAAAAGGCCAGTATGCACGCGTTAACCTGGTGGCGTGGAAACTACGCTTCCATGCTCTTCCCTTTGGCAAATCTGAAAAGCCAGCACATCAGTCTTGTCCTGGAGGACCTCGGCAGTGAGCAGATCCAGCACCAGTTCTTTGACCATTACATCAGCCTTCTCTATGGTAAGAATGGAGCAACAGGCATATTGATCGACAGTACCGGTATCCCGAATGCTACCAAGATGCAGGTCACGCAGCTCAGCAACCATAACGGTGACATTAACGTTGAGGTACGCCTCATCTATGTGATCGACCGCAAAAACGGTATGCCCATCTACTTTCGCTATGTTCAGGGAAACATCATCGACGTCTCAACCCTGATCACAACGTTCAATGAGATGAAGCAGTACGGCATTGATATCAGCTATGCAATCATGGATGCCGGATATTTCAGCGAGGAGAACGTTAGAGAACTGTTTGAAAATGGAGTTCCCTTCATCACAAGGCTTGCCCCCAATCGGGTACTCTTCAAAGAGGTTGTCGGCAATAACAACGAGAGCATCTCAGATCTTCAAAGTGCAAGATATGCTGTCAACTACGGCGGGCGCCTGGTATATCTAAAAAGGGTTGCAAGACGTCTCTATGATCATGACATTTACGTCTTTATAGGCATAGACGCTGTCTCGCACAATGCGCAGAGTGCCAAAACCATGCTCCGATACCTGAGCGATGGTATTGACCCTGACGAGATTGACAGACAGATGATGCGGCTGGGGCTTTTCGTCATCGTCTCCTCAGAGGCGCTCAGCACGGAAGAGGTGTTGCCGCTGTATTACACAAGACAGCAGGTAGAGCAGGTTTTCGATGTCACGAAGAACTATGCCGACATTCTTCCTATCCGTGTTGACAACGAGATGACGTTTCGTGGGCATTTGCTTCTTTGCTTCATCGCAACAGCTATTCTGCAGAGGCTGCAGAGTGCTTTGCTGGCTAAACGGAAAAAGGGCGATAAGGTCAATATCTTTGAGGCTTTTATGCAACTTCGCAATCAGAAGTGTAAGGTATTCGATAAGGCACTGGTGCCATACGAACCATGCCGCGAGGATAACGAGATCTACCGTATGTTCAACCTAAACCCTCCAAAACTCATCGAGAGGGAAGACGAGCGTAGTGAGAATTAGGCTTGGGAGCTATAGGTAAGCGGACTTTGATAACTACCCATTTTCCACCCTGCTTATTGTCTTTGGCTTTGAACGTTACTGTTTCTCTGTCATAGCTGAGAATCCTGCCCTCACTGATTGCGACACGATTAACATATCTGCCGAGATACTGGATGGCATTGCCCTTGCCGCATAGTGTCTCTTTGATATCAATGTCCCAGGATTTTTTATACATGCTGTCCTTGAAAGCCTGCCAGTCCTGAGGAGTTCTGATGCTGTCATCACCGGGCATGATCAGTTTCCCGGCATCATAAAGCTCTTGCAGGCCGGCCATGAACTTACCTCTGAACTTTGATTTCAGGACATTTACAGGGAGACAGAAGTGTTTCTTTTTCCCTTTAACAAATCGCTTTGGCTTTCCCTTCAGCCCGCCTCCGGAAACAATGCAGTGGATATGCGGATGGAACATCATGTTGTTTCCCCATGTATGAAGCACCTGAATGACACCGGGTGTTGCACCGAGAAACTTTTTATTCTGCATCAGTTCCACAAGTGTCTGTCCTGAAGCCTTATGCAGCAGATCATAGAGCAGACTCTTGTTGGCAAAGATCAGAGGATTCAGCTCACATGGAGCGGTAAAGACGACATGAAAGTATGAGCAATCCACAAGCTCAGACTGGCGTTCATCAACCCAGATTTCCTTGTTGACATACTGATCCATTGGGCAGTTACGGTTACCACATGAGTTGTAGTGAATTTCGGTATAACCACAGCGGGGGCATTCTACTTTGTTATAGCCCATTGCTTCCGTCCGACACTTGGAAATACAATCGGCAGCTTTGTACTGTTCGGAAGTGATGTGTCCTGCATAGTCTTTCTGATACTGCGGCCATCCGAGCTGAAAGATCTTCTATAATGGCCTCATAAATTAAGACAGAATCTGGGACGGTTCCTAATGAATCTGATATGCTTATTTCATACAGGAGGATCCATTATGTCCCGTACCAGAAGTAACTTTTCTGCCAAGTTCAAAACCGATCTGGTCCTTGAAGTTCTCAAGGGCGAGAAGGAACTGAACGTCATCGCAACTGAGAATCAGATTCAACCGAATCTTCTCCGAAACTGGAAGAAGGAGTTCCTTGAGAAGGCCTCCATCGTCTTCGACGAGAACCGCGAGGAGAACCTCAAGGAAAAACTCGAGGAGGAACGAAAGGAGAAATCTGAATATGCCAAAAAGGTCGGGCAGCTCACCATGCAGGTGGACTGGCTGAAAAAAAAATCTGAGGAAATGCTTGGACCTGACTACGAGAGTAAATTTAGTCCGAAGCCTTTCCAGGAATAACGATCACGAAATTCCTGTCAGCGTGGCGGCGGAACTTGCCGGCATCAACCGGACAAGCATCTATTACAAAGGTTCTCCTGTCTCAGAAATGGAACTGAAGTGCAAGGAGATCATTGATCACCTCCACACAGACCACCCGACATGGGGAGCCAGGCAGATGTCCTCGCAGCTGAAGGGACGCGGCTACCACATCGGAAGGAGAAGAGCCAGACGTTGGATGAACGAGATGGCCATAGATCCGATCTATCCAAAGCCCAATCTTTCAAAATGCCTTCAGAAGGCGGCCGTCGTACCTTATCTTCTCCGGAACACGGAGATCGACCGTCCCAACGTGGCGTGGTCGATAGACATCACTTATATCCCGATGAAGCACGGCTTCCTGTATCTTACAGCCATCATCGACTGGTACAGCAGATGTATCGTCGGATGGGAGCTTGACGATACCCTTGATACCAGAGCGTGCATCGAAGCCTGTAAAAAGGCGTTCAAGGTGGCGAAACCCATGATTTTGAACTCTGATCAGGGATGTCAGTTCACCAGCAGCGACTACAAGCAGTTCATTAAAGAGAACGGCGTCCGGCAAAGCATGGATGGGAAAAGCCGCTGGGCAGACAACATCATGATCGAGAGATGGTTCCGCTCTTTCAAATACGAAGAAGCCTATTTGACAGAATGGCGGAACATCCGGGAAGCCAGAGCTGCAATCAAAGCGTACGTTCACACATATAACTTTGAGAGATGCCACTCGGCGATCGGAAACATCACACCGGCATCAGCTTATTATCCTGCACTGCTCCTCGATGCAGCCAGGGATGCCGCATAATCTGCAGGCTGCTTTGGGGAGGTCAGCCTCCCCTTGACATGGCGATCAGTTCATTATAAAAACCTCAATTTTTTGTCTTGACAACTGACGGAAATTTACAATAGACCGGTAATTACCGAACAAGCGGTAAAGCGTTTTTTCGATGAAAGCCTTGTGTTTACTGGGTTGTGATCGATATAAACACACTGTTTATTGCGTTACCGGTCGGCAATGTTCTAAATAGTGAATTTTATCTTGAACAACTGCCGTGGTTACAGGCTTTCTCATGTGGTGCAACACGTCGTATTGCCGGTTTAAGCAAAATTTCCGACTGAGCCATTATATTCTGAATGGGGTGAGTCTTCTTATTGGCAGCCTTTGCCTGCTCTCGTGATACGATCTTTATACTCATGATCGGTACCTCAAAGAGTATCGATAGGGCTTGTGATTCCATTGAAATCCTGATGTGCCAGAGTAATGTAAATCAGGGTTGAAGTAATACTGTTATGCCCCATGAGCTCCTTCAGACGGAAAATATCTACGCCAGAGCGATAGCATTCCGTTCCAAAGGCGTGCCGCAGACTGTGGCAGGTCAGCTTATCCAGTCCAATTGAATCTGCGATCTTACGGACATAGGTCTGGACACTGGTTGTAGAGATCGGCATCGAAGGGATCATCGGAGACGGAAACAGATACTCGGTCTTATCCTCTATCTCCGGACTGCCAAGAGATTTCCAGTAGTCAGTAAGAGCCTGAACGGTCGCTTTCCCAAGAATTGCATAACGATCAGATCTGTTCTTGGATACCGAAACATAAATACGATGCTCTTTCACATGGATGTCACAGTATCTGAGATTACAGGTCTCCTGACAGCGCAGACCAGCAGAATACATGATAATCAGCATGGTTTTGTATCTGATGTTATCTGCTGCATTGAGCAAAGTGCGGAACTGTTCTTTTGTAGGAACAAACGGGATATATTTATCGAACTTGCGCTTGGGAACCTGAGTTGGATCCCAATGCTTATGGAGAACATAGATTATGAAGTTTTCCAGATGTGCAATGTCGCTGTTGATGGTACGGTCGCTCAGATTTTTTGTAGCTTTAAGCCGGTCAAAAAAGGCGCGTATTTCGCCCCATTCAAAACTGGCAGGATCCTTATGAAGCTGAGTATCGAAGTAGTCCAGAAACTGGGTAATTGTAGATGCATACTGATCACGAGTGTGTGGTGACAGGTTCCTGCAATCAAGCATCTTTTTGAATTGAGCAAGGTAATCGTCCATGGTAAAGCCTCCTGCATGAGTAAATTTGCTGGCAGAAAGCAAACCCGACAGGAGGATATGCCATTGTTGGTAATGATCGAGTGTGGTAATATAAACCCCGGCAGTTCTTCTGCGCTGGGTTTGTTTTGTGTCGTAACTTAACTTTACCACAGCCATCAAGGGCTGCTTTTTTTGATGCAGCGAAAATGTAAATCTTTAGCCGAAGACTTGAGGTAGCAACGCCGCCGCGAAGCGGCTTAGTACAATACTGTGCGATCAGCGAGCTTGCGAAAACAAAGCATTATCCGGTACGCAGGCTCTGCAGATATGTTCATGTGGCCCCTTCTGCGTATTACAAATGGAGGAAACATTCCAAATCAGCCCGTGAGGCCGAGAATGAACGCATTGCAGCGCTTATGAAGAAGCACCATGAGGAACATCCGGAGAAAGGATATCGCCGTCTTCGGGACGATCTGGAAACGGAAGATCACATCCACATCAATGACAAGAGGGCACATCGGATCTGCAGGAAGAAACACATACAGTCGACGATCAAGTGGAGACCGAAGGGATGCACCAGAAGTTCGGGAGATCCCATGTATGTCGCTGAGAATGTCCTGCATCGTGACTTTACGGCAGAGCGTCCCAATCAGAAGTGGCTGACGGACGTATCCGAGTTTAAGTACTACACTGGTATAGAGGTCCACAAGCTCTATCTGAGCGCGATTTTGGACCTGTATGACCGCAGGATCGTGGCCTATGAGATCAGCGTGAATATTCCGGACGTTTGGGCCCAGTCTTCCGCGAGTCAGAGCCACTTTTCCGTTCATCGTTGAATCGGCGTTTCCAGATTGACAGAGCCACCTATCCGATGCTCAGAGCATAGCACTTTCCGCAGGTCTGCCAGGCTTCCGCACTTGGGAGCATACCCAATTCCGCAGACAGAGCAGATGTTTCACATGCGAGAGCATCTATTCCGACGGTCAGCGCATTGTTTCCTTCCGCCATTCAGATCATCATCGGTTCCGATTTTCAGAGCAGTTCTGCTTTCCGCAGTGAGGGCATGAATTCCGAAGATCGGAGCCATTTCTATTTCACATCTCAGAGCAATTCTTCCGCATTCGGAGCATGCTTTCCGCTGCATGTTTCCAGTAGCATTCCGGCTTTTGAGCATGGCTTCCATAAGGAGAGCCATCGGATTTCGACATTTCAGATGCAGAAGCACGCAATTATCAAGCTTTCTCTATAGATAACTATTCTACAGAATCAAATCAGTATATACTGATTGTATCAGCGCAAAAAAAGAAGAAAGGTCCAAGCTCAGCCAGCTGCCCTTTCTTCAACGCATCACAACTGTTACCAGCAGTTGTGAATCATCCTTTTGAGGACAGCCCTATGATAGCCGAATACCAGAACAAATTCAATTCTGCGATAGTGGAGACACTCCTTGACATGGACGCCAGGTCACAGTCTTCGCTTGAGCATCTCATAAACGTTGTCGGGCAGAACCAATACGACCGCGGAGTGATCACGACCGATCCGGCAACCTCGATTATGCCCATGAGGGTCTCAATACCAAGACGCTATTCGCGTGCAACGGGCAAGCGTTACACCATGCTTCCCTGCTTTCTGCTCCCGCACTATCAATACACCAAATCGTTCATCTTCCTTACTCTTTACTGCTACAAGTGCAGGCGGTGCCAATCGGTGCGGGATCTCTGCAGCCGGACGGGAATCGCGGTTACAACCCTGTACCGCTGGAAAGCCGCCTTTATGCAGGACCTGAATTGTCTGATTCTCCGGTCTCTTCTGATTGTGATCAGATCAAGACAGATTGCACCGCATCCGGCGCATACCAGATGCCGAACGACTGTTCTGTGCCAGATAACGGTAACTGACAGCCTTCTGACCCTCCGATATCATGATAGTGAGCCTAAAACGAAGACGCTTTAGGTCCGCTCACTGCAGTGACAACACCTATAAGACCAACTGGCCGGTAACCAGTCTGTATAATCGACTTCTCTGGCTGATGAAGCCTGGTTGAAGTGCGTTCATGGAAAGGAGGCGCTCATGGCCAGGAAAATCCCGGTCAAAATAATTGTTCAGCTGAAGGATGCAGGCATATCCCAACGCATGATCGCTTGTACAAGAAAGGTCTCCCGAAACTCGGTATCAGAAGTCTTTCGTATCGCGGATTCGGAGGAAATTCACTACCAGGATATAAGCACGCTGGATGATGCCGCTGTCTACAAAAAGTTCTTCCCCAACAAGGACGCTGACAGTGCTGCTTTTGCTGTACCGGACTACGAATACATTCACAATGAGCTGCGCAGGAAAGATGTCACCATGGCATTGCTCTATCAGGAATACCTCGCCAAGTGCAATTCAGAGGGGCTGCTTCCTGTCGGAAAAACCAAGTTTTACGATGATTACGATGAATTTACCCGTCTGAACGAACTGACCAACCACCTTGATCATAAGCCCGGGGAGGCGGTCCAGGTGGACTGGGCAGGCGATACCATGCATTACACCGCCCTGGACGAAAAGAAACAGGTTAAGGTCTATCTCTTCGTTGCGGCGCTTCCATACTCCATGCATGCGTACCTGGAGCCCTGCGGTGACATGAAGATGGATACCTTCATCCTCGCCCAGGTGCACATGTTCAATTACTTCGGCGGAGTCACCCGAAAGATCATCTGTGACAACCTCAAGGCCGGTGTCGTGGAGCATCCCAGGGAAGGAGAAATCGTCCTTACAGACCTGTACGAATCCTTTGGAGAGTACTACTGCTGTGCAATCATGCCGGCAGGGGTCAGAAAACCGAAGCAAAAGAGTTCTGCAGAGGGATCGGTCAACACGCTTGCGAATTCGTTTATCGGTGCGACGAGGAACAAAGAGTATCACTCCCTGGAGGAGATCAAGGAGGATGCCAGGAAGTGGCTCGAGGCATTTAACCGTAAACCCTTTCAGAAACGCGAGGGCTCCCGGTACGAGGTATTCATGAGTGAGGAGAAGGGAGAGCTCCGCGCGCTTCCTCCCACGCCATTCGAGATCACCCATTGGGAGATGGGCTACAAGGTGCAGAAGGACTTCCACGTCAGGTACAGGCGGAACTCTTACTCCTGCCCTTACCAGTACTACCGGAAGAAGGTAGACCTGCTTGTTTCAAGTACCACCCTCACGATCTACTACAAGGGAGCAAGGCTCACCTCGCATCCGCTGTTTCCGTCGTTTGCAAAGAACAAGTACTCTACGCATCCGGAGGATATGCCGCCGCAGTTCCAAAACCTCTCCCCCTGGACAGAAGATCGCTATAGGAGCTGGGCCAAGTCAATCGGGCCGCATACCAGCACCGTCATTGACATGCTCTTCCGAAGCGTGAAGATCCCAGAGCAGGCGTATAACTCCTGCCATGCGGTGCTCGCATTGAGCAAAAAGTACTCACCGGAACAGCTGGAAACCTCCTGCGAAATCGCCTTGTCACGCGGAATTCCCCTGCCGCGGTACCGGATCCTGAACACCATCCTCTCTGACAGCCAGGATATCGTGTATCGGGAAAAGGAAGCCGCTTATGAGAAGGAGCAGGGACAGAAGGCAACAGGAGGCTTTCTGCGGGGGAGCAGTTATTACCAGAATGCATCTGGAAATCACAGTGCGTCTGGGCAGGTTCAGAGCAGTTCAGACGGTCAGAGCAGTAAGGAGGCAGCTGCCAATGGCAATGCTTGATGCAGAAACCGACCGCAAGCTCCGGGTGCTGGGCGTCCCGGAGATGGTTGTTGCGTATCAGGAACAAACGAAATCCATGGATCGGGTCAACCAGCCGTTTGAGAAGCGGCTTGCTGAACTGGTCGATGCAGCCTATCAGGCCAAGTACAACGAGAAAGTAGAGCATCTCCTGAAGGCTGCTCATCTCAGGATTCCCACTGCGGATGTCACTCAGATCCTGTACGACGATAAGAGGCCATTCAGCAGGGAGCTTGTGGATGAACTCGCCACCTGCCACTTCGTGGAGCAGCACACGAGTCTGATCATCCAGGGTTATCCCAGCTCAGGCAAGACTTACCTGTCCTGTGCCTTCGCGAAAGAGGCGTGCAAGAAGCACTACAAGACCGCTTACATCCGGATGAGTGATCTTCTCAGCGCTGATGAAGAGGCACGCATATCCGGGATTCGCGAGGAGAAGCGGCTGCTGCGGAAGTACAGCCAGTACCAGGTACTCGTAATCGACGAATGGCTCACCACTGGCGTAGATGAGGATGAGGTTCGCTTTCTATATGAGTTGGCAGAGCGCCGCTTCGACTCCACCAGTACGATTTTCGCCACCCTTCATGACAAAGCCGAATGGCTGGCCTGTCTTGGAGAGGGGGCCCTCTCCGAGTCGATCATCGAGAGGTTTACACACAATGTCATCGTACTGAACACTGGAGAGAACGACTTCCGGGCAGTTTTCGAGCACCGGGATCCGCCATCTCTGGGCTCCTTCGGGGCGACAGCCAACTGAAGGTGGCACTGAAGAGCGGAAACAGAGGTTTAATTCACGGAAGGCATGCTCCGTCCACACGACGGAGCATGCTTCATTGTTCCGGAATACTCAATCAGCGATCATAATGACAAGCCCCTGGTGATGAAGACGTTTGATGAGGCCGTCGCAGCAGAGCCTGATGCTCACCCACTGTTTCATAGTGACAGAGGGTTCCAATATACAAGCAGAGAGTTTCATCAGAGACTTGTTGAGCATAAGATGACGCAGAGTATGTCCAGGGTAGGCCACTGCATTGACAACGGGCCGATGGAAGGATTCTGGGGAATGCTCAAGCGCGAAAGTTACTACGGCAGAAGATTTACAGATCGCAGTTCGCTGGAGTCCATGATCAGAAATTACATCTATTACTACAACACGGAGCGTACGCAGCGCAGGCTGCATCTTCTCACACCAATCTCATACCACAAGAAATACTATGAGGCAGCGTAAAAAATCGCCAGTCAGATCTACCTGGTGATAGATCCAACTGACGGTTGCATTATTATTTTTCAGTATCCACTTGACGGGGACCGGACCAGATCGCTGTCCCGGAGGTATTTGGTCGTTTCGAAAATCAAGCTGTCACGTGGTTTTTTCCGGGGTGGTTTCGCCGCCCTTTTGCGGGTCGGCTGTGGGAGATACCGCCGCGCCACCTGCCGGATTCTTGAGGCCCCGGGACTTGATCCGGTACTCCCTGGGGGTCATGTGCATCTTTTCCTGGAACACCCGGTTGAAGGTGCGCTGGCTCTCAAAGCCCGCGTTGATGTAGGCCTCGGTGATTGACTGGTCGGTGTAGCGAAGGAGCGAGCAGATGTACTCAATCCGGGTGTCATTCAGGTATCCGTTGAAGTTGGTGTGGAAGGTCCCGGAGAACATGCGGGAGATCGCATAGGGGGACACGTACAGATCCTTTGCCATCTTGGTCAGAGTGATGGGCTCGGCGAAGTGCTCGGCGATGTAGGAGACGCTCCGGAAGATCAGATCGTTGTTGACCGTGGCGGAGCGGGGCTCGAGCTGGTAGACCGCCATACAGCGGGTCAGGATGATCTGCACCCAGGACTGGGCCAGCACCTGGCTGAGCTTTCCCGCCTGCTTGTCGGCGAGGAGGGAGTGGATCGCGTAGGGCACGTCCGGGTGCAGATCCTTCGCCCGGATCACCGGGTCGATCTGCCGGTTCTGCAGGAGCGTGTCGCTGAAGACCCCGGTGTACGAGGTGGAAAACAGCATGTCGATGTTGGTGCAGGGGCCCGGGTCAAAGACCTGGGAGTGGTGGATCGTCCCGGGAAAGATGATCGCAAAGTCCCCCGTCTCCATGTGGTACAGGTGCTGGTCCAGGCCCAGCTCAAAGGTGCCGCTGGTGATGTAGAAGCACTCGACAAAGTTGTGGATCTGGGGAGAGAAGTGAAAGGACTCCCTCTCGTAGATCTCAAAGTCGTCCTGCAGGGATTCGTAGAGCGGGCGCATGGGATACCTCCGGATGTCAGACAAAAGATCTGACTTACCCCGTGGCGAGCCACGGGGGTTCGCACGCGAGGGATTCTGGTTGGGGAAGATGTTGGTCTTCCACACGGAGGTATTTCGTGTCGTACTCACAGACAAGCTGCTTTGGGACAGGTATTTACTCCGGAGCCAGCCATCTAAACCTCTGACCGGTCAGCTCAGAGCTGACGGTACTTTACTGGGTTCAATTCGTTCTCTGTTTCAAGAACCGGGCGCTAAGTCAAACGCCCTGCTATGGTATAAGCAGAAAGATTACACTGCTTTATCCAACTTAATGCCGGAATTACAAATCGTTAAGTGATTCTGGATGATGGTGTTGATACATTGCTGGTGCATCTGCCAAAAGTGATCAAATGC
The DNA here is from genome assembly GCA_022483465.1 of Lachnospiraceae bacterium. Classification (GTDB taxonomy): domain Bacteria; phylum Bacillota; class Clostridia; order Lachnospirales; family Lachnospiraceae; genus CAG-791. Next base: position 638,638 of record JAKVNF010000001.1, on the reverse strand, counting down.
TTGCAGACACCGGTTTCGATCTATGGATTGGAATTCGTCGTCTGCACACGATAACAGGAAAGCTGACATAATGTCCCGCTGGACTTGCCGTCCATCCGGAAGTGAATGCCATCGTTCGTCGAGCTTCTTTTTGATGTATGCGTCAAGCATAAAATCGTACTGACTCGCTCGATAAGTCATACGTGGTACTTCATGGTAGCCGGGCCCAAATTTCTTACGAAGCTCTGCCTGAAAACCAGCAGGACTTCGCCTTAATACGGAAGCGCCAAACCGTTTCTTTTTCTTGAACTTGTGGACCGTTTTCGTTGTGCCGTCTTTTTGCGGAATCTGCGATGCTTTGTCAGATCGCTGTGCCTTTTTCTTCGACCTGTGTGCAAGTGCTGCTGTATTCGAAGGTTCCGTGATCAGGACATTGCCTAGCGAAAGCAGATGATTGGCAGCTTCCTGGTTGGCATACAGTCTGGTTGCGGCTTCCTTTCTGCAGAGTTCCCGATATTTATACAGCCTCTTGCGATTGGATTTCGACACCTTCCACTTGCCATGTGTGCCGTTCTTATAAGTACCGTCTTTGTTGAACCGTTCCGGATTCATAGCTCTGCGGCTGGCATCCATCTTACGCAGCAGGAGCTTTTTCCGCTTATCGTTTTTCTGATATGCACCCTGATTGCGTTCTCCCAGATTGAAGAGTTCTACAGAGTTTTGAGACACTACAGCTGCTGACTGCGTTCCAATATCGCAGCCAACCCGTCCGTTTCCACGGACGACTCTCGGTCTGCCATACTTATCCTTCTTTGGCATAGGGGGAGCAGCAATGGTGATCAGCACAAAACAGCGGAGCTTCCCACGGATTTTCTTGCACTGAATCGCACAATAGCAGGGGCGGAAAACAGGAACAACATTATTGGTTTCGCTGTATGTACGCACTGCCGTATCTTCCACCTCTGGGTGTTCCATATAATCCAGCAGTGCGTTGTATTCGTCGATCAGATATTGATCATCCTTCGGGACCAGCAATGGCATCGGGTCAAGTCCATCTATATGAACCACAAGACGCTCTGTTTCCTTATCGACTTTGAGAACGATAATGCGATTGATTTCTTTCGCCCGCATTACAGGCAGATCGCCGCGCTTGTGGCAGTGGATATTCTTCCCATTGGAGTACAGGACTTTTTGAATGCCCTGCCAGATATTATCCGCACTGGTAGCAGCAAGAACAGAAGGAATCTTGTGATCTTTTGCCGCTTCCTGCATTAATTTTTGAACCTCAGATTTTGAGACCTGAAATTTACGCTGCATTGCAGCCATCTGATTGGCAGTATGTTTTCTTGCCTCATCCAGCTGCTGATACGCATCGGATTCGGGATCCAGCTTGACAAGATGCTGCTTCTTCCATAGGTAGTCTTTCTGAAGAGCACGATATTTCCGTGTACGCTTGAGCTGATCAATCCGTTTGCGCATGATGGCTATCGTTTCATTATCAGCTATGCGCAGGGTATCGTTTTTGGAAAAAGTATGCCGTTTGTTGTCTTCATCTATGTCTGCCTCAAATGCGATAACATGGCGAGGGCATAAAAGCCGATAAGCAGTACGATTCTCATTTTCCGGTCTGAAACGCTTGAATCCCATATGCCGTCCTCCTGATAGAAAGGAGCAGTCTTGCTTGTTGCATTACAAATATGTCGGATTATTTTGAAGTTAAGAACACTTTTTCAAAAGGCGTTAGTAAGGATCCGGGGTGATAAGCAATATAAAATTCGTAGGAACATATTTATACAGCAAACATATTCAGTTCCTTGACATCATCATAGTGATGCACTCTCTTCGGATCACGCACCAGGAAGAGCTTCTCTGCAAGTTCATCCACCGACATCCTCATCCGGTATGCTGCACGGAATACCATGTTGTAGCGGTTCAGGTACTTGGTAGCCACACCGCGGTAGTCGTAGTAGCGGTTCTTGATGAAGCTGTGCAGATTGTTAACCGTGTTCAGGCTGAAGAAGCTGCCTGTCTCCTTCTTCACATTCATAACGCTGAGTCCCAGTACCTTGCCCAGCTTCGGATATACGTTCATTCCGTCCGTAAGGAAGAGGGTCCCCTTCTTAACATGACCTGTGTAGATGTCAACGACATCCTCTGTGGAAGGTCTTGCCCGGTTCTCTGACTTTACAACCAGATCGCCGCTTTTGCGCTGAACTGCAGTGCAGATGCAGATCTGCTCGTCCGAAAGGCCGCGCTTGGATGCCGGAGTACCGCGCTTACGGGGCTTTCTCTTGGCGTCGGGCCCGAATTTTGTCCCTTTCTCCGGCTCTGGTATGTAGGTTTCATCAGCCTCGACAACTTCCTCGACCATTGCAGGACTGACCTCCTGAAGATCCTCAAGCGCCAGCATGATCTTATGCCTCATAAAGAAGAGGCTGGTATGGCTGATCCGGATATGCTGAAGATCATCATCAAGGGATACGCCCATCAGTGTGTCAGCAAGGACGGTCTTCCAGACATCACTGCTGTAATGTGAGCCAGACAGAAGTGTGTTACTTGTTGTAACATACGACTTTCCGCATGCCCGGCACAGAAATGCCTGCTTGCCATGCTTGTGACCGTTCCTAACAACATGTGAACTGGTATGGCAGACCGGACATTCCATCCGGGGAACGATCTTCACCGAAGAAGCAAACGCCTTCTCATGGTTCAGACGGTCCATGATCTTGTTAACGAGAATCTTAAGATCCGAATCAGAGAGGTTGTTTCCTGCAGCCAGTATGCGTTCGATGTTACCCATAGTCGTGCCCTCCTGACACGACTATTATAGGTCAAGTCCTAAAAGGGCGTCGTACATTTAAATGTACAAATCCGGAAAAACTTTTGGGATCGTTACTTATCAACCCGTTTCTTTACTAACGCCATCAGAAGGCGTTAGTAAGAAAACGGGTTGATAAGCAATAAGTGCATCTTGTAGTCATCAAATTGCAAGCAGATTGAGCTCCTTAACATCTCCATAATGGTGTACCTTCTTGGGATTCCTGGATGCAAAGAGAGTTTCCGCAAGTTCCCCAATCGTTGTCCTCTGCCTGTACGCTGCCCTGAATACGAGGTTGTAACGGTTCAAATACTTGGTGGCGACACCGCGATATTCGGTATATCGGCGCTTGATAAAAGAGTGAAGGTTGTTCACAGTGTTCAGATTGAAGAAACCTGCCGACTCCTTCTTCACATTCATGACCGTGATTCCCAGGATCTTGCCCAGCCTCGGATACACATTCATGCCGTCCGTCAGGAAAAGTGTGCCCTTCTGGACATGACCAGTATAGATATCAACAACATTTGCACTGGAAGGCCTTGCCCGGTTCTCGGATTTCACGATCAGATCGCCAGTCTTGCGCTGTACTGCGGTGCAGATACAGATCTGCTCGTCTGAAAGGCCGCGTTTGGATGCGGGAGTGCCACGCTTGCGGGGCTTTCGACTGGCATCAGGGCCAAATTTCGTACCTTTTTTGGACTCCGGAACGTAGGTTTCATCCGCTTCCACGACATCTTCCACCGTGGCTGGCTGCTCCACCTGCATGTCCTCGAGAGCAAGCATGATCTTATGCCGCATGAAGAACAGACTGCTATGGCTGATCTTGCATCCATGGCTGGCAAGTGACTTGACCGTCTTATCCAGAGAGGTCCCCCTGAGCGTCTCTTCCAGAACCTTGGTCCAGATCTCAGTACCAAAGTGTGAGCCTGAGAGCAAAGTGTTGCTCGTTGTAACAAATGACGTTCCACATTGCCTGCAGATGTATGCCTGTTTTCCATGTTTGTGTCCATTCCTAACAACATGAGCATTGGAATGGCAGATCGGACAATCCAAACGGGGAGCAATCATCTTCTTCGGAGAAGAGGTTGCACTCTCATGGGAGAAGCCCTCCATGAGCTTGTTAACAAGAAGAATCAGGTCGTCCCTGGAAAGATCTCTGGCTTCGGTCAGTATGCGCTCAATGCAGCTCATAGTCTTGCCCTCCTGGCAAGACTATTGTAGTTCAAGTTAGAGAAGGCCGTTGTACAGCAGAATGTACAAAACGGCATATTTTATACTTCTGCTAAAACGCTTTGGAGCTTATCAACCCGTTTTCTTACTAACGCCTTCCGGATTACCATAGGTGTAGTCGTCAAGGATCTCCATCAATGCCGGAATCAGTTCCGGATTTTTCGCAGCTTCACTTTTTCTGCCACCACCCGCGCGGCGCCGTCTGCTTTCAAGTGAAGAAAGGCTGACGGAGCCATCATAAAGCCCGACAATCTGCTCTGGAGTTGCTTCCAGCAACATTTCAGAATCCTTATCGGTATCCGTAGTGCCAGAGTCTTCTGCTTCGTCACTTTTGGTTTCTGTCTCTGTGGAAGTAGAAGTCTCGCCGGCAGCATCAGCGATAATGAGCTTGAACTCTTCGTCGGACTTGCGCACGGTATTACGTGCCACACCGCATTTTTCACTGATCGCAGACTTGCCGCCATAACCCAGTGCATCAGAAAGAGCTCCTATAATCAGCCGTCTCTGGCGCTCATTGACATAGGGCAAAATGACGGAAATATTGGATAAAATATGATCAACGTGGTCGCTATCATATATTGGTGAAGCCATGAATGAAACAGATCTTAATCCCCCAGCGGAGCTGGGGGAGTGACAGAAGCCCGTGGCGGCAAGCGGAGTAACAAAAAACAGCCTCCGCTGTACAATGAAGTAGGTCTAGCAAACCACTTCAAGACAGCGGAGGCGCCCATGGACGATTTGAGTTTAGCACACAGTCGATATAACTGCACATATCATATAGTGTTCATTCCGAAGTATAGACGAAAAGTAATGTTCGGGGAGCTGCGGAAGGAAATAGGCGAAGGCGTTAGTTAAGAAACGGGTTGATAAGCGATCGCCTAGCATGAGACCACTAATACCTCACTTTGAGCTCGAGCTGGGTACACTCCTATCCGTGCTGTGTTGCATCATGTAACAAAGCATCACCTAGATTGCCTAAACACATACACTCACTTGCCGAGTATGTGACTATAAATAACAAGATAGGCATTATGCGGAGAAGAAAAGAGCTCCAAATGGGGATTCTATATCTTCATCGGACATTATCGCGTCGAGAGTTCACCATGGAGGTTGTGGTATGGAACCCATCAACCCGGTTCTTTACTAACGCCTAGGCGAAATTATAGGGAAGGTCTGCAAGATGGAAGGAGTCACGATTATCAAAGCGGCCACCTTGCCTGATCATGTACATATGTATGTGTCGATCCCACCGAAAATGAGTGTGGCAAAGGTAGTTGGCCGCATCAAAGGAAAAAGTTCTCTCATGATCTTCGACAAGCATCCAGAATATCGCCAAAGATACGACAGACATTTCTGGGCAAGAGGCTACTATTGCGAAACGGTGGGAAATGTCAATGAAGAGACAATCAAGAAGTATATTGCAGAACAGTACGAAAGGGATCGACTGGAAGGAGATCCCGAAAAGTAGTCAAAAAGGGAGCCGCCTTTAGGCGGCCACCAGTAATGTAAGAACGGTTTGCTAGACCGCCTTTAGGCGGAAACGCACCGGTAAGCCCCGGAGGGGCGAACACAGACCACCAGCAAAGCTGGTGGTACTGATTCGACTGCCTCCGATCCGAGATATAAGGCTATTATAGCAGTCGATTTATTACGTGCCAACTGATTAATTTATTATGTGTCAATTCCTAACCCGGTATATTTCTGCGCTGCAGGCCCACTATCCAGATGAGGACCTGGCCGCATAGGCGAAAAAGCAGGCAATAACTTAAACTTTACAATAGAAGTAATGATTTCACTTTTAAAAGAGCTGGAGACGTTTGCGCTTTTTCAAGTCAAACTTTCAACTCTCCAGTTAGGTTGAATTGCCAAGAATTCCCGCTCGCAATCTTAAATCGTAAGCGTAACAACGGACGTACCATGACCCGGATCAACCTCTTCTGTAGAATGAGGCTAGGAAACTACTAGCTGCGTTCTACAGAGGAGGCTTTTTTATGGACAAGAGACAGCAGATGGTTCGTGAGGAGAAGCTTCGCTATTGGAGGCCGATCATCAATGCGTACGAGAACAGAGAAACGAAGCTGATGTCGATTGCACAATGGTGCAGGGAGCATGAGATCAACGCCTCACTCTTCTACTACTGGAAAAACGTGATCAGGGAGACGGACGCCAGTAACAGGAAGGCATCCTCTGGTTCAGTGCCAGAGACAGAGAACTTCGTAGACATCACCGACATCGTAAACGGACAGGCACGCCCTGATGTCAATACAATAGGCTCGGAACCGGGTACTGCTGATGACTCGGGTTCCCGCAGCCGGTCGAACCACTCTGATCTTCCGCGGATCACCGGTACACCGGAAGAAGGAAATGCCGGATCTGTTCCAGGCAGGCCGGGAGGGCCTGCCGTGTCTCCGGAAGTTATCCTGGAGACACGGTCCTGTCGGCTCTATCTCTACTCTTCTGTCCGGCGCGAGACCCTCTCCATGCTTAAGGAGGCTTTTCATGTTTGTTGACGGCATCGGCTTCAGGAAGATCATTCTCTGCACGAAGAGGGTGGATATGCGCCGCGGCGTTGATGGACTCTCCGCTTATGTCATGCTGAACTATCACCTGGATCCAACGGACCGTGGAGTTCTCTATCTTTTTCGTGGCAGATCTGCCAGAACGATCAAGGGGATCTGCTTCGAGGGAATCGGCACTGTGCTCTATACGCTTCGCCTTGCGCCGGGAAACTCATTCCAGTATCCCAGGAATGCGGACGAAGCCAGATCTCTTTCTCCGGAGCAGTACCGTCAGCTCATGAGCGGAATCGCACTTGACGGTACCATCCGCGAAGTATACCCGCACATCGACATGCCTGATCAGGTGGCCGCAGAATCCCAGAGATCCTGAAAACACGCGGTTTTTGAACTTTCAGGCTACTTCAGTGGGGAGTATAAATATTCAGATATCTATACCCTTATTTTCGGTTGACAAGAGGGTATAGATATGTTACTATACTCCTGAGAACTGATAAGCAGCTCTCAGGAGGTCTGACATGGGTACCATTCATCTGAGACAGGGGGATACGGTATACGTTTATTCTTCACACAGCTATTGGGACAAGGAGGCTAAACAGCACAAGACAGACCGGAAGCTGATCGGGAAGCTTGATCCCGTTACAGGGGAGGTTGTGCCCACCAGGAAGTACGTTCGAAAGCAGGCATCGGCCTCCGACGCACCAGCAGAGCAGGCAAACTCTGTTCGGGCTGAAGGTTCGACGAAAACTTTGATTTCCAGAATAACAGAGCTGGAGGAGGCAAATGCATCTTTGCGGAATGAGAATACACAGCTGAGGAAGGCTCTCCGCGCCTATCAGGATGCCGTTCAGAAGGCCAGCGCAAGCCTTGCTTCCGTAGACAAAGAGGCCCGGTGATGGAAACCGAGATCCCTGTCCAGAGACTTCATAAGTACAACCTCCTGTACCAGTGTGGCGCTTTCAGTCCGAGCGACATCTCGAACATCTTTAGTGAGGTTATCGTGGATGACATCGTCAAGACGAACCGCATTGCAGCGCTGATAAAGGCAGCTGAAAAAGCAGCTGAAGATTATAAAGCGCTGCAAAAGGAAAATGAGGAACTCAAACAGAAGGAGCAGAATAAGGACGAGAACAACAAACTCGGACGTAGGAGAGCCTTTGGGGAAAAGGACGAGCAGCTCTCTGGGAAAGAACTCGAAACCGGGATTCCACAAGGCGGCAGCGAGGATGTGGAGACAGATCCGCTCACCGAAGAGTCTGACGCTGATGGAGAGCAGGCCAAAGACACGACAGGGACAGAAGAACCTGCAGAGCCAGCCAATGCAGACGAAAATGGGAAAGACAGTGACGGAAAAACTCAGGATGAGAATCCGTCCAGGAAAGGCGGAGCTGGCGAAAAAGGCAGGAAACCCAGGCGGAGCAGCCGTCCCCCGAGAAAACCGATACCCGATGAATCAAAGGAAAAACAGAAGCGCAAGCCGGGCATCTGGGAGCGTGATACGCAGAATCTCCCGCACAGAATCAGCTATGATGTGGATGATCTGACTCCGGAAATGATCGAAAAAGCAAAGTCTTTATCTAAGCTGGGATTCGAAGCAAGCGAAAAACTCAGTATAGAGGAGGCTCATGTCGTCGTGCTGACAATCATGAAACCAATCATCGCATACTCAGAGGATGTCAGCGACGAAGAAAAATCCGATTCTGACAGTCATGAGGTGAATCGTACGCTATACCGGCCCTACAGCGAGGGATATATCATGCCGGGATCCCGGGCAACCCCGGAGATCGTCGCCTTCATGTACTACATGCTGACCAGCATGAGCATCCCGTACAAGCGCATCGCTGCTCTGATCTGTCACATGGGCTATCCCATGAAAACACAGAAAACGGTTTACTGGTGCAATACCTGTGCCGCAAGATATCTGCTTCCCGTCTTCGATTATCTCGTCAGCTTCATCATAACAGGCAAGTACATTCAGATGGATGAAACCACCTGGAGATCTATCTATGATGCTGAGAAGCCGGGAGAAAAGTCCTATATCTGGCTGCTGATTACAAGTGAGCTGCGGGAAGGCCCCAAGGCTGCCGCATATTTCTTCAATCCCTCCAGGGCTGAGTCATTTCTGGATGGACTGTTTGCAGACTTTCTTCCGGATAAGGACGCGGATCGTTCGGATACCGCAGGCCAGACAACTCCGCCGGAACAGGAAACGGAGCCCGATCCTACGACAGTGACAGGAAATGCATCTGTCGTATGCAAGAACGACAAGTATGCTGCATATCCGGAACTGGAGCGCAAGTCTGAAGGAAAGATCGTGGTCTCATTCTGCCTTGCGCATCTGAGAAGGCCGTTCTTTCTTGCCTGGCTTATTGTGAAGATGGCCTCAAAAGACCTCATGAAAACGGAGGAGGGCAGAAAACAGCTGGCACAGACCTGGGAATGGAAAATCCTGCGCGAGATCAGCCTTGCCGAGAGCGAGGATACGAAGCTCAAGCGCCTGTCCGGAGAGGAGCGGGTTGCTGGAAGAATCAAAAACGTAAAGCCGCACCTGGATCTGGCCTGGCAGTACGTCTGTGAGTATGAGGAGGCCTATCAGGCCTCGCTGCATGGTACTTCCTCTGATCCATCAAAACGAGTAACGATGACCGCGACGATGCGCAAGGCGATGAACTACTTTGAGGATTGCAAGAAAGGCGGTCACATCGACAGCTTCCTCTACGATTCTAACGTACCTGCGGACAACACTTACTGCGAAAGAAACATCCGTAGGATTGCTTTGCAAAGAAACAGCAGTCTCTTTTCGTATTCAGATGAAGGTGCCACCGACCGCATGATTGCGAACTCCATCGCAACAACAGCGGAATTGAATGATGCCGATCCGGAGTACTACTTCCAGTATCTCCTCATCGAGATACCCAAGCATCAGAGGCGGGGAGACAACCCAGATGAATATCTTCCAAAGATGATGTGCTGGTCTGAAGAATACAGGGCGTACGAAGCGAAGCAGCGAGAAGCCACACAGGCCGGGAAAGGTATCAGTTTTCAATCTGAGACAGAGCCCATCCTGGTAAATGGCCGGTGGATGCGAGATGGAAAGGTGGTCGGCCCATACCCGGCAGCATGATAACCTCCTGACAAACAGAACAACCCGAGTAGCCGACGTCTGCCGAACAGGCAGGCATCGGCCACTTGCAGTCGCATAAGTGAAACTGCAGAATTGACCGTCCGGCATGGTATTGTTCCCACCTGAGGAATCGCCATGCCGGACTTTCTTGTGTCTGGATCCATCGCTTCAGGGTGACAGGAGACTGGGACCCGGATGCCCAACCTATCCAGGTACACGGAGACGCCCCATCACAACCGACGTACCTGCAGTCCAGATCCGAACCTGCGCAGTTCATTCCCAGGAGATGCGTAGGCCGAAAGCAATACATCTGCAAAGAGATTCACCTCCACTGTCAACCGCGAATCTCTGAAGTATTTGCGGTTTCAACTGGAACCCTCCCCCTTAATGATAACGCCTCACGCAGGTTTCGTCAGCGTACGCTGGTTGTTATGCTTACCTTAAATCTCTTCAAAGGCATCAGCACCCTGATGGCAGACGGGACACTCCTGCGGCGGCGTCACGCCCTCACAGATATAGCCGCAGATCTTACATTTCCAGGTCTTCACTTCTTCGAAGGCATCGGCACCCTGATGGCAAACGGGACACTCGTCCGGCGGTGTAACGCTCTCACAGATATAGCCGCAGATCTTACATTTCCAGGTCTTCACTTCCTCGAAGGCATCGGCGCCCTGATGGCAGACGGGACACTCGTCCGGCGGCGTTACGCCCTCACAGGTATAGCCGCAGAGCTTGCACTTCCAGGTCTTCATTCTGTCAAAGGCATCGGCACCCTGATGGCAGACGGGACATTCTGTCGGCGGCGTTGCCCCTTCGTAGATATATCCGCAGATCCGACACTTCCACTTCCGGGTCTTCTCCCCCGCCTTTGTGACCTCGACATAATCACTCTCCGGGTTTTGGTTTTTCTTTAACTTCCGGTAGTTCTCAGCGCTCTCACCAAGGTCCTGCTCTCTGGGGTGGTAGGACGTGTGCAGGAGCTTCTCGGCAAGATCCGACAAGGGCTTTCCGTAGAAGGACGCATACACGTCGTTCAGCTCCTGATTCCGGGTGCTGACCTTCTCGTCCATCGCCGCATCCTTTGCGTAAAGGCCCTCGATGCGTTCCTTCCTGGCCTCGTCCGGTGTTTCGAGGTGCTTGGGCTGACCGCCTCCGCCGATGCAGCCGCCGGGACACGTCATGACCTCGATGAAATCAAAATCGTCCAGCTTCTGCTCCTCGAGGAAACGGCGCACGTTCGCTGTCCCGAAGATCACTGCCACACGGACCGAAAGAGCGTCTGTCAACTTCACGGTTGCCGTGCGGATTCCCTCATATCCCCGGACCTCCGAGAGCTGCAGCAATTCTTTGGGGGCAGGCCGGTCGTTCAGGTATTCATATGCTGCGCGGAGAGCTGCTTCCATAACGCCGCCGGTCGCGCCGAATATCACGCCGCCGCCGCTCTTTTCGGACATCAGAGAGTCAAAATCCGATTCCGGGAGGTTCGCGTAATCGATGCCGGCTTCTTTTGCCCAGCCGATCAGCTCCCTGGTGGTAATGCAAAGATCCATGTCCCGCAGGTCCGGATCGTTCCAGTAGGAAGCGGAATCGTTCATCTCTGCACGGCGGATCTCAAACTTCTTGGCCGTGCAGGGGGTCAGGCACACATTCACGATCTTCTTCGGATCGATCCCCTGTTTCTTCGCATACCAGGTCTTGATGGTCGGTCCCTGCATGCCGATGGGACTCTTGGCCGACGAGATGTGCGGCAGAAGATCCGGATAGTAGGTCTCAGCAAATTTCACCCAGGCCGGACAGCAGGAGGTAAACTGCGGCAGCGGCGCGCTCTTCTTTGTGACACGGGAGAGCAGCTCCGATGCCTCTTCGACAATGGTCATGTCTGCGGCAAAATCCGTGTCGAGCACGATGTCGACGCCGAGCTTGCGGAGCAGAGCAACCATTTTCCCCTCGGAAAAGGTGCCGGGAGCATTGCCGAATCCCTCTCCGAGGGCAACACGGACCGAAGGCGAGGTGGATACGATGACGATCTTCTCCGGATCTGCAATCGCTGCCTTCAGCGCTTCGACCTCACTCTTCTCGGTAATCGAATCCACGGGACAGACATTCGCGCACTGACCGCAGTGGATGCAGATCGGGACATCCCCGGTCTTCGCAAGGTCGTAATAGGTCAGAACGGATATCTCGTCACGACATACGTCGCGACACTTTCCGCAGCGGATACAGAGATCCTCATGCCGTTCAATGGATGGATTCTCCGGATCGATGGGAACCCGGATTTCTGGCGACAAATGCATTGACATTGTAACCTCCTCTGGCTGATTGCCGATTGAACCCGCAGCAGCTGACATCTCTGCCAACTGCCACCACCTGCATCAAGTATCAGATATCTGGCTTCCCTTATCACGAGTGTGCAGGGAAAGCGCAATACAGCGATTCCTTTCGATCTGCGGCCCTGCCTCCGATCGCCGAAAAGATCCTTCTTTCACCGGACTGCGCCGCCTTGGGTAACCGTCTTATGAGACCATTGTAAGTACTTGGAGATGCGCCTTCAACACATTTTCATCATGCGGACTGGACGGTCAGACTATGATCAGCCCGTCGAATCCGGCTTCACAGCAGTCACCGTTAGCACCAGCCAGTAGGTCTGATCACCTGGATGAACCAGGAAGGCAGCTCATCGCCCAGGCCAGGCAGCACCGCCTTCTCCAGAGAAAGCCATCCAAAACATGAAAGGACCCTTTTCACTGCGGTCTGAGCGTATCATCGGCACTGGCCGAAACAGGGCGGCACCGCACATGCGGTACCGCCCTGCAGTGGCACTTATATTCTCAAACTTCCCACTTGGTCCGACCCTCGAAAAACGTTGAAAATACGCCCAAAACCGAGCTTTTTACTATGAGTTTTTCGGCTTCTTGACAATTGAAAAAGCACTCTGTGCCTTCTATAATAAGATCATCCACAATCAAAAGAAAGTACAGGTGCTCACAATGAGTATACATCAAAACAAGCCAATTGCAACTGCTAATTTCGAGGACGAATGTGCGTTTGGAAACGCCATGAAAGAGCTTGGCGTAAGCGCTCTCCTGAAGGCCTCCAATATCACCAAGGCGAAGGGTGCCTCTGCATATGAGCTCTTTCAGTTTCTTGTAATCCTCGTGTTCCAGAAGTGCAACCTGTATCACTTCCTCAACTCCAAGAAGAAGGATACTGCCTATGACGATAACACCTACTACCGCTTCCTGAATGAAGGACGCTACAACTGGAGAAAGTTCATCCTGCTCCTCTCCGCCAGGATTGCCGCCTATTTCACTACTCTTACCCGCGAGAACAGGGCACGATGCTTCGTGCTCGATGACTCTGTCATCGCCCGTAACCGTTCCAAAAAGGTGGAGCTGCTCTCCAATGTCTACAATCACGTGATCCACAGAACCGAGAGGGGATTTAATCTCCTTCTTCTTGGGTGGACCGATGGATACAGCTTCCTTCCGGTCCAGTACATCATGCTTGCTTCGGCCAAGGCTAAGAGCCGCATCTGCGACGTATACGACAAGCACCTGCGTCATAACACCAACGCGTACAAGAGACGGGTGGATGCAATTACGCAAAAGCCCGTGATTGCACTTCAGTTGCTTCGCTTCGCCATTGACGCTGATATCAAAGCCGAATACGTGCTCATGGATACCTGGTTCACGACAGAACCGTTCATCTGCAACATCAAGAACCTCGGCCTTGAGGTGATCGGCATGCTCAAAGATACCAAGCAGCAGTATTGGTACAAAGGCAGGCTGTATAACCTGAAAGGCCTTGCGAAGACTGCCATCCGTCATTGCCCGCAGGGGAACCTGTTCGGGTCCATTGTTGTCAAAACGAAGTATCAGCAGCTTCCTGTCAAGCTGGTCTTTGTCCGCAATCGCAACAAGAAGGATGAGTACATCATCCTTCTGACCACTGCGGTGACTCTGCCCGACAGTGAGGTAGTCAGAATCTATGGCTACAGGTGGGGCATCGAGGTATGCTTCAGGGCATGCAAGTCCTTTCTCAAGCTTGGCAAGGAGTTTCAAGGACTCAGCTACGACGTAACCGACAGCACAACTGCACTCGTGCTCACACGATTTCTCATTCTCGAGTATATCCGTCGCAAGAAGAATGATCCCAAGACCATCTGTGAGCTGTTCTTCGTCTGCTGTGATGACATTCAGGATATTTCCCTGAAGCAGTCGATTGACCGTCTTGCTGCAATGCTGATCGAGGGGGTCAGAACAGGTGATGTCTCCATTCAGATCTCCGAAAAGATGCGTAGCGACCTGACAAACTGGTTTTCGACACAGCCTGAGTTTATACAGAACCTGTTCCGCGACTTCCTAAATTTGTTTCTAACAAGCGATAAAGTTGCATAATGCTGTCAAGTTTCAAAAAATCACCTGTTGAGCAAGAAACCATCGGCTGTTACAACATTTTTCAAGTGGGAAGTTTGAGTTATATTTTTATATCTTTTCAGATCGTCCGTGTCACGGCAAAACTGGCGTGCACGGCATCGAAGATCTTTCTTGGCTTCTCACAGTCGCCGGCAAAGTAGACCTCCCTTCCGCTCCCCGAAGAGAGGCTGTTCAGATAGGCGAGGATCTCCTGAATCAGATGGTCTTCCGCGAAGTGGAGCAGTTCATCGATGTTTCGGAAATACAGGTAGAAGGTCGAGCGGTGGTAGCCGGCGCGCTCGGTGAGCTCCCGGATGGAGATTCGGTACAGCGGTTTGGTTTCGTAGAGCTGGAACAGAGCCTCCGCCAGGTTCTCCTTTGTCCGCTCCTGGATCTGCGGCTGTCTGTGCATGATTGGGATCCTTTCTGCCATGGGTCCCGCAAGGGGTCCATAATCATGGAGTATACCGCAGCTCCAAAAAGGCGCACAGAGTCCCTGCAAAATAAGCTTGATCTTAAAGTCAACGTCAATGTTATGCTCCCTGCATCGAAGACAGAAAACCGCTCCCGGCGCAAGGGAGCGGACCATGGCAGGAGGCAAAAACATCAGCAAAGTGGTGGTAATCACCGGGGCATCGAGCGGCATCGGAAGCGCAGCGGCAAAGGTCCTGGCAGAGCAGGGAAATCAGGTGGTGCTTGCGGCAAGAAGGAAGGAAAAGCTTGCGCGCCTTGTGGAAGAAATCAGAGCTTGGGGCCATCTACGTGCGGATCATCTCTGTGGGATCCCTGGGAACTTTGGGCTACATGTGCCTTGAAAAGGCGACCATCGCCACCGGGCGCACGAAGGTCACGATGCTCGCCCAGTCCGCGGGCGCCCTCACCAACATCGTCCTGGACCCGGTCCTCATCTGCGGGTGGATCGGCTTTCCCGCGATGGGCGTGCGGGGTGCTGCCCTGGCGACTGTCGTCGGCCAGTTCGTATCCCTCCTCTGGATCGGCACCTACTATGTCGGAAAGCGCCGGATCCTCGCAATCCGCAGGGCCGATCCGGTGCCGCAAAAGCGACTCCTCTCGGACCTCTTCCGGATCGCGGTGCCCGCCATCGCGATGCAGATCCTGGTGCAGGTGATGTCCTACGGTATGAATCGGATCCTCGGCGGCATCAAAGAGGCGTCGGTGACCGCCTACGGCGTCTACTACAAACTCCAGAACTTCATCTTCGTGCCGGCCTACGGCCGGAACAACGCCTCGATCCCGATCCGCTCTTTCAACTACGGGGCGGAGCACAAGGAGCGGATATCCCGGGCGATCCGCTGGGCTCTCTTCCACGTGAGCGCGATCATGCTGGCGGGAATGCTGCTGTTATCCCTCCGGACGAACGCCA
The DNA here is from genome assembly GCA_022483465.1 of Lachnospiraceae bacterium. Classification (GTDB taxonomy): domain Bacteria; phylum Bacillota; class Clostridia; order Lachnospirales; family Lachnospiraceae; genus CAG-791. The sequence continues at coordinate 623,172 of JAKVNF010000001.1, read as the reverse complement.
TCGTCTCCCTGTTTGCGGTGTCGGAGACGACGCTGGATCTTTGCAGGATGGCTCTTCGGATCATCGTCTTGGGGTTTCCAGCAGCAGGCGTCAACCTGATCCTGCAGGGGGTCTGCCAGGCCCTCGGGAACGGGAAGAACTCCCTTCTCATCTCCCTCGTTCGGCTGATCCTGGTTCCGCTCCCCACGGCGGCAGCCCTTGCGATGCTTCCCGGAGCGGCGTCTATCGTTTGGCTCTCCACCCCCCTCGGGGAGTGGACGGCCTGCCTTGTGGCAGTCCTTTTGACAAGGCGGCTCTACCGAAAGACCGTCGCCGGGATGGCTGGAAAACCGTAAGTTCCTATAAAATACCTGCGCCTCTCGGGGCGCATTTTTTGTGCTGGAGAATCTCCAAAAAGTCAAGACCCGAATATGCCACCGGCCCTTGTTTTTCAGTTCCGCCGCGGGCACCCCCGTCCGTTACCATAATAGATGCGAAAGGAGTGGTTGCAGGATGGAACAGCTTCGCATCGGGGTATATGAGGACAATGCCAGGGAGCGCCTTGGCCTTGTGGAGATGATCACAAAGAGCGGGATCCCGGTCTCCCTCGTCTCCGGGGAGAGCGGCGAGGAGCTCCTCGCCGCATTCCGTCCGGGCAGGTTTGACCTTTTATTTCTTGACATCTACATGACCGGCATCACCGGGATCGAGGCGCTCGAGCGGATCCGGCAGTCGGATCCCAACGTGGACGTCTGCATCGTGACCACCAGCCGGGACTTTGCCCTGGAGAGCTATCGGATGCATGCGGTCCGCTACCTCGAAAAGCCGGCGGTGAGAGAAGACGTGGAGGAGCTTTTGCGGGAGGAGCTGCGAAAGAAGGAGTCGCTCCCGCACCTGGAACTGCGGCAGCAGGGGGAGCCGGTCCGGATCCCCTATGATCAGATCACGATGATGGAGCAGCACGGGCGAAGCGTCCGGGTCTTCCTTGCGGGGGGCGGCGTCCTGACCGGTCCCGGAAACCTGACGAAGATCGAGAAATCGCTCTCCCTCCCCGGGTTCTTCCGCTGCCACAAGAGCTACCTGGTCAACCTCTTCTATGTCACGGGGATCGACCGGGAGCTGATGGTCTTTGTCCTGCAGGGCAGGGAGCAGGCCTACATCGCACGGCGCAGGTTTTGGGCGGCCAAGCGGGCCTATGAGGAGGCCCTCTTCGGGATCGCCCAGGGAGAGCACAGTACCGCGCCCTGAGGGCGCGGCAGAAGGAGGAAGTTATGATGTTATGGATCCTGGCAGCCGTTATTGCCCTGGTGCTCCTGGCACTGGCTGCCATCTTCAACTGCCTGGTGCGGCGCAAAAACCAGGTGGACGAGGCGTTCTCCACGATGGACCGCTGCCTGCACAAGCGCTACGACCTCGTCCCCAACCTCTTGAACGCGGTGCGGGGCTGCGCCTTCCATGAGCGGGCGATCCTGGAGAAGATCGTGCGCGAGCGGAATCTTGCCCTGACCTCCAAGGATCCGGCCGAGGTGATCCGCAGCAACGCCTCCCTCGGGCAGAGCCTTTCCCACCTCATTGCCCTGGCGGAGCATTACCCCGAACTGCAGGCAAGCCAGAACTATCAAAGTCTCGAGGAGGAGCTGGTGCAGGTGGAGGAGGACATCGCCAACGCGCGGCGCTACTACAACGGGTGCGTGCGCCTCTACAACGACGCGGTGCAGACCTTCCCGTCGAACCTCGCGGCAAAGCTGTTCGGCTTCCGCAAGGCCGCCCTCTACGAGGTGCCGGAGCGGGAAGTGCGGGAGCCCATGCGGGCCGTGATCTGAAGCGGAGCGGCGCCCTACGCACAGCATAAGAATACAAGAGGGGCAGGATCCGACGGGTCCTGCCCCTTTTTCATGGGAAAACATGAAAAAGGGGGCGTGTCAAGTACCGGTTGTGTCCGAAACGGTCATTTTTCCGCACCCGGGGGTCAATCTCTGCTGGCAGAATCATATTGGAAACGTTTATGATCAAGGATGGAGGGGCACATGATGAAACTTTTGGGAAGAGGCCTGAAGATACTGATGGGCAACTGGGTCACCCGGCTGCGGATGATCCTGTACGTCTTTTTCGGCATCATGGCGGCGCTGGGCGCTTGGATGCTCTTTACCGGGGCCCCGGAAGGGGGAATGTTCCTCATTGCCCTGAACGCGCTGTTTCTCTTTCTGCTTGTCCGGCACGACAAAAAGACCCTGGCCAAGCAGGACCGGGAGATCGAAGAGGAGATCCGCAAAAACCGGGAGGAGAAGATATGAGAGGGCGCGCGGCAAAAATCCTGCTGTCCCTCCTTGCCCTTTCGCTTCTTGTGAGCGCCTGCGGCGATGAGGAGGGGAACAAAGCGGTGACAGAGCGGGCGCAGGCGACGGCTTCGGAAGAGGAGAGCACCGGCACTTGGACTGTCCTGGTCTACCTCTGCGGCTCGGACCTCGAGTCCGAGGACGGGATGGCCTCCTGGAATCTCGAGGAGATGTGCGATGCCCCGGCTTCGGACAAGGTCAACGTCGTCATCGAGACTGGCGGCGCCGATTCCTGGGAGCGGGATGACATCGACCCCTCCGTGCTGCAGCGCTTTGCCCTTCAGGACGGGGAGCTGGTGTTACAGGACGAGCTCCCCTCGGCCTCCATGGGGGAGGCGGACACGCTGGCGGACTTTCTCACCTGGGGCGCAGAAACCTACCCTGCAGAGCAGACCGCCGTTATCCTCTGGGACCACGGCGGCGCAAACGCCGAGGGCGTCTGCTACGACAAGCGCTACGACTGGGACCCGCTGACCAGGGAGGAGCTGACGGAAGCCTTTTCTGAGGCGCCGGTCACCTTTGACCTCATCGGCTTTGACGCCTGCCTCATGGGGAGTCTTGAGACTGCCGTTGCCCTGCAGGATGCGGGGGAAGTCCTCGTCGCCTCGGAGGAGACAGAGCCCGGCTACGGCTGGGATTACACGGCACTTCTCTCGGCCCTTGCAGAAAATTCGGACCTCTCTGCAGCCTCCCTCGGGCAGGTCATCTGCGACAGCTTCCTTGCAAAGTGTGAATCGTGGGACGTCGCGGACCAGGCGACGCTCTCTGTCATCGACCTTGCCGCGATCCCGCAGGTGGACGAGGCGTTTTTTGCCTACGCGGGCGGGATGGCAAAGGTCTCGGAGAATATGGGAACCCTTGCCGAGACGGCAGCGGCGGCCAGGCATGCGGAGACCTTCGGCGGCAGCACCGCCTGGGAGGGCTACAGCAACATGCTGGACCTGACGGATCTCGTGCAGAAGACAAAGGATGCGGTGCCGGCGGATCTGGACCCCCTCCTTGCCTCGTTGGACGGCGCCATCCTCTATGAAGTCCACGGCGACGGCCGGGACGCGGCGGAGGGCCTCTCCGTGTTCTATCCCCTGGATGTCACGGAGGAGGAGTTCTCGGCCTATGCAGCCTCCTCGGAGAACGTCCCGTACCTCCAGTACCTGGCCGCGGTGACGGGAAACTACGACACCATCGACTGGACCCTCGCCTGGGAGGACCTGGATCAGGGAGAAGTGGAGACGGGCGGGAGTGAGACGGATTCCATCGCCGCGGTGATCGCCTCGCTCCAGGACGAGCTGATTGGCCTTGCCCCGCCGAGGAGGACGAGGCGCTTTCCTATGAGCAGGCCCTGGACGAGGACGGGTATTTCAACCTTGCGATCACCGGGGGCTATGACAGCGTGGTCTCGGTCCACTTTCTTCTGTACTATGCACCCTGGGCCGAGGAGGATGACCCCGGCACGGAGGTGGTCTACCTCGGGGAGGACAACGACCTGGACGCGGACTGGGAGGCCGGGCGCTTCTCGGACCGCTTTGCGGGAAACTGGATGACGATCGGCGGGGAACTCGTCTGCGCGGAGCTCCTGGAGGAGACCGAGCGCTACAACCTCTATGCGATCCCCTGCACCGTGGACGGGGAGGAGACGAGCCTTCGCGCCGTCTACGACGGGAAGGACGGCACCTACCGGGTCCTTGGCCGCTACGACGGGGCAGAGGATGGGATCCTCCAGGGCCGCGGCGTGCAGCCTCTGGAGGAGGGCTCGGAGATCGTCTTTACGTTTTACAGCTACGACTTTGACACGGACGAGGAGGGCTGGTACGAGACGGATCCCATCACCTGGGACGACACTGTGGTCATGGAGGACGCCGCCCTCGGGGACGGCTTCTACTGGTACCAGTACGAGATCGGGGACCTGTACGGGAACGTGACGGACACGGACCCCGTGCTGATGGAGGTCTTGGGAGATGCCATCTACCCCTATAAACCGTGAGGGGAGAAACGGAGAAGTTAGATGAGAGAGAATCTCCTGCGGATTCTGGCGGCCCTCTTGGGGGCTGCGTTTGCGGTGGGGGGCGCGGCGCTTTTATTGGCTGCCTGCCCCTTTTGTGTGCCTGGCAAGGATACTGCCCCGGTGGAGAAGATCACGAAAGCCGTGGTCAAGATCAATGGGGCGCGCCAGAACGTGTCCCTTCCATTTCAGATCTCAGACCTGGAGCCTGGCACCGAGGCGAAAGCAGAGCTTGCCCTCTCCAACGACGACGGGGACCGGTGGATTGCCCCGCCTTTTTGAAGGACCCCGGCACCGGGGTCTACCTCCTTCGCCCTGGAAAGCGGGGGGAGGTCCACCTCACCTTCACCTACACCTTTCCCACCGCCCGAAGCGCCATGACGGTGCAGCCCGTCTTGGTCTCGACCCAGGCAGGGCTCTTGCGGGACGTCTTTGCCCGCTACGGCGCGGTCATGTTTGCGGGCCTTGTCCTTGTCATCGGCGGGATCCTGGTCATGGGCATGGGGGCGCTGGTGCGCACCCTGGCGCGCCAGGGGACGGCGCTTTTGTTTCTTGGCGCCTTCACCGCCCTCACCGGCATCTGGGGGATCTCGAACTGCGACCTGGCGCCTCTTTTGTGGCACAACGAGAGATTCTGGTACGTGGCTTCCTACCTCTCCTTCTTTGCCCTGCTTCTGCCCCTTGTCCTCTTTCTCGAGTACAGCATCCCCTTTCGCGCAAGCGCCCTGTTCGCTGCTCTTCGCTGGGCCCTCCTTGTCCTGCTTCCTGTGACGATTCTTCTCCAGGCGGCAGGCCTTGTCATGTTTTCAAAAAGCGCCCGCCTCTACCAGATCCTCCTTCCCCTGACGGTCCTTGCCTGCACCGCAGGGGTGGTGACGGAGGCGGTCCGCTACTGGAACCGGTTTGCGAGGATGCTGTCCCTTGGCATGGGGCTTCTTCTTGCCGCCACCGCGATGGAACTTGCCCGCTACGTGACGAGCACCCGCTATGACAGCTCCATTTTCTTTCTCGGGGGAACCTGCGCCTTCTGCGTCTACATGTGCCTCGTGGGCGCTTTGGAGATTAGAAACAGCTGGGCCGCCGCCGAGCGGCAGAAGGCGCAGGAGCAGGAGCTCTCCCTCCTTCGGATCCAGGTCCAGGAGGAGAAAAAGCACCAGAAGACCCTCCTTGCCCACGAAAGCATTCCTGTAATTCAGTAAATCGCCAATAGGAAATTAAAATGGCCTCTGTTACCATGGAGGACGTCCATCGAGACGCAATCCAACACACGGTAAGGAGACCATCTATGAAGAATTCTACACGAGCAAAGAAGCTGCATCAAGTATCAGAACACCATCTGATCATCGGAGTTGACATTGGCTCCGAGAAAAACTATGCACGGGCCATGAACTGGCGGGGCGAGGAGTACACCAAAAAGGCTTTCTTCTTCCCCAACAACGAAAAAGGCTTTTTGCTCCTCATCAAGTGGATTGAGGAGATACAGGCCAGGAGCGGCCTTACGGAGGTTATTATCGGCTGTGAGCCCACGGGTGTGTACTGGCTATGCTTCAAACAGTATCTGACCAAAAAGGGCTTCAAGATTGTTACGGTGAACACACTCCATGTCCATAGATCGAAGGAGCTGGATGATAACTCCCCAAGCAAGGACGACAAGAAGGATCCCCGAGTCATTGCGGATCTGGTGCGGGAAGGACGTTTCTTTGAACCGTATGATCCGCAGGGAGATTACGCTGAGATCCGCAGCCTGTTCAATGTCAGGGAAAGCGTTGTGAAGAACATGGCGAGGGCCCGGAACCGTATGCAGGCATGGCTGCGCAGAAACTTCCCGGAATACCTGAATTGCTATTCAAAGTATGATTCCAAGGGCGGCCTGGCTGTCCTGGAAATAGCATCGCTGCCTCGAGACGTATATGAACTTGGCGTTGACGGAATTCTGCTCTTGTGGAAATCGAAAAAGATGCGGGGCACCGGCGGCAGGAAAAAGGCTGAAAAGCTTGTGGAGGCCGCTGCAGCAAACATGTGGCTGGACTATTGCGCCGCTGAAAAAGTTGCCTTCCTGTACATTCTTGAGGATTTCCGCAGGAACAGTGAACGGCTGGAGGAGCTTGACAGGAAACTTGAAGAGCAGGTTCGCCGGCTTCCTAACGTCGACAAGCTGTTGAGTATACGCGGAGTCGGAATGCAGACAGTTGTGGGATTCATTGCAGAGGTGGGCGATGTCAACCGCTTCAGCGATCCCAAGCAGCTGGTGAAGCTTGCCGGACTGAATGCGATTAACAACGAATCCTGCAAGAAGGTCGGTGAACATCGCATCAGCAAGCGAGGGCGTTCTGCCTTAAGACGAGTCATGTATGAAGCTGCGGGGTCTCTGATAGCCTGGAACAGTGCATTTAAGGCCTTACAGGTCAAATACACCACACGGACAACGAACCCTCTAAAACGGCGTCAGGCGCGCGTAGTAGTGGCATGCAAGGCTTTGAGGATCTTCCACGCAATCCTCCGTAAAGGCGTTGATTTTGACCCGTCTAAGGTCATTCACGATCCTGCGGCAGGTATGATGCCTGCATAACGCGCAGCCGGACAGCAGACAGTTTCAAGGACCAACAGGGCGGTTATCTACCAGGCAACACCGTTAGGATGACTCCCCCTCAACTGTAACGTATTAACCGCACCATGTACTTCAGTGTGGATCCAGGGATGCGTCCCCCGGGATTTCCGAGATTTACTGAATGGCGTTAGTTAAGAAACGGGTTGATAAGCGATCGCCTAGCATGAGACCACTAATACCTCACTTTGAGCTCGAGCTGGGTACACTCCTATCCGTGCTGTGTTGCATCATGTAACAAAGCATCACCTAGATTGCCTAAACACATACACTCACTTGCCGAGTATGTGACTATAAATAACAAGATAGGCATTATGCGGAGAAGAAAAGAGCTCCAAATGGGGATTCTATATCTTCATCGGACATTATCGCGTCGAGAGTTCACCATGGAGGTTGTGGTATGGAACCCATCAACCCGGTTCTTTACTAACGCCTACTGAATTACAGGGGTGCTCTCAAACAAACAGAGCATGAGCGTAGCCGCAGGATTTACTCCATGGGGCATATGACCCCGAACGAAAGCATAAGCGGCGCTCCGAACTATGGGATCGGCTGTACGAAGGAATTTGGGATGCCTCCGGGTGGGACCGAAGGCAGACTCCGCTAGACATGAGAGGTTGGCAGCCATGGTGAAGCAGGGAGATTGAAACGCGTTTCTTATACTGACAGCTAATGTCGCTATTGTCAGACAATTAAGAGGATGCTTTTCTTTTTGTACCCTGAACACAGAAATCATAGGTGTCCGGACCTCCAGAGACACCGATTTCACCCGTAGTCATGCACTGTTGTAATGTTAAAGCATACATTTTTCACAGAGGTCTTACTCTCAAACCCCTATAGATTAAGGCTCATTGTGGATTATGTACAAATTTATCTAGAGAGGGAGCTTGCAAGGCTTCGCCACGACTATCGCCATGAGCTGACGGCCCTCTCGGAGATGGCGGGGAGCGGAGACCTTGCCGGCATCCGCGCCCACTTGGTGACCATGTGCTCCAGCATCCCGGAGGGGAGGAGAGAGCGGTACTGCGAAAACCCCGCGGTGAACGCGGTGGTGGGCCACTACACCGAGCTTGCAAGGCAGGCGGGGGCAAGGGCCCAGATCTCCCTATCCCTCCCAAGGAGCCTTGCCCCGGAGGTGGAGCAGAGCCTCTGCGTCGTCTTCGGGAACCTTTTGGAGAACGCGGCAGAGGCGGTGGCAAGGGGAGAAATGCAGGAACCCTTTGCGCGCCTCACCGCGGTCCGGCACCTGAACAAGCTGGTGATTCACATGGAGAACAGCTGCAGCGGGAAGCCCCGGCGCTTCGGGAGGTTCTATGTCTCGAGCAAGCGGGAGGAGGTGGGGATCGGCCTTGCCAGCATCACCAGCGCAGCAAGGCTCCACGGCGTGGACGCCCACTTCGACGACCGGGACGGGGTCTTTTTCTCCGACGTCTACCTGGACCTGACGGCACCGAAAAATACATAAATTTCCATCTGTCAATTGATGATTTCGACACTTACCCTGACATTTCAGCACTTTTGGAGGGGCCTTTCAGCTGGCAGAATAAAGGTGCAGCAAGGAAAACAAACCAATCAAAACCACAATAAGGAGTGTGCCATATGTTTGGAGTGAAGGTTAAAAACGTAACTGTCAGCAAGCCCTACACCATCGAGGAGTTCTACGAGGCGATCCGGGACAAGAAGTTCTCCGCAGGAGAGCCGTCCCTGACCAAGCACGGTCTCGCCACCATCATCACCTTCCCGCCGCTGGACCGCTGGAACCAGGTCTGGATTCTCCCGGTGACGGGCCTGGGCAAGAATACGGCCACCAAGTTTCAGGTGTCCAAGAATGAGGTGGCGGGCGCAGGAAACGCCGCCGTCAACATGGCTCTCGACAGCGTGACCGACGGCCTCAGCGGCCTGAGAGGCATGGTCGGAAAGAAGCAGAAGACCGCCGAGAAGCTGGTGGACCTGACCGTCGAGGAGCTGAAGGCCCTGAATCTGTAAGGGGCAGCTATCTGCAAGAAGAGACAGAAACGTCAGAAAACGAGTAGATAACCAAGCAAGGAGTGTAAAACGATAAAGTAGAGATTTGTCTGTGTACCGATGACCGGGATACTGGGCGCCGCCCTGATGACGGGCTGCGGCGGATCGCAAGATGCGTCAGCGGATGCCGTCACCACCGCAGCAGCGACGGAGGCCGCCGAGGCTGCCACCGAGGACACCGCTTCCGCCGATGGGATCTCCTACGTGGACGGCTACTACGCCAACGACGGGAATGGGAACGACTTGATCATCGCCTTCTTCGAGGGTGCTGCCGGGGATGTCGCCTATGTGAGCGACGGCACCAATGAGGCCCTTGCGGAGTACACAGTCGAGGAGGCGCAGACCGATTCCGGCACCGACTACTACCTCATCACCGTGGGCGACACCGCCCTCGGCTACTACACCGAAGGATCCAACTACTATCTGGTCGACACGAGCGGCAACATCTACGCCGCAGCCGCCCTCTCCGAGGAGGAGGCAGACGCGCTCTACTCCGCCCTGCAGATGGCAGATTCCGGAGAGCTCGACAATGAGGCGGCATCTGCCACGGATGTCACCTACGTGGACGGCTACTACGCCAACGACGGCAGCGGAAATGACTTCATCATCGCCTTCTACACCAGCTCCGCCGGCGATGTCGCCTATGTCAACGACGGCACCGACGAGGTTTTCGCCGAGTACAGCGTCTCCGACGCCGAGACCGATGATGGCACACCTTACTACCTGATCTCGATCGGCAACACCCAGCTCGGCTATGCGACCGACGGCGAGAACTACTTCATCATCGACGCGGACGGCAACATCTACGCCGCAGCCGCCCTCTCCGAGAAGGAGGCTGACCTCATCTACAATGCCCTGGAGGAAACAGAGTAATCCAACATTCAAGAAAGAAGCAGAGCCTGCCGGCTCCCCTCTGGGGGTGCCGGCAGGCTTTCTTTGGCCTGGGAAGTATGTTTTGGCGTCATTATGGAATCCGTTCGTTGATCCCGGGACCCCTTGCGTGTACAATAAAAAATTGGTTTACCAGTCGGATTTTGACCTGAAAGGGCTGACGACAGGGTGAGAAAGGAGCGGGCATGGAAGCAAAGAGGGATGGGAACAGTTCGGCGACGGACCTGAAGGATACGCTGAATGCGCTCCCGGGGGCGGTCTATGCCTTCCGGCCGGGGAGCGGCTTCCCCTTCTATCTAAATCAGCGCTGCCTGGACATGCTGGAGGCGGACTCCCGGGAAGACGCCTTTACGGGCTGCGAGGGGAGCTTCTGGGAGTACGTGGCGCCGGAGGACCGGGAGCGGGTGCAGCGCTCCTATCGGCGGCTCGCACAGAACCTGGGCAGCTGCGAGTCCTTTGACGCCGCGCTGATTACCCGCAAGAACCACCGGCACCTGGTCCACGTGGTGGCCCAGTCCTGCCGGGACTCCGGCGGAAATCCCATCATCGTCGACTTCACGATGGACCTCGTCGCGGCGCCGGACCAGGAGACAAAGCCCGGCATCGACCCGATGACGGGGCTTCTTGAGATGCACGCCTTCTTCTCGGCGCTTGCCGCCTCCCAAAAGTCCCACCCGGACGCCGTGACGACGGTCCTGTTTTTGGACCTTGTCAACTTTAGGATGTTAAACCTCCGGTATGGAATCTCCTACGGCGACGGCTTCTTGAAGGCCATCGCCCGCTGCATCCGCAGATGGTTCCCCGAGGGAGCAGCGGCCCACTTCGGGGGCGATCACTTCGCGATCTACACGCCGTCGCGCCAGGCAAGGGCCCAGGCGGAGCGCCTTCGGGACATGATCCGGAAGATGGCGCCCGGCAGCACCGTCGACTGCACGATCGGCATCTTTGAGTGGATTGACCGGGACCTTGGCCCCGAGACCGCCTGCACCAGGGCGAAGATTGCCTGTGACGACTGCAGAAAGCACGTGAACACCTTTTTCCTTGACTACACCGATGAGATGGGCAAGGACCTGGAGCTTGCCGAGTACGTGACCTCCTCTCTGGACGAGGCGATCCGGAAGGGGTGGATTCGGGTCTACTACCAGCCCATCATCCGGACCCTCTCCGGGGAGCTCTGCGGCATGGAGGCCCTGGCGCGCTGGGACGACCCGGTGCGGGGACTTCTCCCGCCGGCCGCCTTCATCGAGCCCTTGGAGAAGGCCCAGCTTGTCTGGCGGCTTGACATCTGCGTCATCCGGCAGGTGGTGGAGCGGATCGCGGCAAGGAGTGAAAAGAACGAGCCCGAGATCCCGGTGTCCATCAACCTCTCCCGGGTGGACTTTCTTTGCTGCGACATCTTTCAGGAGATCGAGAACCTCGTCAAGTCCTTCGACATCCCCCGGCGCATGCTCCACATCGAGGTCACGGAGAGCATCCTGATCTCGCGGGAGGACGTCATCTTCGAGGCCCTGGATCGGTTCCGGGACGCCGGGTACGAGGTCTGGATGGACGACTTCGGGAGCGGCTACTCCACCCTGAACCTCTTAAAGGACTGCAGCTTTGACGTCTTAAAGATGGACATGGCCTTCCTGAAGGAGGACACGCCCCGCTCCCGCAGCATCATCGCCTCCGTCGTCGCGATGAACCAGAAGATCGGGGGCAGGACCCTGGCCGAGGGCGTGGAGACAAAGGAGCAGGCGGACTTTCTGATGCACAGCGGCTGCGGCATGATGCAAGGCTACTACTTCGGAAAGCCCCTGCCCTTTGAGGAGACCCTCGAGCGCCTAGGGGAGCGGGGGGTTGCCATCGAGTCCGCAGGACACAAGGCCTACTACGGCGCGGCGGAGCGGATCAACTTCCTGACCGATACGCCGCTCGTCCTCGTGGAGGAGCATGCGGGGACCCTGCGCGCCCTGGCCCTCAACGATGCGGCCATCAAGAAGGCCGAGGAGGACGGCTACGCGGACCTTACTGCCATCGAGGAGGACATCAACGGAAGGCGCAAGGAGGAGTCCGCGCGGTATGCGGACGCCGCCCGCTACGCGGCAGCCACCGGCATGGAGGGGGAACTGTTGCTTCCGATTCATGGGAGTGAGCGGGTCCTTCGCTATCGCTTCATCGGGTCCCTCCCCGAACGAAACCTCTTTGCGGTCCGCATCTACAACTACGCGGGGAGCAGGGAGAAGCTTGTCAGGAAGGCAAGAACCCTCCTCAACGTGCTGAAGTTCTATGAGTACGCCTACGCGATCGACACGAAGAAAAAGACCCTCCGGAGCCTCTCCTTCTCGGACGATTTCGAGGGCGAGGCGGGGGAAGCCCAGATTCTCGCAACAGACGGCGTCTTCTCCGATCTTCTGCCGAAGATCTTCCCGGCGGACCGGGAGCGGTACGCGGCCTTTCTCGATCCCGACACCCTGGCAAAGCGCCTTCCTGCGGCGCCCCGTGGAACCCTGTCCGGGGCCTTCCGCACGATGGAGGAGGACGGGAGGTACGTCTGGATGGCGCACCGGATGCACTTTGCGGCGGACACCGGAAGGAGCGAAATCCTCTACCTCATCCGCCGCATGGACATCGACACCGCCATGCGGGAGAAAGCCCAGTGCGGGGAGGACCCCTACCAGAGCCTCACCAGCGGCAAGGCGAACGAGGCGGATGTTCTCTGGAACAATCTGCTCCTCCACATCCCGCTGCCCCTTTTCTGGAAGGACAAGAACCGGCGGTTTCTCGGCGCCAGCAAGTCGTTTCTCGACTACTACGGCTTTGCCGACGAGTCTGCGATCCTCGGAAAGACCGACGAGGACATGAACTGGCACCCGAGCAACGAGCTCTATCGAAACGTCGAGGAGCAGGTCATCTCCTCCGGCGAGATGCAGGTTCTCGTGCCCGGGCGGTGCATTGCAAAGGGCACGACCCACGCGATCCGCGCCACCAAGTGGCCCACCTACCGAAACGGCAGGATCAGCGGCCTCATGGGGTTCTTCCTCGATGAGCGGGCGCTGGAGCACTCGCTCCAGCTCCACCCGGCAGGCCGGGACACCGACGGGCTCTTGACCGCGGCGGAGTTTGTCCAGGACCTCTCGGACTATGAGAGCGAGAACATCGAGGGCGAGCGGCCCTTCGGCCTCATCGTCCTGCAGATCCCGGAGCTCGCGCGGATCGGCGCCCACTTCGGAAAGACCGTGCGAAGCCGCGTCCTCTCTGCCTGCAAGAGCGTGATCGCAAAAGAGGCGGGGAGCAGCGCCACGGCGGCTCAGCTCGGCGCCGGCCAGTTCGGAATTCTCGCGGCGGCGCCCGCCAAGGGCGAGATCATCGCCCTCTCGGAGAAGCTCTCCCGGGGGATCGAGGCGATCCACCGGGTGGACGGCATCCCCTGCACCCTCTTTGCCAGGACCTGGGTCGCCTATGGCGACGAGGCCATGCAGGTGCGGCGGACGGTGCTCTCTGCCTTCTTTGAGGAGCAGGGAAAGGACGGCGCGGTGATCCCCAAGACCGAGGGGCCGCGCCTGAACCTGGAGCGCTTCCTCGATGAGATTCCCTTTGGCTGCTACATCCTGCGCCCGGACCAGCAGATCCTGTACTGGAACCGAGAGGCCGAGCGGCTTCTTGGCTACAGCCAGGAGGAGGTCATCGGCAAGCGCTGCGTGGATCAGCCCTTTGGCTGCAGCTTTGTCAGCGGGGAGACGATCCTCGGGCCGAGCTGCCCGGCGCTTGTCGCCTACACCTCCGGGCAGGTGCAGACGATGCAGATGTTCATCCGCAAAAAGGATGGCGACAACCTGCTGATCCGCAACACCCTGGTGCCGCTCCGGGACGAGAGCGGAAAGATCACGGAGCTCGTCTCTTTGTTTGTCACCCTGGGGGATGTCGCCTACGACGACAGCCTCGTGCGGGACATCTACGAGGTGGCAACCAGGGACCCCCTGACCTGCCTTCCCGGCCGCCGCTACATGGAGGCCTGCATCGGGGAGGAGCTCGAGCGCTACGAGCGCACCGGCCACCCCTTTGCGGTGCTCTTTGCGGACGTGGACCGCTTCCACGACATCAACAACCGCTACGGCCACACCGTGGGCGACCAGCTGCTCAAAGAGCTGGGCCTTGGCCTTCGCAAGTTCGGGCGGCACGCGGACCGCTTCGCCCGCTGGGGCGGGGATGAGTTCGTGGGCCTTTTGCAGCTCAAGCGCCCGGAGGAGATCGAGCAGGCGGCGGAGCGGTTCCTTGCGCTCTCCAACCGCACCGAGATCGAGAACGAGGGGCAGCGGATCAGCTGCCAGGCCGCCATCGGCATCACCGTGGTGCACCCGGGGGACGACGTCAAGTCCATCGTCTCCCGGGCGGACCGGTACATGTATCTTGCGAAGGCCCGGGACGCGGACCAGATCGTCACGGACTACACGGTGCCGGAAGATCGGTGAAAACTGTTGTCACCTGCTAAAAATCCTGCTATACTTCACGGGCGATTCGGGTCGTGACACGTGAGGATGGAGGGTCCAAGATGAAGCGGAACTGGAAAACGAGAACCGGGAGTCGTCTCATGGTGCTGGGCATTGCAGCCGCGGCCCTGGGAGGACTTGCCCTCCTTGTGACTTTAGTCCGCCAGATCGGGCTCACCGAGACGGTGAAGGAGAGCGGCGGCATCGTCACCGCGTCCGCGGTCACCGAGGCCGACATGACCTACGACGACCCCAGCACCAGCGGAAGGAGCGGAGAGAGCAGCACGAAAAAGGTGCTCTTTCTCTCCTCCTATGACCCCACCGCGGTCAACTACGAGGACCAGATCAATGGCATGCTCTCTTCCGGCGATGCCAGCGGCCTCGAGTTCGACATTGTGAACATGGACTTTTTCAAGCACCACACCCTGCGGGACTACCAGTTCTTTGCAAGCCATGTGAAAAACCTCCTGGCGGAGGAGAGCTACAGCGGCGTCCTCGTGGCGGACGATGAGGCGCTTGGCTTTGTGATGGACCACCGGGAGGATCTCTTTTCGGACCTCCCGGTCGTCTTTTACGGCGTGGAGGACGTGGAGGAGGGGAAGGAGGCGGCAGCCTGCGACAACTTCACCGGGTACCTGGAGGGCACCAACGTCCCCGAGACCCTGGCCCTTGCCCTCTCCCTGTTTCCGGACACGAAGGAGGTGCTCGCAATCTGCGACGGCAGCAAGACCGGGCAGGCGGAGGGGGAGGCCTTTCTGAACCTCTCCGATGATCCCCGCTATGCGGATCTCTCCCTGGAGGTCTGCCGCAGCAACCACTACAGCGCTGCCCAGCTGAAGGAGAAGGTGGCGTCCCTCCCGGAGGATGCGCTGATCCTGCTCCTCACCTGCCACTCGGATCGCTCCGGTACCTACTACACCAGCGCCGAGATGACAAAGCTCGTCTCCCAGGCGGCCTCCGTGCCGGTCTTTCGAAACAGCAAGGGCGGGTACAACAACGGAGCTGTTGCGGGCAAGGCGTCCTCCTTTGGGGTGGTGGCCGCCGCGGCGGTCACCACGATGCACGAGGTCCTGGACGGGAGTCTGAACCTCTCCAATGTTGGACTCCGGGAGACGCCTGGGACCCCGGAGACGATCGCAAGCTACGGAGGGCTCAAGCGCTTTGGCCTTCGGGTCCGGGATCTTCCCGCCGGCACGATCCTCGTGGGGGCGCCGGTGACGCTGCTTAGCAGATACGGTGGGATTCTCCCCCCCGGCGATTCTGATCCTCGGCGGGCTCCTTCTCATCATCGTGGGCTCTCAGCTGGAGGTGAGAAGAAGGCGAAGAGCCGAGGAGGCGCTTCGAAAGAGCGCGGAGGAGCTTCGCATCGCCGGGGAACACGACCGCCTGACCGGGGCTCTGACCCGCCAGGAAGCGCTCTCCCGGCTTCGGAAAGAGGCCGCCGCAAAGCAGTCCTACGCCCTGGTCCTCTCGGACATGGACGGCTTCAAGGAGATCAACGAGACCTACGGCCACGGGGAGGGAGACCGGCTCCTTCGGGAGATCGCGGGAGAGCTTGCCCCGATCGCGGCCCGCTACGGCGGGGAGCTCGCGCGCTACGGCGGGGATGAGTTCCTGATCTGGATCGCGGGATACCAGATCCGGGAGGAGGATCCGCTTCTTGCCGACGTCAACGAGGTGTTCCAGACCGTCCGAAAGAGCGGCATGAACCGGGGGCGGCTCTTTGCCAGCGTCGGCGCCGCCAACGCCGAGCGGGGCGAGGCGGCGGAGGATGTCATCCTCTGCGCCGAGGCCGCGGTGGCAAGGGTCAAGGGCGGCGGCAAGAACGGGTGCCTGCTCTTTACAAAGAAGATGCGGCAGGAGGAGCTGGAGGCGGAACACGCAAGGGCCCGGGTCCTCTCCGCGATCCAGCACGATGGCTTCTACATGGTCTACCAGCCCCAGGTGGACACGAAGACCGGGAAGCTCGTCGGGTTTGAGGCCCTGGTCCGGATGCAGGACGGGGCCATGGGCCCCGATGTCTTCATCCCGATTGCCGAGAAGAATGGCTGGATCCGCACGATCGGCCGCATGACCACGGAGATGACAATCCGCCAGATCCGCGCGTGGCGGGATGCGGGCCTTACCCCGCCGCCCGTCTCCATCAACTACTCGGCGGGGCAGCTCGGGGACACCGAGTACGAGACCTGCCTGCAGGAGCTCCTCGCCAGGTATGCGGTGCCGGCCTCCGCGGTCCACCTGGAGATCACCGAGAGCCTCTTCATCCAGAACTGGGAGGAGGCGAGCGCCTTCTTTGCGCGGATACGGGGCCTGCACATCAGCCTTTTGATGGACGACTTCGGCACGGGCTACTCGTCGCTGAGCTATCTTGCGAGGATCCCGGTGGACGTCGTCAAGATCGACCGCTCGCTTCTTACCACCTACGGGACCGCGCAGGGCGAGTCGTTTCTCAGGGACATCATCGGCCTCATCCACGACGTGGGAAAGACCGCCCTATGCGAGGGCGTGGAGACGAAAGACCAGTACGAGCTCCTGGAGGCGCTCTCCTGCGACCGCATCCAGGGCTACTACTTTGGCCGCCCGGGGAGCGCCAGCGAGGCCGCTGCCGCGATGGCGCAGGAGGACCTGTTTCCGAAAGAGGAGGGGGAAAAAGCATGAGAAGCGCAAAAGTCCTGGTAACCGTGCCCTTTGCCGGGCCGCAGCGGGAAAAACTGGAGGAGGTCGCACGCACCTACGGCGATGAACTTCGCTTTTGCAACAAGAGCGACGTGACCGAAAAGATGCTCGCGCAGGCGGACGCCCTCATCGGGAACGTCCCGCCGGCACTTCTTTCCGGCGCGTCCCATCTATCCTGGGTACAGCTAAACAGCGCCGGGGCAGAGGCCTACACCGCGCCCGGGGTGCTCCCGGATGACACGGTGCTGACCTGTGCCACCGGGGCCTACGGCACCGCCCTCTCGGAGTACCTGGTCTGCATGCTGCTCGTCATGATGAAGAAGATCTCGAACTACCTGGAAAGTCAACAGGCTTGTCTCTGGCAGGATGCGGGGCCGGTGGACTCCCCTGCGGGAAAGCGGATGCTCCTGGTGGGAACCGGCGACATTGGGCTTTCCTTCGCAAGGAGGATCCGTGCCTTTGCGGAGCCGGAGCACCCGATCACCCTCTCCGGGATCCGGCGCCATGTGGACAGCTGCCCCAAGGAGCTCGACGAGATCCACCCGGTGGAGGAGCTGCGAAGTGAAGCATCCCGCGCGGACGTCATCGTCCTCTCCCTTCCGGGGACAGGCGAGACATACCACCTCGTCAGCCGGGAGGTTCTTGCCTCCTGCAAGGAGGGAAGCTATCTCATGAACGCCGGCCGGGGGAGCGCCCTGGAGACCGCAGCCCTTCAAGACCTTGCCATCTCCTCCCGCTTTGCCGGGATCTGGCTGGACGTCTTCGAGGAGGAGCCCCTGCCGAAGGAGAGCCCCCTCTACCAGGTGCCCAACCTGTATCTGACACCCCACATCGCCGGGGGCTTTCACCTTCCCATCACCCTGGAGAAGATCGGGGAGATCGCGGCGGCAAACTACCTCGCCTTCCACGGGGCGGGGCACTTTCGGAGCGTGGTGAGCCGCGCCGCCGGCTACGCGGAGAAGGCGTGATTCCAATCCAGTCATTCGACCATCGCCGGAAATTGATATGATCACAAACGGACGGCAGCCCGGCTGCCGTCCGTTTTGCGTTCCCAGCAAGAACGCATTCGGATTTGGGAATAAGGCCTTTTTTCACATCCTCCCCGGAGAAGGTGCACTTCGGATCGTTCCGCCCGAGTCTCTGGTACCAGGGGGAGCGGAAGCCGATCCAGTAGTGGAGGAGAATCCAGCAGATGGCAAGGATCAAGTCCAGAAGGCCAAAGGCGCTTCCCGCAAGGACCAGGTGCCGGATCGAGACCGGGGTCAGGAGAAAGACCGCCGAGAAGAGCCCCAGGTTGTACAGCCGGTGGAGCCGGAGGGGGAAGAATACAAGGTGCATCCCGCACGCGAGGAAGGAGAAGAGAATCGCGGCAAGGACGAGAAACTTCACCCCGGGAAGAGGAGCGCGCCCCCGTACACCCAGGCTGCAAACCACCAGCTGCGAAACATCGCATTGCACCGATTGAGGAACCAGGTCCGCGGGTCCTCACTCCGCACGCCGAACTCCGCGCAGAGCCCCACCAGGGGAAAGCCCCCGGGAAAGCCGAACTTTTCGAAAAAGTGGAGAAAGAGGAAGGCCGCAAGCAGGAGGAGGGTCCTTGTCTCGAGGACCCCTTGGATAAAGTACGATACCAGGAGCAGGACCCCCGCGATCCAGACCGAGATCTCGGGCCAGTGCAGAAGAATTTTGCCTGACATCGCCGGCGCCTCAGATCTGCAGGGCCGCGGTGTAGCCCTCGTGGATCGCATCGTAAATCTTGCGGGGGCGCTTCGTGTCGCCGGCGGGGTAGACGGGGATCGGAAGATCCCGCACGGTGACGCCGGCCTCGTCAATCCGCTCCAGGGCAGGCAGGGAAGGAGGGTGATCCCGAGCTTCTGGATCATCCCGAGGTCCACGATCTTCGTCGCCGCCATCTCATCGAGGAGGATCCCCTCCCGCATCTCGACGATGGTGACCTCCTTCCCCTGCTCGGCAAGCCAGATCCCGGTCTCGGCGCCGACGGACCCGCCGCCGATGATGACGACGCGCTTTCCGGGACAGGGCGCCCCATTGAGCACATCCGCCGCGGTGCGGACGTTCTTCCGGTCATACCCGGGAATTTTCATCGTGATGGGATGGGACCCGGTGGCGGCGACCACCGCGTCGAAGGAGGAGAGGGCATCTTCCGTCGCCTCCCCCATCACCACGCGGACGGAAAGCTTTTTCATCTGGTTTTCGCAGTAGGCGATGAGCCGCCGGATGTCCGCCTTGAAGTCCGGGGTGGAGGCCTCGTTCATCCGCTCGCCGAGCCTTTTCCTCTCAAAGAGGGTGACCTCGTGTCCCCGAAGGGCCAGAACCCTTGCCGCCTCAAGGCCCGCCGGTCCTCCGCCGCCGGCTTGTAGATGCGGTTTCTCGTCTCCAGGTTTCCGATTTTTCCAGGCGCAAACAGTGCGCCATGATATGGATTCCTATGTCCCCTCTCCGCCGGCGATCTTGCGCCGGCATTTCGATCTCTGTAGAATGAACGGTACCGCAGGCCGGGGGGAGTCCGTGCGACACGGCGCGGCCCGCGTGTCGGATTTTGGAAGGAAGCCATGCACAAGCGCCTGGATTTCACGGACACAACCAGAAAGAACTGGATCGCCGCCTACTGGCGGTGCCTTGCCAGGAACAAAGGCGGCGCGATGACCGCCAAGGAGGCGGCCCTGACGGCGGGGTACCACCGCTCCACTTTCTACGCCTACTTTGACAGCGCGGCGGACCTTGCGGACGCCGCAGAGGAGGACCTTCTGGATGAGGCCCTCTCCACCCTCTTTTCCTGCTGCGGCACGGCCCTTCGCGCGAGGTTCCTGCGGCAGGATGCGGCGTCCTTTGCGGCAAAACTCCGGGCAATCCTCCTTCCCCTTGCCAGGATGGCGGGGCCGAAGGATGCGGATGGGATGGGGGGTGGACGTTCTCTGCAGTGAGCTCGTCTGCGCGGACCTTGTGACGGCCCTTGCGTTCCCCGCGGCGCACCCCGAGATGCCGGACGAGCAGGTGGTACACTTTTTGCACTGGTACCTGCGGGGCGGGGTGCCCGCCCTCGAGGACAATACAAAGGAGAAAATGGTATGACAGCTGCCTTTGCCGGGATGCCGGCACTTTTATGGATCTATCTGCTGGCGGTGAACCTCATCGCCTTTTGCCTCTACGGCGCGGACAAGCAAAAGGCAAAGCACCATAGGTGGCGGATCCCGGAGCGGGTATTGATCCTTTTTGCTTTTCTTGGCGGCGCCCTGGGGGCGCTGCTTGGGATGTTTACGTTTCACCACAAGACCCGGAAGTGGAAGTTTCGGATCCTCGTGCCCCTCGCTTTGATTCTCTGGTGCGCGCTCCTTTGGTTTCTTGCGGGCTAGGGCAGCAGGGGAGAAGAAAATACGAAACCAACCAAAAAACAGTTGCGGGACAGCCCCGGATCCGGTATGATATCACGGTGAGCTGCACGGGGCATTAGCGCAGTTGGGAGCGCGTCTCCATGGCATGGAGGAGGTCACGGGTTCGAATCCCGTATGCTCCACGAGGACCGGTCGGAAGATGAAAATTTCATCTTCCGGCCTTTTTTTGTCCACAGAGTGCACAGAAAAATGCAGATGTGTGCAAAATAATCATAAACAATGCCGGAAAATATAAAATATCGTCGACTTGGAATATACCATGCCGCTGTTTAAGATTGCGAGCGGGAATTCTCGGCAATTCAATTGCCGAGATGAAAGCGAGCCCGCTTCCTCGGCTGCAACGCATTGCTTAGCTTACAACAAGATTTTATAAATAGATTATACACATACCACTATATATCTGCTATACTATAGGTATGAAAACAAACCTCGTGCATTACCGAACATGCGTGTGCAATATCAATTACCATGTGGTATGGTGCGTCAAGTACCGACAGAAGGTATTAACCCCGGAAATCGAGAAGGATCTGAAAGCCATTCTGCTTTCCGTCGCCAAGGATAAGGGGTTCACCATCCACGAATGCGAAGTCGGCACTGCTGACCATGTACATTGCTTCGTGTCTGCACCTCCGAAGCTGTCGATCACAAATCTGGTCAAATACATGAAGGGCATTTCGGGCCGCATGCTATTTGAAAGGCATCCGGAGTTAAGAAACCATTTGTGGAGAGGGCAGCTTTGGAATCATTCGTACTACGTTGAAACCGTAGGCGATGTTTCCGAAGAAACCATCCGCAGATACATTGAGCGTCAGAGCAAGGCGTATTGATTATGGCTGTCAAAAAGAAGAACAAACCAAAATCATCAAATACAGACGTTTACTACATCTGCTATAAAGACGAAATTGTTCCTACCGCCGATCAGCGCAGCTTTATTCGTTTCAATTTTGGCGCCAAACGGTGGCTCAAAAACCGCATGCTGGAAGATGACCTGTTCATGTACAACGAAATGGGGATACACCTTCACAACACTCCTGCGGATTATAAAGACCAGGAAGAGTGCCCGTGGCTTAAGCAGGCTGACTCGCTTGCACTCGCAAATGCTCAGCTCGAATACGAACAGTCGTGGGCCAATTTCTACGAAGGAAGAGCCAAAATGCCTCGCTTTCATAGCAAGCACGAAGCGCAATCCTACACAACAAACGTTGTCAGCAATGGAGGACACTCCAATCTTACCTATGATGAAAGCTCCGGGTTGTTGAAACTTCCAAAGCTGAAAACGCTCATCAAGCTGAAGTTGCACCGCAAAATCAAAAGGCGTTAGTTAAGAAACGGGTTGATAAGCGATCGCCTAGCATGAGACCACTAATCCCTCACTTTGAGCTCGAGCTGGGTACACTTCTATCCGTGCTGTGTTGCATCATGTAACAAAGTATCACCTAGATTGCCTAAAAGCATACACCTACTTGCCGAGCATGTGACTATAAATAACAAGATAGGCATTATGCAGAGAAGAAAAGAGCTCCAAATGGGGATTCTATATCTTCATCAGACATTATCGCGTCGAGAGTTCACCATGGAGGTTGTGGTATGGAACCCATCAACCCGGTTCTTTACTAACGCCAATCAAAAAAGGCGGCGTTCTCAAATCAGCCACCATCTCCATGGACCGCAACGGGAGATTTTTCGTATCACTCAAGTACGAATACAAGGAACCAAAAGCTGCTCCATCTGCAAACACGCATACTGATAACCAAGGTATCCGTGCCATCGGATTGGACATGTCATTGGAGCACTTGTATGTGGACAGCAATGGTGACACTGCAGAGTTTCCACGGTTTTATCGTCAGCAGGAAGAGAAACTTGCAAAACTTCAGCATGTGCTGTCGGGTATGAAACGTGGATCAAAGCGCTACGAGCGTCAGAAGCGCAGAATCGCAAAGCTGCATGAAAAAATAGCGGCACAAAGGCGGGATTTTCTGGACAAACTGTCCTATAACCTCGCATATCATTATGACGTGATCTGCATTGAAGACCTGAACATGCATGCCATGGCGCAAAGCCTTCATCTTGGCAAATCTGTTATGGATGTAGGCTGGGGCATGTTTACACGCATGCTGGAATACAAATGCAAGCGTTTCGGACATACACTTGTCAAAATCGATCAATGGTATGCATCATCCAAAACATGCTGCCATTGCGGTTCCAGGAAAGATGATCTGACGCTAAGTGATCGATTGTATGTCTGCCCTGTCTGCGGCAATATCATCGATCGCGACTGGCAGGCAGCAATCAACATCAAAGAGGAAGGTCTGCGGCTTTATCATCAAGAGCAAGCCGCATAACCATATAGAAACATCAATCGCCGTGACTGCCCGCGAAAGCGGTGAATAGAGAAGCAACGGCGCACCAACCATCCGGTTCGGATGGGGCTAGGCCTCAGATTTCCGGCGCATCACAGCCATCTGTGTATAAGACACCGTTGAAGGCAACTCAAATGAGGTGGAAAAACCACCGAAGCCCGCAGTTTTAACTGCGGGTAGTTCACACTGGGAAGCAGGCACAGGCTGCAGAAAGAGAGGGCGCTGCCTGGATTGACAGACAGCAGGAGCGCAGTATGGAAGACAACACGAAGCAGACAAGCGAAGCGATTTCGGACGACGTGAGGCGGGCACTGGAGATTCTGCCCGTGCCGATGGCGGTCTATACCTACGAGGGCGGGCAGTTGGACGGCGCAAGCAGCGCGGCAAGGCGCATCGTCAAGGGAATTTTGGACTGCGCCGCGGACCTTGGCATCCACACCCTGGCAGAGGGCGTGGAGACGAGAGAGTAGGCGGCCTTCCTCTCCGAGGCTGGGTGTGAGCTCCTGCAGGGGTATTGCTGCGGAAAGCCGGCGCCCTTTGAGATGGAAGAGAAGCGGGCGCACGCGGGGTGATGCGTTGCCGTTGCAACGAAATCAAAGTGCGTCTGGTGTTACGCTGTCATCATGAGGCCCGGAGGATGCCGGGCCCGGGAGGCAGCGATGAAGGACACGGAATTTTTTACTCTGAGCGCCTATGAGACCAGCGCGGAGGCGTTCTTTACAGCACTGAAGGACCACCACACGGACCTGGTGCTGGATATTCGGCTGCACAATTCGAATCAGCTCTGCGGGTTTACGAAGGAGCGGGACCTCGCCTACCTGGTCCCCGCCCTGACGGGGGCGGCCTACGTCCACGACGTGCGGCTTGCCCCCTCCCCGGACCTTCTAAAGGGCTACCAGGACCACGTCACCGACTGGGACGGGTACCGGGCGGGATACGAGAAGGAGATGCAGGCGGGGAACGTCAAGTCTTATGTGGAGAGCCGCTACGGCCAGTACCGGCACGTGTGCCTTCTTGGCACTGCCACGAAGAAGAGAAGAAGCCACAGCGAGGCGCTGCTCGACCTTCTGCAGGGCCAAAACACCAAAGACGAGACATAAAAAGACAAGGCGTTAGTTAAGAAACGGGTTGATAAGCGATCGCCTAGCATGAGACCACTAATCCCTCACTTTGAGCTCGAGCTGGGTACACTCCTATCCGTGCTGTGTTGCATCATGTAACAAAGCATCACCTAGATTGCCTAAAAGCATACACCCACTTGCCGAGCATGTGACTATAAATAACAAGATAGGCATTATGCAGAGAAGAAAAGAGCTCCAAATGGGGATTCTATATCTTCATCAGACATTATCGCGTCGAGAGTTCACCATGGAGGTTGTGGTATGGAACCCGTCAACCCGGTTCTTTACTAACGCCAAAGACAACACGGCGAAGGATCACAGGATCCAATGCCGTGTTGTCTTATTTTGTCTTGTGTTGTGCCTGTTCAGGAGCGGGCCTGTACTGCCCCGGGAAGCCTATCAAAGAGCGCCCGATACCTTGCTATGTCCTCCCGCCTTGTGGCGAGGTGGTAGGTGACGCTGGCCTCCGGGTCCTCGATGGGGAGGATCCGCTGCCCGGAGACGTCCTGGGCTTTAAACCGGTTGAAGAGCGCTGTGTAGAACCTGGGCAGGGCCGAGGTGGAGGCGAGCTCCAAAAAGGCCTTCCGGTCCTCCTGCAGGATGAGGCGGGCGTCCGGGATCTTCCTGCGGCAGAGGTCCACTCAGAAGCCGGCGTCCTTGTACTGCAGCATGAGCACCCCGGCAAGATCCCGGAACAAGAGCGCGGACTTCTCGGCGAGCGGATGCCCCGGCGGCACGAGGACGCAGAGCTGCTCCCGGCAGCAGACCGCGGAGACAAGGAGCGGATCCTCCGCCGGCGCACGAAAGACCGCAAGGTCCAGGTGCCCGGCAGGGAGGTCTTTTGCCGCCGCGTCCTCCTCCCGAATGCCGCAGGTGAGGTGGCGGCTCGGGGATAGCTCTGCAAGAAGATCCCGAAGGAGGCGAAGCGGCGCCGGGGCGCAGGCGGCGAGGCGGATCGTGCGCTGCCGAAGGTCAAAGGCGCGCACTTCCTCCACGAGGGCCCGGCCGCTCGCAAGCACCTCCCCCGCCTTGCCGGCAGCTGCCCCGTCTCGTTTAGGGTGAGGCGGTTGGCGCTCCGGTCAAACAGGGGACGACCAGCTCCTCCAGCCGCTTTATGGCCCTGGTCAGGGCGGGCTGGGAGAGGTGGAGCTCCTTGGCCGCGGCGGAGAGGGTCCCGCAGCGGCCAAAGGCATCGAGCTGTTCCGGGAGAGCGGTCTCAATCAGCATGTTGGCTCCTTTCCGCCGCGCTCATGTGCCCGCCTGCTCCCGGATGCGGGCGACGCCGTGCTCAAAGAGGTCATCGGTCAGGGCGATCAGCTCCTCCAGGGGGAGGGCCTTCCCATCCCGCACCCACTGGCGGTAGACGTTCACCGAGCCGAGGCACAGGAACGTGTTGATGATGTTCTGGGCCTTTTCCGAGTAGGCGGCATAGGGGTTGTAGCGGCTTCGGTTGTGGACTTTCGTGGCGAGAAATAGTTTTTCCGCGAAGTCCCGGTAGCTGGGATCGCAGATCAGCTTTTCGACATAGGGCGGCTGGGCAGCAAAGAACCGGAAGAAGACCTCGTTCACCTCGTGGAAGGGCGCATCCTTCGGGATCTTGTCGATCTTTCTGCAGTAGGCGCTGCTGATGTCCCCGAGGACATCCTCGTAGAGCGCCTCGATCGTCGTGTAGTGGAGGTAGAAGGTCTTTCGGTGGATGCCGGCCCGCTCGGCCAGCTCCTTCACCGTGATCCGGGATGCCTCCTTCTCCATCACCATCTCGCAGAATGCGTCCCGGATGGCCTTTCGGGTTCTCGCAACCCTGAGGTCGCTGTGCGCTTCTTCCATGCCGATCCCTCCTTCCCAGCGTGTATAGAGCTATCTTATCAGGCCCTGCAACGGCAGGACAGAAGCAGAAATCCGGCAGGGTGTCCTGCCGGATGGAAGAATTGTCGAGCGAAACGATCTGGGAAGACCCCGGTTCAGTTCTTCTCCCCGCTCTCCGGGAACCCCGCCCGGTACTTGGGCCAGGCGATCTTCTGGGTGTTGTAGAGGCCGTAGTAGCCGGAGGCGAGGTACGAGACCGCGACAGCCAGCAGGTAGTAGGGGGCTCCGTCCATGCCGAAGAGGTCCAGGCAGATGAGAAGCGCCGTGATCGGGCTGTTCGTCACGCCGCAGAAGGCGGCGCCGATGCCGCAGGCCGCCAGAAGGCTCCTGCCGCAGGCGGGGAAGAAGGCCCCGGTCAGGTTCCCAAGGCAGGAGCCCACAAACAGGGCGGGGACGATCTCGCCGCCCTTGTAGCCGGCCGCCAGGGAGAGGGAGGTGAAGAGGATCTTCACAAGGAGGTAGTACCAGGGAAGGGACACCCCGAAGATCGCATCCCCGATGACAGACGACCCGGTGCCGTTGAAGGTCTGTCCGCCGGAGAGGTACGTCATGCCAAGAAGGAGCGCTCCCAGGATCACGGCCCGCAGGGCTGGGGACTTGATCCTCTTTTGGAACCCGGTCTCTGCGTGGTGCAGGCAGGAGCAGTAGAGGATGCAGACAAAGCCGCAGGCGAGGCCGAAGACCCCCGCCTCCACCGCGGTTCCAAAGGAGAGGGTGGGGATCGAGGTGACCGCGTACCTGGCATCCGGAAGGTCAAAAACCGCCCGGGCGACGGCCCTTGCCGTCAGGGAGGAGACGATGCACGGCAGGAGCGCCGCGTAGTGCATGATGCCCACGTTCACGACCTCCATGGAGAAGACCGCGGCGGACATGGGGGTCGCAAAGATCGCGGAGAAGGCCGCCGACATGCCGCACATCACCATCACGTGGTGATCGTCCCGGTGCAGGTGAAAGATCTTTCCCAGGGCGCTGGAGACAGAGCCGCCGAGCTGGAGCGCCGCCCCCTCTCTGCCCACGGAGGCGCCGCACAGGTGCGAGAACACCGTGGAGAAGAAGATCGCCGGGGCGAGCCGAAGCGGCACCGCCTGCCCGGACTGCACCGAGGAGAGGATGAGGTTTGTGCCGGTGTCATCCGCCCGGATCGCCTTATAGAACCCGTGGATCAAAAGCGCCCCCACGGGAAGAAGGAGGAGAAAGGCAGGGTGCGCCGTCCGAACGTCCCCCGCGAGGTCGATGAGCTTTGCGAAGGCGCCGCCCACGAGGCCCAGCACCACGCCGCAGACCAGGGCAAAGGCCACCCACCGGAGGACGAACCACCATCTCGAGCCCGTGGTGGCAAGGCGCTGCTTCAGCTGTCCTTTTGAGATCATAGGGAATGTTCCTTTCTACTTTTTCCAGATCGCCGTCAGCGTCGTCTCGGGAAGGCGCGTCCGGTAGAGGGTGGACTCGTTCTTCTCGTTGGTGGTGATGTAGGCGTACTGGTCCACCACGGTGATGTCCTCCGCCTCCTCCGGGATGTCGAAGGTCCACACCCCCACGTAGGTGCCGTCGTGGGTGAAGACGTTGATCCGCTGCTTGGACTTCCACTCGTAGGTCTTGAAGCCGGCGCTCAGGGCATAGATGAAGTTTGCGTCCGCCGCGATCCCCTGGGAGGAGAAGTTCGTGTAGTAGTTGTCCAGCTCCGTGATGGAGAGGGTCTGCATGTCGTCGTTTAGGACGCACAGGGAGTTGCGGGAGTTCTCATTCTTGCCGATCAGGTAGAAGTGGTGATCCGCATAGGCGATGGCCCAGATGTTGTTGAGGAGGGGAAACGTGTAGTGCTTCACCTCCTTTAAGTTCTGATCCACCTCCATGACGCCGCTGGGATACCCGTCCAGGGTCCCGCCCTCTGCGATGTAGAGGTGGCCGCTCTCCGGGGAGTAGCAGATCCCGTTCCCGTGGTCAAAGTCGAGGTTCCTTGCCCTTGCCACCACCTCGCCGGTGGAGAGGTCGTACTTGGTCAGCACGGTCTCGTAGTGGGAGAGATTCCCCTTGTAGTAGGCTCTGTCGTTGATGGAGGCCGCGGTGACGAGGTACCTCGTCCCGTCCTCGTCATAGACGCAGGACCCCTGCGTCGACTGGAAGGAGTACTTGGTGTTCTTTGGCTTTCCCGCGTCGACGGTGAGGATCTTGCGGGAGTAGGTGCTGCCGGACTTTAAGTTTTCGACGGTCCCCCCGTCCGCATAGCGCGCCCCGGTGGAGGTGTCGATCCAGCCGTTAAAGAGAAACTTCGTTGTGGTGAAGGTGCTCTTCGGGAGTGTCAGGGGCTCGTTGTAGATTCCGTAGATGTCGGACATACTGCCGAGTCCC
Source organism: Lachnospiraceae bacterium (assembly GCA_022483465.1). GTDB lineage: Bacteria > Bacillota > Clostridia > Lachnospirales > Lachnospiraceae > CAG-791. The sequence continues at coordinate 595,083 of JAKVNF010000001.1, read as the reverse complement.
CCATTGGCGTCAAAGTGGACGATGTAGAGCTGGGGCTCCCAGAGGGCGTAGAGGGTCAGGTTTTCATCGGTCGGAACCTCTGCCTGGTCGTCGTAGTCGGGTGTCTCATGGGAGAGGTCCGTCACCCAGCCGCGGAAGATGTAGCCGTAGCGGGTGTAGCGGCAGGCGGGGAGAGTGTCGGAGGATGCGCTGGTTGTCACGTCCTCCATGGTGCCGGTTCCACCGTTTGCGGAAAAGGTCACCGTTCCGGCCCAGGCGCCGCGCCCCGGAAGGAGAAACAAAAGGAGAAAAAGGAGGAGGAGCCCCGCCGGGGCGGGGCGCTTGTCCGAGTGGTTCCAAAATCGATGCATATGCTGTCAGCCTTTCTTTCCCGCGGCGCCTCATGCGCCGCACTGCACATGATAGCACGAAGCGGGGAAACTTTGCGGGCCGGGAATGGAAAATAAAGCAGATGAAAAATATGTGAAAAAATGTGGTAAAACCTTGCAATCTTGCGGCCTTCTCCGTAAAATGTCTGTTAACTTCCATCGATACTCCGGATTCGCAGGGCGGGAAGGCCCGGGGGGACGGCTATGAAGACGATCTTTGTGCTGGATGAGAAGAACTACACCGAGGACATGCCGTTGGAGCTGCGCACCACGGTGCGCGCCCTGATCTGGCGGGACGGGAAGCTGGCGATGCAGCGGGCTGCCTCCGGGGACTACAAGATCCCGGGCGGCGGAATGGCCCCGGGGGAGGATCGTATGACCGCCCTCGCCAGGGAGGTCTGGGAGGAGACAGGGCTCTCGATCCTGACAAAGACCGCAAGGGAGATCGGCGAGACCGTCGAAAAGCGGCGGGATGTCTGCGACCCCCAAAAGCGCTTTGAGCGGCATACCTACTTTTATGAAGTAGAAGCCGGGGACGAGGTGGCCCCCGCGCCGCTCCATCTGACCGACAGCGAGAAGGCCCTCGGGTTTTCCGCGGTCTGGGCAGACCCGGAGGAAGCCGCCGCGGCAAACCTCCATTCCCTCTCCGAGCGCCACTGCACGGAACGGGACACGAAGTTTCTCATCTGGTACCTGGCACAGGTCGGAACCCCTGCCAGGCGCGAACAGGCCGTAGAAATGACCGTTTGACCAAAAATTCATCAATTTTATGAGGAAACGTCGCCCCTTTAGGGGCGTTTTTATTAACCCTGATTGGCGATATATTCCTGAATGGTCTCCGATGAGGCATCTCCGACACTTGCCGCAAAATAACCATCTGACCACAATGTATGTTCAGTCCAATAATAGTTTCCCAAGAAAGCAGCATACGTTTGCTGACATGATAGGTACTTTCCTGTTTCAAAATACTGACGATACGTTTGATGCTGTCGTTCGGCGGATATTGAAGAAGAATATGTATGTGGTCTCTGTCGGTCTTCATTGCTTGAATATACCAGTGATGACGTTCTGCACTTTCGTACAACAGCTGTTTAACAGTGATACGACAATTTCCAACTAATATTGGTTTGCGGTATTTGGTGACCAATACAATATGTACCAGCAGTTTTGTTTTGTTATGGCTACGATGATGATAACCGTCTTGTTTGTTGCGCTGCACAAAATTCCTTTTCATGCAGTAATGATACTGAACAAACAGTTGTATTTCAATATAATATGAGATATAATGTCATTGTATTGAAAGGACAAATGGTATGCAGCTTGCCGTGGTACTAAAGCTCAAACTGAATACGGACGATGCAAGCGGTCAGGCTTTCGCAGACACTGCGTATCAATACATGCTGGCTTGTGACGATATCTCCCAGTATATTTTTGACCACGATTTTGTTGTCAATTCTGTAGTGCTGTCAAAAGAATTGTATTCCCATCTGCGAGAATCTTTCCGGTTGAAATCCCAAATGGCACAGTCTGCTATCCGCACGGTAACTGCCAGATATCAAACCGTTGACACGCAGATGAAGGGTAAGCCTGTCAAATTCTCGGCTGATGGGAAATGGTACTCTGCCGAACGAGATATGACATGGCTTGCCAAGCCTCTGCATTTTCACAGACCGCAGGCCGATTTGGTGCGCAACCGGGATTACAGTTTTGTTGATAATGGTTCCAAAATCTCTATCAACACGCTTGGAAAACGGGTTGTGTGTTCCTTTACGGTTCCGAAAGCCATGAACAAATTCTTTGATGGTACGTGGAAATTCGGCACGGCAAAGCTGGTCAATGTCAAGAGAAACTGGTATCTGCATATTTCGGCCACAAAGGACGCACCTGATTTTCAGAGAGACGACACGAAATGCGTCGTCGGTATTGATCGTGGCCTCAGATTTATCGACACCACGTTTGATACCGCTCAGCAAACGCGTTTCGTATCAGGTAAACAGATCCTTTCAAAACGCAGGAAGTTTGATTCAGTCAGGGCACAGCTTCAATCAAGAGGAACGAAGTCAGCAAAGCGGGCCTTAAAGCGCATTTCCGGACGAGAGAACCGTTGGATGGCTGATGTTAACCATCAGCTCAGTAAGGCACTCGTTACGAAATATGGGCCCGGTACACTGTTCACCCTCGAAGATCTGAAAGATGTGTCTACGGATGCTGGCAATTTCCATTCAAAACAGCAGACGCACGATCTGCGCAACTGGGCATTCTACGATTTAGAGACAAAACTCACGTATAAAGCTCATGAAGCTGGAAGCGAAGTAATAAAAGTCGATGCCAGCTATACATCGCAAAGATGCCCTCGCTGCGGACGTATCCACAAGGAAAACCGCGATCACAAGATGCACGCATATCATTGTGACAGATGCGGTTTTCGTACCAACGATGATCGCGTCGGAGCTATGAACATATGGCTTCTTGGAACATTGTGGGTGTCCGGAATCGACAATCCATCCTTGCGTAACAGTCAAACTCGCAATGCGTGATCAGGCAATAAAAGCGTAAGGCCCTGCATGCAGGGTGCAAATCCACGGGTGTTGTCAGCCACCCGACGATGCGGCGGTAAAAGGGTGCATTCCCGGCAATCGAAGGAAGGAGAACGCTTCGGCGTTACGTTTGCACTTCCGGGACCAGCTGCAAGCTCCGACCCTTTAGGGTCGTGAGCAGTTGACCAAAACATAAGATTTATCACAGGACAATTTTGCAAATTCGTAGCATACTGGTACTGAGCACAACGGGGATCACCCGCAGACAGGAGGGTAATGACAATGAGTTCCTTTATGCAGAATCTGACAGACGGACTGAATCAGGCGGGGCAGGCACTGGGCCGCTCCGGAAAGAAGGCCGCGGCCGGCGTGCAGACGGCGGCGGAGATTGCAAAGCTGAACTGGCAGCTCGACGACGCGAAGAAGGAGATCGAGGCGGCCTACTCCGCCCTCGGCAAGGCCTACTTCGCTGCCCACGGCGAGGAGAACGGCACCGAGTTCGAGGACGGGATCATCCGCATCCGCCGGGCGAAGATGGAGGTGGAGCGCCTCGAGAAGGAGATCGGCGACCGCCACACGCCGCAGCCGGCACCGACTAAAACTAAAGAAGAGAGCCGCGAGGAGAAGCGGGCCGAGGAGGTTGCCGCCGCTGCCGCGGAGTCCGAGGAGGCGGCCGAGGCCGTCGAGGCCGCAGAGCACGACGAGGAGGCAGGCGGTGACCTGTAAAAACCGCAAAAATTCGTGCGAAATCGTCGTAAAACTTCGAAATTTCACTTGCAGGATACCAAAGAGTGTGGTATGCTAAGGAAAGCTTGAATGAAGTCTGGAACAGGGAGTGAACCGCAAGGTTCACTCCCTGCTTTCTGTCAGTCTGCGCGGGAATCTCACCCGGTGCGGAGGTTTTGGAGGGACTATGGCAAAGACGGGAAAGATCACGGAGCAGGCCGAGGCGCTCCTCGCCCCGATCGCCGCATCCTGCGGGGTGCGGGTGTACGACGTGGAGTACGTCCGGGAGGGATCGGAGAACTACCTGCGCTGCTACATCGACAAGGATGGAGGCGTGACGATCGACGACTGTGAGGCCGTCTCCCGGCTCCTCTCGGATGCGCTGGATGCATCGGATTTCATCGCCGATGCCTACACGCTGGAGGTCTCGAGCCCCGGGCTCGGGCGGGCACTGACCAAGGACCGGCACTTCGCCCAGTCCATTGGGGAAGAGGTGGAGGGGACAACCTTCCGGCCCGTCGGCGATGCGGGGACGAAGCAGTTCTCGGGAATTCTGCGGGCCTTTGACGCCGACACGGTGACGCTCGAAGAGGAGGACGGAAGTGAGCTCGTTCTCGAGCGGAAGAACCTGGCAAAGATCCGCCTTGCGATCGATTTCTGAGCGCCCGGCACCGAAGGGGCAGGGTATGCGGCACTGCCGCAGAAAGGACAACGAAAAAATGAACACTGAACTGAAAACCGCCATGGAAATGGTCGAGAAGGAGAAGAACATCTCCCAGGATACGCTGTTTGACGCCATCGGGCAGGCACTTGTGACCGCGTGCAAGAACAGCTTCGGCCGCACGGAGAACATCAAGGTCTCCATCGACCGGGACACCTGCGACTACCGCGTGTACGCGGAGAAGACCATTGTCCCCACGGAGGAAGACGTGGAGGATTCCCAGACGCAGATCAGCCAGGAAGAGGCGGCAAAGCTTCACCTTCTCGGTGAGGTCGGCGACGTGGTTCAGGTCGACATCAACTCCCAGTCCTTCGGCAGAATTGCCACCCAGATCGCAAAGAACGTCATCCTCCAGAAGATCCGCGAGGAGGAGCGCAACTCCGTCTACAACTACTACAAGGAGAAGATCCACACCGTGATGAACGGCACCGTCGCCCACGAGATGGGCCACGGCTTCGCCATCAACCTCGGCCGCGCCGAGGGCATCTTAAACGACAAGGAGATGGTCCCGAACGAGACCCTGCACGTCAACGACCGGGTCAAGGTCTACGTGTTAGACGTTCGCCTCTCCAACCACGGCTCCACCAGGATCCTGGTCTCCAGGACCCATCCGGACCTTGTCAAGTGCCTCTTCGAGGAGGAGGTGCAGGAGATCCACGACGGCATCGTCGAGATCCGCAGCATCGCCAGAGAGGCGGGAAGCCGCACGAAGATCGCCGTGTCCTCCAACGATCCCAACGTGGATCCCGTCGGCGCCTGCGTCGGTCTCAACGGCTCCCGTGTCAACAGCATCGTGGACCAGCTCGGCGGCGAGAAGATCGATATCGTCAGCTGGGATGAGAACCCGGGCAACTTCATCCAGAACGCCCTCTCACCGGCCAGGATCATTGCCGTCTTTGCGGATCCCATGGAGAAGACCGCCAAGGTCGTGGTGCCCAACTACCAGCTCTCCCTTGCCATCGGCCGTGAGGGCCAGAACGCAAGGCTGGCAGCCCGCCTGACCGGCTACAAGATTGACATCAAGGATGAGGACCAGGCAAAGGTCACCCCGGGCTTCCGCTACGAGGACTACATGGACAGCGACGACGAGGAGGTCGAGTACGTCAACAGCGACGGCTACCTCGTGGACGAGAACGGAGAGCTTCTGCTCGACGAGAACGGCGAGCCGATCCCTGCCGACATGGAGGAGGAAGGCTACGAGGACGAGGCACCGGAAGAGGGTGCTGCACCTGCTGAGGATGCGCCCGCCGAGGAGACTCCCGCCGAGGAGGATGCCCCGGAGGGGGAGAACACCCCTGAGGCTTGAACTGCCTCCTGACCCAAAAGCAACACTCACTGCCTTGAAGTAAAAGAGGAAGGAAAAGTTTGGCAAAGAAGATTCCGATGCGCAGCTGCACAGGCTGCGGTGCGAAAAAGGAGAAAAGGGAACTGATCCGCGTGATCCGAACGCCGGAGGGCAGCATTGTCCTCGACGGAAGCGGCCGTGCCAACGGCCGGGGCGCCTATCTGTGCCGCAATCCCGAGTGCCTGGAGAAGGCGAGGAAGAAGCGGGCACTGGAGAAGAGCCTCGGGGCACAGATTCCGGAGGAGGTGTATGAACGCCTGTCCGAGGGACTTGCCCGGGAACAAAGGAGCGGCGGCTCTTTGGGAGGTGACCATGCAGGATAAAGTACTGCAGCTTTTGGGCATCTGCCAGCGGGCCGGAAAAGTCAGAAGCGGAACCTTTCTCTGCACGCAGGCGCTGAAGGCGGGTCAGGTGTACCTAGTCCTTCTCGCCGCGGACGCAAAGGGCAACACCCGGCACGAGCTGGAAGAGGGGTGCCGCGCCCGGGGCGTGCCACTTGTGACCTACGGGGACAAGGAGAGCCTGGGCCATGCGATGGGAAAAGAACTGCGCTCCTGTGCGGCGGTCACCGACGAGGGACTGGCACGGAGCCTTGTGAGGGAAATCAATTCAAAGCAGGGAGAAAGAGGTCAGAATGTCGAAGAAAATCAGTGAACTGGAAAAAGCATACGCAGCAGACCGGAAGGAGATCGAGACCTTCCTTCAATCCAAGGGAATTGCAGCGGACAAGGGTCTCGTCGATGACAGTGCAGAGAAGCTGGTTGCCGACCGGTTCGGAAAGCGCGCGGCCTCTTCCGATGCCAAGAAGGCCCCGGTGGCAGGCGTCCACCCGGTGAAGAAGAAAAAGATCATCATCGTGACCAACGGGAGCGGCAGCGCAAGAGGCGCGAGCTACAGCTCCGGCCAGACGAGAAAGGCCCCGCAGGGCCAGGCATCCCGCCAGGCAAGAAGCGGCGGACAAAGGCAGCAGTCCTCCGCGAGAAGCGCCGGCATGGGCGGCGTCTACCGTCCGATCAAGCCCAAGACCCAGCCGACCCAGGTGCAGATGGACTACCATGCGCCCGAGGAGACCAAAAAGCGCGAGGCGGCAAAGCCCGCACCCGCGCCGGCACCGGCAGCTGCTGAGCCCGTAAAGGCCCAGGAGGCGCCGAAGGCGGCCGAGGTGCGCGAGAAGGCGCCCGCACCGGCACCGGTGCAGGAAAAGCCCAAGGCAGCGCCCGCGGCACCTGCCCGCGAGGAAAAGGCGGAGCGCCCGGCGCCCGAGAGAAAGATCGACAGCACCGTGGCGGCCGTGCAGGCCTCCCAGGCAAAGCCGAGGCCGACCCACTACGACCTGTCCAAGTCCTACTTCAAGACCTCGACCCGCTCGTCGTCGTCCTCTTCCTCCCGGACCGGAAGCCGGACCGGGAGCGGCACGGCGCGCCCGGGCCAGGGAAGATCCTATGCGGGATCCCGTCCCGGCCAGAGCTCCGGAAACAGCTACCAGGGAAGGGGCAGAGGCCCCGCCCAGGGGTCCGGCCGGAATGCCCGTCCCGGACAGGGACGCCCCGGAGAAGGGGGCGGGAGCGGCGAGAGCTTCAACGCCGAGAACCGCAGAAGAGGCTACAGCAGCCAGTCCAGAGACAAGCGCAGCAAGAAGGACGTCGCCTTTGCCGAGGATGAGCAGAGAGAGAAGCGCAACCGGAGCGGCCGCTTTATCAAGCCCGTCGTCGAGGAAAAGAAGGCCCCCGAGGAGCAGATCAAGGTCATCCGCATCCCCGAGAAGCTCACGATCCGTGACCTGGCCGAGGCCATGCACATGCAGCCGGCTGAGATCATCAAGAAGCTCTTCCTCGCCGGAAAGATGACCACCGTCAACACGGAGATCACCTACGAAGAGGCCGAGGACATCGCGGCGGACTACGACATCCTCTGCGAGAAGGAGGAGAAGGTCGACGAGATCCAGCAGCTCCTGGCTGAGGATGAGGACGATCCCGCCACCCTCAAGGAGCGCCCGCCGATCATCGTGGTCATGGGCCACGTCGATCACGGCAAGACCTCCCTTTTGGATTACATCCGGCACACGAAGGTCACCGACAAGGAGGCCGGCGGCATCACCCAGGCGATCGGCGCCTACACCGTCGACGTCAAGGGCAGAACCATCACCTTCCTCGACACCCCCGGACACGAGTCCTTCACCGCCATGCGTCTTCGCGGCGCCCAGGCGACGGATATCGCCGTGCTGGTGGTCGCTGCGGATGACGGCGTGATGCCCCAGACCGTGGAGGCCATCAACCACGCCAGGGCTGCCGGCGTCGAGATCATCGTCGCCATCAACAAGATCGATAAGCCCGGCGCGAATCCGGACCGGGTCAAGGAGCAGCTCTCCAAGTATGAGCTGATCCCGACGGACTGGGGCGGATCCACCGAGTTCGTGGAGGTCTCCGCCAAGATCGGCCAGGGCATCGATGACCTGCTGGAGACGATCCTTCTGCAGGCAGATGTCATGGAGCTCAAGGCCAACCCGGACCGCCTGGCAAGAGGCGTCGTCCTGGAGGCAAAGCTCGACAAGGGCAGAGGCCCTGTCGCCAACGTCCTCGTGCAGAAGGGCACGCTCCATGTGGGAGACTTCATCTCCGCGGGCGCTGCCTCCGGCAAGGTCAGAGCCCTGATCAACGACAAGGGCAAGAACGTCAAGCAGGCAGGTCCTTCCTTCCCGGTCATGGTGCTGGGTCTCTCCGATGTGCCCTCTGCCGGTGAGGTGCTGGTTGCCCACGCGACCAACGACGAGGCAAAGCAGTACGCCGAGACCTACAAGGCACAGCACAAGGAGGAGCTGGTCGAGGAGAATAGAATGTCCATGAACGTGGAGGATCTGTTCGACCAGATGAGAGAGGGCAAGATGAAGGAGCTCGAGCTCATCGTCAAGGCCGATGTGCAGGGCTCTGTAGAGGCGCTCTGCCAGTCCCTGCTCAAGCTCTCCAACGACGAGGTCATGGTCAAGATCATCCACTCCGCGGTCGGCAACATCACCGAGAGCGATGTGAACCTGGCCGAGGCCTCCAACGCCGCGATCATCGGCTTCAACGTCCATCCGGATGCGACGGCCAAGTCGATCGCCGAGCACGGCGGGGTCTCCATCCACCTGTACAAGGTCATCTACGAGTGCATCGACGACGTGGATGCCGCCCTCAAGGGCATGCTGGCACCGGTCTACGAGGAGAAGGTCATCGGCCATGCTGAGGTCCGGCAGATTTTCAAGTCCGGCAAGATCGGCAACATCGCGGGCTCCATGGTCCTGGACGGTGTGGTCGAGCGGGACTGCCAGGTGCGCATTACACGTGGCAAGGATCAGATCTTCGAGGGTGCTCTCGCATCCTTAAAGCGCTTCAAGGACGACGTCAAGGAGGTCAAGGCCGGTTACGACTGCGGCCTTGTGTTCCAGGATTTCGACGCCATCCAGGAGGGCGACCAGATCGAGTGCTACAAGATGGTCGAGGTCCCCAGAGAGCAGGTCATTGCCCGCAAGGAAGCAGAAAAGAAGGCTGCGGAGAAGGCTGCCAAGGCAGCAGCTGCCGCGCAGCAGGCATAAAAAAGTTAGGCACCCGGATGCACTGCGTTCGGGTGCCTTGCGATAGGAACAAAGCAAAATTATGAGAAAAAACAGTGTGAAAAACCGCAAGGTCAACGACGTGGTCATGCGGGAGCTGGCGCAGATTCTGCGCGAGATCAAGGACCCCAGGGTCTCCCCGATGACCAGTGTGCTGGAGGTGGAGGTCGCCCCGGATCTGAAGAACTGCAAGGTGTGGCTCTCGGTCCTGGGCTCTGCTGAGGACGGGAAGCGCACCATGGAGGGCATCCGCTCTGCCAGCGGCTTCATCCGCACGGAGCTCGCCCACAGGGTGAACCTGCGCAATACCCCGGAGCTCCACTTCATCCTGGACGACTCCATCGCCTACGGCGTCAGCATGGGCCACAAGATCGACGAGGTCACGGCGGCTGACGAGGAAGCGGACCGGGAGCGGCGCGCGAAGGGAATCGACATCGACGACCTCTCCGGCTATGATCTGGGAGAGGATGACGGGCTGGACGAGCAGTAATAACGTCGGTCCGGCAGCACAGGAGGGAAACGCTTGATCAACATCTTAGAAGAAGTGCAAGACTGCAAGACCATCGGCATCAGCGGCCACGTGCGCCCCGACGGGGACTGCGCGGGGTCCTGCCTTGCCATGGCCCAGTACCTGCGAAATGCCCTGGGGGACAAGGTCCGCATCGACGTCTTCCTCGGGGACATCTCCGACAGCCTGTGCCGGTGCCTCACCGGCCAGGACTTCGTCCGCTGGGACTACGCGACCGACGTCGCCTCCTACGACGCCTTCCTCTGCCTCGACTGCGAGGGGACCAGGCTCGGCGACTCCATGGACTACTTCTACAAGGCGGCAAAGCGGATCAACATTGATCACCACCAGTCCAACGCCAAGGGGAGCGGCCAGGTCAACTGGGTGATCCCGGAGGCCTCCAGCACCTGTGAGCTCTGCTACCGGGTGATGGACGAGCAGTACATCGACAAAAATGTCGCCCTGGATCTCTACATCGGGATCGTGACGGACACCGGGCTCTTCCAGTACTCCAACACCGCGCCGCTCACCATGGAGATCGCGGGGAAGCTCATGTCCTACGGCTTTGACCACTCGGACATCGCGCGACAGGTGTTCTTTGAGAAGAACTACATCCAGCAGCAGATCCTGGGCAGGGCACTCCTCGAGAGCATCCTGTTCATGGACGGGCGCTGCATCGTCTCCATGATCGACCGCAAGACCATGCAGTTCTACCGGGCCCTCAGCAAGGACATGGACGGGATCGTCAGCCAGCTCAACAGCACCACCGGCGTCTCCTGCGCGATCTTCATGTACGAGATGGAGCCGTTGACCTACAAGGTGTCCCTTCGCTCCAACGGCGACGTGGACGTCGCAAAGGTGGCGGAGCGCTTTGGCGGCGGCGGCCACGCAAGGGCGGCCGGCTGTACGGTCAATGCCTCCTACCACGACATCATCAACAACATGTCTGCCCTGATCGAGGAGCAGCTCCAAGCCAAGGACGCCGCCGACGCGGCAGCGAAAGAGGGCGCCGATGATTGACGGAATGCTCACCGTCCGCAAGGAGCCGGGCTTTACCTCCAGCGACGTGGTGGCAAAACTCCGGGGGATCCTGCACCAGAAAAAGATCGGCCACACGGGGACCCTGGACCCCGCGGCGGAGGGGGTTCTCCCCGTCTGCCTCGGGAGCGCGACCAAGCTCGCGGACATGATCGGGGACCGGGACAAGGAGTACGTGGCGGTTCTGCGCCTTGGGGTCACGACCGACACCCAGGACATGACCGGGACCGTGACGGGAACCTGTGATCCCAAAACGGTCCTTGCCCTTTCCGAAGAGGAGATCCGCAGAACAGCCGCGGGCTTTGTCGGGGAGATCTCCCAGATCCCGCCGATGTACAGCGCGATCTCCCAGAACGGGACGAGGCTCTATGAGCTCGCCCGGGCGGGAAAGGTCGTGGAGCGAAAGCCAAGAAAGATCACGATCTACGAGCTGGAGATTCAGAAGATCGACCTTCCCCTGGTGACCATGCGGGTCGTCTGCTCCAAGGGAACCTACATCCGGACCCTCTGTGAGGACCTGGGGAACGCCCTCAAGGTGGGCGGCGCCATGGAGCACCTTCTGCGGACCAGGGTCGGAAGGTTTACCCTGGAGGAGGCCCTGACGCTGGGGCAGCTCCAGGAGATGAAAGACCACAAACCGGAGGAGATCCTCGCCCACGTGACCCCGATCGATGCGTTTTTTGCGGACGCGCCGAAGGTCACGGTGTCCGAGGCAGCCTTCCCCTACCTCAACAACGGCAATCCCCTCTCGTTTTCGAACATCCTGCAGGAGAAAAGCGACGATCCCAGAAAGATCATGAAGCAGGCGGGGGATCCGATCCGGGTCTATGACCACCAGGGGAACTTCTACGGGATTTACACCTTTTCGGGGGAGCGGGACCGCATGGTCTGCGTTCGGATGTTCCACCGGGTTGCGGGGGATCACCGGCCGCTCCCCTGACCAACAAGAGAAAGAAGGACATGCACCGCCGTGCAGATCATTGCGAACACCAGACAATTTCAGCTAGCAAGACCCAGCGCCGCCGTGATCGGAAAGTTTGACGGCGTGCACCGGGGACACCGGAGCCTCCTTCGGGAGATCTTAAAGGAGAAGGAGAACGGGCTTCTTGCCGCGGTCTTTACCTTTGACCCCGCGCCGGAGGCCTTCTTTCGCGGAGAGCCGGTCCCGCAGCTCACCACCAGGCAGGAAAAGCGGAAGATCCTGGCGGACCTCGGCGTCGACGTCCTGATCGAGTACCCCTTTGACCACGACAGCGCTGCGATGCCGCCTGAGGTCTTTGTCCGGGAGATCCTCTCTGAGAGGATGCAGGCAAGGGTGATCGCGGCGGGGCCGGACCTCTCCTTTGGGGACCGGGGCGCTGGGAACTTTGCCCTGCTCCATGCGCTCTCCAGGGAGTGCGGCTTTGAGACAAGGCTCATCCGGAAGGATCGCTACGGGGATCACGACATCTCGTCCACGCTGATCCGCAGCTATGTGGAGGCGGGGCGGATGGAGGACGCCGCGGCGTGCCTCGGAAGCCCCTACTTCTTCTACGGCACCGTCGCCCACGGAAACGCCAAGGGCCGGACCATCGGCTTTCCCACCCTGAACCTCTATCCCGACAAGGAGAAGATCCTGCCGCCCTTTGGGGTCTACTACTCCGATGTGACGGTCTTTGAGCCGGACGGCACAAAGCACTCCTACCGGGGCATGACGGACGTCGGGAGAAAGCCCACGGTCCAGCCAGACAGCAAGCGCGTCTCCGTGGAGACCTTCGTCTACGACTTTGACGGGGACCTCTACGGGAAGACGATCCGGGTGGAGCTTCTCACCTTCGAGCGCCCGGAGCAGAAGTTTGCAAGCTTCGATGCCCTGAAACAGCGGATCCTACAGGATGTGGAGGCGGGCAGGGTGTACTTTCAAAAGCAAGACAACAGCAGTGAGTTAGAACCTGGAGAACCAAATGCAGACACCTGAGAAGAAATCCAACCTGATCCTCATCGGCATGCCGGCCTCCGGCAAGTCCACCCTGGGGGTGGTCCTCGCCAAAGCCCTGGGGTATGACTTTCTCGACACGGATCTCCTCATCCAGAACACCACCGGAAAGCGCCTGGAGGCGCTGATGGACGAGCACGGGATTGACGGGTTTCTAGAGCTCGAGGAGAAGATCAACGCAGGGGTTGCCTGCCATCACACGGTGATCGCCCCCGGCGGGTCCGTGATCTACGGCCCCAAGGCGATGGAACACTTCAAAGAAATCGGCACGATCCTCTACCTCAAGGTGTCCCTCGAGGACCTCACGGGGCGCCTTTCCAACATGAAGGCCCGGGGCGTTGCCCTGCGGGATGGGATGACCCTGGAGGACCTCTACCGGGAGCGCACACCTCTCTATGAGCGGTATGCGGATCTCACCGTCTCCGAGGAGGACCGCTCCATCGGCGACATGGTGGAGGCGATCACTGCAATGCTCCGGGAGCAGGGCAGAATCTGACCCCTAGGAGACAGCCAAAACAGAGGAAAAATCAGACAGCGGCGGGAAAAGTGCCGGGAAAAAAGAGTTGCCCGGCCCGGGGAGAGATGGTATACTTCTCCTCGTTGAAACATGCGGTTGTAGTTCATTGGTAGAATACGACCTTCCCAAGGTTGGGAGGCGGGTTCGATTCCCGTCAGCCGCTGTGAAAAGCCCTTCAGAGTCATCTGAAGGGCTTTTTCCTTTCGGTTCCGAAAAGTTTTTGTACTCCAAATTGAAAGAAAAACAGAGGAGTAAGGAGACAACCGACCAGCAAAAAGCGCGCCGCGGCAGAAACCCTGCCGCAGCGCGCAAAAGAGCTGAAATCCTGCCCGACTTAAGAGGGAGAGGGGACTTTACGCCTCCCGGAAGAAAATCTCCCCGCTGTCCTCCATGTGGTCCACGATGGCCAGGGAGAAGACGTCGTACCCTTGGTTGCGGAGCTCCTTGCCGCCCTCCTGGAAGCCCTTCTCGATGGCGATGCCGATGCCGGCAACATTTGCCCCCGCCTGGGAGCAGATGTCGATGAGGCCCCGCATGGCCTTGCCGACCGCGAGAAAGTCGTCCACGAGGAGCACCGTGTCGTTCGGGCCCAGGAACTTCTTTGCCATGGTGACCGTGTAGTCCCGGCCGTAGGTGAAGGAGTGGACCAGGGAGGTGTAGGTGTCCCCGTCGATATTCTTGGACCTCGCCTTCTTGGCAAAGACCACCGGCACGTGGAAGTACCGGGCGGTCAAACAGGCGATGGCGATGCCGGAGGCCTCCACCGTCAGAATCTTGTTGATGCCGCGGCCCTGAAACCGGTCGTAGAAGGCCTTTCCGACCTGGTCCAGAAGGTCCACGTCCAGCTGGTGGTTGAGAAAGCTGTCCACCTTGAGGATGTTTCCGGGGCGGACCTGGCCGTCCCGCAGAATGCGCTGCTCCATGAATTCCATGTTTTTTCCTCCCGGTTCGTGTGCTGCATGTTGTCTTATGTTTGCATCTTAGGGCATGGGCGGGGGCAATGCAAGAACGCGGGCCCTTTGTTTTTGTCCGCCTATCGTGTAAAATACTTCCCTGTGCCGGAGCACGGGAAGCGGAAAGAAGGGAGTAACATGCCGATGATCAAGGTCGCAGAGGGCCCGATGTGCCTTCTTCTTGTTGTACTCACAGCGCTTGTCCTGACCCTCCTTTTGTTCCCGCTGGCGGCAAACCGGGCGGCGGCAAGGACGCTTCGCCTTGCCGCCCCAGCAAGAGGGCCCTTCCCTGTGACCGTCTTTCCCGGCGCCGCCTGCGTGGTGCTCCTTCTTGCTGGGCAGGCACTCCTGCAGGTATCACCCGCGGGAGAATTATCTGCGCAGCTCGTCCTTTCGCTGCTCCCGCTCTTGGCCGCGGCCCTGGTCGGGTATCCGATCCTTGAGAAGGGAATCCGTCTCGGCTACCAGCGGACCACCGCCGGGGAGATCGAGACGGCAAGGACCTTGGGACTCTCTGAGAAAAAGATCAAAAAGCGGCTTCTTGCCGGAAGATCCCGCGGGGAGACCATCCGGGCCCTCATCCGGACCTTCCTGCGGACCCTGACAGAGCTTTGCATCGGGGAGACGGCAGCCGCGGTGCTCTTGTCCAGTGGACCAGCCAGCGTCTTGCAGGCGCTGCTCGCCCTGGCCTTAAGTATCGCCTTCTGGGCGGTTCTTGGCGGGAGCCTTGCGGTGCTCCTTGCGGCGGAGCTTTTGTTTTTCCTGACCCGCCGGGGAAGGAGGGGACGCCATGGCACCTGAAGCGGCAAAGGAACTTTCCATCCGCATCCGAAAGAAGGGAGCCGGCGGCGCGCCGGACCTTGACGTCACCGCTTCCTTTACGAAGGAGAGCGGGAGCATCCTGGGGGACGCCGACAGCGGGAGGGGACTCCTTCTTCGCTGCATCGCGGGGCTCGATACCCCGGAGGAGGGGGAGATCCGCCTAAACGGGACCGTCCTCTTTGACTCCATGGCGGGGATCTGCCTGCCGCCCGCGATGCGAAGAGTCGGGTACCTCGCCGAGGACGCGGCCCTCTTTGCGGGGCTCACCGTCCAGGAAAATGTAACCCTCGCCCTGGAGGCGGGACGGGGAAGGGGTACGGTCCCTGCGGGAAAGCACGCCCTGGCGGCCCAGGCGGACTCGATCCTCTTGAAAGTCGGCCTTGACGGCCTCGGCGGGGCGCTCCCCGAGCACCTCTCCCGGAGCCAGAAGGTCCTTGCACTGTTCGCCAGGATGATGGCGGCAGAGCCAAATCTCGTTCTGCTCGATGACCCCTTCCGGGACCTTGGTGGGTACGAGAAGGCGGCGGTCCTGCAGAAGGTCCGAAATGCCCTCCAGGGCGCGAAGATCCCCTGGCTCTTTGCCGGGGCAGACCGGGATGAGGTCTACGCGATGGGAGAGGAGATCCTGGTTCTCCACAAAAGACAGGGCACAGGCGTTCGGGGGCGGGAGGCCTTCTTCCGGCGCCCGGAGACGCTTGCCGGGGCGATTCTATCCGGGTGTGAGAACATCGCCTTGGTCACACGCCTCGATCCCCGCCACGTGCGGGTCCCCGACTGGGGCCTTGTCCTTCGCGCTGTTTCCGTCCCGGAGGAGGAAGAAAAGAGCGAAGAAAATAACAAGAAGGCGCCAAAGCAGCGGGAAGAAAAGAGCGAGAAGGCCCTGCCCCAAAAGCCTGCTCCCACCCTGCCCCCGGACCTTGCGGCGGTGGGGATCCGGGCGGAGGATTTTCTCCTGGAACCTCCCAAAGAGGAGGATGCGGCCACCATCTCCCTTCCCGTCCGGGAGGGGGAGATCCTCGAGGAGCGCACCGGATGGCGCCTTGTCTTTCGCCCCGGGGAGCACGCCGAAAAGAAGCTCTGCCTATTTGTCCCGAAATCAGAAATGAACAAAAACGACCTGGAAAAGGTCGAAAAAGTCTATCTCCCGGAGGCGAAAATTCTGTGGCTAAGGGACCCAAATGGGGGTAGAATACAGTAGCGCGCGCGGGAAGGGCCCTGCGGCGCGGGATGTGATTGGATCAAACCAAAGGAGTGAAACATGTTCAAAAAAGCTGCATCTGTACTTGTTGCCGCGGGACTTTCCCTTGCGGCGGCCTTTTCCAGTATGCCGGTTCAGGCTGCCGATACCTACACCTCTGAACTGACCGGAGCGCCGATCTCCACGTCGATTCAGAACCAGCGGCCGATCGCCGTCATGATCGACAACGACAAGCGGGCCTATCCCCACTATGGTCTGGCCGATGCGGACATCGTCTATGAGTTCGTCAACTCCACGCTGAACAATCGGGTCACGAGGCTCATGGCAGTCTACAAGGACTGGCGCAATGAGTCCCGGATCGGAAACATCCGCTCCACGAGACCCACCAACATCATGACCGCAGCGGAGTTCAACGCCGTGCTGGTCCATGACGGCGGCCCTTACCACAACAACGCCTACTTCGCCTCCACCGGCATCGATCACCTGTCCGGGAACTTCGCCCGCATCAACAACGGCAAGGCGAGAGAGTTCACCGAGTACGTGACCACCGGCCAGGTTGCCTCGAGACTGGCTTCCGCCGGCATCTCCTCGAGCTACACCCAGAGTGTTGGCAACCACTTCAACTTCGCGCCTTACGGCACGGAGGTGAATCTGCTTCAGACCTACGGCACTGCCGTTCCGGTCGCCAAGGTGACCCTGCCCTATGCGCACACCAACAGCCAGCTGGTCTACAACGGGACCACGAACACCTATGACTATTGGGAGTTCGGTGCACCCTGCGTCGATGGCCTGACCAACACCGCGGTCTCCTTCAAGAACGTCATCATCCAGGATGTGGATCTGTCCCAGCTGGATAAGAACGGATACCTGGTCATGAACTGCGTGGGTTCCGGCATCGCCTACTACATCACCGACGGCCTGATGGTCCCGGTGACCTGGGTGAAGACCTCCTACACCGACAAGACCCGCTACTACGATGCAGCCGGCAAGGAGATCCAGGTGAACTGCGGCAAGACCTACGTCACCTACTGCCCGTCTGACTCCTGGACCCAGATCGCGATCCAGTGATCGAGTAACAAGAAAATTTCATAAAACCTGCAGGGCAGGACGCCGAGAATCCCCGGCGCCCTGCCTTTTTTGATGCCCGAAAGGCTGTTTTTTCCCCCACCTTCGGCCGGATTATGGTATTCTAGGATGGCAAGAAAAGAAACGTCTTTCCCCGGTGGGGGAAAAGGGAGGCATGCGGCAATGAGGTGCCCTTACTGCAACAAGGAAGACAACCGGGTCATCGATTCGAGACCGGTGGAGGAGAACAACTCGATCCGGCGGCGCCGGATCTGCGACGCCTGCGGGCGGCGCTTTACCACCTACGAGAAGGTGGAGACGATCCCGCTCGTCGTCATCAAGAAGGACAACGGCCGGGAGCCCTACGACCGCTCCAAGATCGAGTCCGGGATTCTCCGAGCCTGCCACAAGCGCCCGGTGTCCATCAACCAGATCAAGAAGGCGGTGGATGAGGTGGAGACCGAGATCTTCGACCGGGAGGAGAAGGAGATCACCAGCCGCGAGATCGGCGAGCTGGTGATGAAGAAGGTCCACGACCTGGACCCGGTGGCCTACGTGCGCTTCGCCTCCGTGTACAAGGAGTTCAAGGACGTGGAGACCTTCATGGACGAGCTGGAAAACGTCCTGAAGAACGAGTCCTCGAAGAAGAACGCCGGCACCTAAGGAGCAACCATATGGGTAGAGGACTGCGGCCGGACCGGTACGTGGAGAGCGCCTACGGGATCGACTACCGGGCACTCTATGCTGCCGGCTACCGGGGCATTATCTTTGACATCGACAACACGCTGGTGCCCCCCAACGCGCCGGCGGATGCGCGGAGCAAAAAGCTCTTTGCGGATCTGAAGGACCTGGGCTTTGCGACGGTCATCATGTCCAACAACACCGGGCAGCGGGCCAGGGACTTTGCCAAGGCCGTGGGGAGCCCCGTCGTCACGGGCGCTTGGAAGCCCTTCCCGGGGCGGTACCCGGAGGCGCTGGACCTCATGCACACGGCGAAGGAGAACACCCTCGCCATCGGGGATCAGATCTACACGGACATCTGGGGCGCCAACAACGCAGGGCTGACCTCGGTCCTCACGAGGCCCCTGACCCTGTCCGAGGAGTTCTGGATTAAGGCAAAGCGCCTTTTGGAAAAACCCGTCATCGGCGGGCTGACCCCGGAGAAAGGAGAAGAGCATGGCCGAAATTGACGGGAAGACCCGGGTGCTGGGCCTTTTGGGAAATCCGGTGGCCCACACCTTTTCCCCGGCGATCCACAACACGGTGGCCGAAGAGACCGGTGACAACGTGGTCTACGTGCCCTTTCACGTGGAGAGCGAGGAACAGCTCGGGGATGCGGTGCGAGGCGCCTACGCGCTGAACCTCCTTGGTCTCAACGTCACTGTCCCCTACAAGCAGGCGGTGATCCCGTACCTCAAGGAGATCGACCCCGTCGCGAAGGCAATCGGCGCCGTGAACACCCTGGTTCGGGTGGACGGCGGGTACCGGGGGTACAACACCGACTACAAGGGCCTTCGGAGGGCCCTGGAGGCGGAGGGCGTCGTCATCTGGAAGCATGACGTGGTGATTGTGGGCGCCGGCGGGGCCGCCCGGGCTGCTGGCTTTATGTGCGGCGAGGCGGGGGTCAAGCGCCTCTGCATTTTAAACCGCACTGTGGAGAAGGCAGAGCACCTCGCCGCGGACATCAAGGCTCTGTTTCCCAAGATGGAGATCACGGCTCTCCCCCTTACCCAGTCCGCGAAGATCCCGTTCCAAAAGTTCCTTGCCATCCAGTGCACGAAGGCAGGCCTTGCGCCGAACACGAACGAGACCCCGGTGGCAAGTCCCCTGTTCTTTCAAAAGTGCGAGCTTGCCTACGACTGCATCTACAACCCGGAGGAGACCCTGTTTCTCAAGAAGGTCAAGGAGCACGGCGGCACCGGCTGGTGCGGCATCGGGATGCTCCTCTATCAGGGGATCGCGGCCTATGAGCTCTGGATGGACAGCCACGTCCCCCAGAGGGCGGTGGACCTTGCGAGGGAGGAGCTCTTGTCCTTCCTGCGCGCCGGGAAGCGGAAGAACCTGGTCCTTGTGGGCTTTATGGGCTCCGGAAAGACCACGGTGGGAAAGACCCTGGCAAGGCTCACCGGGTGTCCCCTGGTCGACTGCGACGAGGAGATCGTTAGGGCAGCTGGAAAGAAGGTCACGGAGATCTTCCAGGAGGAGGGGGAGAACGGCTTTCGAAACCGGGAGACCGCACTGTTAAAGAGCCTTGTCGCCTCCGGAAAAGAGGGCGTTATCTACTCGACAGGAGGCGGCGTTGTGATCCGGGAGGAGAACCGCCCGCTCCTCAAAGAGCTCGGCACGGTGGTCCTTTTGGATATCTCCGCGGAGACCGTGATCGCACGGCTCGGGAAGGACAGGACGCGGCCCCTTTTACAGGGGCCGGACCGCACGAAAAAGGTGCGGACCCTCCTCGTCCGCCGAAAGGACGCCTACCAGCAGGCAGCGGACCTTGAGGTGGACGCGGGGCACGGCACCCCGGAGGAGATCGCAAAGAACATCCTGGCCCGCACCGGATTTGCCGGCGCCGGCAGAAAGGACAGGAGAGGATGAACAAGATTCTGGTCGTCAACGGACCCAACTTAAACTTCCTCGGCATCCGGGAGAAGTCAATCTACGGGGAGGACAACTACAACCACCTGGTGGAGATGATCACCAAGAAGGGAAATGCCCTGGGCGTGGAGACAGAAGTTTACCAGTCCAACCACGAGGGCGCCATCATCGACAAGCTCCAGGCGAGCTACTACGACAAGAGCATCATCGGGGTCGTGATCAACCCGGGCGCCTTCACCCACTACAGCTACGCGATCTACGACGCCCTAAAGAGCGTCTTTGTCACCAAGGTGGAGATCCACATCTCCAACATCCAGGAGCGGGAGGACTTCCGCAAGACCTCGGTGACCGCCCCCGCCTGCGACAAGCAGATCTACGGCCACGGCCTGAACGGGTACCTGGAGGCCATGGATTTCGTCATGGAGGCCTGGAAAGAAAAGGGTGAGCACTGATTACAGACATAAAACAATGGTTAGAAATGTCTGTAATTCAAAAATATCTTGCGAAACCGAATCTTCAAGTATAGAATTAGTCAGTAATTGTGACTTGTGTATTCAGGAGGAAATTGAAATATGATCTCTGCCAGTGATTTCAGAAATGGTGTTACGATCGAGAAGGACAACACGGTCTATGAGATAGTTGAGTTCCAGCATGTCAAACCCGGCAAGGGCGCTGCATTCGTCAGAACCAAGCTCAAGGACATCATCAACGGCGGTGTCACCGAGACCACCTTCCGTCCCACCGAGAAGTTCCCGCAGGCCCGCGTGGACCGCAAGGAGTTCCAGTATCTCTACAAGGATGGCGATCTCTACACCTTCATGGACACGGAGAGCTATGAGCAGATCTCTCTCGGACCCGATGTCGTCGGCGACAACATGAAGTTCGTCAAGGAGAACGAGATGATCAAGGTGGATTCCTACAACGGGAACATCTTCGCCATCGAGCCCCCGATGTTCGTCGAGCTGGAGATCACCGAGACCGAGCCCGGCTTCAAGGGCAACACCGCTACCGGTGCCACCAAGCCCGCAACTGTTGAGACCGGTGCCGAGATTGCCGTTCCGCTGTTCTGCAACATCGGCGACAAGGTCAAGATCGATACCAGAAGCGGCGAGTACCTCTCCAGAGCATAAGCTTCCCGAGAACCGCCGAAATCCGCTGCGCAGTGAAGAGAGACAGAGTTTCTGTCTCTCTTTTTGCGTTGCAAAAAATGAATTTTCAATTTTAGGTATTTCCGGGGCAGCGCTCTCCTTTCTGTCTTCTTTCGGACCGGTCGGTCCAACTTTCCATTCTTCATTTCGCCTGTGCCAGCTGGCACGGGCCACCTCTTTCTTACGCATGTCATTTGCAGAAAGGAACCACATGTCGGAACAACAAAACACCAGTGACAAAGTCCCAAGGATCCCCTCCAAGGCGCTGCAGCACCTGGAAACGCTCGAGCCATCCCGCGCCCGGGAGGAGATCTTAGCCCGCGTTGTCTTTCGCCTTGCGGGGACGGGAAAGGAGGCCCCCGGCATCGCCTTTCCCCGCCTTGAGACCTTAAACCTCACCGCCCTCTTTTTACTCTACCAGTGGGACCCCATCCCCGCCTGCCTTCCCGCGGACGCCTCCGAGGAGGACTTTGTGTCCCTCACCATGGACCACATCGGCCGGGCGGGGCTCTCGATCCCGGAGCTCTTTCGCCAGAGCCTCAAAAACATGATCCGCCTTCTGCCGCCAAGGGGCGAGAACCTGGCGGGCCTTGTGGGAGAGCGGGAGCAGGATCAGGGGCTCCTCGTCCTCACAAACCGGGTGAACCTCTACGGCGCCGCGGTGGTATTCTACCCGGGGCTTTTAAAGAGCCTTGCGGACGCCGTGGGCGGGTCCTTCTACCTCATCCCCTCCTCGGTCCACGAGATGATTCTCCTTCCCGGGGAGAGCCTTCTCGTCCCCGTCGCGGAGGTGAACGAGATGATCCGGGACATCAACCGGGCGGATGTTGCCCCGAAGGATGTCCTCTCTGAGACCCTCTACCGGTATGACCCGGAGCGGGATGAGATCGTGATCGCATAAAGCATTCGCGCCAGCTGTCCCCGCCCTGCACCGATTCGGTGCAGGGCGGTTTGTATGCCGAACGGCATGCCAATTGCAGAAAAACAAAAAAGTGGTTGAAACGAAGCCCGAAAACCATTACAATATCCTTTGTCGCCAAGAAAGACCGGCGGCAGCAAAAATGCGCTCGTAGTCTAACGGATAGAACGTAGGCCTCCGACGCCTTTGATGCAGGTTCGATTCCTGTCGGGCGCATGATACAAGCTGTGCACGAAGCAGGACAACCATCTTCGAGCATGGCTTATTTTTTTATCAAAAATCGGGCGGGAGTCCTTCCCGGCCCGCAGGAGAAACCGCTTTGAACAACCAAAACCGCTTTCAGGAATGGATCGGGCAGCACGGGCAGCTCCTGATGCCCCTCGTGCTGGTCGTCTGCTGCATCCTCACCGCGGTGATCGGCCTTGCCGCCCACCGCACCAACCCGCACGCGAAGGCCCAGGCCGCGGACACAGAGGCGACAGAGGAGGCAGCCTCCCCGCTTGCCCTGCAGACCGACGCCTACCCCGCCGTGAACGAGCTCTTTACCACCTACTACCAGGCCATGGCCGACGGGGACACCGACACGATCGAGAGCATTTCCTCGACCCTCTCCGACCAGGAGAAGATCCGCATTGAGGAGCTGTCCAAGTACGTGGACAGCTACACCGACATCACGGTCTACACCCAGGAGGGGCCGGTCTCCGGCTCCTACATCTGCTACGTGTACTCCAAGATGAAGTTCACGGACCACGACTGGGAGGTGCCGGGCATGCAGACCATGTACGTCTGCACCCGCTCCGACGGGAGCCTCTACATCAACAACGACGAGAACCAGGACAAGACCGTCACGGACTACATCCAGAAGGCCGCCCTGGAGGACGACGTGGTGGACCTGACAAACAGTGTCACCGCGGAGTACAATGAGCTTGTCTCCTCCGACCAGGAGCTCTCGGACTACCTGGATGCCCTCTCCTCCGACATTGATCTATCGGTGGGACAGGCCCTGGCCTCCCTGGAGAGCAGCACGGAGAGCTCGGCGGAGTCCGGCGCCACCGGCAAGACCGTGACCGCCACCGACACCGTCAACATCCGCAAGGAGCCCAGTGAGGACGCAGACGTCATCCGGGTCACCTCCGTGGGCGAGCAGTTCGAGTACGTGGGAGATGCGGGAGACGGCTGGACGGAGATCGTCGTCGACGGGCAGAATGCCTATGTGAAATCGGAATACGTGACGCTGGATTCGTGAGGGGAAGCGGATCAGGAACGCCGGGAAAGGAGGCGGGACACATGTTTGGGACAGTCAACTGCGCAATTCTGGGGACCGGAAAGATCGCGGAGAAGATGGCGGAGACCATGAAGTCCGCGCGGAAGGTGAAGTGCTATGCCGTGGGGTCGAGAAACCTCGACCGGGCGGTGGAGTTTGCCAAGAAGAACGGCTTCAAGCGGGCCTATGGCTCCTATGAGGACCTTTTGGCAGACCGGAAGGTGGATCTCGTGTACGTGGCAACGCCCCACAGCGAGCACTTCGCCAACGCGATGGCGGCGCTGGAGGCGGGAAAGAACGTCCTCGTGGAGAAGCCGATCTGCATCAATGAGAAGCAGGCCAAAAAGCTCATCGCAACTGCGGATGCCAAGCACCTGTTTCTCGGGGAGGCCATGTGGACCAGGTTCCTCCCCTTTGCAAACCGCATCCGGGAGGTGCTCTCCTCCGGCGTCATCGGGGACCCGGTGTCCCTGACGGCAGATGTCGGCTGGAACATCCGCGCCGTGCCGCGGATGACCGATCCGGAGCTTGCCGGCGGGACGCTTCTCGACACCGGCATCTACGCGCTGAACTTCGCCTCGATGTTTTTCGGCGAGGACATCTACAAGATCAATTCCGTCTGCTCCTACACGGACCGGCGGCTGGACGAGCAGGACAGCATCACCCTGATCTACCGGGACGGCAGGGTGGCAACCCTGAGCGCCTCCATGGTGGGGTGTGGACCGAGACAGGGCGTCTTCACCGGTACCAAGGGATACGCTGTGGTGGACGACATCGTGAACTTCAAGTCCCTGGCGGTCTATGACGCAAACGGAAAGCGCCTTGCGATCTACCGCAGGCCCCGGCAGAAGAACGGCTACGAGTACGAGCTTGCCGCCGCGGTCCGGGCGATCCGGGAGGGCCGCACCGAGTTCGACCTGATGCCGCACCGGCAGAGTCTCTCCGAGATGCACATGATGGACTTTATCCGCGGCCAGATGGGCGTTGTCTATCCGGCAGAGGTGCGGGAGCGCCAGGAGGAGCAGCGGCGCCAGGAGGAAGAGGACCGGCAGGCGGCCCTTGCCCTGGAGCAGAAGGCCAAGGAGGCCTTGGCCGCCAAGGAAGAGGAAGAGGAGCGGGGGCAGATCGCATCCGATATCCAGGCCCAGGAGGCCATCGAGGGACATGTCAGCATCGGCGACGAGACCGACTACACCTTCGGCACCGCGGAGGCCGCGGCGGATATCGCCGGCGAGGAGGTGCACCTGCCCTCCGAGGACACGCTGGTCCACGCGGCGGGCGAGGCCCTGAAGGAGGACGCGCGCCTCAAGCAGGAGGCGGCTAAGGCGCCGGCCCCGGATCCCGGGGATGTGACCTCCTACATCAACCTGTCCCTTCCGCAGGATCATCCCGCGGCAGACGACGGGGAGAAGAAGTAAGGACAAAACATGGCAGAACGGGTAATTGTGGGTATGTCCGGCGGAGTCGACAGCTCCGTCGCGGCATACCTTTTACAGTCACAGGGATATGAGGTGATCGGGGTCACGATGCAGGTCTGGGACGCGGCCTGCTCCCTCGACATGGAGCGGGAGGGTGGCTGCTGCGGCCAGGGCGCCGTGGACGACGCAAGGCGCGTCTGCGCGGTGCTGGGCATCCCCTACTACGTGCTGGGGTTCCGGGACATCTTCACGGCAAAGGTGATCCAGCCCTTTATCGAGGAGTATTTAAAAGGCAGGACCCCGAACCCCTGCATCGTCTGCAACCGGGACGTGAAGTGGGCGGCGATGATGCAGGCGGCCGCCGAGATCGGGGCAGAGCACGTGGCGACCGGCCACTACGCAAGGATCGAGCGGCTTCCCAACGGGCGCTATACCATCAAAAACTCCGTGACCGCAAAGAAGGACCAGACCTACGCCCTCTACCGGCTCGGGCAGAAGGCCCTGTCCATGACGCTGATGCCGGTGGGGGACTACCACAAGGACGAGATCCGAAAGATCGCGGAAGCGGCGGGGATCCCGGTCGCGAAAAAGCCGGACTCCCAGGAGATCTGCTTTGTGACGGATGACGACTACGCGGGGTACCTGGACCGGAACGCCGGGGACCGGGTCCCCGGGCCAGGCCGCTTTGTCACAAAGGACGGAAAAGACCTTGGCCCCAACCGGGGCATCACCCACTACACGATCGGACAGCGAAAGCACCTGGGCCTTGCCCTGGGGCACCCGGTGTTTGTGACGGGGATCGATGCCGCGACGGGAAACGTCACGGTCGGAGAAGAAGAGGACGTCTTTGGGACGACCCTCGTCTGCCGGGATCTCAACTTCATGGCGGTGGAGGACCTTGCGCCGGGGGAGAAAAAGCGCCTTCTTGGAAAGATCCGGTACGGGTCTGCCGCCTTCCCCTGCACCGTGGAAAAGACCGGGGAGGATGAGCTGACCGCGGTCTTTGACAAGCCGGTGCGGGCCATCACCTCGGGCCAGTCCGCGGTCTTCTACGAGGGGGACCACGTCTTTGCCGGGGGCACCATCGAGCGAAAACTCTGAGGCAGGACGGGAAGGACACCGGAACAAGAGATAGAAAGCAAAAGCTGGCGGGAAAACAAGAGCAGGAGGGAACGCAAGCGTAAAAAGAACGCCGCAGGCACAGCCTGCGGCGTTCTGACTTGTCGGGAAAATGGAAAAAGGTTCAGCGAAGCGGGACCGCAACCGGCTCCCGGTGCTCGTACCGGAAGGTGGTGGGAAAGCCGCAGGAGGCAAGGAGCTTGGCCGCTTCCGGGAACCCCTTTCCGACCCCCTCTGGGACGTGGGCGTCGGACCCCGTCGTCACGAGCTTCCCGCCAAGGGCATGATAGAGAAGGAGGGTGTCCCGCCCCGGGTTGGTCTCCCGAAAGACCGCGGGGTCAGCAGGATCTGCCGCAGTTGCCTTTGCGATCGCCTGGGTGTTGACCTCCAGGGCCTGACCTCTCTTGATCAGAATCGAGAGGATCTTCTCGATGGCGTGCTGGTTCTGGGAAAAGCAAAAGCTCCCGTAGCTGGTCCCGTGGGAGGCAAGGTAGGAGAGAAACTCCGGATCCTCCTGTTTGATCGCATACCGGAGGATGTAGTCGAGGTGCCCCAGGGACTGGAAGAAGCTGCAGCGCTCCACAAGCTCCCAGGTGTGGGAGAGGTAGGCGGCAATCCGCTCCCTGGGGGAGAAGCCGGAAAAGAAGTCTGCAAAGTAGGGGTCCTTGTGGTCCAGGGAATGGACGGAGCCGATCACAAAGTCGAGCTCGTCATGGGCGCGGACAAAGTCCTCCGCCGCCTCCTCATACCCTTTGGCAAGTCCCAGCTCAATCCCCATGCCGATCCGGATCCGGTCCCCGTAACGATCCCGAAGGCGCAGGAGCTCCTTCTCATAGGAAGCCATGTCCACGGTAAAGGGGGAGGAGAGCTCCTCCTTTGGCGTGTTCTCATAGGGCCAGTCGAGATCGATGTGCTCCGTAAAGCAGATGGCGGATAGACCTGCCTTCAGGGCAGCCTGCACCTGCTTCTCCATGGGCGCCTCGGAGTCTGCGGAGAAGGCGGAGTGGAGGTGAAAATCACAGGAAAGTACCATAATACCCCCTTTGGAAAGGCAGGGCGGGCGTGAAATCACGATGACGCGTTGCAACCCCCAAACTTTCGCAAAAGTTCACAAAGAGCACTTGAAAAAGGACGGTGCCTTGCGTTAATATATAGGCGCTGACAAAAATTTATCAATGTTATCCTGATAAATCAATCAAAAATTTTAGGAGGATACTAAAATGGCAGTAAGAGTAGCTATCAATGGTTTTGGTCGTATCGGCCGTCTGGCTTTCAGACAGATGTTCAAGGCTGAGGGATATGAGGTTGTCGCGATCAACGATCTGACCTCCCCCGATATGCTTGCATATCTTCTGAAGTACGACACCACCCATGGCGCATACCAGGGAAAGGTTGAGGCAACTGACCACTCCATTATCGTTGACGGCAAGGAGATCGAGATCTACAAGGAGAAGGATGCAAATGATCTTCCTTGGGGCAAGCTCGACATCGATGTCGTTCTCGAGTGCACTGGCTTCTATACCTCCAAGGATAAGGCTATGGCTCACATCAATGCCGGCGCAAAGCACGTCGTCATTTCCGCTCCTGCAGGCAAGGATCTGAAGACCATCGTCTACAACGTGAACCACAACACCCTTACCGCTGATGATCAGATCATCTCCGCTGCATCCTGCACCACCAACTGCCTCGCTCCGATGGCAAAGGCTCTGAACGACCTCGCTCCCATCGAGTCCGGCTTCATGACCACTGTTCACGCTTACACTGGCGATCAGATGGTTCTCGACGGACCTCAGAGAAAGGGCAACAAGAGAAGATCCAGAGCAGCTGCTCAGAACATCGTTCCAGCTTCCTCTGGAGCTGCTAAGGCAATCGGCCTGGTTCTCCCTGAGCTCGATGGCAAGCTGAACGGCGCTGCACAGCGTGTTCCGGTTGCAACCGGCTCCACCACCATCCTTGATGCTGTTGTCGACAAGGAAGTCACTGTCGACCAGGTCAACGCGCAGATGAAGGCTGAGGAGACCGAGTCCTTCGCATACAACGAGGATGAGATCGTTTCCTCCGATATCATCAACAGCACCGCAGGTTCCATCTTCGATGCAACCCAGACCAAGGTTCTTCCTATGGCCGGCGGCAAGACTCTTGTTCAGGTTGTCTCCTGGTATGACAACGAGAACTCCTACACCAGCCAGATGGTCCGCACCATCAAGCACTTCGGTTCTCTGCTGAACAAGTAATTCAGAACAAAAATCAGATAATGATCTGAGACGAGGTCCGGTGCCTTTCGTGGGCCCGGACCTCGTTTTTTGAGTCATTGTGTAAGGAGGCCATCATGGCAGCATTAAACAAGAAGACTGTTGACGATTTCAACGCAGCCGGCAGAAGAGTCCTGGTCAGATGCGACTTCAACGTTCCGCTCAAGAACGGCGAGATCACCGATGAGACCAGAATCGTGGCCGCACTCCCCACCATCCAGAAGCTGATCGGTGAGGGCGCAAAGGTCATCCTCTGCTCCCACCTCGGCAAGGTCAAGAACGGACCCAACGAGGGTGAGTCCCTCGCTCCCGTTGCCAAGCGCCTTTCCGAGAAGCTCGGCAAGGAAGTGAAGTTCATCTCCGACTACCATGTCACCGGCGAAGCCGCTACCAAGGCTGTCGCTGAGATGAAGGACGGCGACGTCATTCTCCTCCAGAACACCCGGTTCAGAGGAAAAGAGGAGACCAAGCCCACCGAGGCAGGCGAGGGCTTTGCAAAGGAGCTCGCAGATCTCGCTGACGATTATGTCTGCGATGCTTTCGGTTCCGCACACAGAGCACACGCTTCCGTCTCTGTCGTCACGAAGTACATCCGTGAGAAGGGCGGCACCTGCGCTGTCGGCTATCTGATGCAGAAGGAGATCAAGTTCCTGGGCAATGCCGTGGAGAACCCGGTTCGTCCCTTCGTTGCCATCCTCGGCGGTGCAAAGGTTGCCGACAAGCTCAACGTCATCTCCAACCTGCTGGAGAAGTGCGATACCCTGATCATCGGCGGCGGCATGGCTTACACCTTCGCCAAGGCACAGGGATATGAGATCGGCAAGTCCCTGGTGGATGACACCAAGATCGACTACTGCAAGGAGATGATCGACAAGGCAAAGAGCCTTGGCAAGAACCTGCTCCTTCCTGTGGATGCGGTCATCACCGACCACTTCCCGGATCCCATCGATGATGCTACCATCGCAACCGAGGTTGTCGACATCGACAAGATCCCGGCTGACAAGATGGGCATGGACATCGGACCCAAGACCAGAAAGCTCTATGCAGATGCCATCAAGTCCGCAAAGACCGTTGTCTGGAACGGACCGATGGGTGTGTTCGAGAACCCGATCCTTGCTGAGGGCACCAAGTCCGTGGCACAGGCTATGGCTGACGCAGACGCAACCACCATCATCGGCGGCGGCGATTCCGCAGCAGCTGTGAACCAGCTGGGCTTCGCGTCCAAGATGAGCCACATCTCCACCGGCGGCGGCGCTTCCCTGGAGTTCCTTGAGGGCAAGCAGCTTCCCGGTGTGTACGCAGCGGACGACAAGGACTGAATCATTTCTTTGGAGGAGAATATCATGGCACGGAAGAAGATTATTGCCGGCAACTGGAAGATGAACAAGACTCCCAGCGAGGCAAAGGAACTGGTTGAGACCTTAAAGCCCCTCGTCAACAACCCGGACGTGGACGTGGTGTACTGCGTTCCCGCCATTGACATCACCACTGTCGGTGAGGCCATCAAGGGAACCAACGTCATGCTCGGCGCAGAGAACATCTCTGACCAGGACAAGGGCGCGTACACCGGTGAGATCTCCGCAGCAATGCTGGTGGATGCCGGCGTCAAGTTCGTCATCATCGGCCACTCCGAGAGAAGAGGCTACTATCACGAGGACGATGCCTTCCTGAACCGCAAGGTTCTCAAGGCCTTCGAGGCTGGTCTGACCCCCATTCTCTGCTGCGGCGAGTCCCTGGAGCAGAGAGAGGCTGGTGTGACCCTCGACTGGATCCGCCTTCAGATCAAGTCCGATCTGCAGGGTGTGACCAAGGAGCAGGCTGCTTCCATGGTCATCGCCTATGAGCCCATCTGGGCCATCGGCACCGGCAAGACCGCTACCGCAGATCAGGCGGAGGAAGTCTGCGGCGCAATCCGCAAGACCATCGGCGAGATCTACGATGAGGAGACCGCTGAGAAGATCCGCATTCAGTACGGCGGATCCATGAATGCCGGCAACTGCAAGGAGCTCCTTGCAAAGCCCGACATCGATGGCGGCCTGATCGGCGGCGCTGCATTAAAGCCCGACTTCGGCAAGATCGTCAACTACAAGGATTGAGATGTGGGCCGGGTGACCGGTACTACGTAAGATCCATCAATCAGAAGAGGACCCGCTGGCTTCGGCCGGCGGGCCCTCTTTTGACTATTTGGCGGGAAGTCCGTTGACGCGGCCGGGTCAAAATCCTAAAATTAAGTAGAGTGTGTTTACACACTTGGTGGGGACGAGATATATGAGCGGAACGGATCAGAATGACAAAAACCGTCATCGGGTGGCGAGGTCGATGTACCTGGCGGCCCTCGGCTTGGTCTGTCTTGTGCTGGGCAGCACGACGGCGCGCCTTTGGAATCAGTCAAAGGAAGCGGGAAGCCAGTCGGTCCTGGGTGTCTCCCGGACACGGCAGGCGCAGGAAGAGGCAGCGGCGGAGGCGCCCCTGCCGAAGACGGATGACGCCAGCAAAGCAGAGACTGCCGCAGCGGAAGAAGTGGTGGCAGCTGCCGCCGAGGCGGACCAGACGCCCGCAGAGAGCGCGGATCCGGGCCTTCTCGAGACCGGCGAGGACTATGTCGCCATGGAGCGCTCGGACCTCGATGCCTGGGCCAAGGACCAGGGCATGACGGTGACCGAGAAGGGCAATGCGGTGACCTATCAGGATGCGGGCCACAAGCTGGTCGTCACCATGAACGATGCCGGCAACTGCGTGCGCCTTACGGGGACCGCCTCTGGCACAGCAAAGGAGCAGTACGACTGGTATGAGGACTACTGCATGTTTGTGCTGACCGGGGAGATCTACGGGCGCTGCGAGGGGCTTCTCGTAACGCTCCGGGATGGGAGCAGTTCGGATCTCTCCCTCGTCTCCCGCTCGAGCGCGGAGGACGGCGTGGAGGTCTCGCTGGAGGCCGACGGTTCTACCAGCACCCTCACCATTGACCGGCCAAGCGGCGGCCCTTTTATCGAGTTTTGAGAAGAATGAAACGGGAAGAGTGATATCCGCTGCACGGAAGAAAATGTTTTACGAGGGAACAGGTGCAGGATTTTGTTGGTGTCGGCCCAGTACCCGAACAAGCTGTACCGGGCGTTGATGAATTCCGAGACGGTGCTGACGGCCTGGGACGGGGACAAGCTCGTCGGCCCTGCGCGGGCAATCGATGATGGGGCGATCCTCGCCCAGGTCCACTGCGTGCTGGTGCGGCCCTCCTATCAGGGACAGGGCATTGCGGGGGCCCTCATCGAGAGGATCCGGGCCCACTACAAGGACTACTTCTGCATCGGGGGCATGCCGGAGCATGCGAAAAATGTCCCCTTCTGCGAGCGGCACGGCTTTTCCCGGATGGCACATGGCGCCGCGATCCAGATCGTGAATCCGGATTTTCGCGGCGAGGACTGAGGAAGGAATCCATGATCTACACGGTAACGCTCAATCCCTCCCTGGACTACGTCTTTACCGTCCCGGACTTTGCGACGGGCAAGACCAACCGGTCCCGGGAGGAGGCCCTCTACCCCGGCGGCAAGGGGATCAACGTCTCCCTGATGCTGCAGCATCTGGGGGTGCACTCCACAGCCCTCGGCTTTGTGGCGGGCTTTACAGGACAGGAGATCACGGCAAGGCTTCAGGATCTGGGGCTGACCACGGACTTTCTGGAGCTCCCGGAAGGCTTCTCCCGGATCAACTGCAAGTTTCGAAACCTGGAGAGCACCGAGATCAACGGGAGCGGCCCGGAGATTCCGGAGCGCTCGTTTGAGGAACTCTTACACAAGCTGGACGGCCTCCTTTCGGGGGACGTCCTCTTTCTCTGCGGGAGCATCCCGGCGTCCCTTCCGCGGGACACCTACGCGAGGATCGCAGAGCGGCTCTCTGGCCGCGGCATTCTCCTTGTCGCGGATGCCACGGGGGAAGTCCTTCGAAAGGTCCTTCCCCTCCATCCGTTTTTGGTAAAGCCCAACCGGGATGAGCTGGGGGCCTTTTTCGGGGTTTCGATCCCGGACCGGGCTTCTGCCATCCCCTATGCGAAGAAGCTCCGGGACCTTGGCGCTGCAAACGCCCTGGTGTCCCTTGGCGGGGACGGAGCCGTCCTTGCCGCGGCAGACGGAAGGACCTACCTTGCAGGCGCCCCTCGGGGGAAGCTTGTCAACGCGGTGGGCTCCGGCGATGCCATGGTGGCGGGGTTTGCTGCGGGCTGGCAAAAGACAAAGGATGCCAGGCAGGCCCTGCGGCTCTCCCTTGCCTGCGGCAGCGCCAGCGCCTTCTGCGAGCGCTTTGCCTCGCGGGAGCAGGTGGAGGCGCTGCTCCCAGGCATCGAGGTACGGGAGGCATAAAAACCAGAATAGACCCGGAATCCTGACGGATCCGGACAACAAAAAGCGCTGCGATCAGGCCGCAGCGCTTTTTGTTGCCCAAATGAGAGAGCAGAAGCTCAGTTGCTGGCCGAGTAGGGCAGCACCGGCCAGGTGATCGCGGGATCCGTGTAGTTCGTGTAGTCGACGCCGGTGTTGGAGGACTTCAGCCGAAGGTGCTTGGCGATGGCGTCCGCATCCGCATAGGCGAGGGTCTGCAGGGAGAGCTGGAGCGCGCTGCTGTCCCCGTTTCCGAGGAAGGCCCGGTCCTTTGCCGCATCCAGGAAGCAGTGCTCGATGAGGGCGGACTCGATGCCGTAGGCGGTGCACCGCCTGGTGATGCCGTAGTAGTCGCCGTTGGTGCCGATCCGGAACTTGATCCCCCTAACGTCCAGACCCAATGCGCTCAGCTCATCGAGCTCGGTCTGGGCGAAGAAGGCCTCCTGCGGGAACAGGGAGGGATCGATGGTGATGTACACCTCCGCGCCGGAGCGGGAGGGCTCCCCGGAGCTTGCGTTGAAGTGGAGGCAGGCAAAGAAGTCTGCGTTCACGCTCTTGGCGTAGTCGACCCGCTCCTTCAGGGACATGTCTGTGTCCCCGGGGTGGGTCAGATCGACCTCCACGTTGTCATAGCTGCTCAAAAAGACCTGCACCCACTGGGCGAGATACAGGGAGAGGAACTTCTCCACAAAGGGCGGCTTGACGGCGCCGGTCTCCTCCCCGCCGTGCCCCGGATCCAGCACAATGACGGTCTTTCCGTCTGCGGTCTTCGCGCTGGCCGGCAGGGCAAAGCAGGAAGACAGGATCAGGGCAAGGCAGACGCCCGCCGCCAGTGCGGCGGACAAAAGCTTGGTATGTTGTTTTTTCATGGCACTCCTCCGATTTCCTTTCGTCACAGAAGTGCATTATACTACGGCAGGGGAAAAATGTGACAGGCAAATGGACAGGTGGAGAAACCCTGCCCCGCCGGACAGAGTTTCCGGAATCTTAATAATCCTTTGCTGGAAACCCATCCGCAGGCCGGTTACAATGGCTTGGACATTCCCTGCCGCGCGCAGGGAGGATTAGGAGTAAACGGATGAAGAAACGAGTACCAGACGAAGAGGATGCAAAGCTCTGGGACGACGAGTACCAGGGCAGCTCCTATGACACGGATTCCTATGACCAGAATCCCGGGCCGGGACCGGCCCGGTACGATGCCTACGACCGGTACGACCGCTATGAGGACCCGGAGGAGGACTACGGCCGCTACCAGGACGAGGAAGAAGACGACGAAAGAGACTACCGCGGCGGCCGGGAAAAGCCCCGCTACTACTACGACCAGAAAAAGGGCTGGGTGAAGGAAAAGAGCCGGGGCGGCTCGGACCGGGGCCCTTCCAGGAGCCGGCGGGAAGCGCCTCGTTCCAACAGCCGGAGGGTCAAAAAGAAGCACCGGGCCCTTCCCATCGTGCTGCTCATCCTGATCCTTGTGATCGGGCTGCCGCTTGTCTGGCTCCTGGCCAGGATCCGGGGCATGCAGGCGGACGGCCTCTCCTTCACGGACGTCGCGGACTCCATCAGCGAGGAGGTGAAGAACAGCATGTCCAGCGGACCCATGGCGGGCTACCGCAACATCGCGATCCTCGGCGTGGACTCCATCACCGGCTCCCTGGATGAGGGGAACAACCGCTCCGACGTCATGATCATCGCCTCCATCAACGAGAAGACCGGCGACATCAAGCTGATGAGCGTCTACCGGGACACCTACCTGGACGTGGGAGACGGCACCTATGCCAAGGCAAACGCGGCCTACGCCTACGGCGGACCGACCCAGACCGTGGAGATGCTCAACAAAAACCTGGACCTGAACATCACGGACTATGCGGTGGTGGGCTTTGAGGGCATTGCCCGGATCGTCGACGCCGTCGGCGGCGTGGAGATCGATGTCCAGCAGGACGAGATCGAGCACCTGAACAACTACCAGCTGACCATGTCCCAGGAGACCGGCATGGAGGACATCCCGGTGACCCAGCCCGGGCTCCAGACCCTGAACGGCCTGCAGGCCACCGCCTACTGCCGCATCCGGTACACGGCGGGAAACGACTTCAAGCGCACCGAGCGCCAGCGGGAGGTCCTGACCAAGGTCTTCGAGAAGATCAAGAAGAACCCGATCAAGGCCCTGGCCAGCGCCAATGCCCTGATGAGCTATGTGAAGACCTCCATGAACATGGGCGAGCTCTCCACCCTGGCGGTCCAGGCCTTCCGGTTCAGCATCCAGGAGTCGACGGGCTTCCCCAACGAGGATCTGCGCACCGTGGGCTACATCGGGGACCAGTCCTGCGTCATCCCGATCACCCTGGCCAAGAACGTGACCTGGCTCCACGGGGAGCTCTTCGGCGACACGGACTACACCCCCTCTCAGACCGTGCAGGACATCTCCGCCCACGTGAGCCAGGTGAGCGGGTACTATTAACCGCAGGTGCAGCGGGAAGTATCCCCACATGAAAATGCTGCGGCGCGCACCTGCGCCAGCTTCAGCACACGTCATCGAACTGAAATGAGTATGTATGAAACCGGAACCTCACAGCCGTGGGGCTCCGGCTTTTTATCGACAGATTTTGCCGCGCACGGCCGAAAAGAGAGAATCCGAACAGATTTTCCGGGGCAGGCGGGTTGAAGGCGGGCCCCTCGGGGTGTATGGTAGAGTCCGCAGGCGGACTGAACAGAGGGCATGCTTTTTGTTCATCCAGTCCTGACAACAGACAACCTGGGCGCGGCGGGCAACAGCCACCCCGCACCGAATGTAGGGGGTATCGTGATGAAAAACATCTCTGTCAAAAAATCTGTCCTTTCCTGGACGCTCCTTCTCGTGCTCGTTCTTGGCACGGTCTTCTCGGGGGCAGGCACTCTCAAGGTGCAGGCCGCGGCGCCGGACAACAGCGTCAACGCCTACAACAACTCGACCTGGACCACCGTGGACGCATCCTATCTACAGGACGCGATCCTCGTCGGCAACTCGCGGATGAAGGGGTTTGTTCTCTACTCCGGCATCCCGAACCTGCAGGCCGTGGTGACGGTCGGCTGGCGCGTCGCGGACTATGCCACCAAGAAAAAGATCTCCATCAACGGCAAGAAGTACACCGGCCCGGAGGCGGTCCGGCTCTTTTCCTTCCGAAAGGCCTACCTCAACTTTGGCCTGAATGACCTGACCGACAAGGAGAGCTCCTTTGTCGCCAACTACAAGGCGATCATCGAGGACCTGAAGGCGGTCAACCCCAACGTCATCATCTACATCAACTCGATCCTCCCCGTGAATCCCAGCGCCAAGAGGAAGTACCCCAAGGTGACCCAGCCCCGCATTGACACCTACAATGCGGATCTTCGCCAGCTCGCCGTCGACGAGGGCTGTGTCTACCTGGACACCGCCAGCGTGTTCATGGACGACAGCGGCCACATGGCAGACGGCCTGACCTCGGACGGCGTTCATGTCAACGAGGCGTCCATGTACCTGTGGCGCGACTTCTGGCTGACCCACGCGGTGTCATCCAACTGAAGATGGATTTGGGGGTAATACGATGAAAGCACAGAAACATAAGAGGGCAGCAGCACTTGCTGCCACAGCTCTTCTTGCCAGCACCCTCCTTGCGGGGTGCGGCAGCGCCGGCGCGGCGGCAGATGCTGGGACAGCTGGGACGGCAACAGAAGCGGCTTCGGCCGCCATCGACCCTGCGGGGGTCGCTGCAGACCTGGTGGCAAGCGGGGCCTATTCCGGAACGATGACACAGCTCGACAACTCGCTGATCCCCTCGATCTACGGCATCTCCGAGGACAGCTACACTGACGCGGTGGTGTATGTCGGGGACGGCACCACCACCGAGACTGCCGCGGTGTTCACGACAGCGGATGCGGACGCGGCAAAGAGCCTCGCGGACGAGCTCACGTCCTGGGTCAGCGACCAGATCGAGACCTACCAGGACTACGATCCGGACGAGGTGACAAAGCTTCAGGCCGCCACGGTGAAGGCAAGCGGCGTGTACGTCCTCTGCTGCGTCCCGAGCGATGCGGATGCTGCAGCCAGCGTCATCGACAGCGAGTTCCGCTGAGTGGCCGAAGATGGTATTCTCAAGTCTTCTCTTTCTCTTTCGCTTCTTCCCGGCGGTTCTTCTCCTCTACTTTGTGCCGCCCGCCATCCTGCGGGTCTTTGGCAGGAGGGGAAGGGGCACCTCGCCGGAGTGCGATGACGATCTGCCCTACCGGAACGTGGTCCTGTTCCTCACAAGCCTGGTTTTCTACGCCTGGGGGGAGCCGGTCTACGTTCTTTTGATGCTCTTTTCCATCGCCCAGAACTACGCGGCGGGTCTTGCCATCGCGCGCTTTCAGCGGGTGGGGAAGCGGGGCGCCGCAAAGGCGTCCCTGGTGCTCTCCCTGATCCTCGGGATCGGGTGCCTCGGGTACTTCAAGTACGCGGACTTTGCGGTGACCAACTTCAATCTCCTTCTCGGGCACATCGCCCCGGGGGTCTGTATCCCGCTCCCCGCGGTGACCCTCCCCATCGGCATCTCCTTCTATACCTTCCAGACCATGTCCTACACGATCGACGTCTACCGGGGGACGGTGCCGGCGCAGAAAAATCCCATCACCTTCGGGACGTACGTGGCCATGTTCCCGCAGCTGATTGCGGGGCCGATCGTCCAGTACAAGACCGTGGAGAAGGAGCTCTCCTGCCGAAAGACCACGCGGGAGGGCTTTTCCTCCGGGTCCCTTCGCTTTGCGGCGGGACTTGGGAAGAAGGTCCTTCTCGCCAATGCCATCGGCCTTCTCTGGGACAGCGCAAGCGGTTCCCTTGCTTCCCGCAGCAACACCCAGCCCTCCGTCCTTCTTCTCTGGCTCGGGGCCCTCGCCTACACCTTCCAGATCTATTTTGACTTCTCCGGCTACTCCGACATGGCGATCGGCATGGGGCGGATGTTCGGCTTCCACTTTTTGGAGAACTTCGAACATCCCTACCTCTCTGCCTCGGTGACGGAGTTCTGGCGCCGCTGGCACATCTCCCTGGGTGCCTGGTTTCGGGACTATGTCTACATCCCGCTTGGCGGAAACCGAAAGGGCCTTGCAAGGCAGCTTCGCAACATCCTCATCGTCTGGGCCCTCACCGGGATCTGGCACGGGGCGAGCTGGAACTTCCTCATCTGGGGCCTGTACTTTGGGTTCTTCCTGATCCTGGAGAAGCTCTTGCTGAAAAAGGCCCTGTCCCGGCTGCCAAAGATCGTCGGCGTTTTGTACACCTTCTTTCTTGCGGTCATCAGCTGGGTGATCTTTGCCTGCGAGGACCTTGGAACCTGCCTCTCCTACCTGCGGGGGATGTTCGGCCTTGCCGGGCTCCCGGCGGTGAACGACGCCGGGCTCTTTGCCCTCTCCGGGTATGCGGTCCTCTTTGCGATCCTCTTTCTTGCGGCCTCGGACCTGCCGGCAAGGTGTTATCGAGTGCTGGTCAGGCACCGCGGGGGAAGAGTCCTCGTACTCCTTGCCATGGCGGGGATCCTCGTCCTTGCGGCCGCCTTTTTGGTGAGCGACACCTACAACCCGTTTTTGTACTTCCGCTTCTGACGGGGATCTGGGGGATATCGAGATGGAAAAGAATTCAAAACGAGGATGGGCGCCCGCCATCCTCCTTCTTGTGTTTTTGCTGGGCGGCATGGCGGCGGGGCTCCTGGCAAAGCCCCGGACCTTCTCGGAGAACGAGAACCGAAATCTCGCCCAAAAGCCGAAGTTTTCCCTCTCCGGGATCCTGGAGGGCTCCTATGAGAAGGACTATGAGAGCTTTTTGACAGACCAGTTCCCGCTCCGGGATGACTGGATCAGCCTGAAGACCCGGGGGGAGCTTGCCCTCGGAAAGCGCGAGGTAAATGGCGTCTGCTTTGGGGAGGACAATTACCTCTTGGAGACCCACCTCTCGGTGGACGAGAAGGCGGGAGAGGAGAATGCCACGAAGGCCGCGGCCTTTCTTCGGAAGGAGGCGGAGAGACGCGGCGCCTCCCACGTGCAGGTGATGCTGGTCCCCGCGGCGACGGGGGTCCTCTCTGACAAGCTCCCTGCCCACGCGGTGACCTGGGATCAGGAGAAGCTGATCACTGCCTTCCGAGAGGACTGTGCCTCTGGGAGCGATGGGACATCTCCCCTCTGGGTGGATGTGGACGGGGCCCTTGCGGCGCACAAGGAGGAGCCCATCTTCTACCGGACGGACCACCACTGGACGACCCTCGGCGCCTACTACGGGTACGCGGCCTGTGTGAAAGCCCTGGGAGAAGAGCCGGTCCCCATGGAGGACTTTACCAGGACCATCGCCGCGGATGACTTTTTGGGCACGGTCTACTCGAAGGTGGGGTATGCCAGGCAGAAGGACACCCTCGAGATCTGGACCCGCAAAGGGGAGAATGACACAGACGTGCACCTGTCCGCAGACGGGACGCTGGACCAGGACTCCCTGTACGTCACCTCGTACCTGGATACCAAGGACAAGTACAGCACCTTCCTCGGGGGCAATCACGCGCTGGCGGTGATTACCAAATCCGACAAGACAGCGGGAAAGAGTGAAAAAACGCTGCTGATCATCAAGGACAGCTTTGCCAACTGCCTGGTGCCGTTTCTCACCAATCATTATGACAAGATCGTCCTGGTGGACCTTCGGTACCTGAAGGAGCGGATTTCGGACGTGGAAGAGCAATACGGCGTCACCGATGTGCTTCTTCTGTACAACACGGTGCATTTCACGGAGGCAAACTTCGCCCTGCTCCAGTGAGGGACATAATAGACAAATCGGAGTCCAGGACCGGATTCCGCGGCAGCGGCGGCCTTTCCGGGAGAATTTATCCTCTGCAAAACACAAAGACGACAAAAAAGCGCGTCTCGGTGTCCAAACACCGAAACGCGCTTTTGCAACATGGTGTGTTCTGTGGGAGAGAAGCTCATCCCTCGAGGAAGGACTTGATTTCCTCGTAGGTCTTGCTGCTGTTGATCATCTCATCGGCAAGCTCTTTCTTTTTTGCCGCCTCAGCGGTGTTTTTGAGCTTGTTCAGCTTTGCAGTCTCCTTATCGAGTCTTTCCTGGAGCTTGTTGACCTTCGCCTCCTGTGTAGCAATCTTTTCATCAACTGGAATTCTTCTGCGTGCCATGTATAAAAATCCTCCTTATGCTATAAAGATATGCTATTTATAATCACTTTGCAAGCGTAAGAGAAAAAATATTTGAGAAAAATATGTGAAATGACCTTCGGACATCGAAGGAGCGCAAAACGTGCGGGAAAGTTCCCGCCCGATCCGATTGCCGCAAAGAGAAAAACGCGGCGACGGGGACGACAGAACGTGCATTTTTGACGGGAATGGACGGCAAATGCGCCAAACCGGGAAATGCATTCCCATGATGGAAGATCGGGATGCCGCTTTGGCTGTTCCCGGGCCCCCGGGTGTGGTATCATCGATTGCGTCGGCAAAAAGGAGGAACCACAATGAAGCGCAAGATCGCAATCATCGGAGCCGGCGCCGCGGGCCTCATGGCCGCCTGTGCGGCGCTGGAGGCGGGCGCCGCCGTCACCGTCCTGGAGAAGAACGAGAAGGCGGGCAAGAAGATCTACATCACCGGCAAGGGAAGGTGCAACTTCACCAACGCCTGCGACCCGGAGGAGTTCTTTCCCAACGTTAGGAGGAACCCGAAGTTCCTCTACCACGCCCTCTACGCCTTTCCGCCGAGCGCGATGATCGCCTTTCTCGAGGAGAACGGCTGCCCCACCAAGGTGGAGCGGGGAAGAAGGGCCTTCCCGGTATCGGACCACGCCTCGGATGTGACCAAGGCCCTGACGGAGGTCATCAAAAAGCGGGGCGGGAAGATCCGCTATCACGTGGAGGTGAAAGGCCTTCTCCTGGAGCCCGATCCGGAGGATCCGGAGAAAAAGAAAGTCACGGGGGTCCTTCTTGCGGATGGGACCAGGTTCCCCGCCGATGCGGTGATCCTGGCAACGGGGGGCCTGTCTTACCCCTCCACCGGCTCCACCGGAGATGGGTATCGGATGGCCAGGGAGGCTGGCCTTTCCGTGACCGCCACCGCCCCGTCCCTCGTTCCCCTCGTCACCAGGGAGGACTGGCCCCTTGCCCTGCAGGGCCTCTCCCTCAAAAATGTGGCGGTTTCCCTCTGGGAGCGGGAGCCGGATATAAATATGGTAGAAACAGCTGGCGAAGGAGCCGCGCATAAAGGCAAAAAGAAGCGCAAAAAGCCCGTCTGGGAGGGCTTTGGGGAGATGATGTTCACCCACTTTGGGCTGACGGGTCCCCTGATCCTCACGGCCTCGACCTACTGCGACTTTGCGAAGGTCCCCCAGGGCTACCGGCTGGAGCTCGACTGCAAGCCGGCCCTCACCCTGGAACAGCTCCGGGATCGGATCGATCGGGAGTTTGCGCTCTCCCGGGACAAGGCCCTCGTCAATGCCCTGCGGCCCCTCTTTCCGGAGCGGCTTGCCAGGGAGATGGCGCTTTTGTTCGTCCAGGCTGTCCGCCCGGGGAAGAACCCCGAGGAGCAGATCCAAAGCCGCGCTGTCACCTTCAACGAGAAGGAGCGGGAGGCCCTCGCCGCCCTGACCAAGTGCGTTCCCATGACGATCACCGGGACCCGGGGCTTTCCCGAGGCGATCATCACAAAAGGCGGCATCCAGATCAGGGAGTGGAACCCCGCGACGATGGAGGCAAAGAAGGTATCCGGGCTCTACGGCGCCGGAGAGGTGCTGGATCTCGACGCCGTGACCGGCGGCTACAACCTGCAGATCGCCTGGAGCACCGGGCACCTCGCCGGGGCCTCGGCTGCCGGTGCAGATGATAACGAAGAATGAAATGAAGGGAGAAAAGATGGGAGCATGTTTTAACATCGCAATCGACGGGCCGGCGGGCGCCGGAAAGAGCACGATTGCAAAGCAGGTGGCGGCGCAGATGGGAAGCGTCTACGTGGATACCGGGGCGATGTACCGGGCGATGGCCCTGTACCTGCTTGAGAAGGGCCTCGACCCGAAGATGGCCAAGGAGGATCCCGCTGGCTTTGTCAAGCAGGTGGAGACGCTCTGCAAAGAGCCTCAAATTTCGATCGAGTACCGGGACGGCGTGCAGGTGGTCCTCTTAAATGGGGAGAACGTGAACGCAAAGCTCCGCACCCAGGAGGTCTCCGACATGGCATCGAAGAGCTCCGGGGTGGGGAGACTCAGGAAGCGCCTCGTGGAGCTCCAGCAGGACCTGGCGAAGAAGACCTCCGTGGTCATGGACGGAAGGGACATCGGCACGGTGGTTTTGCCGGATGCGGATGTCAAGGTCTACCTGACCGCGGACAGCAGGGTCCGGGCAAGGCGCCGGTACCTGGAAAACCTGGAGGCCGAAAAGAAGGGAAGAGACCTCTCCCCGGAGGATCTCGACCTCGATGCCATCGAGAAGGACGTGAAGGAGCGGGACGAGCGGGACATGAACCGCGCCGAGAGTCCCCTCCGCCAGGCGGAGGATGCGGTCCTTGTCGACAGCTCCGACATGACCATCGACCAGGTGGTGGAGACCATCCTGAATCTTGCTGCCCAAAAAAAAGGGCGCCCGCAGGTAATCACTGCCAGGACTGCGGGCTTTTGCTTCGGGGTGGAGAAGGCAGTGGCGGCCGTCTATGAGGAGGCGGCCAAGGGCGGCGACATCGTGACCTTCGGTCCCATCATCCACAATGAGGCGGTGGTGGAGGACTTAAAGAAGAAGGGCGTGGGCGTCATCGAGACGGAGGAGGAGATCCCGGCCCACGCGGACGGCACCATCGTGATCCGCTCCCACGGGGTGCCCCGGGATCTGTACGAGAAGCTCGAGGCCTCGGGGGCTAGGATCGTCGACACGACCTGCACCTTTGTCAAGCGCATCCACGAGATCGTCTGGAAGGCATCCCGGGAGGGGCGGCACATCGTGATCATCGGAAACCACGGCCACGCGGAGACGCTTGGCACCATGGGCTGGAGCGGGGATGCGGTCACCGTGATCGAGACCAGGGGGGAAGCGGAGGCATTTTCCGTCGATCCCGCCACCCCGATCACCGTGGTCGCACAGACCACGTTTCACAGCGATAAGTTCGAAGAACTTGTTGCGATTCTTCGGAATAAAGGGTACAATACCGAAGTGAACAATACGATCTGTAATGCTACGCACGAGCGTCAGCTCGAGGCAAGGGAACTTGCCAAGCGTGCCGACGTCATGATAGTAATAGGAGGCAAAGGCAGTTCGAACACCGCCCGGCTCTATGAAATCTGCAAGGCGGAGTGCGAACAGACTTGTTTTGTTCAAAAAGCGGAAGACCTGCATCTGCGTCTGGCAGGAACAGAAAAGCTGATCGGGATCACCGCAGGGGCTTCGACCCCAAAGAATATTATAGAGGAGGTTCAAAAAGATGTCAGAAGAACAGACTTTTGAACAGATGCTGGACGCATCATTTAAAACAATTCATACAGGAGAGGTGGTCGAAGGTTCTGTAATCGATGTTAAGCCCGAGGAAGCAATCCTTAACATTAACTACAAGTCCGACGGGGTCCTGACCCGCCAGGAGTATTCCAACGACAACAACCTGGATCTCACCACCAAGCTGCACATCGGTGACAAGATGGAAGTCAAGGTCATCAAGGTCAACGACAGCGAGGGACAGGTCGTTCTCTCCTACAAGAGACTGGCCCTGGAGCGCGGC
This sequence comes from Lachnospiraceae bacterium, assembly GCA_022483465.1. GTDB lineage: Bacteria > Bacillota > Clostridia > Lachnospirales > Lachnospiraceae > CAG-791. The sequence continues at coordinate 551,923 of JAKVNF010000001.1, read as the reverse complement.
AACAAGCGGATCGAGGATGCCTACAACAACCACGAGGTCCTCAAGGCCGTTGTCACCCAGGTTCTGTCCGGCGGCATCTGTGTGGTGGTCGAGGGCGTTCGCGTCTTCATCCCCGCAAGTCTGGTTTCCGATACCTATGAGAAGGATCTGAACAAGTATCTCGGCCAGGAGATCGAGTTCGTCATCACCGAGTACAATCCGAAGAGAAGAAGATACATCGGCGACAGAAAGCAGCTGCTCATCGGCCGCAAGGAGGAGATGCAGAAGGAGCTCTTCGACCGTCTCACCGTGGGTGATGTGGTCGAGGGAACCGTCAAGAACATCACCGACTTCGGTGCCTTCGTGGATCTGGGCGGCGCTGACGGCCTGCTCCACATCTCCGAGATGAGCTGGGGCAGAGTCGAGAATCCGAGAAAGGTCTTCAAGGTTGGCCAGAAGCTTCGCGTCCTGGTCAAGGAGATCAACGGCAAGAAGATCGCCCTCTCCCTGAAGTTCCCCGATGAGAACCCCTGGATCGACGCCGATCAGAAGTACGCTGTCGGCAAGGTCGTCACCGGCCGTGTTGCCCGTATGGCAGACTTCGGCGCCTTCGTCGAGCTCGAGCCCGGCATCGATGCCCTGCTCCATGTGTCCCAGATCTCCCGCGAGCACATCGAGAAGCCCAGCGATGTTCTGAAGGTCGGCGATGAGGTCACCGCAAAGATCGTTGACTTCAATCCCGAGAGCCAGAAGATCTCCCTCTCCATCAAGGCCCTGAAGGCTGACGAGGAGAGAGCAAAGAGAGAGGCCGAGGAGTCCGCAGAGACCAAGACCGCTTACACCTCCGGAGATGATGAGGCTGTGACCGTCGACATCGACGCCATGATCCGCAATCAGAAGGACAAGGACGAGTAAGTCCCTGGTAATCCAACAGACAAAAAGAAGGTCCACGGAAGCAATTCCGTGGACCTGTTTTCGTTGTATCTGAGATTCGAAAGAGAGAGGACGAAGACCAGGGGACGACCCTTACTCCGCAGCTTCCGGCTGGAAGGGCTGCTCCAGGATGTGGGAGAGCAGGTACGAGGCGTACCGGCAGAAAAAGCTCCGGTCCTTTTTCATCGCGTCGGTGAACTCAAAGAAGGCAAAGTTGTCCTCGTAGTTTCTCCGAAAGAACGGGCCCTGGAAGCGGTCCCACTCCGGCAGGAACGTGGAGGTCTTTCTCGTGTAGCAGGTCTTGGCGGTCGCCTGCACTCTGTGTGTGCCGTCGGTAAAGCCCGCGATCGACTTGTGGAGTGCCTCATCCTCCTCGGGAAAGTAGTAGTAGTCCCGCCAGTTGGCGTAGAAGTACTTGAGCTCCTCCTGCACAAGGGGCACCTTGATCGTGAGGGCACTTCCCTTCACGGTCACAAAGCAGGAGTCGCGGCTTGCAACGAGCTGCCTGGGGATGAGGTCCTCGGGGACATCCTTGGCCCTGGCAAAGAGGAGAAGCTCCTCCCGGCTCGTCCCGTCAAAGGCCTTGTAGCGGTTTGCCTGGGCCTTGTAGACCGCAAGGGGCGCGGCAAAAAGCTCCGGGAGATCAAGAAGGGGCGTCAAAAAGACAAGGCCCTCCACGTCCGCCCGGTTGTGGGCAAGGAGCGTATCCCGAAGGCTCTCTTTGGGCGGCAGGATCGAGGCGGACTCCCTTGCAAGGGCCGGGTCTCCCAGGTGCAGGACCGAGTCCCTGGTGTAGAAGCTTGCGGTCTTTTCCTCCAGGGTGAGCGCCTTTCCGATGTAGCGGAGGTAGACGGAGACCAGATCCCCGCCGGAGGTGTCATCCGTGCGGTCGCTCCCAAAGAAGGCCTCCAGGTCCTGCTGGCGGTAGGAGGAGAGCCCAAAGATTTTCTTGTAGGGCTTGATCTTGCGGTAGAGGTCCTCGGACTTCATGCCGGCAAGAAGCGCCGCCCCATCGGCTCCGTCCCCGGTCTTAACCCCCAGGGCCTGGATGCGGCGGACGAGAAACGGGATGTCAAAGCGGTTTCCGTTGTAGTGGATCAGGGCCTTTGCCCCGGCGGCGTCCGCGAGAAAGGACTCCAGCACCTGCCGCTCATCCCGGCCGGTGTCGTCAAACCACTGGGTGAGCCGGACCGACCCGTCCGGGAGGACCTTTGCGGACCCGACCAGATAGATCCGGTTCTTCTCGGCGGAGAGCCCGGTGGTCTCGATGTCCAGGTACCGGACGGCAAGCGGGTCACAGACGCCCGACAGCGCCTCCAGATGTCTGCCGGTGCGGACGGTACTCGTGTAGATGTGCATAATCTCTCCCTCTTTCTGAACTGCTGCGCGCAGTGATGGTGCGTCTGTATGTATGATAGCACAGGAACAATTTCAGGTAGTAGATTGGGAGAAAAAAATATATAATGGGAACGGCTGTACCGTCGGCAGAAACCAACGCCCGGCGGTACCGCAATATAGGAGAAGTGCATGGCAACACAGACATTTGCGGGCGGTGTCATCCTGCGGGACGGGAAAAATCTGACGAAGAAGCGGACGGTGCAGACGCTCTTCCCCAAGACCGGGGAGATGGTCTTTCCGCTCTCCCAGCATGTGGGGCGGCCCGCAATCCCAGTGGTGGAACCCGGCGACTATGTGCGCACCGGGACCCTGATCGCAAAGGCGGACGGGGCCCTCTCCGCGAACCTTCACGCCTCGGTCTCCGGCATTGTGACCGCCATCGAGCCGCGGAAGGTCTCCGGCGGGCGGCTGGTCCGCTCGATTGTCATCGACAACGACGGTCTCTTTCTCGAGGAGCCGGTGCCGGAGGACACCTCCTTTGAGAACCTGACCCGCCGCAGTGCCTTTCGGATGATCCGGGACGCGGGGATCGTGGGCATGGGCGGCTCCGGCATGCCCACCGCCTACAAGATCCGCCAGGCGGACCAGAGCGAGATCGACACCGTGATCGCCAACTGCGTGGAGTGCGACCCCTATGAGACCTCCGACTACCGGAGAATCCTCGAGGACCCCTGGCGGGTCATCTCGGGACTCATGGTGCTGCTCACGATCTTCCCCAGGGCAAGAGGTTTTATTGCCCTCTCCGAGAAGAACCGGGAGGGGTACCGGCTCCTTCGTAACCTCTTAAAAGACAACGACCGGATCTTTGTGCGCAGGCTCTCCGAGAAGTACCCCCAGGGTTCGGAGCGCCAGCTCATCTATGCCCTGACGGGGCGGCAGTACAACGCGGCCATGCTCCCCTCGGACATCGGGTGCCTGGTCCAGAACACCGACACCCTGGTTGCCATCAACCAGGCGGTGATGATGCACCAGCCGCTCATCACGAGAATCCTGACTGTGACCGGCGACGCCCTGCGCCACCCCCGGAACTTTCGGGTCCGCATCGGCACCTCCTTCCGGGACATCCTGGAGCAGGAAGGGGGCCTCGTGAAGGGGTGTTCACTGGATGACGTTGTGGTACTTGACGGGGGGCCCATGATGGGGCATCCTGTGGAGGACCTGGACGTGCCGGTCACGAAGACCACTTCCTCGATCGTCGTGTGTAGGAAGGAGGACCTGATGGCCCGGCCGGAGACGGCCTGCACGAGGTGCGGGCGCTGCGTCGAGGTCTGCCCGAACCGCCTCTCGCCCCTCACGCTCTATCTCGATCTTGCCGCGGACAAAAAGAAGGGTCAGAACCCTGACGCGGGCTTTTTGCAGCACGGCGGCATGGAGTGCTCCGGCTGCGGGTGCTGTTCCTATGTCTGCCCCTCGGCGATCAACCTGACCGCCGCCATCTACGCGAAAAAGCGCCGGATCCTGCAGGATCCGGTCCGGGCCGGAGCCTACGCGCGCCGCTATGTGCGCGCCTTCTCCGGCACCGACCCTGCAGCCGGCGCCACCACACCAAAGGACAAGAATCGCAAATGAAAGGTACCATCACAATCAATCCCTTTGCCAGATCCCAGCTCACCACCAGCGAGTGCATGATGCTGGTTCTCTTGGCCATGCTCCCGGGCGCGGGGTATGGTCTCTACAGCTACGGCGCCCACGCCCTGCTTCTCATGCTGATCAGTGTGGGCTCCGCCGTCCTCTTCGAGGCGGTGTTTGAGCTCCTCTCCGGGCGAAAGCTCACCGTCTTCGACGGCTCCGCGGCCGTCACGGGCCTGTGCCTTGCCCTGGTCCTTCCGCCCTCCGCCCCCTGGTGGTTTCCGCTTGTCGGAAACGCCGTGGGCATTGTGGCTGCCAAGCAGCTCTTTGGCGGCATCGGAAAGAACGTCTTCAACCCTGCGGCAACGGGAAAGCTGATCCTCTGCCTTGCCTTCCACGGCGCGATGACGGACTTCTCCGGGGGCGGCTATGCCTCCGACACGCCGCTCATGGTGCTCTCCAAGGGGGGCACCATTGACCTTGGCCAGATGCTCCTTGGGAACGTGCCGGGAAGCATCGGCACCGCCTCGGCGGTCTGCGTCCTCATCGGCGCGGCCTTCCTGTTTCTGACGGGGATCATCCGGCTGGACATCCCGCTTGCCGCGATCGTGTCCTTCTCCGTGATCTACCTGCTCTTTGGCGGCCACGGGCTCTCCGCCTACTACCTGGCGGCGCAGCTTGTGGGCGGGTCCTTCCTCTTCACCGTCTTCTTCATGGCAAATGACTTTGCCACGACCCCGGTGGGAAAGCGGGCGAGAATCGTCTACGGGGTGCTCCTCGGCATTCTGATCGCGCTGTTCCGCATCCTGGGAAGCCGGGAGAACGCCGCGCTCTACGCCCTGATCCTCACCAACGTCACGGCCCGGTTCCTGGACGAGCGGCTCGCGGAGCGCCCGTTTGGGACTGCCACTGCCCGGCGCCGCACGAGAATCGTCTCCGAGAAGTCCCCGGAGGAGCGGGAGCGCTCCCGCAGGGAGAAGGAGGAAGAGGAGCGGAGTCTGGCCGCCCGCTTCCAGAACTTTGAGAACACCATGGTGCCCCAGAACGCCCAGAACTCTGAGACCGCGGGCACGATCAACCGGGAGTCCATGGACCTCTACCAGAACAGGACCGCGGTGGCGGGGAATCCTTCCGCCTTCCCGCAGCAGGGCCAGGCGCCGTATCTCGATCCCAACATGGGAACAGGTCCGATGCCGTATCTCGATCCCAACATGGGGACCGGCCCGATGCCGAACCTCGATCCGAACATGGGAACGGGCCCGATGCCGAACCTCGATCCGAACATGGGAACGGGCCCGATGCCGAACCTCGATCCCAACACGGGCACCGGCCCGATGCCCTATCTCGATCCGAACATGGGCACCGGGCCCCTGCCGCCCTATCAGCAGAACGTGCTCCAGCAGCCTGCACCTGTGCCGCAGCAGCAGGCGCCGGTGTACCAGAATCCGAACCCGGTTCCGAATCCGGGCTATGCGGATCCCTACCAGCAGCAGATGCCGCCCGCCTATGGCCAGCCCTATCCCCAGGCGCCCTACCAGGGGCAGCCCGGGTACGGCGTCCCCTACCAGAATCCGGGGGCGGTTCCGCCGCAGCAACAGCAGATCCCGCCGCAGCAGCTGCCGCCTCAGCAGGGGTATTACGACCCGATGCAGTACGCGCAGCAGCCCTACTACGGCTATGGGGCACCCCAGCCCCAGATGCCCTACGGGACCCAGCCGCCGCAGCAGCAGCTGCCGCCGCTCCAGGCCGAGAACATGTCTGCTGGCCGAACCGCCCAGCAGCTCGCCGAGGAGGAAGAGGCAAGGCGCCAGGCCCAGGAGGAGCTCGAACAGCAGCAGGAGGAGGAGCGCAAGGCGCGGCTGGAGCGCATTCACCGCTCGCCCCGCGCTGTGGAGGCAAGACTTCGCAGAAACCGCCAGAAGCGCCTCGAGGAGAGCGAGAGCCTCGAGGAGGAGCTCCGCCAGAAACAGCGGGCACGGCAGGAGATCCGAGACGCCGTCCGCTGGGACGACGAGGAGGACCGGGTGTCCGATTCCCTGCAGTACATCGACCTGACCCAGGGCGTCTCCGACAGCCTCGACTTCGACGAGAGCCGAAAGAACGAGCAGGAGACGAGGGAGGATGCCTCCCTGGCCGGCCTGATGACCGAGAACATCCCGGTGGAGCAGATCGAAAAACAGCTGGCCGCGCAGCAGCAGGCACCGCAGCAGGGTAACAGCGGCACCCCTTCCGGCGAGGACCCCTACGGGACCCCGGCCGGCGCACCCAACAGCAGGCAGCAGCAAGAGCCGGAAAACCGGCATGAGGAGGATAACAAGAGATGAACGTGACATACCAGAGTACCAGGGGAAGTGAGTCGGGCATCACCGCATCCCAGGCCATCCTGAAGGGCCTTGCATCGGATGGGGGCCTGTTCGTGCCGGATCACTTTCCGAAGCTCGACAAGACCGTCGAGGAGCTGATCCCGATGAACTACCGGGAGGTCGCCTACGAGGTGATGAAGCTGTTTCTGACCGACTTCACCGCGAAGGAGCTCAAGGACTGCATCAGCAAGGCCTATGACAAGAAGTTCGACACCGACGAGATCGTGCCGATCCACCGGGCCCTGACCGGCTACTACATGGAGCTCTACCACGGGCCGACCCTGGCCTTCAAGGACATGGCCCTGACCATGCTCCCGCACCTGATGACCACCGCGGCGAAGAAGAACCACGACGACAAGGAGATCGTGATCCTGACCGCCACCTCCGGGGACACCGGAAAGGCCGCCCTGGCGGGCTTTGCGGATGTGCCGGGGACCAAGATCTGCGTGTTCTACCCCAAGAAGGGCGTCTCCCCGTTCCAGGAGCTGCAGATGGTGACCCAGAAGGGAAAGAACGTCAAGGTCGTCGGCATCAACGGCAACTTTGACGATGCCCAGACCGGCGTGAAGCAGATCTTCACGGACGAGGCCCTGCGCGCCGAGATGGCGAAGAAGGGCATGCAGTTCTCCAGCGCCAACTCCATCAACATCGGGCGCCTGGTGCCCCAGATCGTCTACTACGTCTGGGCCTACACACGGCTCGTGAAGGAGGACATCATCCGCAACGGCGAGGAGATCAACTTCTCCGTGCCCACCGGAAACTTCGGCGACATCCTGGCCGGCTACTACGCAAAGCAGCTGGGCGTCCCGATCCGCCACCTGATCTGCGCCTCCAACATCAACAACGTGCTGACCGACTTCTTCGAAACCGGCATCTACGACAAGAACCGGGAGTTCTTCGTCACCCAGAGCCCCTCGATGGACATCGTGGTCTCCAGCAACCTGGAGCGGCTGATCTACCACATCAGCGGCGGGGATGCGCAGCTGACCGCCGATCTGATGGAGCGCCTTCGGGTCCGCGGAAGCTACGAGATCAGCGCCGAGATGCGGGACAAGCTCACCGACTTCATCGCGGGCTATGCGGACGAGGGCCAGACGGCAAGGGAGATGCGGGCCCTGTTCTACGACGGCAACTACCTCATTGACCCCCACACCGCAGTGGCAAGCGGCGTCTGGGAGTACTACCGGGAGAAGAAGAACGACTGGACAAGGACTGTGGTGGTCTCCACCGCAAGCCCCTTCAAGTTTGCCTGGACCGTGCTCGCGGCCCTTGGCAAGGACCCGGATGCGCCGGGGATCGACCTCGAGAAGGAGCTCTCCGAGCTCTCGGGTCTTCCGATCCCGAAGCAGGTCCTGGAGGTTCGAAAGGCTCCGGTCCTTCACAACGAGATCTGCAACCGGGACCGCCTGTCCATGGAGCTGGAAGTGCGCTCCTTCCTTGGCATGTAAGCGAACCTGCTGGTTTCCAACATAGAGGGGAGAAACCTATAAGATTGAACACGCACGGCGGGATCCGCCGCAATCCATACGACGAAAGGAGCACTGCCCATGTCAGAATATGAACCGCAGCAGAACCGGTCCGCCGGGAATGTCTACTCCCAGGTGACCCCGGAGATGGACCGCATGGCAAAGGTCGCGGCCGACGCAGACCAGATCCCCCAGGAGCTGTACGTCAAGTACAACGTCAAGCGGGGCCTGCGCGACCTGAACGGAAAGGGCGTCCTGGCGGGCCTGACCAACGTGTCCGAGGTCCGTGCGAAGAAGATCGTGGATGGCGAGGAGGTCCCGGACTACGGGCACCTCTTCTACCGGGGGTATGAGATCGAGGACCTGATTAAGGGCTTCTCCTCCGAGAACCGCTTCGGCTTTGAGGAGGTCGCCTACCTCCTCCTCTTCGGCCATCTGCCAAACGGCGAAGAGCTGAAAAGCTTCTGCGACCAGCTCCTGTTCTACCGGTCTCTCCCCACGAGCTTTGTGCGGGACATCATCATGAAGGCGCCGAGCTCCGACATGATGAACACCCTGGCCCGCTCCGTGCTGACCCTCTACTCCTATGACGATCGGGCAGACGACACGACCCTGCCCAACGTCCTACGCCAGAGCATGCAGCTGATCTCGCTCTTTCCGATGCTCTCGATCTACGGCTACCAGGCCTACAACCACTACGAGAAGGGGCAGAGCCTCGTCATCCACAATCCGCTGGACCACGGCTCGATTGCGGAGAACATCCTGCACATCCTGCGGCCGGACATGAAGTACACCGAGCTGGAGGCGAAGATCCTCGACATCAGCCTGGTGCTCCACATGGACCACGGCGGCGGGAACAACTCCACCTTCACGACCCACGTCGTGACCTCCACGATGACGGACACCTACTCGGTGATCGCGGCGGCTCTTGGATCCCTCAAGGGACCCCGGCACGGCGGCGCCAACATCAAGGTGGTGCGGATGTTTGAGTGCATGAAGAAGGAGCTTCACGACTGGACCGACGAGGACGAGGTGCGGGCGTATTTGGTCAAGCTCCTCCACGGCGCGGCCTTTGACCACGCGGGCCTCATCTACGGCGTGGGCCATGCGGTCTACTCCAAGTCCGACCCGAGAGCCGAGATCTTCAAGGGCTTTGTCGAGAAGCTCTCCAGCGCCAAGGGCCTGCACGATGAGTACAACCTCTATGCCCTGGTGGCAAGGCTCGCCCCGGAGGTCATTGCCAAGGAGCGGAAGATGTACAAGGGCGTCTGCGTCAACGTGGACTTCTACTCCGGCTTCGTGTACTCGATGCTGGGCCTGCCGATGGAGCTCTTCACCCCGCTCTTTGCCATGGCAAGGATCGTGGGCTGGTCTGCCCACAGGATGGAGGAGCTTGCCAACAACGGCAAGATCATCCGCCCCGCCTACCGGGCGATCGCACCGGAGCGGCCCTATGTCCCCATCGGGGATCGGGACTGACCCCGCTGACAACACAAGAAACGACCCTGCCGCACCGCGGCAGGGTTTTTCCAAGCATAGATAAGATAAGGAGGCAGAATTGATGGACAACAAGAACATTCACGCAGAGCGGCTCGCCGCCCTTCGGGAGAAGATGCGCGAGCACGGCATCGACGCCTACATGATCCCCACCGCAGACTTCCACTGCAGCGAGTACGTGGCGCCCTGCTTCAAGGCAAGAGAGTACTTCTCCGGCTTCACGGGATCCGCGGGGATCCTGATCGTCATGCAGGAGCGGGCTGACCTCTGGGCAGACGGACGGTACTTCATCCAGGCGGCAAAGGAGATCGAGGGAAGCGGCATCACCCTCGAGCGCATCGGCGAGCCCGGCGTCCCGACAAGGGAGCAGTTCTTAAAGGATCACTTAAAGGAAGGACAGACCTTCGGCTGCGACGGCCGCTGCATCACGAAGGCAGAGGGCGCACACCTCGCAAGGGTCCTTGGCCAGCGGGGCATCCGCATGGACACCTCCCTGGATCTTCCGGGGATGGTCTGGGCAGACCGCCCGGCCCTTCCCTCTCACCCGATCTGGCTCCTTCCCGAGGCCTTTGCGGGGGAGAGCGCAGAGAGCAAGCTCGCGCGGCTTCGCGCCGTCATGGACGAGCAGGACACCTCCTGCTATGTTTCCTCGAAGCTCGATGAGATCATGTGGCTTCTCAACATCCGCGGCAACGATGTGGAGGCAAACCCCGTCGCCCTTTCCTACCTGCTTGTGACGAAGGACGCCTGGTACCTCTTTGTGCAAAAGAGCGAGTGCACGAAGGAGTTTCTCGACTACGCCGCAAAGATCCACCTCACCGTCGGCGAGTACGAGAAGTTCTTTGATTTTGCAAAGGACTTCGCCTTCCCTGGCAATGTCCTCCTGGATCCCAACTTCTTAAGCTTCCAGGTCTACCAGACGATCCGGGAGAACCTGGAGAAGGCCGGAAAACGCGCCGAGGACTGCGTCGTCGAGGTGAACTCCCCGCTCGACTACATGAAGGCCATCCGCAACAAGACCGAGATCGCCAACTTCAAGGACATCTACATCGAGGACTCCGCGGTCCTGACCAAGTTCATCTACTGGCTGAAGAAAAATGTCGGCAAGATCCCGATGACAGAGGGGAGCGCCGCGAAGTACCTGGACAACCTGCGCGCCCAGATCCGGGACTACATCGAGCTCTCCTTTGGCACGATCTCTGCCTACGGCCCCAATGCCGCGATGATGCACTATGAGCCCGGCGAGGACGGCGGCGCCGAATTGAAGCCCGAAGGCATGCTCCTCGTGGACTCCGGCGGACATTACATGCGGGGCACCACGGATGTGACCAGGACCATGTCCCTCGGCCCTGTCACGGAGGATATGAGAAGAAGCTACTCCCTGACCGCCAACAGCAACTTCCAGCTCCAGGATGTGACCTTCCTGAAGGGCTCCTGCGGCATGACCCTGGACATCTGCGCAAGAGAGCCCATGTGGGAGAACCTGATGGACTACAAGTGCGGCACGGGCCACGGCGTCGGCAACATCTTAAACGTCCACGAGGGGCCTCAGTCGATCCGCTACCACCAGCGGGATGCGGCGGACCTCACCCCCTTTGCGCCGGGCATGACGATCTCCGATGAGCCGGGCGTCTACAAGGCGGGGCAGTACGGCATCCGCATCGAGAACATCCTCCTGTGCGTTGAGCGCGGCACCACCTCCGACGGCACCTTCTACGGCTTTGCGCCGCTGACCTTCGCGCCGCTCGATCGGGAGCTCCTCGATGTGAACGTTCTCACCCCCAAGGTAAGAGAGCTCATCAACACCTACCATGCGCAGGTCCTCGAGAAGATCGGACCCTTCATGAACGAAGAGGAGCTTGCCTGGCTGAAGGCGGAGTGCACAGCGCTCTGAATCCCAAAGGGGTCACAGAATCCCATTAAAAGACCGGTAAATCCGGATCAAAAATCGGGGTCCAAAATCTTGCAGTCCCGGCGGGCCTTTGCTAAGATAGTGGTGCCTGGGATGCAATACCCCTATTATTTTGAACCTACAAATTTTGAATTCGGGAATCAGGCAGGTTCTCCGCAGATGTCACGCCTCCGGTACCGGCTATACGCCGGACCAGATACCAGGGTCAGGGGAAGACAGAGCGGGGAAACGATGATACCCACCTGGCTGAGGCTAGGACTCAAAAGGTAGGGGGCATTTCGGGTTTTTCGGAACTTTGACAGCAGCACTCTTGCGGGTGCTGCTGTTTTTTCTTCACTTTCCGCCATATTCTGCTAAAATGTCAACTGTGCCAGTCTGCCCATCGGATTCGGCGGCCGGCGCGACACACCGAAATTTCAACCAGGAGGTTTGCGCAATGATACAGGAAGATCTGGAACGGATCCGCCAGGAGGCGAAGGCGAAGCTCGAAGAGGTGAAGACCCCGGAGGAGATCAACGACCTGCGCGTTGCCCTGTTGGGCAAAAAGGGGCAGATCACGGCCATCCTAAAGGGCATGAAGGACGTGGCAAAGGAGGACCGCCCCAAGGTCGGTCAGCTCGTCAACGAGGCCAGAGAGGCCATTGAGACGTCTCTGGAGAGCCGTCAGAAGGAGCTGGAGGCAAAGCTCCAGGAGGCAAGACTCGCCTCGGAGACCATCGACGTCACCCTCCCCGGCAAGACCATGGAGCGGGGACATCTGCATCCGAACCAGGTTGCCCTGCGGGAGATCGAGGAAATCTTCATCGGCATGGGGTACGAGGTGGTAGACGGACCCGAGGTCGAGAAGGACTACTACAACTTCGAGGCCCTGAACATCCCGGCCAACCATCCGGCCAAGGATGAGCAGGACACCTTCTATCTCGGCAGCGACATGCTGCTGCGCACCCAGACCTCCGGCGTGCAGATCCACGAGATGGAGCGGGGTAAGATCCCGATCCGCATGATCGCCCCCGGCCGGGTCTACCGCGCCGATGAGGTGGATGCGACACACAGCCCGGTGTTCCACCAGGTGGAGGGCCTTGTCGTGGACAAGGGCATCACCTTCGCCGACCTGAAGGGGACCCTGGCGGAGTTCGCCAAGGGAATCTTCGGCGAGGACACCAAGGTCCGCTTCCGCCCGCACCACTTCCCGTTCACCGAGCCCTCGGCGGAGATGGACATCTCCTGCTTCAAGTGCCACGGCAAGGGCTGCTCGTTCTGCAAGAACGAGGGCTGGATCGAGATCCTCGGCTGCGGCATGGTGCATCCCCACGTCCTGGAGATGAGCCACATCGACCCGGAGGTGTACTCCGGCTTTGCCTTCGGCATCGGCCTCGAGCGCATTGCCCTGCTCAAGTATGAGATCGATGACATGCGGCTCCTGTATGAGAACGACATCCGCTTTTTGAAGCAGTTCTGAGGCAGCCGAAGAAGGAAGAATACGGAGGATTGAAGCAAGATGAATACACCACTTTCCTGGATCCGGGATTACGTGCCGGATCTTCAGTGCACCGACAAGGAATACTATGACAGAATGACCCTCTCCGGCACCAAGGTCGAGAACTGGACAAGGTTCGACCACAACTGCGAGAAGATCGTGGTGGGCCGTGTCGAGGAGATCACCCGCCATCCGGACGCAGACCACCTTTGGGTCTGCAAGGTCAACATCGGCACCGCCTATGCAGCAGACGGCTACAACGCGGAAAACGACGGCCTCAATGGCAGCAGTGAAAACTGCATCCAGATCGTGACGAGCGCCCAGAACCTGACCATCGGCGACGTCGTCCCCGTCTGCCTAAACGGCGGCCGGGTTGCCGGCGGCCATGACGGCGGTCCGATGCCCGAGAAAGGGATCCCGATCAAGTCCGGCAAGATGCGGGGACTCCCCTCTGTCGGCATGATGTGCGGCATCGAGGAGCTCGGTGCTACGAGAGATATGTACCCGGAGGCGCCGGAGAACGGCATCTACGTCTTCCCGAAGGACCAGGCCGCAGAGCTTTCGCTGGGGTCTGATGCCATGGAGGCCCTCGGCCTGCACGACACCAACTTTGAGTACGAGATCACCTCGAACCGAGTCGACTGCTACAGCATGCTCGGCATCGCAAGAGAGGCGGCCGTGACCTTCGGCGACAAGTTTGTCCCGCCGGTTGTGACGGTGCGCCACGAGGGCGAGAAGGACACGAAGGACTACATCGATGTCACGATCGAGGCAAAGGATCTCTGCAGCCGGTACGTGGCAGCGGTCTGCACCGACATCAAGCTCGGACCCTCTCCCCGCTGGATGCAGCGGCGCCTTGCCAACTTCGGCATCCGCCCCATCAACAACCTGGTCGACATCACGAACTTCGTCATGATGGAGTACGGCCAGCCGATGCACGCCTATGACTACGACACGATCCACGGAAAGAAGATCATCGTCCGCCGTGCTTCCGACGGCGAGACCTTCACCACCCTGGACGGACAGGAGAGAAAGCTCGACAAGGACGTCCTCATGATCTGCGACGCGGACCGCGCCATCGGCCTTGCCGGCATCATGGGCGGCGAGGACTCCATGATCACGGATTCCGTGAAGACCGTCCTCTTTGAGGCCGCCGCCTTCGACGGCACCAACATCCGCAAGAGCTCGAAGCGCATCGGTCTTCGCACCGACGCCTCCGCGATCTTCGAGAAGGGCCTCGATCCCCACAACGCCATCGCGGCGATGGACCGGGCCTGCCAGCTCATGGAGGAGCTCGGCTGCGGCAAGGTCGCAAGGACCTACGTGGATGTCCACGACATCCTGCCGGCACCGCGGGTCATCCCCTTCGAGCCCGAGAAGATCAACGCCTACCTTGGCACCAGCTACACCGAGGAGGAGATGCTGGAGGTCTTCGATCACCTGGAGCTGACCTATGATCCTGACAAGCGGGAGCTGACGATCCCGACCTTCCGCCAGGATTTAAAGCAGATGTGCGATCTCTCCGAGGAAGTGGCGCGGTTTAAGGGCTACGACAAGGTGCCCTCCACACTCCCGAAGAGCTCTGCCACCGTTGGCGGCCTGACCAAGGAGATGAAGCTCGAGAACATCGCCCGGGACGTCGCCATGCACTACGGCTTCTCCGAGGAGGAGACCTTCTCCTTCGAGGGACCCAAGGTCCTGGACACCCTGCGGTATCCCGCAGACGCCATGGAGCGCAAGCAGATCACAATCCGCAATCCCCTTGGCGAGAACTTCTCCGTGATGCGCACCCAGACCATCAACGGCATTCTGACGAGCCTTGGCACCAACTACGCAAGACGCAACGACAACGTTCGCCTGTTTGACCTCGGCAAGATCTACCTGCCCAAGTCCCTGCCGCTCACGGACTACTGCGACGAGCGGCCGCAGCTGACGCTCGGCTTCTACGGAGAGGGCGACTTCTTCGTGATGAAGGGCGTCGTGGAGGACTTCCTCAAGGCAGCAGGCCTGAAGGACAAGGCGGCCTTTGCAAAGAGCGCGCACCCCTTCCTGCACCCGGGAAGACAGGCGGATGTCTCCTATGACGGGACGACGCTCGGGTACCTGGGCGAGGTGCACCCGGAGGTCGCAAAGGCCTACGGCATCGGCGCAAGAGTGTATCTTGCGGTGGTGGACCTTCCGGCCCTCTCTCCTTACGTCTCCTTTGCCCACCACTTCGCGGGCATCGCGAAGTTCCCGGCGATGACAAGAGACATCTCCATGGTGGTGCCCAAGCAGGTCACTGCCGGCGAGATCGAGGCGGTCATCGCACAGCGGGGCGGCAAGATCCTCGAGAGCTGCAGCCTCTTCGACCTCTACGAGGGCGCCCAGATCCGGCCCGGCTTCAAGTCCATGGCCTATACGCTCACCTTCCGCAACAAGGAGCGCACGCTCGAGACCGAGGAGGTCGACAAGGCCATGAAGAAGGTACTGAACGGCCTGCAGGATCTCGGCATCGAGCTGCGGGGATAAGTAAGACCGCAGCAAGACAACGCGCCAAGAAAGTGGGGTACCTCACATGAGAACAAAACGACATGCGGTCCGGGGCGCTGCCATCGCCCTGACCCTGGGGCTTGCCCTGACCCTCGCCCCGGTGCAGGCCATGGCGAAGGAACAGACCCCCGATTACAGCTATGTGGCGAAGGACGTCACCGCCTGGAAGGCGGTGTACGGTCCGCTCCTGTCCAAGTATGCCCCCCAGACCAAGACCCTGCCGGGGCGGGACGAGAAGGAGCAGGACTGCGCCGTGGCGGCAGACCAGCTCTACCAGCTGACGGCGGACACAAAGCAGGAGGCCTATCCCGGCGCCTACAAGCTCAAGAAGGCGCTGGTGCTCTTTGACGTCCTGCAGGGCAACTACACGAAGAACGCGGTGGGGCTCTTGTTGGACCACGGGTACTTCACGGACTACTACAGCGACCTGATGAGTGCCCACCTTCTGCCGGACGGCTACAAGCTCCCGGCAAAGAGCTACACCGTCTCGGCCAGCCAGGAGACGGTCGAGATCGAGGACGAGTACGAGACGCCCCAGACCGAGTACCTGCTCGTCACCGACAGCCCGTACCTGGAGGCGGAACAGCTCCTTTCCGTGGCGGTCTACTCCAACGACAAGACCGCGGCGAAGGAGCAGCGGGAGAAGATTTCCTCCTTTGAGGACGACTATGTCCCCAAGGCAAAGGCCCAAAACTGACAATGCATGGGAAGAAGGCCTCCGGCGCACCATCCTCCGGGGGCCTTTTTGCCGCAAATCTGAATGAAGTAAGGAAGGACAACTATGGAACGCATCAATGCCTGGAACATCTATGACCTGGAGACCCAGAAGGCCTGCCAGAACTTCGCGGAGGACTACCGCCGCTTCATCTCCGACAACAAGACGGAGCGGGAGTGCGTGGACGCCTTCGTCAACGAGGCGGAGGACCACGGCTACGTGGAGCTCGCCCGCGCCATCGAGGAGAACAAAAAGCTCCAGCCCGGGGACAAGGTCTACCTCGCCTGGATGAACAAGTCCCTGGTCCTGTTTGACATCGGCACCGAGCCCATGGAGCACGGCCTGAACATCCTGGGCGCCCACATCGACAGCCCCAGGCTCGACGTCAAGCAGAATCCCCTCTTTGAGAAGGGCGGCTTTGGCTACCTTGACACTCACTACTACGGTGGCATCAAGAAGTACCAGTACGTGACCCTGCCCCTTGCCATCCGCGGCGTCATTGTGAAGAAGGACGGGGAGACCGTCCAGCTCAACGTCGGCGAGGACCCGGATGATCCGGTCTTCTTTGTCTCCGACCTTCTGATCCATCTGGCCCAGGACCAGATGAAGAAGACCGCGGACAAGCTGATCGAGGGCGAGGCCCTGGACCTTGTCATCGGCAACAAGCCGGTCATCATTGACGCAAACAGCAAGAGAAAGACCACCAGGGACCACGAGGAGACCCCGAAGGATGCCGTGAAGAAGGCGCTTCTTCAGATTCTCTCCGAGAACTACGGCATTGAAGAGGACGACTTCGAGTCCGCAGAGCTCGAGGTGGTGCCGGCAGGCCCCGCAAGGGATGCGGGCTTTGACCGGTCCATGATCCTCGGCTACGGCCAGGACGATCGGGTCTGCGCGTACCCCAGCTTCCGGGCACAGCTCGAGGCAAAGAACCTTCGCCGCACCGGCGTGACGCTCCTTGTCGACAAGGAGGAGATCGGGTCCGTGGGTGCCACCGGCATGCGCTCCCACTTCTTTGAGAACGCCCTGGCAGAGGTCATGAACCTCGCGGGACAGTACTCGGAGCTTGCCCTGCGCCGGTGCCTTGCCAACTCCTGCATGCTCTCCTCGGATGTGTCCTCCGCCTTCGATCCCCACTGGGCGGACTGCTTTGAGGAGAAGAACACCGCGTTCCTCGGCCGCGGCATGGTGTTCAACAAGTTCACGGGATCCCGCGGCAAGAGCGGATCCAACGACGCCAACGCGGAGTACATCGCCCACCTGCGCGGGATCTTCGAGAAGGAGAACGTGCTGACCCAGACCGCAGAGCTGGGCCGGGTCGACGTGGGCGGCGGCGGAACCATCGCCTACATCCTCGCCCTGTACGGCATGAACGTCATCGACAGCGGCGTGCCGGTCCTCTCCATGCACTCCCCCTGGGAGGCAACCAGCAAGGCGGACATCTATGAGGCCTTCCGCGGCTATCAGGCCTTTTTGCAGGACGCGGATTTCCGCAGCGAGTGAGAAACAGGCCAGAAAGCAGAGTCAAGAATGGAAGAGAACGAGAACAACAAGACGGAAGAGACAGCCGGCGTCCCCCTCGGACACCGGACCGCAGACTACTACTTTGACCTCCCGAAGGAGCTGATCGCCCAGGATCCCCTGCCGGACCGGGACGCCTCGCGCCTTCTGGTGATCGACAAGAAGACCGGTGCCCTGGAGCACAAGATCTTCCGGGACATCATAGACTACCTGGAGCCCGGGGAGACCCTGGTCCTCAACAACACGAAGGTCATCCCGGCAAGGCTCCTTGGCACCAAGGAGGATACCGGGGCCAACGTGGAGATCCTGCTTCTAAAGCGCAGGCAGGGAGATGTCTGGGAGACCCTGGTCAAGCCCGGCAAGAAGCTCCGCCCCGGGGCGCGGGTCACCTTCGGCGACGGGTCCCTGACCGCGGAGATCCTGGAGGTCGTGGAGGACGGAAACCGGCTGGTGAAGTTCCACTACGACGGGATCTTTGAGGAGGTGCTGGACAAGCTCGGCGAGATGCCGCTGCCGCCCTACATCACCCACAAGCTCCAGGATCCGAACATGTATCAGACGGTCTACGCCAAGTACGACGGCTCTGCCGCCGCCCCGACGGCAGGACTCCACTTCACCAAGGAGCTTTTGCAGAAGATCCAGGACAAGGGCGTCAACCTCTGCTATGTGACTCTGCACGTGGGCCTTGGGACCTTCCGCCCGGTGAAGGTGGACGATGTGACCAAGCACCACATGCACACCGAGTGGTACCACGTGTCGCCCCAGGCGGCGGAGCTCATCAACAAGACCCATGCAAACGGAAAGCGGGTCATCTGTGTGGGCACCACCAGCTGCCGCACCGTGGAGTCCGCGACCGATGAGAACGGCATTATCCACGCCGGCGCGGACAACACCTCGATCTTCATCTACCCCGGGTACAAGTTCAAGTGCATGGATGCGCTGATCACGAACTTCCACCTGCCCGAGTCCACCCTGGTGATGCTGGTCTCCGCCTTTGCGGGCCGGGACAACATCCTCCACGCCTACAAGGTCGCGGTGGAGAACAAGTACAGGTTCTTCAGCTTCGGAGACGCCTGCTATATCAAGTGAGAAAACGGAACCGGAAAAGCGGCAGATGCAAAACGGAAGACAACAGGGAGGCGTCTGACAGACCGGAAGAACCCGGTTCTTCAGACTGCCCGAGATCTCAGATACCCCGACAGGCTTTTGCCTGCCGGGGCATTTTTGTCGGCAGCGATCCGGGACCAAAGGAGAAAGCGGCAGGACGGGAGAGAGATACCAAGGAAGGAGAGACGACAGCGGCAGGGGAGCAGAACAGCGTAGATGATATACGGTCAAGAAAAAGCGCATAGGCAAAAAGATCCCAGGCGCCGCGGCGCCTGGGATCTTTTCATGATCAACGGAATTGCTCTTGCGAATTAGAAGCGGTTGACGTACTCGCCGTACTTGCCCATGAAGTCAACGTAATCGCTCCAGCAGTTCTTAAAGAATGTACCAATCTTGTTCATGATGCCTCCTTCCGTCCCGCTCCCTTGGCGGGGCTCTTCTTCCAATCTCTTAT
Organism: Lachnospiraceae bacterium; assembly: GCA_022483465.1. Taxonomy (GTDB): domain Bacteria; phylum Bacillota; class Clostridia; order Lachnospirales; family Lachnospiraceae; genus CAG-791. Next base: position 533,000 of record JAKVNF010000001.1, on the reverse strand, counting down.
CTCTCTTGACAGTATGTATGTTACCTCGTCCCATGGAATTCGTCCCGCTAACCCTGGCGATAAATAAGCCAAATCTTGCGAACAGCGTTGTAAAATCAAGGCTTAACGCAAACGAAGGGGAAAATGAATGGCCAAATCCTGTAGAAAGACGGGCTCGTTCGCGGGATCAGCCCGCTGCCGCCATGGCAGACGAAAGCGGGATTCTCTGTGATGGGACGAAGTGTCCCGCGGCAGGAGAGGAGAAGAAGCGGGGAAGAAACGGGGGCAAAAAAAGATCCCGGACGCCGCAGCGCCCGGGACCTGAATAAGACTTGATTCTGTGAATTACAGGCGGATCACGAACTCACCGTACTTGTCCATGAAGTCGATGTAATCGCTCCAGCAGTTCTTAAAGAATGTACCAACCTTGTTCATGGTATCCTCCTCTGCCCCACTCCCTTGGCGGGGCTCTTATTCGTTTCCCTTATCTTCCTTGACATGATGGATGATACCCCATCCCAAGGGACTCGTCCTGCTAACTCCAGTGATTGATAAGCCATATCTTGCGTTTACGGATGATAATACGGGGTAAAACGCAAATCGAGAAGAAATATAATGGCCAAATCCTGCAGCATATCAAGCCAAACCGCGGGAGAAGCCAGCTTCCGCTCCGGCATGGAAAAGCGGGCGCAGGGGTCACACACCTGCTCCGGACTGTGGTTTCGAAATAACCGGAGGAGACTGGTCCCTGGCAGATCCGATAGGCCGGATCACGATCGGAAGCGGGATCCACTGGAACAGGGTGGAAGAGAAGATCTGCCTGCCGCGCCGAGGGAAAGAGGTGCCAGGGCAAAAAAGAACCCGGACACTTGCGCGTCCGGGTTCTCTGGATCTTATGCTGTGAATTAGAAGCGGTTCACGAACTCACCGTACTTGCCCATGAAATCAACGTAATCGCTCCAGCAGTTCTTAAAGAATGTACCAACCTTGTTCATCGTATCCTCCTTTGTCCTGCTTCCCTGGCAGGGCTCTTGTTCGTTTTTCTTATCTCTCTTGACACTATGAATGATAACGTTTCCAACCGGATTCGTCCTGCCAAGCTCAGTGAAAAAGCAGACAAAACTTGCGATTGCATTTGCTTATATGGCGCTTATCGCGATTTCGTCCCAAGAAAAAGCAGACAAAAAGTGGCAGCACAGCGCGCACGGCCGGCATCCCTGGCGGAGCATTTTGAAATGTTTCACATTTCTCTGGGCATGAAATAGCCCCGGGACCAACGTCCCGGGGTGTGCTGTCTGGTTCAAACGCATTCGCTGCTGGCTGTCAGGTCAGGACCGAAGCATGTACTCTCCGTACTTTCCCATAAAGTCAACATAGTCAGACCAGCAGCCACGGAAAAATCTTGTCACCTTTGTCATCGTGCTGTCCTCCTTTCGGAATGATTGTCATCGGGAAATTTCTTCCCTCTGACTGTCTGTATCTTACGATATTCGGACGCGAACTGCGTGCCAACATTCGAAAATAGCCAGAAAAATATTGCACAAAAGGACAAAGACAAGGCAAAAAACAGACAAATCCTGCAGACTACTCCGGCAGCATCCCGCCGCCGGCCCTGGTGTTGCGCCAGGCGGCCGGTGTCGCGCCGTACTGGATGCGGAAGTAGCGGATGAAGGCGGAGGCGGAGGGAAAGGCGAGCAGCTCGGAGATGTGGTACACCGAGAGCCGGGTGTTCTCCAGGAGCATCGCGGCATAGGAGAGCTTCTGCTGCCGAATGTAGGCGGTGGGACGCACGCCGAGCTCCTTCTCAAAGAGATCAGAGAGGTAGCCGGCACTCACATGCATCGCCCCGGCGAGATCCCGGAGGGAGAGCGGGTCGTGGAGATGGCGCTGGATGTACTCGCAGCTGTCCCGGATGAGGACCGAGCAGTTCCCGTGCCGGTAGCGGGAGACGCGCTCCGTAAAGCCCGTCATGCAGTCGCCCATGAGGCGCTCGATGACCGCCGGATCCCGCTGGGTTGTGATCTCCCGGATGTAGCAGTCGCTCAGGGCAAAGGCGATGTGCTCCGGAAGTCCCCCATCGATGGCGGCCCTGGTTAAGAGCGTGATGCCGCTGATGCAAAGGTATACCGCCTGCCGCAGGCGATCCTCCGAGAGGGTGCCAACCTGCACCTCCTCACCCCCGGTCTCCAAAAGGTCTGGATCCTCTCCGTCCCGGGACGTCCGGATCTGGAAGGGGGAGGACTGCTCGGAGAGGGCGCGGACCTTTGCCACGTCCCCGGACTCGATGTAGTGCAAAAGCGCCTTCTCCCTGGCCCGTCGGATCGCCTGAGGGTGGAGATTTTCCTCCTCCTCCTCCTGATAGATCTGGTCGTTGAAGTCCTGTGCGATCCGCTTTCTGGCCGCATCCACGGCCCGTTCCAACTGGTCCATTCCGGTTTTCCTCCCACCTGCATTGTAGCAGATGAAAACGTGGAACAGGACGAAAACCGTTTCCTGTCATGTGCTCCGGCGGGGGAACGTGCTATACTACAGGGACAACACAACGGGAGAATGAACTGAATGAGAAAGAAAGTATTGCTGCTTGCCAACCCGGTGGCGGGCACGGAAAAAGCAAAGAAGGAGCTGATGCCGATCATCTGCTCCCTGTCGGAGAAGGGGTGTGAGGTGACGGTGTACCCGATCGAGCCCGAGCGGGGCCTTGTGTCCGAGAACATCCTGCGGGATGCCCGGGGCCGCTTTGACCTGATCATGTGCATCGGCGGCGACGGAACCTTAAATCACGTGATCAACGGCATGATGAACAACGACATCCATGTCCCGATCAGCTACATCCCCGGCGGGTCCACCAACGACTTCAGCAGAAACATCAACGGCGACCTGGACTGGGAGGACCTGTGCGCCATTGCCGCCGGAAACCGGAGCTTTCGCTACGACATCGGAAAGCTCAACGACCGGTACTTCAACTACATCGCGGGCTTTGGCGCCTTCACGGAGATCAGCTACTCCACGAATCAGAACATGAAGAACGTCTTCGGCTACGGCGCCTACGTCCTGAACATGATCGCGAAGCTCCCCCAGAACGTGTCCTACAAGCAGCACGTGGTGGTGGAGCACGACGGGGTCATCGAGGAGGGCGAGTACGTCTTCGGCGGCGTCGCCAATACCCTGTCCGTGGGCGGGGTGCGCTCCCCTGCCCTGGACGGCGCGGAGCTGGACGACGGGCTGTTCGAGGTGGTGCTGATCACGGCCCCCTCGGACCTCATCGCGATGCACGAGATCGTGCAGTGCCTCTCCAAGGGAGATGCCGGCAACCGGTACGTGAAGGTCTTTCACGCAAAGCACGTGGTGTTCACCAGTAAGGAGCCCTTGAACTGGACCGTGGATGGAGAGTACGGCGGCACGTACCAGCAGGCAGTCATCGATGTCTGTCCCCACGCCATGGAGATCATGGTGGCGCCGAAGATCCCGGACTCGGAGGAAGGGGACTGAACGGGTCCTGAAATTCATCTGAAAAAAACGAAGGACAGGTCATCAAGTGACCTGTCCTTCATTTTTTGTACTAGCGCTTTTTTGCTGCTTTGCTTCCGGATTATTGTCCTTACGAAGCGGAATCCACCACAGTGACCTGGGTTCCCGTGTCCGCACCCGCAGACGCCTCTTTCGCGGAGGACGTGTCCGCCGCGGTGGAGGAGCTTGTCTTTGCCGTAGATCCGGAAGAGGAGCTCTCCTTAGTGGTGGCCGCAGTGGAAGCCTCGTCAGAAGCCGTCTCCTCATCTGCCTCGGTGTCCGCCTCTGTGGAAGCCTCACTGGAGGAGGCATCAGAGGTATCCGTCACCTTCCCCGGCTTGCTCCAGCCGCTCATCAGCTGGGAGTCGGTCTTGTTGACCTCCTCCTTGTCGCCCTCGGCGTAGACGATCCGCCCGGATTCCATGTAGATTTCCCGCACGGTGTCCCCGACGGTCTCCACCTCCGCCTTGTAGTTGGTTCCGCTGTATTCCACGCCGTCCATCTGGTCTGCGATGGAGCTGTAATAGCTCTCCGCCTCCTTGCTGCTGGAGAAGGACGCGTAGTTGACCGTAAAGGCCCCGCTGTCCGGCACCGCCGTGTAGGCGGAGTTGAGTCCGGTGTACCCGTTCTCCTCGCTGAGGGCATCGGTGATGTCGGTCACCTTCAGCCCGTTGTCCTCGCAGATGGACTTGAATTCTTTCCCGCTTGCAATGAACTGCATCTGACTACACCCGGTTGCAAAAAACAGCATGCCGGTCAGCGTCAGAGCAAGAAGTCGTTTTGATCTCATTGGAGTCCTCCCTTCCGTGCTGCGCGCATGGGATCATGCGCCACTCTGCGCTATACCGACATGATAACAGGACTGCACCGCAAAATCCATCGAAAGACCGGGCAGAAACCCGGCGGGTCTTAAACAGTTGGGCACATTTTTGGGAGGCTTCGGCCTCTCTTTTTTGTTGTGGTTGAGCCATTCTTGGCTGTCAAATTTCTGCGATTATTATGTTGTATGTGTTGTATGTCTAGGGCGCATGTGTTATACTTCGTTTATGAAACTATACTTTGACAAGAGACTGAAAGATCCTACCTACTATATTCAAAAAGGTTACCGGAATGGTTCTAAAGTAACCTGTAAAAATGTAAAGATTATTGGAAAGCATTCAGAATTACTAAAAATCACAGATGATCCATTATCCTATGCAAAAGAGCAAGTCCGTCTAATGAATGAAAAGGAGAAGAGCGGTCTGCAAAGCATAGACCTTCATCTTGATTTCAATGAATTGATTCAAAACAACGCAGAAAAATCGATTGCACCTTTATACACGAGAAATGTCGGCTATTTTTATCTTCAGCATATATATCGCCAGCTAAGCATCAATGAATTCTTCAAAAATGCTTGCAGCGGCAATAAGATCACATTTGATATCGACCGTGTTAACAGATTCCTTGTTTATGACCGTATATTGAGGCCTGGATCCAAGCTCCATACATGGCAAAATAAGGACTGGTATTACGAGGAGCCAGATTTCGAGTATCAGCATATTATGCGGACCATGGATATCCTTGAGGACAATTACGCCGAATACATCAGTTGGCTTTTTAAGTACAGTAACAACATCGTTAAGAGAGATACATCTCGTTGCTATTACGACTGTACAAATTATTACTGCGAGACTGAAACAAATGATGATAATTATGTTGATGAAGTGACCGGAGAGGAAATAAAAGGACTGCGCGAGTACGGAAAGTCGAAAGAAAACCGTCCCAACCCGATTGTAGAAATGGGATTATTTATGGATAATCAAGGCATACCAATGTCAATGTGCATTCATCCAGGAAATACAAATGAACAGGTTACCGCTATTCCTTTGGAAAAAGAACTGATCAAAATGTTCAGAGATGCTGATCATGATAATAACGGTTCTTTCATATATGTTGCAGATGGTGGACTTGGGTCGACATGGATTAGACAGTTCAATTCCATGGGCGGAAGGTGCTTTATTGTCACTCAGTCAATTAAGAAAATGTCAGAAGTTATGCAGAATTCTGTATTCAATGATTGCGATTATTGGATTCCAACATCCGATAACGATGGTAAGAAGGATAAAGATGGAAGGACAATTGTTCAAAGTGATCCCATATCAATAGAATTTCTAAAAACATTTGATAAGAATGATAAAGATAATCTTAGATATTATAATTCGATGGCGTATAAAGTAATTGACGCTGATAATCTTATTGATCTTGGGCTCACAGAAACAAAGATATGCAAGAACAGAAAAGCAAGGAGTGTAAAAGTTAAAGGTACTCTTAAGCAGAAAATAATAATCAGATTCTCACGAAAATATATGGAATACCAAAGGTATATCCGGAATCGTCAGGTAGAACGTGCCAAGAATCTCATCAGAAAATGTGATCCGGATGAACTGAAGAAAAGCCAGAATGACGCAAAGCGATTCATAAAGAAAACAACTACCGCAAAAGATGGTGGGGAAGTGCAGGTGTCATACTCTATTGATACAGACCGCATCGCGGAGGAAGAAAAGTATGATGGGTTTTATGCTCTCGCCACAAATTTGCAAATAGATATGATAAGTGCACCGGATAATCCGCTAAAATCGAAGCCTGATCTTACAGATGTACTTGAAATAGTCTCTATCAGCGAAACACGCAACAAAATTGAAGAATGCTTTAGGATCATGAAAACAAATTTTGAAGCTCGACCGATTTATCATAGAAAGCACGAGCATATAATTTCACATTTTATGATATGTTACACCGCGCTTCTCATCTATAGGCTTCTTGAGATCAAAGTTAATCAAAGCCGCTATCATTGCACGACGCAGGATATTATAGAGACATTAAACCATATGATCGTCGGAAATGTAGAGGATCAATATTACATTTCATTATACGGAGGCTGTACCACGCTGACAGCGTTGGAGGAAACGTTCAATGGTGGGCTAAATCACAAGCGATATTATCCGAAAACATTAAATAAACTGTCGAGAAGTTTTTAAATTGCGAAGGCGTTAGTTAAGAAACGGGTTGATAAGCGATCGCCTAGCATGAGACCACTAATCCCTCACTTTGAGCTCGAGCTGGGTACACTTCTATCCGTGCTGTGTTGCATCATGTAACAAAGTATCACCTAGATTGCCTAAAAGCATACACCTACTTGCCGAGCATGTGACTATAAATAACAAGATAGGCATTATGCAGAGAAGAAAAGAGCTCCAAATGGGGATTCTATATCTTCATCAGACATTATCGCGTCGAGAGTTCACCATGGAGGTTGTGGTATGGAACCCATCAACCCGGTTCTTTACTAACGCCATTGCGAAAATTCAAAAGCCCTCCACATACAACATTTTGAAGGACAGATAAGGAGGCAGAAAGCGTTGATTTTCCAACGTTTTCTGCCTCCTTGGCATTTTAAAGTGTTTAAAACCGGATAACAGGACTGCACCGCAAAATCCATCGAAAGACCGGGCAGAAACCCGGTAAAAACGGGCGTATTCCGGCGGCTTTGGGAGGGGGAAAGACCCCTGCAGGGGACAACCCCCATTACCTTCCCCCGCCCTGCCAGCTCTTCTTGTAGACCGCGGGGGAGACCCCCTCCACCCGGGAGAACAGGCGGCTTAGGTAGTTGGCGTCCGGGATCCCGACCCGGGGCCCGATCTCCTCGATGGCAAGGTCCGTAAAGCGAAGGAGCCGCTTTGCCTCGCTGATCCGAAGGGAGGTGAGATATCCCATGATCGTGGTCCCGTACCGCTCCTTGAAGACCCGGGTCAGCGTGAACTTGTTGACAAAAAACTCTCCCGCCAGATCGTCCAGCGTGATCTTCTCCGCGTAGTGGGCGTCCAGATAGGCCTTCACCTGGGCCGGGACCCGGTTCTTCTCCCCCCGCTCCTTTCCGTTCTCCGGGTGCCAGCTCTGCTCCATGAGAAGGCTCAGGAGCCTTGCCAGGATCTCGTTGATGCGCATGTCCCGGATGTAGTCGTCGGAGGAGGCCGCCGCGTACAGGTCCGAGAGGCAGGAGAGGAAGGGCGCGATGTTTCCCGGGTGGAACACCGGGGCGCCGCCCCGCTCCCGGTACTTCTTGTAGATTCCCGCCATCGCCGGGGAGGCAAAGTGGGCCCAGACAAGTTCCCAGAGGTCCTTGGAGGTCGTGTGGGAGTAGGCGCTCTCACAGCTTAGGAAGATGCAGTCCCCCGCCTCCAGGGGATAGGCCTTTCCCTCATAGGAGAGCTCCCCCGCCCCGGAGCGGACGATGAAGAACAGGTAGGAGGAGAGGCCGGCACGCCGGGAGGTGTGGGGCCTGGTGGCTTTGAGCGACCCGGTCTCCTGCAGGTGCAAAAGATAGGCTTTTGCAAACGGGGAGGGGGTGTAGACAATGCGCCGGGAGGAGACAAGGCTCCCGTGAAACAGGGATTCTTCCATAAGAAGGGCCTCCGAAGGACCATGGCGGCGGGACAGGGAGCCCCGCTGTTCCGGTCAAGATCGTGCTAGTATCTGCCAACATCGTGCATCAACACCGGGTGAAAATCGCGGTACACTGGCACCGTTACGAGATAGGCCCCGTGTCAAGATCCTCCATATCTTACCACAGGCGGGGAGGGTGGAAAAGGAGGCGCGCGGGGGTGCGAGAAAGGAAACCAAAACCATGGCAAAGAAAGCACTGATTACCGGCATCACCGGACAGGACGGCTCCTACCTGGCGGAGCTCCTCCTGGAGAAGGGATATGACGTTCACGGCGTGATCCGCAGATCCTCCGTGGACTATCGGGAGCGGATCGCCCACCTCGAGGGCAAGCCCAACTTCCACCTGCACTACGGGGACTTGGGGGATTCGATGAGCATCCTGAATATCGTCTCCCAGGTGCGCCCGGATGAGATCTACAACCTGGCCGCCCAGTCCCACGTGCAGGTCTCCTTCGACGTGCCGGAGTTCACGGCGGATGTGGACGCGGTGGGCGTCCTGCGGATCCTGGAGGCGGTGCGCCTCTGCGGCCTGACGAAGACCTGCCGCATCTACCAGGCCTCCACGTCGGAGCTCTTCGGCAAGGTGGAGGAGGTCCCCCAGTCGGAGAAGACCCCCTTCCACCCCTACAGCCCCTACGCGGTGGCAAAGCAGTATGGCTTCTGGATCATGAAGGAGTACCGGGACGCCTACGGCATGTTCTGCGCAAACGGCATCCTGTTCAACCACGAGTCGGAGCGCCGGGGCGAGACCTTCGTGACAAGAAAGATCACCCTGGCGGCAGCCCGCATCGCCCAGAACAAGCAGGACAAGCTCTACCTGGGCAACCTCTCCTCTCTCCGGGACTGGGGGTATGCCAAGGACTACGTGGAGTGCATGTGGCTGATTCTGCAGAACGACAAGCCGGATGACTTTGTCATCGCCACCGGCGTGCAGCACTCGGTCCGGGAGTTCGCAACGCTCGCCTTCCACGACGTCGGCATTGAGCTTGCCTGGGAGGGCGAGGGCGTTGACGAGAAGGGCATCGACAAGGCGACCGGAAGAGTCCTCGTTGAGGTCTCCCCGGACTTCTATCGGCCGACAGATGTCGTCAACCTCCTCGGCGATCCCACCAAGGCAAAGTCGGTCCTTGGCTGGAATCCCCAGAAGACGAGCTTTGAGGAGCTCGTCCGGATCATGGTGGAGAGCGATCAGAAGAAGGTCCGCGTGGACCGGGCAAAAGAAGTCATCGGAACCAACCTCGAGGAGTACCTCGAGAAGGGAATCATCCGCTGAGGCGGTGGATTAGCAGAAAGAAGGCAGGACAATCATGATGGAAAAGGATGCAAAGATCTACGTGGCGGGCCACCGGGGAATGGTGGGCTCCGCAATCAAGCGGGAACTGGAGCGACAGGGCTACACCAACATCATCACCAGGACCCACAAGGAGCTGGATCTGACAAGGCAGGATGCGGTGGAGGACTTCTTTGCGAAGGAGAAGCCCGAGTACGTCTTCCTCGCCGCGGCCAAGGTCGGCGGCATCGTCGCCAACGAGGAGGCCCTGGCGGACTTCATGTACGAAAACATGATCCTGGAGATGAACGTGGTGCACAGCGCCTGGCAGAATGGCTGCAAAAAGCTCGAGTTTCTCGGCAGCTCCTGCATCTATCCCCGCATGGCGCCCCAGCCCATGAAGGAGTCCTGCCTTCTGACCGGACCCCTGGAGAAGACCAATGAGGCCTATGCCCTGGCAAAGATCTCGGGCCTGAAGTACTGCGAGTTTTTAAACCGCCAGTACGGCACGGACTACATCTCCGTGATGCCCACAAACCTCTACGGCCCCAACGACAACTACCATCCGACCCACAGCCACGTGCTGCCCGCCCTGATCCGACGCTTCCACGAGGCCAAGGAGCAGAACCTCCCCTACGTGACCTGCTGGGGCGACGGCTCGCCGCTTCGGGAGTTTCTGTACGTGGATGACCTCGCAAACCTCTGCGTCTTCCTGATGAACCACTACAGCGGCAACGAGACCGTCAACGCCGGCACCGGAAAGGAGCTGACGATCAAGGAGCTCACCGAGAAGGTGGCAAAGATCATCGGCTACACCGGCGAGATCCGCTGGGATCCCACAAAGCCCAACGGAACCCCCAGAAAGCTCCTCGATATCTCCAAGACCAAGGCCATGGGCTGGGAGGCCAAGACGAGCCTGGACGAGGGCATCCGCCTGACCTACGAGGACTTCCTCCACAACCCGATGCGCGCCGAGCGCTGAAACACGAAACGCAATTCCGACAAGGTCCCTGCAAAGGCAGGGATCTTGCTGTCTCCGGGCATCTTAGAGATACCAACGAAAAGACCGCGGCGCGGCCCGGAGAAAACGCTGCCGCAAGCGGTCACAAGGAGGAATACCATGCACATCATTCTGTTGTCCGGCGGGTCCGGGCAGCGGCTCTGGCCCCTGTCCAATAACGTCCGGTCCAAGCAGTTCATCAAGATCTTCAAGAAGGAGGACGGCACCTATGAGTCCATGGTGCAGCGTGTCTACCGCCAGATCCGGGCGGTGGACACGGACGCCACGGTGACAGTGGCCACCTCCAGGAGCCAGATCTCCGCCCTGCGCAATCAGCTGGGGGAGGACGTCGCGATCTCCCCGGAGCCCGCAAGAAGGGATACCTTCCCCGCCATCAGCCTGGCGGTCAGCTACCTGGTGGATGTCCAGGGAGTTGACAGGGAGGAGCCGGTGGTCGTCTGCCCGGTGGACCCCTACGTGAATGAGGACTACTTCGAGGCCCTGAAGAGGCTCTCGGATCTTGCGGCGAGGGGAGATGCCAATCTCTCTGTCATGGGCATTGAGCCCACCTACCCCTCCGAGAAGTACGGGTATGTCATCCCGAAGTCCAAGGACGAGGTGGCAGAGGTGGAAACCTTTAAGGAAAAGCCCGATGCGAAGACCGCCGCGGACTACATCCGCAGGGGGGCCCTCTGGAACGCCGGCGTCTTTGCCTTCAAGGCCTCCTATGTCCTGGAGAAGGCCCATGCGCTCATGGACTTTACGGACTACGACGACCTCGCGGCAAAGTACGAGACGGTGCAGAAGATCAGCTTCGACTACGCGGTCTGCGAGAAGGAGCCCCACATCCAGGTCATGCGCTTTGCCGGGGAGTGGAAGGACATGGGCACCTGGAACACCCTGACCGAGGCGATGGAGGAGCCCGCGATCGGCGACGCGGTCCTAAACGACACCTGTAAGAACACGAACGTCGTCAACGAGCTGAACATCCCGATCCTTTGCATGGGCTGTCAGGACATGGTAGTGGCGGCTTCCCCGGAGGGAATTTTGGTCTCCGACAAGGAGCAGTCCAGCTACATCAAGCCCTACGTCGATCGAATGGACCAGCAGGTCATGTTTGCGGAAAAGTCCTGGGGGAGCTTTACGGTGCTGGACGTGGAGAGCGAGTCCCTGACGATCCTCGTCACCCTAAAGCCCGGTCACCACATGAACTACCACAGCCATGAGCACCGGGACGAGGTCTGGAACATCATCTCCGGGAGCGGTCGGACCATCGTGGACGGCATGGAGCAGAAGGTCCACGCCGGGGACGTGATCACGATGCAGGCGGGCTGCCGGCACATGATCCTCGCGGACACGGAGCTTCGGGTCATCGAGGTGCAGCTTGGCAGGGACATCTCGGTCCATGACAAGAAGAAGTTTGCCCTCCCCGCCGGGATCTGAGCGGGGGTGAAGATGAAAACCACACAGTGCGGGGGCGGATGGGAGAAAAGACAGGACGAAAGCCTATCGGCAGAAGACCGGGCGCCCTTCCTCCTTGTCCCCGCGGGAAAGGACTACCTCTGGGGCGGAAGGCGCCTGCGGGATGACTTCTCGAAGGACCTGGATCTGACGCCCCTTGCCGAGACCTGGGAGTGCTCCACCCACTCGGACGGGGAGAGCCGGATCGCCTCCGGCCCCCACGCGGGGGAGACGCTTCGGGCACTGGTCGGCAAAAACCCCGCTCTCTTGGGGAGCCATGCCCTTGCGAACCAGACCGCCCCGGACCAGATCCCGATCCTCGTCAAGCTCATCGACGCTGACCGGGACCTGTCGGTGCAGGTTCACCCGGACGATGCCTACGCAAAGCTTCACGAGAACGGGTCCCTGGGAAAGGACGAGATGTGGTATGTCGTCGATGCCAGGGAGGGCGCCGAGCTCGTGTACGGCTTTACGAGAGATATGACGGAGGATTTGGTGCGGCAGAGCTTATCTTCCGGCACCATCGGCAAGTACCTGCAGCGGGTGCCGGTGCACCGGGGAGATGTGTTCTACATCCGGGCCGGCACAGTCCATGCGATCGGGGCGGGGGTTCTTGTCTGCGAGGTGCAGGAGAGCTCCAACCTGACCTACCGCCTCTACGACTACGACCGGGTGGACAAGAACGGAAAGAAGCGCCCCCTCCAGGTGGACAAGGCGCTCCAGGTGGCAAACCTAAAGAGCGCTGCCATGCCAAGACAGCCTCTTCGGGTCCTCCACTATCACCCGGGCTTTGCCTCGGAGTTTCTCTGCCGCTGCCGCTACTTTGAGGTGGAGCGGCTCCTGTTAAACACCGAGCGCGTCCGGAACCTGGCAAGGCTCCAGGCGGGCGCCACCTCCTTTGCGGTGCTACTTTGCACCCGCGGCTGCGGCGTCCTCTTTGATGGGAACGGGAAGTCCCTCCGGATCTTCCGGGGCGACACGGTCTTCTTCCCGGCGGGCGGAAGAGAAGTGCAGCTCCACGGCCAGGCAGAGCTTCTCTGGATCCACTGCTAGGGGGACACCCCGCCGGACCGGAGGAAAACGCAAGGTCGAGGGAATCGGAAAGAACACAAGATTGAAAACAAGACACCGTGCACAGGCCCCGCAGGGATCCATATTCCCGGCGGGGCCTTTTTAGGGTTTGCGGTTGCGCCGGCGGAAAATTTGTGCGGTAATAGGGGGCAAAAGGCCGGCAAAGAGGAGGCAGCATGAAGAGAAGGCAGAAGCGGGCAGAGGGCAGGAGTTCTGATCGGGGGACAGGAAACAAGAGGACGCACCGCACCCTGCTGATCCTCCTCTTTGCCGCCGTGCTCGTTGTCTTTGTCTACTCCGGGTACCGGGCGCTGCGCCAGCTTCTCACCGAGCGGGCGGGGCGAAACGCCTACGCCTCTCTGGATGCCTACATGCAGCTGGAGGCGCCGGATTCTGCAGAGGCGGAGGAGACTGCCGGGGCTTCGGACAGCGCGGAGGAAGCGGAGACGATAGATCTTAAGCGCGAAGCGGACTACCCGGCCCTTTCTCTTGGCACCGCCGCCCTGCAAAAGATCAATCCCGACTTTGCCGCGGTCCTCTACGTTCCCGCCCTGGATCTTCTCTATCCGGTTGCCTACAGCAGCGACAACACCGAGTACCTGACAAGGACCTTTGACGGGACCAATAACCCCTGCGGGTCGCTCTTTGTGGACTGCAACGCATCCCGGGACTTTTCGGACCTGCACACCCTGATCTATGGAATAGCCATGAAATAAACTGGTTGTTTCGACCGAGAATCAATAACAAATACCCTTGTTATTTCGTGACATATATCATATACTTTGGTCAGGAGGTGTACTATGCCAGTCAGTCCCGAGACCAAAGAATTCGTCACAAAGATAAGTACCGAAATGATGCCTTACCTCAATGAGAAGCAAAAACGCATCTTTGTAGGTATCATCGCAAATGCAATCGGTTATGGTGGAATTGAAACTGTCAAGGATATGACAGGCAAGTCACGCACAACTATCGCAGCCGGTGCATCCGAAGTGAAGGCAGCTGCCAAAGTATCCGATGCCACTAAGAAGACGGACAGTGTCAAGCCAAATGGTGCTCCGCGCCTCAGAAAACCAGGAGGCGGAAGAAAGAGTGCTGTCTCAAAGAATCCGGATTTGCCGAAGTGGATCGAGGAAATCATCGATAACAGTACATATGGGGTGCCAACAAAGGTACTGCGCTGGACTACGATGAGTCTTCGCAAAATCGCAGAGCAAGTCAATACAGATCACAATGTAAAGATCAGTCAGAACATCGTAAGCGATGTATTGGATCAGCTGGGGTATAGCAAGCAGCAGAATCAGAAGAGCCTCCAGCTGGGTGAGCAGCACCCCGATCGGAACGCACAGTTTGAATTTATCAACAACAAGTCAGCATCTTTTTTGAATGAGAATCAACCGGTTATTTCAGTCGACACCAAGAAGAAAGAGCTGGTTGGCAATTTCAAGAATAACGGTCAGGAATACCGAAAATCCAGGGATCCCAGGAAGGTTTTGGATCATGACTTTGCCATTGAAGGACTGGGAAAGGTCGCACCATATGGCATCTACGTTGTGAACGATAACACTGGTTTTGTTAACCTTGGAACAGACCACGATACTGCCGAATTCGCATCAGAAAGCATACTCCGCTGGTGGGAAGCTGTAGGAAAGAACACTTTCCCCGATGCAAAAAAACTGTACATTACTGCAGACAGCGGTGGAAGCAATGGCGTGCGCGTGCGGCTGTGGAAGTACGAACTGCAACAGATCGCGGATTATACCGGCCTTGAACTACACATATCGCATTATCCATCTGGTACATCCAAATGGAACAAGGTTGAGCATCGTCTTTTCTGCTATATCTCAAAGAATTGGCAGGGTAAGCCGTTGATCGATATTGAAACGATAGTGAGCCTTATTTCCTCAACGACGACAAACAAAGGTCTCAAGGTAATCTGCAAGGTTGATGAAAACCATTACGAATTGAAGCGTAAGGTTAGCGACGAGGAAATGGATTCCATTTGTCTTGAACGATGCGAGCCCCTTGGCTATTGGAATTACATCATTCGTCCTCACAAAACTTGAAGTACTTGTTTCGTTACAGTTCCTATGGTCACAACATGAAGAACGGGACCATGTTTGGGAGCCTGAAGAAGTTTCTGCAGGATCCCGCCCTGGCCAAGGAGAATCCCTACTTCTACCTGTACACCGGGAAACGGGTCCTTCGCTATCGGATCTATGCGTACCTGACGCTGCCGGCGTTCGATGCGATCTACAGCAGCACCGTGGAGACAGAGGAAGACTACGACGCCCTGGTAAAGCGCCTGCAGAGCGCCTCTGCCTATGCGCCGGAAGAGGGGGCGGTGGACTTTTCGGACCACCCGGATCTTGTCACCCTCTCCACCTGCTACGGCACCGGCCACACGGACAACTTTGTGACCTGCGGCGTGCTGGATGGCGTGTTCTCGGACGAGACGCCCTGAGATGATGGGAGAACCGCCGGAAGCGGAAGAAACCAAAACGAAAACAGACAAACAAGAGCAGATCCGCTCGGGCGGGCAGGCGAGGAGCCTGCCCGCTTTTTCTGTGGAAAAAACGGGGCCCGGCAGCAGGAGAGGGCATCGGGGCAGCAGGCCGGATCGCCCCGGAACAGGAAACACATGATACAAATATGATATGAAACGTCTCCTGAAAATAGTGAAAATTTGGTGAAACATCAGATCACACCAAAAGTGTCCAGCAATCATGAAAGCTATCACAACGCCGTATAATAAGCAATTTCTGGCTGGTTTGACGGGAAAATTATATGTCATTCGATTGACAAGTGAATTATATCTCAATAATATAATGACTTACTAGGATTCATTCTTATTTTTGCTGCGCATTACTGTCGATACACCCCGGCAGGGGGACCTGCATTGGGTCTTCCTGCCCATCGCGCCAGAAATGCATAGGCGTTAGTAAAGAACCGGGTTGACGGGTTCCATACCACAACCTCCATGGTGAACTCTCGACGCGATAATGTCTGATGAAGATATAGAATCCCCATTTGGAGCTCTTTTCTTCTCTGCATAATGCCTATCTTGTTATTTATAGTCACATGCTCGGCAAGTGGGTGTATGCTTTTAGGCAATCTAGGTGATGCTTTGTTACATGATGCAACACAGCACGGATAGGAGTGTACCCAGCTCGAGCTCAAAGTGAGGGATTAGTGGTCTCATGCTAGGCGATCGCTTATCAACCCGTTTCTTAACTAACGCCAATGCATACCTGTTTTCATTACGCAGAGGGAACAAATGAAGAGAAATAGCTGGAAAAGACTGCTTGCCATCATGGGCGCTGCTTCCATCCTCACTGTGAGCATCAACCCGGTCCGCATCAATGCGGGCGGATCGGATCTGCCAATCGTCTCCGCAGAAGTAAATGCGGAGGCGTCTACGGATAACACGGAAACCACATCTTCCGAGACACCGGAAACCCAGACAGAAACCCAAACGGAAACACAAACGGAAACCGCTTCGAACACAGAGGCATCCCCGTCATCGAGCGATGCCGCTGATTCTGTGCCCGGTTCGGACAATAGCAGCAGTGATTCCAACGCGCAGGAGGACACAGCAGGGTCCGATGGCGCGGATGCGGAGGCTTCGACATCGGAGCAGACGACAGATGATACCGCCGACGGGAGCGATGCTGCCGGCACGGACGCATCCTTTGCATCTTCCGATGAGAAGACCGGCGAAAGCGGTACGGGCAAGAGCACGGCGAACGCCTCCACGAAGAGCAGTGAAGAGGCGGATACCGAAGACACGAAGGCTGATGAGACCGACAAGAAAGCGGAAACCCGCATCACTGTGAAGTACCAGTCCGCAGACAAGACCATGGGAAGTGTCACCTTATCCGAAGAGGAGGGCAAAGCGGAGGGGGATTCCGAAGAGGTGACCTTCCAGGGATCCACCGCAAAGCCCAATGAGGGATATGAATTTGTGGACTGGATACTCGAGCAGGACGGCGAGATGGTGGAGGTCTCCACGGATGCGGTCTTTGTTCCGACGGATGTCGCAGAGGACACCACCTACTTTGCAAACTTTGAGAAGGAAAAAGAGAGCAAGACCATCACCGTCACCTATGCAGCCGGAGAGGGCGGCAAGGTTTCGCCCGAGAGCGAGAGCTTTCAGACAGGGAGTGAGAGCGAGATCCAACTGACCGGTTCGACGGCTGAGGCCAATGAGGGTTACACCTTCCTCGGCTGGGTGAAGGGAGAAGGCAGCGGCAAGGACAGAACCTATGTCTCGACCGATGCGGCATTCGCCCCCGATGCCAGTGCGATCACCGAGGATACCACCTATACTGCCGTCTTTGAGAAAAAGGAAGAGAAAAAGACAGCGGAGGTCGATCTTGCGGACTACGTGGACGGACTGAAGGTCTACTATCGGACTTCTTCTGACGATCCCTGGACTGAGGCCGTGATCACGGGCGAGGAGGTGACCTGCATTCCGCAGACCGCAGAGCTGAAGTTTGACTTCACCCTGAGCAGGCTGATGAAGGCGGGAGACTACACCTATGAAATCCCGGAGTTTCTCACAGATGCTTCCCTGGAGGATCTGGAGGACGGCGCCTTTACGTCAGAGGATGCGGAGGTGACCAGTGCGGCCGAGATCACCACGACCGGGAGTGATGCGGAGGATTCCGACGCCGCGGATACCAGCAAGCTGGTCCTTCATTTGAACAAAGAAGATGCTGCAAAGGAGCTCACAGGGGCACATCTGACCTTTACGGCAGCACCGAACACCGACAAGCTCACCACGGCAGCCGACCGGACAAGAACGCTGACCTTTGGGGACAGAACCTATACCCTCTCCTTTGCCTCCCGCCTTCGGGTGAAAAGGGCACTTGCTGCCACCACCTCGGGGATCAACATCGCTGAGAAAATAACGAATTCGGATGGGACGACCAAATCAAAATACATCACTGGGTCGCAGATCAGCTGGCAGAATGGAAGCACATGGACTTCCGTCTCCTCGGAGACACTGATTCCGCTGAATGTGCCGTTCCGTATTACCATTGATTATTCGGGAATCAAGACACAGGAGCTGATTGACAGCGGCTGTACGCTCTACTACGACATTCCGGATCTTTTACAAAATCCTTATGTGGCAAATGGCACCATTCTGAACGGACAGGATCAGGTAGGAACCATCACCGCCTCCGGTACGAGAATCACCATCACCCTGACAGAAGATTACCTGAAATCGATCATTCAGAGGGACGGGGAAAACTCCATCATTCAGAATGCCAATTTTACCTTCATGGCCACCCCGGATCCGGAAAAGGTGCGGGAAAACTATAACCAGACCCTGGTAATCGGAGATGCCAGTTTCGAGCTGCGGTTTGACCCAAACTATGACTCCAAAAACGGAACGCTGAATCTCACGAAGTCTGATCCAATTTATATAGAAGAAAACGGCAGCTCCTATCTGGAATATACGCTTACCATTGTGAACGGCGATGCCGCCATGCCGGCAGTTACGGTAACGGATCACTTTACGACGAATGCAAAAGCGGTGGCTTCCTATATAGGGATACCTGCAGCGGGCACAATACTCTCCCTGAGCAGCACTACAAGCACGGAACAGCCATACGAGACCATCACGAAGGGAGGTAATGCTCCGACTCCAGGGACCGTGGAGTATGCCGCAGCGCCAGGACAGAGCGATCCGGGAACAATTCTCTGGACGATCGGGACAATGCAGCCTGGTGAGCAGAGAACACTGACCTATCGGGTGAAGCTGCAGGATGGATATGCAGGCGCAGCGTCTGCCGGGAACGGTACGGTGACCAACACGGCGACGCCTGCATCGGGAGAGAATAAGCGCTCCGCTGTGAAGTCTATCTTTACACCGAGAACCAGTGCGACAGTGACCAAAAAAGCTGGAACGGTGCAGATCACAGATGATGCGGTGATCATTCCCTATACGGTGACAGTTACGGCGAGCAGCTCCAATACCTGGACGCTCCGCAATGTCAAGATCTCAGATGACTTTGGCGTGTACAACACCAATATCGGTGAGGACGCGGTACGGAGTGCTTTACTGGAAAACAATGGCAGTTGGACGGATTTCAAGGTTTACTCCGGAACAACTGCTGTAGGCAATTTCAAGACCGCAAACGAGAGGTCTTCCGAAAGCAGTGCGCTCGCAACACCGTACTTTGTGGTCAAACCCAGCAATGAGAATCCCGGCTTCAACCTCTATATTGGAGACCTGGGAAAGGGAGAGAGCAAGACAGTCACCTTCAATGTCAAGCTGAAGAAGAGTGTGCTCGACGAGGCGGCGGGAACGTCAGACGGTTCTGTTCAGCTGGGAAACCGAGCCGGTGCCTATTCGGACGATACCAATGCTGCCTTTGGCAATCAGACACTCGGCGCCGGAAATGCCAGCTCTACCCTGACAAGTCAGAAATGGGATCGAAAGCTCCAGGGAACACCGATATCAGAGAGTATCATGCAGACAGCACCGGAGAGTGCCTATGTGTACGCCGGCGATGCTTGGCAGCAGAGCACTTCCACGGAATCGAAGACGATTCCCTCCGGAAGCATTCAGTACCAGGTTGTGGTCAACGAGAAGGGCCAGTGGAATGTCTCTTCGGCTATCTTCCAGGATGCTCTGTCGGGCGGCGGAGAAGCGCTCCATTATGCCGGATACCTCAGGGTGGACTACTATGTGAATGGCCTTGGTGAGAATGCTTCCTATGCAAATGACCAGGCGGCGGCGAACGCGCTTTCGGCGCTGACTCCCTCAAAGACTGTTTGGCTCGACATCGATGACAAGACCACCTTCTCGTTCACTCCCAGCATCCTGTCAGATGGGTTTGGGACCGGTGCTTACCTTCTGACCTACTATGCAAAGCAGGTGAATGCAGCAAATTACAGCAAGGTGACGACAGGAAACTCGTTCACGCTGAGCGGCTCTGTGGTCGGGCCGGGGGGAACTTCCAAGACCATTGCCGGCGTGAGTGTCAGCACGAGCGTCGTGTTGTCGGGAACCGTGGATTTCAGTGCTTCCAAGACTGCCTGGTATGGGAATGTGCAGGATACCGCTGTGGATGGAACTACAGCAGTTAAGTTCAACCGCGGGTCGCTCTATTGGATCATTGCGGTGAAGGGATCGAAAATTCCGGCCGGTACCGAGCTGCTTGATAAGCCCGATTCTAACAATTCTGTTTACGATGTTGTCAATGGAGTTGAGAATGTTTCCATCGCAGGTGTGTACCTCAGCTCTGTGGAGAGCGCAGAGGATCTGACCAATACCTATACGGAATTCAGTCAGATCAAGAATAATTCCGCCTTTGAGCTGGTTCGGGTTCGCTGTGGACCTGGTCAGTGAGCGATGGGAGCGGCATATTTACGTTCACGCAGGACATGGATCTCAATGGGAAACAGCTCTACATCATCGTGCGCTCGGAACCGAAGGCCAATGTATTTGCTAATTCTTCAGATGCACGGCATACTGTGACATTTTCGAACAGCCTGAGTATGCGAAACAGCAGCAACGCGCAATTTACGACCGTTAATCAGGATTCCATGAAGGTCACAGAAAAAGGAACCAATCTCAAGGAAGTGGCGGATTATGGGAGCTACTCTAAATCAACGAATGGGACAGGGCCCTGGACAAACGTCAATCAGGTGATGAGCGGAAATGCTCCAGGTGACAGAATATTGTCCACTTGGGCGACTGCGGATGGGAAAACAAGTGAGCTGACATCAGGTACGTATGTCGATTACCGCCTGATTGTCAACTATGCAGGAAATGAGGAGGGAACGCTCCGCGTAGAGGATGTGGTGCCTGCCGGAATGGAGCCGGTCTATGTGCGCTATTTCTGGACAAATCCCAATCAAAGTGCGGATACAAGGCCGGAAATGTCTCCGATCTCCAGCCTTCCGGATGGAAACTGGAAGGAAATTGGAGTTAAAAATGGGGCTCTGAATGGTGGGGCAAGTGGAATCACGAAGAGTGCCTATGCCTACTATGATGCCAGTACAGGAAAAGTCATCTTTGATGTCACGAATCTCCATCGGGATCTGACTGGTGCGGTAGACACGATGGACATCCAGGTACAGATCGTCATGCGTGTGACTGACCCGGATGCGCTTCTCGGTAAGGGAGCAACCTTCGTCAATACCATGCAGGTTTACAAAACCGACGGCGCACTGGTCAACACCAGTACTACCTCGACAGATATCAAGATCACGGATTCCATCGTCAAGGGGATGAGTGATCTTACGAACTCCTCTTTGAATTTCACCATAACCGTGAATCCCAGAGGAGAAGATCTGCTGACGGGATCGGACAATCTGACATTGGTGGACGAGTATTCCGGCAATCTTGCGATTGATCCTTCTTCGATACATGTAAAAAAGAATGCAACGGATACGAGTGATATTTCATTCACGGTGCAGATGGATCCAACGAACCATACGATGACGCTGGTAATCCCGGACAGCGAGAAGCTGGTGATTACGTATACTGCCGATCTTCAGGCCGCCTTGGATACTGAGGCGAGTGTATCCAATTCGGCATATTGGTATGGATACAGCAGCGCCAATGGAAAAACCGTATCAAAATCATTTAAGGTTGGGGCTGGCGGAAGTATCAGCTTCGGAAGCAGTCCGTTGATTCAGATCACGAAAGTGGACAGCCTGAATATCGGCACAAAGCTTCAGGGGGCGGTATTTGATATTTATGAAGCCCAGCTTGGTACGGATGGAAAAACGTATGAGAAAACCGGAGACGTGATCGCGGAGGGAACGACGGATGCGGAAGGAATTGTGACATTCGGTTCAGGGACCAGTACGAATACGACTCTGAAGTACAACAAGATCTACTGTCTGGTGGAGAAAACGGCGCCAGCAGGCTATATCAAGAGCACGGAGCCAATCTATGTCGGCGTCTTTCGGACCAAAAAAGTAGGAGATAAGAATCTTTATCCCAGGGATTGGGACCAGGGAAATCCGACGGCAGCTGACTGCTGGACCTCTTCTGATCTGGAATCATGGTCCAATGTGAGCATCATCTATACCAATTATATCGATAAAATCACCTGGCCCAACAGCAGGACAAAGGTCAGGATCGATAAGACCTTTTGGAAAGAGGATGGCGCAACAAAGATGGACTTCCCGAAAGGATCCTACTCTTTTGGACTCTATTACAACGGACAGCAGATTCAGAAGTTGACAATCACCAATACCAATGGGCTGCTGCAGTATCTGCTGACAGCAAATGGAAAAACGACAGCGGAAGCGGCTCCGGAATTTGTCGGCCTGAATACAAACGATACCTACGAAGTCTATGAATTGGATGATACCGGAAATCCTGTGAAAAATGGCCGACTGGTCTATACCAATGGGACACAGTACACGGTGGCATACCAAAATAGCAGCAGCACGATCACCACGACGGATGCCGAGAGTCAGGATTTTGCGATCAGCAATACCCATTTCTCGATTCCGGTAACCGGGCTTCCTCTCTCTGGCAGCAGAGGCTATGAGGTGGGGGCAGTACTTCTTGCGGGTGTGTTTACAGCCTACGTGCTCTGGATGAGAAAGAGACGGACATGAGCGATGTTGAGAGATCCGGCAAGCCGCTGCCGAAAGGCTCGCCTCCTTCTGGGAGTGCAGAAAAGCAGAAACGAGATTGCGGCACGTTAAAAGGGTATCTATCTCTTCTGGTACGATTGGCGGTTTTCCTTCTGATCCTATGGGTGTTCTTCACTCAGGTTCTGTTCCTGAAGCGGGTGAGCGGAACGGCTATGTTCCCCGCTCTCAAGGACGGGGATCTGGCGCTGGGGTTTCGGCTGGGAAAAAGCTATCGATCCGGGGACGTCATCCTCTATAAGGACACAGCAGGAGAATCCCATTTCGGACGGATCCTGACCACAGCAGGCAGTGTTGTTGACATCAATGGAAATGGAGCAGTCCTGATCAATGGTGCGCAGGAGAGCGGAGAAATCCTCTTTCCCACCGATTATCCCGGTACACTGACATATCCCTATACGGTACCGGAGGGATCCGTATTTGTTCTGGATGATCATAGAACAGAGGCGGAAGACAGCCGAGTCTATGGCACCATCTCCATGGACCAGATTCAGGGAAAAGTCTTGTCCATACTGAGAAGAAGAGGACTTTGACAAACGGATCTGGAAACGAATTAGCAAGAGTAATCAACACAATAACGAAAATTGTAAAGGAAAGTGCTATGAAAGCAGAAAATAGAAGTGTATTCAAAAAGAGTCTGCTCGGCATCATGTCCGCAGCAGCAATCGCTGCAGGAAGTGCAATGCCGGCTTTTGCAGCAGACACGCAGATTGCATCATTCACAAAAGAATATCAGGCGAATATTCCGGAAAATACAGAGGCCTCTGCATATCCCAGCCCGGCTGAGGAATTTTCGTTTCAGGATAGCAAAGGAAACGCAAATCAGGCAGATCTTGTGGCTGTGAAATACACAAGCTTTAACACAGAGACATCAACACGCCAAAACATTACTGATCTTACGACAAACGTACCGACCAGTACCAATACCGTGATGATCCTCGCCCTTGGCACAGCCAAGTTTGATGCAGGGGCAGCGGGAACAACAGGTGAAATGACCAAGACGGTCTCGGTATCCATTCCTGACGGCTCCGCTTATACCATCCCTGGAAACTATTATTACTACTTTAAGGAAACAGCAGGAAATACTGCAGGTGTTTATTACAATACGAAAAATGAAAATACGGCCATAGAATATCTGATCTTAGTTCCGGTGAAGTCGGATAATGGAAGTATGTCTGTGGACACGGCAAACATTCGGATTTTAAAAGATAAGATTGAGAATGATAAGATCAGCACTGTTGTAAATTCCTATAACGCGGGAGCCTTTGATTTCAAAAAAGTGGTAACGGGCACAGCAGGAGACGTAACGAAGACGTTCAAAGTGAATGTCACACTTACGAAGCCGGAAGGAAAAACAATGAGCTCCACCATCTCGATTACCAATGCCGGCACTGACAGTGTACCGGATTCGTCTGAGCTGGTTAATATTTAACCGAACGACTGGACAGGTAACACAATTACAAAAACATTCACAGTGAAAGACGGTACAGATATCCGGCTTTCTAATAGGCGTTAGTAAGAAAACGGGTTGATAAGCTCCAAAGCATTTTAGCAGAAGTATAAAATATGCCGTTTTGTACATTCTGCTGTACAACGGCCTTCTCTAACTTGAACTACAATAGTCTTGCCAGGAGGGCAAGACTATGAGCTGCATTGAGCGCATACTGACCGAAGCCAGAGATCTTTCCAGGGACGACCTGATTCTTCTTGTTAACAAGCTCATGGAGGGCTTCTCCCATGAGAGTGCAACCTCTTCTCCGAAGAAGATGATTGCTCCCCGTTTGGATTGTCCGATCTGCCATTCCAATGCTCATGTTGTTAGGAATGGACACAAACATGGAAAACAGGCATACATCTGCAGGCAATGTGGAACGTCATTTGTTACAACGAGCAACACTTTGCTCTCAGGCTCACACTTTGGTACTGAGATCTGGACCAAGGTTCTGGAAGAGACGCTCAGGGGGACCTCTCTGGATAAGACGGTCAAGTCACTTGCCAGCCATGGATGCAAGATCAGCCATAGCAGTCTGTTCTTCATGCGGCATAAGATCATGCTTGCTCTCGAGGACATGCAGGTGGAGCAGCCAGCCACGGTGGAAGATGTCGTGGAAGCGGATGAAACCTACGTTCCGGAGTCCAAAAAAGGTACGAAATTTGGCCCTGATGCCAGTCGAAAGCCCCGCAAGCGTGGCACTCCCGCATCCAAACGCGGCCTTTCAGACGAGCAGATCTGTATCTGCACCGCAGTACAGCGCAAGACTGGCGATCTGATCGTGAAATCCGAGAACCGGGCAAGGCCTTCCAGTGCAAATGTTGTTGATATCTATACTGGTCATGTCCAGAAGGGCACACTTTTCCTGACGGACGGCATGAATGTGTATCCGAGGCTGGGCAAGATCCTGGGAATCACGGTCATGAATGTGAAGAAGGAGTCGGCAGGTTTCTTCAATCTGAACACTGTGAACAACCTTCACTCTTTTATCAAGCGCCGATATACCGAATATCGCGGTGTCGCCACCAAGTATTTGAACCGTTACAACCTCGTATTCAGGGCAGCGTACAGGCAGAGGACAACGATTGGGGAACTTGCGGAAACTCTCTTTGCATCCAGGAATCCCAAGAAGGTACACCATTATGGAGATGTTAAGGAGCTCAATCTGCTTGCAATTTGATGACTACAAGATGCACTTATTGCTTATCAACCCGTTTTCTTACTAACGCCTTCTAATATCCCCGCGGGAACAAAGTATCTTGTGCAGGAGCAGGACGCGCCTGGTTATCAGACAGAATATTCCAAGGGAGCGGTGACCTCTCCAATCGCAACTGAGAATCTCACACAGACCTTGAATCCTGCAGAGTCTGCAACCATTGTGATCACGAATAAGCGGGATCTAATTGTCGATACCGGTGTCTTCACCTCCAACCTTCCCTACTTCATCATCATCTTTGCAGCAACAGGCGGACTGGTGATCTTCCTGGTGTCGAAGAAGCACCGCGCATGATGTCCCTGCACCACGGACATAGGAAGTGACAAATTTTCATGGCAGAAAAACTGCTCAAAGTACTGAATGGCCTGCTGAATGCAGCGATCCTGCTGACCATCCTCGCGGCGATTCTCTACAGCGTGTACTCGATCTGGGACAACAACAGCATCTATGCCGCCGCCCTGCAGCTCTCCGTCCGGATCCGGGAATTCAAGCCGGATGAGGACAAACCCTCTTTTGAAGATCTCCGGAAGATCAATCCGGATGTCTGCGCCTGGGTGACCATGGACGGGACCAACATCGACGGCCCGATCGTGCAGGGAGAAACCAACGAGGAGTACCTGAACAAGGACGTCTACGGGGACTACTCCCTGGCGGGCACGCTGTTTCTGGACACTCGCTGCAGCGTGGACTTCACGGATTTCGACTCCCTGGTCTACGGCCACCACATGGACCGCCATGAGATGTTCGGAGATCTGGATCTGTACCTGGATGAGGACTTCTTTGATGCCAACACCACCGGCACGCTGATGATCCCGGGGCAGTCGATCCCGCTCTCAGTCATGTCCGTGCTGGTGGTGGGGGACACCGATCCCTGGGTGTTTGACCCTGCGGCGGCAGATGAGAATCCGGACGGGTTCCTGTCCTACGTGGAGCAAAACGCCAGGTATCTTCACAGCAGTGTGCTGGATGAGGTCAGGAACGATCCGCAGAAGTACCATGTCCTGGTGCTGTCCACCTGCTCCTCTGACGAGGAGGATGACCGGACCATTGTCATGGCGGTCTATGAGACGCCCGACGCAGATTGAAAGAACAATGAACGATTTCCCGGAGGAGGGAGATGCGAATGAATCAACCAAAGAGAACAACTTACGGCCGACTGGCCGGACTGTTCACCCTGCTCCTTGCACTGTGCCTTACGGCTCTTCCGGTCAGGGCGGCGGAAACTTCTGCGCTTCCCCTGACCATGCGCCTCCCGGTGAATGTCACCTTTGATCAGGACGGTCTGAATGCGGACAAGCACTACACCCTGTCCCTGGTGCCGGAGGAGTCGGAAAACCCGATGCCGGATGACGCGTCGGACGGGACCTGGAGCAGAGAGGTCTCAGAGGACAACGGAACCTCGTATCCCATTGAGATCACCTACCGCCAGGTGGGAGAGTGGTGGTACGCCCTGACGCTGACCAGTCAGGAGGACCAGACGCAGATCGCCCAGTACTGGCTGCACGTGATGGCGCTTCAGACCGACAACGGCCAGGAGCTGGTCACCACCCTGCACGAGGGACAGACCACAGGGAAAAAGGTGTCTGCCGTGGCCTTTGCGGATGCCCATCCGGTCCCGGATAACCCGGTTACGCCGGACACGCCGACGACGGAGACGACAACCACAGAGACGACCGAGACGCCAGAGACCCCGACGACGGAGACGACAACGACGGAAACCACTTCCACACCGTCTGCGCCGACGACGCCCTCGGAGACCCCGTCTACCCAGGCGACCACCGTGGCCACGGAAGCGGCCACCGAATCAACCGAGGAGACCACAGAGGAGACCACCGAGAGCACGGGCCGAGATGGCCTGACACCATCCGGCGGCGCGGCTTCCGGGACGAGTGAGGATTTCACAAGAGCCCGCGACGGCTCCGTCCTGCCTGCCCACCGGGATCGGCTGCTGGGCGGCGGCCCCGATGAGGTAGAAGAGATTGATGACGGCGATGACAGCGACGTGGCCGGAGCAAACCGCGGCAGGAGCCCCCTGACAGGAGATGACTCCCATCTTCTGCTGTGGCTCCTGGTGTGTGCCGGAAGCCTTGGCGTGCTGCTGGTCCTTGGCCGTGGACTTCGCAAGAAGAACTGAACATTTCGTATACACCGGAGTGGACTGCGATCCGCCCCGGTGTTTTTCTTTTCAGCACCTTACATTTGGATTCGCTGGTTCCATCCGGAGGCAGAAAACGTTACAATACGTCTGAATCATAAAAGCGCTCATATTTCATCGCGCGGGGAGAGTGTACGGATGAGACGAAAGAGAGGTACAAGCGGAAGGGTTCAAGTCTGTCGGCTCGCTGCAGTGCTGGCTGCATCGGCACTCTATCTGGGAACGGCCCTCCCGGCAGAGGCAGCGCCGAAGGTCTATCCCGACGGCGGCATCTTTGATGCCGCGTACTACGCGAAAACCTGCCCGGAGGTGACCGCCTGCGGGACCTCAGAGGAGGATCTGTACCGGAACTATGAGACGGTCGGCGCAGCCCGGGGAAAACTCCCCTATGACCCGGCTGCCCCGGTGTACTTCCTCGAGGGGGAACCCGCGGGAACCGTCCTGCCGGAACCCGTCTACACGGACGAACAGGTGACAGAGAAGATCCTCGCTCTCCGGGACAACTTCCCGGAGGGCCTCTCCTGGAAGGGCGGAACCCATCTGTATGACAACCTGCGCTTCCCCACCTGCGGGGCGGGCTGCGTGTCCTTCGCGATGCAGATCTCAGACCTTGTCTTTGGAACCGACGCCAAGGTGGTGCGCCTTGCCCCGGAGCAGGTCTCGGAATATCACCCGGGCGACATCCTGCGGGTGCGAAACAACACCCACTCCGTGGTGGTGGTCTCCGTGGACGGGAGCACCCTGACCCTGTGCGAGGGCAACTACCGGGGAAAGGTCCACTGGGGAAGGAAGATTGACACCTCCTCCCTCGTCGGGGATCTGACCTATGTGGAGCGGCGCTGGATCATGGATCCCGCGTCATGTTCCGACTGATCTGTCTCCGCTGGGAGGGGGCCTTCTGCCCGCAGGGCAAACGCAAAATCTTGCTTTCCCCACTGTTTGTAGTATGATAAGGTATCGTTTTGGGAAAATCCTACCAGGGGAGAACTGTGCCCTGGCGGATTTTTGTCGCGCAGGGGACAGCCCTGCGCGCGCATCCGACAACCGATCAAGATCAACAAGGGGCAAATCGTTCATGAAAAAACTCAACGGTACGGTCATCGTCACCTACCGGTGCAACGCGCGCTGCACCATGTGCAACCGCTTCAAAGCACCCTCAAAGCCGGAGGAGGAGATCTCCCTGGAGACCATCAAGAAGCTTCCGCCGATGTACTTCACCAACATCACCGGCGGAGAGCCCTTCATCCGCTCCGACTTAAAGGACATCGTCCGCGAGCTCAGGAAGAAATCCGACCGCATCGTCATCTCGACGAACGGCTTCTTTACAGATCGAATCCTGGACCTGGCAAAGGAGTTCCCGGACATCGGCATCCGCATCTCCATCGAGGGTCTCGAGCAGACCAACAACGAGATCCGCGGCCTTCCCGACGGCTTCAACCGGGGCTATACCACCCTGAAAAAGCTCCGGGAGATGGGCATGAAGGACGTGGGCTTCGGCATGACGGTCCAGGACCGGAATGCAAAGGACCTGTGTCCCCTGTATGAGCTCTCCAATCAGATGAACATGGAGTTCGCCACCGCCTCCCTTCACAACAGCTTCTATTTCGTCGAGGCCAAAAATATCATCCACGACCGCCCGATGGTGGCCCAGAACTTTGAGGACCTCATCAACCGGCTCCTGGATTCCAACAGCCCCAAGAAGTGGTTCCGCGCCTACTTCAACCACGGGCTCATCAACTACATCTACGGCCAGAAGCGCCTCCTCCCCTGTGACATGAGCATTGACACCTTTTTCATCGATCCCTACGGGGACGTGATGCCCTGCAACGGCACCAAGGAAAAGTGGGTCATGGGAAATCTGAACGACGAGGACTGGGACACCCTCTGGAACTCCAGACAGGCCGACGAGGTCCGTGGCCGCGTGCGCCACTGCGACCGGCAGTGTTGGATGATCGGCTCCGCCTCCCCCGCCATGCACAAGTACATCTGGAAGCCCGCCTGGTGGGTGGTGCGGCACAAGTTTCTCCGGTTCTGGAAAAAGAAGAAGTACTCGATGTACGAGATCCCGGCGGTCCGGGACTACCGGGACGGTAAGATCACGAAGGAGCAGCTCGATGCCCTGAGCACCTGCGACCTGTGCGCGGTGGCGGACAACGGGCTCTCGGCGGCATCAAGGGCACAGCTTGCGGGCGGCACCACCGGCGAGGAGCTGGTAGCGAAGGACCTCGCCAGACAGCACCTGGACGACGGCAGAGGAAACAAAAACGCGTAACCACCGCCCCGAAACAGCAAAACCGGTTGCAACCCTTGCCGGGAGAGACTATAACGAATAGCGGCGCGTCGTTAACAAAGTTGTAACAAAACCGCAAAGAGCAGAGCGATATGAGCAGACGCAGAAGAAACCAGAAACCCAAGCCGAAGAACCAGCCCGCCGCAAAGCAGCAGGTCAGCGGCGTTGCCGTCGTGGACACCGACGGCACAGAGGACCTTGCCAAAAAGACCGCTTCCACGGAGGCTGCCTTAGAGAGCACCGCGGCAGCACCTGCCGGCGAGGCGGACGGCATCCAGATCGAGAGCATCTCCGAGAAGGAGGAGAGCACTTTATCCTCCGAGAGCCTTCAGGTGGACTACGTGACCGCGGCAGAGCCGGAGGAGAAAAAGAGTGCCTCCGAGGCCGGGACGGACGAAGAGGCTTCCGGCCTCGAAGTCGACTGGGCCGACTCGGACAAGGCAAAGAAGGGGACCTCCAGGGTCCGCCGGGGCGAGCGGGAGGCCGTGAAGGAAAACGCCGCGGCAGAGCCGGAGAAGAAAGAGCCGGAAAAGGCCGCAAAGGCCCCGAAGGCGGAAAAGGCAGAGTCCTCGCCGGAATCCGAAAAGAAGGCGGCTGCCGAAAAAGCGGAGCCAACGGACGAGGCAGCCAAGGCCCCGAAGGCGGAAGAGAAGAAGGCCGGGGAAACGGCCGAGGCTTCTGCTTCGGCATCCAAGGAGGAGACCGGCAAAAAGCGCGATGCCGCTTCTGGCCGGAAGAAGGCCCCCTCCGGGAAAAAGCGCAGAAAGGCCCAGGTCCCCGAGGGGATCGAGCTGACCGACGCTGACACCGAGGAGGCCAAGGCAAAGCAGGAGGCCGAGGAGAAGGGCTGGGTCTTCCCGGAGGTCAAAGACGACGAGAAGAGCGCCGAAGAGGACAAGACAGCCGCCGCTGCCCAAAAGCCCAAAGCCGCCAAGAAGGTCTCCAGCTGGTGGCACCACTTAAAGCGGGGCGTGCGGATCGCGATCACGGTCCTTGTCTGCATCGTGCTGTTCGGCCTTGGCTTTTTCCACTACGAGTACTCGAGACTCCAGAAGGATCAGTCGGCGGCCTACACCGATGAGTACGTGGCAAAGCTCAAGGCGGAGGAGGACAACTCCTCCGTTGCGAAATCCGCCGAGGAGGACATGGAGAAGAACCTGGCGGACGTCGCCGAGGCCGACACCGTCAAGGCAGAGGGCGAGATCTTCCAGGACTCCTCTGTCTACAACATCCTCCTGATCGGCACCGATGACCGGACCGAGAAGTTCTCCACGGATGCCCGGGGCGACACCTGCATCCTGCTTTCCATCAACAAGAACACCGGCAAGGTGACCCTGGCCAGCTTCGAGCGCGGCACCGGCGTGCCGGTGCTGTGGGGCCCCTATGAGGGCCAGTGGGACTGGCTGACCCACACCTTCCGCTACGGCGGCGCCCAGATGATGGTGGAGGAGATCCGGGATAACTACCTGGTGGATGTGAACCGGTACATCCGCATCAACATCCGCACGCTGGTCAAGCTCATCGACGCCATCGGCGGCGTGGACATCGATCTGACCGAGGCCGAGGCCAACCATCTGGACAACCCGGAAGGCACGTTTACAGAGGGCTACGCCAAGGGCATCGGCATGGAGGACAAGGAGCAGTTTGATCTGACCGCCGGCGTCAACCACTTAAACGGCGTCACCGCCATGGTCTACGCGAGAACCCGCTACATCGACGATGACTGGCACCGGGTTCAGCGCCAGAGAAAGGTCATCATGGCGGCCGCGGAGAAGCTCTCCAAGCTCTCCGCCTCCGAGATGATCTCCACCCTGGACGCGGTGATCCCGCTGGTGCAGACCGACCTCTCAGAGACCGAGGTGGCAGAGCTCTTAACCCTCGCCCCGGTCTTCATGGGCGCTGAGATCCAGCAGATCACGATCCCCGCGGACGGCACCTATGGCTCCATGAAGGGCATGGACGGCAGGTCCATGTATGCGGTGGACTTTAACGCCAACGCGAAGATCCTGAAAGAGATGCTCTACGGCATCACCGACGAGGAGGCCGAGGAGCAGGTGAACGAGGAGGGCGGCACCGCTGCCACCGACTACACCAACACCTCCCGGACCTCCGGCTACGTCTCCGATGAGAGTGTGACGGCAGAGGATGCCCAGAACGCCCAGGCAGCCAAGGCCGCGCAGGACACCGAGGCAGCCAATGCGGTGACCTCTTCCACATCCAGCACGACGGGAAGCGGCACCAGCTCCGGCACCACCTCCAGTAGCACGTCCCTCCAGCAGCAGACGGCAACCCAGGAGGTGGAGCAGGCGATGAACGTGCCCCAGACGACGACCACGGACACCCAGAATGCCGCTGCCGGTACCTCGGATGCGGCCGCAGCGGGCACGGATGCTGCCGGCACGGCGACAGTCGGCACCGGGGTGAGCGCGGCCGCGGGTGACTCCGCCACGGACTACGCGGCCCTCCAGGCCCAGTACCAGCAGCAGGCGGACAGCCTGAACCAGGCGGCCACGGCGAACCAGGCGGCGGCCACCCAGGCGGCGGCCCAGGCGCTGGACGA
Source organism: Lachnospiraceae bacterium (assembly GCA_022483465.1). Taxonomy (GTDB): domain Bacteria; phylum Bacillota; class Clostridia; order Lachnospirales; family Lachnospiraceae; genus CAG-791. The sequence goes on along the minus strand of JAKVNF010000001.1, from coordinate 500,890 downwards.
GTCCCTGAGCGATGAGGAGCGGGCGGCGGCCCAGGAGCAGGCTAACCAGCTGGCGGTCCAGGCCCAACAGCAGGCCGTGGCGGCCCAGCAGGCCCAGGTACAGGCGAATGCGGCGGCGGCACAGGCCGCCGCGGGGACCGGCGATGGCAGCGCAGCGGGCAACTGAGCCGCCCCGTCCAGGACGCGGCGGGGGAACGGATCGGGTGACGATCATTGTGGCCACCCACAAGAAGTACCGGATGCCGGAGGACCCCATGTACCTGCCGCTCCAGATCGGGGCGGCCTGTACGTCGGAGGACCTGGGCTTTGCCAGGGATGATGCGGGCGACAACATCTCCCGGAAAAATCCGTGCTTCTGCGAGCTGACGGGCCTCTACTGGGCCTGGAAGCACGTGGACGCGGACTACATCGGCCTGGTGCACTACCGGCGTCACTTTCGGGGCCGCGGCAGGGGGACGGTCTGGGACCGGATCCTCAAGCAGGAAGAGCTTCTTCCCCAGCTTGGGAAGACGAAGCTCTTTCTCCCCAAGAAGCAGTACTACGTGATCGAGACCCTCTATTCCCACTATGCCCACACCCACTACATTGAGCACCTGGACAAGACGAGGCAGATCCTTTCGGAGAAGTATCCGGACTACCTGGACGCCTTCGACCGGGTGATGCGGCGGCGCTCCGGCCACATGTTCAACATGATGATCCTGGAGCGGACGCTCTTTTCGGAGTACTGCACCTGGCTCTTTGACATCCTGTTCACGCTGGAACAGCGGGTGTCCACGGACCACTACTCCTTTTTCCAGGGGCGGTATGCCGGAAGGGTGGGAGAGCTGATCTTAAACGTCTGGGTGGAGCAGCAGCTCTCCACCGGGCGGCTTCAAAAGAGCGAAGTGAAGACCCTCCCCTACCTCTACACGGAGAAGATCAACCGGGTGCGCAAGACCGTCCGGTTTTTGAAGGCCAAGTTTTGGAACACGAAGTACGAATAAGACGGGAAAGATGAAACTCTCGACGATTGAAGTCTTCAAGCACCTGCGATCCCGGGATGCCATCGAGCTCACCGATGCCCAGCTCCACGAGCTGCAGAAGACGCTCAACGGCATGCTCTTTGACATCGTGGACGTGTGCGAGCGATACGGAATCCGCTACAACCTCGGTGGCGGCACCGCCCTGGGGGCGGTGCGCCACGGGGGCTTTATTCCGTGGGACGACGACGTCGACTTGAACATGCCCCGCAGGGACCACGAACGGTTCGTGGAGATCTTTGAGAAAGAGTGCGGCGACCGCTACTGGGTCCACACCCCCAGAACCACCAACAACTACGGCCTCCTTTTGTCCCGGGTTCTCTTAAAGGGAACCAGCGTGAAGACCAGGGAGGACTTCTGGAACAGCGAGTGCGGGTGCTTCGTGGACATCTTTCCGATCGAGAACACCTACAACAACGCGGTGCGTCGAAAGATCCACGGCCTCGGCTGCATGGCTCTTGGCTTTGCCCAGTCCTGCCGGAAGTTCTACCGGGACCGGGAGCCCTTGATGAACCTCATCGAGAACGGAGAGAACGGGGAAGAGAACGAGGAGATCCGGAAGGTCTTTCGCACCAAGATCCGGATCGGGCGGTGCCTCTCCTTCTGGTCCCTGGACCACTGGACCAGGGTCTGCGACAGCTGGTACCGGCGCTGCAAGGACGAGGACTCCACCTACGTCAGCGTCCCCTCGGGGAAGAAGCACTTCTTCGGGGAGCTCTGCCTGCGGGAGGGCTTTGTCGACACGAAGCCGGTCCTCTACGAGGGAAGGCCCTTGCAGGTCGCCGCGAACGCGGACCGGTACCTCACAAGGCTCTACGGCAACTGGAAGAAGATCCCGAAACAGCGGGAGTGGGAAAAGCATGTCTACTTTGCGCCCTTCTACCTCAGCGAGGAGGAACGGGAGGCGGCGCAATCCAAAGGGGAAGGCGGGGAAGCATGAACACAGCACTGATCTTTGCGGGCGGCACCGGAAAGCGCATGAACACCCACGGGGTGCCGAAGCAGTTCCTGGAACTCTACGGCAAGCCGATCATCATCTACACGCTGGAGAAGTTCGAGAATCACGACGAGATCGACAACATCGTGATCTCCTGCCTGGAGGCATACATCCCCAAGATGTGGAAGCTGTGCAACAAGTTTCACATCACGAAGGTCCAGGCCATCGTCCCCGGGGGTTCCACGGGGCAGGAGAGCATCTACCACGGGCTCGTGAAGATCTACGAGTCGGTGCCGGAGCCGGAGAAGACCGTGGTCCTGATCCACGACGGGGTGCGGCCCCTGGTGGACGGGGAGACGATCTCGAAGAACATCGCCTGCGCCCGGGAGAAGGGAAATGCGATCACGGTCACCCCGGCCACCGAGACCATCATCGTGGACTCGAAAAACGGCGAGGTGGGCAGCATCCTGGACAGGTCCCAGTGCGAGCTGGCAAAGGCGCCCCAGACCTTTCACTTAAGTGAGATCCTGGAGTGCCACACCCGGGCCATCAACGAGGGAAAGAACAACTTCATCGACAGTGCCAACCTGTTCCGCTACTACGGCAAGCCCCTCTTTACCGTGGAGGGCAAGACCGAGAACATCAAGATCACGACACCGATCGACTTCTACATCTTCAAGGCGATCATCACGGCCAAGGAGAGCTCCAACGCCTTCGGCCTTTGACAACAACAACCAGGGAGGAAAAAATGCTGCTGCCGGACGTAATCGGGAAAAAGGCAAAGAGTGTGGGACCGGTGATCCTGGAGGGAAAGCTCCTTCGCAGGACCGGGGTGAACATCCAGCGGGGAATGATCTGGCTGGACCTGAAGATCGGAGACGGGGCACGGGCCGTCGTCATGCCGACCTGGAAGGTGGTGGACAACCAGATCATGTTTCTGCCCTACCAGCATGAGATGGCCTGCAACCCCAAGTACATCTCCGATGAGCTGGTGCGCAGGATGCCTGACATCCAGATCTACTGGTCGGTGAACCGCTCCCAGTATGCCCACATGGATCCCGCGGACATCCTGGCAAAGCAGACCCCGGACGGGAACGTCAAGAAGAAGTCCCCGGAGTACCGAAAGCTCCAGTCCTGGATCGAGACCCACGTCCACTTCGTGCGGCCCAACTCCTACGAGTACTTCTACGCCGCGGCGACCTCCAAGGTCCTGGTGACGAACAGCATTCTGGGCGACAAGTTTTACAGCTTCCCGGTCAAGCCCGAGCAGCACGTGGTGGAGACCTGGCACGGGTCCCTGGGCATCAAGCGCTTTGACCTTGCCCACTACAACACGAACCTCTCCTGGCCCGTGTTTGCCAAGTGGACCGGCACGGTGACCACTGAGTGTCTCTCCAACTCGACCTTTGAGGAGGCCGTCTACCGGGAGACCTTCTGGCCGGACACGAAGATCCTGCGCCTGGGGCACGCAAGAAACGACATCTTCTTTGACAACTACGCGGGGATGCAGAAGTACCTAAAGCACCACTTCTGCAAGGCCCACGGTCTCTCCGAGGAGACCCGCTTTGCCCTCTACGGGCCCACCTTCCGGGATGACCACGACTTCTCCGTCTTTGACCTGGACGGCGAGCGGGTGGTGGAGGCCCTCGCCCAGCGCTTTGGCGGCAAGTGGAAGCTCATGGTCCGCTACCACGACAACGACCGGAAGACCGGCTCCGCAAGAAGGAGCACCATCGCGGGCCCTGACATCATCGACGTCACCGACTACCCGGATATGCAGGAGCTTTTGTCCTTCACGGACGCCGGCATCACCGACTACAGCTCCTGGATCTACGACTTTGTCCTGACGGGAAAGCCGGGCTTTCTCTTTGCGATGGATGTGGAGCGCTACAACGACGAGCGGGGCTTCTACTTTAAGCTCGAGGACACCCCCTTCCCGGTGTCCACGGACTCCGACGGCATCGTCGAGGACATCAAAAACTTCGATGAGGACGTGTATGCAAGGAAGGTTGCGGAATTCCTTGCCGGCAAGGGCTGCATGGACGATGGCCACGCCTCTGAGCGGATCGCGGACACGCTCCTTGGCTTTATGGGACAGAAGAACCAAAAAGCAAAGCAATAAAACAGGAATAGAGAAAAACAGCGAATACGCGAGAGCAACAGAACGGGAGGACAGGCAGCGTGATGGAAGCAGAAAGGCCTGAAAAAGGAAAGCGAAACGGGAGGATTGACCTCCTGCGCTTTGTCTTTGCCCTGGTTATCATGCTGCACCACTCGCGGTACGTGCTGGGGGATGACCACGCCGTCTTCATCGGCGGGTCCCTGGCCGTCGAGTTCTTCTTTCTCGTCTCCGGGTACCTGATGGCGGTGTCCGCGGAGCGGGCGGACCAGAGGGGCCCCATGACAAGGCCCGGCGCCGAGACCTGGTCATTCCTTCTTCGAAAGTGCAGAGGGTTTTTGCCGGAGTTTTGGATCGCCTGGGTGATCGGCTTCGTCTTTGTCAGCTTCGCGGAGCACTACACGCTCCTGCAGGCCTTCCACGACTTCAAGGACGAGATCTTTGAGGTCCTGCTCCTGAAGATGACGGGCCTCTACGTCCAGGGGATCGACGGGGTGATCTGGTACCTCTCCGCGATGCTGGTCGCGATGGCCTTCCTCTATCCCCTGCTTCGGAGGCATCGGGACGTGACGGAGAAGATCATCTGCCCCCTCCTTGCCCTTCTCATCCTCGGGTACTTCTGCCAGGCGCTGGGGCACCCGAGAAACCCCACCAAGTGGCTGGGCTTTGTGTACAAGGGGCTCCCCCGCGGCATCGCGGAGATCAGCCTCGGGGTGACGCTCCGGGTCTTTGTGCGGCATTTTTCGCCGAAGAGGCCCAGGACCTGGCTTCGAATCCTTCTGGAGGCCTTCGAGGCCCTTGCCGTCGTCTACCTCGTCTGGTACATGTATGACCACCTCCCCTCGGTGCAGGACTACTTCTTCATCCTGCTCCTCTTCGTGATGCTCCTCGTGGACTTCTCCGGCCACGGGATCCTGACCGCGCACTACGAGGGGGACCGGGCCCTTCACGTCACCGGGACCCTTGCAAAGTACAGCGGGGCGCTCTTTTTCTCCCACCTCTACTTTGCCCAGCACCTGAATTCGGTCCTGTCCCCGGATGTGTATTCCGGTAAGATGAGACTTTTGATCTACATCGCCCTCTCCCTCGCCAACGCGGCGCTTGTCTGCGCCCTGGCCGGGGCGTACCGAAGACACCGGCAGCCGATCCGTGCCGCCCTGACCGCCCTCTGCTATGAGGGTGCACCGAAAAAAGAGGCCAAATGAGCAAACCTGCAGCGAAAAAGCAAAATAAACTTGTCACGAGTGTGCGGAAGTACCAGTTCATGTTTGAGGAGCTGGTCAAGCGCGACTTCAAGCAGCGCTACAAGCGGAGCATCCTGGGCATGGCCTGGTCGATCCTCTCGCCCCTTTTGACCCTCCTTGTCATGCGGGTCATCTTCACGGAGTTTCTCGGCAAGGACATCCCCCACTACACGATCTACCTCTTCTCCGGCAATATCGTGATGAGCTACTTCCGGGAGTCCACGAGAAACGGCATGCGGTCCCTGACGAGCAACGCGAAGATCTTCACGAAGATCAACGTGCCCAAGTACCTGTTCCTGCTCTCGAAGAATGTCTCCGCGCTGGTAAACTTCGGCCTGACCCTGATCGTGTACTTTGCCTTCTGCGGCATCGACCACATCAAGTTCACGCCGAAGATGTTCCTTCTCGTGTACCCATCGGTGTGCCTTCTTGTCACCTGCATCGGCATCGGCGCCATCCTGTCGGCGATGTATGTGTTCTTTGAGGACACCTCCTACCTCTACGACGTGGTGCTGACGCTCCTCAACTACATGAGCGCCATCTTCTACTCGGTGGACTCTCTGAGCAAGCACCTGCAGACTGCCTTTTTGTTCAACCCGGTCTACGTGTACATCAAGTACTTCCGTGTGATCGTGATCGACGGCATCGTGCCGTCCCTTTCCTACCACCTGCTGTGCCTGTTCTTCCCGGTGTTCTTTCTGTCCATCGGGATGTACATCTACCGCAAGTACAACACCCAGTTCCTCTACTACCTGTGATATCCGGGGTATTTTGCATGAGCGACCAGACCGCAATCAAATGTGAACATGTTTCGATCCGCTACATCACCGGGGACTTCAAGTCCATCGGCCTGAAGGAGTACGTGATCCGCCGCCTGACGGGCAACTACCACGTGAAGGAGTTCTGGGCGGACAAGGACGTGACCTTTACCCTGAACAAGGGCGACATGCTGGGGATCATCGGCAGCAACGGCGCGGGCAAGTCCACGCTCCTCAAAGCTGTCACCGGCATCATGGTCCCCACCGGGGGAAAGATCACGGTCCACGGCAACATCGCAGCACTTCTGGAGCTGGGCTCCGGCTTTGACGGGGACATGACCGTGCGGGAGAACACGTACCTGCGCGGGGCTCTTCTTGGCTACACGAGAAAGTTCCTGGACGAGAAGTACGACGAGATCATCCGCTTTGCGGAGCTCGAGGACTTCCAGGACTACATGTTCAAGCAGCTCTCCTCCGGCATGAAGTCCCGCCTTGCCTTCTCCATCGCCTGCCTCGTGCACCCGGACATCCTGATCCTGGATGAGGTGCTGTCCGTGGGCGACGGCGCCTTCCGCAAGAAGTCCGGCGCCAAGATGCAGGAGATCATCCAGGGCGGCGTCACCGCCATCCTGGTCTCCCACGTGATGCCACAGGTGCGGGAGCTCTGCACCAAGATCCTGTGGCTCGACCACGGAAAGCAGGTCTGCTTCACGGACGACGTCCAGCACACCTGCGACGCCTACGAGGAGTTCCTGGCCCGGGGCAAGAAGGCCAAGGTCCCGAGAAAGCAGGAGCAGATCGATGCGCTGGCAGAGGCCTATCAGCAGCGCCTTGCCGACGCGGCGGCCCAGAAGGAAAAGGAAAAAGAGACCGGGATGTACCAGACGGTCTGAGAGGGGAAAGACATGGGTGTACTGGAAGAGGACTTTTTGGAGATCACGAAGGACCCGGTCCTGTTTGGGGAAGAAAACCGCGGGAAACTCGCAGGTTCTTTCATCGTCATCACCGGGGCGACGGGCCTTGTGGGGAGCATGCTCCTTCGCGCCCTCCTCTATGCGGATGAAAAACTCGGCCTTTCCCTGACCCTTCTCCCCGTTGTGCGAAATAAGGAGAAGCTCGCCGGAATCCTCGGCGCGGGAATGGAACGAGTCCATCCCATCGTCCTGGATGTGACGGACCGGGACTTTGTGGAAAAAGCAGGAAAAGAGATCGAAACAGCGCGCCCCGCGGGCGCTCCCCTCTATGTTCTCCACTGCGCCGCAGTGACGGCCTCGAAGACCATGGTGGAAAAGCCCGTGGAGACGATCCTTGCCTCCTTCGAGGGGACCAGAAACCTCTTAGAGACCGCAAGGACCCTTGGGGCGGCAGGTTTTGTCTACCTCTCCTCCATGGAGGTCTACGGGAACATGGAGATCTATGGGAACACAAGGGCCGATGAGACAAGGCTCGGGATCCTGGACGTCCTGGATGTCCGCTCTGACTACCCGGAGTCCAAGCGCCTCTGCGAGAATCTCTGCCTTGCCTACGCGAAGGAGTACGGCCTGCCGGCCAAGATCGCCCGCCTCGCCCAGACCTTCGGCGCGGGGATCCTCCCCTGGGAGAACCGGGTCTTTGCCCAGTTCGCAAGAAGCGCCATGGCGGGGCAGGACATCGTCCTCCACACCAAGGGCCTCTCCGAGGGAAACTACTGCTACACCGCGGACTGCGTCCGGGGGCTTCTGACGATTCTCCTCCTTGGCAAGGCCGGGGAGGCCTACAACGTCGCCAACGAGGCCTGCCACACGACGATTGCCGGGATGGCAAAGCTGGTGGCAGAGAAGATCGCGGGCGGAACCATTTCCGTCGTCTTCGACATCCCGGAGGGGAATGTCTTTGGCTACGCCGCGGACACCCATCTTGCCCTCGAGAGCGGAAAGCTCCGGTCCCTTGGCTGGGCGCCCCACACGGACCTCGAGGAGATGTACCGGCGGATGATCCGGTACCTCAGGGAGACCGCATGAAAAAGAGCGGTGAGAGCGTTGGGAGTGAGGCCTTGACCCTTCGCCCGGCCACGTCCTCCGACAGCGCCTTTCTCCTTGCCCTTCGCAATGACCCGATCGTTCGGGCAAACTCCTTTCAAAAGGGCGAGGTGAGGCAAGAGGACCACGAGCGCTGGCTATCCGGGGTCCTTGCGGATCCCGCAAGGCACCTTTACATCCTGGAGACGGGAGATGGTCCTGCCGGCCAGGTGCGGATCGATGTCGCCCCCTCGGGGGAGGCGGAAATCAGCTACAGCATCGCGGGAACCTTTCGCGGGAGAGGGTACGGGAACCAGAGCATCGCGCTGATCGAGCAGGAAGTGCGCCAAAACCATCCGGAAGTCCGGATGCTCACGGCCGAGGTCATCCCGGGAAACGCCCCCTCCTGCCGGGTGTTTGAAAAAAACGGCTATATCCTAACAGACAAGACCCAGGCTGCCCTGACCTTTCGCAAGGCACTCTGAGCGAGGCGGCAGCACTACAGGAGAACAGAGAATCTATGGGAAAGTACTTTGGAACAGACGGCTTCCGCGGGGAGGCGGGAACGACCCTCACCGCAGAGCATGCCTTTTTGATCGGCCGGTTCCTCGGCTGGTACTACACGGAGTGCAAAAAGCGCGAGGGCAGCGAGGAGCCCGCCCGGATCGTCATCGGCAAGGACACCCGGCGCTCGAGCTACATGCTGGAGTACTCGCTGGTGGGCGGCATCACCGCATCCGGCGGGGAGGCCTTCCTCCTGCACGTCACCACCACCCCCTCGGTGTCCTACATCACGCGGGTGGACCGCTTTGACTGCGGCGTCATGATCACCGCAAGCCACAATCCCTTCTCTGACAACGGCATCAAGCTGGTGAACCACCTGGGCGAGAAGATGGACGACGAGACGATCGGCCTCATCGAGGACTTTTTGGACCACCATCTCCATGTCTTCGACCAGGACTGGGACACCCTCCCCTTTGCGACGGGGGATGCCATCGGCACCACCATCGACTACATCGCGGGGCGCAACCGCTACATCGGGTATCTCATCTCCCTCGGCGTCTACGACTTTCGCGGCGTGAAGGTGGGCCTTGACTGCGCCAACGGCGGGGCCTGGTCCATCGCCAAGGCCGTGTTCAACGCCCTGGGGGCGGACACCTACGTCTGCGGCGACAAGCCCAACGGCCTCAACATCAACCGGAACGTGGGCTCCACGCACATCGAAAACCTCCAGAACTTCGTCCTGGAGAACCGCCTGGACGTGGGCTTTGCCTACGACGGGGACGCGGACCGGTGCCTCGCCGTCGACGAGCGGGGCCAGGTCGTGACGGGGGACCACATCCTGTACCTCTACAGCCGGTACATGAAGGAGCGGGGAAAGCTCATCGGCAACACCGTGGTGGCTACCGCCCAGTCCAACTTCGGGCTGTTCCAGAGCCTGCAGGAGGCGGGCATCGAGACCGTGAAGACCGACGTCGGGGACAAGTACGTCTACGAGGCGATGAAGCAGGGCGGCTACCGCATCGGCGGAGAGCAGACCGGCCACATCATCTTCAGCAAGTACGCGACGACGGGAGACGGGATCCTGACGAGTCTCAAGGTCATGCAGGCGATGCTGGCAAAGAAGAAAAAGCTCTCGGAGCTCGCCGGCGAGATGCGGGTCTACCCCCAGGTCCAGGAGAGCGTTCAGGTCAAAGATAAGAAGGCCGTCATGGAAAGCGAAGAGCTCCAGGATCTCCTCCAGAAGATCCAGGGTGAGCTCTCCGGGAACGGCTCGCTCCTCGTGCGCCCCTCCGGCACCGAGCCCGTTATCCGGGTCGGCGTGGAGGCCGAGACGAAGGAGCAGGCCGAGGCACTGAAGGAGCGCATCACAGAGCTGGTGCGGGACCTCGATGAAAGAAATTAGGTCCGGCGCCCTGCGAATCGGCGCCGTGGACCGGGGCCGGGGCATCGCGATTCTTTTCATCGTGTCGGCCCATGTCCTTCGAAAGGGCGCCCTCGCGGACTACCTGATGTCCACGGGAGTGGCGCTCTTTTGCGTCCTCTCGGGGGTTCTGCTCCCCGGTGCAAAAAAGCGCCCCTTCCGGCAAAAAGTGGCAAGGCGGCTCCGCAGGATCTACGTCCCCTATCTGTTGGTCGGCCTTGTCAGCATCCTCGTCTACGCGATCCTTGGCCAGGCTGCAGCGGCGATCCTAAAGACAAAGTCCGGGGAGATGGAGACCGGGGTCCTCACCAACATCGGGTACCTCCTCTTTGCCAACTCCAAGAACCACCACAGCATGAAGTGGAACGAGACCCTCTGGTTTCTGCCCTGCTTCCTGCTGGCGCTTTTGTTTTCCGCCGGCATTGAGCTTGCCGTCGCAAAATGCCGGACGAGCGCGACGCAGGGAATCACAAAACAAAAAGAAGGCATAGAAAAAGCGGAACCGAAAGAGAACGGGAGAGAAGCAAAAAGAGAAGACGGAAGAAGAGAGGAAACACCCCGGCTCCTTCCGGGGATCCTTCTTCGGCTTCTCTTAAGCGCCTGCTTCCTCGCCCTGGGGGCGGTGCTGGTGCGCGGCTTTGACGCAAGGCTTCCCTTCCAGGGGGAGAGCGCCTGCCACCTGGTCCCCATGGTGGAGCTCGGCATCACCCTGGGGGAGGTCCGTCCGCCCCGGAAAGAAGTGGGAGACAGGAAAAAGCTTGCGCTGGCAGCACTCCTTCTCATTGCCCTGGGAATCCTTCTTGCGATCCCCTTCGGGCGCGCCAGCATCCGCACGGACGAGTACCCGGCGGGGCTTCTCTCCTACCTGACGATCCTCGTCTCGGCCCTTGGGTACTTTGCGGCGGCAGGGGCCCTGCCGGACTTATCTATCCTGCAGCTCTTCGGGGCGCGGTCCCTGGGGATCATGTTGTGGAACAAGTTTCCGGTGGTCGCGGTGCAGGCCGCGGCCTCCCACGTGGGGATCGGTGGGTATTTTCTTGAGAAGAGCACGCCGCTTTCTGCTGTCCTTGCCCTTGTTTTTGGAATCCTCTGCATTCTGCTGTGCCTTTTTTGGACCGGAATCCCCGCCTTTTTCGGAAGACGCACAAAGAAGACCGGCAAAAATCGCTGAAACTGTGGTCATGTTTGTGTCTGTGGGCGCCGGAATCCCCCGGTATTTGGCGAGATCTCCGAAAATCGGTGAAGCCGGCCCCACTCCCCGGGAATGCCTTGAAAGCACAGGAAAATCACAGTAAAATAAAGAATTGCTGTGGGCCGGGAGAGAGCGCTTCCAGAGCCCTGGCAGCGCATGGAGGGAGTGACAATGAACGAGAACGGAACCATGACAGAGACTGATGATGACGAGATCGAAATCGACGTCGGCGGCATCTTCCGCGCACTGCTCCACTGGCTGTGGCTCATCCTGATCGTGGGTATGGCAGCCGGCGTGATCGGCTACTGCATCGCGCGGTTCGTCCTGCCCAAGGAGTATCAGTCCACCACCTCAATCTACGTCCTGGACCGCAACACCGACGATTCCACCACCTACAGCGACCTGCAGGTCAGCTCCCAGCTGACCGCTGACTACCAGGAGCTGATCAAGTCCCGGTACGTCATCGAGAAGGTCATCAAGGACCTGAACCTGGCACAGGACGACTACACGGTGGGCAGTCTCTCCGACGCGATTGAGGTCACGTCCCCGGACAACACCCACATCCTCGTGGTGACCGTCACCGACACGGATCCCCAGAGAGCCCAGGCGATCTGCAACGACGTCCGGGAGGTCGCCGCGGAGCACATCCAGAACGTCATGAAGATTGACGCGGTCAACGTCGTCGACGAGGCCAACCTCCCCGACGAGAAGTCCGCGCCTTCCTACAGCCGCTGGGCAGTCGGCGGCGCTGTGATCGGCGTCCTCCTGGTCGCCATCGTGATCATCGTCCGCTTCATCGCGGATGACACGATCAAGACCTCCGATGATGTGGAGCGGTATCTTGGTCTCTACACGCTGGCAGTCATCCCGATGGACGAGAAGGTCGCCGAGAACAGCGTGGAGGGCAAGAACCAGGGCAGAAGGAAGAAAAAGAGAAGAGCAAAGAGCGGCTCCCCCGCGCGGGCAGGGACCGGCGAGAGCGCAAGAAGGAGCAAGGCAGCGGCAAGACCCGCAGCTTCTGTGAGAAACGCGTCCGCTCCTTCCGCAAGGAGCGCTTCCTTCGCGGGGAACAAGGAGACCGCCGTCTCCCAGACAGCTGTCCCTCGGACCACCGCTCGGCCGGAGTCGGATGCTGAGGAAGCCGGCGAGCCGGATGACTACATCACGATTGAGTGAGGAGGCAGGGTATGCAGAAAGTAATCATCAATGATATCGATTTTAGCTTTCGCACCAAGGAGGCCTTCAAGACTCTGCGGTCCAGCATCGAGTTCTCCGGCAACGACATCCGCTGCATCAGCGTGACGAGCTGCATCCCGAACGAGGGAAAGTCCGAGGTCGCCTTTGAGCTCGCCAGGTCCATGGCCCAGAACGGGAGCAGCGTGCTGCTCATCGATGCGGACATCCGCAAGTCCGTCATGCAGGAGCAATTCAAGAGCGGCAGGGTCCGGTACGGCCTCTCCAACTACCTGGTGGGCCTGTGCGGGATGGACGATGCCACCTGCGAGACCAATGAGGAGGGTTTCTACATCATGTTCTCCGGCCCTGTGACACCGACTCCTTCCGAGCTTCTCGGGAGTGAGCAGTTCGCGGAGCTTCTGCATCAGTCGCTTCAGATGTATGACTACGTGATTGTGGATACCCCGCCGATCGGCTCCGTTGTGGACGGACTTATTGTGGGCCGCCAGTGCAACGGAACGGTGCTGACCGTGGCAAGCCGCCAGATTTCCTACCGCTTTGCGCAGGACATTGTCAAGCAGCTGACCAATGCCAAGTGCCACATCCTGGGATGTGTGCTCAACAAAGTGGAAATGGCGTCGGGCAGCGCCTATGGAAAGTATTACGGAAAGTATTACGGGAAGTACTACGGAAAATACGGCGAAGACACCGAATAATAACACATGGACAGACTGCGGGTGCCGAAATGAGGTATCCGCAGTCTTTGTATCAGAGGGGGAGAAGCTTATGTCTGAAAGAAGACCGGATTATACCTTTGCAGATATGCACTGCCACATCATCCCGCAGGTGGATGACGGATCCGAGAGCATGGAGATGTCGCTTGCCATGCTGCAGACCGCGGCAGACCAGAACATCGAGACCATCATCCTGACGCCCCACAACAAGGGCGGGCACCGGAACGTCTCCCCGGCGGGGATCGACAGGAGGATCGGGCAGTTGGAGCAGGCATCGAAAGAGGAGGGGCTCTCCCTCCTGTTCTACCCCGGAAACGAGATCCTCTACGACAGCACAGTCCCGGACAGACTGAATGCCGGACAGATTGCCACCATGGCGGGTAGCGATTACGTCCTGATTGAGTTCAAACCCTGGGAGGAGTACAGCTACATCCGGGATGCCTTCCGCACGATCTCCTATGAGGGATACCGACCGATCCTCGCCCACTGTGAGCGCTACGAGTGTTTTTTGAAGGACAGGGACCTCGTGGAGGACCTGGTGCGGGCCGGGGTGCTGATCCAGCTCAACGCCGAGGACTGCGTGCCTAGGTTTTCGAACCGGAAGGTGAACAGGTTCTGCCACGCGCTCCTTGCCGAGGAGCTCGTGAGCTTCATCGGCACCGACGCCCACAAGGACGAGGGGCGCACTCCGATGATGCTGCCCTGCTATGAGGCGCTCTCCAAAAAGCTCGACCCGGACTATGTGCGGGAGCTTATGCGGGAGAACACCCTGGCGGTGACAAGAAACGAGGAGATCGGCGCGTATTGAAAAAGATCCACGGCGGCATGCGCCGGCAGAAGGGGTGTCCTATGACAGCCGGCTGCCGGAGTGCCTGCCGTGGATCTTTTTGTCTCTTGGATCCCCGCGGTTTTGCTTTCCCCGGAACTGTCCCCTCTTCGACAGGAAAAGACAGACAGGGGGCATTCTCTCGTGTATAATAGTACCCGTGGGCCCGCACCCGCGGGCGGGAATGAGGGAAACATGCTGCTTGCAAAGAACTACTGTTTTCGGGGAGATCTGATCTACCCACAGAAAAATCAAAGCCGGATCTCGGGGAGCCTTCTGGTTCTGCGCCGGCCGGGGGATGTGCTGCACCGGGACACCTACGCGGCCTTCCTGGTGCCGGAGGGCACGGTGTACCGCGACCTCCGCACCAACCTGTCCGCGTTCCTCGTCAATCCGGGGACGCTCTCTGCCTGCACCGGCGTGGTGACAGCGAAGAAGACCGACCTGTACGAGAACGACGTGGTCCGCTTCGGCAGTCAGTTCACCCCGTACCTGGTCATCTATGATCGGGGGCACCTCTCCTTTGCGCTGCAGAGCGCAAGGCAGACCATGCCCCTTCTTGCCTGCATGGGTTCCGAGCTCACCGTCCTCGGGGATCTCTTCCGGGATGGGGACTATCTGTACGAGTCGCCCCTTATGGACCCCTGGCTGTATTTGAAGGATGCGGAGCAGGACCGGCTCGAGATGAGCATGTTCGGAAACCGGGCGGACACGGACCGGCAGGCTCTGCGGGAGGGGGACGCATCCCTTGCCGCCCTGGCAAAGACTGCCGGCGAGGGAAGACGCGGATGGCTGTCTGGTTCCCTTATCACCCTGCAGGGAAAGACGAGCTCCGGGAAGATCACGAAGCGGTGCTTTCTCGTCCCGGAGGATGCGACGGAGGAGGACTTTGTCTCCGGCAGGGTCCTTCCGGAGGAGGTCTACCCCGACTCCCTCTCTAAGGCGACGGGCCTTTGGGATGCCGCCGGTGAGGAGATCTTTGAGGGGGACAGCCTCGTCCACGCGGCGGGCAACATCCCCTTTACCCTGGAGTACGGGAAGGACCAGGCGGGACTTGTTCTTAGCGGTCCCGAGGGGGACATCCCGGCAACGCCGGCACTTCTTCGGCAGATGGTGATCGCCAACGACGCCCTGGAGGAGCAGGAGGAGAACAGGAAGCAGGAGCCCCAGAAGATCCCCACCGGCCCAGCCCCGAAGAAGGTGGCGGCCAAGGCGCAGGCACCGGCTGCACCGAAGGCAAATTCCGGCGCGCCGGTCCAGTGCCAGGCCTGCGGGAAGATCACAAAGTACGGGTACGGGAAGTGCCCTGCCTGCCGGGCACCCCTGGATCCGAAGGCGACGAGCCTGCGGGATCCGGTGGAGTGGACGACGGCTTACAAGAAGGCGATCAAGCGCGCGAAAAAGAACATCGAGGAGGTGTTCCACCAACGCTATCCCGACGGAAAGCCCGAGGAGCACCTTCACCAGTACAACCGGATCAAGCAGCAGGAGCTGTTAAAGCTCGGCTTTTCCTGGAAGACCCCGGAGGAAGTGCAGCGGGAAAACGGATGACAGGGTAAAACGACAAACTTTTGTCACACCTTCCTGGTAACATGGGGTCACGGAAAATCATTTGGTTTGCAGGCCGCACTGCGGCCATGGGAGGAACATGCACAGACATATCGGGAAGATCGGCCTTGCCGGCGCGGCACTGTGCCTGATGCTTCTTGCAAACGGCACCACCGCCTACGCGGTCACCGGCATCGTCAACAGCGATGCGGTGTACGTGCGGTCGGCGCCCAGCACCAGTGCGGGCGTCGTGGGATACGCCAGCAAGGACTATCACTTTGAGGTGGGAAACGCCGAGCAGGATGACGAGGGCATGACCTGGTACCAGATCACCCTGGAGGACGGCTCCACCGGATACATCCGCTCGGACTTCGTGGACATCACGACCGATGACTTAAACAGCGAGATCGCCGCGGTGGAGGAGAGCACGGCGGCGGCAGACACCGAGAGCGCTGAGGCGGCCGCCACCGAGTCCGCCCCGGATGGGACGGACGGGCGACCCGCTGACGGCTACACGATCGAACAGCAGTCCGACGGCACCTGGGCGCTCGTCTCTGCCGACACCGGCGAGAAGATCCCGATCGGGGATCTGCAGGAGATGAAGGACCAGCTGGCGGACAACGAAGCCCAGATCCAGAGCGCCGCAAGCCACGGCCGCAACTGGGCGATTCTCATCGCCTGCGTCATCGGCGCGGTGGCGGTGCTGGATACGCTCCTCTACAAGGCCCTCCACAAGGTGACGGGCTTTACGCTCTCGGTCGAGCTGAACCGGCTGCGCAGGCGCTTCCTGCGGTATCAGAAAAAGCGGGCAGGCATTGCGATGGAGAACCAGCTGGACCTCATGGAACAGGCGGGGCGGACGCCGGATGAGCGGCCCACCATCGAGATCCCGAATTTCCGTCTGCCCGGGGAGCACCCCAAGGGAAGGCGGACCGCCGCAAAGAAGCGGGCCGGGAAGCAGAGCCGAAACGGCAGCCAAAAGAAAAACGAAGA
Organism: Lachnospiraceae bacterium; assembly: GCA_022483465.1. Classification (GTDB taxonomy): domain Bacteria; phylum Bacillota; class Clostridia; order Lachnospirales; family Lachnospiraceae; genus CAG-791. The sequence continues at coordinate 484,423 of JAKVNF010000001.1, read as the reverse complement.
ACACGATCAATCGAAAATCGATTAGCGGGAGGATATCATGTCAGACGAAATGGACCTGGAACAGCTGCAGCAGGAGGAACCGGCGGAGGAGACCGTCATTGAGCCGGATCTGAACCGGATCCCCGGGACGCCGGAGGAGGCAGCGGCAGCGGGAGACAAGAAACTGCAGATCAACGTGTCGCGGTACACCAAGGAGGAGTGGCAGCGGGCCTTCCCCGATGACGATCCCGCCAACTGGGAGCGCTCGATGCGGCCCCATGCCCTGAACCTCTTTGTCTCCAACATGCTGATGCAGATGCTGCAGCGGAAGGTGCGCCCGTCCCGGATTCGGGTGGTGACCCTGGACGAGGCCTACCGCAAGTGGCAGGAGGAGAACGGCAAGGAGAACACCCAGGAGACCCGCTCCGAGTACTGTAGGAACTGCACCAGGGAGACCGCGCTGGATCTCATGAAGAAGAACGGGATGGACGACTCCATCGAGTTCCTGACGATCCCGATCGCCCTGACCGGGACGAGGAAGGAGGAGCGCACCCTGTACCTTCGCAAGTCCGTCGCCCAGGAGATCACCGACTTTCTGACCCCGTTCTACGGGGAGGGAAATGTCTATGTCCCCCGCTACATCATGTCCCTGGAGGCAGGGATCGGCATCCAGCAGGATTATGACCGGCTCCTTACTGCAGCTGCCGCCTGGTTTGCCGACGGGACCAAGGATGCGGTGCCGGAGCTCAAGTCCCAGAAGCTCTCCGGCATGCGGTCCCTGTGCTACATCCCTGTCGCGATCCGCATCCTGCACCAGAGCGCGGACTTCTCGATGGATACCGTGTCCAAGGCAGAGGCTGCGGAGTTCAACCCGGTGGTGCTGCTGGGTGACAAGAGAAAGACCGCGCAGCTTCCCTTTGCGGCAGACCTTGCCAACATCGACGGATTCCCGACGGTGCCCGCCCCGGAGATCATCGGCATCTCCCTTCTGTACCAACAGCTGTCCAGGCTCCAGAACGGAAAGATCCAGCAGGCCCGGAAGGAGGCCAAGGAGGACATCCGGGTGCTGCGCGGAAAGAAGCAGTGAGCGGGGGGAAGTACTACACCTCCGGCGAGTTTGCGCGGATGGCCCATGTGACCCTCCGTACGATCCGCTATTATGACAAGGTGGGGCTCCTCGCGCCCAGCGAGAAGACCCCCTCCGGGGCAAGGCGCTACACCGACGAGGACTTTGCGAAGCTCCAGCAGATCCTGCTGTTCAAGTACCTGGGCTTTTCCCTGGAGGACATCCGGGAGATGACCACCCTGACCGGGGACAACCAGGAGTTTCTGCTGGAGTCTCTGGACATGCAGAAGCGCCTCGTGGAGGAGCGAGTGGAGCAGATGAAGGAGGTGGCGGCGGCCATCGGGCGGACCACCGACGTGATCCGCTCCGGGGCCCCGATGGACTGGTCCGACATGCTGCACCTGATCCACATGACGGCGATGGAGAACAGCCTGAAGGTCCAGTACGACAACGCGGCCAACATCCAGGCGAGAATCCGGCTCCATCGGGACTACTCCCAGAACCCCGAGGGCTGGTTTCCCTGGCTCTATGAGAACGCAGACATCCGCCCCGGCATGAAGGTGCTGGAAGTGGGCGCGGGAAGCGGGGCCCTGTGGCGGGAGAACCTATCGCACCTCCCGAAGGATCTGGAGCTTGTTCTGAGCGACAAGTCGACCGGCATGGCCCACGACCTCTCCCGGGAGTTTTCCGGGGACCAAAGGATATCCGTTCGGGTCTTTCCCTGCGAGAAGATCCCGCTTCCGGACGCCTCCTTTGACCGGGTGCTCGCAAACCACGTCCTCTTTTACTGCGATCCCCTGGAGAAGAGCCTTGCGGAGTGCCAAAGAGTTCTGAAACCTGGCGGCGTCTTTGTCTGCAGCACCTATGGCAGAAACCACATGCGGGAGATCACGGAGCTTGTGCAGGAGTTCAACCCGGACATCGTGCTGTCGGCGGACCACCTGTACGAGAAGTTCGGCCTCGAGAACGGGGCGAAGATCCTCGCCCCCTACTTTACGGACGTCACCTGCCGCCGCTACCGGGACGGCATCGAGATCTCGGACCCGGATCCCCTGATCGCCTACATCCTGTCCTGCCACGGAAACCAGAACAGCTACCTTTTGGACCAGTACAAGGAGTTCCATGAGTTTGTGACGCGCAAGGTCAAAAACGGCTTTTCCATCACGAAGGACGCCGGGATCTTTGTGTGCCGGCGGGGCTCCTGAAGAAGTGCACGAAAAAAGTGGCTGATTTTAGTGATCTTTGTATAGGTTGAAGGTTGACGAAAGACCCCGGCGGGACTAGACTTTGGAGCGTCGGAAGACATAACCATTTGGCGTTGACGAGAAGCGTCCTGAGGAGATGGCCACAGAGAGCCGCGGGTGATGAGAAGCGGTGCCGGAACCGACTGGAGAATCCTCTCTGAGCTCCGCTGCCCAACAGGGGCATAGCCCCCAAGTAAGCAGCGGCGGAAGGCCCCCGAGATCGCAGGCCGCGCATTGTTGGATGCGCCTGAGTGGCATCTGCGGGCAGAGTAAGCCCAAGGATGCAAGTAAGAGTGGTACCGCAGAGGACAGCCTCTGTCTCTTACACAGGTTCGGGTATTGCCCGAACTCTGCAGAGACAGAGGCTTTTTTGTGTGTCACGGGTTTCGGCCGGACCCGGGGCAGGCAACCAAAGCCGAATGGTTCAACGCAGCATCCGAAACCAAACCGAAAGGACATACTGTCATTATGAAAACTCTGGAAAAGGTCAGCAATTTCGTCGGAAAATATATGGCGCTCATCGTCATCGCAATGGCAGCGCTCTCGCTCTTTGCACCGGGCAGCGTCTCCTGGATCAAGACCAGCTGGGTGAACACCCTTCTGGGCGTCGTGATGTTCGGCATGGGCCTCACCCTGAAGCCCCATGACTTCGCCGTGGTCTTCCAGCGCCCCAAGGACGTGGTGATCGGCGCCGTGCTCCAGTACACGATCATGCCGCTGCTCGCCTTCGCCCTGTGCCACCTGTTCCGTCTCCCCACGGAACTGGCGGTCGGCGTCATTCTCGTCGGCACCTGCCCGGGCGGCACGTCTTCAAACGTCATGACCTATCTCTCCCACGGTGATGTGGCCCTGTCCGTCTCCATGACGGCAGTCTCCACCCTGCTCTCCCCGCTGCTGACCCCGGCCCTGACGCTCCTCTACGCCGGCCGCACGGTGGATGTGAACTTCCTCTCCATGATGTGGTCCGTCGTCAAGGTGGTCCTGCTCCCGATCGTCCTGGGCTTTATCGTGAACCACTTCTTCAGTAAGCAGACCGAGAAGGCCGTCAAGGCCCTGCCTCTGGTCTCCACCACCGCCATCGTCCTGATCATCGCCGCCGTTGTCTCCGTCAACAGTGCCCGCATCATGACCAGCGGCCTGCTGATCCTGGCCGTCGTCATCTGCCACAACGTCTTCGGCTATCTTCTGGGATACGGCGCAGCAAAGCTCTTAAAGCTCGACACCACCAAGTGCCGCGCAATCTCCATCGAGGTCGGCATGCAGAACTCCGGCCTTGCCACCAGCCTTGCCACCACGCACTTCGCAGAGTATCCGCTGGCAGCTATCCCTGGCGCCGTGTTCTCTGTCTGGCACAACATCTCCGGTGCGCTCCTGGCTGCCTTCTTCAATCGCCAGTCCGCAAAGGCCAACGCCAAGAAAGAGACCGCAAACGCCTGACGTGCTCCCGCAAAGCTAAATGTCTCATACTGATGAAAACAGACCGGAATCTGAGAGGATCCCGGTCTTTTCCGTGCCGTAAAAACATTGGAAGGAGGGATCGGTCCGGAAAGCCAAAAAGCGCTCATACGGTCGGAACCTGTGACAGAAAAGAAGACAGCCCGGAGAAAAGGCTGTGCAGGAACCCCAAACTGAAAAGCGAAAGCCGGCGCGGAACGACAGTAAAAGACCGCGTGCGCTTCGACAAAGCAGAGCCTGCGGGGAAGAAGAGGGCAGCACTCCCTCAGACTACCTGGTAAGTTAGGTGCAGGGAATAGACCTGTGAAAAGGAGCCGTGCTGCGCGGCAGCAGGATGGGAGAGAAAAGAAAGTGCTGGATCCGGATCAGGGCGGTATGCCTGTGATGGCGCAGATTGGTGCACAGCAGAGACATCATGGAATTGCCGCAGCAGTGGGAATGCAGGATTTTGGGCGGTGCAGGAGACAATTCGGGATACGTAGAATCCATGCTGATGCAGCCTCCGTCCTTCTGTTGGCGTAGAAGAGATCACTTGAGAAAACCTTTTCCGTCACAGGCTTTGAAGAACGCTCGGATCGTGCAGCGGCGCACAAACCAGTTCGGATGGACTAAGTCGCAGATTCTGGCGCATTACAGCCAGCTGTCTAGAAGACTTGTTGAAGGCAGCTTCAAAAAGGCGGAACAACCATGGAAGCGCGCAGTTTCAAACGGCGGGTCGTTGAAAAATCTGCCGCCGCATTCTCGTGACTTTCGTTTGAGGCTTCACGAGTACTGTGCAGTTGTCCGCTCTGCCGTGTGTGCCTGATTGCGGCATGAAAAAACGGGGCAGTACCGCCCCGCTCAGCTGCACATGGCCTTCTGCAGTCTCTCAATTTCGCGTTCATCTAGTCCAATGAGCGCGACTGCTTCGTTGAAAGACATGTTGTGATTATTCATGAGATTTCTGACAATCTTCTGACTGTTTTCGTCAGCACCCTGCTCTCGTCCCTGCTCTATCCCTTGCTCTCTTCCCTGCTCCAACACTTTACCGAATACATCAATCATATTGGTCGGACCTCCTTCCGTATTTTCGTTATGAAATTCCAGAAATCGATGATCACCGGTGAGAACTCTCATCAGTGATTCTTGATACTCGTTCTGACAAACCAAGCTGCAGACCAATATGCTTTTGTCTTTTTGGACGCTTCACCAATTGTAACTCAAACTTCCCACTTGGTCCGACCCTCGAAAAACGTTGAAAATACGCCCAAAATTGAGCTTTTTACTATGAGTTTTTCGGCTTCTTGACAATTGAAAAAGCACTCTGTGCCTTCTATAATAAGATCATCCACAATCAAAAGAAAGTACAGGTGCTCACAATGAGTATACATCAAAACAAGCCAATTGCAACTGCTAATTTCGAGGACGAATGTGCGTTTGGAAACGCCATGAAAGAGCTTGGCGTAAGCGCTCTCCTGAAGGCCTCCAATATCACCAAGGCGAAGGGTGCCTCTGCATATGAGCTCTTTCAGTTTCTTGTAATCCTCGTGTTCCAGAAGTGCAACCTGTATCACTTCCTCAACTCCAAGAAGAAGGATACTGCCTATGACGATAACACCTACTACCGCTTCCTGAATGAAGGACGCTACAACTGGAGAAAGTTCATCCTGATCCTCTCCGCCAGGATTGCCGCCTATTTCACTACTCTTACCCGCGAGAACAGGGCACGATGCTTCGTGCTCGATGACTCTGTCATCGCCCGTAACCGTTCCAAAAAGGTGGAGCTGCTCTCCAATGTCTACAATCACGTGATCCACAGAACCGAGAGGGGATTTAATCTCCTTCTTCTTGGGTGGACCGATGGATACAGCTTCCTTCCGGTCCAGTACATCATGCTTGCTTCGGCCAAGGCTAAGAGCCGCATCTGCGACGTATACGACAAGCACCTGCGTCATAACACCAACGCGTACAAGAGACGGGTGGATGCAATTACGCAAAAGCCCGTGATTGCACTTCAGTTGCTTCGCTTCGCCATTGACGCTGATATCAAAGCCGAATACGTGCTCATGGATACCTGGTTCACGACAGAACCGTTCATCTGCAACATCAAGAACCTCGGCCTTGAGGTGATCGGCATGCTCAAAGATACCAAGCAGCAGTATTGGTACAAAGGCAGGCTGTATAACCTGAAAGGCCTTGCGAAGACTGCCATCCGTCATTGCCCGCAGGGGAACCTGTTCGGGTCCATTGTTGTCAAAACGAAGTATCAGCAGCTTCCTGTCAAGCTGGTCTTTGTCCGCAATCGCAACAAGAAGGATGAGTACATCATCCTTCTGACCACTGCGGTGACTCTGCCCGACAGTGAGGTAGTCAGAATCTATGGCTACAGGTGGGGCATCGAGGTATGCTTCAGGGCATGCAAGTCCTTTCTCAAGCTTGGCAAGGAGTTTCAAGGACTCAGCTACGACGTAACCGACAGCACAACTGCACTCGTGCTCACACGATTTCTCATTCTCGAGTATATCCGTCGCAAGAAGAATGATCCCAAGACCATCTGTGAGCTGTTCTTCGTCTGCTGTGATGACATTCAGGATATTTCCCTGAAGCAGTCGATTGACCGTCTTGCTGCAATGCTGATCGAGGGGGTCAGAACAGGTGATGTCTCCATTCAGATCTCCGAAAAGATGCGTAGCGACCTGACAAACTGGTTTTCGACACAGCCTGAGTTTATACAGAACCTGTTCCGCGACTTCCTAAATTTGTTTCTAACAAGCGATAAAGTTGCATAATGCTGTCAAGTTTCAAAAAATCACCTGTTGAGCAAGAAACCATCGGCTGTTACAGCATTTTTCAAGTGGGAAGTTTGAGTTGTAATGGTACGATGGAGACTTCCGGCGGCATTTTACGCCGTCTTGTCCATCGACTTCTGCAGTCTCTCTATTTCGCTTTCATCAAGTCCAATGAGAGCGACTGCTTCGTCAAAAGACATGTTGTGATTGGCGTTAGTAAAGAACCGGGTTGATGGGTTCCATACCACAACCTCCATGGTGAACTCTCGACGCGATAATGTCCGATGAAGATATAGAATCCCCATTTGGAGCTCTTTTCTTCTCCGCATAATGCCTATCTTGTTATTTATAGTCACATACTCGGCAAGTGAGTGTATGTGTTTAGGCAATCTAGGTGATGCTTTGTTACATGATGCAACACAGCACGGATAGGAGTGTACCCAGCTCGAGCTCAAAGTGAGGTATTAGTGGTCTCATGCTAGGCGATCGCTTATCAACCCGTTTCTTAACTAACGCCTTGTGATTTTTCATGAGATTTCTGACAATCTTCTGACTGTTTTCGTCAGCCCCCTGCGCTCTTCCCTGCGCTAATCCTTGCTCTCGTCCCTGCTCTATCCCTTGCTCTCTCCCCTGCTCCAACACTTTACCAAATACGTCAATCATATTGGTCGGACCTCCTTCCATCTCCTCGTTATGAAATTCCAGGAATCGATGATCACCGGTGAGAACTCTCATCAGTGATTCTTGATACTCGTTCTGACAAACCAAGCTGCAGACCAATATGCTTTTGTCTTTTTGGACGCTTCACCAATTGTAATGGTACGATGGAGACTTCCGGCGGCATTTTACGCCGTCTTGTCCATCGCCTTCTGCAGTCTCTCTATTTCGCTTTCATCAAGTCCAATGAGAGCAACTGCTTCGTCAAAAGACATGTTGTGATTTTTCATGAGATTTCTGACAATCTTCTGACTGTTTTCGTCAGCCCCCTGCGCTCTTCCCTGCGCTAATCCTTGCTCTCGTCCCTGCTCTCGTCCCTGCTCTATCCCTTGCTCTCTTCCCTGCTCCAACACTTTACCAAATACGTCAATCATATTGGTCGGACCTCCTTTCGTCTTCTCGTTATGGAATTCCAGGAATCGATGATCACCGGTGAGAACTCTCATCAGTTCCAGCACCTCATTGACGTGCTGGATGGTCTCACCGCTCGGTTCGTACTCATGGCTCTTTCGCATCTGAACGAAAAAGTCAGCAACAATTCTAAAATCACTGTGAAATCGCTTCAGCTGCTCATCCGTCAGCCAGGCGATCTCAAACAGATTGATCTTGTAGTCTGAAACATACGGAGCAAGGCGATCCGGGATGGAGAAGCACTCCCTGAGGTTCAGGATGACTAAGCGGGGATCCTCGGCCATTCAATGACCGAGAGGAGAGCGCCCAGTGCTGCCCTGACATGTTTTGGCTGTTGTTCTGCGCTGCGAATATTCGTATCCATTCGCGTACTGCACCAATTTGACGTATTTGACATCGACAGTAACTTTCTTGCCCGCTGTTGTTCTGATATCAAACGAGCCTTTCGCTCTCGTCATGACACGGCCTATGTGATGCCCTTCATACTTATATGGCCGCTTTTCTCTGTGTGGTACGTCTGCCTTAACAATGTCTCCGTTCATGAAGCCAAATATGCGCTTCGCTCTTGGTGCAAGCTTCTGAGTGATGATGCCGCATTTGTTGTTCTTCCCACGATACCGTGTTCCACGGCCTGTAGCAGACGCAAGAAGATAATAGCCATGCGTTCTGTCAATCCAGCCGCCCTCCGGCATGGTGCCGATGCAAAGCGCATCGTACTGGTGATCTTTCAAATAGCCGAGTGTGGTGCGGTTATATTGGGTCTTTCATTTTTCTTGTGTGATGCACTAAAAGAAGGCAGCCTATAGAGAATATCATCTATTTACAAAAAGAGATTTCCTGATATCATCTCGATTGCACGTCGCCCAAGATATGCAATACGGGATAAAAAGGAAACCTCTTATGAATCAGAAGGCGTTAGTAAGAAAACGGGTTGATAAGCAATAAGTGCATCTTGTAGTCATCAAATTGCAAGCAGATTGAGCTCCTTAACATCTCCATAATGGTGTACCTTCTTGGGATTCCTGGATGCAAAGAGAGTTTCCGCAAGTTCCCCAATCGTTGTCCTCTGCCTGTACGCTGCCCTGAATACGAGGTTGTAACGGTTCAAATACTTGGTGGCGACACCGCGATATTCGGTATATCGGCGCTTGATAAAAGAGTGAAGGTTGTTCACAGTGTTCAGATTGAAGAAACCTGCCGACTCCTTCTTCACATTCATGACCGTGATTCCCAGGATCTTGCCCAGCCTCGGATACACATTCATGCCGTCCGTCAGGAAAAGTGTGCCCTTCTGGACATGACCAGTATAGATATCAACAACATTTGCACTGGAAGGCCTTGCCCGGTTCTCGGATTTCACGATCAGATCGCCAGTCTTGCGCTGTACTGCGGTGCAGATACAGATCTGCTCGTCTGAAAGGCCGCGTTTGGATGCGGGAGTGCCACGCTTGCGGGGCTTTCGACTGGCATCAGGGCCAAATTTCGTACCTTTTTTGGACTCCGGAACGTAGGTTTCATCCGCTTCCACGACATCTTCCACCGTGGCTGGCTGCTCCACCTGCATGTCCTCGAGAGCAAGCATGATCTTATGCCGCATGAAGAACAGACTGCTATGGCTGATCTTGCATCCATGGCTGGCAAGTGACTTGACCGTCTTATCCAGAGAGGTCCCCCTGAGCGTCTCTTCCAGAACCTTGGTCCAGATCTCAGTACCAAAGTGTGAGCCTGAGAGCAAAGTGTTGCTCGTTGTAACAAATGACGTTCCACATTGCCTGCAGATGTATGCCTGTTTTCCATGTTTGTGTCCATTCCTAACAACATGAGCATTGGAATGGCAGATCGGACAATCCAAACGGGGAGCAATCATCTTCTTCGGAGAAGAGGTTGCACTCTCATGGGAGAAGCCCTCCATGAGCTTGTTAACAAGAAGAATCAGGTCGTCCCTGGAAAGATCTCTGGCTTCGGTCAGTATGCGCTCAATGCAGCTCATAGTCTTGCCCTCCTGGCAAGACTATTGTAGTTCAAGTTAGAGAAGGCCGTTGTACAGCAGAATGTACAAAACGGCATATTTTATACTTCTGCTAAAATGCTTTGGAGCTTATCAACCCGTTTTCTTACTAACGCCTTTCAAAATTTCGGCCCTTTCACTTTTTTTGTGGGATGAGCCCCTCCTGACCTCCGCTCAGAGCCCTGGATCCGGCTTCTCCTCTGGTGCCCAATAAGCCTTTTGGGTTACTGTAATCTTTGCCGGACCGTGGGAGCATCGCCGAGGGGCCCACGGTCTCGGAGCTGTCTCTGCCAGTCCAGACTACCACTTGAAGTGGTAGTACTTTTAAGAAGATATCATCTATGGATTATCTCCTTCTGGTGCATCACACAAGAAAAATGAAAGACCCAAAATTTCTTCATTTTGCGGGCGGCTTACCGGGGCAAGCCCCGGGGCTTGAACCCGCCGCCCGCATTTTATGTCACAAAACTTGCGGGAAACAGACCAAAATATGCGGACAAAGCCCGTATGCTGTCATTGTAAAGGAGGCTGGGACACAATGCAAGGCGGAGGTGGGCAAATAATGACCAGTCCGGTGAATGAAACACGATGAAACATATATCAAATGCACAAATTTCCCGGGGGAACCGGCGCGGATGACGGCCGAAATCGGGTTTGAAAACGATTCCAACAAATGCAAGATTTGGCCAACTGATTTTCGAAATTGGCAGGCACAAAGCCCTTCACTGCGGTATTCTGATCACTGTCAGGAGAGAAAAACAAAGACCTGACAGAAAACAATGACCACTAGCCTGCGGAACATTCTTTTTTTATCCCTCCCCCTTCGGGATGCTCCGCAATTCGGAAGATGACATAACCCCTGTGATCATCTTCAATACATGCTCAGCGGTTCCCCTGCCGCATGAGCAACACCCTTTCCCTTGGGGTGTACCCCTTTGAAAGATGCTGTCCCCTCAGCATCTTTTTTTTGTGCTGTAAAAATGGTACCATGATTTGACAAATTCTGTTGACATCATACCGGACGGGAGTTGGGAGGAGCTATGCCGCAGACAAACAGTGAAGATTACGCCAACGCGAGAAAACTGGGCATGCGGGAGTACCGCAGATGCGTCATGATGGGGAAATCGCCCTATCCGAGCGTGCTCGACGACATCGCACACATCTCGGACGTGCTGGCGGAGGTGCCGGTGGGTCTTGTGGAGATCCCGCTGGATCTGGTGGCGGGCACGAAGACCGCGGGCCGCACCACCGCCTTTGCCGCCAACTTCATGCCGATCCTGAAGGAGAGCACGGAGTTCGCCTACAAGTGGGCGGCCCTCTACAGCGCACAGCTCGACGAGGGCATCCGGGATCCCATCAAGGCCTATGAGTACATGGGAAAGTTCTACGTGATGGAGGGCAACAAGCGGGTCTCCGTCAGCAAGTACGTAGGCCTTTCCTCGATCATGGCGGATGTGACCCGGGTCCTGCCCCGCAGGAACGGGGAGAAGGAAAACCGGATCTACTACGAGTTCCTGGACTTCTACAAGGTCTGCCCGATGTACGGCATCACCTTCACCCAGGAGGGCAGCTACCGGAAGTTTGCCAGGGAGCTGGGCGTCGACCTGAAGACCCCCTGGCCCGAGGATCTGATGCAGGAGGTCCGGGCGGGATACGCCAACTTCGTCAAGCTCTACAGCGCCAAGGGCGGGGACAAGCTGGAGCTCTCCGCCGGGGATGCCTTCCTTGTCTACCTGAACTTCTATCCGATCGGCTCCCTGGTGGACGATGCCTCCTCGCTGCTGAGCAGCCGCATCGAGCGGCTCTGGGATGAGTTCCAGACCGAGAACATCGACGGCGCCATCAGCCTCGTGGAGCACCCGGAGGACATGAAGACGAAGAGCGGCGGCATCCTGGATGCGCTGCGCCTGGGCGGCCCCTCCTATTCCCAGGAGCACCCGCTGCGGGTGGCCTTCATCTACGACAAGAACCCGGATGACTCCCGCTGGATCTACGGCCATGAGCTGGGCCGGCTGAAGATGATGGACTACTTCGAGGGCACCGTGGACGCGGTGCGCTTTGACAACTGCGGCACCAGCGAGAGCCTGGCCAAGGCCATCGACGCCGCGGCGGCGGACGAGGACGGCCTGGTCTTCACCACCAGCCCCACGATGATGCAGCAGACCGTGCGGGCGGCCATCCACTACCCGAGGATCAAGTTCCTGAACTGCTCGATCAACCTCTCCAGCCAGGCGGTGCGCACCTACTACGTGCGCATGTACGAGGCGAAGTTCATCCTCGGAGCCCTGGCGGCCACGGAGGCTAAGAACCACAAGATCGGGTACCTGGCGGACTATCCAATCTACGGCTGCATTGCCAACATCAACGCCTTTGCGATCGGCGCTGCCATGATCGACCCGCAGGTGAAGATCTATCTGGACTGGTCCACCAAGAAGGGTGCAGACTGGAAGGCCCACTTTGCCAGCGAGGGGATCTCCATCGTCTCCGGGCCCGACATGATCATTCCCCGCAACCCCTCGCGGGAGTACGGCCTCTACCGGTATGAGGAGGACGGCAGAATCACCAACCTGGCGGCGCCGGTCTGGGACTGGGGAAAATACTATGAAGAGATCATCCGGACGGTACTGGAGGGAACCTGGGACCGGGCCGGAAAGGGCGAGGCGCTGAACTACTGGTGGGGCATCTCCTCCGGGGTCATCGATGTGATCGTCTCGGAGCACATGTCCTACTACTCCAAGAAGCTCTACTACACCCTCAAGGAGGGAATTAGCCGCGAGACGCTCTCGATCTTCGGCGGTGAGCTCCGCTCCCAGGAGGGGGTCATCCAGAAGGACGGCTTTGTGGAGCAGACCAACGAGCAGATCATTGAGATGAACTGGCTCAACGACAACGTGATTGGCGCCATCCCGGATGCCAGCGAGCTCATTCCGGGCGCGGTGGATGCGGTCACCGTGGCCGGCGTCAAGGACACCGAATCGGTGTGAAGGGGACACGATGAAGGTAATGTTTATCGCAGATGAAGAGTCCAAGTCCATGTGGGATTACTACGATCCCTCCAGGACCGAGGGCGTGGAGCTGATCATCTCCTGCGGGGATCTCAAGCCCAGCTATCTGGAATTTCTTGAGAGCATGGTGAACTGCCCGCTGCTGTACGTGAAGGGCAATCACGACCGCCAGTACGCGCAGCAGCCGCCTCTGGGATGCGTTTGCATCGACGATCGGGTGTATGACTACAAGGGCCTTCGCATCCTGGGCCTTGGCGGCAGCATGCGCTACAATCCCGAGGCCGAGTGCCAGTGCAGCGAGGAGGAGATGCAGGCGAGAATCCGCAAGGTGAACCGGCAGATTGTGCTGATGAACGGCTTCGATCTTCTGGTCACCCATGCCCCTGCCAGGGGTTACGGCGATCTGGATGATCTGCCCCACCGGGGATTTGACTGCTTCAACACCCTGCTGGAGAAGTGGAAGCCCAAATACATGGTTCACGGCCACGTGCACCAGACCTACAGCTACAAGTTTGAGCGGGAGCGCATGCACCCCTCGGGGACCAAGATCATCAACGCCTACGAGAGCTACATCCTGGACATCGGCAGCGATGACCACCCCGCAAAGGGAAAGACCGGCTCTCCCCTCTACGACCTGATGGTGGCGATGAAGGGCCGGGGAAAACACAATTACTGAGGATCATGCCCTGTCCGGATCGCCTCCGGACTGCGGCAAAGCACCCGCAAGTCGGAATCTTTCAGAGTCTGACTTGCGGGTGCTTTTGTGTGCAGAGGGAGCGTGTTCACCAAAATCCGATGCAGACTCGTTCCCCCGGGATCTTCAATCCAGATGGTTCAGAACCAGGGTATCCCCGGCCTGGAGCAAGACGCCGCCGTTGGGAATGATGACCTCGCTGCCGCGCTGGATCAGGATGATGAGCGAAAGGTCCTCCCGGGGAATCTGGGAGAGGGTCTTTCCCGCATAGTGGTCGCCCTTTTTCACCGGGATCTCGAAGAGGTGGACGCCCCGGATCTCGCCAGGCTCCAGGGCACTTAAGATCAGCACATCCCCGGCGCAGAGGATGCTCTCCCCGTTTGGCACCTCCCTAGTGCCGCCGTGCTCCCGCAACACCACCAGAGTCTGGGGCGGGAAGGTGATCTCTTTCAGGGCCTTTCCGACCCAGGGGTGGGAGACCGGAATCCGGAAGCGGATGAACTGGACTGGGGTCTCCTCGGAGTAGTCGTTGAAGGTCTTCATGACATCGCTCTCGTCGTCCGTCATGTGGAGGTGCTTTGCCACCGCGGGCAGGAGGGTTCCCTGGAAGAGGATGGAGAGCAGCACGATGACAAAGGTGGTGTGGAAGACGAAATCCCCCAGGGAGGTCTGCTCCACCGCGAGAATCGCAAACACGATGGAGGCGGCGCCCCGAAGGCCCGAGAAGGAGACCAGCAGGACCTTGGGCAGGGAGTCCCCCGCGGGGCCGAGGATGGCCGCCACCGCGGCGGGGCGGGCCACAAAGGTGAGAAAGAGCGCGATCAGGATGGCGTCCCCGGCGGCAGCAGGAAGGCGCGAGGGCGTCGACAGAAGGCCCAATAGAAAGAAGATCAGCATCTGCATCAGGCCGGTGAGGCCGTCGAAGAAGTGCACTTGGTTCTTCTTGTCCGGAATCCGGTGGTTGCCGAGAAAGAGGCCGGCAAGATATGTGGAGAGGTACCCGTTCCCGCCAAGGGCCGTGGGCGCGGCGTAGGCAAGGAGGGCAACGCCCATCACAAAGACCGTGTCAAACCCCGCCGTCTCAAAGCGCACGTGCTGCAGCACCCACACCGCGGCCAGGGAGATCAAGGCGCCAAAGGCAAGGCCAAGGCCGATCTGCAGCACCAGCATCTGGAGGACCCGGCTGGCGCCCGTCTCCCCCTGCATCGCCTGGATGCAGATCATCGTGAGGAGGTACGCAAAGGGATCGTTGCTGCCGCTCTCGAGCTCCAGGAGGGAGGCAGTGTTGTCCTTGAGGTTGAGCTTTCGGGAGCGCAGAACCGAGAACACCGAGGCCGCGTCGGTGGAGCCGATGATGGAGCCCATCAGCATCCCCGCCTCCCAGGTAAGCCCCAGCGCGAAGTGGATGAAGACACCGGTCAGGACGGCCGTGATGACCACACCGGCAGAGGAGAGCAGGACCGCCTTCCCCGCGGTGCTTCTTGCCTGCTCCCAGTTGGTACCGAAGCCGCCGTAAAACATGATGAAGATCAGCGCCCCGGTGCAGATGTCCTCCGCAAAGGAGTAGTTCTCAAAGGGGATCTTGAACAGCCCGTCGCTCCCAAAGAGCATGCCCAGCAGGATGAAGGCAAGGAGCATGGGAATCCCGATCCGGACGGAGATCTTGTTCAAAAAGACGCAGGCGAAGATGACGATGGCGCAGAGAAGCAGCAGGTTGGTCATGGCGTACCTCCGGGTACGGTGGCAGAAGAAGCGGGAAAGGCGCCGGCACTGCCCTTTGCAAGGAGACGGTACCCCCGCGGCGTCATGCCGGTGCGGGTGCGGAAGAGCCGGTGGAAAAAGCTCGTGTTGTCGTATCCCACCGCCGCGGCGATGTCATCCACCGAGAGTGTGGTGTCTGCAAGCAGGAGCTTTGCCTGGCTGATCCGCTTCTCCAGGAGGAGCTCCTTGAAGGTCTTTCCGGTGTTCTTCCTGACGAGGCGGGAGAGACAGGTCTCCTCCACCCCGCTCTTTGCTGCGAAGTCCGAGAGGTTTGCGCTCCGGTACTGGGACTCGACGTAGGAGAGGAGCCGGATAATGAGGTCCTGCTCCCAGGAACTCTTCGACATGTGGATCTTGTCGGTGACCTGCATCAGGGACAGGAACAGAAGCCCCATCGTGTACTGGGAGAGCAGGCGCTTGTCGCCATCATGTGAGAGCTGGAGCCAGATCAGGTTTTCCACCAGGTTTTGGACCGGCAGCACATCCGACACCTGAAAGTACAGGTAGTTGCCGCCCTGGTTGGTGCCGGTCAGGCAGGAGATCACAAAGTCCCGCAGGGCGCTCTCCCGGTTTCCCATCATCTGGAAGGTTCGGTCAAAGAACTCCGGCAGGATCATGAAGTTGACGCCGATGTCTTTGAGAGATGCGGGCAGGATCTCCTGCACCGCGTGCTGGTTCATGAACAGGAGGTCTCCCTGGTGCAGCACGATCTTCTGGCCGTCCACGAAGTGGGTGGTCTGCCCCGAGCACATGTAGATGAACTCCACGAAGTTGTGGGTGTGCCGGGGAAAGTGCACAAACCGGGTGTTGGGGCGGATGTCGATGAGCTTTCCGTCCGTCAGCACCCGGGCGGAGTCGATCTCGTTGGACCCCTTCCCCGGTGCGTAGTAGAGCGCCCGGTTCACATCCTTCTTTCCGGCCAGAATCGCCTTTTCCTCCTCCGTGACAACGGACAGTTTCTGCAACAGTGCTGCGTTCATGCCATTCCCCTTCTTTCCGGCCGGGAGCGCTGAAACCGAGCTCTCCTGGTGCCTGCCCCGATTATCGCATGGGAAAGCGTCTCCTTGCAAGAAAGGACGCTTTTTTGTGCAGCAGGGGACCTTCCGGAAGGACCCTTCCTGCGGTAGGATGCCCTTGTAAACAGAACATGACCGGGGCCGGGGGGCCCCGGAGCTCAAAAGGAGGGCAATCACATGACCACACAGGAGAGATACGAGGACGCCAAGGCACGCTACGCAGCGCTTGGCATTGACACCGACAAGGCAGTGGAGGAGACCGCGAAGATCAAGATCTCGATGCACTGCTGGCAGGGCGATGACGTCGTCGGCTTTGATCAGAAGGGACCCCTGACGGGCGGCATCCAGACGACCGGAAACTATCCCTACCGCGCCACGAATCCGGAGCAGCTGATGCAGGACATCGACAAGGTCCTGACCTACATCCCCGGAAAGCACAAGCTCAACCTCCACGCTTCCTATGCGATCTTCAAGGACGGCGAGTGGGCAGACCGCGATGCCTTAAAGCCCGAGCACTTCCAGGCATGGGTTGATTTTGCCAAGAAGAGAGGCCTCGGCCTGGACTTCAACCCCACCTTCTTCAGCCATCCGAAGGCAGATGCGCAGATCGGCACCCTGTCCTCCTCGGATGAGTCGATCCGCCAGTTCTGGATCCGCCACGGCATTGCGTGCCTGAAGATCTCCGAGTACCTGGCCACCGAGACCGGCCAGCCGTGCCTGATGAACATCTGGATTCCGGACGGCTGCAAGGATGTCCCCGGGGATAGAACCAGAGCAAGAAAGAGACTCAAGGACTCCCTGGACCAGATCCTCGCAACACCCTATGACCACAGCAAGGTCTATGTCGCCGTCGAGAGCAAGGTCTTCGGCATCGGCGTTGAGTCCGAGACCGTCGGCTCCCACGAGTTCTACATGAACTACGCCGCAAAGAAAGGCATTCTTTGCCTGATCGACACCGGACACTTCCATCCGACCGAGGTGGTCGCCGACAAGCTCTCTGCGATGCTCCTGTTCAACGACAAGCTCGCCCTGCATGTCTCCCGCCCGGTGCGCTGGGACTCCGACCATGTCACGCTGTTCAACGATGACCTGAGAGATCTTGCCACTGAGATCATCCGGACCGGCTATGAGCACTACTTCATCGGCATGGACTACTTCGATGCCTCCATCAACCGGATCAGCGCCTGGACCAACGGCATGCGGAACATGGAGAAGGCCCTGCTCTATGCAGAGCTCCTGCCCAACGAGAAGCTGGCAGACCTCCAGGATGCCCACAACTTCACCGAGCTCATGAGCCTGAACGAGGAGATGAAGGTGATGCCCTTTGGCGACATCTGGGACTACTACTGCGAGAAGAACGGCGTCCTGAAGGAGACCGACTGGTTCGCAGACTGCATGCAGTATGAGAAGGACGTTCTCTCAAAGAGAGGATGAGCACAATGGCACAGACACAGTACTTTCTTGCGGTGGACATCGGCGCCTCCTCCGGGCGCCACATGCTCTCCCACATGGAGGACGGCAAGATCGTCCTCGAGGAGATGTACCGCTTTCCGAACGGAAATGAGATCATCGAAAAGGGTGGCAGGCGCTGCCGCACCTGGAACACGAAACAGCTCTTTGCGGAGATCCTAAACGGCATGAAGGCCTGCAAAGCGGCGGGCAAGATCCCGGTGTCCATGGGAATCGACACCTGGGCCGTCGACTACGTGCTCCTGGATGAGAACGACGAGCCGGTGGGCCCCTGCTATGCCTACCGGGACGATCGGACAAAGGGAATGGACGCCAGGGTCTATGAGACGATCTCCGAGCGCGATCTCTACGCGCGGACCGGCATCCAGAAGGCGATCTTCAACACGATCTACCAGATGGAGGCAGACAAGGTCAGCCCCGACCAGCCCCTCTCCCGGGCAAAGACCCTGCTCATGGTGCCGGACTACTTCCACTTCCTTTTGACCGGCGTCAAGAAGCAGGAGTACACCAATGCCACCACCACGCAGCTCGTGAGCCCGAAGACGAGAGACTGGGATCAGGAGCTCATCTCGATGCTCGGCTTCCCGCAGGAGATCTTCCAGGAGATTTCCCTGCCGGGAACGGTGGTCGCCGATCACCTGCTCCCGGCGGTCCGGGAGGCGGTCGGCTTCGACACCAGCGTCGTTCTCCCCGCAACCCATGACACCGGATCCGCGGTGATGAGCGTCCCGAGCCAGTCGGATGACTGCCTCTACATCTCCTCCGGCACCTGGTCCCTCATGGGCTGCGAGCGGAAGGATGCGGACTGCAGCCAAAAGGCGCAGGAGGCAAACTTCACGAACGAGGGTGGCTACGACTACCGGTACCGCTTCCTGAAGAACATCATGGGCCTGTGGATGATCCAGTCCGTGAAGAAGGAGCTCGAGGCGGGATATGACTTCCCCGGGCGCACCGGAAAAGAGGACTACGGCTTTGGGAGCCTTTGTGACAAGGCAAAGGATGCCGGCATCGCCTCGCTTGTCCCGGCAAACGACGTCAGGTTCCTTGCGCCGGAGT
The DNA here is from genome assembly GCA_022483465.1 of Lachnospiraceae bacterium. Lineage (GTDB taxonomy): Bacteria > Bacillota > Clostridia > Lachnospirales > Lachnospiraceae > CAG-791. The sequence goes on along the minus strand of JAKVNF010000001.1, from coordinate 465,773 downwards.
CCATGATTGCCGAGGTCCAGAACGCCTGCAGGGAGTCGGGGCAGCAGGTCCCGCAGACACCCTGGGAGATTGCCCGGGTGATCTACCGGTCTCTTGCAGCCTGCTACAAAGAGGCGGCCGAGGAGATCGAGGCGATCACGGGAAAGAAGTTCGATGCCATCCACATCGTGGGCGGCGGTTCCAATGCGGTCTGGCTCAATGAGCTGACGGCCAAGGTCACGGGAAAGACCGTCCTTGCGGGACCCGGAGAGGCGACGGCCATCGGAAACATCGGCGCCCAGATGATACAGGCGGGGGTTTTCCCGGATCTCAAGGCATTCCGAAAGAGCGTGGAGACGTCCTTTGACGTAAAGACGTACCGCGCATAAACTGGAAATGGGTTGGCATACAGTGCGCGCGAGGGAAGGCAGAGACAGCGCGCAGGATTGGAGAAAAATGAAGGTTTTGGAAGCACAGTTTGCAAAGAATTTCATCAAGTGCGGCACGGACGGATTCAAGCAGGGTTGGCACGAGAGAAACGGCGGCAACCTCTCTTACCGCATGACCGCAGAGGATGTGGAGGAAGTCAAGGAGAACTTCTCTGAGGACAGAGAGCTTCTTCCGATCGGTGCCTGTGTCCCGGGACTTGCGGGGGAGTACTTCGCCGTCACTGGAACCGGAAGATACATGAGAAACCTGGAGCTTGACCCCGAGCAGAGCTTTGGCATCATCCATGTGGATGAGAAGGGCGAGAACTACCGCATTGTCTGGGGCCTCAAGGATTCCCGTCCCACCTCGGAGCTGCCCACCCACCTCATGAACCATGAGGTCAAGAAGAGAACCACCCAGGGCAAGCATCGGGTCATCTACCACGCGCATCCGACGAACCTGATCGCCCTGACCTTCATTCTCCCGCTGGAGAGTGAGGTCTTCACCAGAGAGCTCTGGGAGATGATGACCGAGTGCCCGGTGATCTTCCCGGAGGGCATCGGTGTGGTGCCGTGGATGGTGCCCGGCGGACGGCAGATCGCCGTCGAGACCTCCAAGCTCATGGAGCAGTACAACGCGGTGGTCTGGGCGATGCACGGCCTGTTCTGCTCCGGCAGCACCTTTGATGAGGTCTTCGGCCTGATGCACACCATCGACAAGGCCTCCGAGATCTGGCTCAAGGTGGCCTCCGTCACCGGCGGCAAGAAGAGACAGACCATCACCCCCGACAACTTCCGCGCACTGGCAAAGGACTTCCATGTCACCCTGGACGAGCGCTTCCTGTATCGCAAGGAGAGCTGAGACACGAAAACAGCATCATAAAACGGATCGCACTGCCCGAAGACGGGTGGTGCGATCCGTTTTTTGTGGAATGAAAACCGTTCGAAGAAGCCGGAGCAGCGAAAGTGCCTCAGCCGGCTTCCCGCCTCTTTCTCCCTGCCAGGGCAAGCTGGAACAGCCGTACCGCCGCGTCGCAGACGAGAACGGTGCCGAGAAAGACCTGGTACCAGATGATGTTTTGATCCGGGGCAACCAGGATGTAGGCGCCGGAGACCGCAAACAGCAGGGTCTCTGCCATGGAGCGCCAGTAGAAGCCCCACTAGCCTCGGTGCTCTGCTGCCCGGGAGAGACAGGCGTAGGCCCCCATGAGAAGCGCGGCGCCCGGGAACACGCTGGCAATGAGAGACAGGGCCTGGTCCCTGACCAGAATCAGGGAGTAGACGGCGACCAGGGCGATGCGCATGTAAACCCACAGCTTTTCCTGCCCGAAGTTCCAGGCGCTTTTGTGGAGCCGGCTGACGGTCAGCACCACTTCGGCGGCGACCATCGCAAGGAGCAGGATTCCGGCGGCCGACTGCAGCAGCGTATCCGGCGCCGCCAGGAACACGATGCCCGCGAGCAGGATCAGAACCGCCTTGCCGGCCTCGGATTCCAGGAACCGGTTCAGCTTCCAGCCTCGTGTTGATAGAGATTTTGGAGCCATGATCAACAAAACTGTAATCCCGGTTGTGCACCAAATCGGCCTGCGGTCTGTGAAATGCAGAGGCTTGGCAAGTCAGATGAAACACTTTACAGACTGGGACCGGGTGGTTCCCATCGACCACGGCTATGACGAGAGCAAACCCGAATGCGAGCTCACCCTGGAGGATGTCAGGAAGGCAGCTGCCCTCCGCGGCGGAGTCCTTTTGTCAGAGCACATGGAACGGGGCGACTGGAACACAAAGCTCACCTTCCGCTGCGCCTTCGGCCACACCTTTGAGGCAAGCCCGAGACTGGTGCTGGAGGGCGGCCACTGGTGCCCCGCGTGCGAGAAAAAGAGCTGGAACTACGGAGAGCGGGCAAAGCGGGATCCGTTCTTTGCCCAGGTCTGGACGCCGCTCCACGGGGAGGGCGAGCTGCGGGAGTACCCCAAGCTTGTCTCCGAAGAAGAAGTCTGAACAAGGCCCTGCGGGCGCGGCACGTCCCGCCGTCTTCGATGTCCGGCAAATCAGAACATGTTTGGGAAAGGAGCAGGATCAGCCTGCTCCTTTTGCCGTCTGTGGCCCTTTCTTGTAATCTGCCTCCGCCTGCCGTAAGATCAGACATGTATTAGGAGGAATCTCTGTGAAAAAACTTCGCAATCCGCTGCTGATCGGAATCCTGCTTGTCGTCGCGGACTCCTTTTTCTTTTCCCTGATGACCGCCATGGTGCGGCTCTCCGGGGATCTGCCCACCATGGAGAAGGCCTTCTTCCGGAACTTCATCGCCTCCATCGTCTCGGTGATTGCGCTGCTTCGTTCCAAGGAGAAGTTCCACGTCCGGCAGGGCTCTCTGCCGTCTCTGTTTCTGCGGGCCATCTTCGGCTCCCTTGGCCTGATCTGCAACTTCTGGGCCATCGACCACATCGGCCTGGCCGATGCCAACATCCTGAACAAGATGTCTCCGTTCTTTGCGATCCTGTTCTCGATCCCGATCCTGCAGGAGGTTCCGAACCTGGTGGAGATCGTCACCGTGATCATTGCCTTCTTCGGGGCGGCCTTCGTGGTCAAGCCGACGATGGGCGCCGCGATGCTTCCCGCCATGGTGGGCCTTCTGAGCGGGTGCGGCGCGGGCATCGCCTATACCTTTGTGCGAAAGCTCGGAAAGATGGGGGAGCGGGGACCGGTCATTGTGGCCTTCTTCTCGATCTTCTCCTGCCTGCTGACCCTGCCCTTTATGATCGCGGACTTTGTGCCGATGACCCTCTCGCAGCTGATCTGTCTCTTGCTTTCGGGCGTCTTTGCCGCCGGCGGGCAGTTCACGATCACCGCGGCCTACCGGTTTGCCCCGGCCAAGACGATCTCGGTCTTTGACTACTCCCAGGTGATGTTTGCCTCTTTATGGGGATTTTTGTTCTTGGCGTTAGTAAGAAAACGGGTTGATAAGCAATAAGTGCATCTTGTAGTCATCAAATTGCAAGCAGATTGAGCTCCTTAACATCTCCATAATGGTGTACCTTCTTGGGATTCCTGGATGCAAAGAGAGTTTCCGCAAGTTCCCCAATCGTTGTCCTCTGCCTGTACGCTGCCCTGAATACGAGGTTGTAACGGTTCAAATACTTGGTGGCGACACCGCGATATTCGGTATATCGGCGCTTGATAAAAGAGTGAAGGTTGTTCACAGTGTTCAGATTGAAGAAACCTGCCGACTCCTTCTTCACATTCATGACCGTGATTCCCAGGATCTTGCCCAGCCTCGGATACACATTCATGCCGTCCGTCAGGAAAAGTGTGCCCTTCTGGACATGACCAGTATAGATATCAACAACATTTGCACTGGAAGGCCTTGCCCGGTTCTCGGATTTCACGATCAGATCGCCAGTCTTGCGCTGTACTGCGGTGCAGATACAGATCTGCTCGTCTGAAAGGCCGCGTTTGGATGCGGGAGTGCCACGCTTGCGGGGCTTTCGACTGGCATCAGGGCCAAATTTCGTACCTTTTTTGGACTCCGGAACGTAGGTTTCATCCGCTTCCACGACATCTTCCACCGTGGCTGGCTGCTCCACCTGCATGTCCTCGAGAGCAAGCATGATCTTATGCCGCATGAAGAACAGACTGCTATGGCTGATCTTGCATCCATGGCTGGCAAGTGACTTGACCGTCTTATCCAGAGAGGTCCCCCTGAGCGTCTCTTCCAGAACCTTGGTCCAGATCTCAGTACCAAAGTGTGAGCCTGAGAGCAAAGTGTTGCTCGTTGTAACAAATGACGTTCCACATTGCCTGCAGATGTATGCCTGTTTTCCATGTTTGTGTCCATTCCTAACAACATGAGCATTGGAATGGCAGATCGGACAATCCAAACGGGGAGCAATCATCTTCTTCGGAGAAGAGGTTGCACTCTCATGGGAGAAGCCCTCCATGAGCTTGTTAACAAGAAGAATCAGGTCGTCCCTGGAAAGATCTCTGGCTTCGGTCAGTATGCGCTCAATGCAGCTCATAGTCTTGCCCTCCTGGCAAGACTATTGTAGTTCAAGTTAGAGAAGGCCGTTGTACAGCAGAATGTACAAAACGGCATATTTTATACTTCTGCTAAAATGCTTTGGAGCTTATCAACCCGTTTTCTTACTAACGCCTTTGTTCTTTGACGAGCTTCCGGACCACCTCTCGGTCCTTGGGTATGTGATCATCATCAGCATGGCGGTCTTCAAGTGGATCTACACCATGCGGCACGAAGAAGAGAAAAAGGAGAACACAAAACATGATTGACTTTGCCGGGAAGAAGGGCTTTATCTGCGACATGGACGGCGTGCTCTATCACGGGAACCAGGTGCTGCCCGGGGTGGCCGCATTCGTCGACTGGCTCAAGAACGAGAAGAAGGAGTACCTGTTTCTCACCAACAACAGCAACTGTACCCCCAAGGAACTGCGGCAGCGCCTGCTGCGCATGGGGATCGACGTGGGGGAGGAGCACTTCTACACCAGCGCCCTGGCCACCGCTGCCTTCCTCTCCGAGCAGGCACCAGGCTGCACGGCCTATGTCATCGGCGACGCGGGGCTGATGAACGCCCTCTATGATGTCGGCATCACGATGAACGCGGTGGACCCGGACTACGTCATCTTCGGGGAGGGCAAGGTCTACTCCCTCGACACCCTGACCCAGGCCACCAACCTGGTCATGCGGGGTGCCAAGCTCATCGGCGCAAACCCGGATCTCTCGGGCCCCATCGAGGACGGCATCATGCCCGGCGGCGGTGCCCTGGTTGCCCCGGTGGAACTCGCCACCGGCAAGAAGGCCTACTTCTGCGGAAAGCCCAATCCGCTGATGATGCGGGCAGGGCTCCGGCGTCTCGGCTGCCATTCCGAGGAGGCGGTTATGATCGGAGACCGGATGGACACGGATATCATCGCGGGTATGGAGAGCGGCATGCAGACGGTGCTGGTGCTCTCCGGCATCTCCACGGTGGAGACGGCGGCGGAATACGCCTATCGCCCGTCGGTAATCCTCTCCGGCGTGGGGGATATCCCGAAGCTGGCCGCCGGGGAAAAGGTCAAGACCTTCGGATGAGGAGAAAGAAGGTGAAACGATGACGCTGACCGAGCGGTTTGACGGGGATGCCAGCGGGCTGCGGGAGCGGCTGAAGCGGGCAGGGACGCCCGCGGGCTGTCAGAAGATTCTCGAGGAGGAGACGGATCACCTGCTCCTTGTGGCAAACAGCGAGGAGCGGGATGGCTGGCAGCGGGATCTGACCGCTGCCCTGTTGTCCGTTGTCAGGATGGAACTGCCCCTGCTTGCCGGGGCGGCAAAGGCAGAGCTCTGGGAGGCAAAGGGGGATCGCGCAGAAACCGGTACCAAAGGCGGACGGGGACTGGCCTTTCTGGTGCCCGGCGCCCTGCTGGTTCTGATCCCCGGGGCGGTGCTGCTTCTTGCCGCAGGGCAGTCCCTCTTCTTTTTGCTTCTTCCCGCGGCAGGGGGCGTGCTCCTCTACCTCGCGGGAAGGGGAAGGCGGGGAGCGCGGCCAAAGAAAAAGCAGAGAATCGAGATCACCGCGGACCCGCAGGCGGTCCTTTCCGCCTACCGGAACACGCTGGTCGTCTGCGACCAGTGCAGAAAGGACCTGCAGGGCAGCCCGGCATCCGCTGGGAGCGGGGAGCATCCTTCGCCAAGCGGCTCCCTGACGAGAGAGGAGCTCTCCCTCTGCGCAGGACTTCTTGGCGCGGCAAGGCTTCGGGACGGGGACTACGCCCTGGAGGAGGCACAAAAGGTACAGCATCTTCTGGAGGCGCGGGGGTACGAGGTGGTCGACTGCAGTGAGAAGACCCTCGCCTACTTTGAGCGCCTGCCGGGGGATGCGGACCGGACCCTCCTGCCCGCCATCGTCAGGGATGGGAAGCTTCTCTGCCGGGGCCAGGCATCGAGAAAGGCGGGGCACTGACAGATGGAGAAGGAACAGATCGAAAACGAGAAGGAAACGGCATATTACGGGTTTGACCTCGGGGACGCGGAGAGCGCCATCGCAAAGCTCCCGGTCGGGGGAAAGGGGGAGCCCAGGATTCTCCCGGTGCGGGGCCAGGGGAGCTTTATCACGGCCTATGCCGCCCTGTCCGACGGGACGCTCCTTGTTGGCGAGGAGGCCTGCTATGCGGTGGGGGCCGTCCGGAGAAAGCTCCGGTTCAAGTCGGTCTTTCTGACGGATCCCGGGGCTGCGGAGTGCACCGCGACCTTTGCAAGAGGGGTCCTCGGGGAGCTCTACGCCGTGGGAGATCTGACCCGGGGGCAGGATGCCGTGTTCTACCTGGGATGTCCCGCCGGGTGGGACGCCAATACCAGGGAGCGCTACCGGGAGATCTTCGTGCAGGCGGGGTATCCGCCGGTGCGGATCGTCTCGGAGTCCCGGGCGGCGATGATCTGCGCCTGCCAGTCGCGGCACCTGCAGGTCGGGACTGACATCCTGAAAAAGCCGGTGCTGGTGGTGGACATCGGCTCCTCCACGACGGACTTTGCCTACATCCGCCACGGGCGGGAGGAAAAGCTCCAGACGGGCGGCGAGGTGCACCTTGGCGGCGGCATCCTGGATGAGCTCCTGCTGGAGCAGTGCATCAAGGCCTCGGGCCTTGCGGAAAAGCGCATCCGCAGGGATCTTGCCGAGTCGGAGCCCTGGCGCAGCTACTGCGAGTTTGCCGCGAGGCGCCTCAAGGAGCAGTACTTTGCAAACGAGGGAACCTACCGGGAGGAGGGCCTTGCCCAGAGCGTGGTGATCGCCCTCCACACCCCGGTGCGCCTCAAGCTCTATCTCGACGGGGAGCGGGCAAAGCAGCTCCTCAACACGGGATCCGAGCGCCTCGGCGGAAAGTCCTTCCGCGAGGCCTTCCTCGCATCCCTCCAGGGCGCCCGGGACGGCATCGCGGGTGAGCAGCCAGAGCTCCTGTTCTTGACCGGCGGCGTCTCGCGACTGCCCGCCATCCGGGACTGGTGCAGCGAGGTGTTCCCGAACGCGGTCCTCGTGACCTCCGCTGAGCCCGAGTACTCGGTGGCAAAGGGCCTTGCCTATGCCGCGGGGATCGATGCAAGCCTTTCCCGGTTCCGGGAGGAGCTCAATGCCTACATCGCCTCCGACCGAGTGGAGACCGTGGTGGGAGAGGGCGTGCCGGCGCTGTATCAGAGCGCCGTGCAGGTCCTGACAGAGCCCCTTCTTCGGGAGGCAGCACTCCCTGCCCTGGAGCGCTGGCGGCAGGGGGAGATTCGGCGCCTTCAGGACGTGGATGATGTGATGCAGGAGAACATCCGCCGCTATGTCCGCTCCGAGGAGGCGCAGAAGCTCCTGGAGGAGCCGGTCCGAAAGTGGCTCTCCGGCATTGCCCGGAAAATCGAGCAGGACACCGTGCCGCTTTGTGTGCGGAACGGGGTACCGGTGCAGTCCCTCTCCCTCTCCTCCTATCTGGACCTGCCGGACGTGTCGATCGGCGTCCACGCGGGCGACGTGTTTGCGGTCCGTGAGATCACGCTCCTCGTGGACGCGGTGATCTCAGTCCTCGTCGGCATGCTCTGCGGCGGGGGCGGGATCGCCCTGATCGCCTCAGGGCTTCCCGGCATCGCGGCCGGGGTGGTGCTGTCATTGGCGGTCCTCTTTCTTGGCAGGGGCCAGATGGAAAAGGCCCTGCTTTCTGCCAACATCCCGGGCCCCATCCGAAAGCTCATCCCGAAGGGGTATTTTCGGGCGCGCCTTGGCAGCATCGGCAGGAAGGTACAGGAGGAGATGGCAGAGACTGTCCGGACCAATCAGAGCGCGGAGCTCACTTCCCAGCTGACCAAGGAGATCTCCGGCCAGATCGAGCAGTGCCTGCTGCACATGGCGGAGGTGGTGGAGATCCCGCTGGGTTAAATCAGAACATCACAGACAAAGGCACAACAAAGGCGCGTCCTGCGGGACGCGCCTTCTTCTTTGGTTATGGGACAAATTTCAGGATGGTCTGCACGACAAGTTCCGCCACCCCGCAGGCCACCATGACCTGAATGGGGCCGATCTTGAACTTTCGCAGGGCAACCAGAGCTGCGATGAAGTAGATGATGATCCGGATGTCGACGCCGCCTGAGGTGAAGACCGCCGGCAGGAGGATGTCCAGGCCGGCGACGAAGATCAGCGCCACCACGGTCGGACGCAGGAACCCGAGGATCCCCTGCATGATGGTCAGGTTCCGGTACCGGTTGTAGAGGTAGGCGAGCAGGGTGACAAAAATGCAGGAGGGAAGGATGACGCCGAGGGTGGCGAAGATCGCGCCGGGGATGCCTGCGACGAGGTTTCCCACAAAGCTTGCCGCATTGACGGCGATCGGGCCGGGCGTCATCTGGGAGATCGTGACGAGGTCGGTGAAGTCCTTTGTGGTGAGCCAACCGTACCGGTCGATGACCTGGGCCTGGATCAGGGGCATGGCGGCGTACCCGCCGCCGAAGGAGAAGGCGCCGATCTTGAGAAAGGCGAGAAACAGTTCAAAGTAGGTTGTGGCCATGGCTTATTCCTTGTCCTTTCCGGCAGAGCTGCCCTTTGCGGACCGATCCCTGCGCCCGCGCAGGATGGTGATGACCGCGCCGAGGGCGGCGGTCATCAGGATGATCCATACGACATTGACGTGCAGAAAGTAGTTCAGGACGAAGGCGGCGATCATGACGACGATGAGCAGACCGTCCCGCGCCCTGACCACCCCCATGCCCATGTCAAAGACCACGGAGATGATGACGGCGGCGACCCCCGCGTTCATGCCCCGAAGCATCGCCTGGACCACGAAGTTGTTCTTGAATGCATCGTAGAAGAAGGAGATGGCCGTCAGGATGACAAAGGGCGGGAGGATGGCTCCCAGGACGGACACGACAACGCCCGGGATGCCCGCCAGCTTATAGCCGACCACGATGGAGCCGTTGACGGCGATGGCGCCCGGGGAGGACTGGGCGATGGCAACCAGGTCCAGCATCTCTTCCTCATCGATCCAGTGCAGCTCATCGACGAATTTCTTTTTCAGCAGGGTGACGATGACGTATCCTCCGCCGAAGGTAAAGGTGGAGAGATAGAGAGTCGCAAAAAACAGCTGTTTCAGGACCGCCTTCCGGTCCTTTGGCATCTTGGACACGTCCGTGTTTTGGTTTTCCATCTTCGGTTCTTCCTCCTTGCTCACAGGTCCCATTGTAAGACAGGAGATAAATATGTAAAATACTATTAAATTATGAAAGCGATAGTAATTTTATTATGATCTGCAGAAGGGAGCAGACGCCATGACCATTCGCAACATCCGGATCTTTCTCGCGGTGGTGCACCACCACAACAACGTGTCGGAGGCGGCCAGGGCCCTGTATCTGAGCCAGCCCAGCGTCAGCGTGGCGATACAGGAGATCGAGCGGGAGTACCAGGTGCAGCTGTTTGAGCGCCTCTCCCACAGGCTGTATCTGACGGATGCGGGCCGCGAATTCCTGGAATACGCCCAGCGCATTGCGTCCATCTTTGACGACATGGACCGCGAGCTGCAGGGGTGGAATGCCCATGGCACGATCCGCATTGGGGCGAGCATCACGATCGGCTCCCAGAAGATGCCGGCGTACGTCAAGCTCCTGCAGGAGGTCCATCCCGGGGTGAAGATCTTTGTCCGGGTGGGCTTTTCCAGGGACCTGGAAAAAATGCTCCTCGTCAATGACCTGGATCTGGCGATCGTGGAGACGCCGGTGCACCACCCGGAACTGGAGGCCGTGCAGTACGGCACGGACTGTCTCGACCTTGTGATGCCCACCTCCCCCTGGTATGCCGCGGGTCTCGAGATGCCCAGGGAGCGGTTTCTCTCGGAGAACCTTCTTCTTCGGGAGAAGGGGAGCGGCGCCCGGGACGTCTTTGACCGGGTGATGGCGGAGCACGGCATCGAGTCCGTGACACCTCTCTGGGAAGCGACAAGCACGACAGCGCTCCTCCATGCGGTGGAGAGCGGGCTCGGCGTGACGGTGCTGCCCCGTCTTGCGGCGGATTCCGCCGTCCGGGAGGGACGGGTTTACCGGGGCAGCATTCAGGGGATCGCCATGCAGCAGGCCTTTTTCATCGTCTGCAACCGGGACAAGATGCAGACGCCGCTGATGCAGGACTTTGTGAAGATCGTGAAGGAGAACGCGTAGGCAGAATAAGAGACGGGCGCCGCAGAGCCTGCGGTGCCCGTCTCTTCACATTTCCTGATTTTGGTCTTTCACGGTGCGTACTCGACCAGGTACTCGTAGGCGGTGAGCACGGTCCCGTCGGAGAGCTCGTAGTTGGCGTTTCCGTAGCTGTCCTCGCCGTACTCCCCGATGACCACGCGCCCTGCGGTGTCGGTGACGGCGGGCCAGTAGGCAGTGACCTCGGTCCCGTCCTCGGTGTTGATGTAGAACTGTTTGTCCTCCTCGTTGATCACCACCTTGATGGTGACGGGCTCGGTGTCATCTTCGTCCCCGCTGTCCTCATCTGTCGACGCCGAGGAAGAGGCAGAAGCAGAAGAGGAGGAAGAACTGTCGGAGGAGCTGGAGGAAGCGGTGGAAGAGGACGATTCGTCATCGCTCTCGTCCGCATCCTCTGTCTCCGGGAAGTCCTCGGAGGAGAGGGTGATCCGGCCCCTCTCGTCGGCGGTGTCCGCCAGTTCCGTGATCTTGTCCTGGAACTCTTTCTTAGCCATGACCTTCAGCGCATCGGCGTAGTTGTTCTCTGCCGCGTACTGGGCGAGTTCCTCCACCGGGTTGTTGGTGTCATCGTCGTCCACGGTGATGCCCGCCGCCGCGAGCTTCTTGTTCAGCGCGGAGAGCTGCTTGGAGAGGAGCGAGTCCTTCGTGAGCTCATACCCGGTCTCCAGGATGTGGACGGCCTTGTCGTACTCCCCCAGATCGTAGTACAGATCAGAGAGACCCATGTAGGCGTCCACGTACTTGGGACTCTTGCGGAGCACGGCCTGCCACAGGTCCACGGCTTCGGTCCCCGTGGCGTTCTTTGCCTTGGCCGCCATGCAGGAGAGAATCTTGGCATAGAGGGTCTGGCTCTTTGTCCTGGCGTAGGCTGCGTTCAGCTCCTCCAGGGCCGCGTCATAGTCCTCATCCTCCGTGCAGAGGGAGACGTACTCGAGGAGCAGGGATTCATCGTCGGTGGTGTCCAGGTCGATGAGCTTTTTGAGGGCAGATCTGGCACCCTCGCTGTCCCCCTCCTTTTCACAGGCATCGGCGAGACCCCGCAGGGCATCGGTGTTGTCCGGGTCGGTCTTGAGGATCTCCTCGTACTGCGCCCGGGGATCTTCCTCCGCCTCGGCCGCCTGGTCCATGGCGTCGATCTTATCCTGCGCCGTGGTGGCGAGCTGGGAGCCCGGGGAGGCGATGGAGAGGACGCTCTCATAGAGGCTCTTTGCGGTGTCGTCGTCGCCGGAGGACTCCGCCGCCTGGGCGGCGGTGTTCAGGGCGGTCAGCACCTTGTTCCGCAGGGCATTGGCATCCCCTTCCGGGAGCCGGTCCGCCGCGTCCTGATAGGCGGCGCAGAGGGCATCGTAGTTCTCCTGCTTTGCATAGGTGTCGATCAGGATGCGGTAGGCGGCGGTGCTGGAAGCGTCCAGCGAGAGTGCCTCCTGGGCGGCCTCGGCCGCGCCGGCGTAATCCCGCGCGGTATAGGACTTCTCGGCCCGCTTCAGCGCCCGGGAGAGCTTTGCACTGGGACTGTTTGCCAGGGCAGAGATTCCGACTGCCGCGGCCACGATGGCGGCCAGGATGACAAGGACCAGCAGAACCGGCGGCCGGTCAGATTTTCTACGTACGACTTCCAAACGCCTTGAACCTCACTTTCCGGGAAGATCTTCCCTATGATAGCACATTTGTGCGATAATAAAACAGGACCAAATGTGGCCAGCGTACGGCGCGCTCCCCCCTGGGGGATTGCGGGGGGCAGGGCGCCGGGTGGCAGAAAGGGGAGGCTATATGCATTATTCGGACAACGGAAAACAGTATCACACTCAGGTGGGACCCGGGGATGTGGGGAAATACGTGATCCTTCCGGGGGATCCCAAGCGGTGCGAGAAGATCGCAAAGTACTTTGACCAGCCGCACTTTGTCGCGGACTCCCGGGAGTTTGTCACCTACACCGGGTACCTGGACGGGGAGAAGGTCTCCGTCACCTCCACCGGGATCGGCGGCCCCTCCGCCTCCATCGCGATGGAGGAGCTGATCCTGGTGGGAGCGGACACCTTCGTGCGCATCGGCACCTGTGGTGGCATGCAGCAGGAGGTCCTCTCTGGGGACACGGTGATCGCCACCGGTGCCATCCGGATGGAGGGCACGTCCAAGGAGTATGCCCCGATCGAGTGGCCGGCGGTGGCCAGCCTGGAGGTGGTCAACGCGCTGGTGGGCAGTGCAGAGGACCTTCATGTCCCCTATCACACCGGCGTGGTGGAGTGCAAGGACTCCTTCTATGGCCAGCACAGCCCGGAGACCATGCCGGTCGGGTATGAACTGAAGGCAAAGTGGGATGCCTGGAAGAAGCTCGGCTGCCTTGCCTCCGAGATGGAGAGCGCAGCACTGTTTACGGTGGCGGCGGCGCGGCATGTGCGCTGCGGGTCCTGCTTTCTCGTTGTGGCAAACCAGGAGCGGGAGGCGGCAGGCCTTCCCAATCCGGTCGTCCACGACACCGACACCGCGGTGCGGGTCGCCATCGGCGCGGTCAGAAAGCTGATCGCCAGGGACCGCGCCAAGCCGGCCGGCTGACCGGCCAACCTGCAGCCAATGGGGGAGTATTCGATGATTGTTTTTTCACAGATGTTGAAAAAGTTCATGGACGAGAAAGGCAGGACGGTGAACGAGGTTGCCCGCTACACTGGGATTGACCACTCCGTCCTCTACAAGGTCCTCAGCGGGACCCGCAAGCCCTCCGGCCGGGATATGGTGGACCGGATTGCCTACTGCCTGCGCCTGACGGAGCGGGAGCGGCACGAGTTTCTGCGCTCCTATTTTTACACCATCCTGACGCCGAAACAGTACTGCGGCACGGAGCAGCTGATTGAGCTTCTGAGCGCGATCAGCGCGGAGGGGGCGCTCTCTCCCCTCCCGGTGAAGGTGGAGAGCAGGGAGGACTTCACGAAGGACCGGCTCCTTCTGGGTGCCGATGAGATCCGGCAGGCCTGCCTCTCCCTCGCCGCCGAGCAGGCGGAGCGCAAGGACGGACAGATCTGCATTTTTTCCACCGGGAGCAGCGGGACCTGGTTCTCTGTCCTTCGGCACCTGTGCGCGGCCTGTCCCAGGGTGAAGGTGACCCAGATGGTGGTGCTGGACAACTCGGGAAACCTGACCAGCGACAACCGGATCTTCAACCTGGACATGCTGCGCAGTGTCTTTCCGTCGGTGGCGGGTTTTCCGAACTGGGAGGTGCGCGGGATCTATGCCAGCGTGAACTCGCTGGAGAGCCTGCGCTTTCTCCCCAAAAACATGGTACTCACCTCCCGCGGCACGGTGTACTTCGCCTGGGACGGGAGCGGGGGCTTTCTGGAGCGGACGCAGGATCGGATCAGCTACTCCTGCTCGATCTTCGGCAAGCTCCGCTCCACCTCCGTCCCTTTTCTGGAGCGGGTATCAGCGCAGGACTTCTGGAAGAACGCCGAGGAGACGCTGGAACTGGCCACATCCGGAAAAAAGAGCGATCCGCCCGCCTATCTCTTCAGCCCGGGGATCTGCCTGACGGTGCTGTTTCAGGACCAGGAGGATCGGACGGAGTGGCTGAAGGATCACTTTTTTCTGCCGGCGGAGATGCTCGAACATATCTCGGAGTCCTTTTACCACTACAGTGCGAGACAGAGCGCCCTGCTGGCGTCCAACCCGCAGTCCTTTAGGATCCTCTGCTCCAAGCAGGGAATCGAGTACTTCTGCCAGACGGGCTATGTGGGAGAGGTCAGCAGCAAGATCATGAAGCCCTGCTCCATTCGGGAGCGGATTGAGGTCATGACGCGCTGGGGCGCCCAGTTCGAGGCGGGCAGCTTCCTTCTGGTGGACATCCCCTCCCTGAATCCCTCCAGCAGCGCCACGTTCATCGCCATGGACAGCAAGGTGTTGCTGGAGTCGGCGAGCTGGGATGGAGACGTGCTGACGGCGAACATCGATGAGCCGGGAATCGTCGGCCTGATCCGGTGGTTCTGCGACTTTGCCAGCAGCCAGCTGACCATGGAGGGCGAGCGCGGCCGGGAGTTTTTCGCCCACTGCATGCGGGAGCTGGAGGGGCAGGAGGCGGCCCTTCAGGACGTCGCCGAGGTCGTCCATCCGGCAAACGGATAAGATAAGGAAGATGTGGAGGCTCTCCCCGAAGGAGGTCCTCCGCATCTTTTTGTAGGCGTTAGTAAAGAACCGGGTTGATGGGTTCCATACCACAACCTCCATGGTGAACTCTCGACGCGATAATGTCCGATGAAGATATAGAATCCCCATTTGGAGCTCTTTTCTTCTCCGCATAATGCCTATCTTGTTATTTATAGTCACATACTCGGCAAGTGAGTGTATGTGTTTAGGCAATCTAGGTGATGCTTTGTTACATGATGCAACACAGCACGGATAGGAGTGTACCCAGCTCGAGCTCAAAGTGAGGTATTAGTGGTCTCATGCTAGGCGATCGCTTATCAACCCGTTTCTTAACTAACGCCTTTTTGTATTGCCTCGGGAAGGTAGCTTCCTCAAGAGGCAGTGATGTCCCGCAAGAACCGGTCAGCTTGGCCCCTGTCCTGATCCCGAAGCAGGAAGAAGACGGAGACGGGAAGCGTCAGCACCTCTGCGCAGGGGACGCTGAGCCATATGCCGTCCAGACCAAGGTACCTTGGAAGCAGCCAAAGGAACAGAAGGAGCAGGAAGAAGGAGCGCAGAGAGGTGATCAGCCCTGCCCGGTGTCCCTGCCCGTAGGCGGTGAGCCGGATTGCGGAAAAGATATTCCAGCCGCAGAACAAAAAGCCCAGCCCATAGAGGCGAAGCCCCCGGACACTTATATGGAAAACCTGACTCCCCTCCGCGGCGAAAAAGCCTGCAAGGACCGGGGCCGACAGGAAAGTCAACGCATACAGAAGGGGCGGAAGCACCAAGAGAAGGGACCGGGAGCGCTTCTCCAGCGCCCTGCAGTAGGGAATATCTCTGCGCCCCAGACAAAAGCCAAGAAGCGGAGAGATTCCCTTGGAGTAGCCAAAGTACACGCCGATCACAAGAAACCGCAGGTACATGATGATGGAGACGGCGGCGATGCCGTTCTCCCCGGCAAGGGAGAGCGCCCCTTTGTTGAAGACGACGGTAACCTGATCGACGCATTCCGAGAGGCCGTTCGCGGCAAGTCGGAGGGAAAAGGGAAGGGAGATGCGAGAGAAGAAAGGCCCTTTCACTTTTTTTGTGGGATGAGCCCCTCCTGACCTCCGCTCAGAGCCCTGGATCCGGCTTCTTCTCTGGTGCCCAATAAGCCTTTTGGGTTACTGTAATCTTTGCCGGACCGTGGGAGTATCGCCGAGGGGCCCACGGTCTCGGAGCTGTCTCTGCCAGTCCAGACTACCACTTGAAGTGGTAGTACTTGGCGTTAGTAAAGAACCGGGTTGATGGGTTCCATACCACAACCTCCATGGTGAACTCTCGACGCGATAATGTCCGATGAAGATATAGAATCCCCATTTGGAGCTCTTTTCTTCTCCGCATAATGCCTATCTTGTTATTTATAGTCACATACTCGGCAAGTGAGTGTATGTGTTTAGGCAATCTAGGTGATGCTTTGTTACATGATGCAACACAGCACGGATAGGAGTGTACCCAGCTCGAGCTCAAAGTGAGGTATTAGTGGTCTCATGCTAGGCGATCGCTTATCAACCCGTTTCTTAACTAACGCCTAGTACTTTTAAGAAGATATCATCTATGGATTATCTCCTTCTGGTGCATCACACAAGAAAAATGAAAGACCCAAAAAAATCTCCCCCGCGGCACAGAGCTGCGGGGGAGATTGCTTTTTTCATGAAAAGAGAAGCGAAGCGGCTGTCAGCTTGCGAGCTTCTTCTCCTGCGTGTAGGAGGAGACCCGGCGGGTGACCTGAGGGCTTTTTGTGCTCGCTTTCTCCCTGCGGGAGATCAGGCAGAGCATGAAGAACACCAGGGCAAAGCCGGCGAAGTCCGCTGCGGTGAAGGCGTTGCCGAAGACGAACACCCCGACGACGGCGGCGGTCATGGGCTCTGCAAAGCCGTAGAGAATGCCCTTATCCGGCCCGATGTCGCGGATGCCGCTCATGTACAGGGTGAAGGCGAAGACGTTGCCGACGACGATCACCGTCAGGATCCCGACATAGCCCATCGGCCGGATCGGGACGAAGTACCGCCAGGGGCGGAAGATCACCGTCATGGTCACGGAACCCATCAGGAAAGCCCAGCCCTGGAGCAGGATCACCGGGTACTTCTTGAGCCGTCTTGCGGGGACCACGTTGTAGATGGTGACGCAAACCGCGGACAGGATGCCGGTGGCAAGGGCCGTGGCGGGAACCGCCATCTGGTCGAGCCGGCCGCCCGTCGTGATGAAGAAGACTCCAAGGAGGCCCACCAGGATCGCTGCGATCTCCCGGAGCGTCGGGCGCCTTCTCGCCGCGATGCAGCCCACAAACAGGATCATCGCCGGGGAGAGATCCTGCAGGATCGTGCCGGCCGCCGCGGAGGAGAGCTGGATCGTCTCAAAGTAGAGAAACTGGCAGCAGGAGACGCCCAGCAGTCCGTAGATGACAAGATCCCGGCGCATCTTCCTATCCCGCCATGGCTCCACCGTGCAGGAGATGCCGTATCGAAAGAGACTGTACAGAAGGAGCAGAATCGCTGCCCCGCCCAGCCGTACCGGCGTGAGCCATCTTGCATCCATTCCTTCGTTTGAGAAGAGAAATTGTCCCATCGAGCCGGATAATCCCCAGCAGACACCGCCGCCCGCCGTGAGCAGGGCACCCTTTGCCTGTCTGTTCATCGAAAAGCACCTCCTGACGCCATTGCCAGTTTGATTTGAAGAGTTCGGGTGCGGCCGGGCAGACCCGGAGACACCAAGTGATTATGATGGATCAGCAGCATGAAAAAAGCAACCGGAAAATCAAAGATGCATGCGCGCATTTCATGGTAAAAATACGCCCGGCAAAAGCTACCCGGGGGAAACCCGGTTGCCCGGGAGCGGTCCCTGCGGTACGATGGTCATTCAGGCAGTTTGCCAAACAGAAAGGAAATGGTTTCATGAAGCAGAACGCGCTGCTGGTCCGCCTTCGGAACGGGGAGCCCCTGCGGGGCTCCGAGCAGCTCCTATTGATCATCCAGCTCTCCATCCCGGCCATCCTGGCCCAGATCACCGAGGTCGTGATGGAGTACATCGACTCCTCGATGGTGGGGAGCCTGGGGGCGTCCGCCTCCGCCTCGATCGGCCTGGTCGCCTCGAGCACCTGGCTCTTCGGGGGGCTTTTGCGCGCCCTCTGCACCGGCTTTACCGTGCAGACCGCCCAGTACATCGGGGCAGGGCAGGAGGAGCGGGCAAGGTCCATCCGCCATCAGGGCTTTGTGGTCTGCCTCTCGTTTTCGCTGGTGCTTGCCCTTGTGGGGGCTGCCCTCTCTGGGCCGCTCCCGGGGCTTCTCGGCGGCGGCGCGGACATACGGGCAGATGCCACCGGGTACTTTCGGATCTTTGCCCTCTCGGCGCCGGTCATTGAGCTCACAGCCTTTGCCGCCGGGATGCTCCAGTGCTCCGGAAACATGGTCCTGCCCAGCGCCCTGGAGATCTTGATGTGCGCTTTGGACGTTGTCTTCAACGCCTTCTTCATCTTCCCCGCGGGGCACTTCTTTCCCGGCGCCCCGGGGATGGGCCTTGGGGTGCCGGGGGCAGCCCTTGGCACGGTCTGTGCGGAGGTGGTCACCGGGGCCATTCTCCTTATCTGCCTTCTGTTCTTCTCCCCGATTCTGAAGATCCGGAAGGGGGAGGACAGGAGGCTCCACGCCCGGGATCTGAAAAATGCCGCCCGGATTGCCCTGCCGGTGGGGCTTGAGCAGGCGATCCAGTCCGGGGCGCAGATCGTCTCCACGACGATCGTCTCGCCCCTTGGGACCGTCGCCATCGCCGCCAACTCCCTGGCGGTCACGGCGGAGGCCCTCTGCTACATGCCCGGCTACGGCATCCAGACGGCGGCCTCCACGATGATCGGCCAGAGCATCGGGGCGGGGCGCATGGACCTGGTGCGGCGGCTCTCGGTGCTGACCACGGCCTTTGGCATGGCGGTGCAGACCCTCTCCGGCATCATCCTCTACCGGGAGGCGGGTCTCATGATGGCGACGCTCTCGGTGGATACCGCCGTGCAGGCGCTGGGCACCCGGGTGCTTCGGATTGAGGCCTTTGCGGAGCCCTGGTTTGCCGCCTCCATCGTGGCGGGTGGGTGCTTCCGCGGCGCCGGGGACACCCTGGTGCCCAGCATCCTGGGCCTCGTGTCTATGTGGGCGGTGCGCCTTCCGCTTGCCGCGCTGCTGACCGGCTCCATGGGCCTTTCCGGCGTCTGGCTCGCCATGTGCATTGAGCTCCACTTCCGGGGCGTTCTGTTTTTGATCCGCCTGGCCGGAAAGAAGTGGATGGGAAAGGGCGTCTTGAACAAATAGGCATAAATTGTGAAGGATAGTTGCCGGTTCCCGTAGGGGGCCGGCAACTATCCTTTGTTTTGAACCGAATCGCTCTCAGCGTAGACTATGGGAATAGTTAGGAATTGGCGTTAGTTAAGAAACGGGTTGATAAGCGATCGCCTAGCATGAGACCACTAATACCTCACTTTGAGCTCGAGCTGGGTACACTCCTATCCGTGCTGTGTTGCATCATGTAACAAAGCATCACCTAGATTGCCTAAACACATACACTCACTTGCCGAGTATGTGACTATAAATAACAAGATAGGCATTATGCGGAGAAGAAAAGAGCTCCAAATGGGGATTCTATATCTTCATCGGACATTATCGCGTCGAGAGTTCACCATGGAGGTTGTGGTATGGAACCCATCAACCCGGTTCTTTACTAACGCCTAGGAATTTTTAGCATCCGACTTGGCTTGAATACCCTGGCTCAGAAACCCATCTTTCTTCTTCTGAACCGTTGACCGGGTGGGATTTACAGACGTTGTGACATGAGAAATAGGCCATCCGGGCAGATGACCTGAAAAGAATCTTTATTAAAAGCGCGGATGGGAGACATCCAACATTCCATCCGGTCCCCGGCAATACCGGGGTATTTCGATATAGCTGCTTCCTTCAACCTTCCCCATTGCTCTGAGATAGATCGCTGTCTTATCCATGCTGAAGAGAAAGGCATGCATCTGTGCCCCACAGTTGGAGCAGCGGGCCGGATCCTTATCAAAAAGGGCCTTCATGACCTCACAGCTTTTCATTCCGCGAATCAGACTCGGTACATATTCATCACCCAGAATTTCGTGGATCCTTGCAAGCTTCTTTTTACGGACATTCCCGGCAAGATACCCTGCCATCCGGATCTTGCGTACTCCCTTCGGAAGGATGTGAAGTGAAAACCGTCGGATGAATTCTTCCGGCGTGAGTACCATGTCCTTCTTGTCATACGAGCCATCGGTATGATAGTCCTTGTACTCAAACGTGATACCGCTGTCCGAGACGTCCCTGATCCGGGAGGATGTGATTGCCGTTCTGTCGGCGTACCGCCCAAAATAACCTATGACATCCTCCACATCCGGAAGTGACGGATCCCGTTCTCTGTCTTCTTCAGAATAAGAGCCATACCTCTTGAGGTTGACATTCCAAAGGCACTTGTAGCACTCGTCGCATAAATTCTGGAATGACTCCTCACTCTCATAAGGTGCGGCAGAGCCATTGAAGGATAGTTTTCCCTTTCTGTAGAGCCGCTTGAGTCCTCTCATGAAGTGCTTCCGGTATCGTCCGGATATCTTCTGGACAGGGAGGAAGAAGCCCCTGATCTTCTTAAAGGAGGCGTCATCCGGTGTCAGTCCGCCTGCGGAGATCAGCACGTGCAGGTGGTAGTGGAGCGTCATACTGCTCCCAAAAGTGTGGAGCACCATGATGATTCCGGGCTTAATGTTGTGCCTTTCAAGGCAGAGCTCCAGAAGGGCATCCTGCGCGGAATGAAACAGAAGATCCAGCAGAGCCTTCTGATTGTTGTAGATCAACTCATTCAGATCGTGGGGAACCGTGAACACAAGATGATGGTAGGACATCCCGTGAATGACTTCGGACCTGCGCTCAGCGATCCACTTTTCACGGCGAAAAAAGCCACAGCAGGGGCAGTTCGAGTTGCCGCAGGATCTCGGTGTAAACGAAATTTCTCCGCAGTCAGGGCAGATGGAGACAATATAACCCAGATCTCCCGTGCCGCATTGTGCCATGAGACGGAGAATCTTCACCTTTTCGGGCGGCATTTCCTTTCCGTGCTTTGCCAGATAGTCTGGGAGAAATCTCCGGAAGATCTGGCGGATTCGATATCTTGAAGGCTCTTTTTCCTGTCTGAAGCCGGTAATGCATCTGCGGACTCTGATCGCAGTCTGACTGTCAGGAAGGCGGAAGGTTCTGCCTGGCCGGCTCGAGGGTACCATCTTTTTTGTTTTTTCAGAGCGCGAAGCCGTTTCCGTCGAAGGGGTTTGCAACGTTTTTTCTCTCCTGAAGCTGACCATCCAGCTGTACGTAGATCATCGTGGAAGCAATGGAGCGGTGCCGAAGTCTGACCTGTACCTGAAAGAGATCAGCGCCGCCCTGATAGTAGAAAAGCGCATGGGCGTGTCGGAGGGAATGGAAATGATATCCGCGGTTTTCCCATCCGAGTTCTTTCAGGCGCTTCTGAAAGAAGCGCTGCACTGCTCCGTCAGACAGATGATGTGCGGCATCTCTGCCGGGAAAAAGGTAGTCCCCCTCTCCGGCATCCCGACGGAATCTTTTGAAGTAGAAGTAGAGCATCCGCGCGAGATCTTTTGGAAGTTCGACCTTCCCTTCATTTCGGTTCTTGCTGACTTCCGCACGAATTGTGATCTGCATTCTTTTGATGGAGATATCACCGAAGCGCAGAGACAGGACTTCATTCAGACGGAGCGCACAGCCAAAGCCGAGGGCGAGAATCAGGCGGTTTCTCGGATCTTTCGTCCCCATAATCAGCTTCTGCACTTCCTGACGCGTCGGTACCTTCGGGAGGGTATGATCCACCTTCATCAGCGGAAGGTTTTCCAGAGGGATGGGAGCATGCGCAACGGAAGCACGATAACGCCGGATGCTGACGTTGTAGACGTTGACAGATCTGGGCTTGAGCTCTCTCCCGCCTTTGCTTATGGGCTTATGGAGATAAACGAGAAAACTCTGAAGCTGTTCAAGATCAGCATCATCGAGGGAAACATGATAGGTTCTCTCAAGCCATTCACAGCACTCGAAGACGGTCTGCAGATAGCCCTGAATGGTAGACTCGCGGTAGTCGATCAGGGACAGAAATACTTCCAGCCTGGACAGTTCGGTTTTGAATTTCGGGGAATCAAGGTATCTCATGAAATCGTTCCGGCAATGATGGTATGGGGATGAAACTCATGATTGGTTACTATTCACAGGGGTGAAACCCAAATCTGATATGTAATGGCCCTTGTCAAGACCTTCCGGGTGTCACCCGCAAACTTTTGTAGTCCTGGCTGGCCATGTACTCCCTGACCGAAGGCATCTTGAGGTGGCATCGAATCTCAGTTCACCGGCATTTGACCACTCTGATATACGTGGATTCGGATTGCTCCTTACCAACAGGCCAATGGTCCGCCGCGGGCTCTGCCGTCTAAAAACGTGAATCACAGAAATATTACTGTCTGTGTCAACATAGATTTGTCGCAGATAGCCCAAACCTTGAAGGACTTCAATACCACCTCAAGGTGCCTTCGATTTTGCTCAGCCGCAGTAAGCGGCTTATCCCGCTTACTGCCTAATGATCGCTGACATCTGCTGAACGATGATGTCAAGACCTTGCCGCCTACGGCGGTGCGTAGCAGTCTTGACAACAGCGTTCCAGCAGATGTACCCCACTTGTTTCATTACGCCACATGATCTGTCATCATTCCCCAGATGAAGCAGGAAAGCTCGTGCGCAACAGCTGCAACAGCCACATTTCTGATCTTCCCGTCTTCCGTAAGCCTGTAAAACTTCCTGCGCAGCCGTTCATTGGCTTTATCTGCATATGCCACATACTTGGGCTCTACTCCCTCCTGGCGTTTTAGAAGTTCTTTGGATTTAGCTCCGATTCTGCCTCTTGCGTAGCTTTGTGCAGATTCAATCAACAGTCTGCGCACATGACAATTTCCTGCTTTGGTCAGTGACAGCATATTTCTGGATCCGCCACTTGAATTCTCCCCTGGTACAAGACCAAGATAGGAGGCAAACTGCTCAGCCGATTTAAACCGGCTAAAGTCACCCACCTCGGAAAGAACTCCCATTGCGGTGACCGTTTTGACTCCGATGAAACATGAGAGATGTTTGACCTTCTCGCGATAGGTATCTTTCTGAGAGATCTCCTCGATCTTCTGGTCAAGACGTGTGATCTTATCGGTCAGATAATCGAAGGTCCCCAGATATTCCTCAAGGGCATCTTTGTATTCTCCATTCAGAGCAGAAGCCTGGTCTCTGAGCCATTTGAGATGTTTCTGTGTCCAGTTATGAGGTTTGGACTTTGAATCTGGATCTGAATAATGCAGTCCTCGGCGGAGGCAGAATGCAAGAATCTGCTGTTTGATTTTCTTCAATGCCAATTTATGATTCACCTTTCAAAAGCCAATAAAATAATCTATTGACAGTCATAATCGATAGTGTTATATACGTTCTATAAGCAGTAGCGTATCTTTTATGATTGGAGATGCCCCATGTTTCGCGAAACACAGGATCATCAGATGTCTCTTAATGACCGTTACCTTACCGCTGGCAGCCAGACAAGGTCGGCGGTGGAAAAGTCCAGAGCCTGGATGGTTGGGCAGGTTATCTACCCGAATGTTGATGAGAGCAGGTTCGCCGCTTTGTTCAGCGATGACAAGGGCTCCCGCCCCAACATTCCGATCCGTATCTACTTCTGTGCTCTCGTCCTGAAGCGGATGTATGGTCTCTCGGATGAGGTCCTGATAGAACTGATCCGGTGCGGAGCAGTGGAATTCCAGTATGCCCTCCATACAACGGATGCAGACAGCCAGCCGCTGTCACTGGTATCCCTCTCCAGGTTCCGCAGGAAAGTCGCCGAGTACGACGAGACAAACGGCTGCGATCTGGTCAAAGATGAGTACGTCCGGATCTCCCAAAAGATCGCAGAGGCTATGCCGCTCCTTCCCAAGCCGATCAGCGAGAAGGAAGAGGAGGCGGATGCAGACCGCTCCATTCTTGCCCGCATGGACTCCATGATGGTCGAAGCGCATGCAAAGGTCATGCCCAGAGTAGAGATTCTGTACACAACCATCCAGGTGCTGCTGAGACTGCTGGTGAAGAGCGGCCTGAAGGCGATTATCCCGGACTCTATGAAGCACTACCTTGAGGCGGACGATAAGAATGCCTCACTCTATTTCAAGGGAGATGCCGACAAGCGCGCCGGCCTCCAAATACAAAAAACGAATGAGCTGATATCCGACATGGACCGCCTGGCAAAGACGGTCAGCGGAATCGAGACGCTGCAGGATGCTCCTGCCTGCAAGGTCTTCTTCCGGGTTCTCGAAGAGCAGTCCTACATCGATAAAAATGGGGCCCGCCGTCCCAAAGACAAAAAGGACATCGCCCCGGACAGCGTGCAGAATCCGTATGATGTTGAAGAGACCTACCGCAACAAGCGCGGTCCGCACCATGGCTATACTCTCAATGTTGAGGAGACCATCGACGGCAATGGCAACGGAATCCTGACCAATGCGGATTACCAGCCGAACAACGTGTCCGACAGCGTCATGGTGAAGAAACACCTCGACTCCCTTCCTGATGACGGACAGAAGCGGACCGAGATCGCAGACGGCGGGTATTCCGGCGATGAAGCAGGCAAACTTGCCGGGGAGAAAAACGTGAATCTGTTCACGACAAGTCTCACCGGCAAAATTCCTGATGAGCATCTGGCCGACTTCGAGGTCAGCGAAGACGGAAAGTCTGTACTGAAGTGCCCGAAGGGATATCAGCCGTACACCTGCACATGGGACGAGAAACGGGAGCAGTTCAAGCTGGCGTTCCTGAAGAGCCAGTGCACAGGCTGCCCATATGCACCATACTGCAAGGGACATGACCTGAAGCGCAAGCCGCTGACCATCGTCCGCATCAGTCTGAAGACAATCGCCCGCGCAAGGACAGTCCGATTTCTTGGGACCGACCTTGCCAAGGCAATGGCCCGCAAGCGCAACGGGATTGAAGGCGTGATGTCTGTGCTCCGCAGAAAGTACCGCCTGGATGAGATTCCGGTGTTTGGTCTCATCCGATCGTCAATGTGGGTGTGGACGTCACTTCTGTCATACAACCTCGAGAAGCTGCAAAAATACCTGGGTTCCCTCACGCCTGAGGAATCTGAAAAAATCCTCTTGGCGCTTTAAGGTGGCATTCTGCCCTTTTTGCGGAATCACCGCTAAAAGGGATCGAAAAGAGGCTCAAAAAGAGCCGAAATACCGCCGATTTTCCGCAAAATTGGCGTAATCCGATGCATGTCTTGCATCAAAAGCACTTATTCTTGCTCTGGTAACGTCAAAAGCCGGGGCTTATGAAGGGCGAATCATTTATGATCATCGCGCATGCGAATGTATTCTTTGACCTGGTCATCCTCCTCAGTAGGAATATGGACTGCATGATAGTTTCTGTCGGCAAGACACTTGGCAATCATTTCAGAATCCAGACGGTCTGTTTTGTGCTTTCCGGCGTTTGCAGTCTTGGCCATGGTTGTCGGAGCCATGATAATACACTCTACATTATGAGCGGTAAGCTGATTGTACAGTGAATACCCAAGGCAGCCAGCTTCATATGCGGTGACGAAATTTGCTTTTTCACCATACTGTTTGTGCATGCTGGCGATATATTGGAGCACATTTTTGTAATCAGAACTAAAGGTGCGCTTGAATCTGCACTTGTCATCCTCGTATGTGTAACAACAAACCGAGAAAGTGTCTTTATGGACATCCATTCCAACAAACACTGTGCTATACTCCATGTCAATGGCCTCCGATTTTGTATGATGGTATGCTGTAACTCTTTGAATACGTTATAGAGTATACGGCTAATCCTCGATGACTACAAAACTCGGGGGCCATTACATATTGTCTGAATAACATCATTACCATTGACACAGAGCGGAGAATGCCTGATTTTACGGCGTTCTCCGCTCTATTTTGTATTGTGTGAAAACTCAAGACTGAAGTAGGTATATTCATAATATATTATATACATTTTCTCTTGACATTGTACCATATAAGTTATATACTAAGGTATACCTACTAAGGAGGTGCGCAATGTCAAGTATCGTTTATCTCACAAACAAGACGACCGGCATAAAATACGCGTATGAATCTGAATCGTTCAGAGATCCGGTCACGCACAAGCCGAAGAACAAACGAAAACTCATTGGAAAAGTGGATGCCAATGGGAACATCATCCCGACGGAGCCTCATGGCCCACGGCGGAGGAAGACAACACAGACTTGCACATCAGAGACAGCAAAACCGCCTGTGGATGAAGCGTCAGAACTGCGTCAGGAGATCATTCAACTAAGGCTCCAGATCAAGGATTTGACGGATCAAAACAAACAGCAGGAAAGACAGCTCGAACGACTGAAAGCACTGATTGCTTCTATGTCGGAAGTCTTTACCATGAGGGAATAACAGCTGACGGACACGGAGATGGCAGCGATGTATTCATTCAACGGAACACTCACGCGTAACAGCGAAATCGCAAAACTGAAACAGACCATTGCGATGTATGAGTCCGAAGACCCGCACGCTGCCTTCCGGGCTGACTGCAACCGAAAGGTCAAACTCGCAAACAGCCGACAGGAAAAAGCCGAGACCAACTGGCGGAAAGCACTGGAAACAGCAAAGAATCTGCAGAGCAGGTTAAGTCAGTCATTACGGGAAAACCGCAAGCTCTCAGAGCAGTTGAGAACAATCGGGATGAAGCGGGAATCCGCGGAAAGAAAGGCCGCAAACCTGCAGGAACTTCTGAGCAGACGAGGTCAGAAAATTGAAGAGCTTCAGGCGCACAACAATGAACTGAAAAAGGTCATTGCGGACAAGGACAGACAGCTGAGAGAAAAGCAGGACACAATCGATGAGCTGCAGGCTATGGTCAGGCATCTCGAGGACAAAATCAATCGGGATGGAACGGACAGCGGAACGCCGACATCACAGACGCCCAGGAACAAGAAAAAAGTAATTCCCAACCTGCGCCCGACAACAGGGAATCACAAAGGAGGCCAGCCGGGGCACGCAAAATCAGAGATGCCGGCTTTTGATCCAGAACAGGCTACCGATACCACAACACATGAGCTGAAAGAAGATGAGAAAAAGTGCAGCGTATGTGGCGGAGATCTCATAGATACCGGAAGGTATGAGGAACATCAGGAGGTCGATTTCAAAATCGTCCGGACTTACCACCGACATCTGTACAAGATCTACCAGTGTGCGAACTGCGGCACTCAGGTCAAGGTTCCAGTGGACGCAAGGCACACCGCAAAAAATCAGTACGGCAGCAATACCCGGGATCTGATTCTGTCCCTTGTTGTCTCCGAGAATGTACCGATCAACAAGATCCGCCAGTTTCTCTGCGGCCTTTTCGACGGCAGGTTTGTACCATGCGAGGGATATATCGCCAAGCAGATCAAAAGGGCGGCAAAGGATCTTCAGAATTTCAAAGAAGATCTTCGGAATGAGATGCTGAAGAAGGACCTGCTTTACTGGGATGATACGGTGATTTTTGTGAATACCAAGCGCGCATGCCTTCGCTTTTATGGTGATGACAGGATCGCTTATTACACGGCTCACGAGAAGAAGAATCTTGACGGTGTAAGGGAGGATGGCATCCTGTCAGAACTGAACGAAAGCCAAAAGGTAATGCATGATCACTACACCGGCAACTACAACAGGGAGTTCCGATTCCGAAACGTTGAATGCAATCAGCATCTGGAGCGTGACGCACAGCGGAATACGAATGATACCGGGCATACCTGGTCTGCAGATCTGAAAGATCTGATCGGGAAGACCATTCATGATCGGAACAAAGCGAAGAGAGAGGGAAGCACATCATTTCCGCCGGAGAGAATCAGGCAGTTCAATGCCTCATTGGATCAATGCCTGGCAAAGGGAGACAAGGAACACGCAGAACTGTACAAAAAGGTCAGGAATATGAAGGGAGCGGACTATGGATATGCGTTTGAGGGAGCACTGCTCAATCGTCTCCGCAAGTATCGCAGGAACTATTTCCATTGGATTGAGGACTTCAGCATACCCACAACGAACTCGTTATCCGAGAGATCTCTCAGAGGCGTAAAGAGCAAGATGAAGGTATCCGGTCAGTTTGAAAGCGTTGAGTATGCGCAGTACTACGCAACACTGCGGAGCTACGTGGAGACATGCAGGAGGAATGGATGGAACGAGATGAATGCATTGAAACGGCTGACGGATGGGAATCCGGTAACGGTAAAGGAACTGTTCCACGGGACCGAGTCAGGGTGAGATAAAATAGACGCAGAAAGTGCAGGCGCGCTGGCCGAAAGGCCGCGCACCTCTCATGATCATCTTGATAAGAGCTGGGGGATTGTTGCAATCTCCCGGCATGGAGGTCGTGACTTTGCAGCACGAGGCACTTTACCCCGTGAATAGTAACCATGATTGGCCGGCCGACAAAGATGGGGCTTGCAGATTTGCAAGGGACTTGATAAACTCACCTTGTTTATGAGAGCCCCATGGATGAACGCTCGACGCCAATCAAGGTCATCTGTGGGTTATTTTTTTTGTAGAATACAGAAAAGAGGAAGAGATGACAAGATCATTTCTTCCTCTTTTGTCTATGCTGAAGTTTGTCATGGTATCCCCAACAGAGAAAGCTGTGAGCTTTAGGGATAACTTTGATGGAGCATCGCGCTCGCGCGATTTGGTTCAAAAAAACCGCTTCCCAGGCTGTGCCCGGGAGGCGGTGATGGGAACAGATCGGATGGGAGCTTACTCGTCCCAGCCCTCCGTCATGTGGACAATGACAGCGATGTCGCGCCAGAACTGGTTCTCCGCCAGCTCCACGTCCTCGCGGTCCGTGACGTAGGGGAGGCCGTTGTCGTCCTCCAGCTCCACGGCAATCCAGTTCTTCTCCTCCTCGATGGCGGAGTTGATCGCCTCGTCAATGTCCTTTCCGGAGAAGACGCAGCCGTCCAGATCCGGAAAATAGCCGTCGTAGCTCCCGTCTTCGTGCTTGGTGAAGACGGCAGGATATGTAATCGTCATGTTAGACCCTCCATATTTGCTTGCTGAACCATCAGTATACACGATTTCCCGATGCAGGGACAGAGGAACCTGAAGATGCAGCCAAAGGAACATCAGCCGTCGGCCCTGGTCTTCGACCTGGACGACACGCTATACCAAAGAAGAGATCCGTACCTCGCAGCCTTTCACGCCTGCTTTGGGGAAAGGCCGGAGATCCCGGAGGATGCGCTCTTTCGAAAGAGCCGCCTCATCGGCAACGAGGAGTATGAGAGGAGAATCCGCGGGGAGATCGACATGCGGCAGATGGAGATCGCAAGGACGGCGCGGACCCTCACTCTCTTTGGAATCACCGTCTCCGATGAGGAGGCCCTTACTTTTGAACGAACCTACGCGGCCTTTCTGGAGAAAGTCCGCCTTCGCCCCGCCATGATCCAGATCCTGGATCTTGCCAAAAGCCAGGGGCGCGTCCTCGGAATTCTCACCAACGGCCCCACCGCAAGGCAGCTTCGAAAGATCGAGGCGCTGGGGCTCTCCCGCTGGTTTTCGCGGGATCACATCCTGATCTCCCAGGAGGCGGGGGCCTCCAAGCCGGACCCTGCGATCTTCCGGATGATGGAGACGCGCTGCGGCCTGGATCCCGCGGGCACGGTTCTTGTCGGGGACGGGGAGGAGACGGACATTTTGGGCGCAAAGGCTGCCGGCTGGCGCGCCGTCCTCTTGGTCCAGCCCTTTCTTCCCCAAAACCCCGCGGACACCGCGGCGGACCTGGTGGCAGTGGAAGAAGCGGGGCTCCTTGCCCTGCTGCAGGCAGAAAAGATTTGACGCAGGGCCCCCGGTCTGCTAAGATGGGGACATCCGAAAAGGATTAACATGTTACCTGTTGATCCGCAGGAAACTGAATCATCGAGACGTACAAAAATCGGGGCAGCGCCCAGAACCAGTCCGACGGGTTCCGGATTTGTACGTCTCTTTTTTTGTGCAGCAGGATATGGAGGGAGGTTACGGTTATGGAAAGCAAACAGAACAAGATGGCAGTGATGCCGATGAAACAGCTCCTGGTCACGATGTCGGTGCCGCTGATGATGTCGCTTCTGATTCAGTCGCTCTACAACATTGTGGACTCGATGTTCGTCGCGGGGTACTCGGAGCAGGCGCTGACAGCGACGACGCTGGTGTATCCGGTGCAGTTTCTGATGATCGCCGTGGGCGTCGGCACGGCCGTTGGTCTCAATGCCCTGCTCTCCCGCAAGATCGGGCAGAAGCGGGTGGATGACGCCTGCCGGGCGGCCACCACGGGCCTTGTCCTGGTTCTTGTGGAGTCCCTGATCTTCTGCCTGGTCGGCATCCTCGGGAAGCAGCAGGTGGCAGGACTTCTCACCGATGACCCATCCCTGCAGGCGGACTGCCTCTCCTACCTCTCCATCAACCTGGTCTGGTGCTGGGGACTGTTTCTGCAGACCTACGCCCAGCGGCTCCTGCAGGCCGTGGGCGACACGGTGCTCTCCATGGTCTCCCTGATCATCGGCGCCGGGGTCAACATCATCCTGGATCCCATCATGATCTTCGGGTACTTCGGCTGCCCGGAGATGGGCGTCGCCGGTGCGGCAGCGGCGACGGTCATCGCCCAGGGCGCAAGCGCCGCAGCGGCCCTTTTGTTCAACCGGACAAAGAATCCCCTGATCCATGTGCGCCTGAAAGGCTATGTCTTCCGGCTGAAGGATGTGGGGGACATCTTCCGGGTCGGCCTTCCCACCATCGTCATGCAGGCCATCGGCTCTGTCATGAACTTTGCGGCCAACAGCATCCTCCTGTCCGTCTCCTCGACGGCGGTGGCGGCCTTCGGCGTCTACTACAAGCTGCAGAACTTCCTGATGATGCCGATGAACGGCCTGGGGCAGGCGGCGATTCCGATCGCGGGCTTCAACCTGGGCGCCGGCAATGCGGACCGGATCCGCTCCCTGCAGAAGATCCTGACCAAGGCCGGTATCTTCTTTGCCATCGCGGCGACGGTGGTCTTCCTCGCCATCCCGGGACCGCTTCTGTCCCTGTTCTCGGCGGGAGAGGAGATGCGCGCCATCGGCATCCCGGCGCTTCGGATCATCAGCATCACCTTCCTGTTCTCCACCATGACGATTCTGTGGGGATATCTGGCCTCGGGCCTTGGAAACGGCGTCATCAGCATGGTGGCCGGTGCCCTGCGCCAGCTGATCGTGCTGATCCCGCTGATGTATGTGCTGACGAAGGTCTTTGGCCTTCCCATTACCTGGCTTGCCTTCTGGGCCTCAGAGGGCACCGCATTTTTGTACAGCCTCTTCGCCATCCGCAGGGAGGTGAAGAAAAAGACTGCCCTGATCGAATCCCGGCAGGAAAAATAGCAGCAAGCGAAAGGGGAACTCGATGGAATCCAACCTGATGTTTACCGATGAACAGGGCGTGCGCCACTGCGCCCAGTGTCCGAACCAGTGTCCGGAGACGAACCTCTCCTGCGGCAGGGGAAGAAGCCTCTTTGCCGGGGAGAACCCGTCGGAATCCGGGGACGCTTCGGATCACCACCATGGCGGATACGGTCACGGCGGCCATGACCATGATCACCATCATGGCGGACATGGACACCATGGTGCCTGAATCACAATGGGAACACCCTCCGCATGCGGAGGGTGTTTTTTGGTGTTGCAATGTTTTATGCCCCTCTCAGACAGCGGAGAGTCCCGCAATGCCGAAGGCACCGATTCCGCCGTGGGAGGTGATGACACCGCCCGTGGGGAGAAAGGAGATGTTTCGGAAGGAGAGGGCACGGCCGGTCTCCTTGATGACGGCCTTGAGCTCCGGCTCAAAGTCCGGGGTTATGGCGACAAAGAGAAGCTCCCGATCCAGAGCGTATTTTTCCGCGTACTCTGTCAGCATCCTCCGGATGACCTTGGCAAAGCTTCCGCGGTAGCTCTTGGTGGCGACGAGCTTTCCGTCCAGGACATCGATCAGGGGCACGATGTGGAGCATGCCGCCAAGAAGGGCCTTGGCATTGGTACAGCGCCCGCCGGCCCGCAGAAAGTCGAGGTTTCGGGGGACGAAGGCGACGTGGGCCCGCGCGGCGATTTCCTCCGCCGCCCGTTTGGCCTCCGCGATGCCCCACTCGGGGTGGGCGAGGATCGCCTTTGCGGTACAGACACAGACGAGGGCCTGTCCCACGGTGACCATCTTGGTGTCCACCGCGGCGACATAGTCCCGCCCCTCCGAGGCCAGCAGGGCGCTGGAGTAGGAGACCGTGGTGACCGCCGAGTAGGCGAGGTAGAGAATCTGCGCTGCGGGGTCGCTCTCATGAATCCGATCAAAGACCTCCGCAAAGTCCTCTGTGTTGGAGCCGGAGGTAGTGGGCGTCTTTCCGGTTGTCCGGTAGTACTCGTAGATCTTCCGGGGATCAAAGGAGCCGTCGTCCAGGGTTTGGCTCCCGAAGGAGACGTGCATCGGCACGAGTTCGATACCGTACGTCCTGGCAAGCTCCGGAGTCAGATCCGATCCCGTCTCTGCCACGATTCTGATCTTTGGCATACAAGGCCGCCTTCCCGCGGCAGCTTTCTGCTGCCGCACACGGCTTTTATTCTAGCAGTGCAAGGACAGGCTTTCCATATAGGACAGGATCGAATAAACGTCAAAATTTACCACAAATGTATAAAAAAGATGAATTCCAGCCCGATCATTGGGCGGCGAAGTCGGGAAGGGCTTCGGCGAGCTCCTTCGTGGCATCCTCGTCCTCGTAGTTGAAGGCATAGGTCCCGTCATTGGTCTTTACCAGGATCACGGTGTCGATGTCGGTGTCCACGAAGGCGGTGTAGGTGCCAAGGGAGTCGTTCTTCCAGGTGCCATAGCAGACGGACCCGCTGGTGCCACCGCCCTTTGCGGTGCCGGGGTCAAAGGAATCGGTGCTCTTGATATCCTTGATGTCCGCATAGGCGATGGTTGCGCTCGTTCCGCCTGGCCCCGTCAGGGTGAAGGCGTCGTTCGCCGTGTGAAACGTCACCGAGGAGCGGCTGCCCGTCAGGATCTGCCAGCCGATGGCGACGAGAAAGGCGATGCCGACGAGGAACATGAGGTGCCGCCGCCGGGATGTGTCATCCTGCGCCGATTTTTGCATAGGGAACTCCTTTCGAAATAAACCGTGGGTATTGTAGCAGAGAAGAGCTGTCGTTTTGTGATGATCCGGTGTTTTTCGGCAGGGCCCTGCGCAGCCGCTTGGGGGCAGCTGCAAAGTTTGGAATCAGAAACCCACAGGCAGCTCCAACAGGGGGAAAGGGATATAATATGCAGGGGATAATCCATTTTTCAGTTCGCCATCTGCATCCGTATCATGCGGTCATGGTACTTGCGGAGTGCGACAGGGCCCCCGCGTTCAAGCGGTGGAGGATCTCTGCTGGCTGCCAGGTCCTGCAGGATCTTTTGGGTGATCGGAACCTGGCGGAAAAGAGGAAGTCATCATGGAACCCGCATCCGGTGCCTTTCACCGCGTTTTCATCGGCCAGATCCTTCTGGTCGTCTGCTGCGTTGTCTACCTCATCTGGTGGTCAGTCTCCTTCCGCCCGGGACAGGAGGTCAACCGCGTCGGCGGCGTTCGCGGCATCCTCCTTCTTGTCACGGCGGCCTCAGGCCTTACCGGCGTGTACCTGTCAGTGATGGGGATGAATGCGCTCCCCTCCGGAAAGGCAAAGTTGAGCGGTCCCGGGATCTGCCTTGCGGGCATCCTCCTCTACGTTGTCATGCTGTTTGTGACTTCGAAGTTCTTCCAGCGCCCCGTCACCACAGAGCTCTTTCTCATCACGGGATTTCTCGTTTTGGAGCTGACCCTCGTCAATGCCCTGAACGCTTCGGGACTGCTGACAGACGGGCGGTTTGTTGCACTGTTTGCCGAAAACCTTGCCGCTTTCGCGGCGGGCATGGTTTTATACGTCCTCTATTACCGCGTGGAACCGGTCCGCGCCTTTTATCTTGCCATGGTGCCGCTTGCCGTCGACGGCATCTCTGTGCTGCTTCTGATCCTGCTCGCGCTTGTGTGACAGTTCTTCGAGTTGAAGACAGTATTTTGACATTAGCACTCAATTAACGCAAGTGCTAATATTTCCCTTGCAATTTTCCAGATAGGGACTAAAATAGATTTTCAGAAAGGTGAGAGCGGAAACAGAGGGGACTCTGCAAAGCTCAGCAAGGAGAATGCAATGGGTTTGTTTGGCGGAAATGAAGCAGAGAAACTGGAAAAGTTTGCAGAAAAAGGCAAAGGAGACAAGGTGGTAGAGCTCCTTCGGAAGAAGAACACCGATAAGGATACGCTGCTCAAGGGCCTGGAGATCTGCGGGAAGCTTGGCGGAGAGGATCCTGTCAACTTCATCACGGAAAAGCTCCAGGACAGCGATCCGGATGTGCGGATTGCAGCGGCGAAGGCTGCGCTTGCCACCGGCACCGACTACATGAAGACCTCGGTCCAGCAGATGCTCGGCAGCGAGAAGGATCAGAAGGTCATCGACGAGGTGCGCGCGGTATACCGCGAGAAGTACATGAAATAATAATCCACTGGGAAGGAGGCGGAACCGCTCCGCCTCCCTCTTTTTTTCGGCATCGAGGAATTGCCAAAGGCAGCACGAAAGCTGGTGAAGCTTGCCGGACTGAATGCGATTAACAACGAATCCTGCAAGAAGGTCGGTGAACATCGCATCAGCAAGCGAGGGCGTTCTGCCTTAAGACGAGTCATGTATGAAGCTGCGGGGTCTCTGATAGCCTGGAACAGTGCATTTAAGGCCTTACAGGTCAAATACACCACACGGACAACGAACCCTCTAAAACGGCGTCAGGCGCGCGTAGTAGTGGCATGCAAGGCTTTGAGGATCTTCCACGCAATCCTCCGTAAAGGCGTTGATTTTGACCCGTCTAAGGTCATTCACGATCCTGCGGCAGGTATGATGCCTGCATAACGCGCAGCCGGACAGCAGACAGTTTCAAGGACCAACAGGGCGGTTATCTACCAGGCAACACCGTTAGGATGACTCCCCCTCAACTGTAACGTATTAACCGCACCATGTACTTCAGTGTGGATCCAGGGATGCGTCCCCCGGGATTTCCGAGATTTACTGAATTACAGGGGTGCTCTCAAACAAACAGAGCATGAGCGTAGCCGCAGGATTTACTCCATGGGGCATATGACCCCGAACGAAAGCATAAGCGGCGCTCCGAACTATGGGATCGGCTGTACGAAGGAATTTGGGATGCCTCCGGGTGGGACCGAAGGCAGACTCCGCTAGACATGAGAGGTTGGCAGCCATGGTGAAGCAGGGAGATTGAAACGCGTTTCTTATACTGACAGCTAATGTCACTATTGTCAGGCAATTAAGAGGATGCTTTTCTTTTGGCGTTAGTTAAGAAACGGGTTGATAAGCGATCGCCTAGCATGAGACCACTAATCCCTCACTTTGAGCTCGAGCTGGGTACACTCCTATCCGTGCTGTGTTGCATCATGTAACAAAGCATCACCTAGATTGCCTAAAAGCATACACCCACTTGCCGAGCATGTGACTATAAATAACAAGATAGGCATTATGCAGAGAAGAAAAGAGCTCCAAATGGGGATTCTATATCTTCATCAGACATTATCGCGTCGAGAGTTCACCATGGAGGTTGTGGTATGGAACCCGTCAACCCGGTTCTTTACTAACGCCTTTCTTTTTGTACCCTGAACACAGAAATCATAGGTGTCCGGACCTCCAGAGACACCGATTTCACCCGTAGTCATGCACTGTTGTAATGTTAAAGCATACATTTTTCACAGAGGTCTTACTCTCAAACCCCTATAGATTAAGGCTCATTGTGGATTATGTACAAATTTATCTAGAGAGGGTTCCGGCTTTCTCCAAAGAGAAACCGGTCAGAAGGACAGGCTATGTTTCGACCAATGAGAAGATTCCGTCAACAGCTCTCCGACAGCGAGTGTGAGCAGATCCTTAAGGAGGAGCCGAGGGGCGTCCTCTCGGTGCACGGGGAAGACGGCTACCCCTACGGGATGCCCGTCAATTTCCTCTATGAGGATGGAAAGCTCTACTTCCACGGCGCAAAGCAGGGCCACAAGATCGATGCCCTGAAGAAGGACAACCGGGTCTCCTTCTGCGTGTATAACAAGGGATACCGCGAGGAGGGAAAGCTTGGCCTCAACATCAAAAGCGTCATCATCTTCGGCAGGATCCAGCCCGTGGAGAATCCCGCAAAGAGAGAGGAGATAACGCGGAAGATCGGCCTCAAGTACGACCCGGCGGACTTTGTGGGGGCGGAGGTAAAGCGCACGGCCTCCTCGGTCCAGATCCTGGAGCTTACCATCGACCACATGACGGGAAAGCTCGTCAACGAGTCCTGAAAAAGGAGTTGACAGGCACTTGGATCGGACTATAATTACATTGTAGCAAATATAATTGCATACAATCTATATGAGCAGTCCTCAGGAGGAAGATATGAGCACAGCAGTCCGTTATTATTCGAGAGGTGGTAAGACGAAGGAAGTCGCAGAGTATCTGGCGCAGGCAGCAGGCGTCCAGGCGGTATCCGTGGACACACAAGCTGCCGCCATTCAGGAGCCTGTGGACGTTCTGTTTGTGGGCGGCGCCCTGTACGCCTACGGCCTGGACAAGCATCTCTCCTCCTGGCTCGATGGCCTGGACGCAAAGATGGTAAAGAAGGCGGTTCTCTTCTCCACCTCTTGGATCTCGAAGCACGCCCTGGATCTGATGCGGGAGAAGCTCTCCGCAAAGGGGATTCCGGTGGAGGAGAGGACGCTGTACTTAAAGAGCAAAGAGGCCGCAGGGAGCCGGCAGACGGCGGAGGCCTTTGCAAAGCAGTTCCTTTGAAACAGACCAAAATTTTCTGCAGAGCAGCGGATCGGCAGACGGGGCAGCCCGCCTGCTTTTTTTATTTCCAAAACGGAAATCATGGAGGGAGAAGTGTGTTTGATCCCCGCGGGGCCGGAGGGTATAAAGGGGAAGACAAGACAAAGCGCGACGCAGCAGCAAACCGCAGCCGCGGCTCTAAGGAAAGGAAACAACACATGAGACCCCAAAATCTGTCCAAAGAAAAGCGTCAGAGCATGCTGACGGAAAATGTCGGAACCCTGATCTCGAGGATGGCGGTCCCGACGATCGTCGCCCAGCTGATCACCACCGTCTACAACCTGGTTGACACCTATTTCGTCAGCACCCTGGGCACGAACGCCACGGCTGCCGTCGGCGTCAACGCTTCGCTCTCCCGCGCGATCACCCTGCTCGGCTCCCTGATCGGCGCCGGCGCCTCCAGCTACATCGCAAGACTCCTGGGCGCCAAAAAGCACGAGGATGCCAACCGCGTGATTTCCACCTCGATCTTCTCTGGGGTGGTGCTGGGCGCGGTCTTTTCCATCGTGTGTCTCTCGATGATCAATCCTCTGGTCTACGCCCTCGGCGCGACCCCAGACTGCGCCGCCTACTCGGTGGACTACGCAAGCTACATCCTTTACGCCTCTCCGGTGATGGTGGGATCCTTTATCCTGAACATGTGCCTGCGCAGTGAGGGCAGCGCCACCTACTCTATGGTCGGCATCGGCATCGGCGGCGTTTTGAACTGCTTCCTGGATCCGCTGTTCATCTACGTCTTCGGCAACGGCGTGGCCGGTGCCGCCCAGGCGACCGCCATCTCCCAGCTGGTGTCCTTTAACATCGCGGGCATCGTCAACTTCCTCGCCAGCGAGGAGTCCTCCTTCATCACCGGCCAGGTGATCGCCGTCAACGGCGGCTCGCTCCTTGGCCAGTAAGGGGGCTGCCATGACGGAAGAAATGAAGGAGGCCTACTGCTATCGGGTGCCGGAGCTCTTGCCGGAGGAGAAAAACTTCCCCCTGGCAAAGTTCTACACGGACTATCCCCTGGTGAAGCCAGGACCCCTGCAGCAGCAGGTCCTGGACGCGGGCCCCATGCCGGTGTCGGAAGCCATCCCGGTGGAGCACTGGCTGACCTCCTCGATCCGAAGAAGACGAGAAACATCGTCTACGGGTACACGATGATGCCGGATGGCTCCGGCTTTTACATCGAGTACTCCAGAACCCCCGCCACCTGGGACGGCGCCTGGCGCCGCTGGTACGGGCGGTTCTACAACCACTACGCAAAGGGCATGACCGAGAAGACCGGGAACCTTAGGTACAAGATCTGGAATCCTCTGGAGCACTGGGATCACCACTTCGTCAACGGCGACAACGACCGGGACGGGGTCTGGTCCCTGGAGACTTTGAAGATGAGGGAGGGCACCGATCCCAGGACTGGCATCCCCGCGATCTCCCACAACCTGGACCTTACGGAGTACGGCCTCACGGAGGAGAAAAAGAAGGCCCTGGAGGCTGGCGGCTGCCGCGCCGATGCCTGCTGGGAAGAGTTCGAGGGCCCGGGACATCACCTGGCCCTTCGCTTCTCCAGACCCTGCCCGACAGGCGGCAGGGAAAGCTTCAACTGCGAGTGGCTCGGCTACTACGCAAAGAACGGCCAGATCATCCGGGACGCGGACGCGCCGGTCAGCGAGGAGCTCCTGCGGGCCATCCTGATCCACAACACCGTGGAGCGGGAGCACCTCCTGGAGGTCCTTCCGGATCTCTACGCGGCCTACCACGACCAGCCGCTGGACGCGGATTAAGTCTAACAGAAATAAATCGCAGCTGTGGGGATCACCCCTGCAGCTGCAGATTTTTATAAGATAAGGAGAAAACGAATGTCAGAGAATCTTATCAAGACCGATGAAAACGGCGTGCGGCACTGCACCCAGTGTCCCAACCAGTGTCCCGAGAGTGCCTTAAAGTGCGGCAGGGGCAGAAAGCTCTTTGGCGCAGAAGAAGGCGGGAGCGAAGAGGGCCGCGGCGAGGGCCATGCGCATGAGCACGGCCACGAGCACGGACATGGGCACGACCACCATGGACATGACCACGGCGGGGATCACGAGAAAAAGGCGGACCGCTGAACAAAGAGAGGGCAGACAGAGCCGAAACGCTCTGTCTGCCCTCTTGCGTTCTATGGAGTTGGAAGCGGGGAGACTTCAATCCCCCTGAGCCTGCATGTAGCGGTCCATCTCGTCGGCGATCTTCTTGGCCGCCTCCACCGCGTGCACCACGGTCTTGGCGCCGGTCACCACATCGCCGGAGGCGAAGACGCCGGGCATCGTGGTCTCGCCGAGGGCATCCACCTTCAGGTTCCCCCGGTCGTTGAGCTGGAGCTCCGCGTTGTGCTCGACGAGCCGGTGCCGGGGCACTTGGGAGACGGCGATGACGACGGAGTCGGTGGGAACCAGGTGGGCGGTCTCCTTGAGAACCTCCACCTTTCCGTCCTCTGTCACCTTGGTGTCGCAGATGACGGGGCCCTCATCCTCGATGCGGATGGCGGTCTTACAGAACGCAAAGCGCACGCCGTCGAGCTGGGCGTACTCGTATTCGTCGGGGCTTGCCGCCACCTTGTCCCGTCTGACGTAGACCGTCACGTCCCGGCAGCCCTGGCGGATCGCGGTGCGGGCCACGTCCATCGCCGAGTTCCCGGCGCCGAAGATCGCAACGCTCCGCCCCAGATCCACTGCCTCCGGGTCGTTCAGGTAGCCGATCGCGTAGTGGACGTTGCCGAAGGTCTCCCCGGGGATGCCCATGCGGCGGGGCCGCCAGGCGCCGGTTCCCACGAAGACGGAGCGATAGCCGTCTGCGAAGAGGTCGGTGAGGGTGACATTTCCGCCGATCGTGAAGTTGGGCCGGTAGAGGATGCCCACCTCCTTCATTCTGGCTGCGATCCGGTCCAGGATGCTGTGGGGCAGACGAAATTCCGGGATGCCATAGCGCATGATGCCGCCGATCTTGTCCCGTCCCTCAAAGAGTGTGACCTGGTAGCCGCGCTCGGCGAGTATCAGGGAGATTGTGATGCCGGCGGGGCCGGCGCCGATGACCGCGGCCTTCTTGCCGTTTCGCGGCGCGACGGGGATTGAGATCCGCTCCAGGCAGGAGTCGGAGAGGTAGTTCTCAATGGCGGAGATGTGGACCGGCTCCCCCTTGATGCCGCGCACGCAGTGTCCCTCGCACTGGGCCGCGTGGTTGCACACCAGAGAGCAGACGACAGAGAGCGGGTTGTTCTCAAAGACCATCTGAGCCGCTTCCTGCACCCGGTTTTCGCGGAAGAGCTTTATCATTTCGGGGATGTTGGTGTGGATCGGGCAGCCCTCCTGGCACCTCGGAACCTTGCACTGCAGGCAGCGGTTTGCCTCATCCATCAGATGTATCGCCATGATAAACCTCCTTTACGGTACAGCTTGTGAAATGCTGCGAACCATTATACGGGATTGGGTACCCCCTCCACCGGGAAAATCCTGCCGACACCGTGTCAAATCTTGCCGGGATTCCGGAAAAATAGCAGGAAAAGCGGGTCGGATTTCGGAAACGGCCCGCTGGAAGCGCAAAGAATGCGACATCTGCACGCAACTGACAAGGCAGCTTTGGTATAATTGTGAAGAAGAAGATTTCGCCGCGGGGAAAATCGGCGAAACGCAGGAGGAACTCGCATATGTTGCTGGAATTCATCGGAGCAGATCACGAGGTGACGGGGAGCTGTCACTATATCAAGGTTGGAGACAAAAAC
The DNA here is from genome assembly GCA_022483465.1 of Lachnospiraceae bacterium. Taxonomy (GTDB): domain Bacteria; phylum Bacillota; class Clostridia; order Lachnospirales; family Lachnospiraceae; genus CAG-791. The sequence continues at coordinate 425,281 of JAKVNF010000001.1, read as the reverse complement.
ATCCTGATCGACTGTGGCATGAAGCAGGGGCGGGAGTACTACAAAAACGTGGACCTGCCGGTGTCGCCGTCCAATCTCGATTGCGTCTTTCTGACCCACGCGCACATCGACCACTCGGGGATGCTGCCAAAACTCTACGCGGACGGCTACCGGGGCCCGATCATCTGCACCCCGGCAACGAGGGAGCTGTGCGAGATCCTGCTTCTGGACTGCGCGCACATCCAGGCTCAAGAGGCCCAGTACCGGTCGAAAAAGAGCAAACAGACGGGAAATGAGGAGACCCTGTCCGCCGCAGCCACCCCGATCTATACAATGGAAGAGGCCCAGGCGGTGATGCGCCTGTTCAAGACCTATCCCTACGGGGAAAAGGTGAAGCTCTGCGATGAGATCACCTTCCGGATGACGGACATCGGCCACCTTCTGGGATCGGCGAGCATTGAGCTGTGGCTTTCGGAGAACGGAGAGGAGCGGAAGATCGTCTTCTCCGGTGACATCGGAAACAAGAATCAGCCGCTCTTGCGGGATCCCGCAAAGACCGCAGAGGCGGACTACGTGGTCATGGAGTCGACCTATGGGGATCGCCTCCACGAGAAGATGAAGGGAAACTATGTGGACCAGCTTGCGAACGCGATCGCGGACACCCTGGACCGGGGCGGGAACCTGGTGATCCCCGCCTTTGCCGTCGGCAGAACCCAGGTTCTTCTGTACTTCATCCGTCAGATCAAGGAGAACAACCTGATCCCGGAGAATCCGAATTTTCCGGTCTACGTGGACTCCCCGATGGCCGTGCGGGCGATCAGTGTCTTTGAGGATTGTGAGGGTGGCTGTTATGACGAGGAGGCCATGGCAATCCTGAAGGAGGGAAAGAACCCGATCTCCTTCCCGAATCTCCATCTGTCCATCACCACCGACGAGTCGATCGCGATCAACACCGACGCGACGCCCAAGGTCATCATCAGCGCCTCCGGCATGTGCGATGCCGGGCGGATCCGGCACCACTTAAAGCACAACCTCTCGAGCCCGAAGAACACAATCCTGTTTGTGGGCTATCAGGCGGAGGGAACCCTTGGCCGGCGCCTGGAGGACGGTGTGGAGAAGGTGCGCCTGTTCGGAGAGGACATCAGGGTCCAGGCAAAGATCATGACGATGGACGGCATGTCCGGCCATGCGGACCGGGACGGGCTGCTCGAGTGGATCCACGGCTTTACCAATCCGCCAAAACAGACCTTTGTGGTGCATGGGGAGGACCTTGTCGCCACGGGCTTTGCGGAGCTCTTGAAAGAGCAGCACGGAATTGCGGCGATGGCGCCGTTTTCCGGCACGAAGTACGACCTTCTCGGCGGACGGTTTGTGGCAATTGCCAAGGGCGTCCCGATCGAGAAGGGAAGGGCGGAGCGCGCAAGGAGCGTCTCCGACTCCTACACGAAGCTGATGATCGCCAAAGAGCGGCTCCTGCAGGTGCTCGAGGAGTCAAGGGGACTTCCGAACAAGGAGCTGGACCGGTTCACGAAGGAGATCAACGACCTTTGCCGGACCTACCAGATCCCAAAGGAGTGAAGAACCCCGTCAGGTTGAGACCGCTCCCGAAATGGAGTAGAATGTCAACGCTTTCGGAAACGAGGACCACGAAAAGGAAAATTACATGGCAAAAATAGATGACTACTTTATCTCGATGTGCCGGGACATCCTGGAGAACGGAACGACCACCGAGGGACAGAAGGTCCGTCCCCACTGGGAGGACGGTACACCCGCCTATACAATCAAGAAGTTCGGCGTGGTGACAAGATACAATCTCTCGGAGGAGTTCCCGATCCTGACCCTGCGCAGGACCCCGGTGAAGTCGGCCTTCGACGAGCTGCTCTGGATCTTTCAGCAAAAGTCCAACAACGTGCACGACCTGCACTCGGACATCTGGAACGCCTGGGCGGATGAGACGGGCTCGATCGGACGGGCCTACGGCTACCAGATGGCGGTCAAGCACCGGTACGCCGACATCACCCGGGAGGGCCTGGAGAAGGCCTTCCCCGGGGCGACCATCCCCAGCATCGGGGAGGGACCGGAAAAGCTCCGCCCGGAGGATGCCGCACGCTGCAACCTCTCTGAATCGGAATTCCGCAGGACGCGGGCCATTTATGAGGAGGCGGGAAAGGTGTATTACCTGGACCAGATGGACCGGGTGCTCTATGACCTGGTGAACAACCCGTTCTCCCGCAGAATCATGACAAACCTCTACGATTTTGAGGACCTGCACGCGATGCACCTCTACCCTTGCGCCTACAGCATGACCTTCAACGTGACCCAGGAGCGGGAGACGGGGCAGCTGGTCTTAAACGGGATCTTAAACCAGAGGAGCCAGGACATCCTGACGGCCTTTGCCTGGAATGAGGCCCAGTACAGCATTCTCCTTGCGGTGATCGCAAGATGCGTCGGCATGAAGGCCGGGGAGTTTGTCCACGTGATCGCGGACGCCCACATCTACGACCGGCATCAGGACGCGGTGCGGGAGCTGATTGCGCGCACGCCAAAGCCTGCCCCGAAGGTGATCCTGAATCCGGAGCGGAACCGCTTTTACGACTTTACCCGGGATGATGTCCACCTCGAGGGCTATGAGACCGCGGGGGATCAGATCCGGAACATCCCGGTCGCCATCTGAACAGAATAAGGAGAAATGAATTTATGAACGCAATCGTCGCAGTGGACCGCAACTGGGCCATCGGCAACAAGGGGCAGCTGCTCGTGAGCATCCCCAACGACCACAAGATGTTCCGGAAGGAGACGCTGAACAAGGTGGTTCTCTACGGGAGAAAGACCCTGGAGACCTTCCCGATGGCGCAGCCCCTGGACCGGCGCCGCAACATCGTCCTCTCGAGAAACCCGGACTATACCGTGAAGAATGCGGAGGTCGCCCACAGCGTGGAGGAGGCCCTGGAACTTCTGCGGGATGTCCCCCAGGAGGACATCTATGTGATCGGCGGAGAGAGCATCTATCGGGCTTTCCTCCCCTACGTGAACCGGGTCCATGTGACCAAGGTGGACTACGCCTATGCGGCGGACGCCTGGTTCCCGGATCTGGACAAGGATCCCGATTGGGAGGTCACCGCAGAGTCCGACGAGCAGACCTATTTTGACCTTGCCTACACCTTCGTGCAGTACGAGCGGGTGCAGCGGTAACGAGGAAGAAACAAAAGGATCGATTTGATGAAGAACAGCTATGACGTGATTATTGTCGGCGCAGGCCCTGGAGGGATTTTCTGCGCCTATGAACTGAAGCAGAAGGAGCCAGAGCTCTCCATCCTCCTGGTGGAGAAGGGCCACTCCATTGAGCGCAGAGTCTGCCCCAAGCGCCGCACCGGAAAGTGCGCCTCCTGCCAGCCCTGCTCGATTACGACGGGCTTTTCCGGGGCGGGGGCCTTCTCCGACGGAAAGCTCTCCCTCTCCCCGGACGTGGGCGGAAACCTGCCGGCCATCCTGGGGTATGACACGGCGGACCGGCTGATCCACGAGTCGGATCAGATCTACTTAAAGTTCGGCGCGCCCACCGACGTGTGGGGCATCGACAAGCAGAAGGAGATCCGGGAGATCCGCAAGCGGGCCATCGGCGCAAACCTCAAGCTCATCGAGTGTCCCATCCGGCACCTGGGGACCGAGGTCGGCTACGAGATCTATCAGAAGATGCAGTCCCATCTGGCCGAGAAGGGCGTGGACATGCTCTTTGACGACCCGGTGGAGCAGATCCTGATCGAGAACGGCACCGTCTGCGGCATCCGGACGAAGAAGGCAGAGACATTCACCGCCCCGAAGGTGGTCCTGGCGGTGGGCCGGGACGGCGCCGACTGGCTCGACGGCCAGTGCCAGGCCCTGGGCATCGAGTCCACTCCCGGCACCGTGGACATCGGCGTGCGCGTCGAGGTCCGGGATGAGGTCATGCAGTACCTGAACGAGAACCTCTATGAGGCAAAGCTCGTGTACTACACCCCCACCTTTGACGACAAGGTCCGCACCTTCTGCACCAACCCCTCCGGGGAGGTGTCCACCGAGTACTACGACGACAACCTGGCGGTGGTGAACGGCCACGCCTACAAGGGCAAGGAGCGCAAGACCAACAACACCAACTTTGCGATCCTGGTCTCGAAGAACTTCACCAAGCCCTTCCGGACGCCGATCGAGTACGGCAAGCAGATCGCCCAGCTCTCCAACATGCTCTGCGGCAACCGCATCATGGTGCAGACCTACGGCGACTACAAGCGGGGACGGCGCACCACCGACGAGCGCCTGTGCCGCAACAACCTGATTCCCACCCTCAAGGACGCAGTGCCCGGGGACCTGTCCCTGGTCTTCCCGCACCGGATCATGGTGGACATCGAGGAGATGCTGGAGGCGCTGGACAAGGTGACCCCCGGCATCGCCTCCGACGAGACCCTGCTCTACGGCGTGGAGGTCAAGTTCTACAGCAACCGCCTGGTGGTGACGAAGGGCTTTGAGACCTCGGTGCACGGCCTGTACGCGATCGGCGACGGCGCCGGCATCACCAGGGGCCTGCAGCAGGCCTCGGCGAACGGCCTTGCGGTGGCGAGGTCCATCCTGGATCTTCCGGAGTAATTTACAGATGGCAATGCGAAGAAAAACATGGCTAGCCGCGGTGCTTTCCGCTGCGGCGCTTGCGCTCTCCGGCTGCGGGGAAAACGTGGTCTTCCTGACCGGGAAGGACGGGACGCCGGTCTTTTCCGTGGGGGAGAAGATGGTCACACAGCAGGCGCTCTCCGTCTACTACGAGAACCTCCAGCGGGAGTACGAGGCGCTTTTCGGCGCGGACATCTGGCAGAAGGAGGGAAACGAGAACCTCTGGACCGTGGTCCGGGACAATGCCCTGGCCCAGATCTCCAAGGTGGCCGTGCTCGATGAGATGGCGGGAGAGGACGGCGTCACCCTCACAGAGGATGAGACCGCTGCCTGCCAGAGCGCTGCCGATGCCTACTACGCCTCCCTCACCGACGCGGAGAAGCAGTACTTCGGGCTCTCGGAGGCGGACTTTGCCGGGATGTACGAGGACTACTGCCTTGCCGGGGCCGAGTACCAGTCGATTCTCTCCTCCTCCGGGATCGAGGTGTCCGACGATGAGGCGAGATCCGTGACCTGCCAGTACATCTGTTTTCTGGCCGCGGATGACGCCATGACAAGGGCAAAGCAGGTCCGGCAGGAGATCACTGACGGCATGAACCAGAATCTCGGCAAGACCTTTTTGCAGTACATCGCCGAGTACAACGAGGACAGCAGCTCCCAGATGTCCATCTCCCGGGCATCCTCGGATGAGGCCCTGATCGAGGCGGCCTTCTCCCTGGAGCTCAACGGCATCAGCGACCCGGTGGAGTCGTCGGACGGGAACGTCTACATCCTCAAGTGCATCAGCCTCTCGGACGATGCCGAGACCGAGGCCAACAAGGCTGTGATCCAGAAACAGCGGGAGGAAGAGGCGTACGAGAGCGCCTGTGACGAATTTTTGCAAAAGACAAAGAGCGGAATCGACCAGACCGCCCTCTCGGGGATCACCCTGGTGACGGACGACAGCATCAAGACCTCTTCCTTCTTTACCACGTATGATCAATACCTTGGGGAGGAGACAGGACTCGAGCCCGATCTTTCACAGACAGCGCAGTGACAGACAGTCAGATGGAGGAAAAGCATATGGTTAAAATCGACACAGTGGATGCAAACGGCACACAGGTCCAGGGCCTTCTGGTGGAGCAGATGGGCGGCGCAGGTCATCCGAACCTGATCCTCATCCAGTGCAAAAAGGGATATCTGATGTGCGGGTACCTGAACCTGCCGGTGGCAGAGAAGTTCGGCGATGCGGCAGTGCTTGTCGGCGGAGCGGACTTTGCCGCGGTTTTGTCCAATCCGATCAAGGATGCAACGTCTGCCGCCAGGGCACTCGGCGTCAAAGACGGCATGACCGGCGCTGAGGCAGCAGCCATCCTGAACGCATAACCAAAGGGGATGAGGGAGAAATCAGGGGAGCACATGAAAAACCAAGAAGAGAAACTCGGCGTCGGTGTCTGCGGGTGCGGTGCGATCAGCAGGATCTACCTCCAAAACATGACCCATCGCTTTTCGAACCTTGCGGTAGTGAGCTGCTGCGCCAGGCACCTGGAGCATGCCCAAAAGAGGGCAGAGGAGTTTGGCATCGAGGCGATGACCTATGAGGAGATGCTGCAGGATGAGAGAATTTCGCTCATTGTCATCCTGACCCCGGCGCCCACCCATGCAGCGCTCATCCGGCAGGCGCTCCTTGCGGGAAAGCACGTCTACACGGAGAAGGCGATCTGCCTCGATGTCGGGGAGGCGAAGGCCCTGCAGGCACTGGCAGAGGAGAAGCATCTGTACCTCTCGTCCGCCCCGGATACCTTTCTCGGGGAGGCCCTGCAGACCGCGCGCCGGGCAATCGATGCGGGCAGGATCGGACAGGTCACGGGTTTTTCCGTGAGTGCAAACCGAAATCAGGATCTCCTGGGAGCTCTGTTCTCCTTTCAGAACCTGCCTGGCGGCGGCATCGACCTCGACTACGGCGTCTACTACCTGACTGCCCTCGTGAGCCTCCTCGGCCCCATAAAGGAGGTCTCTGCGATGGAGGATAACCCGAAGCCCGTGCGGAAAAATCCCATTCCCCAGAGCCCTGACTTTGGAAGGGAGTATGCCTCCCCCAATGTCAGCCGCGTGAGTGCGCTCTTAAAGACGAAGAGCGGGATCCCCGGGACACTGCTCCTTGATTCTGAGAGCATCCTCACAGATCTTGCCCGTTTTTATATCTACGGCACGGAGGGCGTGCTCACGCTCTGCGATGCGAACGGCTTCGGCGGCACGGTCAGGCTGACCGCCATGGGACCGGATTACAGAAAGGTGCAGGAGGAGGACCTCGACCTTGGGCTTCCCTATGCGGACAACGCGAGGGGGATCGGGCCCAGCGAGGAGGCGGCAGCCATCCTTGCAGGGAGAAAGAGCAGGACAGACTGCTCCATGGCAATCCACGTCCTCGATGTCCTGAGGACGATGGAAAGAAGCAGCAGGACGGGGAAGACCCTCCCTGTGGAGACGGCCTGTGAGAGGCCGGAGATGCTCTGAGAGCGCAGTGCCCTGAGAAAGCCATCCGGAAAGACAAAGTCAGTCATGAAGCAGGGAGAGAGTCCCGCAGCAGCTGCTGCGGGGCTCTTTTACGTGTACAGCCAGAGAAGGGCGGCCATGCTGAAAACCGGCGAGATGATATCCACGGCGATCATGGCAAACAGGAGGACCTGCGCGAGGCGGACAAAGAGAAAGAGGAAAAGAAACCCGATCCCCCTGGCACCCTCGTGGAGAAGCTTCCTGCGGCGCCTTCCGCTCTGCAGCCAGAGCCTTGCGGTATCCGAGGCGCTCTCGACGCCAAGGAGGGCGCTCAGGGCGGCTTCCCCGTCAAGGTGCGATGCCGGAAGGATGTTTACAAAAAAGAGGAGGATGTTCACCAGGGAGGCCTCCCGGAAGGTCTCTCCAAGGGCGGGAACAAGGAGGGAGAGGAGAAGAAAGATTCCTGCAAGAAGGAGGTTGACCTCGACCCCTGCCGGGGAGAACTGGATTTCCTCCTTTGGGCTGTGCGGCACCTCCTCCGGCTGATAGGCGACGCAGGCGCCGATGCAGGTCGTGCTGAATGAGTGGGCAGAACGGAAAGCAGTCATTCGGGAGGATACGGCGGCGTTTTATCTCAACGGAGGAGCGGAACCGGCGCTCACTGTACCCGATCTCAAGCATGGGAAGGATGCACATGGCTCAGTTGGTTTTTCTCGGAGATCGGAATCTAGGCTTTCTTTCAGGATCTCGAGATTGATTTGGATGACGCAGAGGGGAGATCAAGGTAATACACGGCCTGTCTGCGATCCGGATCCTGGGGCAGCAAAACCATCTGGCATCATTTGTCTGTGTGCTGCTGTTTTGCTGTTCTGCGTGATACGCCTTCCTTAAGGAGCAGAGAAGCCTATTTCTACTTCCTGTCGTAAATTAAGCCTGTACGGGATCTGTGACGGACTATAAAAAGGGAGGGAGTGCGCGATAGCGCATTCCCTCCTCTTTCAGGCACCATATGCAGCACTTCTGGAGATTCACTGCTTCCCGGTCTTTTCCGGCGGAACGATGATCGCCAGGATCCTGCCCTCGTTGTACTGCGTGAGGACCAGGGCACCGGAGATGCAGATTCCGGTCGCGATGACGGCGGCGAGGCGGTAGCCAAAGCCCGTCTCCGGGTGGATTGTCGCAAGGGAGGTGAAGATCAGCATGGACAGGGACTGCCCGAGCTTGAAGGCAAAGGTCCTTGCGGCAAAGAACATACCCTCCCGCTTTTCCCCGGTGACGATCGCGTCCGCCTGGGCGATGTCCGCCACGATGGCCTGGGGCAGGATCCCCAGGATTGCCATCGGGAAGGCGGCGATGACGACAACGAGAACGCCCCAGACGAGGCCGCCGTGATCACCCACAAGTCCAAACGAGCCGGAGAGCGCGGTCACCAGGTAGGCCAGGGAGAGGCCGAAGAATCCGACAAGGACCAGGCGCTTCTTGTTGAACTTGTGGGCCAGCGCGTTCACCAGGGGATAGCAGCAGAAGGAGAGGAACGTCATGGCCACGTAGAGCAGGGCGTTCCAGGTCTCCGGGAGCTTCATCAGCGAGGTGATAAAGTACGGAAGACCTGTCTGGAAGATCGTCAGGGCGACAAAGTACAGGACGTCGGAGCCCACGAAGATCCGAAAGGACTTGTTCTGGAAGGTCTTCCCGAGGGAGTGGAACGCATCCTCCTCGGAGGGCTTCACGTCGATGTAGTCCGTCTCCTGAATGGTAAAGCAGGGGACCAGAAGCGCCACAAGGCCCAGAATCGAGAGCGCGATGAAGGTCACGCGGATGGCAACGATGCGGCTGCCGAAGACCGGCGTCAGGGCGTCCCAGATGTTGGAGGCAAGGTACCCGATGGCAGAGCCGAGAAGGAAGGTCACCGAGATGTAGGTGGAGATCGAAATCCGCGTGTCCTGGGTGGTGCCAAGCTCCGAGATCAGGGCGTTGTAGGGCGTGCAGTAGGTAGTCATGAAGAGGTAGAACAGAAGCAGCATGATGATCAGCCAGGCGACGTTGACGCCTGAGATCCCGTTCACCGGTGCCCAGTAGACAAGGACTGTCACCACCGCAAAGGGCACGGCAATCCTGCGCATGAACGGGATCCGGCGGCCCCTCGGATTCTTGGAGCGGTCGGAGAGGTTTGCGATCAAAGGGTCCGTCACCGCGTCAAAGATCCGGCCCGCGGCGGTGATGGCGCCGATGATCGTGAAGGCGCCGAAGATCACCAGGCCCTGGGGGATGAACAGCGTCTGCCCCTTCGCGATGGACTCCTGGTTGGGCAGGTAGAAGTAGACCAGCCAGTTCGTGATCAGGGCGGACAGCAGCGACCAGCCGAACTGTCCGATGGCAAAGCACCACATCTTCCCCTTTGTCAGTGTTTTCATTTGTTATGATTCCCCCTTTCGGTTTTTCCCCTGATTTGCCGGCACCGGATCCTTCAGGATCCCCTGGACCATGATCCTCGTGAGCTCGGAGAGGCCGTCCATGTAGGAGAGCTGCGCCTCGTTGAGCACATCCGTGGTCAGGAAGGTCTCGATGCCGGAGGAGAGGATCGTGCGAAATACCGGAATGCTGAAGGAGCGGATGACCCCCTCCTCCTGGCCCTTCCGGATGAGATCCAGTGTGGGCTCCCAGTCGCTCTCCAGGTGCCGCGCGACCTTCTCGTACAGCTTCGGGTACCGGATCTTGGCGAGGTAGAGGTTTCGAAAGTCCATCCTCTGCAGGTTCGTCGGCATGACGCCGAGAATCTTCTGAATCTTCTCCAGCGTGGTGAGGGACGTATCCCGTACCACCGCATCCTCTGCCTGCTTGATCGAGGCGAAGCAGTAGTCCACCACCTCTGAGAGCAGGGCCTCCTTGTCGGCAAAGAGCACGTAGAGCGTCTTCTTGCTCATGCGGGCCTGCTTTGCCACGTCGTCCATGGTGAACCGGATGCCCTTTTCCCCGAAGACGGTGAGCGAGGCCTCCAGAACCTGCCTTGTTGCGCTTGCGGTATCCATCCTATCCTCCAGTCCCGGTGCGAGCCAAAGCCAAACTGGCAGGAAACGAAGCACACGGGAAACAGTTTCCTGCCAGAGATCATCATACCCCGGAAACTCCTGTCCGGCAATGAGTTTCCCACGGTCAAACTGCATGAACTTTCCGGCAAAAACTGTGCAGCCTGCCGGCCGCGCCGGCCCAGTTTCGAGAAAGCAGGGCGGCACAGGGAGCCTCCCCGAAAAATACGGCTGTCCCGCCTGATAATCTTAGGGAAAAGCGGGAAGCTCCGAAGAATTCACGGCTGCACTTTTTTGCGGTAAGGTGCTATATAATGAAACTGCTGCGGAAAAATCTTAAGGAGGTACGGGAATCATGGAAATCTTCAGTTACTGCGTTCCGACGCGGGTGGTATTCGGAAGGGGCGCACTTGGGCAGCTGCACACGCTCCCGGCACTGGGAAAGAAGGCGCTTCTGGTCACCAGCGGTGGGTCTTCCTACATCAAGAATGGTTCCTTTGACAAGCTGAAGAAGGAACTGGAGACCCTGGGTGTGGACTATGTCCACTTCAACCACATCGCGGCAAACCCCGAGGTCACCGCAGTGGAAGAGGGTGCAAAGGTCGGCCGCAGCGAGGGCTGCGATTTCGTTATCGCCCTGGGCGGCGGCTCCGTCATGGATGCCTCCAAGGCCATGGCCATGCTGATCCCCCAGCCCACGGACAATCTTTGGGATTTCGCAAACTCCCCGGCAGGCGGAAAAAAGATGCCCACCGAGAAGGCCCTTCCCTGGATTGCCATCACCACTTCCGCCGGCACGGGCTCCGAGGTCGATGCGACCAGCGTCATCTCCAACCCGGCGGTCTATGAGAAGATCGGTGTCTCCGGCTGTCCGTTCGCGACCTATGCGATTGTGGACCCGGAGCTGATGAAGACGGTTCCGCCGAAGTTCACGGCATACCAGGGCTTTGATGCCCTGTTCCACTCCCTCGAGGGCTACATCGGCTGCAAGCACAACCTGATGAGCGACCTGGTCGAGCGGACTGCCATCGAGAACATCGGCAAGTATCTGCCCCGCGCCGTGAAGGACGGCAGCGACATGGAGGCCAGAGAGAAGGTGGCCTTCGCCAACACGCTCTCCGGCTATTCGATGGTGTACAGCTCCTGCAGCTCGGAGCACGCCATGGAGCACGCCATGAGCGCCTACCACACGAAGCTCACCCATGGTGCAGGCCTGATCATGATTTCCCTGGAGTACTACCGCTTCTGGATCAACAAGCACGTCTGCGACGACCGCTTTGTGGATCTGGCCCGGTTCCTGGGAAAGACCGATGCCGACAAGCCCGAGGACTTCCTCGATGCCCTGGCACAGCTGCAGAAGGACTGCGGCGTGGATGACCTGAAGATGTCCGACTTCGGCATCAAGAAGGAGGATGCGCTGACGCTGGCAAAGAACTCCCGCGCCACGATGGGCCGCCTGTATGTGGCAGACCCGGCACCGACCACCGATGAGGAGATCGCAGGCATCTTTGAGCGGGCCTTCCGCTGAAGAGACCGCAGCTGACATCGATGCAGGAGGGCCCCGCTGTCTTCCTTCCCGGGAGACAGGGAGCCCTTTTTGTTGCAAAAACAGTACAGAAAAGCGCATTGTGGTTCCCGTTTTCGTGGGGTACAATAGCGCCGAAACGAGGTGAACATACGATGGACATCAAAAAGACGGTTACGGAACTGGTGAATGCATCGAGCGTCTGCCCGGAGGCAAGGAAGGCGGGCGAAGCTTACCTGGCAGCCTACGGGACCCCGGAGCAGAAAAAGGCAGCCGAGGAGCTCTTGAAGGAGCTTCGGGAGGATGTCTGCGGCATCGACTCCGCGATCGGCTTTTACGGCTCCGATCGAGCCAAGGCACTCTTTGGGGAGAAGACAGCGGCATCCATGCTTGCCGGCGCGCAGAAGGCGAAGGCAGCAGGAGAGAAGTACTGCACCTGCCCTGCCTGCCAGGCGGGCGGCGCACTTCTCGATCACGCCGATCTTCTCTAAAGCGAGAGCGGCGTCACCATTACAGGATCAGGGGAACAAACGAAACGAGGGAGGCGTCTGTGCCGTATGGGGAATGGGGCCCAAGCGGCACAGACCCTTTTGTGTGTCTGGTCAGGTTGACGGGAACCGGGAGAATTTGGCCGGGAAATCCATCAACCTGCCGCTTGACGGGGGCCCGGTGCGCGTTTATCATCAGGGACGTAAAATCATAGCATATCGATAGGATAACCTACTATTAGCGATGCAGAGCACGGAGCAACAATCGAATATGGATGTGAATCAAACGCGGCTGGTCCAGCTCTTTACCAGTCTGACGGCGATCGACGCCGAGTCCTTCCATGAGCGGAAGATGGCGGATCACCTGATGGACCTTCTGGAGGGGCTCGGCGTATCGGTCACCATGGATGAGAGCGGCAAAGCAACAGGAAGCGATGCCGGAAATCTTTTCGGATCTCTCCCCGGCACCGGAGAACGGGCCGGCGAGGAGCCGCTCCTGTTTCTCGCCCACATGGACACGGTGGCGCCGGGACGCGGGAAACGGGCCAACGTCCGGGAGGACGGGACCATCACCAGTGACGGCACCACGGTCCTTGGCGCCGACGACATGACCGCCGCCGCTTCCATTCTGGAGGCGGTGCGGGAGATCAAGGAGACGGGGACGCCCCACAGGCCCCTGGAATTTCTCTTTACCACCGCGGAGGAAGCTTACACCGTGGGTGCCAGCGCCTTCGACTTTTCCAGGGTCCGGTCAAAGGAGGTCTTTGCCTTTGACTGTTCCGACCGAATGGGGTCCTACTCCCAGACGGAGCCGACCCTGATCTCGTTTTCCATCACCGTGAAGGGCCGCGCCGCCCACGCGGGCTTTGAGCCCGAACAGGGCATCAATGCCCTCCTCGCCGCGGCAAGGGCGATCGCCTCGCTCCCCCTGGGGCGGGCGGATGACCACACCACCCTCAACATCGGCCTGGTGCAGTCAGGCACGGGAACCAACGTGGTTCCGGCCCTGGCCATTTGTCAGGGCGAGATCCGAAGCCTGGTCCACGAGGACGCGCTTGCCCTCTACGAGAAGACGCTGGCCTGCTTCCAGAAGGAGGCGGCAGCAATCGGCGCAACGGCCTCGGGGGAGAAAGTGATTCACCTCACGGCCTACCGCATCGAAAAAGAGGATCCGGCGCTTGGCCGGTATCAGAAGGTGCTGGAAGAGCTCCATCTTCCGGCATATCAGAAGGTCCAGTACGGCGGGAGCGATATCAACGTCGTCCGGCGTAAGGGCCTTGACGGAATCTGTATTGCAAACCCGATGTACCGCGCACACACCTGTGCCGAGTACACGGTCATTCGGGAACTGGCAGAACTTGCTGCCATCGTCCGGGGCCTGATGCTCTCGTAAGCGCCGTGCCCCGAGAGGGGAGGCCGGGGGAATGAAATCACCCCTTCTGTATCAGACAACGGAATACGACTGCGGCCCTGCCGCGGTGCTCAATGCGATTCGGTTTTTGTACGACCGGGACGAGATCCCGCCGGAATTCGTCAGCAAGGTCTACAGCTGCATGCTGGACCGCTGCAACGGCGACGGGGTGACCTGCCGGGGCGGCACCACGAACGCGGCGCTGCGCTACTTTGTGGACTGGCTCAAGATCTACGCCAAGGAGGTGCACTACAGTGTGCTGACCCGCTACATCGACGGGGACGCGGTGAACCTTCGGGGGGACTCCCTGATCCGCAAGTGCCTGTCCATGGGCGGCTCTGCCGTGGTGCGCTGCTGCGTGCAGGAGGACCACTTTGTCACCCTGACCGGGCTCCAGATCGGCACCGAGGAGGATCCCTACGACGACCTCGAGTACGTGCGGGTCTTTGACCCCTGGTACATGGAGGAGCCGCTCTGGAATGACGACAGGATCGTGCGGGTCACCGACCAGCCCAAATCCTGCAACATGCTTGTCCCGGTGGAGGACATGGAGGCGGACTGCAGCGTCTGGTATTCGCTGGAAAACCACGACAAGAAGTGCGCCGCCTTGTTTGTCCGGACGGGCAAGGGATATGTGATCCACCCGGAGAATGACCTGAAAGTGAGGAGCGTCTTCCCCGAGGCGGGCACCGACACCCCGCAGTGAGCGGGGAAAAAGACCGGGAAACCGGGCGCGCCGCATCGGGCGGTGCGCCCTGCACCATCGGCCCGGAGGGGCCAGGGAGAATATTATGAAAGGCGTTAGTTAAGAAACGGGTTGATAAGCGATCGCCTAGCATGAGACCACTAATACCTCACTTTGAGCTCGAGCTGGGTACACTCCTATCCGTGCTGTGTTGCATCATGTAACAAAGCATCACCTAGATTGCCTAAACACATACACTCACTTGCCGAGTATGTGACTATAAATAACAAGATAGGCATTATGCGGAGAAGAAAAGAGCTCCAAATGGGGATTCTATATCTTCATCGGACATTATCGCGTCGAGAGTTCACCATGGAGGTTGTGGTATGGAACCCATCAACCCGGTTCTTTACTAACGCCTTATGAAAAACAAGCTGCTGCATCAGAAATGGATTGCCGGGTTCCTTGCGGGAACCCTGGCGCTTGGCCTTGCGGCCTGCGGATCCGCCTCCGGGACGGGAAGCAGCGAGGCGGCGGCCGAGGCGGCCAGCGCCTCGGCCACGGCTACTGCCACCGAGGGCGCTGCAAAGACCGGCTCCGACATCGTGAACATCGGTGTCACGAACCAGCTGGGCACCCTCAATCCCCTGAACATGGACTGGTCGTTCATCAACCTCCATGCGACCAGCATGATGTTCCTGCCGCTCGTCACCGTCGGCGCGGACAACAACTTCAACTATCTTCTCGCGGAGAGCGTCACGACCGATGACAACCTGACCTTCACGATCAAGATCCGGGACGACGCGGTCTGGTCCGACGGCGAGCCGGTGACCGCAGACGACGTGATCTTCACGATCCTTCAGATGACGAGCCCCGAGGTCGCCAACCCGAACTTCGACTTCTCGATGTTCAAGGGCTTTGAGAGCGGCACCTCCCCGGAGGGCGCCGACAGCATTGAGGGCCTCAAGAAGGTGGACGACAAGACCGTCCAGTTCATCGCCAACACCCCGATGTCCCTGAACACCTTCCTGAACAACTGCTGCGTCTGGATCTGCATCCTGCCCAGCCACGTCCTGCAGGACGTGCCGGCGGATCAGCTCGCCACCTATGACTGGTTCCAGCACCCGGATGTGGTGGATGGACCCTACATCCTGGACGACTACGACAGCGCGCACTACATCAGCTACCACGCCAACGAGAACTATTTCCTGGGCGCACCCAAGATCCAGAACCTGAACTTCCGCATCGTCGATCCCTCGGAGGTGCTGCCGCAGCTCCAGGCCGGCGAGATCGACTTCGTGCAGCCCGCGACCTGCTCGATCCCGGTGACGGATCAGGATGCGGCGCAGTCCCTGGACGGCTATACCGTCAGCTGGACCGACCCCATCACCAACGAGATGACCTTCTTCAACACCACCAAGGTGACGGACGCCAGAGTCCGCAAGGCTTTCGTGATGGCCATCGATCGCCAGATGCTGGTGGATTCGCTCCTTTCCGGCCACGGTGAGGTGACGGACGGATTTGTCATGAAATCCTCCCCGCTGTATGATGACGGCAAGGAGACCATCGCCTACGATCCCGACGGCGCCAAGGAGCTTCTGCAGGAGGCCGGCTGGGATTCCTCCACGACCCTGCAGTACTACGTCTCCTCCAGCGACGACACCGCGGTCAAGGCGGCCCAGGTGATCCAGCAGGAGCTCTCCGAGGTCGGCATCAGCATCAACATCAACACGGTGGACTTCGACACGCTGATGAGCGTGGGCGGCACCGATGACGTGGATGTCTTCTCGGTCCAGTACACGATCACGCCCAACGACTTCTACGCCGATGAGCTGGGTCTTGTGGACACAGAGGGCACTTCCTGGACCGGCGGCTGGACGGATCCGGACGTGGATACGGCCCTGCAGAGCACCCAGACCGCAAAGGACGATGACGAGCTCAAGAAGTACTATCGGGAGATCGATGACAAGATGATCTCCGACGTCCCGATGTTCTCCATGTACTTCCAGAGCAACCTGGGACTCGTCTCAGACCGGCTCCAGAACGCAGAGCCCACACTCTACGGCTCCTATGACAACATCCAGGACTGGGAACTGACCCAGTAAGCAAAGGACAATACAGCCATTCGGAAAGGGCACGCAGTCTGCGTGCCCTTTTCGGCAGAAAGGACAAGCATGGCAGCTCTGTTACAGGTGGACGGCCTTCGGGTGAAGTTCCACAGCGACTTCGGGGACCGGATCGTGACCGATGACATCTCCTTTCACGTGGACGAGGGGGAGACCCTGGGCATCGTCGGGGAGTCCGGCTGCGGAAAGAGTGTGACGAACCTCGCCGTCATGGGCCTACTGTCTCGGAACGGTAGGGTGGAGCAGGGAAAGGCCCTCTTTGACGGGAAGGACCTTTTGTCCCTCCCGGAGCACGAACTGGACGAGGTCCGGGGGCGGGACATCGCGATGGTGTTCCAGGACGCCCTGGCCAGTCTTGACCCGGTGTTCTCCGTCGGGAGCCAGATCGAGGAGCAGATCCGAAAGCACCTCGGCAAGAGCCGACAGGAGGCGCGGGCCATGGCCCTGGAAGACCTGAAGGAGGTGGGCATCCCGGACCCGGAGGAGGCACTGCGCAAGTACCCCTCCGAGCTCTCGGGCGGCATGCGCCAGCGCATCATGATCGCCATGGCCCTCTCCTGCAATCCCAAACTCCTGATCGCCGATGAGCCCACGACGGCTCTGGACGTGACGATCCAGGCCCAGATCATGCAGCTCATCCGCCGGCAGGCAAAGGAGCGGCGCATGTCCGTCATCCTGATCACCCACGACATCGGTGTCATCGCCCAGAACGCAGATCGGGTCATGGTGATGTACGCCGGCCAGTTCGTGGAGGAGGCGCCGGTGGAAGAGCTCTTCTCGTGTCCCCTGCACCCTTACACGAGGGCCCTCCTTGCGGCGACGCCCTCCATTGAGGATGACCGGGACCGGGAGCTTGTGCCGATCCGGGGCGTCGTCCCGGAGAACTACACGTCTCTGACGGGCTGCCGCTTTATGGACCGCTGCAGCTTTGCGAAGGATGCCTGCAGCGCACACCAGGAGTGGCGGGAGATTCGGCCGCACCACTTCGTGCGCTGCGGCAGAGCTGAGAAGATCGGGGAGGAAGACCATGCCGGAAACAACTGATGTCATTCTGGAGGCAAAAGACCTCCAAAAGACCTTCCCGGTCCGGGGGAGCGCGCTGCTTCCCAAAAACCGGAAGGTGGTCCACGCCGTGGACGGCGTGAGCTTCTCCCTTCACCGGGGAAAGACTCTGGGCCTTGTGGGGGAGTCGGGCTGCGGCAAGTCCACCACGGGACGACTCCTTGTCGGTATCGACAAGCCCACCGGGGGCGAGGTGCTCTACGAGGGGCGGGACCTGCTCTCTCTGCCAAAGAGCGAATTTCAGTCCGCAAGACTGAACCTGCAGATGATCTTTCAGGACCCCTATGCGTCCCTGAATCCCCGCAAGCGGGTGATTGACATCCTCTCGGCGCCGATCCTATACCACGGCATGGAGACCCGGGACACGGTGGACAAACGAATCGATGAGCTGCTGGACATGGTGGGACTTTCCAAGAGCGCAAGGACCCGCTATCCCCATGAGTTTTCCGGCGGCCAGCGCCAGCGTATCACCATCGCGCGGGCCCTTGCCCTAAAGCCCCAGGTCATCGTCTGCGACGAGCCGGTGTCCGCCCTGGACGCCTCGATTCAGGCCCAGATCCTAAATCTCTTAAAGAGCCTGCAGCGGGAACTGGGGGTGACCTACCTCTTCATCGCCCACGGCCTGGGTGCCGTCCACTACATCAGCGATGAGATCGCGGTCATGTACCTCGGCAAGATCGTGGAGCAGGGAGAGGGTTCCCAGGTGTTCCACCACCCGGCTCACCCCTATGCGGGACTCCTCGTCCAGGCGGTGCCCTCCATGGACCCGAAAAAGCGGGGACAGATCACGGTGCCGGACGGGGAAGTGCCCTCCGCCATCGACCTGCCGAAGGGCTGCCGCTTTGCGGAGCGCTGCCCCTTTGCCACGGACCAGTGCCGGCAGGAAGAACCGGAATTGAAACCGGTCTCCGGGCGGGAGCCCGGGCACCTCGCCGCCTGCTGGCATCCGCTGGCAGCACCTGGCGAAGGAAAGGAGGCCTGAGATGGCAAAATATATCCTGAAGCGCCTCCTGATCGCCCTGGTGGTGCTCTTTGGCATCACCATCGTCGACTACGCCATCATGTCCCTGGCGGGGAATCCTCTGGAGATCATCAGCGGCGGCCCAAAGGTCAACCAGGCGGCCGTGGCCCAGAGGGCCCAGAACTGGGGCCTCAACGACCCGGTGGTGGTGCAGTACTTCCGCTGGCTCTCCCAGACACTCCGGGGAAACCTGGGGTATTCCTACAAGAGCTATGAGCCGGTGTCCTCGATGATCGCAAGCCACCTGGGTCCGACGCTGATCCTCATGAGCTCCGCCCTGGTCCTTGCCATGATCATCGCGATCTTTGCCGGCATCTACAGCGCGGTGCACCAGCACTCGAAGGCGGACTACGTGATCGTGACGTTGGCATTTCTTGGCCAGAGCATCCCGCAGTTCTTCCTGGGACTGGTTTTGATCTTTGTCTTTGCGGTGAAGCTCGGGGTCCTTCCCTCCTCCGGCATGCGCCTTCTGGGGAGCCCGGGGAGCGGCGTGCAGCTGCGCTACCTGATCCTGCCCTGCATCGTGCTTGCGGTGGAGATGGCGGGCCGGGATGTCCGCTACATCCGCTCGAGCATGCTGGAGATCCTCAATAAGGACTTTCTTCGCACCGCGAAGGCAAAGGGCATCGGCAGGCGGCTTGTCATCTACAAGCACGCCCTGCGCAACGCCCTGATTCCGATCATCACGGTGATCGGCATGGAGATCCCGAGCCTGTTCGGCGGCTCCATCGTCGTGGAGCAGGTCTTCTCCTGGCCGGGGCTGGGCCTGATGACCATGAATGCGGTGCTTGAGCGTGACTACCCGGTCATCATGGCAATGTGCCTTCTGACCGCGGTGGTGGTGCTTCTGACCAACCTTCTGACCGACATTCTGTACGCACTGGCGGATCCGACCGTCCGACTGGAGT
Organism: Lachnospiraceae bacterium; assembly: GCA_022483465.1. Taxonomy (GTDB): domain Bacteria; phylum Bacillota; class Clostridia; order Lachnospirales; family Lachnospiraceae; genus CAG-791. The sequence continues at coordinate 405,934 of JAKVNF010000001.1, read as the reverse complement.
GACCTATGAGAGCAAAGTTGGAACAAAACAAGGCGGGGACCGAGTCCTATCTCCACACCGTCTGGCGGCGCTTTACCTATCACAAGGTGGGCTTTGTGAGCCTCTGGATCGTCCTGGCCATCGTGGCCCTGGCGGTCCTCGCGCCGATCATCGCCCCCTATGACCCCAACGCGATCAACCCCGAGTTCTCGGCGGCGCCGAGCGCAAAGCATCTGCTGGGCACCGACGCGATCGGGCGTGACATGTTTTCCCGGCTCCTGTACGGCACAAGGGTTTCGCTCCTGGTGGGTGCGCTCTCAACGCTCCTTGCCACGGCGATCGGGACGGTCCTCGGCCTTGTCGCCGGGTACTTTGGCGGCGCGGCGGACATGATCATCATGCGCATCACGGACACCGTGATGTCCTTCCCCTACATCCTTCTGATCCTGGTGGCCAGCGTGATCTTCTCCCCGGGCATGTGGAACATCATCCTGATCCTGGGTTTTGTCGACTGGCCCGGCGTCGCCCGGCTGGTCCGCGGCAATGTGATGGAGATCCGAAACGCGGATTACGTGCAGGCAGCCCGGATTGAGGGCATGCCCGGCCGCTACATCCTCTTCTCGGAGATCCTGCCGGACGCGATGGCGCCGATTCTGGTGTTTGCCACCAGCGTCATGGCCATCTCCATCCTGGACGAGGCGGCGCTCTCCTTTCTGGGTATGGGCGTGCAGCCCCCGCAGGCAAGCCTGGGGAACCTCCTCAACGGCGCCGAGTCCATCTCGGTGCTGACCGGCATGCCCTGGCTCTGGGTGAGCCCGGGCGTCGTCATCATCGTCCTGGTCATCTGCACCAACTTCATCGGCGATGCCCTGCGGGATGCGGTGGATCCCTCCACGACCGCTTAGAAGAATACGAAAATACCTTTCAGAACTTTTTCCTGCCTTCCTTTCCGGGAGGGCAGGATTTTTTGTGCCCGCCTATTTCTGCGGTTTGTGCGGGGAGGAAACCCTTTTTTGCAACGAGCCGGCGGGGGCCCTGCCGGGTGGTATCCTGAATGAACAGAACGGACGCAGGAGATGCTGCGCCCGAAAAATCGGAGCGAATCATCATGAAGCGACAAATCTGCAATCCCTACCTGCCGTCCTGGGAGTACGTGCCCGACGGAGAACCCCACCTCTTCGGAGAGCGGGTCTATGTCTACGGCTCCCACGACCGGTTCGGGACACCCATGTTCTGCTTGAACGACTACGTCTGCTGGTCCGCACCGGCGGACGATCTCTCCGACTGGCGCTATGAGGGCGTCATCTATCGAAGGAGACAGGCCCCTGCCAACCGGCTGGGCCTTCGCTCCCTCTACGCGCCGGATGTCTGCCAGGGGCAGGACGGGCGGTACTACCTCTACTACGCCTTCGACTTTCTCGGTCGGATTGGGGTCGCGGTCTGCGACACGCCGGCGGAGCAGTACGAGTACTACGGGACGGTGCACTTTGCGGACGGCCACGTCTGGGGAACGAGAAGCGGCGAGCCCTTTGCCTTTGACCCGGGCGTTCTTGCAGAGAACGGGAAGGTGCACCTGTTGTCCGGCTTTGCGACCAAAGTCCCCTTCCCCGCCACCCGGTTTCATCAGCTGATCTGCCGCGCCGGGGTGATGGCGGAGCTTGTGCCCGACATGGTGACCATCACCAAGGGGCCGGTGGAGCTCTTTCCCACCAAAGGAAGACCAGGTGCCTAAGACCATCGGCATCATCCCCGCCCAGTACGTGCTCCTGGCGGTCCTCTCGGATGTGCTGGACCACATGGAGGCGAAGAACGGCTTCCGCTCCGACGGCTTTACGATGGCAGTCTATTCCGCCATCTACGCGGGCCTTGCGGGGGTGTGCAACGGCATTTTGAACGGTGCGCTCTCCCGGGCGGGCTACGTCAACACCGGCATCCGGCAGACGCTGGAGAGCGGCGCGCAGGTGTTTGCCCAGACTGCGCAGGTGCAGCGGATTCTGGTGCTCACGTACCTTGGCATCGACATGATCTGCTTTGCCGTGTGCATCGTACTGGTGCTGCGCCTTGATGTGGAGAAGCACCTGGATGAGGATCATGCGCTGATTCTGGCTCATCAAAAGCAGCAGGTCCTGGAGGCCGGCGGCACCTGGGTCGATCCGAAGGAGCGGGCAAGAAGGGAGCAGGAGCAGGCGGACCAAGAGGCGGAAGAAGCGAGAATCCGGGAGCTCCAGGAGACCTGCAGGAGGAAGCACCTGGACTTTGCCACGGAGAACCAGAAATACCTGGAGAAAAAGAAGAGACAGGAAAACGGGCCGCTCCACAAACTGCTGAAGTTCTGAGCTGTCGCAAGCGTTCGTTTTCCGAATCAGACGGACGCGAAAAAGCACCGCAGAAGGATCAAAAGTCCTTCTGTGGTGCTTTGCTGTGTTCGGAATCCGGAAACCGGAAGGGGAAGACGCCTTTTTAGTAGCCGTACTCGGTCATCATCGTGTAGTTGCACTCGGTGTACTGGAGCGCCTGCTCGACAAGCGCCCCGTTGTCGCCATAGCGGTACACCGCCTGGTGGACCACCTCGGGCAGGACGTTGCCGTCCTCATCCTTGTCCTGGGTTTTGATCACCTGTGCCAGTGGAAGCCCGCTGTCGGTGAAGAGGGTGGTCTGATCATCGGAGATGAGCGAGCCGGCGGCAAGAAGCTGCACGTCGCAGAGCCGCCCCGCGTCGTCGTAGAGGTAGCGGTACTCGGTGGTCATGTGGTCCTTCGACCAGCCCTTTTTCACATCGGTGATCCGCCCCGCGCTGTCATAGGCGAAGTCGAGGATGCCGAAGCTGTCCCCGGTGATCTCGGACAGGCGCCCGTCGGAACCGTAGACCGGGGTGCTGACGATCTCGGACTGCTCGGTGTAGGCGCCCGGAATCAGCGCGCCGGAGGCGTCAAAGGCGGGCTCGTAGAAGACCAGTGCGGTGACGGAGCCCTTCTCGTCGTAGGTGCAGGTGATCTTGCGCACCCCGTTCAGGACGCAGGTGATGTTGCCGGAGGCATCCATCTGGTACTGGGAGGGATTCTCCCCCTGGAGCGTCCTCGTGGCAAAGGGGATGCCGGTGACCGTGGCGGAGAGGGACTCCTCCAGGGAGACGACATTCACCGTCAGGGACTGCTGGATCGCCCGGTTGACTGCGGTGATGTACACCGCATCCCCCGCCGCTGCCTTCGCGGGGAGGGAGGGACTAAGAAGTGCCACAGCAAGAAGGCCTGCGGCAAGGGCAGACAATATACCTCTGCATCGTTTCATCACATAACTCCCTTCTGCGGCGCTTAGCGCCGCCGGGAACATTGTAACATCTGCGGCGCGCCGCGAACAGGCCGGGACAGGCAGGGGAGGAGAGCAGGAGACGGGCCCCTGAGACATATACCGATACGGGGTATACGGTATGGAAGGGTATCGGACAGCGCGTCCGGCCCCGGTTTTAAAAATAAATTTGAAAAAGTTGAAATTCCATTTAGAATATACCCCAAATGGGTATATTATTCCTCTTGGTTCGAGAGATACCCCACTGGGGTATAATAAAACCGGAAAGGACGCAGGATGAGTGAGTACCTGTTGGAGACCAAGGATCTGAAGAAACCGTACGTGACCAAGAAGGGCACGGCAGATGCGGTGAAGGGAATCTCCTTTCACGTGAAGAAGGGAGAGATCTTCGGATTTCTCGGTGCCAACGGTGCCGGAAAATCCACCACGATCAACATGCTGACCACACAGCTTCTCCCGAGCGGCGCCAGCATCCTCTATGACGGCAGGGACCTGACGGGGAAGGCGCAGGTGATCCGCCGCAAAATCGGCGCCGTTGCCCAGCACAACAACCTGGAACGCCACCTGACCGCAGAGGAGAACCTCTGCTTCCACGGAAGATATTTCGGCATGGACAAGGCGGACATCAAAGCCCGCTTAGTGGAGCTCCTCCAGAAGTTCGGCCTCTATGAGCGGAGAAAGGACGATGTCGGGAGCTGCTCCGGCGGCATGGCACAGCGCCTTAGGATCGCAAGGGCCATGCTCCACCGCCCGGAAATCCTCTTTTTGGATGAGCCCACCACGGGCCTCGATCCGAACTACCGGCAGATACTCTGGGATCAGATGCTGGCGATGAACAAAGAGGGGACGACGATCTTCCTCACCACCCACTACATGGAGGAGGCCGAGAACTTCTGCGAGCATGTGGCGATCATGAAAAAAGGTGAGCTTCTCTTGTATGGCACCGTAAAGGAGCTGGAGGAGAAGACGGGAACCAAGAGTCTCAACGACGTGTTCCTGGTGCTGACAAATCACGACGGCGTCGACGGCCGCCAGAGCGCAAACGGAGAGGAGTGATTGTGACGGAACAGAAGAAACTTACCAGAACGGCCTTTGGGGCAATGGTGCATCGGGATCTCTTGGTGCAGTGGCGCGACAAGTGGGAGTTCGTCTTCCGCGTTGCGATGCTTCCCTTCATTCTGATCCTGGTCTACGGCTGGATGCTCCCCGCGGTGGGAATTCTCCCCGAGAGCTTCCCGACCCACATGTTCTTGGGCATGGCCGGCGTGTCGATGCTGATCACCGGCATCCACGGCACCGCGGTTCCGATCTTCCTGGACTTCCAAAACCTGCGGGGGATTGAGAACCGACTCCTTGCGCAGGTCTTAGCCCGGACGGTTGCCCTCTCCAAGATGTTTGTCGGCATTCTGGAGTCCTTCCTCGGAGGACTCATCGTGCTGCCGATCCCGCTGATCTTCATGGGAAGCCGGATCCAGCTGACCATTACCCCGGCAGAATCCCGCTCCTGATTGCGGTTCTGCTGCTCACGGCTCTCACCTTTGCGGCGCTGGGACTGCTCGTTGGCACCATCGTGCTGCCCTCCCAGATCGCTGCAATGTTCCCCGGCTTCTTGATGCCCGTCGTATTCCTCGGCGGCATCTTCTACACCTGGCACCAGCTGACGCCGCTCCCTGTGATGCAGGTTGTGACGCTGATCGATCCCCTTACCTGGATCAGTGAGGCGATCCGCGCGATCCTGACCCCGCAGATCGAGAGCATTCCGCTTGCCGTCACGATGACGGGAATCGTCGTCTGGATCGTGGTGCTTGGCCTGACCGCGGCAAAGCGGTTCCACCGCATGGTCTACAACCACTGAAGAAAAACAAATACCCCCTGTGACAGCAGCCCGCGAAGGAGACGAAGCTCCCCTTCGCGGGCCCTTTTTGTGCCCGGGGGCTTTTGTGAAAATTGAAGAATGCGGGCGGAAATCGCCCCGGGCAGGGGCCAAAACATGGAAATAGTGCTCAAGAAACTGGCATATATGGCCGGATCACCTGTATAGATTGGCCAAACGAATCTGGAAATTTTCAAGAAAGGTCCAAAAATATTCTATAGGCGTTAGTAAGAAAACGGGTTGATAAGCAATAAGTGCATCTTGTAGTCATCAAATTGCAAGCAGATTGAGCTCCTTAACATCTCCATAATGGTGTACCTTCTTGGGATTCCTGGATGCAAAGAGAGTTTCCGCAAGTTCCCCAATCGTTGTCCTCTGCCTGTACGCTGCCCTGAATACGAGGTTGTAACGGTTCAAATACTTGGTGGCGACACCGCGATATTCGGTATATCGGCGCTTGATAAAAGAGTGAAGGTTGTTCACAGTGTTCAGATTGAAGAAACCTGCCGACTCCTTCTTCACATTCATGACCGTGATTCCCAGGATCTTGCCCAGCCTCGGATACACATTCATGCCGTCCGTCAGGAAAAGTGTGCCCTTCTGGACATGACCAGTATAGATATCAACAACATTTGCACTGGAAGGCCTTGCCCGGTTCTCGGATTTCACGATCAGATCGCCAGTCTTGCGCTGTACTGCGGTGCAGATACAGATCTGCTCGTCTGAAAGGCCGCGTTTGGATGCGGGAGTGCCACGCTTGCGGGGCTTTCGACTGGCATCAGGGCCAAATTTCGTACCTTTTTTGGACTCCGGAACGTAGGTTTCATCCGCTTCCACGACATCTTCCACCGTGGCTGGCTGCTCCACCTGCATGTCCTCGAGAGCAAGCATGATCTTATGCCGCATGAAGAACAGACTGCTATGGCTGATCTTGCATCCATGGCTGGCAAGTGACTTGACCGTCTTATCCAGAGAGGTCCCCCTGAGCGTCTCTTCCAGAACCTTGGTCCAGATCTCAGTACCAAAGTGTGAGCCTGAGAGCAAAGTGTTGCTCGTTGTAACAAATGACGTTCCACATTGCCTGCAGATGTATGCCTGTTTTCCATGTTTGTGTCCATTCCTAACAACATGAGCATTGGAATGGCAGATCGGACAATCCAAACGGGGAGCAATCATCTTCTTCGGAGAAGAGGTTGCACTCTCATGGGAGAAGCCCTCCATGAGCTTGTTAACAAGAAGAATCAGGTCGTCCCTGGAAAGATCTCTGGCTTCGGTCAGTATGCGCTCAATGCAGCTCATAGTCTTGCCCTCCTGGCAAGACTATTGTAGTTCAAGTTAGAGAAGGCCGTTGTACAGCAGAATGTACAAAACGGCATATTTTATACTTCTGCTAAAATGCTTTGGAGCTTATCAACCCGTTTTCTTACTAACGCCATTCTATAAAAATTTTGGGGGCGATGGGGTAAGATACGCACTGTCGACGGGGACAAGGGAAGCCCCGCGAGAACAAAAAGGAGGGTACTTTTATGAACAAGAAGCGTGTGTTATCGATCCTTTCAGCAGCGGTGCTTGCAGCGGGAATGCTGGCAGGCTGCGGATCATCTTCATCTTCGAGCAGCAGCTCTTCCACCGCCGCTGCCACTGATGCAGCAGCAGCCACCACAGAGGCAGCTGCAGCTACCACGGAAGCCGCTTCCACAGATACGGCAGCAGCATCCGGCACGGTTGCAAACAAGGACAAGCCCGTCTGCTGGTTCAACCGCCAGCCGTCCAACTCCTCCACCGGTGAGCTGGATATGACCGCTCTCAACTTCAACAAGGATACTTACTACGTCGGATTCGATGCCAACCAGGGCGCTGAGCTCCAGGGCCAGATGGTCGAGCAGTACATCGAGGACCACGCAGACACGATCGACCGCAACGGCGATGGCATCATCGGCTACGTTCTCGCCATCGGCGATATCGGACACAACGATTCCATCGCCCGTACGAGAGGCGTCCGCAAGGCTCTGCAGACCGCTGTGGAGAATAACGGAGACATCGATGCGAACCCGATCGGAACCAACACCGACGGATCTGCAACGGATGTCCAGGACGGCACCCTGACCGTCGGCGGCAAGACCTACACCATCCGTGAGCTCGCCTCTCAAGAGATGAAGAACTCCGCAGGTGCTACCTGGGATGCCGCAACTGCCGGCAACGCAATCTCCACCTGGGCTTCTTCCTTCGGTGATCAGATTGATATCGTCGTCTCCAACAACGATGGCATGGGCATGTCGATGTTCAACAGCTGGTCCAAGGACAACAACGTCCCGACTTTCGGATATGATGCAAACAGCGACGCTGTTGCAGCTATCGCGGACGGCTACGGCGGAACCATCAGCCAGCACGCAGATGTGCAGGCTTATCTGACACTTCGTGTGGTTCGCAACTGCCTGGACGGCGTTGACATTGATACCGGTATCGGCACCGCTGATGCAGCAGGCAACGTCCTGACCAGCGATGTGTACGAGTACAACGCAGACGAGAGATCCTACTACGCATTGAACGTGGCAGTGACGGCTGACAACTATCAGGATTTCACCGATGCAACCAAGACCTACGCACCGGTTTCCAACCAGCTGGATGCTTCCACTTCTCCTGAGAAGAAGGTATGGCTCGACATCTACAATGCCTCCGATAACTTCCTCTCCGCAACTTATCAGCCGCTGCTGCAGGCCTATGATGATCTGCTGAACCTGAATGTCGACTACATCGGCGGTGATGGCCAGACCGAGTCCAACATCACGAACCGTCTGGGCAATCCTTCTGAGTACGATGCATTCTGCATCAACATGGTGAAGACCGACAACGCAGCCTCTTACACCTCTCTTCTGAGCCAGTAAGCATCACAATCAGAAGCGAATCGTTTTAAGCATGCAGGAAGGCTGTCAGGAAGATTACTTCCTGGCAGCCTCCTTTCTTTGAAAAAGCACGTAGCAGGAGGGAAAAATGGCAGAAGATAAGAAAGATGACATCATCCTGTCCATCCGGGGCATGTGCAAGTCCTTCGGCCGCAACCAGGTGCTCGATCACATCAACATGGATGTGAAGCGCGGCACGATCATGGGTCTGATGGGTGAGAACGGCGCCGGAAAGTCCACGATGATGAAATGCCTCTTCGGAACCTACCAGAAGGATGAGGGAACCATCATCCTCGACGGGAAAGAGGTCTCCTTCAGCGGACCCAAGGATGCCCTGGAGAACGGCATCGCCATGGTGCACCAGGAACTGAATCAGTGCCTGGAGCGGAGCGTCGTGGACAACCTGTTCCTGGGCCGGTATCCGGTGAACTCCGCCGGAGTGGTGGATGAGGCCAGGATGAAGAAGGAGGCGGCGGACCTGTTCCGAAAGCTGGACATCACGGTCAGCCTGACCGCACCGATGCGCACGATGTCCGTCTCCAAGCGGCAGATGTGCGAGATCGCCAAGGCCATCTCCTACAACTCCAAGATCATCGTTCTCGATGAGCCGACTTCCTCCCTGACCGTGCCGGAGGTGGAGAAGCTCTTCACAATGATGAGAAGGCTCCGCGATCAGGGCATCTCCCTGATCTACATCTCCCACAAGATGGACGAGATTTTCGAGATCTGCGATGAGGTCTCGGTGCTGCGGGATGGCTCCCTGGTCATGACCAAGTCGACCAAGGACACCAACATGAACGAGCTGATCGCCGCCATGGTTGGCAGATCCCTGGACAACCGCTTCCCGCCGGTGGACAACACCCCCGGAGAGAACATCCTCGAGGTCAAGCACCTGTCCACCAAGTACGCACCGCACCTGCAGGACATCACCTTTGACGTGAGAAAGGGCGAGATCTTCGGACTGTACGGCCTCGTCGGCGCCGGGCGGACTGAGCTCTTGGAGACGATCTTCGGCACCAGAACCAGAGCTGCCGGCCGGGTCTACTACAACGGCAGACTCATGAACTTCGAGAACCCCAGACAGGCCATGGAACACGGCTTTGCGATGATCACAGAGGAGAGAAAGGCCAACGGCCTGTTCCTGAAGGGAGATCTGACCTTCAACACGACGATCTCCAATCTCTCCCACTACATGAACGGCCTCGCGCTCTCCGATCCCAAGATGACCAAGGCGACCTCGAAGGAGATCCGCATCATGCATACCAAGTGCATGGGCCCGGAGGACAGCATCTCCTCCCTCTCCGGCGGCAACCAGCAGAAGGTCATCTTCGGCAAGTGGCTCGAGCGGGATCCCAAGGTCTTTTTGATGGATGAGCCCACGCGCGGCATCGATGTCGGCGCGAAGTACGAGATCTACGAGCTGATCATCCAGATGGCAAAACAGGGCAAGACGATCATTGTGGTCTCCTCGGAGATGCCGGAAATCCTCGGCATCACGAACCGCATCGGCGTCATGTCCAACGGACATCTGGCCGGTATTGTCAACACCAAGGACACCAATCAGGAAGAGCTCCTCAGACTGAGCGCGAAATATCTGTAAGGGAGGGAAAACAGAAATGGCAAATCAGAAGATCCTCACGCAGGAGGAAGAAGACAAGCTCCGTCAGCCGATTGAGGAGCACGTAGCTGCGATACAGAAGAAGATCGACGCCCTTCGCAAGGACGGCACCGACGTGGTGGTGGAGCTGACCAACCACATCACCCTCGTCAAAGAGGACAAGAACTACACCAAGGACGAGCAGGCAAAGCTGATCGCCGAGGATAAAAAGAATCTGGCACCGGCAAAGGCCATCGAGGAGAAGAACAAGCCCGAGGTGGACCGCCTGATCGCCGAGGCGGAGAAGTACCTGGACGAGCACTTCGACGCCGACTACTACAGCAAGGTTGTGGCCTCCTGCACGGCCCAGAAGGAGAAGGCATTCTCCGACTACAGCGCAAAGATGGAAGAGCTGAAGAAGGAGCACGAGAAGATCCTCTCCGGACTCACCGACAAGCAGGAGATCAAGGACGAGAACTACGTCTACAAGAACCGCCAGTTCGATGCCTCCATGGTCCGCGACAGAGAGCTCCAGGAGATCAAGGACAGACAGCATGAGGCCTTCACCTACAAGTATCACCTGATCGATCTCCTTCGCATGTCGAAGTTCACGTTCTCGCAGAACCAGGCCCAGAAGCGGGAGAACCGCAGGTACACTTTCAACCGCCGCCAGTTCTTCCTGCAGAACGGACTCTACATCGTCATCGTCGCGATCTTCATCTTCCTGTGCATCATCACCCCGATCGTGAAGCACACGCAGCTGCTGACGGTTTCCAACATCCTGAACATCCTGCAGCAGGCATCGCCCCGTATGTTCTTCGCCCTCGGCGTCGCAGGCCTGATCCTCCTGACCGGTACCGACCTCTCCATCGGCCGTATGATCGGTATGTCGATGGTCACGGCGACCATCGTCATGCACCAGGGTGTCAACACCGGTGCGGTCTTCGGACACATCTTTGACACCACGGGCATCCCCAACGGGGCAAGAGCCATCCTGGCTTTGGTGCTCTGCATCGTGTTCTGCACCTGCTTCTCGTCCCTCGCCGGCTTCTTCATGGCGCGGTTCAAGATGCACCCCTTCATCTCCACGATGTCAAACATGCTGATCATCTTCGGCCTCGTTACTTACGCGACGAAGGGTGTCTCCTTCGGTGCCATTGAGCAGTCGATCCCCAAGATGTTCATCCCCAAGCTCGGCACGTTCCCGACCATCATCCTCTGGGCGGTGGCGGCAGTGGCGATCGTGTGGTTTATCTGGAACAAGACGACCTTCGGCAAGAACCTCTACGCCGTCGGCGGCAACCCTGAGGCGGCTTCCGTCTCCGGTATCTCGGTCTTCAAGGTGACCCTGGGTGCCTTCATCATGGCAGGTATCCTCTATGGCTGCGGCGCATGGCTGGAGTGCCTGAGAATGGTCGGTTCCGGATCTGCTGCTTATGGACAGGGCTGGGACATGGATGCCATCGCTGCCTGCGTGGTCGGCGGTGTCTCCTTCACCGGTGGTATCGGTAAGATCTCCGGCGTCGTGGTCGGCGTCCTGATCTTCACCTCCCTGACCTACTCCCTGACGATCCTGGGCATCGATACGAACCTGCAGTTCGTCTTCGAGGGTATCATCATTCTGACCGCTGTCACGCTCGACTGCCTGAAGTACGTGCAGAAGAAGTAAGCGTCAATCAGGTGCTATGCTCCTGTTTGCTGACCATTGGGGGAGCCGGAAACGGCTCCCCTGATTTTGTTTCCCGCAGAGGGGCAAAAGAGCAGGCTCCGGCGCCGCCGGAACCCGCTGTTTTGGTTCCCTGCCAAACATGCTAAAATATCCGGAAGAAGCAAAAGAAAGGGCTATGATGGAAAAGTACAGCGTGCTGCTCGTGGACGATGAGGAAGAGGTCATCCAGGTGATCATGCGCAAGATCGACTGGGATGCGCTGGGGTTTGCCGTGATCGGCAGCGCCTCCAACGGCGCCAAGGCCCTGGAGATGGCGGAGAAGTACCAGCCCGACGTGGTGATGACGGACATCAAGATGCCGTTCATGGACGGCCTGGAGCTGGCGAGGCGCCTGAAAAAGGAGATGCCCACGGTCCGCATCCTCTTGTTCACCGGTTTTGACGAGTTCGAGTACGCGAAGGAGGCGGTCCACCTCGAGGTGGAGGAGTACATCTTAAAGCCCGTGAACTCCCAGGAGCTCACGGAGGTCTTCCAGCGCCTGAAAAAGACCCTGGACCAGGACCGGGAGGAGAAGCGAAGCGTCGAGAAGCTTCAGACCTACTACGAGGAGTCCCTGCCGCTTCTGCAGGCAAACTTCTTCTCGTCCCTCATCGAGGGCAGAATCCAGGAGGAGGATCTTGCCCGGTACGTCGCGGACTACCGGATCGACCTGACAGGCCCTTTCTTCTGCATTGCGGTGTTCCACACCTCCTCCCACCACGTGCCGGAGAACATCAGCCCGCTGCTCTTGTCCATGTCGGTGCAAAAGCAGGTCCAGGAACATCTGGGCGCCAAGTGGCGCGGAAAGTTCTTCACCTACCTTGGCAACACCGTCATGTTCGCTCAGCTCACCGAGAAGGGCGCGGTCTCGGAGCTCACCGATGACTGCGACCGGTTCTGCCGCAGCATGAAGCGGATCATGGGGGCGGAGACGACGGCGGGAATCGGCAAGGTCTATGAGAACCTCCTGGAGTCCGCGGCCTCCTATGCCGGCGCCCGGGAGGCGGTGTCCTACCGGGTTCTCTACGGCACCGGCCGCGCCATCAACATCCGCGAGATCGCCCCGACGGAAAACGCGGGGTTCGAGGTCTCGGACGGCGAGGCGATGCAAAAGCTCTTCAAGAACATCCACCTGGGGGACAAGGAGGCGATCACCCAATCGGTGGACAGCTTTGTGGACGGGCTCTCCCGCAAGGCAAAGAGCGTTCGCCAGTACGAGGTGGCGGTGATGGAGCTTGTGGGCAGCATCTACCGCTTTGCCTCCGGAAACCACCTGAACCCGGACGCGATCAAAAAGGGCGGGGAGAACCTCTATGAAAGAGTGCCGCGGATGGACATCCGGACCCTACGGGACTGGCTCCTCGACCTCTCCCTCGCCTTCTCGGAGCTTCTTTCGAATGTGCGGAGCAACACCTCCAAGTCCTACGTGGAGGAGGCCCAGAACTATGTCCGCACGAACTACAACGACGTGGATCTCTCCCTTGACAAGGTCTGCAGCACCCTGGGGGTTTCCAGCTCCTACTTCTCCTCCGTGTTCAAGAAGGAGACAGGGGAGTCCTTTATCAGCTATCTGACGGATTTTCGGATGAAGGAGGCAGCGCGCCTTCTTCTCGAGACGGACGAGAAGAATTACACGATTGCGAGGAAGGTCGGCTATGAGGACGCGAACTACTTCAGCTATGTCTTCAAGAAGGCCTACGGGATGTCCCCCTCGCGGTACAAATCGGAGCATGTGACCGGCACATGAGAGCGGGAAGCAGGCAGAGAATCAATTTCATGCATGGAAAGGGGCGCACGCCCCGGGGCATTCAGCTCACGGTGATGGTCGCCTTCATGATGGTGTCCCTCATCCTGATGCTGACGACCAGCCTTGTCCTCTACCAGCGCTTTGCCCTCTCCTCCCGGGAGACGACCCTGCAGAACACCGAGAGCTCCCTGGAGCAGACCCAGCACACGCTGGAGGACTACCTGGTGTCGATGCGCCAGGTCAGCGACGCGGTCTGCTACAACGTGGTCACGGAGCTGGATGTGGGGGACCCGGCCCTGTCCCAGGAGCTGGGCCTGATCTACGAGTCCAGCCAGGACAGTCTGGTGAGCATTGCGCTCTACAACGGAAGCGGGAGCCTTCTGGCTGCCGCCCCGGTGGTTTCCCAGAAGACTGATCCCAATGTGACCAGCCAGGAGTGGTTTCAGACCGCCATGGCGGGAATTGAGAACGTGCACTTCTCCACACCGCACGTGCAGAACCTCTTCGATGACGGCACGAAGAACTACTACTGGGTGATCTCCCTCTCCCGGGCGGTGGAGGTGCTCGACGGGGACGACACCAAGATGGGGGTTCTCCTGGTGGACATGAACTACTCCGGCATCAGCCAGATCATGGACCAGATCAACGAGACCACCAACGGCCAGTACTACTACCTGTGCGACTCGGAAGGGAACCTGATCTACCACCCCAGAAAGGTCCAGATCAGCGAGGGCACCGCCAAGGAGAACACGGATTTCGCGGCGGGACTGACCGATGGAGTCTACCAGGATACGCTCCAGGGGGAAAAGCGGGACATCTTGGTCCGCACCATCAGCTACACCGGCTGGAAGCTGGTGGGCGTGATCCCCAACGAGGCCTACAGCAGCCGCATTGTCAACGTGCAGTACTTCATCATCCTGTTCTTCCTGGTGGTGGTCATGCTCCTTCTTGCGGTGAACCGCCTGGTTTCGGGGCGGATCTCCCGGCCGATCCTGCAGCTCGACGACTCGGTCAAGGCCTACGAGGCCGGGGAAAAGCCGCAGATCGTCTCGGTGGGCCCGGCAGAGGTGCGGCATCTGGGCCACTCGATCCAGAAGTCCTATGAGCAGATCGATGTGCTCATGAAACAGATCGTGCAGGAGCAGAACGAGCGCAGAAAGAGCGAGTTCGACGCCCTGCAGAGCCAGATCAATCCCCACTTTCTGTACAACACCCTGGACTCCATCACCTGGATGGTGGAGGGGGGCCGGAACGAAGAGGCCGTGTACATGATCTCGGAGCTCGCCAAGCTCCTTCGGATCTCCCTGTCCAAGGGGCATACGATCCTGTCCGTGGAGGACGAGATCCAGCACGCCCGCTCCTACATGAACATTCAGAAGGTCCGCTACAAGGACCGCTTTGCGGTGAAGTACGACATCGCGCCGGAGATTCTCTCCTGCTGCACGGTGAAGCTCATTCTCCAGCCGATCCTGGAGAACGCGATCTACTATGGCGTGGGGGAGATGGACGAGGACGACGGCGGCACGATCACCGTCAAAGGCGTTCGAACCGGAGACGACGTGGAGATCACGGTGGAGGACAACGGCCAGGGCATGACGCAGGAGACGGCGGAAAACGTGCTGAAGGAGGGAAATATTGTCCACAAGCACGGCTCCGGGGTGGGCCTTGTCAACGTCAACTCGAGGATCCGCCTGATTTTCGGCAGGGACTACGGTCTTACGATCGAGAGTGAGCCGGACGTGGGCACCCGGGTGCACATCCGCTTCCCGGCGGTGCCCTTTACGCCGGAGAACCAGAAGGAACTGGAGCAGGGCGGGATCCCGCAGAAGGAGGGCGCATGAAGCTCAGACACAGCGGACACCGCGCCTTCCTTTGGGTGGAGCTCCTTCTCGGCGCCGCGGCAGTGGCGGTCCTTCTATTGATGTTCCGGGGGAATGAGAGCCCGAAGAAGGTCGCCGTCATCGTGTCGGACTCCGACTCTGGGGAGTGGGACCGATTCTTTGCCGGCATCAAGCAGGGAGCGACGGAGCAGAACCTGCGCATCGTGATCACCGCCACCGACGCGATCACCGATGCGGAGGACGAGCGGGCCATCATCGCCCAGGAGCTGGCGGGCGGGGCGAGTGCCCTGATCGTGCAGCCGGCGCCGGGAGAGGGCACGGAGGAGATGTTAAAGGAGGCGGCGGGCTCGATCCCCGTCATCCTGGTGGGGGACGAACCCCTCTCCACAGAAGCTGGGGAGAGCACCTTCCCGATCAGCGCGCCGGACAGCTATGAGTGTGGCAGGACGCTGGCCGAGATGATGCTGACCGACTATGCGGGCTCCCTCTCGGGAAAGACGATCGGCATCGTGTCGGCGGAAGAGGGGACCAGCAAGGGAGAGCAGACCCTGCAGGGATTTTCCGACGGGATCGCAGACCAAACCGGTCAGGCGCCGGAGATCGCCTGGACCATCTCGGCGAGTCCCGGGAGCTCTGATCTCGAACAGCAGATCGCGGAAAAGAGCCGGGTGGATCTGGTTGCCGCCCTGGACACGGCATCCGCCGATGCGGCCGGGGAGGCCGCCGAGGAGAAGACCCTCGGGGGCGCCGTGATCTACGGGATCAGCTCCTCGGAGTACTCGGCCTACTACCTGGACCACGACGACATCGCGGGGCTGGTGATCCCCAACGACTACGACTGCGGCTGGCGCTGCATCACCCAGATCGCGGGAAAGCTGAGAAACAGCCGGGACGAGATCAAGAGCGGCGCCGTGGAGATCCGCACGTTTCGCCGGGAGGATCTGTTCCGGAAGGAAAACGAGGACTTTCTGTTCATGGACTGAGCCCGGGGAGGTTGAGACATCTATGAAAAAGATCATGGCAGCGCTGCTCTCCGGGGTACTTTTGCTCTTCGGACTGGCCTCGGCGGGCTGCGCCAAGCGCGAGGAGACGACCATCCGCTACCTTCGGGTGGGCGTCGTGGAGTACAACGCCAACGACACCTTCATCAGCGAGCTGGTGTCCTGTCTCAAGGATGACTTTCGGGACCTGCAGCGGGAGGATCTCAACATCTCGGTCACGGTCAAGGACGCGGCCGGAAGCCAGCGGACGGAGAACACCTGTGTGGAGGAGCTGATCGACGGGGGGTGCGACGTGCTGTGCGTCAACCTCGTGGACCGGGCCACCACCTCCACGATCATCGACCTGGCCACGGAGCACAACGTGCCGATCGTGTTCTTCAACCGGGAGCCGGTGCGGGAGGACCTGATGCAGTGGGACCGTCTCTACTACGTTGGCTCGGATCCCACCCAGTCCGGGGAGATGCAGGGGGAGCTTGCCGCTGACCTGATCCGCTCGGATTCCTCCGTGGACCGCAACAAGGACGGAAAGATCCAGTTCGTCCTCCTGGAGGGGGAGCCGGGCCATCAGGATGCCATCGTGCGCACGGAGACCTCGGTCTCCACGATCCGTGGCAGCGGCATCGAGCTGGAAAAACTCTCCTACAGCATTGCCAACTGGAACCGGGCACAGGCGCTGACCAGGATGAGCCAGCTGATCACCCAGTACGGAAGCAGCATTGAGCTGGTTTTGGCCAACAACGACGACATGGCCCTCGGGGCCATCGACGCCTATGACAGGAAGAACATCACCGAGGCAGACCGCCCGGCGGTGTTTGGCACGGACGGCACGAAGGAGGGTCTCTCGGCCATCGAGGACGGCACCATGGCGGGCACGGTCTACAACGACAAGGAGGGACAGGCTCTTGCCATGGCAAAGCTGGCGGTGGCGGTGGTGGAGGGAGCGGATCTATCATCCTTCAACTTTACCGACGGCAGGTACCTGTACCTGCCCTACCAGAAGGTCACGACGGAGAACGTCGCCACCTTCCGGGCCAAGCAGCAGGGGGAGAACTGAGACAGAACAGTAAGTAAACACAGAACGGAAGAAAACCAAAGGAGGAGGATATGTCATACGTTCCGGCAGAGAACCGGTATGAATCGATGCAGTATAAAAGGTGCGGGGAGAGCGGGCTTTTGCTCCCCGCGGTATCCCTGGGAATGTGGCACAACTTCGGGGACACGGCAAGTTATGAAAATATGAAGCAGATCTGCTTCCGGGCCTTTGACCTGGGGATCACCTGCTTTGACCTTGCCAACAACTACGGGCCGGCCTACGGGGCAGCGGAGCGGAACGTGGGGCGGATCCTGAAGGAGGAGTTCAAAAGCCACCGGGATGAGCTGATCGTCACCACGAAGGCAGGGTACGACATGTGGCCCGGCCCCTACGGCAACTGGGGAAGCCGCAAGTACCTGATCGCAAGCCTCGACCAGAGCCTTGTCCGCCTCCAGCTGGACTACGTGGACATCTTTTATCACCACCGCATGGACCCGAACACGCCCCTGGAGGAGACCATGGGCGCCCTGGAGCAGATCGTGCGAAGCGGCAAGGCGCTGTATGTCGGCCTTTCCAACTACGACGGACCGACCCTGGAGAAGGCGGCAAAGATCCTCACCGAGCGCCATGTCCCCTTTGTGATCAACCAGAACCGGTATTCCATCTTTGACCGGACTGTGGAGGAGAACGGCCTTCTCGAGACCGCATACCGTCTGAAGAAGGGCGTCATCACCTTCAGTCCGCTGGCCCAGGGACTTCTCACGAACCGGTACCTGGATGGCATCCCGCAGGACAGCCGGATCGCAAGGGATCACCGCTTCCTGAAGGAGAGCGCCCTGACTCCGGAGAAGCTCTCCCAGATCAGGGCTCTGAATGCGATCGCAAAGCGCCGCGGGCAGACGCTGGCGGAGATGGCCCTTGCCTGGCTTCTTGCAAAGCGGGAGGTCACCTCGGTCCTCATCGGCGCCTCCAAGCCCTCCCAGATCGACGACGACATCAAGGCACTGTCCAACACGGCCTTTACGAAGGAGGAACTTCTTGAGATCGATGCGATCTCCAACGGGAAGATGGCCTGAAAGGGGCTGCAGATCCAGACAAACTGGCCTCCACTGGCGGAGCGGCGGGCGGTTTTTCCGATGGGGACGTATGTTTCTGCTCAGCGCTCCCGACTGCCGAGCTGTCCGCCGAGCTTTGCCCTCGCGGCACCGTAAAAGTTCGGGAAGTTCGCCCGAAGATAGGCCGCATTGTCGATGTTGTTGACCAGGATCAGCTTGAGGACCAGCGCAAAGTCCTCCTCAAAATGGGAGATGTCCTCTGCTTTGAGCGCTGCCCAGTCTCCCCGCAGCCGGTACTCATCCAGAAGGTGAAAGCAGCCCCAGAGGAGCTGGGTGAAGCACTCCGCCTCCATGAGGTCCGGATTGGAGCCTAGAATCAACAGCTCTGTCCGGCTTCCCTCGAGAAGCTCCCGAACGCGGTCATAGGCCGCCTTGTCCAGGTGCACCGAGAGGGGAAGCGCCATGAGGTCTGCCTTCATTTTGTCCCGGTCCTTCTGGGAGCCGTTCTCTGGGAGGACGGGAAGGCGCCCCTGTGCGCTGCAGCAGCCGGCGAGGACCCCCAGCATCGGCACGCCGATGCCGGTGAAGAACTGGCTGCGCAGCATGCTGGTGTGGGCGATCTTGTCCCGCTTCTCCCGCTCTGCCATCAGGGCATTCACCGCCAGGGTTGCCACCGCGATCGAGATCGGCAGGAAGGCAAAGTCCTGAAAGATGTAGAACTCGGTGGTCCTGGGATCCCGGAAAATCAGGACCTGGAGCAGGTAGACGGTGACCGAGACGGCAACCAGGATGATGGAGGAGAGAAGGAGCGGCGTGTTCTTTTTCATGGAGGTACCTCGATTCTTCATATAAGATAGATCGCTCTGATTCTACTGGATGAACCGGCTTCGTGCCACCGAAACCGGTGGATGGCAGGCACAATTCTAAACAATCTGTGAACTGCACCCTGGGCGGGGAACTGCGCTTAACAAAAAGTTCAGAAATCCGGTTTTTGCCGTAATCAGTGGGTTTTCCAAGGATTTGTTAGCACTCAGCTTTGCTGAGTGCTAATTTTTTATTGACTTTCGTTCATGACAGAATTACACTTCATTCTGTTGAAAATATCGAGGGCGGGGCGGTGCAAAGGGTCGCCCCGCCCCCTGAGAATAAAAATAAATTCACCCGTCCTTCGGGTGGAATAGATTAAGGAGTGTGAAACCTATGGCAGAAAAAGGATCGTTATCCATCAACAGTGAAAACATGTTTCCGATCATCAAGAAATGGCTGTATTCGGATCATGACATTTTTTATCGTGAGATCATCTCCAACGGCTGTGATGCCATCACAAAGCGCAACAAGCTCTTTATGATGGGCGAGGAGGAGATGCCGGCCGACTTCAAGGGCAGAATCGACGTGGTTCTTGACCCTGACGAGAAGACCATCTCCGTGACGGATAACGGTCTTGGCATGACTGCCGATGAGGTGAAGGAGTACATCAACAACATCGCCTTCTCCGGCGCGCAGGCCTTTTTGGACAAGTACAAGGACAAGGCCAACAACGACCAGATCATCGGCCACTTCGGCCTGGGCTTCTACAGCGCCTTCATGGTCTCGAGCCTGGTGGAGATCGACACTCTCTCCTGGCAGAAGGACGCCAAGGCGGTGCACTGGACCTGCGATGGCAGCTCCGAGTACACGATGGAGGACTCCGACCGCAAGACCATCGGCACCACCATCACGATGCATCTGACCGATGACTGTGTGGAGTTCTGCAACTACTACCGCGCCAAGGAAGTCATCGAGAAGTACTGCGGCTTCATGCCCACCGAGATCTACCTCTCCGTGAAGGACACCAAGGAGACCCAGACCATCAAGGAGTCCGAGAGAAGACCGGACGACGTGGTGATTGAGGTCATCGAGCCCAAGGCAGACGAGAAGAAGGATGAGGCCAAGGACGGGGAGAAGAAGGACGAGACCCCCAAGGAGAAGGAGCTCAAGATCAGAAAGCGCCCGGAGCTCGTCAACAACCCGAACCCGCTCTGGATGAAGAACCCCAAGGACTGCACCGATGAGGAGTACAAGGAGTTCTACCGCAAGCTGTTCAACGACTACAAGGAGCCCCTGTTCTGGATTCATCTGAACATGGACTATCCGTTCAACTTAAAGGGCATCCTGTACTTCCCGAAGATCAACCTGGAGTACGAGTCCGCTGAGGGCGTGATCAAGCTCTACAACAACCAGGTGTTCATCGCCGACAACATCAAGGAGGTCATCCCGGAGTACCTGATGGTCTTGAAGGGTGTCATCGACTGCCCGGATCTGCCGCTGAACGTCTCCCGTTCCGCACTGCAGAATGATGGCTTTGCCCAGAAGATCTCCGACTACATCACCAAGAAGGTGGCGGAGAAGCTCTCCGGCATGTGCAAGACCGACCGGGCCAACTACGAGAAGTACTGGGATGACATCAGCCCGTTCATCAAGTACGGCTATCTGAAGGACGAGAAGTTCGCCGACAAGATCAAGGACTTCATCCTGTTCAAGGATCTCGACGGCAAGTACCACCCGCTTCCGGAGGCACTCGACATCAACGAGAAGAAGGAAGAGGAGAAGAAAGAGGGCGAGGCCAAGACCGAGGAGAGCAAGACGGAAGAGGCCAAGACCGAGGACAAGAAGGACGAGAAGAAGGAGCCCAAGACCATCTACTACACCACCGATCCGGTGCAGCAGGGACAGTATATCAAGATGTTCCGGGATCAGGGCATGCAGGCCTTCGTGCTGAACAGCAACATCGATGCGCCGTTCATCCAGCAGATCGAGTACAAGGATGAGAACATCCACTTCGTCCGTGTGGACGCTGCCGTCGACGACATGCTCAAGACTGAGACCGACAAGAAGGACGCCGATGCCCTGAAAGACGAGGCAAAGGACCTGGAGAAGGTCTTCCGCAAGGCCCTCAACGACGACAAGATCGCGGTCCATGTGGAGAAGTTAAAGGACAAGAACGTCGCCTCCATGCTGACTGTGGATGAGCAGAGCCGCAGAATGCAGGACATGATGAAGATGTACGCCAGCAGCGGCATGAGCTTCATGGACTATGGCAGAGAGGGCGAGACTCTGGTGCTGAATGCGGATCATCCGCTGGTGCAGTACCTGTCTGCCCACAAGCGCGCAAAGAACGCATCCACCATTGCCAAGCAGCTCTACGACCTGGCAAAGCTTCAGAACGCACCGCTGTCCGCCGAGGAGATGTCCGCCTTTGTGCGCCGCTCCAATGATATCCTTTTGATCCTGGCAGACCGCCACGTGGATGAGGAGGATGTCCCGGAGGAAGAGGAGAAGAAGGACGACAAGAAGGCCGATGGCCCTGTCGAGAAGGTCGAGGGCGAGGAGATGCCGGCAGAGGATGCGGCAGCCCCCAAGGCCGATGACGCCAAGGTACAGGATGCCGAGGTCAAGGATGCCGGCGAGGAGAAGAAGGACTGAAATCCGTCCCCATAACTTAAGCTGATCAGATGCAGACACGCAATGCGTCTGATACCGATACCGATCGGGCCGCCTGTTCCGGGATGCCGGGGCAGGCGGTTTTGCTTCCCTAATGGTTACACATGCATAATTATGATTATAATCATTTGACTATTTGGGAAATCTGCGCGATAATCATCCCGTCGGGAGAGCCGACAGGATAAGGAAGCATACGGCAGCAGGAAACCTGCCGCAGTTTTCAGGAGGTGAATCGATGAACTATACACAGCTGGAGAGAATGCACACCGGCGCCGGTTTCATCGCCGCACTGGATCAGAGCGGCGGCTCCACCCCGAAGGCACTGAAGGCCTACGGCGTGGAGGAGGGCGCATGGAAGACAGAGGATGAGATGTTTGACCTCGTCCACGAGATGCGGACGAGAATCATCAAGGCTCCTTCCTTTACTGCCGAGAAGATCCTCGCTGCGATTTTGTTTGAGAAGACGATGGACCGGAAGATCGACGACCTGTACACCGGGGACTACCTCTGGGATGTGAAAGGCGTTGTCCCGATCCTCAAGATCGACAAGGGCTTGGAGGACGAGCAGGACCATGTCCGGAGGATGAAACCGATCCCCGGACTGGACGCAACCCTGGATCACGCCCACAAGGATCGTCACATCTTCGGCACCAAGGAGCGCTCGGTCATCCTGGACTATGATGAGAAGGGCATCCGCGATATCGTGGATCAGCAGTTCGAGATCGGCGAGACGGTCTGGTCCCACGGCATGGTCCCGATCCTCGAGCCCGAGGTTGACATTCACAGCCCGCACAAGGCGGAGTGCGAGAAGCTCCTGAACGAGCTCCTGCTCGAGAAGACCAGGGCGTTAAAGGACGAGAAGTTCATGTTCAAGGTCTCGATCCCCACCCAGGATGACCTCTATGCGGAGCTCATGAAGGATCCCCACACGGTGCGTGTGGTCGCCCTCTCCGGCGGCTATTCCCAGAAGGAGGCCTGCGAGCGCCTGACGAGGAACCACGGCATGATCGCCAGCTTCTCCCGCGCCTTCGCACAGGATCTTCGGAAGGGACAGACCGACGCGGAGTTCGATGAGAATGTCCGAAAGGCAGCAGACCTCATCTATGCCGCTTCGATCACCTGATTTTCAGTTACACGATATCGGCTTTTGACGAACTGACCACTTTATTTCTCCTTAGACAGACGGACCGGCTTTCCCTCTCGGGAAGCCGGTCCGTTTGTCTTGTTCTGACATCGAAAAAGGCAGGGCCGCGGGCTGCGGCTCTGCCCCTTCAGGAAAAATGGACAACATGCCGTCCAAAGGACGCATGGCGGAAACGGTTGTGAGGACTCAGGCCTTCTTTCCCTGGTTGGCAACGGCCTGCATCTTTGCCTGGATCGCCGCCTGGTCGCCCAGGTAGTAGTGATTCACGGCGTGGAAGTTCTCGTCGAACTCGTAGACAAGAGGGGTGCCGGTGGGGATGTTGACACCGACGATGTCCTCCTTCGAGACGTTGTCAAAGTACTTGACCAGTGCCCGGAGAGAGTTTCCGTGAGCGGCAATAAGAACCCGCTTTCCAGCCTCCATGTCCTTCTTGATGACCTCCTCATAGTAGGGGACCACCCGGGCGATGGTTGTCTCGAGGGACTCCGCGGCGGGAAGCAGAGAGGGATCCACGTCCCGGTACATCGGCTGGAGCACCGCATTGCGCGGATCGTCCGGGGAGAGCGCCGGTGGCAGCACATCAAAGGAGCGGCGCCAGATCTTCACCTGTTCCTCGCCGTACTTCTTAGCGGTCTCGGACTTGTTGAGACCCTGCAGGGCGCCGTAGTGCCGCTCATTGAGCTTCCAGCTCTTGTGGACCGGGAGCCAGGCGCGGTCCATCTCGTCCAATACGTGGTTCAGCGTGTGGATGGCGCGCTTGAGATAGGAGGTGTAGCAGACATCGAAGTCATATCCCGCCTCCAGGAGCGTCTTTCCCGCCGCCTTTGCTTCTTCATGGCCTTTTTCCGAGAGATCCACATCGTTCCAGCCGGTGAAGAGGTTCTTTTTGTTCCACTCGCTCTCCCCATGCCGGATCAGTACCAGTTTTGTCGTCATAACAGCCTGCCTTTCTGTGTGTCATTTGTCAGCTCAACAGTAATGTATCACTTCCTGGGATATAATACAACAAATCGAAATTTAAAATATCTATTAAGACAGAGAAGACCGGGGGAACGGGCAGGCAAGGCGTGCTGCGTATCCCCAAAGAGGGAGAAGCTGTGGGAAACAGGGCGGATTGGGGGAAGCCCGGTCCGCTGCGCTGGCTTCGGTCTCCAACAGCCTGAACCAGACCCTGGCAAGCGGCGAGCGGGTGCTCTTCCTCCTGGAGGAGGAACCTGTGACCAGAGAGAACGATAGCGGAGAGGAGCCCGAGGATGCCGGCGCGGCGCTCTCCCACGTCACCTTCTCCTACGGCGGGGCACCGGTTCTTAGGGATCTTTCCGCGGTCATCCCGAAGGGGAAGATTCTCGGCATTCAGGGTCCCTCCGGCTGCGGAAAGAGCACAGTCCTGAAACTTCTGATGCGCTTTTACGATCCGGAGAAAGGCGTGGTGAAGGTCGGCGGGCACGACGCAGCAAAGATTCAGACCGCCTCCCTGAGAAGACTCGAATCCTACGTGACCCAGGACACCATCCTCTTCTCGGCGACTGCCGCCGACAACTTCTCCCTGGGCATTCCCGCCGGCGGGGATCGTGAGGTGAACCGGGAGAAGATCATCGAGGCGGCCAAAATGGCAAACATCGACGGCCTGATCCGCTCCCTGCCGGACCGGTATGACACAAAGCTTGGCGGGACGGATGCGCTTCTTTCTGCCGGGGAGAAGCAGCGCATCGGCATCGCCCGGGCGCTCTACCACGGCGGAGACCTCCTCTTGATGGATGAGCCCACCAGCAGCCTGGACGCCCTGAATGAGGGCCTTGTCATGAAGACCGTGCGGGAATCCGCAAAGGATCGGACCATCGTTCTTGTCTCCCACAGGAGGGCCGCCCTCTCCATCGCGGACGCCATCCTGGAAATCCGCGAGGAGGAGAACGCCTGAGGCTGGCAATTTCCCGCTTGCGGCGGTATGCTGATGAGAAACAATTGCAGGAAGCGGGAAGGAGAACAGTGCGGTGGAAAACGAAACAGCGAAACTTCGACTGGCTGAACCGGAGGATCTGCCGGCGCTTTTGGACCTCTATGAGGGGGCCAGGGCGTTCATGCGAAGAACCGGAAATCTCCATCAGTGGGAAAACGGGGAGGGCCCGAATGAAATGCAGCTTCGGCAGGACATCCGGGACCGGTCCCTGTATGTCCTGGTGGATCATGGCACCATCCACGGGGCCTTCTTCTTTTCGATGGCCGGGGAGCCGAACTATGACGTGATCCGGGAGGGAAGCTGGGAGAGCGATGCCCCCTACGGGGTTCTCCACCGGGTTGCCCGGGATGCGGCCTGCCACAGCTTTCTGAAGACGGCGGTCGACTTTGCCCTCAGGACAACCTCCCACCTTCGGATCGACACACACAGGGACAACAAGGTCATGCAGCACGCCATCCTGTCCTGCGGATTTTCCTACCGGGGCATCATCAACCTGGCGGACGGGTCTGAGCGGCTTGCCTACGAGCGGGTGTAGGAGAGCAGGCTGCTGCGCAAGAGGGGAGTGACAACCATGAGTGATCTTCACAAGTTTCTCAGATACTACAAACCGTACCGGAAGGTGCTCTTTCTGGATCTGTTCTGCGCCATGGTCATCAGCCTGATTGACCTTGCCTTTCCGCAGGCGCTGCGCTACCTGACCAGAACGCTCTTCCTTGAGCCCGGAGAGACGATTCTGAAGCGGCTGCCGCTTCTTGCAGCGGTCTTTTTTGCTGCCTATCTGATCCAGACCCTGTGCCAGTACTACGTGGGCTACCAAGGGCATGTGATGGGCGCGAAGATGGAGCGGGACATGCGGCAGGAGCTCTTTGATCACTACGAGCAGCTCTCGTTCTCCTACTATGACCGCAACAACACCGGCCAGATGATGAGCAAGCTGGTCTCGGACCTGTTTGACATTGCGGAGATGGCTCACCACGGACCGGAGAACCTGTTCCTCTCCCTGATCAAGCTGGTCGGTGCCTTCCTCTTTCTCTTTTTTACCCAGTGGAAGCTCGCCCTGGCCCTTCTGGTGGTGGTTGCCGCGATGTTTGCCGCCTGTCTGTGGCAGAACAGTACCCTGCAGGAGACGTTTCTCGACAACCGCCGCAAGATCGGAGACATCAACGCGGTGCTGAATGACTCCCTCTCCGGAATCCGCGTTGTGCAGGCCTTTGCCAACGAGGACGTGGAACGGGAGAAGTTCGAGCGGGGGAACGAGGCGTTTTTTGATTCGAAGAGGAAAAACTACAAGGCGCTGGGGCAGTTTCAGAGCCTGACGACGTTTTTCATCGGCATGCTGTACCTGGTGATGCTGGTGTTCGGCGGATGGCTCGTGGCAAAGGGAGAGATGTCGGCTGGCGATCTTGCCATCGATGCCATCTACATTGGCATCTTTGTCAGCCCGATCCAGATCCTGGTGGAACTCACGGAGATGATTCAGAAGGGATTCTCGGGATTTCGGAGGTTCCGGGCGGTCATCGAGGCGGAGCCGGAGATCGTGGATGCCCCCGACGCAGCGCACCTTCAAAATCCCGAGGGAGATCTCACCTTCCGGGACGTCTCCTTTGAGTATGAGAAGGAGGAAGAGGTCCTCCACCACATCAACCTCTCGATCCCCCACGGCCAGTCGGTGGCGCTGGTGGGGCCCTCTGGCGGAGGAAAGTCGACGGTCTGCTCCCTGATCCCCAGGTTCTATGACGTGACGGGCGGGGCCGTCCTGATCGGCGGGCAGGATGTGCGGACGATCCGCCTGAAATCCCTGCGGCAGAACATCGGCATCGTCCAGCAGGATGTCTACCTCTTCTCTGGCACGATCCGGGAGAACATCTCCTACGGAAAGCCGGACGCGACAGAGGAGGAGATCCGGCGGGCCGCAAAACTTGCGGATCTCGACGCGTTCGTGGATACCCTCCCCGACGGGTACGATACCTTTGTCGGGGAGCGGGGCACCAGACTCTCCGGCGGTCAGAAACAGCGGATCTCCATCGCCCGGATCTTTCTTCGGGACCCGAAGATCCTGATCCTCGACGAGGCCACCAGTGCCCTGGACAATGAGAGTGAGCGGTATATCCAGGAGAGCCTGGACCGGCTGTCCCAAAACCGCACCACGATCACCATCGCCCATCGGCTCTCCACCATCCGCAATGCGGACCGGATCTATGTCATCGACGGCGGCAGAGTGGTGGAGCAGGGCACCCACAAAGAGCTCCTTGGCAGGGCGGACGGCATCTACGCGTCCTACTGCCGCCTGGCCGCCCCGGAGGAAGGGGAGCAGAAGCTGTGATCAGGACATAGGCGTGAGGCCGGCAGAAAAATAGAAGAGGACATCAAAAAAGACACAGCTGCGCGCTGCGTCTTTTTGTTTTGCCATGAATCCAGATCGCAGGAAAAACTTCACTGGGAATCCTGCGGCGTCACTTCCTGGCTCTTCATGATGGCCTGCACCGCATCCAGGATGTAGGGCCGCATCTCGTCGATGGGGAGCGGGTCGCTCTCGATGATGGAGGAGTAGGCGGTGGAACCCACAAAGTCCACGATCATGTACAGCATAATCTCGGGGTTGCGGTAGCGCACGTTGGATTTTCGCAGTTCCTGGATGTAGATCTGCTCCACGTCCAGATCCTCCCCGTCAAAGGGAGTCAGGTCCGACACGTCGTGCTTGAGCATGCCCCAGGAGAGGTTGCGGGAGATGAACTTCAGCACCAGCTTGTTCTCCGTGAGCTGGCTGATGATATTCCCGGTCATAAAGAGCATCTTTTCCTCAAACGTCCGGAGCCCGGTCGCCTGCAGGGCCGTGAAGGAGCGCTGCAGGATCTCGTTGGCCTCGTGGCGGATCAGCTTGTCCCGGAGGTCGTACTTGTCCTTGAAGTAGAGGTAGAAGGTCCCCTTTGCCACACCGGCCTTCTCCGCGATGTTGGCCACCGTGGTCTTGGAAAACCCCTGGCTGGTGAACAGGTCAAAGGCGGTGTGCAGCAGGGCCTCCCGTTTCTTCTTTTTGTTTTCTTCCGCTTTTCCCGCCTTTGCGATCATGGCTGCCACCTTTCCCACCGCGCAGAAGCCGCGCAGTCCCCTCAAATTTCTAACATTGTACCACGAATTGTAAGAAATAAAAACTGACCAATGGTCGTAAACGTGAAAGATATGGGACCGTGGGAATGCGGCGCGGGAGGAGAGGATAATATCTGACGCATGGTCATAAAGTATTGACCAAGGGTCATAATCGTGGTATATTGCGGTCTGTGCGAAATGAAATGACTAAAGGTCAGAATCACAAATCATTTCCGGGGAGATCAGCATGAACAAACTGGGTAAAAAAATTGTCAAACTGCGCATCCCGATTCTCATCATTGCGACCATCCTCCTGATCCCCGCCCTGATCGGGTACAAGGCCACCAAGGTCAACTACGACATGCTGGTCTACCTGCCCCAGGACATCGATACCATGAAGGGACAGGACATTCTGAAGGATGAGTTCGGGACCGGCGCCTTTGCACCTCTTGAAGTGGAGGGCATGACCGACCGCCAGGTCGCAGACCTGGAGGAGAAGATCAAACAGGTCCCGCATGTCAAGGACGTGATCTGGTACGACACGGTGCTGAACCTGTCGGTTCCCAAGGAAATCCTGCCGCAGAAGATGTACGACGCCTTCAACAGTGGGGATGCGACGCTTCTGTTTCTTATTTTTGACGACACCACCTCCGAGGACGGTACGGTCCGGGCTGTGCAGCAGATCCGAAAGATCTGCAACGAGCAGTGCTTCCTGGGCGGTATGACCGCAGGCCTTGTTGACACTCAGGAGCTCTCGGACAAAGAGGCGCCGATCTACATCGGCATTGCAGTGCTCCTGACCATTATTGTCCTGTCTTTGGCCATGGACTCCTATCTGGTGCCGTTTATCTTCCTGCTCTCCATTGGCTATGCGGTCCTCTACAACATGGGCACCAACCTGTTCCTGGGCAAGATCTCCTACATCACGAAGTCCATCGCTGCGGTCCTGCAGCTGGGCGTCACGATGGACTACTCGATCTTCCTCTGGCACAGCTATGAGCACTACCTGACCGTGGAGAAGGACAAGGAGACCGCAATGGCAAAGGCCGTCAACGACACCTTCAGTTCCATCATCGGCTCCTCGGTGACGACGATTGCGGGCTTCATCGCCCTGTGCTTCATGAGCTTCAAGCTCGGCCTGGACATGGGCCTTGTCATGGCAAAGGGCGTCCTGTTCGGCGTTGTCTGCTGCATCACGGTGCTGCCCTCCATGGTCCTGTTTCTGGATAAGCCCCTGCAGAAGACCCGCCACCGCAAGACCATCCTGCCGGAGTTTCACGGCATCGGAAAATTTGTGACCAAGCACTACAAGGTCTTCTTCGCCCTGTTCTGGATCATCCTGATTCCGGCTCTGTACGGCTACAACCACACCAGCGTCTACTACCAGCTGGACCGCTCTCTGCCGGCGGACCTTCCCAGTGTGATCGCTGTCAACAAAATTGAGGACACCTTCAACATGAACACCACCGATGTGCTGATGGTGGACAGCAGTGTCCCCACCAAGGACATTCAGTCGATGGCCAATGAGATGGAAAATGTCGACGGCGTCAACTTCGTCCTGGGCTTCAACACCATCAAGGGACCGGCCATTCCGGATGCGCTCATCTCGGACAATTTGAAGAGCGATCTCATCAACGACCACTGGCAGCTGCTATTGATCCAGTCGGAGTACCACGTGGCATCGGATGAGGTGAACGCCCAGTGCGATGAGCTCAGTTCCATCGCCAAGAAGTACGACCCCAATGCGATGCTGATTGGTGAGGCACCTGCCACGAAGGATCTGATCACGATCACCAACCACGACTTCGGCGTCGTGAACTCCGTCTCCATCGGCGTCATCTTCGTGATCATCCTGCTGGTGTTCAAGTCGGTCTCGCTCCCCATCATCCTGGTGTGCGTCATCGAGTTTGGTATCTTCATCAACCTGGGCATTCCCTGCTACACGGGAACCGTGCTGCCCTTCGTCGCCTCCATCATCATCGGCACGATTCAGCTGGGCTCTACGGTGGATTACGCCATCCTGATGACCACGCGATACCTGCGTGAGCGGACAGCGGGCGCGGAGAAAATCGACGCGGTGCGCACCGCCCTGCAGACGAGTGTCAAGTCGATTGTGGTCTCGGCGCTCACCTTCTTCGCGGCGACCTTTGGCGTCGGCCTCTACTCCGACATCGATATCGTGAGCTCCATGTGCGTTCTGATGTCCCGCGGCGCGCTGATCTCCATGATGTGCGTGCTGTTTGTACTTCCCTCGTTCCTGATGATCTTTGACAAGTGGATCATCAAGACCACGAAGAAGCCGAAACTGGTGTAACCAAAAGAATACCTGCCGGGATCCGCGGGCGTACCCGCCCGGGCCCGGATTGAAAACCCGCGTCGCGCGGGTTTACAAGGGAGGAAGAAAATGATCAACAAGAAATTTATGGAAGGCCATGCAAGGGTCATCAGTGCAGTCCTGGCGGCTGCCGTTGCAGTAAGCGGCACGGCCTGCGGCAAGAGCAGCTCATCGGACACCGGCATCACCGCCTCCGAGGCGGCTGATACCTCCTCTACAGAGAGCGAAGAGGCGCTCGCCAATGCGGTGAACAGCATGGTTCCCTCCCATGCCTCAGAGTCCGGCAAGGAGGAGACGGTCTACGTGGTGGCGGATGCCTCGGGCAATACCCAGGACGTCATCATCAGCAACTGGCTCCGGAACAAGGACGGAGCGAACACCATCACCGACCGGACTGACCTTCAGGACATCCAGAACACAAACGGATATGAGACCTACAAGGAGAACTCCGACGGCACCATCACCTGGCAGGCCGACGGAAACGACATCTACTACCAGGGCACCACGGACAAGAAGCTCCCGGTGGATGTCAAGCTCACCTATACCCTGGACGGAAAGGAGATCTCGCCGGATGACCTCGCCGGCAAGAGCGGCAAGGTGACCATCCGGTTTGACTACACCAACAACCAGACCAAGACCGTGAAGATCGACGGGAAGGATGTAAAGATCAAGGTTCCCTTCGGCATGGTCAGCGGCGTGATCCTGCCCATGGAGAACTTCTCCAACATCCAGGTCACCAACGGCAAGGTGATCTCCGATGGCCAGAACAACATCGTGGTGGGCGCCGCTTTCCCGGGACTTCGGGAGAGCCTCGACATCGATGCCCTCGAGAAGGACACCTCCAGTGAGGATGTCAAAAAGAAGCTGGAGGATCTGGACATCCCGGAGTATGTGGAGATCACCGCGGATGTCGAGAACTTCAAGCTCGACACGACCATGACAGCTGCCGTGGCAAACCTTTTGAATATGGTCGCCCTCTCCGATGACCAGAAGGACGATGCGGACATTGATACCGGAAAGATCCGCAGCGACATGGATGATCTGCAGGATGGCTCGGACAAGCTCGTGAATGGAACCAGTGATCTCGCGGACGGAGCCTCTGACTTAAAAGACGGTGCAGGAAAGCTGAAGGACGGCGGAAAGACCCTGAAGGATGGCACCTCGGATCTCAAGGATGGCGCGTCAGACCTCAAGGACGGTGCAGGAGATCTCAAAGATGGTGCGTCAGATCTCAAGGATGGCACGGGTGATCTCAGGAGCGGTGCCTCCGACTTGAAAGACGGCACCGGGAAGCTCAAGGACGGCGCCAGTGACCTTGCTGACGGAACGGATGACCTGAAGGATGGCACTGGGAAGCTCGCAAGCGGCACCGATGATCTGAAGAGCGGCACAGACACCTTGAAGAGCGGCAGTGCAGAGCTTGCCAAGGGAACCGATGACTTAAAGAGCGGAGCCGACAAGCTGGCAGATGGTTCATCCAAGCTCAAGGACGGCACAGCTACCGCGGTGAGCGGTACGAAGGCATTGAAGGACGGCTCTTCTAAGCTGGCAGCAGGGACAACTGCATTGAAGAACGGTGCGGATTCTGCGGCCTCCGGAGCGAAGGATCTGGCAAAGGGAGCAAGTGGTGCCGCCAGTGGGACGACCAATCTTGCAGATGGCGCAGCAAAACTGGACAGTGGCCTGCAGACTCTTGGAAAAGGATTGTCTACTTTGAATGATGGTGCCAAACAGCTGTACGATGGAACCAGCACGCTCTCCAAACCAGAAATCCAAGACGAGATCAATGAGCTTCCAAGCAAGATAAAAAGCTTGGATGACGGAGCACAAAATCTGAAAAAGGGAATTGATGATGCTGCAGACGGCGTTGCTTCACTCAAGAAGGGAGCAGACCAGGCGACAAACGGCCTCCAGAATCTGCAGACGGGGGCAGCCTCCCTGCAGGGGAGTATCGGCAAGGCAGACGATGGCACAGATAAGACCTTGGTGGGACTGTCCAGTCTGCTGAGTCAGGGCCTTTCCGCCGCACGGGGAGGTGATAGCCTCGGCAACTTGGAACAGGCGGCTGATACCATGGTCACCCTGTTGAACTCCATCTCCGCTTCGGATCAGGTCACGACCGATTCCATACACAGCAGATTGCAGGAGATCGATGGCCAGATAACAACATTACAGAATACTGAGCTTAAGAATGCAGAAAGTGCCAGAGATGCTGCAAAGAGTCAGCTGGATGCCGAGATGGCAGCGATGACCCAAACCACGACGAAGACAACCGGGGATACGGACACAAAGTCGGATTCGTCATCCGGTGCGAATGCAAATACGCTGCAGGAGAGTGCAGATCCTCTTGCAGAGGAGCAGACTCAGCAGGATAGCACGGATCAGCAGACCTCTTTGGAGGAAACTGCGGCGCAGGAACCGCAGAATACCGCTTCCGGTGAGCAGGATGCTTCGCAGGCAGATGCCGCAAAGGTACAGGACCAGTCGGGAGCCACGGAGGATGATGCTCCGGAGACGGATGCAAATGCTGCTGAGGGCGAGGCCCAGCCGGCCGACGCGCAAGATGCTGCTCCGGAAACGGAAGACCATGCTGCAGATGATCCGGGCCAGTCGGAAGCAGCGGACAGCGGAACCACCGGGGAAGCTGAATCGGATACCGATCAGACCGGGTCAGAAGCAGCTGACACGGCGAAGGCAGCGAATTCGGTGGAAGGAGAGCAGCAGGCAGCTGAGGAGAACGAGAATACCAGCTCCGACAGCGGGACTGCGGATGCGGGAGAAAGCGATACCGCCCCAGCAGAGAATACCGAAACAGGTGATGACGCAGCAGATGGTCAGGATTCCGCCGGTGGGACCCAGGATGCCACGGACACTTCTTCAGACGACGGGAATGATTCCACTTCGGAAGAGGACAGCGGCACGGAGGATGCAGAGAAATCGGAATCTGCAGCTGATGTTACGCCGATGCGCGCAAAACTGATGGCTGTGGCCGTAAGCGCCACGGATGTGAAGACAACAGAAGATGGCGCAACAGAGACCACCAAAAAGACCACAACGGAGACCACCACGACAAACGTGAATCCGGATCAGCTGAACAGCCTCATCCAGAGCTATGCTGAGGCAAAGGCAAAGGTGGAGAGCATACAGTCACAGATTACCTCATTGAGGGAGGAGAAGGACAATCTGACACAGCTTCAGGCAGGCGTCAACAGCGGTCAGGTGAAGAGGGCGGAGATATTGGAGCAGTCCAGAACCATTGCAAAGAGCATCAGTACTGGGCTCTCCCAACTGGATCAGGGACTTGCCACGTTGCAGGTGGTTGCAGATTCCCTGCATATCGGTCTTCAGGTTGTGGCAAACGGAATGTCCACTCTTACCGACGGAATCAATACCTTTGCTCAGGGCCTCGGATCGCTCGGAAAGGGAATTGACGGCCTTCAAGCTGGTTTTACCGGTTCTAAGGATCAGACTGGATTGAAAGAAGGCGCAGCACTGGTGGCAGCCGGCACTAATCAGTTGAATATGGTCGCGTCTGCGAATATCCCGACGCTAGCCAAACAACTCTCTGCATTTGTAACCGGAATCAATGACCTCTACGCGGGCACCCAGCAGATCACAGCGAACACGCCTGCGCTGCTGACTGGCTCCGGTCAGCTCTCCAGTGGTCTTCAGACCCTGAAGAGCGGCTCGGATGCGCTGAATCAGGGCGCGGCAAAGCTTGCGGCCGGGAACGCGGAGCTGGCAACGGGCGCAGCATCTCTGCAGAGCGGTGCCACCCAGCTTGATACCGGAGTGGGAACACTCCAGAGCGGTGCAAAGCAGCTCGATGATGGCGCCGGGCAGCTCAAGTCGGGACTTGCCACGCTTGCAAGCGGTGCCGGAGATCTCAAGTCCGGTGCTCACAAGCTCGATGACGGCGTGGGGAGCCTGGTGAGCGGCGCTTCGGATCTCAAGTCCGGTGCTCACACCCTGGACAGTGGAGCCGGCGATCTGCAGTCTGGTGCGCACAAGCTCTATGACGGAACCGTCGATCTCGACAACGGCGCCGGGGATCTGTATGACGGCACGGTGAAGCTCGATGACGGCGCCGGGGACCTGTACGACGGCACGGTGAAGCTGGACGACGGTGCCGGGGATCTGTACGACGGTACCGTGCAGCTGGACGATGGCGCCGGGGATCTGTTTGACGGCATTGTGGAACTGGATGACGGCGCAGGAGATCTCCTGGACGGCGCGATCGAGGTCCATGACGGCATGGTGACCCTTAACGACGACGGCATCGAGAAGATCACCTCGCTGTTTGACCAGAACACCCAGGATGCGATCGACCGGTTCCAAGCGGTGCTGGACGCCGGAGAGTCCTACACAAACTTCTCCGGTGCCGAGGAGGATTCCGGCAATTCCGTGAAGTTTGTCATCCGCACCGGCAGCATCGGGGACTGAGCTGTTCCGACGTTGTCTGTATTGCATGCTTCCTAAGGAGCATATTTTCTGACAAAATGTCTGCAAAGGTCCATTGTGACAGGCAGACTCCCGCAGTAAAATTCTTCCAACAATCAAATCAGGAACAGGCTGAACATGCAAGGGCGCAGGACCGAAATGGTACCTGCGCCCTTTTGTATGTCGCCGAAAAGAGAAGGAGGCAAGGCATGGAACGACAGAGACTGTACATCGACGGCACCTGGATGGAAGGCACGGACATAAAGACTTTCCATTCGATCAATCCGGCAACGGGAGAGCGCCTTGCCGAGGTCCGCGAGGCGGCGCCGCAGGACGTGGCGGCGGCCATTCAGGCGGCAAAGAAGTCCTTCTCCGAGACAAGAGAATGGCGGGACATGGATGTGCAGCAGCGAAGCAATATCATTCTGAAGATCGCAGACGTCCTTGCCGCAAGAAGAGACGAGCTGGCAAAAGTTGAGACCATGGACATGGGCAAGCCCTTACGCGAGTCCGAGTGCGATGCGGACGATGCGATCCACTGCTTTCGGTACTATGCAGGCCTGATCCGCACCCCGGAGGGCGGCTGCTACGAGGTGAACAAGGGCTTCGGGGAGATGCACAGCTACACGGTGCACGAGCCCATCGGGGTCTGTGCCCTGATCACGCCCTGGAACTATCCCCTGCTGATGGGGGTCTGGAAGATCGCGCCGTCCCTGGCAGCAGGCAACAGCATCATCTACAAGCCGGCGTCCAACTGTGTGCTCACCAGTGTGAAGCTCCTTGAGATCCTCGAGGAGGCGGGCATCCCCAAGGGCGCCGCCAACCTGGTCCTGGGACCCGGCGGCACCGTGGGCGATGCCCTGGCGGAGAGCCCGGATGTGGGCATGGTCGCCTTCACGGGGAGCACGGCGGTGGGACAGTCCATCATGAAGAAGGCCGCCGGGAACGTCAAGAAGGTGGGACTGGAGCTTGGCGGCAAGTCCCCCAACATCATCTTTGCCGACACGGATCTGGAGGCCGATGTGGAGTGGGCGATGATCGGGATCTTCATGAATCAGGGTGAGATCTGCTCGGCAGGGAGCCGGATCCTGGTGGAAGAGAGCATCCACGACGCCTTTGTGAACCGCCTGGTGGAGCGGGCCGATGCGATGACGATCGGGAATCCCCTGAACAACCCGGACATCGGCGCCATGGTCTGCGAGGGACAGTTGAAGCGGGTCCTTGCCCACTGCGAGACGGGAAAAAAGGAGGGGGCAAAGTGCCTCTGCGGCGGTGAGCGCTATACCGAAGGGGAATGCGCAAAGGGATATTTCATCCGTTCGACGGTATTCGATGCCTGCACCGACGACATGACCATCGTGAAAGAGGAGATCTTCGAGCCGGTGGTCACCATTCAGACCTTCCGGACAGAGGAAGAGGCGATCCGGATGGCAAACAATACGAACTACGGCCTGGCGGGCGGCGTCCAGACAAGGGATGGCGCCAGGGCCCTGCGGGTGGTCAAGGAGCTGCGCGCCGGCATCACCTGGGTCAACTGCTGCAACCCGAGCTTTACCGAGGCACCCTGGGGCGGCTACAAGATGAGCGGCATCGGGCGGGAACTCGGCATCCACGGGCTGGAGGAATATCAGGAGGTCAAGCAGATTAACATCGCCCTGCGGCCCGGTACAGTCGGCTGGTACACGAACTGATCAAACGAAGAAGCATCTCTGCAGAAAGACATTCCCTCTGCAGGGGTGTTTTTTTGCGGGCGGCGGACTGTGTGTCAAGAACGGTGCTTTCCGAAACGGGCGCAGGCGGCTATAGTAGTACGTATCGCCCTGTGCTGAAATTTTACAGGCCTTAGGAAAGGATAGAATTATGAATAGAAGAGAGTTGGAACATTCGGGAAACCGGAAAGAGAAAAGAAAGAACATCGCCGGCAACAGAACCGTTGCAGCGGTTCTTGCCGGTCTTGCGCTGTCGATGGGGCTTACTGGATGCGGAAGTCATAGTGCTTCGTCCTCGGCAGGCACGACCGCAGAGACGGCTGCAGAAGTATCCACCTCCTTGTCCACCCAGGAGGCAGCAGCGGAGAAGACGACGCAGGCACCTGCTGCGGAGACGACAGAAGCTGCAGCGGAGGAGACCACAGAACAGGCGGAAACTTCGTCCTCTGCAGAATCCGACATCGACTACACCCCGCTGACAGACGGCCTCTCCGACATGGCAGGGAAGTACTCCCAGGGAGCCTTTGCCGGCATTTCGTTCCAGAGCGCGGTGACGGCAGCAAAGATGCTCGACTGGTACGTGACAAAGAAGCCCTCCGATGCGGACGTTGTGGACTGCGTGAAGTCCTACCTGTCGGAGAATGGCACCGATACGGAGCTTTTGCAGAACGGCCTGGAGATCGTGTACAGCGCCGCGCAGGATACGCTCACAGACACTGGGGCCCTGGAGACGGGCGGCTGGAATCAGGGCGTCACATGGAATGGGAACGACATCGATGCCCTCTTTGGCGACATCTGTGATGGTGCCGGAATTCCGATGCCTTCGGATTCCTCTGACTGATTGCTGCCAGAATCATCATACGCTTTTGGAGCCTTGCGTCTCTGCGGGATGTCCTCCCGCAGGGGCGTTTTTTGCTGCCAGGGAAATATGTTTCTTTCAGCAAAATGCACGAAGGCGTTCCGCCCTGTCAAAAGGCCGTTCTGCTATGCTATAATGATCCGGTTAAAGACAAATTCGTTCCGCAAAGGGGAAATTCATGCTATATACGAGCGAGCAGAACAGGATGGGAAAGGAGAAGTTCCATGCACCGAAGGGACATCTCTCCTTCAGCACGGAGTGTGTTTCCCTGACGCTTCATCCCGGCGAGAAAAAGGAGGGATCGTTTACGGTCTACGCCAGCGCCAAGGAGAGCGTCAGCGGCTTTGTGCTGTCCTCGAGCCTTGCGATGCAGTGCCTGACCCCGGAGTTTTCCGGCGCCAAGGAGGTCATCAGCTTTTCCTTTGATGCCTCCGCCTACCAGGCGGGCAACACCGTGGAGGGGTCCTTTCGCATCCTCTCCAACGAGGGGGAGTACCAGCTGCCCTTCCAGGTGAAGGTCATGCCGGCCTTGGTGCAGTCCTCTCTGGGCCCGGTCCGGAACCTGTTCCACTTCACCAACCTGGCCAAGACCAACTGGAAGGAGGCGGTGGCCGCCTTCTATGATCCGGCCTTCGGCGAGGTCTTTTCCGCCGGAGAGATGCGGGAGAAGACCCTGTGGCGGGGGCTCTCTGCTCATCCCGGCTGCCAGCAGAACGTGGAGGAATACCTGATCTCCATCGGGAAGAAGACCGCCGTGGAGTTCCTGCCCAGGGAGAAAGAGGTGAATTTAGAGCTCCCGATCCCGGAGAAGGCGCCGCTGGAGCAGACGCTGGAGATCGGGCGGAACGGCTGGGGTTTCACCAAGCTGGAGGCCGGCGTAGAGGGAAGCTTTCTGCGCCCCTCCAAGTCGCTCCTGACGGCCCTGGACTTCCGGGAGGGCTCCTGCAGCTTTTCCTATTCCATTGACCCCGCCGGGCTCCACCAGGGCCTGAACCTGGGGGCGCTGGTCTTCACCGGGCCCTTTTCGACCATCCGGATTCCCGTCAGCGTGAAGTACTGCATCAGCACGGCCCTTCGGACCATCAAGAAGCGGCAGCGGGACAAGACCATCCTGCAGATGACGCAGGACTACGAGCAGTTCCGCGAAAAGCGAATGACCGGCAAGGAATACCTGCAGAAGACCGCCTCCCACATCCGGGAGCTGGAGGAGACGGACCGGGAGAGCATCTACACCAGCCTCTACCGCATCCACTACCTGCTGACCGCCGGAAAGAACGAGGAGGCAAGGTTTGAGCTTGCCGCCTGCAGCCGGAAGCTCTCCGGCGGCGTGGAGGAACTGCCGCCCTATTCCATCGCCCAGTTTCCGGGAGAGGACGACATGTCCTACTCCTATCGGATGTACCTGACCATCCTGTGCGCCGATGCCTCCGGGGAGGACCCGGTGGTGGTCAACGACGCCATTGACGGGGCGGAGCACATGATCCGGGACATGCAGCGCCAAAACCCGGACAATTTCTGGATTGCCTGGCTCTACATGTATGCCTCCGGCGACATCGAGACGAGGCCCCAGGTCTGCATGCAGATGCTGCGGGAGCAGTACGGATACGGCTGCACCAGCCCCGTGCTGTTTCTCGAGGCCTACTCCCTGGTGCACACCAACCCCGCCATCCTGCATGAGCTGGGCCCCTTTGAGACCCAGGTGCTCTACTATGCGGCGCGGCACGGCC
The DNA here is from genome assembly GCA_022483465.1 of Lachnospiraceae bacterium. Taxonomy (GTDB): domain Bacteria; phylum Bacillota; class Clostridia; order Lachnospirales; family Lachnospiraceae; genus CAG-791. The sequence goes on along the minus strand of JAKVNF010000001.1, from coordinate 367,153 downwards.
AGCTCGACGACGCGGTGATGACCCAGGTCAACTACCTGGCCCAGCGGGAGAAGCACTTCGGGACCAAGCTCTTCCGGGTCCTGGCGGCGGCCTATACCTCCGAGAAGGCCCAGACGGTGCAGGAGGAGACCCTCTCTTCGATCTGCGCCCTGTTGATCCGCGGGAACCTGACGGATCCCAAGTACTTCCCCTGGTATCAGAAGGGGGTGGAGCACCAGCTCTCGATCACCCGGCTGTTTGACTACTACATGCTCTCGATGCCCGCCGACTATGCCGGCGAGATCCCCCAGATGATCATCCTGTACTTTGCGTACCAGAGTTCGCTCCCCTATGAGAAGAACGCCTGCCTGTACCGATACATCCTGGAGCACCGGAGCAGCCTCACCCACGTGTTCGGCCAGTACGAGGACCAGATCCGGAGCTTTACCGAGGACAACCTCCTGCAGCACCGGATCAGCCACGACCTGTCCGTCCTGTACGAGGCGAGAATTCACGACGCGGCCCATCCCCTCACCAAGGAGCTGGCGGCTGCCTGCGTGCCCACCGTCTTTACCTGCGAGATCCGGACCGAGGATCCCAGGGCAAAGCGGATCGTGCTGCTCTACGACGCCTGCCGGTCCGAGCAGTACTTCCCGATCCAGAACGGCACAGCCTATGTGCCCGTCTACGGGGAGGGGGCCCGGTATCTTGTTGAGGACGATGACGGCTGCCGGTATGCGGCGGACGCCTCCTACAAGGAGAGCCGGATGATGAACTGGAAGGAGGATGCGAGAATTCTGTCCTCCTTTGAGACCAACAACTTCTATTATGACCTGTACCTGGCGGGAAAGCGGGACGACTGGTTTGCAATCACGAAGGAGAACGCCGACCACTACCTGCACCTGTCCGAGGCGGAGGATCTCTCCGAGTCCCTGCGCCAGCAGATGCGGCTGTACCTGCTCCACTTTTATCACGACACCGACGACGTGCCGGCGATGGATGCGTTTCTGGAGAAGGTGGAGCCCGCAGGCCTCTCGCCCAAGGCCCGGGGCGAGATCATCGGCTACATGGTGATCCGGGGCAGAAACGAGAAGGCCCTCTCCTGGCTTCGCCGCTTTGGCGCCTTCAACGTGGACGGGGCGGTGCTGATGAAGCTTTTGACCGCCGTCCTTCAGGAGTGGGAGCCCCAGGAGGATGCGGTGCTGGCCGGCCTTGTGTACGAGTGCTTCCGCAAGGGCAAGTACGACGAGCCGACCCTGAACTTTTTGATGCAGTACTTTGACGGCCTGACAGAGGAACTCGAGGAGATCCGGGAGGCGGCGGTGAACTTCGGCCTGGACGATGCGGCCCTGGTCCGGCGCATGCTGATCCAGATCCTCTACACCGGCCAGGTGGACAAGAACCGGGCCGAGCTGATGCGGCGGTTCTTAAAGAGCGAGCCGGACACCGATCTGGCTGCCGACTGCCTCGCCCAGTCCGCCCACTTCTACTTTGTGAAGGACCTGCCGATGGGGCAGGAGGAGTTTGACGCGATCACGTCTTACGGGCGGGAGGGGGTCCCTCTGGTGGACATCTGCCGCATCGCCTGGCTGAAAAACCTCTCGGAGCACCCCGAGGCGCGCAAGGACGCCCAGCGGGAGGTGGCGGGCCTATTCCTCGAGGATCTGATGTCCGAGGGCATCCTGTTTCCGTTCTTCCGGCAGTTCGTCGAGATCTGTCCGGCGCTGCAGGCCTATGCGGATGAGACGCTGGTGTCCTACCGGGCGAAGGACCCGGAGGGGGACGAGACGATTGTCTACCACTACGCCATGGAGAAGGACGGCGTCCGGCAGCAGTACCGCGCCCGGAAGATGAAGCAGATGTACGAGGGTGTCTACGTCACGGGCTTTCTGCTGTTCTTTGGCGAACAGCTCCACTACTACATCACGAACGACGAGGCGCAGAAGAACGTCGTCGAGAGCGGCACCCTGGGGCAGGATGCCAGAATCAACGAGGACGAGGACGACCGCTTCGGCACCATCAACCGGATCTCCATGCTGACCGCCCTGGGACGGGACGAGGAGGCACTGGACCGAATCGAGAACTACACGCACCGGGCATTCCTCGCGAAGAGGATGTTCGGGGCAGGGGGAGAGGGCAGGAATGCCGACTGAGAGGATACTGGAACAAAAATATATCGTGGGCTTCGACCTGCGGGACGACTTCTGCCAGATGTCGTACATGCAGGACCCGGGAAAGCGCCCGCCGAAGGAACCCTCCACCTTCTCCCTTCGGGACGATGCGGAGCAGTTTGACATCCCGACGGCGATTGCCAAGGTGATCGGCCAGAACCGCTGGGCCAGCGGACAGGATGCGGCCAAGGCCGCCGCGGACGGCAGCAGCATCTACCTTCCCAAGCTCCTCTCCCTGGCGCTGGAGGGACAGCTGGTGCAGATCGAGAACGCCCAGTATGAGCCCACAGCCCTTCTTGCCCTGTTTCTGTCCAGATGCCTCGCGCTTCTGGGCACGAAGATCCCCATCGACCAGGTGGCGGCCCTGATGTTCACCGCGCGGGTGATGGATCAGAAGACGATTGCCGTCCTCGAGAACGTCACAAAGCGCCTGAACCTTGGCTGCCAGGTCTACTACGAGGGATACGCCAATTCCTACTATAACTTTATGCTGATGCAGGCCCAGACCGTGCGGGAGCCCGCCTCGGTCCTGTGCGAGTACGAGGCCGGTGGCCAGCTTCGGGTGGAGAAGCTCTTCTTCAACCTCCACACCAAGCCCATCGTCGCCTTCCGGGAGGAGAAGATCTACCCAGGGCTCTTCGGGGACACGCCCTCCGAGCGGGATGAGGCCTTTGCCGGGATCATGAAGACGGAGCTCGCCGGAAACCGATTTTCCTCGGTCTACCTGATTGGGAACGGCTTTGCCGGGGACTGGCTGCGCACCTCGGTGCGGCTTCTGTGCCGGGGCAGGAGAGTGTTCCTCGGGAACAACCTCTACAGCAAGGGCGCCGGGTACGGCGGTTACTTCAAGCTCCGGGACCCGGAGGTGGCGAGGCAGTACTTCTTCCTCGACGGAAACAAGCTCAAGACCAACATCGGGATCCGGGGCCTCGTGCGGGGGCGGGAGGCCTATTGCTCCATCGTGGATGCCGGTGTCAACTGGTACGAGGCGGAGGGAACCTGCGACCTGGTGCTGGAGAATGCCGCGAGCGTGAAGCTCTTGTTCACGCCGCTGACCGGCGGCAGCCCTTCTGAGGTGACGCTGGATCTGGATGGCCTGCCGACCAGAGAGGATCGGACCACGAGGGTCCGCCTCTCCTTCCGGATGGACAACCCGGAGGAGGTGACGGTGGTCGCGAAGGATCTGGGCTTTGGGGAGATCTTTCCCTCCACGGGCCTTTCCTGGGAGAAGAAGATCCCGGTGGGCACCGGAAAGGAGCAAGTGCCATGACGCGCGTCATGATTGCCACGGGAAACGTGGCCAAAACCCCCTACCGGCTCGCCAAGATCGAGCGGAACATCTACACCATCGAGGAACTCTGCTACAGCCTGGTGCAGAGCGCGAAGTTCCTGGATGCGGACATCATGGACCCGGAGCTGGTGCGCTGGATCGCACAGGATCTGGGTCTGCCAGACCTGGCTTCCCGGCTCTCCACGTACCTGGGCAAGAAGCGGGCGCTGTCCGACTTTGTCGCCTGCATTTTGAATTACACCGGCTACGTGACGCCGGACCGGCAGCTGGCAACGCGGCAGATCGTCGCCTCCGGCCAGGGCATGGAGCCCTATGAGCGCCGCTATGCCAGGGCCGTCGTCTACGCGGACGGCGGGCAGAACTACCAGGCCCTTCGGGAGCTGGAGGAGCTTTTGCAGGATTTGCCCAGTCCCGAGCGGGACCTTCGGACCAAGGTCCTCGTGCGGATGGGAGATCTGTATGCGGACCTCTTCCGCTATCGCCAGGCGGCGGACTGCTACAAGAGGGCCTATGAGATCACCAAGAACGCGGACATCTACCTGAAGCACCTGGCGGCGGTCCGTTTCTCCCTCTCCGACAGCGAGTACGTCTCCTACATCTCCGAGCACCCGGAGAGCCTGCAGGCCTCCATGGAGCTGGAAAAGCGCCTGTCCGAGGCGAATGCCGCCTACGACCGGTCCGAGGAGAAGCGCCGGGTAGAGCAGCTGGTCAACTACCGGGAGACCGGGCAGGAGACCAGCTATGAGATCGCCCTGCACCAGATGATCCAGAAGATGAAGGACGACTATCGGATGGCAAAGGAACAGGAGCTGTAGTACAATTCGAAACCGGAAAGAAACACCACACGGTATGGGCCGCAAGCCGGCCAGAGGAGGAAATATGGCACGTGACCGCTATGAGAGCCCGCTCTCCACGAGATATGCGAGCAGGGAGATGCAGTACATCTTTTCCCCGGACAAGAAGTTTCGCACCTGGAGAGCGCTCTGGATCGCACTGGCAGAGACGGAAAAGGAGCTGGGACTTGCCATCACCGATGAGCAGATCGATGAGCTGAAGGCCCACAAAGACGACATCAACTACGAGGACGCCGAGGCGCGGGAGAAGGTGGTCCGCCACGACGTCATGAGCCATGTCTACGCCTACGGCCTGCAGTGCCCCAAGGCAAAGGGCATCATCCATCTGGGCGCCACCTCCTGCTATGTCGGGGACAACACCGACATCATCCTGATGCGGGAGGCTCTGCAGCTGGTGCGCAAGAAGCTCCTGAACGTGATCGCCACTCTGGCGAAGTTTGCGGCGGCCTACAAGGATCAGCCGACACTCGCCTTCACCCACTACCAGCCGGCCCAGCCCACCACCGTGGGAAAGCGGGCAACCCTCTGGATCAACGAGTTCATGCTGGATCTGGACGAGGTGGACCACACCCTCTCCCAGCTGAAGCTCCTCGGCTGCAAGGGCACCACCGGCACCCAGGCCTCCTTCCTGGATCTGTTCGACGGGGACCAGGACAAGGTGGACCAGATTGATCCACTGATTGCCAAGAAGATGGGCTTTTCCGCCTGCTATCCGGTCTCCGGCCAGACCTACAGCCGCAAGGTGGACACCTTTGTGCTGAACACCCTGGGCGGGATCGCCGCCTCGGCCATGAAGATGGCAACGGACATCCGCCTGCTGCAGCACATGAAGGAGGTGGAGGAGCCCTTCGAGAAGACCCAGATCGGTTCCTCTGCCATGGCATACAAGAGAAACCCGATGCGCTCCGAGCGCATCTGTTCCCTGTCCCGGTACGTGATGGTGGATGTCCTGAATCCCGCGATCACCTCCGGCACCCAGTGGTTTGAGCGGACGCTGGACGACTCCGCCAACAAGCGGCTCTCGATCCCGGAGGGCTTCCTTGCGATCGACGGCATCCTGGATCTCTGCATCAACGTGACCGACGGCATGAAGGTCTATCCGAAGGTCATCGAGAAGCACCTGGCAGCGGAGCTGCCGTTCATGGCGACCGAGAACATCATGATGGACGAGGTCAAGCGCGGCGGCGACCGGCAGGAGTTCCACGAGGAGATCCGCGAGCTCTCCATGCAGGCCGGAAGGCGCGTGAAGGAGGAGGGCCTGGACAACAACCTCTTGGATCTGATCGCGGCGGATCCCAAGTTCCACATGACGCGGGAAGAGCTCAACAAGTACATCGACCCGAAGAAGTTCGTGGGCTGTGCGCCTCACCAGGTGGAGAAGTACCTGAAGGAGACCGTGAACCCGGTCCTTGCCGCCAACAAGGACGAGCTGGGCGTCTCGGTGGAGATCAGCGTCTGAAATTTCACAGAAGAAACCAGAAAGAGGCTGCCCGCAAGGGCAGCCTCTTTGTCGATTCTGTCGAAAAATTTGAAATCAAAACCCTTGAAATATTTTGGATTGACCCGGGAGCGTGTTATACTTAGGGCAAATGGGAGGCGGGAAAGACCCGCCGGGAAGAGGAGTAACGTTATGAGTAAGCATCGAACCAGGCGCATATTGACAACCGCGATCGCCGTGTTACTGGCGGTGACAACACTGGGATTTTTGGCACTGCCTGCCCAGGCAAAGACCAAGAAAAAGACCACCAAGAAGACAACCACCACGAGCAAGAAGAAGAGCACGACCACCACTTCTACGACGGCGAACTACAAGCTCACGATTCCGGCGGCGCTGATCACCGGCAGCGATGTCACCGTGACGGTGACCGGAAACGTGGTGGCGACGGACGACGGACTCTATCACCTGTACGCCCAGCAGCCCTATGAGAGCGGCGTCCAGGGCACCGAGGTGGCCAATGCCGCGGCGGCGCAGACCCAGACTTTCACCTTTGCCCTGAACAACAACTCGGCGAACAGCATGCTGTTCAAGAAGTTTGTTGTGGTGGGCACCGTCGGCGGGACGCTGACCCAGCTCTCCAATGCCGAGTACATCACCAACCCCGAGGCGGCAGCGCCGAAGGCAGCAGCCCGCTATGACGGAAACGGCAAGAAGGGCATGCTGCTCTCCGCACATCTGATCGACCGGGTCGACTATCTGACGGATCTCGGCGTGGACCAGATCACCTACAACCTGCCCATCGGAAATCTGATGACCGATCCCTCTCTGGGCTTTGAGTCCTACACCTACAACGGAAAGAACTACCAGTTCTCCAAGGCGATCCTGGGCCAGTATGACATCATCGTTCCCAAGATGAACAAGGCTGGCATCTCCGTGACCCTGATTCTGCTGAACAACCTGACCTCTGACACGAACCTGATTCACCCGCAGTCCCTGGACGGCACCCAGGCCAACTACTACGCCTTCAACACGGCAAATTCCGCAGGAACCGATGAGCTCGAGGCAATCGCCTCCTACCTTGGCAAGCGCTACTCCGGCGACCACGGCACCGTGGACAACTGGGTTGTCGGCAACGAGGTCAACGCCCGCTCCGAGTGGAACTACATCAATGCCGCAGTGGGCGAGACCTATGCCGCCAAGGCCTACACGGATGCAGTCCGCATCTTCTACAACGGTATCCTGTCCCAGAACGCCAACGCCCGGGTGTATGTGGGCATCGACCACGAGTGGTCCAAGTCCGACGGCATCCCGGCAGAGCTCCACTACGGCGGAAAGAGCTTCCTGCAGAGCGTGCAGGCAGCAGCTTCAGCAGAGGGCAACTTCAACTACGGCGTGGCAACCCACCCCTACAACGTGCCGCTCTACAACGCACTGACCTGGGCTCCGGCCATTCAGAACTCGGTGACCGATGACCAGAATTCGGTCTATGTCACGATGGCAAACATCGACGTGCTGACGGACTTCCTCTGCAGCAAGAAGAATCTCCAGACTGACGGACAGGTCCGCTCGGTTCTGTGCTCTGAGGTCGGCTACACGTCTCTGCCCAGCCACGGCTACGCGAGCGACGACAACGTCCAGTCCGCTGCCCTGGCCTTCGGCTTCTGGCAGGCTATGAACAACCAGTACATCGACGGCTTCTTCAACCGCGAGGTGGACGATCCTTCCGAGATCGCGCAGATCTCCGACGGACAGCCCGACAACCTGGCGATGGGCGTTCTCTCCACACCGGACTGGAAGACCTTCACCCCGAAGAAGTCCTACAATACGTATAAGTACATTGACGACCCCGCCCAGCAGGCTGCCATCCTCCAGGATGCGAGCGCTGCGATCGGACAGGACATCAACAGCCTGATCCACGCAAGGTAACAATTTTTCGGATTTGTCCAGATGGCGGAGCGCGGAAAGAGACCCTCCCCGCAAACAGCCGAAGTTCCTGCGTCCCTTACCGGCAGAGTGTACAAAGAGACGAGGGAAGCGGAAAAAAAACTGACGAAATTCCGAGGATGATCGACAGATCTTCGCAGGAATGGTTGACAGAACCAGGCGCAGGAAATAAACTTGCTATAACGGCAAAGGAGCTGACGTATCGTCAGCTCCTTTTGTATTTATCGCGTTGAAGTGATATAATACGCAAGCGTATACAGGTATACGGAAACGTGCACCAAAAGGAGGATCATTATGAAAAGATGGAACAAGATCATGAGTTCCATGCTGGCAGCTTCGGTTGCCGCCATGGCACTTGCAGGCTGCGGAAGCTCATCCGGCTCCAGCACAGCGGATACCTCTTCCGCTGCCGCAGCTGCCACCGAGGCAGCTGCCGGCACCACTGAGGCTGCTTCCTCGGATGCCGCTGCAAGCGGAGAGACCTTCAAGATCGGCGTCATCGGACCTCTGACCGGAAGCGCCGCACAGTACGGCACCGGTGTTGCAAACGCAGCGCAGATCGCTGTCGATGAGGTCAACGCCAACGGCGGTATCAACGGCTATCAGGTTGAGCTGCAGGCTGAGGATGATGCGCTGGACAACCAGCAGTCCGTCAACTGCTACAACACCCTGAAGGACTGGGGCATGCAGTTCCTGCTCGGCTCCGTCACTTCCGCCTGCTCCATCGCCGTCTCTGAGGAGACCCACAACGACAACATGTTCCAGCTGACTCCCTCCGGATCCGCTGTGGACTGCGTCAAGTATGACAATGCATTCCGTGTCTGCTTCTCCGACCCGAATCAGGGAACCAAGTCCGCACAGTACATCGGCGAGCACAAGCTGGCAACCAACGTCGCCATCATCTATGACAGCTCCGATGTCTACAGCTCCGGCATCACCAACACCTTCGTCACGGAGGCTGCCAACCAGGGCCTGAACATCGTCTCCCAGACTGCATTCACGGCAGACTCCAAGACCGATTTCTCCAGCCAGGTGCAGCAGGCCAAGGACGCAGGCGCAGACCTCGTCTTCCTGCCGATCTACTACACGGAGGCAGCTCTGATCCTGCAGCAGGCCAATGCCATTGACTATCATCCGACCTTCTTCGGCTGCGATGGCCTCGACGGCATCCTGGGCGTGGAGAACTTCGATACCTCTCTGGCTGAGGGCGTCATGCTCCTGACTCCTTTCGCTGCTGATGCAACGGATGAGCTCACCCAGAACTTCGTGAAGGCTTACAAGGCTGCTTACAACGACACCCCGAACCAGTTCGCAGCAGATGCGTATGACGGAATCTACGCCATCAAGGCTGCTGCTGAGAAGGCGAACCTGACTCCTGACATGAGCGTCTCTGACATCTGCGATGCCATGGAGACTGCTATGACCGAGATCTCCATCTCCGGTCTGACTGGTGATCCGATCACCTGGACTGCTGACGGCGAGCCCGAGAAGGAGCCCAAGGCTGTCATCATCAAAGACGGCGCTTACGTCTCCGCAGACTGACGCTGCCGCACGCAGATCGAAACAGAAGCAGAAACCGGCCGGCCGAGATCATCCGGCCGACCGGTTTCGTTTCTCTTGGAATCTGCGCGGGAATGCCCCTGAACCCTCGGAGGCATTCCCGCGCAGACACCGGGAGAGGGATAAGGATAAGAGAGAATAGTAGAGAGGTAGAAAAATGCTCAGCTTTCTGAACTACCTGATCAGCGGAATCAGCCTTGGCTCCATCTACGCCATCATTGCACTGGGCTACACGATGGTCTACGGCATCGCAAAGATGCTGAACTTCGCCCACGGCGACTTCATCATGGTCGGCGGCTACGCGATCTTCACCTGTATGATCACCCTGGGGATGAACCCCTTCGTATCGATCCTGATCGCGATGGGCGTCTGCCTTCTGATCGGTGTCGGCACCGAGAAGATCGCGTACAAGCCCCTCCGGGAGGCCGGCTCGCCCCTTGCGGTTCTGATCACCGCCATCGGTGTCTCCTACCTGTTGGAGAACCTGGCCCTCCTGATCTTCGGCTCCAACCCGAAGTCCTTCACCTCGGTGGTCAGCTGGAGCGGCCTGACGCTGGCCGGCGGCCAGCTCCGAATTCAGGGTGTCACAATCGTCACGATCGTCGTCTCCCTGGCAGTGCTCCTTGTGCTCCAGTGGTTTGTCCACGGCACGAGAGAGGGCCAGGCAATGCTCGCGGTCTCCCAGGACCGCGGCGCGGCAACCCTGATGGGCATCAACGTGAACCACACGATCACCCTGACCTTCGCCATCGGCTCGGCACTGGCCGCCGTGGCAGGCGCACTGCTCTGCTCCGCCTATCCCACACTGACCCCTTACACCGGCGCCATGCCCGGCATCAAGGCCTTCGTGGCCGCAGTCCTGGGCGGCATCGGCTCCATCCCCGGTGCCATGATCGGCGGCATTGTCCTGGGCGTCATCGAGATCCTGGCGAGAACCTACATCTCCTCCCAGCTCTCCGATGCCATCGTGTTCGGCATTCTGGTCGTGGTGCTTCTGGTGAAGCCCACCGGAATTCTTGGCAAGAACATCCAGGAAAAGGTCTGAGGAGGCAGTCATGAAGAAGAAAACACTGAGTAAATCCACCTGGACCTACATCGTGGTCATCCTGGTCTGGGCTGTTGTGATGATCCTGCAGCAGGCGGGCGCGCTCTCGAGCCACCTGCAGGGCCTTTTGGTCCCCGCAACCTACTACGCCATCGTGGCCGTCGGTTTGAACATCTGCGTCGGCATCCTGGGAGAGCTCTCCCTGGGCCATGCGGGCTTCATGTGCGTGGGCGCCTTCTCCAGCTCCCTGTTCTCCATCGCCATGCAGAACACCCTGCCGGTGGGAATCCGCTTCCCGCTCGCGATGCTGATCGGCATCGCGGTGGCTGCCCTGTTCGGCTTTTTGATTGGCATCCCGGTGCTGCGGCTCAACGGCGACTACCTCGCCATTGTGACCCTGGCCTTCGGTGAGATTATCAAGAACATCCTGAACGCCCTGTACCTGGGCGTGGACTCCAAGGGCCTGCACGCCTCCTTTACCAGCCAGATGGATCTGGGCCTGGAGGCAGACGGCACCATGCTGATCAACGGACCCATGGGCATCTCCGGCACACCCCGGGATGCAAACTTCACGATCGCCATCGTCATTCTCCTGATTGCCCTGTTTGTTGCACAGAACCTGGTGAACTCCCGGGATGGCAGAGCCATCATGTCGATCCGCGACAACCGGATCGCCGCCGAGTCCGTCGGCATCAACATCACCCACTACAAGATGCTGGGCTTCGTGGTCTCCGCAGCCATCGCCGGTGCGGCGGGCGTTCTGTTCTCCCACAGCATCTCGACCCTGCAGGCAGGCTCCCAGTACTTCGGCTACAACGTCTCGATCCTGATTCTGGTCTACGTGGTCCTGGGCGGCATCGGAAACATCTCCGGTTCTGTTCTGGCGGCAGCGGTGCTGTACCTGCTCCCGGAGCTGTTGCGTGCCCTGTCCTCCTACCGTATGCTGATCTACTCGATCGTCCTGATCGCGGTCATGCTGTTTAACTGGGCACCGGCTGCCCGGAACTGGCGCACCAAGGTGGCGGCCCGTCTCACGAAGACATTTGGCAGAAAGGAGAGAGCATGAGCCAGGAAACAACAGAAAAGAAACCCCTGCTGGATGTCAGCAACCTCTCCATCACCTTCGGCGGCCTGCGCGCCGTTGACGGTTTCCAGCTGCAGATCCAGAAAGGTGAGCTATACGGCCTGATCGGCCCCAACGGCGCTGGCAAGACCACCATCTTCAACATGCTCACCGGCGTCTACAAGCCCAATGAGGGCGTGATCCTTCTGGACGGACAGGACATCACCGGCCACAAGACCGTGGAGATCAACCGGGACGGCATCGCTCGTACCTTCCAGAACATCCGTCTCTTCCAGGACATGCCCGTGATCGACAACGTCAAGGTGGGACTGCAGAACCAGTACCACTACTCGATTGCGGCCTCGATCTTCCATCTGGGCTCCTACCGGAAGGTGGAGAAGGAGATGGACGATGCCGCGATGGAGTTCCTCAAGATCTTTGATCTGGAGAAGTTCCGCGACTACAAGGCAGCCAACCTGCCCTATGGCCAGCAGAGAAAGCTCGAGATCGCCAGGGCCATGGCAACGAAACCCAAGCTCCTGCTTCTGGACGAGCCAGCCGCCGGCATGAACCCCAACGAGACCAAGGAGCTGATGGACACCATCGAGCTCATCCGGGAGAAGTTCGGTATCACGATCCTTCTCATTGAGCACGACATGAAGCTCGTCTCCGGCATCTGCGAAAAGGTGACGGTGCTGAACTTCGGCCGCATCCTGCGCCAGGGCATCACCAAGGAGGTCCTGCGGGATCCTGAGGTCGTCAAGGCCTACATCGGAGAGTGAGGGGGAAAAGATCATGTCACTTCTTGAAGTCAACGACCTGCATGTTTACTACGGCGTCATCCAGGCCCTCAAGGGCATTTCCTTTCACGTGGAGAAGGGAGAGATCGTCGCCCTGATCGGCGCCAACGGCGCCGGAAAGACGACGACCCTGCACACGTTGTCCGGACTTCTTCGGGCAAAGCAGGGCACCATCCGCTACCGGGACACCGACATCACCAAGATGCCGGGCCACAAGATCGTCACCCTGGGCATGGCACAGGTCCCGGAGGGGCGCCGGGTGTTCCCGGACCTGACGGTGCTGGCCAACCTCAAGATGGGTGCCTACACGAGACGCGACAAGGCGGAGATCGAGGAGACCCTCAAGATGGTCTACGAGCGCTTCCCGAGACTGGAGGAGCGCAAGAACCAGACGGCGGGCACCCTCTCCGGCGGCGAGCAGCAGATGCTTGCCATGGGACGGGCGCTGATGTCCCATCCCCAGCTGATTCTGATGGACGAGCCCTCGATGGGTCTCTCGCCCCTGCTCGTGAACGAGATCTTTGATATCATCCAGAAGATCAACAGCGACGGCACCACAGTGCTTCTGGTGGAACAGAACGCTAAGAAGGCCCTGTCAGTGGCAAACCGCGCCTATGTCATGGAGACCGGCATGATCTCCATGGAGGGCAAGGCACAGGATCTCTTGGAGAATCCCCAGATCCAGAAGGCCTATCTGGGCGAATAAGACAAACCGGAACAGCCAGGCGGCCGTTCCGGTATTTTTTGTCCCGCACCCATGGTAAAATAATTTTGAAAGGCGATGCTGCGGAAGCGGCGGGAAGGTATTGGAAATGAAGAAAAACATCGTGATTACCATCGAGCGCCAGTACGGATCCGGCGGACGGACCATCGGAGAAATGCTGGCAAAGGACCTGGGCATTCACTACTACAACAAGGAACTGACCAAGATCGCGGCAGAGGAGAGCGGCATCAACGAGGAGCTCTTTGTCCGGGCGGACGAGAACGTCTCCCGTCGGAATCCCCTGATTGTGGCGGTGCGCAAGTCCATGTATCAGGACGGCTCCCTGAAGGGACCGGATTCCCCGGACTACACCTCCATGGAGAACCTGTTCCGTCTGCAGGCGGCGGCGATCCAGAAGCTCGCGGAGACGAGCTCCTGCGTCATCGTGGGCCGGGCGGCCAATTACGTACTGAAGGACTACGAGAATGTCCTTTCGGTGTTCGTCCATGCGCCCAAGGAATTCCTGATGGAGCAGGCGGCGTTGAAGCAGCCGATGCGGGGACGGGAGCTGGAGAAGTTCATCGCGGAGACCGACCGCAAGAAGGCGGACTACTACTATTACTACACCGGGGAGTACTGGGATTCCGTCAAGGGGTATGACCTTTGCCTGAACTCGGCAAAGCTGGGCTTTGCCAAGTGCGTGGAGGAGATCAAGGCCTCCCTTAAGGTGCGCTTCGGCGACGACATCCTGGACTGATATAAAGGCAGCTTATGGGTTCCATCAGGAACCTCGATTTTACTTATTATCCGCCGGGCGGTATACTGGGCCTGTTCGGGCGAAAGGCCCGATTACAGTGAAACCACACAGGAGGCAGCAATGGTAAAAGCAGTTGTAGGCGCAAACTGGGGAGATGAGGGCAAGGGCAAGATCACCGATACCCTCGCGGATTCCGCGGACGTTGTGATCCGCTTTCAGGGCGGTGCGAACGCGGGCCACACCATCGTGAATGAGTACGGCAAGTTCGCGCTGCACACGATGCCCTCGGGCGTGTTCCATCAGAACATCATGAACATCATCGGCAACGGCGTTGCCTTCGACATCGAGAAGTTCCTTAAGGAACTCGATGACATCGAGAGCAAGGGGGTGCCGGCCCCGCAGATCATGGTCTCTGACCGGGTCCAGGTGCTGATGCCCTACCACGTGCAGTTCGACTCCCTGGAGGAGGCAAGACTCGCGGGCAAATCCTTCGGCTCCACCAAGTCCGGCATCGCGCCCTTCTACTCCGACAAGTACGCGAAGATCGGCTGGCAGATCAACGAGTTCTACCAGGATGACGACGTGCTGAAGGAGAAGATCGCCCGGATCGCCGAGATCAAGGACTGCCTGCTCGTCAACCTCTATCACCAGCCGCCCATCGACCAGGCGGCGCTCCTGGACTGGATCAAGACCCAGCGGGTGCGGGTGCAGAAGTACCTCGGAAATGTGTCCCTGTACCTGGACAAGGCACTGAAGGAGGGCAAGACCATTCTCCTGGAGGGCCAGCTGGGCACGATGAAGGATCCCGACCACGGCATCTATCCAATGGTCACCAGCAGTTCTCCGCTGGCTGCCTATGGCGCCATCGGTGCGGGCATTCCGCCCTATGAGATCAAACAGGTCGTTGTGGTCTCCAAGGCCTACAGCTCCGCAGTCGGTGCCGGCGAGTTCGTCTCCGAGATCTTCGGCGATGAGGCGGTGACCCTGCGCAACCACGGCGGCGACGGCGGTGAGTACGGCGCCACCACGGGACGGCCCCGCCGGGTCGGCTGGTATGACTGCGTCGCCTCGAAGTACGGCTGCCGCCTCCAGGGCGCCACGGACGTCGCCTTCACGGTGCTCGATGACCTCGGGTACCTGGATGAGATTCCGGTCTGCGTCGCCTACGACATCGACGGCAAGCAGACGACCGAGTTTCCGGTCACCCGGGATCTGAAGCGGGCAAAGCCGGTCTATGTCAAGCTTCCTGGCTGGAAGTGCGACATCCGGGGCATCAAGAAGTTCGAGGATCTGCCGGAGAACGCAAAGAACTACGTGAACTTCATCGAGAAGCAGATCGGCTATCCGATCACGATGGTCTCCAACGGGCCGGCGCGCACAGATATCATTTACAGAGATTCACCGCTTCGGTAAAATAACGGAGGCGGACGATGGGCAGCGGGGAAGAAATCCGATCCGCTGCCCTTTTTTTGCGGAAAGGGGGCAACATGCGGTCGGATCCAGCCAACTTACTGACCTTCCTCACCATTGCCCGGGAGGGCTCGGTCTCGGCTGCGGCAAAGACCCTGTCGGTGTCACAGCCCGCCGTCTCCCAGCAGCTCAAAAACCTCGAGGAGCATTTCGGAATCCCGCTGTTCGTGCGCACTGTAAGGGGCATGAAGCTGACGCGGGAGGGGGAGACCCTGTACACCTATGTCTCCCGGGGCATGGACCTTCTGGAGGCGGGAGAGAAGGCGGTCCTGCGCATGCAGAACCTGGACCTGGGAGAGGTGCATCTCGGAGCCTCCGACATGACCCTGCACTTTTTCCTCCTCCCCTATCTGGAGGCCTTCCACGAGAAGTACCCGGGGATCAAGGTCAGCGTCTCCAATGCCCCCACTCCGGAGACCCTGGAGAACCTCCGGGCCGGCACCATCGACTTCGGCGTGGTCTCCGGGCCCCTCAGGGAAGAGGAAAACGCCGGCATCGAGGTGTTTCCCGTCCGCACGATCCGCGACATCTTTGTGGCGGGAGAGAAGTTTGCACGGCTCCGGAACCGGCAGATCACCCTGCGGGAACTGGCAGAGCTGCCGCTC
This sequence comes from Lachnospiraceae bacterium, assembly GCA_022483465.1. Taxonomy (GTDB): domain Bacteria; phylum Bacillota; class Clostridia; order Lachnospirales; family Lachnospiraceae; genus CAG-791. Next base: position 351,473 of record JAKVNF010000001.1, on the reverse strand, counting down.
ATCTTTTTGGAGAAGAACACCTCCACCCGCCGCTACCTGGACCAGGAACTGGCTCGTTACGGGGTGTCGGTCTCTCCGGAGTTTGCCCTCTCCACCTCCGACATGATCGTGCAGTTCGCAAAGCGGAATCTCGGCATCGGCGCGGTGGTGGAGGATTTTGCCCGGGAGGACATGGAGCGGGGGACGCTCTTTCCGATTCTTCTTGCCGAGAAGATTCCGGAGCGTCAGTTTTACGTGGCAGCCAGGCAGGGAGAACCGCTCCCCGCCGCGGCAAAGCGCCTCTTTGACCGGATCCAGGAGGACAGCCGGGGACAGAGGGAAAGGATGACAGACTATGATTGAGAACGTGATTTTTGACATCGGCGGCGTGCTGGTGGACTACCACACCGACGACTACTACCGGGCACTGGGATATTCGGAGGAGATGGCAAAGAAGCTCGCCGATGCCACGATGCGCTCCGCCTGGTGGGACGAGTACGACCGGGGCGTCTTTGAGGACGCCGAGATCCGGGGCTTTTTCGAGGAGGACGCGCCGGAGCTTCGCGATGATATCGAGAAATCCCTGACGAGCATGCCCGGCATTGTGACCAAGCGCGACACCACACTTCCCTGGATCCGAGAGGTCCGTGCGGCGGGGCGCAAGGTCTACTACCTGTCCAACTTCTCGGAGACGGCCCTGCGGGACTGCGCCGAGGCGATGGCCTTCCGCTCCGAGTGCGACGGCGGCATCCTCTCCTTTGAGGAGCAGGTGATCAAGCCGGCGCCGGAGATCTACCAGCTGCTGCTGACCCGTTACCACCTGGATCCGGACCGGTCGGTGTTTCTCGATGACACGCGGCGGAATCTCCCGATGGCAGAGTACTTCGGGATCCACACGATCCACGTGACGAGTCTTGGACAGGCTCAGCGCGATCTCGCCGCCCTGCTCCAGAAGTGAGCGTAAAATTGATGCATGTCAAAAGACCTGGAGGGATTGGGTTCCCTCCAGGTCTTTCCTTTTTGCGCCAGAATCGTTGCGAGCACCTGCCGGAGCGTGTCTGCCGCGGAAGCGGTGAACGCCGAGAGGGGCAGGGGGAGCTTCCCGGTGAGCCAGTCCCGGTAGAGCCCCGCGGCGCAGCCGGTGATGGCGCTGATCTGGACTCTTCGCTGTACCGGATCCTTTGCAAACCTCGAGGGCCAGGCCTGCTCCGCGTAGTCCGCAAAGTAGGAGCGCACCTGCTCCAACAGGTCTGTTCCGATCCCGGAGGAGAAGACCGCATGCCAGAAGGACTCGTTCTCGGAGAACAGGTCCGCAAAGGCCGTGAGCATGAACCCGGGATCCGGCACCTCTCCCTCCCGGGCGTTGGAGGAGATCACCCGGGCGATGGCGTGGTTCGCCTCCCCGACCTGCCGGTGGATCACGTTCGGCACGTTGTCAAAGTGGGCGTAGAAGGTGCTGCGGTTCACATCCGCCCGGGCTGCCACCTCCTGCACGGTGATCTTCTCCAGGGGCTTCTCCTTGAGGAGCTCTGCGAGTGCCTCCAGAATCCGCTCCCTTGAGCGCACAGCGCTCCGGTATTCCCGCTTTTCCCGTTCCATGAAGAGACACTCCTCGGGGCAAAGAGCAGCTTTCCGGACGGCTCGATCCGGGGCACCGCCACCGCGCCCAACAGAAAGCCGATGCCGCTGGTGGGCAACCTGGTCTGAAACCATCTTTTATAAAAGCGCAGACAGCGCGTCACGGTAGAACCTGCCGCGGCGCACTGTCTTTTTCCTGTCAAACCTTCGGTGCAGGCGGTGCACCGTCATTTCTTCTTTTTGGCGTCCTGCTGCTGCCGCTGCACGGCTTCCTCCATCTTCTCGCGCTCCTTCGGGTTGGAGTTCAGAATGTCCGCAGAGGCGATGGTGTGCCTATGGGTGAGATACCCCGCGGCGAAGATGGCGATCCAGGCAAAGATCGGCACGGCAATCGTCATGCCGAGGCAGAAGCGAAAGAGCTGTCCGGTGCCGGGGCGGGAGAGCAGTGCGCTGACAAAGAGCGCAGCATAGAGACCGACCAGCAGTACCACCGCCAGGAGGGCGATGACCCGCTTTGCGGTCCAGGGGTATTTCTTCTTCGTGCTCTTGTCCGATGCATCCGTGTGCTTTTCCATAGCTCTCCTTCGGCGGAAACGACGCCTTTTGGACGATCTTAGCACAAAGCGAAAGGGTGTGGGGCAGAAAATGCCAAAGTCCTTTCCTTGGCAGAGCGGCCCCGGGAAAATCGAAAGTGACGGACAATAAGACAATGTTGTTATATATTTTGAAATAACAGAGAAATCACTTGATTTCGGGGCAGGCAGGATCGATCATGTATGCTGAAGATGGCGTATTCGCGTATTGAAAACGCCATGTATGGGGGTATCATGAGCGGTCTGAATGAGGTCATGATGTATCTGACGATGGAGTGCTGTTTCACGGCGCTGATTCTGATGATGGCATGCCGCATGAACGCCAGCATCGGAAACACCGATGAGGTGCGGGTCTTCCGCGGTCTGGCCGGCTCTGCCCTCATGCAGATGGCGGCGGACAGCATCTGGGCCCTCGACTGCCTGTCGGTGATTCAGCTTCCCGTGCCGGCGGCCTATCTCTACAATATGGCTAGCCTCCTCGGTGCCGATGCCATCGGCTGGCTCTGGTACCGCTTTCTGGACGTCAAGAGCGCAGAGCGCGCCGAGCTCATGAAGCGAAAGTTCTGGTACCAGATCTGGATGGACCTGCCCTTTGCCTTCCTCGTGTTTTTGATCTGCACCTCCGCGGCAACGCATCTTATCTTCTACGTGACGCAGGACGGGGGTTACCACAGGGGACCCTGGTACGCGGCGCAGATCGCCTGCGGCGGCCTGTACCTTCTGGCTTCCCTCGCGCGGCAGCTTATTCGGCTGATCCGCTGTCCCGGAAGCCGCGCACAGACCAGGAGCTTTATCATCTCCACCCTGGTTCTGGGGACGGGCGGCGTGCTTCAGGTGTTCCGGGCGGGCATCCCCTTTACGGAGGTCTCCTACACGCTGGGCATGTTTTTCCTGTTTGTGGAGCTGCAGAGCCGGCAGATCAATACCGATGCCCTGACCGGCCTCAACAACCGGGCCAAGGCGCGCAGCAGCCTGGACAGCCGCATTGCCCGCGCCGGGAAGGAGCCTTTGTGCCTTGGCATGGCGGATATCGACCAGTTCAAGTCGATCAACGACCGCTACGGGCACCTCTCGGGGGACGAGGCCCTGGTTCTGGTGGCCAACACCTTCCGGGATCTGGGAGGATATTATAGGACATTGTTTTTGTCCCGCTACGGTGGGGATGAGTTCCTGTTCTTTTATTCGGCCGAAGAGGGCGATCCCGACAGACTCCGGGAGCGGTTTGATCTGCTGCTTGCCGAAAACTTAAATCACTCCTTGCTTCCGTTTCGCTTTACCGTCAGCATCGGGGAGGCGGTGACCGCAGATCCTGACATCGGGCGGGAGGCTCTGATCGCGGAGGCGGACAGCATGCTCTACGCCAACAAGCGGGAAAAGGAGAGTGCCTATGCAGAGATGCAGGAGAAGCTTCCCACGTCGGGGCATAGTGAAAATGGGTCGATTGAAATCCGATGTTCCAGTTTGAAGAGGTAACTTCCGCTTTTTCCTGATTTGCAGCCGGAACCTCAGATTTTTGCTGCCTGCCCCTGTACAGCAAACCTGAAAACGGCTATAACTGGGGCATAGAAACGACCGTTTCTAAAAAAATGCGTATCTTCCAAAGAGGTCGAACCTGAAATCCGAAATTCGGAACTTTTAAGTTCCACCCCTGCTTCTGGTGCATGGAGTGGTCTTTCAGGCTGATGCTCCGACCGATACGTATTACTTCAACAGCTCAGGGCTCAGGTTGATTTCATCAGAAGGAATCTGCCTGAGCCCGAGTTTGTTCAGTACATCTTTCCCATACATGAATTCAAAGACTTCGTAGGGACTTTTGTTCCCCAAAGTCAGTCTCTTGTAAGAATTGATGTGTGACATCATCATCGAGATCTGTTCCTGCGTATAAGGAGTTATATCGACTCCCTTATGGATAACGCGGCGGATCATTTCGTGACGCACCTCACAGCTTCCTTTCTGATAGGGTGCAGAAGCATTACAGTAAAACATATGCGTGCGCTGGTTCCCGTTGGCATCAAACTCGATATGATGAGGGTCCGAGAACTCGCTTCCGTTATCTGCCAGCAGTATGGGAAACAGTTTCATAAAGGTCTCCGGCAGCAGCTCGAGATAGAGCTTGTCGAAGATATCGTCTACTGATTGGGCATCGTTGTGGTCACGGCGAATGGCCAGCTGAAGGCCGCATGCTGTGAAGGTAATGGTGAGCAGCACAGCTCCGCCTTTAACGCCTTCTACAGAATCAAGCTGGACCACAGGAGTATCCGGGTGTTCTGCCAGGTACCGCTTGTAATCCTCCAGAGTGCGTCCCTGACGGCATTTCGGATCGACCTTGATGGTATCCGGACGTTTACGGCGGGGCCTCATCCTCACTTTACGGGGCATATCAATGTTTCTGGCAGAGAAGATCCCGGCATCCATGTATGTGTAGAGCGTCCTTTCACTGACCATGAGCTCTGCCTTGTGATTCAGGCAGATATGGTGGAGTGACTGTCCCTGCCTCAGCAGCGGCGAAATGATGTCATCCAGCCGCTTCTTCTCATCGTCAGAAAGAGCAATACCCTGGCGGGCTTCCTGCAGAACACTGGTGTATTCTGTCTGGGCTGCGGCAGCGTCGTAAAGGCGCTTTTCCAGTGTACAGGTACGCTTGTCCTTACAGCCGTTGCAGACGTAAGGCGGTTTGGAAAGCCTGGGGCATGTTTCTTTTTCGTACATGATGCAGTGATCAACACATCTGCTGCAGACCGAGCAGAAACGGAAGCGCTGTCTGGTCTGCGGGCAGCTGTCACACACCGCGGACAACTGACAGCTCCTGCGTTTGGCACAGTCATTGAAGGGGCGCCCGTAAGCACCGGTCTTTTTATATACCAGGTGAGAGCGTACCTCTTTGGAGATAGTGGTGCAGTCCTTGCCAAGAGCTTCACCGATCTCTTTGAATTTCTGCCCGTTGTTAAGCCCGGCCTCTATGCTGAACCGGTCTTCACTGCTCATATGCTTATACTTGTCCATATGGTCCTCCTGTTCTGGTCGGAGCAACAGGTGGAGACCAACGTGGGCTATTATAGACTTTTCGGAAGGATTAAGTTCCAGCCATCCTTCAGAAGGATTAACTTCCGGTTTTAAAATTTGCTGGCGGAACTTCGTTTAGCAATTCACACATAGTGAAAATGGAAAACGGGAAATTCCAAAATACGGTTGACAGGGACCCGGACATCGGATATAGTACAAAGGTCTGAGCAATCAGACACACATGTTGAAGCAGAGTTTCCGCTCTCACCTGACGGCATTGCCAGTCAGTGTTCCTATATCGATCGCCGGGACAACACCCGGAATCCTTCGTATGGTGCGAGACAGTCGGAACTTTGCCGGCTGTCTCTTTTGTTTTAGGTGGAGGGAAAGACCATAAATAACTACAACAGCAGAAACAACAACAGGTTTGAAGCACCGATCAATGACCAGATCCGCGACAGAGAGGTAAGAGTTGTCGGCGCGGACGGACAGCAGCTCGGCGTCATGCCGATCGAAGAGGCCAGAAAGGCCGCTGAAGATGCGGAACTGGACCTCGTGCTGATTGCCTCCAATGCGAAGCCCCCCGTGTGCAAGATCATCGACTACAGCAAGTACAAGTACGAGAGACTGCGCAAGGAGAAGGACGCCAAGAAGAAGCAGCACATCGTGGAGATCAAGGAGATCCGCCTGTCCCCGAACATCGATGAGAATGACCTGCAGACCAAGATTGCTGCAGCCAGGAAGTTCCTGGAGAGAGGCGACCGCGTCAAGATCACGCTCCGCTTCCGCGGACGTGAGATGGCGCACATGAATGCGAGCTCCCACATCCTGACCGATTTCGCCAATGCGCTGGTAGACATCGCATATGTGGACAAGATCCCGAAGGTCGAAGGGAGAACCATGTCTATGTTCCTGGCACAGAAGAAACAGCAGCAGTGAGCTGCCGCCCCTTCCGCCGGATCACAGAGTCGGCAATACTGCCGTGATAAATCTTAGGAGGTACATCATTATGCCCAGTATGAAAACAAACAGATCAGCTGCCAAGCGTTTCAAGAAGACCGGAAATGGGAAGTTAGTCAGAAACAAGGCTTTCAAGCGCCACATTCTCACAAAGAAGTCGACCAAGAGAAAGAGAAACTTAAGACAGCCGGCCGTTGTGGATGCAACGAACGTCAAGACGATGAAGAAGATCATGCCCTATCTCTGATTGATCCGTCAGTCAGGGTATTGCATGTGCGGTCCATTCGATTAGGAGGAATGAATAATGGCAAGAATTAAGGGTGGTTTGAACGCCAAGAAGAAGCATAACAGAGTTCTGAAGCTCGCAAAGGGCTACAGAGGAGCAAGATCCAAGCAGTACAGAGTTGCAAAGCAGTCCGTGATGCGGGCTATGAACTCCGCATTCGGCGGCAGAAAGCAGAAGAAGAGAGACATGCGCTCCCTTTGGATCTCCCGTATCAATGCGGCAGCAAGACTTTCTGGCATCTCCTACAGCCAGATGATGCACGGCCTCAAGGTTGCCGGCGTCGACATCAACCGCAAGATGCTTGCGGACCTCGCTGTCAACGACGCTGCTGGTTTCGCAACCCTTGCTGAGCTGGCAAAGAGCAAGATCGCCTGAGTTTTTCGTAGGACGTTATGACAGATAGAGCAGAGGAGCACCTGTGACTTCTCTGCTTTTTCTTTACCCGGACAATTCTGTGTGCTAAAGTGATAAACGATTGAATCGCCACAAAGAGGAGGAAACATGATGAAGAAGAAAGTTCTTGCTGGTGTTCTGGCTGCCATGACCACGCTCTCCCTGGCGGGATGCGGAAGCTCCACAGCCACCACGACCACGGCTGCATCCACGACCGCTGCCACTGAGGCAGCCGCCGCAGAGGGAACCGAAGCAGCTGCTGCGGCATCCACCGAGGCGGCGGACACGGCAGACAGCGATGTCGCCTACATCAAGGACAAGGGCACGCTGATCGTCGGCATCACCGACTTTGAGCCCATGGACTACAAGGACGACTCCGGCAACTGGATCGGCTTCGATGCGGATCTCGCCACCAAGGTGGCACAGGACCTGGGCGTAGACGTGCAGTTCGTCGAGATCGACTGGGACAACAAGATCCTGGAGCTGGACAACAAGTCCATCGATGTGGTCTGGAATGGCATGACCCTGACCGATGAGGTGACCAGCAGCATGTCCTGCACCAACGCCTACCTGAACAATGCACAGGTCGTGGTGGTCCCCTCTGACAAGGCGGACCAGTACCCGGATGTGGACTCCATGAAGGATCTCTCCTTCGCCGTGGAGGCAGGATCTGCCGGTGAGGAGGCCGCCAAGGAAGAGGGCTTCACCTACACCGCAATGACCAGCCAGGCGGATACGCTGATGGAGATCCAGGCGGGCACCTCCGATGCCTCCATCATCGATCTTCTGATGGCCGGCGCCATGATCGGAGAGGGCACCAGCTATCCGGATCTGACCCACACCCTGGAGCTCACCACCGAGGAGTACGGCATCGGCTGCCGCAAGGGATCGGATCTGGCTGACTATATCAATGACGAGCTGAAAAAGTTCTATGACGACGGCTCCATGGAGACCATCGCCGAGAAGTACGGCGTGCAGGACGCCATCGTATCCCAGGACTGATCGCCGGAAAGGATCGTATACTTCATGTTTTGGACAGTCACCCTCTCTCTTCTCGAAGGGTTTTTGACCACCGTAAAGCTGTTTGCACTGACGCTTCTGTTCTCCCTCCCCCTGGGACTGGTGATGTCCCTGGGGTCGATGAGCAAGATTAAGGTGCTCCGCTATCCCATCGTGTTCCTCATCTGGGTCATGCGCGGGACGCCGCTCCTTCTGCAGCTGCTCATCATCTACTATGGCCCGGGCATCCTGTTCCACACCAATGTCTGGGGCTCGGGGGACGGCGGACGGTTCACGGCGGCGCTGGTCGCCTTCGTGGTCAACTACGCCTGCTATTTCTCGGAGATCTATCGCGGCGGGATCCAGTCGATCCCGGTGGGCCAGTATGAGGCCGGCAAGGTTCTGGGCATGACCAATGGCCAGATCTTCCGCAAGGTCATCCTGCTGCAGGTCATCAAGCGGATTGTGCCTCCGATGGCAAACGAGATCATCACGCTGGTCAAGGACACCTCCCTGGCCCGTGTCATCGCAGTCTATGAGATCATCTGGAGCGGCCAGGCCTTCATCAAAAGCGACGGCATCATCTGGCCCCTGTTCTACACCGGCGCGTTCTACCTGATCTTCTCGGGCCTTCTCACGCTGCTCTTCCGCTATCTGGAGAAGCGCCTGGACTACTTCCGCTGAGGAGGATGCATTCGATATGTCGATACTTGAAGTGAATCACATCCGGAAGAACTTCGGGGAGACCGAGGTTTTGAAGGACATCAGCTTTTCGATGGAGGAGGGCCAGGCGGTCTCGATCATCGGCTCCTCCGGAAGCGGCAAGACGACGCTCCTGCGGTGCCTGAACTTTTTGGAGACCCCGGATGAGGGCACCATCAAGGTTCGGGACGAGGTGCTCTTTGACGGCGCCAAAAAGGAGAATCCCAGCGAGGCGCAGCTTCGTCAGCGCCGCCTGCACTTTGGCCTGGTGTTTCAGCAGTTCAACCTGTTCCCCCAGTACACCGCCCTCGAGAACGTGTGCCTGGCCCCGCAGCTGGCACTGAAGGAAAAGAACGAGGCACAGCAGAAAAAGATCACCGAGATGGGAGAGGAGCTCCTGGAGCGCATGGGGCTCTCGGACCGGATGGGAAATTATCCTCATCAGCTCTCCGGCGGACAGCAGCAGCGCGTGGCGATTGCCCGGGCGCTGGCCCTGCAGCCCGACATTCTCTGCTTTGATGAGCCGACCTCGGCCCTGGACCCGGAGCTGACTGGAGAAGTTCTGAAGGTCATCCGGAGCCTCGCGGAGCACCACACGACGATGATCATCGTGACCCATGAGATGACCTTCGCCCGGGACGTGTCCGACCGTGTCATCTTCATGGACGGCGGACGGATCGAGGAACAGGGAACCCCGGATGAAGTCTTCGGACATCCAAAGAGCGAGCGCACAAAACGCTTTTTGGCGGGATATTGACGTTTTTTCGGTTGAACTTTTGCCAAAAGACGGTTACTCTTAACAAGGCGGGTACAAGTCCGTGCTTTTCGCATGGACCGGTCCGTCTTGTTTCTTTATCAAAATCACGGGAATGAGAGGTTAGGAAAATGGCAGACTATGCATTTGGTATCGACGTCGGCGGCACCACCGTCAAGTGCGGATTGTTCTCCACCAAGGGAGAGCTTCTGGACAGCTGGGAGATCCCGACGCGCAAGGAGGACGGCGGCAAGTACATTCTGGGGGACATCGCCGAGGCGATCCGCAAGAAGTGCACGGAGAAGGAACTGAAGAAGGAAGACGTCCTGGGTGTCGGCATCGGCGTTCCCGGACCCGTCCTGGAGGACGGCATCGTCAACAACTGCGTGAACCTGGGCTGGGGCGTGGTCGATGTGAAGGAGAACCTCTCAAAGCTTTTGGACGACATTCCGGTGGAAGTCGGAAATGATGCCAACGTGGCAGCCCTCGGCGAGCAGTGGAAGGGCGGCGGCCGCGGCTACAAGAACGTCGTCCTGGTGACGCTGGGCACCGGTGTCGGCGGCGGCATCATCATCAACGGCAAGATCATCCCCGGCTCCCACGGCGCCGGCGGCGAGATCGGCCACATCCAGGTGGAGAAGAACGAGACCATTCCCTGCAACTGCGGCAAGAAGGGTTGCCTCGAGCAGTACGCCTCTGCCACCGGTGTGGTGCGCATGGCAAAGCGGTATCTGGCAAAGACCAAGAAGGCGACCGTTCTGCGGGACGATGAGACCCTCTCCGCAAAGTCGATTTTCGATGCGGCCAAGGCAAACGATGCGGCAGCCATGGAAGTGGTGGAGCAGTTCGGCGATCGCCTGGGCACGGCTCTGGCGGCCATCAACTGCGTCGTGGACCCGGAGGTCGTGGTCATTGGCGGCGGCGTCTCCAAGGCCGGCCAGATCATCCTGGACGTGGTGCAGAAGTACTACATTCCGGCGGCCTTCAACGCCTGCCGCAACTGCCTCTTCAAGCTGGCAGAGCTGGGAAATGAGGCCGGCATGTACGGTGCGGTCCGCATGGTCCTGACCAAGTAAGCGAAAAACAAAGGGGAATACGAGAAGCGCCCGGGGCAACTGCCCCGGGCGCTTTGCTGTACCCTATGATTGTACTAAGCCGCTTCGCGGCGGCGTTGCTACCTCAAGTCTTCGGCTAAAGATTTACATTTTCGCTGCATCAAAAAAAGCAGCCCTTGATGGCTGTGGTAAAGTTAAGTTACGACACAAAACAAACCCAGCGCAGAAGAACTGCCGGGGTTTATATTACCACACTCGATCATTACCAACAATGGCATATCCTCCTGTCGGGTTTGCTTTCTGCCAGCAAATTTACTCATGCAGGAGGCTTTACCATGGACGATTACCTTGCTCAATTCAAAAAGATGCTTGATTGCAGGAACCTGTCACCACACACTCGTGATCAGTATGCATCTACAATTACCCAGTTTCTGGACTACTTCGATACTCAGCTTCATAAGGATCCTGCCAGTTTTGAATGGGGCGAAATACGCGCCTTTTTTGACCGGCTTAAAGCTACAAAAAATCTGAGCGACCGTACCATCAACAGCGACATTGCACATCTGGAAAACTTCATAATCTATGTTCTCCATAAGCATTGGGATCCAACTCAGGTTCCCAAGCGCAAGTTCGATAAATATATCCCGTTTGTTCCTACAAAAGAACAGTTCCGCACTTTGCTCAATGCAGCAGATAACATCAGATACAAAACCATGCTGATTATCATGTATTCTGCTGGTCTGCGCTGTCAGGAGACCTGTAATCTCAGATACTGTGACATCCATGTGAAAGAGCATCGTATTTATGTTTCGGTATCCAAGAACAGATCTGATCGTTATGCAATTCTTGGGAAAGCGACCGTTCAGGCTCTTACTGACTACTGGAAATCTCTTGGCAGTCCGGAGATAGAGGATAAGACCGAGTATCTGTTTCCGTCTCCGATGATCCCTTCGATGCCGATCTCTACAACCAGTGTCCAGACCTATGTCCGTAAGATCGCAGATTCAATTGGACTGGATAAGCTGACCTGCCACAGTCTGCGGCACGCCTTTGGAACGGAATGCTATCGCTCTGGCGTAGATATTTTCCGTCTGAAGGAGCTCATGGGGCATAACAGTATTACTTCAACCCTGATTTACATTACTCTGGCACATCAGGATTTCAATGGAATCACAAGCCCTATCGATACTCTTTGAGGTACCGATCATGAGTATAAAGATCGTATCACGAGAGCAGGCAAAGGCTGCCAATAAGAAGACTCACCCCATTCAGAAGATCTTTCAGCTCGGATGGCCGCAGTATCAGAAAGACTATGCAGGACACATCACTTCCGAACAGTACAAAGCTGCCGATTGTATTTCCAAGTGTCGGACGGAAGCAATGGGCTATAACAAAGTAGAATGCCCCCGCTGTGGTTATACCGAAATTCACTACAACTCATGTGGTAACCGTAACTGCCCAATGGATCAGTATGTCAACAAGGAAATCTGGGTTGATGAACGCCAGTCTGAGCTTGTGGATTGCTCATACTTTCATGTCGTCTTTACCGCTCCATGTGAGCTGAATCCTCTGATCTTTGCCAACAAGAGTCTGCTCTATGATCTGCTGCATAAGGCTTCAGGACAGACACTTGTGGAACTGATGCAGAATAAAAAGTTTCTCGGTGCAACACCCGGTGTCATTCAGGTGCTTCATACATGGGGAAACAACATGATGTTCCATCCGCATATCCACTGCATTGTTTCCGGAGGCGGGCTGAAGGGAAAGCCAAAGCGATTTGTTAAAGGGAAAAAGAAACACTTCTGTCTCCCTGTAAATGTCCTGAAATCAAAGTTCAGAGGTAAGTTCATGGCCGGCCTGCAAGAGCTTTATGATGCCGGGAAACTGATCATGCCCGGTGATGACAGCATCAGAACTCCTCAGGACTGGCAGGCTTTCAAGGACAGCATGTATAAAAAATCCTGGGACATTGATATCAAAGAGACACTATGCGGCAAGGGCAATGCCATCCAGTATCTCGGCAGATATGTTAATCGTGTCGCAATCAGTGAGGGCAGGATTCTCAGCTATGACAGAGAAACAGTAACGTTCAAAGCCAAAGACAATAAGCAGGGTGGAAAATGGGTAGTTATCAAAGTCCGCTTACAGGAATTCATTCGCAGATTTCTTCTTCATATCCTACCTAAGGGCTTCCAGAAGATCCGATACTATGGGTATCTGAGTAATTCTCAAAGGAAGAAGAATGTAGCCCGTATTCAGAAACAGCAAAAGAAGCAGAGGTTTGTCTCACGTTTTGCTGGCATGGGTAAAAGCGAGATACTCCTTGAGCTATTTTCGGATGATTATCATAGGCGTTAGTAAGAAAACGGGTTGATAAGCAATAAGTGCATCTTGTAGTCATCAAATTGCAAGCAGATTGAGCTCCTTAACATCTCCATAATGGTGTACCTTCTTGGGATTCCTGGATGCAAAGAGAGCGTCCGCAAGTTCCCCAATCGTGGTCCTCTGCCTGTACGCTGCCCGGAATACGAGGTTGTAACGGTTCAAATACTTGGTAGCCACGCCGCGATATTCGATATAGCGGTGCTTGATAAAGGAGTGAAGGTTGTTCACAGTGTTCAGATTGAAGAAACTTGCCGACTCCTTCTTCACATTCATGACCGTGATTCCCAGGATCTTGCCCAGTCTTGGATACACATTCATGCCGTCCGTCAGGAAAAGTGTTCCCTTCTGGACATGACCAGTATAGATATCAACAACATCCGCACTGGAAGGCCTTGCCCGGTTCTCGGATTTCACGATCAGATCGCCAGTCTTGCGCTGTACTGCGGTGCAGATACAGATCTGCTCGTCTGAAAGGCCGCGTTTGGATGCGGGAGTGCCACGCTTGCGGGGCTTTCGACTGGCATCAGGGCCAAATTTCGTACCTTTTTTGGACTCCGGAACGTAGGTTTCATCCGCTTCCACGACATCTTCCACCGTGGCTGGCTGCTCCACCTGCATGTCCTCGAGAGCAAGCATGATCTTATGCCGCATGAAGAACAGACTGCTATGGCTGATCTTGCATCCATGGCTGGCAAGTGACTTGACCGTCTTATCCAGAGAGGTCCCCCTGAGCGTCTCTTCCAGAACCTTGGTCCAGATCTCAGTACCAAAGTGTGAGCCTGAGAGCAAAGTGTTGCTCGTTGTAACAAATGACGTTCCACATTGCCTGCAGATGTATGCCTGTTTTCCATGTTTGTGTCCATTCCTAACAACATGAGCATTGGAATGGCAGATCGGACAATCCAAACGGGGAGCAATCATCTTCTTCGGAGAAGAGGTTGCACTCTCATGGGAGAAGCCCTCCATGAGCTTGTTAACAAGAAGAATCAGGTCGTCCCTGGAAAGATCTCTGGCTTCGGTCAGTATGCGCTCAATGCAGCTCATAGTCTTGCCCTCCTGGCAAGACTATTGTAGTTCAAGTTAGAGAAGGCCGTTGTACAGCAGAATGTACAAAACGGCATATTTTATACTTCTGCTAAAATGCTTTGGAGCTTATCAACCCGTTTTCTTACTAACGCCTTATCATATTTGTCCAAGGTGTGGCGCTGATATGGTGAAAGTAGATTTCAAGCCAAGGCCTGAAGCTAAATCCAACAGCGCATAAAAAGCAAAGCCGAATATCTTTTATCGGCTCCTAACCATGGGGCCTTTTTGTTGTACTCATTTTTAATTCGAAGATGCAGATACTATGCCTCTAAGCAGTTGATTTCCAGGATTTTAGAAACATCAGCATTGCATCTACGATGTTACATTTGAATACAATCTACATACGAAAAACTGAGTTTCACCGTCTCCGGGAGCTCGCTCCCGGAGACGGAAAGCGGGGGCCGCCCGCTCAGCGTCTTACCACAAACGCGAAGTATGAGGTTCGTCCATCCTGGGCTACGCCCAGCTCCTCACCTCATACTTCGCTTAGGTATTTTCTCACTGTGAAGTTCCGGTACCAACGTACCTGGCGTAGAGGGCCACCTGGTCGTAGATGCAGCGCCAGCCGTCCCAGGCTCTTGCGGTGACACAGATGTAGTGCTTTCCGTCGTCCCCCTCCAGGAAGGAGACGGCGCAGTTGCCGGCCTCCTGCACGTATCCCGTCTTGCCGCAGAGGACCGTGCCGTTTGTGTCCTTGTCCTCAATCTTGCGCAGAAACCAGTTGGAGAGGTCAAACCCGGCAGGGGTCCCCTGGGTGCCGGGGATCGTGTAGGTGTGGGTGGAGAGAACCTGGCGGCAGAAGTCGTTCTCCGCCGCGGCCTTCATGATGACCGCCATGTCCCGGGCGGTGGTGTAGTGATCCGCCGCATAGGTGCCGACGCAGTTCGTGAAGTGGGTGGCCTCCCCGATCCCGAGTTCCTGCGCTTTCTCGTTCATGAGCTCCGCAAAGGCCTCCTCACTCCCCGCGATGTAGTCTGCCAGGGCGATGGCGGCATCTGCCCCGGAGGGGAGGATGGCCCCATAAAAGAGGTCCTCCACGCGCACGCTATCCCCGACGGCAAAGCCCACGTAGGAGCTGCCGGTGACATAGGACTCGTCGCAGACCTCCTGGGAGATCGTCACGGTGTCGGAGAGGGCATCCTCCGAGGAGAGATGCTCTGCGGCGACGAGGATCGTCATGACCTTGGTCATGGAGGCGGGGTAGATCCGGGCGGTGCCATCCCGCTCTGCCACCACCTCATTGGTGTCGGCGTCGATAAGGATGGCATTCGGACTTGCCACATAGTCGTTCTCGGCGCCGGAAAATCCCGCCGCCTTCGAGGAGGCGAGGGCGGAGGCCTTCGCCTCGTCCATCGTCACCGCCTGATCTGTCAGCGGGCCGCTCTCCGACGCGGCGCCGATGGTGGAGGAGACCTCAGAGAGGACAGCCGTCTCATCCGTCTCGCTGAAGCTGTAGCCGGATGCAAGAAGCGAAGCGTAGGCGCTTACGGAGGATGCCTCGATGGCCTCCTCGGTGGACGCGGCCTTGGCGCTTTCCTCTGCGGGGGCTGTGACGGCAGGGGAAGAGCGCTCCGTGACCGCAGCGCTTGCGGCGGGTTCCTCCGGGAGGGCAGACTTCTGATGATGCCGGATCACAAGCACAGCAACGAGAAGAATGGCGAGTAATGCGACCGTGGCAGCGATGCGGCGGTTTCTGCGCCTTCTCCGCTCCTTTGCGCGGCGTCTTGCCCGGGTCCTTCGCCGCCTTGCCTCCTCCTCGGGGTCCCACTCGTTGTACATCCGGTATGATTCTCGTCCCATGTGCGTCTGCCTTTCCATATGTAGTCAAAGTATAGCACCGGCCCCCGGCGGCCGCACCGGAAAAACGGGTGGAACGGCATTGGCGTTTCGCCGGAACCTGGCGAAATAATGGACAAGTTCCTGTGGAATTCACCTGTTTTTCTAAAATTTCTCTTTCGTCACATTTTGACCGCATTTCTGCGCTATGATACTCTTACAGCGATGCAGGCCGGCAGCTGCCGGCCGGAGGAAGTTGATATGAACACATGGACCATCCTCGCCGTGATCTTTCTTCTCATCGGCACGGCGGTGACGGCCTCGGGGCTGCTTGCCATGGAAAAGCAGCTCTCCGGCAGGGACATTATCAATCCGAAGGTCCGGGTGCGGGGGCGCCTGGGGGGCAGGATCACGCACGTGCTGCTGGCCGCGGCGACGATCCTTATGGGAGCAGCCTGCGCGACAACGTGCATCTGGCTGCTCTGCCAGGACCGGTTCTGGGTCAGCCTGTACCTGTTTGTCACGCTGACGGCACTCCTGCTTCTCTGGGGCAGCACACTCCAGGTGGGACAGCGGATCTACCGGCAGACCCACGGGCAGGAGGGCATCGCTCTGGATGACTTTCTGATGGAGAAAAACGGCGTCGCCCGGGGGAGCGTACAGATCGGAAAAAAGCGCTACCTCGCCTGCATCCTGTACCACCCGGCTGTGCCGGGAGAACCCATCCCGCCCAGGGAGGTCAAAAAGACCGTGCTTCGGAGGGGGAGCACCGTGCGGGACTTTACACAGAAGGGCGTCATCCTGTATCTGCCCGGCAGCGGTACAGAACAGAAATGACCACACGAAGACAGACAAGATTCAGGGGAGCTTTGCCGCAGGGGAAGCTCTCCTTTTTGGTCCTTATTTTGGAGGAAAAAGCTCGATGGAACGCTACGAACTCAAGAACTGGGAAATCCGGCTGCGGGGACAGTGGCCCGCTGCCTATGGCAATGTCTACGGAAACCCGAAATTTCGGGACGGCTACTGGATCCACACCTCTTCTCTGATGGGGTATGAGCTCCACGGGGACATTCTGGAGCTCTACACCTGCCACAGCAGCTACTACTGCCGCCTGGCATGTTTCAATCCGGCATCGAGCTGGGAGACCCTGGAGCGGTTTCTGCGCACCGGCAGGCGCTTTGGCTGCAGCGGAGAGGACATCGCGGAGAAGATCCACAAGGCGGTCCGGGAACAGACCGTGGAGGAGGACTCCGAGGAGGAGCTCTCCGTGCCCGAGGAGGACCGGATTGTCCTCACCCTGGACGGCGCCCGGGAGGACTACTTTCTGGAGGTCAGCGCCCGGGGCTGGGGCCGCTCCTATCGAACCAAGCGCCATCTGGTGCAGCATGCGCGGCGCCAGGACATTGTGCTCGTCGGCATCGCCTGCGGCTACAGCGCCGATCCTCTGGTACAGGAGGTGGACTTTGCCTACTTCCCGTTCCCTGGCGGCCGTATCCAGTTCCGGGACTGGCCCACGGGCAAGCTCCCGGTATTCCTGAAGAACGGCGGCACACAGGACCTGGAGTTCAACACGCCCTATGGGGACTTTGTGGTGCCGGGAGGTGTCTCCATCCGACCCGAGGGGGCTGACGGGACGCTTCGGGCCAGGGAGCACATCGCCCCGAAGACCTCCTTCGGCCAGGTGCGCCCCGCAGAGCGGCACGTGCAGGAGGGGCAGAGCGGTAGCATCTACTTCTCCCAGGATACCCGGGTCATCACCGAGCGGGACCGGAGACAGGCATAGTCTCCCTGCGTCGGCCGGCGGATACAAAGCTTCAGAAATCTACAATACATAGACATATGAGATGCAGAACGGAATAAATCGTCTTTAGATAGAATTTCCTCTTGAAACGGGATATTTTTCTGGTATGATGGGCTCAGAAGAAGACAACCATATCGATTTCCGGTTCAGGGGGATGGCAAGATGAAAAGACGGTGGATCAGACTGGTGACGGCGGTGGAGGCGGCAGTGCTCGCCGCGGGAATGCCGGTCCGGGCAGGGGATCAGGAAGATCTGCTCCCGGTGCGCGACTACACAGGGAACTACTGCTATGTGGAGCACTCCGGGTCAGACACCATCCGGGGCGCCCAGCTGGCGGGGCTCTGCGAGGTGGACCGGGTCTACAAGGATGTGGGAAACCTGGCCTACCTGAACCTGGGGGTCGGGACCTTTTCCAACGGCATGTACGGGCTGGTCCTAAAGCGCAGCGACTATGCGGCGCTCCTGGCCCTCCACGGGCGCTGTCAGAGGTGGCTCTCGGACCACCTGCCGAAGATCGTCCCCGAAGGGACGCCCTGGAAGGAGGCGCTGGGGCTCTGCGCCGACTGGATCGCGGACAATACGGTCTACGACCGGGATGCGCTGCGGGATCCAGTCCGGATGAGGGCCTACCAGAGCGCGGTGTCCTGCTTCTTCGGCGGCACCGGGATCTGCGCCACCTACGCCACGGCCTTTGACAGCATGGTCCACTACCTGCCGATCGACCCGGACACGGCACTGGTGTCCTGGCGCGCGGAGGATCCGGTGCATCTGGAGACCAAGTACGTGGGAAATGACGCGCACCTCTGGTCCGCGGTCTGGGAGGAGGACGGGTGGCACTTCTACGACATCACCTTCTATGACAACGACGGTGGGACACGGCGCCCCGAGTACCTGGACATGGGAGAGGCGGCCCTTTGCGACGGCTTCCACGATGTCATCGACACCTATTTTTCGGCAGACGAGCAGGTCTTTGCCGTGCCGCTGCCGCAGATGTAACAAAGGGCAAAACCGGCTGGGGATCGTCGGTTTTGCCCTTTTTGCGTGCACAAAACATAAAAAAAGATGATGCAGGGGAAGCACCATCTCATTCGGAAAGCTTCGACATTGCAGGGGGGTTACAATGCAAAAGCAGTTAGATTCAATTCTCTTTGGGACCTCTCGGTTCCTTTTCTTTACGCTGTTATAATACGGCAACGTTTCCGGAATTACCCGCCAGATTGCAGAAAACATAAGCCAAATCTTGCGCGGCTTTTTTGACGATTTCCCGGTTTTACCGAAAAACGGGCCCAAAAGTGCCCGCCTTTGGGGTCGGGAAAGCGTACCTACCGGTGTGAAGTCTGAAATATAAATGAAATATCATAATCTATCAGATAGTTACCGGAACCGTTTTCAAGCCAAAACTTGCACTTTCATCCAGACTTTCAGAGAAACTGCACGAAGAACAGCTCTGCAAAGATGTAGAAAGATACAGGCTGCACAACAGAAGACCTGCAGAGAGAGGAGGGAAAACTCACAAAACAGCGAAATATATATCAAGTCGATGTAATATATAACAAGAATTGCAAATATGTTACGGAACCGCATTCCATCAAAGAACCCCTCACAAATCCCACTGATTTTCGAATAAGACAGGAAATAAGCTTGAATACACGGCATTTTCAGAACATATTGCCCGTACATCCCCGGATGGGGAGTGTGCTCTGCGACGATTCTTTCCTATACTGAACCTTACAGGGGAAAAGAAAGGAAGAATTCGGGGGTAAACAGATGAGACAAAGCGGGAAACACAAGGGATTCTGGATCGGTGCGGCAGCGGTGCTCTGGGGGAGCGTCCTTGCCGCCTGCCCGGTTGCGGTGTCTGCCAAGGAGCCGGTCTGGCTCAACCGGGAGTCCGCAACTGTCCGGCAGGATGCCCTCTTGCTTGATCGGGAGAGCCTATCCTTTGCGGTCACCTACGGATTGGCGGCACCGGAGAAGAAGGTGGTCCTGTCCAATGCCAGCGGCGGGGAGCTGACGGTGTATCTTCGCAGCGAGGGGTCGTATTTTACCGCGGGCGGCAAGGACCTTGCCGCCTCGTCCAATCCCGGCATTCTGGAGGCGGTGATTCCAAAGGGCGGCAGCACCGAGCTCGTCCTCTCACCCCGAGAGGATCTTGCGCCCCGGGATGCGGCCTATCGCGAGAACATCCTGCTCACAGGATCGGACGGAAGCCGGGCGGAGATCCAGGCCAAGGTCACGGTCTCGTACGACAGTGAGAAACCGGAAATCCTGGCGGATGGAAAGCCGCTCACCGAGGAAAAGCTTGCCGGGAAGGTGGAGCTTACCGCAAAGGGGTGCCTCCTCTCTGATGATCCTAAGGGGCCCTATCAGGAAAGCTGGGAGGTGCCGGAAAATCAGCAGACGGTCACCCTCTATGCAGAGCGGGAATACGGCGCGATCTCGGCCCCGGTCACGGTCACGATTCCAAGAGAGGAAAAGGAGGAGAGCGCAGAGAAGCGCAATGTCTGGACAACGCCCCTCTCCATGGAGAGCTGGACCATCGCGGAGGTACCCTGTGAGCCGTCCGCCGAGGCGGCGCAGGGTGAGGTGACCTACCGCTACTATGACAGCGGCAAGAACCTGCTCCAGGACAAGCCCTCACAGCCCGGCCTCTACTTTGTTCGGGCCACGGCGGGAGAGGGGACCAGCCAGGAGCTGACCTCCGGGTATGTGGCCTTCTCCATCGAGAGCGCCCACGCCTTCGGAAGCCCGGCCTTTGTCTGGGGGAGCGGCCACCGCTCTGCCAGTGCCGTGTTCTCCTGCCTCTATGAGGAGGATCACCGGCAGATCCTGCCGGCAAAGGTCACGGTGCGGCAGGATGCGCCCACCTGCGAGGAGGCCGGCGCCTATGTCTACACCGCGCAGGTCACCTTTGCGGGCACGGTCTACGAGGACACCTGGGAGGTGGAGATCCCAGCCCTCGGCCATGATTACAGCCGGGCGGTCTTCACCTGGTCGGAGGACAATGAGTCCTGCCGCGTGGACTTTGTCTGTGCCCACGATGCAGCGCACACCGTGTCCGCAGACTGCAAAGTGACAAAGAACGTCACGAGGGAGAAGACCTGTACGGAGGCTGGAGAGGCGGTGCTGACGGCGACAGCCCTGCGCCCCGACGGGACCGTCTGCTCCGAGTGCCGGATCGTGGAGATCCCGGCGGGACACAATCCGGTGCAGGATGGAGATCAGGTCCGCTGCGGCGACTGCGGAGCCATCCTGGAGGGAAAGCTGAAGTGAAAAGTTGATTTCCACTTTTAAGCACTCTCCGGCGACAGTGGAAATTACTCCTGCGATGAAGGCAGTAAAGGGGTGGATTGAGGCTGATTTCGTGGACCGGAGTCTTACAAAGGCCCTGAATTCATGGAAGATATTCACTTCGGAGTATAAAAACCAGAGGTGAATTCAACGAACAGGATGTTTCCTGAAGATTGATTTCTGCCTCTGGATTTTTTCTTTGTAGTGAAGGCCCTGCAGGCGTTTTCTGTAGTTCAGATTTCTCAGCTTTGCGGTGCCGTTTTAATTCTGTGGTTTCCGTTTTCCGACTCTTGCATGCCAGATCCAGTCGGTAATGATCTGGCTCACGCTGGAGTGTTTTTCCTCCGCGTAAGCCTTCAGGCGTTTGGATGTATCCTCGGAGATGTAGATGTTAACCCGTTTCTTCATGGAGCATCTCGTCTGACCTCCTTTCTCCGTGTGTGTATACTCTACACACGGTAATCGTTGATCTCAGAAGGCTTCCCACCCCTGCTTGTCAGCGGCTGCTTTCTTCCTTCTGAAATAGGTGGATCGGCTGATCCGGATCAGATCCGTGATGACGGAAGTGGTCATACCGGTGCTCTCCATCTTCCGGACATCATCGACGGTACAGATGCGTTTTCCGATCCTGGAGGAGGTATCCGGCAGGTAGATATCCTGCCTGCGCTTGCCTGCATGCCGCTTCAGCGTTCCGGGATTCGCCATGACCAGGAGCTTTCGATATCCTTCCTTGTCGTGCAGGAGATTAAACCAGACGCCATGCCGATTGAGAATCTTGTTCAGAAACCGGATTCGGTCCTCTAGATCTGCTTCCGGTTCGGAGCTGTCAAGATTAAAAAAGGCTTTTTCGTTCATGCCTGACTCCCTTCTCCTGGATTCTTTTTAAACCTTTCCAGGCAGTGCTTCGTGAGATCGATGTCATCTCTGGGAATCTCCTGGATTCCGAAAGCCTGAAGCTTTTCCCACAGTTCCGGTTTCATGAATCGGGTGTACTCGATGGGAGACTTCCCGCCTATCGCCGGATGAGCGGAGCTTGCGATATTGGAGATCGCAAAGTTCAATGCGGTCTGGTTCACAAGGCCGAGGTCTCTTAAGTTGTCCCTGTGCGGGCAGATGTAGCGAAGCTCTTCGTGATTGACTTCCAGCGAACCTTTTTGTCCTGACTGCATGGGATCGCAGTAAAAAACGTGACACCGCTGACTGCCGTCTGCGCCGGTTTCCATCGCCCTGGCGAGGGTGAATTCATCGCCGCGGTCTGTCAGCAGTACTTCAAAGAGCTCTTTGAAGAGAGCATCACCAAGGACCTGATTCAGCAGGCTGACACCGTCCAGCATGTCCTGGGCGGTCTTGGTATCGTGATAAACAGCGACCATCAGGTAATAGTTGAGAAACTTGAAGGTCTGCATGAAAGGCCCGTGTGACACGTCGTTGTAGACGGTGTCCATTTCAACAACGGAAGCGTTTGGGAAGTTCTCTATGTACGCTTTGTAGTCCGCATAACTGCGGCCACGCAGATATGATCGTTCCTGCCGCTTCCGGTAGTTGTGCGCTAGCTTCCTGGGAATCTTTCTGGAGACCTTGCGGCGAAGGTCGATGTTGGCAATGCCGACGACACTGAAGACCTTTTCGTCGATGTAGTTGTAGAGGGTCTTCTCTGAGATGTTCAGCTCCGGATGATCCTGCAGAATCCGATAGGGAGAGTGCCCTTTCTGAAGTGCAGGCTTAATGATGGCAGCCATCCGTTTTGCTTCCTCCTCCGTGAGGTTGGCCCCGGTCCTGGAATTAACAAGGAGCTCCCGGTATTCCATATCTGCCTTTGCAGCGGAGTAGTAGTACTTTGAAAAACGGCACCTTGCGTAATTCTCACAGCCATTGCAGGCACCCGGGGAGCGATCCCTCCTGCCGCAGGTGAACTGGACAAAGTCCGGACAGTCATCCGGGCATTCACGCCCCCAGTTGCAGCTCTTATAGGCCCCACACTCTCGCCTCAGCCGGCACTTGTACTTCAGGGTTCTGTGCAGCTTGATCTCTTTGCCGATGGTAGACTTGTCCCTGCCCAGAACGGAAGCAATCGCTGCCTTGGAGGATCCGCTGCCGATCCCCTGCTCAATGAACCTCCGCTCGTCCAGTGAGAGTGCCTTATTCTTGTTCAAACCTGCCATGATCACGCCTCCTTGGGCATTTTTGCCCTTATGGGGCCAGTATGAATCGTCCGGAGGGGGAGGAGGTAGCGTTCATCTATGCTCCCAGGAAATCGGCTGAAACACGGACCTTTTCGGGGACGCTGACGAAGGAGGCCCAGCGCTTTTCCACGTCCCGGGAGAGGTTGGCAGGCCGGCTGCCGATCCACTTCCTGAGGAGGTGGAAGGCGTAATGCGTGCGGCGCAGAAGGAGCGTCCCGTAGAAGGTGAAGGTTTGGGAAGTGTGCGCGTAGACAAAACGGACCACCTGGATCACAACGGAGACATCCTCTGACTCGTACAGGACGGTGATCCTTCGTTTGGCGATGATGTGACGCCAGATGTGCTGCAAGGGGTGCTTCTCATTGTAGCTGTGCTGGAACTGACTGACCTCGGCATCGTAACGCTCTTGTGCTTCTTCCGTAGCTCTCTGGATAAAGTTCAATTGACTCTTGTCTGATGTACTCTTCATGGCTATCATTACAGGCAGACGGGTAGCAATACTCGCCTGCCTATAGTGATGAGACGGAAGGTACTTTCTTGCAGGGAGGTTGGCCTTCTGTCTCTTTTTTTAATTCGCAACGGGAAACAGTATAGTACAGTCAGGGAAAAGTAGGGCAGCTTTTGGTAGAGATAGTGTAAGACTTATATCAATGTAGAACTAAGTGAAAGATTAATATCCACTTCAGTGGAGTTTTGAATTACACTTCAGGTCCTGGAGGGAAATTGAGTGCCCACTGGGAAAAACCGTGGACAGGATACCCAAAGCGTGCTAGAATGCCGACGGCTTTGAGAAAATCAATCGGATCCCAAGCGGATCAAGAGGAGAACGAATGATTCTTTGCTGAACATGGAAAAACGAGCAGCCCGAAACCAGCCGGGGCAGAAGAGCCCGGCCATTTTCCGGCACGCCCGCCAGTTCAGCATCGATGATCTGTGATCAGACCAAGCGCAGCGCTTTTTGCGCGCTGCCGGTCTGCCAGGAGAAATCCCAGGAACTGTCCCGGCGTGTGCCGGGGCAGTTTTTCTGATGCAGAAAGGCGCGCATGTCACAGATCGCAATCCAAAATCTCACTTTTTCCTACGATGGCCAGGAGGAGCCCCTCTTTGAGAATGTCTCCCTCTCCCTGGACACCAACTGGCGGCTCGGCCTCGTCGGCCGAAACGGGCGGGGCAAGACCACCCTACTTCGGATCCTGAACGGAGAGCTGCCTTATCAGGGCAGCATCTCCGGGCGCGTCCCCTTTGACCGCTTCCCCTATGCCCTGCGGGAGGGAGACCTGGACCTTTCGGCGCAGGAGCTGCTCCCTGTCTGGAAGCCGGGCATCGAGGACTGGCAGGTCCTCTGCCGGATGCCAGAGCTCTCCCTCGACGCGAAGACCCTGTACCTTCCCCTTCGGAGCCTGAGCTTTGGGGAGCGGGTCAAGCTCATGCTGGCAGTGCTCTTTTCCGGGGAGAACGAGTTCCTGCTTGTCGATGAGCCGACCAACCACCTGGACGAGGCGGCCAGGGAGGAGGTCAGGCACTTCCTCGCATCCCAGAAGGGCTTCCTTCTGGTCTCCCATGACCGGGATCTTCTCGATGCCTGCACGGACCACATCCTGGCCATGATGCGGAGCGGCATCACGGTGGAGAGCGGAAACTTCTCCACCTGGTGGGAGAACCGGACGAGACGGGATGCCTTTGCCCGGTCCGAGAACGAAAAGCATCAGAAGGAGATCGGGCGGCTGAAAAAGAGCGCCTCCCGGGTTGCCGACTGGGCCGGCCAGAGCGAGAAGACCAAGATCGGCTACGATCCCATCCGGGACAACAACCACCCGATGCGGGACTATATCGGCGGCAAGACGAAGAAGCTGGAGTCCCGGGCGGGGAGCGTCCGGAAGCGGATCGCTGCGGAGACTAAGCGGCAGAAGGGCCTCCTCTCTGATGTGGAGGAAACGCCGGCCCTCTCCCTGACGATTCTCCCCGCGCCGAAGGAGCGGCTCCTTCTGTGCAGGGACTTCAGCCTTGCCTATCCCGGGGCGGCAGAGCCTGCCATCTCCCACCTTACCTTTTCCCTGGAGCCGGGAGAAGCGGTGCAGCTTGTGGGGCAAAACGGCTCCGGCAAGTCCACCTTCTTTCGCTATCTTCTGGAGCGCTGCGGGAAAGCCGTGGGAGACCCTCTGGAGGTCCGCTCCGGAGAACTCCTTCTTGCACCGGAGCTTGCCATCTCTTACCTGCCGCAGGATGTGACCGGCCTCTCCGGCAGCCTTTCGGATTTTGCCAGAGCACGGGGGCTGGACAAGAGCGTCTTTTTTGCCATCCTGCGGGAGCTGGATGTGCCCCGCGGCATCCTGGACGGACAGCTCGAGGATTTCTCGGAGGGGCAGAAAAAGAAGGGTCTTTCATTTTTCTTGTGTGATGCACCAGAAGGAGATAATCCATAGATGATATCTTCTTAAAAGTACTACCACTTCAAGTGGTAGTCTGGACTGGCAGAGACAGCTCCGAGACCGTGGGCCCCTCGGCGATGCTCCCACGGTCCGGCAAAGATTACAGTAACCCAAAAGGCTTATTGGGCACCAGAGGAGAAGCCGGATCCAGGGCTCTGAGCGGAGGTCAGGAGGGGCTCATCCCACAAAAAAAGTGAAAGGGCCAAAAAGAAGACGCTCCTGGCAGCAAGTCTTCTCACCCCGGTAAACTTCTTTGTCTGGGATGAGCCGATGAACAGCCTTGACGTCTTCACGAGAATGCAGGTGGAAGACCTGTTGCGCCGCAAGAAGCCGACCATCCTCTTGTGTGAGCACGACGTGCGGCTTCGGGAGGACATGGCGGCAAGAAAGGTTGCAGTCGGGGACTGAAACCGGTCACAAACCTCCCATACAGACAAAACGCCAGCCGGTCCTGTCTGCGCGACAGAGCCGGCTGGCGTTTATGCTTGATTGACTCGATTTATTTGTTTACTGCTTGGCGTTAGTAAGAAAACGGGTTGATAAGCTCCAAAGCATTTTAGCAGAAGTATAAAATATGCCGTTTTGTACATTCTGCTGTACAACGGCCTTCTCTAACTTGAACTACAATAGTCTTGCCAGGAGGGCAAGACTATGAGCTGCATTGAGCGCATACTGACCGAAGCCAGAGATCTTTCCAGGGACGACCTGATTCTTCTTGTTAACAAGCTCATGGAGGGCTTCTCCCATGAGAGTGCAACCTCTTCTCCGAAGAAGATGATTGCTCCCCGTTTGGATTGTCCGATCTGCCATTCCAATGCTCATGTTGTTAGGAATGGACACAAACATGGAAAACAGGCATACATCTGCAGGCAATGTGGAACGTCATTTGTTACAACGAGCAACACTTTGCTCTCAGGCTCACACTTTGGTACTGAGATCTGGACCAAGGTTCTGGAAGAGACGCTCAGGGGGACCTCTCTGGATAAGACGGTCAAGTCACTTGCCAGCCATGGATGCAAGATCAGCCATAGCAGTCTGTTCTTCATGCGGCATAAGATCATGCTTGCTCTCGAGGACATGCAGGTGGAGCAGCCAGCCACGGTGGAAGATGTCGTGGAAGCGGATGAAACCTACGTTCCGGAGTCCAAAAAAGGTACGAAATTTGGCCCTGATGCCAGTCGAAAGCCCCGCAAGCGTGGCACTCCCGCATCCAAACGCGGCCTTTCAGACGAGCAGATCTGTATCTGCACCGCAGTACAGCGCAAGACTGGCGATCTGATCGTGAAATCCGAGAACCGGGCAAGGCCTTCCAGTGCGGATGTTGTTGATATCTATACTGGTCATGTCCAGAAGGGAACACTTTTCCTGACGGACGGCATGAATGTGTATCCAAGACTGGGCAAGATCCTGGGAATCACGGTCATGAATGTGAAGAAGGAGTCGGCAAGTTTCTTCAATCTTAACACTGTGAACAACCTTCACTCCTTTATCAAGCACCGCTATATCGAATATCGCGGCGTGGCTACCAAGTATTTGAACCGTTACAACCTCGTATTCCGGGCAGCGTACAGGCAGAGGACCACGATTGGGGAACTTGCGGACGCTCTCTTTGCATCCAGGAATCCCAAGAAGGTACACCATTATGGAGATGTTAAGGAGCTCAATCTGCTTGCAATTTGATGACTACAAGATGCACTTATTGCTTATCAACCCGTTTTCTTACTAACGCCTACTGCTTTGCCTTTCCGGCGGCATCCAGGGCATTGCGCAGATCCCGGATCAGATCCTCCTTGTCCTCGAGGCCGCAGGAGAGCCGGATCAGGCCGGCGGGGACGCCTGCCTCCCGGAGCTGCTCATCGGTGAGCTGCCGGTGGGTCGAGGTGGCGGGATTTAAGCAGCAGCTCCTTGCATCCGCCACATGGGTCTCGATGGCGATGAGGCGCAGCTTTCTCATGAAGGCCTCCGCCGCGGGGCGCCCGCCGGCGAGCTCAAAGGTGACCACGCCGCAGCCGCCGTGGGGGAGATACTTCTTTGCCCGCTCATAGTAGCGGTTCCCCGGAAGGCCCGGATAGTTGACGAAGGTGACTTCGGGCTGCGCCTGGAGAAATTCTGCCACCGCCTGGGCGTTTTCCACGTGTCGGGACATCCGGACGTGGAGGGACTCGAGGCCCAGGTTCAGGTAGAACGCGTTCTGCGGGGACTGCATGGGACCCAGATCCCGCATGAGCTGGCTGGTCGCCTTGGTGATGAAGGCGCCTTCCTTTCCGAACTTCTCGGCATAGACGATGCCGTGGTAGGAGGCATCCGGGGTGGTGAGACCCGGGAACTTGTCCGCGTGGGCCATCCAGTCAAAATGGCCGCCGTCCACGATGGCGCCGCCCAGGGCTGCGCCGTGGCCGTCCATGTATTTGGTGGTGGAGTGGGTCACGATGTCTGCGCCCCACTCGATGGGCCGACAGTTGACCGGGGTGGGGAAGGTGTTGTCGACGATGAGCGGCACACCGTGGGCGTGGGCCACCTTCGCAAACAGGGAGATGTCCAGCACCGTCAGGGCGGGGTTTGCGATGGTCTCGCCGAACATGGCCCGGGTGTTGTCGCGGAAGGCGGCGCCAAGCTCCTCCTCGCTGGCATCCGGGGAGACGAAGGTGCAGTCGATGCCCATCTTCTTCATGGTCACGTTCAGGAGGTTGAAGGTGCCGCCGTAGATGGAGCTGGACGCCACCACGTGGGAGCCGGCCTCGCAGATGTTGAAGAGGGCGAGGAAGTTGGCCGCCTGCCCGGAGGAGGTCAGCATCGCCGCGGTGCCGCCCTCGAGGACAGCGATCTTGGCTGCCACCAGGTCGTTTGTGGGGTTCTGCAGGCGGGAGTAGAAGTACCCGGATGCCTGCAGATCAAAGAGCTTTCCCATGTCCTCACTGGTATCATACTTGAACGTGGTGGACTGGTAGATGGGGATCTCCCGGGGCTCGCCGTTCCCGGGATGGTATCCCGCCTGTACACATTCTGTGCCGATTCCGTTTTTCTGTTCCATCTTCACTTCCGTTGGAAGCCCTGCATCCGAAGCGGCGCTCCCCATTCGCGTAAATTCTCCATGACTGCATTATCTTTGTAGGGAAATGTGATCGACCTCATTATAGCCACCCGCCCAGGAGCGCACAATCGCCAATCCGAGACAGTATCCAGGGGAAATTGCGTAATTAAATGAAAAATTTATGTAAATTTCACTACATTCCTACCTGCCCGGGGAGTCGTCAGCCATGCATGCAAAACTTAAAATTTATCCTGTCAGATTGTTTATAAATTTGTCCATTATGCCGAAAGCTCACCTCGGCCTGCAACAGAAAAGGCGAAAATGTTGAACATCAAAGGTAGTCTCCGCAGCCAAAAGGCCATCTCGAAATTTCATACTGCACTTGCCGACGGCAGACCTGTGTTCCTGACCGCAGGCGCCGGCTTTGGAAAGTCCGACCTCACAAGGGCCTGTCTTTTGGGCTCGAATGCAGTCTTTCTGACCTGCCGCGATTCCAGCGACCTGTCCTATCCGGAAAAGAAGCGCGTCTCCGATAACGGGGCGCCCATTCCAGTGGTGGTGGACGATCTGCAGCTTGTGAGCGACCCGATCCGACAGGAGAGGGTGCGCCAAATTGCGGCGGACCCTGCTGTCTTTCCGGTCCTTGTCAGTGAGGCAGCCGTCCCCGCCTGGCTCGGAGATCTCATCGAGAAGCGGGATTTTCTGTTTGTGCGGGAGGATGATATGGCGGTATCGGCCAGCGCGATCCTCTCATTCCTCAAGGAGAACGGCGTCCGCCTCACAAAAGAGGAAGGGGCCGAACTGGTCCGTGTCTCAGGCGGAAGGCCGGGGTTTGTCCTGCGGGCCCTTCCGCTTCTCCAGGAGGGCACGAGCCTTGCGGACGTTTTGAACAAGCGCCTGCCCGAAATGATCAACGAGGAGATCTGCCGGTACGTGATCCCGGAGTGGGACAGCGACCTGCAGAGCGCCATGATGCGGCTCTCCTGCCTGGATGACTTTGACCTGGAACTGGCCAGCGCGGTCCTGGTGATGGACGAGACCCGCACCCACATGATTCTCCGGCGGGCGATGCGGATAGGATCCTTCCTCGAGGGCACCGGGGAGACCTGGCGGATCGAGCCCATGATGCGCCGCGCCCTGCAGAAGAAAGCGCTGCGGGATCTGGGAGAGCGCACCATTCTGCAGTGCCAGTACAGTGCCGGGCTCTACTATGAGAAGAAGAACAAAATGCGGGGCGCCCTGTCCTACTACCGCTCCTGCGGTGCCCTGCAGTGCACCGCTGACGTGCTGACCCAAGGTAAGAACCACTACATGTGGCAGGGCGGGGATCTGCTGTTCCAGGATGCCTTTTCCTCTCTCCCGGAGGAGATGATCCGGAAGGAGCCGCGGTTTCTCGCGGCCAACGCGAGACTCTGCGCCGAGAAGATGAAGTTGGAGGAGAGCGACTCCTGGTACGAGGCACTGGAGGACTTTGCCGAGGAGCAGACGGGCGGCACGAGGAGAGAGGCGCTGATGCTTCTGTATGCGCTGGATCTCTCCCTGCCCCAGAAGAGCTCCCGGGAGATCCTGGAGAAGCTGGCAAAGCTCCCCGGCATCACCGAGCAGTCGGGCCTTCCCCTTCCCGACGTCTCGTTCACGGAGGGTTTCCCCTCCTTTATGAACGGCGCACATGACTTCTGGAACTGCGAGGAGCTGCTGCGGCGCGCCGATGTGCGCCGGGGCCTTGCCCTCATCTCCGGCGGATCCCGGGATGCGGTGCTGTCGGTGATCGATGCAGAGCTTCTCGCCGAGCGGGAAAAGGATGACTGCCGCTCCCTCACCCTCTCCATGAGTGCCTGGATGCAGGCACAGCAGAAGGACCCGGACATCTCCTTTGCGGCGGTGGCCTGTGCGGCGCGGCTGAATCTCTTCTCCGGCGATCCGGACCGGGCCCTGTTCCTTCTGGACTGCATGGAGCAGAGCGCAAGAGATCGGGAGGAGACCCAGATCCTGTCGAACCTGGCGACGATCCGAGCTGGCATACGGCTTCGGACCGGGGACACGGCCTTTGTCGGGGACTGGGCGGCCTCTCTGCCGGATCGACCGTTCCAGCTCTCCCTCTTCTGCGAAAGAATGGTCCTGGCGGAGTACTTTTTGGCGATGGGTGAGCCCCGGCGGGCGCAGGAGGAGATTGCGCCGATCCGGGAAGCAGCCCTGCAGTTCGATCAACCATTCCTTCTGTGCCGCTGCGACCTGCTTCTTGCGGTGGCTGCGAAGCGCCTGAACGAGGACTGGAAGACGCCGCTTGCAGCAGCCCTGCGGCGCATCGAGCAGTATCACTTCCTGCGGGTTGCCGCAGAGGGCGGCGTGCCGCTGTATCCGCTCCTTCTGCAGACCTTTGACGACCCCGCCTTTCGGGACTGCATCAGCGCCGGCAGGTTCCACCGGGTCCTTCTGACGGTGCGCAGCTTCAACCGCTTTTACCCGCATTACCTCGAGGAGACTTCTCCCCGGGAGCAGGCGGCACTCTGATGGCAGATAAATAAAAATGTTGGATTTGTCAACCCCGAATTCTGCTGGAATTCGGGGATTTTTCGTGCATCTTTTTTGCGGGGAAAGTCCGATAATGGGTACAGCAAAAGTAAGGTGAGGGTATTGCGGGTAGCCGCGCGCAGAGCCCCCGTCGGAATGTCTTTGTCTATATAATCAGATTATCGGTCATGATTAAACATATTATTAAATTTATGACATTCTTTTGACTCCTGTTGTATAATGTATCCAGAGAATCGCGGAAGTCAGGGCGGGACGGCCTTGAAGAGGAGGAGAAAGCGGATGGAAGAGATCATTCTGCCAACACCGGCGTTGACCAAGAAACTGCAGCAGGGAAAACTGACCGGAAGACCGCTTTATATCTGCGGCGGAACAGGCTGCGGCAAGACGACATATATCCGGAACTACCTGCGCAATCGAAAGTACGCCGGCTGCTCTCTGGCAGGGATCAGCCCCGATAAGGCAGTCCACGACCTGGAGGAGCTCTTTGCAAGTTCCTTTGCAGGAGAGCCTCTGGTGATCGATGACCTGCAGTTCCTTCGGGATCAGAGGGGACGCCAGGAGGTCATCCGCAACGCCTCCCGCAGGGACATCTGGCTGATCCTGATCAGCGAGAGCGCGGTTCCCACCTGGCTTTTAAAGACCAGCCTGGACCAGAAGTTCATCCTGGCCCAGGAGAAAGACCTTCTGTTCACCGACGAGGAGGCAGAGAAGTACTTTGCCAAGAACGGCGTCATCGGCATCGAGAAGGAAGACATCAGCCGCCTCGCCGAGACCTGCGCCCATCGGGTGGGGTATCTCCACCGGGCCGTGGAGTTTCTGCAGGAGGGTAAGACGGTCTCGCAGCTATTGGACGGGAGCCTCTTCCAGGAATTTCTGAACTACTGCGACTTCGGGATCATCCCCAACTGGAACCGCCCGCTGCAGGACTTTTTGATGAAGGTCTCCTGTGTGGACGTGTTCGACGAAAATCTCGCGGCCAACATCACCGGCAGCAGCGAGACCCCGCAGCGGATCCTGGAGGCAAGGGAGGCCGGGAGCTTCCTGAAGAAGAAGGGAAAGCAGTACCGGATTGATCCGGATATGCTG
The DNA here is from genome assembly GCA_022483465.1 of Lachnospiraceae bacterium. Classification (GTDB taxonomy): domain Bacteria; phylum Bacillota; class Clostridia; order Lachnospirales; family Lachnospiraceae; genus CAG-791. The sequence goes on along the minus strand of JAKVNF010000001.1, from coordinate 319,571 downwards.
GCAGGCCTTCGGCAGAGGGCAAAGCGCATTCTGGGGGAGAAGATCATCCACCAGTGCGAGTACAATGCCGGCCTCTACTATGAGGAGAAGAACGATTGCGTGGTGGCACTGGAGATGTTTGAGAAGTGCCACGATGAGGACAAGGTGGCAGAGACGCTCGAGCGCAACGCCTTTGAGAACGTGAGCACGGGGCAGTACTTCGCCTTGCGCAAGAGCTATCTGTCTCTTCCTGAGGAAAAGATCAAGAGCCCGACCCTGATGGCGGGCATGTCCATGCTCAACAGCTGCCTCTTCGACGTGAAGAAGAGCGAGTACTGGTATAACCGGCTGAAGGAGTACGCACAGACCGCCCAGGGCGGCCAGAAGCGGGAGGCCATTGAGCGGCTCGCCTACCTGGACATCTCCCTGCCCCACCGCGGGAATGATGATACCATGCGTCTTCTGAAGTCCTACCCGGAGACCCTCTATGCGCGGGGCATGTCCCTGCCGCCGATTTCCGTGACCTCCAACATGCCCTCCTTCATGGAAGGCGGCAAGGACTTCTGGATGTACGCGAAGGACTTTGAGGATCCTGCGGAGCGCCAGGTGGTGGAGGACGGCTTCGGTGTGTGGGGAAAGGGTCTCTCCTGCATCATCGAGGGAGAGATGCTCTTTGAGCGGGCGGAGAACGACTTCCGTGCGATCTCCCTGCTCTCCCAGGGCTACCTGCAGACCGAGCAGGGCGGCCGGCCGGAGGTGGGCTTTGCCGCCATCGGCACCCAGGCCAGGCTGAACGCCATGCGCGGAAGACCCCAGACGGCGCTCTCTCTTTTGGAGTCCTTTGAGAAGCGGGTTCGGGAGGAGAACGTGTTGACGCTCCTTCCCAACATCCATGCCCTGGCGTGCCGGATTCAGATCCTGAACGGAGATCTGGATCCCGTCCGGGAGTGGAAGAAGACCGCACCGGATGACAACATCGGTTTCAACATCCTGCAGCGCTACGAGTACCTCACCAAGATCCGCTGCAGCATCGCCCTGCAGCAGTACGACGAGGCAGCAGCCCTGGTCGCCAAGATGCTGTATTACTCGCAGAAGTACAGGCTGACCTATCTCCACACCGAGTCGCTGCTTCTGTCGGCCATCGTGCAGTACCGCATGGAGGAGCGGGGCTGGAAGGGAGATCTGATTGCCGCGATGGCAGCTGCCTCCCGCTGCCAGTTTGTCCGCCTGCTTGCGGGCTTTGGCGTGGCGATCCAGGAGCCGCTGCGGGCGCTCTCCGAAAAGGATCTTTCCTTTGCCGATCCGGCGTGGCTTGAAAAGGTGATGCAGGAGACCCAGAAGATCGCCGAGCGCTATCCCAGTGCCTATCCCAGACAGGGTGCATCCAGAAGCGACTTCAGCGAGAATGCACTGGCAATCTTAAAGCTCCAGACCGAGGGCCTCTCGGTGCCGGAGATCGCAAAGTAGCTCGGGCTCAAGACCGAGAACGTGCGCTACCACATCAAGCAGAACTACCGCAAGCTCGGCGTCTCGGACAAGGTATCCGCGGCGCTGGAGGCAAAGAAGCTCATGCTGCTGTGATGATAGAAAGCGGAAAGTTGCGGCACAACTTTGCCAAATCGGCATCCAGTGTGCGTAAATAGAAAATCGAGAAAAAGTGCTTGCAATTTGCTCCCCCGAAACCTATAATAACAAATGCGCGTCAGGAAAAAGCGCGTGAAACAAATCGGGGTGTAGCGCAGTTGGCTAGCGCGCCACGTTAGGGACGTGGAGGCCGCGAGTTCGAGTCTCGCCACTCCGATGCGAATTAAGGGCTGAAATCGTTGAAAACAACGATTTCAGCCCTTTCTTGTTGTCCCCAGCTGCCGTGTATCCGAGTGGATCCAGACGGTAAGGACACGGCCCGGAAAAAGATTTTCTTTTGTGGTAATAGTTCGGTCACAATTGTGGGATATGATAGGGGTAACAAGGTAAAGGAAATGATCTGCCGGGAAGAAACATCCGGCAGGAAGGAGTGGTTGATATGTGGAACAGAAGACAGGTAAAGGAGAGTGCAAAGCGGAGCCTCTCGGGAGCATATTGGAAGAGCGTACTGGCGGCATTGGTGCTGTCTCTCTCGGTCGGGACGATGGGCGGGAGCACCCTTTCCATCAACCTGGCCAACTACCTGCACGATACGAACGGGGCGAAGGACTTCTGGCATTTGTTCCTGCCGTTTTCCTCCTTCTCCTATTCGATGCAGGGTTCCGGGCTGTTTCTGCCGGGGATCACGCTGCTGATCGGCTGGTTTTTGGCCTTCGGATGTATGCTGCACCTGATCCTGAAGATCTTTGTGCTGAATCCCCTGGAGATGGGTGGCCGGCGCTTTTTCGTGGTGGACCGTGCGCAGAACGGAAAGAGTTCTACCAGTGAGCTGGTCTCCGGCTTTTCGGTTCACTTCGTGAACGTGGTCAAGACTCTGTTTCTGCGGGATCTGTACGTGTTCCTGTGGTCGCTGCTCTGCGTCGTCCCGGGAATTGTGAAGGCCTATTCCTACCGGATGGTGCCCTATATCATCGCCGAGAGCCCTGACATGGACCAGCGGGAGGCATTCCGCCTAAGCCGCAGCATGATGGACGGAAACAAGTGGAGGGTCTTTGTGTATGACCTGTCGTTTATCGGCTGGGAGATTTTGAACGCCTTCACCTTCGGATTTCTGGGCCTGTTCTATGTGAACCCTTATAAGGCAACCGCCGACGCGGAGCTCTATGCACAGATCCGGGATGAGTTCCTGGGCCGCGGACAGCAGCAGTTCTGAATAAAATTGCAAAAGACATCAGCGCAGAGCGCCCGCCGCAAGGCGGGCGCTTTGCTGTCCCGAAAAAGCCAGGGGTCTTCGGGAGCGGACGGGGCGCGGATATGGTATGATAGCAAAACGGACCGGGGGCATCCGGAAAATCAGTGACGGGGATTTCCCGTGGAGAGAAGGTACAAGTATGCAGAATCAGCGCACAGCGGCCGGTCAGGTGATCTGGGAGAAGCTCCCCGTTGTCATCATGACCGCCTTTTTCTGCTGCACCCTGTGGGGCAGCGCATCGCCGGCCATCAAGATCGGCTATCAGTATTTTGGCGTCGGCGCCGATGACACGCCGGCCAGGATCCTGTTTGCCGGCCTTCGCTTTACCATTGCGGGACTCATGGTCCTCGCCGCGGGGAGCGTGGCAGCAAGGCGCCCCCTTCTGCCAAAGCGCACCTCCTGGAAGTACGTCGCCGCCCTTGCCCTCTGTCAGACGGTGATCCAGTACATCTTTTTCTACATGGGCCTTGCCCACACCTCCGGGGTCCGCGGCTCCATCATCAACGCGGCGGGCACGTTCTTCTCGATCTTCCTTGCTGTGAAGGCATAAATAAGTTTGATGCCAAATGTAAATATAGCTGATACTAATGTAATTAAGTCTGCGTCTTGCGCTCGAGCCACTGGACGCCCCCGAAGCGCATGATCATCAGCGCGTGGAAGAGCGGAGACTGCTGACGAAGGCCATGTTTGATGACATCATTCCCCATACGGACCAGGTCCTCTTCGGGAAACAGTTCCAGAACGAACCCTGCATCCTTGCTGGCAAGATGCTTCAGGATGTCCTGCCATGAAGGGTCTGTTCCAAGCTCTGACTCGTAAAACTGCAGCAGTCTTTCTTCTGTTCCAATCCTTTCACTGTTCGCCAAAAGCCAGTCGATTGTCTTTGCCAGCTCGAAAAAACGATCCTGGAACACATCCGTTTCTTCCCCACGGCTTTCCCTTTCCATCTGACCGGCCATTTCTGCATCCGGTGCAGGATAAAAATGCACGAGCTTTTCACCTTCCGGCCAGGGACTTTCAATCAGTCTCATCCCATGAATGGGGCAGTATCTTACACCATTGATCTGGTGTACAAGGTGCCAGCAGGAATGGTGGTATTCCTCTGTGTCGCTCCTGACACAGTCAGGGCAGAAGCAAAGCTTCTGATGACGGCCCCGTAGAGCACCAGCCATCTGAGAGCGCATACCGCGTCCACGTTTTGCGCTGCCCTGCATAAGGCGCTGATAAGCGGTGTCCGGAAACCGTGAGGAAAGACGCAGGTACTGGTATGCTGTGAACTCACGAATGATTCTGTCCGATGTCAGCCCGCATTCTCTGGGGAGCCATGCGTCGATAAGCTTTACACGGGCGGGAAGGGTGACGGCAGCATCCAGCACCGTTTTTCCGCCGAACAGTTGGTCAAAGGTATACTTCTCGCTTCTGTTCCCGCTGATGGCATGGTACCTGGCAAGCAGGCTGTACCAGCATTCCCCCTTCATCGGGATAGGAAACACAAGCAGATGCTCCTGGTCTTCACGAATCATTGTCGGATCCCTTTGCAGAATCTTTCCCAATGCCGGACTTATCCAGGAGTTCCGCAGCATAGAGCAAAAGCTTTGCCGGATCCTTCTCATCCGGAAAAGCGGCAGCCACGCTGCGCGCAGCTTTCCTGGCGTCCTGCATGCTGACGCCAAAGACGGTAACGAGGTTTGAAATGAGGCTTTGCAGCGGATCATCCTTCGGCATCTGCTCCTGCGGATTCATTTCTTCCGGAATGGCAGGTGCTCTCCAGAGATGCTCGTACAGGGTCAGGTCGACATCCCTGCCTTCCCGCATGTCCTTCCGCTGCTGTTTCGTCAGACCAAGTCTGAGATCTGCTGTTCTGTGGACAGTTTCAGCGTCAAAGGTCTCCGTTTTGCTGATGATGGCATAGTCCTGTACCAGTTTGTACAGGATCGCAAGCAGGAACTGATTCCCGACAGTCTCCTCATAGAACGCGTCAGACAGGGCGGCTGTAAGCTCCACCTTCTTCCGGGTATACTGATAATGCCAGAGTGCCCGTATGTACCGGTTCCATTCTTTGCTTCCCTGCTTCAGCAGGTCCATGTGGACCTCTCCCTCTCCGGTGACGCGCTTGGCCTGCTGGAACTCAGACTGCAGGATGGTGGTAAACTTCGGTGCACCGACCATGACAATGGGGACTTCGGCAGTGTTCACGAGGGAGACCAGGAAGTTCAGAAGCTCTGTGGAGACCTGGTCTCTGACACTGCAGAGGTTCTGGACGTCGTCAATGACGAGGATGCCCAGACTGCAGGAATCAATCGCTGACCGGAGATCCCCAAGAAGTACTTCTTTACTGATCCGATTGAAGGAGTGCTGTTCTGAGAAGTGAGAGCCGAGAATCCGGTCCATCTCCTGAAGTATGCGCTGACATAGTCCCTTTGTGGAGCCATCCTGCGGACAGTCAACCTTCAGCCAGACAAGCTGATGAAGATCGAAAGGGACGCCTCTGTAGTTCGTATGGACAATGACCTGCGGGTAGAGAGTCAGGACGTTCATGACGGAACAGGTCTTTCCGACGCCGGAAATGCCGAACACTGGAAAGCCGTATGCAGGCTGCTTGTAGGACCGAAAAACTCGTCTGAGCCGGTCATCGAATGGAATCCCGTTTTCGGTAATGGCCTGCTGTATGACCGAAAGCGGCATCGGATTCCTCCCGTAGTAGCCCCAACGGAGGCACCGGTCGACATTCATGGCGATTTCGGTGTCACAGGTGCAGGGCACATGGAGCTGTTTAATATACGGCAGCTTGTTAAGCCGCTCCATCCGGTTCAGGTTCCGGTCGCTCTCCTGATAGGGCATGATCACCATAAGCTGTGCGGCATACTCCAGTGGATCCCCGATGGAGGGGATCGCCTCGATCAGTGGATTTCCCATAAACAGCACTTCTGTCGGGCTTTGATATACTGCGTTTTCAAAGATCTCATTCTTCAAAGCGAACCCCCTTTCCGTTCCTTTTCTTCAGATCAGGCCTGCTTTTTCCAACGCCTCGTCAATCGACTGGTCGATTGGAGAATCTTCGCCATAATACCGCTGATCTTTGTCTGCGGTGGCCCCCTCCTTTTGCGCATTCAGTTCCGTCTGCATGCGCTTGGCTCTGGCAGCGCCGGACAGTTCCTCACGCTCTGCCTTCCGGTTCTGTTCGATGTTCTTAATGGATTCCCTGATGATCGATGGAGCTGCCTTCCGGCTGCTGATCTGCCGGCGGATCTTTTCCATCGCCTGTTCGAACTCCGCGTTCTTCTGATTCATTGTAGCGGTATACTCGGCCTTCTGCTTCCTGTCCTCATCGCGGTAGCGGTCCATCTCTTCCTCCGTAATACCGCTGAAAGAAGCACTGCGCTCCAGGAGAGAACAGGTGATGAGCTTCCGATCATCTTCGGTGGTGACATAGATGTGATCCACACAGGTCGGATCATAGATGACTGTGACGGCGTACCGTCCTTTGGTTCTGGCAGTGGCAAACCATTCCTCGTCAACAGCTTCCTGACAGGTATAGTACAGCCCATTGAACTCGATGCCGCGCTCGGTGATTTTTGCCTTTCCCTGCGGCAGGAGCACCCGGTACATATCCTCCTGCGAAACGAGACGCATGGCGCCGGAGCGATATCGTATGCCATAGTTCCACAGGTCAAGAGGATCTGCGTTGACATGATCCCGGATCATCTCCGGTGTGCGCTGATAGGTATCTTCATCCAGCCACGATGAGTTGTACTTCAGGATACACAGGATCAGTGCCTTCATAAAGGTTCCATAGTCGCAGGCTGCCTTCAGACGATAATCATCTGCACCCCGGGTGCCGGCGTCCTTCTCCACATATCCGGGGAGGATGTCCTTCAGTGCCCCCTGTGCAAGACAGAACGCATGCTCAATGATTCCCTTCAGATCACCGCGATAGGGTGGGCAGTTTTCTACCATGATGCCAAGCTCTGAGATGAGTGACTCAACACCTTTTCCTCCCACTTCGCCGTTATCCGCAATGAGAACCGACGGGAGATGATGGCAGGGCCACTGTTCCTCGGTGATCTCCACACCAAACCGTCTGCAGAATGCCACCTTGTCTTCCGCGGAGTTCTTGATGGCCAGCAGCGCCTGGTTCCAGGAGGCGTTGTCCAGAGTGACATGCATTCCGGTGATTATACGAGAGTAGGCGTCTTTGATCAGGAAGATCACAGGCCTTCCGATGATCTGCCCTGGAAAGTTCTCCCGGACAAGATAGAAGTCCGCAATGGTGGCATCAATCTGTACCTTTTCAGAGGGCCCGCTGACCGTGCACTCCGTTTTTCCGGTGATAGCCCGTGAACTGAGTGCAAACTTATGCTCTCCATCTTTCTTCCGCTTCGAAGAAACAGAATCTCTGTTTCTGTGATACCAGTACAGGAACTGATTGATAGACGGAATCTCATCCGGAGGCAGTGAGACAACATTTCCCTGAGAATCCTTTGTCGTATATTTCAGTCCGATCATGCGGTGATAAGTGCTCGAGAGCGTAGCGTTTCTGCTTTTGCTGTAATGATAATCAATCGCATCTGTGAAGTTCTCGAAGTCCTTCTGGTTCAGGATCTTCCCGTTGCTTCCTGGTTTCTTGGGACGGCCAAGACGCTTTTTGACGCTGTTTTCGGTCCTGTGACCGCCACAGTTGCGGTATCCGGGGAGAAGAGCGTTCTTATCCTTGCCGCCCCTCCAGTACTTTCCGAGATACCGATACAGATCGGACTTGGGAACACCTGTTTTTGCCTCGACCTGCTTCAGAAGATCCGTCCGTTCGGCTCTCTGATAAATCTCCGGTTCTCTGGCTACGACATCCCTGATCAGCTCCCAGACCCTGTCACGGCTCTTCTTCATAGCTTCAGAGAGGGAATCCTCCCTGACACTTTTTTCGGTGTCGATGACTGCCTCCAAAGAGCCGCTATTCAGGGAGGAGAGCAGCTCTTCTCCGCGGATGCGGTCCGGGGTATTGCATTTCAGGTCGTTGATATCAATCCACCAGCAGCTGTCCTGAAGATTTGGAGATACATAGAGCACGCGGCAGACGCGTCCGCTCTGTCTGTTCCGCAGCAGCTGCCCCACAACGGGAGTAAAGCTCTCAGATGCTTCTGTATTCATCGTTGTATCCGTCATCTCATGTATTCTCCTGTATGCCTGTACGGGGATCGTCAAGGCAGATCGTTCTGTCAAGATCCAGTGTGATTTGTCCTGCCTGCACCAGGTGTTTGAACATCTGAATCACCGTGCCGTTCTCCAGATGGAGAGCAGTCTCCATTTCGCGGATGAGGACGGGAAATGGAATGCCGGGATCGTTGTAGCACTGAAGAAACGCCTGCTCAAGAAGCGCTCTCTGACGGTCAGAAGGTACAAGCTCTTCAAAGGAACGGCCGCCAGTGATCCACAGGATGTTTCGGGCCCGGGTTCTGTTGATCTCCTTCTCTGTCATAATCGACCAGCTGACCTGCTTTTTCTCCCAGTACAGCTGCTCGATCTTAAGCTTTTCGGCGACTCTCGCACTGAAGAGCTCTGAGGATGGCTTGACCGCCACCGCGTGCCACACGCCATCTTTAGAGTAGTAGAAATCGCTTGTCATCACATTCGGCCAGCCGTTTGCCTCCGGATGTCTGATGCCGGCTTCTGCAGCGATCAGGAGAGTCTCCCGCAATTCAAGGGGGTACTGTTCCCGGATATCCGTCACCGCAGGGTCGTAATCTAGGATCAGAAACAGATCACGTTCAAGGCTGGACATCATGTGGTGGATTCTTCCTGTCGTCTGTCCTCTTGCTCTGCATACCTGACCTTTGGATGGAAAGTCGTGCGTCGTGATCCAAGGCTTGTAGTCGGAGCCTTCGCCACTGCCGCGCCCTTCTTTAATCCTTCGGCGTTCTGTTTCCAACGACCATACCGTGCCTCGTCTGCTCATGGGATCTTCCTCCTCTGGTGAATGGATGAAAAACTGCCCACTAACAGTATATATCTTAATTACATATGTTTCAATAGTATCTGTATTAATTATGCATTTACTATATATGAATCAGTAGTATCCATCATAATTAAAAAAGCGCCCCAAACGGGACGCTAATGTAAGTCATAATTAATTTTTATCTAAGATAATTACACCTTCACACTTGCGGTCGCGGTCTTTCACTTTGAGAAGCTCGACCGGAACAAGGCGGTGGGGAGCATCCTGGGCTTTGTCGGGGTCGCCATCATCGTCTCCGGCGGCCAGGGCCTTGCCGCTGCCGCCCAGGGCGGCTTTTCCCTAAACGGAGAGGGTGCACTGCTTCTGGCGGCCTTCTCCAGCGCCCTGGCGGGGTGCCTGATCAAGCTGTTTTCCCAGCGGGAGGATCCGGTGACCATGTCCGGCTGGCAGTTCTTCTTCGGGGGCCTCGTGATGACCGCAGTCGGGTATGGCGCCGGTGGGCGCCTCCAGCTCCTCTCCTCCGGCTGCATTCCGCTTCTTCTGTACATGGGCTTTATCTCCGCCGGGGCCTACACCTTCTGGGGGATCCTGCTCAAGTACAACCCGGTGAGCCGGGTCAGCGTCCTGGGCTTCATCAATCCGGTGATGGGCGTTTTGCTCTCTGCGCTGTTTCTGCACGAGGGAACCGAGGCCTTCCACGCGGTGACGCTCCTTGCTCTCCTTCTGGTGTGCCTGGGGATCTTTCTGGTCAACCGGCCGGAGCGGGCTCCCAAAGCAGCGGCGGAAAATTAAGACAGGTATGCAAACAGGCGGACTGCCGGGAACACACCCGGCGGTCCGCCTGTTTTTCGTCCTATGAATTTTTCTTCAGCTGAATACGATGTTGCGGATCTTCCTGGTGATGTGCCCGGTGCCGTAGTCGTAGCGCTGGATGCCGAGAAGGAGCGTGGCATCGATCTCGGGGTCGTTGGCAAAGTAGGTGCCAAGCCACCCGTCCCAGCCGTACTCCCCGTTGTGACCCAGGATCCCGGCCTGCCGTCTGTCGACCAGAACACGCATCAGATTCCCGTAGCTGTGGCCGTCGAGGCCGATCCAGCGGTGGAAGGAAGCCTGCTGGACAGGATCCAGCTGGTGGCACGTGAGGAAGGAGACGGTGCCGGGGCGAAGGATCTGCTGACCCTCCCTCGTGCGCCCGCCGCAGCGGAGCATCCTTGCAAAGAGCAGGTAGTCATCCAGCGTCGAGAAGAGCCCTGCGCCGCCGGAGAGGAAGGGATTGGGCCCGCCGTCGTTTCGGATGCCCAGGTTGTTGCCGGTGTAGTGCTCGAGGATGGGGCCATCGCCTGCGAAGGCACTCTCGGCGCCCTGGTCCCCGAAGTTCCCCGAGGCAGCTTTCCCGGTGCCCGCGGGGAGATCCTCTGCTCCGATCCGCCGGTAGATGCTGCAGAGGCGGGTACGCTTTGCCTCCGGCACAGAGAAGTCCGTGTCTTTCATCCCGAGGGGAGCAAAGAGGCGCTCTTTCATGAACTCATCCAGGGGCAGGTCCGATGCCTTTTCGATGACCGCCCCAAGGACATCCGCCGAGGTGCCGTACTGCCAGTCGGTGGAGGGGTCAAACTGGAGCGGGCAGCGGCCCAGGCGGTCCGCAAACTCCGCGGTCGTCATCGCCTGGTCGGTGCCGAGGCGCTTTAAGAGATCCGCAAAGACCTCCCCGGTTGCGGTCTCCGCCTGGGTGCGGGACTCGGGGTAGACGAGGCCCGAGGTCATGTTTAAAAGATCCCGGATCGTCACCGGGTGGGATGCGGGCACCGGCCCCTGGACGGTCTGGACCGTCTGGTGGGCAAAGGACGGAAAGAACTTCGCCACCGGGTCGTACAGGTCCAGGATGCCGTCCTGCACGAGCAGGAGGGCCGCCGCGGCGGTGATAGGCTTGGTCTGGGAATAGAGGTGAAAGATCGCATCCCGGGTCATGGGCCGCTTCTCGTCGAGGTCTGCATAGCCGGATGCGAGAAATACCGGTTCCTCCTCCTTCTCCTGATAGAGCAAGGAGATGCCGGCAAATTCCCGGGTGTCGGTGTACTCGCGAAGGCGGGTGCGAAGCAGCGCAATTTTTTCTGGTTCCATGGGTGGAGAACCTCCTGTGGCAATGTATTTGCTCCATTATCCCACCGTCCGCCGCAATTGCAATGCGAATGCAGGATGGCGGGGAACCTGCTATACTTTTTGGTAACCATTGCAATCCACAGAAGAAAGGAGAACACAGATGGCAAAGCAGGAAATCGCACCGGAGCAGCTGGGGCGTTCGGTGTTTGAGATGATTGGAAAGGACTGGACTTTGATTGCGGCGAAGAAGGAGGGGCGCACCAACGCGATGACCGCCTCCTGGGGCGGCCTCGGGGTTCTCTGGGGGCGGGACTGCGCCATGATCTTTGTCCGGAAGTCCCGGTACACAAAGGAGTTTCTGGACGCCTCCCCGACCTTCTCGCTGAACTTCCTGGATCCGAAGACCTACCGCTCGGTGCAGAACTACTTCGGCACGGTGTCCGGACGGGATGCGGACAAGATCGCCGTCTCGGGGCTCCACGTCGAGGAGGCCGAGGACACCCCGTACTTTGCCGAGGCGGGAACTGTCCTCGTCTGCCGGAAGGCGGGACACTTTGACCTGCCGGAGAGCGGCATGCTCCCCGAGGTGCAGCAAAAGTGGTATGCGGAGCACGACGACCACACGATGTATGTGGGATGGATCGAGAAGGTCCTGCGGGAAGTGTAAGGAGCGGAGGTTCCAAAAATGGGTGACGTGAGAATCGAGTGGCTCGGACACAGCTGTTTTGCGGTGGAGGAGGACGGGTACCGGATCGTCTTTGATCCCTATGAGGACGGGAGCGTGGACGGCCTTGCGCCGCTGCGCACCGAGGCGGATCTCGTCCTGTGCAGCCATGGCCATGCGGACCACGACGGCACGGGGTGTGTTTCCATCCGGCCGGGGGCGGAAAAGAAGAAAAATCCCTTTGCGATCACGGAGCTTGCCTCCTGGCACGACGAGGTGCAGGGGAAGAAGCGGGGCCCCAACACGATCCGCATCCTGAACGATGGCACGTACCGGATTGCCCACATGGGGGACATCGGCTGTGACCTGATGCCGGAGCAGAAAAAGGCGCTGTCGCAGCTTACGGTGATGCTGGTGCCCGTGGGCGGCTTCTTTACCCTGGAGCCGGATCGGATCTTTGCCCTGGTCAGGGAGCTTGCCCCGGAGGTAGTGATCCCGATGCACTACCGCGGGAAGGGCTTTGGGTATCCCGTCATCGGGACGCTTGCCGCCTACACGAAGTTTGCGGAAAACGTCACGGAGTACCAGGGCAATGCCCTGGTTCTTCCCAAGAACCTGCACCCGCAGACCGCGGTGCTGCACTTTGCGGGACAGCCGCGCGGATAAAACAAAGAGATGCCCGGGGAACAACCCCCGGGCATCTTTTGGTCTTGCATCATTTCAGTTGCGCTTGCCCGCCCGCTGCAGGTATAGGAGCGCCTCGGTGATGAGAATCGGGTGATCGGCGGAGAGCCCGCCGCCTGCAAGCAGGGCAAAGTGATCATCCCTCAGTATCCCGTGCCGGATCACCTCGTGGTGCACCTTTGCCTCGAGGCGGATCCCCCGCTCTTTATTGAAGAGGACAAGGCGGCAGGTGCCGCTTTCCTCTTCGTGGAAATCGATGGCGAACCAGCAGGCATCCGCCGCATCGTCCGCCGCATGCACCGGCAGATCCTTCTCGATCAGCGCGAGGTACGAGGTGGTGATGATGCGCCAGCGGGGATCCCGGTCCACATCCCCGTGGGTGTGCAGCTGGATCAGGGGTATGCCGGTGACGCCGGTCTCCTCTGCAAGCTCCCTGGCGGCAGCTTCCTCCAGGCTCTCCCGCAGCTCCACAAAGCCGCCGGGCGTTGCCCAGAGGCCGATGCAGGGGTGGTTTTTGCGCCGCACCAGGAGAAGCTGCAGTTTGTTCACGTCCCCGTCAAAGGGCCCCTGGCTTCGAAAGACCATCATGTCCACCGTGTTGCAGGGGCACTGATATTTGGTCGGATCGTAGGCCTCCAGAAATTCCTCGAGGGTCTGTCCGGCCGCATTGCGCGAGCCGTCTCCCATAAATGCCCGGTTTTCTGCTTCGGTCAAATACGTCATATCCGCCTCCCGGGGCCGCCCTGCGGCCCTGCCCACCATGATAGCAGGGTTGCGCCCGTCCCGCCAGTTCCCGGACGGCGTTGATTTTTGCAAAGTGGCATCTTACAATAAGTGAAGAAAATTCGGCCCGGCCGTGGAAAGAGAAGGAGACGATTCAAAATGGCATATTCACTGCCAACAGCAAGGGAGCTGGTCCTTGCAGCGGGGAAGAAACTGGTGGAGGAGGGACTGATTGCCAGGACATGGGGCAACATCAGCGCCAGGGTATCCGATGATGAGTTCGTGATCACCCCCAGCGGGCGCTCCTATGACACGCTGACACCGGAGGACATGGTCCCGGTGCGCCTTGCGGACATGAGCTATACGGGGCGGCTCCGTCCCTCCAGCGAGAAGGGCGTGCACACCGCGATCTACCGGGCAAGACCGGAGGTGAACTTCGTGATCCACACCCACCAGGCCTACGCCTCGGCGCTCTCGGTCTCCGGCAAAGACATCGAGACCGCGGAGCGGGTTCCCTGCAGCCCCTACGGCCGGAACGGCTCGGAGCAGATCATGGAAAACTTGGCCCGGACGCTCAAGGCAAACCCCGGCGCCGGTGCCATCCTGATGCAGCACCACGGGGCGGTCTGCTTTGCCGGCTCCATGGAGGAGGCCTTTGCCGCCTGCCGAAGGCTTGAGCACGAGTCCCGGGCGGTCTTTGCCAGGGCCCTTGGCGGCAACGCGCCGGACATTCCCTTCGGGCTCACCTGTGATACGCCCGCCGGGGACTTTGCCGCCTGCAAGCCCACCTGCGACCCGGAGCTGATCCCGGAGGGAAAACACGGCGCCTTCCTGTACCTGCCCTATGTGCGGCGGTACTCGGCGGAGGGCAGAGCCCTTCCCGCCTACATCGACGACTTCGCCCAGATGCTGGGATGCTCCATCGCCTGCGTCTCGGATCCGAAGGACACGGAGAAGATCCGCGAAGAGCTGACCAAGAAGGATGCGGTCCTGATCCGGAATGTGGGCGGCATTGCTGCCGCAGCGGATCCTGCGGATCTGACCGCCCTGTTCATGGTGATCGAGAAGAACTGTCTTGCGGCGGCCCTCGACGGGGAGGACGGCATGTTCCCGCTGGACCAGACCGATGCGATCTGGGATCACCAGGGATATCTCGACCACTACTCCAAGCTCGCCCAGACCAACCGCTGAGTAAAAAACGCATATGGCAGAATGCAGCCGGTGCCAAGCACCGGTTTTTTTGTGCCCTTTTTGCAAATTGGATGCATGAAAAAAGGAGGGGATGCTCGCGAAAACAAAATGCATTTGCAGATGAATCGCATATTGACAGGGAGCAGGGATCCGGTATAATAGGCCACAGCGCAAATGCAAATGAGTTGCAAAAGCGCCCTGGGAGGAATCATGGAATACCGTACAAAGTACCGGGACTGGATGCAGAAGTATTTTGCCGAGCACGCGGACGAGAAGGTCCGTGCCCGGGATATCTACGAAAATATGACCGCGGAGGGGCTGAAGATCAACCTGGCGACGGTCTACCGAAACCTGGACCGGCTCGAGAACGAGAACGTCCTGCGGGGACACAAGATCGCAGGGGAGGATGAGAAGTTCTACCAGTATATGCGCCCCCGCATGGACTGCGGGAATCATCTGCACCTTCTGTGCAGCCGCTGCGGGAAGATCATCCACCTAAACTGCAGTTTTATGAACGAGATCTCCGAGCACCTTCTGGCAGAGCACGGCTTTGCCGTCGACTGCAGTCAGTCGATGCTGGTGGGGCTTTGCCGGGAGTGCCGGCTTGAGATGGAAGAGAGGAAGGAGAAGGAACCGAAATGATCGAAATCATTCAGGATGCGCTGCTGGATGCGGCCATCGACACCGCAAAGCTCATCCCGTTTTTGTTTGTGACCTACCTGATCATGGAGGCCTTAGAGCGCAGAACTTCCGAGCACTCGAAGAACCTCCTCCCCCGCGTGGGGCGGTTCGGCCCGATCGTCGGCGCCCTGGTGGGCATCGTGCCCCAGTGCGGCTTCTCCACCGCAGCCTCGAGCCTCTACTCCGGGGGCCTGATCTCCATCGGCACGCTCCTTGCGGTCTTTCTCTCGACCTCCGATGAGATGCTGCCGATCTTCATCTCGGAGCAGGTGGCGGCGCCGACGATCCTGCGGATCCTCGTCTCGAAGGCGGTGCTCGGCATGGCGTCCGGCCTTCTGGTGGACTTTCTGCTTCGCTTTACGAAGTACCGCAGCAAGACCGAGAAGCATGTCCGGGACCTCTGTGATGAGGAGCACTGCGGATATGAGGAGGAAGAGGGCTCTGTCCTCCACTCCGCCCTGGTGCACACGCTGCACATCGTGGTATTCGTCTTCCTCATCACCGTCGCCCTGACGATCGCCGTGGAGGGCCTTGGTGAGCAGCGGGTCGCAGGCTTTCTGACCGGAAGACCGATCGTGGGGACGTTCCTTGCCGCACTGTTCGGCCTCATCCCCAACTGCGCAAGCTCCGTGCTCATCACCCAGCTCTATCTCGACGGGATGCTCGGCGCGGGCCAGATGATGGCCGGGCTCCTCGTCGGGGCGGGCGTCGGACTTCTCGTCCTGTTTCGGACCAACGACCGGCACCCGAAGGAGAACATCAAGGTGGCGGCGCTCCTCTACGTGATCGGGGTGTTCTGGGGCCTTTGCATCGAACTCCTGCACATCGGCTTTTAATCCGTGTACTCTTTGGTGAGTGCGGCGTAGGCTGCGGCGTTCTGCCGGTTTGCGGCGAGCTCCTCTTCGGTGAGGGGCCGGATCACCTTTGCGGGATTGCCGAAGGCGAGGCTCCCGTCCGGGATGACGGTGCGCCCGGTCACAAGGGCGCCGGCGCCGATGAGGCAGTCCTTTCCGATGACAGCGCCGTTGAGCACAATGGCGCCCATGCCGATCACAGTGCGATCCCCCACGGTGCAGCCGTGCAGGATGGCACCGTGGCCGATGCTGACCTCATCCCCGATCCTGATCGGGTGTCCCGGGTCCGTGTGGAGGATGCACCCGTCCTGGACGTTGGAGCGCGCCCCGATTTGGATCGCATCGAAGTCGGCCCGAAGGACCGCATGGAACCAGACCGAGGAGTCCGGCCCGATCTGCACGTTCCCCGTGCAGACGGCGCCCTCCGCAAGGTACACCGAGGGATCAATGGTGGGAATTTCCCGGCCGCGCGGCAGTTTCTCTGGGTTCATCTGTTCTTCCTTTCCGGCCGGCAACAGTCGGCCCGGCCTCCATCGTATCACAGAAATTGCTTCAAAAAAGTGTTGCATTTTTCCGTCACCCTGCGTAAACTAAGCACAACAATTCAATATCACTTTAAACCGTTGAAGCGGAGAAGACGCAGAGACAGGATCTACCAGAGAGCCCGGAGGATGGAAACGGGCAGAACACCGCGCTGCAGATGGACCGCTGAGGGCATGGCCGAATCTCGGCTCCCTGGGGAGCCTGGAAGTACGCTGTGACGTAAGACCCACGTCAGGGGTCAGGGATATGTTGGTATCCCGCAGAGAGCACGGATCCTCCGTGAAGCAAGGTGGCACCGCGAAGTGAAGTATTCTTCGTCCTTGGCAGAAACATATGTTTGTTTCTGCCAGGGACGTTTTTTTATTTGCATGGGAGGCATCATGACAAGACCTGGACTTTCCGAAGTACAGAAACTGGCAAGGAAGGGGAACTACCGGCGTGTCCCGATCAGCCGGGAGATCCTCTCGGACGCCGTCACCCCGCTGGAGGTGCTGCGGCGGATGAAAAACGTGTCCGAGCACTGCTACATGCTCGAGTCCGCGTACCAGCAGGAGCGCTGGGGCAGGTACACGTTCCTGGGCTTTGACCCCACGCTGGAGATCTCCTGCTACAACGGCCACATGAAGGTCGGGAGCATCTCCTTTGAGACCGACGACCCGGGCAAGACGATCCGCCAGGTGCTGGAGGAGTACAAGAGCCCACGCCTTCCCTACATGCCGCCCTTTGCCGGCGGCCTCGTGGGGTACTTCTCCTACGACTACCTCAAGTACTCGGAGAAGTCCCTCCACCTGGATGCGGACGACACGGAGCAGTTCAAGGACGTGGACCTGATGCTCTTCGACAAGGTGATCGCCTTCGACAACTTCAGGCAGAAGATCATCCTGATCGCCAGCGTGGATCTCGCCGAGCCGGAGACCTCCTACGCGAGAGCGGAGCTCTCCCTGGACGAGATGGAGCACCTGATCCTGCACGGGGAAAAGAAGAAGGAGCCCGCCGGGGTCCTGCGGTCCGACTTCCGGGAGCTCTTTGACAAGGATGCCTACTGCGCGATGGTGGAGCGGGCCAAGCACCACATCCGGGAGGGGGACATCTTCCAGATCGTCCTCTCGAACCGGCTGGATGCGGACTTCACCGGGAGCCTGTTGAATACCTACCGGATCCTTCGTACCCTGAACCCCTCGCCGTACATGTTTTACTTCTCCGGCACCGACGTGGAGGTGGCGGGCGCCTCTCCCGAGACCCTGGTAAAACTCGAGAACGGCGTCCTGCACACCTTCCCCCTGGCGGGGACAAGGCCGAGGGGCAAGACCCCCGAGGAGGACAAGACCCTGGAAGAGGGCCTCATCCGGGATGAGAAGGAGCTCGCCGAGCACAACATGCTCGTGGACCTCGGCCGCAATGACATCGGCCGCATTTCCCGGTTTGGCACCGTGAAGGTGGAGTCGCTCCACGAGATCCTTCGCTACTCCCACGTGATGCACATCGGTTCCACGGTCCGGGGCGAGATCCGGGACGATCTCGATGCCCTGAACGCCATCGATGCGGTGCTTCCCGCGGGCACCCTCTCCGGTGCCCCCAAGATCCGGGCCTGCCAGCTCATCAATGACCTGGAGAACAACAAGCGCGGCATCTACGGCGGTGCGATCGGGTACCTGGACTTCACCGGAAACATGGACACCTGCATCGCCATCCGGATCGCCTACCACAAGAACGGAAAGGTCTTCATCCGCTCCGGCGCCGGAATCGTGGCCGACTCGGTCCCGGAGAAGGAGTACCAGGAGTGCCGGAACAAGGCGGCGGCCGTGGTGACCGCGCTGAAGGAAGCGACAGCGCTCTCGGAGGACCCCGATGAGGTGAGCCTTCCCGAACGGAAAGGAGAGGAAGCATGATCCTTCTGGTGGACAACTATGACAGTTTTTCCTACAACCTCTACCAGCTCGTGGGGAGCATTGAACCGGATATCCGGGTCATCCGGAATGATGCGATGAAGGTGGAGGAGATCGATGCCCTGCATCCCTCGGGCATCATTCTCTCCCCGGGACCGGGGAGACCTGCCGACGCGGGCGTCCTCGAGGACATCGTCAGGACACTCGGCGATCGGTATCCGATCCTCGGCGTCTGCCTGGGCGAGCAGGGCATCTGCGAGGCTCTGGGTGCCAAAATCACCTACGCCAAAAAGCTGATGCACGGAAAACAGTCCGTCGCAACCCTCGATGCCTCGAGCCCCATCTTTGCGGGACTGCCGGAAGAGGTGAAGGTCGCAAGATACCACAGCCTCGCCGTCGAGGAGGACACCCTCCCGGACACCCTGAAGGTCATTGCCAAGGCGGATGACGGAGAGGTGATGGCGGTGCAGCACACGGCAAACCGGATCTTCGGCCTGCAGTTCCATCCCGAGAGCATCATGACCCCGGAGGGACCGAAGATGCTGGAAAATTTCATCCGGCTGACAAAAGCATAAATATCATCACAGTAACGACATAGATCTGTGAGATAAGTGGGATAGAAAAAGCCTGACAAAGGAGGCAAAGTGATGATCGCAGAAGCAATCAAGAAGGTGGTTGACAAACAGGATCTGACCTATGACGAGGCACATGAGGTCATGCTCGAGATCATGAGCGGCAAGACGACGCCGACCCAGAACGCCGCGTTCCTGGCAGCGCTCTCCACCAAGTCCGCAAAGGCGGAGACCATCGATGAGATCTCCGGCTGCGCGGAGGCCATGCGCAGTCTTGCAACCCCTGTTCCGCATCCCGGGATGGAGGTACTCGAGATCGTGGGAACCGGCGGAGACGGCGCCCACAGCTTCAACATCTCGACGACGGCGGCCATGGTGATCGCCTCCGCAGGCGTGAAGGTCGCAAAGCACGGCAACCGGGCGGCGTCCTCTCTCTCCGGAACGGCGGATTGCCTGGAAGCCCTCGGCGTCAACATTCACCAGGATCCGGCCAAGTGCCTGGAGATGCTCGAGAAGGCCGGATTCTGCTTCATGTTTGCGCAGCGGTACCACAGCGCGATGAAGTATGTGGGACCCATCCGCAAGGAGCTGGGCATCCGCACCGTCTTCAACATCCTGGGACCTTTGACCAACCCCGCAAAGCCCGAGTACTTCCTGCTGGGTGTCTACGATGCGTACCTGGTGGAGCCCGTTGCAAAGGTCCTTGCTTCCCTCGGCGTCAAGCGCGCCCTCGTGGTCTATGGACAGGATAAGCTCGATGAGATCTCTGCCTCTGCACCGACCACGGTTTGTGAGCTGAGAGAGGGCTACTATCGGACCTTTGAGATCACGCCGGAGCAGTTCGGACTCGTGCGCGGAAAGAAGGAGGACATCGTCGGAGGAACCCCTGCAGAGAATGCGCAGATCACGAGGGATATCCTCTCTGGCAAGGAGCAGGGCACCAGAAGAACCATCGTGCTCCTCAACGCCGGCGCTGCACTCTTTGCGGCCGGAAAGGCAAAGGATCTCCAGGAGGGCATTGCCCTTGCCGCAGAGAGAATCGACTCCGGCACCGCAGCCAAGACCCTTGAAGAAGTGATCAAGGTCTCCAACGAGTGAGCGGCATGGAAACGAACATCCTGAAGCAACTTTCCGACTACGCCAGGGTCCGCGTGCAGGAGGCGGAAAAGACGCTCCCTCTGGACGCGGTCCGGGAACAGGCCTGGGAGCTTGCACAGAACACGCCGGAAGAGGAAAAATTCCGGTTTGAAAAGAGCCTTTCCGGACCCGGCATCCACTTCATCTGTGAGTGCAAAAAGGCTTCCCCCTCGAAGGGCCTCATCGCCCCGGAGTTCCCCTACCTGGAGATCGCCAGGGACTATGAGGCGGCGGGGGCATCCGCCATCTCCTGTTTGACAGAGCCCAAGTGGTTTCTCGGAAAGAATGAGTATCTCAAGGAGATCGCTAAGACCGTCTCCATCCCGGTCCTGCGGAAGGACTTTACCGTGGATCCCTACATGATCTACGAGGCCAAGGCACTCGGCGCCTCGGCGGTCCTTCTCATCTGCGCCATCCTGGACGCGGAGACGATCCACCGCTGGATCGGCATCTGCGACACCCTGGGGCTCTCCGTCCTGGTGGAAGCTCACGACGAGGGTGAGGTGCAGATGGCAGCGGATGCGGGGGCCAGGATCATCGGCGTCAACAACCGGAACCTGAAGGATTTTACCGTGGACATCCACAACGCGGGAAGGCTCCGGCATTTCGCACCGGCGGGAACCATCTTTGTCGCAGAGAGCGGCATCAAGACGAGAGCGGATGTGGAAGCCCTCGAGGCAGACGGTGTCAATGCGGTCCTTGTCGGAGAGCAGCTGATGCGGGCCAGTGACCGGCAGGCAGAGCTTTTCAAGCTCCGGGGAGCATCCTGATGGCGGCGGGGATCCCCGCCCGCATCAAGATCTGCGGCATGCGGCGCATCGAGGATATCGAGGCGGTGAATGCGGTGCGCCCGGACTATGCGGGTTTTATCTTTGACAGCACGAGAAAGCGCTATGTCCCGTTTGAGACCGCAAGGGAGCTCACAGAGCACCTGGACCCCTTTATTGAGCCCGTCGGCGTCTTTGTGAATGCAACGGTCAACCACGTGCTTGGCGGCTGTCAGATGGCGGGCATCCGCACGGTGCAGCTCCACGGACAGGAGACGAACGAATACATCGGGGAATTGAAAAGGCAGGCGGACTTCCCGCTTCGGATCATCCAGGCAATCCGCATCGAGACGAGAGCGGATGTGCAGCGCGCGGAAAAGAGCGAAGCAGAGCTCGTGCTCCTGGACAACGGCGCCGGCGGCACCGGCGCTGCCTTTGACTGGAGCCTGATTCGAAACATCAGAAGGCCGTTTATCCTTGCAGGGGGCCTTGGCCCGGACAACGTGGCGGCAGCCATCAGGGCAGTGCACCCGGATGGTGTGGATGCCAGCAGCAGCCTGGAGACAGCGGGCTTTAAGGACCCGGTAAAGATCAAGAATTTCTGCGCAGCCGTGAGAAGTGCAGAGTGAAACGGAACAGACCACGAAAGGAGACAACATGTCACAGTCAAGAGGAAGATTCGGCATCCATGGCGGACAGTACATCCCGGAGACGCTGATGAATGCCGTCATTGAGCTGGAGGATGCCTACAACAAGTACAAGGATGATCCCCAGTTCAACGCAGAGCTCACCGAGCTGCTCAACAACTATGCAGGCAGACCCTCCCGGCTTTACTACGCAGAAAAGATGACAAAGGATCTGGGCGGTGCCAAGATTTACTTAAAGAGAGAGGATTTGAACCACACTGGCGCCCACAAGATCAACAACTGCCTTGGCCAGGCTCTGCTTGCCAAGAAGATGGGCAAGACCAGACTCATCGCTGAGACCGGCGCCGGCCAGCACGGCGTGGCTACCGCTACCGTTGCAGCCCTGATGGGCATGGAGTGCGTGGTCTTCATGGGAAAGGTCGACTGCGAGCGGCAGGCGCTCAATGTCTACAAGATGAAGCTCCTCGGTGCAGATGTGGTCCCGGTCACCACGGGAACCGGCACACTGAAAGATGCGGTCTCCCAGGCCATGCGTGAGTGGACCTCGAGAATCGAGGACACCCACTACTGCCTCGGCTCCTGCATGGGACCTCACCCCTTCCCGACCATCGTCCGCGATTTCCAGGCGGTGATCTCCAAGGAATCCAGGGCACAGATCCTGGAGAAGGAGGGAAGGCTC
Source organism: Lachnospiraceae bacterium (assembly GCA_022483465.1). GTDB lineage: Bacteria > Bacillota > Clostridia > Lachnospirales > Lachnospiraceae > CAG-791. Next base: position 297,678 of record JAKVNF010000001.1, on the reverse strand, counting down.
CCGGATGCCGTCATCGCCTGCGTGGGCGGCGGCTCCAATGCCATCGGCTCCTTCTACCACTATATAGGTGACAGGGACGTGCGCCTTGTCGGCTGCGAGGCAGCAGGCCGCGGCATCGATACCAAGGACACGGCAGCAACCATCAACACCGGCCGCCTTGGCATCTTCCACGGCATGAAGTCCTACTTCTGCCAGAATGAGTACGGCCAGATCGCACCGGTCTACTCGATCTCCGCAGGCCTTGACTACCCGGGCATCGGACCTGAGCACGCCTACCTGCACGACATCGGAAGAGCAGAGTACGTTGCCATCACCGACGAGGAGGCTGTCGGGGCCTTTGAGTACCTTTCCAGGATGGAGGGCATCATCCCCGCCATCGAGTCCGCCCATGCCCTCGCCTATGCGATGAAAATCGCACCGACCATGTCCAAGGATCAGATCATCATTGTGACGGTCTCCGGAAGAGGCGACAAGGACTGCGCCGCAATTGCCCGCTACCGCGGACAGGACCTGCGGGATTGAAGACAGGAAGGATGGGAAGAAAGATGAGCAGAATTCACCAGGCATTTGAAAACCACAAGGCCTTCATCGCCTTCATCACCGTCGGAGATCCGGATCTTGCGACCACCGAGAAGGTTGTCCATGCCGCTGTCGAGGGCGGTGCAGATCTGATCGAGCTGGGCATCCCCTTCTCCGATCCCACTGCAGAGGGACCGGTCATCATGGAGGCAGACAACCGGGCTCTTGCAGGCGGTACCACGACAGATGATGTGTTTGCCCTGACCAAAAAGTTGCGGGAGACGATCGACATTCCGATGGTCTACATGACCTATGCAAACGTCGTCTTCAGCTATGGCACAGAGAAGTTCATGCAGAAGGCAGCAGACGCCGGAATCGATGGCCTCATCCTGCCGGATGTGCCCTATGAGGAGAAGGAAGACTTTGATCCCCTCGCCACAAAGTATGGACTGGATCTTGTGTCCATGATCGCGCCGACCTCGGAAAACCGGATTGCGATGATTGCCAAAGAGGCAAAGGGCTTTGTCTATATGGTCTCCTCCCTGGGCGTCACCGGAACGAGAGCGAGCATCACCACCGACATCGGGGCGATGACAAAGCTCGTGAAGGCCAACACCGACATCCCCTGTGCGGTCGGCTTTGGCATCTCCACCCCGGAGCAAGCAAAGAAGATGGCAGCCCTCTCAGACGGCGCCATTGTCGGCTCTGCCATCATCAAGCTCCTTGCAGAATACGGCAGGGACGCAGCAGGCCCGGTAAAGGAGTATGTCAAGTCCATGGCGGATGCTGCGCACAGCGCCTGAACAAAACGGCGCAGAGCATAGAACGCCAAAGTCAGGCAGAAGGAAAAGGCAAAAGAGAATGCCGATGCCAGAAAGCAGAAGGCAACTCCAAAAGAAACAGAGAAGATGCGGAGGCTCTCCCAAAAAGGAGGGACCTCTGCATCTTTTTGTCTGTGGGCAGAAACACCGGATAGGCAGAGCTGCCAGCAGGGCGGCAGGTATCGGTGAGCGCGGTGTATTGTCATCAGGCGGCAAGGGTGTCCCTGCGGGAAATGGAAATCCCCTCCCTGGTATGATCCTTGTGAAGAGAAAGACAGGGAGCGTGAAGAGCTCCGCACAGGGGACACTGAGCCAGATGCCGTCAAGGCCAAGAAACCCTGGAAGAAGCCCACAGGAACAGAAGAAGCAGGAAGCAGGAAGAAGGAGCGAAGGAAGGTAATGAGCCCCGCCCGGTGTCCCTGGCTGCAGGCTGTGAGCCGGATTGCGGAGAAGATGTTCCAGCCGCAGAACAAAAAGCCAAGTCCGTAGAGCCGAAGCCCATGGACCGAGAGGGCAAGGACATGGCTCCCCTCCGCTGCGAAGAATCCCGCAAGGACAGGCGCAGACAAGAAGGTCAGTCCATACAGAAGCGGCGGGAGCACAAGAAGAAAAGTCCGGGAGTGCCGCTCCAGGGCTCTGCAGTATGCATGGTCCCCGCATCCGAGACCGTATCCAAGAAGCGGAGAGATCCCCTGGGAATAGCCAAAGTATACGCCGATGACGAGAAACTGCAGGTACATGATGATGGAGACGGCGGCAATTCCGTCCTCTCCGGCAAGGGAGAGTGCTGCCCGGTTGAAGACAATGGTGGTCACGGCGGCCGCGATATGATCCACGCACTCCGAGAGGCCGTTTGCGGCAAGGCGAAGCGCAAAGGAAAGCGAAAAGCCGGAGAGATGAAAGTGAAGCTTCCTGCCGGGTAATAATAACCAGATGATCCCCATCACGCAGGAGAGGACAAGTCCCAGCACGGTGGCAAGACCAGCACCCAGAACGCCCATGCCAAAGACGCCGATAAAGAGCCAGTCGAGAACAATGTTTGCAATGCCGCCGGAGAGAGCTGTTGCGAAGCTGTATGCGGGGGAGCCATCCACCCGGATGAAGCAGGAAAAGAGCTCCTTCCCTATGGCAGCAGGGCACCCGAGGAGCCAGCAGAGCGCATAGATCCTGCAGTCCGCCATCGTCCTGTCCGTTGCACCCAAAAAGGCAAGGATAGAGGGAAAGAAGGCAAGGACCGCTGCAGAAAAGCAGCTGCCAAGAACAATGGGAACCGTCATGCTCACAGAGAACGCCCGGTTCGCACGATCCTGATCTCTGGACTCCAGCGCGATCGCTGCAATGGCGCTGCCGCCGGTGGCAAAAAGAAGCGCTGCCGCGGTCAGGATGTTGACAAGGGGATAGACGGTATTGATGGCGGCCAGAGCATCTGTCCCTGCATAGCACGACACAAAGATGCCGTCTACAATCGTATAGAGCGTGTTAAAGAGTGATGTGAGCCAGGTCGGCAGAGCAAAGAGGAGTACCGCTCCGAAGGTCCCTGGCATGGAGACACCGCCCTGTTCGTTCTGTTTTGCTGTATTTCGTTTCATGATTCCAAGCCTCCTGCAGAAATTCTAAACCTTAAAGCTACTTGAAGGTCAAGACCTGACTGGATATGATACAGAAGTGGCATCAGAAGGAACGTCAGATGGAAAAGTGCTGCGAAAGGCAGTGCAGAGTGTACAGTGCACGCCGGCCGGCGCAGATGACAATACCGCACCGCAGCAGAGAGAAGGGAACAGAATAAAAATGGCAGAGCGGTTTGCAATCAGAGAGATCTCAAGATTATTCCACATCCCGGAGTCTACACTCCGGTACTGGGAGGACAGGAAGATCTTAAGTCCCGGTAAAGCAGAGAACGGCTATCGGATGTACTCTGTTGAGAATCTGATGACAATCTCGGACATCGTGTTTTACAAGAATCTTGGCCTTTCCCTCTCAGAGATCGGCGGGATGGAAAAGGTGTCTCCAGAAGAGCACCGGAAACTCTTTGGGGGGGCGGATGGCGGAGATCGAGCAGCAGCGGACCCTTTTAGAGCGCCAGATGGCAAAGCTTAAAAGGCACATGCAGGCGCTGGATACCCTGGAGGAGCTGCAGAAACATCCGTTTCAGGAGGCAGACCCCGGTGCGGTGTGCATGGTTTCCTTTGAGCTTGTCGAGAAGGAGAAGCTCCTGCAGTATATCGAAGATCCGTATCTCTACTCCAAGGTGCAGCACTCCAAAAATCCGAAAGAGGAACACCGGGGGCTTGCCGTTACGAAGGAGAACCTTGGCGCCTTTCTAGAGGATGTTCTCTCCGGACCCTCCGTTCTCTGGCGGGCCCATGGCGGGAGATATGTGACCTGCCTTATGAAAGAGAAGATCACCGAGGGCTTTCCCAACAACCTTCCTTCCCTCCTTCGGGAGGTGCAGAAAACCCACCAGACAGGTGACATCCTCAGCCGCTTCCTCCTCTGCGCTGCAGAGGGGGAGGATACCTACGACTACTACAAGACGTTCATCGAGATCATTTGAAATCATCTGAAAAATATTTGAAAAAGCAGCAGGTGCACAGGAAACCGTTACGTCGGAAAACTGGTGCACCTGCTGTAATTTTCATTATTGCCTGATAAAGCGCAGTACGAGCCAACAAAATACCTAAGCGAAGTATGAGGTGAGGAGCTGGGCGTAGCCCAGGATGGACGAACCTCATACTTCGCGTTTGTGGTAAGACGCTGAGCGGGCGGCCCCCGCTTTCCGTCTCCGGGAGCGAGCTCCCGGAGACGGTGAAACTCAGTTTTTCGTATGTAGATTGTATTCAAATGTAACATCGTAGATGCAATGCTGATGTTTCTAAAATCCTGGAAATCAACTGCTTAGAGGCATAGTATCTGCATCTTCGAATTAAAAATGAGTACAACAAAAAGGCCCCATGGTTAGGAGCCGATAAAAGATATTCGGCTTTGCTTTTTATGCGCTGTTGGATTTAGCTTCAGGCCTTGGCTTGAAATCTACTTTCACCATATCAGCGCCACACCTTGGACAAATATGATAATCATCCGAAAATAGCTCAAGGAGTATCTCGCTTTTACCCATGCCAGCAAAACGTGAGACAAACCTCTGCTTCTTTTGCTGTTTCTGAATACGGGCTACATTCTTCTTCCTTTGAGAATTACTCAGATACCCATAGTATCGGATCTTCTGGAAGCCCTTAGGTAGGATATGAAGAAGAAATCTGCGAATGAATTCCTGTAAGCGGACTTTGATAACTACCCATTTTCCACCCTGCTTATTGTCTTTGGCTTTGAACGTTACTGTTTCTCTGTCATAGCTGAGAATCCTGCCCTCACTGATTGCGACACGATTAACATATCTGCCGAGATACTGGATGGCATTGCCCTTGCCGCATAGTGTCTCTTTGATATCAATGTCCCAGGATTTTTTATACATGCTGTCCTTGAAAGCCTGCCAGTCCTGAGGAGTTCTGATGCTGTCATCACCGGGCATGATCAGTTTCCCGGCATCATAAAGCTCTTGCAGGCCGGCCATGAACTTACCTCTGAACTTTGATTTCAGGACATTTACAGGGAGACAGAAGTGTTTCTTTTTCCCTTTAACAAATCGCTTTGGCTTTCCCTTCAGCCCGCCTCCGGAAACAATGCAGTGGATATGCGGATGGAACATCATGTTGTTTCCCCATGTATGAAGCACCTGAATGACACCGGGTGTTGCACCGAGAAACTTTTTATTCTGCATCAGTTCCACAAGTGTCTGTCCTGAAGCCTTATGCAGCAGATCATAGAGCAGACTCTTGTTGGCAAAGATCAGAGGATTCAGCTCACATGGAGCGGTAAAGACGACATGAAAGTATGAGCAATCCACAAGCTCAGACTGGCGTTCATCAACCCAGATTTCCTTGTTGACATACTGATCCATTGGGCAGTTACGGTTACCACATGAGTTGTAGTGAATTTCGGTATAACCACAGCGGGGGCATTCTACTTTGTTATAGCCCATTGCTTCCGTCCGACACTTGGAAATACAATCGGCAGCTTTGTACTGTTCGGAAGTGATGTGTCCTGCATAGTCTTTCTGATACTGCGGCCATCCGAGCTGAAAGATCTTCTGAATGGGGTGAGTCTTCTTATTGGCAGCCTTTGCCTGCTCTCGTGATACGATCTTTATACTCATGATCGGTACCTCAAAGAGTATCGATAGGGCTTGTGATTCCATTGAAATCCTGATGTGCCAGAGTAATGTAAATCAGGGTTGAAGTAATACTGTTATGCCCCATGAGCTCCTTCAGACGGAAAATATCTACGCCAGAGCGATAGCATTCCGTTCCAAAGGCGTGCCGCAGACTGTGGCAGGTCAGCTTATCCAGTCCAATTGAATCTGCGATCTTACGGACATAGGTCTGGACACTGGTTGTAGAGATCGGCATCGAAGGGATCATCGGAGACGGAAACAGATACTCGGTCTTATCCTCTATCTCCGGACTGCCAAGAGATTTCCAGTAGTCAGTAAGAGCCTGAACGGTCGCTTTCCCAAGAATTGCATAACGATCAGATCTGTTCTTGGATACCGAAACATAAATACGATGCTCTTTCACATGGATGTCACAGTATCTGAGATTACAGGTCTCCTGACAGCGCAGACCAGCAGAATACATGATAATCAGCATGGTTTTGTATCTGATGTTATCTGCTGCATTGAGCAAAGTGCGGAACTGTTCTTTTGTAGGAACAAACGGGATATATTTATCGAACTTGCGCTTGGGAACCTGAGTTGGATCCCAATGCTTATGGAGAACATAGATTATGAAGTTTTCCAGATGTGCAATGTCGCTGTTGATGGTACGGTCGCTCAGATTTTTTGTAGCTTTAAGCCGGTCAAAAAAGGCGCGTATTTCGCCCCATTCAAAACTGGCAGGATCCTTATGAAGCTGAGTATCGAAGTAGTCCAGAAACTGGGTAATTGTAGATGCATACTGATCACGAGTGTGTGGTGACAGGTTCCTGCAATCAAGCATCTTTTTGAATTGAGCAAGGTAATCGTCCATGGTAAAGCCTCCTGCATGAGTAAATTTGCTGGCAGAAAGCAAACCCGACAGGAGGATATGCCATTGTTGGTAATGATCGAGTGTGGTAATATAAACCCCGGCAGTTCTTCTGCGCTGGGTTTGTTTTGTGTCGTAACTTAACTTTACCACAGCCATCAAGGGCTGCTTTTTTTGATGCAGCGAAAATGTAAATCTTTAGCCGAAGACTTGAGGTAGCAACGCCGCCGCGAAGCGGCTTAGTACAATTAAAAAAATCAGCAATTGCTTTAAATTTGAAGCAATTAACATTTGACATTACGCATAGAAGAGAAGACAATAAAGAAGAAATAACTGTGATCATTACCGATTTAATTGCTCAATCGTATTGGCTTATAGCGGTATACAAGAATAGAAGAAGTAAAATACCTGTTCATATGGAAATACAAAATGGAAAATGTCACTCGCTTAAGACTCCTGTATCTTTACAGAATTTTGGAGGACCGCACCAATGATAAGAATCCGCTCCCGGTCTCGGATCTGATCAGCATCCTTAACACGGAATACGGAATCAAAACGGATCGGAACGCTCTTGCAAGGGATTTCAATACCCTGGTTGATGCGGGATATCCGATCCAAATCAAGCACGAAGCAAGGAACTTGTATTACTACACGGGGAGAGTCTTTGAGGATGCAGAGCTGAAGATTCTGATAGATGCTGTCGCCTCTTCCAAGTTCATCCCGGAGGAAGAGAGCAGATCACTCATTACACGACTGGCAGGGATGACAGGCCCGGAAGAATCCAGGAAGCTGTGCAGCCATGTCTGCGTTGTAGGAAGAGTAAAGTCACAGAATTATTGTGCTTTAGAAAACGCAGAAGTGATCAACCAGGCAATTGAAGAAAAACGTCAGATTAGCTTCCAGTATTCTGACTACAATACTGATAAGAAAAGGGTTCTCAGGCACGATGGACAATTCTATTTTGTGAGCCCCTATACACTGGTCTGGGATGGAGATTATTACTATGTCATAGGATTTAACGAGGACAAAAAGACCGTAGAGAATTTTCGCGTGGATCGTATTTGGAAACACTGCGTCATGCTCGAGGAGGAGAGCTCTGCAGTACCGGATTATGCCAACCTTTCTGACTACTTGAAACGGACATTTCAGATGTTCAGCGCTGACAGATCCACTTATGTTGATCTCATCTGTCAGAGAGAGACGATGAAGTTTTTGATTGACAAGTTCGGAGAGTCCGTGGAGACCACGAAGATTGATGAAGAGAGCTTCTCTGCGCGCGTGTATGTAGATTTGAGCCCTACTTTTTATCGATGGGTCTTCGGCTTCCATGGAGATATCCGGATTACAGGCCCAAAGAAGGCGCTGGACAGCTATCATGCGATGGCAAGGCAGGCATTGGACCTGCCCGATGCTTGAGGATGCATAAAAACCAATGGCGTTAGTAAAGAACCGGGTTGATGGGTTCCATACCACAACCTCCATGGTGAACTCTCGACGCGATAATGTCCGATGAAGATATAGAATCCCCATTTGGAGCTCTTTTCTTCTCCGCATAATGCCTATCTTGTTATTTATAGTCACATACTCGGCAAGTGAGTGTATGTGTTTAGGCAATCTAGGTGATGCTTTGTTACATGATGCAACACAGCACGGATAGGAGTGTACCCAGCTCGAGCTCAAAGTGAGGTATTAGTGGTCTCATGCTAGGCGATCGCTTATCAACCCGTTTCTTAACTAACGCCAAACCAATCTTGTTTACGGCTCCTACGGGAACGATGCCGTGTCGCTTATGTAGAAAGACGGTCTGTGTATTTGGATTCATATGGGAATATATGGAACACAAGATGATTTCGACAAATTTGGCACATTTGACAATAACAGCGGACGGTAAATTCAGACAACAGGCCCTGCGGGACCACAATCGAAATGTCGGCCGATACGCCGCAGAATGTATGTCATACACAGGCCTTGCAAATTGTGGAATGCTGTGTGGATTGCTGCATGATGGAAAAGGAACGCAAAAATATCAGGAATACCTTAGATCGTGTGCGGCATATGACGCATACGATTTGGGACTTACAGACAAACCAGCATTGCCAAAACCAGAAAGAGGAAGTGTCAATCACACCTTTGCAGGCGTGATCTATCTGTTGGATCGGTATCATGGGAAAAACAGTGTGCTGGCGGATTACACGTCAGAGATCCTATCATGTGCAATTGGTTCCCATCATGGACTGTTTGACTGCCTGAGTATCAATGGACAGAACGGCTTTATCAAACGTGTGGAGAAAGCAGATCGTGAAGATATTCAGTACGAAGAAGCCAGACTGTCCTTTGAAAACGAAATTTCATCTGCAAATGAATTAGATCGGCTGTTTCAGAAATCGAAGGAAGAAATTGAAAAACTGATGCGAAAAATTGCAGTGAGCAACAGCGAAAACGGTGAGGTAGACAGTGACTACATAAATATGGGACTCGCACTTACGTCGAGACTTCTGACATCCGCACTGATGTATGCTGACAGAAGAGACACTGCAGAATTTGCGGATCAGACAGAATATGCAGATATTCCTGCAGACTGGGATCGGGACATTCAGGATTTTGAGAAGCAATACAGCCAGCTCCAGAGCGGGGGAACTTTCGAATCAATGCCTATCAATCTTGCCAGAAAGTCTATATCTGAGCAGTGCCGGCAATTTGCAGAGAAGCCAGGAGCGATTTACAGACTCAACGTGCCTACAGGAGGCGGAAAGACACTCTCCAGTCTCCGGTACGCCTTATACCATGCCAGAGCATACGGGAAAAAGAAAATCATATATGTTATCCCATTGCTTACGATTATCGATCAGAACGCTGCGGAAATTGAGAAATATCTGCCACAGGAAATGGTTCTGGAGCACCATTCCGATGTTATGAAAGAGGATATGTCGGATGACGAGTTGCACCGCTATGATCTGATGAGAGATAGGTGGACTGCACCGGTTGTCATCACAACCCTGGTACAGATTCTGGAAATTCTCTTTGGCGATAAGAGCGGATGTATTGCCAGAATGCGGGCACTGTGCAATGCAGTGATCATTTTTGATGAGGTACAGTCTGTCCCGATGCATTCACTGGCACTGTTTAATTCGGCATTGAATTTTCTGGCAGAGTTCTGTAGGACGACTGTGATTCTGTGTTCTGCGACTCAGCCTGAATTTGACAGATTGAAAAAATATCCACTGCACGTAACTCATACTCCGATGGTTTCGCTAACAGCAAAGCAGATAGAGCCATTTAAAAGACAGAAATACCACGATCTCATCAAAGAGCCCAAGACGCTGGAAGAAATAGCGGATTTTGCACTATCCATTCTGGACAATCAGAACCCCGTTATGATCGTCTGCAATACAAGAACAGAGGCAAAAGAGCTTTACAGGCAGCTGAACGGTCGCGGTGGAGAAGATCTGCAAATAGCGCATTTGTCAGCGTCGATGTGTAAGGCACATCGAAAAACGGTACTGAGGGAAATCAATGCGAAGTTGCATGCGATACAAACCGGAGAGGAACAGCAGCCATTTATTCTTGTAACGACACAACTTGTGGAGGCAGGTGTAAATCTGTCTTTCCGGTCTGTTATCCGGATCCTTGCTGGAAATGACAACCTGGTTCAGACGGGAGGAAGATGTAACAGAAGCAACGAATACGGGGCGGGAGATGTTTATCTTCTGAAACTTACCGGAGAGGAACAGCAGCTCAGAAACCTTCCGGAGATCAGAATGGCTCAGGATGCAATGGCAGACAACATTTTCCGCCACCTATCTTTTGAACCAGAAGACAGCCAGTTTATTGAAGATTATTATCTTGCATTATTTACAAATATTGAGGAACAAAAGAAGTCTGAATACCTGTTCCAATACAGGGATGGAAAGACTTATGCCCTTGCAGGACTTCTGAGTGGGAATCTAAAGGCTGGTGACAAAACGTATAAGCTGCATCAGCCATTTAAGACGGCCGCACAGGAGTACAAGGTGTTTCCTGAGAACACATATCCTGTCCTTGTACCTTATAAAGAAGATGGTAAGAAGCTGATAGAATCCATGAGAGCGATTGACAGAGCAGGCAGAATTATTTCCAAAACACTGCTGAGACAGGCGGGAGACTACATTGTGCAGGTATATGACTGGCAGAAAAGAAAACTGGGGGAAAAGAGCATGCTGGAATCCCTTGCTGATGATCAGATTTTTATATTATCTGAAGTTGCGTACGATGAAAGATACGGTTTGAATACAGATGCAGAATGGACCATGGAAGACATGATCTATTAGGGAGAAGGGTAATGAGTGTTAAGAAGGAAAAAGAAGAACTGACAAAAAAATACTGCAGAGAAGGCCTCGTGGATTTTGAGGTCCGCGGAGAAATGGCGCTATTTGCAGATCCCATCACATCCGTTGGTGGAGAAAAGACAACCTACAGTGTGCCAACGTATGAGGCTCTCAAAGGTGTCGCCAAGTCTATTTACTGGAAGCCCACCTTTACCTGGGTGATTGATAGGGTCAGAATTCTCAATGAGGTCCGGACAGAGGCAATGGGAGTCAAACTCCCAAGAATATACGGAGACGGTCAGGACCTTGCAAACTATACCTATCTGACGGATGTCAGATACCAGGTACAGGCACATCTGATCTGGAATCAAAACCGTCCGGAGTATGAGCAGGATAGAAATCTTGCAAAGCACTATGGAATTTTTGCAAAATCCGTGCTCAAGGGAGGAAGGCTGCCAGTGTTCCTTGGAAAGAGCGAGTGCTGTGCTGAAGTTTCGCCCTGCAGTTTTGGAGAAGGGGAAGGATACTATGATCATTCCGGCAGTATAAGTCTCGGCTATCTGTATCACGGCATTACATATCCCGATGAGGCATATTCGGAGGAAACCAGAGGAAAGTTAACGCTGGATATTGCTCCTGTAACAATGGTTGACGGTGTGATTGATTTTTTACCCCCGGAACAGTGCATGCATAAGACCATACGGGAAGAATATCTCAAGATCTTTGAACAGAAAGGAGGGCAGGATGTCATTACTGAGTGACCTGATTCAGACATATGACAACTATTTTGGACATGAGCCTGAAAACATAGAGAAGATCGCACCAGTTGCGCACACATATGGCAGCAAAAAGCAAGTTATCGATGTCACAATCAATCAGAACGGAAATTTCAGTCATGCCGAGCTGAATGGAAAAAATAACGGAAAAACATTACTTGCCGTAACAGAGGAGTCTGCATCACGCACCTCTTCAGCAGCAACAACGCCGCATGCTCTAAATGACAATCTGATGTTTATGACATCTCATCACAACTGTGATAATAGCGGAATCAATAAATCCTATCAGGCATATATGTCACAGCTTGAGAAATGGTGTGAGGCTCCTGAAGCCTGCAAGCAGGTAAAAGCAGTTTTTCGCTATCTTTCGGAGCATGATCTAGTCGACGATCTGCTTGATGCCAAAGTATTTCCGGCGGATAAGGGAGCTGTGGATCTGGACAAATACATGAAATTTGTCGTGAGATGGTCTGTCAGCATGGATGATCCCAAGGAGATTAAACAAACTTGGATGAATCCGGAGGTGCTTTCTTCCTGGGAGAGGTACTATTCAGCTTATCACAAAAGCAATTCAGATAAAGTACTTGACGGAATCAGCGGAAAAATTTGTGATGTTGAGAAATTGCATCCCAAGGCGATCAATGTTTATGGAAACTCCAAGCTGATTTCCGTGGCAGCCAAGGAGGACTCCACGCTTAATTTCAAGGGTGAACGATTCTCTGACGAGTCACAGATCGTTCAGATCGGTTATCAGAATTCTCAGAAGGCACATAATGCACTGGGATGGCTGATAGATACGCAGAGTGTCGCAATCAGTAAAAATGCATTGCCCTATGAAACATCGGATGAGAAGCCCAAATATATTGTCTGCTGGTCACCGACCTATACAGAGGAGAAAAATGACGAACTTTCAGGATTGCTCGGTGTACATGTGACTGGATCAGATCATGTGGATAACAGCTATGACCATAAATTGCGGAGAATACTCTTTGGCCTGAAGGAGGACACGGCAGTTAAGGAGAGAATTGTTTTACTGATGACGGACAGATCCGGCGATGGAAGATTTTCTCCGGTTATGTATCGGTCTATGTATGCTGCGGAATTTCTTGTGAAAATCCGAAATTGGTATGCACAGTGCATCTGGTATTTCTATGATATGGCTGCGAAAAAAGTATGCATCAATTCCCCGACGCTTTTTGATATCGCGAAATGCGCTTATGGAACAGAACGCATCACAGATGCTGGTGTGCCGTATCTTGATGTAAACGACGCTGTCTTTAAGGACACCGTCAATACACTCCTGTCAATTGTCATTGATGGGAGAAAGGTGCCGGACAGTCTGATTAGAAGACTTACTGTGCAAGCATCAGAACCGGAACGTTTTGCAGGCAATGAGGGGCATAAGTGGTGGAGCTGGCAGGAAATCCTGCGTACCGCCTGTGCAATGATACATTACAGAAACATGATGGTAGATCCAAAGAAAGGAGAAAGAGATTTGAGCTTGGATAAGGAGAATGACAACAGAAGCTATCTGTTTGGAAGACTTCTTGCTGTGGTGGACAAAATTGAAAATACCGCACTTAACAGGAAGGCTTCTGACGGAGCAAAGAACAGCCACAGAGATACGAATGCGATGAGGTTGTGGAGTGCATATGTAGCGCATCCTTTTACCTGCTATGCCAACCTGAGAAACTGCGTTGCCCCTTATCTCAGTTCCCTCCCATATGGGAGTAGAAAATACTACGAGGATGAGACGCAGGAGATTATAGAAAAGCTCGCCGGTCAGAAGAATCTGAATCGTCCGCTGGACCCGGAATATCTGATTGGTTTTTATATGGAGCGGGAAACACTAAACCAGTACAAATCCGTAAATACGGATGAGAAGCAGACAACAGAGGATTGATCTGCAGGGAGGTTATTATGGCACTTACCAACAAAATTGATTTCATGGCAATCGTCACGGTGGAGGATGCAAATCCCAATGGTGATCCGCTTAACGGAAACCGTCCGAGACAGCATTATGACAATACCGGTTTCATGACGCCGGTCTGCATTAAGCGCAAAATCCGCAATCGGTTGCAGGATATGGGAAGAAAGGTGCTGATCCAGCAAAATGACCGGTCTGATGACGGTCTTAAGAGCATCAGCGAACGCCTGAACACGGTCAAGGAGATTGCCGACGCGAGAAGCAAAAAGGCGGACAAGAGTGACAAGACAGACAAGAGCGAAGTCATCACAAGGGAGGCCTGTGAAGTATTTGCTGACGTGCGCGCGTTTGGCGCAACAATTGCCCTTAAGGATAAGACCGCGGTTGGTGTGCGTGGACCGGTAACTATTCAGCAGGCAAAGAGCATTGGGTCAGTTGACATTGAGAGCAACCAGATTACAAAGAGCACAAACAACGAGGCGGATGATACCAAAGGCTCTGATACAATGGGAATGCAGCACACTGTACGGTTTGGAACCTATGTGATCAAGGGCTCAATGAATCCTATTCTTGCGGCAAAGACTGGATTTTCGGATCAGGACGCGGCGGATATCAAGGAAGCATTGAGAACACTATTTGAAAATGATGAATCCGCAGCCAGACCGGCTGGGAGCATGAATGTGGTCCGTCTGTACTGGTGGGAGCAGAAGGAAGACGACATCCGTTATTCAACCAGCACTATTCTCAATACCATCCATATTGAACCACTGAACCCAGAGGAACCGGCAAAATCGATCAATGACTTCCGAATCACGGAAAATGATCTTCCTGATCTCAAGCCCGAAGTGATCGAAGGATTCTGATGGAAAAAGAATATCGGGAGGAGGATTATCTCCAGCTTTCCGGAATACAGCATTTTTTGTACTGCCGGCGGCAATGGGCGCTGATTCATATCGAACAGCAATGGTCTGAGAATGGACTGACCACAGACGGAAAGTTGTTTCATCAGCGGGTTCACGATGAAAATGCCATCGAACTGCGTGGAGACACATTGTCCGTAAGAGGCATGAGAATCTCCTCCTGCCATCTTGGGATCACCGGATGCTGTGATCTCGTCGAGTTCCATCGGGTAAAGGAAAAAGGAATATCTCTCCAGGGTTATCTGGGACAATGGAGTGTAACGCCAATAGAATACAAGAGAGGCAAGTTTGATTATTGTGAAGCGGATGCAGCGCAGCTCTGTGCAGAAGCACTCTGTCTCGAGGAGATGCTGTGCTGCGAGATTCCGTGTGGAATATTGTTCTGGGGCGAAAAGCACCGCCGAGTGAAAGTCGACCTGGATGATGCGCTACGAATCAGAACCTGCAATGCAATCGATGAGATGCATCAGTATTATGCTCGTGGATACACACCAAAAGCAGTAAAGCGCCCGGGATGTGACAATTGCTCTTTGGTAAACATTTGCCTTCCGGAACTTAACGATACTTGTTCAGTCAGCGATTATATTCGTGAGAAACTTGAGGATACACATTGAGAAAACTGTTAAATACGCTTTTTGTTACATCTGACAGCATCTATCTTACAGAAGAAAATGAAAACGTTGTCCTCAAGGATCATGAAACAAGACTTGGTGCAATACCATTACATGTTCTTGAAAACATATATTCTTTTTCATATATGGGGGCATCTCCTGCACTGCTTGGTAAATGCGCAGAAAATGGAATTGGCTTTGCGATGTTGACACCAAATGGAAAATTCCTATGCAGGATCAATGGATCAAGCCATGGAAATGTGCTGTTGCGCAAGCGGCAATATCGTATTTCTGATAATGAGCAGGCATCTTTACCTTATATCAAAAATATGATACTTGGTAAGGTCTACAATGAAAAATGGACTATAAGTCGAACGATAAGGGATCACTCATTAAGAGTAGATGACAATAAGCTTCGTGCCATTGCAAGGGCCTTGTCTGCCAAACTGGGCGATATACAAAAAGCAGAATCCATTACCCAACTGAGAGGTATTGAAGGTGATAGTGCTGCTGAATTCTTTTCTGGATTTGATGACCTTATCCTTAATAACAAAACCGATTTCTATTTTCATGGAAGAAACAGAAGACCTCCGCTAGATAATGTAAATGCGATGTTGTCATTTTGTTATACATTGCTGGCAAATGATTGTGCCAGTGCTCTGGAAGCAGTCGGACTGGACTCGTACGTTGGCTTTATGCATACGGACAGGCCCGGACGAGAATCTCTTGCACTTGATCTGATGGAGGAGTTAAGGGCACCAATGGCAGATCGCTTTGTTCTGTCGATGATCAATCAAAAGAGAATACAGGCAGACAGCTTTATAAAAAGCACTGATGGTGCGGTTCGATTCACTGATGATGCCAGGAAAGAAATCGTAAAGGAGTGGCAAAGCAAAAAGAAATCTGAAATCACCCATCCATACCTGAAAGAGAAGATAGAATGGGGATTGGTACCATATGTGCAGTCACTTCTGCTAGCAAGGTGTATTAGAGGAGATCTTAGCGAATATCCCCCGTTTTTCTGGAAGTGAGATGCTATGCTGGTTCTCGTCACATATGATGTAAATACAGAATCCCTAGAAGGTAAAAGGAGATTACGGAAAGTTGCAAAAGTATGCATGCGATATGGAGTGCGCGTTCAGAATTCTGTTTTTGAGTGTGATGTGGATCCGGCACAGATGAAAATGCTTCGCCACGAAATCCTCACAATTATAAACGAAAAAACAGATAGTATCCGGTTCTATAACTTGGGAAAGCACTATACAGATAGAATAGAGCATTACGGAGCAAAGCCGACATTTGATCAGGAGGGACCACTGGTTTTCTGAGTGCGAAGGTCAATCACTCACAATTTTTCCGGGAGTTTCGCACCTAGAAAATGCAAAAAAACTGCACAAAACGGGATATCAGATTTAGTTCTGGTCACTCTGCATTGTGCATATATAACATTGAATTAGCAATACGGCAGAAATACATTGTGCATTTTTGCCGATCCCGCTCGTAAGAGCGGGTGGATTTAAGCGGCGAGATCCGAACCGTGGAGATCGACGGCGAGCCTGATCCCGCTCGTAAGAGCGGGTGGATTTAAGCCCCTGCCTGCAGGGCCTTCTTGATCTTTGCCTTGATCCCGCTCGTAAGAGCGGGTGGATTTAAGCTGCTGTACCAGTCTGGGTCTTTATCCGCTTTGGCCCTGATCCCGCTCGTAAGAGCGGGTGGATTTAAGCGATACGGACATCTGCCCGCTTGTGATCGAATTGATCCCGCTCGTAAGAGCGGGTGGATTTAAGCCGTGTCTGTGTGTTTCGTGTGTGATAGTTCCTGTTGATCCCGCTCGTAAGAGCGGGTGGATTTAAGCCTGCAGCCTCTTGTTGTCGTTGTCCAGGTGTTTGATCCCGCTCGTAAGAGCGGGTGGATTTAAGCAGTCCGGAGATTATGCTCCCGGGGAGATCGGCACGGGATCCCGCTCGTAAGAGCGGGTGGATTTAAGCCTTTGTATCCGTGTTGTAAACTTTAGCCCAGAAGTCGATCCCGCTCGTAAGAGCGGGTGGATTTAAGCAGTGCTCTAAATTCAAGGAGGAGGAGGAGAAAAATGATCCCGCTCGTAAGAGCGGGTGGATTTAAGCCTTGAGTGACCGCAGGAGCTGGATTCCGAAGTCTGGATCCCGCTCGTAAGAGCGGGTGGATTTAAGCCACGAGGGCATGGGCGAGTACATGCAGGCGTACAGATCCCGCTCGTAAGAGCGGGTGGATTTAAGCTCCGGCTTCCACCCCTCGCACCCATACGCTTCTGATCCCGCTCGTAAGAGCGGGTGGATTTAAGCGTGGATCACGTCTTCCATTGCGTACTCCATCTCCGATCCCGCTCGTAAGAGCGGGTGGATTTAAGCCGTGTGATTGTACGTTGCGATCTGGGCTTGTGTGATCCCGCTCGTAAGAGCGGGTGGATTTAAGCCCTCTGGGCAACCACATCCTCTGAGGCCGTCTGGATCCCGCTCGTAAGAGCGGGTGGATTTAAGCAGTCCGACCTATCGCTTTGAGGGCGGAACCCCGTCGATCCCGCTCGTAAGAGCGGGTGGATTTAAGCAGTCAAAGAAAGACGATTTCTCCCAGCAGACGGCCGATCCCGCTCGTAAGAGCGGGTGGATTTAAGCGTCGATTGGTGCTTTCAGCAGGCTTACGGCGTCACGATCCCGCTCGTAAGAGCGGGTGGATTTAAGCTTGATGTTATAGTTGATAACCTCGAATGCAGGGGATCCCGCTCGTAAGAGCGGGTGGATTTAAGCTTCTGTCCGATTGAGGTGAAGAACTGTGACAGTCTGATCCCGCTCGTAAGAGCGGGTGGATTTAAGCAACGTGAACTTGAACAACCCGCGGTCGAACTCGAGATCCCGCTCGTAAGAGCGGGTGGATTTAAGCGCTGAATGGAGCAGACAGGTCGAAGAACTCGGCTGCGATCCCGCTCGTAAGAGCGGGTGGATTTAAGCTTGGGTACCTTCTTAAGCTCAGTATTTTGGGCTTTGATCCCGCTCGTAAGAGCGGGTGGATTTAAGCTCTACTTTTTCCATTTATCTCTCCTTAGTCTTTTGATCCCGCTCGTAAGAGCGGGTGGATTTAAGCCACGATTTACGCGCCTATGCAGCGTCAGTGATGAGATCCCGCTCGTAAGAGCGGGTGGATTTAAGCCACGATCTCCCGAATGCTGCAGGACGCGACCTACTGGATCCCGCTCGTAAGAGCGGGTGGATTTAAGCTGATCAGGAGATTTTTTACATGATCAATCTGTGGATCCCGCTCGTAAGAGCGGGTGGATTTAAGCTACGGATCCGGAGGAAGCTGCAAAGATGGCTCTCGATCCCGCTCGTAAGAGCGGGTGGATTTAAGCAGTTATACGCGGTCTTCCGCTGCCGCGGCCATAGGGATCCCGCTCGTAAGAGCGGGTGGATTTAAGCCCTTGCCGCCTTGCTCCTCTTCCTCGCCCTGGTGCGATCCCGCTCGTAAGAGCGGGTGGATTTAAGCTCGTCGATCAGCTGCTCCCGAACCTCGTCGACCGATCCCGCTCGTAAGAGCGGGTGGATTTAAGCCTGCGTGAGCATCTCGTGCCTCCTTTCCGTGTCTGATCCCGCTCGTAAGAGCGGGTGGATTTAAGCCACTGTCTCCACCGTGTACTCTCTTGGCGGGATGGATCCCGCTCGTAAGAGCGGGTGGATTTAAGCAATATCACTCCGGCCAATGGTGATGTCCGCTACAGATCCCGCTCGTAAGAGCGGGTGGATTTAAGCTGTCTCATACAAACGATCATCACCTCTGGCAGTGATCCCGCTCGTAAGAGCGGGTGGATTTAAGCTCTGGCTGATAGGTGAGCTCTTAAAGCTCAGCGAGGATCCCGCTCGTAAGAGCGGGTGGATTTAAGCTTTTCTTTCCGGAGAATCAGGGGATCGTTTTACTGATCCCGCTCGTAAGAGCGGGTGGATTTAAGCCAGTTCAGCTGCTGGAACGTACATCGTCAATACGGATCCCGCTCGTAAGAGCGGGTGGATTTAAGCTTCCTACTTCCCTTTTGTACTCTGCGAGCCACGATCCCGCTCGTAAGAGCGGGTGGATTTAAGCAAGGCGGCAAACCGAGGATTTACTACACCGTCATGATCCCGCTCGTAAGAGCGGGTGGATTTAAGCCGGGGCCGTGCTCCCGGTCCGCTAAGTAACTGAGATCCCGCTCGTAAGAGCGGGTGGATTTAAGCGGAAGGTGAAGGAACTATATGCGCTGGGGTTCAGCGATCCCGCTCGTAAGAGCGGGTGGATTTAAGCCAGGTGTGCCACAATCCCCGCTTTTGTGGCCTCGGGATCCCGCTCGTAAGAGCGGGTGGATTTAAGCATAGACGGCCGTTACGTAGCCTACGTTTTCGGTGATCCCGCTCGTAAGAGCGGGTGGATTTAAGCCGGACAACGAACTGGACAGCGACGACAAGGCATTGATCCCGCTCGTAAGAGCGGGTGGATTTAAGCCTCCCAAGCTGCGCAAGGCATGGCTGGACGGAGAGATCCCGCTCGTAAGAGCGGGTGGATTTAAGCATCGCCGTCACCGATGTGCATGCCTACTATCCCGATCCCGCTCGTAAGAGCGGGTGGATTTAAGCTGCTCTTTCCTTACTGCCATCCACCCTGATGCGAGATCCCGCTCGTAAGAGCGGGTGGATTTAAGCTGCTTTGCCGCAGAAGAAGGATCCGCCTTCGGATCGATCCCGCTCGTAAGAGCGGGTGGATTTAAGCTCTGCAGAAAGGGGTTAATCTGATGAACGAGATGGATCCCGCTCGTAAGAGCGGGTGGATTTAAGCACAACGTATCCCTGCTCCCGGATCCGCCGCATAACGATCCCGCTCGTAAGAGCGGGTGGATTTAAGCTCGAAGGGCGCAACGATCTTATCTGTGATCTGTTCAGATCCCGCTCGTAAGAGCGGGTGGATTTAAGCCGAGCAGGAGAGACAGGAGGAAGAAAAGGCGCGATCCCGCTCGTAAGAGCGGGTGGATTTAAGCACGGCTCTCTTTACTGGAGAAGGGGCGGGCGTGATCCCGCTCGTAAGAGCGGGTGGATTTAAGCAGCCTTACATGGATAGCAAGAAGCCTGGGGATATGATCCCGCTCGTAAGAGCGGATGGATTTAAGCAAAACGGCATCGCCAATTGGAAGATTTATCACCGATCCCGCTCGTAAGAGCGGGTGGATTTAAGCTTTGGCTCTCCTTTCGATAAGATTATAGATGTAGATCCCGCTCGTAAGAGCGGGTGGATTTAAGCCTGATTAAGCAAGAGGAGGAGAGATGAGCAAGTTGATCCCGCTCGTAAGAGCGGGTGGATTTAAGCAAGGATATGCCGGGAGAGGAGAAATGAGCTGGATGATCCCGCTCGTAAGAGCGGGTGGATTTAAGCTCCGATCGGGCCCTCTCCACAGCCGATCGTGCCCGATCCCGCTCGTAAGAGCGGGTGGATTTAAGCCTCAATGTCGGTGAGCAGATAGTCGATGTACGATCGATCCCGCTCGTAAGAGCGGGTGGATTTAAGCGGAAACAATTTCTACTCCTTCCGAAACAGGTACGCCGATCCCGCTCGTAAGAGCGGGTGGATTTAAGCGAATACAAGATTGAGAAAGAGGAAGACTGCGAGATCCCGCTCGTAAGAGCGGGTGGATTTAAGCGTCAATTACGTCATCAACTCGGACGTGGAGGATTTGGATCCCGCTCGTAAGAGCGGGTGGATTTAAGCCTATATGGGGACAATTCAACGCGCTTTGGGTCGGATCCCGCTCGTAAGAGCGGGTGGATTTAAGCCCGAGAGGAATGCACAGACATAGAGGAAGGAGGGATCCCGCTCGTAAGAGCGGGTGGATTTAAGCATTGTATGTCACAGGCTCCGCATCGAGCTTTGCGATCCCGCTCGTAAGAGCGGGTGGATTTAAGCGCGCTGGTGCGCAGATCATGCCGCAACCAGCTTGATCCCGCTCGTAAGAGCGGGTGGATTTAAGCTCCGAGTGCTGAACTACAAGGAAGTCGTGGAGCGATCCCGCTCGTAAGAGCGGGTGGATTTAAGCCCTTATCGATCTCCTGTATGTCTGCCAGGAGCCTGATCCCGCTCGTAAGAGCGGGTGGATTTAAGCTCCTCTTTCTGCTGCGATTAGGAAAGCCGGCCGGGATCCCGCTCGTAAGAGCGGGTGGATTTAAGCATCCCCTTGATCAGCACCCTAAACTCCGCTCTTGGATCCCGCTCGTAAGAGCGGGTGGATTTAAGCTCCTCCTGCCCACAGTTTATCCGGACGATCCAGCGATCCCGCTCGTAAGAGCGGGTGGATTTAAGCACAGAGTGACGCTGGAGGATGGCACGGAGTTCTGCGATCCCGCTCGTAAGAGCGGGTGGATTTAAGCTGGCAAAGAGGGGCCCGATAGAATGGTAAGTATGAGATCCCGCTCGTAAGAGCGGGTGGATTTAAGCAAAACAGACACAATCAAAAGCGGAAGATTTATCTGGATCCCGCTCGTAAGAGCGGGTGGATTTAAGCTTCAAAATGGTTGCGGCCTGGTTGATGAGCGTGATCCCGCTCGTAAGAGCGGGTGGATTTAAGCGGGATTACCAGTGTTTTATCCAGCGGTGCGTTGGATCCCGCTCGTAAGAGCGGGTGGATTTAAGCCTCTCCGATACTTTGCAGGATGCTCTGGCCGGTGGATCCCGCTCGTAAGAGCGGGTGGATTTAAGCAGTTCCCGCTGGATCTCGTCCCGGTCCTGCTGCGATCCCGCTCGTAAGAGCGGGTGGATTTAAGCTGCACAGGGGAGGCATGTAATGTATCTGCCAACGGATCCCGCTCGTAAGAGCGGGTGGATTTAAGCTCGATGAGCACCATAGCAAGGTCACACAGGGCAGGATCCCGCTCGTAAGAGCGGGTGGATTTAAGCATCTCCGGGGACAGATCGTTCCCGTCGGCCTTAGATCCCGCTCGTAAGAGCGGGTGGATTTAAGCATCAAGAAGAGCGGCAGAAATATCGAGACTTACGATCCCGCTCGTAAGAGCGGGTGGATTTAAGCGTTGTAGGTCACAGGCTCTGCGTCTAGCTTTGCCGATCCCGCTCGTAAGAGCGGGTGGATTTAAGCTTTACGATTGAGGGAATTGCTAGGAAGGACGGTCAGGATCCCGCTCGTAAGAGCGGGTGGATTTAAGCAACATTGCCCGCTTGGAGGGCTACGAAGTTAAGGCGATCCCGCTCGTAAGAGCGGGTGGATTTAAGCCGGAAGCGAATGTTTCCCGCCTTGATCCTCGCCTGATCCCGCTCGTAAGAGCGGGTGGATTTAAGCATGGTCACGATGAGGAGAGCGCAGTGGCTGTGGGATCCCGCTCGTAAGAGCGGGTGGATTTAAGCGGCGCAGGACTCCGGAGTACGAGCCTCCGTGCTTGGATCCCGCTCGTAAGAGCGGGTGGATTTAAGCACGTTCGACATGCCGTTCCTGAGGTTGACATTCGATCCCGCTCGTAAGAGCGGGTGGATTTAAGCCGCCCGTCTGATACTTTTGCCTGAATCTCAGGCTGTGATCCCGCTCGTAAGAGCGGGTGGATTTAAGCTCTCCTCCTCATGCGCCAGCTTTGCCTCGATGCGATCCCGCTCGTAAGAGCGGGTGGATTTAAGCCGTCCACGGACTTCCCGGACACATGACGATCCGCGATCCCGCTCGTAAGAGCGGGTGGATTTAAGTTTGTGCCCAACTCCTCCTTTGAATTTTGCGGCTGAGATCCCGCTCGTAAGAGCGGGTGGATTTAAGCGATTCCGTCAAGTTTAGGTATGGGCTAATACATGCGATCCCGCTCGTAAGAGCGGGTGGATTTAAGCTGTCAGATGCACATCAAAGTATTCGAAAAAGCCGATCCCGCTCGTAAGAGCGGGTGGATTTAAGCCCGGCATTTAGCCTCGAGACTGAGATGCAGAATCCGATCCCGCTCGTAAGAGCGGGTGGATTTAAGCGCAGCTCTCCGGTGTGCCGGCGGCAAACCTCATGCGATCCCGCTCGTAAGAGCGGGTGGATTTAAGCTTGGAAAAGACGAACAAAGACCTCGATGTTCTGGATCCCGCTCGTAAGAGCGGGTGGATTTAAGCACTGGGGGCAAAGGCGGCAGATCCTGGGACCTCCAGATCCCGCTCGTAAGAGCGGGTGGATTTAAGCAATCCACGGTCTGTCGGAAGCGGCGACGCAACGGGATCCCGCTCGTAAGAGCGGGTGGATTTAAGCTCGCAGCTCGCCCTCGGTGCCTGCTCCAGACTGCGATCCCGCTCGTAAGAGCGGGTGGATTTAAGCTCAACTCTGGAGGCAGGCGGGAGCACGGGCAGAAGATCCCGCTCGTAAGAGCGGGTGGATTTAAGCGTGAACAATCCGACAACGGTGCAGCGCATGATGATCCCGCTCGTAAGAGCGGGTGGATTTAAGCATCGAGGACGCGGATGACAAGGTATGGGCTAACAGGATCCCGCTCGTAAGAGCGGGTGGATTTAAGCTGGAAGAGAAAGAGCCCCAGTACCCCGTGCCCTTAGATCCCGCTCGTAAGAGCGGGTGGATTTAAGCCAGGCTGGTGTTGATGGCATCTATTCTGCCATCAGATCCCGCTCGTAAGAGCGGGTGGATTTAAGCTCCTGAGTAGAGCCCGACCTTGTAAGCTCCCTTCAGATCCCGCTCGTAAGAGCGGGTGGATTTAAGCGGGTCCTGCGATTGACCCCCTTTGGTGGGGGTCCGATCCCGCTCGTAAGAGCGGGTGGATTTAAGCGGCTTCTTTCCCGGTACATCGAGAGCCAGCTCATGATCCCGCTCGTAAGAGCGGGTGGATTTAAGCATGGAGACGGTGATCGAGCAGGGCGCGATTGCGGATCCCGCTCGTAAGAGCGGGTGGATTTAAGCCTCGATCTGGAGAAGGCATGGAACACTCCGGAGCGATCCCGCTCGTAAGAGCGGGTGGATTTAAGCTTGGCGTCGACGGAGTGGAGGACGCGTCCGGCAGATCCCGCTCGTAAGAGCGGGTGGATTTAAGCATTTTCAGTCCGAAGCTCGGTATCAATCAGCTGCGATCCCGCTCGTAAGAGCGGGTGGATTTAAGCGCGATAAGCGGACATCAGCGCCTGATACGTACAGGATCCCGCTCGTAAGAGCGGGTGGATTCTGACCCGGTTTCCGTCCCTAACAGAGGCGGGAAACCTACGAAAATACGGCGAAATCGCAGCCGGTTAGCATTGCCTAACCTCATACACCCGTCCTATAATTCCTTTGGTTCAGTGTTACTTTTTTAACAGGCTGAACAAACAGTGCTCCAGGACTGCAGCAATTCGGAGGCGGAATCGTCCGAATTATTGCGCATATAAAGCATGTTTCAGGAAGGAGAAAATTTATGGTTTACTCACAGGAAGTAAAAGACATGTGCGTTGTGCACCAGGGCGTACATCACGGCGCGGCTCCGATTCCGGAGGAAGCAAAGTGGGTCAAGTCCAGAAAGGTCGAGGATATCTCCGGCTACACGCACGGCGTCGGCTGGTGCGCACCGCAGCAGGGTGCATGTAAGCTGTCCCTGAATGTCAAGAACGGCATCATCCAGGAGGCTCTGATCGAGACCATCGGATGTTCCGGAATGACCCATTCTGCAGCTATGGCAGCTGAAATTCTTCCCGGCCTTACTGTCCTGGAGGCACTGAATACTGACCTTGTCTGCGATGCTATCAACACCGCTATGAGAGAGCTGTTCCTGCAGATCGCATATGGCCGTTCTCAGTCCGCATTCTCCGAGGATGGACTGCAGATCGGTGCCGGCCTCGAGGATCTCGGCAAGGGCACCCGCTCCATGATCGGTACCACCTATGGCACTCTGGAGAAGGGACCTCGTTATCTCGAGCTCACCGATGGCTATATCACTGATCTCGCTCTGGATGAGAACGATGAGATCATCGGCTACAAGTTCGTCAACTTCGGAAAGATGATGGACTTCATCAAGGCTGGCGACGAGCCCAATGAGGCCTTCAAGAAGGCTTCCGGCAAGTACGGCCGTGTTGCTGACGCTGTTAAGTTCATCGATCCCAGAAAGCAGTAAGGAATTAGGAGGAAAAACGAAATGGCATTATTTGAATCATATGAGAGAAGAGAGCCCCAGATTCTTGCTGTGCTGAAGAAGTATGGCATTTCCTCCATCGAGGAGTGCAAGGAGATCACCGAGGCTGCAGGCCTTGATGTGTATCACCTTGTTGAGGGCATTCAGCCCATCTGCTTTGAGAACGCAAAGTGGGCATACACCGTCGGCGCAGCTATCGCCATCAAGAAGAACTGCCGCAAGGCTGATGAGGCCGCTGCTGCAATCGGCGAGGGCCTGCAGGCATTCTGCATCCCCGGATCCGTTGCTGACAGACGTAAGGTTGGTCTTGGCCACGGCAACCTCGGCAAGATGCTGCTCGAGGAGAACACCGAGTGCTTCTGCTTCCTGGCTGGACATGAGTCCTTCGCCGCTGCTGAGGGCGCTATCGGTATCGCCGACAAGGCAAACAAGGTCCGCAAGAAACCCCTCCGTGTCATCCTGAACGGCCTGGGCAAGGACGCAGCAAAGATCATCTCCCGTGTCAACGGCTTCACCTATGTGGAGACCGAGTATGACTACTTCACCGGCGAGCTGAAGGTTCTCTCTGAGACCTGCTACTCCAAGGATCCGACCAGCCCTCGTGCAAAGGTCAGATGCTATGGCGCTGATGATGTTCAGGAAGGTGTTGCCATCATGTGGAAGGAGAACGTCGATATCTCCATCACTGGTAACTCCACCAACCCGACTCGTTTCCAGCACCCCGTTGCAGGTACCTACAAGAAGGAGAGACTCGAGGCTGGCAAGAAGTACTTCTCCGTTGCTTCCGGCGGCGGCACTGGCCGTACTCTGCATCCCGACAACATGGCAGCAGGTCCTGCATCCTATGGCTTCACCGATACCATGGGCCGTATGCACAGCGATGCGCAGTTCGCAGGTTCTTCCTCCGTCCCGGCACACGTCGAGATGATGGGCCTGATCGGTATGGGCAACAACCCGATGGTCGGCGCAACTGTTTCCACTGCAGTGTCTGTTGCACTTGCAGCTGAGCAGGGCAAGTTCTGATATCCATAAAAGAGTAATCAATTTTGCAGAGGCTATGGCTCTCTTAAGAGCCATAGCCTCTGTTTTTGTGCGGGCAACAGGCAAACTCATTGATAAAAACGACAACAGATCCCGCTCTGTGCATTGACCTTCCGCAACACAGATGTTACAGTCTGCCCATGCAGGTTCTTTCTGATGGTGCACAGGCATCGGGGAAAGACCAACAGGGAACAGGGTGCGAATCCCTGACAGTGCCGCTACTGTGTGGAGCGTTTGCTCCGAGCCAGATACCTGCCTGCATGCTGGCACAGCGTTTCTTCGGGATCAGAGAAAACGTGCTGAATGATTCTGAAGATCTGCCATCCGAAGGGAGACCTGCTCCCATCGGATGGTTTTGTATGTCCTAAAAACAGGGCAGAGAGGAGATCTGTATGAAAAAGAAAAACGTATTGGTAGGCATTCTGTCCACAACTCTTGCGGTGGCAGCGCTGACGGGCTGCGGCGGGAATTCGCAGAGCACAGCAGTTACCACAGCTGAAACAGCAGCGGCGGCGGAGGTAACAACAGCACAGGAAGCCTCCACCCAGGCTCAAACCCTGGCCTCTGCGGCAGAGGACACAGAAGCAGGAGAGGAAACTGCCCTGCCTACAAAGGATCTGTCGGGAAATGACATCACCGTGCCGGAGTCGGTGACAAAAATCATCTCCATGGCGCCCTCCATCACGAGACTCCTGATCGATCTTGGGCTCTCCGATGAGATCATCGCTGTCGACACCAACTCGGAGGATTACTACGGGGATGAGCTTCCCGCCAACCTCCCCACCTATGACATGATGCAGCCGGATAATGAGTCCATTGTTGCCCTTGCACCCGATATCGTCTTCACCTCCGGGATGAGCAGTTCCGGTGGTACCGATGTCTACGCTTCTGTGCGCGCAGCGGGCATCTGTACCGCAGACATCCCCAGCGCATCCTCTCTGGAAGAGATCGCTGACAGCATTACCTTTGTCGGCGCCTGCACCGGTGCAGCAGAGAAGGCAGAAGAGATCTGCACGGAATATGAGAATGGCATTGCAGAGCTGAAGGAGATCGGAGACGGCATCCCGGACGATGAAAAGAAGACCGTCCTCTATGAGATTTCAACACCCACCTCGGATTCTCCGACCATCTACTCCGCCGGAAAGGACACATATATCACAGAGGCGATCACAGACATCGGAGCGACCAGCCTGACGGCAGAGCAGGATGACGCATGGCCGTCCATCTCCGAGGAGGCCGCGATCGCGATGAACCCGGATGTCATCCTGACGACTGACAACTACACCGAGGATGTGGTGAACACGCTTCTCAATCTGTCTGGCTGGGAGAACGTCACCGCAATACAGAACAAGGACGTCTACTACGTGGATGCAAACACCCTGAATCAGCCGAACCAGCACGTGGTGAGTGCCATGATTGAGATGGCAAAGGACATCTATCCGGATGCCTATGCAGACCTGGAGGATCCATTTGCGCAGTGAGCGCTTGAAAACCAATAAGAGAAGAGCAGGACGGGGTGCTGCCGCCGCAGGGCTGGCAGCGCTCCTTGTCTTTGTGCTGGTCCTGTGTGTGGGTGTGGGAAGCGTTGCCATTTCTCCTGCACAGTCCCTGCGGATCATTTGGTGGAAGCTCACCGGGATGGGATCTGTTTCGGATCTGGATCCGTCGCTGATCTCGATCCTCTGGGACATCAGGATGCCGCGGGTCGCGATGGCGTTTCTTGCGGGCGGCGCCCTGTCCCTCTCCGGTGCGGTGATGCAGACCATCCTGCAGAATCCGCTGGCCTCCTCCTATACGCTGGGAGTCTCGAGCGGTGCCTCCCTGGGGGCGGCGATTGTGATTGTGTCTGGGATCACCCTGCCGGTCCTGGGGACCCTGCTTCTGCCTGCCGCTGCCTTTGGCAGTGGATTTCTTGTGATCGCAGTGGTGCTTTTTATCTCCGCCCGCATCAGCAATTCCCTGCAGAGTCATACGGTGATTCTGATGGGTATGTCGGTGTCTTTGTTTGTGAATGCGCTGCTGACTTTGGTCTCCTCCTTTGCGGGGGCTAAGTCACAGCAGCTGCTCTTATGGCAGATGGGATCCTTCTCGGGCATGCGCTGGTACCATGCCGGGATTCTCCTCCCCATCTGCCTGGTGGGCCTTTTCCTTCTGATACGGCATGCGCGGGAACTGGACATTCTCTCTTTCGGAGATGAGAATGCGCTCTCCCTGGGGGTGAATGTGCGGCAAACCAAGTTCCTGGCCCTTGCCCTTTCTTCCTTCCTCACCGGTGCCGCAGTGTGTTTTACCGGAACGATCGGCTTTGTGGACCTGATCGCACCGCATGCGGTGCGGCGGATCTTCGGTGCGGAAAATGGCAAAGTGTTGCCGCTCTCGTTTCTTTTTGGCGGTGCTTTTCTTGCCCTGTGCGACATGATCTCCAGGACACTCCTGGCGCCGAGGGAGCTCCCGGTCGGGGCCGTAACGGCCATCCTGGGCACGCCCTTTTTCATCTGGCTGTATGTGCGAGGAGGCAAACATGGGTGAGACAGTAAACACTTGCCACACCGGGGCGGACCTGCAGCCGGCTTTTGCGGTACGGCGCCTGTCCGTCTCCTACGGGACACTAAGGCCGGTGGATCCGCAAAAATGTGTACTACGGGATATCAACCTGGAGATTCCTGCAGGGAGCGCCCTGGGAATCCTTGGCCCGAACGGCGCCGGCAAGAGCACATTCCTTCGCGCCCTTGCCGGAATTCTTCCTGCAGAAGGGGAAATCCTGCTCTTCGGGGAGCCCATTGCAAGAAAGAAGCGGCGGGAGATCGCCCAGTACCTGGCGCTGATGAGCCAGTTTTTCCCTGCCGGCTTTTCCTACACCGTGCGCCAGACGGTGGAGATGGGACGATATGCCAGGGGAGAGGGCAGAGAGCGGGACCGGGAGGCAGTAGACGAGAGCCTTGAAGAGGCAGGACTTACCGATCTTGCCAACCGCCCGATCACGCAACTCTCCGGAGGGCAGTTGCAGCGCGTCTTCTTTGCCAGGGCGCTCGCCCAGGAGACGCCGATTCTGCTTTTGGATGAGCCTACCAGTAGTCTGGATCTCAAGTATCAGGCAGAGATTACCGGGCTCCTGAAGCGCTGGAAGGCGCGGCAGACGACGCTGCCGGATGGCAGGACCGTCCCCAACACCCTTATCAGCATCTGCCACGATCTCTCCCTGGCGCTGGACCTTTCGGAGGATCTTGTCATCTTGAAGGACGGTCAGATGCTTGCGGCGGGGCCAGTGGCACAGGTGTTGACCCGGGACCTTCTGCAGCGGGTTTACGGGATGGATGTCCCCTCCTATCTGCTTCGGCGGGAGAACTTCTGGCGCTCCATGATGGACGGGAGCAAGTCGTAGAATGCGGTGATGAGTGCTGCCGACAGACCCTTGCTTCACATTTGCCTCAAGTGAGTCATTCTCCTTCTGTACAGGATTTGACGCGGCGGCTATAATAAAGTCACGAAAGATTGCTCCGGGGCTGGCACCGCTGTGCCCCTGCGGAGATCATGCAAAGGAGAACGGTCTATGACAAAGGAAGAACTGGAAGGAAAGCTCCTCGTCGATATGCGGCCCCACACGGCTTACTGCGAGGACTTCCTGGCAGACAACTACGAGGTGGACATCGAGGATGTCCACGAGGCAATGCTGGAGCTGCGCCAGCAGAAGCATGTCTTTGAGTGCGGTCCCATGGTGAGCTTCAACGAGCCCCGCTGGGTCCGGATCTGACGCACGCTGTGCCACGTATGCGGAATGCCCGTTTCGGGTGTTCCGCTTTTTTTATGCCCCGAAACGGGGAAACCCTCGAATAGGTACATATACCTATATTTCAACAATTCAAAAAGGTAAAAATACACTTTTCTTTTTCCGCCGGATTGCTTATGATTAGGGAAACCGGGCAGGGAACCGGGATCGGCAGGAGGGACATGTTCTATGAACACTGAGGAATGCAGAAAACAGATCGAAGCAGGCAATGCCGTCATCGGCATTGAGTTTGGCTCCACTCGCATCAAGGCAGAGCTGATTCTGTCCGACCACGCGCCGGCAGCAGAGGGTGCCTATGAGTGGGAGAACCGGCTGGAGAACGGCATCTGGACCTATTCCCTGGAGGACATCTGGCAGGGACTGGCGGGGTGCTATCAGGATTTGAAACAGAATGTAAAGGACCGCTACGGCGTGACGATCCGCAAGGTGAAGGCACTCGGCATCAGCGCGATGATGCACGGATATCTCGCCTTTGATCGGGATGGGAAACTTCTGGTGCCGTTTCGCACCTGGCGCAACACGATCACCGAGGAGGCGGCTGCCAAACTCACGGACCTCTTTGGCTTCAACATCCCCCAGCGCTGGAGCATTGCTCACCTCTACCAGGCAATGCTGAACGGCGAGCCCCATGTGAAGGATCTGGACTACGTGGCGACACTGGATGCCTACGTTCACTGGCAGCTGACTGGTCAGCGGGTCACCGGCGTCGGGGATGCATCCGGCATGTTTCCGATCGACCAGCAGACCTGCGACTACGACGCAGGCATGATGAAAAAGTTTGATGCGCTTGCCGCTTCGGCAGGCTATTCCTGGAACCTCCGGGCGATCTTCCCGAAGGTCCTTCGGGCCGGAGAGGCGGCCGGCACCCTCACGAAAGAGGGGGCTGCGCGCCTGGACCCTGCGGGAGATCTGGAGGCAGGTGTTCCGCTCTGCCCGCCGGAAGGCGATGCGGGCACCGGAATGGTTGCTACCGATGCAGTCCGGGTGCGGACCGGAAACGTCTCGGCGGGCACGTCGTGCTTTGGCATGGTGGTGCTGGAAAAACCCCTTGCCCATGTCTACCCCGAGATCGACATTGTGACCACTCCCTCCGGGGAGCCGGTGGCCATGGCGCACTGCAACAACTGCACCTCCGACCTCAACGCCTGGGTGGAGATCTTCGATGAGTTCTGCCACGCGATGGGAATCGAGGCGGACCGGAACCGGCTGTTCTCAGTGCTCTATAAGAGCGCCCTTTCCGGTGATCCGGACTGCGCGGGTCTGACCTCCTACAATTACTTCTCTGGGGAGCCCATCACCGGACTCGAAGAGGGAAGACCTCTGTTTGCGAGAACGCCGGATGCGAAATTCACCCTTGCCAACTTCATGCGCTCGAACCTGTTCAGCTCCCTGGCAGTGCTGAAGATCGGCATGGACCTGCTCCTCAAGAACGAGGGCGTGAAGGTCGAAAACATGATGGCTCACGGCGGCCTCTTCAAGACCCCGGTTGTGGGGCAGAAGATCCTGGCTGCGGCGCTGAATACACCCGTCACGGTGATGACCACTGCCGGCGAGGGCGGCGCCTGGGGCATTGCACTGCTTGCCCAGTACATGGCGGAGGGCGCCGACCGCTCCCTGGCAAACTGGCTGGATGATGAGGTCTTTGCGGATGCCAAGGGCGAGACGCTGGCACCGGACCCTGTAGATGTGAAGGGATTTGACGAGTACATTGCCCGCTACCGGAGCGGACTCGATGTGGAGAAGGAGGCAGTCAGATGCTGGAAGAACTGAAGAAAAAGGTATACGAGGCGAACATGCTGCTTCCCAAGTATGGTCTGGTGACCTTTACCTGGGGCAACGTGTCCGGCGTGGACCGGGAAAAGAAGCTGTTCGTCATCAAGCCCTCGGGCGTTCCCTATAATGAGCTGACCCCGGAGTCCATGGTGGTCTGCGACTTTGATGGCAACCGGGTGGAGGGAGACTTCAATCCCTCCTCGGACACCCTGACCCACGCCTACCTGTACAGCCACTGGGACAAGATCGGGGGCGTCGTGCACACCCATTCCTCCTATGCGACCAGCTGGGCCCAGGCGGGACGCTCCATCCCCTGCTACGGCACCACCCACGCGGATTACTACTACGGCGAGGTCCCCTGCCTGCGCACCCTGACGAAGGAGGAGATCGACACCGCCTATGAGCTGAACACCGGTGTGCTGATCGTCGACGAGTTCGCACGGATGAAGAAGGATCCGGAGGCGGTCAGCGCCTGCCTCTGCAAGAACCACGGACCCTTCACCTGGGGGAAGGACCCGGAGGATGCGGTGCACAGTGCGGTGGTTCTCGAGGAAGTTGCCAAGATGGCATTCCGCACCGAGCTCATCAACCCAAAGGTGGAGCCCGCACCTCAGTGCCTGCAGGACAAGCACTACTACAGAAAGCACGGCGCCGGCGCCTATTACGGACAGACCAAAAAGTGAGAGACGGGCTCTTCGGGGACTTCCCCGGGGAGCCTGTTTTGCGTCAGCAGAGCAAGAACCTTTGCCATTCTGCCGGGTCCGTGCTAGTATCTGCACCAGAGGGGTATGAAAGGAAGCAGCATGCAGAGCAGAAAATTGACACAGTGCCGCTGGATTGCAGCGGCCGTCCTGGCATCCTGCGCATTGATGACAGGATGCGGGAGCAGTGAGAGCGCCACACAGGAGTCCACCACCACGTTTATGGAGGACATCCCGGCGGACGATCCCTATTACCAGCAGTACCTGCAGAGCCATAACAGCACGGCAGCAGCGGGTGATACCACAGCACAGACCACCGACAGCACGCCGGTGATCTCCACGCCGGAGAGTGACACCAGCGCCTCCTCCACCGAGTCCAGTGAGTCAACCGATGCAGGCGACAGAGCCCAAGCGCAGACCACGGAGAGCGAAGCGGCGGACACCCAGACAACGGAGGAGCAGACCGCAGAGGCGGCCTCCTCTGCCACAAGCGATGACCCGAACGTGGGCACCGTGACCGGGACCGTGGCGTCCCAGTCCAACAGCAGTCAGATCTTTCTCTCCACCGATGAGGATGAGCTGGAGTTCGAGTTCAACAGCAGCACGGATGTCTCCGAGTGCAGCGGCATCACGGTGGGCAAGAAGCTGACGATCACCTACAGCACCGATGAAAACGGCATGTTGGTGGCGACCAAGATAGCAGACGCACAGTGAGCGCAGATCAATCGGCCGGCAGGGAGTTCCCTGTCGGCTTTTTTCGTGAGTTTGAAACATTTCTCATTTTTTGATGACGTCGCGAAAAACCTGTAATAAAATCGGTCCGACAACAAATGATCCCCCCCGGCGGGAAGCGCCGCCGGCATCCACAAGGAGGAGCGCGCATGGTACATCAGAATGACACCCAGATCCCCACACCCGCAGAGGCTATCGAGGAGGCAAACGAAGTACTCGAGAAGATGGAACCGGAGAAGGAAAAGCCCGCAAAGCCAAAGCGCAAGCTCTCCCTGGCGGAGAAGATCCTCATCGCCATGCTGCTCGCTATTTTGGCCGGCCTTCTTCTGCAGTCCCACGCGGACATCGCAGAGAACTACATCGCAACGTTTGGCACCATCTTCCTGAACCTGATCCGGTTCATCATCGCGCCGATCGTGCTGTTCTCCATCATCGCCGGCGTCCTCTCCCTCTCCGACATCCGCAAGATCGGCATGATCGGCGGCACCACGCTGGTCTACTACCTGTGCACGACCGCGCTGGCGACCATCATCGGCCTGTTCTTCGCCTCGCTGTTTCAGCCCCACTTCCCGGTTCTCTCCACCTCGAACCTGTCCTATGAGGCGGCGGAGAGCCCGTCGGTGATGGACACCATCGTCTCGATCTTCCCCAGCAACTTCCTGACGCCGATCACCGAGGCAAACATGCTGCAGGTGATTGTGATGGCGCTGATTCTGGGCTTTGCCATCATTCTCCTGGAGGAGAAGGGCAAGCCCGCCGTGCGCGCCGTCAACCTGTGCAATGACATCTTCATGAAGGCGATGGAGATGATCCTCGCCCTCTCCCCGATCGGTGTGTTCTGTCTGCTCTGCCCGGTCATCGCCGAGAACGGGGCGCAGATCCTGGGCTCCCTCGCGATGGTGCTTCTGTGCGCGTATCTGGCCTATCTTGCCCACATGCTGTTGGTCTATTCCGGGGCGGTGCGGGCACTCGGCGGCATGTCCCCGTCGAAGTTCTTCCGCGGCATGTTCCCGGCTATGCTCTTTGCCTTCTCCTCCGCATCCAGTGTGGGCACCCTGCCCATCAACATGGAGTGCACCCAGAAGCTGGGCGCCTCCAGGGAGGTCAGCTCCTTTGTCCTGCCGCTTGGCGCCACCATCAATATGGACGGCACCGCGATCTACCAGGGCGTCTGCACGGTCTTCATCGCAGCCTGCTACGGCATCACCCTGACGCCCCAGCAGATGGTGACCGTCGTGCTGACCGCAACGCTCGCCTCCATCGGCACCGCGGGTGTGCCGGGTGCTGGTCCCATCATGCTGGCCATGGTGCTGCAGAGTGTGGGCCTTCCGGTGGACGGCATCGCCCTGGTCTTTGGCATCGACCGCATCTTTGACATGGGCCGCACCACGGTGAATATCACCGGCGATGCGAGCTGTGCGGTCATCGTCTCCCGCCTGCAGCGGCGGCACCAGGCGAGAAAGAAATAACCCGGAACCCGGAATTTCCTATTTTCCGGTCAATCTGCACAACCCGAACTTGTTTGCCCCCAGCTCGGGTGTTAAAATTTGCTTATCACAGGTAGGAGAAGATCGCGCATGTCCGATGTCGACGATTTGTTAAAACTGCAGAAGCTCCTGGACAGCGGTGCCATCACGAGACAGGAGTTTGAGCGGGAGAAGGCCTGGATCCTCGGCTCGGCCGGGGATACCGCCGACGCCGCAGGACGCCCGGCTCCGGCTTCCTCCGTCCCCGCTCCGGATGCCTTCCCGGGAGAGGAGGCACTGGGAGAACGGCCCGAGCGAAAGCGCAAGCGCCCCGCACGGGGACAGGAAGTGCCCCTGTACACGGCGGGAGAGGTGCCGCCAAAAGCACCCGTTCCGGAGGCTGTAAAAGCCCCGTCCGGAACGCTATGGAAGGTCCTTAGTGCCGTCCTTTCCATCATATTTACGTGGCCTGCGGCCTTTGTGCTGATCCTGGTCAAAAAGCCCTTTTCGCATCGGGTGGTGAACTGGATCCTGGCCCTGTGGGATGGGATTGCAACGGTGGTACTGATTGCCTCGATCGCCTACACGGCGGCGATATCAAGCCTGTCCGGGCAGTCGACGGGAGCCCAGACCGCGGAGGCGGCCGATGCGGCACTCTCCGGGACCGGAGAGGCAACCTCTTATGACAGCTTTGTCGCAGGTCTCAAGGAGACGCTGCAGACTTCCTACGGGGATCACTACACGGTGGAGGACGACGGCAAGACGCTGACGATCTCCATCTGGCAGGACGGCGTGGCCAAAGAGGCCCAGTACGTGATCGATGGCAGCAGCGATTCCACAACGGCCTGGGCGGATTTGAAGGACAGCCTCCAGAACCTGTCCATGACCTGCTTCCAGCAGGCCAACAGCGCGTCGCCGGAGCGCCATGTGGTGCTGAACGTGCTGAACGATCAGAACACGGATCATGTGCTCCTGTCTTATCTGGACGGTACCTGCGTCTACGACGTGGTGGAGACCGCCGGGGAGGCATCATCGGAGACGGGAAGCACCTCTGCCGCGGAGAGCAAGTGAGCGGAAGAAAGTGGGGCAGACATGAGTGAGAGCGTGACAAGACAGCAGGATACGGGACCGAGCGGACCAGATCTGACCAGGGAAGTGGAACGCATTCTCGGGGAGAAGCTCCCGGGGGCCGTGGCCAGTGAGCTGGATCGCCAGGGGAGGGGAAACGGCACCGACAAGGCGGTGCTGAATTCGCTCGAGGAGGTGAGCGCCGCTCTGCGGGACATCGCAGGGTCGGAGAAAAAGCAGGCGCGGCACGCGAAGGCCTCGGCCTTCGGAAATGTGCTCCTGTTCATCGCCTTCGCTGTGGTGTTTGTGTTGATCACGCCCGGGCTCTTCAGCCTGCTCTCCAATGTCAACGGGATGATGAGCGGCCTCAACACCACGATCGCCGATGTGGACACGCTCCTGGTGACTGCCAATGACACGGTGACCGGGATCAACGGCGTGCTGGACAGCGCCAATCAGGTGGTGGCGGATGTCAACACCGGCGTCAACAACACCTTTGATTCGGTGAACACGCTCCTCGGCACGGTGAACGACGAGGTGACCGGCATCGGCACCGCGGTGGATGACCTGAACGAGGCAGTAGGCCAGATCCAGAAGGTGGTAGATGACAACGCCGGCGGAGTAAATAAAGCCCTGGAGGAGATTGCAGGCCTCGATTACGACTCGCTGAACCGCACGATCGCCAATGCTGAGGCGATCACCACCGATGTGGCCGGCGTCAGCGGCGAGCTGGGGCAGACCATTGACGGTGTGAACACTGTGGTTGACAATGCCAACACCGCCGTGTCCGGTGTCAATGACACCATCGCGATGGTGCAGACCACGATTCAGGACACCGACAAGGCCGTCCAGAGCGTGAATGACACGGTGACGGATACCGGCAAGGTGGTGACAACGCTGGGCACCTCTCTGGTGACCACCACGAAGGTTATCAACCAGGCCATGGACACGATCAACGCCATCGACGTGGATGAGATCACCTCCGCGATCTCTGACTTCCAGAAGGCAGCTGAGGGCGTCAACAGTGTGACCGATGAACTCACCGATTCCGTTTCCACAATGAATGACACCGTGCAGAAGCAGAACGGCTACGTGGAAGCCACAGTCGACCAGTCCCAGAAGATCGACTACGAGGGGCTGAATGACTCCATCGACGTGCTGAAGGACTCTGCTAAGCAGCTCTCTGATGCACTCAAACAGCTGAATCAGTAAGATGAACAAGCATCCCTCCGCTTCGGCGGAGGGATTTTTTATCGAAATTTTGGAAAGTGAATGCGGAAGGCAGACGAGGGCGGGAAAAGTTTACCAAATGTTCATTTTATGACCTATGGTCATTTTAATCTATCTGCTCTATAATGGCACCAGAACGGAAGACATTTTGGAAGAAGGAGGCCAACTGCCATGAAGACCAGAGACCGCATCGAGACCACTGCTTACGCGGCGCTCGCAGAGCGCGCCGATGCCATCGACCCCGCCCTGTACGACCGCTACCAGGTCAAGCGGGGACTACGGGACCTGAGCGGAAAGGGTGTCGTGGCGGGACTCACCAACATCTCCCGCATCGATGCCTTTGACGAAGAGGGGAAGCCGGCCGACGGCAAGCTCTGGTACCGGGGGTATGAGATCCACGACCTGGTGGACAAATATCTGCACACCCGCTGCGGCTATGAAAATCTGACGTATCTGCTGCTGTTCGGAGAACTGCCGACGGAGCAGGAGGCGAATGAATTCCGGGAGCTCCTTGCAAAGTCCCGGGAGCTTCCCACGAACTTCACGCGGGATGTCATCATGAAGGCCCCCACGAAGGACATCATGAACTCCATGACGCGGTCCATCCTGACCCTGGCGTCCTATGACAGCAATGCCGCTGACACCTCACTGGAGAACGTCATCAGCCAGTGCATTCAGCTGATCTCGGTGTTTCCGATGCTGGCGATCTATGGCTATCACGCCTACAACCACTACGAAAACATGCAGTCCATGTATATCCACCGGCCGGATCCCGCCCTCTCCACTGCGGAAAACATCCTTAGGATGCTGCGGCCGGATTCCTCCTACACCAAGACCGAGGCCATGGCCCTGGACGTGGCGCTGATGCTCCACATGGAGCACGGCGGCGGCAACAACTCGAGCTTTACGACACGGGTGGTCACCTCTGCCGGCTCCGACACCTATGCGGTGATCGCGGCGGCCATGTGCTCCCTGAAGGGTCCCCGCCACGGTGGAGCGAACATCAAGGTCATGGACATGATGGACGACATCCGGGAGAACGTGCACGACTGGAACGATGACGAGGAGATCGAGGCCTATCTGAAGCGGATGCTTGCCGGAGAGACTTTTGATCACAAGGGTCTTATCTACGGCATGGGCCACGCGGTGTACTCCAAGTCCGACCCGAGAGAGCAGATCTTCCGCCAGTACGTGGAACTCCTCTCCGGCGAGAAGCACCGGGAGGAGGACATGAACCTCTACCGCAAGGTGGAGACCATCGCCCCGAAGGTCATCGAGGGGAGCCGGAAGATCTACAAGGGCGTCGCCCCGAACGTGGACTTCTATTCCGGCTTTGCCTACGACATGATGGGGATCCCCAGGGAGCTCTATACCCCGATCTTTGCGATCGCAAGGGTTGCGGGCTGGAGTGCCCACAGGATCGAGGAGCTGTCCTCCGGATCCAAGATCATCCGCCCGGCATACAAGAGCATCATGCAGGTCCGGCAGCCCTATGGGGGCACCGACCATTAACATAGATCAAAATCGCATGAGAAGGGAGAAACCATGTTTCGTGAATATCATTCCAAAGAAGAGCTGGTCGATGATCTGAAGGCGTCGTGGAACAAGCGCGTCAAAAACTATCGGGTCGGCGGCTTCGTGGTCGGCATTCTGATGCTGATCCTAGGCATCATCGCCTGCATCTACCCGGTGCAGACAGCGCTGGTGGTGGAGGTGATCGCCGCCATTTTGCTGCTGATCTTCGGCATCTTTGAGATCATTGCCCACTTCTCGGTACCGCCCATGGTGCGGACGGGCTCCGGGATTGTTTCCGGCATCCTGAACATCATGATGGCGGTGCTCCTTCTGACTTCGCCCAAGGAGGACATGCTGGTGACCTTCAGCTTCCTGATGGCAGCGGACCTTCTGTTTCTGGGCATTGAGGAGATCTCAGCGGCAGGAAAGCTCTCGTTCCTCGGCATCAACGGCCTCGGCCTTTCCACCGCAGGCGGTGTGCTGAAGATCCTGTTTTCCATCATCCTGATCCTGATGCCGGTTGCCTCCACGGCAGCCGCCTCAATCGTGGTTGGCGTCTACCTGATTGCCGCCGGCATCACGGTGATCGTCACCGCGGTCCGCGCCAAGGAGATCAAGATGAACTGATCCCAAACCAGATCTGTTCCGAGGAGCCCCCGAAAGGGGGCTTTTTCGATGAAAAAAAGCGACCAAAGCAAACGGGCGAAGAAAGGCAAATTTCGTCCCTTTTTCCCGGTGTGGTACTTGTATGCCTGTTCTAGATATGATATAACAATACACGTAAGAACAAAGATGATTTTGCGTATCACAACAGAGGAAAGAGGTGAGCGGACGTGAAACGGGATTACTACGAAGTGCTGGGCCTTCAAAAGGGCGCGACGGATCAGGAGATCAAGTCCGCCTACAGAAAGCTGGCAAAGAAATATCATCCGGATGTGGACCCGTCCCCGGATGCGAAGAAGAAGTTTGAGGAGATCGGAGAGGCCTATCAGGTACTCTCTGATCCGGAGAAGAAGAAGCTCTACGATCAGTTCGGCATGGCGGCCTTCGACCAGACGTCAAACCCTGGCGCCGGTGCGGGCGGTGCAGGCGGTTTCCACTCCTATCAGGATGGAAACGGCAGGACGTATTACTACTCGTCGGGCGGCGGCAATGCGCAGGATTTTGGCGACATGTTCGGCGACATGTTTGGAGACCTGTTTGGCCATGGCGGCCGCGGGTTCTCCGGTTTCCACCATTTTTCGGGCGGCGGTGCCGGAGCCGGTGCAGCCCAGAGGGGGTCTGATCTCACGGCAGATGTGACGATCGGCTTCAACGACGCAGCCTTTGGCTGCACGAGAAGCATCCGGCTCTCGGATGCAGACGGCACGATGCGGACCCTGGAGGTTTCGATTCCCGCCGGTATCGACGAGGGTCAGATGGTGCGGCTTCGTGGGAAGGGCAATCCCTCCTACACCGGCGGCACACCGGGAGACCTGCTTCTGCGCGTGCACATCGAGCCCAGGGAGGGTTTCTCCAGAAAGGGCACGGATGTCTACGTCAACTGTGAGGTGCCGTTTACCACGGCAATGCTCGGCGGCGAGGCCCGTGTCGACACGCTGACAGGTCAGGTCATCTGCAAGATTCCGAAGGGAACCCAGGGTGGCAGCAAGATCCGTCTGCGGGGCAAGGGCATCCCCGATATGCATCATCCCACGGTCAAGGGCGATGAGTATGCCGTGATCCAGATCCAGGTGCCCAAACACCTGACGCTGGAGGAGGAGCGCAAGGTGAAGGAGCTCCAGCAGCTGATCGAAAAGGAGAAGCGCGGGACGTTCTTCACAGACCGGAAGACTGCATAACAGCACATCACAAGAGGACCAATCCGACGAGATGCCGGACTGGTCCTTTTTTCATGTTCCATCTTTGTTTTTGCTGCGCTCCCCGAAAAGACGCCGCACATCCGGGGCATCGTAGGTTACGCTGGGGACGCCCTCTGTCTCGATCCGAAACAGGGCATTGCCGGCCAGATGCTCTGCCGCCTGCTCGAGCTCCCGGCAGCCGGTGTAGTCGGAGAAGCGGTCAATGATCACGTCTACCGCCTCCTGGGTCAGCACCACCTCCCCGGGCTTCATGCCCATGCGCAGCAGCACCCGCGGCAGGGAGTAATTCCAGAAGATCGTCCGCTTTTCTTCGGGGGTGTAGTCTGGAATCTCAATGACCGAGAAGCGGGAGAGGAGAGGTCCCGAGATCCGGGATTTGTCGTTTGCCGTCGCGATGGGGTAGACCCCCTGGGTCGGGATGGCGCACTCCATGTAGACATCGGTAAAGCCCAGGTGGTCCAAAAGGGTCAGGAGCACGTCTCCGGAGCTCCCGGAGTCCTTCTGGGCGTCCGCCTTGTCCAGCTCGTTGATCACAAAGACGATGTTGGAAGAGCCGGCCCGGGCAAAGGACTCCATGATTCTGCCGGGGCGGGCGTTGGAGTAGATCCGGGAGCTTCCGGTCAGTGCCTCCGGGTCCCGGATCGTGCTCATGTCGAGCACGGTGCAGGGGAGCTTCAGGATTCGGCCCACCGCATAGGCGATCTGGCTCTTGCCGGTGCCGGGCGGCCCGATGAGAAGCAGCCCGTATCCCGGCAGGGTGTGGGTCCGGTTGATCTGGATGATGGTCTCCAGCACGCGCTGCTTGACCTCCTCGAGGCCATAGAGCTCCTCGTCCAGGATCCGCTTGGCCTCCTTGGCGTCGATGGCGGGAAAGTCGGTGCTCTCCCAGCGCACGTTCAGCATCATGGACAGGGCACGCTGCACGTGGAGCTTCTCCATGGCGGTCACGTTGTCATCGTCCAGGGAGCGGACCTGCCGGTCCGCCCAGGTGCGGATCCCCGCGGGGAGGGTGAAGTCCGCGGCCTGCAGAAAGAAGCGGATGTCGTCGATGGAGGTGAGAAGTTCATCCTGCGGCGCTGCCTGCTCTTTGCTGGGGAGCGCGGCTGCAAGGAGGCGCTCAATGACGCGCTGCAGCAGCTCCCCCCGCACCGCCCGGGGTGAGCCCTCCCGGTCCTTGATCACGTGGATTCCGGTGACCAGGAATTCCTGCCGCTCCCCCTCCTGATAGCCCGTGAGAAAGCAGCCCACGTGGTTTTCCTGGAGAACCGGCAGGAGATTGGCAAAGCGGGGATCCAGCTGATCCACCGGATAGTCCTTTGCCCCCGCCGGGGCGGCGGGCGCCGGTGCCGCGGTCAGGACCTTCCCCTCTGCCTCGGCTGCCTCGAACTCCCGCGCTGCGGCAAGACCACCGTCTTCGGGAAAGGCATCCGCGGGATCGGAGGGAGTGGGTGCAGGCGCAGCTGGCGTCGGTTCCTCTGCGGGATCCTGTTCAAAGACAAAGGACCCCTCCGGGTGCAGAAAAGTGCCGGAGAGGGAGGACTGCGGGAAAACCCCGGTGTCCTGCAGGACAAACAGCACTTTCCCGTAGACGGGCTCAGTGTCGTGAACCTCCCGGGCGCGGGCGAGCATCCCGTTGTTCTCAAAGACCTCCAGAATGCTCTCCATCTCCGCCCCGGAGAGGGAGCCGCCGTGTTCCTTTGCGGTGCGCTCCCAGAAATCTGAGAGCTCCTTTTTGTCCCGCTCCTCCACCGAGCCGGCAAAGCGGAGACCATATGCGCGCATAGCGTCAAGAAGTGTCATCAAGCACCCCCTCATGAAATCGTTTGAACTGCCACACGGGCAGACAAGTTCAGCATACCCCGTTTCCTCGGGATTGGAAAGAAACAAATGCCGGATTATGGGGACATCGCGATTGCAGAGGGGCGGTACTGGGAGTAACATTGCCGGAAAAGAACACAGAAGGAGGCAGCAGATGAGCATTGTGGTACGGGCATATATGCCATCGGACACGGAGGCACTGCGCGGGATCTGGAACAAAGTGGTGGAGGACGGCCGCGCCTTTCCCCAGATGCAGGGACTCTCCACGGAGGAGGCAGCATCCTTCTTTGCGGGACAGTCCTACACCGGAACGGCCGTGGAGGAGGAGATGGGAGAGGTCGTCGGCCTCTACATTCTCCATCCCAACAACGTGGGCCGCTGCGGCCACATCGCAAATGCAAGCTATGCGGTGCGGACCGATATGCGGGGCAAACACGTGGGCGAGTACCTCGTGCGGGACTGCCTGGCACAGGGAAAGCGTCTGGGCTTTCGGATCCTCCAGTTCAATGCCGTGGTCGCCTCGAATCTCCCCGCCCAGAAGCCGTATGAGAAGCCTGGCTTTGTAAAGCTTGGCACGATCCCGGGAGGATTTCTCGTGAACTACCCGCAGTTAAAACTGCGGGCTTCGGTGGTTTTTCCACCTCATTTGAGTTGCCTTCAACGGTGTCTTATACACAGATGGCTGTGATGCGCCGGAAATCTGGGGCCTAGCCCCATCCGAACCGGATGGTTGGTGCGCCGTTGCTTCTCTATTCACCGCTTTCGCGGGCAGTCACGGCGATTGATGTTTCTATATGGTTATGCGGCTTGCTCTTGATGATAAAGCCGCAGACCTTCCTCTTTGATGTTGATTGCTGCCTGCCAGTCGCGATCGATGATATTGCCACAGACAGGGCAGATATACAAACGATCACTTAGCGTCAGATCATCTTTCCTGGAACCGCAATGACAGCATGTTTTGGATGATGGATACCATTGATCGATTTTGACAAGTGTATGCCCGAAACGCTTGCATTTGTATTCCAGCATGCGTGTAAACATGCCCCAGCCTACATCCATAACCGATTTGCCGAGATGAAGACCTTGTGCCATGGCATGCATATTCAGGTCTTCAATGCAGATCACGTCATAATGATATGCGAGGTTATAGGACAGTTTGTCCAGAAAATCCCGCCTTTGTGCCGCTATTTTTTCGTGCAGCCTTGCGATTTTGTGCTTCTGACGCTCGTAGCGCTTTGATCCGCGTTTCATACCTGACAGCACATGCTGAAGTTTTGCAAGTTTCTCTTCCTGCTGACGATAAAACCGTGGAAACTCTGCAGTGTCACCATCGCTGTCTACATACAAGTGCTCCAATGACATGTCCAATCCGATGGCACGGATACCTTGGTTATCAGTATGCGTGTTTGCAGATGGAGCAGTTTTGGACTCCTTGTATTCGTACTTGAGTGATACAAAAAATCTCCCGTTGCGGTCCATGGAGATGGTGGCTGATTTGAGAACGCCGCCTTTTTTGATTTTGCGGTGCAACTTCAGTTTGATCAGCGTTTTCAGCTTTGGAAGTTTCAACAACCCGGAGCCTTCATCATAGGTAAGATTGGAGTGTCCTCCATTGCTGACAACGTTTGTTGTGTAGGATTGCGCTTCGTGCTTGCTATGAAAGCGAGGCATTTTGGCTCTTCCTTCGTAGAAATTGGCCCACGACTGTTCGTATTCGAGCTGGGCATTTGCAAGTGCAAGCGAGTCAGCCTGCTTAAGCCACTGGCACTCTTCCTGGTCTTTATAATCCGCAGGAGTGTTATGGAGATGTATCCCCATTTCGTTGTACATGAACAGGTCATCTTCCAGCATGCGGTTTTTGAGCCACCATTTGGCGCCAAAATTGAAACGAATAAAGCTGCGCTGATCAGCGGTAGGAACAATTTCGTCTTTATAGCAGATGTAGTAAACGTCTGTATTTGATGATTTTGGTTTGTTCTTCTTTTTGACAGCCATAATCAATACGCCTTGCTCTGACGCTCAATGTATTTGCGAATGGTTTCTTCGGAAACATCGCCTACGGTTTCAACGTAGTACGAATGATTCCAAAGCTGCCCTCTCCACAAATGGTTTCTTAACTCCGGATGCCTTTCAAATAGCATGCGGCCCGAAATGCCCTTCATGTATTTGACCAGATTTGTGATCGACAGCTTCGGAGGTGCAGACACGAAGCAATGTACATGGTCAGCAGTGCCGACTTCGCATTCGTGGATGGTGAACCCCTTATCCTTGGCGACGGAAAGCAGAATAGCTTTCAGGTCCTTCTCAATTTCTGGGGTTAATACCTTCTGTCGGTACTTGACGCACCATACCACATGGTAATTGATATTGCACACGCATGTGCGGTAATGCACGAGGTTTGTTTTCATACCTATAGTTTAGCAGATATATAGCGGTATGTGTATAATCTATTTATAAAATCTTGTTGTAAGCTAAGCAATGCGTTGCAGCCGAGGAAGCGGGCTCGCTTTCATCTCGGCAATTGAATTGCCGAGAATTCCCGCTCGCAATCTTAAAGGACGGCACCTACGACGACATCCTGCTTTACTATCATCTGCTGTAACAAGAAATGCCACTGGGCGGCTGCCCAGTGGCATTTTGGATCTCTTTGTCTGGATGCTCAGGATGCGATGTGATCCTGCTCGTCCTCCTGCGCAAAGGTCTGCAGTTTTTTCACCGTG
The DNA here is from genome assembly GCA_022483465.1 of Lachnospiraceae bacterium. Taxonomy (GTDB): domain Bacteria; phylum Bacillota; class Clostridia; order Lachnospirales; family Lachnospiraceae; genus CAG-791. The sequence goes on along the minus strand of JAKVNF010000001.1, from coordinate 252,891 downwards.
TTTCGCGCAAATTCCCCTGCGGCCGCAAGGTCCGCCGCATCCGGGTGGAGCATGGCCTCGTCAAAGGCTCGCAGAAATTGATCGATCCTGCCGTCGTCCTCCGGGGTGCCCCGCTTTGCCGCGCAGCAGTTCCGGACGCTGATGTCCATTCGGCCCCGGCAGAGAAAACTTCCCAGGTACCGGGAGTCCTCGGGAATCCAGACGCTGACGGTCTCAGCAAGACTTATGGCGCCGGACGCGTCCACCGGCAGGATGCCGCAGGTTCCAAACAGGGCGATGCCACAGTGGTGGAGTTGGGAGAGCCGTTGCAGAACCTCCACAGAGGCGGAACTCCGTCGGATCCAGAACCCCACAAAATAGAGATCCCAGCCGTCATCCTCCTCGGACCGGTAGTCATGGATGTCCAGGATGTCCCGCTCCGCGGAGATGGGCAGGGCGGAGTAGATTGCATCCGCCACTTTCTTGGTATTTCCCGTCTTGCTGTCATACACCACTTTGATCCGCATGTGTGCCTCCTGAAAATGGCACCCCCTCAGAACCGGTAGGGAACCGAGCCGCAGCACAGGCCGCCACCGCCGCAGATGAGATTCAGCAGCACGTTGAGCAGACACAGCCGCAGACACCAGCTGCCGGTGGAGACCGGCTGTCCGCCGAAGTCTGCCTGCTGGGTCTCGTACCAGCTGGATCCGTACTGCAGCCGGTTGACCAGATCCTGGTAGTCCCGGTTGTTCGGCTCCATCTGGGTGGCCATCCGGGCGTACTGCAGGGCAATCACGTTGTTCCCAAGACCCGAGTTGGCCAGGGCACTGAAGTAGTACCACTGGGCCGGGCGGCTCTTCATGCTGCCCAGCACGTTCAGAGCCTCCTGGTAGTGCCGGCTGTTGAGATAGTTGGCCGCGGCCCGAAGCCGCACCGTCTCCTCGTCATCTCCCTGGCTGGCCTGCTGCTGGCGGTACCCGCCGAAGAAGTCATCGAAGCTGCCCCAGCCGTAGGACGAATTCCCGCCATAGGAGCTGCCGCCGTAGGAACTGCCACCGCCCTGGTAGGCCGACTCGCCCCGGGCCTTGGCATTCATGATCTGGTGATAGGCCTCCTGGACCTGCTTGAACTTCTCCTCGGCCTCTGCCTTGTTGGGGTTGTTGATATTGGAATCCGGGTGGTATTTCCGGGACAGGGTCCGATAGGCCTTCTTGATCTCCTCATCGGACGCATCCGGGGATACCCCCAGTACTTTATAAGGATCCGCCATGATCTCCTCCGCTTTCCCCCATCTTCTCTTTTTCGCGTCTCAAACAGATAGCATTGTAACGGCCAAAGACACCTGAGTAAAGGATGTTGCGGAGAATCGACGTATATTCCACGCAGGGAAGCCGCTCAAAGGCCTCGCAGCAGGGCGCCATCATCATGGTGAGCAGTTCCTTGACCGTGCTGTTGAGGCCCTCCTCCCGGATCAGGCCCTGGTCCATGGCAAGCTGAAGGGGATTGTAGTTTCCCTTTTTCCGGTCCCGCTCCAGATCGTCAAAGGCGTCCACGATGTAGATGAACTTGCCCAGGAAGAACCCCATGGTCCGCAGGTCCTTCTCCCATTCGTCCTCGAAGGGGGCGAAGACCTCCGCCATGATGTCGCCGAACAGTCCCGCCACCTTGTCGATGGAGATCTCCTTCTTAGTCTCGAGCTCATGGAGCTTGTCCAGACGGTCCTTCACCAGGGCCGCCTTCTTGCCGTAGCTGACCTTGGCCTGGGATTCTCCCTTTTTGAGCACCTTTGACAGAAGGAGCCGGGAGAACTTCCGCTCGTCCGCCCAGTCGTCCAGGCAGGAGTAGTAGGAGAGAATCAGATTCATGTCCGAGGCGTAGTCGGTGAACTGGTTTTCCCGCGTCGGGTGATTCTCGAAGGGATGAGCGATGCAGCGGGTGCTGCTCTCCTTGTCCTTTGCGTCGTACAGGTCCGAGAGGAGCAGGATCAGAAAGGTAAAGTCATAGGAGAGGGTCAGCTGGGAGAGGCGCCCATAGCGGCGCTTCAGGTTGCGGCAGAAGCCGCAGTAGTAGGAGCGGTAGAGATCGAATTCACGAAACTTCAGCTCCGGCTGGTTGACCACGATGTATCCGAACATTTGTCAGCATGCTTCCTTTCCGCCTGTTCCCCGGATTCAGGATTTCTTGTGAAACTCGAATCCGCACTTGGGGCAGGTCACCATGATATGGCCCTTTCCCTTCGGGATCCGGATCTTCTGGTGACAGCGGGGACACTTGTAGATGTGGTAGCCCTTGTTCTTCTCGCGCTCCTGTTTCAAGTGGGTCAGGGTATACCAGAAATCGGAGAAGCCGTTTTTGATGCGGTAGAGCACGCCGCCGCCCTTGCCGGTGCTGAAAAACCGCTGCAGTCCCGCCGTCGCCTTCTCAAAGCGCTCATTCTCCCGGTACCTGGCCGGCGTGTTCTTCGAGAACATCCGGAAAATCATGTACAGGAGGAGAAAGACGCTGATCCACCAGAGTACCCGGCTTGCGAGAAAGAGGTTGACAAGAATCAGCACACAGGTCACCCGGGAGAGAAACTGACCATACCGGTCCACCCCGTAGCGGCCCTGCATGAACTGTGTCATGCGGTCACGGAAACGATCCATAGCGGCTCCAATCCAGAGGAATCCTTCTTATTACTATTTGTCTTCGTTTTGAAACTCAGTATTTATTCTACGGAACCGACCTGCAAATGCAATGAATGTCGGGAAAAAAGAAAATAAAAAAAATGTGAACGCGATTTCCGAAAACAGGACAGGAAGGCACAAAAATGGACTCGGCGGTTTGCTGTTTGCAGACTGCCGGGTCCCGAAAAGGCCTTCTGTTTGCTTATCAGATCACATCGTCTCTGCGGATGTAGCCGGGGGCATCCGGGGTAGCGGTGATCTCGCCCGCGTGAATCACCTGTGCCCACTTATCGACCACCTGGCAGGTCAGGTGCACGTTCTTCTTGATGGTGGTGTGGCCGAGGACCACGCAGTTCTTCACGACTGCGCCCTCCTCAATCCGCACGTCTCTGCCGATCACGGAGTTCTCCACCGTGCCCGAAATCACACAGCCATTGGCGACCATGGAGTTTTTCACCTTCGCCGTCTGGTAGTAGTGCACCGGGCAGGAGTCCGTGGTGACCGTGTAGATCGGCCAGGAAGAGGAGATGAGCTGGGAGGACAGATCATAGTTCAGAAGCTCCATGTTGGCATCGTAGTAGCTCCGCAGGTCTGTGATCGCCGCCAGGTATCCCTTGTGCTGCACGCCGCGGATATCGAGGTTCTCGTTCTCGATGTTCAGGATGTCGGAGAGACTGCAGATCGCAGAGGTCTTCACGGCGCGGTGCAGAAGGTCGATGAACAGCTCCCGCTTCATGACCGCGGTGTCCATGAAGATGTTCTTCTCCTTGGCGGTGCCCAGATTCCTTGCGATCTCGGTGACGCCCTTCTGGCGGTTGAGCTCGAGGGTCAGGCAGTTGCGGTAGGATTCCCGCGCATTGTCCACCTTCTGATACAGGAGGGTGACGTCAGCGCCGCTCTCGATGTGGCTCTTTAAGAGCTCATCGTAGTTCTGCTTGAAGATCATGTAGCCGGGGGTGATGACGACGTACTCCTGGGGAGCACGCTCGATGACCTTCATGTTCTCAGTGAAGGCGGCCACATCGGTGTTGTAGATATCATTGACCCTGGAGTCCTGGTTGAACAGAAGCTGCAGCTTGCCGCGCTTGGGGTTGATGTTGTAGACTCGCTCGTTGCCGAGGTGCTCTGCCAGGGATCTGGGGTTCTGGCCCACATAGACCTGGATCCGGTCCATGCCGCTGTTGCTGAAGTTGGAGACCGGGAAGTCGATCACACGGTAGCGCCCGAGAAAGGAGAAGGCGCTGATGGGCCGGTAGTCCTGCAGGCCCTGGACCCGGATCTTGTTTCCGGATGCGGTGATGATACCAAGTACGCTGCTCATATTCAGTCCTCCCCCTTCACATCTTTTGCCACCAGCAGGATGTTCTCACTTGCCGCATCGCCGACCGCTGCATTCTTTCCGATCCGGACGCCGCCCTTGACCAGGGACCTGGTGACCTTGGCGCCCTCGCCCACAAAGGAGCCGGGCATCAGCACCGTGTCCTCGACCACCGCGCCGCGGCTGACCGTGACACCGGTGAAGATCACGGAATTTTTCACCGTTCCCTCGATCCGGGAGCCCTGGGTGATGTAGGCAGTCTCGATGTTCGCCTCCGGCCCGATGTACTGGGGCATCTCGGTGGCATCCTGGGTGTAGATCTTCCAGCCGCTGTCGGAGAGGTTGAGCTCGTCCTTCTTGTCGATGAGGTCCATGTTGGCCTCCCAGAGGGAGTCGATGGTTCCCACATCCTTCCAGTAGCCCTTGAACTCGTAGGCAAAGAGCCGCTTTCCGTCCGCCAAAAGCGCCGGGATGATGTCCTTGCCGAAGTCGTGGTGGGAGTCGGGATTCTTCATGTCCGCCACCAGCATCTTGCGCAGGAGCTTCCAGGTGAAGATGTAGATGCCCATGGAGGCGAGATTGGACTTCGGCTGTGCGGGCTTTTCCTCAAACTCCGTGATCTGGTGGGTGGTCTCGTCGGTGTTCATGATGCCGAAGCGGGAGGCCTCCTTCATCGGCACCGGGATGACGGCGATTGTGGCGTCCGCATGGTTGGCCTTGTGGAAGTCCAGCATCCAGTCGTAGTTCATCTTGTAGATGTGGTCGCCGGAGAGGACAAGGATGTAGTCCGGGTCGTAGCTGTCGATGAAGTCGATGTTCTGGGAGATGGCATCTGCGGTGCCCCGATAGACATCCAGCCCCTGATCTGCCTTCTCTCTGGGCGGCAGCACAAAGACACCGGAATTGCGGGTGTCCAGGCCCCACTTGGAGCCGCCTGCCACGTAGCTGTTGAGCAGCACGGATTCGTACTGTGTCAGAACACCCACGATGTTGATCCCGCTGTTGGCGCAGTTGGAAAGCGGAAAATCGATGATGCGGTACTTTCCGCCGAAGTCCACTGCGGGTTTTGCGACTTTGTTGGTCAGATCCTTCAGACGGCTTCCACGGCCGCCGGCAAGAATCATGGCCAGCATTTCACCCTGTTTCATGCTTCTTCCTCCTTAAATAATCACCATAAGGTGAATCTGTCGATCACCATGATTTTATTATACCTTCACAAAGATACATTGAAAAGGTAGGACATAGGGGGAAAATTGCACAATTGCACCGAGTTAACAAAGACTTTTCTTCCTCTGAACAGAAAAAGCGCTGCGGCAGGCCTTTTGGAACCTGCCGCAGCGCGCAAATCGCGGTGTTTCACTCGCTGATCTTGTTTCCGGTGTAGAGCTGGTAGTAGCGGCCCTTCTGGGCGATCAGCTGATCGTGGGTGCCCCGCTCGATGATCCGGCCCTGCTCGAGGACCATGATGCAGTCGGCGTTCCGGACGGTGGAGAGCCGGTGGGCGATGACGAAGGTGGTGCGGCCCCGCATCAGGGAGTCCATGCCCTGCTGAACGATGGACTCGGTCCGGGTGTCGATGGAGCTGGTCGCCTCGTCGAGGATGAGGGCCGGCGGATCTGCCACCGCCGCCCGGGCGATGGCAAGGAGCTGGCGCTGGCCCTGGGAGAGGCTTCCGCCGTCCCCCTGGAGCGGTGTCTGATATCCCAGAGGGAGCCTTCGGATGAAGCTGTCCGCATTGGCGAGTTTTGCAGCCGCAATGCAGTCCGCATCCGTGGCATCGAGTCTGCCGTAGCGGATGTTGTCCATGACGGTGCCGGTGAACAGGTGGGTGTCCTGCAGCACCATGCCCAGGGACCTTCTCAGATCCGGCTTCTGGATCTTGTCGATGTTGATGTCGTCGTAGCGGATCTTGCCGCTCTCGATGTCATAGAAGCGGTTGATCAGGTTGGTGATCGTCGTCTTGCCGGCACCGGTGGAGCCGACAAAGGCGATCTTCTGGCCGGGCTCGGCGAACATCGTCACGTCGTGCAGAACGAGCTTGCCGGGGACATAGCCGAAATCCACGTGGTCAAAGGTGACCTTGCCCCGCTGCTGCACGTAGGTGGTGGTGCCGTCGGCCTTGTGGTAGTGCTTCCAGGCCCAGATGCCGGTGCGCTCCTTGGTCTCCACCAGGTTTCCGTCTGCATCCTTCTTTGCGCGGACCAGGGTCACATAACCGGCGTCATGCTCGGAGGGAGCATCGAGCATCGCAAAGATGCGCTGTGCGCCGGCGAGCGCCATGATGATGGAGTTCATCTGCATCATGATTTGGGTGATCGGCATGGAGAAGTTCCGGTTCAGGGTCAGGAACGAGACCAGGGTACCGACCGTGAGCGCGCCGTTTCCGTGGAGGGCGATGGCCGCGCCGATCACGGCGCAGAGCACGTAGCTGATGTTGCCCAGGTTCCCGTTGACGGGCATCATGATGTTGGCGTAGCGGTTGGCAAGGTTGGCAGACTGGCGCAGCGCCTCGTTCCGCTTCTTGAACTCCTCGATGGACTGGTTCTCGTGGTTGAAGATCTTGATCACCTTCTGGCCGTTCATCATCTCCTCGATGAAGCCGTTTTCGGAGCCCAGGTTCTTCTGCTGCTCGACAAAGTACTTGCCGGAGAGGCGGCCGATCCTTGTGGAGACAAGGAGCGTCACCGCCACCATGCCCACCGAGATCAGCGTCAGGGGAAGGGAGAGCATGATCATGGAGACCAGGGTCATGACCAGGGTCACCGCGCTGTTGATCACCTGCGGGAAGCTCTGGTTGATCATCTGCCGGAGCGTATCCACGTCGTTGGTGTAGACCGACATGATGTCGCCGTGGGCGTTCTGGTCAAAGTAGCGGATCGGCAGGCTCTCCATGTGGGAGAAGAGCTGCTTGCGGACATCCCGCAGGGCGCCCTCGGCGATGTTGACCATGATCCTCTGGTAGAGGTAGGAGGTCACAACGCCGGCGAGGTAGATGCAGCACATCCGAACCAGTGCCGTAAAGAGCGGGGAGAAGTCCCGGCTTCCCGAGGTGAGCATCGGGGTGATGTACTGGTCGATCAGCGTCCGCAGAAACAGGGTTCCCTGCAGGGTTGCGAAAGCGGAGACAAAGATACACACAAGGACTGCGAAGAGGGCGGCCTTGTAGCGGGAGAGGACCAGGGTGATGATCCGCTTTAAGATCTGCCCCGGATGGTCCACCGCGGCGCGCATTCTGGCGCCGCGGGGCGGCCTTGCCGGCCTGGATTGTTTGACTTCTGACATATCTGCCTCCTTTTTCACTGCGGCCGGTCGAAATCGCCGCCGCCGCGGATCTGGCTCTCGTAGATCTCGGAATAGATGCGGTTGGTCGCCAGCAGGTGTTCATGGGTGTCAAAGGCGTTCACGGTGCCGCCGTCGAGGACGAGGATCCTGTCGCAGTCCTGCACCGAGGAGATTCTCTGGGCGATGATGAGCTTGGTGGTGCCGGGGATCGCGGTGCGCAGGGCAGAGCGGATCTTGGCGTCCGTCGCGGTGTCGCAGGCGGAGGTGGAGTCGTCCAGAATCAGGATCTTGGGCTTTTTCATCAGTGCCCGGGCGATGCACAGACGCTGCTTCTGGCCGCCGGAAACGTTCGTGCCGCCCTGGGTGATCTGGGTCTCATACCCCTCGGGCATCCGGTCGATGAACTCGTCGGCGCAGGCCATCTGACAGGCCTCCTTGCAGTCCTCCAGGGTGGCATTTTCATTTCCCCAGCGCAGGTTGTCGAGGATGCTCCCGGAGAAGAGGACGTTGTTCTGCAGCACCACGGAGACCTCGTCCCGCAGGGCGGTGAGGTCGTAGTCCCGCACGTCCCGTCCGCCGACCTTGACACAGCCGTGGGTCACATCGTAGAGCCGGGAGATCAGGGCGACCAGGGAGGTCTTGCCCGATCCCGTGCCGCCGATGATGCCGATCGTCTCACCGGAGCGGATGGAGAAGTTCAGGTTGTGGAGGGTCTCCTCGTCACGGGTCTTGTGCTCCGGCATCTCCTCCCGGATGATGTCGTTTCCGTTCTTGTCCTGGGTCACGACGCGGCGCATGTAGGAGAAGTCCACGTCATGGAACTCGATGGAGCCGTCCGCCACCTCGGTGACCGGCTCCTTCGGATTCTGGATAGACGGCACCTCCTCGAGCACCTCCACGATACGCTGGGCGGAGGCCGCCGACATGGAGATCATGACGAAGATCATGGCCAGCATCATCAGGGAGAAGAGGACGTTCATCACATAGGAAAAGATGCTCGTCAGCTCTCCGGTTGTCATGGTGCCGCCTAAAATGTAGTGGGCGCCCACCCAGGAGATCGCCACCATGCAGGCATCCACCACCAGCATCATGACGGGGAAGTTTAAGACGACCAGCTTCTGGGCCGCCACGGACTGGCGGTAGAGGTTATCGGCGGCGTTGCCGAACTTCTGCGTCTCATAGTCTTCCCGGACAAAGGCCTTGACCACCCGGATGGCGGAGACGTTCTCCTCGACGCTGGCATTTAAGTCGTCGTACTTGCGGAACATCTGCCGGAAGAGGTGGGTCGCCTTGCCGATGATGAGGAAGACCACCACCGCCAGGGCGAACAGGGCCACGAGGAAGATCAGGGAGATGTGGGGGTTGATCACCACGCACATGACGAGGGAGATGATCATCATGAGGGGTGCCCGCACCGCGATGCGGATCGTCATCTGGAAGGCGTTCTGGATGTTGGTGACATCCGTTGTCATCCGGGTGACGAGGCCCGCGGTGGAAAACTTGTCGATGTTGGAGAACGAGAAGGTCTGGATGTTCTCGTACATCGCCTCCCGCAGGTTTGCGGCAAAGCCGGAGCTGGCGCCGGCGGCGAAGGTGCCGGCCAGGATGCCGAAGAGGAGGGAGGCAAAGGCCATGATGAGCATGACGATGCCAAGGCGAACCACCTCATTCATGTTTCCGGCGGAGATTCCCTTGTCGATGATGCTGGCGATGATGTAGGGGATCAGGATCTCCATCAGCACCTCTAGCAGGGTAAAGATGGGCGTCAGGATGGTCGGGAGCTTGTACCGGCCGATGTAGCGCATAAGTTTTTGGATGATCTGCATGATTTTCTCCTAAATACAATGGTATGCTGCACTAAATGTCGTTCAGCACTCCCGGTTGTCGAAGACGTCCGCGGGCAGGGTCCCGAGCCGCTCCTCAATAAATTCCCGGAAGCGCTCCTTGCCGAGCATCTGCTCGAGGCACCGGGCCCGGCCCGCAAACTCCTCGGCGCCCGGGGCGCCGACGATCTTCCCCGCCTGCACGAGGAGCTTGTCGAGCATCCCGTCCAGCGCGGTCTCCTCCCCGGGCGTGAGGCAGGAGAAGATGGGCTCCGGGTCGGTCCTTCGGATCTTCAGGGCCTTTCCCTCCTGCGTCAGCCGCACGAGGAGGATCCTGCGGTCCTCCGGGGAGGGCTCCCGGACCACATAGCCCCGGCTCTCGAGCTTTTGCAAAAGCTCGTTGAGGGACTGCTGACGGATTCCCAGGATGTAGCCCAGGTCCTTCGTCGGGATCTCCTCCCGGATCTGCAGCAGGGCGATCACCCGCCCCTGTCCCCGCTCCAGGGTCCCGTCAAAGTCGTTGTTCTGGCATCGGAACTTGTCCTGATACCTTCGCAGGCACCAGTCCAGCGCGAGGAGCTTCCGGAACAGCCTGCCGGACATTGTTACCTTGTCGTTGTCGTTCAAATACGCACCCCTTTCCGATTTTCGGCGCAAAAAAAGCGGGACCGTCCGCCCACTTCTTTACAGGTACCTGTTGAATACTACCGCCATGGCGGTGCCGCGTCAAGTGTAATGATGTAAAATCTCCTTCCCTGCGCCAACCGTGGTAAGATACCTCCATGAAGATTGGAGAAAGGAAGGAAAACGTCCATGATGGTTCCCTATATTGATATGCACTGCGACACGGTCTCGGAGATCTGGTACAGCAGACTCCGGAAGGACCCGATCTCCTTTGCAAAAAACGACCTGATGATTGACCTGGATAAGCTCACCCGGGGCGGGTGCCTCTGCCAGAACCTGGCTCTGTTTGTCTACCTCGAGCGCCCTGCGGACTTTGATGGAACGAGAGGGACGATGGAGGGAAAGCCCCCCTACCGGGACCCCTGGCAGAGCGTGCAGGATCTGGTGCAGGTCTTTCAGGATCTGACCAAGACCTATGCGGGCAAAATTGCCCAGGTGACCACGTCCGGCGAGATCCTCGAGAACCGGCGGAAGGGGATCCTCTCGGTACTCCTGACCGTGGAGGAGGGAGGCGTCTGCGAGGATAAGATCGAAAACCTGGAAACGCTCTACGGCGAGGGCGTCCGGATGATGACCCTCACCTGGAACTTTGACAACGGCCTGGCGCATCCAAACCATCCGAGCGGCCCCGTCTTCACCCCCGGGCCGAGGGATCTGGGGCTGACCGACCGCGGCATCGAGTTTGTCGAGAGGATGCAGGAGCTCCACATGATCGTCGACGTCTCCCACCTCTCCGATCAGGGCTTTTTTGACGTGGCGCAGCGGGTCAAAGGACCCTTTGTCGCAAGCCACTCCAATGCGCGGGGCCTTGTCCCCTGCAGCCGAAACCTGACGGATGCGATGATCCGGACCTTGGCGGAGCACGGCGGCGTCATGGGCCTGAACTTCTGTCCGGAGTTTCTGGACACAAAACGTCCCCCGAGACAGACGGCAGAGGCGCTTGCCAAGCAGGCAGCCTACATCCGCAAGGTCGGGGGACTGGATGTCGTGGGAATCGGTACCGACTTTGACGGCATCGGGGGAGATCTGGAGATCCCGGATGCCGGTCAGATGCCGCTTCTGTTCGATGCCCTCTCCCGGGAGGGCTTTACCCAGGACGAGATCGAGAAGATCGCCTGGGAGAACGTCTTCCGGGTCTACCGGGACGTCTTGGGGTAAGCTTTGGTGTGCTCCTCCTCTTCGAGATCACGCAGCAGCATGAGGAGGAAGGAGATCAGGAGAAATCCGCAGGAGACCCAGATCATCCGGATTCCCATGATCGGGGCGAATACGGCACCAAGGCCCGCGCCCACCGCAAAGACCGCGATGACGCCGAAGTAGTGAAGGGTCTTGTCGAGAACGGCCGGCTCCCTGGTTCTGCAGTAGACCGACAGGGCATCCATTCCGGACCGAAGGTTTCCGATGCACATGGTGCTGGCAAAGCCGTAGCCGGAGATCTTCCGGAAGGCCTGCACCTGCATGGCGCAGGCAAAGGAGGTCAGGGCGTTGGCAGAGACGTCAAAGGGGTGGGGGAGAAGACCCACCGCAAAGAGAAGGCCGATCTCAATCAGCACCACGATCTGCCGCCAGTGCACATGCCGGGACCCGGGGTAGCTGCTGCCGATGCGCTCGGCGGCGAAGATCCCCATGGCAAAAGCCAGAATCGGGATCAGGTAGTGGAGGCCCTTTGTAAAGTTCCCGGTGAAGAAGTTCTGGCTCATCAGGACGATGTTGCCGGTCTGGGCGTTGGCAAAGACCTTGCCCCGAATCAGATAGGAGTAGGAGTCCTGCATTGCCCCGGAGAGTGTCAGAAACACGATGGTGATCGGCGCCTCTGACATCTGCGCGTGTCTGCGGATCAGTTTTTTCATCAGCAATTCCTCCTTTGCGGTTTCCAGTCGTTCATCATAATCACGCCGGACCGCACATGCAAGGCGGCGCACTGCGATTGTGGGGACAAATCCTGCAGCAAGCGGAGAAATTGCGCTATAATCGAAAACAAATGTTCACGGAGGAACCGATATGTCCAACTTTGAAGAAAGCCGTTTTGCATCCCTTGCCGTCCCCCTTCCGGAGGACATTCAGCTTTTGAAGGACCGCGGAGAGCTCGAGGAGGCCATCCGGCTGTGTGAAAAGAGAATCGCCGGGGAGATCCCCGAGGCCCTGCGGGAGAAGCTCCAGCTGGAGGTGGAGATCTTAAAGCGCCTTCCGGCAAACTTCCCCTACACTTTCGAGCGGGCACTTGCCCGTTGCAGGGAGGTGCTCCCGGATCTTACCGAAAAAGAGTTCTATGAGCTTCGGGACGCTGGGCGCATCGACTGGATCTATCTTCACGGGGAGCCTCGGTACTTTGACCGCTGCGCCGAGACCCTGGTCGATGCCTACGAGAGAAACCGCAGGTCGCTGATCCTCCTTGGAAAGATCGGGGAGGGGGATCCGGTCCCCGTGTCGGAGGGCTCGAAAAAGGTGCACAAAGCCATGGAGCGGGTCATCCAGAACGGCAGGGAGAGCTGGAAGTTCCGGATCCGTGCGAGCCTGAAGATCAAGGACAGCGCGTTTGTCCCCGGGCGGGTGTCCGTCTGGCTTCCCTTCCCGAGACCCTGCGGCCAGATCTCGGGAGTGCGCCTGATCGATGCCTCCTCCCGCAGCGGAATCATCGCACCGGAGACAGCGCCCCAGCGGACGATCTGCTTTACCGAGAACCTCACGAGAAACCAGGAGTTTTTCGTGGAGTATGAGTTCCTCTCCACCAGCGTCTACAACGACCTGTGGACCCCGGGGGCAAAGATCCAGAAGCGGGAGGGGGATCCCGCGCCGACGAAGGACGATCTTGCCGAGGAGCTTCCCCACATCCGCTTCACGCCGTATCTGCGCGCCCTGGCGGGGGAGATCACAAGAGGAAAGAAGACAGACCTCGAGAAAGCGCGGGCGGTGTACGACTTTATCACCACGAAGGTGACCTACTCCTATCAGCGGGCCTACTTCCTGCATGAAGCCATCGCGGAGTACACGGCCGTGAACCTCAAGGGCGACTGCGGCATGCAGGCCATCCTGTTCATCACCCTGTGCCGGATTCTGGGAATCCCCGCAAGGTGGCAGTCCTCCCTCCAGGTCCGCACCGACGAAGCCGGCTGCCACGACTGGGCCCAGTTCTACCTGCCGGAGTACGGGTGGCTCACCGCGGATCCCTCCTATGGCGGAGGCGCATATGACGCGGGGGATGAGACAAAGCGGCGCTTCTACTTCGGAAACATGGATCCGTTCCGGATGGTGGCAAACAGCGCCTTCCAGAGGGACTTCGACCCGTCCTTCGGGTTCCTCCGCTGCGATCCCTACGACAACCAGGTGGGAGAGGCGGCCTACGCGGATCGGAGCCTTGCCCCGGAGGAGTTTGACACAGTGCGGAAGGTGACGCTCTGCCAGCTCATGGGATCCTGAGAGACGCAAGTTTGGGGAAGGGACCGGCCGAATTCGGCCGGCCCCTGTCATTTGGGGAAATGCCGTGTCGCGGATATGTGGGGAAAACATAGAGGATGCGGCCATAGGGGGAGTGTATGCAAAAGCGGCTCAGACAGCTGTCGATTCGAAAGCAGCTCAAGGTGCTGATTCTGCTGACAGTGATTCCGCTGACGGCGATCAGCCTGTACCTGCTCTATGCCCTGTTGGGCTATTCCCGGGCATACCGGGCGATCGTCAGCAACATTGCCACGGCAAACCAGTACAGCCAGGACTTCAAGTCGCAGCTGGACGAGGACATCTACCGGATCGTGGTTTCGGGCAAGACCTTTGACGAGATCGAAACGGATGAGGAGCTCGAGGATCCCTATCCGGTGCTGGAGGGGTGCCGGACCACCTTCACGCAGCTCGAGTCCTCCACCCGGGATGCCCAGTCCAAGCGCTGGCTCCAGATCCTGGTGCGAAATCTCGACACCTTAAGCGAGCGGGTGGACGACATCCGGGACAGCTGTGCCTCCCCGGGGGATCACTACGATGACAACATCGACATGCTCAACAGCGATGTCTACATCCTGACCGAGCTGATCCAGGAGGACATCCAGAGCTACATCTACTACCAGGTGGAATACATGGACCTGGTGCGCGTCGCCCTGGAAAAGCAGGTGGTGACCTTCATCACGGTCATGGCGCTGGTGCTGGCGGTCTCGGTCGCCTGCTCCTCCTATTTCTCCCAGCGCTTTGCCGCGGGGATCGCGGCGCCGATCGGGGAACTCGCAAGGGTCACCCATGAGATCGCGGGCGGGGACTTCTCTGCCCGGGCCGGGGTGTCGGGCAGCGCCGACCTGGAGCCACTCCAGACCTCGGTCAACGATATGGCCTATCACCTGGAGGTCATGGTCCGGCAGATCCGGGAGGATGAGCGCAAGATGCGCAAGGCGGACCTTCGCCTTCTGCAGGAGCAGATCAATCCCCACTTTCTCTATAACAGCCTGGACGCCATCGTCTGGCTCATCGAGGACCGGCGCTACGACGCGGCGGAGGATATGGTGGTGTGCCTCTCTAGGTACTTCCGCCTCTCCCTCTCGAAGGGCCGGGAGTTCATCCCGATCCGGGATGAGGAGCAGCACATCCGGAGCTACCTCCAGATCCAGAAGGTGCGCTATGCGGACATCCTGCAGTACGCGATCGACATCGATCCCGCCCTGTACGGATATCGGATTATGAAGCTTACCCTACAGCCCCTGGTGGAGAATGCACTCTACCACGGGATCAAGAACAAGCGAAGCGGCGGCACCATCCGGGTGAGCGGCAGGAAGGAGGGAAACCTGATCCGCCTTGAGGTCTCGGACAACGGCGCCGGCATGGAAGAGGAGGAGCTTGCGTGCCTTCGGGAGGAGATCACCAAGCCTTGCCGGGAGACCTCCAGCGGCTTTGGCATGGCCAACGTCAACGAGCGGATCCGGATGAATTTCGGGCCCGCTTACGGCCTGTACCTGGAGTCGGAAAAGGGCGTTGGCACAACCGTCACCGTGACGATCCCCGCACTCCCGATGGAGGAGATGGAAGAGGAGGCAGTCCATGAAAAAGCAGAGTAAGTTTGCCGCGCTCCTTGTTCTTCTGGCTCTTCTGTCCGGGAGCCTTGGCGCCTGTTCCCCTTTTGACGTGGGAGAGCTTGCGGGACAGGAGGACACCCAGCAGGACCTCGTCACCGTGGGCTTTTCCCAGCTCGGCAGCGAGTCCGCCTGGCGCACCGCCAACACCAAGTCCGTGCAGGATGCCCTGACCACCGAGAACGGGTTTTTCCTGCTCTACGACAATGCCAGACAGCTCCAGGACCAGCAGATCAAGGACTTGCGGAGTTTCATCTCCCAGCGGGTCGATGCGATCGTATTCTGCCCGGTGGAAGAGGAGGGCTGGGAGACGGTGCTGGGGGAGGCGTATGAAGCTGGCGTCCCCGTCATCGCCCTGGACCGGAACATCGCCACAAAGAACCAGTCCCTTCTTGCGGCCTTTCTCGGCGAGGACATGCGCACCGAGGGCGTGAATGCAGGGCTCTGGCTGGAGAAGACGCTGCAGGAAGAGGGGCGCCAGGACGAGGACATCCGGATCGCGGTCCTGGAGGGAACGGAAGGTTCCTCCGCCGCAGAGGGCAGGAGCGAGGGGTTCCTTGCGATTGCCTCCCGGAATCAGAACTGGCATTTTGCCGCCCAGGCAGACGCGCAGTTCACAAGGGCCAAGGGGCGGGAGGTCATGAAGCGGTTTCTGTCGGAGTTTGACGACATCGATGTGGTGGTCGCCCAGAACGACGAGATGGCACTGGGGGCGCTGGAGGCCATCGAGAGCGCAGGGCGCCTCTACAATGAGGACGGAAGGAAACTCATTCTGATCTCCTTCGACGGCTCCAGGGAGGCCCTGGAGGCGGTGCGGGATGGGGAGATCGACCTGGACGTGGAGTGCAATCCGCTCTCCGGGCCGGCCCTTCGGGAGCTGATCGAGAACATCCTGTCCGGGAAGTCCTACGAGAAGGTCAACTACCTGCCGGAGCAGGTCTTTACAAGGGAAAACGTGGACGAATACCTGGACAGCCGGGCATATTAGAAAAAGGGGAAGACAAATCATGCTGAGAGTGTTTCTGGCAGAGGATGAGAGCATCGTGCGGGAGAGCCTGCGCGACAACATCCCCTGGAACGAGTACGGCTACGAGTTTGTGGGGGAGGCCGGGGACGGGGAGGTGGCCCTGCCCTTGATCCGCAAGACAAGTCCTGACCTTCTGATCACGGACATCCGTATGCCCTTTCTGGACGGGCTGGCCCTGACCCACATCGTGAAAAAGGAGATGCCCCAGATGCGGGTCATCGTGATCAGCGGCTACGACGACTTTGAGTACGCCAGGAGGGCCCTGACCGAGGGCGTTGATCAGTACATCATGAAGCCGATCACGCGAAAGACCATGTGGGAGGCATTGACGTCGATCCGGGACAAGATCGAGGACGAGAAGCGCCAGCAGGGCTATCTGGAGCAGTACCGCCTGGAGCGCCGGGAGTTCGAGCAGATGCAGCGCCGGGAATTCATGGAAAAGGTCTTCTCCGGCACGATGCCGGTGGAGCACATCTACGAGGAGGCGGGGAAGCTCGGCATCTCGGTGGATGCCTCCTGCTACAGCCTGATCCTGCTCTCCCTCAAGGACGCGGATCCGGCACAGCCGGCCTGTGACGCGGTTCAGAGCGAGCTCATGCTCTACTTCATGCGAAATCCGGCATTCTTCCCGATGGAGTGGACCCTCTCCTCCTACTGCGTGCTGCTGCGCGGGGAGCGGGAGCAGGTGGAGCAACTCTCGGGGGAGGCGTTGGCAAAGATCAAAGAGGTGTGCTCCAAGGCGGGGGAGCGGCTCCTCTGGTATGCGGCCAAGGGAGAGCCGGTGGACCGATTCTCCGCCCTGCAGACCTGCTTTGAGAAGGCAAACCACGCCTTTGCCAGCAGGTACTGGCGCAAGTCGGAGCACATCCTGACCGAGGAGAGCACCATCGACCGCAGCACGATCCGCCAGGTGGACGCCTCCCAGGTGGACCCGGAGGTGGTCATCCGGTTTCTGAAGGACAGCGACCCCTCGGGGATCCCGGACTTTGTGGCCAACTACCTGGAGAGCCTCGGGGACGTGCTCCAGTCCCGGATCTTCCGGGGGTATCTCATCCTGAACGTGCGCTTTGCGGTGCTGCGCTACCTGATGGATCTCGGGATTCCCCAGGAGCAGGCGGCGGAAAAACTCGACGCCCCCACCCAGAACTTTCACCTGGAGGCGGGGGAGGTGGACTCGTACCTCACCTCTCTCCTGGCAAGAGCCATGGACCTTGCGGGGAATGCCTCTGCCTCGAAGAACCGCTCCCTCGCCGCGGCGGCCCGGGAATATCTGGACGAAAACTTTACCAATGAGAATCTCACCCTGAATTTTGCGGCAGACAAGCTGGGGGTGAGCGCCGGGTATCTGTCGGCTGCCTTCTCCCGGGAGATGGGAGAGACCTTTGTGGAATACCTGACGAAAAAGCGGATGGCCCTGGCAAGGGAGCTCCTTGCGAAGGGCTGTCACACGGCGGTGGCCGCGGCAAAGACCGGATACCGGGACCCCCACTACTTCAGCTTCGTGTTCCGAAGAACCCAGGGGATGTCGACCCGGGATTTCCGGCAGAAGGCGCAGCATCCGGATGCGGGATCGTGAGGGTATTTCCCTCGGAAAAGGTCCAGGGCAGAGCGGGAAGAGCATCTTCCTGCCCTGCCATTTTTTGTACTAAGCCGCTTCGCGGCGGCGTTGCTACCTCAAGTCTTCGGCTAAAGATTTACATTTTCGCTGCATCAAAAAAAGCAGCCCTTGATGGCTGTGGTAAAGTTAAGTTACGACACAAAACAAACCCAGCGCAGAAGAACTGCCGGGGTTTATATTACCACACTCGATCATTACCAACAATGGCATATCCTCCTGTCGGGTTTGCTTTCTGCCAGCAAATTTACTCATGCAGGAGGCTTTACCATGGACGATTACCTTGCTCAATTCAAAAAGATGCTTGATTGCAGGAACCTGTCACCACACACTCGTGATCAGTATGCATCTACAATTACCCAGTTTCTGGACTACTTCGATACTCAGCTTCATAAGGATCCTGCCAGTTTTGAATGGGGCGAAATACGCGCCTTTTTTGACCGGCTTAAAGCTACAAAAAATCTGAGCGACCGTACCATCAACAGCGACATTGCACATCTGGAAAACTTCATAATCTATGTTCTCCATAAGCATTGGGATCCAACTCAGGTTCCCAAGCGCAAGTTCGATAAATATATCCCGTTTGTTCCTACAAAAGAACAGTTCCGCACTTTGCTCAATGCAGCAGATAACATCAGATACAAAACCATGCTGATTATCATGTATTCTGCTGGTCTGCGCTGTCAGGAGACCTGTAATCTCAGATACTGTGACATCCATGTGAAAGAGCATCGTATTTATGTTTCGGTATCCAAGAACAGATCTGATCGTTATGCAATTCTTGGGAAAGCGACCGTTCAGGCTCTTACTGACTACTGGAAATCTCTTGGCAGTCCGGAGATAGAGGATAAGACCGAGTATCTGTTTCCGTCTCCGATGATCCCTTCGATGCCGATCTCTACAACCAGTGTCCAGACCTATGTCCGTAAGATCGCAGATTCAATTGGACTGGATAAGCTGACCTGCCACAGTCTGCGGCACGCCTTTGGAACGGAATGCTATCGCTCTGGCGTAGATATTTTCCGTCTGAAGGAGCTCATGGGGCATAACAGTATTACTTCAACCCTGATTTACATTACTCTGGCACATCAGGATTTCAATGGAATCACAAGCCCTATCGATACTCTTTGAGGTACCGATCATGAGTATAAAGATCGTATCACGAGAGCAGGCAAAGGCTGCCAATAAGAAGACTCACCCCATTCAGAAGATCTTTCAGCTCGGATGGCCGCAGTATCAGAAAGACTATGCAGGACACATCACTTCCGAACAGTACAAAGCTGCCGATTGTATTTCCAAGTGTCGGACGGAAGCAATGGGCTATAACAAAGTAGAATGCCCCCGCTGTGGTTATACCGAAATTCACTACAACTCATGTGGTAACCGTAACTGCCCAATGGATCAGTATGTCAACAAGGAAATCTGGGTTGATGAACGCCAGTCTGAGCTTGTGGATTGCTCATACTTTCATGTCGTCTTTACCGCTCCATGTGAGCTGAATCCTCTGATCTTTGCCAACAAGAGTCTGCTCTATGATCTGCTGCATAAGGCTTCAGGACAGACACTTGTGGAACTGATGCAGAATAAAAAGTTTCTCGGTGCAACACCCGGTGTCATTCAGGTGCTTCATACATGGGGAAACAACATGATGTTCCATCCGCATATCCACTGCATTGTTTCCGGAGGCGGGCTGAAGGGAAAGCCAAAGCGATTTGTTAAAGGGAAAAAGAAACACTTCTGTCTCCCTGTAAATGTCCTGAAATCAAAGTTCAGAGGTAAGTTCATGGCCGGCCTGCAAGAGCTTTATGATGCCGGGAAACTGATCATGCCCGGTGATGACAGCATCAGAACTCCTCAGGACTGGCAGGCTTTCAAGGACAGCATGTATAAAAAATGGCCCTTTCACTTTTTTTGTGGGATGAGCCCTTCCTGACCGTCTCCGAGGTCCTCTGCCCCCGGTCCTCCACAGGTGCCTTCTGCTCTCCGTGCATCTGTACTCCCGGGCGGACCGTGGGAGCATCGCCGAGGGGCCCACGGTCTCGGAACAGCGTTCTCCATCAGATCCGCTTGTACGGATTTCTGGATGCATCCATGATCTTTAGGAAAAAGTACTCATCATCTGGAAGGCCATAGGCTTTCCTGCGGATGACCTTGATGTGTGCGTTGATCCCCTCTATCTTCCCGGAGCTGATCGGACAGAGCCCGTATCCCACAATGCCGTCAAAGTGGTTCTCAATGAGCCTGGCAAACCAGAGAAAGTGCTCATTTTTCGTGCCCCTGCACCAGTCGATGATATCTGTAAACTTCTCGATCATCGTCGCCTGATTGGCTGAGGCATATGCTTCCTGCATGGCCTGCTTGATCAGATCACAGGTGAACAGCAGCTTGTTCGAGTTGATGATGTCGTCGTATCGCCGCTCGAAATCGTCATGGGTATGCCTGTAATCGGTCGTACCGAAGATCGCAGATCCCTTGCGGCACACCTTGCCCTCACGGGCTTCCTGATCGTGTTTCTGCAGGGACTCCCTGCTGGCACAGAGTATCTTCCTTGACCCCTTCAGGATAGCAGCTTCCTCGACCAGGCCTTCCTTCTTCAGGCGGATCTGTTCCTCCTTCCGAACCTCGGCAATGACCTTCTCGTTGAAGTTCTTGACGATGTGGAAATGATCATAAACGATCTGGATCCAACCGCATTTTGCCTTGAAAGCCTCCTGGAAGTCGCTGTTCATATCCATGGCAACGGCCTCTACATGATGCATCCAGTCGTCACCCACCAGCTCCATGAATTCTTCTACAACGGCCTTTGTTTTGCCTGCTCGGATGAACAGCACCGCACCGGTTATCAGGTCTATGATGTGCGTCGCATATTTGTGTCCGTTATGCAGCTTGAACTCGTCAATGGCAAGATACCTTGCATAGGCGGCAGGCTTTTTGAGCTTGCCATTCTCATCCGCGTAAAGACTCTTCAGACGCTTAAGATCGATCTTCTTGATCGTATTGATGTTGACGCCAGTAATGATTGCCGTGTCCGTAAGGGTAAATTCATCCATAGAAAGATAGCGAATGATCAGCTGCTCAAGCTCCTTTGTAATCATCGAATCATCTGCCTTGAACGCGACATCCGGTGTGATGGTCTTGCCACAGAGATTGCATCTCCACTGGTACTTGTCGCACTCAATGATGGTTTGGCATGCCTGAAAGGGAATGTGTTTGATCTTCGTGTGGTAGGTCTGATTCTTGTACATTCTGCGCCCGCAGCAAGAGCATACAGGATGGTCCAGCTGGTCCAATTTACCGCGCAGAATATAAGCCCTTTTGAAGGTATTCTCACTCAGTTTGCTCTTCCGCATGGAGTGGAAGGGCCTGACGTCTCGAATAGGAACCTCTTCAACGCTCTCCTGATGGAACCCCGTCAGGTGGCTTGGGAACATCAGATAGTCATTTTGAGTCCGGGCAGCAAAAGACATTTGCCCATTCGCCTCGGTGTATGTATAATTCTGATTCATAAGAGGTTTCCTTTTTATCCCGTATTGCATATCTTGGTCGACGTGCAATCGAGATGATATCAGGAAATCTCTTTTTGTAAATAGAAGATATTCTCTATAGGCTGCCTTCTTTTAGTGCATCACACAAGAAAAATGAAAGACCCTAAAAAATCCTGGGACATTGATATCAAAGAGACACTATGCGGCAAGGGCAATGCCATCCAGTATCTCGGCAGATATGTTAATCGTGTCGCAATCAGTGAGGGCAGGATTCTCAGCTATGACAGAGAAACAGTAACGTTCAAAGCCAAAGACAATAAGCAGGGTGGAAAATGGGTAGTTATCAAAGTCCGCTTACAGGAATTCATTCGCAGATTTCTTCTTCATATCCTACCTAAGGGCTTCCAGAAGATCCGATACTATGGGTATCTGAGTAATTCTCAAAGGAAGAAGAATGTAGCCCGTATTCAGAAACAGCAAAAGAAGCAGAGGTTTGTCTCACGTTTTGCTGGCATGGGTAAAAGCGAGATACTCCTTGAGCTATTTTCGGATGATTATCATATTTGTCCAAGGTGTGGCGCTGATATGGTGAAAGTAGATTTCAAGCCAAGGCCTGAAGCTAAATCCAACAGCGCATAAAAAGCAAAGCCGAATATCTTTTATCGGCTCCTAACCATGGGGCCTTTTTGTTGTACTCATTTTTAATTCGAAGATGCAGATACTATGCCTCTAAGCAGTTGATTTCCAGGATTTTAGAAACATCAGCATTGCATCTACGATGTTACATTTGAATACAATCTACATACGAAAAACTGAGTTTCACCGTCTCCGGGAGCTCGCTCCCGGAGACGGAAAGCGGGGGCCGCCCGCTCAGCGTCTTACCACAAACGCGAAGTATGAGGTTCGTCCATCCTGGGCTACGCCCAGCTCCTCACCTCATACTTCGCTTAGGTATTGTGCAAAGAGATCCGAAAGGGCAGAGGCGAGATCCCGGCTTCGGATCCTGGCCCGCGCCAGGGAAAAGCCCCGCACGTCTCGCAGGGACTGCTCCCCGAGGCACGCAATCGAGAGCTCCTTCGGAATGGATACGCCCTGCACGGCAAGAAGGGAGGCCGCGGCGAGGGCGGTGGCGCTTCTTGAAAAGAGGAGGGCACTGGCCCCTACAACGTGCGGCGAGAGGATCCGAAAAAGGACTTTGGCCTGCTCCCCGGGGGTGAGCAGGTCCTGCCGGGGAAGAAAGACCACCTCCCCGGCATGCCTCCCCCTTCCCTGCTCGGAAAAATACTGCATAAATCCGTAGAGGATCTCCTCCCGGCAGGGCCCGTCCTCGAGACAGAGGACGATTTTTTGATGTCCCCGCTTCTGGAGCTCCCCGAGAAGGAGCCGGGTTCCGGCCGCCGCATCCGGCAAGATGGCGGGTATCTCCGGGAGATTTCGGCATCCCTCGCCGAGAAAGAAAATCCGGCAGTTTGCAGCGGCAAGTGCCTGGTACGCCGCAGCAAGCGGGGAGAGCCCCGGGGCGGCAGTAGCTGAAAAGAGAACCGCGGGCGGATCGGCGAGAAGCTCCTTTAGAAGCGCTCCCTCCCGGACCGGGGATCCCCCGTGGGAGAGAGGGCGCGTTCTGGCACCCTTTTCGGAGAAGGCCGCAGCAAGATCCCGGAGAAGATCCGGAACGCCAGGGGCCGTCAGGGATGGGAGCAGAAACGCCGCAGTCGGATCCCTTCCCTCCGGGGTTTTCCCCGTCAGGTCGTATCCGCTCCCCTGCCTGCTCCGCACAAGTCCCTCCTCTTCGAGAAGGAAGAGGGCCCGCCGAAGGGTTGTGCGGGAGATGCCAAAGCGCTGACAGAGCGCCTGCTCTGTCGGGAGTTTTCCGCGCCCGCCCATATCCCGGATGAGGGATTCCAGCTCACTTCTAATCTGCAGATATTTTTTCATCTTTCCCCTTCTTCCTGTCCCTGTGCCGGTGAAAATTTTGAGATGGAAATTTTTCCTATGCGAAAAGACGCCCCTCCCGGCCCCGCAGAGAAACGCCCTGCTGCCGGAAAAATGGTAAAACTGCACAGCAAAGGATGGATCGTAATGCCGTATTTTGTGCAGATATTTTGACTTCCGAGGCATTGGGGGATAAAAATATCGCCCCGAGCCGGTGCTGCAACCCAGATTTGTATCTGATTTTATCATAAATGATGAGATTTATATCGAAATGATTCACAAAAATCAGAGCGGTAAATCCGGATTCATTGTTGAAACTGCTTCGAATTTCTAGAATGGATGGTGTCGGGAGGGGGAACTCCCGACAGGGGAATTTCAACCGCATCTCAAAAACAGGAGGGAACAATGAAAAGGAAAGGCGTTAGTAAGAAAACGGGTTGATAAGCAATAAGTGCATCTTGTAGTCATCAAATTGCAAGCAGATTGAGCTCCTTAACATCTCCATAATGGTGTACCTTCTTGGGATTCCTGGATGCAAAGAGAGCGTCCGCAAGTTCCCCAATCGTGGTCCTCTGCCTGTACGCTGCCCGGAATACGAGGTTGTAACGGTTCAAATACTTGGTAGCCACGCCGCGATATTCGATATAGCGGTGCTTGATAAAGGAGTGAAGGTTGTTCACAGTGTTCAGATTGAAGAAACTTGCCGACTCCTTCTTCACATTCATGACCGTGATTCCCAGGATCTTGCCCAGTCTTGGATACACATTCATGCCGTCCGTCAGGAAAAGTGTTCCCTTCTGGACATGACCAGTATAGATATCAACAACATCCGCACTGGAAGGCCTTGCCCGGTTCTCGGATTTCACGATCAGATCGCCAGTCTTGCGCTGTACTGCGGTGCAGATACAGATCTGCTCGTCTGAAAGGCCGCGTTTGGATGCGGGAGTGCCACGCTTGCGGGGCTTTCGACTGGCATCAGGGCCAAATTTCGTACCTTTTTTGGACTCCGGAACGTAGGTTTCATCCGCTTCCACGACATCTTCCACCGTGGCTGGCTGCTCCACCTGCATGTCCTCGAGAGCAAGCATGATCTTATGCCGCATGAAGAACAGACTGCTATGGCTGATCTTGCATCCATGGCTGGCAAGTGACTTGACCGTCTTATCCAGAGAGGTCCCCCTGAGCGTCTCTTCCAGAACCTTGGTCCAGATCTCAGTACCAAAGTGTGAGCCTGAGAGCAAAGTGTTGCTCGTTGTAACAAATGACGTTCCACATTGCCTGCAGATGTATGCCTGTTTTCCATGTTTGTGTCCATTCCTAACAACATGAGCATTGGAATGGCAGATCGGACAATCCAAACGGGGAGCAATCATCTTCTTCGGAGAAGAGGTTGCACTCTCATGGGAGAAGCCCTCCATGAGCTTGTTAACAAGAAGAATCAGGTCGTCCCTGGAAAGATCTCTGGCTTCGGTCAGTATGCGCTCAATGCAGCTCATAGTCTTGCCCTCCTGGCAAGACTATTGTAGTTCAAGTTAGAGAAGGCCGTTGTACAGCAGAATGTACAAAACGGCATATTTTATACTTCTGCTAAAATGCTTTGGAGCTTATCAACCCGTTTTCTTACTAACGCCAAAGGAAACTTGCACTTGCACTGATCGCTGCTATGACCGTCGGCGCCCTTGCCGGCTGCGGCTCCTCATCGGGGAGCTCCTCATCGGGAAGCTCCACCGCTGCGCAGGCAGACACCACCGCAGCAGATGTGACCACCGAGTCCGCGGATGAGGCTGTCTCCGCACTCACCGAGGCAGGTGATACCGCTGCCGCTTCCGGCGATCTCATCACCGTCGGCTTTGCGCAGGTTGGGCATGAGTCCGACTGGAGAACTGCTTCCACCAACTCTGTCCAGGCAGCCCTCTCCAAGGAGAACGGCATTGATCTGCAGTTCGTGGACTGCGACAACGACTCCGCCGCGCAGCTCGACGCCGTCCGCAATTTCATCCAGCAGGGCGTTGACTACATCGTAATCGACCCGATCGTCTCTACCGGCTGGGACACCGTCCTGACTGAGGCAGAGGACGCGGACATCCCGGTTATCGTCATCGACCGCACCATCGACGATTCCGACAAGTACACCGCCTGGGTCGGCTCCGAATTCACCAATGAGGGCCTGGCAGCCGGTGCCTGGCTGAAGGCCTATGCCGAGGCGAAGGGCATCTCTGATCTCAACATCCTGGAGATCACGGGAACCACCGGAAGCTCCGCCGAGATCGGCAGAACCAAGGGCTTTCACCAGTACATCGACGACAACGGCTGGAACCTGCTCGATTCCCAGACCGGTGATTTCACCCAGGACGGCGGCCAGCAGGTCATGGAGTCCTATGTGAAGTCCTACGCAGGACAGTTCAACGTAGTCATCTGCCAGAACGATAACGAGGCCTTCGGTGCCATCGATGCCATGGATGCCGCCGGTGTCTCCTACGGCGTGGACGGCGATGTCATCCTCATCTCCTTTGATGCCTGCTCCGCAGGTCTGACCGACGTGCTCGCCGGCAAGATCAACGCGGACTTCCAGTGCAACCCGCTGCAGGGACCGGACTGCCTGAACCTGATCCAGAAGCTCGAGGCAGGAGAAGAGGTTCCGAAGCAGACCTTCATGGCAGAGCCCTGGTACGTGGCGGAGGACATTCTGCCCAACATCACCTACACGAACAATGCAGGCGAGGAAGTGACCGAGGATCTGATCGTGGTTGACCAGTCCATCATCGACGCGGATTACTGATCCCCGAGAAAGCAAAACTCCGGGAGCGGCTGCAGCACCACCGCAGCCGCTCCCTTTGTACGGGAAACGATTTGGGAGGGAATCATGGAGAACAACGTGCTGATTGAAATGCGAAACATCCGCAAGACCTTCCCGGGGGTCGTGGCACTGGACAACGCACAGCTCACCCTGCACCGGGGCGAGATCCATGCCCTGATGGGGGAGAACGGCGCCGGCAAGTCCACGATCATCAAGTGCCTGACCGGTGTGTACGAGCGGGATGCCGGAGAGGTGTACATGGACGGCGTGGAGGGCAACATCTGGAACCACTCCACCATGGATGCCCAGAACATCGGCATCGCCACCGTCTACCAGGAGGTAAACCTCTGCCCGAATCTGTCGGTGGCGGAGAACCTGTTCATCGGCAGAGCACCCACCGGGCGCTTTGGCGCGGTGGACTGGAAGACGATGAACCGGAAAGCCCAGAAGATCATGGACGATCTGGACATCCAGGTGGACGTGACGAGAAACCTCGAGAACTACTCCATCGCGATTCAGCAGATGGTGGCCATCGCAAGGGCCGTTGACATGGACTGCCGCGTGCTGATCCTGGACGAGCCCACGAGCTCTCTGGACGACAAGGAGGTGGAAAAGCTCTTTCGCCTGATGCGCCAGCTCCGGGACAAGGGCGTGGGCATCCTGTTTGTCACCCACTTTCTGGAGCAGGTCTATGAGGTCTGCGACCGGATCACGGTCATGCGAAACGGTCAGTTCGTGGGAGACTACACCGTCGCAGAGCTCCCCCGGGTCAAGCTGGTCGCCGCAATGCTGGGCAAAGACTTTGACGACCTGGCTGCCATCAAGCAGGAGGGCACCGGGAAGGAGAAGGGGGAGGTCCTGGTCGAGTGCAAAAACATGTCCCACAAGGGCACGATCAAGCCCTTCGACTTTGTGATCCGAAAGGGTGAGGTCGTGGGTCTGACGGGACTTCTTGGCTCCGGCCGCTCCGAGATGGTGCGCTGCATCTACGGCGCCGACCGCTCCCAGACAGGGACCGAGACCATGGGGGGAAAGGAAGTCCACATCCGGCAGCCCCTGGATGCGATCAAGCTGGGCATGGGATATCTGCCCGATGACCGCAAGGCCGAGGGGTGCATCGCGGATCTCTCCGTGAAGGAGAACATCATGCTGGCCCTGCAGGCAAGACAGGGAATCTTCCACCGGGTCTCCGAGGCAAAGCAGAATGAGATCGCGGATCGGTACATCAAGGAGCTCTCGATCAAGACGCCATCCCGGGAGACCCCGATCTCCCAGCTCTCCGGCGGCAACCAGCAGAAGGTCATCCTCGCCAGATGGCTTGCCACCGACCCGGAGTTTCTGATCCTGGATGAGCCCACGAGAGGCATCGACATCGGCACCAAGACGGAGATCCAGAAGAAGGTGATCGAGCTGGCTGGCAAGGGCATGAGCGTGGTGTTCATCTCCTCGGAACTGGAGGAGATGCTGCGCACCTGCTCCCGGCTCTACGTCATGCGGGACGGCGCCAACGTCGGCCAGATCACAGACGAGAACGGTCCCATCACCCAGGAGGAGGTCATGAGCGCCATTGCAGGAGGTGATTCACATGAAAAGTAAATGGAAAGCACTGACCCGGCAGCAGCTCTTTCTGCCGATCTTCTCCCTGATCGTGGTGCTTCTCATCAACCTGGTCAAGGATCCGGGATTCTTCCAGATCGGTCTGCAGAACGGCGTCCTGTACGGAAGACTCATCGACATCTTAAACCGCGGCAGCGAGATCGCCATCCTGGCGGTCGGCCAGACCCTGGTGGTTGCGGTATCCGCGGGGACCGATATCTCCGTTGGCTCAGTCATGAGCCTGACCGCCTGCGGCACCTGCATGATGCTTGCAGGCTACGGCAACAACTCGGTGACAGAGCTGGCCGTCCCCATGGGGGTTGGCATCTGCTTTGGTCTGCTCCTTGCGTTCCTCTGTGGCTGCATGAACGGCGCCCTCGTCGCAAAGCTGAAGATTCAGCCCATGGTGGCAACCCTGATCCTCTACACCGGGGCCCGGGCCATCGGCCTGGTCCTTTGCAACAACCAGATCACCTACATCCGCTATGAGCCCTACAAGTACTTCGGCAACTTCCTGCCGGGCTGCCCCATCCCGACCCCGATCTTCATCGCGGCGGCGGTCATCGCGCTGATGGCCCTGTTTCTGAAGAAGACCGCCCTCGGCCTGTACATCCAGTCCGTCGGCATCAACAGCAGGGCCTCCCGGATCTCCGGCATCAACGCCGACATGATCTGTTTCTGGTGCTACGCGATCTGCGGCCTGTGCGCCGGGATTGCCGGCATCATCGCAAGCTCCCGGATCTACTCCGCGGACTCCAACAACATCGGCCTGAACTACGAGATGGACGCCATCCTGGCGGTGGCCCTGGGCGGCAACAGCCTGGGCGGCGGCAAGTTCAACCTGTCGGGCTCCATCGTCGGTGCCTACACGATTCAGGCAATCACCACAACGCTCCTTGCCATGGGCGTCTCCACGGATCAGGCACCGGTCGTCAAGGCCATCATCGTCATCGCCATCGTCGTGGTCCAGGCACCTGCCTTCAAGCAGATGCTGGCAAACCGGGCGGCGAGAAGAA
The DNA here is from genome assembly GCA_022483465.1 of Lachnospiraceae bacterium. Taxonomy (GTDB): domain Bacteria; phylum Bacillota; class Clostridia; order Lachnospirales; family Lachnospiraceae; genus CAG-791. The sequence continues at coordinate 224,626 of JAKVNF010000001.1, read as the reverse complement.
GCGCAGCGGGAAAGGAGGCTGTGGGATGAAACAGACAGCGGTCAAAAAGGACGGCAGCAGAAGGACCTTCAACGGCAACAACATGCTCCTTGCCATCACCATCCTCCTGTTTGTGGTCATGTACACGACAGGCTGCATCGTCTACCGGGACAAGGGCTTCCCCCACCTGCAGACCTTCCTGAACCTGTTCATCACCAACGCGGGCCTGATCTGCGTCGCCTGCGGCATGACCTGCGTCATGCTGACCGGGGGCATCGACATCTCCGTCGGCTCCCTGATCGCCATGGACTGCATGCTGCTGGCCTTCGGCATGGGGATCAAGGGGATCCCCTGCATCCCGATGGTGCTCCTGGTTCTGGCGATCGGCATTGTCTTCGGCGCGGTCCAAGGGTATCTGATCGGCTACCTGGAGATCCAGCCCTTCATCGTCACGATGGCAGGCTTGTTCTTCGGCCGGGGCATGACCGCAGTCATCTGCACCGACCAGATCTCCATCACCCAGGACATGAACCAGCTGTTCTACAGCTGGGCCAATGCCAAGATCACGCTCCCGGCGTTTCTTGGCTACACCAACAAGAAGGGCAAGGTCATCGCGCCGTTCATCCGGCCGACGGTCCTGATCGCCCTCGCGGTGGTGGTGGTCATCTTCCTGGTGCTGAAGTACACCAAGTTCGGGCGCGCCCTGTATGCAGTGGGCGGCAACCCCGTCTCGGCGGCCATGATGGGCCTCAACGTAAAGAAGATCAAGATGCAGGCCTACATTCTCTCCTCGTTCCTGTGCTCCATCGGTGCGATCTGCTACTGCCTGAACACGATGTCCGGCTCCGTGCAGCAGGCCAGAGGCTTCGAGATAGACGCCATCGCATCCTCCGTCATCGGCGGAACCCTCCTGACCGGCGGCGTCGGCAACGTTATCGGGTCCCTGTTCGGGTGCCTCATCAACGGCACCATCACGCAGCTCGTGACCACCAACGGCAAGCTCCTCTCGAGCTGGGCCAACATCGCCACGGCAGCCCTCCTCATGGCATTCATCATCCTGCAGAGCATCTTTGCGATGGTGAAGAACCGCAACCGCTGAGAGCCGGAAAAACAGCAAAATTCCATGCTTTTACGGGATCACTCCCTTTCACTTCGGTGAAAGGGAGTTTTTCGCTGCATGGACGAAAACATCTGTTTGTGGTAAAATAGCTGCATTCCAAGAAAAACAAAAATTTTCGTACCGACATTGGCAGGCCTCCCCGGGAAAGCTGCTCTTTTTTGCGTGCAGTCCGGAGAGCCAAAAAAGGAGTGCGTTCATGAACGTGATCTGCTTTGTCGACAACCGCTATGGCATGCGGTTCAACGGGCGGCGCCTCTCCCGGGACCGGGTGCTTTTGCAGAGGGTGGTGGAACTTTCGCAGGGATCGGCCCTTTGGACCGATTCCTTCAGCAGGATCCTCTTTCCGGATCCGCCGGAGAACCTCGTGGTCTCGGAGAACTTCCTGGAGGAAGCCCCGGAAGGAGCCTTCTGCCTGGATGAGGATCGGCCGCTTCTTCCGGTGGCAGAGCGGATTGCGTGCCTGTACCTGTACTGCTGGAACCGGGATTACCCCTCCGACGAGAAGCTCGACCTGATCCCCCAGGAGCAGGGCATGGAACTGGTCCGCACCGAGGACTTTCCGGGGTATTCCCACGAGAAGATCACGCTGGAAGTCTGGCAAGCGCGCTGATGCGGCAGCGAGAGAAAAGGGGAGGAGAGTATGAGAGGTAAATCATTCGTATTGCGCCTGACCGCCGTCTTTGCGGCGGCAGTGCTTGCCCTGTCCGGTTCGCCGGCGGGAGCCCTGACGGTGAAGGCGGATCCCAATACCACCATCACCACGTCTGCGGGTCTCCAGATCCCGGCCTACAGCGGCAGTCCCTTTGTGGCGGTCAACGGGAACGTCCCGTTCTTCACCAAGGGGGAGCTGACCACCAAGTCCTTTGAGGTCTACAGCGATCTCGACAGCCTGGGGCGCTGCGGCACGGCCTATGCCAACGTCTGCACGGACACGATGCCGACCCAGCCCCGCGGAGACATCGGCCCCGTCAAGCCCACCGGCTGGCACACGGTCAAGTACAACGGCATTGACGGCAACTACCTTTACAACCGCTGCCACCTGATCGGCTTTCAGCTGACCGGGGAGAACGCCAACGAGAAGAACCTGATTACCGGCACCAGGTACTTGAATGTCACCGGCATGGTCCCCTTTGAAAACATGGTCGCAGACTACGTCAAGGAGACTGGGAACCATGTGCTCTACCGGGTGACCCCGATCTTTACCGGGAACGACCTCCTGGCGGACGGCGTCCTGATGGAGGCCGAGTCCGTGGAGGACGCGGGAGCAGGCATTTTGTTCTGCGTCTTCTGCTATAACGTCCAGCCCGGCATCACAATCAACTACGCGGACGGCTCGAGTTCCGGCCCCGCCTTTACGGGAAGCGACAAGAGCACCACGGCTTCCACCACATCTTCATCCTCCAAATCAAAGACGGAGACCACCACGACCACCACGGAGGCCACGTACATCGGAAACCGCAATACCAAGAAGTTCCACCGGCCGGACTGCCCCTCGGTCAAGAGCATGAGCAGTAAGAACAAGGTCAGCCTCTCCTCCCGAAAGGAGGCAATCGCAGACGGGTACACCCCCTGCAAGCGCTGCAACCCTTAGAAAACAAAAATATCATCACAACGAGAAAGAAGCGGATCCGTTGGGATTCGCTTCTTTGTTGTCAGTTGTTTTGTTCTTCCTGCGGGGCATCCTCCGCGAAGGCCTCGAGAAAGCTGTGGTGCACGCCATCCTTCTTGTACCCCAAAAGCTTGTCCACGCAGACGTTCTCCATGGCGTGGAAGATGTTGGTCTCGATGTCCGGGTTGGTCTTTTTGAGCTCCGCGATCAGGCGCTTGGTCTCTACCCGCTTGTGGCCGGTATTCGGTTTGCCCTCACTGGTGATCTGACAGCTGGTGCAGGTATCGGTGAAGTGGCAGGCGCACTGGATGAAGTGGAGGCGGTTGTAATCCCGCCAGCGCTTGATGTCGTCCTCCCGGATGAAGTAGAGCGGGCGGATGAGCTCCATGCCGGCAAAGTTCTGGCTCTTGAGCTTGGGGAGCATGCCGCTCCACTGGCCAGAGTAGAGCATGCCCATCAGCACGGTCTCGATGACGTCGTCGTAGTGGTGGCCCAGGGCGATCTTGTTGCAGCCGAGCTCCTGCGCTTTCTTATATAGATAACCTCTCCGCATTCTGGCACAGAGGTAGCAGGGCGAGCTCTGCACCGTGTACACCGCATCGAAGATCTGCGTCTCAAAGAACGTGAGCGGGATGCCAAGCAGCTTTGCGTTGCTCTCGATGATGTGCCGGTTGGCCTCGTTGTAGCCAGGGTCCATGCACAAAAAGACCAGATCAAAGGTGAACTGCCCGTGCTTTTGAAACTCCTGGAAGAGCTTTGCCATCAGCATGGAGTCCTTGCCGCCGGAGATGCAGACCGCGATCTTGTCCCCGTTCTGAATCAGGTCGTACTTTAAAATAGCCCGGGCAAAGGGGTTCACCAGGTCCCGGCGGAACTTCTTCTGCAGGGAGTGGCTGATTTCCTCCCGGCGCTTATCGCTGTCCGCCTCCTTGCGGATCTCATGGAGCGCCCAGGCGCCGTATCCGCCCTGCAGGGAAAAGGCCCGATATCCCTGCTCCCGCATCTCCTCCGCCAGGTCCCGGGAGACGGTCCCGTACTTGCAGTAGAGGACAATGTCGGTCTCCTTGGAAAACGGGGAGATCGGGCGGGAGAGAAATTCCCGGATCTGTTCCGGGGAAAAGAGCATGTTCCCCGGGATAAATCCGTGGTCGTACTCCTCCTTCGTCCGAAGGTCGATCAGCATGTAGTCATCCGGCAGCAGCGCGTCAAACTGCTCCGGGGTCATTTCCAGTTCTTCCATAAAATTTTAGCTTCCTCACACCTGCCGGGCGGGCCGGTATGGCCCCCTGTCCCGCGATTTCAGGATTTTGTATTTCCTGTTTGAATCGGCAACTAGATATGGTATATTGGGTTCTGCTGCGCAGTTACACCCGATTATACCGGCGAAGCAGGCTGCTGGCAACCAGCAGCCCGCGCCGGCCCGCAGCAGATTTGTAGAAAACGCTGTGATTTTTATCTGAAGTTTGTGCAGATCTGCTATCTATCATTTTCCCCCTTAGTGGAGTATCATTACTTCCGTGCACAAGATATTGTGTTTTGAATCGGGGAAGGAACCAACATCTGGTGTTTCAAAGCCTGCCGCCCGGGGAGGACCGGCAGGCGCACCGCGCGCACAATTCGCTGTAAAGGAGAGGAAATGAGCAACACAACCGAAGAAATGACAGTGCACACCAACGTCATCAAGCGCAATGGCCAGGAGGTCTCCTTCGACATCTCCAAGATCATCAACGCGATCCGCAAGGCCAACGTCGAGGTTGACGCGATCTACCGCATGAACGACGCGCAGATCGCCGCCGTGGCAGACAACATTGCAAAGAAGGTGGCCGCCAGCCCGCATGCCGTCAACGTCGAGGACATCCAGGACATGGTGGAGACCGGCATCATGGAGATGCGCGGCTATGAGGTGGCGCAGAAGTACGTCCGTTACCGCTACAAGAGAGAGATCTCCAGAAAGTCCAACACCACCGACAACGGCATTCTCTCGCTCATCAACCAGATGAACGAGGAGGTCAAGCAGGAGAACTCCAACAAGAACCCGGTCATCAACAGCACCCAGCGCGACTACATGGCCGGCGAGGTCTCTAAGGACCTGACCAAGAGAATTCTGCTGCCCGAGGACATCGTCAAGGCTCACGAGGAAGGCATCATCCACTTCCACGACGCCGACTACTATGCCCAGAAGGAGCACAACTGCGATCTGATCAACCTCGAGGACATGCTGCAGAACGGCACGGTCATCAGCCAGACCATGATTGAGAAGCCCCACAGCTTCTTCACCGCCTGCAACGTGACCACCCAGATCATCGCCCAGGTTGCCTCCAACCAGTACGGCGGACAGAGCTTCACACTCTCCCACCTGGCTCCCTTTGTCGATGTGTCCCGCAAGAAGCTCACAAAGGAGGTCATTGAGGAGCGCAAGGAGACCGGCGAGAGCATGGACGAGAAGATCATCTCCACCATCGTCGAGAAGCGCCTCGACGAGGAGATCCGCTCCGGCGTGCAGACGATCCAGTACCAGCTGATCACCCTGATGACCTGCAACGGCCAGGCTCCGTTCGTCACGATGTTCATGTATCTGGACGAGGTGCCGGAGGGCCAGACCAGAGAGGATCTTGCCCGTGTCATCAAGGAGGTCCTGAACCAGAGAATCCAGGGCGTCAAGAATGAGAAGGGCGTCTGGATCACCCCGGCCTTCCCGAAGCTGATCTATGTCTTGGACGAGGACAACATCCGTCCCGGATCCCGCTACTTTGCCCTGACCGAGCTCGCCGCAAAGTGCACCGCAAAGCGCATGGTGCCGGACTACATCTCCGCCAAGAAGATGAAGGAGTACAAGAACGGGGATGTGTATCCCTGCATGGGCTGCCGCTCCTTCCTGACCCCGGATACCCAGGGCTTCGGACCCAACGGTGCCCACAAGTACTACGGCCGGTTCAACCAGGGCGTGGTCACGATCAACCTGGTGGATGTGGCCTGCTCCTCCTACGGAGACATGGACAGGTTCTGGAAGATCTTCGATGAGCGCCTGGAGCTGTGCCACCGTGCCCTCCGCTGCCGTCATGAGCGCCTTCTGGGAACCGTCTCCGATGTTGCCCCGATCCTGTGGCAGTACGGCGCACTGGCAAGACTCAAGAAGGGGGAGAAGATTGACAAGCTCCTCTACAACAACTACTCGACCCTGAGCCTGGGCTATGCAGGCCTGTACGAGATGTGCATGCGGATGCTGGGTGTCTCCCACACCGATCCCAAGGGCAAGGAGTTCGCCCTGAAGGTCATGCAGCACATGAACGACAAGTGCGCGGAGTGGAGAGAGAAGGAGAACATCAGCTACTCCCTCTACGGCACGCCGATGGAGTCCACGACCTACAAGTTTGCAAAGTGCCTGCAGAAGCGCTTTGGCATCATCAAGGGCGTCACGGACAAGAACTACATCACCAACAGCTATCATGTCCACGTGACCGAGAAGATTGACGCCTTCTCGAAGCTGGAGTTCGAGGCCCAGTTCCAGAAGCTGTCCCCGGGCGGTGCCATCAGCTACGTCGAGGTTCCGAACATGCAGAAGAACATCCCGGCGGTCATCGCGATCATGCAGTACATCTATGACAACATCATGTACGCGGAGCTGAACACCAAGAGCGACTACTGCGAGGTCTGCGGCTATGACGGAGAGATCCGCATTGTCGAGGACGAGAACGGAAAGCTGGTCTGGGAGTGCCCGAACTGCGGCAACCGCGACCAGTCCAAGATGTCAGTGGCACGGCGCACCTGCGGCTACATCGGAACCCAGTTCTGGAACCAGGGCAGAACCCAGGAAATCAAGGACCGTGTGCTGCATGTGAGCGTTGGAGAACGGGATGTACCGGATCTGAATCCGAACGCATCCAAGTAAACCAAACCCGCAAGAAAAGAAATGAGAGCAGGTATCCTGCGGGATACCTGCTTTTTGCGGGCGGGAAGAGAAGATGGGAGAGAGTGTGCGCCAAGGCCAAAATACCTGGTGCGCCAAGGAGGAGATCATGTACTACGGACAGATCATGCGGGCAGACAGCGCCAACGGCGTGGGCATGCGGGTTTCATTGTTTGTCTCCGGCTGTACCAACCACTGCAAGGGCTGCTTTCAGCCCCAGACCTGGGATTTTCAGTACGGGGAGCCCTACACACAGGCCACCGAGGACGAGATCCTGAAGGAGCTCGCCCGCCCCTTTTACAGCGGCATCACGATCCTGGGCGGAGAGCCCTTTGAGCCGGAAAACCAGCGGGTACTGGTGGGGTTGATCCGGAGAATCCGGAAGGAGCTCCCGGAGCGGACGATCTGGATGTTCTCCGGCAACGTCTACGAGGACATGCTGCCCGGCGGGAAGCGCTACACCGAGGTGACGGATGAGATCCTGGACAACATCGACATTCTGGTGGACGGTCCCTTTGAGGAGGAGAAGAAGAACATCAACCTCAACTTCCGGGGCTCGGCAAACCAGCGCATCATTGACATGAAGGCGACGCGGCGGGAGAAGAAGGTAGTGCTGGATCCCCTCAACAAGTGAACAATTCAACAAGCGGTAACAAAAATCGGGCCGGACCCAAATGGATCCGACCCGATTTTGTTATCCGGGGAGCTTGCGCTCCAGGGTAAACATGTTCTTCGTCTCGCCGTCGGTGCAGACCACATCCCGCAGAACCCCGGTCACCCGAAGTCCCCCCGCCTGGGCGGACTGCATGGAGCGCAGGTTGTCGGAAAAGACCCGGGCGGTGACCCTGGGAATGCCAAGGACCGTCAGTGCATAGGTGGTGACCAAATCTGTGACCCGCCGGCCGATGCCGATGCCCCGCTCGGTCCGCTCGCCGATGAAGAGGCCGTACTCCCGGGAGCCGTCCTCCTCCGGGGCGTTGAGGATCGCGCAGCCCACCGGATGGCCCCCGTCCTGCTTCATGCAGATCAGATAGACCAGGACCTCGCCGGTCTCGATCTTCTCCCGAAAGTAGCGCTGCTCCCCCTCCAGGGTGAAGGTGTCGCGGTAGATGTAGTACCGCCGGATCCGGGGATCATTCCGCCACGCGACGTACCGCGCACAGTCCTCGTAGACCATGGGGCGCAGTCCGATGAGATCATCCTCTGCAACATAAACCGGGCTTTTACCAGCTGCCATTCTCGTTTGTCCTTCCTGCGCGCCCGCTGACAATGCGGGCGGCGCCATCCCCACTCCCGTATGGTGCCCCATGATACCGTTGCGGCGGACAAAAGTAAAGCCGCTGTGCTATGATGCGGTTAAGAACACGCGGAGGCACGATGGCAGAGAGAAAATTTCCAACCGAATATCGCAGCAGGCGCCGCCGGAATGAGGATGATTTCGATATCGAGATCACCGACGAGGATGTGCGCGCCTACGACCGGCTGGACTGGAGCAGGGACAAGGCGCCGGAGGACATCCAGATCACGGAACTGGGCGCCTTGCCGGCGCCCGCAGAGAAGGAGGCACCGGCAAAGACCGCTGCCCCGGCGCGCCCCGCAAAGAGGCGGCGCATTCTGCCGGTGATTCTGGTCCTTGTTCTTCTTGCAGCGGCGGCGGGCTTTGCAGCGCATCGGATCCTGCTCCTGCGCGCCTGCCTGCCGGCAAAACAGGAATACGCCTCCTATACCACAGCAGACATCCTCCTTCCGGATGATACCGCAGAAGACGGCAAAATCCCGGACCTTTCGATCGACTGGGACGCCCTGGAAAAGACCAATGACCATCTCGCCGGGGTTCTCTACTTCCCCGCCCTGGACCTTGCCGTCCCCTACACGGCGGGGGAGGACACAGCGGAAGCCCTCTCTACCACCTTCGGGGGAAGCGATTGCCCTGTGGGGCAGATCACCTGCTCACCGGATACGGATGCGTCCTTTTCCGGGATGAACGCGGTCCTTCTCGGGAGCCGCGCCCCGGACGGGAGCCTCTTTGGCGGCTTTTCCAACCTGATCGCCCATCCGGAAAAGCTGCAGAAGGACCCCTATGTCTACGTCTATACCAAGTCCTGGCGGCGCTGCTACCAGGTCTACAGCGGCTTCACCGCGATGAATACGGACCCGGTGCTGCGGCCGGCGTCCACCGAGTCCAAGTACCGCTACTGCATCACCCTGGCCATGAGCCGAAACCGGGTGGACGGCCTTCCCTCCATCTCCGATTACACGGCTGAGAGCGAGCCGCTCCTCACCCTCTCTGCAGGCTCCTCCCAGTCCCGCACCTACGGCAAAATCCTGTGCGCGATCCTGACAAAAGAAGAGAGCACCGGGACGACATCATAAAAAAGGCACTGCCTGCAGCTCTGCGGGCAATGCCTTTTTGGTTTCAAAGCGTTTATGGTCTTCTTCCGGTGCCCCAGGAGAACAGACACATGTGGGAGGGACCGGTGTGGGTGCCGACGACAGGACCCACGGTGGTGATGATGACATCCTTACATGGGATCTTCTCCATGACCTCCTGCCGGAGCTGTTTTGCCTCATCCATGCAGTCGGTGCAGGAGATGTAGAGGGCCTGCTCCTCGGGATTTCGGATCGTCTGCTCGGTCAGGCTGATGAGCTTGCGCAGCGATGCCTTGCGGCCCCGCACCACGGAGAGCATCTCGATGGCACCGGTGTTGCCGACAAACAGCATGGGCTTGATGTCGAGCACGTTGCTGATCTTGCAGGTCGCCGCGTTGACCCGCCCGCCCCGATAGAGGTAGGTCAGGGTGCCGACGGTGAAGTAGTGGGCCAGCTTCAGGCGGTTCTCGGTGAGCCAGGCGGCGTTTTCCTCGAGCCCCATGCCGGCCTCGCGGTTTTCGGCTGCCTTGACGGCGAACACGCCCTCACCGCCGCAGGCACACAGGGAATCGATCACGACAAATTTCCGGTCCGGGAACTCGCTGTGCAGGTCGTCGGCCGCCATCACCGCGTTGTTGTAGGTGTTGCTCATGCCGCTGGTGAAGCAGATGTACAGGATGTCATTTCCGTCCGCCAGGAGCGGCCGGAAGAAGTCCAGGTACTGGGCCGGGGTGATCTGGGAGGTGGAGGCGAAGGCGCCGCCCTCCAGGGCCTGATAGAATTCGTGGGCAGAGAAGTTGCGGAAATCCGGGTAGTGCAGGAAGGACCTGCCGTCGGTCATGACGACGTTCATCGGAATCACCGGCATGTGGTAGTGCTCCAGGATATCCTGGTTCATGTCGCAGGTTGCGTCCGTTACAATGAGATAGTCTTTCATAATTCACTCCGTCTGCAGATTTGCAGGCTCCAGTATAACAAAAAAGGAGCAAAGAGTACCGCAACAAATCCTTGCAGCCGGCCGTTTTACCACACTTGTGTAGAAATTTGTGGAGAATCCCTGGAGGGTTCAGATGCTGTGTTTCACAGGATGCTGTCAAAATCCGAATCGTTTTGCGTTGATGCTGCTTTTCGGTGCGGCCGAAAGCACCTCAGCGAGGCACGACATTCGCCGTGTTTCAGATGCGCTGTAGCACCGGTTCTGCCTCCTCGCTTCTGAAATAATCGAGGGTGGTTTGGGGCAGGAGCGTTTCCAGCGCTGCCCAGTCGCCGGACTGCAGCGCCTTGCGGACTGTGGAGGCGCTGATGGCCTTGCCGCCTGCCTCCTTCCGGGGAACGATCATGCAGTCAATGCCGGTCAGGGGAAATAGTATGTCACGCTGCTGCCAAAGTCCGTGGCCACTGCCATCAGCATGGATGTCTTCGGGAAACTGGGCGGGATCGACTCCCGGACCGGCGCCATCGTCATCCTGACCGGCATTGCCGGCAACCTTCTTGCTGAGAATATCTGCAAGTGGTTTCACATCACCGACCCCATCGCAAAGGGCATCGGGATCGGCACCTTCTCCCACGCGATCGGAACCAGCAAGGCGCTGGAAATGGGAGAGGTGGAGGGCACGATGAGCGGCCTCTCGATTGCGGCTGCCGGCATTCTGACGGCCATCCTCCGCCCGGTATTTGCCATGCTGGTATAAGCAGCCAGAGCAGAAGAGGAGACGCACGGTTCTTCCTTCCGAAAAAAAATCCGGATCACGCAGGGTGATCCGGACTGATTATGAAGATAAAAAGCGAAAAAAAGCTTCGGGAACCTTTCGATTTCCGAAGCTCGGTCTGCGACCAAGAGGGCTCGAACCTCTGACCTCCCGCACGTCAAGCGGACGCTCATCCCAGCTGAGCTATGATCGCATTTCGTGAAGCACCGAAGCGCTGTCAACGAAGAGCATTATATCTTTCCCTCCCGTGGATGGCAACAGGAAATTTGGAAAAAATTAAAGGCGGAATCTTTCCGGAATATAACCACTATTGTCACACAGCTTCCTGGGCGTCTTCCCGCCCGCCCCTGTGCTACAATGTCCTCCATAAACCATCACGGAAGGGAGATCTTACCTATGGCAAGAGAACTTTTATCCTTTGAGGAGGTCCTGCAGGACACCCTCTCCGGTCTCGGCGCTTTGCTGCCGAAGAACAAAGCGAGGTGGCAGATCCTCTCGGACAAGCGGGAGGGCCTTGCGGGGGCGCATCACCCTGTTACGATTGTCCCGGCGGGGTCGGAGGATCCCGGCTACCGCATCCCGGTCTTTGACGGGGAGGATGTCTACGGCTACTACCGCGCAACCAAGGACGAGAAGGCGGCGATCCAGTATTTTGCAGACCTCTATCAGCGGGCCCTGCAGCAAAAATCCGCGGATGACCTCCAGGACCTGGCGCTGCTTCTTTGCCGGGATCCGCTCCTGTTTCGAAGAAACACCGTGGCCTGGCTCGTTCGGGCAGACGACCCGGCGGCAAAGGATCGGCCGAAGATCCTCTTCGGGGACCTCGCCCTTATTTTCTTTGTCTCCCTGGAGCGCTTTGGCGTGGAGGGCGCGGTGCCGATCAAAGAATCCACCAAGGTCCGCATGCCCTTTTGCAAAGAGGCGAAGGACCTGTACCCGCAGGCGATGGACAATCGCTCCGACATCGACCCCATGGTGATCCGGGATCTATCCGAGGAGTATGCGCCCCTTCTTGGCGGCGGCAAAATCTACCAGGTGACCACGATGACCGGGGCCCACGGCGCCTCTGCCATCCTCTACGCCAGCACCCGGGCATTTCTCGAAAAGCATCTGGGGGAGCGGTATCTTGTGCTTCCCGTCGGCACCGACACCTGCCTTGCCCTGACCGCGCCGGGGCCTGTCAGCGTTCCAGCCCTTGCGGAGAAGATCTGCCGGGAGGAGGAGATCCGGGGAAAGATTCCGTCGGAAAAGCGGCTCACCCATACGGCATATTGCTGGGAGGGAGACACGCTGCTGCCGATCCACTGACGTAAAATACAAAATTTGTGAAAAGAGTGCATCCCGGCGATTACAACGGTGCACAAAATCTGCAGTATTCTGCCTTGATTTATCCTGCCTTCCTTTCTAAAATTTTTACATAATGAAAAGATAAACTTTAGATCTGTCGGGCCGAGGGGCAATTTCACCGGCAGGTGCCGGGAAGGACCTTCCCGGAGGAGGAAGAAAATGGACACATTGCAGATATTGCTGGATCTGAGCATCATCCTGATCTTTGCCAAGTTCTTTGCGCTGCTGGCGAGGAAGATCCACGCGCCCGAGGTCGCCGGGGAGATTGTGGCGGGCCTTCTGATCGGACCGTCTATCCTGAACCTGGTCTCGATCACGGACTTCATCTCCGGCATGGCGGAGATCGGTGTCATCCTGCTGATGTTCTCGGCAGGCCTGGAGACTGACCTGGATCAGCTCAAGAAGTCCGGCGCCAAGGCAACCCTGATCGCCGCCTTCGGCGTCATCGTGCCGCTGATTCTGGGTACCATCCTCTATGGCGTCTTCTACGGCTTCGGCGCCTGGGGCTCGGATGCCTTCCTGCACGCGGTCTTCATCGGAACGATCCTGACCGCCACCAGCGTCTCCATCACCGTGCAGGCGCTGCGGGAGCTGGGCAAGATTCAGACCGAGGTCGGCATCACAATCACCAGCGCCGCCGTCATCGATGATGTCTTCGGCATTCTGGTGCTGACCGCCGTCCTGTCCATGAAAGACCCCTCCGCCAACATCGGCGTGGTGGCATTAAAGACCGTCCTGTTCTTCGTCCTTGCCATCGGCGTGGGCGTTCTCATCCTGAAGCTGATGGAGATCCTGGATGCCAAGTATCCCCACACGAGACGAATCCCGATCATCGGCATGTGCCTGGCATTCCTGTACTCCTACATCGCGGACAAGTACTTCGGCGTGGCTGACATCACCGGCGCCTACATCGCGGGCATCGTGCTCTCAAGCCTGAAGGATTCCGACTACATTGAGCGGAAGATGGACATCAACTCCTACATGATCTTCGGACCGATCTTCTTCGCCAGCATCGGCCTGCAGACGAACCTGCGGACCCTGGATCCCCGTATCCTGGTCTTCTCCCTGTGCTTCGTCGCCGTCGGCATGATCGCCAAGGTCATCGGCTGCGGCGCCTGCGCCAAGGTCCTCGGCTATGACGGTCCCGATTCCTTAAAGATCGGCGTCGGCATGATGACCCGCGGCGAGGTGGCTCTGATCGTCGCACAGCGCGGTCTCAAGGCCGGCATGATGGAGTCGAACTTCTTCACCTGCGTCATCCTGCTGATCATCATCAGCTCGATCGTGACGCCGATCATCCTGAAACATCTGTACATCAAGGATGCACAGGTCAAGCCCGCCAAGGCCTGAACCCTATGCATTCCCGGGGGCATTCTTCCAAAGGGAGGATGCCCTCTTTCTTTTTGTTCCGAAGCCGGAGGGAAGAAGCTATAATGGAGCCATGATTGAACTTTACAAAAGAGCGGCCAAATGCGGCCGGGGAGGACAGCATGCAGCATCGTTTTGCCTATGACGCAGCAACAGCACTGGTAAAAACCACAGGGGGCACTGTGCGGGGATATGTCTGGGATGACCTGACGATTTTCAAGGGCATTCCCTATGCGAAGGCCAGGCGCTTTCACCGGCCGGAGAAGGTTTCCTGGGAGGGGACCCGGGACTGCACCAGCTACGGGTTCGTCTGCCCGCTGCTCTCCCCGGACCGGCCAAACGGAGAGCTTTTGGTCCCGCACCGCTACTGGCCGATGGACGAGAACTGCCAGAACCTAAACATCTGGACCCCGGGAACTGATGAGAAGGACCTGCCGGTCCTTGTCTGGCTCCACGGGGGCGGCTACTTTGCCGGCTCCTCCATCGAGCAGGAGGCCTATGACGGACAGGCCCTTGCCTCCCGGGGACACTGCGTTGTGGTCTCGCTGAACCACCGGCTGAACATCCTGGGATATCTGGACCTCTCCGACTTCGGGGAGGAGTACGAGAACTCCGGAAATGCGGGCACCGACGACATCATCGCGGCACTATCCTGGATCCGGGACAACATCCAAGCCTTCGGCGGCAATCCGGGCAACGTCACCCTGTTCGGCCAGTCCGGGGGCGGCGCGAAGATCACAACCCTTTTGCAGACGCCGGAGGCGGACGGTCTCTTCCAGCGCGGCATCATCATGTCCGGCATCATCGGCCCGGTTCTGGCGGACCAGAACGGAAGCGGAAAGAAGCTGGCAGAGCAGCTGATGGCTGCCCTCCACGTGAGCACGGCAAAGGAGCTCGAGACCGTGCTCTATGCCGACCTGGCACGGGCATACCTTGCGGCAAAGCCCGCCCTGGAGAGGGCAGGAGAGTACGTGGGCTGTGCGCCCCACAAGAACCGCTTCTACTACGGAGATCCCCTGGTCAACGGCTTTCGGAAGGAGACGATCGGTGTGCCGCTGGTGGCGGGCTCGGTCTACGGCGAGTTCACCTCCTTCATGCCCAATCCCGTCTACCCGGAGGGCATGAGCCGGGAGGAGCAGGCCGCGGCGGTCGCCGCCGTCATCGGAAAAGAGGGGGCAGACGCGTCCATCCCGCTCTTTGAAAAGGCTTATCCGGAGCGCCGGATCACCGATCTTCTGCTCCTTGACTTCATCTTCCGCACCCCGGAGCAGCAGTACATCCGGCAGCGCGCAAAAGACGGCGGCAAGATCTGGTCCTACCTCTTCAACCAGGATGAGAAGGTCAACGGCCGGCAGACGCCCTGGCATTGCTGCGATATTCCGTACATCTTCGGCAACATTGACCTTGTCCCCTACACCCAGGGGGAGTGGGCGGAGAACACCGCACTCCAGGAGGAGATCTTCGGCAGCGCCCTCGCCTTTGCAAAGACCGGCGACCCGAACGGGGCGCTCCCTGCGGGCGAGGACTGGCTTCCCTCCACAAAGGACCACGAGTACACGGCGGTCTTCTCCAAAAAGACCCGTGTCCGCGACAACTTTGATGCGGAGCTCATCCCGGTATATGCCAAGTACATGGCGCCGGTTTTCAGAGAGCGGATGGCACAGACCATGGCCGACGTCGCCCACTGAGTCCGCCACATTAGGAGAGAAATGCCCATGCGCAGTGCACCTTTTTCCACCGCTGTCCTGCTGATCTGTGTGATCCTGTACTTTGTTGAGCAGGCGGGGGGACACCCCGAGGATCCCAACACGGCCGTCCGGTACGGCGCGATGTATGCGCCTCTGGTCCGCAAGGGCCAGTACTGGCGGCTTGTCAGCGCCTGCTTTGTCCACTTCGGGGTCTGGCACATCATTGCAAACATGTACTCCCTCTATGCGCTGGGGCCGGGGCTCGAGGCGCTTCTTGGGAGCGTGCCCTTTGCGGTCCTCTACCTGGGCTCCGGCTTTTTCGGAAACCTGGTGACCTATCTTCGGGACAAAAAGCGGGGGAGCGGGAGCGTCTCCGCCGGCGCCTCCGGGGCGGTCTTTGGCCTGATGGGCGCCTGGCTGATGATCGCCCTCGATCCCAGGTTCCGCCCCTATGTGTCCGTGAGGTCTCTTCTGATCACCCTCGCGATTAACCTGATCTACGGCGCGGTGAACCGGAGGATCAACCAGTGGGCCCACCTGGGGGGACTCGTGTCGGGCATGGTGATCAGCAGGATTCTTCTTACAGTCCTGACCTGAGAATGGAAGGAGGGGGAACATGAATTCCAGAGAGCACAGCGGCGCAGGGAAGGGAGCCCTGCTTCTTGCCTTTTTATCCGGAAGCATCTTTGGGATGCTCGCCATGGGCGTCCTGACGGCAAACTTCTCTGACGCCTACAACCCGGGGCGCAAAAAGAAGCATCCCCGGCGAGAACCGGCCGCGCCGCCGCGGCAGCATGCCGTGGGAGAGTCGCCACAAATGTGACAAAATGGGAGAAATCCGGCCGCTTGTCCTATGCAGGCCGGCGTTTCTCTGCTAAAATGGCATCGTCAAAATGCCGGCCTTTGTGCCGGCAGCATCATGTCAATCTTACATGGAGGAGCAACGTTCGATGAAAAAGAAGAACACGAAATGGGTGATTCTTGCGGTTGCTCTGGTCGCTGCCATCATCCTCGAGGTGGTGTCGGTGCGCCAGAAGGCACAGGAGGCGACCGGAGGAGCCCCTTCGGATGCCGTCACCGCAGAGGGCACCGCAAAGGGCATGGATGGTGATATCACGGTCTCCGTGACAGCCACCGCCGACAAGATCTATGCCGTCAATATCGTCTCCGCCAACGAGACCGAGGGCATCGGCACCCTGGCAACGGACCAGCTGCCTGGCGCCATCGTCGAGGCCAACAGCCTGGACGTGGACGGCGTGACCGGCGCCACTATCTCCTCGAATGCAGTCAAGGAGGCCGTGAAGAACGCCCTGACCGCAGCGGGACTGGATCCCTCTGCCTTTGGCGCAGACACCGCTACCGCTTCCACGGAAGCAGCCACGGAGGCCGGCACCGAGGGCGCCGTCGCCGAGGCGGATGAGGCAGCACCTGCCGATGCCGTCACTGCAGAGGGCACCGCAAAGGGCATGGACGGCGACATCACCGTCAAGGTCACCGCAACGCAGGATAAGATCTACTCTGTGCAGATCGTCTCTGCCAACGAGACCGAGGGCATCGGCACGGTAGCCTGCGACAAGCTGCCCGGCGAGATTGTTGCCGCCAACAGCCTGCAGGTGGACGGTGTGACCGGCGCCACGGTTTCCTCCGATGCGATCAAGCAGGCCATCCGCAACGCCCTGCAGTCCGCAGGCATCGATGACACCGCCTTCGACACGGCCGTTGCCACGGATACCGCTGCCGCAGAGGACGCCGAGTATGACACCGACGTTGTCATCGTCGGCGCAGGCGGCGCAGGCCTGACCGCTGCCATCACCGCAGCGGATGCCGGAGAGGATGTCCTCATCCTCGAGAGCCAGTCCATGGCGGGCGGCAACTCCATCCGCGCGACCGGCGGCATGAACGCAGCCAAGACCGTGTACCAGGACGAGAATACCTTCGATGAGGGTGCCGGCGTTGAGAAGACCCTGGCATCTGCCCGTTCCGACTATGCGGACAACGAGACCATCCAGAAGCTCGCGGACACCGTGGAGCAGCAGTACAAGGACTACCAGGCTAATCCGGAGGGATACTTCGACTCCGTGGAGCTCTTTGAGCTCGACACCATGATCGGCGGCAAGGGCATCAACAACCCGGATCTCGTCGCCACGCTGGCAGAGAACAGCGCCGATTCCATCGACTGGCTGGAGACCCAGGGCGTGACGCTCCACTCGGTCTCGAGCTTCGGCGGGGCTTCTGTCAAGCGCATTCACCGTCCGGTGGATGCAGACGGCAAGACCCTCTCCGTCGGCTCCTACATGATCCCGATCCTGGAGCAGGATGTGGCTGACCGCAGCATCGACATTCTCTACAACACCACCGCAGACAAGATCCTGACCGATGACAACGGCAACGCAGTCGGCGTCGAGGCCAAGACCGATGCGGGCGGCACCGTCACCGTCAATGCCAAGGCCGTGGTGCTCACCACCGGCGGCTTCGGTGCGAATGCCGAGATGGTTGAGAAGTACCGCCCCGAGTACAAGGGCTTTATGACCACCAACGCCCCCGGCGCACAGGGCCAGGGCATTGACATGGCAACCGCCATCGGCGCTGCCACCGTCGACATGGATCAGATCCAGGTGCACCCCACCGTGCAGGTGGACACCGCAGCACTCATCACCGAGGGCCTGCGCGGCGATGGCGCCATCCTCGTCAACCAGGAGGGCGACCGTTTCATCGATGAGGTGGGCACCAGAGACGTGGTCTCTGCCGCTGAGATCGCCCAGACCGGCTCCCAGAGCTGGCTGGTGATCGACCAGAAGATGGTGGATGCCTCCAACGTCATCCAGGGCTACATCAACAGCGGCTACACCGTCACCGGCAACACCCCCGAGGAGCTGGCCGAGGCGATGGGCATCGAGGATCCGTCCGAGTTTGCCAAGACCCTGTCCAACTGGAACACCTGCGTGGAAAACAAGAATGATCCGGACTTCGGCCGCACGAGCTTTGCCGAGCCTCTGGACACCGCACCTTACTACGCAATTCACGTCACCGCTGCCGTGCACCACACGATGGGCGGTCTGAAGATTGCCACCGATACCGAGGTCCTCAAGGAGGACGGCAGTGTGATCCCCGGACTCTTCGCAGCAGGCGAGGTCACCGGAGGTGTGCACGGCGCCAACCGCCTCGGCGGCAATGCCGTTGCTGACTTCGTGGTCTTTGGCCGCATCGCCGGTCAGAGCGCCGCGGACTACGCACAGGCCCAGTAAATTTCAGATCCACAGAAAGCAAAACCGCAGACCGGGAGACCGGCCTGCGGCTTTTTTGCGCTCTGTCCCAAATTTGTGTCATTGGGCAGCAGATTGTGTAAAAACCGAATTAAAAATTAGAGCAGAATGTATTATTATGGGTTTAAATGTGATTGCCTTTGTGGCAAAATGATACGACGTCAGGGTACCGCCCTGGGAGGGTGGAGAGATGGAATGGTTTGGCACTTGGCTTTCGGCGTACTGGCTGCGCAACTACACGGACGTACTACAGGGACTTCTCTTTGCGGCGTTCACCATCCTTATGGTCTTTCGGGGGCAGAAGAAAAGTCGGCAGATCGAGAAATTTATCCTCTCGTTTCTGACTTCCTACAACAGCGCCCAGATGATCTCCGGGCTGGTCTACCGATGGATTGCGTCCCGCCACCAGCTCACAGGGACGCTGGCCGACTTCCTCGTCGCGTCCCTGTGCCTTCTGGTGCCGCTTGCCGTTCTGATCCCGCTCTACCGCAGGGTCATCGGCATCCTGGGGCCCGGCGCCGTCTTTTTTTATACCCTGTTTTTCTGTTCGAACTGCATGTCGATGCTCCTGGCGGACACCGCCTTCCAGCGCATGTGCATCACCCTGGTTCTGAGCGTGGTGCTGGTCGCGGCCTTTCGGAAGGAGCTGCGCTACGTCTTCTTCCAGCGCTCCATGCTTAGGATGGACCGGCGCTTCAAGACCTCCGCTGCCACCTTCATGGTCATCATCGGCATGGAGGCGGAACTGCCGCGCATCGTCCTGGACGGCGGAGAGGACGGGGTGGGAAATGAGCTCGCCTACGCGGTCTCCCTTGCAGGCTGCGTTCTGCTGCTGTTCTTTGTGGTCTTCATGAAGTTCAATTTCTTTGCCATCATGCGGTACGAGAATTTCATTCGCTCCCACGATGAGGATCCGGCGACCGGCGCGCGCAGTCTCTCCTGCCTTTTGGAGCATGGCCCGGACTTTTTGCGCCGCGCCGCGGTTAAGGGCCAGCCCATGGCGGTGTTCTACACAACCATCGGGAACTTCCGGGACGTCAACATCCTGCACGGGTACGACGCCGGAAGCGTGCTCCTCCGGCAGACCGCGGATCTTCTCGAGGAGGCCTTCCCGGAGGGGATCATCGCCCGGGCATCCGGCGCCCACTTTGCGGGCGTGGTGCCGCAAAAGGACGCGACAGAACGGTTTGCCCAGGTTTCAGAGAAGGTGGAGGCGCTCAGCCTCGACGAAGCCCTGCACCTCGAGGTGGGCCTCTGCCCGACCTCGGCGCAGAAGGCGGTTTCTCCTGGTAAGGACCCCACGGAGCGCCTGGCCTCCCTGGTGGACCTTGCCGCGAGCGCCATCAGCTATCCAAGCGCTCCGGGAGAGGTGGTGCGCTGCTGCGATGAGAACATCCGAAAGCAGGAGGAGATCCGTCTCCACGTCCTCTCCAGTGTGGACAAAGCCGTGAAGAATCGGTGGCTCTGCGTCTACTACCAGCCCCTGGTGGAGGTGCAGGGCGGCAGAATTGCCGGCTTTGAGGCCCTGTCCCGCTGGATCGATCCCACCTACGGGCCGCTAACCCCGGACAAGTTTGTGGCTCCCCTGGAGGGGGTGCGCATGATCTACAAGGTGGACCTCAACGTCCTTGCCGCCTACGGGCGGGAGGTGCAAAAGCTCCAGGGCAGGGGGCTTACGCCCCTTCCCATCAGTTTCAACATCTCCCGGGCGGATCTGGAGTCCGGAATCGACCTCTACGGGGAGATCGAACGCCTCCTGGACAGTGCCTCCCTGGACCGGCGCCTCGTCCACGTGGAGATCTCGGAGAGCGCCCTCAACGGGGACTCCCAGGTCATGCCACGGGCGATCGAGCGCTTCCACAGGATGGGCCTGGAGGTCTGGATGGACGACTTTGGTTCCGGCTACTCCTCCCTGAACGTCCTGAAGGACTACCGGTTCGACGTCATCAAGATCGACATGGAGTTCATGCGAAAGTTCGACGAGCGCTCCCGGGTGATCGTCCGCTCGATCTGCGAGATGGCCTCCTCACTGGGAACCAGGACCGTGGCAGAGGGCGTGGAGACCAAAGAGCAGTACGAATTTCTGCAGCAGGTGGGTTGCACCTACGCCCAGGGGTATCTCTTCAGCAAGCCCCAGCCGCCGGAGGCGTTCTACGACGCCCTGGCAGCGCAAGAGGCAAAAAGCAGCCGGGAGAGCGCGCCGCGGATCCGCTTTTCGCCGCTTGTGCAGAACCCAAAATCGACATAAGACGGATGGCGCCGGCGAAGGAGGGATCATCTGCCAGCAGACCTCTTCATTTACCTGGACAGGAAGCAGGACGATACGAAAAGGCACAGAAAAAGGAGCAGAGAGCACGCTGGTGCGTACTCTCTGCTCCCTTTGCTTTGCAGACGGTTTTGTTTTACTGCGGCATCAGCTGCCGGAACATGGCAATGACCTGCTCCTTGGTTGCGGGTCTGGGATTTCCGGGATAGCAGGCGTCGTTGAGGGCATCCGTTGCCAGCTGATCGAGATCCTCCTCGCGGATCTTCTCGTTGTACTTCGGAATGCCGACGTCCTCGGAGAGCTTCTTGACCGCGCCGATGGCGGCATCCTTTGCCTCCTCGGAGGAGAGGCTGTCCACGTCCTTCACGCCCATCGCCCTAGCGATCTCGCGATACCGGTCTCCACAGTAGTCGCGGTTGAACTCCATCGTGATCGGCAGGAACATGGCGCAGGCAACGCCGTGAGGCGTGTCATAGTGCGCGGAGAGGGTGTGCGCCATCGAGTGGTCGATGCCAAGGCCCACGTTGGAGAAGCCCATGCCGGCGATGTACTGGCCAAGGGCCATGCCCTTTCTTCCCTCAGGGGTGTTTGCCACGGCGCCGCGGAGATTCTCGCTGATCAGGCGGATGGCCTCGAGATGGAACATATCCGACATCTCCCAGGCGCCCTTTGTGGTATAGCCCTCAATCGCGTGGGTCAGGGCATCCATGCCGGTGGAAGCGGTGAGGCCCTTCGGCATCGAGCTCATCATGTCGGGATCGACGATTGCGGTCTCCGGGATGTCATCGGGGCCGACGCAGACGAACTTGCGCTCCTTCTCGGGATCGGTGATGACATAGTTGATCGTGACCTCGGCAGCGGTGCCGGCGGTCGTCGGAACGGCAATCGTGGGGACCGCATGGTGCTTGATCGGCGCAACGCCCTCCAGGGAGCGGACGTCCGAGAACTCCGGGTTGTTGATGATAATGCCGATGGCCTTTGCGGTGTCCATGGAGGAGCCGCCGCCGATGGCGATGATGGAGTCTGCCCCTGCCTCCTGGAATGCGGCAACGCCGTCCTTCACGTTCTGAATCGTCGGATTGGGCTTGATCTTGCTGTAGACGGCATACGCGATGCCCGCCTCATCCAGAAGATCGGTGACCTTTGAGGTGACGCCGAACTTGATCAGATCGGGATCGGAGGTCACGAAGACCTTCTTCCAGCCCTTCTGCTTCACGATTCCGGGGATCTCCTTGATCGCGCCGGAGCCATGATAGGACACGCCGTTCAGAACAATTCTTTCAGCCATTATGTTACCCTCCTGTTTATGGAAAATAATGTAAGCAGGTTTCCCCTACCCAGAAGTCAGTATCCCATAGGGTTGCGCAATCGTGTATAAAAGAAGGCGTTAGTTAAGAAACGGGTTGATAAGCGATCGCCTAGCATGAGACCACTAATACCTCACTTTGAGCTCGAGCTGGGTACACTCCTATCCGTGCTGTGTTGCATCATGTAACAAAGCATCACCTAGATTGCCTAAACACATACACTCACTTGCCGAGTATGTGACTATAAATAACAAGATAGG
The DNA here is from genome assembly GCA_022483465.1 of Lachnospiraceae bacterium. Lineage (GTDB taxonomy): Bacteria > Bacillota > Clostridia > Lachnospirales > Lachnospiraceae > CAG-791. The sequence continues at coordinate 202,433 of JAKVNF010000001.1, read as the reverse complement.
CATTATGCGGAGAAGAAAAGAGCTCCAAATGGGGATTCTATATCTTCATCGGACATTATCGCGTCGAGAGTTCACCATGGAGGTTGTGGTATGGAACCCATCAACCCGGTTCTTTACTAACGCCTAAAAGAATTATAAAAAAAAGAAAAATGCGACAGGATGCACAAAAAGTCGCAGTGATATGGCTCCTGCCGTCTGGAAACCCGCCCTTTCAGGAAGGAACAAAAGCGGGTACAATGGTGAGAACGTCATATGCAGACACAGGATGCGGGGAGGAACATGGAACAGCACCGGCACGAAAATCAAAAAGGGCAGGAAGTCAGCGAAAAGAGCAACAGCGTGCGGGAGTACTGGAGGCCCGCGAACCTCCTCTATCCCGTCCCGGCGGTCATGGTCACCTGCCAGGACGAGGAGGGGAGGGCCAACATCATGACGGCGGCCTGGGCAGGAACGGTTTGCTCGGATCCCGTCATGGTCTCTGTCTCCATCCGCAAATCCAGGTACTCCCACGACATCATCGAGAGGACCGGGGAATTTGTCATCTGCCTTACCACGCAGAAGCTGGTCCGCGCTGCCGACTGGTGCGGCGTGAAGTCCGGGCGGGATGTGGACAAGTTTACTGCGCTCCACCTCACAAAACTCCCCTCCCGATTCGTCGCGGCGCCGGGCATCGCAGAGAGCCCCGTCTGCCTCGAGTGCAGAGTGCGGCAGATACTCCCCCTTGGCTCCCACGACATGTTTGTGGCAGAGGTTCTCTCCACCGATGTGGATCCCCAGTATCTCGACGAGAAGGGGCGCCTTGACCTTGGCAGGGCGGAGCTGGCTGCCTATTCCCACGGGACCTACTACGGCCTCGGTGAGGCGCTCGGAACCTTCGGCTTTTCCGTCCGGAAAAAGCCAGCAGCGCCTGCAGAAAGCGGAAAGCGAAGGGGAAAGCCCGCGGGGAGAGATAAAAAGACGCCTCCTGCCGCAGGGCAAAACAAGACAGAGAATTCCGGGAGGAAAAGAAGATGAAAAAATTGTATCTGGAATGCTATTCCGGCATCAGCGGCGACATGACCGCGGGTGCCCTGTTGGATCTGGGGGCGAATCGGGACCGCCTTCTGCACACCCTGTCCACGATTCCCGCCAAGGGCTTTGACGTCAAAATCTCCACCGTCCAGAAGTCCGGCATCAACGCCTGCGACTTCGACGTGATTTTGGACGAGGACAACCATGACCACGACATGACCTACCTCTACGGAACGGAGGAGGAACTGTCCCATACCCACGAGGAGCACGATCACGAACACGATCATGAGCATGACCATGATGAGGAGCACGACCATGCCCATGATCATGACCATGCCCACCATCACCACGCCCATCGGAACCTGGCCGAGGTGAACGCGATCCTGGATGCCGTGGAGATGGAGGATTCGGCCCGGGAGCTGGCAAAAAAGCTCTTTCTGGTGGTGGCCGAGGCGGAGAGCAAGGTCCACGGCAGGCCAATCGAGGAGGTCCACTTCCACGAGGTGGGGGCGCTGGATTCCATCGCGGACATCATCGCGATTGCCGTCTGCTATGACGACCTGCGCCGCCGGGAGGACATCGCTGGGGTCATCGTGCCGGCGCTCTACGAGGGCACCGGGACGGTGCGCTGCCAGCACGGGGTGCTCCCGGTGCCAGTTCCCGCGGTGACCGCGATTGCCGAGACCTATCAGCTGCCTCTCCACATCCTGCCGGACCGGGGCGAATTCGTGACCCCGACGGGTGCGGCGGCCGCGGCAGTACTCCGGACGGAGGAGGCGCTTCCCCAGGAGTTTCGGATTCTCCGGACGGGACTTGGCGCCGGAAAGCGCAAGACCACCCGGGCCGGCGTGCTGCGGGCGATGCTGATTGAGGTCTGAAGGAGGTAAGCTGGACATGTACGAACTGGAACCGGAATGGGAAGCTTACTATGCGGAGACGGATCCGAAGAAGCGGGCAAAGCTGGCGGAGGCGCTTTCCGGGGATCCGACCGCACAGGAGCGGGCGGCCCTCTATGCAAAGCGCTATCACCGAAGCGCCGATCTGTTTCTGCGCTGCCTCGTGGAGCTGGGCGTCATGGCGGGGTCGACCTTCTCCGGCCGCGGCATCACCAAGGAGATCCGCAAGGAGCTCACCCTTCTCACCCTGGACGGGACAACGCCCCACAGTGAGGCGGAGCTTGCGCTCTTGTACTGGGAGATCCGCAATACGGTGCTGCGGTACCTGGAGAGCACCAAGAGTGAGGACTATGCCCGCAAGTACTGCGGCCTGATCCGCTCCACCGAGGCGGAGAAGAAGCAGCGGGCGGCCCAGGACATCTGGGCGATGACCGAGGGGATCCGGAAAAAATTCCCGGCGGGCCGGGACCGGCAGCTGGATGCGGACCTTGCCTTCTACATCGAAGCGGTGCAGGACGCCTACTGCGCCTCCGATGAGGATGCGGCGGCGCGGCTTCGCCACACCGGGGAGAAGCGCTCATGATCGCCCTGCCGGAAGGATTTCAGAAGCGGATGTCGGACCTTCTCGGGGAGGAGGCACCCGCCTTTTTTGCTTCCTATGACCGGGAGCGGAGCCATGCCCTGCGCGTCAACACCCTGAAGGCGGATCCTGAAAGGATCCGGCAGCTTCTCCCGTACCTCGAAGAGCCGGTGCCCTGGGCGCCAGAGGGCTGCTACTACGAGGAGACCCTGGCGGACGGGACCGAACACCGCCCCGGAAAGAGCCCCCTGCACGAGGCGGGCTGCTACTACATCCAGGAGGCGAGCGCCATGGCGGTGGCCGCCCTCTCCGGCGTGCAGCCGGGGGAGCGGGTGCTGGATCTGTGCGCGGCCCCCGGGGGAAAGTCCACCCAGCTGGCGGCCAGGATGCGGGGCGAGGGGCTCTTGGTCTCCAATGAGATCTCGCCCCAGCGGGCAAAAATCCTCTCCCAGAACATCGAGCGCTGCGGCATTGCCAATGCTGTGGTCACAAACATGGACACCGCTTCCCTGGCGGAGGCGCTCCCCGCGTACTTCGACCGGGTGGTGGTGGACGCGCCCTGCTCCGGGGAGGGCATGTTCAAAAAGGAGCAGGCCGCCCTGGACATGTGGTCGGAGGACAACATCCGGCTCTGCCACGAGCGGCAGCTGGAGATCCTGGGCAACGCGGCCAAGCTTCTTCGCCCCGGCGGAACCCTTGTCTACAGCACCTGCACCTTTGCCCCGGAGGAGGACGAGGAGACCCTGGCGGCCTTTTTGTCCGCCCATCCGGAGTTTCTGCTGGTTGATCTGCCGGGCCTTCTCGGGGAGGACTTTGCACGCTTTGGCTTTTCGGTGGGCCGTCCCGACTGGTGCCGCCTTCCGGTGGAGGAGGGGGTCCGGGACAGCCTGTCCCGGGCCGTGCGGCTGTTTCCCCAGAACCTTCGGGGAGAGGGGCACTTTGTGGCGCGCCTCACCCGGGGCGAGGAGACGCCCTTTCGCCCGCTCTCCCCGGAGCGGGCAAAGCGGGAAAACACGAAGCGCCGGGGACGGGAGACGGGGCAGGAGAGCCTTGTCGCGGTGTTTGCCTCGTTTGCTTCGGAAAATCTCAAGGGCAGCGTTCCGGATTCCGGCGTCTATGTCCCCTTCGGAACGGAACTCTATCGGATGCCGACAAAACTTCCCCTGCAGGGCCTTCGGGTGCTGCGGCCGGGTCTGGACCTGGGGAGCCTTGCCCATGACCGATTTGTGCCGGGACACGCCCTTGCCCTGACCTTAAAGCCCGAAGAGGCGAAGCGGACCCTGAATCTTGCATCCGACAGCAGGGAGGCGGCAGCCTATCTCCACGGGGAGGCCATCCCCTGCGACCCCGCGCTTCGGGGGTACGTCCTGGTCTGCTTTGATGGGTATTCGGCTGGCTGGGGAAAGGCAGCCGGGGGTGTGTGCAAGAACCACTATCCCAAGGGCCTTCGGCGGCCCTATTAGGAGGAATGATACGTGATCTATCTGGACTATGCGGCGACGGCCCCGATGCGGCCGGGGGCAGTCCGGGCGATGGAGGAAGCACTCACCGGGACCTTTGGCAATGCCAGCGCCTCCTACGGCATCGCGAGGAAGGCCCGGGCGCTTTTGGATGAGAGCCGGGCGGTGCTGGCAGAGAGCATCCACGCGGACTTCTCCGAGATCATCCTGACCTCGGGCGGGTCCGAGTCGGACAACCAGGCTCTGATTTCGGGGCTCGAGGAAACAGCAAAGGCGGGGAAGCCCCGCCTTCTCACCACAAGCATCGAGCACCACGCGGTGCTCCACACCGCGGACTACCTGCGGGATCGGGGCTTTCCGGTGACGATCCTCCCGGTCAACGGGGAGGGCGTTGTCGAGCCCGGGGTCCTGGAGGAAGCGCTCTGCTCCCACCCGGACACCGGCCTGGTCTCCATCATGTGGGCCAACAACGAGGTGGGGACCATTGAGCCCATCCGGGAGCTCTCAGAACTTACCGCCTCCCACGGGTGCCTCTTTCACACCGATGCGGTGCAGGCCTTTGGGAAACTCCCAATCGATGTGCAAAAGGTGCCCGTCACCTTCCTATCTGCCTCCGCCCACAAGCTCGGCGGCCCCAAGGGGATCGGCTTCTTGTACATTCGAAAGGGCACCCGGATCGGGAGCCTGATCCACGGCGGCACCCAGGAGCGGGGAAGGCGCGCCGGCACCGAAAACGTGCCCGCCGCCGCGGGTTTTGCCGCGGCGGTGCGGGAGGCCAAAGAGAACCAGCAGGTCTGGGCAGAGCGGGAGCGCTCCCTGCAGCAGTACCTGTATGAAAAGCTCGTCGCCGCCTTCCCAGAAGGCGGCTGTTGGAACGGCCCCCTGCCGGGGCCGGGGCGGCTTCCCGGCAACCTGAGCATCTCCTTCCCGGGCCTGGTCACCGATGCGATGCTGATGAACCTGGATCTTGCGGGGATCTGCGCCTCCGGCGGCTCTGCCTGCACCACAGGCCTGCCGGAGCCCTCCCACGTGATTCTCGCGATGACGAACGACCCGCAGCGGGCAAAGGGGACCCTCCGCTTTACCCTGGGACCGGAGACCACCAAGGAGGAGCTGGATGCGGCGCTCCACGCCCTGCAGGACATCATCCCCCGCCTTCGCAGGGCACAGCAGCAGCGCATGTCTTGACAGGAAGCCCTCTGCAGAGTAAGGTAGGAACACAACAAAACACTGCTGGGGGAGCTGCTGCTGAGACAGGAGCCCGGCCGCAAAGCGGACGCGCACCTGACCCTTGGGACTTGAACCGGACAATACCGGCGTAAGGAAGCAAACATAATTGTCACACAGACGTGCCGTCTGTCACGGCCGTTTTCTGTTGACCTGCCACCTCCCCATATGCAGTCCGTATGAGGAGGTTTTTTCATGTCCAAAAATGTCAAGGTTCTTGTGTACTGTGCGGTGTGCATCGCCCTCGCCTGCGTCACCAGCATGCTGAAGGTGTTCGAGTTCCCCACCGGCGGTGCCATCACCCTCTGCTCCATGTTGTTCGCAGCCCTGCCGGGGTACTTCTTTGGCTGGCAGGTCGGCATTGTCTCGGGAATTGCCTACGGCGTGCTGCAGTTCATCCTGGGACCCTACATCCTGACACCGGTGCAGGTCCTTCTGGACTATCCCCTCGCCTTCGGCGCGGCGGGACTGTCGGGCTTTTTTGCAAACCAGAAGAACGGTCTGATCAAGGGATATCTGGCAGGCTGCCTTGGCCGGTACTTCTTCGCCTTCCTCTCCGGCTGGATCTTCTTCGGCTCCTACGCCTGGGAGGGCTGGAACGGTGCCGCCTACAGTGCGGTCTATAACGCGATCTACATCGGCGCGGAGGCGGCCATCACCGTGGTCATCCTCTGCATCCCGGCCGTGAACAAGGCCCTGGCAAGGATCAAGGTCACCGCCAACACTGTAAAGCAGTAAGCAAATTCCATAAAGATGTCTAAAAAGGGCTCGATCTGTCCGAATGACAGATCGAGCCCTTTTTTACGTCCGGGTAATCACAAGGTGCCGGTCTCCTTAATTGCGGCTCTTTTTCAATACCGGGAGGGAAGTGTCATAGGTCACCTCCTCGGTGCTGCCGGTTGTCTCGGAGACGATCTCATACCGGTCTTTTTCCACCAAGACGGCCACCGTCAGTGCCTGGGACTCGCCGCAGGGGAAGGAGACCTGCCAGGTGCCGTCCTCCCCCTCGGAAAATCCCGCATCCGAAAGGGCAGCCTTCTCGTCCTCCCCGGAAGTAAGAAGCGAAGAGAGTTTGGCAAGCGCCGAGGCCTCCTCCTTCTTGGCCGCCGCATAGTTCTCCTCGGAAGAGAGGCAGCGCTTGGAGAGGCGCAGAGATGCCTGGGCCGCGGAGAGGGAGAGGACCGCGAGTAGGAGCATGGCGACAATCCCAAAGAGCACCAGGATCAGGGAGATTCCGGAGGCGCCGAAGCGAACGCCCGTGTTTTTCTCATGTTCCCGCATCCTGGGCCTCCTGTTCAAAGGAAGAAAGTTCCGTCTGATAGAGCGCATCGCCGTCCGGAGCGGTGACCGAAAGGGCGAGGCGGTGGAGCGTGCCGGTTCCTTCGGACTCCCCAGAGAAGGTCAGCGTGAGAGTGCTCTCGCCATCCTCGCCCGCAAGGTCCACGGGGAGGGTTGCAGAGGAATCGTCAGCGGCAGCGCTAAGATCCGGATAGAGGACCAAGAGCCCCTGCAGGGTCTTTTCCGGGTCCCCCGCGGCGGCGTCAAAGCTCTCCTCGCAGTTTCGCAAAAGCAGGGAGAGCTGCTGGTTCTGTTTTGCCACGTCCTCATACTTTGCGGCGGCGGCAAAGATCCGGACGCTGATCGCCGCGGCGGCGAGGAAGAAAAAGATGGAGAGGATGAGCTCTGCAAGGAGCAGAGAACTGTTGGATCGTCTGTGCATAACAAGCTCCTACGGCGCGGCGGCAAGGAGGAAGCTCTCCTCCCCGCCGTCCGCCCCCACATCTGCCCGGATCAGGTTCGTGTCCGGGACGGCGGAGAACTCGGCCTTCGTGCACCCGCACACCTCCTCCCCGGCCCCTTTCGAGAACCCGGAGAGGGCGGAGGCCTCGCAGAAGAGCTCCCGCATCGTGGTCCCGTCGGTGTAGAGCACCGTGACATAGGTTGTGCCGTCGATGTCCTGGGAGAGGACCAGGGCGGAGGACCCGTCAAACGTCCCGGCACTGGCAGTTCCCGTCTGCCGCACCTTCTGGGCGATGTAGCTCTCCAGGGTGGAGAGGTCGGTGCGCTCCGCGATGGAGGAGAGAATCCGCTGATAGCCGCCGGTCTCCGCGGCGAGCACCACCAGGACGCTCCCGGCAAAGACCGCAAAGAGCAGGATCACAAACACAAGGTCGATGCAGTGGCGGTTTTCCTGCCGTTTCATGAGTCCGCCCCCTTCTCCACCACGGTGGCGGTGGGCCGCAGGTTCTCCCCCTCCACCTGGTAGCCGATGGAGAAGAGATCCTCGTCATAGACAAGGCCGTAGTGGTCCTTCAGGTACTGGATGCTGGGGGGATAGCTTCCCTCCAGGGCGTAGCAGGCCGTGATGTCCCTGGTGAGGGCGGTCTCGAGGGCCTCCTTCTGGGCAGCCCGGCTGCTCTTTCGGATTCTGTCCGCACCGTAGGATAAAAGGCCCAACAGGAGCACCACAATAAGCGGTACAAAAAGGAGCCGGAGGGCCCCCCGCCGGGAGGGGGCACGGGTTACATCCTGATCCATGAGCACCCTCCCTTCTTCAGCCGATCCCGGTCATGATGCCCGCCAGCGGGATCAGCACCGAGAAGAGGATGACGCCGATCACGACGGAGAGCACGATGACCATGGTGGGCTCAATCGAGGAGAGAAGGCGCGTGCGCTTTCGGTCCGCCTCCTCCCCGTAGCGGTCGGCGATGAGGCCGAGGGCCCGGTCCAGGCTCCCGCTCTCATCGGCGGCGTGCAGAAGGCCGCAGCAAAACGGCGAGAAGAGATCCTCCTTCTCGCAGGCCTCGGAAAAGCGGGCGCCGCCCCGGAGGTCTTCCATGCAGCGGTCGATCCGCCCGCGTATCGCGGGACTGGTGACCAGCCCCCGCGCAAGGCGAAGGCAGGGCTCCATGTCGCTGTTCTCGACGCCGACCGCCATGTGCAGGACGGAGGCAAGCTGTGCGGTCTGCCGGATCTCGAGGATCTTTTTGATCTGCGGAAAGCGGGGGAGAATCCTTTGGGCGAGGGCCCGGCCCCGCCTCGTGCCGGAGCAGACAAAAAAGGCCGCCGCAAAGACGAGGGCAAGGACAAGGAGCACCACGTAGAGCACCGAGAGCCCCTGCTGGTGGCGCGATGCAAAGGCCGCAAGCCCCACCGCGCCGCTTCCCAGCTGGGTGAAGACCTCCGTGAAGATCGGGACCACCTTGGCCAAAAGGAACACGATGACCGCCGCCATCAGGACCGTCATGAGAACCGGATAGGAGAGGGCATCCCGCACCGACTGCCGCAGGGAATCCGCATCCTGGTAGTAGTCGGCAAGGGCCCGCAGCACAAGGTCGAGCCGTCCCGTCTGCTCCCCGATGGAGAGAAAGGAGAGGGCAAAGGCGGGAAAGACCCCGGTGTGGGAGGCCGCCTCGGAGAGGGTTGCCCCGAGGGTCGTCTCCTTTAACATCGCCGTCAGGAGCGGCCCGTACTTTTTGTTGGAGGGATCCTTCGCCATAACCTGGAGGCAGTCGTCTGCCCGGGCATCCGAGGACTCCGTAAGGAGTGCGAGCTGGCCAAGGAGCCTTGCAAGATCCGCCTCGGAAAGCGGCTTTTTGTTGGTAGTCTTCATATCGTCCATACCCCGTGACATGTTGGTTGCGGTATCGGTCCCATTAGTAAAGGTACAGTGCCTGGTAGTTGCTGGGGTCGCTGATAAAGTTTTTGTAGTCCTTCTCCGACTCGGTGGTGGCCAGGGTGGCATCCATCAGGGACCAGTCGGTCCCGTCAAAGCGGATGATGCCGTTGACCCAGCCCACGTCCTCCACATAGGTGGAGACCCAGGCGTGGTAGACATCCCCCGCATAGCCCACCTCGACTCGGGTGGGGATGTGCTGGGAGCGCAGCATCGCGCATAGAAGCGCGGAGAAGTCCACGCAGATTCCCTTCCCGGTCTCGAGAACCTCGTCCACGTCCGGGATGTACCCGGACTCGACGTTTTCCGCCTCATCCCAGTCATAGGTCACGTGGGTGATCACGTAGTCGTAGACCTCGGAGATCGCATCCAGGTCGGAGTTGGCGGGGAGGACCGTCTCCTCGGCTGCTGCCACCGCCTTCGAATCGCTGGTGAACCAGACCTCGATGTTGGGATAGAGGAAGGGGGAGAGGGAATCGGTGAGGGAGATCTCGATGGTGGTGTCGAATGCCGCAGCGTACTTGTTTCCCTCCACGTTTTCGTAGACGGCGATCCGATAGGAGCCGTCCCCGCAGGAGAAGGGGTAGTAGGAGACCGTCCCGTCGGAGGTAAGATCATAGGTGTAGACCACGTCGTTGGGCGGCGTGATTCGAAGCTTTCGCTTCTTGTCGTCCCCGGCAGTGCAGGAGACGGAGAGGTACCCATCTGCGGCGTTGGAGATGTCGATGGAGATGGTGTCCGTACCAAGGACTGTGGTGCCGGGGCTCTCCGGCACCAGGACCTTCGGGGTGTTGTCCCGAGTTCCCTGCACCGTCTCCGTGGAATCGGAGGACGCCTCGCCGGCTACGATCTGGGAGAGGGTTTTGGAGGAATTCTGGCCGCAGCCCGCGAAGCCCCCTGCCGCTGCGGTCAGCAGAAGGACCAGAGAGAGCGGATGAAATTTGCAATTGGGTCGCCAAGGCATGCCGGTTTACTCCTCATCGCGCCCGCGTTTTGGGGTGCGGGCGCTGCAACAGGATCATTTTACACAGGTTCGGCCCGAAAGGAAAGACAGCCCCGGGCGCCGGTCCTTGCCCCTTCATTTGGTTTGACCGTCCCCTTTCCATCTGCTATACTTTTCCCCGGTATCAAGGAAACATACCGAAACGGATCGAACAGATCTTCAGAGAGGAGCAATTCATCATGAGAAATGTAGTAGTTGGTCAGTCCGGCGGCCCCACCGCCGTCATCAATTCCTCTGTTGCCGGCGTCTATGTCGGAGCCAAGGAGCAGGGCGCTGTTCATGTCTATGGCATGGTCCATGGCATCGAGGGCTTCCTGCAGGGCAAGATTGTGGATCTGGACAAGTACCTGGCAGATCCCATGGGCATTGAGCTCCTGAAGAGAACTCCCTCTGCATTCCTGGGCTCCTGCCGCTACAAGATGCCCAAGCCCGAGGGACATGAGGATGTCTACGAGAAGATCTTCCAGGTGATGGAGGAGAACGACATCGACACCCTGTTCTATGCCGGCGGAAACGACTCCATGGACACCGTCAAGATGCTCTCTGACTATGCCAAGGAGCATGGCAAGAAGCAGACCTTCATGGGCGTGCCCAAGACCATCGACAACGACCTGCCGATCACCGATCACTGCCCCGGATACGGCTCTGCTGCGAAGTACATCGCAACGACCCTGAAGGAGATCATCCGCGACAACGAGTCCTTCGGCGCTGAGAAGCCCACCATCTGCGTGACCGAGATCATGGGCCGTGATGCCGGCTGGCTCACCGCTGCCGCTGCCCTTGCCAAGGGCGATGACTGCACCGGTGTCGATGCCATCTATCTTCCGGAGCGCGTCTTCGATGTCGACAAGTTCCTGGACAAGGTCGATCACCTGGCAAAGACCAAGAGATCCGTCGTGATCGCCGTCTCCGAGGGCTTAAAGCTCGCGGATGGCAGATATGCGTGCGAGCTCGGCGATGCCTCCGACAAGGTCGATGCATTTGGACACAAGCAGCTCTCCGGAACCGCTTCTGCCCTCTGCAAGCTGATCGGCGAGCGCACCGGCTGCAAGACCAGACCGATCGAGTTCTCCACCATGCAGAGAGCCGCTACCCATGTGGCATCCCTGACCGATATCAACGAGGCCTTCACGGCCGGCAAGATGGCTGCTGAGGCAGCTGCCGACGGCGAGACCGGTGAGATGGTCATCTTCAAGAGAGTGAACACCGAGAAGGAGCCTTACCGCATCGAGTTCTCCCGCTTCGACATCCATCAGATCGCAAACGGCGTGAAGAATGTTCCTGACGAGATGATCAATGCCGAGGGCGACAATGTCACCGAGGCATATGTCAAGTATGCAAGACCTCTCATCGAGGGTGAGCTCTATCCGATCTGGGTCAACGGCACGCCGAGACACCTGGTCATGAAGGAGCTCTTCGAGTTCTGAGATCCGGCACAACACAACAATAGATAGAACTGTGGCCATGCCTGCCTTTCCGAACGGGGAGGCATGCATGGCTTTTTCGCAAGCGGGGAAAGACAGGGAAACACCGGAAGGACAGGTAAAAATGAGAATTCAGTCTACCAACATGCAGCGGGATGTCCTGAACATGAACATGGAGCGCCAGGTGCAGGAGATCGCGAAGGCGCGGTTCGGTCACTCCTTTGGGGAGTGCTCCGACTGGGAGCTCTACTATGTGCTCTTGGACTACTGCAAGCGGCTGCTCAAGGTCACCGAGCACAACACCGGGGAGAAGATCATCTACTACCTCTCCTCCGAGTTCCTCATCGGAAAACTCCTGTCCAACAACCTGATCAACCTGCGCATCTATGACAGGATGAAGGCGCTTCTGGAGAAGTACGGAAAGGACCTATCCCGGATCGAGGAGGTGGAGCCGGAGCCGTCTCTGGGAAACGGCGGACTCGGGCGTCTCGCCGCCTGCTACCTCGACTCCATCGCGACCCTCGGCCTTGCCGGCGAGGGCATCGGCCTCAACTACCACTACGGGATCTTCCGACAGGTTTTGGACGATCACCTGCAGAAGGAGGAGAAGGACCCCTGGATCGAGCCCGACTCCTGGGAGGTCGCCAGCGACGTCTCCTTTGACGTCTACTTCGGCGACCGGAAGGTCACGAGTCACATGTACGACGTGGACGTGGTGGGGTATGATTCCGGCGTCAACCGCCTGCGCCTCTTCGACGTGGACAGCGTGGACGAGGACCTGGTGCGGGACGGCATCACCTTCGACAAGACCGCGATCGAGAAGAACTTGACCCTGTTCCTGTACCCGGACGACTCCGATGAGAAGGGGAAGCTCCTGCGCTTGTACCAGCAGTACTTTCTGGTCTCCAACGCGGCCCAGTGGATCCTGCACGAGATGAAGACCAGGCAGTACGACCTGCGGCACCTGGACCAGCACGCGGTGATCCAGATCAACGACACCCACCCGGCTCTCATCATCCCGGAGCTGGTGCGGATTCTGACCACCACCAAGGCCATGCCCCTGGACGAGGCGATCAGCGTCGTGGAACGGACCTGCGCCTACACCAACCACACGATCCTGGCTGAGGCCCTGGAGACCTGGCCCATGACCGCCATCGAGAAGGTGGTGCCCCAGCTCGTCCCGATCCTGCGGGAGCTGGACCGGCGGGTGAAGGAGAAGTTCAGCGATCCGGACCTCTGGATCATTGACAAAAACGACGTGATCCACATGGCGTATCTTGCGATCCACTACGGGTTCTCCGTCAACGGCGTCGCCGCCATCCACACCCAGATCCTGGAGGAGGAAGAGCTGCACAAGTTCTACGAGGTCTATCCGTACAAGTTTTCGAACAAGACCAACGGCATCACCTTCCGCAGATGGCTCCTGTCCTGCAACCACGAGCTGGCGGACTTCATCAGCTCCAAGATCAACGACGCCTACAAGCGGGATGCCACCAAGCTGGAGGGGCTTCTCGCCTTCCAGGATGACCCGGAGACGCTCCAGACCCTGGAGGAGATCCGCATGCGCAACAAGATGGCGCTGGCGGAGTACATCGAGCGCACCGAGGACGTGGCTCTGGACCCCTACGGCATCTTTGACATCCAGATCAAGCGCCTGCACGAGTACAAGCGCCAGCAGATGAATGCGCTCTACATCATCCACAAGTACCTGGAGGTCAAGTGCGGCCTGCGGCCGAAGCGACCGCTCAACTTCATCTTTGGCGGCAAGGCGGCTCCCGCCTATGTGCTCGCCAAGGACATCATCCATCTGCTCCTGGTGCTCGCCGACATCATCAACGGCGATCCAGACGTGAACAGCGTGCTGCACATGGTCTTCGTGACCAACTACAACGTCTCCTACGCGGAGCGCCTGATCCCGGCCTGCGACGTGTCGGAGCAGATCAGCCTGGCCACCAAGGAGGCCTCCGGCACCTCCAACATGAAGTTCATGCTCAACGGCGCCGTGACCCTCGGCACCGCGGACGGCGCCAACGTGGAGATCCGGGACCTGGTGGGAGAGGACAACTGCTACATCTTCGGCATCGGCAAGGACGAGGTGCTGCGCCACCAGGCAACCGGGGACTATGATCCCAGGAAGATCTACGAGAAGAGCCCCGTGGTGAAGGAGGCGGTGGACTTTATCACCGGCCCCCAGTGCCTGGAGATCGGACACCGGGAGAACCTGGAGCGCCTTCAGAACGAGCTCCTGACCCGGGATACCTTCATGTCCCTCATCGACCTCGAGGACTACATCCGCGTCAAGGACCGGTGCTTTGCCGATTACGAGAACCGGACGAAGTGGAACCGGATGAGCCTTGTCAACATCGCAAAGAGCGGCTACTTCTCCTCTGACCGCGCCGTGGAGGAGTACAACCGCGACATCTGGAAGCTGTGATTTTCATGGATCTATTTGAGTACATGTCAGAACAGAAGAAGGAGTCGGAGTCGCCCCTGGCCGCGAGGCTCCGCCCCAGAACCCTGGACGAGGTGGTAGGGCAGCAGCATCTGATCGGCAAGGGAAAGATGCTCTCCCGCATGATTCAGGCGGACCGGCTCTCCTCCGTGATCTTCTACGGCCCACCGGGAACGGGAAAGACCACCCTGGCCCGGGTCATCGCCAACACCACCAGTGCCGCTTTCTGCCAGATCAACGCCACCAGCGCCGGCAAGAAGGACATGGAAGACGTGGTGGCCAAGGCGAAGGAGCGCCTCGGGGGTTACGGCAAGAAGACGATCCTGTTCATCGACGAGATTCACCGCTTCAACAAGGGACAGCAGGACTACCTGCTCCCCTTTGTGGAGGACGGAACGCTGATCCTGATCGGGGCGACCACCGAGAACCCCTACTTTGAGGTGAATTCGGCGCTCCTGTCGCGGTCCATGATCTTTGAGCTGAAGCCCCTGGAGCAGGCGGACATCAAGGTTCTTCTGCAGCGGGCCCTCACCGACAGCGAGCGGGGCCTTGGGTCCTACCACGCGGTCATCGACGAGGATGCCCTGGACTTTCTCGCCGATATGGCGGGGGGCGATGCGCGGCATGCCCTGAATGCCATTGAGATGGCGGTACTGACCACGCAGCGCTCTGCCGACGGGAAGATCCACGTCACGATGGAGGTCGCCTCCGAGTGCATCCAGAAGCGCGTCATGCGCTACGACAAGTCCGGCGACGGCCACTACGACACGATCTCGGCCTTCATCAAGAGCATGCGGGGGTCCGATCCGGACGCCGCGGTCTACTACCTGGCCCGCATGATCCGGGCGGGGGAGGATCCGGTCTTCATCGCAAGGCGGATCATGATCTGCGCCGCGGAGGACGTGGGCAATGCGGACCCGCAGGCCCTGCAGGTCGCCGTGGCGGCCTCCCTTGCCGCGGAGCGCATCGGCTGGCCCGAGTCCCAGATCATCCTGGCCCAGGCGGCGGAATACGTCGCCAGCGCACCCAAGTCCAACACCGCCGTGGAGTCCATCACCGCTGCGGAGAAGGAGGTGGACGCCTCCGGGAACCTGCCGATCCCGCCCTATCTGCAGGATGCCCACTACAGCCACGCGCAGGATCTGGGGCACGGCATCGGCTACCAGTACGCCCACGACTACAAGGAGCACTACTCTGGCCAGCAGTATCTGCCCGATGCGCTGCGGGATGCCTCGTTCTATGTGCCATCGGAAAACGGGCACGAGCGGGCAATCCGGGAGCGGCTCCTTAGGCTCACCGGAAACAAGAAGTACGAAACACCGGAGGACCTCCTTCCCAGGGATCCGAAGAATTCCAAGACGTGATGGGGGAAAACGGGGGAAGCTGTCATGGAATCGACCATCGCAATCTACCAACTGATCATCCTGTACCTTCTGCACCGCTCCCCGAAGGAGCTGCCGATGGTGCTCCTGTCCAACTTCATGCTCGAGAACGGCTACGTCAACTTCGAGACACTGGCGGCAACCTACGAGGAGCTGAAGGCAAACGGCTATGTCACCGCCCGGGAGGAAAGCGACGGGGCGGTCTTTTTGTCCGTCACAAAGGAGGGGAACGAGACCCTCTTTTTCTTCCGCAACCAGATCTCCGACAAGATCAAGGCCCAGGCGGACGCCTTTCTCAAGGAGAACGGGTACGGTCTGACCAGCGACCAGAGCGTCACCGGGGACTACTACAAGGCCTCCTTCGGCGGCTACACGGTACACATGTGCATCCGGGAGAACCAGCAGATCCTCTTTGAGCTGAATCTGAACGTCCCCTCGGAGAAGGTGGCCCGGGCGGTCCTTGCCAAGTGGCGCGCCCAGAACGAGTCCCTCTACCAGACGGTCATCGGGACCCTCTTCTGAGGACCGGGGAGGGCGGCCCCATCCGCCACCGGGATTCCCTTTTCCCACGCAAAACCTCCTGTCAAATCTTTCTGCCTTAGCATTGCATTTGGCGCCTCGTCTGGCTTATAATGGCAAAAAGAAGTGCAAGACTTAGACATTCGGCAGTTCCGATCTACTTCGCATCCGCAGAGGGGACCTGTTTCCCGTTGAACCAATATTTCGAACTTCCGTATTCCATTGATGATCCCTAAGACCAAAATCTGATCCGTTTTTATCCGACCGGGGCAGCACCCGGGGCGGATTTTTTCGCTTACCACATATCCATCCGGCCGGTGGCCCCGGCCATGCACCAGAGAGAGGGAGATTTTCGCGTTCATGACAAACATGACAAGAGAGAAGTATGAAGCACTGAGCGTGAGCGATCTGCGCGACATCGCCAAAAAGCGGGAGATGAAGATTCCCTCCCGCATCAAGAAGGCAGATCTCGTGGACCTGATGCTCGCCCAGGATGAGCGGGAGGCAAAGGAGCGGGAGAAGGAAGCGGCAAAGGCCGCACCCCAAGCCGCCCCTGCGCCCGCGCAGGAGGCTCCCAAAGAGGGCATCATCCGCCGAACCGTGGTTCGGAAAAAGCCGGTGATCTACCGCTCCGCAGAGCCCGCGCAGGAGGCACCCCAGCCGCAGCGCCCGCCGGTGAACTACCGCCCGGCCCCGAGACCAGAGCCCCCTAGGATGAGCCGCGCCGCAGAGGAGCGGGAGAGGGAGCGGGACTATGAGCCTCAGCCCCGGTATCTCGACGGGGAGAACAACTACCGCGACCGGTATGAGGAGGCAGAGGAGCGGCCGCGCCGCTCCAACCGCCCCGAGCAGCCCTCCCGGCGCAATGACGTCAACATCAATGCGGAGCTGGACTCCGGCATCACCGTCACCGGCATTCTGGAGGTCATGAACGACGGCTTCGGCTTCATCCGCTCCGACAACTACATGCCCGGCGATGCGGACGTGTACGTGGCGCCCAGTCAGATCCGCAAGTTCCGCTTGAAGACCGGCGACATTGTGACCGGCAACACGAGGACCCGCACCTCCGCGGAGAAGTTCTCGGCCCTTTTGTACGTCACCAGCGTCAACGGCGAGGCGCCGAATGACGCCACGCCCCGGGTCAACTTCGAGGACCTGACCCCGATCTTCCCGAATGAGAAGATCCGCCTGGAGCGCCAGGGCGGTTCCCTGGCCATGCGGGTCATGGATCTGATGTGCCCGGTGGGCAAGGGACAGCGCGGCATGATCGTCTCCCCGCCCAAGGCCGGCAAGACGACCCTCCTCAAGCAGGTTGCTTCCTCGGTCCTGGTCAACAACCCGGAGATCCATCTGATCATCCTGCTCATCGACGAGCGCCCGGAGGAGGTCACCGACATCAAGGAGGCCATCCAGGGCCCCAACGTAGAGGTCATCTACTCCACCTTTGACGAGCTGCCGGAGCACCACAAGCGGGTCTCCGAGATGGTGATCGAGCGGGCAAAGCGCCTGGTGGAGCAAAAACGCGATGTGATGATCCTCATCGACTCCATCACAAGACTCACGAGAGCCTACAATATCACGGAGGAGTCCAGCGGCAGAACCCTCTCGGGCGGCCTCGATCCGGCGGCCCTGCACATGCCCAAGCGCTTCTTCGGCGCGGCCCGCAACATGCGGGAGGGCGGATCGCTGACGATTCTCGCCACGGCCCTGATCGAGACCGGCTCCAAGATGGACGACGTCGTCTACGAGGAGTTCAAGGGCACCGGCAACATGGAGCTGATCTTAAACCGCAAGCTCTCCGAGCGCAGGATCTTCCCCGCCGTGGACCTGGCAAAGTCCGGCACGCGGCGCGACGATCTTCTTCTGACCCCCAAGGAGCAGGAGGCCGCCGCCATCATCCACAGGATGTTCATCGGCCAGCGGGCCGAGGACGCGACGGATACCGTCCTGGATCTGTTTGCCAAGACCCGGAACAACGCCGAATTCGTGGAGCAGATCCGCCGCATGAACGCCATGAAGTGGAGATATTAAGGAAGCGGAAAACTAAAGTAAGCTGGTAAAAGACACCGCCCGGAAGGCATCCGAGCGGTGTCTTTCGCTGTTTTTGGGGAATTTGTCCAAAACGGGGTCTGCCCACTGGGGGCATTCACGAAGATACACGAAATCTTTTTCGTAATATCCTCCAATTTTCGCCGGAGAAATTGTGAAGGATAGTTGCCGGTTCCCGTAGGGGGCCGGCAACTATCCTTTGTTTTGAACCGAATCGCTCTCAGCGTAGACTATGGGAATAGTTAGGAATTTTTAGCATCCGACTTGGCTTGAATACCCTGGCTCAGAAACCCATCTTTCTTCTTCTGAACCGTTGACCGGGTGGGATTTACAGACGTTGTGACATGAGAAATAGGCCATCCGGGCAGATGACCTGAAAAGAATCTTTATTAAAAGCGCGGATGGGAGACATCCAACATTCCATCCGGTCCCCGGCAATACCGGGGTATTTCGATATAGCTGCTTCCTTCAACCTTCCCCATTGCTCTGAGATAGATCGCTGTCTTATCCATGCTGAAGAGAAAGGCATGCATCTGTGCCCCACAGTTGGAGCAGCGGGCCGGATCCTTATCAAAAAGGGCCTTCATGACCTCACAGCTTTTCATTCCGCGAATCAGACTCGGTACATATTCATCACCCAGAATTTCGTGGATCCTTGCAAGCTTCTTTTTACGGACATTCCCGGCAAGATACCCTGCCATCCGGATCTTGCGTACTCCCTTCGGAAGGATGTGAAGTGAAAACCGTCGGATGAATTCTTCCGGCGTGAGTACCATGTCCTTCTTGTCATACGAGCCATCGGTATGATAGTCCTTGTACTCAAACGTGATACCGCTGTCCGAGACGTCCCTGATCCGGGAGGATGTGATTGCCGTTCTGTCGGCGTACCGCCCAAAATAACCTATGACATCCTCCACATCCGGAAGTGACGGATCCCGTTCTCTGTCTTCTTCAGAATAAGAGCCATACCTCTTGAGGTTGACATTCCAAAGGCACTTGTAGCACTCGTCGCATAAATTCTGGAATGACTCCTCACTCTCATAAGGTGCGGCAGAGCCATTGAAGGATAGTTTTCCCTTTCTGTAGAGCCGCTTGAGTCCTCTCATGAAGTGCTTCCGGTATCGTCCGGATATCTTCTGGACAGGGAGGAAGAAGCCCCTGATCTTCTTAAAGGAGGCGTCATCCGGTGTCAGTCCGCCTGCGGAGATCAGCACGTGCAGGTGGTAGTGGAGCGTCATACTGCTCCCAAAAGTGTGGAGCACCATGATGATTCCGGGCTTAATGTTGTGCCTTTCAAGGCAGAGCTCCAGAAGGGCATCCTGCGCGGAATGAAACAGAAGATCCAGCAGAGCCTTCTGATTGTTGTAGATCAACTCATTCAGATCGTGGGGAACCGTGAACACAAGATGATGGTAGGACATCCCGTGAATGACTTCGGACCTGCGCTCAGCGATCCACTTTTCACGGCGAAAAAAGCCACAGCAGGGGCAGTTCGAGTTGCCGCAGGATCTCGGTGTAAACGAAATTTCTCCGCAGTCAGGGCAGATGGAGACAATATAACCCAGATCTCCCGTGCCGCATTGTGCCATGAGACGGAGAATCTTCACCTTTTCGGGCGGCATTTCCTTTCCGTGCTTTGCCAGATAGTCTGGGAGAAATCTCCGGAAGATCTGGCGGATTCGATATCTTGAAGGCTCTTTTTCCTGTCTGAAGCCGGTAATGCATCTGCGGACTCTGATCGCAGTCTGACTGTCAGGAAGGCGGAAGGTTCTGCCTGGCCGGCTCGAGGGTACCATCTTTTTTGTTTTTTCAGAGCGCGAAGCCGTTTCCGTCGAAGGGGTTTGCAACGTTTTTTCTCTCCTGAAGCTGACCATCCAGCTGTACGTAGATCATCGTGGAAGCAATGGAGCGGTGCCGAAGTCTGACCTGTACCTGAAAGAGATCAGCGCCGCCCTGATAGTAGAAAAGCGCATGGGCGTGTCGGAGGGAATGGAAATGATATCCGCGGTTTTCCCATCCGAGTTCTTTCAGGCGCTTCTGAAAGAAGCGCTGCACTGCTCCGTCAGACAGATGATGTGCGGCATCTCTGCCGGGAAAAAGGTAGTCCCCCTCTCCGGCATCCCGACGGAATCTTTTGAAGTAGAAGTAGAGCATCCGCGCGAGATCTTTTGGAAGTTCGACCTTCCCTTCATTTCGGTTCTTGCTGACTTCCGCACGAATTGTGATCTGCATTCTTTTGATGGAGATATCACCGAAGCGCAGAGACAGGACTTCATTCAGACGGAGCGCACAGCCAAAGCAGAGGGCGAGAATCAGGCGGTTTCTCGGATCTTTCGTCCCCATAATCAGCTTCTGCACTTCCTGACGCGTCGGTACCTTCGGGAGGGTATGATCCACCTTCATCAGCGGAAGGTTTTCCAGAGGGATGGGAGCATGCGCAACGGAAGCACGATAACGCCGGATGCTGACGTTGTAGACGTTGACAGATCTGGGCTTAAGTTCTTTCCCGCCTTTGCTTCTGGGCTTATGGAGATAAACGAGAAAACTCTGAAGCTGTTCAAGAGCAGCATCATCGAGGGATACATGATAGGTTTTCTCAAGCCATTCAAAGCACTCGAAGACGGTTTGCAGATAGCCCTGAATGGTAGACTCGCGGTAGTCGATCAGGGACAGGAACACTTCCAGTTTGGACAGTTCGGTTTTGAATTTCGGGGAATCAAGGTATCTCATGAAATCGTTCCGGCAATGATGGTATGGGGATGAAACTCATGATTGGCCGGCCGACAAAGATGGGGCTTGCAGATTTGCAAGGGACTTGATAAACTCACCTTGCTTATGAGAGCCCCATGGATGAACGCTCGACGCCAATCAAGGTCATCTGTGGGTTATTTTTTTGTAGAATACAGAAAAGAGGAAGAGATGACAAGATCATTTCTTCCTCTTTTGTCTATGCTGAAGTTTGTCATGGTATCCCCAACAGAGAAAGCTGTGAGCTTTAGGGATAACTTTGATGGAGCATCGCGCTCGCGCGATTTGGTTCAAATTTGGCATAAACGACAAATCGACGAAAAAGGTCGAAAAACCTGTTGCCAGATTTTGAGGTCAGTGCTATATTAAAACAGTTCCGGAAACGGTACCGATACCGATACCGAGAACAGTTCTGGTAGTATTCAAATCCGCAAGGGGATATGAATCTCACACTAAAAAAGGAGAGGAACATGAAAAAGAAAACCGTTACCATCGTTCTGACAGCAGCAATGGCAGCCGCAATGCTTGCAGGCTGCGGAAGCAGCTCTTCCAGCGACACCGCCGCCTCCACGGCAGCTACTGAGGCAGCAACCACTGCTGCAACTGAGGCCGCTGCAGCTGAGACCACCGAGGCCGCTGCTACCGACACCACTGAGGCTGCTGCAACCTCCGATTCCATGGATCCCGGCACTGGCAAGGTCTATCTGCTGAACTTCAAGCCTGAGACCGATGAAGCCTGGCAGGATCTGGCACAGACCTACACCGATGAGACCGGCGTGGATGTCCAGGTTCTGACCGCTGCTGACGGACAGTACAACACCACCCTTCAGTCCGAGATGGCAAAGGGCAGCGATGCACCGACCATCTTCAACCTCGGCTCTGCAACCGATGCACAGACCTGGGATGATTACACCTACGATCTGAAGGACTCCTCCCTTTACAATCATCTGACCGATAAGTCCCTGGCAGTTGAGTACAACGGCAAGATCGCTGCTGTTGCAAACTGCTACGAGTGCTTCGGCATCATCTACAACAAGACCATCCTCGATGACTACTGCACGATGGACAACGCAGTTGTCTCCTCTGTCGATGAGATCAACAGCTTCGATACCCTGAAGGCCGTTGCAGACGACATCAACAGCAGAATCGATGAGATCAACGAGCAGTTCGGCACGAGCCTGACCGAGGCCTTCGCTTCCGCTGGTCTGGATGATGGTTCTTCCTGGAGATTCTCCGGACACCTTGCAACCCTTCCTCTGTACTACGAGTTCAAGGATGACGGTGTCGACACCACAGCTGGTGAGCCCACCATCAAGGGAACCTACCTCGACAACTACAAGGCAGTCTGGGATATGTACGTTGCAGATTCCGCAGCAGATCCCAAGACCCTGGCATCCGGCTCCTACAACGCAGAAGAGGAGTTCGGCCTTGGCGAGGCAGTCTTCTATCAGAACGGCGACTGGGAGTACTCCGCACTCACCAATCCGGACAACGGCTATGAGGTTACCGCTGATGACCTCGGCATGATGCCCATCTACTTCGGCGTCGACGATGCGAACGAGGGTCTCTGCGTTGGTACTGAGAACCACTGGGCTGTCAACAGCCAGGCGTCCGAGGAGGACATCCAGTCCACTCTGGCATTCCTCGACTGGGTCATCACCTCTGATGAGGGCCGTGATGCCATCACCAACACGATGGGTCTGACCGCTCCGTTCGATACCTTCACCGGCGACTACGCATCCAGCAACCCGTTCTTCCAGGATGCAAACGCCATGATGGCAGATGGCAAGACCTCCGTTGCATGGAGCTTCAACGCAACTCCGAACGTCGATGACTGGAGAGCAGATGTTGTCTCTGCACTCACCGCTTACACCGATGGTTCCGGCACCTGGGACGATGTGAAGACCGCATTCGTCGATGGCTGGGCTACTCAGTGGAAGCTCAAGGAAGAGGCCGCTCAGTAAGTCTCTTTGAAACACAATTGAAGATCGTCTGATTTACCACGGGTGAGTGAGTTATTCTCACTCACCCGCTTTCTGATTCAGGAGGAGTCTTATGCAAAAGTCCATCCGAAAATATTGGCCGCTCTTCGTCCTGCCTACAATGGCAGCGTTCCTGATCGGCTTCATCATTCCGTTCTGCTACGGTATTTTTCTCTCGTTCTGTAAGTTCACCACCGTCACCGACTGGAAGTGGGTGGGCTTCCAGAACTACACCAAGATCTTCTTTGTGGCCGGGAAGCTCGACACCACGTCCCTGCACTCGCTCTGGTACACCACGCTGTTCACCGTGGTGACGATGGCGATCATCAACGTCGCCGCCTTCGCAATCGCCATGGCGCTCACGAAGGGCATCCGCGGAACGAACTTCTTCCGCACCTGCTTCTTCCTCCCGAACCTGATCGGCGGCATCGTCCTGTCCTACATCTGGCTGATGATCTTCAACAGCATCCTGTCGAACTACTCGATGACGATCGTCTCCACCCAGTGGACGGCCTTCTGGGGCCTGGTCGCCGTGGTGTGCTGGCAGCAGATCGGATACATGATGATCATCTACGTGGCAGGCATCCAGAACGTCTCGGCTGACCTGATCGAGGCGGCCAAGATCGACGGCGCCAACAACCGGCAGCTTCTGACCAACATCATCCTGCCGTCCCTGCGCCCGACCATCACGGTCTGCACGTTCCTGACTCTGACCAACGGCTTCAAGCTCTTCGATCAGAACCTGGCTCTGACCGGCGGCAACCCCGGCAAGCAGTCCGAACTCCTTGCCCTGAACATCTACAACACGATGTACGGCAAGACCGGCTGGCAGGGTGTCGGCCAGGCAAAGGCTGTGATCTTCTTCATCCTGGTGGCAATCATTTCCCTTATTCAGAATAAGGTCTCGAGAAGCGGGGAGGTAGAACAGTAATGGCAGCAAAGAAAGTTACGAAAGCTGAGGCACAGGTCTCGACCGTCCGCCGGTCCAAACACAGCGGTGTGCTCTCCGTGGTCATGTTGATCCTGTCCCTTCTGTGGATTTATCCGCTGTTTGTGGTGCTCTTAAACTCCTTCAAGCGGAAGGCCTACATCTTCAAGAACCCCTTCGGGCTCTCGAAGACACCGATCTCCAAGGGCTTTGCCCAGTGGAAGGCCGGCATCTCCAAGACCTTCGTCGGCTGGCTCAACTACGCCAACGCCATCAAGAAGACCGATTTCTTCCATACCTTCGGATACTCGCTGTTCATCACCGTGGTGTCTGTGGCACTGATCATCCTGTGCTGCTCGATGACCGCATGGTTCATCGTCCGGGTGAAGGACTTCGGTTCCAACCTGATCTACGTGCTGTGCATGTTCTCGATGATCGTCCCCTTCCAGATGGTCATGTTCACGCTGAGCAAGCTGGCAAACATGCTCAAACTCTCCAACCCGGTTGGCATCTGCATCGTCTACCTGGGCTTTGGCGCAGGCCTGGCGGTGTTCATGTTCACGGGCTTTGTCAAGAGTATTCCGCTGGAGATTGAGGAAGCTGCCATGATCGACGGCTGCACCCCGATCCAGACCTACTTCCAGGTCATCGTCCCGATCATGAAGCCGACACTGATCACCGTCGCGATCCTCGATGCGATGTGGATCTGGAACGACTACCTGCTCCCTGCTCTTGTTCTGAACGTCAACAAGTACAAGACTATCCCGATCGCGGTCCAGTACCTGAAGCAGAGCCACGGCCAGGTCGACTGGGGCGCCATGATGGCAGTTCTGGTTCTCGCCATCGTCCCGATCGTCATCTTCTACATTTTCTGCCAGAAGTACATCATTGAAGGTGTCATGGCAGGTGCAGTCAAGGGCTGAGCAATGCTTGCGGGGTGCGGATCCCGGATCCGGATCCCGCATTCTTTTAACACCCAGTTGAAAACGTTACCGGAAATGTAGTGGCATATTTCCGGTGAGTGTATTACAAAGTGTAGCGAAACACAGCAAAGGAGACACAGCAATGTCAAGAACATGCGGCGTATTGCTTCCCATCGCCTCGCTGCCCTCAAAGCAGGGCATTGGATGCTTTTCCCGGGATGCATATGCGTTTGTCGATTTTCTCGCAGAGGCAGGCCAGTCCCTCTGGCAGATCCTGCCGATCGGTCAGACCGGATACGGGGACTCCCCGTACCAATCCTTCTCCACCTTCGCCGGCAACCCCTACTTCATTGATCTGGAGGAGCTGGTTGCGGCGGGGTATCTCGAGGAGGCGGATGTGACCGGTGCGGACTTCGGTTCCGATCCGGAGCACATCGACTACGAGAAGCTCTATTTTCACTTTTACCCCGTGCTGGAGAAGGCCTATCAGAACAGCCCTTACGCCCTGCACCCGGACAAAAAGTACGATACCCCGGCATACGACAAGGAGCGGGCCGATTTTGAGGATTTCATCCGGACGAATGCGGACTGGCTCGATGACTACGCCCTCTACAGCGCCGTGAAGGAGGCTCAGGGCGGCAAGAGCTACATCGAGTGGGAAGAAGACATCCGCACAAGACAGCCAGAAGCGATGGAGCGGTACCGGAAGGAGCTCGCGGAGAAGATCCGGGAGATCCAGTTCCAGCAGTACCTGTTCTTTGGCCAGTGGAGAAAGCTCAAGTCCTACGCCAACAAGAAGGGTATCCGGATCGTGGGCGATATCCCGATCTACGTGGCCTTCGACTCCGCCGACACCTGGAGCCACCCGGAACTCTTCGAGTTCGACGAGAAGGGCTATCCCATCGTGGTGGCAGGCTGCCCGCCGGATGGCTTCTCCGCCACAGGCCAGCTCTGGGGGAACCCGATCTACCGCTGGGATTATCACAAGAAGACCGGCTACGCCTGGTGGCTCAAGCGCCTGTCCGCCTGTTTCGAGCTCTACGACGTGGTCCGCATCGACCACTTCCGCGGCTTCGACGAGTACTGGGCGGTGCCCTACGGGGATCCCACCGCGGAGAACGGCAAGTGGATGCCTGGCCCGGGGATCGACCTGTTCCGTACGGTGAAGAAGCAGCTTGGCAAGAAGGAGATTATCGCCGAGGACCTGGGCTTTATGACCCCGTCCGTCATCAAGCTGGTGAAGGACTCCGGGTATCCGGGCATGAAGGTGCTCCAGTTTGCCTTTGACTCCCGGGAGGAGTCGGACTACCTGCCCCACAACTACAAGAACAACTGCGTGGTCTATACGGGAACCCACGACAACGAGACGATGCGCGGCTGGTATGAGCACGTGGACCGCCGCGACAAGGCCTTTGCAAGGCGGTATCTCGACATCCACAGCACAAAGGACATCGCCTGGAAGTTCATCCGCTGCGCGTTCATGAGCGTTGCAGACACCGCGATCATTCCGATGCAGGACTACCTGAATCTGGGCGATGAGGCGAGAATCAACACCCCGTCCACCCTCGGCGGCAACTGGGTCTGGCGCATGCGGGACGATGCCTGCACAGCAGAGCTTGCGAAGAAGATGTGCGTTCTGGCCAAGACCTACGGCAGAAAGAAGTAACAAAGCAACAAAGAAGCGGCGTCCAGGGGGAGAGAAGCGGGAAACCGCTGCTCTCCTTCGGGTTTTGCAGGGGAAACCCCGAAGTGAAACCCCTCTGATTGGCCCAGCGGCGGACACCGCTTTCGGGAGGGAGTTATGTCAAGGCGTTAGTAAGAAAACGGGTTGATAAGCTCCAAAGCATTTTAGCAGAAGTATAAAATATGCCGTTTTGTACATTCTGCTGTACAACGGCCTTCTCTAACTTGAACTACAATAGTCTTGCCAGGAGGGCAAGACTATGAGCTGCATTGAGCGCATACTGACCGAAGCCAGAGATCTTTCCAGGGACGACCTGATTCTTCTTGTTAACAAGCTCATGGAGGGCTTCTCCCATGAGAGTGCAACCTCTTCTCCGAAGAAGATGATTGCTCCCCGTTTGGATTGTCCGATCTGCCATTCCAATGCTCATGTTGTTAGGAATGGACACAAACATGGAAAACAGGCATACATCTGCAGGCAATGTGGAACGTCATTTGTTACAACGAGCAACACTTTGCTCTCAGGCTCACACTTTGGTACTGAGATCTGGACCAAGGTTCTGGAAGAGACGCTCAGGGGGACCTCTCTGGATAAGACGGTCAAGTCACTTGCCAGCCATGGATGCAAGATCAGCCATAGCAGTCTGTTCTTCATGCGGCATAAGATCATGCTTGCTCTCGAGGACATGCAGGTGGAGCAGCCAGCCACGGTGGAAGATGTCGTGGAAGCGGATGAAACCTACGTTCCGGAGTCCAAAAAAGGTACGAAATTTGGCCCTGATGCCAGTCGAAAGCCCCGCAAGCGTGGCACTCCCGCATCCAAACGCGGCCTTTCAGACGAGCAGATCTGTATCTGCACCGCAGTACAGCGCAAGACTGGCGATCTGATCGTGAAATCCGAGAACCGGGCAAGGCCTTCCAGTGCAAATGTTGTTGATATCTATACTGGTCATGTCCAGAAGGGCACACTTTTCCTGACGGACGGCATGAATGTGTATCCGAGGCTGGGCAAGATCCTGGGAATCACGGTCATGAATGTGAAGAAGGAGTCGGCAGGTTTCTTCAATCTGAACACTGTGAACAACCTTCACTCTTTTATCAAGCGCCGATATACCGAATATCGCGGTGTCGCCACCAAGTATTTGAACCGTTACAACCTCGTATTCAGGGCAGCGTACAGGCAGAGGACAACGATTGGGGAACTTGCGGAAACTCTCTTTGCATCCAGGAATCCCAAGAAGGTACACCATTATGGAGATGTTAAGGAGCTCAATCTGCTTGCAATTTGATGACTACAAGATGCACTTATTGCTTATCAACCCGTTTTCTTACTAACGCCTATGTCAAACACAACAATCAAGGACATCGCGCGGATCTGCGGCGTAGGGGTCAGCACCGTCTCCCGTGCGATCAACAACCATCCGGACATCAATCCGGAGACGAAGAAGAAGATCATGGCGGTGATCGAGGAGTACGGCTTCGTGCCGAATGACTCCGCGCGGTACTTAAAGCGCAGCGAATCCGACTCGATCGCCTTCCTCGTCAAGGGAATCTCCAACCCCTTCTTTCTGGGCATGGTCCGGATCATGGAGCAGTTCACCCAGAAGAAGAACTACGCGGCGATCCTGCGGCACGTGGACGACGACCAGGACGAGGTCTCCGTGGCCCAGGCCCTGGTCAAGGAGCGCAAGCTCAAGGGCATCGTGTTCCTCGGCGGCAATTTCAACCACACGCCGGAGAGCCTGCAGCAGATCGGCGTGCCCTACATCTTCTGCACCGTCGGCAACGAGGATGAGTTTCAGATGGAGGGGCGCCCCCGGGTCCGGGACCAGGTCCGCTATGCGAACGTCGCGGTGGATGACCTTGCGGAGTCCGAGAAGGCGGTCCTGTACCTGATCGAGCAGGGGCACAGGCACATCGGGATCATCACCGAGGGACTGGACAAGCCCAGCGTCGGCCAGCTCCGC
Organism: Lachnospiraceae bacterium; assembly: GCA_022483465.1. Classification (GTDB taxonomy): domain Bacteria; phylum Bacillota; class Clostridia; order Lachnospirales; family Lachnospiraceae; genus CAG-791. The sequence continues at coordinate 174,523 of JAKVNF010000001.1, read as the reverse complement.
TTTCTCGGCTACCAGAAGGCCCTGCGGGAGCGGGGAATGGCGTTTGACCCGAACCTGGTCTACGAGATCAAGACGAAAAGTGCCGAGCGCTACACCCGGGAGAACGGGTATCTCGGCGCCCAGGCGCTGATGCGGGACAACCCGGGGCTCACCGCGATCTTCTGCATCTCCGATGTCATCGCCATCGGTGCGATCCGCGCCATCATCGACAGCGGGCGGAAGATCCCGGAGGATGTCTCCGTGGTGGGATACGATGGCATCGACGAGGGCAAGTACTGCGTCCCGCGCCTGACCACCATCGAGCAGCCCCAGTCCGAGATGGCGGAGGCGACGATCCAGTTTTTGTTCGACATGATAGGCGGCAAGCGTCAGCCCGACAACCTGCTGATGCCGGCAAAGCTCGTGATCCGCGAGTCCTCCGGCAGCGGCTACCGGCCGGAGGCCGGGTAAGGCGGCGCCCAAAGCCAAAGCGTAAAAAAAGAAGGAGAGATGCAAGGCAGGTGCTTTGCATCTCTCCTTTCTTATCCCTGTGATGAATCTTCCCCTTTGAAGGATCTGTCCCCGATGGGAGCCCGTTCTGCCGTCTGCTCCCTCAGACAGCCCGGGTCCTCTGTCGGTCCAACCGGCGGACCGCTTCCTTGGACTCCCGCCCCGAGAGCTCATCGATGAGCGCCTGGAGGATGTCCTTTCTCGTGACGATGCCGATGAACACACCGGAGTCGTCGATCACCGGGATGAAGTTCTGGGTCTTTGCCGACTCGAACAGCTCCCAGATCTCCGCGTTGACCCGCACCGGGCGGTAGTCCCGGTTGCGCGGGATGCAGCCCACGGGCCGCTCCATGGTCTTGGACAGGAGCGCATCGCTGGAGGTGATCTCCCGCAGGATGTCCCCCTGGGTGATGGTGCCGATGTACTTTCCCGTGTCCCCGTTGATCATGGGGTAGGAGGTGTACTCGTGGCACTTCATGCGCTCGATGGTCTGTCCGACGGTCTCGTCCTCATAGATCATGTCGATGCTGCTCTTGGGTGTCAGGAAAAACAAAATGTTCAGGTTCTGCATTTCAGCCCTCCCCAGTAAACAGAATGTTGTTCCGCAGCGCCTCGGCGGCCTCCCTTCCGCGGTAGTGCGCGACGATCCGAAGGCCGAAGGGAACGGCGGTCCCCATGGCCCGGGAAGTGATGATGTTGTTGTCCTGCGCGACGGGGTCCTGCACGAGGTTTGCACCGCCCGCAAGCAGGACGTCCTCCTTCGAGGGGTTGCAGGCTGCCGTGCGGCCCCTGAGAATTCCCAGATCCGCGAGGATCGAGGGCGCGGCGCAGATCGCCGCGATCTCTTTTCCTTTTGCCGCAAAATCCAGGAGTGCGTCGGTCAGGGGCTTGCAGGCCGCCAGATTCGGCGTGCCCGGGATCCCGCCCGGCAGGATGAGCATGTCATAGTCGTCGAAGTGAATCTCGGAAATCGTGGTATCCGCCGTGATGCGGATCCCGTGGGAACCGGTCACTTCCCTTGTCGTGCCGATTGCTACCATCGTGACCGGAACCTTCGCCCTGCGGAGAAGATCCACGGTGGTCAGCGCCTCCACCTCCTCGCAGCCCTCTGCGAGAAAGATCGCTGTCAGTTTGTCCATTTGCACCTCCTAAAGGTTCATGCAGGCATCCGGGAGGCTCACCTCCCCGTGCCAGCAACATTATAAGAAGATTCCTGTTGAAAATCCATAAACAATCTATGAATTCTCACGCCTTTCGGGACGAACTGCACAAAACTTTAGGAAACGCCTCGCTTTTCGCCGCTTTGTTGCTTCAGCAAATTGACAAGAAAGACAGATTCAGCTAGTATGTCTTGTCCCCATATGTGAAAAAAATATCAATGTTTTGGGGAAAGGAGGAAGAACAGAGAAATGAGTGCGAAAAAGTTGACAGGCCTTCTCACCGCTCTGCTGCTCGCGGCAGGTACCGTGACGGGCTGCGGATCATCTGCAGGTTCCCAGGAGGCGGCATCGACCCAGGAGACCGCAACCGCGGTGGAGACCACCGCGGCAACCGAGGCTGCCACCGAGGCAGCGACGGAAGCGGCAACCGAAGCAGCTGCCGAGGCAGCCACTGAGGCAGCAACAGAAGCCGGCACCGAGACCGCAGCCGCCGATGATGTGACGGTGCGCGTGGGCGCCCTGAAGGGACCCACCACCATGGGACTGGTAAATCTGATGGCAGAGAGTGACGCCGGCACGTCGGAGGGAAACTACGAGTTCACCGTTGAGTCCGCTCCGGATGCGATCACCCCCCTGGTTGCCTCCGGCGACCTCGACATCGCCCTGGTGCCCGCAAACCTTGCCAGCGTTCTCTATCACAAGACCAACGGCGGCGTCTCGGTGATCGACATCAACACCGAGGGCGTTCTCTACTGCGTGACGGGAGATGACTCCATCGACAGCTTCGACGATCTGGACGGCAAGACCATCGTGACCACCGGCCAGGGTGCTACCCCGGAGTACGCGATCCGCTATCTGCTCGATGCCTACGGCATCAGCGCAGATCTGGACTTTAGGTCTGAGGCCACCGAGATCGCCTCGGTCCTCGCTGAGGATTCCAGCACGGTTGCGATTCTGCCCCAGCCCTTTGCAACCGCTGCAACGATCCAGAACCAGGATGTCCACGAGGCCTTCTCGCTGAACGATTCCTGGAATGACATCGCCGACGGCAAGAGCTCCATGGTGCAGGGTGTCACGATCGTGAACAACGATTTCCTCGCCGCCCATCCGGCAGCGGTGGAGACCTTCCTGAAGGAGCAGGAGGCCAGTGTGGAGAAGGCATCCAGCGATGTCTCCGGCACGGCTGAGCTCGTCGCCTCCTACGGCATCGTCGAGAAGGCCGCAGTCGCCGAGAAGGCTCTTCCCAAGTGCGCGATTGTCTGCGTGACGGGTGAGGAGATGAAGACCAAGCTCTCCGGTTTTCTCGACATCCTGGCAGGCTTTGATGCCGCCTCCGTGGGCGGCAGCGTCCCCGGGGATGACTTCTACTACCTGGGCCAGTAAGCAACACACGGACCAGCAAACGGCCGCCCCTGCAGGTCACCTGCGGGAGCGGTTTTTTCGTGGAGAAATCCGGGATTCTGCGGTAGGATACCGGAGGAGGAAATTCACATGAGACAACACCTGAAAAAGGCGGGCATCATCCTGTTCTGGCTTCTCGTCTGGCAGCTGGTTTCGCTCCTGGTGCACAACAGCGTCATGCTGGTGGGCCCCGTGGAGACGATCAAGTGCCTCTGCCGGCTTGTCGTCACGGCGGACTTTTGGCTGAGCATCTGGTACACCTTCTGGCGGATCGGCCTCGGCTTTTTGTGCGCCTCGCTCCTTGGGATTCTTCTTGCCTTTGCCGGCGCAAAGAAGCTGATCCTCGGGGAATTTCTATCCCCGTTTTTTGCTGCGCTCAAGTCCGTCCCGGTGGCGAGCTTTGTGGTGCTTCTTCTCATCTGGTTCGGCTCGAAAAACCTCTCGTTCTTCACGAGCCTGATCGTGGTCCTGCCGATCCTGTACGGGAGCACAAGGGAGGGGCTTGCCAACAACGACAAAAAGCTCCTGGAGATGGCGCAGGTCTTTCGCATCCCCTTTGGGGCAAAGCTCCACTACATTCTTCTGCCGGGCCTTTCCCCGTTCTGGAAGAGCGCCTTCTCCCTGGCACTGGGGATGTGCTGGAAGGCGGGCGTTGCCGCCGAGGTCATCGGCCAGCCCCTGCAGTCCATCGGAAACCGGCTCTACCAGGCAAAGATCTACCTGGAGACCGGAGACCTCCTGGCCTGGACCGTGGTGATCATCCTCCTCTCCTTTGGCGTGGAGAAGGCCTTTGCAAGGCTCCTTCGCCTCCTGCCGGGCGAGGAGAAAAAAGAGCCGGACAGCATGAAGGAGAAAGGAGATGTCGCATGACGATCCAGGTGGACCACGTATCCAAGTTCTTTGACGGGCAGCCCGTTCTAGATAACTTCTGCATGGAGCTCTCCGACGGCAATTCCTACCTCCTGACCGGGCCATCGGGATCGGGAAAGACGACGCTTCTTCGAATTCTCCTGGGGCTCACCCGCCCCGACAGCGGCCGGGTGCGGCTCCTTGGGGACTACAAGTACAGCGCCGTCCACGCCGGGGTGGTCTTTCAGGAGGACCGGCTCTGCGAGCCCTTTTCCGCGGTGGAAAATGTGGCGATGGTGAGCAAAAAGCTCTCACCGCGGATCGCCAGGGAGGCCCTCGAGAAGCTCCTCCCCGCGGACGCCCTGGACAAGCCGGTGCGGGAGCTCTCCGGCGGGATGCGCAGAAGGGTTGCCATCGTGCGTGCCCTGTGCGTGCCCAGCGACGTGCTTCTCTTCGATGAGCCCTTCACCGGCCTCGACCGGGAGAACCGCAAAAAGGCGATCGACCTCATCCTCGCGGAGAAGGGCTCGGTCCCGCTTTTGATTACCGGCCACTCGGACGAGGATCTTGGCTTTTGCCATCCCATCGACATCCGGACCGGCGTGCCGCTGCAGATGGGATGACACAAGGCCCAAACTGTCCTGGATTGCACCGCAAAAATCCCCGTGCCGCATTGCAAAAACGCGTGATTTGTGTATAATCAATGCAGAATAAGTTAATTTTTTAACAAGCCCGCCTGTGAGACAGACGGGCCCCATTCCATGTCACAGGCAGGCTCTGAGGGAACCTGCCGGAAAGATAGGAGAATATGGTAACTGGTGATAAAAGTCTTCTGAGCTACAAACACAAGGTCATGGAGGAAGTGGCCAAGCTGGCCTGGGCTGACGAGCTGGATGATGCACACATGAACAAACTCGTCTACGACCTGGTACCCGGCCCCAAGCCCACGTACCGCTGCTGCATTTATAAGGAGAGAGAGGTCACAAGACAGAGAATCCGTCTCTCTCTTGCGGAGAATACCGAGAGCAATCCTGACTCCCACAACATCGTGCAGGTCATCAAGTCCGCCTGCGATGAGTGTCCGCTGTCTGCTTACTCCGTCACCGACAACTGCCGCCTGTGCCTTGGCAAGGCGTGCCTGAATTCCTGCCGCTTCGGCGCCATCTCCATCGGCGAGTTCCGCTCCCATATCGATGCCGCGAAGTGCAAGGAGTGCGGTATGTGCGCAGCGGCATGTCCTTACGGCGCCATCGTGCATCTCGTTCGTCCCTGCAAGCAGGCCTGCCCCGTCGGCGCCATCAGCTACGACGAGTACGGCTACTGCGTCATCGACGAGTCGAAGTGCATCAACTGCGGCCACTGCATCCACAGCTGCCCGTTCGGTGCCATCGGCTCCAAGACCTATATCACCAAGATCATTGAGCACATCCGCAAGGGCGATGAGGTCTACGCCATGGCTGCCCCGGCTACAGAGGGCCAGTTCGGACCGGACATCACGATGGAGTCTATCCGCGACGTCTGCAAGCAGCTCGGCTTCACCGACATGGTGGAGGTCGGCCTTGGCGGCGATATGACCGCTGCCTACGAGTCCGCAGAGTGGACCGAGGCCATGGAAGAGGGCAGAACCATCACCACCTCCTGCTGCCCCGCCTTCATCAACATGCTGCGCAAGCACTTCCCGCAGCAGTTCAAGGACAACATGTCCACGACCGTCTCCCCGATGTGCGCTGTCTCGCGCTTGTTGAAGGCAGAGCACCCCGGCTGCATCACGGTCTTCATCGGGCCCTGCATCGCAAAGAAGTCCGAGGCAGAGGACAAGAGCGTGCCGGGCAATGCGGACTATGCACTGACCTACGGCGAGTTCCGCGCCATGATCCGCTCCAAGGGTTGCACCGTCAAGGCGATGCCGAACGACTACCAGGAGGCTTCGATCTTCGGCAAGAAGTTCGCAGGCTCCGGCGGTGTCGCAAAGGCCGTCATGGAGTGCATGAAGGAGCGGGGCAATGACACCTCGAAGATCCGTCTCAAGCAGGTTGCCGGCGGCCAGGAGTGCCGCACCGCGCTGTCCCTGCTCAAGGCGGGAAGACTTCCCGAGAACGCCATCGAGGGCATGATCTGCCCCGGCGGCTGCGTCGGCGGTCCCTCCAAGCACCGGACAGAGCTTGAGATCCGCAAGGCCCGCCAGACCCTGCTCGATCAGGCCGACGACAGGAAGGTGCTCGAGAACCTGCGCAAGTTCCCGATGGACAAGATGTCCATGCACCGGGACGGCCACATGGATCCCGAGGAGACCGCCCGCGTTCTCTCCGGAGAGCCCTTCGGCAAGGCTGCGGGAGATAACGCAAACGCCTGACCTGGCCGAGATTCGTCAAAAGGTTCGAAAAAGTTAATCAGTTTCGTAAAATTTGCCCCTCTGCGGATGTGGATTTCTGCAGAGGGGTATGTTATACTAACATGCTGTGATTTGTTCCGGTCCGGAACACCCGGTGGCTGAATGTTCTTCGGGATCTGCCGCAGGCACACTTCGGACGATGCCGAAGGAGATCCGGACGGGCAGCACAAAGGAAAATTCGAAATGCGCAGGAGGAAACCATGAGCGTTAGCGTAGAGAAGCTCGAGAAGAGCATGGCAAAACTCACCATCACCGTGAGTGCAGAGGATTTCATCAAGGCCCTGGACAAGGCATATGCAAAGCAGAAGAACCGGATCTCGGTTCCCGGCTTCCGCAAGGGACATGCCACCCGTCAGATCATCCAGAGGATGTACGGCGCAGGCGTCTTCTTCGAAGATGCGGCCAATGAGGCCATCAACGAGTCCTATGCCGCAGCGGCAAAGGAAAGCGGAGAGAAGATCGTCTCCAACCCGACCATCGACATCACCCAGATCGAGGAGGGCAAGGACTTCATCTACACCGCTGAGGTGGCACTGGAGCCCCCGGTTGAGCTGGGCCAGTACAAGGGCGTCGAGATCGCCAAGGTCGATGTGAAGGAAGTCACCGAGGAGGACATTGACAAGGAGCTGAAGAGACAGCAGGATGCCAATGCCAAGATCATCGATGTGACAGACCGCCCTGTGGCAAACGGCGACATGATCAAGCTCGACTTCGACGGCTCCATCGACGGCGTCCCCTTCGAGGGCGGCAAGGCCGAGAACTACGATCTGACTGTCGGCTCCGGCAGCTTCATCCCCGGCTTCGAGGATCAGCTGGTCGGCATGAACGCCGGCGAGGAGAAGGATGTCAAGGTGACCTTCCCCGAGGACTACAATGCAAAAGAGCTCGCCGGCAAGGAGGCTGTGTTCCACTGCAAGGTGAACAGCATCCGCACCAGACAGCTCCCTGAGCTCAACGACGAGTTCGCCGATGAGGTCTCCGAGTTCGACACCCTCGACGAGTACAAGGCCGACATCAAGAAGAACCTCGAGGTGAAGCGCGAGGAGGATGCGAAGACCACCCGTGAGAACGAGGCCGTCGACGCCGCTATCAAGAACGCAACCATCGAGATCCCTGCTCCCATGCTGACCACCCAGGAGGAGAACCTGGCCGAGGAGATGGCACAGAACCTTCGGTATCAGGGCATGAACCTGGAGGACTATCTCAAGTACACCGGCATGACCAGAGACCAGTTCCTGGAGTCCATGAAGCCCCAGGCTGAGAGACGCATCCGCACCAGACTGACCCTCGAGGCCGTTGCCAAGGCCGAGAACATCGAGGTCTCCGACGAGGAGTTCGATGACGAGATCAAGAAGATGGCAGATCAGTACAAGACCCCGGTGGAGAACATCAAGAACTACTTCTCCTCTGACGAGGCCAAGAACGATCTGAAGGCTGACATCGCCGTGCAGAAGGCCGTCACGCTCCTTGCCGAGAACGCCGTTGAGGTGGAGAAGAAGGAAGAGGAGAAGAAGGACGAGGCTGAGGCCGAGGCTCCCAAGACCGAGGCATAATTTCCCGGAAACTGTGTTCCCGCAGGAATGAAATTTCCGTGAATTATGATAAAAGAACGCCAAAAAGCCTTGAAGGTGCAGACCTTTGCGGCTAAGATTTCTAAGAATGACTCGCGGTTCAACGCCGCGGTCAGCTTTAGAAAGGAAGCATTCAGATATGGCCAACTACATCCCCTATGTTATTGAGCAGACCGGTACCGGCGAGCGCTCCTACGACATCTTTTCCCGTCTCCTGAAGGAGCGGATTATCATGCTCGGGAGCGAGGTCACGGACCAGTCCGCAGAACTCATTGTCGCCCAGCTCCTCTTTCTCGAAGGTGAGGATCCGGAGAAGGATATCCAGTTCTACATCAACAGCCCCGGCGGCTCCGTCACCGCAGGCCTTGCCATCTACGACACGATGAAATTCATCAAGTGCGATGTCTCCACGATCTGCGTGGGCATGGCAGCCAGCATGGGTTCGTTCCTGCTCGCCGGCGGCACCAAGGGCAAGCGCTACGCGCTGCCGAACTCGGAGATCCTGATCCACCAGCCCTCCGGTGGGACCGAGGGACAGGCTTCCGACATGATCATCGCCGCTGAGCACATCAAGGCAACCCGCGAGAAGATGAACCACATCCTCGCGGAGAACACCGGCAAGTCCTATGAGGACCTGTGCCGGGACACCGACCGCGACAACTGGATGACGGCGAAGGAGGCCCTGGATTACGGCCTCATCGACCACATCTACACCACGCGGAAAGAGATCGAAGAGGATCTGAAGAATAAACAGGCATAATAGAGCGCGGCGCCGTACAGCAGAAATGCCGTGCGGCGCTTTTCGCCCGGTAAGGAAAAAAGAATGGCAAATGGAAAAATGACACCGCCGCGCCGCTGCTCCTTCTGCGGCAGATCGGAAAATCAGGTCCGCAAGCTCATCGCCGGACCCAACGGCGTTTACATCTGCGATGAGTGTGTCGCTATCTGCGGGGACATCATCAATGATACCGATTCCGAGGGCGGTTCGGCTGCCAAAAGCCGCAAGAAGACCACGCAGGACGTCAACCTCTTAAAGCCCGCAGAGATCAAGAAGTTTCTCGACGAGTACGTCATCGGGCAGGATGAGGCCAAGAAGGTCCTCTCGGTCTCGGTGTACAACCACTACAAGAGGATCATGAATCCGGCCTCCCATAGCGGCAAGCGGGATGACGACGTGGAGCTGCAGAAGTCCAACATTCTCCTTCTGGGCCCCACCGGTTCCGGCAAGACCTATCTTGCCCAGACCCTTGCGAAGCTGTTGAACGTGCCCTTTGCCATCGCGGATGCGACCACGCTGACCGAGGCCGGGTACGTTGGCGAGGATGTGGAAAACATCCTGCTCAAGCTGATCCAGGCCGCCGACTACAACATCGAGCGGGCCCAGATCGGCATCATCTACATCGATGAGATCGACAAGATCGCCAAGAAGGGCGAGAACGTCTCCATCACCCGTGATGTCTCGGGCGAGGGCGTGCAGCAGGCTCTGCTGAAGATCATCGAGGGCACCATTGCCTCGGTGCCGCCGCAGGGCGGACGCAAGCATCCCCAGCAGGAGCTGATCCAGATCGACACGACCAACATCCTGTTCATCTGCGGCGGTGCCTTCGACGGCCTCGAGAAGATCATCCACGAGCGGACCGACTACCGCTCCATGGGCTTCAACGCCTCTGTGGCGGAGAAGGAAGACAAGAACATCTCCGACACCTTAAAGCAGGTCCTGCCCCAGGACCTCGTCCGCTTCGGCATGATTCCGGAGTTCATCGGCCGTGTGCCGGTGGTGGTCTCCCTGGACGGCCTCGACAAGAATGCGCTGGTGCGCATCCTCAAGGAGCCGAAGAACGCCCTGGTCAAGCAGTACGGAAAGCTGTTTGACTACGACCACGTCAAGCTCTCCTTCGAGGACGATGCCCTCGAGGAGGTGGCGGAGCTGGCCGTGCAGCGCAACACCGGCGCCAGAGGTCTGCGCTCCATCATGGAGAGTGCCATGATGGACGTCATGTTTGCGATCCCCTCGGATCCCACGATCCGGGAGTGCATCGTGACCAAGGCGGCCGTGGATGGGACCGGTGCACCGCTCCTTGTCCACGACGACGGATCCCGCACCGAGGTCCTGCCCGGCGAGGAGAGTCTGCTCGAGCAGAAGCCCGCAGGCTGAATGTAAAACATCAGGCCATGCGCATCGAAAGGTGTGCATGGCCGTTTTTTGTTCCCGGGGCGAGATCTTTGCCCGGGCGAGAAAGGAGCCAACCATGGCGATGATCATCCGGAGTGTCAACCTGGAGACGGTGGTGGGGGTGACCACAAAGGAGCTGCCCCGGCACACCCTCCCGGAATTTGCCTTTGCCGGCAAGTCGAACGTGGGCAAGTCCACCCTGATCAACCTGATCATGCAGCGAAAGTCCTATGCCCGGGTCTCGGAAAAGCCCGGCAAGACCGCGACGATCAACTACTACAACATCAACGACGCGTTCTACCTGGTGGACCTGCCGGGCTACGGCTACGCCTCGGCGACGCGCCGGGACATCAAGGACCAGTGGGGGGATATGATCGAGCGCTACCTCCACACGAGCCCCACCCTCAAGGCGGTGTTTCTGCTCGTCGACATCCGCCACGACCCCTCGGACAACGACGTGCTGATGTTTGACTGGATCCTGCACAACGGCTTTGTGCCGATCATTGTCGCCACCAAGGTGGACAAGTTGAAGCGCAGCCAGGTGGCGGGGGCGGTCAAAAACATCCGGGACGTCCTCCATGAGAAGAGCCAGCTGGGAAAGGACGTCTCCCTGACGATCATCCCCACCTCCAGCCAGACGAAGGCAGGGCGTGATGAAATCGAGGAAGTCATCGCTTCTTTTCTCTGAATCTCGTGCTATGATAGCCATAGGAAGCACACCGCCGCAGAAAGGGAAGGGGGAGGTACCTCTCACTAACCCCACGGCAAGCCGTGGGGGTTGTGTGGCAACACAGCCCCATCGGCCTAACGTGAGGACTGCAGCACCATCGCAGCCCTGAGTGAGTAGCCAGAGCCTGTCCAAAAACCTTCGGGTTGCGGACGGCTACGTTATCAGCAAATTCGGCAGACCAGTTCCGGCTTGTCTGCTCGTGAACACAGGCACCAGTGGATGCTCTCACAAGTCCACTGCTCTGCGGTGTGTCACTAAACATTTCTGAGGGTAGGAGGAGTGTGATACACAACAAACTGCTGACAACATTGGCGATGTGGACCCGCCGAACGGGGCTTCTTCCTCCGGGAAGGAGCCTCCTGTAGGCAGAACCCCGTGTATGCCTTCCCTGAGGAGACACAGCACGGGAAGCCGTAAGGCACCGTAACGATTGTATGATTTTCAGAAAGGAGGCATCAGTTATGCTGACCTATGTACTGGCTGCAGACGGCTCACCGCTGATGCCGACCTACAACATCAAAAAGGTGAGACAGATGCTCAAAGGCGGCAGAGCAGTCATTGCAGGCCACGAGCCGGGATTTACAATCCGGCTGACCTACGCTCTGCCGGATCAGAAAACGCCGCATACGCAGAAGGTCGAACTCTGCGAGGATACCGGCTATCAGCATATCGGGGTCTCCGTAAAGAGCGCAAAGCATGAGTTTGTCCATCTGCAGGTCGATACACTTGCAGATGAGAAGCAGCATCACGATGCACAGAGACGGTACCGCAAGAGCAGACGTGGCCGTCTTCGGTATCGTGAAGCGAGGTTCGACAATCGTACGCATTCCAAGAAAACCGGATGGCTTGCGCCGTCACTTCAGCATAAAGCGGACATTCATGTGCGTCTGATATCGACCTTCCGGAAGGTGCTGCCGTTTTCTGACGTATACCTTGAAGTAGGAACCTTTGATACACAGGTCCTCGAGGCAAAGGAAAAGGGCCTGCCAATTCCAGAAGGATCAGACTATCAGCATGGGGCTCGCTATGGCATTTCAACGCTTCGTGAAGCGGTATTTTATCGTGACGGCTACAAATGCCAATGCTGCGGTAAGGGGATCGAAGATGGACGGATTCTGCGTGTGCACCATATAGGTTACTGGAAAACACCCTCCGATCATACAGACCGGATGAGCAACCTGATTACGGTCTGCACAAAATGCCATACGGCAGCGAATCACCAAAAAAAGGGAAAATTATATGGCTGGAAGCCGAAGATGAAACCTCTGACTGGCGCAGCGTTTATGAACACCGTGCGGTGGAAAATTGTGCAGGCTGTCAAAGACTTGGATTCTGGGTTGACTGTGCATACCACGTATGGAGCATATACAAAGCTGTCACGTCGGGATCACTCCATTGCCAAGACGCATGCAAATGATGCCTATTGTATGGGAGCGTTTCAGCCGGGGCACAGAGCGGCAGAACAGCTTCTTAAAAAGAGACGCCGCAATAATCGCGTTTTATCGAAGTTTTATGACGCGAAGTATATTGATATCGGGGATGGTGTCAAAAAGTCCGGATCAGATCTGTCCTGTGGCAGAACAAACCGTTCAGAGCCTCGAAATGGGAAAAAGAACTTTCGGATCTTTCGTGGCAAAAAGGTAAGCAAAGGACGTATCGCCGTTCGAAAGCAACGATATCCGATTCAGCCGGGAACACAGGTAATGTATAAAAGGCATACCTATGTTGCAGTTGGAACACACAACAACGGCACAGCGGTTGTACTGAATTCAGGCAAAAGTGTATCTGTCAGTAGGTTGCGGATATTGCATCATGCCGGAGCTTTTATTTGAGAAAGGGGGACGGCGCTCCTCCCCGCTGCAAGCAGCGGGGTTTCCGCGCCTGTATTCATTATGACATTCTTCAAGAAAAACAAAGGGGCAGAACAGCAGGAGAGCAGCGACTCTTTTAAGGAAAAGGAGCTCAGAAAGAAGCTCCTGGAGCGAAAGCTCACCAAGGTGGTGAGCTCCCTCCTGTTCATCGTGATCGGCCTGGTGCTGATCATCTGGCGGGATCCGGCTCTGACGGTGATCTGCACGATCCTGGGCGCGCTCCTGTGCGCCGCCGGCGTCGTGGGCATCGTGATGTACTTTGTTACGAAGGAGCGCTCCTTTGCGAGCACGGCGATCCTCGCGATCGGCGTGGTGGCCGCGGTGGTGGGCCTGTACCTCGCCCTGAACCCGGCGGTGCTGATGGCCATCGTGCCCGCCGTGGTGGGCATCTTGATCGTGATCAGCGGCATCATCAACCTGTCCGAGAGCATCACGATCAAGAAGGAGAACGGGGACGGCTTTGTGCTCTCGCTGATCCTCTCCCTGATCACGGTGGCGCTCGGCGTGCTCATCATCCTGAAGCCCTCGATCCTCAACAATATCATCCTGGTGCTGATGGGCATCTCCCTCGTCTACGACGGGGTCTCGAACCTGATCATCATCGCCGGCATCTCCGGCATGGTCCGGGAGGCCAAGACCGAGTACAAGAAGGCAAAGCAGGATGCGGAGGCCATCGATGTGACAGGCGGCTACACAGAAGTCGGCCACAAGGCACCGGCACCGGAGGCAAAGCCGGAACCGGACCCCGCAAAGCCGGAACCGGAGAAAACAGAAGACGTAAAAGACGAGGAAACAACCAAACAGTAACGCAGGCACACAGGTGCGGCAGAAGCCGCACCTGTTTTTTCGCCATGAAAACGGAGAAATTATGATACAAAACGAACCGATACAGTACGGCATGCCGATTCTTGTGGATAAGAAAACCATCGCAGGAAATGTGTCCCTTTGCCGGGACCTTGGCCTTTAGTTTCTCGAGCTCAACATGAACTTTCCCAGCTGCCAGCTGCCGCTTCTTGCAGACCCCAGTCTAATCACCCTCGCGGAGGATGCGGGGATCTACTACACGATCCACCTGGCGGACGACTTCACCGCGTCGTCCTTCAATCCGCTGGTGCGGGAAGCCTATCTGCAGACCCTGAAGGGCGCCATCGAAGTGGCAAAGACGTTTCTGCCCCTTCGGGACCGGTTCGGGGATCCCACCCAGCCCCTTGTCATCAACATGCGCCTTACGCGGGGGCCTTATGTGACGCTCCCAAAGAAACGAGTCTACCTGCAGGAGGAAGATCGGCTCAACTACCTGGATATCATGCGGGAATTTGCCGAGAAGGTCACCGGTTGGATCGGCGATGCGGACCTTCGGGTTGCGGTGGAGAATACCGTCGGCTACACGCCTCTTCAGCAGGAAGTTTTGGAGGAGGTGCTGACCTATCCCGCCTTTGCCCTGACCTGGGACATCGGCCAGTCGGCGGTGCACGGGGAGACTGACCTGACCTTTCTGCAGAAGCACCGGGACCGCCTTCTCCACTTCCACATCCACGACGCACGAAAAGATCCCGCTGCCTGCCACCTGGCCCTGGGAGGCGGCGACGGGAGCCTCGACCTGCGGGAGAGGCTCTTTCTTGCGGGGGAATGCCATGCCCGGTGCGTCCTGGAGACCAAGACCGCAGCGTCCATCTCCCAGTCGATCCGGTGGCTTTCTATGCGGGATCTCTGGGAGTTTTGAAAAAGATTGGAAGAGAGGGTTGACAATCCTGCGTTCTATGTTATAGTGGTTATAGAACAGTTGATGATAACCGTTCGTGAACTAGAACTTTCACTGGGACAGGGTCCCAAACCCCTGCCCCGTTTGTATGAGGAGGTCAACCATATGAACATCCAGAAATTTACCCAGAAATCCATTGAGGCAATCAACAACTGCGAGACGCTGGCCACCCAGTACGGCAACCAGAACCTGGAGCAGGAGCACCTTCTGTACTCCCTGCTGACGATCGACGACAGCCTGATCGCAAAACTCATTGAGAAGATGGGCATTGATGTGCCCACATTTACCAAGCGCGCGGAGGCCGCGGTGGCGGGCCTTGTGAAGGTCCAGGGCAACATCCAGCTGCAGGTCTCCCAGAACCTGAACCGGGTCCTGGTGGACGCGGAGTCCGAGTCCAAGGGCCTCGGGGATGAGTACGTCTCCGTGGAGCATCTGTTCCTCGCCCTGATCAAGGACGCGGACAGCACGATTCACGACCTGTTCAAGAGCTACGGCATCAACCGCAACACGTTCCTTGCCGCACTCCAGAGCGTGCGCGGCAACCAGAGAGTCACCACCGACAGCCCGGAGGACACCTATGATGCCCTCAGCAAGTACGGCGAGGAGCTCGTCGCCAAGGCAAAGGCCCAGAGGATGGACCCGGTCATCGGCCGAGATGACGAGATCCGGAACGTGATCCGCATTCTCTCAAGAAAGACAAAGAACAACCCGGTGCTGATCGGTGAGCCCGGCGTCGGCAAGACCGCTGTCGTGGAGGGCCTTGCCCAGAGAATCGCCAAGGGCGATGTGCCGGATGACTTGAAGAACAAGAAGATCTTCTCCCTGGATATGGGTTCCCTGATCGCCGGTGCCAAGTACCGCGGCGAGTTTGAGGAGCGTCTGAAAGCCGTCCTGGAAGAGGTCAAGAAGTCTGAGGGCGAGATCCTGCTGTTCATCGATGAGATTCACACCATCGTCGGTGCCGGCAAGACCGAGGGCTCCATGGACGCCGGAAACATGTTGAAGCCTATGCTCGCAAGAGGTGAGCTGCACTGCATCGGCGCCACGACGCTGAACGAGTACCGGCAGTACATTGAGAAGGATGCGGCGCTGGAGCGCCGTTTCCAGCCCGTCATGGTGGCAGAGCCCTCGGTGGAGGATACCATCTCCATCCTGCGTGGCCTGAAGGACCGCTATGAGAGCTACCACGGGGTCAAGATCATGGACTCCGCGCTGGTGGCAGCGGCAACGCTGTCCAACCGCTACATCTCCGACCGGTTCCTGCCCGACAAGGCCATCGACCTGGTCGATGAGGCCTGCGCCAGCATCAAGACCGAGATCAACTCCATGCCCACCGAGCTCGATGAGCAGCGCAGAAAGATCCAGCAGCTCGAGATCGAGGAGGTCGCGCTGAAGAAGGAGGATGACACTCTTTCAAAGGAGCGGCTTGCTGACCTGGAGAAGGAGCTTGCCGAGCTCAAGGACAAGTTCAACACCCAGGTTGCCCAGTGGCAGAACGAAAAGAAGAAGGTCGACAACCTCTCGAAACTCCGCGAGGAGATCGAGGGCATCAAGAGCCAGATCCAGATCGCACAGCAGTCCGGCGACCTCAACAAGGCGGCAGAGCTGCAGTACGGAAAGCTTCCTGCCCTGCAGAAGCAGCTGGATGAGGAAGAGAAGGACATGAAGGACGACGACCTGTCCATGGTGCACGAGCGGGTCGACGAGGAGCAGATCGCAAAGATCGTCTCCAAGTGGACCGGGATCCCGGTCAGCAAGCTGACCGAGTCCGAGCGGAATAAGACCCTCCACCTGGACCAGGAACTCCACAAGAGAGTTGTGGGCCAGGACGAGGCCGTGTCCCTGGTCTCCGAGGCCATCATGCGCTCGAAGGCCGGCATCAAGGATCCCACGAGACCCATCGGTTCCTTCCTGTTTCTCGGCCCCACCGGTGTCGGCAAGACTGAACTTGCCAAGGCACTGGCCCAGGCCCTGTTCGATGACGAGAAGGCCATGATCCGGATCGATATGTCCGAGTACATGGAGAAGTACTCCGTCTCGCGTCTGATCGGCGCAGCACCGGGGTATGTGGGCTATGAGGAGGGTGGTCAGCTGACCGAGGCCGTGCGCCGTCGTCCTTACAGCGTGGTTCTGTTCGATGAGGTGGAGAAGGCCCATCCTGACGTCTTCAATATCCTGCTGCAGGTGCTCGATGACGGTCGGATCACCGATTCGCAGGGCAGAACCGTGGACTTCAAGAACACGATCATCATCCTGACCTCCAACATCGGCGCCCAGGAGATCCTTGCAGACCTCGAGAGCCAGGAGAAGGCAGGCAAGACCAACGAGGCGATCTCGGAGAAGACGAGAGAGGCCGTGGACGCGCTGCTTCATCAGCACTTCCGTCCTGAGTTCCTGAACCGTCTTGATGAGATCATCCTCTTCAAGCCGCTCACCAAGGACAACATCAGCGGCATCATCGACCTGATGGTCAAGGATCTCAACAAGAGACTCACCGACCGTCAGATCACGATCCGGCTGACGCCCGCCGCAAAGCAGTACGTCGCCGACGCCGCCTACGATCCTTCCTACGGTGCAAGACCGCTCCGCAGATATCTGCAGAAGCATGTGGAGACCCTGTCCGCAAAGCTGATCCTCGAGGACAAGGTCCACGAGGGTGACACAATCGAGATCGACGTGCAGAACGGCGAGCTCGGCGCCTATGTCATCGCAGGGGATGAGAAGAACGACTGATACCTGAGAAAGATGTGCCTGGGGAAAGCCCTCCCCGGGCACGTTTTTTGTGCCGCAGAGTGGGAGAGAAGAGCGAGAAAAATGTGCTTATTGTCTCATTATTACGAAAATTAGAAGGAGCGGGAAACCCGGTTGACTTTCCTTGCGGGGAGACCTATACTAACAAAGCTGACACGAACGAGACAGCACATGGCGAGGTAGCTCAGCTGGCTAGAGCACGCGGTTCATACCCGCGGTGTCGAGAGTTCAAGTCTCCCCCTCGCTACGAAATCCACAGCCAAACGGCTGTGGATTTTTTTCCATAATTTTGGTCCAAACGTTGAGAAGCAGTCAAAAACTCCCGGCAGCCGTCTGGCTGCCGGGAGCATTTCACCTGCAGATGGGAGAGAACTCACTCCTTCGGTGCTGCGGGATCCTTTTCGGTCTTTGCGTTCTTCTTTTCCTTCTTGACGGCCTTCTTTGCTGCTTTGAGAATTTCCTTCCTCTGCTTCTCAGCCTCTTCCTTGGCCTTCAGAGCAGCGGGATCGGTGATAACGGCCTTACCGGTGTCATCGAGAAGCGGCGTGATACTGCAGTTGGAGTCGTCGGAGACGAAGATGTAGTTGACGCCCGTCTGCATGTCAGCCATGATCCGGATCACACCTACGTGGAGTCTCTGTTCCTCCAGAACCACAAAACGCTTCTCTTTCTTATTCTCTTTTCCTTCTTTGCTCATAAGCCGTGCCTTCCTCGTGTTTGTTTCTTCTGAATGTCTACATACCGTACGGCTTCAGTATATCAAATCCGAGTGATGATGATGTTAAGAATACGTTAAGTTTATTCTGTTGACCTCTGTACCCTTTTTGAGACGATATCAACGCTCCCGGACATAAGAATACACAAAACATTCCTAAAATATTCAACAAATCATATGGGAGTTGTGGCAGAAACATGCTATGATGAAACGGTAAGGGGTAATTCTCGTCTTGGCCGGGTCAACGTTCCGAAGGCATCTGCGGATTGATACGCGGGCATGCATTCCGTTTCCGGTTGCTCTTTGCTTTCACTGTACCATACAAAACCCACCGCAAACGTAAAAGTTACGTAAAGTCTCAAACCGATCCAGATAGGGTCTTCTGCGCAGGAACAGCCTTTTCCCATCATATTTAGGGGAAATCAAGCGGCAAAACTGTTTGGACATGATATTGGACAGATTTCAAGAAATTTACGATCAATCGGAATGTTGCATTTTAATGGGCTAATGGTAAAATATGGAGATGCATGGGACAATAAATTGGACGGAAGTCGAACCAAGAAACCGGAATCAGTAAGAAGCGGTTTGCAACGTCCGATCCATACCGTGCCCGACCTGCATATGTTGACGACTTGAAAGATGATACCCGCTGATTCCGGTGAGGATTTATGGACAACACAATTGCAAACAAGAACATGAACAAGTTCCACGGCAAGTTTCACGAGACCGGAGGACGCATCAAGAAGGCTTTCGTGCGCATCCTCGACCGCAGAGACTATGAGGATATCTCGGTCACGTCCCTGTGCAAGGAGGCGCAGATCAACCGCTCCACCTTCTATCTACATTACTCCAACATCGAGGAGATCGCCCGGGAAATCGAGGACGAGCTGAACGAGTGCAAATTTGAGGCAGACGACCAGTACCTGGCAAAACTCCTCCGGGCGGATCCCAATGAGCGTCGGGTCCGGGAGGATGAGATGATCAACAACTTCCTGAACAGCATCCGCGAGCACCAGGATGCCTTTTACGCCGCGGCGAAGAACCCCAAGCTCTTCGGGCAGGAGAAACGCCTCAAGGAGGAGCAGGATCTGATCTACCAGAACTTCTGCCATGTCTTCGGCCGTGCGGACCGCACGATCGCCCTGGCAGCCTCCTACACCTGCGCCGGCATCCACGACGTGCTGTACTCCTGGATTCTCGGCGGCTGCATCGAGAGCAACGACGTGATCCGGGATGTGTTCCACATCTGCTTCAACCTGAAGACCTATGCAGTGGTCAACGAAAAGAGCGCAAAACTGATCTGAAACTACAAGCGGTCAGGTACCCGAAGGGGTGCCTGACCGCTTTGCTTTGTATTCGACTTTAGTCGGCTGAGCTTGTGATTCGCTTACGAAGTAAGCGAATCCTTGCGAAGCAGTAAACCACCCGCTGTGCGGGTGAGAGTAAGAGGTTATACAAATAAATCACCTTTCCTTACAATAGAGGTGCTCAAGCCACTATTGATGAAAGGAAAGGTGATTTAGATGCCGAAGGCTAATAGTGCAGCACACACAAAATGGTTGTGCAAATACCATATCGTCTTCACTCCGAAGTATAGGCGAAAAATAATTTACAATCAATACAGGAAGGACCTTGCGGAGATACTGCATGATCTATGCGCATACAAAGGAGTTGAAATCATAGAAGGGCATCTCATGCCAGATCATGTGCATATGCTGGTAAGCATTCCGCCAAAGATCAGCGTAGCCTCGTTTATGGGTTACTTGAAGGGGAAAAGTTCGCTCATGATGTTTGACCGGCACGCAAATCTGAAATACAAGTTTGGGAACCGGCACTTTTGGCCTGAGGGGTATTATGTCAGCACGGTGGGATTAAACGATGCGACGGTAAAGAAGTATATCCGGGATCAGGAGAGAGCAGACATCCTGCAGGATAAGATGAGTGTGAAGGAGTACGAGGATCCTTTCGGGGCGAAGCCTGGAAAGGATCCACAAGAAAGGACGTAAAAAACCGCCCCTTTAGGGGCGGCCAGGTGATAAAAGCAAAAGAGGCTTGAGCGGAGCCCGAGGGAGCGAAAGCTCCCAAGGGCCTTTAAAGCGAAAGCCAGCGTCTTTAGGCGCTGGCTAGTAAAGCGGGCTTATAGCCCGCATCCCGAACCACCCGTTTTACGGGTGGAGGCGATTCAAAACAAGGAGAGCTGTTCGTAGTCCTGCCGCCTTTTGAGTGCTCCGGGGACCTGGGTGAGAATCTCCGAGGTCTTCTGATCGTCCAAAATCCAGGGGACGACCTGGGACCCGAGAAGAACAAGCGGCATCCTCTCGTGCACCGGGCGCACGCTCTCATTAGCCGCCGTCGTCAGGATGCAAAAGCGCGTTCCCTGCGGATACGGCTTTTCGATCCCGGCAAGAAAGAGAAGCGGTGCCTCCTCCCGGACAAAGGCGACCTTCTCCTTTGCTTTGTTCCACTCAAAAAAGTCGCCCGCAGGGATTGCACAGCGGCCCCCGGCAAGGGCCGCGGCAAACATCGGCTTTTGGGCTGCCGTCTCCGCCCGGGCGTTGATGACAAGGCCCTTCGAGACGCCGGGAAAGCCCCAGAGCGGAAAGGAGAGTCCGATCTCCCCCGCGTGCTCCCCCCTTACAAGGACCGGCGCCCTGTCCGAGGGCCGCACCTCCCCCGAAGGGAAGGAACGGAGCGTCCCCAGGGCAGCGGCTTTTTTGGAAAATGCGGGAAGGCCTGACAAAAATGCCTCCAGCCGCTCCCGGGAATCATCGTCAAAGTCATATCTTGCGCACATGAGCACCCTTTCTGCGCCGGATGGAAGTGCATTCTGTACAAAATCCGCCGGATTTTCGGCGATATATTCAGACAGGTTCTACAATTTTTGTCACACTTCGGAAGAAATGTCTGTTTGTCTTTTCCGACACGACTGCTATAATCAGTATAGCAGAAACAGGACAAAGCAGCTGCCAAACGGGCAAGGGGGGATTCCGAATGACATACTTTGAGCTAGTTACCGAGGCCAGGCGCACGTTCGACCGAGCCGATGCGACGGGTATCACGGAACATGTTGCAATCCAGTTCAATGCCACCGGTAACGCACAGGGCGCGTTCTACCTGGAGGTCCGGGACGGCAGGATTCACGTGGAGCCCTATGATTATCACGACCATGACGCCATGGTCACCGGCACGGCGGAGGCGATTCTGGATTTTCTCACACGAAAAGAGCATCTGGCAGACCTGATCCGGGAGGACCGGCTCAGCGTGGAGGGCTACCTGGACAAGGTGGAGCGGATTGACGCCATTGTCCTGCCGCAACAGGAAAGGGGACTCTGATTGGACAAGCGAAGCAGAAGGAAGAACCCCCTATACCGGTCCTTCGGCTATGCCTTTGCCGGGATCTTCCGGACCATCTCCGGGGAGCGGAACATGAAGATCCACTGCTTTGCGGCGGTGATGGTGGTGCTGTTCGGCATCGCCCTGCACCTGTCGCGGGAGGAGTGGTTTGTCTGCCTGATTCTGTTCGCCCTGGTGATGAGCCTGGAACTGGTGAACACCGCAGTGGAGGCGACCGTGGACCTTGCCACGGACAAGTTTGATCCCCTGGCCAAGAAGGCAAAGGACGCCGCGGCGGGCGCAGTCCTTGTCGCCGCCATCTTTGCCGCGGTCATCGGACTGTGGATCTTTGTACCAAAGCTCCTGGCGCTCATCTGAGCACCGGATAGGGGAAGCAGTACACATAAGGAGGTAGGATTATGGAAATCACAGATGGCATCAAGAAATTCTTTCTGATCGGCGTGGGCGCCGCAGCGGAGACCGCAGAGAAGTCCGGAGAGATCCTGGACAAGCTGGTGGAGAAGGGTGAACTCACCGTCTCCCAGGGAAAGGAGCTCAACAAGGAGCTCAAGCACGCGATGAAGGAGAGCGGGGAGAAGGCAAAGCAGAAGAAGTCCGCCGACGACATCGCCTCCAGCATCAAGGACATGTCTGCCGAAGATCTCGAGAAGCTCAAGGCAGCCATTGCCGAGGCGGAGAAGAAGGACGAATAACCGCAAGTTAAGCGCAGTCAGCACCGGCCGCAGAGAATTTCTGCGGCCGTTTTTTACATCAGGGGGCCGGGCAGCAGGATATGGCAATCGATGCACAAAAATACCAGGAGAAAGTCCAGCGGCAGGAGACGCGGGAGGAGAAGCGGCTGGAGAAGTCCAGGATCCGGGAGGAGAACAGTGAGCGTCTCTCCCAGATCCGCCAGGTGCTGCGCAAAAATCACATCACCCGCGGCGTCTCCCCGGAAAAGCTCCGCACGATTCTCGAGGAGCTCGGTCCCACCTACATCAAGCTCGGCCAGATCATGTCCCTGCACTCGGACATCCTGCCCCAGCGCTACTGCGACGAGCTCTTAAAGCTCAACTCCGATGTGACGCCGATGCCCTTTTCCGAGGTGGAAAAGGTGCTGGAAAAGGCCTACGGCGAGGACTGGCACGAGATCTTCTCCTCCATCGAGGAGACGCCGCTGGGGAGCGCCTCCATCGCCCAGGTCCACCGGGCAAAATTAAAGACCGGCGAGGATGTCGTGGTCAAGGTCCAGCGGGAGGGCATCTACGAGACGATGTCCCGGGACATGCGGCTTTTACACCGGGCGGTGCGGCTTCTTCCGCCTGTCGGGGATCTCAAGAACCTCGTGGACCTGGACATGGTCCTGGACGAGATGTGGAGCATCGCGAAGGAGGAGATTGACTTTGTCCACGAGGCGGCCAACATGGAGGAGTTTCGCCGCAACAACCGGGACGTGGTCTATGTGGAGGTGCCAAAGCTCTACTCTGAGTACAGCACCGGGACGGTGCTGGTCATGGAGTACATCGACGGCATCGCGATCAACGACAAGAAGGCGCTGCTGGATGGCGGGTACGACCTGCACGAGATCGGCCGCAAGTACGTGGACAACTTCATCCGCCAGGTCATGGACGACGGCTTCTTCCACGCAGATCCCCACCCCGGGAACGTAAAAATTCGGGGCGGCAAGATCGTCTGGATCGACATGGGCATGATGGGGCGCTTCTCGGACCGGGACCGCAAGATCATGGCGGACGGTGTTAGGGGCATCGCCCTGAAAGACGTGACCATGGTGGAGAACGCGGTGATCGCCATCGGGGATTTTCGCGGAAAGCCCGACCGGGCCCGCCTCTACTCCGACCTGAAAGAGTTTCTCCTTGCCTACGGCTCCATGTCCATGGGCTCTGTCAACGTGCCGGAGGTGCTGCAGGTTCTGATGGACATCATGAAGGAGAATCGGATCCGCCTCCCCCACGGGGTGACGATGCTCTGCCGGGGCCTGACCCATGTCCAGGGCGTTCTGACCGAGATCGCCCCGGACATCAACATGATGGAGATCGCCGCTACCAGAATCAGCGAGGAGATGATCAAAAACCTGGACCTTCGCAAGGAGATAGACCACGAGCTGCGCGATCTCTACCGCGCCGGCAAGAAGGGGCAGGAGCTGCCCGGTCTTGTCAACGACGTGTTGAAGGAGTATCTGCGGGGCCAGGGCTGGATGAACATCTCGATCCAGTCCTCCGAGGACTTCTCCAACCTGGTCTTCAGCTCGATCCGCAACATCGTCATCGGGGTCTGCATCGCGGCGCTCCTCGTCGCCTCGAGCATCATCTGCACCACGGACATGGCGCCCAAGATCCTGGGCATCCCGTTTCTTGGCTTTGCGGGCTATGCCTTTGCCCTGGCGGCCTCGGTGTTTCTGACGCTCCGCTACATCGTGAACAAGGTGAGAAGAAAGCGAAACGGCTCCTGAGCGTTGACAGCGGCAGGTTACAAGACTACCATGAGCAACGGAACAATTTCATATCGATGGGGAGCCCGCAGCAGCGGGCTGAGAGGGGACTATTGCTGTCCCGACCCTAGGAACCTGATTTGGACAATGCCAACGTAGGGAGAAGAACAGCACAGCTGCGCGCAGGGCGTCATCCGAATCGGGTGACGCCCTTTTTCATGTACAGAAAGAGGGCCGCGGCAGATCGGGGGCACCACCCTCTGCCGCGTAAGAAAAGCATTGCTGTGAAAGGAGCTTCCTGTAAGATCCTAAGTGTAGCCGATCGGAAGAAAGAAGGTTGATAAAAAAAGATACCTCACGGTAATATAAAGATCGCTGACCACCAGTTAGCAATCCAATACATTACGAAAGAGGTATCAAGTGAATCATAACACACAGAACGACAAAATCGAAGCTATTGATTCGGAAACTCTTGTTGGCGGAATTGATATCGGCAGTGAGTATCATTTCATCAGGTTTTTCACTGATCGAAAGATTGAACTCTCGAAGAAGCCCTTCAAGTTCGAAAACAATCAGGAGGGATTTGATCAGATCATCGGGCTGATCGAGGATCTGAAGGCGAAATACCACAAAAAAGACGTTTACCTGGGAATGGAGCCTACAGGCCATTACTGGTTCAACCTGATGATTGCACTTGAATTCAAGGGGTATCACGTTGTTATCGTCAATCCGATGCATGTCAAGAAATCCAAAGAGTTGGATGATAACAGTCCTGCTAAGAACGACAGGAAAGACCCCAAGGTCATCGCTGGTCTGGTCATAGAGGGCAGGTATCAGAAGCCCTACCTTCCGGATGGTGTATATGCAGAGTTGCGAAGTTTTAACATCCTCATCGAGAATGCAACTGAAGAAATGACCTGCAAAAAGAATCAGATTGCTCGATGGTTTGCCATCTACTTTCCAAACTTCAAAGACGCTTTCTCAGATTATACGCGGAAAAGCGCGATGCTTATTCTTAAAGTGGCACCTCTTCCTGCTGATATCCTCAAACTTGGTGAGGAAGGCGTGAATAAGATCTGGCGTGAAGCAAAGCTTCGCGGTGTCGGAATGAAGAAGGCAAAAGAGCTTGTAGAGGCCGCCAAATGCACAGTAGGAATGCAGCGTGCTCCCAAATCAGCAACACTGGAGATACGGCATTTAATTGAGGATTTTGAGTGTCTCAGCGAGCGCAGGATGGAACTTGAGACAGAAGCTGCGGAACTGCTAAAGCAGGTACCAAACGCTGACAAACTTCAGGAGATCAAGGGCGTGGGTTTTAAGACAACACTGGGCTTCGTGGCGGAGATAGGCGATCTTACCCGCTTCGACAATGCAAAACAGATCCAGAAGCTGGCAGGATTGTCCATCGTCAATGATGAATCCTGTAAGCACGTCGGAGAACACCACATCAGTCACAGAGGACGGAAACGTCTGCGTTACACCATGTATCTGGCGGGGGTCAGTGTGATAGCTCACAATGAGGCATTTGCGGAGATCTACCAGCACCTGATAACAAGGAGTGAAAATCCGTTGAAGAAGATGCAGGCCGTGATAGCGGTGAGCTGTAAACTGATCCGTATCTTCTATGGGGTGCTCGCACATGGCATAACGTTTGATGAGAACAAGATGCTCAGAGACATCACCTGGTACGGGAAGGATGCGGCATGAGTGTATGACAAACAAGAAGTTGATCGGTATACAGCAGCAGGAACAAGCAGCGTAGTGAACAGCTAAATGTAGTTCGTGGCTGGATCCGGGTGTCAGATTCAAACCTGGCATCGGGATCCAGTCACGAGAAGACTGGAACTGGAGAACGTGTCGGGTGAACGTCCGCCGAAAGGTGCCGCCACGGAACTACAGGGACAGAGATCTGGTATTACAAAAAGAATGAGCCGTAGCCGGCAGATATTTTTTCCATAGGACGTAGATCCTGCAAAGGAGCTTAGGAATAGCCATGAAATAAACTGGTTGTTTCGACCGAGAATCAATAACAAATACCCTTGTTATTTCGTGACATATATCATATACTTTGGTCAGGAGGTGTACTATGCCAGTCAGTCCCGAGACCAAAGAATTCGTCACAAAGATAAGTACCGAAATGATGCCTTACCTCAATGAGAAGCAAAAACGCATCTTTGTAGGTATCATCGCAAATGCAATCGGTTATGGTGGAATTGAAACTGTCAAGGATATGACAGGCAAGTCACGCACAACTATCGCAGCCGGTGCATCCGAAGTGAAGGCAGCTGCCAAAGTATCCGATGCCACTAAGAAGACGGACAGTGTCAAGCCAAATGGTGCTCCGCGCCTCAGAAAACCAGGAGGCGGAAGAAAGAGTGCTGTCTCAAAGAATCCGGATTTGCCGAAGTGGATCGAGGAAATCATCGATAACAGTACATATGGGGTGCCAACAAAGGTACTGCGCTGGACTACGATGAGTCTTCGCAAAATCGCAGAGCAAGTCAATACAGATCACAATGTAAAGATCAGTCAGAACATCGTAAGCGATGTATTGGATCAGCTGGGGTATAGCAAGCAGCAGAATCAGAAGAGCCTCCAGCTGGGTGAGCAGCACCCCGATCGGAACGCACAGTTTGAATTTATCAACAACAAGTCAGCATCTTTTTTGAATGAGAATCAACCGGTTATTTCAGTCGACACCAAGAAGAAAGAGCTGGTTGGCAATTTCAAGAATAACGGTCAGGAATACCGAAAATCCAGGGATCCCAGGAAGGTTTTGGATCATGACTTTGCCATTGAAGGACTGGGAAAGGTCGCACCATATGGCATCTACGTTGTGAACGATAACACTGGTTTTGTTAACCTTGGAACAGACCACGATACTGCCGAATTCGCATCAGAAAGCATACTCCGCTGGTGGGAAGCTGTAGGAAAGAACACTTTCCCCGATGCAAAAAAACTGTACATTACTGCAGACAGCGGTGGAAGCAATGGCGTGCGCGTGCGGCTGTGGAAGTACGAACTGCAACAGATCGCGGATTATACCGGCCTTGAACTACACATATCGCATTATCCATCTGGTACATCCAAATGGAACAAGGTTGAGCATCGTCTTTTCTGCTATATCTCAAAGAATTGGCAGGGTAAGCCGTTGATCGATATTGAAACGATAGTGAGCCTTATTTCCTCAACGACGACAAACAAAGGTCTCAAGGTAATCTGCAAGGTTGATGAAAACCATTACGAATTGAAGCGTAAGGTTAGCGACGAGGAAATGGATTCCATTTGTCTTGAACGATGCGAGCCCCTTGGCTATTGGAATTACATCATTCGTCCTCACAAAACTTGAAGTACTTGTTTCGTTACAGTTCCTTAGCTGGCACCCGGGTATGGACAGGCGGGACGAAGGAAGTATAGGACGGGAGGTAAAACTCCTGATCCCGGTAGACATGGGAGGTTCAGCCGCCATAGGATCGAAGGGGCTTATACATGGCCTTTAGAACGGAGAAAAGAGACGTTCTATTCCGTGTACCCTAAAATACCTATATCCGCATTTGATGCAGAGGATTATCCATACCTCAGCTTATTCTTCTTTATGGTATCTAATGTAAACTATATCAAAAAACCTTTATATCTTAGGAAAAAGCACTTGACTATATAGGGAGGAAGAAACAAATGTACACAGCACTGACCATCGCGGGATCCGATTCCAGCGGAGGCGCCGGCATTCAGGCAGATCTGAAAACCATGACCCTGAACGGCGTCTTTGCGATGAGCGCCATCACCGCCCTCACCGCACAGAACACCACCGGCGTCAAGAGCATCCTGGAGGCAACTCCGGAATTTCTGAAGGACGAGATCGATGAGATCTTCACGGACATCCGGCCGGATGCCGTCAAGATCGGCATGGTCTCCTCCGCGGGCCTGATCCGGGTCATCGCGGAGCGCCTCCGGTTCTACCATGCGGAGCACATCGTGGTGGACCCCGTCATGGTGGCGACCAGCGGCGCAAAGCTCATCGATGACGACGCCGTGGCGACGTTACAGGAGGAGCTTCTCCCCTTAGCGGAGGTCATCACCCCGAACATCCCGGAGACGCAGGTCCTCTCCGGGCTCTCCATCCAGAGCGAGGAGGACATGGTGAAAGCCGCCGAGGCGATCTCCAGAGCCTATCCCTGCGCGGTCCTCTGCAAGGGCGGCCACAGCCTGAATGATGCCAATGACTATCTCTACGCACAGGGAGCTGGCACCTGGTTTCACGGAAAGCGCATCGGCAACCCCAACACCCATGGGACGGGCTGCACGCTCTCCTCGGCCATCGCCGCGAATCTCGCAAAGGGCTTCTCCCTGGTGGAGTCCGTGCAGCGCGCCAAGGAGTACATCTCCGGCGCGCTGGCAGCAGGCCTTGACCTCGGCCATGGCCACGACCCCATGAACCACGCCTTTGCCCTCCCTGCGGCCTACGCCGTGTCCGCAGACGGTACGATTCCGAAGGAATTTGTCTGTGCAGCAGGGGAGGAGAGGAGATGACAGAAAAGAAGACCAGCCTCTTTGAGAACGGCCTCATCTGGTTTGGCGCCGGCGTCTCCATCGCGGAGATTCTGACCGGCACCTACTTTGCGCCCCTTGGCTTTGCAAAGGGCATCGCGGCGATCCTCCTCGGCCACCTGATCGGCGCCATCGCCTTCTTCCTTGCCGGCTACCAGAGCGCAAAGGTGGGAAAGAGCGCCATGGAGACCGTCAAGATGGCATACGGCGCCCAGGGTGGAAAGTTCTTTGCCGCCATGAACGTCATCCAGCTCCTCGGCTGGACCGCCATCATGATCTATGACGGCTCGCTCTCCGCCGAGGCGGCCATCCCCGCGGGAAGATGGATCTGGTGCCTTGTGATCGGCGGCCTGATCCTTGTCTGGATCCTCATCGGCATCACGAACCTCGGCAAAGTGAACCTCGCCGCGATGACGCTCCTGTTTGTCCTGACGCTCCTTCTGTGCCGGTGTGAAGGTGTAATTATCTTAGATAAAAATTAATTATGACTTACATTAGCGTCCCGTTTGGGGCGCTTTTTTAATTATGATGGATACTACTGATTCATATATAGTAAATGCATAATTAATACAGATACTATTGAAACATATGTAATTAAGATATATACTGTTAGTGGGCAGTTTTTCATCCATTCACCAGAGGAGGAAGATCCCATGAGCAGACGAGGCACGGTATGGTCGTTGGAAACAGAACGCCGAAGGATTAAAGAAGGGCGCGGCAGTGGCGAAGGCTCCGACTACAAGCCTTGGATCACGACGCACGACTTTCCATCCAAAGGTCAGGTATGCAGAGCAAGAGGACAGACGACAGGAAGAATCCACCACATGATGTCCAGCCTTGAACGTGATCTGTTTCTGATCCTAGATTACGACCCTGCGGTGACGGATATCCGGGAACAGTACCCCCTTGAATTGCGGGAGACTCTCCTGATCGCTGCAGAAGCCGGCATCAGACATCCGGAGGCAAACGGCTGGCCGAATGTGATGACAAGCGATTTCTACTACTCTAAAGATGGCGTGTGGCACGCGGTGGCGGTCAAGCCATCCTCAGAGCTCTTCAGTGCGAGAGTCGCCGAAAAGCTTAAGATCGAGCAGCTGTACTGGGAGAAAAAGCAGGTCAGCTGGTCGATTATGACAGAGAAGGAGATCAACAGAACCCGGGCCCGAAACATCCTGTGGATCACTGGCGGCCGTTCCTTTGAAGAGCTTGTACCTTCTGACCGTCAGAGAGCGCTTCTTGAGCAGGCGTTTCTTCAGTGCTACAACGATCCCGGCATTCCATTTCCCGTCCTCATCCGCGAAATGGAGACTGCTCTCCATCTGGAGAACGGCACGGTGATTCAGATGTTCAAACACCTGGTGCAGGCAGGACAAATCACACTGGATCTTGACAGAACGATCTGCCTTGACGATCCCCGTACAGGCATACAGGAGAATACATGAGATGACGGATACAACGATGAATACAGAAGCATCTGAGAGCTTTACTCCCGTTGTGGGGCAGCTGCTGCGGAACAGACAGAGCGGACGCGTCTGCCGCGTGCTCTATGTATCTCCAAATCTTCAGGACAGCTGCTGGTGGATTGATATCAACGACCTGAAATGCAATACCCCGGACCGCATCCGCGGAGAAGAGCTGCTCTCCTCCCTGAATAGCGGCTCTTTGGAGGCAGTCATCGACACCGAAAAAAGTGTCAGGGAGGATTCCCTCTCTGAAGCTATGAAGAAGAGCCGTGACAGGGTCTGGGAGCTGATCAGGGATGTCGTAGCCAGAGAACCGGAGATTTATCAGAGAGCCGAACGGACGGATCTTCTGAAGCAGGTCGAGGCAAAAACAGGTGTTCCCAAGTCCGATCTGTATCGGTATCTCGGAAAGTACTGGAGGGGCGGCAAGGATAAGAACGCTCTTCTCCCCGGATACCGCAACTGTGGCGGTCACAGGACCGAAAACAGCGTCAAAAAGCGTCTTGGCCGTCCCAAGAAACCAGGAAGCAACGGGAAGATCCTGAACCAGAAGGACTTCGAGAACTTCACAGATGCGATTGATTATCATTACAGCAAAAGCAGAAACGCTACGCTCTCGAGCACTTATCACCGCATGATCGGACTGAAATATACGACAAAGGATTCTCAGGGAAATGTTGTCTCACTGCCTCCGGATGAGATTCCGTCTATCAATCAGTTCCTGTACTGGTATCACAGAAACAGAGATTCTGTTTCTTCGAAGCGGAAGAAAGATGGAGAGCATAAGTTTGCACTCAGTTCACGGGCTATCACCGGAAAAACGGAGTGCACGGTCAGCGGGCCCTCTGAAAAGGTACAGATTGATGCCACCATTGCGGACTTCTATCTTGTCCGGGAGAACTTTCCAGGGCAGATCATCGGAAGGCCTGTGATCTTCCTGATCAAAGACGCCTACTCTCGTATAATCACCGGAATGCATGTCACTCTGGACAACGCCTCCTGGAACCAGGCGCTGCTGGCCATCAAGAACTCCGCGGAAGACAAGGTGGCATTCTGCAGACGGTTTGGTGTGGAGATCACCGAGGAACAGTGGCCCTGCCATCATCTCCCGTCGGTTCTCATTGCGGATAACGGCGAAGTGGGAGGAAAAGGTGTTGAGTCACTCATCTCAGAGCTTGGCATCATGGTAGAAAACTGCCCACCCTATCGCGGTGATCTGAAGGGAATCATTGAGCATGCGTTCTGTCTTGCACAGGGGGCACTGAAGGACATCCTCCCCGGATATGTGGAGAAGGACGCCGGCACCCGGGGTGCAGATGATTATCGTCTGAAGGCAGCCTGCGACTATGGAACCTTTATGAAGGCACTGATCCTGTGTATCCTGAAGTACAACTCATCGTGGCTGGATGAAGATACCTATCAGCGCACACCGGAGATGATCCGGGATCATGTCAACGCAGATCCTCTTGACCTGTGGAACTATGGCATACGATATCGCTCCGGCGCCATGCGTCTCGTTTCGCAGGAGGATATGTACCGGGTGCTCCTGCCGCAGGGAAAGGCAAAAATCACCGAGCGCGGCATCGAGTTCAATGGGCTGTACTATACCTGTCAGGAAGCTGTTGACGAGGAATGGTTTGCCACTGCCAGAACCAAAGGACGGTACGCCGTCACAGTCATCTATGATCCGACCTGTGTGGATCACATCTATGTCACCACCGAAGATGATCGGAAGCTCATCACCTGTTCTCTCCTGGAGCGCAGTGCTTCTTTCAGCGGTATTACGGAGGAAGAGATGGACCGCTACCGCGATGAGGACAGGAAGCAGAAGGCCGAGTATACCGCTACAATGAATCAGAAGAACGCGGAGTTCGAACAGGCGATGGAAAAGATCCGCCGGCAGATCAGCAGCCGGAAGGCAGCTCCATCGATCATCAGGGAATCCATTAAGAACATCGAACAGAACCGGAAGGCAGAGCGTGAGGAACTGTCCGGCGCTGCCAGAGCCAAGCGCATGCAGACGGAACTGAATGCGCAAAAGGAGGGGGCCACCGCAGACAAAGATCAGCGGTATTATGGCGAAGATTCTCCAATCGACCAGTCGATTGACGAGGCGTTGGAAAAAGCAGGCCTGATCTGAAGAAAAGGAACGGAAAGGGGGTTCGCTTTGAAGAATGAGATCTTTGAAAACGCAGTATATCAAAGCCCGACAGAAGTGCTGTTTATGGGAAATCCACTGATCGAGGCGATCCCCTCCATCGGGGATCCACTGGAGTATGCCGCACAGCTTATGGTGATCATGCCCTATCAGGAGAGCGACCGGAACCTGAACCGGATGGAGCGGCTTAACAAGCTGCCGTATATTAAACAGCTCCATGTGCCCTGCACCTGTGACACCGAAATCGCCATGAATGTCGACCGGTGCCTCCGTTGGGGCTACTACGGGAGGAATCCGATGCCGCTTTCGGTCATACAGCAGGCCATTACCGAAAACGGGATTCCATTCGATGACCGGCTCAGACGAGTTTTTCGGTCCTACAAGCAGCCTGCATACGGCTTTCCAGTGTTCGGCATTTCCGGCGTCGGAAAGACCTGTTCCGTCATGAACGTCCTGACTCTCTACCCGCAGGTCATTGTCCATACGAACTACAGAGGCGTCCCTTTCGATCTTCATCAGCTTGTCTGGCTGAAGGTTGACTGTCCGCAGGATGGCTCCACAAAGGGACTATGTCAGCGCATACTTCAGGAGATGGACCGGATTCTCGGCTCTCACTTCTCAGAACAGCACTCCTTCAATCGGATCAGTAAAGAAGTACTTCTTGGGGATCTCCGGTCAGCGATTGATTCCTGCAGTCTGGGCATCCTCGTCATTGACGACGTCCAGAACCTCTGCAGTGTCAGAGACCAGGTCTCCACAGAGCTTCTGAACTTCCTGGTCTCCCTCGTGAACACTGCCGAAGTCCCCATTGTCATGGTCGGTGCACCGAAGTTTACCACCATCCTGCAGTCTGAGTTCCAGCAGGCCAAGCGCGTCACCGGAGAGGGAGAGGTCCACATGGACCTGCTGAAGCAGGGAAGCAAAGAATGGAACCGGTACATACGGGCACTCTGGCATTATCAGTATACCCGGAAGAAGGTGGAGCTTACAGCCGCCCTGTCTGACGCGTTCTATGAGGAGACTGTCGGGAATCAGTTCCTGCTTGCGATCCTGTACAAACTGGTACAGGACTATGCCATCATCAGCAAAACGGAGACCTTTGACGCTGAAACTGTCCACAGAACAGCAGATCTCAGACTTGGTCTGACGAAACAGCAGCGGAAGGACATGCGGGAAGGCAGGGATGTCGACCTGACCCTGTACGAGCATCTCTGGAGAGCACCTGCCATTCCGGAAGAAATGAATCCGCAGGAGCAGATGCCGAAGGATGATCCGCTGCAAAGCCTCATTTCAAACCTCGTTACCGTCTTTGGCGTCAGCATGCAGGACGCCAGGAAAGCTGCGCGCAGCGTGGCTGCCGCTTTTCCGGATGAGAAGGATCCGGCAAAGCTTTTGCTCTATGCTGCGGAACTCCTGGATAAGTCCGGCATTGGGAAAGATTCTGCAAAGGGATCCGACAATGATTCGTGAAGACCAGGAGCATCTGCTTGTGTTTCCTATCCCGATGAAGGGGGAATGCTGGTACAGCCTGCTTGCCAGGTACCATGCCATCAGCGGGAACAGAAGCGAGAAGTATACCTTTGACCAACTGTTCGGCGGAAAAACGGTGCTGGATGCTGCCGTCACCCTTCCCGCCCGTGTAAAGCTTATCGACGCATGGCTCCCCAGAGAATGCGGGCTGACATCGGACAGAATCATTCGTGAGTTCACAGCATACCAGTACCTGCGTCTTTCCTCACGGTTTCCGGACACCGCTTATCAGCGCCTTATGCAGGGCAGCGCAAAACGTGGACGCGGTATGCGCTCTCAGATGGCTGGTGCTCTACGGGGCCGTCATCAGAAGCTTTGCTTCTGCCCTGACTGTGTCAGGAGCGACACAGAGGAATACCACCATTCCTGCTGGCACCTTGTACACCAGATCAATGGTGTAAGATACTGCCCCATTCATGGGATGAGACTGATTGAAAGTCCCTGGCCGGAAGGTGAAAAGCTCGTGCATTTTTATCCTGCACCGGATGCAGAAATGGCCGGTCAGATGGAAAGGGAAAGCCGTGGGGAAGAAACGGATGTGTTCCAGGATCGTTTTTTCGAGCTGGCAAAGACAATCGACTGGCTTTTGGCGAACAGTGAAAGGATTGGAACAGAAGAAAGACTGCTGCAGTTTTACGAGTCAGAGCTTGGAACAGACCCTTCATGGCAGGACATCCTGAAGCATCTTGCCAGCAAGGATGCAGGGTTCGTTCTGGAACTGTTTCCCGAAGAGGACCTGGTCCGTATGGGGAATGATGTCATCAAACATGGCCTTCGTCAGCAGTCTCCGCTCTTCCACGCGCTGATGATCATGCGCTTCGGGGGCGTCCAGTGGCTCGAGCGCAAGACGCAGACTTAATTACATTAGTATCAGCTATATTTACATTTGGCATCAAACTTATTTATGCCTTCACAAAACGCTATTGGACCAGAACAATGGCGAACAGAATAGCCAAACTGCAAATATAACACTCTCGCTTGTCACATTTTCTGATAGAGCAAGTATTGTAGTTGATAAAACAGCCAGCTTAACTGATTTCATTGGAGCAATTCCAACAGAGGCGACCGGAGGTACAAACTGGGAAGACGCGTTAAAAAAAGCTGATAATATAAAGACAAGAACATACACTGAGAATGGGAAGAAAAAGAACGCTACGAAATATGTGATTTTTGTTTCGGACGGCGATCCCACATTTCGAAATAGCAGTCATTATTATTATGGATGGAATCCGGATGATAACCGTTTAACACCTAGTGGGATACACGGATCTGGTAATAGTGATGATTATGGCTGGAACTACGCTGATGCAGCGAAAGTAGCAGGAAAGATTGGTTCTAATTTCTATGGATTAGGTGTATTTGGCAATGTTGAGAATATGCAGAATCTTGTTTCTGCATCTGGAGCAGAAACAAGTTCACATTATTTCTCAGTAAATAACTCCACTGATCTACAGACTGCACTTTCACAAATTGCAAAGTCAATTAGTAATTCTGCTGACTTTAGAAATGTAACGATAACTGACAATATCACGAACCTTACATCGACTGCTCTCGTTAATGGCAATATTGACGGAATGACAGTGAAGGTGACTGATAATACTGGAAAGGATGCAACTAGTCAAGAGAACGTTCAAAAACCTTCTTATACGGCTAATCAAGACGGAACCGGACAAAAGGTAACATGGAGCCTTGGTAGTAATTATCACCTTAAAGATGGGTACACATATTCTGTAACCTTCAAAGTATGGCCGAGTCAGGAAGCGTATGACACAATTACAAAGCTGAATAATGGTGAAACAGTAGAGGGGTTAACATTCGATGCAGATGGCGTAAGCAATGATGGACAGATAGTAAGAACAGGTTCAGAAGGCAGTTATTCTTATTCATTAAGGACAAACACCTCCGACGGAAACACAGTTACATACACTCGTGTTGACACGAAAACAGAGAATGGGAAGACAACAACTAGCGAAGAAAGTGGATCTGTAAACTTTACTAATCCTGATCCTGTAGCGCTTCACGGTACAAAACTTCAGATCAAAAAGGTCTGGGCTGATAGTGCATATACAAATAATCGTCCGGATAGCATCACAATGCAAGTGAAACAGGACGGAAGTAATTATAAGGAGGTAACACTTACTGGAGACAAGGCTGCAACTGAATGGACTGCAGAAGTTTATATAGCACCGGGTATTTATGTTAAACCTGGTGAATATGGAACAGATACGACCGGTGAAAATGCAGGCGTTCTTGAAAGTGGCCATACTTATACGGTAGAGGAAACCGGATATACAACAACAAGAACTAATGATGATGGTACAACTGAAAGTGTGACTCACACAACAGGCGATTATCATTATGAGCTTTCATTCTCGCCTGTTAGACCGATGATGAATGGTGCAACAACAAATGATACTTCTGACCTGAGAAATCAGCTTAATAATGAGGTGTGGACAAATAACGAAGCGGTTTTGACTGCAACCAACACACTCCGTGGTGGGATTGAGATCAGCAAGAGGGCATTCGCGAACGATGGTACAACAGATGTAAGTACTCAGGCTGGTGTAAAGGATACAGTGTTCACATTCAAGCTGGACACACTTACGATTCCAACTGGATATAGTCTTACGAGTACAGCTTCAAACTATATCGGCGATGATTACGTGAAGGACGGCAAGTTTGCTGTTTGGTATACCAAGGGAAATGCTGACGGTGTGAAGATTGCAGCTGGCGAAACCTTCACTTTGAAACCTGGTGAATCAGTAATACTTACTAACGTACCTATTGGAACAACTTATAGCATTTCTGAGGAAACAACTACGGGCTATGAGCTATTCCAGGTTAGGAATGTTACTGATTCGGATAATCCTACAGTTATAAAGGGTTCAGAAGGAAATAATGTAACAGTAGCTGCTGGAACAACAACCGGTAATACTCAGTATGATTATGAGTTCGACAACAAGCAGAAGACCACATCCATTGTGATCAAGAAGACAACGGAGGATTATGAAACACTTCTTGGAGGATCAACATTCACACTTTCCAAGAAGAATGCAAAAGGTACTTATGCGGCTGTATCGGGAACTTACGCAACGCTGAATCCTGATGTTACAAACGGTGTGAAGCTTGAGAAAATCGAAGTTGGTGATTACAAGATTACCGAGACTCATGCACCGGATGGGTACATTGTAGAAACATCAGATACGTATTTTTCAGTAGGCATTGGAGCTAATGGGGAAGGTACAATTACTTTCACGAAAGGCCAGCCGACAAATGAACACGCAAAGGTCGATGATAATAACAGCGACACATTATTAGTCGGAAATAAAGCCGGTCAGGCTCTACCGAATACAGGTGGGCATGGAACCCTTCCCTACACAGTAGGAGGTATGTTCATTGTCCTCGCTGCAGGCACTATCTATCTCATTTCTAAGAAGAGACTAGTGTAATTAACATATGCAAGTGTTTATGCAAATGTTTTTTGAGTGGTCATTGGATGTGTAGTATTAAGAAGGAGAACTACCAACAAAACATAGCGGTATAACTTACAATCAAGAGAGAGAGGAAAAGAGATGGTCAGAAAAAGAGGATCGCCACCGTGGACTGGCGAGGGACGAGCAGGAAAGATTGATACATGCTGCAGGATGAGTCAGATTTCCATGCAATACATCGCAGTCTGTCGACGAGAGTGGACATCATAATCGAATAAAGCATTCGAATCAAGTACAGCGGAATGGTCAACCTGATGATTTCGTCTTCACTACAACAATAATGCATTACGCCCGCAGGATCCGGATGAGAGATGCACCCGAAGCATGGTAAGATCTTAAAAATACTTGATACATACAGAGGGAGTGATTGATCTGAAGGTGCAGAAAACAGCACCGAGATCAAAGGTACGATCTCCAACGGATATTGAAGAGTGTTTCCAAGATTAGTAGGACACTTCAATAACAGTAAGGTTACAGAGGCTCCACGCAAAAAGGAATTATGAAAACACCCCAAAAAGGAGGGACCTTCATGAAGAAATTAATGAAGAAGCTGTTGGCAGTTGTCGCAGCTATAACAATGGTACTTGGGATGAGCATTAGTGCTTTCGCAGCAACAGGAACTTTTACAATCATTATCGATAATGCTGTAAATGGTGAAACTTACAAAGCGTATAAAATTTTTGACGCTGAGTATAATACAGCATCACCTGATACAAAAACAGTTGCATACACAGCAACAAAAACCATGGTGGATCTTATCAACGGACTTGATAATACAGCAAAAGCTGGTATTACATTTACCCAGATTGGAACATCAGATAATTACACAGTGACAGTTGATAACAACTTTAATGCAGCTAATTTTGCAAAAGGCCTTGATAGCATTAAGAGCAGACTCACTCAGGCTGGCCAAGGTGCGGTCGCAGCAAATGGCACAGCTACAATAAGTGTTATCGAAACAGGCTACTATTTTGTGGATACATCTACAGGTTCTCTTTGCTCTTTGGATACTGCAAAGAATGTAACTATACATGAAAAGAACTCTGTTCCTTCTGTAACTGACAAGCAGGTCAAGAATGATAATAAGACTAATTCTCAATGGCGTTAGTTAAGAAACGGGTTGATAAGCGATCGCCTAGCATGAGACCACTAATCCCTCACTTTGAGCTCGAGCTGGGTACACTCCTATCCGTGCTGTGTTGCATCATGTAACAAAGCATCACCTAGATTGCCTAAAAGCATACACCCACTTGCCGAGCATGTGACTATAAATAACAAGATAGGCATTATGCAGAGAAGAAAAGAGCTCCAAATGGGGATTCTATATCTTCATCAGACATTATCGCGTCGAGAGTTCACCATGGAGG
Organism: Lachnospiraceae bacterium; assembly: GCA_022483465.1. GTDB lineage: Bacteria > Bacillota > Clostridia > Lachnospirales > Lachnospiraceae > CAG-791. The sequence goes on along the minus strand of JAKVNF010000001.1, from coordinate 136,320 downwards.
TTGTGGTATGGAACCCGTCAACCCGGTTCTTTACTAACGCCTTCTCAATTCACTGCATCTGCTGATGGTTCTGTAGGAGACAAATTCTCATTTAAGATTACTGCTAATACAGGTTCCAACAATAATGCTCCGGATCAGACAACCGGCCGTGATAAAGTATTCACTATCACAGATAAACTTGGCGCTGGATTTACACTTGATACAGTAACAGGATTTACAGTAACAAATACGACAACACATACAGTTCTTTCTGCTACTGGTGAAAATCCGGATTATTCTGTTACAACAGTTGCTGGAACTGGTGATGATGCTGGAAAGACTATCATTACGATTACTCTTAATGCATCTGCTCTTGCAAAACAGAATGAGACAATCACCGTTGATTACAAGGCAACTCTTAACGAGAATGCTATTGATAACAATGCATCAGCAACGAACAATGCTAATGGTAAAGAGACAAAGACATATACGTATGATTTCGCTCTTGATAAGGTTGACAAGGCAAATCATGAAACTAAGCTTTCAGGTGTAAAGTTTACACTTACTAATTCTGATGGAAAGTATTATGTTGCTCCAAGCGATACGGAAAATGTAAATGAAGCTGTTTTCGGGGATGCAGAAAATAAACTTGGCGTTAGTAAAGAACCGGGTTGATGGGTTCCATACCACAACCTCCATGGTGAACTCTCGACGCGATAATGTCCGATGAAGATATAGAATCCCCATTTGGAGCTCTTTTCTTCTCCGCATAATGCCTATCTTGTTATTTATAGTCACATACTCGGCAAGTGAGTGTATGTGTTTAGGCAATCTAGGTGATGCTTTGTTACATGATGCAACACAGCACGGATAGGAGTGTACCCAGCTCGAGCTCAAAGTGAGGTATTAGTGGTCTCATGCTAGGCGATCGCTTATCAACCCGTTTCTTAACTAACGCCATAAACTTACAACTAATGATCTTGGACATATTGATTTTAAGGGACTCGCAGCAGGAACTTATACTTTAACTGAGACTGATACTGTTGCCGGTTATAATAAGCTTACTTCTCCGATCATTATTACTATTACGGCCGGTGAGAATGGCTCTGCTACAGTAACGGCTAAGATGGGTGATACGGATCTTACAGTTGGAACAGGCAATCTTCTTACTGTGGAAAACGGAACTGGATCTCAGCTTCCTTCCACCGGTGGTATGGGCACGACCATCTTCTACGCACTCGGTGCAGCACTTGCCATCGGCGCAGGTGTCGTTCTGGTGACCAGAAAGAGACTGAGCAAGTAATGAACCTATACACAACGTTCTTATGGCTGCGATTCAAGTAGTTCCCGCCCCAAGGGATTCACGAAGAACAGCCAGTGTGATTCTCATCAACTGATGGGAGCACAAATGACGTAACTGCAAATCCCGCCGGAGATCCTCGGCGGGGGAGCAGTCCGATTTGGAGATATGGAGCAATCCATAGGCGTTAGTAAGAAAACGGGTTGATAAGCTCCAAAGCATTTTAGCAGAAGTATAAAATATGCCGTTTTGTACATTCTGCTGTACAACGGCCTTCTCTAACTTGAACTACAATAGTCTTGCCAGGAGGGCAAGACTATGAGCTGCATTGAGCGCATACTGACCGAAGCCAGAGATCTTTCCAGGGACGACCTGATTCTTCTTGTTAACAAGCTCATGGAGGGCTTCTCCCATGAGAGTGCAACCTCTTCTCCGAAGAAGATGATTGCTCCCCGTTTGGATTGTCCGATCTGCCATTCCAATGCTCATGTTGTTAGGAATGGACACAAACATGGAAAACAGGCATACATCTGCAGGCAATGTGGAACGTCATTTGTTACAACGAGCAACACTTTGCTCTCAGGCTCACACTTTGGTACTGAGATCTGGACCAAGGTTCTGGAAGAGACGCTCAGGGGGACCTCTCTGGATAAGACGGTCAAGTCACTTGCCAGCCATGGATGCAAGATCAGCCATAGCAGTCTGTTCTTCATGCGGCATAAGATCATGCTTGCTCTCGAGGACATGCAGGTGGAGCAGCCAGCCACGGTGGAAGATGTCGTGGAAGCGGATGAAACCTACGTTCCGGAGTCCAAAAAAGGTACGAAATTTGGCCCTGATGCCAGTCGAAAGCCCCGCAAGCGTGGCACTCCCGCATCCAAACGCGGCCTTTCAGACGAGCAGATCTGTATCTGCACCGCAGTACAGCGCAAGACTGGCGATCTGATCGTGAAATCCGAGAACCGGGCAAGGCCTTCCAGTGCAAATGTTGTTGATATCTATACTGGTCATGTCCAGAAGGGCACACTTTTCCTGACGGACGGCATGAATGTGTATCCGAGGCTGGGCAAGATCCTGGGAATCACGGTCATGAATGTGAAGAAGGAGTCGGCAGGTTTCTTCAATCTGAACACTGTGAACAACCTTCACTCTTTTATCAAGCGCCGATATACCGAATATCGCGGTGTCGCCACCAAGTATTTGAACCGTTACAACCTCGTATTCAGGGCAGCGTACAGGCAGAGGACAACGATTGGGGAACTTGCGGAAACTCTCTTTGCATCCAGGAATCCCAAGAAGGTACACCATTATGGAGATGTTAAGGAGCTCAATCTGCTTGCAATTTGATGACTACAAGATGCACTTATTGCTTATCAACCCGTTTTCTTACTAACGCCAATCCATATGCTCCAAACTCTGCAGACAGAAATAACATATCCTGTCTTCAGAGTTTGAAGCATATTGATTCTGACAGGCAGCCAAGAGCAGGACAGCCAAAGGCAAAGGAGTCGAAGACCATTGAGCAGAACAAAGATGCAAACTGCTGCGGAATCCTCCGCTGGGCAACTTCATATGAATTCCATTGCGAAGCGGGCAAAAAAGAAGGGAATCTTTGCGAGGCACCTGACCACGATCATTCTGCTGGTGATTTTTATTGTGGGGATCGGACTTATCGCTTACCCTTCCTTCTCTGATTACTGGAACTCGTTCCATCAGACCCGGGCCATCATGAACTACTCCGAGGCTGTCGCAAACATGGATCAGAAGAAGTACGATACTCTAATCCAGGCGGCAGAGGATTACAATACCGAGCTCGCCAAGACCGGAATCAACTGGACCATGTCAGATGAGCAGAAGGAGAAGTATGACAGCCTTCTGAATTTCGATGGCACGGGAAACATGGGGTATATCAACATTCCCAAGATCAACGTGGAGCTGCCGATTTACCATGGCACCAGCGACAGCGTCCTGCAGACCTCCATCGGCCATCTGGAGGAGACCTCCCTCCCGGTGGGAGGGGAGAGCACTCATACGGTGCTGTCCGGACACAGAGGCCTGCCCTCTGCAAAGCTCTTCACTGACTTGGATCAGTTGTCGGAGGGAGATACCTTCACGCTGAACATCCTGAACCAGACCCTCACCTACGAGGTGGATCAGATCCGCATTGTGGAGCCCACGGATTTGTCTGATCTGCAGATCGTGGACGGACAGGATCTCTGCACTCTGGTCACATGCACGCCCTACGGCATCAATACCCACCGGCTTTTGGTCCGCGGTCACCGCATCGCCAACCAGAACGGCGAGGCCCAGGTGATTGCCGATGCCCTGCAGATCCGCCCGATCTACATCATGCCGTTTGTGGCAGTGCCGATCCTGCTGATCTTGATCATTGCGGTGCTGGTCTTCCCGAAGCGGAGAAGATAAGACGATCGAGCCAGAGTTGAGCCGGGCTGGGGAAGGAAGTCCGGCATTCGATGCAAAGGTCTGGCCGAAAGGCAAGAAAACCAGGATGATCCTGTACTCGGTGAAACCGGGACGAGATGATCCATTAGGGCAATCCCGTACCCAGAGACAAAGGGGGAGGTTACCAGATGAGACATTTTCTAAGAAAAATCACAACGGCAATGGCAGCCGCGGCGGTGGTCCTGACGGGATTTACCACCCAGGCAGCTCCATCCAACGTGCCGGCGGATACCGCATGCAGCCTCACTGTGACGGTGAAGGAGAGCGGGACCGGAACGGCAGCATCCGGGGAGTCTATTGCGATCTACCGGGTAGGGGCTGAGGGGAGTGAGGATGGGAATTATCACTTCTACTTCACCTCCGATGCTTATGCAGTAAGTTACAGCGCCGCATCTGGGAATCAGATCCCGGATGAGGTGGTGACTAGCGCTGAGAGCGCTGCCACCTTCGCGCAGGCGGCACAGGAGATGGATCCGGATGCGGCAGCCGCAACAGATGCCGCAGGGCAGGCAGCCTTTACAGATCTGCCCCATGGCCTGTACCTTGTGGTACAGCAGGCCGCAAGTGACAGGTACCTATCGTTTGCACCCTTCCTCGTGAGCCTTCCCGCCTACAACAGTGAGACCGGAAGCTATGAGTACGATGTCTCCGCATCCCCAAAGGTGCAGAAGGAAGTGAATCGATATACCCCTGCAACCGGAGCTCCTGGCGTCTTAAAGCGGGTGATCGGAGATGGGGCACCGTCCTCCCAGACCTTCACGATGGTGCTGCACCGCCTGGATGAGAGCTTCCCGATGGTGGAGGGCAGTACTGGTGGCAGCAAGACCATGGAAGTCGCTGCTGACAATACCGTGCATGAGTTCGGAACCCTGACCTTTACCCAGGCCGGTGATTACTACTACGAGATCTACGAGGACCGCTCCAATGCGGCGGAGAACTTTACCTACGATGCCACCGTTTATCGGTTGGAATACCAGGTACGCGCTGTCGAAAATGCCCTGACGGTACAGAGAATCCTGATCCGTCTCAACAATGCGGAGGGTGATATCGTTTATGACGGCAGTGATACCGCACAGTATGTAACCTTCACCAACACGTACAGCGCGCCGGGCGGCGGCGACAATCCTGGAAACGGCGGCAATTCCGGTGGCGGCGGTGAGACCACCACACCGACTGTGACGCCTGCTGAGACCGTGCACATCACGGGCGCCAAGATCTGGAATGACAACAACAACGAGGCGGGGAACCGCCCCAGCTCCATCACCGTCCATCTCTATGCAGACGGCAGGGAGGTTGCCTCCACGAACGTCTCCGGCGACTGGTCCTTTGACTACGGAAGCTATCCTGTGTGGCAGTCCGGAAACCGGATTAGCTACACGATTGCTGAGGATGGGGTGACAGGATATACGGCATCCTATACAGTGAGCACTTCCGGATCCTCGATGGTCTTCCAGCTGACCAACAGCAGCAACGCATCCGTCCAGGGTGCTTCCCGTAGTGAGGATACCAGCGGCACGGGATCGGGAGATACCGGAAGCAGCGGTACAGACTCCGGATCCGGCATGAATCAGTCGGTTAAGGGAGCCGAGCGCCTTCCCCAGACCGGACAGCTCTGGTGGCCAGTATGGCTGATGGCAGGCGCGGGTTCGGTCCTGATCCTGGCGGGCCTGGTGGAAAAGAGAAGGGCTGCGGCAGTCCGGAAGTGATCGGACGCCGCTGCCAGATCCATCTGCAGCATCCCTGCCCTGCAGCCTAATATCGTTCATCCAAACGAAACCACACACTCCCCCACTGCAGGGCAAGTTGCGAAATATCCCGGACCGTGCACAGCGGTCCGGGATTTTGGTATACTGGGCGGTGGAACGATCAAGGACTGCAGAATACGCTGGCAGGGACCGGAACCGCGCAGGAAAACGCAGCATCCCGGCCCGCAGACGCCAAAGCGCCAAGGACATAAGAGTAAGCACGCATGAGCAAGAAACCAACCAATCAACCTGAGAGAGACGCCCGCAGGAAATCGAAAAGAATGCGCCGAAAGGGCACGGTCCTCATCACCCTGGGGGTGCTGCTGCTGGTGGGGGCCCTCGCCCTCATTCTGTACAACCGCTGGGACTCGGACCGGGCCGCCGCCGCATCGGAGCAGATTGCTGAGAAGCTCGAGGGCGACATCGACGCGGCAAAGGAGAGCGAGGAGGAAGCAGCGGATACGCTCGGCACAGAGACCGACCCGGTGACCCAGTCCCCCTACCTGTCGATGCCCACGGCCACCGTGGACGGCTACGACTACATCGGCATGCTGGACATCCCCTCCGTGGGGATCCACCTGCCGGTGATGCACGACTGGGACATGGACCGGCTCAAGATCTCCGCCTGCCGCTACAGCGGCAGCTACTACGAGGATGATCTCGTGATCTGCGGCCACAATTACGCCAAGACCTTCAGCCCGATCCGCTGGGTCGCCATCGGCGCAGAGGTGACCTTCACCAACGTGGAAGGCACGGTGATCCGCTATCAGGTCTCCAACATCGAGACCGTTCAGCCCACCGCGGTGGCCCAGATGGTATTAAACGACAAGAACAGCGACTCCTCCGCATCCTGGGACCTGACCCTCTTTACCTGCAACATGGGCGGTCAGACCCGCTGCGCCGTGCGGTGCGTGCGGATGGAGGACAGCATCGGCTCCTGAGAAGAGGGGCAAAACAAAAGCCCGGTGAGCCGCAAAGCGGCGCCGGGATATCGGAAGGACCCCGACGTAAGCCAGGTGCAGGGAGCGCGCCCCGGGGCGGCAGGACCCCCCAAACCCTGCAAGCTTTTATCTGGGAGTTCCTGTGGAATGACAGCAAGCACGCCAGCGAAGGAGAACACACTTTGACAGACAACGAGCATACCAACCAGACGCCCCTTCCGCAGGGCATGGAACCCGGCGGGGGGACCACCCCGCCGCCAAGACAGGGGAGACGGTTTCGCCGGCGCACCTATCTGCGCCGCCCGGAATACCACATGTCCCGGAAGTCGGTGATTGTGCCCCTTCTTGTCGCCGCCGGCATCGCGGTGCTGATCCTGGCGCTGGGGGAGGCCGCGATTGTCACCGCCACTTCCGGCCTGTTCAACCGGTCGGAGAAGACCGGCTCCCGGTCATTCGCCCGAGGGGACTATGAGCAGGCGATCCAAAGCTACAAGGACGCTCTGGCAGAGAATCCCCAGGACGAGCAGATTCGGCAGGATTTGCAGGACGCCTACATCAGCTACAGCCGCATGTACACCGAGAGCGGGGACTACAACAACGCGGTGATCCTGCTGCGGCAGGGGCGCACCGTCCTCTCCGGGGCGGAGGCGATCACCAGTGAGCTCGCCTCGGTCTATCAGGCCTGGGCGGAGAGCCTCTCCGACCAGGGAAACTTCTCCAATGCGGTGTCGGTGCTGTCCGCGGGTTCGGGCTATGGGGACATGACCTCGGCCTATCAGAAGGTGTACCTTGCCTGGGCCGATTCCGCCGAGTCAGCGGGGAACTTCGACAACGCCCTGACGGTGTGCGAGAACGGACAGAAGGCGGCCGGGGGGACGGATCTTGCCAACAAGGCGGAGGAGATCGAGGCCCTGCGAAGGCTCACCGCCCTGGCAGCCCAGAGCACCATCCCGGTGCACCTGGATGAGGAGATGCTGGACCTTCTGAAGAACCTATTGAATGACCACGACGGAGTCTGCCAGTACCCGGACCAGCAGATGGCCCTGTACCTGGTCGACGGCGAGGTCATGCTGTACAGCGGGACAATCGAGAACGGAGAGCGGACCGGGAGCGGTACCTGGGAGAACGTCTCGGTCAAGGGGGGTGACAGCCTCCGGTATGTCTGCAGCTGGGAGGGAGATGTCCCCAATGGCCAGTTCTCCTATCAGCTGACCAAAAACAACGGCACCTACACCGCGGTAACGGGTGTGGCAAAAGACGGCCTCTATGACGGCACCTGCCTGGTGACGGATTACAACGGGACCATCTGGGAGACCAACTACAAGGAAGGCCTGCCCCAGGAGGCGGATCTTTCCGGCAACAGCGGCAGCGGGGATACGGAGTCGGATGAGGCAAATACCCAGGATCAGGGAGAGAGCGCGGCGGCGATTGCGGAGACCGCAGCCTCTGCAGGTGTGTCAGCCGCAGCAGCAGACACCGACTCCGGAATCAGTGTCCCGGAGAGCGAGGCCGTGCTCTCCGACACAGCCCTGAATGAGACCTCGGCGGGATATCTCACCATGGAGCGGAGCACCATGCAGTACACGAGGGGGATCATCGGCTGGGGAGACCAGACCGGGTGGTAAACAGGCGCTGAACAGGGAACGAGAACTTATGGCAAAAAAGCACCGTTTCCTCATGTGGGTTGGCACCTGTGCGGCGTACGGATTCGGGTTCGTCTGCAGTATTTCGGATGGCGTTAGTAAAGAACCGGGTTGATGGGTTCCATACCACAACCTCCATGGTGAACTCTCGACGCGATAATGTCCGATGAAGATATAGAATCCCCATTTGGAGCTCTTTTCTTCTCCGCATAATGCCTATCTTGTTATTTATAGTCACATACTCGGCAAGTGAGTGTATGTGTTTAGGCAATCTAGGTGATGCTTTGTTACATGATGCAACACAGCACGGATAGGAGTGTACCCAGCTCGAGCTCAAAGTGAGGTATTAGTGGTCTCATGCTAGGCGATCGCTTATCAACCCGTTTCTTAACTAACGCCTTTCGGATCATGTTGGGCAGCTGCCCAGGCGCTATTGCAGATGATTTCACTGAATCATACCTGATGTTTCCGGTCGGCGGACATGCGTTTTCACAAGTTTCATGTAGGATTATCCATTCCCTTCCGCAATGCGGCCGGCGTGATAGAAGCAGCCACACCTTTGCTTTCCCGTGTCTCATCCATTTGCATGTCAAAACGGTTCCGCTGATCTCCGACCAGTATCAAATCGTACATTTGAAGAAAGGGTGGCAGACTGGTCCCAGGGGATCTGGGATGGATACCGCTATCGCCCGCATGGTTTATCCGCTCCGGATGGAACAGACACATTTGCCATATCAGCACATCCTGTTCTGTTTGTATCCTATTGTGCGTCAACGACATGTGCGTTAAGCACGAAATTATGAGAAATAATTACAGAATCAATTGATAAACGTTCTCTCATCATGTATCTTACAATCAGGAGATTGTGAAGGAGGACTCACACTATGTTGCTTGAGTTTTCATGCTCAAATCATAAGTCGATTCGCGATGCTGTCCTGTTCTCCGCATTGGCAGGGACGGATACGACGGGATTCGAGAAGACTGCAGTACTTGGGAAGTACCATGTATTGAAATCGGCTGTAATTTATGGCGCAAATGGTTCGGGAAAAAGCAACTTTGTGGATGCGCTGTCTTTTGTCAGGAATCTGGTGCTCTACAGCATCCAGCATCAGCCTGGTCAGGGAATCCTTCAGCTGCCTTTTAAAACAGAAGGATTTGATACACCGAGCATTTACAAAATCCAATTTGTTGAAGATGGAATTCGGTACGCATATCAATTCAGCTTGAAACAAATGCTTGTTCAAGACGAATATTTCTATTTCTTCCCGAACGGGAAGCAAATGAAGATATTTGAAAGGCATGGAGATCGGTTTACGGCAGGGAGAAGCTATAAAGGTAAATTTGATAACTGCAAAGATGTGTTGAAGCCGAACAGATTGATGCTATCCTGTGCTGCCAACTTCAGTTCCGTGCCTGCGGTAGAAGCGGCATACCGTTTCTTTCGGGATGATCTTGTTGTATACCATGAAGGCCTTCAGGATAACTGGATGAATTATTCTCTTCATAAAATTGGCTCTGATGCTGGAATGAAAGCAGCGGTTATTACATTCATGAAAGAATTAGGTATGGGTGTAAAGGATATTGTGGTCAAGATTGACAAGTCCAAACCACAGCCTAATGAAATTCCACCATTCCTGTCACCTGAATTTCGGGATCAACTTCTTCAGTCTACAATGGATAAGATCAATGCAAAAGTTGTATATGATCATTTCGAAACAGATCTGCTCAGCGAGGAATCAGTTGGTGTCAGGAAGCTGTTTGCTTTTCTCTGCCCATGGATTGATATCATGGTTAACGGAAAAGTATTGATCTGTGATGAGCTGGAAGCAGGTCTGCATGAATCACTTGTGTATGGCCTTTTAAAGATGTTCATGGAAACCGAATCAGAGAAGTTTCCTCAGCTGTTTTTTACCACCCATGACACGGGACTTTTGAATCTTGATCTCTTTCGACGTGACCAGATCTGGTTTACAGAATTGAAACAAGACAGATCAACGGATCTTTACTCGCTTGCGGAAATCAAGAATGTAAGAAAAGATGAGAATTTCGGCAAAGGATATATCGGTGGAAAGTATGGCGCAATTCCAATGCTAAATCTTAACTTTGCGAAAGTTCTTGATCAGATGTGAGGTGATCTGGATGGAAAAAATGGACCTCAGTCTGACACCCAGGGCAGAAGGCGTGCGGGAACCGCAAAGAAGCATATCCCCTGTTCATTTTGAACTGGCTGAGATCAAAAAGCACTTTGATGAAAGCCTGAACGGAATCAAAAAGCAGGGGGAAAACAGCGGCGAAGTTCCTGAAAAGCGGACAGGAAGAAGAATATCAGGATATCTGGCGTTCACAGGTTGTGTTTCTTGAAGGCATTCTGGATTTTTTCTGCATGAAATCAGCAAATATGCACTCTTCCAGATGTTTCTTGGAAAATAGGAAAAGAGTGATAAATATTCTGGAATCAAAGTGCCGATGGGAGAAGTAGAGAATGCATATGCAGACCTGACTACAAAGGAATGGTTTTTACATTTTTGAACGGGAATATGAGTAAGCAGGTATTTCTGTCTGCCGAAAGCATGAACGACCAACTTAATCTGATCGGCATTCCATTCAACGCTGTGATGGAGAAGACATTTCCGAAAGAGAATGCCAATGAATCTGCACGCTATGGGCGACAGGTTGTGAAGGAGATGTTCGATCGAAGAAACAAGATCGTCCACCAGAACGACAGAGACCACGCTTCTGCAGAGAGATCGGAAATCACACTGGAACTTGTGAACAAGTATGAGAGGCAGATCATGGATATTGTTGAAGCAATCTATGATATTGCTGCTGAAAAATAAGAGAGTGGAATGCATTCTTCAACGGCCGTCTGTCTGATCGCAGACGGTCTGTTTTTTGCTCAAATGTGGGAGACGACTGAAAAAGACAGTAGAAGACAAGATATGAGGAAGAGTCAATTCCTGCAGCTGGCGCAGTCAGAGGAAAGCTGCCGGGGTGCAGTGCCTGGGTGCCGGGAACAAAATCGTGAAAATCTGAAAAAAGGAAAAAGGAAATCCGCGTTCCGCATCGAATATATTCTTGTGCAGCTATCGAGAATCAGATCGAGACGATTTGGAAGCGGGCGCAGGAAAGAAGAAGAGAAGATCCGGCGGACGGATCCGCGCCCGATGGAGGAATGCATTGAACAGAGAAACCGAAGAGAAGAAAAACCGGCAGGAGGACATCGCCAAGGCCCTCACTCCCCAGGAATTTGCCTCCCGCCTGAACACCCTGGTGCAGACCGCAGAGAAGAATGAGAAGACGATCCGCCAGAAGCAGATCGATACAGCCTTTGCCGGCATGGAGCTCGACGATGACATCCAGGACAAGATCAGCCAGTACCTGGAGTCCAAGGGCATCGACATCGTCGAGGACGACGAGGAGGTCATCGGCGAGGAGGAAGAGGAGCAGATCTCCGATGAGGAGCTCGGCTCCATCAACAGCTCTATCGACCACCAGGCCAAGAACACCGACGACGCCTCCGAGGAAGACCTGGAGGAGATCGAGCGCCAGGAGGAGGAGAACCCGGACCCGGAGATCGTCCCGGACGCCGTGTCCACCGAGGACCCGGTCCGCATGTATCTGAAGGAGATCGGCCGGATCTCCCTGTTGAAACCCGACCAGGAGATCTCCCTGGCAAAGCGCATGGAGACCGGTGCCATCGCAGCGGACATCCTGGAGCGGTATTTCCAGGGTGAGGATGCAGGCCAGCTCGTCTCCACCGAGGAGATGGTGCGTAGCGTGTTCACGCTCCCTGCCCCCGAGGAGGGCGCCGAGGACAAGCGGGAGGAGGAGTACCAGGAGAAGATCTCCCTGGTCGCCGGCAAGAACAAGAAGCAGCTGGGCTACATCGTAGACGACGGGAACGATGCGAGAAACTCCCTGACGGAGGCAAACCTGCGCCTTGTGGTGTCTGTCGCCAAGAAGTACGTCAACCACGGCATGTCCTTCCTGGACCTCATCCAGGAGGGCAACATGGGCCTGATCAAGGCTGTGGACAAGTTTGAGTTCCGCAAGGGCTTCAAGTTTTCCACCTATGCGACCTGGTGGATCCGCCAGGCGATCACGAGAGCCATCGCGGACCAGGCGCGGACCATCCGCGTCCCGGTGCACATGGTGGAGACCGTGAACCGGCTGAACCGGATCCGCAGACAGCTGACTGTGGATCTTGGCAGAGACCCCTCCGACGAGGAGTTGGCAAAGGCCATGGACATGCCGCTGGCACGGCTCCACGAGATCATCAACGAGACCATGGAGGCCACCTCTCTGGATACCCCCATCGGCGAGGAGGACGACTCCAGCGTGGGCGACTTTGTCGCCGACACGAGCTCCATGTCCCCCTCGGAGGCTGCCACCTACATGATGATGCAGCAGCGCATTGAGGAGGTCCTGGGGACCCTCACCGAGCGGGAACAGCAGGTTCTGCGGATGCGCTTCGGCCTGAACGGGGGCGAGGCCCACACCCTGGAGGAAGTGGGCGAGGTCTTCGGCGTGACGAGAGAGCGGATCCGGCAGATCGAGGCAAAGGCCCTCAGAAAGCTCCGCCACCCTTCCCGCGGCAAGAAGCTCCGGGACTTCATCGACGTGGAGTAACAAACCGCCGAAGGCGGACCGATCCGGCATTCCCAATGGAATATCGCAAAGACAGGCGGGGCGCGTGGTGCGCTCCGCTTTTTCGTGCGCTGAAACAGGCGGGATTGCAAGAATCCGGTCCCCGTCTGCAGCGGCAGGTGGAGATCTTCCTGATCTTTCCTGCGCACATCCGGATTTTCATCCGTGCACGCAGCCAGGGAAAGCGCTATGTTCGGGATTGGGAGGTGCGCCAGTTCGGCGCTTGATATATAGGCGGGTGAAAGGCCTGCCCCGGTAAAGCCTCAGCAGGCAGCCGGTACACAGCCTTGGAGCCAAAGCCGTGAGGTGAGGTTTAAGCGTAGGCAGTGGAGTGCGAGAACCGCAATGCGAAAGCGTGAAGCGATTCAGCCCCGTAAGTAATATCGAGCGGAAGTCGAGGTGTTCTCCTTCACCGCAGACAGCAAGAAACGGTCGCTATGCAAGACCGCGGAGATTCCGTCGGGGTCCCAGAGCGTGGTGAGCGCACAAATGTAGATCAAGCGTACCTGGGAGGTCTGTGCATTTCTGCGGACAGCAGTAAGGCCAAGCAAAGTCTTGTAAACGGAGCGCGGCTAACGAATACACAGAAGTCGGATCAGCCCATAGTAGCGTTGAAACCGTCGAAAGACGGTGGAGTCAAGGGGCTGACGAATCAACAATCGCCGGAGGCGAAGCATGTGGGGCACAGGAGGCCCAATAACACATGGCACAGGAACTGAAGGGGATAAGGTATCAGTCGGAGACATACCCGAGACTGACGACTCTTATCAACCGAATCAACGAAGAGAGCCTGAAGGAGGCACATCGGAGGCAGAAGACGGGCAAGGCGGCCGGGGTAGACGGCGTGACCAAGGAGATGTACGAAGAGAACCTCGATGAGAACATCAAGAATCTCGTAACGAGAATGAAGTCGTTCAAGTACATCCCCCAGCCGGTAAGAAGAACGTACATACCCAAGGCAAACGGCAAGCTGAGACCGCTCGGAATACCTGCGTACGAGGACAAGCTGGTTCAATGCGTAATGGCCGACATTCTGAACGAAGTCTATGAGCCGAGGTTTGCAGACTGCTCGTATGGATTTCGCCCGAAGCGCAGTGCTCATGACGTCGTGAGGTTCATCAACCAGACGGTAATGAAGGGCAAAGTGAACTACATCCTCGACGCCGACATCAAAGGTTTCTTCGACAATCTCGACCAGAAGTGGCTGATGAAGTTTCTCGAGCATGACATCGCTGACAAGAACTTTCTGCGGTACGTCGGAAGGTTTCTGAAAGCGGGAGTCATGGAAGGGACAGAGCTGCAGGACTGCGACCGGGGCACTCCGCAGGGAGGCCTGATCTCACCAATACTCGCAAACGTGTATCTGCATTACGTACTTGATTTGTGGTATGAGATTGGTCTGAAGCCCAAGCTCAAGGGAGAAGTGTATTATGTCAGATATGCAGATGACTTCCTTTTCCTGTTTCAGTACGAGAATGAAGCCCGCATGGTCATGCAGGGATTGAGAAACCGGTTGAGCCGCTATGGTCTGGAGCTAGCTCCGGACAAGACGAGAATACTTCCGTTCGGGCGGTACAAGGGGACAAGGGAAGACTTCACTTTTCTGGGATTCACGTTCTACAACACGAAGACCCGAGGCGGCAAGTATCGGATCGGAGTTAAAACCAGTAAGAAGAAGCTCAGCCAGAAGAAACAGACAGTCAAGGCGTGGCTTGCGACCAGGCTAACGAAGCCGGTGGCAGAAACAATGAAGCTCATCGACAAATCGTTGGCGGGACACTACAGCTATTACGGAGTCAACGGGAACTTTCACTCAATTCAGAACTTCTGGAAGTACGTGAAATATGCAACCTACAGGATGCTGAATCGAAGGGACCAGAAGGGGAAATTCAAGTATGACAAATTTCTCCGTGTGTGGAGCTTCTACGTCAAGGAGCCGCACCTGACGAAGGATATCTGGGGTTGGAAACCGACGTTGGTTTGAAGAGCCGTATGCGGGAGAACCGCACGTACGGTTCTGTGAGGGGCAGTAGGCAAGCCTTCCACGATAATTGAGAAAGGAGTGTCGAGACTGTCTACTCGACGAGACAACTGGTATGGGGCAGGAAGGAAGGAGAAGCCGACATGAGATGCGCATGAAAATGGGGCTTCGTACTGACTGCATTTGGGAGCGGAACTTAGTGGAGCCTGGATGGGAAGCCGGGACGGGACAACCTGCGCGGGGTGCTTTTTGCGCGCACAATGTTGCTTTATTTTAACATATCCCATATTATGTTTGCATAAACGAACACACCAAGGAGAGATGGTCATGGGAAATCACAGGGCACCGGTGCTGTTGCCGAAACAGAAAGATATTTTGAAACAGATGGGATATCAGATACGGATGGTGCGGCAGAGAAGACGACTGACAGTAAATCTCGTTGCGGAACGGGCAGGTGTCAGCAGACAGTCTGTGTGGGCTGTGGAAAAAGGATCTCCGTCTGTTGTTATGGGAACATACGTCAAAGTTCTGCATGCTGTCGGGTTCGATAAAGACTTGTTGAAAGTGTGTGCCGATGATCCGCTTGGCAGACTTTTGCAGGATGAACAGGACGATAAATATGGGAAAGAAGAGGTTGAGGACAGATGGTCGTAGATATCTGTGCGGGATGGCTCCCGGTCGAGGAAAAGATCGGAGAACTAAAAATCTCACGTTCACATGGAAAGGAAATATTGGCTGTTGTTTATGACAAAAACTGGTTGAAGGTACATCAAGTGATGCTTGATCCCGACCTCTCACTGACATATCCCGGGCGATCCGTGCTTCTGATGATCATGCAGAAAATCGAGGCACTCGGACAGCACTCCGAAGCGAAATCAATACCGAACCGAAACCAATCCGTTTTCATTCACGGAGTAACACCTCAGGGAGCCGGCATCTGCCGACTCTTTTTTCGTGCCGCCGCAGGGAAAGAGGAGTGAGCAAGACCGGGAAAAGGGGAGAAAACCGGCTGGGAGATGGGAAAAGGCGGCAATCCCGTTCCGGCCGGACCGGGGAATGGAAAAAAATGGCAAAAAAAACCATCTAAAATATAAAACATTTCCTTGAGTTATTACGTAAGTATGCTATCCTTTTCCTGTTACCCTGTTTGTCAGACGATGTAATCTTCATAAATACCCCGCTACGTCCAAAACCTTCGGGTGGGGCATACCGAAGACAATTTCCGGCAGCCGGGCAGCAAGTAATCTAAAAAGAGGAACTTGGAAGATGTATCACATCCAGAAGAATCATGGCCGCATTGCACTCGGCCGCAGAAGGCGTAATCAGGCAGTCGGGGGATGTGCCCCGGCGCGTTCTGGATGGACCAGGTGTCCCGTCACATAACCCTTCTTTTGTCATCGTCTCCGCCCCCGCAGATCCCCTGCGGATCCAAAGGCGGGACTTCCCACAACAAGTCCATATCGATCACCCCAAAGCAGGCGGCAGTGCCCCCGGATGCTGCGCGCGCGATGAAACAGCGCCAAAATCCAGGTCCCTTCCGTTAGAAAGTCCAGCAAGCAGGCACCATAGGGGGATTCTGCGCCTTCGGCAGTCTGCACAAAAACACAAATTTAAAAAAGAAATATATTTGCATATTGACGAAACCTCATCCATACAGTAACATGACAACTTGTCGCTGTTATCACAACCTATAAGCGTTTATATAATATCCTGTATAGATGGACTTTATATAAACTCGAACGCCGCAGGTGGACAGACAAAAGCGTCACGCTGTCGTTCCCCTGTCCCACGAGAGGAGGAAAGATGCAGGCACCCAAAGTCACGGGGCACAGCCGCGGCCCGCCAGTTCCCGGCACATGTCGCCGGATATTCAGAGAAAACAAAAAGATACGACATCAAGTATTCAACGGGTTCGGTCCGGATGCCATACTGGCGACAGGCGGGGCCGATCCGCTCGGAGTACAGACCGAAAAATGAAGGCGTTAGTTAAGAAACGGGTTGATAAGCGATCGCCTAGCATGAGACCACTAATCCCTCACTTTGAGCTCGAGCTGGGTACACTCCTATCCGTGCTGTGTTGCATCATGTAACAAAGCATCACCTAGATTGCCTAAAAGCATACACCCACTTGCCGAGCATGTGACTATAAATAACAAGATAGGCATTATGCAGAGAAGAAAAGAGCTCCAAATGGGGATTCTATATCTTCATCAGACATTATCGCGTCGAGAGTTCACCATGGAGGTTGTGGTATGGAACCCGTCAACCCGGTTCTTTACTAACGCCAAAATGAAAAAGGGAGAGTTTGTGATGAAAAAGAGTATTGACGAGAAGCTGAACGAGACCCCGGAGCAGAGCAGCACCCCGCTGCAGAGCGAGATCCCGGCGCAGGATGGGAGCCCGGCACAGGGCGGGGAAGAGGAGAGGTGCCCTGTTGCCAAAGCGCGCCCCGCCCGCAGCAGACAGGTGCAGATGATCGGCAAAGAGCTTCGCGAAAACCGCGTGGAGTACCTGCGCAAAAAGGTCGGCTACACCAGGTGCCGCCTGGCAGACCGGCTCGGTGTGGATCTTCGCACGGTGCAGCGCTGGGAGGAGGAAAAGAACAACGTCCTCTCCGAGCGGACCATCCACCTGGATGCCCTGGCGAATGTCTTTCACGTGGAGCCCTACTACTTCACGGACAGCCGCCAGGCCCTGGAGGATCTTCCCCTGCAGTTTCGGAAGGCCCTCCGCGCGCTCGAGACGCACCGCCGCAACCTGCGGCAGATCCGGGAGATCGAGAAAGAGCTCGCAAACCACGCCGCGGAAATGACCAAGTGTCTCTGGGAGCTGGAGAAACTCCAGGCCAAGGTGGAGGCCTTTGAGGCAGACCACCTGGATTTTTGAGTCCGGGTGCGGTGACGGGATTCTGATCAGAGAGGAGACCCTGTTGCGAAGGAAAAGGCTTGCGGCAAGAGCCCGGGACAGACCCAAAGGTCTCGGGCGGGAAGACAACACAAAATCAAAGGGAAAGGGGAGAACCAGATGACCAAGGAATGGAACAAAACGGGGGAGGAGACCGGGGAGCAGGCGGAAAGAAGGAGAAAAAGCGCGCGGACAGGGGTCCGGGAAAAGCGTTCGGGGGAACGGCCCCGCCGCGGGAGGAGGACGGCGAGAGAGGCCTTTCCCAGAGAGGTGGGAGGCGCAAGGGCAGGGATCCCGGTCTTTGCCCCGGATGCCTCCTACCGGGAGGCGTACCTTGCGCCCCTCATCTCGGTGATCGCCTCCGGGCAGTACTCGAACTTTGGCCCCATGGAGGAGCGCCTTGCGGGGCGTCTGCGGGCCTTCACGGGCATCCCGCAGGTCCTTCCCGTATCGAGCGGGGACATGGCCTTGTACCTGGCCCTCAGCTTTTTTCGTTTGGGAGCAGGCACCGGGGCGGAAAGCCGGGTCCCCTGGGAGAGTGCGCGGAGGGAGGTGATCACCACCCCCTTTACCTTCCCCTCCACGGTGGAGGCGATCCTGCGGGCCGGGTTTCGCCCGGTCTTTGCGGACATCGACCCTGTGACATGTACCCTCTCCCCTGCGTCCATCCGGGAAAAGTGCACTCCGAATACCGCCGGGATCCTCCCGGTGCACGTCTACGGGACGGTCTGCGACACGGAGGCAATCGGGAAGATCGCAGGGGAGCGAAACCTCTTTGTCCTCTACGACGCGGCCCACGCCTTTGGGGAGCGGAGAGGGGGCAGGAGCGTCCTCTCCTTTGGGGACATCTGTGCGATCTCCACCCACGCCACCAAGACCTTCCACACGGTGGAAGGTGGGTGCCTCTTTTCCGGGGACGGGGGCAGGATGGAAGTCCTGCGGCAGATGGCAAACTTCGGCCTTTCGAAGAAAGAGGGCGCCCCGGTGGAGGTCCTTGGCTGCAACGCCAAGATGAACGAGTTCGAGGCCGCCGTCGGCCTTGTCAACCTGGATCACTTCGAGGCGGGAAGGAAAAAGCGAAGGGCCCTGGACGCGAGGTATCGACGAAATCTTGCGGGCCTTCCGGGGATCCGGTGCCGGGCCCTGCAGGAGGACGTGGAGAGCAGCTTCGCCTACTTCCCGGTGTTTGTGACAGAGAAGTCTCCCATCACCCGGGACGAACTCCGGGAGGCCCTCCGGGCAGAGGGGATTCGAACGAGGCGGTATTTCTATCCCCTTGTCAGCGAGAGCAGCGTGATCCGGGAACTTGCCGGGTACCCGCCGCTCTCCGAAGAGAAAGATGCGCGCAAGGCGCAGCTTCTTGCCGAGACCCCTGTCGCCCTTGCCGCGTCCCGGGAGGTCCTCTGCCTTCCCTTTTTCAACGATCTTCGCCCCGAGGAGGTGGACCGGATCTGCCGGGCGATCCGGCAGGCGCTGGCCGGAAAGGCGGGAGCCTGATCCCGCGGAGCATAAGCCGGGACGCCGCAGGGGGAGCGACGCGAAAACCCTGCGCACCGGCGGGGCGGGTGCGCGCCCTCCTGGCCCTTCGCCTTGCGGCACGTGGCGGGAGCGCCGCGGCAAACCTCCTCCTTGGGCGGCTTCTGGCGCCCGCGGCCTTTGGGGAGCTCGCCTTCTGGATGGCCCTCCTTGCCCTCCCGGATCTTGCGGGGACGCTGGGCCTTTTTGATGCCCTGGCGGGCTGGCAGGAGGGGCCAAGACCGAAAGGAAGGGAAACGGCGCCGGGCCCTCCCGAAAAGACCGCTTCGCCCTGCGAGGACCTGGAGCGCGCCGTGTTCCGGGTGAGCCTTTTCACCTCCCTGGTCCTCTTTGGCGGTCTGTTTGTTCTTGCCCCGGTCCTCGCACAAATTTTCGGCCGCCCGGGGGAGGCGACCTTCCTGCGCCTCCTCTGTCTGTCCCTCCTTGCCACCCCCTGGACGAAGAGCACTGCAGTCCACGTGCAGCTTGCCCTCCGCGCCGGGGCAGGGGCGGAAACAGTGGGGAACGCAGAAGCAGCGGAGAAGCGTGGCGAGGGAGCCAAAGCGGGCAGCGCAGGGGGCAGGCGGGATACCAGACCGGAATCCTGGCGGGGAGAAACCTTCCCGGACCCGGACGCCCTGTACCGGAGGTACCTGTGGTCCGCCCTCCCCGGGGCCCTGCTGGCACCGGGGGCGGCTCTCCTGGCGGCAGTCCTCTGCCGGCCTGCAGGCCGTGAAGGGCTTGCGGTACTTCTTCTCCTGACCCTGCTTCGAAACTTCCTGGATGCCATTTCCGGTCCCCTCTTTACGGGCTGGCGGCCCCTTTCGACCTGCAGGAGGCGGCGCTTTCGCCCCGGCGCCCTGCGGGCTCTTGCCCGGGACGGGAGGAACCTTCTTGCGGCGGCCCTGTTGGACCTTGCCGCCGGGAACCTGCGCACGCTCCTTCTCGGTCTTCTCGGCACCGGGACAGACCTTGCCTTCTACACCAGGGGGCGGCAGATTCCGCAGGTATTGGCGGAGGACCTCGCCGCGTCCCTCGGCTTTGTGCTCCTGCCCCTCTTTGCGGGGCGGGGGCGCGGCAGAGAGAGCGCCCGGCTCCCCCTGGAGGAGCCTGACAAGGGTGCGGAAGCCCAAAGGGAGGCCTTTCTTGCGGCCCTCCAAAGGACCGGCCTTGCGGTCTTTCCCGCGGCGGGGCTTCTGGCCGCCAGTGCGGGGAAGCTCCTCCCCCTTCTTCTGGGGCAGGCCTGGCAGGGCCTTTCTGGGATCTGCGCGCTGGAGTGCCTTGCCTGCGCCCTCTATCCCGTCCACGCCCTGCACGTCGCAGCCCTTCGGGGGTGCGGCAGGAGCGGAGCCCTGGTCCGGCTCGAGGGAAGAAAGAAGCTCCTGTCCCTCCTGCTCCTTCTTCCCGCCTTTCTGCAGGGGCGGCACCCCGCGCTCTTTGGGGGCGCAAGTCCTGCCCTGGTCCTTGCGGGGACGGACCTGCTATCCTCCCTCCTTGCCCTCCCCATCAATCTCCACCCCCTGCGGCGGGCGCTGGGGGTACGGCCCTGGGAGGAGTGCAAAGCCCTCCTGCCGGCCCTCTCCACAGCAGCCATCGTGGGCCTTCCCCTGTACTTTTTTCTGCGGGGCAGGATCTGAGGGAATGCTGGGGGGCGCGTGCCGCACAGAAAGGAGCGGGGGCCAGACAGGGACCAAAAACCACACAAGAAACCATACGCCGGTGAAATGCCGGATGCGGGAAAACAAAGCGCCGGGACATCGGCGGACAGACAAAAGCAATGCACCATCCAACAGGGGAAAGGGGAAATACAGATGATCGATACCAATGATGGTTATCAACAGGGCGCCGGGGCATGTCGGGAGAACACGCGGGGCGCCCTGCCCGGGGCAAAGAAGAGCGAAGGCAGAAGCGCACCGGGAAGAAAAGACCGCACCGTGAACCTCCTGTTCACCTCCTTCGGAAAGCGCGCCTACCTGGCGGACTACTTTGCCCGGGCAATGTCAAAGGAGAACCTTTCCGGCGTGATCTACGCCGGGGACTGCACCGGCAGGATCGGGGCCGGGGAGGCTGCCATCGTCCCGGTCGCGCTCCCGCCCATCCTGGGCCCTGCGGAACAGGTGACACGGCCGGAGCGCACCGGGGGAGGGGAGAATCGGGAGCGCGTCCCGGAGGGGCGGTATGTCTCCTTTCTCCTTGCCTTCTGCAGGGCGCACCGGATTGACCTTCTGATCCCCCTCATCGACCTGGACGTGTGGGTCCTCTCCCGGTACCGGGACCTCTTTGCCGCGCAGGGGACCTGCCTCCTTGCCCCGGACCAGGAAAGCGCGGACCGCTGCGAGGACAAGGCGGCCTGCATGGCCTACCTTCGTGACCACGGGATCCCAGTGCCGGTGACGGCGGGGAGCCTCGAGGAGGCGGAGCGGCTCCTTTCGGAGGGGACCCTCACCTTTCCCCTCATCATCAAGCCCGCCCACGGCAACGGGTCCCTGGCAGCCTATGAGGTGACAGCGGGGGAGGAACTCCCGGTCCTGATTGCAAGGGCCCAGCGGGAGGCAGCAGACGAAGCCAAGATCTGGACCGGAGACGGGGATCCAAAGCTTCTCATCCAGCAGAAGATCGAGACCAAAGGGGCGGGAGACAGGACGCCGGCCCCCGGTGCGCTTCTTTCCGGGGAGTACGGCCTGGATGTCATCTGTGACCTGGAGGGAACGTACCAGACCACCCTGATCCGAAGAAAGGTCCGCATGGCGGGCGGGGAGACCATGGAGGCGGTGACCCTGGACGGGAGAGACGCCCCGCCCCTCCTGGATCTTGGGGAGAAGCTCGCCGCCCTGTTTCACCCAAGGGTCCTCCTGGATGTGGACGTCATCGTGGGGACAGATGGGAGAACGCCCTGCGTCCTCGATGTCAACCCCCGCTTCGGGGGCGGCTTTCCCTTCAGCTTCGCTGCGGGGTGCGACCTCCCCGCGGCGCTCCTGGAGTGGGTCCTGGACTGGCGGGCGGGAAGGAAGAAGAGCGAAGAAAGCGCTCCGGGAGCACGCACGTGCATTGCGCCACCAGTGCGCACCGAGGTGACGAAGGAGCGGACGCCGTCCTTCCACCTGCAGGAGGCGGCACCATCGTCGGACGCAGGCGATGCGCTGCCGGCAGGGGGAGAGGGTCCCACAGATCCCCGCCTTGCCCTGCGCCCCGGCATCGCCTGCCGGAAGGTCGTCACCGTGGTCCGCACCCTCCCCGCGGGGAGTCTTACCTTCCGCTTTGTCCATGATCCGGGCAAGATCGAGAGGCTCCTTGGCAGCTTCGGGGAGCTCGTGACACCGCCCCTCTCGGAAAGGTCCATATCGCTCCGGCACCTTGCGGACAAGATCGCCGCCCAGGGCTTTGCCCTGGCCTGCGTGGCCGGGGAGGCAGGGCAGACGGCAGAAAAACTTCCCGCTGGGAAGTTCCCCACCGGGGGAACCCCGGTTTCCTTCGCCTGGGGCTATGTCAACGGCGGAGCGGATGGAAAGAGTGCGGTGATCAGCTTCCTTGCGGTCCTCCCCGCGTACCGGAACTGCCACATCGGGGAGCGGATGATCCGGATCTGCGAGGACCTGGCAAGGAAGCAGGGCCTGGAGAGGATGTGCTTTACCGCATCGAGAACCAATTCCCAGGCGCTTCGCCTCTACCTGCGCCTCGGCTATGGGATCGCCGGCAGGGAGGAGACGCTTCGGTTTTTGCGGGGCGCCGCGGGGTGAGCAGCCGGGGAAAATCAGAAAGGGAAAACAGAAGGAGGAAGCAGGATGGAACCAGAGAGAACCAGTAAGATCAGGGGAAGGCGCATGCGCCGCTGGGAGGGAAGGCCGTATCCGCGCCTTTTGGGGCTCCGGGACCGGCCAGGCGCTGTCCCCTGCAGGCAGACCAGGGAGAGACAAAAAGAGCAGGAGGAGGGCCTCGTCCTTGCCTGGGAGGCGCCGGGCCTTAGCGGGGCACCGGAAGGAAGTCTTTTCATCGCGCCGGGAGAGAGCTGCTGGCCGCGAAGAGAACACAGGGAACACATCCCCGGCACCGTCACCACGGCAGAGAAAAAAATGCGGGGGATCCCGCCTGCCGCGGCAGCATCCGATGCGGCAGACCCCGCGGAAGACCGGCTCCTCTTTGTGAGGGCGCTCTGATGGAGGGCGCCGGGAGAAGTTCCCTCCCCGCGGGCGCGGTGATCCTGCCAGAGGACCCGGAGCCCATCCTTCGAAGGGCCCTGGTCACGGTCCTTGTGACCGCCCACAACCAGGAGGACACCATCGAGGAAGCGGTGGAGGGGATCCTTTCGCAGGATGCACCCTTTCCCGCTGCGATCCTCCTCCACGACGATGCCTCCACGGACCGCACCGGGGACCTCTGTGAAAAACTGCAGAGGAGGTATCCAGGACGCATCGTCCTGATCCGGGAGCGGGACAACCAGTACGAGGCCGGGAGGAAGATCACCACGAAGATCCTCCTTCCCCTGGTGCGAAGTCCATGGGTGGCATTTTGCGAGGGGGATGACGCATGGATCCGGAAGGATAAGCTCCGGCAGCAGGTTGGGTGGATGGCAGCGCATGGGGACGCGGTCCTTGTCTGCAGCCGGGTCCGCGTCCTGCAGGCGGGGCAGGAGCGTGCCGAAAAACCCAGTATCCCGAAAGGCCGCGGGGGCAGGGAGGAATCCTTTGGGATCTCCCAAAGGGCCCCGCTGCACAGCCAGGCAAGCTTCGGGATCCGGTATCGAAGGCTCTCCCAGCGGGAGGTCCTGGAGACCTGGGAGGCGCTGGGAACCCAGCTCTCCAGCTTCCTCGTGCGGACAAAAGACCTGCGGGACATCCCGGAGCGCCTCCAGCACCACTGGTTCGGGGACTGGGTCCTTGTCACCTTCCTCTCCCTCCGGGGCTCCCTCTGGATGGGAAACGAGGAGACGACCCTCTACCGGATCCACAGCAGGAAGAGCATGGCAGACCGCTGGGGCGGCCCCGCAAGGGAGATGGAAAACGAACAGGAAACCAAACGCTACCTGGAAGACCTCTCCCGGGAAGCGGCAGAGATCCACCGCCCCTTCCTTCGGTATGAAACGGAGCGCCTTCCGGCAAAGAGAAGGCGGGCAGCTCTGCTGGCAATCCTCGCCCGGGATACAAAAGAGCGTCGGGAAACCGTCCGGTACCGGTGCGGGAACTGGCAGGGCCCGGCAGGGCAAAACCGGGAGGATCCCAATCACAGGGAGCGCGCACAGCAAAAGATCCGGAAGCAGGCCATTTGGCAGGAGACCCGGCAGCTGACAGGAGGTGCCCTGCGGGATCTGCCGGGCGGAACGAGGAAGGGCAGAGAGCATGTTCGTGACCGGTGCCGGGACGTTCGGCTCCTTGCCGCCACCGCACTCCTTCTCGCCTTCCCGAGGCTCCTGGAATTCCGGGAGGCCAGGAGGAGAAGGCAGTCACAAGAGATGTTTGGCGGGCGGGCGGGGAAAGGAGGCAGACAGAAAAGACGAAGACACATCAAACTGGCGGAAAGAGGAGGCCGTGCCGGGGCTACGAAGGGAGGGATGGGAAGCACCCCGCGCGGCAGGGCGGGAAGCGTGCACCCCGTCGGGGGCCGGAAGGATGACACCAAAACAAAAAGACAACCAACCAAACGACATGCATTCCGATACAGACGAACACACAAAGAAACCGTCATCAGCGGGTCCGAAGGACACAGCGGACCCGCCGGACCGGACGTAAGGTGCACTTCAGGGGAAGAAGCAGGAAAAAGTACGGCAAGCAAAAGGGACCAAAAAAGGAGCCGCCCCGGAAGGGAAGGGAGGAAGGGCGGGGCGGCGGGAGAAACTGGTGACAGCGATGCAAAAGCCGCACAACAGGAAGGAAGGAGACAGCCCGGGCCGGCGCCGGGGACAGAAACAGGAGACGAGAGGAAAACAGCAGCCGGAGAAGAGGAGAACAGGGGATTTGAACGGATGGAACAGCGCCAGCAGGCGCAGCAGGAGAGAACAGCGGGAGGGAGGAAAGAACAAATTGTGAAGGATAGTTGCCGGTTCCCGTAGGGGGCCGGCAACTATCCTTTGTTTTGAACCGAATCGCTCTCAGCGTAGACTATGGGAATAGTTAGGAATTTTTAGCATCCGACTTGGCTTGAATACCCTGGCTCAGAAACCCATCTTTCTTCTTCTGAACCGTTGACCGGGTGGGATTTACAGACGTTGTGACATGAGAAATAGGCCATCCGGGCAGATGACCTGAAAAGAATCTTTATTAAAAGCGCGGATGGGAGACATCCAACATTCCATCCGGTCCCCGGCAATACCGGGGTATTTCGATATAGCTGCTTCCTTCAACCTTCCCCATTGCCCTGAGATAGATCGCTGTCTTATCCATGCTGAAGAGGAAGGCATGCATCTGTGCCCCACAGTTGGGGCAGCGGGCCGGATCCTTATCAAAAAGGGCCTTCATGACCTCACAGCTTTTCATTCCGCGAATCAGACTCGGTACATATTCATCACCCAGAATTTCGTGGATCCTTGCAAGCTTCTTTTTACGGACATTCCCGGCAAGATACCCTGCCATCCGGATCTTGCGTACTCCCTTCGGAAGGATGTGAAGTGAAAACCGTCGGATGAATTCTTCCGGCGTGAGTACCATGTCCTTCTTGTCATACGAGCCATCGGTATGATAGTCCTTGTACTCAAACGTGATACCGCTGTCCGAGACGTCCCTGATCCGGGAGGATGTGATTGCCGTTCTGTCGGCGTACCGCCCAAAATAACCTATGACATCCTCCACATCCGGAAGTGACGGATCCCGTTCTCTGTCTTCTTCAGAATAAGAGCCATACCTCTTGAGGTTGACATTCCAAAGGCACTTGTAGCACTCGTCGCATAAATTCTGGAATGACTCCTCACTCTCATAAGGTGCGGCAGAGCCATTGAAGGATAGTTTTCCCTTTCTGTAGAGCCGCTTGAGTCCTCTCATGAAGTGCTTCCGGTATCGTCCGGATATCTTCTGGACAGGGAGGAAGAAGCCCCTGATCTTCTTAAAGGAGGCGTCATCCGGTGTCAGTCCGCCTGCGGAGATCAGCACGTGCAGGTGGTAGTGGAGCGTCATACTGCTCCCAAAAGTGTGGAGCACCATGATGATTCCGGGCTTAATGTTGTGCCTTTCAAGGCAGAGCTCCAGAAGGGCATCCTGCGCGGAATGAAACAGAAGATCCAGCAGAGCCTTCTGATTGTTGTAGATCAACTCATTCAGATCGTGGGGAACCGTGAACACAAGATGATGGTAGGACATCCCGTGAATGACTTCGGACCTGCGCTCAGCGATCCACTTTTCACGGCGAAAAAAGCCACAGCAGGGGCAGTTCGAGTTGCCGCAGGATCTCGGTGTAAACGAAATTTCTCCGCAGTCAGGGCAGATGGAGACAATATAACCCAGATCTCCCGTGCCGCATTGTGCCATGAGACGGAGAATCTTCACCTTTTCGGGCGGCATTTCCTTTCCGTGCTTTGCCAGATAGTCTGGGAGAAATCTCCGGAAGATCTGGCGGATTCGATATCTTGAAGGCTCTTTTTCCTGTCTGAAGCCGGTAATGCATCTGCGGACTCTGATCGCAGTCTGACTGTCAGGAAGGCGGAAGGTTCTGCCTGGCCGGCTCGAGGGTACCATCTTTTTTGTTTTTTCAGAGCGCGAAGCCGTTTCCGTCGAAGGGGTTTGCAACGTTTTTTCTCTCCTGAAGCTGACCATCCAGCTGTACGTAGATCATCGTGGAAGCAATGGAGCGGTGCCGAAGTCTGACCTGTACCTGAAAGAGATCAGCGCCGCCCTGATAGTAGAAAAGCGCATGGGCGTGTCGGAGGGAATGGAAATGATATCCGCGGTTTTCCCATCCGAGTTCTTTCAGGCGCTTCTGAAAGAAGCGCTGCACTGCTCCGTCAGACAGATGATGTGCGGCATCTCTGCCGGGAAAAAGGTAGTCCCCCTCTCCGGCATCCCGACGGAATCTTTTGAAGTAGAAGTAGAGCATCCGCGCGAGATCTTTTGGAAGTTCGACCTTCCCTTCATTTCGGTTCTTGCTGACTTCCGCACGAATTGTGATCTGCATTCTTTTGATGGAGATATCACCGAAGCGCAGAGACAGGACTTCATTCAGACGGAGCGCACAGCCAAAGCCGAGGGCGAGAATCAGGCGGTTTCTCGGATCTTTCGTCCCCATAATCAGCTTCTGCACTTCCTGACGCGTCGGTACCTTCGGGAGGGTATGATCCACCTTCATCAGCGGAAGGTTTTCCAGAGGGATGGGAGCATGCGCAACGGAAGCACGATAACGCCGGATGCTGACGTTGTAGACGTTGACAGATCTGGGCTTGAGCTCTCTCCCGCCTTTGCTTATGGGCTTATGGAGATAAACGAGAAAACTCTGAAGCTGTTCAAGATCAGCATCATCGAGGGAAACATGATAGGTTCTCTCAAGCCATTCACAGCACTCGAAGACGGTCTGCAGATAGCCCTGAATGGTAGACTCGCGGTAGTCGATCAGGGACAGAAATACTTCCAGCCTGGACAGTTCGGTTTTGAATTTCGGGGAATCAAGGTATCTCATGAAATCGTTCCGGCAATGATGGTATGGGGATGAAACTCATGATTGGCCGGCCGACAAAGATGGGGCTTGCAGATTTGCAAGGGACTTGATAAACTCACCTTGCTTATGAGAGCCCCATGGATGAACGCTCGACGCCAATCAAGGTCATCTGTGGGTTATTTTTTTTGTAGAATACAGAAAAGAGGAAGAGATGACAAGATCATTTCTTCCTCTTTTGTCTATGCTGAAGTTTGTCATGGTATCCCCAACAGAGAAAGCTGTGAGCTTTAGGGATAACTTTGATGGAGCATCGCGCTCGCGCGATTTGGTTCAAAAAAAGAGAGATTCGAAGGACGTGGCAGGGCCATGCCGGCGCCCTGACGGCCCTTGCCCTGGCGGGGGCCCTGACAGGGGGCGCGGTCTTTACCGGGCTCCAGGCGAAAGACCAAAAGAAGGCGCAGGTCACGGCAGAGGAGCTTCCGGAAAAGCTCCACATGACCGAAGAGGAGGTGCGAAGCGCAAGGGATGCCTACCTCGGCTATGCCCAGTGCCTTGCCCAGGAGGCGGCGGCAAGGGATGCCCTCTCCTCGCCCCTGATGGCACTGGATCCCAGGGGGTGCTCCCGGATCCTCCTGGAGTTTCGCATCGACTCCGACCGGGCCCAGATGCTCTCGAGCTTTGCCGCGGGGAGCCTCGGGGCCGACGAGTACCGGGAGCTGGCATCCCTCCTTGCCCCCGACACGGATGCCGCGGCGCTCTCGGCATCGGGCAGCGGGACAAAGTCGAGATCGGAAGAGACCAGAACCCGCCTTTCCACGGAGGAAAGCGCCTGGCGGACGAGAGTCCTCCAGGGCGCAGATGCGAAGGAACGCGCAGGCGGGATCCTGCTGACCGCCCCGGCAGCCGGGGAGGACCCATCCGGCAGCGAGGGAGCCCTTTCCACCGACGTCTGGCAGGACCTGGACCCGGGCATGTTCCGGGAGGAGAGCGGGGACGCGGACGAAGAAGGCAGTACGGCTGCCCCCTGGGACACCGAAGGCAATGCTTCCGATTCTGCCTTGCTCCGCTACGTCTATGAGCTTGTCACCTTCAGCGGGAGCGAGGCAAAGAGCGGGTGCCTTGTGACCCCGGTCCCCGCGGGCGAAAGTGCGCCCACCTGCGGAAGCTGGGAGGAAAGCGAACCCGCCTGGTCTGGGGACACGAAAGCCGCGGATGCCTGGGACCCCTACGGCGGGATGGCGGGAACCGCTGCCGGAGAGGACGGTGTCTTTGGCTGCGATGCGGCGGGGGCGGAAGATACCCCGTACAGCGCCGCCTGGGGGGACCTCTCGGACACGGGGGAATCCAGCCAGGATCCGGATGCCGCCGTTCCGGGAGCGGATGGGGCCGCAGGCCTCAAGACGGACCCCGGCACCGGGGCCGTTACCTGCTGGGACCCGGAATCGTCCGCCCCGCTGGCGCGCACCACGGCCGCAGCGGGTTCTTTGGAGAGCGGCATCACGCCACTTGCCTGCGGGAGCACCGTCCCCGCCGCCAACCGCTGGTACGCGGAGATCTTCGGCGAGGACGGGGCGGAGGACACCGACGGCTGGGGCAGTACCAAACCCTACGGGACAGAAGAAGCCGGCACCGCGACCAAAATCGAGAACCGCTACCGCACCCGGATGTTTGTGGAGGTGCGGGCCTTTTCCCTGGACCAGTGCCAGGCGATGGCAGAAGTGGTGGAGCGGGCCATCCTGTCCCACACGGCAGACCTCTTCGTCGCCGGGGATGACATCGACACCGAGCTGGAGGCGGTGAAGACCACCACCTCCGCGGATTCCACCCTGGCGCTCCTTCAGAGCTTAAGGGTGGAGAAGTGGCAGGAGGCCAAAAAGGCCCGGACCGACTGCGAGGACCAGAAGGTCTCCCTCCTTTCCAGGAAGGAGCAGAAGCTCTTCCTTGCGCTCTGCGCCGAGGACCCGCAGCTGCAGCAGGACCGCGGCACGGCGCGCTCGCCAAAGAAGGGAGCCGTGGAGGGAGAGATGCCAGATTCCGGCGCCGCGGCGGACAACAAAGGCGCGGCGGATCAGCCAGGCAGCACGGCAAAGGAGGAAGCCGGCAGGTTCACCATCCCTGACCCCGCCGCAGCTGCCCTCCCGGCAGGCGCCGGCAGCGCACAGGACGCCGCAGGGGAGAAACCCATCCGCCTGGCCCCCTGCACGGCAGGAAGCTTGCAGGGAGCCGCCAGCAGCAGCGCCGGGGCAGTGGAGACGATGCGCCATCCTGCCGCGGCGGCTTCCGATTTGGCGAAGACGCAGGACGCGCAGGAGCAGGAAGCTGCGGGAACCGGGACAGCGGCAGAAGTCACGGCAGCAGCGAAGGATGCGGCAGTCTATGCCCGCATCCTCTCCAGCCCCCTGTCCTTTGTGAAAGCCCTCCTTGCTGCCATCCCCGCCTTCTGGCAGGGCGTCTTGGAGAAACGCATGGCGATCTTCACCCCGGCGTGCCTGTTTTGGATGCTGGGCGGGTGTCTCATCTTTGTGCTGACCGCGCTGGTTCTGCTGGCGCTTTCTGTGGAGAACCGGGAGGCCTTCTGGTGCAGGGAGGAGATCCGAAGCTTTACCGATCTTCCGGTGGCAGGAAGGCTCTCGGCGGATGTCCCCCAGGGGCAGCTCCGGAGGGATCTGGAGGAGACCGCAGGGAACCTTGCCCGCATGGCAGGAACCCGGAACGCGAAGCGCCTGACCCTGCTTCTTGGGGAGGATGACCGGGAGATCCTCCTGGGAAAGGCGGCACCCGCCAAGCGGGAGGAGGCACTGCTGAAGCTTTTGCAGAACCGCCTGGAAAAGAGCGGCATCCATCTTGCCTGGCAGGACCTTGCCTCCTTCCGGAAGGGAGAGGCGCACCCGGGCGCCCTGCCGGGGCCTGCGGCAAAAGAAGGCGATGCGGGGACGGAGACCAGCCCGGTGGTCCTTTTGTCCTGCCGGGAGGGCATCTCCGGGTACGGGGATCTTCGGGAGAAGATCGCGGCGGCAAGATCCCAGGGAAAGGAGATCCTGGGGATCCTCCTTTTGTCCGTGCCCCCAATGCCGGGAAGACAAAAAAGAAGGGAGGAGCGAAGGCTCCGGCAGAAGATCCGAAGCGAACAAAAGCGAAAACACCGGGCCTACCTGCAGCGAAAGCGGGAGCGGAAAAAGGCGTCCAGGACCGCGCCGCAAGAGGAGGCGAAAGGAAAGAGCAAAGAAGCGTCGGTGACAGCAGAGGCGCTCGAACCGGCGGGGGACGGCGCCGGGACGGAAAGTGCCCCGGAGCGCACCAAGACAAAAGCCACAGGGGACATGAAGTGAAGGAGGAGGCAACGATGAAAAGCAAGGCTGTAGAACGAAGAAGAGAAAACGCACAAGTCAGGGATCAGAGAGGAGGTGCGCGATGAACATCCTGGTGACCGGGGCAAACGGATACCTGGGGCGGGGGATCTGCCGGGCCCTTCTGGAGGAGGGACACCGGGTGATCGCGGCGGATCTTAGAAGCCGCGGTCTTCCCGAGGGGGTGGTCTACGCCCCGGGGGATCTCTTCACGGTGGCAAACCCCTACCAGTACTACCGCTCCCCGGACGTCTGCCTGTACCTGGCGGGGCAGGACGGCTTCCACCAGTCGAGGAGCCACATCGAAAACCTGCCAAAGCACTGGCAGTGTATCCAGAACCTCTTAGAGGGCGGCCTGCCCCAGCTCGCCGTCATGGGCTCTGTCCACGAGGTGGGGCCGTGGGAGGGACAGGTGAGACCGGACACCCCGATGCAGCCCTGCCATCCCTACGGGATCGCCAAGGAGGCCCTCTGCCGGCTGACGAAAAGTCAGGCCAAGGCCGAGGATCGGATCTTCCAGTGGCTTCGCGCCTACTACGTGGTCCCGGTGCAGGGGGCGGAGCGGGAGACCTTCTGGGAGGCCCTCGCGGGGCTTTTCCTCCTCGAGGGAGACTGTCCCGTCCCCGAGACTGTCCCGGTGCGGGCAATCGCGGGCTTCCCGACAAGGCCAGAGGAGACAGCTGGGCCGGGGGCAGGCGGCGCAGGAGCCTTTGCCCGCCAAGAGGAGGACAATGGCCTTCCGGCCCCCGGACCAGCCGAGGCACCGTTCCGGGAAGCAAAGGAAACACCCCCGGGAGCGGGCGCAGCGCGGCGCACCGCGAGGATCCGCTGCCGGGTGATCCCGGGGCCCGAGCGGGGCGCCCGCATCCGGGGCAGCGCTGGGAGAGCCGCTCTTTGGCAGGAGGACTGGATGGCGGGATCCTTATCCCGGGCCGGGAGACGGCCGATCCTGCACCCCACGGGCGGCATCTTTGCCGCGATCGACGCGGCCGCGGCGCGGGGTGAGAAGACCGTAAACCTCTGCGGGGAAGACCGGTACGCGGACTTTGTGGACTACGAGCGCTTCTGCGAAATGGCGGCCGCGGCCATCACCCAGCGGGAGGTCACCGGGATCATCGACCTTGCCGGCGGGAGACCTGTGCGGATCACCGATGCGGCGAGGGCCTACATCCTGGCAAAGCGCTATCCCCTGGAGGTGAAGGCGGGCGCCTATCCGGGCCGCCCGGGAGAGGCCCGCTGCAGCTATGGGGATCCCGAAAAGATCCAGCGGATCCTGGCAGCGCGGAAGGCGAAACGCAGTCCCGCGGCAGCCGCTCTGGATGACCCGGTGGCCGTCCGGTGAGAGAAAAGGGGCAGACCAGGAAAGAAACAGACGAGCGGGAGGGCGGGAGGGAGCAAAGAAGGCGATGTCGGAACAGAGCAAAGGGAGGCCCCCGGCGGGGCCGGGGACAGGAGGGGGACAAAGAAAGAGAGATGAAACAGGGGAGAAACAAAGAATGTGAGAAGAGAAAGAGAGGCCCCGGCAAAGAAAACCGGGAGAATGCCGCCGGCAGCGGGAAACCCATCCGGGCGCCCGGAGCCGGAGGTTCCAGGGCGGATGGGCCGGACCGTGCGTGCCTTACCAGAAACAAGGAGGCAGGGGAAGCCAGCACGGACGGCAGGAGAGAACCGCGAAGGCTCCTTTTGGTGATGCCAAGGTTCCACGGCTACGAGGCAGAGATCCAAAGGGCGGCGGAGGCGCTCGGCTACGAGACGGACTTTGTGGACGACCGGCCCTCCCAGTCGGTACCCGAAAAGGCGCTCCTACGGCTTTGCCCAAAGCTCCTTGCCCCGCGGGTTGCCGGATACTGCGAGCGGGTGATCCGGAGGATCTGTGGAAAGACCTACGACAAGGTCCTTCTGATCTCCGGCCAGTCCCTCTGCTTTGACGGGCGGATGCTGGACCGGATCCGTTTTTTGAATCCCAAGGCGGACTTTGTCCTCTACCAGTGGGACAGCCTGGCAAACTTCCCGAAGATCCGGGGGCTCTACCCCTGGTTTGACAGGATTTTTACCTTTGATCCCGGGGACGCCGATCGCTGCCTTGGCGTCTTGTACCTGCCGCTCTTTAGCATCCCGGAGTTTCTCGCCCTTGGGCGGGAACCGGTGGACGGGGCAAAGGAAGATCCCGGCGGTTCCGGGGATAAGGACGCCGGAGCGCTGGACCTTGCCTACCTTGGCACCGCCCACCCGGGAAGGTATGAGCGGGTGGAGGCGCTGGCCGATGCACTCCTTCCCGTCTGTCCGAGGCAGGCGCGCTGGCACTACCTGCCATCCCGCCTCCTCTACTGGTACCGGCAGGTGGTGACCGGGTGCTTTCGGGGGACAAAGCCCTCCGACTTTCGCTACAAAAAATGCAGCAAACAGGAGCGGATCGACCTCTTTCGAAGATCCCGGGTGATCCTGGACAGCCCCCAGGATCACCAGACGGGCCTTACCATGCGCTGCCTGGAGGCGGTCTTTTCCGGGAGAAAGCTCATCACCACCAATCCCGCGATCCGATCCTGTGACTTCTACCGCCCGGAGAACATCCTGGTCCTGGAACCGGGGGAAGCCGGGAACGAAAAGGAGTTGGCAGAGCAGGTACTTCGCTTTGTGCAGACCCCGATGGTGCCCCTGCCGGAGTCTCTTTGCGTGCGGTACAGCCTGTCCCACTGGCTCGCCGTCGTCCTCGGGGAGACGGAAGCGGCCAAGGAGCCGATGCCGGAGGGAAGCGCACCGGATCCCAACACGTACGCAGGAAGGGGCAGCGCGTGAGGAAGGAGGAGACGAGAAGATCACGGGGAGCCAGATCCTACGCAGATTTGCCGCAGAGCGCAGAAACGGATAGGAAATGACCCCACAGGACAAAACCTGCGGAAAATGACCTTCTGCGCGCGAATTCAGGCAGGGGGCACTTGCAGCCCGGAATCACCGGAGGCAGGAGGAAATCCGGCAGGGAGCAGGGAGAACGCAGCGTGTCGGAATCGGACAGCCAAAGCGGCCAGAACGGAATCCTGCCTGGCAGGAGAGAAGGGCAGCCGATCACACCGGGCGGGCAGCAGGGGGAGAAGACGCATGCAGCGGGATAGCGCCAGGAAGACAAAAGAAGGGAGGAACGAGATCAGGGCACATCGGTCAGAACAGAACCGACACGTCATGGAGATCCTCCGGCACCGGGGGAGAAATCCCGGAAGCCGGAAAGGGGAGAGGCGGATGCCGCAGGGAGGGGCAAAAGCGGACTCTGCGGAGCGGACTGCCGGACTAGAACAGGCGCTGGCGGGAACGGAGAAAAACGAAAACGAAATGGATGCGGCAGAGGAGGCATTTTCCTTCGCGGTGGACCTGACCTGGTGCCGGCCGGGCGAGATCGGCGGCATCGAGGCCTGTGTCCGCAACCTCCTGGAGGGAATACAGGCGCTGCCGGCACCGCAGGGACAGGCGGCAGAGGAGGGAGGACAGGAACCGGGCAGCGCCTCGGGAGAAATCAAGAAGAAGGAAACTTCCCCGGAAGACTTTCGGTGTCTCCTCCTGGTGACCCGGGACAACCGGGACTCCTTCCGGCATTTCGGGGAGGAAGATCGCAGGTTCTTTCTGCGCACCGTCCCCGGGCGCTTTGCCTCGGCCGGCGAGCGTCTCCGGACCCTGCAGAGAACGCGACGCTGGATTGGTAGGGAGCTTGCAGCCTTTGCGGCGCAGGGCGCAGCCAGGGCAGAGCCGGAAGCGCACCCGAAAGGAGGGGAGAAAACAAGCTGCGTGCCGTCCAAGCGGGAAAAGCGCGCCGTATCCCCGGTGGTCCTCCTGGAGCCCTGTGGCTACCACGCCTTTTTTGGCCCCTGCCCCGGGATTCGGTCTGTCGTCGTGATCCATGACCTGCAGCCGCTGGATCTGCCGGAGAACTTCTCGAGGAGGGCTCGACTCGGAAAGCGGATCCTTCTTCGAAACACCTTCCGCCGCGCGGACCGGATCGTCGCGGTCTCGGACTTTACCAGGGACCGGATCCTCTGCTTCGCCCCAGGGACCAGGGACCGCCTGGTCCGGATCTACAACCCGATCGTGCTGCATGGGGAGGATGCAGGGAAGGAGGCTGCGGAACCGCCGTGGGTACCGGTAGGGATAAAGAAACCCGCCGGTCAAGGGGAAAACCAACGTCCCATGCGGGGAGAAGCACCGGAAGGCGCTGCGCGCACCGATCCCGGTTCCGATCCCTTGCGGAAGTACCACCTGGCGCCTGGAGGCTATTACCTCACCGTCTCCTCGCTCCTGCCCCACAAAAACCTGGACACCCTCCTGGCGGTCTTTGCCCGCCTCCATGACTGGGAGCAGGCCAGGGAGCCGGAAACCGGAACGGGACAGGGGAAGGGAGAAGGGTCAGAGGAAGGAAAGCGGGAAGAAACCCTTCGAAACCTTCCCTGCCGCCTTGTCATCGCCGGGATCCCCCAGGATCCCACGGGGCGCTGTCAGAGGGCGCTGGAGGAGAAGATCCGAGAGAGGCACCTGACATCCTGCATCACCCTGACCGGGAGAATCCCGGAGGCGGAGCGCAATGACCTGATTCGATCCTGCAGGGCCTTTCTCTTTCCCAGTCTCTATGAGGGCTTTGGGATGCCCTGCGCGGAGGCTTCGCTCCTCGGGGCAGACGTCATCGCCTCCCCCGCCGCAGCCATCCCCGAGGCAGCAGGGGATCAGGCCATCTATGTCCAAGATCCCAAAGATCCGGGCGCATGGCTCTTTGCCATGGCAGAGCGGGAGCAGAGAAAAAAAGCGCAGGTGAGAAAAGGGCAGGAGACGGCACCGCCTGATCGAGGCAGTAGGGAGGAGGGAGAAAAACCAGAGAACCAGCAGGGAGCGGACAGAGCGTGCAGGGGACAGCAGGAACTGCCTCGGGATCACCCCTTTGACCGGTGCCGCATTGCCAGGCAGTACCTGGACTGCATGAGAGCCTGTGCCGGCGGGGAGGAGATCCCTGCCCGGCAGGGGCAGCAAAGACAAGACGCAGACCCTAAGACAGGAGGTGGAAGGGAGACGGAAGAATCCAAGACAGAGCACCGCAGCAGGAGGAGCGGATGAAGAGGGAAGAGGCATCCGCATGACACGGAGGAAGGATAAACAGGAGGGACAGCACACGAGAACCGAAGATCAGGACCAAGGAGAGGAACAGGGGAGGAAGATGATCAAAAAGAAGCGGGGGAGGAAGGAGACAAAGCAAAGCGCGCTTTCCCAAGAGGCCCTGCCGGGGAGATTGAAAGCGCAGGAGACAGGCCGGGGGACGCAGCGGGAAGAGGCGCCCGAAGGCAGCAGGACAGCGACAGCAGCAGCGTGCGGAGAGCCGCCCTGCGAGGGGAAGGTGAGAAAGGAGAAAGACCACAAAGACACAGGCCATGTGATCCATGTGCTCCAGATCTATCGGTCAGCAAAGCGGTGTGAGCACAGCATCGAGGAGCTCTTTGCGGCCCTGGACCCCTGGCTGCAGGGAAATCCGGGGGAGCCGGCCGAATGCATCCAAGATTTGACTGCAGCAGGGGAGGCGGACAGCCAGACAAAGCCGCCATCCGAAATCGAGATCCGGAAGGTCTGCCTCCCGGAGGCCGATTACCGGAGCCCGCGCGCCCTGTGGAGGAATGTGCGCTTTGTCCGGGCAGAGCTTCGACAGCACCCGGCGGAGGTGATCCACATCACGGGGGAGGTGTACTTTCTTGCCTGCTTCCTGCCCAGGGACCGCACGATCCTGACCCTGCACGACTTCGTCTACCTGGACCGGTTCCGGGAGCGGGGAGAAGTCGTGGGAGGTGATCCCCTGTTGGAGACCTTTTGGGTGGATCCGAAGCAGGGCCAAGATCAGGAAAGCGCGCAGGGAGAACGACCAGGTGCCGGCCGGAAATTCCGGGGAAGAAGACACCTGCCCGATCCTGGGAGGCAGGCCCGGTACCTTCTGAGCTACTGGTTCTGGCACCGGATCCCCTTTGCCAGGTGCCGGAAGATCATCTGCGTCTCCGACACGGTGGAGTGGGAGCTCTGGGACCGGTTTCCGGAGCTTCCCCGGAAGAAGACCTGTGTGATCCCCAACACCGTCGGGGCAGCCTATGAGGCCATGCGGGAGGAGAAGCTCGATGCGCTCTCCTGGATCCCGAAGATGTATGCCGGCTTCTGGGGAGATCCGTTCGGGAAGCGGAAGAAACAAAGCTAGACCAGAAACCCTGGGGTGAGAAGCCCAGGGAAGCGCTGCCTTGTGTTGGCAGCATTCCGGCAGGGACTGCAAACGCGCAGGGAGGAAAGAAGGTGATGACCTGATGAGGGAGGCAAGGTGAGGAAAGCCAGACACGATGGTCCGGGACAGAAGACCGCAGCGAGGCGCTGCGAAGAAAGACAGGGAAAACGCAAATCAACCTGACAAGACCGGCAGCGGGGAAGCCGGCACAACATAAAAACAACAGAGAAAGGAAAGGAAAAGAGCAATGAGAGGGAGCGTCATGATGGGAGCGATGCAGGCAGGACAGAGGATGTCATGGGATCAGGAGATCCCATGGAATCCGGGGATCCGGACCGTGCGACGTGGGATCCAAACGACCATCGCCCAAAGCAGGGCGGCGGCATTCGATGTCCCTGCGGAGGGAGCAGGAACAGGTACCGGTTCATGGTCCGACAAGCGGAGCGTCTGCCGGACAGCTGGCAACCGGAAGGGACGGAGGATGCGCAGGGCAGGGAGAAGAGAACAGCCTGCACCGGCGCTTCTCTCTTCTCCCATCCGCACGGATTGGGATGACCTGATCGCAATGCAGCCTTGCGGACAGAGGATCCATACGGACTTTGGAAAAATGCCGCAGGGAGGCTTAGACGGCAGCCAGCCGGCAAGACACCAAGAGGGCGGAGATCCGTTTGCCCCTTCTGTGGACAGCCAGAAGAAAACCACCTGGCCCAGGTACGTGCTGGCGGTGGGCACCGCCCCCAACAAGAACCTGACCCGGATCGCGGAGGCTCTGGAGGGCCTTCCCTGCCGGCTCCTGGTGCTGGGAAGACCGGATGATGCGGATCGGCTCCTCTTATCCTGCCTGACGCCGGGGTACAAGTGCTGCACGGGCCTTCGGGAGGACGAGGTGGCCCTGCTGTACCAGATGGTGGCAGGTTCCGGCGGGATCCTGTTGTTTCCCTCCCTGTACGAGGGTTTTGGGCGGCCGATCCTGGAGGCCCAGAGCATGGGCATCCCGGTGATCACCAGCAGGCGGGATCCCATGCAGGAGGTGGCGGGGGCAGGCGCCATGTTGGTGGATCCCACGGATACCTGGGAGATTCGGGAGGCGATCAAGCGCCTCCTCTCTGATCCCTGCCTGTACCGGAGATTGCAGATCCGGGGGCTTCTCAATGCAAGACGGTACTCCTCCGAGACTGCTGCCAGAGACTATGCGAACATCTATCGGGAAGTCGGCGAGGAGTGAACGTCAGATGTCGGCATCGGATACACGTGGAGGGCATACAGACGCCGGAGGTGAGAGGAAGCAAAGGTGGGAAGAGGGAGAACGAGACAGGTGAAGAGACTGAGAAGAAGAGCCCGGGAACCGGATCCGGCAGACAGGGGACAGAGAAAACCAAGCCGCGAAGGAAGGCGGTCATGTAAGGCGTGCTGGGCCCTTGATACGAAACCGGAACCGCAAAGACCTGACGGTTTCGGCGAAGGAGAAGTCGGAGGACGCAAAAAGGTGCCGATCCCCAAAAGGTCCAGCCAGTTCCTGCTGGCTCTTCTGATCCAGCTCCTGGCTGCCTTCTGGTACTGGGAGCAGAATGATCTGCCCTGGGCGCGGTTTGAGGTTTTCGTTTTGGACGCCGCCGGAAAGAGCCTCACTGCAGTATTCTCGATGGCACTTCTCGAGAGGATCTGGACACTCCGGCACACCCCGGCCCTGTTCTTTGCCTACACGGTCCTTCTCTATCACCAGAACAGCGTACTGAAGTTCTCGGTGGATCAGCTCTTTGACGGGTTCCTCCGGGATGACCGGGAGCGGCTCCTGGGAGGCTTTTTGGTGGACGGGGCCATCCTGCTGGGAATCGGCGTCCTGTATCGCTGGACGAGGGCAAAAAATCAGCATGTGGCGGACTGGGCAGGGAAAGCGCACTGGAGAGAGATAACATCCGTGACCGAGGAAACGCTGGCGCCAGGAAGCGGGTGCCGACTTACGAAGATACCATCACTGGGGAAAGGACGCTTACCGGGGGAGTGCGGCATCTTGGGAGACAACATGGCGGAGGCAGCAGGGTCTGCCGCAGCGAGAAATGCAGAAACCAAAGGCAGGATGGCAGCTGCCGCAGGGATGGAGGAGGAAAAGAAAAGAATTCTCCTGGGCCTTGCGGCAGCAGGCAGCTTTGCCGCGATCCGACTGGGATCGCTCGCCCTGACCGGAAGACCGATCTCTATGGTGACCGGCAGGACCATGCGCACGGTGTGGGAGGGCCTGACGGATCTGGTGTACCTGTCCCTGGTCCTCTCCTGGGGAAGGGGAGAAAGGTCTGAACGAGGGAAGCAGAGCGGAAAAGGGATTTGCCCCTGTGGGAATCCGGAAAGCCTGCAGCAGCCGGAACGGAAGTCAGAGCAGGCCAGGCGGCTGCGCCGATCGGTCCTTCCGGTCCTGCCCTTTATCATCGTGGGGCTGGTGCAGGGCCTGACCACCCTGCGTACCGGGAGCAAGCAGGCATTGGCGGGCTTTGCCCTGTACGGCCTGCTGGCGCTTCTGGTGACCGGGCGGATCCGGGTGCGGGAGCTGACAGGGCTCCTCATCATCTCCCCGCTGGTCCTGTGCCTTCTCACCGGGGTCAGTGAAAAGACGAGTGGGAGACTTTCCGGCTATCCAGACCGCTTTGTGATGGAGTATCACGCCTTCCGCTATGACCTGTCGGATCTTGCCGTGACCATCGCAGAGCGGCAGATCTGGAGGGAGGAGAGAATAAGTTGGGAGGAGAATAGGAATGACCGGAACCAGATGGGCAGCAGGATCCTGGAAATGTTATCTGTCCCGCCAGAACACGCTCTGCAGGAAGGAATTGCTGTCGTCCGGGAGGCACTGGAGATGTCGGTACCATCGGTGCTGTCCGGAAAAAGAGAAAAGCAGGAAGAGCTGACCGCCTATCCGGATCAGCTCTCCCGCCTGGGTCTTTGCCCGGAGCAGGATGACTACAATGACACCCCGTTCTCCATGGGGGCTCAGATCTTTGGTTATCCCGGGATCTTCCTGGTGTTTGCGGTAATGCTGCTCTTGCTTGACGTGATGGGAGCGGCACTGGAGAGCGGGCTGCGAAGGGTACTGAGAGATTCGGCAGGAGGAACGAAAGGGATGAATCTGTCGGATCCCGGCACCATCGCCCTGCTCCTTATCCTTCCCTATGCCCTGCAGGCGGAAGGGGACTGGTTCATGTGGGTCTACCGGACCAGGGACTTTGGAGTGGAGATGGGAGGCATTCTGCTGGCGCTGGGTATCACAATATGGATCCAGAGAACATGCGAAGAATGCTTACCAAAAGAATGGTCGAAAGAGAAAACGCAATGAAAAGTCAAAGAAGCGCGAAGAAGAAACGAAACGGCAACGGGAAGGGACAGCGCAATTGACGAAAAAAGATGGAGGAGCGGATGAAAGGAGAAGAAGTCCTGCATGGGAAGAACAAACCGGATCGAGAGGAAGACCAGCAGGAGCAGAAAGAAAGTGCTGACGGGGTCAAGACAGCAGTATCCTCATTGGCAGATGCAGCAAAGGTACCTACCTCGCCTGTAGAGGCACCAGAGCGGATCTGGATCCTTCTGAGCACCCTGTACGAGGGAGGCGGGGCCGAGGTCCAGGCACAGATGGAACTGCGAAGACGAAGACGAAAGGGGGAGACCGCTTATCTACTGACCTTTGATCCGAAGCTTCAGAAAGGGGAGTCCAGGGAAGAAAACCATGTGAACCTCATGGAGCCCTGGACCAATCGGCAGAAGCGCCTCCTGGAGAACGTCGATTCGCCCAGACTGATTTGCGACACAGAGCAGGAGATTATCAAAATCCTGCAGAATCAGGGAGTCCTTAGAAGAGAAAATGGCGGGAAAAGCAGAGAAAGGAGCATGGAAGGAGACTGTTCCCAGGAAAATCCGGACAGAGAGAAGCAAGAGGCACCCAAAACTGCGGCACCGGTTCTGATCTTACACATCCACAACATCACCTTCGGATATACCTCCATCTGCAAAGCATTGGGGAGAGTCAAAAAGCAGGTTTCCATTCCCTGTGTGACCTTTGAGACCATCCACGACTGCCGGATCATCTGCGACAAAGGAACCCGCCTTCTGCCGGATGGATCCTTCTGCAATGAGAACAGCTTTGCACACTGCTATGAGAACTGCATGAAGCGGCCGTGAGAAAAAGAAGATGGGAAGGAATCATGAGGAGGAAGAGAGGAAGGAAAATAGAGGATGGGGGACATGTTTAGAGTATGAACGAGGGTTGGAAGGAGCACTGGAAGAGTTGAAAGGGAGAAAGGTTAGAGGAGTGAACTGCATAAAGGAAAGTGGATAGAAAGGCCGAGAAAAGAGACAATTTCAATATAAAGTGGAGAAAAACGCAAATCAGACGATAAAATGGAGAATCCAGAGATTGAATAAACCGAGAAAAAAGTTAAACTGCGCAAAGAAATTTCATAATGTTCAGCTGTATTGGTACTGGCGCTATCGACTGCGCATCCGCCTGCGGCAGGAGCGGGCAAGAAAGAGGACAACCGATTTCCTGGTGGTTCCATCTGCCTGTCTGACGGACCTGACAAGAAAGCATGGCTATGCCCATGTATTCCACATCCCGAACATGGTGGACATTGATATGGATGACGATGCTTTGACATCTGGTGGGATGACAGGAAAGAGCAGTACCGTAGAGACCAATGCCGTGCAGCTATTAGATCATTGGGATTCCTTCGCAGAGACAAAGCCTGAGCCATCTGGAAACGGGATTGCGGATCCGAATGAAAAAAAGGTCTGGTCAGGATTGTCAGAGGCATTGTCAGAGTTGGATACCGGGTACACTGACCTGGAGGTATTACCACCTTCTGGAATAGCGAAGAACCTATTGGCGGAACGGGAAGAGTGGGAAGAACCGATGGAAGGTCCGGCGGGGGAGTTGATCAGAGCGATGAGAGCAGAGGTGGAAGAGGATTGGAATAGCCGAAGAGCTTGCAATGCGCTGAATGGAAATGGCACTAGGTCTTTCCCACCGGGCAAGAAAAGACTCCTTTACTACTGCGGAGCGATCCGCAGTGGCAAGGGAGTCTTTTGGTTGCTGGAAAACTACCGGCAGCAGGACTATCAGAACCTGGAACTGCATCTGGTGGGACCGCTCGAGCTGGATGATGAGGACAGAGCAGGAAAGTCGATGTGGCGGAACGAAGCCACAGATAGCCAGAAGAAAAAAGAATACCAAACAGAGAGGTTCTACCGGCTGCTGAAGGAGAGTGGGGCAATTTACGAAGGGGAAGTTAATAGAGAAGAGCTGATCCGGAGGCTTCGTGAGGCCTATGCCGTGATCATCCCATCCATCGCTTTTGAGAACTATCCCAACGTGGGATTGGAGGCAATTGCATGTAATTGCCTGGTCTGCGGGGCGGAAAATGGCGGAATTCCAGAGATGGTTGGATCAGAGAAACTTTTGTTTCGTCGTGATTCACAATGTGGCGCGACGATTTGTGGGAGGCACGAACGACGCTTTGTAGGAGGCAATAACACCTCTGTGATTTCGTTGCATCAACGGATCCTGCGAATTGATGCCGGCGCTCCTTCACTTTAAGAGAGGTATCTTCCTTGCAGTAGACATCCGCTTACCACAGGCACTTAAAATGGAGAAGGGGACAAAATTCTGGCCCGACGCCAAGAGAAAGCCACGTAAACGCGGTACTCCGGCATCCAAGTGCGGCCTTTCTGACGAGCAGATCTGCATCTGCACTGCAGTTCAGCGCAAAAGCGGCGATCTGGTTATAAAGTCGGAGAACCGTGCAAGACCTTCCACAGAGGATGTCGTCGACATCTACACAGGTCATATCAAGAAGGGTACCCTCTATCTCATAGACGGAATGAACGTATATCCGAGGCTGGGCAAGGTACTGGGACTCAGCGTTATGAATGTGAAGAAAGAGACAGGCGGCTTCTTCAACCTGAACACGGTTAACAATCTGCACAGCTTCATCAAGAACCGCTACTACGACTACCGCGGTGTGGCTACCAAGTACCTGAACCGCTACAACATGGTATTCCGTGCAGCATACCGGATGAGGATGTCGGTGGATGAACTTGCAGAGAAGCTCTTCCTGGTGCGTGATTCGAAGAGAGTGCATCACTATGATGATGTCAAGGAACTGAATATGTTTGCTGTATAAATATATTCCTACAAATTATTACATTGCTTATTAACCTGGATCTTTACCAACGCCTAATGGAACAATGAAGCTCCCCTCCCATTGCAATCGCAATGGAAGGGGTATCCTTCCTGTTGCGGTTGCTCCGTTCAGGTTTGACGGCCAGTGCAGTTGCCATGCAAATGTGACACGACAATCTGTCTGTACCAATACAAGACCGCTCACAGTAGCCTCCTATCCATTGGCTAATGAAACCTCTGGAATACTTTGGTCCGGATCTTTGGGATAACATCCCGTTACCTTTTACAGGGCGCGTCCGGATGACGCAAACGAAATTCAGGCAAGGCCCTTCTGCAGCCGCTGATACGTAATGCTGTATGGTGCAGCAAGAAATCGGAAATCGGTTTTGCCTTTCCACGCATTGGGAACCGCTTTGCGCAGAATATTTGCGGCACCATTACCCCAAAATCGCAAAGTTTTTTACTAGGCGTCCCGGGATGACTCCATTAAAATGTCAATAGACGTTGGAAATAGGGCATAAAACGACATTGTAACCTCTGTAAAATGCTAGTATAATAACTGATAGATATTTTACTAGCAATTTAGAGGGCGGCCATGTACAGCAATACAGATGTACTCGTTAAAACTCCGAAATCAAGCGACAAGGGAACTATCCATATCCTCACCACGGGTTATGTCTTGCTCGCCACAGAGTATCATTGGGACTCTGAGAAGCGGCGTCCTGTCGACAAACGGATCTCAATCGGAAAAATTGTCGATGGCGATCGCTCTCATATGCATCCAAACAAGAACTATGAGCAGTTCTTCGGTCCCATCGATGCTGAGGTGAACCGACTGAAGGACACCTTCGGCACAAAGGCCCGTAAAGCTGCCGGCAAAACGGATTCGAAGCTCTCCTTTGGACCGTACCTGGTTCTAAAGGCGGCCGCAGAGCAATCCGGATGCTATACCGCTCTGACACGGGTCTACCCTGAATATGAGCGGAAAATCATTGCATTGGCCGTCTACTCCATTGTTGCGGAAAGTTCAACTGCCCAGCTGTTTCCCGGTTGGTGTTTTGATCACTACTGCGGTCTGGATCGTGTCATCGACGACAGTGAAGTCAGCGGCCTATACCGTCTGATCGGGTCAGATGAGGGAAATATCAATGTGTTCTTCCGGATTTTCCG
Source organism: Lachnospiraceae bacterium (assembly GCA_022483465.1). Lineage (GTDB taxonomy): Bacteria > Bacillota > Clostridia > Lachnospirales > Lachnospiraceae > CAG-791. Next base: position 91,725 of record JAKVNF010000001.1, on the reverse strand, counting down.
GGAAGAATACGAGAAACGATTTCCCCGAAAGGACAGCAATCGGGTCATTGCCTTTGACTCCACCAATCAAAACACCCAGTCCGAGAATGAAGATCTTGCAGAGTTCGGAAAATCCAAGACCGATTTTGGCCTGAAGATCATTAACACGGCTATGTTTGTGGATGAAGAGACCGGCATTCCTATGTGGTATGAGCACTACGACGGTTCTCTCCTGGATAAGGTGCAGACGTCCTTCTCATTGAAAAAGATCGTGGATGCAGGATATCAACCCTAACTTCTTGAAAAAATATAGGCTCGTAGGCCTCTCGGCTTAGGGTGTGTCATCCTTTAAATTGATCAATTCACGAGTCCTTTTTCAGCCCATGAATGATGTAGTTCCATTTGTTAGATGTCCCGATATTGATCCATTCAATATCAACTTTATCGTACTCTTCCTCAGAAGCCTTCAGACCTGTTTTATAGTCATTGTAATCAGGCTGACAGGTTACCTTCAGACCAGTTGTTGTAGTTGTTGATCCGATCAACTGAACTACAGTTTCAACACTGATTAGCGGTTTACCTGCCCAACTTTTTGATATCTCAGAGAAAAGGCGATGCTCCACCTTGTTCCATTTTGATGTTCCCGGCGGGAAATGAGAGATCTGAATCGGTATCCCGATTTCCTCAACCAGCTTTGCCAGTTCCGTCTTGAACATTCGCACACGGCTGGAATTGCTTCCGCCTCCATCACACGTGACATAAATCATGGTCGCGTCAGGAAACGTGTTCTTGCCAACGGTGTACCACCAGGCACGTATACTGGCGACTGCGAACTGGGAGGTGTCATGTGTGGTTCCAAGATTTACAAACCCAGTATTATTGTTGACGACGTAAACACCATATGGTGCAACCTGACCAAGTTCCTTATCCAGAAAATCGTGGTCAAGCACCGCTCGAGGATCTTTGCTATGTCTGTACTCCTTGCCTTTGTTGGCATAGTCTCCTATGTTTTCCTTCTTTTTGCAATCGATGGAAATCATGGGATTCCCTGCAGCTAAAACCTCTTTACCCGTTGCATTGATGAATTCAAACTGCACATTTCTGTCTGGATGTTCCTTACCGACCTGCTTCAGCTTCTTGTTCTGTTGTTTGCTCCAACCGAGTGCCTTCAGCATTCGGTTGACGACATTTCTCCCAACTGAATAGCCCTTCTCAGCGAGCATAGCTGAGAGCTTGCGATCACTCAGGTTTGTATAAAGCAGCACGGATTCCGGATTACCATAGGTGTAGTCGTCAAGGATCTCCATCAATGCAGGAATCAGTTCCGGATTTTTCGCAGCTTCACTTTTTCTGCCACCACCCGCGCGGCGCTGTCTGCTTTCAAGTGAAGAAAGGCTGACGGAGCCATCATAAAGCCCGACAATCTGCTCTGGAGTTGCTTCCAGCAACATTTCAGAATCCTTATCGGTATCCGTAGTGCCAGAGTCTTCTGCTTCGTCACTTTTGGTTTCTGTCTCTGTGGAAGTAGAAGTCTCGCCGGCAGCATCAGCGATGATGAGCTTGAACTCTTCGTCGGACTTGCGCACGGTATTACGTGCCACACCGCATTTTTCACTGATCGCAGACTTGCCGCCATAACCCAGTGCATCAGAAAGAGCTCCTATAATCAGCCGTCTCTGGCGCTCATTGACATAGGGCAAAATGACGGAAATATTGGATAAAATATGATCAACGTGGTCGCTATCATCTCTATTTCCCGGGTAACTTGATAACTCTCGGGAATATTTCTGCACAATATTTTCAAAAAAGTGCCTAAAGCACGGTGTTTCTTGGCTACTACTATTGCGAAGCCGGGCAAAATATCGTACAATAAGTTATCACAAACAATAACTTGAGGACGAATAAATGCCTAGCATTTCTTATCGCAATAACTCATCCGGCACACTTGTTGCTGTATGGCCAGGCTCTACGATTCAGACGGATCAGGGCCCCAGGAAGCAGGGGCAGAAGTACCTCGGAAAGGTGATCGACAAGGACCGCCTTATCTTCTGGAAACGGGATGAAGGTTACTTCCATTTCAATCCGGATGATCAGAGCATCACTGCACTTGAGGCAAAGGATGTCCCGAACGCGGAACAGAACCCTGACGGAGCGCGAAAAGAGCGGCATGTGCTTGTGGACTTCGGCGACTCCTACTTCCTGAAAACACTGATCGATTCGATCGGCTATAACGAAGTCCTTGACTCTCTCAAATATGTGAATCGGGACACTCTGTACGCCCTCCTTTTCTATTACATCCTTGAGGGAAAGGCGAACGTGAATGCCGACAGGTGGTATCGACAGAACTATGCATCGTACCTGTTCCCGAAGGCCAACATTTACAGCCAGCGGATCAGTGATATGCTGGCAAAGCTCGGCGACGACAGCCAGCGCAGGGACTTCCTTCTTGCGCATATCAAGTATCTGCTGAATTCAACGGATCAGGAGGTTTCTATCCTGATCGACAGCACCGGAATGCCAAACAAGTGTGATCTCCCGGTCACCCGTGTCAGCAACCATGAGGGCGATATCAATATCGAGTTCCGGATGATTGCCCTTGTTCAGCGGTCTACCGGACTGCCGATCTTCTATGAGATCATCCCGGGCAACATCGTGGATGTTTCCACGACACAGCGCATCATTGAGCTGGCGAAACAGTATCACTGCGATGTTTCTTATGCCATTGGTGATGCAGGATACTGCTGTCCCTCTACCATGGAGAAACTTGTTCTCTCTGGCATTGACTTCATGACCCGACTGAATCCCACCTATGATCTGTACAAGCAGATCCTGGATGAGCATGCCGCGGAGCTTAAAGATGACACAAATGCGATTCGGTACAGGGACCGCATTCTCTATATCGTCAAGGTCGAGACGAAGATCGCCGTCGATCAGGAAACCGGGAAGGACGTCACAGGGTTTGTTTATCTCTGCAGAGACCGCGACAGCAGCTCCTTCAAGTACACACGGCTGATGAAGACGAAGTCTGCCAGGAAGATGACCTGTGACCAGATCCTCGAGATTTCTGAGCAGCTTGGTGTTTTTGCCATCGTCACTACAAGAGACCTTCCTGTAGAGGAGGTCCTTCCGGAATACTATGTCCGCCAGGATATCGAGCAGTACTTTGACTTTGGCAAGAACTATGCAAAGTTCCTTCCGGTACGGCAGCACAACATGGAGACCCTGAAAGGACACATGCTGATTGCGTTCATTGCCACGTTTCTTGTTATCGTCATCAAGAATCGTCTCGGTATGGTGGACAGCAGGTATGTGGAGGTATCCCCGGCACTTGCCAAAGCTCTGGATGAACCTTCCGAGGATGCCATGACCGACAAGAGCGGGAAGAGCTTCCTTGAACAGATCCCAGTTGGGCAGGTTTTCAGGGAATCTCCCTCCAGCCTGTTTCTGGAACTGCGTGGTCAGAAGGCGGAGGTTTTTGATGAGGTCATTCTCCCCGAGATTCCGATCCGACAGGCCAGAGATTTCTACGATGCCTTCCGGATTGCCAGCCCTTTCAAGATCAATCGGAAGGACAATGCGCTCACCTATGTCTTCAAAGAGGGTGAGAAAAACAAACTCACAAGGAAGTACGCATTTGCACGCAAAGCTTATCTCTCGGATGATGAAATCGAGAAAAAGCGCAAGGCAAACGAGCTGATTCGCGTGAGAAAAGCGGCGGAAAAGGCAGGGCTCAGGATTGCTGAGGATGATGCCAGTGGAAAATCCGTTGCTTCTTTCGACACGAATAGCAGCGATCCGTTGACAGTACCAGAAGCCGGCGTCTCAGGTGAAAAGCCAACAGATGTCATCACAGATGGCAATGGTGCAATACCTGCTCCGGACAAAGGAAAGCAGGATGCAACTTCTGTACCGCGGACAGCCGACTCTTCAGACGGAATAACGAAAAAGAGAGGCCGGGGCAGACCGCCTGGATCCAAGAACAAGAAGACCCTCGAGCGAGAGGCAGCCGAGGCAGCTGCAGGTATCGTACACGTCAAGAGAAAGCCAGGCAGGCCACCGGGATCCAAGAACAAGAAGACACTTGAGCGTGAGGCCAGGGAAGCAGATCTTTCCGGGACAAAGCGAGACGGGGCCTGAGCAACAAGCGAAGTTATCATTGAGTTCCAAAAACAGGAGCCGATTACCATGGATCCGTAATATTTAGCCCATTATTTTCCGCGGGCGAAGTTCCAAAAAGCCCGCGGTTGATGGAAAGTTGAAAAGTGTAAAGTTATCAACATACCCGGGAATTAGAGATCATATATTGGTGAAGCCATGAATCGACTGCCTCCCATCCGAGATATAAGGCTATTATAGCAGTCGATTTATTACGTGCCAACTGATTAATTTATTATGTGTCAATTCCTTACTTCCAATGCTGAGCACAGTTACTGTGAAAGTTGCTTGCATTGCTCATCGATGTCTGTTTCGCTCAGCCCAAAGCATCCCAAAATGCTGTTTTGCTTTCGGGTGAGCTTGTACCGTCGTTTGTATGTATGGCCTGGCAGTTCCCGGTCAGCCTTGATTGCCTCCAGTTGGTCTACCATGGACTCTGTTGTGTAGCTCTTTCTGTCTGTTGCACGAAGCTTATCTGTGAGGTTGAACAACAGCGCGTGCATGATGGACGCAGTGAACCAGACCAGCCCCTTGCCATGAATCGCCTCTTCAGTTGTGACGCTGATCTTGTCCATCCCGAGATGACTCTTCAGAGCCTCGAACGCTTTCTCTACGCAGTCGCGTTTGTGGTACCGTATCTCAGCTTCCTGTGCAGTCATCTCATCACGCGACAGCATCACGATGATGCCAGCCTTCATGATCTCACGGTTGATTGCGGCTTCGTCATCTTCATATCCGGTGATTAGGACGGTTGGTTTCTCAACCTCCTTGGTTCCTTCACCGCGGCCGCGCTTTTTCTGTATAACAACCCTGGGCTTACCGGGAGCTGTCTTCAGCCTGAAGTAAGCAGGAAACCTGTTCTCGAGTTCCTTCGGATCTGTTCCGGTGCCCTGAGACTGGATGAATTGCTCCAGTTCAGCACGTTTGCATTCAATCGCTGCCATCGCTGCCTTGCGCTTTTTGCTATAGTAACTGGCACTCCAGTATAAGTGGGCATAGCACAGAGGACCATCCTCGTACATCTGGCGCGGCACCGTGATACCGTACCGCTCATCATCGTCAGCCGTTACAATGACGTTCTTATAGGAACGGATTGTGTCAATGTACGAATCGGCAAGATCCTGAAAAAGGCGCAGATCCGACCTAAGCATCATCAGATAGCTGATGCCTGCCTGATCCATCTTCTTCAGATTGGCGACGGAAATGTAGCCCCGGTCGCAGATGAGACACAGCGTCACATCAATCTGGGTGAGCTTCTTTGTATCATCAATGAACCGGATCATCTCCCCGGCCTGTACGATGTCGGTTACCGATCCCGGAGAATGGAGATATGTCAGTGGCAGTCCATCTTCCTGCCGGATGACATAATCGGTGTTTACCTGACCCAGTGTAGGGTCATCCTTGGCATGTCCCCGCTGTACGATGGCAACACCCTCGGCCTGCGAGTTGACATTCGTAGAGTCATAGCAGAGGTAGACATATCCGGTGCCGATGTTCCTGGAAAGCCATAGTCTGCGGAACATTTTGATCTTCGGAATTGTCAGATGCTCTTTCAGGAACGTACCGATATAGCTGTCACTGCGTATGTCCCCCGAAAAGTGGGCATGTTCACGTGCCCATGCGGGGAAATGCTGCATGACGGCGGATTCCCTTGAGACCATATAAGCAGCAAGATCGAGCACAAGAGCAGCATCTGTTGAGCCGAAAGCTGTTGTGAGATCCTCGGCGAGTCCGGAACTTTCACTGAATTCGCGGACAACAGCAAGCAGCCCAACAGCAATACTGTCGGCGATATCCGGAGGATCAGGAAGTTCTTCAAGCTGATGATTGGAACGATACTTATCGTTTGCATAGAACATGCGGCATTTTTTGTCCTCTGGTTTTTCCAGGACGCCAATACACTCGCCGGTGTGAGTGGTGTAACCTTTACCGTCGGATTTTCGCTCTGAAGCACTGATGTACTTCGAGCTGGTGTTCACGTAAACATACCCTTTGCCGACAATGTACGCACCTGTGGGCAGCGGAAACAGGTTACCTGGTACCTTCTTAATCCTGGCCATAGAGGTTCCTCCTTAGAGCCTATATTATGGGCTCGTATTGAGGATGTCAACCTGACATTTTCATCTGGTCAGAATGCCGCATATTCAGTTATCACCAAAACCTCAGGAATGCCCTATTTACGGCATTTCCGAGGAATCTGATTTAGTTTGGCAACTGCTGCTTGCTCACCCTATTCTGCGGTTTACCAGAGGGGAGAGCCTATATTATTGCAGTAAGTTGAGGTATCAAAAGCTGTTCGCAATGTTCGATCGAGGATACTTTTCAGAGGACATCATCAAAGCCCTCCGGAAAGTAAAGGATCTGGAATATGGTGTCCTCTGTCCAGACAATGTCAACTGGGTAGATGCGCTCATCAAAGATCATGGAGCGGAGATCCGCGGAAAGCAGAAATACCTGACGACGGAGCCCAACGTATTTGGAAAGCGGTACCCGGTAACAGTGGCTGGAAAGGCTTGCTTTGCCTACCTCTTCTTTGATCACTCCCGGGAATTTGATGAGGAACAGTCCATAAGGAGCACTATTTCCTATTACTTCAATGAGGCATCCAAGAGAAAACGCTACACGGAAAAGATGGCGCAGGACTACGCTCCAAAAGGGATCATTGTCGTTAAAAAGGCCGATCCAGAAACAGGGAAGAACTTCACCATCCTGGAGGACACTGAAATGATCCAGACGATGGTCGATCGTGCCGGATTCTTTGTTCTCGTCAGTGATACTGAAATGACGGCATCCGAGGCAATCCGGATTATCCGGCGACGTGATGTTGTGGAGCACGTCTTCGAATCCATCAAGCGGCACTTTGATCTGTCGGTCACATACACCCACTCCATCGAGACATATCGGGGGAAGATGTTCACGGCCTTTATCGCAAGCATTCTCTTTGCCACGCTGACATGGGATTTGAGGGAAGTGCTTCACGATAAGACCAGTGCAACCATCGCCTTCGAGATGATGGAGCTAAACAAGTATAAGGTGGAACTGCAGTCTGATGGCAGTTGGTATCCGTCCTATGCGATGAGCAGGATTCAGAAGGAACTGGTCTCCAAGGTTGGCCTCACAGAGGACGAGGCAATCAACCAGGCAACTGAGATCAAGCTGCTAGTATAAAAACTTGCGATTTAGGGATTACAGTCTCAAACTTCCCACTTGGTCCGACCCTCGAAAAACGTTGAAAATACGCCCAAAATTGAGCTTTTTACTATGAGTTTTTCGGCTTCTTGACAATTGAAAAAGCACTCTGTGCCTTCTATAATAAGATGGCGTTAGTAAGAAAACGGGTTGATAAGCAATAAGTGCATCTTGTAGTCATCAAATTGCAAGCAGATTGAGCTCCTTAACATCTCCATAATGGTGTACCTTCTTGGGATTCCTGGATGCAAAGAGAGCGTCCGCAAGTTCCCCAATCGTGGTCCTCTGCCTGTACGCTGCCCGGAATACGAGGTTGTAACGGTTCAAATACTTGGTAGCCACGCCGCGATATTCGATATAGCGGTGCTTGATAAAGGAGTGAAGGTTGTTCACAGTGTTCAGATTGAAGAAACTTGCCGACTCCTTCTTCACATTCATGACCGTGATTCCCAGGATCTTGCCCAGTCTTGGATACACATTCATGCCGTCCGTCAGGAAAAGTGTTCCCTTCTGGACATGACCAGTATAGATATCAACAACATCCGCACTGGAAGGCCTTGCCCGGTTCTCGGATTTCACGATCAGATCGCCAGTCTTGCGCTGTACTGCGGTGCAGATACAGATCTGCTCGTCTGAAAGGCCGCGTTTGGATGCGGGAGTGCCACGCTTGCGGGGCTTTCGACTGGCATCAGGGCCAAATTTCGTACCTTTTTTGGACTCCGGAACGTAGGTTTCATCCGCTTCCACGACATCTTCCACCGTGGCTGGCTGCTCCACCTGCATGTCCTCGAGAGCAAGCATGATCTTATGCCGCATGAAGAACAGACTGCTATGGCTGATCTTGCATCCATGGCTGGCAAGTGACTTGACCGTCTTATCCAGAGAGGTCCCCCTGAGCGTCTCTTCCAGAACCTTGGTCCAGATCTCAGTACCAAAGTGTGAGCCTGAGAGCAAAGTGTTGCTCGTTGTAACAAATGACGTTCCACATTGCCTGCAGATGTATGCCTGTTTTCCATGTTTGTGTCCATTCCTAACAACATGAGCATTGGAATGGCAGATCGGACAATCCAAACGGGGAGCAATCATCTTCTTCGGAGAAGAGGTTGCACTCTCATGGGAGAAGCCCTCCATGAGCTTGTTAACAAGAAGAATCAGGTCGTCCCTGGAAAGATCTCTGGCTTCGGTCAGTATGCGCTCAATGCAGCTCATAGTCTTGCCCTCCTGGCAAGACTATTGTAGTTCAAGTTAGAGAAGGCCGTTGTACAGCAGAATGTACAAAACGGCATATTTTATACTTCTGCTAAAATGCTTTGGAGCTTATCAACCCGTTTTCTTACTAACGCCAATAAGATCATCCACAATCAAAAGAAAGTACAGGTGCTCACAATGAGTATACATCAAAACAAGCCAATTGCAACTGCTAATTTCGAGGACGAATGTGCGTTTGGAAACGCCATGAAAGATGTGAATTGCTAAACGAAGTTCCGCCAGCAAATTTTAAAACCGGAAGTTAATCCTTCTGAAGGATGGCTGGAACTTAATCCTTCCGAAAAGTCTATAATAGCCCACGTTGGTCTCCACCTGTTGCTCCGACCAGAACAGGAGGACCATATGGACAAGTATAAGCATATGAGCAGTGAAGACCGGTTCAGCATAGAGGCCGGGCTTAACAACGGGCAGAAATTCAAAGAGATCGGTGAAGCTCTTGGCAAGGACTGCACCACTATCTCCAAAGAGGTACGCTCTCACCTGGTATATAAAAAGACCGGTGCTTACGGGCGCCCCTTCAATGACTGTGCCAAACGCAGGAGCTGTCAGTTGTCCGCGGTGTGTGACAGCTGCCCGCAGACCAGACAGCGCTTCCGTTTCTGCTCGGTCTGCAGCAGATGTGTTGATCACTGCATCATGTACGAAAAAGAAGGCGTTAGTTAAGAAACGGGTTGATAAGCGATCGCCTAGCATGAGACCACTAATACCTCACTTTGAGCTCGAGCTGGGTACACTCCTATCCGTGCTGTGTTGCATCATGTAACAAAGCATCACCTAGATTGCCTAAACACATACACTCACTTGCCGAGTATGTGACTATAAATAACAAGATAGGCATTATGCGGAGAAGAAAAGAGCTCCAAATGGGGATTCTATATCTTCATCGGACATTATCGCGTCGAGAGTTCACCATGGAGGTTGTGGTATGGAACCCATCAACCCGGTTCTTTACTAACGCCAAAAAGAAACATGCCCCAGGCTTTCCAAACCGCCTTACGTCTGCAACGGCTGTAAGGACAAGCGTACCTGTACACTGGAAAAGCGCCTTTACGACGCTGCCGCAGCCCAGACAGAATACACCAGTGTTCTGCAGGAAGCCCGCCAGGGTATTGCTCTTTCTGACGATGAGAAGAAGCGGCTGGATGACATCATTTCGCCGCTGCTGAGGCAGGGACAGTCACTCCACCATATCTGCCTGAATCACAAGGCAGAGCTCATGGTCAGTGAAAGGACGCTCTACACATACATGGATGCCGGGATCTTCTCTGCCAGAAACATTGATATGCCCCGTAAAGTGAGGATGAGGCCCCGCCGTAAACGTCCGGATACCATCAAGGTCGATCCGAAATGCCGTCAGGGACGCACTCTGGAGGATTACAAGCGGTACCTGGCAGAACACCCGGATACTCCTGTGGTCCAGCTTGATTCTGTAGAAGGCGTTAAAGGCGGAGCTGTGCTGCTCACCATTACCTTCACAGCATGCGGCCTTCAGCTGGCCATTCGCCGTGACCACAACGATGCCCAATCAGTAGACGATATCTTCGACAAGCTCTATCTCGAGCTGCTGCCGGAGACCTTTATGAAACTGTTTCCCATACTGCTGGCAGATAACGGAAGCGAGTTCTCGGACCCTCATCATATCGAGTTTGATGCCAACGGGAACCAGCGCACGCATATGTTTTACTGTAATGCTTCTGCACCCTATCAGAAAGGAAGCTGTGAGGTGCGTCACGAAATGATCCGCCGCGTTATCCATAAGGGAGTCGATATAACTCCTTATACGCAGGAACAGATCTCGATGATGATGTCACACATCAATTCTTACAAGAGACTGACTTTGGGGAACAAAAGTCCCTACGAAGTCTTTGAATTCATGTATGGGAAAGATGTACTGAACAAACTCGGGCTCAGGCAGATTCCTTCTGATGAAATCAACCTGAGCCCTGAGCTGTTGAAGTAATACGTATCGGTCGGAGCATCAGCCTGAAAGACCACTCCATGCACCAGAAGCAGGGGTGGAACTTAAAAGTTCCGAATTTCGGATTTCAGGTTCGACCTCTTTGGAAGATACGCATTTTTTTAGAAACGGTCGTTTCTATGCCCCAGTTATAGCCGTTTTCAGGTTTGCTGTACAGGGGCAGGCAGCAAAAATCTGAGGTTCCGGCTGCAAATCAGGAAAAAGCGGAAGTTACCTCTTCAAACTGGAACATCGGATTTCAATCGACCACGCCATGAAAGAGCTTGGCGTAAGCGCTCTCCTGAAGGCCTCCAATATCACCAAGGCGAAGGGTGCCTCTGCATATGAGCTCTTTCAGTTTCTTGTAATCCTCGTGTTCCAGAAGTGCAACCTGTATCACTTCCTCAACTCCAAGAAGAAGGATACTGCCTATGACGATAACACCTACTACCGCTTCCTGAATGAAGGACGCTACAACTGGAGAAAGTTCATCCTGATCCTCTCCGCCAGGATTGCCGCCTATTTCACTACTCTTACCCGCGAGAACAGGGCACGATGCTTCGTGCTCGATGACTCTGTCATCGCCCGTAACCGTTCCAAAAAGGTGGAGCTGCTCTCCAATGTCTACAATCACGTGATCCACAGAACCGAGAGGGGATTTAATCTCCTTCTTCTTGGGTGGACCGATGGATACAGCTTCCTTCCGGTCCAGTACATCATGCTTGCTTCGGCCAAGGCTAAGAGCCGCATCTGCGACGTATACGACAAGCACCTGCGTCATAACACCAACGCGTACAAGAGACGGGTGGATGCAATTACGCAAAAGCCCGTGATTGCACTTCAGTTGCTTCGCTTCGCCATTGACGCTGATATCAAAGCCGAATACGTGCTCATGGATACCTGGTTCACGACAGAACCGTTCATCTGCAACATCAAGAACCTCGGCCTTGAGGTGATCGGCATGCTCAAAGATACCAAGCAGCAGTATTGGTACAAAGGCAGGCTGTATAACCTGAAAGGCCTTGCGAAGACTGCCATCCGTCATTGCCCGCAGGGGAACCTGTTCGGGTCCATTGTTGTCAAAACGAAGTATCAGCAGCTTCCTGTCAAGCTGGTCTTTGTCCGCAATCGCAACAAGAAGGATGAGTACATCATCCTTCTGACCACTGCGGTGACTCTGCCCGACAGTGAGGTAGTCAGAATCTATGGCTACAGGTGGGGCATCGAGGTATGCTTCAGGGCATGTAAGTCCCTTCTCAAGCTTGGCAAGGAGTTTCAAGGACTCAGCTACGACGTAACCGACAGCACAACTGCACTCGTGCTCACACGATTTCTCATTCTCGAGTATATCCGTCGCAAGAAGAATGATCCCAAGACCATCTGTGAGCTGTTCTTCGTCTGCTGTGATGACATTCAGGATATTTCCCTGAAGCAGTCGATTGACCGTCTTGCTGCAATGCTGATCGAGGGGGTCAGAACAGGTGATGTCTCCATTCAGATCTCCGAAAAGATGCGTAGCGACCTGACGAACTGGTTTTCGACACAGCCTGAGTTTATACAGAACCTGTTCCGCGACTTCCTAAATTTGTTTCTAACAAGCGATAAAGTTGCATAATGCTGTCAAGTTTCAAAAAATCACCTGTTGAGCAAGAAACCATCGGCTGTTACAGCATTTTTCAAGTGGGAAGTTTGAGTTACAGTCAGCATTGATGATCAGTCCGCTATGAGTCTGATATCGCCCTCTGCTGATTCGCCTGCCAGAAAACGATGGTTTTCCTTCACCATGTCCATAAACCGGGATAGGATCGTTTGCTGTGACATCAGATTTGGACGTATAGCTCTCCTCCTGCTCAATGACGGTAATACCGGCGATCATGGCTTTGTAAGCAATCATCTGCCGAAGAGTGGCATGCGGAATACTCACAAAGTTCTGATTATTCCGTTTCCCCATATCAGCGTTCTGCTTCCAGGACTTGTTTGTCCCGATCACCAGAACACCAACGCGGTGCTCAATGCACCATTCGATGATTCGGCAGCTGATTTTGTGCATCATATCGTGCTGCCTGCAATAATGCTGCAAAGACAGACGGGTCAGATGCTTTGATTCAGCGTGTGCATGCACTTTACCCTGTGTCAGCAGAGAAACGGAGTCTGCTTTGTTTTTGGAAAGGCGTTAGTAAGAAAACGGGTTGATAAGCAATAAGTGCATCTTGTAGTCATCAAATTGCAAGCAGATTGAGCTCCTTAACATCTCCATAATGGTGTACCTTCTTGGGATTCCTGGATGCAAAGAGAGTTTCCGCAAGTTCCCCAATCGTTGTCCTCTGCCTGTACGCTGCCCTGAATACGAGGTTGTAACGGTTCAAATACTTGGTGGCGACACCGCGATATTCGGTATATCGGCGCTTGATAAAAGAGTGAAGGTTGTTCACAGTGTTCAGATTGAAGAAACCTGCCGACTCCTTCTTCACATTCATGACCGTGATTCCCAGGATCTTGCCCAGCCTCGGATACACATTCATGCCGTCCGTCAGGAAAAGTGTGCCCTTCTGGACATGACCAGTATAGATATCAACAACATTTGCACTGGAAGGCCTTGCCCGGTTCTCGGATTTCACGATCAGATCGCCAGTCTTGCGCTGTACTGCGGTGCAGATACAGATCTGCTCGTCTGAAAGGCCGCGTTTGGATGCGGGAGTGCCACGCTTGCGGGGCTTTCGACTGGCATCAGGGCCAAATTTCGTACCTTTTTTGGACTCCGGAACGTAGGTTTCATCCGCTTCCACGACATCTTCCACCGTGGCTGGCTGCTCCACCTGCATGTCCTCGAGAGCAAGCATGATCTTATGCCGCATGAAGAACAGACTGCTATGGCTGATCTTGCATCCATGGCTGGCAAGTGACTTGACCGTCTTATCCAGAGAGGTCCCCCTGAGCGTCTCTTCCAGAACCTTGGTCCAGATCTCAGTACCAAAGTGTGAGCCTGAGAGCAAAGTGTTGCTCGTTGTAACAAATGACGTTCCACATTGCCTGCAGATGTATGCCTGTTTTCCATGTTTGTGTCCATTCCTAACAACATGAGCATTGGAATGGCAGATCGGACAATCCAAACGGGGAGCAATCATCTTCTTCGGAGAAGAGGTTGCACTCTCATGGGAGAAGCCCTCCATGAGCTTGTTAACAAGAAGAATCAGGTCGTCCCTGGAAAGATCTCTGGCTTCGGTCAGTATGCGCTCAATGCAGCTCATAGTCTTGCCCTCCTGGCAAGACTATTGTAGTTCAAGTTAGAGAAGGCCGTTGTACAGCAGAATGTACAAAACGGCATATTTTATACTTCTGCTAAAATGCTTTGGAGCTTATCAACCCGTTTTCTTACTAACGCCTTTGGAAAACAGCCTGTTTTCAGAAAGGACAGCACCGCCCTTGCATACAACGGACGAACCGTCTGTGCACGCTAAAGCTGCGATGTTGTCTGTTCCAAAATCAAGACCTGCCAAATTGGGGAGATCAGGGTAGACGGGTGGAGCACAGTCTTCCATGATAAAGGACATCATGAATCTGCCGTACATAGGTGTGACAGTAATTTGTTTGAGAATACCGACTGTCGGTATGCCAAACAATGTCAGTTTTTTGGACTTTGGGACACCGGGAATCTTCAGGATGGCGGAGTCCTGCCGCTTGTCGTCTTCATGGTATAAGACCGCATCCTGATTGGTAAACACAAATGTCGCCCGATTGCCTTTGCGATACTTCGGCATTCTGGGCTTACCTGTGTATTTAGTGGGATTCTTTTTATAATCGCGGAGCGCCTTCAGCCAGCTGCTGAAATCGTTGACAGCCTGATGAACGACTGCTTCCGCTGTCTGCATGGGGAGTCCTGCAAAATAATCCGGATTCTTGGTAGCACGCAGTATCTTGTCCAATGCCTTATAGCTAAGGACTCGTTTGATTTTCAGATCCGGGTGTTTCTGCTTTGTTATGCGGATTTCTTCGAAAACTTCGTTTTCGTGATCAGTGCGGTTGGTTTTATCCCATCCTGTGAATGTCTGACGAATCCGAAACATGGCAGCATTATACAGGTTCTTTGCGAGCATGGAATCCTTATCATCAATTTGATACAGGTCCGGATAATTTGACTGGCTGACCAGTACATTCCATGCGTTCAGCATAATGGATGTCCCCTTTACAAGCACGTTGTTTGCCAGTACTATTATAGCAGATGTTCAAATGGATGTACAGCTTTTGAGAGAGATATTATGTACAAGCGCAAGAAAAATCAGCCATATTACACCAACAGACACAGCTGCTTTTTGCTGCAATACCATTTGGTTCTGGTGACAAAATACAGGAAGCCCGTCCTTTTTGGACCTATAAAAGATTTGGTGTATCAAACCATTCAAACGATTTGTGATGAAAAGGGCCTTGTCATTCTGGAAATGAATGGCGAGGCGGATCATGTCCATATTTTATTTGAAGCAGATCCCTTTACCTGTGTTGGTGAACTGGTAAATGTCATCAAAACCAAGACAAGCAGATTTGCCCGTAAACAGTATGGCGAAACACTTTTGAAACCGTACTATTGGAAGCCGTTGTTTTGGAGCGACAGCTATTTTGTTACTTCGGTCAGTGAAAACAGTCTGACTAATATCAAAACGTATATTCAGAATCAGTGACGGCATTCACCCACGCCCATTTTGGCAAATGGACGTGGTACTCTGCCGTTTTTGATAGATGGTGTCATGACATTGAGCACACAAGTGCCGCGTGAGGACACCAAGATATGAAAATACCCATCGCCGATACGCTATCAACTGATCGACTTTGGTCGATCCTGTGGTATAATCTCATGAACTGTGTACCAAGACAACAACCAGAACGGAAAGGAACAGCTAGCGACCAAACTCCTTGGTGGGCTACAAGCAGGGTATGAATCAGGATTACGAAAATTACAATACAGCTGATGACGATGAGGTTGAGATTGACCTCGGCAAGATGTTTGCGTCGGTATTCCGGAAGACGAGGCAGATCCTTGCCTCGACCATAGTGCTTGCACTGGTCGTTGGTGTCTGTGCCTATGTGACCCAATACGCGAAGATCAAAAACCAGTACAGTGATGAAAACCTGGCAGCACTGGAGGGAAACCTCACTGCCAGTGAGGTCCAGAACGTTGATACGCTGTACAGCAGATACAAGGCCTATCAGAGCGAGATCAATGACAGCCAGACCTACATGAACAAGTCACTGCTCATGACGATGGATTCAAACAACGTGACCCGTGAGAACATCGGCTTTCTGGTAACCTCGAATCAGTCGGGGATTGCGGACTTCTTTTCGACCTATGCGCTGGGCCAGGAGGAGTACGACAAGATCGCTGCTGTCTATGGAAGCGATGTGGATTCGGATTTCATCTCCGAGGTTGTGAGCATCAGCACACCGGATTATGACACCGAATCAAAGATTGATTCAAGCCAGATCAGCATTGTCACGGCGAACGGAGATACCATCTTCGATGGCGGTACGATCACCAAGGGGTACAGTAAGCTCATGAACGTATCTGTGATCGGACCCTCCAAGGACAGCTGCGAACAGGTTTCTTCCCTGGTGCAGGATGCGATCCTTGCCTATGCCGAGAAGCTGAAGGAGAGCGGAGTAACCCTGACGATCACCAAGATCAGTGAAGTGTACCGGGAGGGTGTCTATCAGGAACTTGCCGACCAGCAGCAGGCCAAGATTGCTGCAAACAGCGACCTGGTCAGTTCCTACAACACCTTTGTGACTGACAATGTGTCCTCTCTGTCGGAGGATCAGAAGAACCTGTTTACCTTCCTGCAGAACCGGGATGATCAGAAGACGACAGGTATCAGCGCCGCCAAGTACTTTGCAATCGGCGCTGCGGCAGGTTTCCTGATTGCCCTGGTCGCGGCCATCGTTTCCTACCTGTCCGGCGGAAGAGTGCGGACCATCGATGACATGCTGAATCTGATGCTGCCGTATTCGAGCAGGAAGCTCGGGCATACCCCGGAGGCCATCGGCTTCTTTCATCGCAGCAAAAAATACAGGGGACTCAACAGAGCCATTCAGCACACGGCCGATCGAATAGAATTTGCCAACACCCCCGGCTACGGCATGGAGGAGTCCGCTGCCGCAGCCATCACAGCAACAAGGATCCAGAACATCTACCAGTCTCTGGATGAAAAAGGAGAGCCCAGCCTGTATCTCGTCCAGGACTGTGACGACGGCTTCAGTGCAGAGGTCACGCAGAAACTGGAAGAAGCGCTTCAGGCCAAGGGAATCAAGGCGCAGTGCGGAGACGTTTCTAAGGATGTGAAAGAACTGGAACAGATGTCTCAGAGCAATGGCACCGTGATCGTCTGCTCCCTCAACAATTCCCGGAAAGCCCATCTGGAGAACTCTCTCCGGATCTGCCGGGAGAGCGGTGTTCCGATTCTCGGGGCAGTGATTACGGCAGAGACCTGAGAACAGCTGCAGAGTTGGATCCTAGCGGCAGAGTATCAGAAATTCATATAGTGACAGGAAACAGGATGGTGCCAAGAAGGCATCATCCTGTTTTTATGAGCGAGATATGAAAGATATAGCGAAACGAATCCGTCAAGTGTCTCTTTCTGACATTGCCTTCACAGATGTTGCGTATTCGGATGGCGCCTTGCCGGTGATCTTATGGAACTGCCTCGAGAAGTACTGAAGTGAGGAGTAGTTCAGCGCTTCTGAAATCTGCTGAAACTGCATGCTGGTTTCGCGGATCATGTGACTGGCAGCGTCAATCTTCATTCTGGAGAAGGTCTCCATGACGCTTTCCTGACCATGGTTACGAAATACCCGGTAGAGCTGCGATCTCGAGATCACAGTGTGATGGCAAATATCCGCAATGGATAGTTTCTTGTCCACGTTGTCGGCCATGTACTTGATGATTGTCTCATACTGCATGTCGCGATTGTTGATCTGGGTCATCTTGGAGATGTCCGATGTGTCCTCGACGGCCTTCGCGGATGTGCTGCAACGCCGATACAGCAGGATGAGGAAGGTTTCCAGCTGGTTGCACATCAACTGCAGCGCACCGGCGGGGCCATCCTCGGAGAGCTCAATTTCCGCCAGATAGGGGTCTGCAACAGAAGAGGAGAAGGCACCTTTGGCTTCCTTGATGATGTCCGCCAGTATTTTCCGCTCCGTGGCATTGAGGTGCAGGACCTTCCCGGAGAAGAACTGCATGGCGCTGCTCCGGCACTGAAAGGACATCACAATGAGGTTGGGAGCACTTGTTTTTGTGGCGTGCACATCATGAAACTCCATCGGTCTGTGAAAGGCAATCTCATCCTTGGTCAGTGTGATCTTCCTGCTCCCCTGAGAGATATCGACATTCCCGGAATCCACATAGATGAACTCCCAGAAATCGTGGCGCTCTCCATCGAAGTGGAAGTCTCTGGCATATTCGAAGTAGTGGATCGTGTAGATCATGGTGATGTGAAACAGTTGGGGAATCTTCTTGCCGATGTAATGGATGTGGGTCATGGATATTTCCTCCGTGCACAGCAGGCAGCGCCGCACACCTGTACGAGACATGTTGCAGATCGTCCCGGCATCGAAAAAAGTGATTGAAATGACACACAACTGCGAATAATACGATAGTATAAATATCCGGAACAAAAATGCAAGCGTATCGCCTTCAAATTCTTTAATATTACCCTGTATGATTTCACCAAAACTTTACGTTTCAGGAGCAAGGGAAAGGATCATGTTATGAAAAAGAAAAGATTGGTAGCGGTAATGTCGGCAGCGGCGCTGCTGGCCGGACTCCTGGCAGGCTGCGGCAGTTCTTCCTCTTCGTCTGATGCGTCCTCTGCGAATCTGTCCGCAGGCGGCAGCACCCAGAGCGGCGAGAGCGCAGCCTCTGGCGATGCCGCGCACCTGACGCTGTGGATGCCTCCGTTTGCAGGAACCGATGGCCAGATTTCGGACATTGACTTCTGGACGGAGAAGGTAAAGCCATTTGAAGAGGAGAACAACTGCGACATCTCCATTGAGATTACGCCCTGGGACGGCTACGAAGAGAAGTATCTGACGGGAACCTCATCGGATGACGGTCCGGATGTCGGATACATGTACATGGAGATGTTCTACGACTACATCAACAACGGGCTCCTTGCGGACATCGATTCCTATTTCACGGATGAGGAGAAGCAGAACTACAAGTACTACGACCTGGGGAACATCCTTGGCGGTCAGTATGCGCTTCCGATCGTGGTCGGGAACCCGAGAGTCCTGATCGCAAACATGGATATCCTAAAGCAGGCAGGTGTGGACAAGGTCCCCACGACATGGGATGAGCTGGAGAACACCGGAAAGGCAATCAAGGAAAAGGTTCCGGATGTGGCTCCACTCATGCAGGATTGGGGGAACCCGCACTATGGCTCTCTCAATGAGATCTACTGGCCCTACTTCTGGGGCGCAGGCGGAGAGATTGTTGATGCGGACGGGAACCTCACAATTGATACCGATGCGGGAAAGACGGCAACAGAGTTTCTGAAGAAGCTGAAGGATGAGGGCGTTGTTCCGGATTCCGCAACTTCCAATGACGACACCATTACCTCGTTCCAGAACGGCGAGGCGGCCATGATCTACATCGCGACCTCCAATGCCCTGAAGATTGACAACATCAACTGGGACTATGCGCCGATCGTGGAAGGCCCTGCCGGGGACAAGTCCAAGACGATGGTTGCTGCAGACAGCCTGGTGCTGTTCAACAAGTGCCAGAACAAGGATCTTGCTGTAAAGCTGATGAAGTATCTCACCAGCAAGGATGTGATGCAGGATTTCCACAAGAGAGTATCCCAGCAGCCGGCTATCACGCTTGACGATGACTACACCGGTGAGGACACCACCTTTGACAGCCTGTTCGCCGATTACAGCGACAACTTTGAGACGCTGCCGGTGTTCAGCAATGCGGCGGGAATGTATGATGCCCTCTTCAAGAATCTGCAGTCGATGATGCAGGGCGATATGGAGCCAGATGAGGTTCTCTCAGAGACAACGGATTACTACAACTCGAACCTGAAATGATCTGGATGGATGCAGATGCTGCATGAGCCGATAGGAATCTCAAGGATGGAAGCCTAAGGAATTGACACATAATAAATTAATCAGTTGGCACGTAATAAATCGACTGCTATAATAGCCTTATATCTCGGATGGGAGGCAGTCGATTCATGGCTTCACCAATATATGATAGCGACCACGTTGATCATATTTTATCCAATATTTCCGTCATTTTGCCCTATGTCAATGAGCGCCAGAGACGGCTGATTATAGGAGCTCTTTCTGATGCACTGGGTTATGGCGGCAAGTCTGCGATCAGTGAAAAATGCGGTGTGGCACGTAATACCGTGCGCAAGTCCGACGAAGAGTTCAAGCTCATCATCGCTGATGCTGCCGGCGAGACTTCTACTTCCACAGAGACAGAAACCAAAAGTGACGAAGCAGAAGACTCTGGCACTACGGATACCGATAAGGATTCTGAAATGTTGCTGGAAGCAACTCCAGAGCAGATTGTCGGGCTTTATGATGGCTCCGTCAGCCTTTCTTCACTTGAAAGCAGACAGCGCCGCGCGGGTGGTGGCAGAAAAAGTGAAGCTGCGAAAAATCCGGAACTGATTCCTGCATTGATGGAGATCCTTGACGACTACACCTATGGTAATCCGGAATCCGTGCTGCTTTATACAAACCTGAGTGATCGCAAGCTCTCAGCTATGCTCGCTGAGAAGGGCTATTCAGTTGGGAGAAATGTCGTCAACCGAATGCTGAAGGCACTCGGTTGGAGCAAACAACAGAACAAGAAGCTGAAGCAGGTCGGTAAGGAACATCCAGACAGAAATGTGCAGTTTGAATTCATCAATGCAACGGGTAAAGAGGTTTTAGCTGCAGGGAATCCCATGATTTCCATCGATTGCAAAAAGAAGGAAAACATAGGAGACTATGCCAACAAAGGCAAGGAGTACAGACATAGCAAAGATCCTCGAGCGGTGCTTGACCACGATTTTCTGGATAAGGAACTTGGTCAGGTTGCACCATATGGTGTTTACGTCGTCAACAATAATACTGGGTTTGTAAATCTTGGAACCACACATGACACCTCCCAGTTCGCAGTCGCCAGTATACGTGCCTGGTGGTACACCGTTGGCAAGAACACGTTTCCTGACGCGACCATGATTTATGTCACGTGTGATGGAGGCGGAAGCAATTCCAGCCGTGTGCGAATGTTCAAGACGGAACTGGCAAAGCTGGTTGAGGAAATCGGGATACCGATTCAGATCTCTCATTTCCCGCCGGGAACATCAAAATGGAACAAGGTGGAGCATCGCCTTTTCTCTGAGATATCAAAAAGTTGGGCAGGTAAACCGCTAATCAGTGTTGAAACTGTAGTTCAGTTGATCGGATCAACAACTACAACAACTGGTCTGAAGGTAACCTGTCAGCCTGATTACAATGACTATAAAACAGGACTGAAGGCTTCTGAGGAAGAGTACGATAAAGTTGATATTGAATGGATCAATATCGGGACATCTAACAAATGGAACTACATCATTCATGGGCTGAAAAAGGACTCGTGAATTGATCAATTTAAAGGATGACACACCCTAAGCCTCTACGAGGCGCACAGGCTGCTGCCAAATCAGTATCCGGAAGCCAGCGTACCCGGCTTCCGGATTTATTTCTATCGAGAGGTTAGGAGGACACATTTTGAGCAGAAAAAAGAGACAGGCGGTACAAGGTATCCTATATATCCTGCCGAGTTTCATCCTGTTGGCTGCATTTTCGATCATACCGATCTTCATGACGGTGTACTACAGCTTTACGGATTACAACATGATGCGGGCACCGCAGCTGGTGGGCCTGTCCAACTACCAGCGGGTATTTCATGACAGCTACATGGCAGCGGCATTCAAAAATACCCTGGTATACACGGCAGTCACGGTGCCGATCCAGACGGTCGCCTCCCTTGCGATCGCAGCCTTCTTTGCCGCAAAGCTCCAGAAGAAGGGTGGAGAGTTCCTGCGCAGCGTGATGTTCATTCCGGTCATCGCCTCCGCGATCACAGCAGCCACGATCTGGAGAATCATCTTTGCAACAGATGGCGGCATTCTGAATACCTTCCTTGGCTTGTTCGGGGCATCCAAGGTGAACTGGCTCGGCGATTCCGATGTTGCGCTGATCTCCATCTGCATCGTTGCCATCTGGAAGAATATCGGCTACTTCATGGTGATCTACTATGCCGGCATCATGGCGATCCCGAAGGACCTCTATGAGGCAGCGACCATTGACGGCGCCAGCACCATGCAGGAGTTCTTCAGGATCACGCTGCCTCTGCTCAAGCCCATCACCTACCTGGTCGTCACCCTTGGCATCATCTGGTCATTCCAGGTCTTTGACCTATCCTACCAGATGACCGGCGGCGGACCCGGAAAGTCCACCGTGACGCTCGTCATGGGCATCTACAATTCGGCGTTCAAGCAGTACAAGATGGGGTATGCCAGCGCGATTGCAATTCTACTCCTGGTGCTGATCCTGGTCATCAACCTGGTTGAGAACCTGTTTTTCAAAGAGAAGGAGGCAGCATAAGCGATGCGCGAGAAGACAGAAGTACTGCACAAGAAGAGAAAGTGGACTCCGGTCTCTGTCATCGGACTGATTCTCATCATCCTGTTCTCCATCATCTGTGTAGCACCCTTTGTGTACATGATCCTGATGTCCTTCACACAGTCACAGACCGCGATGATCCGGCTGGATCAGATCAACTTCGGGGACTTTTCCAATTACAGCTACGTGTTCCACAACAACGGGTTCTTTCGCTCCCTGATCAACAGCATCATTGTGACGGGCTGTTCCTGCTTCTTCAACTGCCTGATCGCATCAATGGCGGCGTACGGCTTTGAGAAGAAGAACTTCCCCGGAAAGGAAAAGCTCTATCTTGTCTACCTTGCCACGATGATGATCCCGGGCCAGGTCACGATGATCCCAGTGTTTATCATCATGCGTAAACTGGGACTTCTGAACACCTACTTTGCCCTGATCGTCCTGATCCTCAATGCCTTCGGCGTGGTCCTGATCCGGCAGTTCATGAAGGGCGTGCCGGATGATCTTCTGGAGGCGGCACAGGTCGACGGCTGCCCTGAGTTTCAGATCTATCTGCGCGTGGTACTTCCCCTGATCAAGCCGGTGCTGGTCTCCCTGGTGATCTTCACGTTCGTCACCTCCTGGAACGACTTCATGTGGCCCCTGGTCTCCACGTCCAAGTCCTCCATGTACACATTGACGGTCTCCCTGTCGCTGCTGAAGACACAGTACGCGACCAATTATGGACTGCTGATGGCAGGAGCAACGGTCTCGTTCCTGATTCCGTTTATCCTGTATGTATTCCTGCAGAAACAGTTCGTTGAGGGCATCGCCCTGAGCGGGATCAAGGGATGAGCCTGATCTGAAGAAGACTCTATCAATAGAGCTGAGTCCGACTCTGCCTGGACAGACGGTAGAGAGCATGGTATCCGGACTTCCGGTTCCGGAAGAGAGATTGTCGGGAGAGTCATAAGGCTCCCCGCACAGCTGCCGCAAAGAGCGCGGCAGGAGGGTGAATATGTACAAGATCAAAGCTGTAACCAGCATGGAAAAGATATTTGCCGATAGGGAGCCCTCTGGCGAGGGCTTTACCGGGGCGCTGACCGCACTGCGCGGGGAGACCGTGTCCTTCCAGATCGCGTGCTGGCAGGACGGGATGCGAAAGCAGCGCGGTGCTGTCTCTGTGTCCTGTGATCAGCCGGGAATCCGGGTGCGCGTCAGATACGTTGACAATGTTCCCTGCGCGTACCCCTGCCACACCAATGGCAGAAGAGATGAGGATTATCTGACGGACAAACCTGGACTCTATCCGGATCCTCTCCGGGAGATTCCGGACTATGGGTTCTCCCTGATCTCCGGACAGTGGAGAAGTGTCTGGGTGGATCTTATGCCGGATGAGAGCGCCGGAAAGGGCAGATATCCCGTCACGATTCACGTAATCTCGAAGGGAGAGAACGGCGAGGCGGACAGCAGTATCGGCTCTGTCACGGTCTGCCTGGAAGTGCTGAATGCGGCACTACCGGAACTGGACATCCCGCACACCGAGTGGTTTCACTGCGACTGCCTGGCCAATTATTACCACACGGAGGTGTTTTCGGAGCGCCACTGGCAGATCATCGAGAACTTCCTTCGCACTGCGGCAGCGCATCATTGCAACATGATTCTAACCCCGATCTTCACGCCGCCCCTGGATACCGCGATCGGCGGGGAGCGGAGAACGGTGCAGCTCGTCGAGGTTGCCGTGCGATCCGATGGCACCTATGCATTCGGGTATGACCGGCTGGAGCGCTGGATCTCGATGTGCAGAAGGCTTGGCTTTCAGTACTTCGAGCTCTCTCACCTCTTCAGTCAGTGGGGAGCCGTAGCGGCGCCAAAGATTGTCGGCTGTGTCAACGGAGCGGAACAGAAACTCTTCGGCTGGGATACCGATGCAACGGGACCTGTATATCAGAGCTTCCTGCATCAGTTCCTGCCCTCCCTGAAGCAGGAGCTATCCAAACTCGGCGTACTGGATCAGACATATTTTCACATTTCGGATGAGCCCTCCGGGGATCAGCTGGAGAGCTACCGGAGGGCGAGAGCCTCCGTGGAGAAGGACCTTGCGGGGTGCCATACCATGGACGCTCTCTCTGACTACTCGTTCTATCAGATGGGGCTTGTCGAGACACCGGTGTGCGCCACCAATCACATCAAGCCGTTTTTGGAGAACCGTCCGCCGCATCTGTTCGGCTATTACTGCACGGCGCAGTGGGACAGGGTATCCAATCGTTTCATTGTGCAGCCGGGGTACCGCACCAGAGCGCTCGGGATGCAGCTCTACAAGGAGAACATCGACGGCTTTTTGCACTGGGGATACAACTTCTACAACAGTGAGTACTCTTTATGCTCCATTGATCCCTTCACCTGCACCGATGCCGATGGCGCTTTTCCGTCCGGGGATCCGTTTATCGTCTACCCTGGTGCTGATGCAGAGCCGGTGGAATCCCTGCGCCTGATGCTTATGGACGAGGCATTTTCTGATTTCTGCGCGGCAAGGCTCCTGGAGAAGATCACCTCGAGGGAAGAGGTGCTTCGCGTCCTGGACCCGGATGATGCGTTTGCCATTGACCGGTATCCGCGCTCCTGCAGCGGCCTGCAGGCGGCAAGAGACCGCGTGAATGAGAGACTCCGGGAACTGCTGTGAACCGAGGGCGCGGATGATCATACTGGCATGCAGCATGGTGGGAGCTGCATGCCAGAATATAAACAAGGGGTGAACCTATGGAAAAGAAGCTCAGCACCATCAAAAGCGGGGCCATCGAGTGTGCCTGTGTGGATTCCCTGCAGAAGATCTTTATGAAGCGGGAGCCCCTGCAGCTGCCTGAGGTGCACACGCTGACCGCCTTTCCGGGACAGAGCGTCTCCTTTCAGCTGGCGTATCGCTATACGGAGCCGTACCACTCCTACCAGATGCAGGTGCAGGGAACAAAGAACCCCAGTGTTCGTGTCATGGCCGGAATCCGGGATCCCCGGGATCCGGATTTTTTTGGGCCCTTTCACTTTTTTTGTGGGATGAGCCCCTCCTGACCTCCGCTCAGAGCCCTGGATCCGGCTTCTCCTCTGGTGCCCAATAAGCCTTTTGGGTTACTGTAATCTTTGCCGGACCGTGGGAGCATCGCCGAGGGGCCCACGGTCTCGGAGCTGTCTCTGCCAGTCCAGACTACCACTTGAAGTGGTAGTACTTTTAAGAAGATATCATCTATGGATTATCTCCTTCTGGTGCATCACACAAGAAAAATGAAAGACCCTTTTTTTGTCACGGCGTTTCCGGACGAGAGGGCAAAGAATCCTTCCGGGGAGAACCTCTCGATATCGGTTCGCCGGGTGGGCTTTGTGCCCTCGGCGTTCCCGGCCTACGGCGAAAGCGACAGTGGGTATCTCACCACGGAACCTGGCCTGTTTCCGGATCCTCTCTATGATCTCGGAGCAGACAGCGTGATTCAGCTCATCCCCTATTACTGGAGGAGCCTGTGGATTGAGATCCGGGTGCCGGAGCATGGAGGAGCCGGAAAGAAGGAGATTGAAATTTGCTTCACGGATCTATCCGGAAGGCCCCTTGTCAGGAAGAACATCTCGCTGCAGATACTCCCCCTTGCCCTGCCCGAATCGAAGATCCTCCACACCGAGTGGTTTTATGCGGACTGCCTGGCGGACTACTACCATGTGACGGTCTTCTCGGAACCGTTCTGGCAGATCGTATCGAACTTTATGAGGACAGCGGCACGGCGCGGCATGAACATGATCCTGACGCCGCTGTTTTCCCTTCCTCTTGACACTCTGATCGGCGGACATCGGACCCCGGTGCAGCTCGTGCAGGTCAGGGTTAAAAGAGATGGGAGCTATGCCTTTGGCTTTGAACACCTGGACCGGTGGGTTGGCACTGCAAGGGAGGCGGGATTTTCCTGGTTTGAGATGGGACATCTCTTCAGCCAGTGGGGTGCTCGCTATGCGCCGAGCATCACTGCCTCCCGGGCGGATGGATCCGAGCAGGAGATCTTCGGCTGGAATACCCAGGCTTCCGGGAATGCCTATCGGGAGTTCCTGCATGCCTTTTTGCCTGCCCTTTCGGCGCATCTCCGAGAACTTGGGATTGCGGATCATACCTACTTCCACATCTCAGACGAGCCCAACGAGGACAACATCGATACCTATCGCATCGCCAGGGAAATGGTAGCAGAGGATCTGGAGGGATATCCGATCCTGGATGCCCTGAGCACGCTGAAGTACTATGCAGAGGGGCTGGTGTCCCATCCGGTACCCACTACGGAATTTATCGGGGAATTTCTGCAGTACGGCATGGAGCACCCGTGGATCTACTACTGCAGCGGGGAATATCTCAAGGTGAGCAATCGGTTCTTTGCGATGCCATCCTGCAGGCTGCGGATCCTCGGCATCCAGATGTATCTGTACCACATCGAGGGATTCCTGCACTGGGGATACAATTTCTACAATTCGCAGTACTCCAAAAGGCATATCAACCCCTATGAGGTCACGGATGCGGATGATGCCTTTCCCTCCGGGGACGCCTTTCTTGTCTACCCGGGTGAGGACGGGAGACCGGTGGAGAGCCTGCGTCTTCTGGTACTGCAGGAGGCATTTGATGATGTCCGGATCCTCACTCTAATGGAGAGGAAGACCGATCGAAAGACGGTGGAAGAGATGATTCGGAACATTGCCGGTATGGAGATCACCTTTGACCACTACCCGCAAAGTGCAGCGTTCCTGCAGGAGGTGCGGCAGGAGGCAATCCGGCGCATCCGGAAGGCAGAGAAATTGTGAGAGCACGCAGCAGTGTCTGATGCTGCCATAGCTGCAGGTACGGCCTTAAACCGTTTCTCTGCGCATCTGAATCCGTGCCCTGTCCTTTGGCAGAGGTGCAGACGGCAGTTACAGGAGTGAGATAACGGGACCTAATCCACAGGGGGGCTTATTATGGGCAAAGTCGTACATCTGAATCTCGGCAAGGAAGACGAACTGGTGAAGACCGCACATGCGCTGTCCTCCCCGGTGCGGCTTCGGATTCTGGAGCTGGTCAATACGGACAAGCTGAGCATTGCGGATATCGCAAGGAAGCTCCAGATCCCGGCATCCAGCGCCGCGCTCCACATCAAGGACCTGCAGGAGGCGGACCTGGTGCGTATTGAGACGCAGCCGGGGACAAGGGGATCGGTCAAGCTGTGCACAAGGGCAATGGACAAGATCGACATCCGACTGACAGAGATGGACGGGAATGTCAGCGATACCCTGAGCGTGGAGATGCCGATCGGCGCCTACACGGACTGCCAGGTGCGGGAGACCTGCGGCATCGCAGATGTGGATGGCATCATCGGATCGGATGACGAGGAGGACACCTTCTTTCTGCCGGAGCGCCTCAAGGCGCAGATGCTCTGGACATCTGCAGGGTACGTGGAGTACCAGTTTCCCAACAAGCTCCGCACGGTCCCCTACAGGACGAAGGTGACTTCGCTAGGCATCTGCATGGAGATCTGCTCGGAGGCGGCGGGCTACCAGGACAACTGGAAGTCTGACATCACGCTCTGGATCAACGGTAAGGACTGCGGCACCTTTACCAGTCCCGGGGACTTTGGGAGCAGGCGGGGCAAGAACAACCCGCCCTCCTGGAGCGCAGGAAGGACCCAGTACGGCCTTCTGACCACCTGGACGGTCACGGACGAGGGAAGCTTTGTCAATGACAGCAGGGCAGCCTCCACCACCATCGATGACCTGGATCTTTTGTCCAGGAGCCGCATTACCGTGCGGATCGGAAACAAGGAGGATGCCCGCAACATCGGCGGATTCAACCTGTTTGGCAGAGCATTTGGTGATTATGATCAGGACATCGTGCTCCGGATGACCTACCTTCCGGCATAATTACAACAAAAATAATTTTGTCAAAAATCCCAGAGCGGGTTTATCAACAGGAATTCTGTTGAAACCCGCTTTTTTCTATGCATTTAACCCGAAATATAGCCTTACAAGATTGAAAACTGCAACAGATCGACTAAAATATTCATCGTAAGGACAACAAATCAACAGAAAAGTTGATGTATGTAGCGTTGCAGGAACACAAGGAGGGTAAATGCAATGAAAAAGAGAACCATTTGTTGTCTGATGTCGGCACTGCTTGCAGCGGGGCTCCTGGCAGGCTGCGGATCGTCCGGGTCCTCCGGAACCACTGCATCCACCAGTGCAGCTGCGTCAGGGGAGACGGCAGCTTCTGCGTCCACGGACGCAGCATCCACGGATGCCGCCACAGAGAGCGCAGGGGCCCAGGCCACCGGTGTGGTGAAGGAAGGGGTCGAGTACACCAGTGAGACCGATGTCAATGATGACGGAACCGTCAACAACCCGGAGTCTGTCAAGGTCGATGCCAACAACCTGGTCTTCTGGTCCCTGTTCACCGGCGGTGACGGAGAGTGGTTCGGCAAGATCGTGGACCAGTACAACCAGGAGAAGAACCCGGATCACCCGGTGTCCGTCATCACGCTTGTCTGGGCGGACTACTACACGAAGCTCCAGACTGCAGTCGCCACGGGGAATGGCCCGGACCTCGGTGTCTCCCATGTCAGCAAGCTCTATGAGCTCGCAAAGACCGGCGCCATCGAGCCGCTGGATGACTACCTGAATGCCGCCGGCATCAAGCTCTCCGACTACTACGAGCAGGCATCGGTGGATGCGGTCACCATCGACGGAAAGATCTACGCGATCCCGCTGGATACCCACGCGGAGGTCATGTACTACAACCTGGATCTCCTGAAACAGGCCGGCATCTCGGAGGACGATGTGAAGAACATCTCCTCTGCGGATGACTTCAAGGCCCTGCTCCAGAAGTGCAAGGACAGCCTTCCGGAGGATGTGAGCCCGCTGGCGCTAAACAGCAGCGGCGATGATCCCTTCCGCATCTGGTATGCGAACTACTTCCAGAAGGGCGGCGCAGACTTCGTAAACGAGGATGCGACCGAGGATACCATGGATGCCGACAAGGCAAAGGAGTCCATGGAGTGGCTCAAGGGCCTCTACGATGATGGACTGATTCTTCCCGGTATCGACGATGAGTCGGCTCTGTTCCAGAGCGGCAAGGCGGCCTTCCTGTTTGCAGGCACCTGGGTGACCGGAACCTTTGAGAACACCGATGGCCTGAACTTCAACAACGCCTGCTATCCAAACCTCTTCGGCACCAACCAGTGCTGGGCAGACTCCCACACGCTGATCATGCCGGTGAACAGTGATCGGACAGACGAGGAGTCCCAGTCCTGCGTGAACTTCATGTTCTCGGCCTCCAATGATTACGGCATCACCTGGGCAGGATCCGGACAGATCCCCGCAGCCATCAACGCCAACCAGTCCGATGAGTACAAGAGCATGAAGGGCTACAACGTGGTTGAGGAGCTGAATAATGCCAAGTACGCACCCCGTGCCACCAACTACTACGGCGGCATGAAGGCGGAGATGATCGAGGCACTGGATTCCTACTGGCAGGGTACCGCAGACATCGACACGGCTCTGGAGTCCCTGCAGGGTGCCATTGACAACAACCTGGACTGACCTGAAATAGGATCATGAGAGCCTTCGGCGCAGCGGGCACCGATTGCTGCAGTGCAGAAGAGGGCCGGGCCATAGACCCGGCCCCTTCTGATGTTCTTGGGCAGACGCCCGCCGCCTGCCTTGGCAAAATTCGCTGAATTCCATCAACAGGGGATGCAAAATGAAGAAAAAATACAGAACCAAAACCGTGCTGACCGCCTGGATCTTCATCCTCCCGTTCTTCGTCCTCTTCACCATCTTTGTGATCTACCCCATCATCCAGGGCGTCTGGGTATCCCTGAATGACTGGTCCCTGATGGGGCGGACCGGGTTTGTGGGAGTGGCCAATTATGGAAAGATGTTTAGGGACAAGAACTTCTGGGCAGCCTTCCGCAACACCTGCATCTTTGTGGTCTTTTCCGTTCCCTTCATCGTGCTGCTGGGCCTTGCCATGGCACTTCTTGCCAACCGGAAAGTGCGGATGAGAAAGTTCCTGCGGATCGCCTACTATGTGCCGGGCGTATTGTCCGTCTCCGTGGCATCGTTTGTCGCCAAGTACAGCTTTGCTCCCTACCGGGGGCTGGTGAATGGAATCCTAAAGTCCATGGGCCTTATGAGTACCAGCAACGAGATCCTCTGGTTTGAGGACACCAAGCTTGCCTGGTGCGCCATCGTCCTGATGACCGTCTGGTGGACCGTTGGCTTCCCGATGCTGCTGTATCTCTCCGCCCTGCAGGACATCTCCCCGGATGTGTTGGAGGCAGCGAAGGTGGACGGTGCAGGATCGGCCCAGTGTCTGTTCCAGATCACGCTCCCGCTCATCAAAAACACCATCTTCCTGGTGATCCTGCTGGAAGTGATGGCAAGCTTCAAGGTCTTCGGCCAGATCTACAACATCACCAAGGGCGGTCCTGCCAACACCACAAGGCCCCTGGTCATGTACGTGTACCAGCAGGCCTTTGACAAGAACAAGCTGGGATACGCGGCCTCGATCAGCTACTTCCTGTTTGCGATCATTGTGATCTGCACCGTGATTCAGCTGAAACTGCAGAAGGAGGGGGATTGAGATGAGAGCAAAGAAGAGAAAACAGAATGCCGGCAGTGTCATTCTTGCCATCGTCTCCCTGCTCCTTGCGGCCATCATGCTCCTGCCGATCGTCTGGGCGTTCTTCTGTTCCATTCAGAACGAATCGAAGCAGTTCGCCTCCATCTGGGACTGGTTCAAGCCGCCCTATACGCTGATCAACTATCCCAACGTGATGGCAGGCACCAGCGTCTTTACCTGGTTCGGGAACTCGCTTCTCGTCTCTGTGGTGGGAACGGTGCTGACCGTGATCCTCTCCACCCTGGCGGCCTATGCGATTGCCAAGATGCAATTCCCCGGGAAGAAGGCGGTCTACTTCTACTTCATGCTGGGACTCATGGTTCCCGCTGAGGCGACGATCGTGCCGCTCTTTATCGAGGTCAACAACATGCACCTGATCAACACCTATGCGGGACTCATCCTGCCGGGAGTTGCCAACGCCATGATGCTGGTGATCGCAGTGTCCTTCTTCCAGGGCCTGCCGGATGCGCTGTTTGAGGCAGTGCGGCTGGACGGGGGCGGAGATGTGACGATCTATGCGAAGATCGTGCTGCCGCTCTCCAAGCCCATCATCTCGACTATTGCGCTGATGACGTTTCTCGGCTGCTGGAACAACTACCTCTGGCCGCTCCTGTGCGTGTTCGACGACTCCATGTTCACGCTCCCCATCGGCATCCCGACGCTGATGTCCATCGAGAGACCCAACTACGTAATCCCGATGACGGCAAACATGATCGCCTCGATCCCGGCCATCATCCTGTACCTTGTGTTTGAGCGCCAGATCGTGCAGGGTATCTCCATGGAGGGCATCAAGGAGTGACAGCAAAGACAGCACAGAAGGATCGCGACACCAAAGATCCGGACAGCAACACAGTGAAAGAAGGAAGATAGGAGGAGTGCAATGCATCACCATAGTTCAGACTACCCAAGGCCCCAGCTGGTCCGAAACGACTGGACGTTATTGAATGGGACCTGGGACTTTGCCTTTGACGACGAGGAGGCCGGCCTTCAGCGGAAATTTCAGGACGGGCTTCCCAAAGGGAAGACCATTCAGGTTCCCTTTGCCTATGAGACCAGGCTCTCCGGGATCGGGGACCCTGCCAGCCACCCCTGCGTCTGGTATGAGCGCAAGGTATCCCTGCAGAAGAAACCCCACAGCAGAATCCTGCTCCACTTCGAGGGGGCGGACTATGAGAGCGAAGTGTATGTCAACGGCAGCTTCCAGGGAAGCCACAGGGGCGCCTATGAGCGGTTTACCTTTGACATCACAGAGGCAGCGGTAGAGGGCGAAAATAGGATCACGGTCTGCTGCCGGGATACCCTCTCCGCGGAACAGCCAAGGGGCAAACAGCGCTGGGAAAGAGACAACTTCGGCTGCTGGTATGTCCAGACCACCGGGATCTGGAAGAGCGTGTGGCTGGAGACGGTGCCGGATCCTTACCTGGAGCGCGTAAAGCTCACCCCGAACCTGGAGGAGGGGACTCTTTCCGTCGAGGCCGTTGTGGTATCCAGCGAGGAACCTGCAGGGGAGCTGAACCTTGCGGCGAAGGCCTCGTTCTCCGGGCAGTCCGTTGCAAAGTCTAAGGTTTGCCTGCAGAGGGAGAGCGGGCACCGGTATGCGGCGCAATTTACCCTCGGGGTGAGCGACCGCACGGTGGATCCCTGGGGGATCCGCAAGTGGTCCCCGGAGGATCCGGCGCTGTATGACCTGGAGCTTACGGTGACAGGAGGAGCGGGAGAACCGGATACCGTCTATTCCTACTTCGGGATGCGGGAAATCCGCATCGCGAACGGGAACATCCTCCTGAACGGCGCGCCGATCTACCTCAAGATGATCCTGGACCAGGGGTACTGGCCCGCCTCCGGCATCACCCCGCCCTCGGAGCAGGCCCTTGTTGAGGACATTGAGAAGATCCAGAAACTCGGCTTCAACGGCCTGCGGAAGCACATGAAGATCGAGGACGAGCGGTTTTTGTACTGGTGCGATGTGAAGGGGATGCTCGTCTGGAGCGAGATGGCGGCAGCCTATGCGTTCACAGATCAGGCGGTCACCCAGTTCACCGACGAGTGGATGCAGATCGTACAGCAGAATTACAACCACCCCGCCATCATCACCTGGACGCCGTTCAATGAGTCCTGGGGGATCCCGGAGGTTCGGACCAACAGACAGCAGCAGAACTTCACCGAGGCGATCTATCACCTGACAAAGAGCTATGACGCCATGCGCCCGGTGATCGTCAACGACGGCTGGGAACACACGGTCTCGGATATCCTCACCCTCCATGACTATGAGGAGGACGGGGCAGTGTTTCTGGAGCGGTACCTGGGCCACAGGGACGAGATCACAAGCGCAAAGCTCTTCCACTGCCGGGCAAAGCCTGCCATGGCAGAAGGATACGACTACCGCGGGCAGCCCATCCTGATCAGCGAGTACGGCGGCATCGCCTTCTCGCAGAAAAAAGAGGGCGAGTGGGGGTATGGCAACAGCGTTGATAATGAGCAGGACTTTCTCGCCCGCTTTGAGAAGATCACGGATGCCATCAAGCAGGTGCCCTATATCACGGGCTACTGCTACACCCAGGTCTCCGATGTGGAGCAGGAGGTGAACGGACTGATGACGGCGGACAGAGCCTTCAAGGTCGATCCCGAGAAGATCCGCAGGATCAACGAGGCGGGTACCCCGCTGCACGGGTAACATAGAACAATAGTTCAAGAAGCCCTCCGGGACAGACTCCCGGAGGGCTTCTTGGCAGCGTGGGGAAAAGGCAGTGCCCTGAGATATTGGTTCCACTCCTATGCAGCGCGGGAGCGAGCTGGAATCCCTGGCGGAGAAGACCTGCTGCAGCATGACAGGACCCTTCCTGTGATCGGCAAAGATCCATGGGAATACCGGAAAGATGGATCGAAGAGAGGCGGCATGGCAGAGGAGGGGGGAGATCCCAGGAAGCGCAGCGGGATATCATCCCGTGTCAGACAGCAGGAGAGATTGGGGCCTCCGGAAACGAAAGCATTCCTGTAATTCAGTAAATCGCCAATAGGAAATTAAAATGGCCTCTGTTACCATAGAGGACGTCGAACGAGACGCAATCCAACACACGGTAAGGAGACCATCTATGAAGAATTCTACACGAGCAAAGAAGCTGCATCAAGTATCAGAACACCATCTGATCATCGGAGTTGACATTGGCTCCGAGAAAAACTATGCACGGGCCATGAACTGGCGGGGCGAGGAGTACACCAAAAAGGCTTTCTTCTTCCCCAACAACGAAAAAGGCTTTCTGCTCCTCATCAAGTGGATTGAGGAGATACAGGCCAGGAGTGGCCTTACGGAGGCTATTATCGGCTGTGAGCCCACGGGTGTGTACTGGCTATGCTTCAAACAGTATCTGACCAAAAAGGGCTTCAAGATTGTTACGGTGAACACGCTCCATGTCCATAGATCGAAGGAGCTGGATGATAACTCCCCGAGCAAGGACGACAAGAAGGATCCCCGAGTCATTGCGGATCTGGTGCGGGAAGGACGTTTCTTCGAACCGTATGATCCGCAGGGAGATTACGCTGAGATCCGCAGCCTGTTCAATGCCAGGGAAAGTGTTGTGAAGAACATGGCGAGGGCCCGGAACCGTATGCAGGCATGGCTGCGCAGAAACTTCCCAGAATACCTGAATTGCTATTCAAAGTATGATTCCAAGGGCGGCCTGGCTGTCCTGGAAATAGCATCGCTGCCTCGAGACGTATATGAACTTGGCATTGATGGAATTCTGCTCCTGTGGAAATCGAAAAAGATGCGGGGCACCGGCGGCAGGAAAAAGGCTGAAAAGCTTGTGGAGGCCGCTGCAGCAAACATGTGGCTGGACTATTGCGCCGCTGAAAAAGTTGCCTTCCTGTACATTCTTGAGGATTTCCGCAGGAACAGTGAACGGCTGGAGGAGCTTGACAGGAAACTTGAAGAGCAGGTTCGCCGGATTCCTAACGTCGACAAGCTGTTGAGTATACGTGGAGTCGGAATGCAGACAGTTGTGGGATTCATTGCAGAGGTGGGCGATGTCAACCGCTTCAGCGATCCCAAGCAGCTGGTGAAGCTTGCCGGACTGAATGCGATTAACAACGAATCCTGCAAGAAGGTCGGTGAACATCGCATCAGCAAGCGAGGGCGTTCTGCCTTAAGACGAGTCATGTATGAAGCTGCTGGGTCTCTGATAGCCTGGAACAGCGCATTTAAGGCCTTACAGGTCAAATACACCACACGGGCAACGAACCCTCTAAAACGGCGTCAGGCGCGCGTAGTAGTGGCATGCAAGGCTTTGAGGATCTTCCACGCAATCCTCCGTAAAGGTGGTAAGCGTAACAACGGACGTACCATGACCCGGATCAACCTCTTCTGTAGAATGAGGCTAGGAAACTACTAGCTGTGTTCTACAGAGGAGGCTTTTTTATGGACAAGAGACAGCAGATGGTTCGTGAGGAGAAGCTTCGCTATTGGAGGCCGATCATCAATGCGTACGAGAACAGAGAAACGAAGCTGATGTCGATTGCACAATGGTGCAGGGAGCATGAGATCAACGTCTCGCTCTTCTACTACTGGAAAAACGTGATCAGGGAGACGGACGCCAGTAACAGGAAGGCATCCTCTGTTTCAGTGCCAGAGACAGAGAACTTCGTAGACATCACCGATATCGTAAACGGACATGTACGCCCTGATGTCAATACAATAGGCTCGGAACCGGGTACTGCTGATGACTCGGGTTCCCGCAGCCGGTCGAACCACTCTGATCTTCCGCGGATCACCGGTACACCGGAAGAAGGAAATGCCGGATCTGTTCCAGGCAGGCCGGGAGGGCCTGCCGTGTCTCCGGAAGTTATCCTGGAGACACGGTCCTGTCGGCTCTATCTCTACTCTTCTGTCCGGCGCGAGACCCTCTCCATGCTTAAGGAGGCTTTTCATGTTTGTTGACGGCATCGGCTTCAGGAAGATCATTCTCTGCACGAAGAGGGTGGATATGCGCCGCGGCGTTGATGGACTCTCCGCTTATGTCATGCTGAACTATCACCTGGATCCAACGGACCGTGGAGTTCTCTATCTTTTTCGTGGCAGATCTGCCAGAACGATCAAGGGGATCTGCTTCGAGGGAATCGGCACTGTGCTCTATACGCTTCGCCTTGCGCCGGGAAACTCATTCCAGTATCCCAGGAATGCGGACGAAGCCAGATCTCTTTCTCCGGAGCAGTACCGTCAGCTCATGAGCGGAATCGCACTTGACGGTACCATCCGCGAAGTATACCCGCACATCGACATGCCTGATCAGGTGGCCGCAGAATCCCAGAGATCCTGAAAACACGCGGTTTTTGAACTTTCAGGCTACTTCAGTGGGGAGTATAAATATTCAGATATCTATACCCTTATTTTCGGTTGACAAGAGGGTATAGATATGTTACTATACTCCTGAGAACTGATAAGCAGCTCTCAGGAGGTCTGACATGGGTACCATTCATCTGAGACAGGGGGATACGGTATACGTTTATTCTTCACACAGCTATTGGGACAAGGAGGCTAAACAGCACAAGACAGACCGGAAGCTGATCGGGAAGCTTGATCCCGTTACAGGGGAGGTTGTGCCCACCAGGAAGTACGTTCGAAAGCAGGCATCGGCCTCCGACGCACCAGCAGAGCAGGCAAACTCTGTTCGGGCTGAAGGTTCGACGAAAACTTTGATTTCCAGAATAACAGAGCTGGAGGAGGCAAATGCATCTCTGCGGAATGAGAATACACAGCTGAGGAAGGCTCTCCGCGCCTATCAGGATGCCGTTCAGAAGGCCAGCGCAAGCCTTGCTTCCGTAGACAAAGAGGCCCGGTGATGGAAACCGAGATCCCTGTCCAGAGACTTCATAAGTACAACCTCCTGTACCAGTGTGGCGCTTTCAGTCCGAGCGACATCTCGAACATCTTTAGTGAGGTTATCGTGGATGACATCGTCAAGACGAACCGCATTGCAGCGCTGATAAAGGCAGCTGAAAAAGCAGCTGAAGATTATAAAGCGCTGCAAAAGGAAAATGAGGAACTCAAACAGAAGGAGCAGAATAAGGACGAGAACAACAAACTCGGACGTAGGAGAGCCTTTGGGGAAAAGGACGAGCAGCTCTCTGGGAAAGAACTCGAAACCGGGATTCCACAAGGCGGCAGCGAGGATGTGGAGACAGATCCGCTCACCGAAGAGTCTGACGCTGATGGAGAGCAGGCCAAAGACACGACAGGGACAGAAGAACCTGCAGAGCCAGCCAATGCAGACGAAAATGGGAAAGACAGTGACGGAAAAACTCAGGATGAGAATCCGTCCGGGAAAGGCGGAGCTGGCGAAAAAGACAGGAAACCCAGACGGAGCAGCCGTCCCCCGAGAAAACCGATACCCGATGAATCAAAGGAAAAACAGAAGCGCAAGCCAGGCATCTGGGAGCGTGATACGCAGAATCTCCCGCACAGAATCAGCTATGATGTGGATGATCTGACTCCGGAAATGATCGAAAAAGCAAAGTCTTTATCTAAGCTGGGATTCGAAGCAAGAGAAAAACTCAGTATAGAGGAGGCTCATGTCGTCGTGCTGACGATCATGAAACCAATCATCGCATACTCAGAGGATGTCAGCAACGAAGAAAAATCCGATCCTGACAGTCATGAGGTGAATCGTACGCTATACCGGCCCTACAGCGAGGGATATATCATGCCGGGATCCCGGGCAACCCCGGAGATCGTCGCCTTCATGTACTACATGCTGACCAGTATGAGCATCCCGTACAAACGCATCGCTGCTCTGATCTGTCACATGGGCTATCCCATGAAAACGCAGAAAACGGTTTACTGGTGCAATACCTGTGCCGCAAGATATCTGCTTCCCGTCTTCGATTATCTCGTCAGCTTCATCATAGCGGGCAAGTACATTCAGATGGATGAAACCACCTGGAGATCCATCTATGATGCTGAGAAGCCGGGAGAAAAGTCCTATATCTGGCTGCTGATTACAAGTGAGCTGCGGGAAGGTCCCAAGGCTGCTGCATATTTCTTCAATCCCTCCAGGGCTGAGTCATTTCTGGATGGTCTGTTTGCAGACTTTCTTCCGGATAATGACGCGGATCGTTCGGATACCGCAGGCCAGACAACTCCGCTGGAACAGGAAACGGAGCCCGATCCTACGGCAGTGACAGGAAATGCATCTGTCGTATGCAAGAACGACAAGTATGCTGCATATCCGGAACTGGAGCGCAAGTCTGAAGGAAAGATCGTAGTCTCATTCTGCCTTGCGCATCTGAGAAGGCCGTTCTTTCTTGCCTGGTTTATTGTAAAGATGGCCTCAAAAGACCTCATGAAAACGGAGGAAGGCAGAAAACAGCTGGCACAGACCTGGGAATGGAAAATCCTGCGCGAGATCAGCCTTGCCGAGAGCGAGGATACGAAGCTCAAGCGCCTGTCCGGAGAGGAGCGGGTTGCCGGAAGAATCAAAAACGTAAAGCCGCACCTGGATCTGGCCTGGCAGTACATCTGTGAGTATGAGGAGGCCTATCAGGCCTCGCTGCATGGTACTTCCTCTGATCAATCAAAACGAGTAACGATGACCGCGACGATGCGCAGGGCGATGAACTACTTTGAGGACTGCAAGAAAGGCGGTCACATCGACAGCTTCCTCTACGATTCTAACGTACCTGC
The DNA here is from genome assembly GCA_022483465.1 of Lachnospiraceae bacterium. Lineage (GTDB taxonomy): Bacteria > Bacillota > Clostridia > Lachnospirales > Lachnospiraceae > CAG-791. Next base: position 53,208 of record JAKVNF010000001.1, on the reverse strand, counting down.
GGACAACACTTACTGTGAAAGAAACATCCGTAGGATTGCTTTGCAAAGAAACAGCAGTCTCTTTTCTTATTCAGATGAAGGTGCCACCGACCGCATGATTGCGAACTCCATCGCAACAACAGCGGAATTGAATGATGCCGATCCGGAGTACTACTTCCGGTATCTCCTCATCGAGATACCCAAGCATCAGAGGCGGGGAGACAACCCAGATGAATATCTTCCAAAGATGATGTGCTGGTCCGAAGAATACAGGGCATACGAAGCGAAGCAGCGAGAAGCCACACAGGCCGGGAAAGGTATCAGTTTTCAATCTGAGACAGAACCCATCCTGGTAAATGGCCGGTGGATGCGAGATGGAAAGGTGGTCGGCCCATACCCGGCAGCATGATAACCTCCTGACAAACAGAATAACCCGAGTAGCCGACGTCTGCCGAACAGGCAGGCATCGGCCACTTGCAGTTGCATAAGTGAAACTGCAGAATTGAACGTCCGGCATGGTATTGTTCCCACCCGGGGAATCGCCATGCCGGACTTTCTTGTGTCTGGATCCATCGCTTCAGGGTGACAGGAGACTGGGACCCGGATGCCCAACCTATCCAGGTACACGGAGACGCCCATCACAACCGGCGTACCTGCAGGCCAGATCCGAACCTGCGCAGTTCATTCCCAGGGGATGCGTCGGCCGAAGGCAATACACCTGCAAAGAGATTCACCTCCGCTGTCAACCGCGAATCTCTGAAGTATTTGCGGTTACAACTGGAACCCTCCCCCCCTTAATGGTAACGCCTCATGCAGGTTTTGTCAGCGTACGCTGGTTGTTATGCTTACTAAAGGTGTTGATTTTGACCCGTCTAAGGTCATTCACGATCCTGCGGCAGGTATGATGCCTGCATAACGCGCAGCCGGACAGCAGACAGTTTCAAGGACCAACAGGGCGGTTATCCACCAGGCAACATCGTTAGGATGACTCCCCCTCAACTGTAACGTATTAACCGCACCATGTACTTCAGTGTGGATCCAGGGATGTGTCCCCCGGGATTTCCGAGATTTACTGAATTACAGGGGTGCTCTCAAACAAACAGAGCATGAGCGTAGCCGCAGGATTTACTCCATGGGGCATATGACCCCGAACGAAAGCATAAGCGGCGCTCCGAACTATGGGATCGGCTGTACGAAGGAATTTGGGATGCCTCAGGGTGGGACCGAAGGCAGACTCCGCTAGACATGAGAGGTTGGCAGCCATGGTGAAGCAGGGAGATTGAAACGCGTTTCTTATACTGACAGCTAATGCCACAGTTGTCAGACAATTAAGAGGATGCTTTTCTTTTTATACCCTGAACACAGAAATCATAGGTGCCCGAACCTCCAGAGACACTGATTTCACCCGTAGTCATGCACTGTTGTAATGTTAAAGCATACATCTTTCACAGAGGTCTTACTCTCAAACCCCTATAGATTAAGGCTCATTGTGGATTATGTACAAATTTATCTAGAGAGGAGCGTTATGGCAGCCTGGGAACCGAAAAACCCTTGCGGCAGTGCGCATCCGGCTCCCATCCTGCATCGATCCCCCAGAGCAATGCCAACTGCCTCTGCACAAAGCCGGAGATCGCCCTGGCAAATGGGGCATTTCTCCGGTACGATCCATATAGCGGGGGAGGATGGCTGCCTGTACAGGAATTCAGGAAAGGCGGAAGGAGCGCTTCGGGGCCAGCGATGCGCAGAGCGCTGGGAAAAGATCCTGTCAGGGATCCGGGGGCTGGGAACGGACCCAGGCAGAAAGGACCAGGAGCTGCCCGGTAGATTCGGAAGTCTTTGTCAGAGCAGGGATCCGGAGCTTACGGCACAGAACATAGAAGAGTATGACGAGTACGTTGCAGAAGCTGGGCTTCGTGAGACAACGCTTCGCGGAGCGCAGCGCTGCAGCGTACAGACTCCCCGGCCAGCATCGGGGGAGACAGCAGCAGAGACAGAAGCCGCAGAGGACCATAGCGCAGAGATGGCCCTGTGCAGAGAGGAGATGCCATGAACCTGATGAGCGCAGAGTGGAGAGACCGGCTGGATCACTGGGTCCGCACCCTGGAGGAGGATATCTATGAGCCGGTGGGAACCATCCCCCTGGAGATGTTCCCCACCATGGAGCACCTCTCCCTGGAGGAGGCGGCAAAGGGACCCTTCCGCAGGGTGGAGCCGGGCTTTACTTGGGGGCATACCTGGGAGTACGGGTGGTTTCGCGGGGAGATTGCCCTGCCGGAGCGCGCAAGAGGAAAGCGGATTGTCATGAAGCTTGCCCCGGGAGGGGAGAGCACCCTCTTTGTCAACGGCAGGGAATTCGGCACCTACCGCGCGGACTGGGTCACCTCCCCGCTCCACTACTACGAGGACAACTGCCTGACCCGGTGTGCCAGAGGGAACGAGCGCTACGAGCTCTACATGGAGACCTATGCGGGCCACTACTATCCGGAGGCGCCGGAGGGGAGGTGTGCAACAGGTCCCGTCCTTCCCGGATCTTATCAGGATCCTCAAAGAGACGGTGCAAGACGAGTCCTCGGGGAATGCACCTATGGGATCTTCCATGAGGAGGCCTATCAGCTCTACATGGACGTCAGGACCCTGGAGCTTCTGATGGATACCCTGGAGCCAACGTCCCTGCGGGCAGAGAAAATCGCAGATGCGCTGGAGCAGTTCACCCTGACGGTCGACTTCGAACAGGAGCGGGAGGAGAGGCTCTGCTCCTACCGGGAGGCAAGGCAGAACCTGGCCGGTGTCCTCCAGGCGAGGAACGGATCCACTCTCCCGGTCTTCTATGCGATCGGACACGCCCATCTGGACCTTGCCTGGCTGTGGCCGATGGAGGAGACCTATCGGAAGACCGCAAGGACCTTTGCGGCACAGCTAAGGCTCCTCGAGGAGTATCCGGACTACCGGTACCTGCAGAGTCAGCCAGCGGCCTATGAGATGTGCAGAACCTACTATCCTGCCCTGTTTGAACGAATCCGGGAGGCGGTGAAAAGGGGATCCTGGATCCCCGAGGGTGCGATGTGGGTGGAACCGGATACCAACCTGCCCTCCGGGGAATCCCTGATCCGGCAGTGTCTCTACGGCAAGGCCTATTTCAGACAGACCTTCGGCAGGGAAAGCGAGATCCTCTGGCTTCCGGACAGCTTTGGCTATTCGGGGTGCCTGCCGCAGATCCTGAAGGGGTGCGGCGTAAAGTACCTGGTCACGCAGAAGATCTTCTGGACTTACAACGACGCGGAGCCCTTTCCGTATCACTACTTCACCTGGCAGGGGACCGACGGGAGCAGCGTCACCGCCTTCCTGCCGACGGATTACAACTACCAGACCGACCCGAAGACCATCCAGGAGACCTGGAAAAAGCGAAGACAGCTCCGGGATCTGGATGCCTTCCTCCTTCCCTTTGGCTATGGAGACGGAGGCGGAGGACCGACAAGGGATCACATCGAGTTTGCAGAGAGGGAGAAGAACCTCGAGGGAATGCCTGCTGTCAGGATGGAATCCCCGCTCACCTTTTTCCGCGACATGGAGGCAAAGGGCGGCCCCGCAAACACCTATGTGGGAGAGCTGTACTTCCAGGCGCACCGGGGGACCTACACGAGCCAGGCAAAGACCAAGAGGAACAACCGGCTCGCCGAGAATGCGCTTCGGGAGATGGAGCTGTGGGGGAGTGCTGCCCTGACGCTTGGGAAGGCCCCCTCTGATAAGGAGAGCCTGGAAGAGGCAAGACTGCAGGCAGAGCGCCTCTGGAAGGAGCTCCTGCTCCATCAGTTCCATGACATCCTCCCGGGGTCCGGGATCGGGCGAATCTACGAGGAGGCGGACAGGAGAGTCAGTGCCCTGATCCGGGAGGCGAGAAGGCAGACGGCGGTCTATCAGGCATGCTTCCTGGATCCGAGGGAGAATGGCGTTACGATCTGGAACGCCACGAGCACCGGGAGGACGGAGGTGGTGACGCTCCCCGGGGAGTTTGCAGATGGCGCAGCAGACCTTGCCGGAAATTCTTATCCCGTCTGCACGGAGCAGGGGGAGACCCTGGCCCTGGTGGAGGTTCCCGCTGCCGGCGCCATCACCCTGGTCCCGGACAAAGCTCACCACGCTGCGGCGAACCTGCCGTATGTCCGCGTGGAGAGAGAATCCGCCGATACGATCGTGATGGAGAACCGCCTTGTGAGGGCGGTGGTGAAGACGGATCCGGAGCATGCGGGGGAGATCGCAAGCTTTTGCCTCAAGGATTCCTCTCTGGAATTTGCCTCCTCTCCCCTCAACCACCTGCGCCTGTTCAAGGATGTCCCCAGGGCCTATGATGCTTGGGACATTGACGCCTGCTACCGGATGCAGGAGATCCCGTGCCTGCGGGACGGGGAGGTGCACATCTTGCGAGGAGAAGCGCCGGGGAGTCTGCAGGCGGCGGTGAGGGTTACCGGAAAGATCGGGGACTCCGATCTGGAACAGGATCTGATCCTGGATGCGGATCGTGCTGTCCTTCGATTTGAGACGAAAGTCCAGTGGAGAGAGCTGCACAGGCTCATGAAGGCCAGCTTCCCGGTCACGGTCTGGGAGACGGAAGGCTACAACGAGATGCAGTACGGTTACGTGAAGCGCCCGACTCATAGGTCCCGGCGCTATGACCAGGACCGGTACGAAGTCTGCAACCACAGGTATACCGCCCTCGCAGACGGATCCCACGGCGCTGCGGTCCTCAATGACTGCAAGTATGGCATCAGCATGGACCGGAATGCGATGGAGCTGTCGCTCCTTCGGGCGCCGGCATCGCCCCAGATGCGGGCGGACAATGGCGCCCAGGTCTTCACCTATGCCTTCACGGCCTGGGAGGGGACTTTTGCGGACAGCCCCGCTGCTCTGGAGGGAGAGGCGCTCAACCGTCCGCTGCTGGTGACGAGGGGAGCATTGAAAGATGCCGAAACCCTGCAGCTTGTTCAGATCAATCGGCCCAATGTCCTTCTCGATGCTATAAAGCTCGCAGAGGATGGGAGCGGAGACCTCATCCTGCGCCTGTATGAGTCCAAGAGGTGCCCCGGGACCGTGAAGATCCGGACTGCCTGGCAGGGAAGCGTATATCGGACGGATATGCTGGAGAGGGTGCTGGAGGAGATTGCGGTGGAGGATCAGACCTTCTCCCTGACCATGCACGCGTTTGAGGCGTGCACCGTGAGAATCCACCCGGAACCGGGATCCCGGAACGGAGTCCACGGGGTCCCATCCTGATCTGCTGCAGCTGCGGTGGGGAGGCATAAGTGGGCATCGGAGGGCATAAGGAGGACAGCCCGGAAGGCACAGAAGGAGAGACGCTCTATCCGACAGGAAAACGCTCTGCTCTTTTCTGCAGCTGATCTGGGATCTGCCCGGCACCGGGGATGAGAGGCACCCCTTCCTGGTTTTGAAAAGCTGCGGCTGCTCTGTGACAGTCCTGCAGGAGAGATCATCCAGGTGAGGGGGGGTGTGGATGCTGACAGTTAGATCCTCGGAGCAGCGTGGCTTCCTGTATGACTCCTTCTGTTCCCTTCAGAGGGAGGCGTCTGCCTTTTCCCTTCCGTCCATCACCCGAGACAGAGAAGGCATTCTCATTGCTGCAACAGAACTGTCACCATCGGGAATGCGCATTCGAATGTTTTCTCTGCTGCTGTACTGCACTTGCTCTTCCGGTGCTGTCCTGCAGCTGCCGGTGTTCTGCGGGACGGCAGGGCTTACAAGTAGGTCTTTTGAGGCGGCGGGTACCGTGTCCGGTCATAGGAGGAACGCTGTCATCCGCTGGTGCCTGGCAGCCTGCAGCCATTCCGCCGCTTCCGGCAAACGCGCTGCGGACCTGGAATCAGCATCTGGCAGAGCTCCTTTTGATCCCGGCCTGCGGCACTGCACACCAGGGCAGGGGCACGGTGCTGTATGACCTTCGGGATGTTATGCCGAGACCAGGACGGATGATCTCTCCTGCAGAAGGGGGCTGCAGATGCGTGCAGGGAGAGCACTCCAGGAAACGCAGCGGTATGACGGTCGGAAGATCGCATATCTGCCACAGGCGCGGATCTTCTGCTGGATTCCCTGTACTGCTGTGCTGCTCTGGCAAGGAGGAAGATACGACCTCCTGGAACTTCAGAATTCCACGCGGTACTTTCCATCCCTCACAGAGCGAGTATCGGTCAATTGTCCCCTGGGATCGGGATCCATGCCGGGAGCAGGAGATTTGGCTCCTGCCGAGCGCAGAAAATCCGGATGACCCGACGTCATGGGAAAAACGCGGCAGCTGCTGGGCAGCTGCCGTTTCTGCTTGCTGCCGCGTTTCTTCCTCTCAGCAACCTGGTGCCGGCAGTGGAAGAAACCCTGCTGCGGTGTCTGCGGGAACCAGTCTGATCCGCCTTGTGTACCTGTGAGAAAGGAAAAGGGCAGGGGAAAAGTCCGGTATTCCAACGACAGGTCTTAACACGGCTTATCACCCTCATGACGCACACTCCGGACTCCCATCCGCATCCTCCAACAACAGCAGCGAATGTCTCATAAGCGAAGCGGGAAGAACAGGGGTAAAGAAAACTTCCTGACATGCACTGGTTCATTTCCTGGAGATGGATTATGATGCAGATGGAAGACAGTTGCCGGCGAGATCGTAAATGGTGCGGCATAGGCGGATCCTGGACAGACGAAAGCGGTGAAAAACGAGTGCCGCGAAGGTGCATCTGTGCTGAGATGGAGAGCTTTCTTACGAGGCCTTAGCGGCTTTGTCCCAACAGGAGAAAATCGTCGGTAAGGAAAAACAGTACTTTCGGAGGTCAGAGGAGACAATCTGACGGAATCCATAAGCGAAGCGGTTCGGAAAACCGGCCTGATGAGATGGTATGCGGTCAGATGGCAACGGATTATCAGAGCTGCCTGGAGAAGGATGAGGAACCCTTTGGAGGACAGGGGACGTCACACGAAGATTGACTGCGGCCATGTTGACGAGGCTTGTTCCGGGAAGATGGAGGGCATCCGGGACCTAAGTCAATTCTGAAAGCGAAAAAGAGCATTCTTGAGAGAGCGTCTCGCGGCTCCGTTGACGACTATCTGAACCAGATTCCGCGAAGAAGGAAAAGAGCCAAATCAGAATCCGATATATTACTGCCACTTTATGAGATAGCGTCATTAGGACACGATTTGACCTGCAAATTTCCTATATTCGGTAATTTTGATCTGATTCGATTGAATCCGAAAATTCATCACTATTACAACTATATAGAGAAATAACATCGATGATCTAACAATATGAGCAAGATTTTAATATTTATCCCAATTAATCCGAAGCATGCGGCTTTGGTGACGAAAAGAAACTTGTGTTAATTGCGCGCAATTCCCTGCTGAACTCTTGACCAAAAACTTAGTGTCATTGAGAAGCAGCCTGATAGCTGGAAAACAGCCTGATTGCAAAAAGAAACCTGAATACGGATAATAGAAGGAATATATTAACAAGAGGAACTTAGATGCTGAAAATTTATTTTGGCGACATGGAGAAAGCAATATACAATACCGAGATCTATTTTAAGAATGACTATGATCCGGAATGGCTGAATGACCCTGCTGTAAGGAAAATGATCCTTGATGTGGACAATTCAGTGGTTCTGAGCAGCGGAGCAATTGACAGTCCGGTGCTCGGAATCATTCCGCCGACCAGTCTTTCGGGAGGGGTGAAAACTCTGATTTTGATCCTGAAGGAGCCGGAGAAGGTATTCAACGCTTCTAACTGCGGGGACAACTGTGCCAGTTGGCTGCTGCGGATGGGCAATGAGCGGGATGTGACCATCAATCTGCGGCACATTATGGATTTTGGGGATAAACCATTTGATATTTATGTTCTGAATGACAACGTGGTCGTAACTGATATGATGGAACTGCTGAAGACAGCAGGAAGGTACGTGTGACATGAAGGGAAGCCGTCACATCCGGGTGGGAAACCGGAGGCTGATGTATGAATTTACCATCTGGAGAAATCTGACGATTATCCGGGGAAACAGCGCAACGGGGAAAACGACCCTGATCGAGATGATCCGGGAATTCAACTTGCAGGGGGAGGATTCTGGGGTCCAGGTTAGCTGCAGCAGTCCGTGTGTTGTTGTGGAAGGACGAAACTGGGAAAAGCAATTGGAAGATTTGGATGAAGACAGCATTGTCTTTATCGATGAGGGAAACCGATTTGTATCCTCGCAGCGCTTTGCAGAAATGGTTAGGATAAGTGGAAACTACTTTGTGATCGTTACGCGTGAAAATCTGTATTCCCTGCCGTACAGTGTAACGGAGATATATGGAATGGCGTTAGTTAAGAAACGGGTTGATAAGCGATCGCCTAGCATGAGACCACTAATCCCTCACTTTGAGCTCGAGCTGGGTACACTTCTATCCGTGCTGTGTTGCATCATGTAACAAAGTATCACCTAGATTGCCTAAAAGCATACACCTACTTGCCGAGCATGTGACTATAAATAACAAGATAGGCATTATGCAGAGAAGAAAAGAGCTCCAAATGGGGATTCTATATCTTCATCAGACATTATCGCGTCGAGAGTTCACCATGGAGGTTGTGGTATGGAACCCATCAACCCGGTTCTTTACTAACGCCTATGGAATTCACAGTGCGGGAAAGTATAACTCCATGCAGAAGGTGTATCACGAATTCTACCGGATTTATGGAGAGGATAATGGCTTTGATCCGGGAAATGTAAAGGAAATTATTACAGAGGACAGCAATTCCGGGTATCAGTTTTTCCGGGCGATATGCAGGAGGGATATCTCCTGCCGCAGCGCAGCAGGGAATTCGAATGTGCTGGGAGCAGTGGAAAAGTCGGGCAGGAGCGAAATTCTGGTGATTGCGGATGGGGCGGCGTTCGGCCCGTATATGGGGCAGTTGGATACTTATCAGAGAAGACATCATAATATCCACCTGTTTCTTCCGGAATCGTTTGAATGGCTGATTTTGAGGTCCGATCTGGTTGATGGCAATGAAGTCAAAGAGATCCTGCGTCATCCGGAAGATTATATTGAGAGCAAACAATACGTCAGCTGGGAGCAGTTTTTTACTGTCTGCCTGCAGCATATGACCCAAGGAACGTTTCTGCAGTATCAAAAGTCTACCCTGAATTCTGCATATCTTCATCCGCGAGAGACGGAGGCCATATTGAATACGCTGCCCGAACAAGTCAGAGCGTTGCTCCGTGAGAAATGATCTGCGTGCAGAATACAGCTTTCGAAAATGGCCCGTCAATATGCACATCAATATGGAGTAATTTTGCTTGCGAAGCATTGCACTTCAAAAGAGATTGTCTATAGTCCCAACGGAAGCGACAAGTCGAATCTCTGACCTGCAATTATGGATATCACGACAGTGCTGATCAGTTGTCACATGAAGATGCCGAATTATCAGAGGCTTCTGGCATGATAGTGGGTACTCATGCCTCCTGAGTTGACAGTTTCATATTGAAAAGCCACCTGTGCTCCGATAGTGTATTAGCGTCCAAACCTTTACACAAGGGAGTATCCACAGATGGCTTCAACTAATACATTATGCAAGCAGTTGCTCAGCATCAAGTCCGCAGTTGTGACTGGACACGATTTTTATCAGGATTCCGCCGGGGTGAACCACCTCCGGATCCATGCACGCCCTGACAAGAGGCATGAGGATGATTGCCCCTTCTGCCATAAGCGGTGCAGGACATATGATGTCCAGACCCGCCTGCCCCGTACCTGGCGCGCTCTCGACTGGGGTGGGACGCTGGTCGAGATCCAGTACCGCACGCACCGTATCCTGTGTCCGGAGCACGGCATCCTCGCTGCAGACGTTCCCTGGGCTTATCCGGGGAGCGGCTTTACGAAAGACTTCGACCTGACTGTTGGATGGCTCGCCGCCTACCTGCCGCGCAGCACCGTCTCCGAATACATGCGGATTGATTGGGAGACTGTCGGCCGATGTGTCCACCGGACACGGAATGAGATCGAACCGGAGCGTTCCAGGCGCCTTGATCACCTTGTCAACATCGGTATTGATGAGACCAGCTTAGATCTCTTGTGGCCAAACGAATTGTTCAAAGAAACTATGTAATCGGAAGTGATTCGAACGTGAAAATATTCGGTGCACATGCCGATACCTGATCCCTGGATCAAGAGAAAGCGAAAAATATAAGGCGGCCGCATCTAACTTCTCATGATATAATCAGCGGGGAAAGCATATTACATTTCATAGATTTCGAAATGGAGGCCTACGATGGGTGTGTTCCAGGGAATGAATCATGTTGCGCTGAACTGCCATGGAAAAAAGGAAATGGATGAGGTTGCAGAGTTCTACTGTAATGCTCTCGGCTTCACCAAGACCGCAGAGTGCTATGTCGACGGTCTCGGCCACATGGCAATGATCGACACCGGCACGGGAGCAATCGAGCTCTGGGATAACGCAGATCCCAAGCGCGGCGATGGTGTTGTCGGTCACATTGCGCTGACGGTTGAGGACGCAGACAAGGCAGTCGAGGTCTTCCGCGAGGCGGGGCTTCCGGTGGATTCCGAGCCGGCCGACCTGACACTGGATACCAACCCGAAGATGAATATCCGGGTTGCGTTTGTCCGGGGAAAAGCCGGAGAATCGATTGAGATTTTCCAGGAGCGCTGAGACAGGGTGAAGAGAAATTCCCCTTCTCTACCAGACAGGAACTTCATTGAATCAGGTTTTTCAACACGACAGAGTACTGGCATTCTTGCTGGTACTTTTTTTCTTTTCGCAATCCCCAGGGTAAGAGACCAGTGGATCCATTCCGGGTTACCGGCATCGATATCCAGCATCATCCCTGTATGCCGACCATTTCAGTTCACCTCTAAGGCCCCGCTGTCTGCCGATCCGGTATTCCATTTGGAACTCACCCTGTTCGGCGGTATAATGGCTTTCGTTGGGATCCTGTGCCGGGATATCGCCCGGCATGGATTTCCATGGTCCTGGTTTCGCGTCTGAATATTCCGGTTGAAATGTACCGGCGTTCCTGAGTAGCGGGTACCGCTATTCCGGAGCTCCGGTACCGATACAAACAAGATGTTAAGTGGCGCCTTGGCGCCCTTTACTCGCAAAACTGTACGACGTAGTCGTTAAACCTCTAGCGGAGGCCGTACACCTGCCTCATGGAGATGTCCTTTGTAGGATCTACTGGCACGATATCGATATTGTACGTGTTGTGGATGATGCGGTCCAAGATGGCATCTGTAAGGGTGTTATCCTCCCCTCCAAGCTGTTCGTACCAACCGTCCTGAGTGTACTGTGAGCAGTAGATCGTGGAGGATCTGCCATAGCGCCGTTCGAGAACCTCAAGGAGGTTGACCTGATCATCGTGTGTCGGCTTGATCAGGAGCCATTCGTCCAGTATCAGAAGGGTCGGTTTTGTGTATCGGTCGAGCACCTTGTTATAGGTGTCGTTGCAACGTGCGACCTTCAGCTCCAAAAGCATGTCCGGGACCCTCACGTACCGGGTTTTGTAGAAGTGCTTGCAAGCCTCGATGCCGAGAGCATTCGCAAGGTACGTCTTTCCGGACCCGGTTGCGCCGGTGATTGACACGTCATGATGCGTACTGATGTACTCGCACGATGCCAGGTCCTGGATCAGCTGCTTATTCAGCTTTTGGCCGTGAGAATAATCGATGTCGGCGACACAAGCACTGGACTCGTTGAACTGGGCGTTTTTGATCAGACGCTTGATTGTATTCGACTTGCGGCTGTCATACTGGCGGTCTACAAGCATGCCAAAGCGATCGTCAAAGCTGAGACCTGCCATAGAGGAATCATCGCACTGGAGACGGTATCCATCTGCCATCGAGGTGAGACGCATTTCAATGAGTTTGTCGATAGTTGCCTGTTTGAGCATAGTTTAAGACCTCCTGTAGTAATCAGCGCCGCGGGTAATGCCATGGCTGTTACTGGTATCGTCGGATTTGCTTCCGGCTGTGGATGCAGTCCCTGACTTCTTCGGGTACAGGGATTCGATGACATCGCACACAACTCTGTAGGTCGGCGTTGCAGAATAGCTCAACGCCTTCGCACAGGCTTTTTCAAGCCCGTCATTTGAGTATTTCTCGGAGAGCTTGAGAATACCCATGCAGCCACGATAGGCCTGTTGTTCGACCCTTGCGGAGGTCAGAAGGCCATCTATGACCTTATAGGTTTCTGGACCGATCCTCTCGGCCCATCTGCGGAATCGATCACCGCTCCAGTCGCCCACATGCTGGTGATTTTCAGGCATATGCTCTTTTACTGTGCTGTACTGCCCCTTTCTACCGTAAAGCCGCTTGTGAGATGCGATACGGGTTTGATCATTGCTGCTTTTGGCGTAAACCTCGATCATGGTCGCCGTGACGCGGACATCTACTTTCTTGCCGATGTACCGATAGGGAACTGAGTAGTACATCCCCTCGACGAATATGTGATAATTGTACTGGACGGTAGCCTGCTTCCAGTCGGCTACTTCAAATGGGGTGGCAGGCAGCTGATACAGGTAAGGCTTTTCTTCGTTGAGGAAAACTTCGTGTCGGCTGCCTTCCCTTTTCTCAAAGGGTTCATCAGCCAGTTTCTCGAGCTTTCGATGAATGGCTTTATTGAGTTCCTCGATTGTGAAGAACTGCTCATCGCGCAGAGCTGCAGTGATCCAGGTGGACACGAAGCCGACAGCGGCCTCTACATTGTTTTTGTCCCGAGGTGCTCTGACTCGTGCAGGAAGAATTGCCACGTCGTAATGCTCTGCCAGGTCGTGATAAACGGCATTGAGTTCCGGATCATCATAGGTAAACTTCCTTGGTTTGGCTTTTCCGTGAACCACAGCGGTTTTCGTATTGTCAGGCACGATGATCTTCGTAACGCCGCCGAAGTAATGGAACATGTCGTTATGAGCCTTGATCCATGACGAAGTCTTCTCATTCATGAAGGCCTCAGCGAACGGGTAAAGGCTGTAGGAAAGGACGCCGACAAAGAGGTAAACGGGGATCCGCCGACCGGATTCCGCTCCCTGCAGGTAGAGAGGGTCACCGGCCCAGTCGACCTCAACCTGTTCACCGGGTTTATAGGTCTTGTGAAATGCAGCGTTCCTCTTGGCTTCGTCCTGCTGGATGTAGTAGCAGAACTGTGAGTACCGAAGCCCTGTCTTTCCCTCAAGGTTGCATTCCTCGAGGTACTCGGTCCACAGGAGCTTCTTGTTGACGCCTTGCCGGAGCAGTTCCTTGTGGATCCGCTCAAGGTCCGGCATCTTCTTGTTGACCGCCGTGTCATCTGGCTTATCCTCGTCCTTTTCGGATGGATAAAGCATCCGGCCAAGCGAAACATCGGTCAGATCGTCCGCGAGCGGCCATTTGAGTCCCAGTTCACCAGCCCGTTTCAAAACGTGACTGACAGTGGACTTAGAGACGCAGCAGCTTTGAGCTATCCTGCTCTGACTAAGGGTGTGTCATCCTTTAAATTGATCAATTCACGAGTCCTTTTTCAGCCCATGAATGATGTAGTTCCATTTGTTAGATGTCCCGATATTGATCCATTCAATATCAACTTTATCGTACTCTTCCTCAGAAGCCTTCAGTCCTGTTTTATAGTCATTGTAATCAGGCTGACAGGTTACCTTCAGACCAGTTGTTGTAGTTGTTGATCCGATCAACTGAACTACAGTTTCAACACTGATTAGCGGTTTACCTGCCCAACTTTTTGATATCTCAGAGAAAAGGCGATGCTCCACCTTGTTCCATTTTGATGTTCCCGGCGGGAAATGAGAGATCTGAATCGGTATCCCGATTTCCTCAACCAGCTTTGCCAGTTCCGTCTTGAACATTCGCACACGGCTGGAATTGCTTCCGCCTCCATCACACGTGACATAAATCATGGTCGCGTCAGGAAACGTGTTCTTGCCAACGGTGTACCACCAGGCACGTATACTGGCGACTGCGAACTGGGAGGTGTCATGTGTGGTTCCAAGATTTACAAACCCAGTATTATTGTTGACGACGTAAACACCATATGGTGCAACCTGACCAAGTTCCTTATCCAGAAAATCGTGGTCAAGCACCGCTCGAGGATCTTTGCTATGTCTGTACTCCTTGCCTTTGTTGGCATAGTCTCCTATGTTTTCCTTCTTTTTGCAATCGATGGAAATCATGGGATTCCCTGCAGCTAAAACCTCTTTACCCGTTGCATTGATGAATTCAAACTGCACATTTCTGTCTGGATGTTCCTTACCGACCTGCTTCAGCTTCTTGTTCTGTTGTTTGCTCCAACCGAGTGCCTTCAGCATTCGGTTGACGACATTTCTCCCAACTGAATAGCCCTTCTCAGCGAGCATAGCTGAGAGCTTGCGATCACTCAGGTTTGTATAAAGCAGCACGGATTCCGGATTACCATAGGTGTAGTCGTCAAGGATCTCCATCAATGCAGGAATCAGTTCCGGATTTTTCGCAGCTTCACTTTTTCTGCCACCACCCGCGCGGCGCTGTCTGCTTTCAAGTGAAGAAAGGCTGACGGAGCCATCATAAAGCCCGACAATCTGCTCTGGAGTTGCTTCCAGCAACATTTCAGAATCCTTATCGGTATCCGTAGTGCCAGAGTCTTCTGCTTCGTCACTTTTGGTTTCTGTCTCTGTGGAAGTAGAAGTCTCGCCGGCAGCATCAGCGATGATGAGCTTGAACTCTTCGTCGGACTTGCGCACGGTATTACGTGCCACACCGCATTTTTCACTGATCGCAGACTTGCCGCCATAACCCAGTGCATCAGAAAGAGCTCCTATAATCAGCCGTCTCTGGCGCTCATTGACATAGGGCAAAATGACGGAAATATTGGATAAAATATGATCAACGTGGTCGCTATCATATATTGGTGAAGCCATGAATCGACTGCCTCCCATCCGAGATATAAGGCTATTATAGCAGTCGATTTATTACGTGCCAACTGATTAATTTATTATGTGTCAATTCCTAAGCCTCTTCTGAGGATCCGGGTTTAGGCCCAGCCTCAGAATTTCACGATAGTGTGTCATTTTGACACCTCCTTCATAGTATTTGCGCTATTCGCGCATAACTTCAGTATAGGAGGTGTGCCCTGCACACGGTACAGAATGACCGGAATCCCGGTACTCAGCAGGCCGGAACCATCGGTATCCTGTGGTTCGGAAAGGTCGGTATCATAGCTGCCGGAATAGCGGTATCCGGAAGTCCGGAAATGGCAGTACTGACAACCGGAATCTGTGGTACTGATCATCGCCGGAATCACTGGTACTACAAAAATCGGAATGACTGGTACTAATGCTTCCGGAATCAGTGGTATTCATGGAAACGGAACTTCGGTATCCGGATTTCCAGAACTTCCGGTACTCGATTCTCCGGAAAATCAGTACTCTGACACCGGAATCTGTGGTATCAATGTGCGGATTTGTCGGTATTGCTTGACCGGAACGGCCGGTATTACTCCACCGGAACAGCGGTACTCAAAACTCCGGAATGGGGGCCTAATTTGGACCGGAATACTCACGCGTCGTCAAAGGAGTGTCTGCATGTTTTCGGAATGGTTTCCTGCGTCAAATTTGAAGACTTCCCAAGCGCCACAAGGCTGGATGGGAAATTCCTGCAGTGCAGCGCCAGAGGACAAACAGATTTCCGCTGATGTCCTTCCTGTAAGACGCTCCCTCGGCATCAGTCTTCGCCTGTTCCTGCTCCTGGTTGTCACCATTGTGGCAGTCATTCTGGTCTTTGTGATCCCGGGATACCTGCACCACGTGGAGAACGGCAGGATGACCATGGACATCCAGAGCGTGCAGACCATGGAGGATGTGGCCTCCATCACCTACCTGCAGGACGGGGCGAGCGGTTTCACCAGGTACTACTACGATGAGCTGACCCACACTTGCCTGACGGAGGAGAAGCGGGGCACGATCCAGGGCTACGGCAGATCCTTTGCAAGCCAGAATGAAAATGCAGAGACCGGTGCCGCAGGCATCCCCAACCTGCAGGACACCCTGTCCGGCATCCACGACGGCCCCCAGATCCTGACAGTGGCTTTTGACGGAGATCAGATGATTGCCGAGCGCTGGACGTCAAATACCTGGTCCTACTACGACTGGTACTTCATGACCGATGCTGAGCGCTCCCAGCTCACCAGGACCCAGCGCCTTGCCATCGACCAGGATACAGTTCTGCGGGCGCTCACCGCGGCAAGGAATGAGTACCGGCAGGACTACCAAAAGCTCCTGGACAAGGGAACCGATCCCGGCCTTGCCGTCTACAATTACGATCCCATCACAGACACCGTCTCAGTGGACGGAACCGTGTACCATGACCTTGCAGCGCAGGGCTATGCCATGGCGTCTAAGCCAAAGAACCTGTCCGAAACCGAGAGCACCGACCTTGCAGGATACGGTATCAGCACCATGGGCACCGGGACCGGCGCCTACGTGGCGTCCGAGAACCGCTACCAGGAGGCGGTCTATCAGATTCCCGCGATGGGAGAGGAGGCCGTAACAAAACAAGCCGCTGACGGTTCCGAGAACGCTGTGCTGCAGGTCTATGTTGCTTACGGCACGGCGGCAAGCCAGGCTTCCGGAGATGCTGCAGCTACTCAGGTAAGTACCGATACTGATTCTTCAGCTTCGGAGACGCCTGCTATATCAACCGATGAGTCTTCTTCGGTATCGTCTTCGGATGGGGATAGCGAGGGCATATCCTTGTCCGCCTGCGCCCTCTGGGTGAAGGGGAGCGGGTATGACCCGGATGCATCGGATGCTGGATCCACCGCGTCGACCTAGGCCGATACCGATGCAAAGCTGACAGACTGAAACACACAGAAAGGCACAGTCCTTGAACACAGGAAGTTTCCACACAGATCTCATCTTTACGAGCGGCGTCCTGACCGCCTATGTCCTGATCCTCGCCTTTGTGCTGGGATCGGTCTTCGGATCCTTTATCAACTGCATGGCCTGGCGCATTGCCCACGGGGAGAAGATCACCGGCGGCAGGAGCCACTGCACCACCTGCGGCCATGTGCTGGGACCCCTGGACCTGGTCCCGATCTTTTCCTACCTGTTCCTGCGGGGGCGTTGTCGCTACTGCCATGACAAAATCTCCCCCCGGTACATGATCACGGAGCTCTTACTTGCTGTGACCTTTCTGGGGTGCATCCTGCGCTACGGCCTTGGCTTTGACGCACTCCGCTGGATGGCACTGTCCTGCTGTCTTCTCGGTCTGTCCCTGGTGGACCTGGAGACCTATCTGATCCCCGACCGGTTCCTGATCGCTGCCCTGGTGATCTACGCGGTCACCCTTCCATTTACAGTGACACCAGCCCTCGACCAGCTCAAATCCGGGATCCCGGGGGCACTCATTCTCTGTGTCGGCATGCTGCTTTTGTCCCTTCTCTTTGACAAGGTCACGGGAAAGGAGAGCCTTGGCGGCGGGGACATCAAGCTCTACTTTGTCGCAGGTCTCTACCTGGGCCCCATCGGAGGGCTCCTCTGCCTGATCCTGTCCTGCGTCATCGGCCTTGTCTTTTCCGCACTGATCAAACAGAAGCGGATCCCCTTTGGCCCCTCTATCTCGGCTGCGATCCTGCTGACCGCCTTCTTCGGAAGTCCCCTGATCGACTGGTACGCAGGTCTTCTCGGCTTTTGACAGATCGCTCTGCGGTATCGGCATTTCATCAGAGAGTCGGCCGCTGTATCTGACCGCGAATCTGGAAAGGCAGCAGAGAAACCTCATTTGCAGTCTGAATGGACCCAAAGCGTTAAGAAAGCTCCTGCGGATCACAGGATCCGCAGGAGCCGATGTAACAGCGATATCACTTTTGCCTGTCGAAGGACCTTACCTATTCACCTCATCCGTTGTCCTTCATCATGAAATCCATGATCTTCTTCACATCGTTCGGATCATAGGCGACGATTTCCATCTCCGGAATGTTCGCGGAAGCGAATATCTTGGTCAGCGACACATACTTGGTGAGCTGCGATTTGAGATTCAGCCGATCGCCCTCCGATGTGACCAGCTCGACCTTCCCCTTGCACGAGTCGATCATCTCAAAAAACTTGTGAATGTCCTTGATGTTTTCCAGCTTCATACATAGCCTCCATTGATATTTTTGAGCAGCACCTTGTCGCTGCAAACAGAAACAAAATTGCGGGACTTTTTTGTCTCAAACCGCCAGAGCACGATTGAGGGCGTCCTGGATCGCAGTACTCCAGATGGGAAAGAGGTCATCATTCACATGCCAGCGCTTCGAAATCTCCGTGCTCATTTCCGACGCCTGTCTTTTCATCTCGGAGACCTGTTCCTCTTTGCTCCGGGAGAGCAGTCCAAAGAACTTCCGATGATCGCTGGCGCAGTAGGTGGAGAAGTAGAGGGCACCGGTATGATGGTATTCTTGATAGAAGATGGACGCGGCATCCTCTCTGGAAAGATCTCCCTTTGCGATGGACTTGCCAAGCAGATCCATCCCAATCCCCTTCATGGCCCGGTTCACCTCTCCTTGCAGCTGGGAGGGAAACAGAACTTTGGCCCGGGAGATGGAGATCAGGTTGATGCACTGCAGGAGAAACTGATCGCTGTAATCCCTTTTTCTGCCGCCTTTGCCGTATCGAAGTTCCAGCAGGGACTTTCGAAGAGCAGTATCCGGCGACATCGCCCCGTCGTTACTCTTCTCATCCTGTGAGATCTGATCCAGAAGGGAGAGCCTTCTCCCCGGATCGTTCTCTGTGTAAAACTCCTGAAGATATTCTTCATCCATATCGCTCACTTCTTTTCTGTCAAATCCATCATCGAATTCCGCACCACCAGTTCCCCGACATAGGCGGTCTTCGCCGCTGTGGAGGCCGGGTCCTTGATCAGATGAAGCAGCTGCCGAATGGCCTGTCTTCCGATTGCCTCTCTCTGCACATGGATCGTCGTCAGCGGCGGCGCACTCAGCGAGGCATAGAGGATGTCATCAAAGCCCATGACGCCGATGTCCTCCGGAACCCGGTAACCGCACTCCTCTAGTGCCCGGATGGCGCCGAGCGCAATCATGTCATTGACGGCGAGAAAGCACTGCGGCAGCTTGCAGTCCTTCTTGTTCTTCAGAATATGCGCCAGCGCCTTCACCACACTGATCGTCTCCGGCGGGAGCGAGAGAATCCAGTTCTTGTCGGGACTCAGCCCCAGGAGGTTTGTGTACTTCATAAAGGCCTCTTCCCGGCTCTGCAGGTTCTGGACGTTGAAAGAGGAGGTCAGGCACCCGATGGTGCGGTATCCCATCGCCTTGCAGAACCGCAGCATGGTGTAGATGTTCTCGAAGTTGTCGATCCCCACACAGCTGTAGTTGGTCCCGGGCATCATGTTGTCGACCACGACGAAGGGGACGGGGATATCCCGCAGAACGGGGTAGAGCTCCTCCGGCAACTCCGTCGCGATGATGACTGCGCCGCACAGGGAAGAGTAGTCGATCTCTTTGAAGGTGTTCATCCCGTTGTCCCAGACCTGGATCTGGAGCAGGGAGTACATCTCCTTGCGGCAGTACTCCGACATGGAGTTCTGGATCGCGGCGACAAAGCCCTGGTTCTCCTCCACGTACATACCAGTGCGGGTGTACTTGATACACAGGATCGTTCTGGATGTGTTGCGGTTCCGCACCGTGGGGATGTAATGGTACTCGTCGATTACCGCCTGGACTCTTTTCCTTGTTTCCTCACTGACGCCCTTTTTCCCGTTCAGCACAATCGATACGGCAGCAGGAGAAACATTGGCCAGGTTTGCTAGCTCCCTGATTGTCATAAGTAGACCCCTTCCCGGTCCTTTTATTAACTATTGGAATGTAATCAATGTTTAGCAGACTCATTTGACCTCTCATTTAGAATAATAGCACGAAAATGACGGGAGAACAATGAAAATCAATGGTGCTATATGTGAAAAATGCACTAAAAATTTTCTAAATATTGGCCAAAAAGCGGAAATATACACATAACTATTGAAATATGATAGCGAAATGCTAATATTGTTTACATCAAAGAGGCCGCTTTGTATAGTAAATATCAATGGTATTGTTTAGAACTCAAAGGGAAAAACTTGGGAGGGTTGTAATGAATAGGAAAAAGTTATTGGCATTCGTACTGTCATTAACCATGATCGCTGGCGTGACCGCATGTGGAAGCTCGGGGTCTTCTACGTCTTCAACGTCCTCTACATCTAGCACCACCTCTGCAGAGACTGCAACTGCGGCAGGGACTGAAGCGGCATCTGGCAGTACCACTTCCTCGGAGACGACCGCCACATCCACAGATAACCCGGTAGCTGGAAAGAAAGTTGCCTACATCATGCTGCTGCCTTCTGCGACGATCTTCCAGATGTGGAAAGATTCCTGCGCAAATCTCTGCAATGCCATGGGCGTACAGTTTGACTATTTCTTCTGTGATGGCGATTTCAATAAGTGGCAGGACACGATCAACACCTGCGCACAGGCCGGATATGACGGACTGCTGGTCAGCCATGGCAACCAGGATGGTTCTTACGAGTTCCTTTCCCAGATCCATGAACAGTATCCGGATATGAAGCTGGTTACCTTCGATACCCAGTTCTACAGCGACGGCGAGTACAAGAAGATCGACGGCGTGACCCAGATGTTCCAGCAGGACAGTTCCCTGGTCACCGTTCTTCTCGACAAGATGATTGCGGATCAGGAAGCCGCCGGCAACACCGATCCGGTCAGACTGGTCAAGGTCTGGAGAGGACCGAACTACAACAGCCCGTTCGACAGACGTGAAGTCGGCTGGGAGGAGTACGAGGATGCCGGAAAGATCACGACCGTCGGCGAGGTACAGCCTCTGCAGGATTCCGTCGATTCGGCGAACACGGTGACCGCAGCTTATCTGCAGACCTTAAACCGCGATGATGTCGATGGCATCATCTCCTTCTACGATCTCTATGGCCAGGGCGTCTTCAACGCCATCATGGAGAACGACAACTTCAACGGCACCAACGGCGATCCGCTTCCGATGGCATCGGTCGATATCGATAACGTCGATGTGACCAACATGCAGGAACATCCGGAGATCTGGACCGCAGCCGGAACAACCGACTGGACTCTCAACGGTGAGATCGCAATGCGCCTTCTGTTCCTGGAAATGGCAGATGACTATGACGACATCTACAATCCGGCAGACGGAACCAAGGGCGTCGATGTGGTGGAAATCCCCGGCACAGCAATTGAAGCTTCCAAGCTGAAAGATGACTCGACCGTCGAGAACCTCGGCGATATCGCAGGAGACACCTACGGAAATCTTGATTACCTGTCAGAGGCTTCTTGGATGCCGAAGGATCTGCTCCACTGAAAATCTGAAACAGGAATCAAAATCATCTTCTGCGGGTACCATGGTTCCATGTGGTGCCCGCAGGAACTTTATCACCTTAGGCGTTAGTTAAGAAACGGGTTGATAAGCGATCGCCTAGCATGAGACCACTAATACCTCACTTTGAGCTCGAGCTGGGTACACTCCTATCCGTGCTGTGTTGCATCATGTAACAAAGCATCACCTAGATTGCCTAAACACATACACTCACTTGCCGAGTATGTGACTATAAATAACAAGATAGGCATTATGCGGAGAAGAAAAGAGCTCCAAATGGGGATTCTATATCTTCATCGGACATTATCGCGTCGAGAGTTCACCATGGAGGTTGTGGTATGGAACCCATCAACCCGGTTCTTTACTAACGCCATCACCTTATATGTTATGTACCTTGAAGAGAAATCAGCAGGTGAAAAATGGATAAGAAAACACTTGAAACCAAAAATGTGTCAATTGAATTTCCGGGTGTAAAAGCTCTTGATGATGTGAATTTCAAGGTTTCGACGGGAGAGATTCGGGCCGTGATCGGTGCAAATGGCGCCGGAAAATCTACGCTGATGAAGGTCCTTGCTGGGGCAAATCCGACATATACAGGGGATGTCTTTCTGAACGGCAATAAGGTAGAACTTCGTTCCCCGGTGGATGCGAAGAAACTTGGGATTCAGATTGTGTACCAGGAAGTCGATTCCGCACTGGTGCCCACGCTCTCGGTGGCAGAGAACATCATGATCAACGAGCTTGTCATGAGCAAGGGCGTGCGGATGCCCTGGAAACAGGTGCGGGAAGAGGCGAGAAAGGCACTGGCCAGACTTGATATCAACGACATCGATGTGCGGACCCTCATCCAGAACCTGACCCTGGCACAGAAGCAGATGGTTCTGATCGCGCGGGCGGTCCGGGTGAACTGCAACTTCCTGATCCTGGATGAGCCGACTGCACCGCTGAGCACAGCCGAGACGGAAAAGCTGTTTGAGATCGTGACCAGGCTTCGGGACACCGAGCAAATTGCGGTCATCTTTATCTCCCACAGACTCGATGAGATTCTCCGGATCTGCGAAAAGTACACGGTCATGCGCAATGGCAAGATCGTCGGCGAGGCGGACATCACCCCCAAGACCACCACGAAGGAGATCGTGGAGATGATGCTGGGAAGATCCTTTGAGGAGACCTTCCAGAAGACACCCTGCCCGATCGGGGATGACATCCTGAAGGTGGAGCACCTCTCTGGCGGAAACGGAAAGCTCCACGACATCTCCCTTCATGTTCGAAAAGGAGAGATCGTGGGAATCGCAGGCCTGGTGGGTGCCGGCAAATCCGAACTCCTAAAGACCCTATTTGCTGCCTACAAGATGACAGAGGGCAAGATTACCCTGAATGGAAAAGAACTGAAAATGCGGAATCCGGCGGATGCCGTCAAGGAGGGCCTGGCCCTGGTACCGGAGGAGAGACGGAAAGAGGGCGTGCTGGTCAACGAGACCGTATCGTTCAACCTGTCTGCCGCAAATCTGGGCGATTTCTGCGTGGCATCCTTCGTAGACCGGCGCAAGGTCCGAGACAACGCCAAGAAGTACGTGGACAGCCTGGAGATCAAGACCCCGACCATCAACCAGAAAGTGCGCAACCTCTCCGGTGGAAATCAGCAGAAGGTTGCCGTCGGGAAATGGCTTGCTGCGAACAGCGAGGTCTACATGTTCGATGAGCCGACCAAGGGCGTCGATGTCGGCGCCAAGAAGGATATCTTTCGACTGATCAATGACATTGCCGCAAGAGGCAAGGGCGTTATTTATGCTTCATGTGAAAACTCCGAGCTCCTTTCGCTGACAGACCGGATATACGTGATGTACAGCGGAAGAATTGTTGCTGAGTTGGAGACGAAGGAAGCAAATGACAACAGAGTGATGAATTTCTCCGTTGGCGGAACAGAAGATGACAGCAGAAAGGAAACTGTCAAAGCCAACTAGTGAAATGGAGGTTACTGACATGAGCGGTACGCAAACTCTTGCAGCTGCAAACAGCACTGCGAAGAAAACAAATATAGGAAAGTTTTTGATTGACTGGGCTGCTGTGATTGCACTGGTCGCCTGCATCATCGCATTTTCCGTTCTGAGCGGAAAGTCCTTTGCCTCGACCAGCAACCTGATCAACATCCTCCGGGCAATGGCAATCAATACGGTGTTTGGCATCGCGGCAACGGTCACGATGGCACCGGACGGATTCGATATGTCCGCGGCGACACTGGCAAGCTGTTCGGCATATGCCTTTGTCTCCGGCTACCTCTGGTTTGGATTCAGCACACTGGGCTCCGTCCTGTTCTGCATCGTGGTGACTCTGGTGATGTATCAGCTGACCATGTTCCTGATCATCGTCTGCAGGATCCCGGACATGTTGGCAACCTGCGCACTCATGTTCGTGCATCAGGGACTTGGCCAGTGGTACATCGGCGGCGGTGCCGTGTCGACCGGCATGAAGACCTCCTGGGGCGCTGATCCCGCAAGAACAAAGCTGGGAACCAGCTTTTCTGCAATCGGCAGAGCACCCTGGATCATCATCATTATGTTCGCCTGCGTTGGCGTTGCCTACGTATTCCTGAACTTCACGAAGCAGGGACGTTTCCTCTACGCCATGGGCGGAAACAAGGAGGCAGCGAAACTTTCCGGTATCGATGTGAAGAAGTACCGCTATCTGGCAGGCATGATCACGGCGGTGTTCATCGCCGTCGGCGGCATCCTGGTCTCGTCCAGAGGAAGTTCCGCACAGGTCATGTGCTGCGATGACTATCTGATGCCTTCCCTCGCGGCAGTCTTCGTCGGCAGAACGGTGGGCGGCGCAGAAAAGGTCAACGCAATCGGCACCCTGGTCGGTTCCGCACTGGTCTCCACACTGGAGAACGGCCTGACAATCCTGGCTGTCCCGTACTACGTGCTCCCTGCTGTGAAAGGTGCTGTGCTGGCACTCGCACTGATTGCCGCATATGCAACGAAGAAAGAGGACTGACGCGCTGCGATCTTTCCCTGCCGGGACTGCGGAACAAATTCCGCAGATCCGACAGACCAAAGCTGTGACAGGCAAAAGAGAAATCTTAGGAGAACTGCTATGTATGACTTTACCAAGTACTTTTTGATGATCAATGAGAGCGATCCGGTTGAGACCGAAAAGGTGATTATCGCCTATACCCTGGAGAAGACTGCCGGGCAGATCGACTGGGACCGGGATACGATGCGGGCAAAGATTCCCTCTGAGCACGGCAACCTGAATCATGTGTGCCGCGTGATGGATGCGAAAAACCACAGCATCTACATCAAGCAGGCAGGCCTGCAAATCCGAATTTCCGCGGACATGACGGCCTCGGTGGACCGGAACCGCCAGGAATCCGAGATCCTGCAGATTGAGGAGAAGATGGCACCCGGCATGGTGCCCCACATCTACTTCTACGACACCGTCATGCACGCCTGTGGCATGGAGGACTGCAGCGACTTTGAGGTCATGCGTGATGCCATGCTCAAGCACGAGACCTTCCCACGCTTTGCAGACGACATCTCCACCTTCATGGTGAATACCCTACTTCTGACCAGCGATGTGGTGATGGATCACCGGGAGAAGAAGGAACTGACGAGAAAGTTCATCACCCCCGATTTGGACGACATCACCGAAAAGCTCGTTCTGATGGAGCCGTATCTGGGCGCAAAGCGCAACAACGTCTATGCCCCCAACAAGAGCTTTGTCGAAAAGGAACTGTACGGTGACCAGGCCCTGCACCTCGAGGTCGCGAAGCTGAAGTTCAACTTCATGACCAATGCCCAGGCACTGCTCCACGGAGATCTCCACACCGGCTCGATCTTCATCCGCAAGGATGCGACCAAGATCTTCGACTGCGAGTTCGGCACCTTCGCGCCGATGGGCTATGACATCGGCAATGTCATTGCCAACATGATCTTTGCCTTCGACAACGGCCTCTCCACCGATGACACGGCGTTCTGTGACTGGTGCTTGGACGCGATCCGCGACAGCGTGGACCTCTTCATCAAGAAGTTCACTGAAAAGTACGATGAGGTGGTCACGGAGCCCATGGCAAAGGTTCCCGGATTCAAAGAGTACTACATCGGCAGCATCCTGAAGGACACCGCAGGCTATGCCGGAACCGAGCTGCACCGCAGAACGGTGGGCATGGCAAATGTGGTCGATGTGACAAGCATCCAGGACGAGAAGAAGCGGCTCCTCGCAGAGAGAATCAACATCTTTGCTGGCAAGGATTTCATCATGAACCAGGGCAGGTTCTGCTCGGGCGTGGACTACGTGCAGGCCATTCTGCAGGCAAAGAAGAGAGCAGAGGAGACACTGTAAACGGATTTTGGTTTTGCATACCAACATGGTAGAGGCAGGAGAATAACTATGAAGAACAATCTTGATGAGTTTTTTGAAAAAGTGATTACGGTAAAGTGGGGACCGGACAAGAAGAGCATTGACATCATCGATCAGACCCTGCTTCCGAATACGATCAAGAGAATTCAGATCAAGGACAAGGAAGCGCTCTGGGAGGCAATCAAGAAGCTTCGGGTGCGCGGAGCACCGGCCATCGGCGTATCGGCTGCCTATGGCATTGCCATGTTTGCAAATGAGATTGAGACTGATGATCAGGCGAAATTCCTGGAGGAGGTCAAACAGATTAAGGACTACCTTGCCAGCTCCAGACCCACCGCGGTGAATCTGTTCTGGGCCCTGAACCGGATGGAACAGACCGCCATTGCCAACAAGGACAAACCGGTCTCCGAGATCAAGAAGATCCTCTTTGAGGAGGCAGAGAAGATCCGGGAAGAGGATGTGCAGATCAGCCGCAACATCGGCAAGATCGGCTTTGACCTTCTGAAGGATCTGAAGGAAGACGGAAAAGAGCTCGGCATCATGACGCACTGCAATGCCGGAACGCTCGCAACCGCCAAGTATGGAACCGCCACCGCTCCCATGTATATCGCCCTGGAGAACGGCTGGGAGGGCAAGGATATGCATGTGTACTGCGACGAGACAAGACCTCTGCTGCAGGGCGCAAGACTGACTTCCTTTGAGCTGGTCAACTCCGGCATCACAACCTCGGTCCAGTGCGACAACATGGCCTCCCTCCTTATGAAGACTGGAAAGATCAAGATCATCTTCGTCGGCTGTGACCGGGTTGCGGCAAACGGCGATGCGGCAAACAAGATCGGCACTTCCGGACTTGCCATCATCGCGAAGCACTACGGCGTTCCGTTCTATGTCTGCGCACCCAGCTCGACCATCGACATGCACACCAAGACAGGCGATGACATCCCGATCGAGATGCGCGATCCGGAGGAGATCAAGAGCATGTGGTACAAGGAGCCGATGGTTCCCGCCGCAGTGGATACCTCGTTCAACCCCGCCTTTGATGTGACGGATCACAACCTGATCACGGGCATCATCACCGAGAAGGGCATGTGCCATGCGCCCTATGATGAGGCGTTCAAAAAGCTCGGGATTGTCTGAGTGGGGGCAGCTGTGATGGGAAGAACGACGACATACCCGACCGATGAGGAGGCAAAAGCCTCCATCATCGATGTCGGTAAGAGAATGTACGATCGAAGGTTCGTGGCATCCAATGATGGAAACATCAGCTGCAAGGTCTCGGAGGACACCTTCTGGACCACGCCGACCGGCGTGAGCAAGGGATTCATGACACCGGACATCCTGGTGAAGATGAACCTCAAGGGGGAAATCCTCGAGGGAACCTGCAAGCCTTCCAGCGAAGTCAAGATGCACATGCGCGTCTATCAGGAGGATCCCGAGATCAAAGCAGTGGTGCATGCCCATCCGATGAATGCAACCCTGTTTGCGGTGGCCAATCGGCCGATCAACAGCCGCATTCTCGCAGAGGGCGTGGTGCAGCTCGGCGTGGTCCCCTGTGCCAAGACGGTGATTCCCGGAACGCAGGATGTCCCGGACTCCATTGCCCCGTACGTGAAGGACTACAATGCGGTACTTCTCGGAAACCACGGTGCGCTTACCTGGAGTACCGAGGGAGTGCTCAACGCGTACATGCGCATGGAGTCTCTCGAGTACTTTGCGGAGATCATTCTGAAATCTGAACTGTATTTCCACGGTGAGGTCAATCGCTTCACCGATGCACAGGTGGATGAGCTTATCGAGATCCGCAAAAAGCTCGGAACCAACCGGGGCGGCAGACCGGACTGAAGAATCGGAATTATGGGGAGGAGCCATGTTAAAGAACGTACCAGATGTAATTACACCGGAGCTGTTGAAAATCCTCGATGAGATGGGACATGGCGACCGGATTGTCATTGGGGACTGCAATTTCCCGGCCCAGTCCATTGCGGCCGCGAAAGGGCATGCCTGCGTCCGGTGCGATGGGCACCGGGCGACGGAAATCGTCGATGCGATTCTGCAGCTGATGCCGCTGGACAACTTCGTAGAGAAACCGGTCATGATCATGGACAAGATGGAGAAGGACCGGGATCTGGAGACGCCGGTGTGGGACGAGTTTGAGAACATCATCGGGAAATACGATAAAAGAGGAAAAGAAACGGTCGAGTTCGTCGACCGGTTCCGCTTCTATGATGTGGCAAAGGACGCCTATGCCGTGGTCTCGTCCTCGGAGCATGCGTTTTATGCCTGCATCATCCTTCAGAAAGGATGCCTGTGATGAAAAAAATCATCAATGACCCGCAACACTATGTGGAGGATATGCTCCGCGGCATCTATGCAGCCCATCCGAGCGTCACGTATGCGGCGGACGATCTGCACTGCTACTGCACAGCCCATCCGAAGGAAGGGAAGGTCGCAATCATCACCGGCGGAGGAACCGGGCACCTGCCCCTCTTCCTCGGCTATGTCGGGGACGGCATGCTGGATGGCTGCGGTGTTGGGGGTGTCTTCCAGTCCCCGTCGGCGGAACAGATCTGTGAGGTTGCCAGGAAGGTGAACGGCGGAAAGGGAATCCTCTTTCTGTACGGCAACTACACCGGCGATATCATGAATTTTGATATGGCGGCGGAGATGCTGGACTTTGACGGCATCGAGACAAAGAGCATCGTCGGTGCAGACGATGTTCTCTCCAACGCCAATCCGGATGCCAGAAGAGGCATCGCCGGGATCTTCTTTATGTACAAATGTGCGGGCGCAAAGGCTGCACAGGGTGGAAGCCTCGAGGAGGTGCTCGCCTCTGCGCAGCGCGCGAAGGACAATACGAGAACCGTGGGCTTTGCCCTGACGCCGTGCATCATCCCGGAGGTGGGCCATCCGAACTTTGAGTTAAAAGAGAATGAGATGGCGATGGGCATGGGCATCCACGGGGAGCCGGGCGTCTGGAATGGCCCGATCAAGACGGCGGATGAACTCGCCGCGGAATCCCTGGATTTCATCCTCAAGGATATGTCGGTGTCTGCGGGTGAGGAGGTGTGTGTCCTCATCAACGGGCTTGGCGCGACCAGCAAGGAGGAACTCTATATCCTCTACAACAGCGTCCAGGAGATTCTGAAGAAGAAGGACATTGCGATCTACCGCAGCTTTGTCGGGGAGTATGCGACGAGCATGGAGATGGCAGGTGCCTCCATCACGCTGTGCAGAGTCGCCGATAAGGAGATGAAAGCGGAGATCGACTATCCGGTCAACACGCCTTTTTACACACAAATTTAAAAACGTACCAGCCCGTGACCGGAATATCAGCTTACTAAAAGAGGTGATATTCCGGTCTTTGGTTCCTGACGGTTTGAACCTGGCGGGCGCTGTGAGGTGGAAGTAATGTCAACAGAACGGATTACAAAAGAGAATGTTGCAGACTTGTTTCAATCTGTGGCAGAGGAATATGCCGGGAAAAAGGAAGAGCTGTGCGAGATGGATGCACAGATGGGTGACGGAGATCTTGGGCTGACGATGGCAAAGGGCTTTGGCGCCCTGCCCGGGATCATCCGGGACAATCTGGGCGAGGCCGACCTTGGCAGGATCCTCTTCAAGGCAGGCATGAAGATGTCCGGCGTGGTGCCCTCTACGATGGGGACGCTGATGGCGAGCGGCCTGATGAGCGTCGGCAGGGCCCTGAGCGGGAAGCAGGAACTGGATGCGAAGGATCTGGCTGCTTTCCTTGCAGCTTTTGCGGAGGGCATCCACAAGAGAGGAAAATGTGAAGCGGGCGACCGGACGATCTATGATGCCCTGCTTCCTGCGGCAGAGAGCGCAGGGCAGGCAGCTGACAGGGGCGGCTCTCTTGCGGACGTGATAGACGCTGCCTGCGAGGGAGCGGAAAAAGGTGTGGAAGCAACGAAGGAGATGATTCCGAAGTACGGCAAGGCGGCGGTGTTCTCCGCGAAGGCAAAAGGTGTTCGGGATCAGGGGGCGGTTGCCGGCCTGTATCTGCTGGAAGGGATGAAAAAATACCTCGTATGAAAATATGTAATTTTGGTTCCTTGAATATCGACTATGTTTATCAGGTTGACCACATCGTGCGGCCGGGGGAGACCATCTCCGCCCGCGCGAGAGCGCGCTATGCCGGAGGAAAGGGGCTGAACCAGTCGATTGCGATCGCAAGAGCCGGCGCCGAGGTCTGGCATGCCGGAAAAATCGGAAAAGACGGCGCATTCCTGCGGGAGCTGTGTGAGAGCGCCGGCGTGCACACCGACTACTTGCTTTCCACCGCGGAGGAGACGGGACACACCGTCATCCAGGTCGATGCGGCGGGACAGAACTGCATCCTGGTCTACGGCGGCGCAAACCGGGAGATCACGAAAGAGGATGCGGACCGGGTGTTGGACCACTTTGGACCAGGGGATTTGCTCCTTCTGCAGAACGAAATCTCCTCTCTGGCCTATATCGTGGAATGCGCAAACAAGCGGAGAATCCAGGTGGCTCTGAATCCCTCACCCTATGATGAACAGATCCGGGAGATCGATCTGTCTATGATCTCGCTCCTGTTTGTCAACGAAGTCGAGGGCAGACAGATCACGGGCGAGGAGGACCCCAACCGGATTCTGGAGTCTATTGATGAGCATTATCCCAACCTGCGGGTGGTGCTGACGCTTGGTGACAAGGGCTCCTGGTACCTGCAGGACGGAAAGAAGGTCCATCAAAATCGATATCGGGTCACCGCAATGGATACGACGGGAGCTGGTGATACCTACACCGGCTATTTCATTGCAGGACTCGCAGAGGGCCTTCCGATTCCGGAGGTCATGAAGCTTGCCTCAAAGGCTGCGGCGATCTCGGTGACGCGCGCCGGGGCAGTGCCCTCCATTCCGACCCGCATGGAAACCGAACAAGCCCGTCTAGAAGAGGAGGACAGCATCTGACAGCAGCAGGCCGCGCCACCCGGCAGGTTTCTGGGTAACGCCGAGCTGCAAACAACAATGGAATAACAGAATACAAAAGAAAGCGGACCAGAGTGGGCGCAAGAAGCGTCTGCTCCGGTTCGCTTTGTGCTTCGTACAAGTGTAACAGCCCTATCCCTGTCGGGTACCTTTTTCGTCGGAACCAGCTTGAACGGTAAGTCATAGCTTCAGACTATGCCTTGACCCCAGAATAATCAATTTTACATACTGAAAAAGTAGGGATAGTCTGAAGGAAGAAAACACAGGACACGAAAGCAGCGCGGCACCGACTGATCGAGACCGCCGCACAAGGAGGATCAAATGAGCACTCTGTACACACCATTTCGCTATGACTACGTGGGGAGCTTCCTGCGCCCGGCTGCGCTGAAGGAGGCAAGGACCGGCTATGAGGCGGGGACCATCACCCGGGAGGAACTCAAGGCCGCGGAGGACGCCGCCATCCGGGATCTCGTCTCCAAGCAGAAGGCACTCGGCTACCACGTCATCACCGACGGGGAGTTCCGGCGGGCAACCTGGCACCTGGACTTCATGTGGGGCTTTTCCGGAGTCGGCCATCATAAGACCAAAGAGGGTCTGCCGTTCCACGGGGAGCAGGCGATGATCGACGACACCTACCTGACGGGAAAGGTCTCCCTGGAGGGAGAGCATCCCTTTGTGGAGCACTATCGTTTTGTGAAGGCACTCGAGGATGCCGATACGGTGGCCAAGCAGACGATCCCTGCCCCGGCGCAGTTCCTTGCCCAGCTGACCATGCCCTTTGCCCGAGCCAACACGGCTAAGTACTACGATGACATGCAGGAACTCGTCAATGACCTGGTTGAGGGATACCACCGCGTCATCCGCCAGCTCTACGACGCCGGCTGCCGCAACATCCAGTTCGATGACTGCACTTGGGGCATGCTGGTGGATCCGGCAGCTAAGGGCATCTACATGACGGATGAGAAGGGGCTGAAGAAGATCCAGGAGCAGTACCTTGCCATCAACAACCGGGCCATCGAGGGAAAGCCGGAGGATCTCGTGATCAACACCCACATCTGTCGGGGCAACTATCACTCCACCTTTGCCAGCCGTGGTGCCTACGACGAGGTGGCAGCCGTCCTGTTTGCCAAGGAAAACGTCAACGCCTTCTATCTTGAATATGACGATGCCCGCTCCGGCGGATTCGCACCGCTTGCCTCTGTGTCCGGAGACAAGAAGGTGGTCCTTGGTCTTGTGACCACCAAGTCCCCGAAGCTCGAGGTGAAGGAGAGCGTCATCGCAAGAATCCGCGAGGCGGCAAAGTACGTTCCGCTGGAGAGACTCTATCTCAGCCCCCAGTGCGGCTTTGCCTCCTGCGAGATCGGCAACAAGCTGACCGAGGAGGAGCAGTGGGCAAAGCTTAAGCTCGTGAAGGAGATCGCCGAGGAGGTCTGGGGAACGAACTGAAGACAGCTGCGCTGTAGAGGAAGAAACAGGAAGAAACGAGTAAAGAAGAGAAGATCACCGTAATTGACAATCCAAGACAAGCGGATGCGGGCTTTTGCAGCTGCCCGTGGGGAGATCCCCACAGGGCGGGCTGCGGGAGCCCGCTTTTTTGATCATTTCCATCTACGTGGCGGATACGTCGTCCCTGCTACAAAGGCACCTGATTGACTGTGGCGGGCGGATTCAGGGTGGTGTTTTCCCGGCGCTCCGGGTGCCGCGGCTGCTGCAGAGAGGGAGATTCACAGATTGCTGCCTGGTTTCCACCTCAACATCACCGTATGCCGCCGCGCAGTGATGCATTCTGGTCAGATTTCCGGAAAATGATATCCCAACCTGCACTCCGTATGATAAAATGCTCCCGTAACCATAAGGACTTTGGGGGAAGTCTGCAGTATAATGAGTGGCGGAATCCCCCGCAACGCCTGCCACTGGTCTGCCATCCGCCCCGGATGCCCTTTCCTTAGGGAAAGGGCCTGCCTGCGCGGGAGGCGAAATCCGGCAAGGTGTTTTTCCTTGCGGCCAAGCCCCGGGGAGTACGGAAACCAGGAGGATCGCCTCGATGCCCAGAAAAGTACTTGGCTTCGATATCAATGCCGATACGATGAAAGTTGCCGTCTGCGACAGGAAGCTCCATCTGGAGCGCTACCTGGTGGCGGACGTGCCCGAAAATATGATCAAGGATGGTAAGTACCTCTCGCCGGACGCGATGGGAGATTTTATCAAGGAGACCCTGCGGCAGTATCGCCTGCAGGGATCTTTTGCTGCGGTCGCCCTGCCGGAGAACGAGTACTACCTGCGCCGGATCCGCCTGCCGAAGATGACCACCCAGCAGCTTGCCATCAACCTCCCCTTCGAGTTCCACGACTACATCACCGGGGAGCCCTCGGACTACGTGTTTGACTACCGGGTCCTCTCCATGGGGGAGAAGGAGATGGAGCTTCTGGCTGCCACCACCACCAAGGCGGTGTCCTTCACCTACCAGCGTATCATGAAGCGGGCGGGACTGAAACTCTACAAGCTGGTCCCGGATGTTCTGGGCATCCAGTCCATCCTGATGCCGAATACAGGTGCAGAGCAGAAAGCGGAAAAACTCGCAAAGAACGAAAAACCGCAGCGGGCTGGAAAGCCGGCAAAGGAAGGGACTGAAGTTGCAGCCCCTTCCGCCGCCCCGGAAGGGCAGGCACCTGCAGAGGGCACCGGGACAACACCCCAGAGCCCCACGGCAAAGGCAGAGGAAGCACCCGCTGTCCGCCACCAGGACTACGCCGTCCTGTCGATCCTTCGGAGCGCGTCCCAGCTCCACTTTTTCTCCAACGGCTCCTATGAGATCACGAGAGACTTAAACACCGGTGTTCCCGCCATCCTGTCGGCGATCACCGATGCCACCGGGTGCGATCCGCACCTGGCGGTGCTGATGATGGAGCACAATCAGGACCACATCCTGGAGTCCCCGGCGGTCACCGGCATCCTGGACGCAATGGCGACCGAGATCATGCGGGTCGTCAACTTCTACAACTACAACAACCCCAAGAACAACATCGACCGGATCCTCTACTGCGGGGAGCCGATCTTTCACGATGCCCTGGCGGGGCGGGTCGAGGAGACCGTGGGCCTTCACTGTGTGCCTGTCACATCTCTCCTTCCGGATCCTGCCGGGATCGAGGGGGCAGAGAATGTCAATCTTGCGCCCCAGGCCTACGGGATCCTCACGGAGTGAGGAGCCGCCCCTGCGGGAATGTTTCGAAACGGCAACTGAGGGAGAACGCGTATGTCAGCCCTGAACAAGGAAATTCATCTGGGCAAGGCCCAGAAATACCCGGAGAAGACCTCCATCAACCTGCTGTATGTGGAGGACCACGGCAAGCAGAACAAGACCGCCATCGGGCTTTTTTTGGTCTACCTGGTGCTGCTTGCCCTCTTCACCCGCTTCGGGGTGATCGGCCAGCTCCAGAAGATCAACAGCATGGAGAGCGAGTACAACTCCCTCCGGAGCCAGGTGGACACGCTCACGGCCCAGAATGCGGGATATGACGCGATCCGGGCGGACTACTCCCACTACGGCAACGGCTACTTAAACGACGAGGAGAAGGCCCAGCAGGATCGTATGAAGATCCTGGACGTCATCGAGGACAAGCTCCTGCCCAGTGATGCCCTGCAGGACATCACGATCACCGAGAACACGGCGACCCTCACCATCAACTCCGAGAAGCTCGGAAACGTGTCTGAGATCGTGGCGGACCTCGAGTCCGAGCCGATCGTCAGCTACGTGACGGTGACCCAGAGTACCGGCACCAGCGCGGCAGATGCATCGTCGGATTCGACATCCGCGTCCGACGGAAAGAACGTCACCTCCACGATGACCATCGTCTTCCAGGATGCCAACGCGGACACCGCAGACACCGAGAGCGCCGAGGAGTCCACGGAGAGTGATACCGCGGCCGAGGAGAGCACGGAACTTGCAACGGAGGCGGGAAATGAATAAGACGATCAGCCGAAAGGAACAGGTCCTGATCCTGATCCTGGTCGTGGCACTCCTTGCCACGGTGTACTACCAGTTCCTGTACAAGTCGGTGGAGCAGGCGAAGGTCCAGTACGACACCTCGGACCTGCAGGTCGAGCTCACCACCCAGATGCAGATCGCTGCCAACATTCAGCAGATGGAGGCGGAGATCGAGGCGAACAAGGAGAACAAGACCGGAGAGGTCTCCACCTACGACAACTTAAAGCAGGAGATCAACGAGCTCAACGACATCTTTGGGGATGCGGCAAACTTCAGCTTCAGCTTTGACCAGGCGACTGCAACGGACGACGCGGTGCGCCGTGTCATCACGGGCAGCTTTACCGCTACCTCCTACCAGGATGCGCGGACGAGACTCCAGTCATTGCACGACGGTCTCTACCGGTGCCTCATCACCGACCTTGCCATGAGCCCCACGAGCCTCAACGGCAACGAGGGGGATGCGAAGAACTTAAACGACAGCCCGGTGGCCGTCTCCTTCACTGTGACCTTCTATGAGACGCTCTACCAGGCGACCACGACGGAGGGACTCGTGATTGAGAACAGCTCCTCCTCCGATTCCCAGAGCTTGACCGATGAGCTCGCCGAGAGCAAAGAGGCGGCGGAGAACACGGGAAACGAGTACTGAGAAAACGCAGGGCACCCTGACAAAGGATAGGGCGCTTTGGCAGTCTTTGGAGACAGCAGATGAAACAGAAACGACTCGGCGACATGCTGATCGATGCGGGGGTCATCTCC
The DNA here is from genome assembly GCA_022483465.1 of Lachnospiraceae bacterium. Classification (GTDB taxonomy): domain Bacteria; phylum Bacillota; class Clostridia; order Lachnospirales; family Lachnospiraceae; genus CAG-791. The sequence goes on along the minus strand of JAKVNF010000001.1, from coordinate 17,782 downwards.
CAGGATCAGCTCAGTGCCGCCCTCAGAAAACAGAAGGAAACCCATGAGCGTCTCGGCACCATCCTGATCCAGGACGGCGTCATCACCGAGCACCAGCTCATCGATACGCTCCGGGAGCAGCTGGGCATCGACTTCATCGACCTCACCAAGACCGAGATCGATCCCGCCATGTCCAAGTTCATCCCCAAGAGCCTCGCCAAGTCAGCGCAGATCGTGCCGGTCCGCGTCGTGAAGGACACGCTGTTCCTTGCGATGGCGGACCCTTTGAATTTCATGGCGGTGGAGCAGGCAAAGGACACCTCCAAGAAGCGGATCCTGCCGATGATCGCCACCTCCGAGGCCGTGGACCACGCGATCAACGTCCTCTACGAGAACGTCTCCGCGGCAGAGGCCATGCAGCAGATGCGGGAGGAGGCAGGTCTCACCACCCAGGTGGAGACCCCCGAGGAGGAGACCCCAACCGGGGACGAGGGCCCCACGATCCGCCTGGTGAACTCCATCTTTGAGCGCGCCTACGTGGAGAACTGCTCGGATATCCACTTCGAGCCCACCGAAGGCGACATGAACATCCGCATGCGCATCGACGGCGAGCTCCACAAGATCATGACGATCCCCCGGGATCTGCAGGACTCGGTGATCTCGCGCCTGAAGGTCATGGCCCGCCTCGACATCGTCGAGAAGCGGATCCCCCAGGATGGCCGCATTGAGACCAAATTGAAGAACCGGGACATCGACATGCGTGTCAACACGCTGCCGACAATCTACGGAGAGAAGGTGTGTATCCGACTGCTCGGGAAGGACCCCAAGATACTCACGAGAGAGGGCATCGGCATGATCTTCCCGGAGGACAACGCCAAGGTGGACCGCCTCCTTGCCAATACGAGCGGCGTCATCATGATCGTGGGTCCCACGGGATCCGGTAAGTCTTCCACGATGTTCACCCTGATCCGGGAGCTCCTCTCCGAGTCCAAGAACCTGGTGACTCTGGAGGACCCGGTGGAGTACAACATCCCCGGCGCCATTCAGGTCCAGATCAACGAGAAGGTGGGCCTCACCTTTGCCGAGGGCCTGCGCGCCATCCTGCGGCAGGACCCGGACATCATCTGCGTCGGCGAGATCCGAGACGGTGAGACCGCATCCATCGCGATGCGCGCTGCCATCACGGGACACCTGGTGATTACGACCATCCATACAGAGGATGCGGTCTCGGCCATCGATAGGCTGAAGGACATGGGCGTTGCCCCCTACCTGATCTCCGCGGGCCTTCGCGGCATCATCTCCCAGCGCCTGCTGCGGAGAGTCTGCCCCAAGTGCACTGAGGTGTATCAGCCCGATCCCAAGATGATCGCCCTCTCCGGCATCCGGCAGACCCCGGGCCGCATCTACCACCACGGCAAGGGATGCGATGCCTGCTTCCACACGGGCTACCGCGGCAGAATCGGCGCCTTTGAGGTGCTGCTCATGAACGATGAACTTCGAAAAGGCATCACCGATGGTGTGGACAAGCAGACCTTCCGGAAGCTTGCCCAGAAGACGAGCCAGTACAAGACCATGTTGGAGAACGCGGATGAACTGGTGGATCAGGGCATCACGACCGTCGAGGAGATCTGCCGTACCATCATGGTGACCGACTGATCGGAGTACAGAGCGGTTTTTGGAGGATCTATGAGCGATTGGACCATCGAGGAACTGGTGACGCGGGCGGATGAGGCCGGCGGATCGGACATCCATCTGGTGTACGGCCTTCCCCCGAAGATGCGGGTGGACGGGCGGCTCCAGAACCTGGTGAATACACCCCTGACGGATGAAGACTGCGAGAGTGTGGCAGAGCACCTGGCGGGAGATGACTACAGCGGGATTGCCAGGATCGGTGAGCTGGACCTTGCCAGAACCCTGGCGGGACGGCGCTGCCGGATCAACCTGTTCCGCCAGCAGGGTCATGTGTCCTGCGCTTTGCGTATTCTGGCGGATGAAATCCCGAAGCTCTCCAACCTCGGCCTTCCCCGGGCGGTGGCAAAGTTTCCGACCTATGCCAATGGCATCGTGCTGGTGACCGGTGAAACCGGTTCTGGTAAATCAACAACCCTGGCCGCCATCATCAACGAGATCAACCACAAAAGGCAGGAGCACATCATCACGCTGGAGGACCCGATCGAGTACATCTACAAGCCCGATCAGTGCATCATCAACCAGCGGCAGGTGGGGACTGACACGGAGAGCTATGCGGACGGCCTGCGGGCGATCCTGCGTGAGGACCCAGACATCATCCTCATCGGCGAGATGCGGGACCGGGAGACCATCGAGACTGCCCTGACCGCGGCCGAGACCGGCCACCTTGTGTTTGCCACACTCCACACGAACAGCGCGGTGGACTCGGTGGACCGCATCGTCGGGACCTTCCCGGCGGACCGGCAGCCGCAGATCCGGCTCCAGCTCTCAACCACCCTGAAAGCAACACTGTCCCAGAAGCTCCTGGTGCGCGCCGGCGGAAAGGGCCGAGCAGCTGCCTGCGAGTGCATGATTGTGACCGCAGCCATCCGGAACCTGATCCGGGAGGGCAAGACCCCGCAGATGGAGTCCTCCATGATGACGGGTTCCAGCGAGGGGTCCATCACCCTGGACAACTGCCTGCTGGAATTGGCCGGAAACGGCACCATCGACATCCAGACGGCAGTAGATGCGGCCCGGGATCCGGAGAACCTCAAGCGGCGCCTTGGCGGCGTCTCGGGCGGTGCCTTTCGCGGTCCCCGCATCTGATATCCGGCAGCGGATAATCCGGAGGAAAATCATTGATCACGTACAGATATAAGGCACAGTCCCCGGACGGGCAGACGGTCCAGGGCGTAGTGCAGGGCGTCGACGAGTTCGACGCCGCCGATAAGATCCGAAGGACCAACCCGATCATTCTGGAGCTCAAACCCGTGAAGGAAAAGGCGCACGGAGACGGACTCTTGAATATGGAGATCGGTGGGAACCGGATCAACAGCAAAAACCTGTCCGTCATCTGCAGCCAGATCGCCATCACCCTGAAGTCTGGTGTCCCCATCGCAAAGGCGATGGAGCTCATCGGTGCCCAGAGTGAGGACAAGGTCCTGCGGAAAATCTTCCTGGCGACCGCGGAGGACGTGCAGGGCGGCGCGGGACTTGCCTCGAGCCTCGAGCGAAACGGCAAGAACTTCCCCGCCACCTTCATCGAGACGATCCGGGCAGGAGAGGAGTCGGGCAACATCGAGCACTCCTTCTCCGAGATGGCGGAATACTACGAGAAAACCTACAAGAACCAGGACAAGATCAAGTCAGCGCTTTCTTACCCGATCTTCGTCGTCTGCGTCGCCATCGTGGTGCTGATCGTCGTCATGGTGATGGTGATCCCCTCCCTGACCCAGACCTTTGAGAGCCTGGGCGGTGAGCTCCCCGTCATGACGCAGATCATGATCGCCTGCTCGAAGTTCTTCCAGCACGCCTGGCCCTTCATTGTGATTGTGATCCTTGCCGCCGTCATCATCTGGAAGTCCTACACCAAGACGGAAAAGGGCAAGGTGGTCCAGGGAAAGGCGCAGCTTCGGGCTCCGGTCTTTGGCAAGATCCATCAGATGAACGGCAGCGCGGAGTTTGCCAACACGCTGTCCATGCTGATGTCCAGCGGCATCACACTGGACCACGCGATCGAGATCACGGCCAAGACCATGAACAACTATGTGCTGGCCCGGGAGGTGGCTGCCATGCAGCCCATGGTGGAGAGCGGAAAGTCCGTAGGAGATGCCATTGACACCTGCCAGCACCTGCCTGCCACCCTCAAGGAGATGACCAAGATCGGCGAGGAGACCGGTGAGCTGGACCAGACGCTGAAGGTCATCGGCGAGTTCTACTCCAATGAGGCGGACACTGCCATGAAGAACGCCCTGGCGAAGCTTGAGCCCACCATGCTGATCTTTCTGGCGGTCTTTGCCGGCTTCATTGTGATCTCGATCTACCTGCCCATGTTTACGATGTACAATCTCATGTGACAGCAGAAGAAAAATGCAACAGTCAGCAAAAGAGAGAAGTCAGGAAAAGAAAGTAAAAGAAACAGAAAAAAGTACTGGACTTTTTCACACGGAAGGAGTACAACATTAAACGGCTCCCGAAAGGCAGGGCCATTCATGGAGATTTACAACCCCCTTTAGTGACTCTGTGATTGGACTGCCGGTTTGGAGCTATTTTGTTTGCAATTGTACGGAAAAAATGATGACAATAGTCAACAATTTCCGTCACAATGGTAGTTGATAATCATTTTATGATGCAGTATTATGATCGCAGAACTTGGGATGTAGGAAGCATCCCTGAACACACACAAACTCATGTGGGAGGTAACTTCAATGTTAAAGAAACTCAGAAAGAACAAGAAAGGCTTCACGCTCGCAGAGTTGCTGATCGTTGTCGCCATCATCGGCGTCTTGGTTGCGATCAGCATTCCGATCTTCACAGCACAGCTGGAGAAGGCTAGAGAGGCGACGGATATGGCTAATATTCGTTCTGCTTATGCTGAGTGCTCAACAGCTGTTCTTACTGGTGAATCTGATAAGGAAAAGGACGGTGCTGTATTAGCAGATGATGGGAGCGCAAGTGTTCAAGTTACATTGACGCAGACCAAAGAAGGATGGCTTAAGTCTAACAGCGATGTAACTCTTGCTGGTAAGAAATTATCTGATCTCTTTAGTCCGACTGGAACTGCTGGCCAGAAGGTTACTGTTAAAGTAGACAAAGGTGGCAACCTTACAGTTACTGCAGTTAATGCAGGTAATGCAGGTAACTAATTATTAACTTAGAGTATTTTTGAAATTTATCTTTATACGCCCTCCGGAGCAATCTGGAGGGTTTCTTCATATCAAGGGCTATTATGCGCGCCTGTCCATCGCTTGTAATGACCCTGGACTATTGCGCAGAATAAGGCCATTTTCCGCAGATTTCGGAACCTGTGGGCGTAATATAAGAATGTGGTTCATCAGCACATAGGGAGACGACCGGGATGGACCACCTGACCTGCAATTTTCAACGTGCACATTTGCGCATAATGAGGTCGTTTTCCGCAATTTTAAGAACCTGTGGGCGTTATTATGAGAGTGGAAGTGATGCTCTATGAAAAAGAATAAGAGGGGCTTTACATTAGCGGAGCTCCTGATCGTGACTGCCATCATTGAAATGCTTGTCGTTACCAGCATTTCAATCATCAGACTAGGAAAGCAAGAATAAAAATAGGGGGGAGCAAGCTTATAGCAAGATAGCGACCGGAGGTGAACATGACATGAGGAGAGATGACAACAAGGGATTCACTCTTGCGGAACTTTTAATCGTAGTAGCAATAATTGGAGTACTCGTTGCAATATCCATCCCGATCTTCAGTAAGCAGCTGGAGAAGGCAAGGGATGCGACGACACTGGCTAATTTACGCAATGTATATGCAGAAGTACAAACGGAATATATAAGTCAAGCAGGAAGTACCCAAAGGAAAAATTACTGGGTTAATGGCGGACACCATATTTTTGTAACCTATAAATCTGGCGGAGGGGTAATTATAGATGCGTTTGTACAGATCGAGAGCAAGAAAGATGCAAAATCGATGAGAAATTTTATTGCGAATAGTAGTCTCGCATTTAAGAGCATCTTGACAGTGAACACTGCAGTTAGTCCGGGAATTTATGAACTGGACTTTAAATATAATTCTGATGGTACTCTAGCAACTATCGCTCTGAAGGGGGTATCTGATAACATTACAAAACATTATGGCCAGGTTTCAGCTTCATAAGCTAAAAAATGAAAAGAATTGGAGAACACAATGAATTTAGAAGATTTCACAGATAAAGAACAGAAACAAATCAACGCCGGCCTTTCCACCGCTGAGATCAGTGATAAAGAGGCCGCTGACAAGATCCTTGCTCTCGTCCCACAGGAGTGGATCAAGAAGATCCCTTTCTTCGTGAGAAAACACGCAACGACGAAAACCATCGAGCGGATCGCCAATCAGTATCCTGAGCTGTATGCAGTCGCAAAGAACCCGGGAGAACTGCCGGAAAAAGAGCGTGAAGAGCTTCGAACGATCATCACGGGTATCTTCAAAGAGAAGATGAACAAGCACAATATCAAATAATAATCATCATAGGTGATCAGTATAGGTAATCACCGTAGTATGAAGGCAATGTGACGTCATCACGGGACTATCGGCATTAAGGCAATGGGCGTCTGAGGGGAGAATGATTGGTGAGAAAACGGAAGGCGTTAGTAAGAAAACGGGTTGATAAGCTCCAAAGCATTTTAGCAGAAGTATAAAATATGCCGTTTTGTACATTCTGCTGTACAACGGTCTTCTCTAACTTGAACTACAATAGTCTTGCCAGGAGGGCAAGACTATGAGCTGCATTGAGCGCATACTGACCGAAGCCAGAGATCTTTCCAGGGACGACCTGATTCTTCTTGTTAACAAGCTCATGGAGGGCTTCTCCCATGAGAGTGCAACCTCTTCTCCGAAGAAGATGATTGCTCCCCGTTTGGATTGTCCGATCTGCCATTCCAATGCTCATGTTGTTAGGAATGGACACAAACATGGAAAACAGGCATACATCTGCAGGCAATGTGGAACGTCATTTGTTACAACGAGCAACACTTTGCTCTCAGGCTCACACTTTGGTACTGAGATCTGGACCAAGGTTCTGGAAGAGACGCTCAGGGGGACCTCTCTGGATAAGACGGTCAAGTCACTTGCCAGCCATGGATGCAAGATCAGCCATAGCAGTCTGTTCTTCATGCGGCATAAGATCATGCTTGCTCTCGAGGACATGCAGGTGGAGCAGCCAGCCACGGTGGAAGATGTTGTGGAAGCGGATGAAACCTACGTTCCGGAGTCCAAAAAAGGTACGAAATTTGGCCCTGATGCCAGTCGAAAGCCCCGCAAGCGTGGCACTCCCGCATCCAAACGCGGCCTTTCAGACGAGCAGATCTGTATCTGCACCGCAGTACAGCGCAAGACTGGCGATCTGATCGTGAAATCCGAGAACCGGGCAAGGCCTTCCAGTGCAAATGTTGTTGATATCTATACTGGTCATGTCCAGAAGGGCACACTTTTCCTGACGGACGGCATGAATGTGTATCCGAGGCTGGGCAAGATCCTGGGAATCACGGTCATGAATGTGAAGAAGGAGTCGGCAGGTTTCTTCAATCTGAACACTGTGAACAACCTTCACTCTTTTATCAAGCGCCGATATACCGAATATCGCGGTGTCGCCACCAAGTATTTGAACCGTTACAACCTCGTATTCAGGGCAGCGTACAGGCAGAGGACAACGATTGGGGAACTTGCGGAAACTCTCTTTGCATCCAGGAATCCCAAGAAGGTACACCATTATGGAGATGTTAAGGAGCTCAATCTGCTTGCAATTTGATGACTACAAGATGCACTTATTGCTTATCAACCCGTTTTCTTACTAACGCCAAACGGAATAAAGGTTTTACATTAGCAGAACTCCTGATCGTAGTTGCCATAATTGGAGTGCTCGTTGCGATATCCATTCCGATCTTTACCTCTCAGCTTGAAAAAGCAAGAGAAGCAACGGACGCGGCAAATATCCGATCACAGTATGCAGAAGTGATGGCGGAGGCCATTACCGAAGGGAAGAACATAAACGGTAAGGAAAAATTCGGTGCGGTAGAACTCAAGCAGAAAAAGGATGAGTGGCAGAGCACCGGTCTGAAGGAAAATCTGGAAGGCACGTATGGTCAGGTAGTAGGAGAATATCCGAAAGCAGGCGGGACTGCATGGGTAGAATATGATGGTGAGAAAGCCATCCTTCACTACGAAGGTGGAACTGGAAATGCCGGCGGAAGTACTGGAGGAAGCAGTGCTGGCGGAAGTACTGGAGGAAGCAGTGCCGGCGGAAGTACCGGCGGAAACAGTACCGGCGGAAGTACTGTAGGAAGCAGTGCCGGCGGAAGTACTGTAGGAAGCAGTGCCGGCGGAAGTACCGGCGGAAGTACTGGAGGAAGCAGTGTCGGCGGAAGTACTGGAGGAAGTACTGTAGGAAGTACCGGCGGAAGTACTGTAGGAAGCAGTGCCGGCGGAAGTACCGGTGGAAGCAGTACCGGCGGAAGTACCGGTGGAAGCATCGGTGGAAACATTGGAGGAAGCAATGCCGGAGGAAGTACTGGAGATGGATCAGGTTCTTTAGAAAATCCAGATGAGATTAACTCGAGTACACAACTTCCTAACGCTTTTAATTCTTCGATAAATGATTGGGATACAGTTGCCGACAGAGATAAATATCCAAAAGATTCAAACTTTTTTTATACAATTGAGCCAGGAATGGTATATAGCTATAAAGGGGATATTTATTTTGGTGCCCGTAGTGTACCGGTAGAATATGATCAGTCTTGGAAATATACTCCGGATAAAGTATTAGGATGGTATGCCATGGAAAAGCCTACTGGTAAGATTTGGCAACAGTCTGATTTCAATAACAAGAGACTAAAGGTTAATAGGGGGGATCTCTGCAAGGTTGGCGATGATTATTATGTTTACAATGATGGAGGAAGTGAATCGTATGGACCATTAACAAATGATGGAATATGGGTGAAAATCAACTTAAAACCTGAGGCAGAATAATATAACAGCCTCATATCCCGGATCTCCGTCATCCTTTTGACTCCGAAATCCCGGACTACTGCCCGATACTGGGGCCTGGTACCGTTTAGCTTCATCCTTTGCCTTAGATGAAAAAGACAATGTGAAAAACTACACGCTTGTGACTCCAGATGCGGTTTATTATTCACCTGATGGCGGGAAAACGTGGACGCAGAAATAAAGGACACAGATACGGCGGTGCGGGATGAATGCCTGCATCGCTTTTTCGTTCTCATCAGATTACAAGTCTATTGGTCAACTTTTCATGGCAGGACTGTAGACGATATGGTATTATAAAAATATCAGAAAACTGGTTAATAGCATACTAAGAGCGGGTAATAATTTAGGCATGGAGCAAAGTAGAATCGCTCTATGCCTCATTTTTTAGTGATGCAAACCACACAAGGAGGAGACAGTACGGCATGGACAATAACAGCATCAAAAAGCTTGAATCAGACTTGTGGGAATCGGCAGACCTGCTTCGTGCAGGTTCGAAACTCACCTCGAATCAGTACTGTATGCCTGTGCTTGGCCTGATCTTTCTCAGATATGCGTATTCGCGATTCAAAAGGGTTGAAGCAGAGATCATGAAAGATCGTCCAATGCGGAATGGGCGAGTAATACCTGTAGAGGCGATTGATTTTGCAGAGAAGTCGGCTCTATTTCTTCCTCGCGAGGCACAGTATGATTATCTCGTCAACCTTCCGGAGGACATCACTGCCGCAAACTTGACCGATAAAAATGGTGATCCGATTATGTCCCTTGGTGCAGCCGTTAACAACGCAATGTCGCTTGTAGAAGATCAGAGCGAACAGTTAAAGGGCGTACTTCCAAAAGAGTACACCATCTTTTCAGATGAGCTTCTCTCGGAGCTTCTCCGGATCTTCAATAACAATGCGCTGGATGATGTTGGCGGAGATGTTATTGGACGTATCTACGAATACTTTCTGAATAAGTTTGCAAAGAACGTTGCTCAGGACGACGGCGTTTTCTTTACACCTAAATCACTGGTGAAAATGATCGTCAACATACTGGAACCGACGTCTGGGATCCTGCTGGAAAAGGCGTTGGAGAATGGATGGCTTGTTGTCTACTACCAGCCCATCATCCGCTCCATGACGGGAATGGTGTGCAACTTTTCCTATACGGACGATTTCAGCAGAGACCGGAGTTCCTATCTGAGCGTCCTGTCCAGCACCATCCTGAACAGCCGGGATTGTGAAGAATTCTGAAGGGATGGTTCTGCATAAGGGACGTCCATCGTATTTTCATGGAGAGATAGATAGGTCAGAGGAGAAAGGATCAGCATGAGCGTACCAGGCTGGATCATGTTAAATATATATGTAGCAATTATTGCGGTTATGCTTTTGAGCATAACGGTAAGCGGCGGAGCCTATACCCGTCAGGATCGGAGCTTTGTTTTCATGCTTTCCGTTATTCTGGTTCTGCTGACTGCTGATTCCCTCAGCAAGCTGTATCTGCCAGGTCCTGCCGGCCTCTGGGTGAAAAGGGCGGGAACCTATCTTATCTTTTCAGGCGATCCAGTCGGCTATCTGGCATCCCTGATCTATATCGATTCCTGGACTTCAGGCAGGAAAGACCGCGCGGAAAGGTTCCTGTACGGCGTGGTCTACGGTTATGTATTCCTGAACCTGACGCTGGTAACCGTGAGTGCTCTTTTCGATTTGAGATGGTTTTACGATTATCACGGTTATATGTATTCACGCGGCAGCTTGTTTGTTGCCCGGGGCGTGCTGAACATGGGCTTCTGCGCCATTATTTCTCTGTACATCTTCCTTCGCAGATCCCAGATCCGTACGAATTATAAGGTTGTCGTGGTCTTTTTTCCATTGATCATTCTGGCGTCCGGATTTCTGCAGGTATTCGTCGGTGGAGCATCCTATGAGTATGCCGGGTCTGTGCTTGCATGTCTTTTACTGTTTCTGAAGGTGCAGGCGCATAACATCGACGATGACTATCTGACCGGTCTTCTGAATCGAAGGGGATTTGTGCGCGAGCTGGAATATCAGTGCAGCCATTATCATCAGGATCATCCCTTTCTTGTCTATCTGATTGACCTGGATTTCTTTAAGCAGATTAATGATATCAGCGGACATCAGACGGGGGATGAGGCTCTGATCAGGCTTTCCGGACTTCTTCGGGACACTTTCGGAAGGAATGCCAAAATCGGACGCTATGGAGGAGATGAGTTTGTCGTCCTTTCATTTGATCATGACACGCAGCAGGCAGAGAAGAGGCTGGAAGAATTGAGAAATCGGTGCAACGATTTCAACCATCTAGGTGCACGCACCTACAGGCTCTCCTTTTCGGCAGGGTATGCCTTCTATTCTCCTGAGATCTATCCCGAGGTCGAGCAGTTTTTCCACCACATCGATCATCTGATGTATCGGGAGAAAGAATCCCACCATGCTCTGCGCGTTGCAGAAGAGCACCAGACAGAAGAATACAATGTACCATAAAGCACATGTATATAGTGTCTGCTCAACAAAGCCTCTCCAAAAATCACGAACAGCTTTGGATACCCGCGGAGAGAGGTTACGCTGCTTCAAATTCGATGAAATGGCTGGAATCTGATCCGCTTTCGCTTTCCGCAAAATAAAGCAAAAAAATATTTCCGGCAGGGATTGCGAATAGATTCGTCACAAACACCGACAGGGCAATCGATGACAGCGTTGTATCCGACAGTCTGGTCATGATCAGCCCTGCGCCACTGCAACGCTTGTCCAGGCTGAAGAAGCGTTCCACTTCGATCCGGTCTGTATTGTCCTGGTATTCCTCTTTGGTAGACGCTTTTCTGGACGGCCTGCCAAGTTTAGGCCCTGACATCCGGATTCCATGTTCTTTGCAATAATCGCGGTTCTTCCGCGTCCGGTAGATCTGGTCAACCAGCGCCCTTGCGGGATAATGCCCGGTGCGCTGGTAGTACGCTTCAACCGCCTTCTGGAACACAGAGCTTTCATTATACGGGTCAAACTGGATCTTTTCCAGCCGGGCATGGCCTTTCTCGTCAATGCTGACATCATACTTTGCGCCAAATTCCGTCGGGTTCTTTGCTTTTCCCCGGACAATCGGCCGAAGGTATGGCTGGCTGATACTGACAATCCGGCCTTCAACGCGGTGTGTATGATTGTCAAACATGTACTTCTGCTGACGGTACAGTTCCATGATCGTCAGATAGAAGTCGGCATACTTTGCCGGCAGGGCATACCCTTCCGCCATATATGCCTCAAGGTATCCAAGATCACGGCGGAGGCACTCCAGCTGCTTGCGGATCAGGGAACGCAGCTTTTTCGTCGTACGTTTCTTGCTCTTTGCAACAGCCAGGTATTCCCTGCGTGCTACTTCCCGGTAGGTTCTCGGTTTCTTCCACGGGGCATAAGTTTTATGGAAGTAATCGATCATCTCCTCGAGCTTCACACGCCCGTCATTCAAGAGCACAAAGTCCTGCGGATACTTTATGTTTGATGGCGAGCACGTAGCGTCAAGGATAAACGTCCCGCTGTTTTCCCCGTCTTCTGACACACAAACCTTATCCCCTGTGTGTTCGGGCGTAGCACCAGCCTTTCCGAGAAACAGCTCGTTTGCCCGCGTCAGGAAGCTGACGTTGAGCCTCTTCCGAAATGCGACCAGCGATGTTGCCTCAAAAGGGCACTTATGCGAGTACTGCTGTATGCCTAGAAAGTACTGTAGATACGGGTTCTCGGCGATCTCTTTCACAAGCGCGCGGTCGGACAGCTTTTTGCGTTTCTGGATAATGAGGGCCCCAAGCGCCATCCTCAGAGGTTTCGCCGGGTGTCCTTTGTGGGAGGGAAACAGACTGGCGTACACTTTTTCAAGTGCGCCCCAGTCGATTCGTGTTGAGAGAACAACCCACTCGTTTTTCTCCTCAAGCTGCATCCCACAGCTCTGATTGAAGTCGAAAAAGGTGATTTGGTGCTCTGTAACTGTCTTATACATAGCTGGCTGACCCTTAAATGCAAAGATAAACAGCAATAGTTAAAATATCTTTGCATTCATTATAACATATATGATGATAAAATCCAGATTTTATCGCTATATTTAGTTAATCAGCAGGCACTAGTTAATTTACTTAGCATCAAAGAGAGGAAGGTGGATGAACTTGATTTTGAAATTCCAAACACATGGAAGACTGCGCATTTGGAATCGATCACAGAATCTGTGGCCACTAAAACGTATCAAATTAAAGAATCAGAGGTGAAACCTGAGGGTAAATACCCAGTAATTAGCCAGTCACAAGATTTTTTAATTGGATTTTGTGATGATGAATCAAAATTGTTTCAGCCATCGGGGAAAGTGATTATTTTTGGAGATCATACTACCGTAGTCAAACTTATTGACTTTAATTTTGTCATTGGTGCTGATGGAGTGAAAATATTCATCCCTAATACACAAATTATTTCAGCGGACTTTTTATATTATATTCTCAACTACTACACGATTGGGCTTGAAAAGATAGGAGGGTATAGTCGACACTATAAATTTATAAAGAATAAGCCTATTCCCCTTCCTCCCCTCGCCGAGCAGAAGCGTATCGTGGCCAAGATCGAAGAGATCATGCCATTCATCGATCGATATGCTGTTGCCTACGACCATCTGCAATCCTACAACACCCGCTTCCCGGATGATCTGAAGAAGTCCATCCTGCAGATGGCGATTCAGGGGAAACTGGTACATCAGGATCCGAATGACGAACCGGCGAATGTGCTGCTGAAGAAAATTGCAGAAGAGAAACAGAAGCTGGTCAAAGAAGGGAAGATTAAGAAACAGAAGCCGCTGCCGCCGATTAAGGAAGAGGAGATACCGTTTGATATTCCAGAGAGCTGGGAGTGGGTGAGACTTGGAAATGTGATAACCGATACAGAGGCCGGAAAAAGTCCAAAATGTAAAAATCGTCCTGCTACTAAACAGGAATGGGGTGTCATCAAGACTACAGCAATACAAGACGGTTATTTTTTGGCAGATGAAAATAAAGTATTGCCATCAGGCTTTCAAATAAAGAGCGATCAAGTTGTTCATGCCGGTGATCTTTTGATTACAAGAGCAGGCCCTCAAAATCGGACTGGGGTTACATGTATTGTAAATAATGAACCAGGAAATCTGATATTATCAGATAAAACGGTACGGATAAGGTATGTTAAAGGATTTGTGAATGAAAATTATCTAATGTATGCTTTGAAAAGTCCGGCAGTACAGAGATGTATTACTGGGGCAAAAAGTGGGATGGCAGAATCTCAGGTAAATATTTCTCAGAATAATATGCGATTATTCGTATTGCCGTTTCCTCCCATCGCTGAGCAAAAGCGCATCGTTGCCAAGCTGGATGAATTGATTCCACAGATTGATGGTATGAAGTAGGAGATGAGACTGAGCAGAGTATCATTCACTGTGAGGACGTGCCGGAAGTGTTGGTTACGAACGAGAACGAAGAAGAGTAACATCATTTCTAAAATTCCCCATTGACACCCCGGCTTGTCCGGGGTATTATTTTACTTGCAAGTGTAATAAATATTACAGATAGGAAGAATGTCATGCGCCATAAGAACGAGGAGTACTTTGATGTACTGGCGAAATTTATCGAGGACTACTGGGATGAGTATGGTGTATCCCCTACCAACCAGATGGTCGCAGACGGAACGCACCTCTCGACGGCAACCGTCAGTCGATATCTCCAGTACATGAGAAAAAACAATCTGATCGATTATCACGGCCATCAGGGCTATCGGACGAAACGCCAGATGGACAGCCAGACCGGGAAGATCTCTGTTCCTCTCCTTGGGGCTGTGGCCTGTGGTGTTCCGAAACTTGCGGAGGAGAACATCGAGGAGTATGTAGAGCTTCCCGTGGTGCTCTTTGGAAGAGGTACGTTTTACCTTCTTCGCGCGGATGGCGATTCAATGGTAAATGCCGGGATCAACACCGGAGATCTGGTCCTCATTCGAAAGCAGGACAGCGCCGAACCGGGGCAGATCGTGGTGGCGCTCATGGAGACGGAGGCAACGCTCAAGCGCTACTTCCCGGAACCGGAGTTTAACCGAATCCGGCTTCATCCGGAGAACGACCACATGGAGGATATCTACGTTCCGACGTGTGAGATACAGGGGGTGGCCATTAAAGTCATTAAGGATCTGGAGTAGGAGAGATGAAGCAGAGGTGTAACAACAGAAAAGAAGCAGCAGATTAGAAGTAACAGAGACGCAACAGCAACCAAAGTTTATCGTTCAGCAAGATTCGCTACCTTAGCAAAACGATATGCGCAGACCGAATCAGAACAGATGTTGCGCATAAGAACCGTGCGGGATTGCAGCATTTTCAGTCTGACTTTCCCTTTTAGCTGAGAATGTCCATCTATGGAGGAAGCAGATGACATTCAAAGTAGGAGAAAAGGCGTACATTGTCGAAAATCATTCCTATGTGACGCCTGTCGTTATTCTTAGAAGTTATGGAGATTTTTATACCGTCGCTGCCGGCGGGGCAGGCATAAACTTAAGAGCCAGCCGACTGTTCAAGACGAGAGAGGACGCGGAGAGAACATTACCGGGAAGAAAGAAAACTGTTGCCAGCAAGGCATATGGGAGCAGCGAAACCCCATACGACTACATGGACTATCACAGCCCTTACGGCTTATGAAGAAGGACGGTGGAATCGTATGGATGAGGGAGAGAGAACAATCGCAATCAAATGCCCCTGCTGTAGCCACAGGCTTTTTGACATGAGGACCGATACGCATGGAACAATTAAGATCAAGTGTCCTCGTTGCAAGACGGTCATGGCAGTCAGGATGATGGGCAAAAACAGAATAAGAGTTGTACCGAGCAAATAGCCGCGCATAGGTGGTGAACGAAATTTGTATCACAAGGCCTGTAGCATGCAGCGAGCAACGCCGGACATGTGGTTTGGTAATTCACAGGGATATTGTGCCTTGTGATGACCGGACCGCGTGTCCGGCTTTTTTTTGTGTCTGGAAATAAATCGGGCGAATTCCGCACACATGAAATTTTGACGGCAAAAATCGCCCATATACCTATAGGTACTCCGGATCGGCTCCATTAGATGAGGGTTAACAAAGGAGCGGATTCCTTGACTGGGACATGCGAGGAAGTTTTAGGAGGCTTGTTACAGCTTCCCATACCACAGGGGTGCGTTTTGCACAGGGTTTCGAGGACGGAAGACATAGAGGGATGTGTCCGATTTTGCTGGTTAATTTCTGAACTGATATTTGAGAGAGAAATGTTACCCGAACAGCACAAAAACGGGTCGCTTGTGTCCGTAGATAAGCAGAAAGGCCGGTTGATTTTTATGGTTCTTATTGAGAGGATTTCCGATTCTGCTCCGGATGGTCCGCATACACATGGCAGGATATGTACCGCTCAAACCGGCAGCTATTCTCCAGAAAAAATATCGGAGACCCGTTCAAAATCAGCTCCAAATGGTCCGCATATACATGAAGGCAAAAAGGAGGCAACTATGAGAGACCCACCATGACAACCAGAAGTACCTAATGTAACCCGTCGTCCCTGACTGCAGATCAGTAGTCAGCAATTCAATCACATTAAAAAAATCGAATATCGAGCCAGAGTGCGCACGAAGGCAGGATGTCGACATAACAGATTCCTTATCTCTTACGGGATAGGTGGATCTGGAATGTCGGGAGCCTTACTTTCGTGCGCCTTTTTTGTGCCCACTCGTATCGGCTCCAAGGTCCTTTGATCTTTCCGGTCAGAACTTTCTTCCTGCCTTCCATGCCTCCGGCTCAGGAGGCAAATCCATGGAAGAGAAAAAGTTCTATCTCAATGTAACCGTTCTGAACGATGAAGGCAAAAAAGAGACAAAGACCGTGTTTGTAACCGAGGAAGTTTATCGCGCTTATAAGCAGCCGTATTGGAAGGCAAAGCAGCAGGAGAGACGTGCATCCCGCTGCATAATCGACGGTCACCGCTGCATGGGCGACTGCTCGAAGTGTGACCGGCTCCGCGATGGCGCACCGCTGTCCCTTGAGCAGATGGCAGAGGACGGCATCGATGTTCCTTCTTCTTATGAAACACCGGAAGAAGCAGCGCTCCGGAAGGAAGAATACGAGGAGCTTTATACAGCGATGGCGACACTGACCGATCAGGACCAGAAGATTCTCTGGATGTCCACAGATGGGAAATCTGATCACGCTATCGCGGCAGAGCTTGGCATGGCACAGACCACCGTTTCTTATCGCCGGAGAGCAGCCCTCAAGAACCTGAAAAAACTTCTCAGCTGAGTTTGTTCAAAATGTCCGGAACTGTCCTGTGAGTTACGGAGGGGTTAAGAACAAAAACCAATCACCCTCTAGAAAGGACAGACAAGCAATATGACAAACAAATCATTTGATCACGACGATGTAGTCGCATTCCTGCGGGTGGTCTCGATCCTTACCGATCGGATCGCCTGCTGGATCGAGAAGGGAGGTACAAGCCATGTCAAAGATGAGCGAGCTGGATCTGACGCTGAATGAACTGAAGGAATGCGGGGAGAAGCTGATTGCTGTTTCTGACTCCCTGCGAAAGTTTTTCTCAGGGCAGCAGCCGACAGTGGAACCGCAGCCGGAGGCAGATCCGCAGGAGCAGATCACGTTCGAAGAGCTCCGGGAAAAGATGGCAAAGAAGACGAGAGTTTCCAAGGCCAATACGGATGCGATCCGGGAGCTTCTCACCAAGTACGGTGTGCATAAGCTCTCAGAGCTGAAGCCGGAGCAGTACGCAGGGTTTCTGAAAGATGCGGAGGTGATCCCCGATGCCTGATCAGCACGCATTCCTGTCGGCATCGTCCAGTAACCGCTGGATCGCCTGTCCGCCTTCCGCAAAGCTCAACACGGGTACCGGAGGGAGAACTTCCGAGTATGCCGTTCAGGGCACCTGCGCACACAGCCTTGCCGAGTACAAGCTGAAGAAGGCGCTCGGCATGAAGACCAGGGATCCTACTGAGGATCTGGATTGCTTCGATCAGGAGATGGATTCCGCAACGGATGACTATGCCACCTATGTGATGGAGCAGATTCAGAAAGAAAAGGAAACCTGCCGGGATCCTACCGTATTGGTAGAGCAGAGGCTGGACCTTTCCCGC